>NZ_LT635800.1 GCF_900128455.1 Bacteroides mediterraneensis | reverse complement strand
CCGTCACGCTGTCCTGTAATACTACGGGTCGAATATTTTTCAGCATTGAAACCAAGCAGGACCTTAAAGTAATGACCGCTCTTGAATGTTTTTGAATAGTCCGTATAAATATTGGTGGCATAGTAATTTTCTTTGTAACCATACTCATTTACCCGGCTTTGTCCTGGAGAGTAAGTTCCGTCTCCCATTCCCCAAGCCATAGGCTGCTGGTTACCGTTTACGTCCCAGTAATAAACAGGGAGTACCTCCCAATGCTCAAAATCGGATTGGGTACGAATGGTTCCCTCCAGATTGATGTGCCAGTCTTTGATAGGTTCAAATACAACCGCCAACTGGTTGGTATAAAAATCCTTGTTTTTGGTCTGCAAACCGCCATTTTCCATCTGTTCGATTTCACTTTCATTCATGGGAAAGCCATTCGGGTCGTATGCAGGCTGGATAGGCCATTTACGGGCTACATTGTGGAAGAACAAACCACTCATATAAGACGGACGTCCATAATCTTCCCGGGTCCAACGGGTGGTATAAGTCAATCTGGCCCAGCTGGCAAGCTGTGTAGTGATTTTTCCATTCAGTGTATAACGGTTCATGTAATCCTCACCATGACGCAACAAACCGTTTTGTCCCAAGAAGTTTCCACTCAATACATACTGGGTCTTTTCATTACCTCCACTTACACTGAGGTTATGCTCCTGGGAAGGAACCCAGCTCTTATAAAATTCCTTAAACCAGTCCACATTATCATAAGCGCCTTCGTTCCACTTGGCCCATACATTACCATTAGCGACAGTTGACTGTGTCAGTTTGCCCTCCATGTAATCTTTAATATTCTGCATATACGCATCATTAAAGATAGGAGCATTACCGTCATTCACATTGGCTGCATTGAACATGGTGGCAAAGTCATAAGAATTGGCCATTTTCGGAATGCCGATACCGTCATTGAAACGAACGTTTCCAGAATAATTTACGTGAGTTTTTCCAGCTTTACCGTTCTTGGT
>NZ_LT635799.1 GCF_900128455.1 Bacteroides mediterraneensis | reverse complement strand
CTTGACGAGGCTCATGCAGTGCTTGAACGCATGCTCGCCGGTGAAGCTCACCGTCGGGCTGCTGGTGCTGCCCGTGGCTCCCGAGGCGAAAAGGAAGTCTATTTCGGGGCCCTGACCGTATTGATCGGTGTTGACTGACACGATTCCATTCTGCAATTCGCTGTCCTCCCTATACGGGTAGTAGGCGCTGAAGGTCTTCGTTTCGGTGTCATTGAAATAGATGGTTGTACCCTTGGGCCCGAACTGGCCGTTCTCTCTCACGTAGGGCACGTTGGTGATGTCTTCGCTGTTGATGCCGATACAGTCTTTGTCGGTAAAGCCGGTCCCCTCCGAATTGACGCGGGTGGATACGGCCTTATAGATGTCGGCGGTGAACTGTGCGGCTACGGGACCGTCGTTGTTCAAAATCTCATTTTCATTGTTGCAGGCGGCAAGTGACAATGCCAGCACTGCGAGTGCAAAGTGTTTAGTCTTCATTTTATTCATTGTTAATTGTTAATTATTAATTGTCTTACATTTCCGCGCTAACGTCGCCTCCGTCCCCCGTTTCCCATCCGGTAATCTCGCCCTTGCCTTCTTCCATGCCGACGGGCGTTTCCAGTGTTCCGGTCACACGGTAGGCGGTGGTCATGTCGCCGTTAAACTCCTTCATGGCCTCGGTCAGTTCTACCTCCGTATGTTGTGTGCGTCCGCCGTCGGTGAAGACGATGTCCAGCACCAGCGTCTGCACGTCTCCCATCGTACCCAGCAGGCGCAGGTCGGCCGTGAGCTTGCTGCCTTCACGGGTGAAGGCGAAGACCGTGGAGACAGGTTCGCCGACGGTCTGTTCCGCCTCCATGTCGAAGGCGCCGGCTATGCCGCCGAGGGTG
>NZ_LT635798.1 GCF_900128455.1 Bacteroides mediterraneensis | reverse complement strand
TCTACATGAGCACGTGTACGGACAGCCTTCCAGTACTTTTCAGAAGTACCATCAATCTTTCCATCGCGCATATACTGAGCTTCAATATAGTTCAAGTAAGCTTCTACGCCACGGAACAAAATCTGTCCGGTTGTAGACTGAGCCTTACCGTATACATTCTGAGTCTTGTCAAAGCTTTCTCCCTTGCGCATACGGTAACCTGTCATATCTCCCATTTCACCTGCACGTTTCGGAGCCAATACCGGAAGAAAGGTATGAACCTCATCGTTCCCAGTTGAAAGAATCGGAAGCTTATTGCTTTCTCCAAAGACGAACAGCTGCAAACGGCCATCACGGTTGGCCTTTACGTTGTCCAAGGTCTCATCACCCATATAAGGCTTTTTTGAAGATGAAGCATAAATAGGCAGGCCGTCCTCCATCAGGAAGCTTTCAATATATCCTTTCAACAAGCCGTTATAACCACCTGTCACGATATAAGCCGGAACGCCGTGATTGATATTCGAAGAGCCCACTGTTCCGTAAGCCTTCCACATCAGGACTTCACTGATGCCCGACAAATCCTGGCTATTATACATTTCAAAGTAAGGGTTCCATCCAGTTGTCGGAGCCAACGGGTCCTGGTCAAGAACACCTGTATTTTCTGTCAAAGTAACTCCGTCGGCTACAAGTTTGGCAGCTTCCATAGCCTGAGTCAGTAAGTCCTTGACATGGGCTGTCACGTCAAACTGATAGTTTGGATGTAATTTTGCTCCTGGCCATCCTTCATCACCCGGTACCCGTCCAGTACCTTTATGGTATGTTTCAAAAGAAGCCTCATACAAAGCGACACGTGACTTTACAAGTTGTGCCACCTGCTTATTAATACGGTTATTGGCCGCAAAGCCTTTGTCCTGTAAAAATCCGATGGCCTTGTCCAAATCGCTGAGAATAAAATCTGCGACTTCATTTCTCGGCATACGTGTACCATGGGCAATCAAATCTTCCTTGTTATCCGTTACCACCTCGGTTACAATCGGATAATCGCCATAAGTTTTCAGACGTGAGAAATAAACCCATGCCCGGATGAAATACATTTCACCAATGTAATGTTTGGCATTGGCCAAATCACTGTCATACATGCCAGCTTCGTATTTCGGAAGCACGTTCTCAAAGAAATAGTTGCAATAACGGATCAGGCTGAATCCCAAATCTCCAGATTGTGAAACCTTCCAGTAATCCTTCGTAAAATAACTCTGGCTTGCGTCTCCGCTTACCATATTGTCAGTATTGGCATCCCCTGTCAGGATGGCTCCTTGTCCCCATCCGCTGGGAGCTGTAAAAATACTGTTATACTGTGAGATACTATAGGCCCCCAACTGGTCGGCACTTTGAAAATAGACCTCCGGAGTAACTTCATCCAACGGAGCCAAATCCAAGAAGTCATTACATGAAGTAATTGCCAAACCCGATCCGGCCAGCATACATGCTACAAATAAACTTTTATATGTTGTTTTCATTTTCTCTTCACTATTTAGAAGTTAATATTAACACCTACTGATACAACGCGCTGCAACGGATAAGTCTTACCGGCGTCACTATACAGAGAACCAATATTTTCCGGGTCAAAAATGCTGCTTACATGACTAAATGTCAACAGATTATCACCTGAGATATAAATACGTACGTTTTCCATGGAGGCTTTCTGAGTCCAAGCCTTCGGCAATGTGTAACCCAATGTGATATTCTTCAGACGGAGATAAGCGCCATTCTGCAGATAGCGTGTCTGGGTCTGGTGGTTGCGGCTGGTCCAAGACGGACGTGCATAATATGCATTCGGGTTTTCAGGAGTCCAATAATCCAAGTGTTCCTCAAACACGTTAGACGACCACATACCTCCATTCGTACCCCAGAAATACGTACCAGGCAACCACAAATCACGTTTCCCGATACCCTGGAAGAACAATCGTAAGTCAAATCCTTTCCAGGAACCATCAACTGTAAAGCCATAATTGTAACGCGGAGTAGAATTACCGATTACACGCAGGTCGCCCGGATCATCCGTTGTATAGGAACCTGTATTTACACGTCCATCACCATTCAAGTCGGCATACATGATATCACCGGCACCCCATCCGCTGCCTAATGAACTCTGATCCACTTTTGCCAGGTGAGCGGCCATTTCCTCATCACTCTGGGCAATGCCGATGGTGGTGTATCCCCAGATTTCGTTCAGCATCTGGCCTTCATAATAGGTGTTCAAAGAATTTGACGGGTTCGGATAACGGGTAATTTTCTGCTGTGCATCAGACATGTTGAATGATACGCCATATTTGAAATCACCAATCTGGTCACGCCATCCCAGTTCAATTTCAAAACCGTAAGATTTCATATCACAGTTATTTA
>NZ_LT635797.1 GCF_900128455.1 Bacteroides mediterraneensis | reverse complement strand
TGCCGAAAACGGAGCATCCCCACCCACTCTGAACGGCTTAATCCATCCAGTTTTACCGCTAAATTGGCCTTGAAAAGTGCCTGAAAAACGGAGTATATCCGTTCATTTCAGCTAAAAACGCCACAAAACGCCATAAAAAACGGAGCATATCCGTTCAGTGGTTTGGATATTACGATAGAATCTCCGTTTTCTCTACAGAAATCGGAGTATATCCGTTCACTAATGAGAATGTAATAATACTATAATCAGTTGTCTACATACGGAAAACGGAGTATATCCGTTCACCTTCTCACAGAAACGACAATGCCTGCATAAAAAACGGAGCATGTCCGTTCACTTGCTACTCTTTTCCCGTATCTTGTATGCAGAAAACAATCTTCATACGATACGACTATGGCAGGAAAAAGTAAGAATATGAGCCAGATCAAACAACTTCTTCTACTAAAGAAGAGCGGAATCTCCAACCGCAAGGCTGCTGATATAATCGGCATGAACAAGGAGACAGTGAACAACTACATGAATAAGGTCAACGCTGACAGTCTGAGCCTTGATGAACTTATCAGGTTGGATGATCCCATTCTTGAGCACCGTCTCAAGGGCGGCAATCCTGCATATAGCGACAAGCGTTTTGAAACATTCAAAGCCCTTCTTCCATATCTTCAGGAGGAGATGAAGCGCAAGCATGTCACGCTGAAGCTGCTTTGGGAAGAATACCGTAATGAGCATCCGGATGACCACTACAGCCTGACACAGTTCCGTTTTCATTACAATCAGAACACAGAGGCCAGGAAGGAGTCGCCATCCACCATACTTGCCGACATGCGTACGGGCGGCGAAAAGCTTTTCCTCGATTTTGCCGGTGATACTATGGGATAC
>NZ_LT635796.1 GCF_900128455.1 Bacteroides mediterraneensis | reverse complement strand
CGGTACAAGGAGGTGTGGATAGGCTTGGGCGGCACGCAGTCGGCGGTGTACGCCACGGAGGTGTCCATGCAGGAGTATTTAGTGCGCCCGTAAAGGGAATTTGATGAATGTCGCTTTGGCAAGCGACTGGGCAAGTGTTTATAATGCCCATTAACAACCGCTTACCGGAGGGGGAAACCCCATAAGGGAACACAGCACGTTGGTAAAGCCATAAGTCAGCCAACTGTCAGGCTGCGACCGAATGGCAAGTTAAAATGACAGATATGAGGATAAAGCCTGTATTGGTTGAACGATAGTCCGAGCAGTCGTATCCTTGGGCAATGACGGAAGACAGTTGAATAATTCTTCGGAATTATACCGTCATGTTGCGGTACTACACTGATGATTTGTAGCAGGAGTAGCATAAACTTACCGCAAGGCAACTACCATAAGTAGTAAAGGACGAAAGTCGTATCCGACAATCTGTCAAGCCAAATAGTCGTCAAATTTCTAAACGGGGATTGCCTAAACCGGAAAGCCAGTTGTACGGCTATGGGGTCTGCCCCTGAATATCCGGCATGGCAACGGAGCTTCCATAGTAGTCTGAGCAGGGTAACGCCCTGTACATGGCGAAGGGAAGCAGCTAATTAAGTTTAACAATTTAAAGGAAGATGTGAGAGACATGAGAAATCCAGAAAATGTGTTGAACAGTCTGAGTAAACACAGCGGTAACTTGAACTATAAGTTTGAGCGGCTGTATAGAGTACTGTTTAACGAGGAAATGTTTTATGTAGCCTATCAGAATATTTATAGCAAGACAGGCAACATGACGGCAGGAGCCGATGGTAAAACCATTGACGGAATGAGCATTGACCGAATTGAACAACTGATTGGTAGTCTTAAAAATGAGACTTATCAGCCTAACCCGTCCAAAAGGACGTACATACTTAAGAAAAACGGGAAAAAACGTCCGCTTGGCATACCCTCTTTTGATGATAAGCTGGTACAGGAAGTAGTTAGAATGATACTTGAAGCAATCTATGAAGGTAGTTTTGAACATACTTCGCATGGGTTTCGTCCCAAACGAAGTTGTCATACTGCTCTTATAGATATACAAAAGACATTCACTGCCGTGAAATGGTTTATTGAAGGCGATATTAAAGGATTCTTCGACAATATCAATCATGACGTATTGATTAATATTCTTCGGGAACGTATCGCTGACGAAAGATTTTTGCGGCTTATCCGAAAGTTCCTGAATGCCGGATATGTGGAAGACTGGGTATTTCATAGAACGTACAGTGGAACTCCGCAAGGCGGGATTATCAGCCCAATACTGGCTAATATCTACCTTGACAAGTTCGACAAGTACATCAAGGAATACACCAATCGGTTCAATAAAGGAGTAACGAGAAAAGGCGACGCTCGATACAAGCTCTACGAACAGCGGAGATACCGACTGGCAAAGAAACTGAAAAATGAGAAAGATGCAAAGGTAAGGGAACAGATGACCGCTGAAATTAAGCGGCTACGAGAAGAACGGAACAACTATCCGGCACGTAATGAAATGGACAGCAGCATCAAACGGTTAAAATACGTGAGATACGCAGATGATTTTCTGATTGGAATTACCGGTAGTCTTGAAGACTGCAAAACAGTAAAAGAGGATATTAAGAATTATCTTAATGAAGCTCTTAAACTGGAACTGTCAGATGAAAAGACACTGATAACCAATGCACAAAAACCAGCGAAATTTCTCGGATATGACGTATTTATACGCAGGTGTAACGATTTACGTAAGGATAAGTTCGGTAGAACGGTTAGGGCATTCGGACACAAGCCTGTCTTGTACCTGAATTTTGAAACGATGCGGAAGAAACTCTTTGATTATAAAGTCGCAAGAATAGCGGTTGTCAATGGCAAAGAGGTTTGGAAATCCATCGTCAGAACGTACATGCTGAACTTGGATGACTTGGAAATAGTCAGTCAGTTCAATGCCGAAATCCGAGGGTTCTATAATTACTACTCAATAGCCAATAATAGCTATGTCATCAATTCTTTCTATCACATTATGTCATACAGCATGTATAAGGTATTTGCGAACAAATACAAATCATCTGTAAAGAAAATACTTCTGAAATATAAAAAGAACAAGGTTTTCCAAGTGGCATATGAAAATAGCAAGGGTAAGACACTTTACCAATCATTTTATCATGATGGTTTCAAACGCAAAAAGGTTGCAGGGAATATTTACTGTGACACTATTCCACGGACAGTTTCCATAACAGGTGGACGTAATAGCCTTATGGAAAGGCTGAAACTCCAAGTCTGCGAATTATGCGGTGCTACCGATAAACTCGAAATGCATCACGTTCGCAAACTTAAAGACCTGAAAGGTAAATCCGACTGGGAAAAGAAAATGATAGCTCGAAGACGAAAAACTTTGGCTGTCTGCTCAAAATGTCATGCAAAAATAGACCCCGACCGAAGAATCAGACTGAATTAATTAGTGGAGAGCCGGATACAGGGAGACTTGTAAGTCCGGTTCGGAGGCGAGTACTCGGAAACCTACCATAGAAATATGACAAGGCGCTGGGTGCTTAGCCTACGCCTACACGACGGAGGAAACGGAGAAGATGGAAGTCCGCGAACTGGCGGAGAAGCTGGGCGGCGACATGGAAGCCGCCATACG
>NZ_LT635795.1 GCF_900128455.1 Bacteroides mediterraneensis | reverse complement strand
CCTCAAATCCGCAACTACGCGCCTATATGATACAGAAGCGAAAATAATCTGCATCGTTAGTAAAAAGGGGGCACAGTGCATCGAATGTCACCATAAAGACATATAAACGCCCCTTACCCCACCATGCGACTTGAGGCAATACGCAAAGTCACGACCATAAGTTGTCGGTGTTATCCAAAGTCATTCTGGAACACATCAGCATAAGCGTTGTTGCATGAATAGATATTCAGCACATACTGCCTTGATGTCCTGCCCCATTTGGCTGGCACAGAGATGAACTTGAAGACAAACGCCTTGATGCGGCTTGTTGCTTTGAGTCCGAACCTCTTCACGTCAAGCCTCGCCATGATGAATTTATAGAAGTTGCGTATGAGTGCCGTAAGCAGAAGAAACACCGTGTTTTCTCCCATGAAGGATTTTGGAAGCCTGTTCCAGCCGAATCCGTTATTCATTTCATCGAAGATGCGTTCCTTCCCTCCACGGAGGTTATAGAATTTGACAATCTCTTTCTCGGAAGACTCGTAGTCATTTGTAAGGATGCAGCGGTAGGTGTATTCGCCTTCCCACAGGTCAATCTCACCGTCAATTCGCTTCTGCCTTTGGATTACAAGACGGTATGCCCTCCCTTTCCATTTCTCAACAAGAATGGAGTTCAGTTCAAACTCAATGCCGCCCAGTTCCTCTCTCTTCCACCCTCTGAGTGCAAAGATGTCATCGTAGAGCGAACCGCAGCGGTTGGCGCGGATATAGAAAGTCATGCAATGCTTTCCGACCTCTTCCACAATTTCCTCTGAGCAGGATCCGCAATCTGCCCTGAAACGATTGACTGTCAATCCTTTCTGTTCAATCCTCTCAAAGAATCTCCTCAACGTGTCCTTCTGGTGGAAACGAACGTTAGTGTTGCCGTCGCTGTTCTCTATGCCGACAATCATGTCGCCAATGACAGCCACACCTGGACGGTACCCGAGAAACTTCTTGTATGTGGGTTTCGCATCAAACTTCTCAGCCTCTATGAACTGGTGGTCGAAGTCAACGTCATACCCCTCGCCCTCTTTCAGCTGCCCTGTGGACAATAGGCAATTGAGGAGCAGTGTATTCAGCATGTCTGCCGTGTTGAAGTCGTAGGTCTTGCCAGTGTCGGATGTGTAGGAAATGTTATCCTGGGTCAGTTCCTTTATGGCTCTGAGAATCGTGTCGGCACTGCATGTGCGAAATGTCGGATGAAGCGAGAGGTGGTACATCAGATGAGTGGTGACATCCTCTATGCATGAGCCGCCACAGAAATAAACGCTCATAAGCGAACGGATGATTTCGCTGTATTGATAACCATACAGCCTACATCTCATACCGAGGGTTGAGTCGATTACAGATGAGAGATTGGAGTCAAATTGCTCCATTATTGAAAAAATTCCTCCAAAAGGAGAGAGTTTCTCAGATTTTATTGCTACCTTTGCCATGTCTGTCGGGTTTGATACATATTTTGATTTGCAACACTAAGATAGGTGAAAAATCTGACATGGCAAAATCCTGAGCAACTTTTTGTTGCTCAGGTACTTATAAAATAAGTTAAACTAAAATGCTGCGGAATTTAGG
>NZ_LT635794.1 GCF_900128455.1 Bacteroides mediterraneensis | reverse complement strand
TAGCTCCCAATCTGCATATTGGCAAAGGTACTCAGCAAACTGAAAGGATTGTACATGCCTACCGACTTGTAGCAGAAATGATAGCCGTCATAGTTCACTCTCAGTTGCTCGCAGGTCTGTTCAAAACTCAATCCTAATTTATCAGCAAGTACATGAATGTCTTCGTCAAAGTACTGGTGAAGCTCAGCCTCACTGATACCACAAATCTCGGCATACTGATTCACCATGGAAATGTCGCGCAGGTTGTTCAAGTCGCTGAACACGCTCACCTTGCTGAACTTCGTCACGCCCGTCAGCATCGCAAAATAAATGGAACCGTCGCACGACTTGAGCGCCCCGTAGAACGCCTTGAGCGTGTTGCGGAATTCAGTCTGTAATTCAGGTTTGGAAATAGCCTGAAGCATCGGCTTGTCATACTCATCAATCAGAATCACCACCTTCTGTCCGGTTTTCTTCGCTGCCCGGCGGATTACTCCCTCGAAACGGGTCGCCACGGAATACTCATCCGGATTATAGCCATATTCCGCCTCCCATTGTTTCAGGGTCAGTTCCAGCTTGTTTTCCAGACTTGCCTCCGTGTCATACTTTTCCGTATTCAAATCCATGTGCAGTACGGGATGCACCGTCCAGTCTTTCTCCAGACTTTCCATGGCAAGTCCCTTGAAAAGTTCCTTCTTCCCCTGAAAATAAGCCTCCAATGTGGAAATCATCAGGCTCTTCCCGAACCGACGGGGACGGCTCAAGAAATAATACTTCCCTGTCTGTACCAGGTTATATAAAAGAGACGTCTTATCTACATAAATATATCCCCTGCTGCGGAGATCTTCGAAATTCTGTATGCCTACCGGATAAAGTCTGTTCATGGCCGTTTCGTTTTTATACCTACACAAAGGTAAGATTTATCTGCTGCAATTCCTAATCTCACAAATTGAAATCAACGGCGTGAACGCCAGCTTTCACGCCACAATCCACCGCTCGATGCTCCGGGTCTCGTCACTGAAGTTCACCCCCACCTTAATTACCTTACGACCGTCCGCTGCAAAAGCCGAAGCATAACCTTTCTCCTCTATCTGCTGCAAGGCCTCCTCGGCGGTGCCGTTCAACTTGAACTCCATCACGTAGATGTAGTCGGAAGTCTTCAGTACCAGGTCCACCCGGCCGCGCGAAGTCCGGTATTCCACCTCCGTGTGGAAACCCATCAGCTTGAACACGATGTAGAGGATGTTCTGGTAATGCACCTCCCGGTCGCGGGCCAGCTCGTAGGGCGTATCGTCGAAGAACGTCTGCAACCGGCTCAGGAAACCGTCCACATCCCCCTTGCGCACCTCACCCACAAAGCACTGAATCTCGTAGGGCGACTTGCTGGTGCTCACCGACGCATAATGAGGAAGCAGGAAACGGAAGAAGCCCTGCTCCACCTCCCGGTTCGGGAAACCCAACGTATAGTTCTCAAACTCCGCATTGTAATCCTTGATGGTCAGGTACCCGCTCTGGTAGATGACCGGCACCGGGTCCGTGGAAGCCGCATCGATGGAGTCCAGTACCGGACCGCTGGTCACGATGTGCTCGATTTCATCCACCCGGTAATGGTGAAGCTTCATCAGTTCCACCAGGTAGGTCGGCGTGCCCGTCTCGAACCAGTAGCTCCCAATCTGCATATTGGCAAAGGTACTCAGCAAACTGAAAGGATTGTACATGCCTACCGACTTGTAGCAGAAATGATAGCCGTCATAGTTCACTCTCAGTTGCTCGCAGGTCTGTTCAAAACTCAATCCTAATTTATCAGCAAGTACATGAATGTCTTCGTCA
>NZ_LT635793.1 GCF_900128455.1 Bacteroides mediterraneensis | reverse complement strand
GCATGGCTGTGACATGTAAGTCTTGTATATGATTGTTCAACTTTCATTCCACGAGTTGGAAATAGAACGATTGAACCTGTTGTTCCGTCAACAGTAGCCTATGGGAACGTGCGGTATTAAGCAATGAACCCGTGCGGTAACAGAACCAACAATGAAGCCCTTCCGAAAGGAGAAGTCTGAACCGTGAGGGGATGACAACTGCCGTTAGTATCGAACGACAGGGGAGCTAGGCTGAATGGTATGAATAACGTAATGTGAACCGTTGATAAACGTCGTAACTTCGAATGAGCTGCTAATGATACTGGGCTCTAACCCAAAAGGGATGCAGTCGGATAACCTTCTCCATGCTAAGGTTACACGGACATAACGACTGCCGGCGGATAGACGGATTCTAACCCATTCGTTTGTCATATACAAGAAACATGGTAAACCCGTACTTCTCCTGTTAACAGCAGGTAAGCAGACCGTAAGTGAAGCCGAATGGAGTGCGGGCAGAGGAATGCGGAGAAAGCGAATGCCGTTCTATAATGGAACGGATAGAGGTTGAAACATCACCTCACACGAAAGTGGGCAGACTTCCGCATGGTGGATGTTTTACAAGAAACTTATAGAACTTATTAAAGGAGAAAAGCAAATGAACGAGATTAAAACATCGTGTGCATCTACTGACCGGAAATGGAGCACTTGGGAAAGCATAGACTGGAACAAGTGTGAGATAGCGGTTAATAAGCTACAAGCACGTATTGTAAAAGCTCAAAAGGCGGGCAAACACGGCAAGGTGAAATCTTTGCAATGGGTGCTAACGCATTCGTTTTACGCTAAAGCTTTAGCCGTAAAGCGTGTTACATCAAACAGTGGCAGTGACACCGCAGGCGTTGACAAGGTGAAATGGTCAACTCCCAATGCCAGATTCAAGGCTATCGGTGAACTGAAAAGAAGAGGCTACAAGCCCCAGCCGTTAAAAAGGGTCAATATCAAAAAGAGTAATGGGAAACTACGTCCTTTAGGTATCCCGACGATGAAAGACAGGGCTATGCAGGCATTATACCTGCTTGCGTTGGAACCTGTATCGGAAACAACTGCGGACAGTAATTCCTACGGTTTCCGTAAAGAGAGAAGTACTGGAGATGCAAGGGAACAATGTTTTTGTGTCCTTGCAAAGAAAACTTCTCCCGAATGGATTATGGAGGGTGACATCAAAGGTTGTTTCGACCACATCAGCCACGAATGGCTGCTGAACAATATCCCTATGGATAAAGTGATGCTGCGGAAATGGCTCAAATGCGGTTTTGTCTTCAACAAGGAGCTATTCCCTACGGAAGAGGGTACCCCACAGGGCGGTATCATCTCACCAACTCTTGCGAATATGACACTGGACGGGCTGCAAACTATGCTTGCAGAGAAGTATCACAAGAAATTTGTAAACAGGAAAACGACCTACTATCCCAAAGTACATCTTGTACGCTATGCGGATGATTTTATCATCACGGGTAGAAGCAAGGAAGCTTTGGAAGAAATCAAACCGTTAGTAGTAGACTTTCTCAAGGAAAGGGGATTAACCCTGTCGGAAGAGAAAACAAAGATTACGCACATTGATGACGGATTTGATTTTCTTGGGTACAATATCCGAAAATACAAAGGAGTGCTTCTAATCAAACCGTCCAAAAAGAGCCTGAAGAAATTCATGCAGAAAATCCGGGGAATCATTGATTCCAATAAAGGAAGCAAACAGGAATCACTTATAAGGCTCTTGAATCCTGTGATAACAGGCTGGGTAAACTACTATAAGAATTGTGTGGCTTCTGACACATTCGGAAAAGCTGACTACCTGATATTTGAAAAGTTATGGCAATGGGCTAAGAGACGACACCCCAAGAAAGGCAAATACTGGATTGCCGACCGATACTTTACACGGATAAAAAACCGCAACTGGTGCTTCGTGGCAAACTTCAAGAAAGGCAAGACTGATGACAGGATTGCACTGAAAAGGCTGTATGACACAAAGATTACCCGATATGTCAAGGTAAAAGGTGAAGCAAATCCCTTTGACCCCGAATGGACAGAGTATTTTGAAAAGCGTAAGACTTACAAGATGCTACAGTCGCTCAACGGTAGAAAATCATTGCTGTACATGTGGGAAAGACAGAACCATTTATGTCCCGTATGTGGTAAACCCATAGACAAGGAACATCCTTGGGGAACTTCCCAACAAATAGTCAATGGCAAGAAAGTAAATTTCCTGCTGCATGACAGCTGTAGAAGAAAAGTCATTCAAACTAATAAGATGTAACTATGAGCTGGTTTCTATTAAATAGAAATTTAACACTGCTTGAGCCGTATGATTGGAAACTTTCATGTACGGTTCTGAGGGGGGAAAGGGGCAGTAATGCCCCTGACCTACCCGGCAAAGC
>NZ_LT635792.1 GCF_900128455.1 Bacteroides mediterraneensis | reverse complement strand
CAAACATGAAAGGAAGAAGAAAATAATGACTACCTTTGCCACTGATTCATGTAATAATCTGTTTCAATTCGTTGATACTGTTTCTTTACATGGATTTAGTGGCGGCACTCGGAGGGATACCGGGTGCCTTTTTTCTTCTCCTTTATCCATATCAATATCCGATTTTTTTCACCACTAAATCCATAAAAAGATGAAACAGAACAAGAAAACCGTTCCGGCGGAACTGTCTTATTACGGGCTGTACCTGCTGGACTACCTGAGAAAATACCATCCCGACAAAGCATCGGATACCGGTTTCATTGCCGGACGCGAAGAAGCCGCCACCGCCACTTTCGAGAAGGAAAGGCTGGCGGGCGGCACGGTGGAGGACGCCCACGAGGAAGCCATGAGCGTGCTGCTCGAAGGGCTGCACTTCTCTCCCTACGCCCTGCTGACGGAGGTCGTGGAGAGGGAGTTTGCCGACGAGGTGGCGGAACAGGAGCGTGAACCGTTCTGCCGCAGGCTCTACCCCCACCTGAACAACCTGTTTGCCGGTTACGACACGTCGGATGACACCTTCGCCCTGTCACCCGCGCATGACCTGCTCTACACGGAGCTGGTAGGAACCGTCATGCTTTATCTGGAGTCCTATGGCGTTCAATAGGAAACAGAAACTGAGGGACAACATCGAGGCGGTACGCACGGCGTTCACGCTTGACCGGGAACGGCGCACCCCGACGGAAAGGGAACGTGCGCTGCTGGAGCGGTACTGCGGCTTTGGAGGGCTGAAGTGCATCCTGAACCCGGCAAAGGAACTGGCGGATGCCGTGCATTGGGCGAAATCCGACCTCGAACTGTTCGCCCCGACGGTGGAACTGCACCGTATCATCAGGGAGAACAGCAGGGACGAAACGGAGTACAAGCGGTATGTGGACTCGCTGAAAGCCTCGGTGCTGACGGCGTTCTACACGCCGCAAGCCATCACGGACACCATCGTGGACGTGCTCCACGACAAGAAGGTGCGACCGAAGCTCGTGCTGGAGCCGTCGGCGGGCATGGGCGCGTTCATCGCCCCGGTACTGTCGGACAACCCGCAGGCGGAGGTCATGGCTTTCGAGAAAGACCTGCTGACGGGCAAGATGCTCGGACACCTGTACCCGCAGCAGAAGATACGCACGGAAGGCTTCGAGAAGATAGAAAAGCCGTTCCTGAACCGGTTTGACCTTGCCATCTCCAACATCCCTTTCGGGGATATAGCGGTGTTCGACCCGGAATACACCAATGGCTCGGTATTCAAAAAGATAGCGGCAAGGAAGGTGCATACCTATTTCTTTCTGAAAGGGCTGGACGCGGTGCGTGACGGCGGTATCGTGGCATTCATCACCTCGCAGGGCGTGCTGGATACGGAGGGCAACGGCGGCACACGCTACATGATGATGAGAAAGGCGGATCTGGTGTCCGCCATCCGCCTGCCGAACAACCTGTTCACGGA
>NZ_LT635791.1 GCF_900128455.1 Bacteroides mediterraneensis | reverse complement strand
AAAAAAAGAGGCTGTCTCAAAATGAATTGAGATGGCCTCTGTCGTTTCATATCAGACTGAAGTCGTTTGGATTTTTCTCAAAAAAAGGAATTTACAAGTTTCTTTCTACAGATTTCATCGCTTTAAACGGTTTTTTCTTGGTCAGAAGCCTCCTAAGAGGCTACTTTTGCAAGATTATGCGCTATGGCCAGCAGGCCAAATTCAATTTCCACCTTCTTCAGTCCACGGAGATGGAACCTCTTGAAGTGCTTGTTGTTCTTGAGGTTTCCAAATACGGCTTCCACATCCTGCGGCCGCTGGCTCCGGTATTTAAGACCTTCCGCAGAAAGGAGTTTCTCACGTTCCCTTTCCTTGATTTTCCTCAGCCTGTGGTTTACCTGCACAATCCTTTCCGACCGGCTTCTGTGACACCGGCATCTTAACGGGCAGCCCTTGCAGTTCCGGGCCCTGTACCTTGAGATGGTCTGTACAAAACCGTTGTCCGTCGTCCGCTTTACATCGGAGAGTCTTTTCATCCTCTGTCCCATCGGACAGTACATCCCGTCGGTTTCTTCATTATAGTAAAAGTTGGCAGACAGGAACGGGTCATTCCTGAAGCTCCTTTTCTGTTCCTTGTGGAAATAGCTGTACTTTATGAAGGTTTCAATGCCATGCCTGAAGGCGTACAGGTAGTTCTCCTCGCTTCCGTATCCGGCGTCACAGACGGACACGTCAGGATATCTGCCGTACAGGGAATGGAAGTCTTCCATGTGCAGGGGATAGGTGGAGGTGTCACCGGCACACTGGTGGAGGGTATAGTTCAGGATGAACTGTCTGTTGGTACTGACCTGCGGGTTGTATCCGGGCTTGAGCTGCCCGTTCCTCATGTGGTCCTCCTTCATCCGCATGAACGTGGCGTCGGGGTCTGTCTTGGAGTAGCTGTTGCGCCCATCGAGAATCTTTCCCTGGGATTCATATTTCTTCAGCTGTTCGGGCCATGCCTTCCTCACGCGCCGAACCTTGGCCTTCACTTTCCGGTCCGCATCCGTTCCCTCCAAGGCTTCATGTATCTGCTCCAGCGCCCTTTCCACCTTCTCGGGGGTGATGTCCTGGTAAGTGACGGGAGCGGAGTCGCGCAACTCCTGCTTGGTGACGGACTCGGCGTACCGCCATATTTCCTCAAGCTGTTCCGCGATTCTGGAGATGCGGGTGTGGATGGACTTGCCCCAGACGAACGTATAACGGTTGGCGTTTGCTTCCATCTTCGTCCCGTCGGTGCAGGCCACGTCCAGACTTACAAAGCCCTCCGCCACGAGGAACTTCACGATGGTGGCGAAGACGGTCTTGAGCACATCCTTCAGCCGACTGCTGCGGAAACGGTTGATGGTGTTGTGGTCAGGAGTCACATTGCCGGTCAGCCACATGAAGCGGATGTCATTGCGGCAAAACTCTTCGATGCGGCGGCTGGAATAGATGTTGCGCAGATAGGCATATACCAGAATCTGCAGCATCATGCGGGGATGGTAGGCCGGACAGCCTTTGACGGAGTACTTGCGGTAAAGTTCTTCCAGGCTGATCTGTTCAATGATACGGTGAACAACCCGGACCGGGTCGTTCTGGGGAATAAAATCGCCTAAACACGGAGGTAAAAGCAGATTATCGTTGGAGGTATAGTTTTTAAACATTATCTTTGGGATATATTGCTTGATTCCCTAAGATACAAAAAATTAGGGAGACGGGCAAGTCCTGACTGAGCGAAGTTGGGGCTTGCCCGATTTTTTTTGCAGACACAAAAAAGGCCATCTCAAATTATATTTCAATTTGAGACAGCCTCTTTTT
>NZ_LT635790.1 GCF_900128455.1 Bacteroides mediterraneensis | reverse complement strand
TTCTCGAAGATGGTCACCGGCGGCGAGAAAGTCACCACAGCCGCAGGGTAATCCTTCCGGACGGCCTTTTCCAGCAGTCCGGTCAGTACCGGAATCTGCTCCGGCTCAGCCGTCCGGAAATACAGTTCCGCCTCGGAAGTGGAAAGTTCGTTCTCCGTGCCCAGCAGATAGTCCTGCATGCCCACGTAGGCCGTATGCTCCACCACCAGCGAATCGGCCAGGGCCAGCATGGCGTTCACCCTGCGGTTGTTCTCGTCCACATGGATGTTCTCGTTCCATTCAATGCCCACCACCACCTCGTTCTGGTCAATCTCCGGCATACGCTCCTTGTCAATCACCATGAACATCAGCACACACAGCGGCAGCGATACGATGGCAAGAAACATGGTAACAGTCTTATGTGCAAACACCCACTCAATGCCCGCATCATAGAACCGTGTCAGCCATTCGTTCTTCAGCAGGTTCTTAAAGTTGGCGGTAAACCAGTTGTGCTTCCTGATACCCGTACGGTAGAACAGCACATACAGCACGGGCAGCAGCATGATGCCCGTAAAATACGACACCATCAGTCCCGACGTGATGGAAAACGCCTCGTCCATGAAGATGGCCCCGGCTATCCCGCTCATGAACACCAGCGGCACGAACACCGCGATGGTGGTGAGCGACGAGCTCAGCATCGGCGTGATCATCTCCGAGGTTCCCGCCACGGCCGCACGCTTCAGCGAATACCCCTTCTCACGGTACTGCGACACGTTCTCCGTCACGATGATGGCATTGTCAATCATCATGCCCACCGCCAGGATCAGTCCCGAAAGCGAGATCACGTTGAGCAAGACCCGGCAGAGGTAGAAAAAGAAGAACGTGATCACCACCGAGGCAATCATGGTGATGCCGATGACCAGCGGCGAACGCACGTCGCCGATGAAGAACACCGCCACGATGAAGATGAACAGGAAACCCAGCGTGAAGTTCTGCTGCAGGTTCGATATGGTATAGTCCAGCAGCTCCGTCTGGTTCCGGCTGATGCTGAACTCAATGTCGGGATATATCCTTGTGAAATAGTCCGTGGTCTCCTTCAGCTCACGGCGCAGGTTGTCCATGTTCTCCTCGCCCTGCTTGATGATGGCCAGCGTCACCGCCCGCTTCCCTCCTGCCAGCGAGCGCCCCGTCTCGTTGCGGGTAACCGTCTGCACGTCGCAGATGTCCCCCAGCTGCCTCACCTGTCCGTTGCGGTTGAACCAGATCTGCCGCACGTCCTCCGGCGTACGGAGGATGGAGGCGATGCGGATGTTGTATTCATAATACCCGTCGCGCACCAGCATGCTCCCCGGCTCCACGTTGTTCGACGAGAGGATG
>NZ_LT635789.1 GCF_900128455.1 Bacteroides mediterraneensis | reverse complement strand
TGTGTGTGTGTGTGTGTGTGTGTGTGTGTGTGTGTGTGTTTACACAAATCTCACACATATCCAAATTTACAAGACACTTTTTTGAATACAGGTATATGCACGATGCAGCGGACAACGGAATGTTGCCTGAACAGATTGCCATATTTCCTGAAATGTGCTGTAAATCAAAATACATTGTCATTCAATTATTAAATTCCGCTTGCAAAGTTAGCGGATTTTAACGGAAAGTGAGAGGACAATCTTAGAAAATTTGAAGGACAATTCAAGGAAAAATGCTCATAATGAGGGACAATTCAGGGAATTTCCTTAAATTGTCCTTCTGTGTTCTTGTCCTGCATCCCGGATTTCAGGTTTCGGCTGTAAGTCCTTACATTGGAAAAACCGCAATGTGTAGCAATTTCTTCACGGCTTGCCGAAGGGTGTTCTTCCCGGTATCGGACAGCGGCCTCAATCCTGAGCCGGTTCAGTTCCTTATAAAAGGAACCGAAACGTTCTTTCATGACAATGGATACATATTTCCGGTTGCTCTTTACCGCATCTGCCAGTTCGCCGATTTTCAGGTTCGGATTCAGGTAAAGCCTGTCCTCGGTCAATGCTGCCCGTATTTTCGCTTCCAGTTCATCCTTGGCATCAACAGACAGCAGGCTGCTGCCGCTTCCCCGGTCGGACAGTACCGTTTCTATTTTTTCCGCTATGAGTTCTTCCGTTTCTTCTACCACCTCCCGATATTCTTTTCGTTGCGGATGCAATATCCGTATCAAAAGTACGATGTGCATGACAGAAATGACCAGCTGGAACCACATGTTATAATTATGGTCGCCTGTAAAAAACAGCCACCATGCGGCTCCCAGATACAGCACCGGCATGAATACGACAAAACCGGCAAAACGTACCGGAAAATCTTCACTGTTGGAATATTCTTCCTGCATGTGTAGGCGAATCTGGCGCAACAGCCAGCTTGTGGTATGCAACAGCATGGCTGTAAGCAGCAGGGAATATCCTCCGATAAGGAGAAGAAGCATATCACGATGGCGGTAGAGGGTATCTCCACCAATCCAGCCGTATATCCAACAGACCAGTATAATGACAAGAGGAATGATACCGGACAATACAAATATCAGTCTGCGGTGTCTTGTCTTGCTGAAGAAAAACCGGCGGAACGACAACACGCCCGCACCGGGCAACAGCAGCATAAGAAAAACACGCATAAAGAAGTATGCGTCCGGGCTGTCCATGCGGAAAAGCCATACCACAGGCAGGGCGAAACAGGCATAGACAATCGTGATGAGCTTGCGGGCCGGATAGAAATAGGCTTCTTCCTCGTCAAACGGACGGCACATGTGGAAATAACGCACCAACGCACAAAACAGTGACGTAACGACCAGTATCAGGCAGGATGCCGCATAATATATTTCAGGACCTTGTATTATCATTTCGGATTTCTAAAAATTTTGCGAATTTACAAAAATCCGTTCGTATTAGGCCTCTAATCAGAGCTTTTTATCATCTAACCCCCTTATTTTTCATATGTATGTCAAAGAACAATG
>NZ_LT635788.1:1070-15632 GCF_900128455.1 Bacteroides mediterraneensis | reverse complement strand
ATGAAGGACTTTATCCACGACGGCAGCACAGTGAACCGACCGAACAACGCGCAGGAAATCTACCTGAAGGAACTGGGCAGCGAAAGCCCGATGCTGGTACACCTCATCATGAAGTCGCTGCACAAGGAGGACAAGCGCAAGGTGAAGCACATCGGCTGCAAGCGTTTCGGCATCCAGTACCTGCTGAAAGGGATTTATGTCCACAATGACCTGCTGTATTTCCACACGGAGATAAAGAACCAGAGCAACGTGCCGTTTGACGTGGACTACATCACGTTCAAGATTGTGGACAAGAAGGTGGCAAAGCGTACCGCCATGCAGGAACAGGTACTGTTCCCGCTCCGCGCCTACAACTACGCCGTCCGTGTAGCGGGGAAGCAGTCCGAACGCACGGTGTTCTGCCTTCCGAAGTTCACCATCCCTGATGGCAAGCAACTTGTGGTGGAGATGAACGAGAAGGACGGCGGACGCCACCAGACGTTTACCGTGGAGAACGAGGACTTGGTACAGGCTGAAACCATCAACGAGCTACGCGTGCGATGAAAGGAAAGGTACTGTTTATTGTAACGCTTCTGTCCGTCCTCCTGGCAGGACGGGCGGAAGCCCAGCGGTGCCTGCTGAAGATGCGGGGCATCGAACTGAAAGCCGGGCTGAACGGGGCGGACGGCTATGTGCTGGGAGCCACGCTGTCAAGCTATGCCAAAGGCGGGAACAAGTGGGTGTACGGGGTGGAATACCTGCAAACCTACCATGATTATAGGAGTACGACCATCCCTGCGGCGCAGTTCACGGCGGAGGGCGGCTTCTACTACAACTTCCTGTCGGACGCGAAAAAGGTGGTGTTCCTCTATGCGGGCGCGTCAGCCCTTGCCGGGTACGAGACGGTGAACTGGGGCGAAAAGACGCTGTACGACGGGGCGCGGCTGAACAACGGGGATGCCTTCGTCTATGGCTGCGCCGCCACGCTGGACATGGAGGTGTACCTCGCGGACTTCATCGCGCTGACGGCTTCGCTCAGGGAGCGTTTCCTCTGGGGCGGCAGCATGGGCGTGTGTCATACGGAGTACGGGATAGGTGTCAAGTTCATCATCAACTGACGGATGCCTATGGACATAGAAGCGATGAAACGGTTTCCGATAGAGGATTTCCTCGCCCGGCTGGGGCATCATCCCGTGCAAAGGCGTGCCAATGCCGTCTGGTACAGGTCGCCTTACAGGGAGGAGCATACGCCTTCCTTCAAGGTAAACCCGGAGAAAAACCTCTGGTTCGATTTCGGTGAGGGCAAGGGCGGCAACATCTTCGCATTGGCAGGCGAGTTCATCAAGACGGGCGACTTCCTCACGCAAGCGAGATATGTGGCGGAAGTGGCGGGTATGCCGGCACAGGACTATGGACCGCAAAAAGCCGTTGATACGCACCGTTCCGACGGACACAGCTTCGAGGATGTGGAGGTGCTGCCTTTACAGAACCGGGCGTTGCTCCATTACCTGCAAGAGAGGGGCATACCGTCCGCCGTCGCCATTGCGAACTGCAAGGAGATGCGCTACACCACGCACGGCAAGCGGTATTTCGCCGTGGCTTTCGGCAACGAAGGCGGCGGCTACGAGATACGCAACCCGTTCTTCAAGGGCTGCGTGCCGCCGAAGGACGTGACCCTGCTGTCGGTCGGCTCGGCGACCTGCAACGTGTACGAGGGCTTCATGGACTACCTCTCCGCCCGTGCGCTGGGCATCGGCGGCAAGGAAGACCACCTCGTGCTCAACTCGGTGTCCAACGTGGCGAGGGCGTACCGCCATCTGGACGGCTACGGGCGGATAAAGTGCTACCTTGACAATGACGAAGCCGGACGGCGGACGCTGGGGGCTTTGCTTGCACGTTACGGCGGAAGGGTATCGAACTGCTCCGGCATCTATGACGGATGCAAGGACTTGAACGAGCACCTGCAAAGGGTGCTTGCCGAAAGGCAGGCTCAAAGCGAGAACGAAAAGAAAAACAAATCCATCAGACTATAACAGATTATGAACATGAATAAATTGGACAACAGACAAAAAGGGAAAAGAAACATAGTAAGAACCTTTGCTGCCCTCTGTGTGGGTATGCTCTCCTTCGGCTTCACCGCCTGCGATGATGACTTGGACGTGACGCAAGCCTACCCGTTCACGGTGGAGACCATGCCCGTGCCGAAGGAGCTGGCGCAGGGCGAAACGGCGGAGATACGCTGCGAACTGGTGCGTGAGGGCGAGTTTGACGGGGCGGTCTATACCATCCGCTACTTCCAGTTTGACGGCGAAGGTACGCTGAAGCTGGATAACGGCTTGGTATTCCTGCCCAACGACCGCTATTTGTTGGAGAACGAGAAGTTCCGCCTGTATTACACCTCGGAGTGCGACGAGTCGCAGAGCCTGACCATCACGGTGGAGGACAATTTCGGCAATGCCTTCGAGTGGGAAGTCGAGTTCAACAACGGTTCGGATGCGGATGTGGCGGTGTCGGACACTTTGAACGTCAGCCGATGATGCGCAAGGCGTTGCTTCTGCTGCTGGCGGCTGCCCTCTGTGGCAGCCTGCCGGCACAGGATACGGAGGAAACGGCACGGCTGCTGGCACTGTTCAACAGCCACCCGAAAGCGGACATAGCCGTCGAACTGGTGAAAAAATACGAAGGACTACATGACCGCTCCGACTACCCGTATTACGGCTACGGACACCGCAGGTTGCCAAACGAGAACCTGTCCTACGGCATGACGGAGGCGGAAGCCGAAGCCCTGCTCCGCAAGGATTTGGCGGTGCGTTACAGGCTGTTCCGCAAGTATGGAAAAGACGCGCTCCTGCTTACGGTTCTCAGCTACAATGTGGGGCAAGGGGTGCTGCTCGGTCATGGCGGGCATCCGAAAAGCGGGCTTGTCCGCAAGCTGGAAGCCGGAAACAGGGACATTTTCCGTGAATACACAGCCTACTGCCGGTACAAGGGCAAGCCCGTCCGCTCGATAGAGCGGCGGCGCAAAATGGAGTTCCTGCTGCTGTATGAGCGTGATGAAAACTGACATTATGGCGAAAAGTGTGTCGTTATATAGAACGGCACACTTTTTGTAGTATTAATTATTGAAATCTTTGGATTTTCTCGTTCATTGATTTGGTTGAACCTCTTTTGCCTTTGGAGTTCCAATGTGTTTGGTTTTTGATAAACGCAGTAGAGAATTGTTACAAACTTATGTCAAACTCTAAAATTATGCTGACTATGGTAAGGACGTTTTTTATAAGAGTGAAGAAGGAAAAAGTGATGAAACTAATCAACGTGTTGAGGGGTATGGAGACAAGGCAGAAATGCAGTAGTTCAACATGACGAGAATATCATCCCCCTCCACCAAAAACAATGAATTCACCATATTATCATCCGCAATTTTTTTTGCGGATTTTTTTATTTATCGAAGATGGAAAGCAACGGTTTCTTTGCTACTTATCCGCCTGTCCTGCTCATGAAAGAAAGTAGCGGGCGGCAATTCCTACCACCCGCAAAAGGGTCATCCTGCCATCATCCGCTTCTGTATGCGTTCAAGGGTACGCTCGGCAATGGGGCGTGTGTCCTTTGTCCAAAGGTCATAGTCATGCACGGATATTCCCACGCTCCGCAGGTCACGGATATAGCCGGACACATAATCTCCCGAAGGGAGGTAAACGAACTGCATCCATGCGTCCTTGCCGTCTGTCAGTATAAAATAGTATTTCATTTCGCTTGTTTTTTAATGGTTACAAATAAAGTGTGGGCGGTGGTTTCCACCGCCACGCACTCAAAATTCCCTCATATCAGCGATAGTCGTACAGTGTGTGAGCCATTCCTTTACGCAGGGCATGTTGTATTCGGAAGTGATGACTGCCGTATGCTCGTTTATCTGCGTAAACCTCGTACTTTCATAGTCCTCCACCCATCCTTTGAGGGTGTCAGTTCCCCATGCGTCCGCATCGGAAAACATATTGTCCAATACCTTGATTGGGTCACTGAACGTAACTATCAGCGTATCATAGCCTGCTGTCATAGCCTGTCCTCCTTCGCTTTAATCCATTCGTCACGTAACCGCCTGCACTCGTCCAGCGTGGGCTTCACGCAGGAGAACAACTCTCCGTCTGTATGGCGGTAGTCGTATTGCACGAAAGTGCGCCTTTTCCTGCCGATACTCATTTGGAAACTCTCGTATTTCTCCGTTCCTGCCGTTTGACAGGTGCTTACTCCGTTAATGGTCATTCTCGTTGTCATAGCCTTATCAATTAAAATTCAACAATCAGTAGTCTGTTCTCCAAACATTGGTCGGGGTCGGATGCTTTTTTTTGCGTCACCCATAAATGGTGTGCGCCATACCCAAAGGCGAAAAGGACATTGAAAAGTTCCTTTCGGGCGAACACCTCCATTACACCCCTTATATCCTGCTCGTTCTTTGTCAGTACAAGCGTGTTCAACAGTTCGATGAACATTTCGGGCAGCTCCTCGTGCCATCCGAAAACCATATTTTCTATTTTCACTTCCATATCTATAATTATTAGGTTGTCATACAATCATGCCGCTTCCATCCGCTGCCGTATCTGTTCGACATTGTCCTCCACCAATTTGATGATACGGTCGTGGTATTTGGTGTTGGAGTTGCATACGCCTCTGCATTGTACCACCTTCATCTGTGACAATGACACTTCTACCGTTTCAATCCGCTTCCCGTTGATGGTGGCGGAAAGTATAAGGGAATCCTTCTTTGTATGGTATCCTCCCACGCAATGGTGCATCGCCCTGCCCTCCAAAATCATATCTCTTACACTTTCAATCACTTTGACGCAGATTACACCGTCTGAAAAGGACAATCCGAAAAATCTCCCTTTGTTAAGCAGATAGCAATGTTCTTTTGAAAGGAATTTTGGAGTGTTACCGTTCATTTCCTTTTCCAATTCCCTTTCAACCACCTTTCTGCACGCTTTGTCATGCTCACGGGATAGGTTTTGAGGGCATACATATTTCATGTTCCTGACATCCTTTCCCAAATACTTCAGCGCATCAATGTAGTCACACCATGTCACGGCGTCATGTACCTTATATCCATTTCTATTGCAAATACGGATAGACTGCCAATAATCTTCCACATTCTCTTTGGGATGCTCCATGAAATGCCGCAAAAGTTTGGTCTGCCCTGTCTTTAGCAGGGTTTCCATTCTGTTGTCTGTCAATAGCGCATGGAAGAAATTCAGAGGTGACTGACCGTAAAAGGACTTTTGGAATCCCCTTTTTCTCAATTCATGGGTAACGGACATGAACGGACAGACCGTCCCCGAATGGACAAGATTGAAGATGTGGTTTTCTTTCCTCAATTCCAACGGAGTACAGAAAAGCCACAAATCATAATATAAAGTACCCATCGTTTGCCGTAGCCTTGTGAAAGTTACATGCTCCCCGTTGGGGGCAATCCATCTTTGCATGACTTCTGCCCACTCATATTCTGCGGGTTTGCCGACTCTCAACGAGCATTTTACCATGACAGACCTTACGACTTGGTAATCTTTACAGGCTGTTATCACCGTGAAATATCCACAATCATTGAAAATCCTTTTCCTGCCCTCGTGTATCGTCAGCCTTGTGCCGCAGTGCGGACATTTCTCATGCTTGCGCTTCGTGTCCGACTTCCATTGGTGACCGCATTTGGTGCAGGTTACAATCTTCTTGGCGGATTTATGCCCGACATGATTGATGCTATGCTCCAATCCCCATTGTATCTGCTTGATTGTAAGGGGTTGCAGGCTCTTGCTCGCTTCTACGATATTGCGTTGGAATTTATTCTTAGGTTTCATAATCAAAAGTCAAATAATGAAGGTTGTACTTGGGCTTCTTTTTTCGTTGCCTGCTTGTTCCGGCTCTGCAACTTGCGCAGTTCCTCGGCTTGGTATTGGCGGATGGCTTGCTGCCGTGCTTCCGCCTTTTCCTCATCAGTCAGTTCCATGTCGTGGCATACCATCACTTGGCATTGCAGGGGCTTGCCGACTTCGATGTCGTCCTCGTCAAAATAGTGTACCGCTTGGGATATGATCTCACCCCCTGTCATGCCGATGGCGTTGCCTCCGTCACATTGGCTTTTCGCCCAATGCAATAGATAGGTTACACACTCGTCAATGTTCTTGTTCGGTTTGCTGTAACTTGCCGCAAACAGCTTGTCCTCGGCTGCACGTTGTTCCAAATAGACTTGGATTGTACGTTTGAAATGGTCTGTTGTCTTGTTCATATCGTCAGATTTTAGATGTTGTCATTCGTGTAAAGTATGTCGCAGTCCTCCACTTCGGCTGGAAGTCCGAAAAGGGGATAACGTGAGAAATAGGGCTGTGCGTTGCCTTCTTCGTCCGTAAGGGGTGAGACAACCTGCACGTTCCACTTGCTCTGCCACTCGTCAATCATGCGGATTTCCTCGTCCGTCAGTCCCGTCATGTCACCGTTGATGATGTACCCCAAACTCCATGTGGGTATCTTTTCCGTTGTCTTGTTCATAAGGTTCTCTTTTGATGGGTTGTCAAATGGTTTCTTTCAAAATCTCTCTCCAATAGATTGGCTCTACCTCGCTTAAAAGGAAGTCAATGAAGTCCCTTCTTGCATCCTTGCACAACTCCTTGTACAGTTCTCGGAAAGTGCTGAAATTGCCGTTAATGTACGTTTCCACCATATACTCAAAGATGTTGTCCACCTCGTAAAACCTGCATTGCTGCGCTGCCGTCTTGCTGTTTCTTTTCGCCATATCCTTATGAATTAAAGGGTTAATAACCAAATGAATGTCCAAATAATTGTCACTATTGAAAGTAGTGCGGTGAGGATGCCGAACATGAAGTTCAACACGCCCAATAGGATTTCCCCTGCGATGCCTACCGCCAAACCTCCTGCGCAAAGGGTAATGCCCCATGCCGCTCTCGCTACTGCGGACAATACTTTCCGCAAAGCCTTTCCGATGTCGTTAAATGTCATTCTCATATCTTCCAATTTTTAAGTTGTTGTTACTTGTCTTGCTCGGATGGGGAGGTCGGGTCGAGTCCTTTTTCTTTTCGCCTCTCCGTATGTCCGATGTTTCCTTGTGACGTCTTCCGACCGCGCATCGGTCGTTTTCGTTTCTGGGGCCATGCAAAGGTTAGGGAGTAGATTCTGCAAATTTTTTCGACAGAATACTACCTGAGCCTGCGAAGTGTGGAGATTGTGGCTAAAAAATTTGCTGAACCTAATCCCGTCTTTACCTTTGCCCCTGCAACGAAAATGGCCACTGATGCCGTCTGGAATGGCGGCATGGGAATATCGACATACTTGCTGGAGAGGCGGGAAGGAAAAGGGGAAGTATAGAGGATGGCGCAACGCGCCACGGGGAAGTTCAATGGGCGGCGCAACGGACAAGGGGAAAGCCCCGCTTTCCTGCCGCCGTGACAGAAGTCCTGCAACCGTCATTGTCATGCGTGCATGGCTTGCGGTTGCAAGTTTTCTGCCGACGGCACATGTATTCAAACGGTCTTGTCTGCCATGCCCGGTTTGGCAAAAGCATGGCAAGACGGTTTGAGGACAGGGAAGACATGACAGCCGGAAATAGTCGCAGGTGCAGATTCACGCTTGCCGTGTCCTGCATCCGGCGGCATTTCGGCTGCCAAAAGAAGACGAGAAAAAGAAAATGGATAAAACGGACTTGTCCGTTCTGCACAAGCATATAAAAGAAGTGCCCACGGCGATGGCGGTGTCACTTGTGACATTGTGGTCGTCGTGGGCTTTTCTTTGCTTGTGCCGTTTCTGAAATGGGCTTACGCACATCAAGCCGGAAGCCGTTTTCAGAACGAGGTAACAGTAAATATCCCTAAAAAATAGGTAATGATTTGGTGCTATGGGATAAAAAATGTATCTTTGCAAATACGAAAGAGTTGTTTGAATCTATGAGGTAAACCGCAGCAAGTCAGAGCGTTCTGAATGTCGCTAAATCGTTACCTAAAATCTCACACTCTTCAATTCCATTCTGTGCATCAATCAGATACAGCTTTTTTAATTATCCTTTACAAAGATAAATGTTTTTTTAAACAATCAAATATCTCAAATGTTTTTCAGATAATAATTTAAAAAAAAGGCATCAATATTTTTGAAACTTATAAAAATGAAGTACTTATTTTCATACGTTCCAAAATGCGCTTGCAAATGTCTTTGCATTTTAACCGTACAATTATTCGCAATAGGGTGTTGTTGCCAGCTTGGAAGTAGTTTTGCTTCTATTGAAAAGATTTAAGAAATTGAAAAAAATGGAATACTTCAGACAGATTTCTTCAGCTTTCGAGAAATTATGTAGTGCTGGTAAGCAATTGTGCTTCTTCTGGGAATATTGCCGTGGTCATAGTATTGATATTGGTTATATGTATTTAGTCCTGAAGTTACAATGCCTAAGTTTAAATAATATGTCTAGATATACTGAAACGGCTTCTGATTTTGTATCTGTGCAAAATTTTATCGGGAAGTAATGAAAAACTTTAATTTATCATTTTGATTTTACGTAATTTAGTACACTATTCTCGCCATATTAACCATCTCTTTTTATGTGTGATTGGCGATATTTGTCTTTAAATTAAGAATGAAACGTCATGAAGCAAGAAACTGTGAACTCACGCCCTCAGAAGGGAAATCCGTTTGTGACCTTTTTATGGGTCATATTGATTGTCTTATTTTTGAATTGGTTGATTTTCCCGAACTTGACGGGACAGAAAATCAAATCCACAGATTATGGAACTTTCATAGAGAAGATGGAGGAAGGGTCGATAAAGGAGGTGATGATTAAATCCGGACAGATTTATTTTACGGTAGCCGATAAAGGAAACGTCACGACTTATCAGACTGGAGAAATAAATGACCCTCAGTTGGTAGACAGGCTACTGAAGGCAAAAAGTCCGAATGAGGATGGTAAAGTAGCTTTTACAGAGATAGTTCCTGAAGAAAATTCTCCTTTTTTGAATTTTATCTTGATGTGGGTATTGCCGGGGCTGTTGTTTTATGTAATAGGGAAGCGAGCTAGTCGAAGTATCCAGGCCCGTATGGGAACTGGAGGTAATTTTATGTCATTCGGGAATGGAGGGGCCAAGATTTATGCGGATGCAGAAATCAAGACGACATTTGCCGATGTGGCCGGACAAAACGAAGCGAAAGAAATGCTGAAAGAGATTGTGGAATTTCTACATAAACCACAGAAATATACGGATATAGGTGCTTCGTTACCTAAGGGAGCTTTGTTGGTGGGGCCTCCGGGAACGGGAAAAACGTTGATAGCACGTGCGGTAGCCGGAGAAGCAAAGGTACCTTTCTTTGCTATCTCGGGTTCCGAGTTCGTGCAAATGTTTGTGGGAATGGGAGCCGCAAAAGTACGCGACCTTTTCAGGCAGGCAAACGAGAAAGCTCCTTGTATTATTTTTATTGATGAGATAGATGCCATTGGCAAACGACGGGACAGTGGACTGGGAGGAAACGATGAACGGGAACAGACATTGAACCAGTTGCTGACGGAGATGGATGGATTTGACGGGCGGAAAGGAGTTGTGATATTGGCAGCCACGAATCGTCCGGAGGACTTGGATAAGGCCTTGCTTCGCCCAGGACGTTTTGACAGACGTATTCAAATGGAATTACCCGACCTTGAGGGACGGAAGGCGATTCTGAACGTACATCTGAAGAAGGTAAAGCATGAGACGGTAGATATAGATATCGTGGCTCGTGCTACGGCGGGTACATCGGGTGCAGAATTGGCCAATATTGTCAATGAAGCGGCATTGAGGGCGGTTCGTATGGGAAGAAGTGAAGTGACTACCGAGGATTTGGAAGAAAGTGTGGAAACCGTGATAGCGGGTGCACAGAAAAAGGGAAAGGTTGTTTCTGCGGAAGAGAAGAAAATCATAGCCTACCATGAAATAGGACACGCGTTAGTGGCTGCCATGCAGAGCCACTCGGCACCGGTACATAAGATTACGATTATTCCTCGCACTTCGGGAGCACTCGGATATACCATGCAGGTGGAGAGTGGGGAACAGGTATTGATGAACAAGGAAGAGTTGTTCAATCGGATTGCAACCCTGACAGGTGGACGGACGGCAGAGGAAGAAATTTGTCACGTTGTGACTACGGGGGCTTCAAATGATATTGAGCAGGCTACTAAACTGGCCCGTGCAATGGTCACTCGTTATGGAATGAGTGATAAATATGACATGATGGGACTGGAGACGGTGAATAATGTCTATTTGGGAGGAGATACTTCGCTCACTTGTTCTGCTGAAACGGCAGCCAGCATTGACCAGGAAGTGCTTGAAATGATTCAGAAAGCACATGAGAAATCACGTCGCCTCATTCAGGAAAATCTGGATGTGATGCATGAGGCAGCTTCTTTATTGCTGGAAAAAGAAACCATTACCGGTGAGGAGTTCATGCATATTCTGCATCAGTCGGGTAAGCTGTAATGGCTGGTGATTCTTTGGGGGGAGAAGCGTAATAAAGAGGTGGGAAAGAGAAAGCCTGAGAAAAAATTACGAAGGCGGAAATAATAGAAGGGATGAATGAAAAGAGGTGCGAGATAAAATCTTATTTTTGTCACCGACAAAAGAATGATGGTTGAACCTTTCAAATTCATATTATTATGATAGCACCTGTTTATGCTGCAGCAGAAAACCGCTACGAGTGTGGCATGCAATATCGGCGTGCCGGACGGAGTGGGGTGATGCTGCCCGCCATTTCACTGGGATTATGGCATAATTTCGGGGACGTGGATACACTCTCGCTCAGCCGGAAAAAATTGCATTATGCCTTTGATCATGGAATTACACACTTTGACTTGGCCAATAATTACGGGCCGTCGTATGGCTCGGCCGAGGAGACTTTCGGACAGATAATAAAATCGTCATTGGCTCCTTACCGGGACGAACTGTTTATTTCTACAAAGGCGGGACACGACATGTGGCCGGGTCCGTATGGCAACTGGGGTTCCCGCAAACACTTGATGGCCAGTCTGGACCAGAGCCTGAAACGGATGAATCTGGAATATGTGGATGTGTTTTATTCACATCGTTATGATCCGGAAACACCGTTGGAAGAGACGCTTCAGGCGTTGGTGGATATCGTACACCAGGGAAAGGCTTTGTATGTGGGCCTGTCCAAATATCCTCTGGAAGCCTATTTGTTTGCCAGTCGTTACTTGAAGGAACGGGATGTGCCGTGCCTGTTGTATCAAGGGCGCTACAGTATGCTGGTACGTGAGCCCGAATCTCAAGGAATCTTGCAGGCGGTCAGAGAAAATGGGGCGGGGTTTGTGGCCTTTTCTCCTTTGGCCCAGGGCTTGCTGACCAATCGTTATTTGAACGGTATTCCAGAGGATTCCCGTATTGCACGTGGAGGCTTCTTGAAAAAAGAGGCACTAACGCCAGAAGTCTTGAGAAAGATTCAGGCATTGGACGAACATGCACGTTTGCGCGGACAGTCGTTAGCCGAGATGGCGTTGGCTTGGCTGCTGAAAGATGCGTCGGTCACTTCCGTATTGGTGGGAGCCAGTTCCGTGGAACAATTGGGCGATAGCCTGAAGGCGCTGGATAATCTTTCGTTCGAGGAAGAAGAACTTCAGCGCCTTGAAGAGATTCTTGCGTAGGCGTTTAATCTCGTGTGTTTGAGGAAGAAAGGGAAATGTAAAAAAGTGAGCGGTCTGTTTGTTAAAACTGTTTAATTATAGGCGGCTCACTTTTTTGGATATGAACATTCCTTTAAATTTGCTCCTTTGAAACACACTCGTTTTTATATATGGATGAAATAATCATTATTATCGGGTTGATAGTACTGAACGGTATCTTCGCCATGTCCGAGGTGGCATTAATATCAGCCCGAAAATCCCGGTTGTCGACCGACGTAAAAAAAGGTAATAAATCTGCTCGCGTAGCATTGAAACTGGCAGGGGACCCAGATCGTTTTCTTTCTACCGTCCAAATCGGAATCACATTGATAGGTATCTTGACCGGTATTTATTCGGGAAATAAAATTGCGATTGATTTGACCAATGTGCTGGTTTCGTGGGGAGTCTCTTCTACTTATGCATCCGGACTGGCTCAGGGGATTATCGTTGTCATCGTTACCTATCTGACTATCATTTTTGGGGAGCTGGTGCCGAAGCGTATCGGTATGAGTATGGCCGAGAGAATGGCTAAGCTGGTGGCTCGTCCGATGAATGTGCTGGCCAAGATTGCCTTACCGTTTGTCTGGTTGCTTTCAAAAAGTACAGAACTGATTTTCAATTTGTTGAATATTAAAGAAGCCGAGAATAAGGTGACAGAAGAGGAAATCAAATCGATTATCAAGGAGGGGGCTGACGATGGAGAAGTGCAACCTGTGGAACAGGACATCGTGCAGCGTGTATTTCTGCTGGGTGATTTGAAGGTCGGTTCCATCATGACACACAAAAGTGATATTGTTTCATTGGAAAGCAACATGACGGCAGCCGAAGTGAAGGAGGTGCTGGTGAAGGAGTTGTATGAGTTCTACCCGGTGACAGAAGATGGAGATTTGGATAAGGTGAAAGGAGTGGTGAACCTGAAAGATTTGGTCTTGCATCTCCCTGAGAAGGATTTCAATCTGCCTGCCTTGACGCATGAAGCTACGTTTTTCCATGAGAATATGAACGTATATAAGGCGCTGGAACAGATGAAGGCGCAGAAGATAAGTCGCGCGTTAGTCTGCGATGAGTTTGGCGCCTGTGTGGGAATTATTACTTTGCGTGACATTCTGGAAGGGTTGGTCGGTTCGATGGATGATGCTGGAGAAGAGCCGGATATCATTAAGCGGATTAACAAGGAAGGATGGCTGGTCGACGGACAGTGTCCGTTGTATGATTTCTTGTGTTATTTTAACCGGCAGGATTTGTTGGAGGACGTGGATTACCATACAGTAGGAGGGTTGATTCTGCAATATTTACAGCATATTCCTCAAAGTGGTGAAACGTTAGAATGGAATAATTTTGTTTTCGAGGTCGTAGATATGGATGGAGCTCGAATCGATAAGGTATTGGTGACGATTCCTTCTTCAGAAGAGGAAGGTGAATGTGAGTTTTGATTTTGCATATAATTCGTGACTGAAAGGCTTTCCTGGCTTTGGCTTGGGAAAGCCTTTTTTGTTAACGGGGCTGAATACAACGGAATTCTTCGTTAATATGTGTTGTAAAACATGATTTTTAAGTCTTAGGCTTTGCAATTCCAAATAAAATAAATACTTTTGCACTGTGTTTTTCATAGTATTAGATTTAAGGTTAACAAAGGTTGGAGTTCAGCGGAACTCCTTTTTTTATGTCCTTATGTGAGGTTTCTTGTTTTTCAATCCACTTTTATCTTCCTGGTTTTCTGTAAGTTTCCCTTCAGACTGTTTTCCCTGTAAATGGTCAGTTTGTTCTTTCCTGTGTTTCGTATTCTGAAAATGTCGGCAGGATAACCTCTCTTTTCCTTTATGTTTTCTATGTTTCCAGTGTGGAAACCGTAGGTTTTCCTGCCGAGAAACGTACGTTTTCCATAGCGGAGACCTACGTTTCCCGAGAGGAAAACATAGAAAATGCCGGGAGTCTCTGAAAAAAATGTGCCTGCGGTGGGAGTTTTCCGGGGCGTTATTTGTCATGCCGCCTGTGAAAATCACGAATTTTATGGTGGACTGGTGATTCTGTTTCCTACGTTTTCGGATGTTTTTCCGTTTTTTGGCCTTCGTGCAAAGAAATTTCGTGCAGGATTTTTCCGTGTTTCCGCTGTTTTTTATGCCGATTTTTATGCCGATCCGGTGTGTATCTTCGCCTTTCCCCTTTTGCATGATGTGTGTATATGTGCGCGTACATACGCCCGCGCGAAATACATAATGTAGCCATGTTCCCGTCCGTTTTCGGAAGTGTTGGAAAAATATATCCTATAACATATTCTATTTCAATGACTTATAAAAATCTTCAAAGATTTTTGAAAAAAAGAGTGTGATAAAAGTTGCAGGAGCGGAAAAAGTGCGTACCTTTGCAACCGCTTTCGAGAGGGAGAGCCGCTGAGAATGACAGACTGGTAAAGAGAGGCAGACTTTCAAAGGCGCTGCACCCGAGTATCTTACCTTGCAAGACGGCAAGGGAGCGAGAAACGGATAAGCCCCGCGAGGTCATCCCGAGAAACTTTTTCGAAAAAAACTTTCGGAAAAATTTGGAGGGAAAGAAAAAACGCCTTACCTTTGCAAACGCTTTCCCGCTGAAACGGGAGCACGAAAGAAAGATAGTTCTTTGAAAGACTTTAGATAAACAAACGAAGATGTAGTACAAGAAGTAGTCTTATATATAATGTATATATGGGATGAAACAAGAACCGTCAATAACCTGAAAAGGATATAGAAATCGGTTTCCTGGAACAGAATCAACAATACCCGCAAGGGTAAGAAAATATTTTACAATGAAGAGTTTGATCCTGGCTCAGGATGAACGCTAGCTACAGGCTTAACACATGCAAGTCGAGGGGCAGCATGAACTTAGCTTGCTAAGTTTGATGGCGACCGGCGCACGGGTGA
>NZ_LT635788.1:0-829 GCF_900128455.1 Bacteroides mediterraneensis | reverse complement strand
GGAGCGGAAAAAGTGCGTACCTTTGCAACCGCTTTCGAGAGGGAGAGCCGCTGAGAATGACAGACTGGTAAAGAGAGGCAGACTTTCAAAGGCGCTGCACCCGAGTATCTTACCTTGCAAGACGGCAAGGGAGCGAGAAACGGATAAGCCCCGCGAGGTCATCCCGAGAAACTTTTTCGAAAAAAACTTTCGGAAAAATTTGGAGGGAAAGAAAAAACGCCTTACCTTTGCAAACGCTTTCCCGCTGAAACGGGAGCACGAAAGAAAGATAGTTCTTTGAAAGACTTTAGATAAACAAACGAAGATGTAGTACAAGAAGTAGTCTTATATATAATGTATATATGGGATGAAACAAGAACCGTCAATAACCTGAAAAGGATATAGAGAAATCGGTTTCCTGAAACAGAGACAACAATGCTCGAAAGAGTGAAAAATATTTTACAATGAAGAGTTTGATCCTGGCTCAGGATGAACGCTAGCTACAGGCTTAACACATGCAAGTCGAGGGGCAGCATGAACTTAGCTTGCTAAGTTTGATGGCGACCGGCGCACGGGTGAGTAACGCGTATCCAACCTTCCGCTTACTCGGGGATAGCCTTTCGAAAGAAAGATTAATACCCGATGGTATCTTAAGCGCACATGCAAATAAGATTAAAGATTCATCGGTAAGCGATGGGGATGCGTTCCATTAGATAGTAGGCGGGGTAACGGCCCACCTAGTCGACGATGGATAGGGGTTCTGAGAGGAAGGTCCCCCACATTGGAACTGAGACACGGTCCAAACTCCTACGGGAGGCAGCAGTGAGGAATATTGGTCAATGGGCGCGAG
>NZ_LT635787.1 GCF_900128455.1 Bacteroides mediterraneensis | reverse complement strand
CGTAAGCATTCGGACAAATGCACCTTTTACACCTTGAGGTTTGATTGTAGCTTTGCGGCAGCGAATACAATCAAACCTCAATTATTATGAATAGACTGGAATTTGAAGAATTGGAATTACAGGTACAACAAAGCGGCCTGCCGTTGAAGTCGTACCTACAACAGATAGGTATAAGTTATTCAACCTATCATTACTGGCGTAGAAAATGTTCGGTTGACAGGAACAGTGTTAAACAGGAGCTGGTTCCCATCAGTCTTAAACAGTCAGTCATGGAATCGTCCCCTGAAGGACAAGTGCCGCATGGTGTGTCCGTTCTGTTTCCCAACGGTCTTCGTGCCCACTTCGGGAACGGGTCAGAAGAGATACTGATGGAGCTGTTCACCCAAAGTCTTCGAGGCGGCCATGTTTAACCTGAACGACACGATGCGCTACTTCCTGTGTCCTGGCAGGACAGATATGCGCAAGGGTATCAGTTCGCTGTGCGGAGTGGTACATGAGAAGATGAACAGCGAAGTGAAGAACGGGGATGTCTTCATCTTCATCGGTTCCAGCCGCAGGCTCATGAAACTGCTTCATGCAGAAGACGGAGGTATGGTGATGTATGTAAAACGCCTGGAGGCGGGCCGCTTCAAACTGCCGGAGTACGATCCCCAATCAAACAGCTATCCCATGGAATGGCGCGACCTGGTGATGATGGTCGAGGGCATTCAGGAAAATCCGCAGCAGAGGCTCCGGCGCCTGAGGGCAGAGCGCAAGGAATATCATGTATAATATGCTTCCGGAGTGAACAAAAGTGCGGATATTATTGTGTAATCCGCTTATATTTAGTATATTTACATAAACAAAACAGATGCGGACAATGGAAGAAAAGGATATACTGCTCAAGACGATAGAAGGGCTGAATGCCTCCATTGCTTCGTTGTCTGCCACTAATAAGGATCAGGCGGAACAGATTAAGAATCTGCAGGAACGAATCAAAGAGCTGACGGCTCAGATTGCATGGCTGAACCGCCAGCTCTTTGGGCGTAAGACAGAAAAGCTTCCCGTATATAATCCCGATATGCCCGACCTTTTTGCCGAAGAGTTTGCCGGACTCCGGCATCAGGCGGAAGAAAAGCGTGACGGGGCCGTGGAGCAGATAGAAAAGGAACTGGTGGAAGTCCGGAAGCAGAAGCGTCAGAACCGCAAAATGACAGAGGATCTGCCCATACTCGAAACCGAGGTTATAGAGCCGGCCGGTGTGGACCTGTCCTTATATCGTAGGATTGGCGAAGAGGTAACCAAAGTGGTCAAGCACAAACCGGGGATGCTCTATGTCAAGGAAATTATCCGTCCCAAATATGCGCTCAAGGACAGCACCCGGCTTCCTCCCGCAGGGCAGAAAGGCGTGGAGATTGCCCCCATGCCGCTGATGCCCGTCGACAAGTGCATCGCCGACACCAGCCTGCTTGCCGAGATACTGCTTCAGAAGTATGAATATCACGTCCCGTTCTACCGGCAGATACAGCAGTACCGGCATCTTGGGATGAAAGGCCTTACGGAAAGTACGCTGGACGGATGGTTCAAAAAAACGGTGGAGCTGCTCAGGCCTCTGTATGAGGAGCTCAAGAAGGAAGTCTTTTCCTGCGACTATGTACAGGCGGACGAAACCACTGTTCCGGTCATCAACAAGGAAAAGCACAGGGCCGACAAGGAATACCTGTGGATGGTAAGGTCGGTCATGAAGAAACTGGTCATCTTCCATTACGACCAGGGATCGCGTGCCGGAGCGGTCATCGAATCCCTGGCAAATCAATATCACTTCAAGGGTTATCTTCAATGCGACGGTTTTGCAGGCTATGAGACAGCCTTCAGAACCAACCCCGACGTGCGGCTGCTCAACTGCCTGGTGCATATCCGCCGTCATTTTGAACAGGCTCTGGATGAAAACCGGGAGATGGCCGAACATGGCCTGACCCAGATACAGCATATTTACCGGATTGAACACTGCTGCGATAAGGCGGGCCTGTCGTACGACGAGCGGAAGACGAAGCGCCGGGAACTGGCCGGACCTGTCATGAATACCATAAAAGTGTGGATGGAAACGGAAGGAATCAAGTACAGCCCCAATTCCCAGATCGGGAAAGCCATCACGTATGCCTATACCCGATGGGACAACATGATGGGATGTCTGGAGGACGGACGCCTGCTCTGGGATAACAATCTGGCTGAAAATGTCATCCGGCCGATTACTCTGGGACGGAAAAATTACCTCTTCTGCGGCAACCATGAGGCAGCGGCTAATATGTCGGTCATCTGTTCCCTGCTGGCCACCTGTAAGGCACATGATGTAAACCCAAGGGATTATCTGAATGATGTCATCGCCCGAATGCCCTATCACAAAAAGGCTACTCATGAGGAACTGCTGGAACTGCTTCCACATAAATGGAAGCTGCAACATCCGGAAAGTGCATTGACAAAACAAGAGGAGGAAGCCGGCAACCGGTGCTGACTGCAACATATAGGTTCAATAAAATAATAGCGACTGCAACTATTAGGTTTATAGTGACAGTCGCTATTGTTGTATATAAAGTTCAATACCTGTAGTTTAACAAATGCTTAC
>NZ_LT635786.1 GCF_900128455.1 Bacteroides mediterraneensis | reverse complement strand
ACTTATGGAAGCCTGATAACGGAAGTGTGCTTTTTTTATCAGACGGGCATTCCGGCTTTGATTCCGGTTATCCAGTTCAGCCTGTATAAGCAGTTGCAGACCGTCTTTCAAGGAGAGCGACTCTGCCTGTCGCGTCTCCTGCATGGTAGCCCAGTAATGGGCCATTCCGGGCATCTTAAGGTTTCTTAGAGCATTGATAATTTCATCCATCGTTATTTGTTTTGAGTGTTAGAAGTCTGTCATTTGAACTGTGATTTCCCACGGATATTACAGTGCTGCGGAGGAGCAAAGGAAAATGAAGGTTGCCCCACACCGGCACACTTGCTCTCTACCAGTAAACGGATAAAGCGATAGTTGCATCTGTCTACATTCAGGGCTGTCTCGCAGGCTTTCTGGAAAACGGCCGGATCACTGCTCCTTTGCAGGTTTAGAAGCCCGTCGCAGGTCTTGTAATGAGTCTCCGGAGGCATTGTGGAAGAATAAAATATGCGGCGGATTACATCTCCAAGTATGCCGGATGCACGCTCGGCACGCTCTATGTATGATTTTGCACTCATCCCTCTGTATTCCCGGGAGTTGCTTGCAAGATGCTCCTTTACGATAGTATACTTTCCCCTGTTGTAATCACGTATGTGAGTGGCTACAAGTTCACCGTCCACATATACTTTTACCAATGTGCGTGTATATGCAACATGTGCAGTTTTGGATATATACTGATAGGGTACTGTATAATAGTGCTGGTCACGTCCGAGATAGATACAGCAGTTGGTTGACACCTTCAAATCGGTATATGACACAATCTCAAAATCCCTGTCAGGCAGCGGCATAAGATTAGGCCTGTCTACGGCAAGGAACCGTTCCTCACGCGTATAAGGATGCTTCTGCATGCGTTTCTGGTTGTGCGCTTTCATTTTGAGCGAGGCTGCCCGGTTAAGCTCTTCCAGTGAATGGAAGGTTTCATTGCGGAGTTCGGCAAACACACGCATATAGACAAGCCTCACGGTCCCTTCCACGTTGCTTTTATCTTTTGGGTGTGCGGGACGTGCCGGTATGATGACCGTACCGTAATGATTGGCCATATCCTCCATTACACGGTTAAGTGAAGGCTCATATCTGTCGGTCTTGACAACAGCAGCTTTAAGGTTGTCAGGGACAAGCATCTTTGGTACGCCGCCAAGATGTTTCAGGCACTGCGTTATGGCAT
>NZ_LT635785.1 GCF_900128455.1 Bacteroides mediterraneensis | reverse complement strand
ACCGAACAGACCGGATAGGCCAAAAGGTACAGGCTTTCCGGATACATTTCCTTCCAACCGATGTCTTCGGTATATTCGTAATCGAAACGCTTCCTGTAAACACGTCTATAATCGTAAACAAGAAAGGTGTATGCCAGCAGATTACAGGAAAGTACCGCAAAACGGTATATGGAAGAATCCAACAGACCGGCAACGTATGGCAGCCACAGAAGTGGTATCAGGCAAAGAGCGGCTGCGACTTTCCATATATTGAACCCGGTAAGGCGGTCGGCATACTCAAACGGATCGTTGTATTCCTGACGCAGGAACAGGATGCACGACACCTGGCAGGCAGGAAGAACAAGGGCAAGGCTGTCGAACCACTGCCCCGGTGTCACCGTCCGGGACAAAGACTTGTCCAGCAAGGTAAGTAGTGACATCGCTCCCACAAACATCGTCAGGACGGAGAAGAATATATGTATGCCGCGTGCCGGATAGTCATAGCGGAACGGACGTTCCATGTAGTCCACGTCAGGACGCATCCATCGGGGCATCCATGAAGTATTGCTGTAATCGAGCGTAAACGGAAACGCTGCCAGTCCGCCCAGCAACAGGAATATACTTGCTATAATGGTTATTTCGGTATTCATACGACTTTTGTTTTAATGGGTTAAACGGGGCATACGAATACGGAAAAGGGCGGAAAGCTCCCGTAAAAAGGAGTTTCCACCCTTGCATGTATTGATGATAATAAGTATATTAACGCGCGAAGATACGCCGGTCGCAATGTGTGTGTGTGTGTGTGTGTGTGTGTGTGTGTGTGTGT
>NZ_LT635784.1 GCF_900128455.1 Bacteroides mediterraneensis | reverse complement strand
GATGCCGACGGCAACCTGATCGGTACTACAGACGCTCCGGCAGACGAAGACCGCCGTCCTCACGGATCAGCCCAGCCGAAACTGACTTACGGATGGAACAACGACTTCACATGGAAGAACTGGACGCTGACCGCCTTCTTCCAGGGTGTGGCCGGTAACAAGATTTTCAACGCCACCCGCTGCTACTACAACAACGTGAGCCTGGTAAGCAACGGTAAGAACGTGCTGGCAGAAGTGGCTGAAGGACAGAACGCACACGACTCACGTGCACAGGCTCCGTCCGACCGCTACCTGGAAAACGGTTCCTACCTCCGTCTGTCTACCTTGACTTTAGGCTATAACTTCGGCAAACTGGGCAACTGGGTCAACAACCTGCGCCTGTATGCCACTTGCAACAACGTATTCACCATCACCGGTTACAAAGGTGTAGACCCTGAAATCAGTCTGGGCGGCCTGGAACCGGGTATGGACTGGCGTAATACCACTTACCCGCGTACACGTACCTTCATGGTGGGCGTAAACGTGAATTTCTAACCCTTAACACAGGAGATTTTAAGATATGAAAACAAGAAATATATTGACTGGTGCCTTCCTGGCACTTACCGCATTCGGTTGTACCGATCTGGACGTTAATATTGAATCCCAATATACCGAGATGCCCAATTCGGAAATCGCCATAGAGGCCCAGATGAGCAACGCTTTCTATGGATTCCGCAACGCCATTGGCCGCCGTTTCGACGAGGGCGTATCCTGCAACTCGGATGAGTACACAGCCGTCAGCTTCGACGGTGACTACCTGAACGG
>NZ_LT635783.1:4033162-4034845 GCF_900128455.1 Bacteroides mediterraneensis | reverse complement strand
GGAGTTAGAACTCAAACAAACGAAGGGTCGTATTTCAACAGCGGCTCCACGAACACTGGCGTGCCCGTCTCTCAGCCTCCGACCTATCCTACACATCGCGTGCCCAAATTCAATGCTAAGCTATAGTAAAGGTTCACGGGGTCTTTTCGTCCCATCGCGGGTAATCGGCATCTTCACCGATACTACAATTTCACTGAGCTCACGGTTGAGACAGCGTCCGGATCATTACACCATTCGTGCAGGTCGGAACTTACCCGACAAGGAATTTCGCTACCTTAGGACCGTTATAGTTACGGCCGCCGTTTACTGGGGCTTCAATTCAATGCTTCTCTTGCGATGACATCTCCTCTTAACCTTCCAGCACCGGGCAGGTGTCAGGCTGTATACTTCTACTTTCATATTCGCACAGCCCTGTGTTTTTGTTAAACAGTTGCCTGGACCTATTCTCTGCGCCCTCTCTTGCGAGGAGGGACCCTTTATCCCGAAGTTACAGGGTCAGTTTGCCTAGTTCCTTAACCGTGATTCACTCAAGCGCCTTAGTATATTCAACCCGACTACGTGTGTCCGTTTGCGGTACGGGTACCTCTGAAGTTATGTTTAGCGGATTTTCTCGGCAGTCTGCTTACCCGCGCTATCGCCGCTTCCCGAAGGAGTTGGCGTACTATCAGGTTCGGCTCTTTCCGTGGATTTGCCTGCGGAAATCGGCGCCTACACCCTTCAACCGGCTATTCCGTCAGCCGGCGGCGGTGTCACTGCTGCTTCCCCACGTCACCCTCAAAGGTAGTAACGGAATATTAACCGTTTCTGCCATCGGCCTCGCCGTTCGGCTGAGCCTTAGGACCCGACTTACCCTGATCCGATTAGCGTTGATCAGGAAACCTTAGTCTTTCGGCGAGGGGGTTTCCCACCCCCTTTATCGTTACTTATACCTACATTTGCTTTTCCATACGCTCCAGATCGTCGACTAGGTGGGCCGTTACCCCGCCTACTATCTAATGGAACGCATCCCCATCGCTTACCGATAAATCTTTAATCTTATTTGCATGTGCGCTTAAGATACCATCGGGTATTAATCTTTCTTTCGAAAGGCTATCCCCGAGTAAGCGGAAGGTTGGATACGCGTTATTCACCCGTGCGCCGGTCGCCATCAAACTTAGCAAGCTAAGTTCATGCTGCCCCTCGACTTGCATGTGTTAAGCCTGTAGCTAGCGTTCATCCTGAGCCAGGATCAAACTCTTCATTGTAAAATATTTTCTTACCCTTGCGGGTATTGTTGATTCTGTTCCAGGAAACCGATTTCTATATCCTTTTCAGGTTATTGACGGTTCTTGTTTCATCCCATATATACATTATATATAAGACTACTTCTTGTACTACATCTTCGTTTGTTTATCTAAAGTCTTTCAAAGAACTATCTTTCTTTCGTGCTCCCGTTTCAGCGGGAAAGCGTTTGCAAAGGTAAGGCGTTTTTTCTTTCCCTCCAAATTTTTCCGAAAGTTTTTTTCGAAAAAGTTTCTCGGGATGACCTCGCGGGGCTTATCCGTTTCTCGCTCCCTTGCCGTCTTGCAAGGTAAGATACTCGGGTGCAGCGCCTTTGAAAGTCTGCCTCTCTTTACCAGTCTGTCATTCTCAGCGGCTCTCCCTCTCGAAAGCGGTTGCAAAGGTACGCACTTTTTCCGCTCC
>NZ_LT635783.1:3090545-4032821 GCF_900128455.1 Bacteroides mediterraneensis | reverse complement strand
TCACCCGTGCGCCGGTCGCCATCAAACTTAGCAAGCTAAGTTCATGCTGCCCCTCGACTTGCATGTGTTAAGCCTGTAGCTAGCGTTCATCCTGAGCCAGGATCAAACTCTTCATTGTAAAATATTTTCTTACCCTTGCGGGTATTGTTGATTCTGTTCCAGGAAACCGATTTCTATATCCTTTTCAGGTTATTGACGGTTCTTGTTTCATCCCATATATACATTATATATAAGACTACTTCTTGTACTACATCTTCGTTTGTTTATCTAAAGTCTTTCAAAGAACTATCTTTCTTTCGTGCTCCCGTTTCAGCGGGAAAGCGTTTGCAAAGGTAAGGCGTTTTTTCTTTCCCTCCAAATTTTTCCGGAAGTTTTTTTCGAAAAAGTTTTTCAGGATGACCTCGCGGGGCTTATCCCTTTCTCGCTCCCTTGCCGTCTTGCAAGGTAAGATACTCGGGTGCAGCGCCTTTGAAAGTCTGCCTCTCTTCACCAGTCTGTCATTCTCAGCGGCTCTCCCTCTCGAAAGCGGTTGCAAAGGTACGCACTTTTTCCGCTCCTGCAACTTTTATCACACTCTTTTTTTCAAAAATCTTTGAAGATTTTTATAAGTCACTGGAAACAAGACGGTTGCAGGTGAATATTTTTTGAGGTCTACAAAAAGGAACGCAAACGACACTACATTATGTATTTCGCGCGGGCGTGTGTACGCGCACATGAGCGCATGTGTAAAAGGAAAAGGCAAAGATGCACACCGAACCGGTACAAGAGAACAGCGGAAACACGAAAAATCCTGCACGAAATTTCTTTGCACGAAGGCCAAAAACCGGAAAAACATCCGAAAACATAGGAAACAGAATCACCAGTCCACCATAAAAGCCGTGATTTTCTCATACAGTATTCGAGAAAACACTTCAAAAATCTTTCACTGCAAGGACATATCTGGACAAACCTTCCGACATTTTCTATGTTTTCCTTTCGTGAAACGTAGGTTTTCCCCGGCGGAAACCTACGTTTCACGAAAGGGAAACGTACGGCTCCCCTACCGGAAACATGGAAAACATAAAGAAAAAAGAGAGCTATCGCCCTAGCATTTCTGAAAAATAGTCCCTTTCCTGAAAGAATCAGCCCTGTCAGCATTCAACTTCTACGGAAAAAGCTGCTGCAAGACCTACAAAAATCATAGAGAATTCCCAAAAATCTACTAACTTAGGCCGCTCTATCAAACGAATCAACTTATGGCACTTATAAAATCTGTCAGAGGATTTACTCCTCAAATCGGCGAAAACTGTTATCTGGCCGACAACGCCACGATCATTGGCGACGTAGTAATGGGACGAGACTGTAGCGTATGGTTCAATGCCGTACTTCGGGGCGATGTGAACTCCATCCGCATCGGCGACCGAGTGAACATCCAAGACGGCACCGTACTCCACACCTTGTATGAAAAATCGACGGTAGAAATCGGCAACGACGTATCCATCGGCCACAACGTGACACTTCACGGGGCCTGCGTACACGACAATGCCCTGATTGGCATGGGGTCTACCCTACTCGACCATGCTGTAGTGGGAGAAGGAGCCATCGTGGCTGCCGGTGCCCTGGTGTTGGCAAACACCGTCATCGAGCCCCACACCCTCTGGGGAGGTGTTCCAGCCAAGTTCATCAAGAAAGTCGATCCGGCACAAAGCAAGGAACTCAACCAGAAAATCGCCAACGGCTACCTGATGTATGCCTCTTGGTTCAAGGAAGAAGAGGCGAAATAAACACAGCCGGCCCCGCAATACGCTATGGTAAAAACCGATGGCTTTGCGAGGCCGGCTGCCTGATTCCTCTATTTACCGGCAGTTATTTCTTTTTCAGTTCTTCCAGCAATTCCGCCACATCTTCTTCCCGGGTAGCCCAACTGGTCGCGATACGTACCACTGTCGTTCCGTCGGCACGTTTTTCCCAGACTTCAAAGCCCACGCGCTGCACCAGCCTCTCAAACAAACTGTTTTCGAGCGTGACAAACAACTGGTTACTCTGCGGACGAATGAAAAATGTATAGCCGTATGCCTTCAGACCTTCCACAATCCGCTCCGCCATATCGATGGCATGACGGGCAATCTTTACATACAATCCGTCGGTAAACAAAGTATCGAACTGCAAGCCCAGCAGACGTCCTTTGGCCAGCAACACGCCCCGCTGCTTGATAATCGTATCAAACTGACGAATCATCCCGGGTTGCGGAATCACCACGGCTTCTCCAAACAACGCTCCTACCTTGGTTCCTCCGATATAGAAAATATCACACAAGGCAGCGATGTCCTTCAAGGTCACATCCGTACCCCGTGCTGCCAGTCCGTAACCCAGACGGGCCCCATCCAAAAACAACGGAATCTTATGCTTGCGGCATACGGCAGACAAAGCCTTCAGTTCCTCCAAGCTATACAGCGTACCGTACTCCGTCGGATGCGAAATATACACCATCCCCGGTGCCACCATGTGGTCCCAGCTCGGGTCTTGATAAAAGGCTGTCACATAACGGTCTACCTCCGCTGCATCCAGTTTCCCTTCGCGGTGAGGCAAAGCCAGCACCTTATGGCCTCCCGCTTCCACCGCTCCAGCTTCATGCTGGTTGATGTGACCGGTTACTGCCGCAATCACACCCTCATACGGACGCAACACTGCCGTGATGACCGTAGCATTGGTCTGCGTACCTCCCACCATGAAATGCACTTCCGCCTGCGGACAGCCGCATGCCTCTGCAATTTTCCGACGGGCCGATGCGCAATACTCGTCTGTGCCGTAACCCGAAGTTTTTTCCATATTTGTCTGACTCAAGCGCTCCAGAATCAACGGATGCGCTCCTTCCATGTAATCACTTTTAAAATATTGCATATTCGTTTTGTATTTAAATTAAACTTTTCTTTCTTCCAATATCAAACCGACGCCCTTCACGGTCTTCAACTCCACTGCCTCATCGTCTGCCAGCAATTTGCGCAGACGCGACACGAAGACATCCAGGCTGCGCGAGGCGAAATAATCCTCCTCCGTATTCCACAAACGCGACAAGATAACCTCCCGCCGGACTACCTGCCCCTTGTGCTCGCACAACATACGGAGCAAATCGGCCTCCCGCACCGTCAGCATACGTTCTTCTCCGCTTTTCTGCTTCAAGACTCCACGTGTAGTATCAAACGAGAACAGTCGCCCGATGGATACCTCCGGCACTTCCTTCTGCACCTGCAGGCCCCGGGTCAGTTTCAACAAGGCCGTGACATGCGCATGCAGTTCCTCGGCCAGAAAAGGCTTCTTGACATAGTTATTCACACCCAGTTCATAACCTTTCACCACATCTTTCGGAGATACACGGCCGGAAGTAAACAAGATGGGAATATGCTCATCCTCTTCCCGGATACGTTTCACCATCTCATACCCGTCCATCACCGGCATCTCGATGTCGGCCACGATGACATCCGGCTGTTCCGCCTTCCACACCGCCAGTCCTTCCTCGCCATTGGCTGCCGTCAGCACTTTATACCCGCCAATCATATCCTCCAGGCCCCCCTGAATGATATAACACAGGTTCGCATCGTCTTCCACCAACAGCAGTTTGATTATCTGTCCTTCCATATTATTGTTCCTCTTTTTTATCGTCCATGGCACTCTCTGGAGGGAAAACCAACGTAAACCGGCTGTATTCGCCCTCCATGCTTTCCAGTATCACCCGCCCGTCGTGTGCCTCCATAATCCGGAGCACATAGTTCAGTCCCAGTCCGAAGCCGGGAGCACCTCCAGAACGGCTGCGCGCACTGGCTTCCGCCCGTTCATATTTCTCAAAAATCTTCCGCTGGTCTTTCAAAGGAATACCGAAGCCATTGTCGGCCACCGTCACACAGACAGTTCCATCCGCTTTCCGTGCCGAAACGAACGTAATCTCCACCGACTCACCCGAATACTTCAAGGCATTGTCTATCAGGTTACTGAGCGCTTCTTTCAGAAATTCCTCGTCCGCCCAGACCGTTTCTTCCTGCAAATGCCAGACAAACGTCACCGGCTTGGTTGCCTTCGCCTTGTACTTCTCCGCCAAGTCCTCCAAAATCGGCCGTAGCAGACAATCCGTCTGCTCTAATTTCAGTGCATGATTCTCCAGTTTGGAAAGCGTCAGCACCTTGTTGGTCAGTGCCAGCAGATGCTCTCCTTCCTCCTTCACAATCCGGAAATACCGTTCCTTCTTTTCCGGCTGTCCGTCTAAACGCCCACTTTCCAGAATCTCCGTTCCCATCAGGATGGAGCTCAGCGGTGTCTTCATGTCGTGAATCATGGCATACGAAAAATCCTCTCTCACCTTGGCTATCTTGTCCTGACGGATAATAACCCGTATCTGATACACAATACAGACAATGACCAACGCCATAATCAGCACCGTGGCAATCAGCAGCAGCGTCATACGCTGGAAAATCACCCAATAAGGATTCAGAATCACCCCTTGCAGATAACGAGTATGTGCCATGTCGAGAGCCACCGGTTGCGTTTTCAAGTATTGCTGTCCCTCCAGTTTTGCCTGCGGAGAGGATGCTCGCAACACATTCCCCAACGAATCCGTCATACAAGTCGACACCTTGGCCGAGATACCGACCGAGTCCAGCAAGTGGGTATAAATAGAATCCAAACGATGCAAGGACACATCCATCTTGAACGTATTCAGCACCCCTTCCTGCAGGGCGATAAAGACCGCCGATTCGATGAACTGGCGCGTTTCCGGAGTGGAAGACTGCAGCGTATCGCTGTCCTCCACCTCCTCCTCCAGTTTAAATTGAAAAGTGTACGTGGAATCCTTCTTCCCATGAAATTGCTTCCAGAGGCTCATCCGACAGAAAGTTTCCTGAAGCGCCGCATCCTTGAAAAGCTCATGACTTTGCCGCATGACATTCTCCCGTGTCAGCTTGTAAGTATTGACCAGCCAGACATACTGCAGTTCGACAATCGCAATCAGTCCCACTACCGCAATCCAGCGAATGTGTTTCATCTTCATAACCGTATATTCTTCACGTAAACGAAAGCCGTTAACGTAGCGTTAACCTTGCCTTAACCCAAAAAGCGAAACGGCCTTTTTAGTTTTGCAGTGTCAAAGATAATGAAAGATAAAGACACGAACGATATGAAAAAGTATTTTTTAGTGAGCATCTTGTTACTGCTCGGTACGATGCTCGGCACAGCTACCGCACAAACTATTACAGGAAAAGTCACCGACCCGTCCAATCAGCCCATTGACGGGGCTACGGTCGTACTCCAGACACTCGATTCCGTATTTGTAGAAGCCACCATCACGAATACCGACGGTACCTTTCTGCTGAATCACCAGCCGACACGCTACCGCCTGCTCTTCCAGCACCTGCTGTATGAAACTCTGGAAAAAGAGGGAAGCGGAAGAGATGCCGGTACGTTTGTGTTGCAGCCGAAAGACTACGCCCTTCAGGAGGTCGTGGTAGAAGGCGAACGCCCGCTGGTCACTGTGGAAGGTAGCCGTCTGAGCTACGACATGCCGCAGCTGATTTCCCAGCGGCTGGTCACCAACGCCTACGAAGCTCTCAAACAACTTCCGGGTGTGATTGAACAGAACGACGTACTGACCTTGGCCGGAGCAGGCGGCGTCAGTCTGCTGCTGAACGGCCGTCCCTCATCCATGACATACGAACAACTCATCACGCTCTTAAAGGGGATGCCAGCTTCACGCGTGGAAAAAGCGGAAGTGATGTACAGCGCTCCTCCACAATACCACGTACGCGGGGCCGCCATCAACCTCGTGCTGAAAGGATACAAGCTCGGGGAAGGAGGGCTGCAAGGAGAAATTCACGGTGAATACAAACAGCAGAAGGAAGCCGACGGCAACGGAGGTATCACACTGGCCTATACCTCTCCCAAAGTCGACTTGGATTTCATATACAACCTTCAAAGCAGCTACACCCGTGGTTACATCGACTTCCTCGCTCATCATACGGTGAAGGAGCAAGTGTATGATGTGAATCAGGTGACCGATAATCAAGGACGCAGCCTGACGCACACCCTACGGGCCGGAGGAACCTACAAGTTCGATGCCGACAACTCCCTTGAATTGTCGTACACCACCCAGTTCAGTCCTAACAGTCAGCATCACAGCCATTCCAGCGGCAGCATCTCCGAATCATTCAATGATTCCCGCACACACCATCAGATGCACAATGCGGCCTTGAACTACACCTCCGGATTCGGTTTCCGGGCCGGTGCCGACTTTACCAATTTCACCTCAACCGATACCCAGAATTTCTTCGACCGAAGCCCGGAAGAAGTGGAAACCCGTTTCATAAGCCGTTCCGACCAGCACATCGACCGCTGGAAAATCTATGCCGACCAGAGCCATTCACTGCCGCACGACTGGACGCTGAACTACGGGACTTCCTTTTCCTACGTGCACAATCGGAACATACAAGACTATGACTTGCCGGAAATGCAGGACCAGAACCTGTACAACCGCATCCGTGAATATACCTACAACGTCTACGCCGGATTCGACAAACCGTTCAACTCCCAATGGACGCTGAGTGCTTCTGCCGCACTGGAATACTACCAAATGCAGAACTACCGGAAATGGGCCGTCTACCCCACTCTCCAGTTGAATTACATGCCGTCTGCCTCCCACATTTTCCAGCTGTCCTTCAGTTCCGACAAGACCTACCCCGACTACTGGACACTGAGCGGAGCCACCAGCTATCTGAACGGCTACAACGAGAGTGTAGGGAATCCCTTCCTCCGCCCTTACACTGAATATGATGCCGACCTGACCTACATTCTGAAAAGCAAGTACATCTTTCAGGTAAGCTACAGCTATACACCCGACTATTTCATGCAGACCGTCTACCTGGATTCCGACCGTCTGAAAGCCATCTACAACTGGCAAAACTGGGATTACAGTCAGGAGCTCGCTTTTACTGCCATCCTTCCTTTCAAGGTGGGCAACTGGTGGGACAGCCGCCTCACCCTGCAGGCAAGCTTAAAGCACGACAAGGCCAGCGCATACTATGATGCGCCTTTCAACCAACAGCAATGGGTGGGAGTAGGGCACTGGACACATACCTTCCAGCTCTGCCGCCAACCCAACCTGAAAATGGAAGTCACCGCTTTCGGGCAGACTAAATCCATACAGGGAAGTTACTACATCCAACCGGTAGCCTTCGTGGATGCAGCCCTGCGCTATACGTTTGCCAAGGACAGAGCCATGCTCCAACTGAAAGGCCGCGACATTTTTAACACGATGAATCCCAAAACCAGGGTCCGGAACGGGGCACAGTATCTCGACATGAATACCAAAAGCTACCTGCAGAGTGTTACCCTTTCGTTCAGCTATCGTTTTGGCGGATACAAGAAGAAAGAAGTAAAGGAAGTAGATACCTCTCGGTTCGGAAACTAAACGAGTCTCTTGTCTCACCATAAATATTCAAAAGCAAAACCGACTTTTCTTCTATCATTTCCTTTTTTATATCCGATTTATGTTTAACTTTGTAAAATCTCTAAACAAAGAAAATTATGAAAAAGTTATTATCGACACTGATGGTGATGGCCTGTCTGGCTCTTGCCATTCCGGCGCAAGCCCAGATACATTTTGGTGTAAAAGCAGGTCTGAATGTTTCCAAGCTGCATCTTTCCAAGGATATAGTCAGCAAAGATAACAGAGCTGGATTTTTTGTAGGTCCGACTGCAGAATTCACACTGCCTGTTTTAGGACTGGGCATCGACGGTTCTGTATTGTACAACCAGTTCGGCGTGGATTCTGAAGAAGGTACCTCTACTAAAAAAAGTATTGAAATCCCGATTAACCTGAAATGGAACATCGGATTCAGCAGCCTGGTAGGAGCATACATAGCAGTAGGTCCGCAATTCGGATTCAACGTGGGTGACCGTTGGTTTAACAACATCTGCGAATTCAAGAAAAACACTACCAGTTTCAATGTAGGTGCAGGATTAAAACTGCTCAGCCACCTGCAGGTAGGCGCCAACTATAACTTTGCCTTGAAAGACAATGGGAAGATACACGAAGATTTAGGCGATCTCACCACTATCGGTTTCAAGCAAAACACTTGGCAGGTTTCAGTGGCCTACCTTTTCTAAGTCGCCAAGTATATATTTTAAAACCTCCTTTAAAGCCTGTTCAGAACCGCTTTAAAGGAGGTTTTATTTTGTGAATACACACGCTTATTCGTTATCACAAGGATATGTCACTCCCCACTCTTTGCGAAGTGCATCCATCTGCTGCATGAGGCGAAGCGTCTCTGCATGCGGCATATAAGGAGATTCCAGCCAACCTTTTTCGATGGCTTCCAAAGAAGCATATACCTGATATTCATAACCTGTAATCTGCTGCGGAGCTTCGTACACAGCTACAGTCTGATAGTTGGCATCCAAAATTCGAACCGACTGTGGGTTGTTGATATTCTCCACAATCAGATGACCTTTGTCGCCCGAGATGACTCCCATACGGTCGGTCGCAGCGTGAATCGTGGCCTGCAAAGCCGCCATCTTTCCATCCTGAAACAACAGAGTGATGCTTTCCTGTGCATCAACCCCCGTATCGGTTTTCTGACAAACAGAATATACGGAAGCCACTTCCTTACCGAAATACATGGCGGCAAAGTTAAGCAGATATACTCCCAAGTCCAACAATGCACCTCCTGCCAGTTCCGGACGCAAGATGCGTTCTTTCCGATCAATCACATAGCCCAAATTAGCCGAAAGCGTATAAGGCGTACCGATAACTCCTTCTTCCAGCAGTTCCCGAATCTTCAGTGAAAGAGGCATGTAGCGGGTCCAGATGGCCTCAGTCAAAAATACCTTCTTATCCTCGGCCAGTTTCAGCAGTTCGGCAGCCTGACGGGCATTGGCGGTGAAAGCCTTTTCACACAACACAGGCTTGCCTTTTTCGATGCACATGCGGGCATTATCGTAATGCATGGCATGAGGGGTCGCGATGTAAATCAAATCGACTTCCGGGTCGGAAGCCAGTTCTTCATAACTTCCGTAGGCCTTTGAGAACTCCCACTTGTCGGCAAAAGCCTGCGCTTTCTCTAACGTACGCGAAGCCACCGCGTAGCGTCTCACTCCTTTCATTCCTCCAAGGGTGGCCGCCATTTTTGCAGCAATACCGCCACACCCGATAATTCCGATATTATAAATTTTCATCTTCTATTAAATATTAAAAACCATGGCACAAAGCTATAAAAGTTTCGGATGGGAACCAGCTATGTGAGGTGCTTTTTATACCTTTGCAGTATGAAAAAGTTCGTAGATGTCATCGTCCCACTGCCCATTGCCAGCCAATATACTTACTCCCTTCCGGAAAGTCTGGAAGAGAGCATACAACCGGGCTGTCGGGTTATCGTATCCTTCGGTCCGAAGAGGTTTCATACGGCCATCGTAACAAAGATACACGAAACGGCTCCCGAAGCCTACGAGACGAAAGACATCTCGGAAGTACTCGATTCGCGCCCCGTCTTGCTGGCCCGGCAGTTCTCTTTCTGGAAATGGCTGGCCGACTATTATCTCTGTACGCTGGGCGATGTGTACAAGGCGGCTCTGCCTTCGGGTATGAAACTGGAAAGCGAAACACTGGTGGAATACAATCCGGACTTTGTGGCTTCGGAACCGCTTTCTCCCCGCGAACAACGTATTCTGGATTTACTCAGTGCCGACCCGGAACAATGTGTCACGCAGCTGGAAAAGGCCAGCGGGATGAAGAATCTGTTGCCGGTCATTAAGTCGCTGCTGGAGAAAGAAGCCATCTGCATCAAGGAAGAAATCAAGCGGAGCTACAAACCACGCACGGAAGTACGGGTTCGCCTGACAGAGGCCTTGCAAAACGAACATCATCTGCACATCCAGTTTGATTTGCTGGCACGGGCTCCTAAACAACAGGCCATCCTGATGAAATACCTGGAACTATCGGGATGGAATGCCCAAGGGAAAGACATCCGGGAAGTCAGCAAGAAGCAATTGCTGGAAGCATCCGGACAAAGTCAATCTGTTTTCAAAGGACTGGTGGACAAACAAATTCTGGAAACTTACCTCTACGAAATCGGCCGACTGACCGACAAAGAGACCGAGACCGTTCCCATACATACCCTCAGTTCCGCCCAGCAACGAGCCTTTTATGATATTCTGACTTGTTTTCAGACGAAAAATGTCTGCTTGCTGCATGGAGTCACGGCCAGTGGCAAGACCGAAATCTATATCCACCTGATAGAGGAAGTGCTGAAAGCTGGTAAACAGGTACTCTACCTCCTCCCGGAAATCGCTCTCACCACCCAAATCACCGAACGGTTGCGACGAGTATTCGGGGCACGGCTCGGAGTGTATCATTCCAAGTTTCCCGATGCAGAACGAGTGGAAATCTGGCAGAAACAACTCACCGAGCAAGATTACGACGTGATATTGGGTGTTCGTTCGTCCGTGTTCCTGCCATTCCGTCGACTGGGCCTGGTCATCGTAGACGAGGAACATGAAACAAGTTACAAACAACAAGACCCAGCACCGCGGTATCATGCACGGAACGCGGCCATCATGCTGGCTTCCATGTACGGCGCCAAGACGTTGCTGGGTACAGCTACCCCCAGTTTGGAAAGCTATTTTCATGCCCGAAACGGAAAATACGGACTGGTGGAACTGACGGAACGTCACCAGCAAATTCAGTTGCCACACATCGAACTGGTAGACATCAAGGAACTGGCCCGGAAGAAACGGATGACGGCACAGTTCTCTCCTCTGCTGTTACAAAAAATACGGGAAGCCTTGGAGCAGAAGGAGCAGGTCATCCTGTTCCAGAACCGACGGGGCTTCGCGCCGATGATTGAATGTCGCACTTGCGGATGGGTGCCCCGTTGCAAGAACTGTGACGTGAGTCTGACCTACCACAAGGTGCTTCACCAGCTGACGTGCCACTACTGCGGTTATACCTATGCCGTACCCACGGCCTGTCCGGCTTGTGGCGGAGTGGAACTGGTGAACCGGGGCTTCGGTACGGAAAAGATTGAAGATGACATCAAACAGATTTTCCCGGAGGCCCGGGTAGCCCGGATGGACCTAGACACCACCCGTACCCGTACGGCCTACGAACGCATCATCAGCGACTTTGAAGAAGGAAAGACAGATATTCTGATTGGCACACAGATGATTTCCAAAGGTCTGGACTTCGATCGGGTGAGTGTGGTGGGTATCCTGAATGCCGACTCCATGATGAACTATCCCGACTTCCGGTCGTACGAACGGGCCTTCCAGCTCATGGCGCAGGTGGCCGGACGGGCTGGACGGAAAAACAAGCAAGGATTGGTAGTGCTCCAGACCAAATCGCCTGAAAACCCACTCATCCATCAGATTATGACCAACGACTATGCCCGGTTGTACCAAGAGCAGATGGAGGAACGGAGTCTGTTCAAATATCCTCCTTTCTACCGCCTGATTTATGTGTACCTGAAGCACCGCAAAGAAGACATTCTGACGCAGGCAGCCGACCTCATGGCCGCCCGTCTGCGCCAAGGCATGGGCGAACGGATACTGGGACCGGACAAACCGCCGGTAGCTCGGATACAATCGCTCTTCATCCGGAAAATTGTCATCAAGATAGAACAGGAAGCCTCATTGAGTAAAGTACGCTGTTACCTGAATCAGGTGCAACGGAGCCTAATAGAAGACGAGCGCTTCCGTTCGCTCATGGTATATTATGATGTAGACCCCACTTAAACAATATCACAATGAACATAGAATTAGATGTACATACACACACCATCGCCAGCGGACATGCATTCAGCAGTCTGCAAGAAATGGCACGGGCAGCCGCCGACAAGGGACTGAAGCTGCTCGGCATCACGGAACATACGCCGGGCATCCCCGGAAGCTGCCACCTGATTTACTTTCGCAACCTGCACGTGGTGCCACGGCAGATGTACGGCATCGAACTCCTGCTCGGGGCGGAAATCAACATCCTCGATACAGAAGGTACCCTCGACCTGGACGAGTTTCACATGAACCTGCTGGACCTGAGGATTGCGGGGATTCATTCTTTATGCTACACACCGGGCACTCCCGAAGAGAATACCCACGGCATGATCAAGGCCATTGAAAATCCGTACACGCACATCATCAGTCACCCAGGCGACGGAACGGCCAAACTGATTTTTGAACCGATTGTACAAGCAGCCAAGGCGAATCACACCCTACTGGAAATCAACAACAGCTCCCTGAAACCCTGCCGCAAGAAAATGGAGGCACGTCCCAACAACCTGGAAATACTCCGTCTCTGCAAGCAATACGAGGTACCGGTCATCCTGGGAAGTGACGCCCACATCTCGTTCGACATTGCTACCTACGACCATGCCCTGGAACTGGTCAAGGAAACCGAATTTCCGGAAAGCCTCATCCTGAACACCGATGTGGCCCGTTTTAAACAGTATTTACACCTCGACAAATGAAAAAACAACGCATACTTTTTGTCTGTCTCGGCAACATCTGCCGTTCCTCTTCTGCCGAAGAAATCATGCGTACCTTGGTACGCCGTGCAGGGAGAGAAAAAGAGTTTGAGATTGATTCTGCAGGTATCATCGGCTTTCACGAAGGAGAATTGCCGGATGCACGCATGCGGGCACATGCCATCCGCAGAGGCTATGAGCTGACGCACCGTTCACGCCCGGTCCGTACGGAGGATTTCTATCACTTCGACTGGATTTTAGGGATGGACGACCGCAACATCGATGCCCTCCGCGAGAAAGCACCCGATGTGGAAAGCGAACAGAAAATCCATCGTATGACGGAGTTCTGCCGTACCAAGGTCATCGACCATGTACCCGACCCTTACTACGGAGGGGCACAGGGTTTTGAAAATGTGCTCGATATTCTGGAAGATGCCTGCCAAGGATTACTGGAACACTTAACGGAAACTCCCGAGAACAAAGAAACCGCTGAAAAATAACTTGAATCACTCACCTAAACAAAAAATACCATGAATCAAACCATTGCGCCTTTTGCCCGCCCGCTGTATGTGATGACCAAACCCGTCGGAGCAGTCTGCAATCTGGCATGCGACTATTGTTACTACCTGGAAAAGGCGAACCTGTATAAAGACATCTCCAAACATGTAATGAGCGAGGAACTGCTGGAAAAGTTCATCCGTGAATACATCAGTTCCCAAACCATGCCTCAGGTACTCTTTACCTGGCACGGAGGAGAAACCTTGATGCGCCCGCTCAGTTTCTACAAACGAGTGATGGAACTGCAACAAAAGTATGCCGGCGGACACACCATCGACAACTGCATCCAAACCAACGGTACGTTGCTGAACGATGAATGGTGCGAGTTTTTCCGAAAAAACAACTGGCTAGTAGGCGTATCGATTGACGGTCCACAGGAGTTCCACGACGAATACCGTAAGAACCGACAGGGACGCCCGTCGTTCGTCAAGGTGATGCAGGGTATTCAACTGCTAAAAAAACATGGAGTGGAGTGGAATGCCCTAGCCGTAGTCAACGACTTCAATGCCGACTATCCGCTGGATTTCTACCATTTCTTCAAGGAGATTGACTGCCGTTACATTCAGTTTACTCCGATTGTGGAACGTATCAGTCCCCATGCCGACGGACGCCACCTGGCCAGTCCGCTACAAGATGGAGAGAAGCTGGCCGACTTTTCCGTATCACCGGAACAATGGGGAAACTTCCTCTGTACCCTGTTCGATGAATGGGTTCGTGAAGACGTAGGCAAATTCTTCATCCAGCTGTTTGACTCTACCCTAGCCAACTGGGTAGGTGTGCAACCGGGTATCTGCACCATGGCTAAGACCTGCGGGCATGCCGGTGTCATGGAATTCAACGGTGATGTGTATTCCTGCGACCACTTTGTCTTTCCGGAATACAAACTGGGCAACATAAACGAGAAAACACTGGTGGAAATGATGTACAGCGACCGCCAGCTCCAGTTCGGACAGATGAAACAGGATGCCCTGCCCCGCCAGTGCAAGGAATGTGAGTTCCTTTTTGCCTGCAACGGCGAGTGCCCGAAAAACCGATTCACCCATACCGCCGACGGCGAGCCGGGACTGAATTATCTGTGCAAGGGATACCACCAGTTCTTCCAGCACGTAGCTCCCTACATGGACTATATGAAAAAAGAACTACTGGCCGAACGCGCACCGGCCAATATCATGGAGGCCATCAAAAAGGGAGAGCTGTAACAGCCCTCCCTTTTTTCATAATACCACCTGACAAATCGCATTACTCGTTCTTCAGCAACACATTCTGAATGGCGTCCTTCAGGTTCTTCTTCGGCAATGCCCCTTGCGCCATCTGCGGAGTACCCGTCATCGGCACGAACAATAGTGAAGGTACGCTCCGGATACCAAACAAGGCAGCCAGTTCTTCCTCTTCGTCTACATTCACCTTATAGATATCCACCTGTCCGGCATATTCATCGGCCAGTTCGTCGAGTACCGGAGCCAACATCTTGCAAGGACCACACCAAGTGGCATAAAAATCAATCAGCGCCGGACGGCTGCCGAGGAACTTCCATTCGTTCGGACTTGTTTCATAGTTGGCTACTTTCGCCAAAAAATCTGCTTTGTTCAAATGTACTGCACTCATATTCTTCTGTTTTTAGATTTTATACTTTTATATTTATCTCTGTTATTTATTCTCTGCCCGATAAGGTTTCACAAAATCCTTATACAAAGCCTTGTTTCCGGTAGAAGAGGCGCATCCTCCTGTCACACAGCAGGACCAGTTTACTACCGCCATCAGCATCAACAACCCGCCCAATATAATCATCAGGGAGTCTGAGGCATAAATACCATACCCAGCAAACACTGCTCCAGTCAGGAGACGTATCACACGGAGCACATCCCAATTGCGAAATAATCTTTTCATTGTCAACACTTTTTTCTTGGTTTCTGAGACAAAAGTACGAGGAAACCGCTAACCGCACAACAGATTTTTCCTATCTTTGTATTGATAAAATCTATTGAAGCATGACTCTACAACAGATGGAATACATCGTGGCCCTCGACAAATACCGCCACTTCGTCCTCGCCGCCGAAGCCTGCGGGGTGACACAGCCCACCCTCAGTGCCATGATTCAAAAGCTGGAAGAAGAACTTGACGTCAAGATTTTCAACCGCGACCGGAAAAACATCTCCCCCACCCGTATCGGGGAAAAGATTATCCGGCAGGCACAGATGGCCTTGAACGAGACCCAACGCATCAAGGAGGTGGTGGCCGATGAAACCGACCGTATGAACGGCAGCCTGCGCATCGGCGTATTGCCTACGGTAGCTCCCTATCTGGTGCCCGATTTCATCTATCATTTCCGGAAAGCCTATCCCCATGTCAGCCTCTTTATCGACGAAAGAGAAAAAGAAGCCTTGCTGCAAGGACTGAAATACGGCAATCTGGACATGGTCCTCAGCACCTCCCCTGAAGAAGCGGACGCCCGCATCCTGGAGATACCGGTCTACACCGAGAAGTTTGTGGCCTACCTTTCCGAACAATGCGACCAGGCCAAAAACTGCCTTGCCAACGGTACCTTGCCTCCGGAACAGATGTGGATATTGAAAGAAGGACACTGCATGCCCCACAGTGGTATGAACTTCTGCCAGAACAAGGACATCGGCAATCACATCTACGAGGCCGGCAGTATTGAGACACTGATAAAAATCGTGGACCGCAACGGAGGATACACCATCATTCCCGAGCTCCACCTCCAATCGCTTACAGAGAAACAACGAAGCCATATCCTACCGCTTCAGTTCAACCCACCCGCCCAACGCTGCATTTCCATCCTGATAAAAGACGACTTTATCCGCGAGCGGATGGTCAATGCCGTACTGGATACCCTGAAGATTCTCATTCCTCCCGCCATGCTGGAAAAGCGACTAGCCACCCATGCCATCAAGTTGAGGCATACGCCCAGTCCCTCTCAACTGAAATAGCGGATAAAAAGAACTGCAAGCCCTGGATCGCTCCAAAGGCCTGCAGTCACCTACCAAGAAAAAGTGTTATTTATAAAATTTCCGCATAGGATAAATCCCTATCGGATAATTTGTCTTGTTTTCGATCTTCCGCACCAGCGAAGGAGTATTTCCACTACAGTCGTACACCAACAAATAGTTCTTATCGGGCTTCACGTTCTCCCGATACACGTTGGATACCGCCACATACACATACTGGTTGGTAGGGTCGGCAATCACATTGCAATTCAGATGCTTCCCGTCGGGTGCATCTTTCAGCACATTGATAAACTCTTCGCTCTTCCATGTCTTTAAAGACAAGCGTTTGACCGTGGTACTTCCAGCCGCATAATACAGATAATCACCTGCCAGCGTGACTCCGGAAGTGTTGAAGAACTCGGCAGAAATATCTTCCGAAATCCGCTTTGTCTTCGTCACTTTCCACGCATCCAGGTCGACAAACTGAAGATAACTCTTCTTCTCTCCGCCTCTGCCGCAGGTAGCCAGCACGATTTCCCGTTCGCCCGTCTGGAACAAGCCACTGATAAACTCTCCTTTCAAATCGGGTAACACCCGGCTCACCTTATTCATTCCTTTCGAGAATTCCAGCAAACGAGTAGACTCCCAGAAGCCTCCTCCCCCGCAATACAGGCAATCGCCCACCCGGAGAATACCTCGGGGAATTGCCACAGCTTCCACGGTATTTCCCTTGTTTCCAAAATGATAGGCTCCTTCCACCACATTTACCTCACCGGTCGTGCCGTCCAGGCGGAAAAAGCCCTGTCCTTCCGCGAAGAAAATATTCTTTTCGTCCAACACGGCGATATTTTCAAAGGGAACAGACAAACTAATCCATTCATCCTTATCCAGGCTGCCTTCCGGACGTTTGAACTTCAGTTCGTCCAGTTTGTAGGTTTTCTCTCGTTTCAGGGTCACGGCATCCACTATCACCAGACTACCATCTCCTTCTTCTCCTCCCGGCGCATAAATTCCATTACTGAGAATGTAAAGCTTGCCATTGTCCATCCATAAGTCCTGTGCACCGTTACCCAGCGCCGCAGCGTTCACCTTCCGATACACTCCTTCTTCTATTGTCCCGTCGGGAGCCAAATAAGTAATGGAACTGTTTTCAATGGCAGGTGCTCCCTGGTTCAGAATCAAGACTCCATCCGGACGGGCATAACCCCCCAAATACACGGTTTCTCCCGAAGATTCTCCTCCCTCAGAAGGTTTTTCCCCCGTACCCTCCGAAGGGGTTTCAGCCGGTGGCTGTTCCAGTTTCTGTTCCTTTTTACAACCGGGAAGCACACACAAGGACAGACAGGCCATCCATGCAATATAAAATACTTGTTTTTTCATTCTTTCCATCCATTTAATCAATTATTATTCGGGGCAAAAAAGAAACCTGCCGGGAAGTGGGTATAATTCTCATACTTGGCTACCGGAGTTTCTGCATTGGTCTTAAAGTCAAACTCCCAGATTTGATTCGTGGTAAACTGGGCATATCCTTTGATGGTATTGATAAACACATGTCCCGTCACAGGGTGTACTGCCATACCGTTATACAGCAGACCGGCGTTGTCGTCGATATCGTTCAGCTCACAAAGCAATTTCTCGGCCTTCAGTCCCGATTCTGAATTCAACTCCTTGTTATCGTCAAAAGTCATCCGGTAAACGGTAGTGTTCTTGTCGTCCGTATAATAGAAGTCCTTTCCTTTTACAGCAAATGCCACGCCCGAAGACCCCACAAAAGGTGTCACATTAATCTGGCGCTGGATGAGAGTACCAGATGCCAAGTTAAATTTACTGATTGCTTTCTTCCCGTTTCCGGTGGACATCAGCCAGATATCCCCGTCGTCGGCCGCCTTGATGCCCAACACCTTATTGATAGGACAAGACACCTTGAACGGGAAGCGGATACTCTTCGCCTTGTCGGCCTCTTTAGAAATTTCCAGAATACCGCCTATAAAACCTGTCTTATACGTATAGACTTTCCCGTTCATCACCACAAACTGACTTTTCGGTGCTTTTTCCGTCCCTTCTACCAGCTTCAGCTCCTTGGTTTTTATGTTCAAGCGATAGATGCCTGCATTGTCACGCAGATACACATGTTCCTCATCCAGCACGGCAATGTGCGTGGGCCAGTCAAGCCCTTTCAGTTCCGTCTTGCTCAATGCCATTTCCTTTTTCAACGTCTTGGCATTCATTACAATCAGCATCCCGTCGTTCACGAATTTGGTACCTACCGGATTCTGGTCGCCGTTCTGCGTAATGACATAAATCTTACCGTTATAAAAAGCCATATCCTGCGCCACATTTCCCAGCTCCGTACCATTGACCGCCTTATACGCATCCCCTATCACATAACCTTCGGGCGTGATGTAAGTGAGCGAACCGTTTTCGGTCGTCATGTTTCCTTCATTCAGCACAAAGATTCCCTTCGGGTCGGTAAATGAATTCAGACAATAGAACTCCACCGCCTTCGTCACCTCTTTGGTATCTTCACCCACTGCCTTCAGCGTGATTTTCGCTTTCTGTACCGCCTCCGCCGAAGCCTTCACCATGACCGTACCCGCTTTCTCATCCAAATCGGCGGTCCAACCTGAAGGCACATCAGCCACACTCACCGATTTTACATGCTCCGCCGCATATTCCAGTTTGAACACCGAGTCTGGAGCCAGCATCACCGGATGTACACTGTCCAGCTTGGTTTTCAGCTCAAAAGAAACGGGTTGCCCAGCAGGAGGAGGATTGTCTCCGCTTCCAATTCCCTTCTCTTTACTACAACTGCCTGCCAGCAAAGCCACGACCAGCAAAAACGCGGTACCGACATGCTTCACATTAAATAAGTCCTTTAGTTTCATGTTACTTTTGGTTTAAAATAGAATGTATGTTAAGTTGGTTAGTTTTTCAGCAGATGCAAGTCCTCCACTCCCATCACTTCCGTGGAGCACTCTCCCAGCCAGCCGTTCACCTGATGCACTCCGGTATAGATTTTCACGAAATCCACGCCCGGCAGATGCACCACCTTCCCGTGGGCATCCACTGCCCAGTCGATGTCGATGCAGGCTCCCTCCGTATCGTTCACGGCATTGTCGGCATAACCGTAGGCAAAACTGAACAGCACGAAATAAGGCGCTTCTTCCGTTCCGTGGTTCAGTCCGTTCTGGGGCAGACGGGTTCCCTTGAACGTCAGCTTGTCCGACTGAATCCACTGCGGGAAATACGGCTGGCGATGGTATTCGTTCTTGGGCAGATAACCCTCTCCCCCCTTGTTGTCCGTCCAGCGGATGTATTGCGCCTCTTCCTCCTGCGTCTTCGGCTCCGCTTTCGGCTTATAGTACGTAATCTCGTAATCGGAATAACAATGCAGGTCGTTCCCTACCGCCTTCGCTTCGGCATACCAAGGTTCCACCTCTCCTTTCTGGGCGCTGCCCTGAATCTCGTACCACTCGTCGGCATCCGGCTTGCCGTTGCCATTCTTGTCGTAGGCCACCAGAATCACACCGGGCTCATAACTTCCTCCTTGCGCCGTACCGCTGGTAGCCGCCGAAGAATTGCCGTTGAAGGCATTGCCCAACACCCGGAAATCCCGGCTGCCCGGCTTGTTCTCGATGGTATGGTCGAAACCGACTACCACATAACCGCCGAAGCCTCCCAGCGAAACCAGTCCCCGCTTGTTGTGCCCGATAAGTTCCAGCACTTTCTGGTTCATGGTTTCCTGCGTGTCGCCCTCCTTAAATTCCGGCAACACATTGACAAACTGCCCCGGACAGGGCACAAACTCCAGTACCTTCGTAATGTAAGGAGTAGCCGGCACTTCCGGCTCTTTCTCCATTGGGTCCTCTTTCTCGCTGCGACAGGCGGATAGAAGGCCCCCACATAGCAGTACCATCCACAGAAGACGGTCTGCCAAACAAATGTTTTTTTTCTTCATATATTATTTATAATTATCACAAGGGTCTTTTTCCAGCTTCTTAATAGAAGTCCGCCGAAGTAAAGGCGAAATGCGCCGGAATGTCCCCTGTACGCACCTTCCATTTCAGCTTTCCTTCGGGAGAGAAACAGTACAAATAACCGGGAGTCACGTAGTTAGTGGCATCCGACACGAAAATTTCCTTGGTCTCCGGATTCACCCCAAGCCCGTAAGGAATGCTGATATCCTTCTCCGTGCCGTCCGTGATGAAGTTCCGGGGGAGAATCTCCCGCTTTCGGGTGTCGTACAACGTGTACCGGATTTCATTTTTTCCCGACACATAGCTCCATTCCACACTAATCAGGTACAGTTCGTCGCCGTCCATGCACATCTCGCTGGCTGCCACTCCCAACCGGCCAACCACCCGCTGTGCCTCCGGGTCGATGACAAACACGTCCGACTTCGTGCCGTAATAGTCCCCACGGGAACTGACGTAAATCAGTCCGTCGGGTGCCAGCCTCATCCGATGCAGGTTGATGGCCACATCAATGGTATTCACCACCTCGAACGTACCCAAATCGACCACCGACACCGTACGGTCGTAATTAGGGAAACGGTAACCTCCCGAATTGGCCACATACAGCAGCCCGTCCTTGATAACCATCTCCTCCGGCTGATAGCCCACCATCACCTCCCGGGTGATTTGCAGGGTATTCACATCAAACTCCACAATCTTTCCCGGACGGGCATTGGGGTCAATCTGTACCGGACCGGCATACGAACTCACGTAAGCCTTGTCGCCCGCAAAAACGATGTAGCGGCAGTTGGTGACATTCACACTGCCGATGTGCCGTGCCGTACGCACATCCATCACCTCCACATAGTGCGAACAGTTGATGACCGCATACAGCCGGTTGCCATACACCTGCAGGTCGTTGCCCACATCACCCAGTTCCTTCACTACCTCCGGGTTTCGCTCCGGATAAATATTGCGAGTGTAAAAACCGCTCCGGAAATCCAGAAAATCGAGGGTACACTTGTTGCTCCCCATGTTACCCTCGTTCAGGACAAACATTCCCTTTATCTCATGCGGACTGCCCGGACGACTGACGGCCTCACTTTCCGAACGAAGCACCGGAAGGTCTTCCCGGCAAGCCAGACACAGGAACAGACAAACCGCCACCCACAGATATCTTAAGAATCTACGTTTCATAAGTCTCAAAAGCTATATTGCACGATACACTTGAAATTGATTCCCGGCATGGGATAACACGTCACCACCTCATACTGCTGGTTGAACAGATTGTTCACTTCCAGCGTCATCTTCAGCTCACCCGGCCCCCAGTCCAGCCGGCGGGCCACCGAGAAGTCACTCGTGTACCACGGCTGCTGGTAATTGACCGGGATATTGGCTTGCGAGGTGTATCGCTCGCCGGTATAAATAAAGCTATAGTTGGTTTCCCATTTTTTCCAGTTGAGGTTGAGCACCGCCGAACCGCTGTGCCAGGGAATATACGGAATCTGCCCCCCGTAAAACTCTGCCGCAGGGTCGGTAAAATCCTGTGCCTTCTGGTAAGTATAATTCACCCGGGCCGTCAGTATCGTATGCCTGCCATACTGCCACACACTCTGCAACGCCGCATCCACACCCCGGATTTCCACCCGCCCCAAATTGACCATCGTCCAGCGGAAGAAGTTGGAAGTCGGAGTAGCCACAATCTTGTTCTCCACCTCATTGTAGTACGCATCCACCTGCAGTTCCAGGTGACGCAGCCAGCTGCCGGTCCACGACTTGCCGTAAGTAAACCCCACATTAAACTGGTTCGTAAACTCCGGCTTCAACTCCACGTTGCCAATAAAAGTATAATACAAATCATTCAGCGTAGGCATCCGGAAAATCCGCTTGTAAAAAGCCCGCAGGTGAAAATCTTCCTTCTGAAAAGGCCGATAGGAAGCAATCACCGCCGGTGTCCACTCCCGCTTGTGGGGAGCCGCCCTTCCGGAGCCCTCCACCCGCTCCTGCACAAACGTGCCCAGCAGACTACCCTGCAGTTTAAACCCACGACAATCCAAAGCCGTAGCCACAGACATCATTTCCGTATGCCGGCGAGGATAGGCAAAATCCGTCAGGTCGGCATTCAGCAGATTGAACTGGTAATCCGCCGACAGACTGACTTCCCAAAAAGAGGTCAGCACCCAGCGGTTGGCCAAAGAGGCATACACTTCCTGCTGGTAATAATGATTGTTAGTGTACATCAGCGACTCGTCCTTGTGCGGGTCGGCCAGGTAATGCAAGTAATCATACGCATATTTCACGTGCGCCATCAAGCTGTACCAGTCGGCCACATCCTTCTTGAACGCCCCCTGCGTAAAGAAATTCGTATCCCACTGCCGGTCCTCGTGCGAGAACTTGTTGCGGACAATCGCTCCCGGGTATCCCCGTTCCGAACGATACAAGTACGACTTCGCCCGCCAATAGCCTCGCGGCAGTTTTCCATAAAAGCCCCCTTCCACCCGCAACGCATTCACATCACCGTTCTGCCGCACGGCAGTGGTATCATACCCGTCCTGCTTGCGGTAGGAAAATTTGTATTTTCCCGTGGTGTACAAGTATTCCGCACTCCACGACGTGCTCACTTGCTCCGTCAGCTTCCGCTCCCACAGCAGGGAAGGATTGGCCAACCCGAACGAACCCGTCTTGAAAGTCGCCTTGACATGCTGCAATTCTTTTTCGGAAAACACAGGAACCCGGGACTGCAAATAAATGGAACCTGCCGAACCGAAATCCTTGGCCGGCTGGAAAATGGCACTCTTCTGTCCGTTGTACAAGGTAACAGACTCCATGTTGTCGAGCGAGAAACGTCCCAAATCGACCGTCCCGTTCTGGGCATTCCCCAGCTCCACGCCATCGTAGAACACCCCTACATGGTTCGTGCCCATGCTCCGGATATTGACCGTCTTCAGACCGCCCACACCGCCATAATCCTTTATCTGCAAACCCGAGAAATACCTCAGGGCATCTGCCACGCTGTGCGACGACAGCCGACTGAGCTGTTCACCCGCCAGTTGCTGTACGGGTATCACTTCCTTGGGCAACGCACGTACCATGACCACCACTTCGTCCAAGTGCTGCAAGCTGTCGAGCCTGCTCTGCGAACGAAGGGTCACCATATTCCCAAGGCATAGAATACCCCCCAGCATGACAGACAGAAACTTCCGTCTACCCATACTTTTTCCGTACTAATTGAAAATCCAAATCGTTTTAACCACCTAATCCCACGAGCGTGGTTAACATGTATGATGGCAGGTCTTCTGACTTACTCCCCTCCTGGAGCCTTCCCGATTGTGTTCAGTCATCAGTGGCATGAGTCTTTTCCAGCAGGTTGAATGGAGCTTACAGCAGCGGGACTGTTCAGGACTTGCACCTGATTCCCTTTTCATCCGAGAGCCTGAACAGGCACTCGGAACCATTCCGATGCAAAGATAAGATAATTTGACAAATTTTTCTTATAAAACGGACAAAATATTTTATCCGATGGAAAACTCCTTCCCATTATCGGGCAACCTTGGGCGCGCAATATAGTGGTTTTCACCCTCTCCTAAAAGGAAAAACCTCCTGCAAAAGAAAAGATACCCTCATCGCATTTTCTATGTTTTCCTATAGAGAAACGTACGTTTTCCATAAGGGAAACATACGTTTCCGCCACGGGGAACGTACGTTTCCGGGTAAGGAAACGTAAAAATAGCACTAACATTTCATCAAAAAACTCCTGACATCCTCAAAAACAATCCATACCCCTATCTTCTTCAGACGATTTCCGCACTCGACTTTTTCTTACAAAAAGTAAGAATCAGTGACAATATGTCAACAAAATAGACTTTTTGTCGGATTCAATCTATAAGTAAATGACAATTTGTTACCATTTTCTACCAGGCATACAAAAGTCCTAATTTCTCATACACGGGCCAAAAGATGTAATATACTCATAATGAAATGATTATAAAAACTCCTTGTAAAAAAGGAAGCTATGGAACTCATTCGTGGCACAGCCTTTGCAAATAGAGAAGTGAACTTGAACCTCAAGAAGTTGAAAGACCTCAAGGAGTCCGGGTTCAGAAACAAATTGATAATAAAAAAAATAAAATATAGGAGATTACAACTATGATGCCGACTAGAAAATATTACAATCAGAACTGGTTACCAAGTATCTTTAATGATTTCTTTGATAACGATTGGATGGTGAAAGCTAACGCTACTGCCCCCGCAATCAATGTAGTGGAAAGCGACAAAGACTACAAGGTAGAAGTTGCAGTTCCGGGAATGACCAAAGACGATTTCAACATTCATTTGGGTGAAGAAAACGAACTCGTCATTTCAATGGAAAAGAAAACCGAAAACGAGAACAAAGAAAACAAGAAATACTTGAGACGCGAGTTCTCTTACTCAAAATTCCAACAGTCACTTTATTTGCCTGACAACGTCGATAAAGAAAAAATCAGTGCAAACGTGGCCAATGGAGTGTTGACAATTGAATTGCCGAAGTATTCTCAGGAAGAAAAAGCAAAGGTCAACCGTGTGATTGAGATACATTAATCATAACAATTAATTGAAAAACTCTCGTCTGCACTTACCTGCGGGCGAGAGTTTTTTATTCTGGAACCCACTAAAAACGATTGATATATGGCATTTATTGATTACTATAAAATATTGGGTGTTGACCGTAATGCCACACAGGATGAAATCAAGCAAGCCTACCGGAAGCTGGCAAAGAAATACCATCCTGACCTGAACAAGGATGACCCATCGGCGGAAGGAAAGTTCCAGCAGGTGAATGAAGCCCATGAAGTATTGAGCGATCCGGAAAAGCGAAAGAAATACGATGAATATGGGGAACACTGGAAACACGCTGATGAATTCAAGCAGGAACGTGAGGCATACAGTCGGGCCCAGCAGGAGAACGGTGGCTCAGGCTACTGGTACTCCATGAATGGCGACGAGTTCAGCGGAGGATTCGGAGGAGCAGGCGCAAGCGGTTTCTCAGACTTCTTCGAACAACTCTTCGGACACAGAAGCGGTGGTCGTGGAGGATACAGCATGCGGGCCAAGGGTGGCGACATAGAGGCCCAGATGCATCTGTCACTCAGTGAAGCATACGTCACCCACAAGCAAACGTTCAGCGTCAACGGTGAGAACATCCGTATCACCGTCCCAGCGGGAGTAGCCGACGGACAGACCATCCGGCTGAAAGGCTATGGAGAGAAGGGCATGAACGGAGCAGAAAACGGTGACTTGTACATCACTTTCGTGATTGACAAGGATGCTACTTTTGAACGGGAAGGCGACGACCTTTATACCCACGTGGATGTCGACTTGTACACCGCCGTACTGGGTGGAGAAGTACAGGTAAGAACCATGGACGGTATGGTCCGGCTGAAAGTAAAACCGGGCACACAGAACGGTACGCAGGTACGTCTGAGGGGCAAAGGATTCCCGGTCTACAAACAACCCGGTCAGTTTGGCGACATGATTGTAACGTACAACGTGAAGATACCGACTTCATTGACCGAAAAACAGAAAGATTTGTTCAACCAGCTGCGCGCTGCCAGCTGATAAGATATAAGCAACCCCGTAGGAGGTTTCCGCAAATGCGGAGGCCTCCTACGGGGTTTTTGTGTCTTTTTAACGGAGGAATGGTTTGTTATCGTCCAGAACACTCAGACATAATTTATAGGCTAAAATCGTTTATGGCATCTTACCCTATCAAATCAAAAAAATAAAATTCAAAATCGCTATTTGACTTTTTAGAAAGTTTTTTTCAAAAGAGAGACAGGATACACCCATCCCATTAAAATTGAAAATTTCCACTTGCCATATAGCAAACAGCCTATCACATTAATAAAGCCATCTTCATTGCAAGGTGGCTTTTTTATTGCCACATAAACAACTCAAAGCAACTTTGTTTATACAATGTGTATGCAGATAAAAATAAATCCCTCATAGGTATGACCTACAAGGGATTATCTGTGTATTATTAGTACTCGAAGCGGGACTTGAACCCGCACAGCCATTACTGGCCAAGGGATTTTAAGTCCCTCGTGTCTACCGATTCCACCATTCGAGCATCCTTTCAAAGAAAGAGCGGAAAACGAGACTCGAACTCGCGACCCTAACCTTGGCAAGGTTATGCTCTACCAACTGAGCTATTTCCGCGTTTACGGGTGCAAATGTAGGGAGTTTTGCAATACGCTCCAAACATTTCACCCGTTTTCTTCTTAATTTTTATGCGTTTATCGGCCTAGAAGAGCTTTTTCAGCCTCTTCCACTTTTTCAAAGTTGAATCCGCTCACGGCCTGCTGCATCAACTCCTCAATCTTGTCGTTACACAAGTTGCCGATACTTCCGGCATGAGTGTGATGCACGGTTTTTTCGTGAGTAAACTTACCGGCTTCAATGTCCAGACCTACTTTCTTGTAAGCATCACGGAACGGCATGCCTTCTGCTGCCAGACGGTTCACTTCTTCCACACTGAACATATACAGGTACTTGTCGTCGTCCAGAATATGCTCGTTGATTTTAATCTTGTCCATGATGTAGGTAGCCATCTGCAAGCAGTCTTCCAGTTCCTCGAATGCCGGGAGGAATACTTCCTTGATAATCTGAAGGTCACGGAAATAACCGGAAGGCAGGTTGTTCATAATCATCATGATCTGCTGCGGAAGTGCCTGGATTTTGTTGCATTTGGCACGGGTCAGTTCGAACACATCCGGATTTTTCTTGTGAGGCATGATACTGGAACCAGTAGTACATTCATCGGGCAGTTTCACGAATCCGAAGTTCTGACAGCTGAACATACAGGCATCAAAGGCCATCTTCGACAAGGTGCCGGCGATAGAAGCCAGCGCAAACGATACGTTACGTTCCACTTTACCACGTCCCATCTGGGCATACACCACATTGTAGTTCATGGAATCAAATCCCAACAGACGGGTGGTCATCTCGCGATCCAACGGGAAAGAAGAGCCATAACCTGCCGCAGAACCCAGCGGATTACGGTTGCACACCTTATAAGCGGCCTGCAGGAACACCATGTCATCTACCAGACTCTCGGCGTAGGCACCAAACCACAGGCCGAAAGAAGAAGGCATGGCAATCTGCAAATGAGTGTAACCCGGCATCAGCACGTTTTTATAACGGTTACTCTGGGAAATCAGTACATGAAACAGACGTTCCACTGCCTCTGCCACCGACTTCAACTGGGCGCGGATGAACAGCTTCAAATCCACCAGCACCTGGTCATTACGCGAACGGCCGCTGTGTATTTTCTTTCCCACATCTCCCAGACGACGTGTCAGCATCAGTTCCACCTGTGAATGTACGTCTTCCACCCCGTCTTCGATGACAAATTCTCCGCGTTCTACGGAAGCATATATTTTTTTCAGTTCTTCCAGCAAAATCTTCAGTTCGTCAGCCGTCAGCAATCCGATACTTTCCAGCATCGTGATGTGTGCCATCGAGCCCAATACGTCATACTTTGCCAGATACATGTCCATTTCACGGTCACGTCCCACAGTAAAGCGGTCAATCTCCGCATTTACCTGTACATTTTTCTCCCAAAGTTTTTGAGCCATAATCACAATTTTTATTCACCGGGAATGTTCCGGTCGTTTCATTTAATAAGGAAGCATGGCCAGCATGTCTGCCAGTTTTTCCACCCCTTCCTGCAATGGTTTCGACACCATGGCCTTCATAAACATGTTTACTTCGGCACGGATGGTGACTTTCATTTTGGCTTCTTCCTCGGTCACGGGAAGAATCTGAATCCACAAATTCAAAGGTATAGGCGATTTGTCACCTTCAAACTTGATGCACTTCAGGGGTTCACGCTCAATGATGCGCAATGTGAGGTTGATGCCCTGCACCTTCAGGGTGATGGAATCACGGTCGAACGACATGTCTTCCAGCTTTCCGTCCAGTTTGTCCTTCACCTCATTCAGACGTTCCCGAACCCCTTCCAAGTTGTTCAGGTCGGACAGTTTGTTATACACTCGTTCCTGACTATAAGGAACATGCTTCACATTACTTTCAAATTGTACAGCCATGTTGTTTTTTAATCTTCAAGGAAAACCCTTCACGGTATTGCACAAAAAAATGTCATCTTGAGCAGAGTGGACTCGCTCAGGATGACATCTCCTATTTACAATCCGAGACTGCTTTCCTAATTACAGAATCTTTTATTTCCCAGTCCAGTGAGAAGGATCTTCTCTCCATGCCTGCAGCACAGGGATGTCTTCTTCGTTAATGTAATCAGTCTTCAATGCAGCATCCAGCACGGCATTGTAGTTGGTCAAGGTAACCAATTCCACCTTTGCTTTCTTGAATGCTTCTACCGAAACATCGAAACCATAAGTAAAGGAAGCCACCATACCGATAACTTCACAACCGTCACGACGAATGGCATCTACCGCCTTCAAGCTACTACCGCCGGTTGAAATCAAGTCTTCTACTACGACCACTTTCATTCCCGGACGCAATTCACCTTCAATCAAATTTTCCAAGCCATGATCTTTCGGGCTTGAACGAACATATACAAACGGCAAGTTCAACTCCTCTGCCACCAAGGCACCCTGTGCGATAGCACCTGTAGCGACTCCGGCAATGGCGTCAACTTCACCGAACTTTTCCAGAATAACACGACAAATCTCCAACTTAACGAAATTACGAAGTGCAGGATATGACAAAGTCTTACGATTGTCACAATAAATCGGTGATTTCCAACCTGAAGCCCAAGTAAACGGGTTAGCCGGCTGAATCTTCACAGCCTTCACCTTCAGCAACTTTTCTGCAAATAATCTTTCCAAAGCTTTCATAACTTTTTAATTCTCTGATAAATGTTTTTGCAAAATTATGGAAATACATCGGGAATAGAAAATTTAAGGGTATTAAAATTTTTAAAAGGTGTCGGAATGTACTATTTTGTCCATGCCAATGTAACAATACTGAGATGAATTCCTTTTATTTCTGACAAAACCTCGGCACAGGAGGTAAGTGTGGCACCAGTTGTCAATACGTCATCGACCAGCATCACATGTTTCCCTTCCAGCAGACGAGTGCCGCCTGCCAGCTGGAACAGATGAGAAGCATTTTCCTGCCGCTCCCAAGCCGATTTATGAGTCTGTGTCTGGTTATTCCGCACCCGCTGAAGCAATCCGTCGCATACAGGTATACCGGTAAGCAGGGAAATACCTTCCGCCAACAAAAGACTCTGGTTATACCCTCTGGTACGCAGACGGCCCGGATGCAAAGGTACCGGCAACAGATAATCCACATCTTCAAAAAAACCAGAAGGCTGAAGTTCATGGGCCAGCATCTCTCCCATGTGCCGGCATACCTGCTGACGCCCGTAGTATTTCATGCCGGCCAAAATATGTGCCACCTTCCCGCCACGGGAATAATACAATAACGAAGAAGCCCGCACTATGGAAAAGCGGCCCCAGAAAATCTTTTCCATTTCATTACCTGGTGTATTTCCCAGATGGGTAAAAGGCAGCTGCGACAGACAGTCACAACAAAGCACCTGTTCCGAAATCTGCAGTTTTTTCCCACACGCCAGACACTGCCTGGGGAAAAAGAAATCGCGTATGTCAGTCAAAATCCTCATCCGAGTCCAGTTGATTGACGTAACGGCGAATCTCCTCCAATGTAAAACCCCGGCCCATGGCAAAACGAATCAGTTTCATGCTCCGCTCATAGTCATTGGTAGCCTTGATACCTTTCATCTTCTGCTTCAGCAACTTTTTCAGGATGCCGTCGTATTCTTCCGTATCAATCTCTTCCAGTCCGGCCTGTATGTCTCCGTCCGACAGTCCTTTCATGCGCAACATCTGCGCAATCTTCATGCGCCCCCACTGATTGAAACGATACTTGTCGCGCACATAGAAACGACAGAAACGCGCCGCATCCAGATAGCGTTCCCGATGCAAATGGGCCATAATCAGTGCTGTCACCTCTTCCGAGGCCCCCCATTTACGGATTTTTTCCTCCACCTCCGACGGACAGCGCTCCACCGCCGAACAATAGGCCTCGGCCTTGCTCTTTATCTCTGCTTCACTTAATTCTCTCATGGTCTCACTGCTTTTATCATCCGGTCGTTTCCCGACAAATCTTTCCGCAACGCAATGTCGCGATACCCACATTCTTCCAACATCCGGACGGTTTCTGCCCCGTAGGCCCGGTTGATTTCAAAATACAATGCCCCGCCTTCCGTCAGCCAGTCGAGTCCTTTCCGGGCAATCCGCCGGTAAAAGCGCAACGGGTCCGTATCAGGAACAAACAAAGCCAGTTCCGGTTCCCAGTCAAGTACATTGGCCTCCATCTCGCCCCGTTCACTTTCCGTAATATAAGGTGGATTGCTCACCAGCACATCTACCCGACAGTCGGGCAACTCATCCTGAAAGATGTCGGCCTGAAACAAGGTCACTTTGCCGCCATACCGCTTTACATTGACGGCTGCCACCCGTAAGGCCTCAGCCGAAATGTCACAGGAAGCCACCTCCGCCTCCGGCAGCTTTTCTGCCAGTGCCACCGGAATACAGCCGCTTCCCGTTCCGATATCGAGAATGCGTACTTTCCCGGCTTTCTGACAATCAGACACTATCCATTCCACCAGCTCCTCGGTCTCGGGACGGGGAATAAGCACGCCTTTTTCCACGTGGAAAGACAGGCCGCAAAAAGGTGCTTCCTGCAGAATATACTGAAGAGGTTCCCGCTGTTTCAGGCGAGCAAGAATATCCTCCACCTCTTTCCACTCTTTCGTGGAAAAATTCATATCTTTGCCTGTATAAAGTTCCATCGTGGAAAGATGCAGAATGTCCGACGAAATCCATTTCGCCATGGCCGACGCCTCTCCTTCTGCATAAAAGGAACTCAGTTCTTTCTTAATATGTTGATAAACCGGATGCATGTTTGCAAAAGTAAGGATAAAAAACGAAGATTATGACGATAGACGAAAAATATATGCGGCGCTGCATACAGCTGGCCAGAAACGGCATCTGCCACACAGCCCCCAACCCGATGGTGGGAGCAGTGATTGTGCGTGACGGGAAAATCATCGGTGAAGGTTACCATGTGCGTTGTGGCGAAGGACATGCCGAAGTGAATGCCATTGCTTCGGTGAAGGATGAAAGCCTGCTCAAAGAGGCCACCATTTATGTCAGTCTGGAACCGTGTTCCCACTATGGGAAGACTCCTCCCTGTGCCGACCTTATCATCCGGAAAGGTATTCCCCGAGTGGTAGTGGGCTGTGTAGACCCGTTCTCTTTGGTGGCCGGAAGAGGCATCCAGAAACTGCGGGACGCCGGCATTGAGGTCACGGTGGGCGTACTGGAAAAAGAATGCCGGGAACTGATTCGTGCCTTTATCACGTTCAACGTGAGAAAACGTCCCTACATCACCCTCAAATGGGCACAGTCGGCCGACGGATTCATCGACGTCCGCCGCGACGAGGGAACTCCCGTACGCCTTTCTACTCCGTTATCTATTTTGACTGTACACAAGATGAGGGCTGAGCAGAAGGCCATCCTGGTGGGACGACGCACCGCCCTGCTCGATAATCCGTCACTGACAGTACGCGAATGGTACGGGCAGGACCCGCTCCGACTGGTCATCGACCGGCAATTGACCTTACCGCTTCATCTGCACCTGTTCGACGGCAGTACCCCTACCCTCGTCTTTACGGAAAAAGAAAAGGCCGATACCCAGAATCTCACGTATGTGACACTGGATTTCGGCCAGAATATCCTCCCGCAAATCATGCAGGTGCTTTATGAACGGAAAATTCAGACATTATTGGTAGAAGGAGGAAGCCAGACACTCCAGTCCTTCCTGGAACAAGGGCTATGGGATGAAGCCTTCATCGAACATGCGCAAGTATCCTTGCACGACGGAATCCCGGCTCCTACCCTTCCCTGCGGCTCGGAAAGCCGTTTCTTCTTCCGTGATGGCGCACTGGTCCAGCACTGCCGCCACGCAGAATAAGTTTAGAAACGGCAGCTGATGCCGGCCATGAAATAGAAGCCCTCCACCGGATAGCCTGCTTCTGTGGCATACGTCTTGTTAAGCAGGTTATTCAGGCGGACAAACACGTTGAAACGGTTCAACAACGCATATTCCGCTCCTACCGACAAGTTATTCACACCGTCAACACGTCCCAGTTCACCCATCTTCTGACGGCGTTCATAATTATAACTCAGCAGGGCATGGCAGTCCTTGACTACTTTCGCACGGATGCCGAAATCCACCTTCACCTGCGGTTTGAACTGCAACAGGCCTTCGTTACCTTCTGTCACGATCCAGTTATAATAGGTTCCTCCCAACGAGAAATCCACCCAGTCACGATAAGCATAGCTCACGGAAGCGCCTCCGTAACCCACTTTTCCTTTATCCTGCCAAATTCCCGTATAGAACACATTCTGCTTGTCTGTTTTAAATCCACCCGGCACGGCAAACAGTTCGTTCTTGGTGATGCGATAACCTCCATAAAGCTCGAAGCCCAAGCCTGTCACCGGAGACGCTTTCAGTCCCAGCTTGGCATCCAGCGGTGTATAGGAAGTCCGCATCTGCTGTGCCACCACCCAGTAAGGAGAGAAATCATTCAGCCGGCGGAAGTCATTCAGCCGACTCCCTCCCAGCAGGTTCACATACACCACATACGAATCGGCGAACGTATACTCCAGCTTTACGTCGGGAGCAGCTTTCAGTCCGCTGCCATTGGCCGTCTGGAAATCCACATGTGCGCCCAAACGTAACCTCAGGGCTTCATTCTGAAGGGTATAATACGGATTCAACTGCACCAGCGTATAGTCCTGCTGCGATACATCGTGAATCAGATTATCCATTTCCAGTCCGATGCCCACCTGCTGCTCGTCGTTGATATTTCCCAGCATGAATCCTTGGGTGTGGAATATGTTTTCCGAACCGTGCCGCATGTAATAGGTATCATAACGGGTACTGAAACTCCGCAAGCCAGTCTGGAGACCAAACTGAATGGGCAAATCCTTGTCGCAGGAAACGATGCCCACATATCCCTCTCCCAGCGTATAACGCTGCGTAGTAGGCCAAGTTTCGACATTCTCATTCAAAGACGGCATGTAATTGAACACCTGCGAAGCAAAAGCCCCTCCCAGTTTCAAGGCCACTCTCCGGAAATTGTGCCGGTAATCCAATGACACATCCGTCCGGTAGAAACGGGATTTCCAGTCTTCTGTGCTCTGGAAATGCGGAAGATCTCCGTTCCGTCCATACAAGGAAGCCATCACTCCTAAACGGTCTTTCGAAGAAATATCCCACAGGTAACTTCCCTTCAGGTCTACATTGTTCAGATTGCCATACGCCAGACGTACATAACCACGGTCGGCTCCCTTCTGCGTGAATTCTCTCGGCATGGACTCCATTGGAGTTGCCTTCCAAGCTCCCAGCGGATGCCGTTCCGTAGCATACTGGATGGCCTGTTTCGGAGCGGCGGGCTCTTCCACTTCAGGCATGACATTCACCTTGAACGCATCCATCACTTCAGGATTGTACTGATTCTCCACTATCACCGTCCGGTTCAGAGTGGAATCTTTTTCCGCTCCCTTCTGCGCGCATATTGTGGATACAGGCCACAGACCCGCGCAAATCAATATCATACTTATGTATCTCATCTTACTTTACACTTTTAAGTTTGGCCAGACGGCTTTCAATCATTCCGGCGATGTCATCATTCGCCTGATAATTCTGTTGCAAGGACAGCAAATACTGTTTGGCTTCCATCTTGCGGTCCAGTTTCACATACACATCCGACAGCAGAACAAAACTTCTTGCCAGCCAGTAGGCGTGCGGGGTGCTGACCTCGATGTAGTCGAGCACTTCTTTCTCAGCTTTAGCCGTTTCTCCTTCGTCGAAATACGTCTGTGCTACAAGATACTTGGCCTCTGCCCCGTACACGTTACGGGTGTCCTTGGCCAGTTCCACCAAATCGGCCAGCGCTTCCTGCTTCTGTCCTTCCGCCAGCAAGGCCTTGGCCCGGAAATACAACGCTTCACTCCGTACCTCCGGTGTCAGCTTGGTCTGTTTGAGCAAAGCCGAAGCGGTGACTACGGTTTCTGCCCGGTCGTCCAGCGCACGGGCACTCCGCAGAGCCCCTAACTCAGCCTGCAAGCGGTCTTCCTGCACCGACGAACGGTCGGCCAGACGCTTGTACAAATTCAACGCCTTGGCATATTCTTTCTGGTTGTAGGCCATCTCGGCACAAAGTGCCAACGCCTCCCCTTCGTATTTGCTGCCCGAGAAGCGGAGCACTTCTTCCAGTCGGGCGGCAGCCGATGCATAATCTTTCTGGTTGTAGTCAATCAATCCCAGATAATACGCCGCATCCACACTGAAGGCTCCCTGCGGGAACGACTGCAAGTAACGCGTCAGGCTGGTCTTGGCACCGGCAATGTCGCCGCGCATATAAGCCCGTTCGGCTGCCGTATAGGTCAGTGAATCCCGTTCACTCACGTCGAACTTGGCCCCACCGGGGATGGTAGAAGCGAACGCCATGTAGTCGTCCACCTTATTCAAGTCTACATAAATTGATTTCAGGTCGCGCTGCGCCAGACGAGCCTCCGCACTACCCGGATAAGTCGTAATCACCTTCTTGTAAGCGGCAATGGCTTCCTGGTAACGGTCGTTCTGGTAATACAGCAGACCGATTTCGTTGGCGGCCCGACGAGACAGTTCGCTTTCCGGATAGCGCTGTACCAGCAACGAATAACGCTTGATGGCATTCTCGCTGTCCTCCATCTGCACGAACGCACGTCCCTGCTCATACAAGGCATCGTCCAGATAAGCCGACGAAGGATAATCCGTAATCAACTTGTTGAGTACCTGTATCTTTCCGGCATAATCCCGTTGCAGTCCTTTCACGATACCTTCCTGAAACAAGGAATAATCACCCAGTGAAGGAGCGATGGCCACAGCCTGCGCATATTGCTGACGAGCTTCTTCGAAGCGGCGTTCATAGAAATAGCAGTCGCCGATACGGTTGTAGGCATCGCCCGCCACCGAAGCATCTTGTGTCCGCCCGTTCTGCACACAACGGACAAACCAGTCGCGTGCGGAGTTATATTGTTTCTGTTTGAACAAGCTGTATCCCAGACAGTAAAGAGCCAGTCCGTATTCCTGTGAATTCTTGTCGGTGGCAAACTCCAGATAAAGCCGCATGTCGTTGGCAGCCTCCGGATAACGTGCCAGCCGGTATTTCGACTCCCCGCGCCAGTAATATGCATCCGCCTTGGTTTTCTGGTTATACTGTCCCAACTGCAGGGAGCGGGTAAAATAATCCAGTGCCCCGCGGTAGTCCGCCTGGGCAAACAGCTGCGTACCCATGCGGAAAAGCAATTTCTGTTTAGCCTCCAGAATACGAGCACTCGGATGGGTAATCTTATCGATTGACCGTAAAGCCACCTCATAGCTGCGGGTATTCATGTACACCTCTACCAGATAGTCGTTCACCTTCTCGGCATAAACCGACGACGGGTATTCATTCAGGAAACGTTCGAACACCGTGACCGACTCGGCAAACGGAGAATAAGACGTTTCATGAATGCACAGCGCATAGTTGAACAACGCCTGCTCCTGAATGCTGCGGTCGAAATCCATGCGCGACGCCTGTTCGAAGGCCATACGCGCCTGATTGCGTTCCTTCAACTGCAAGCCCGCCAAGCCCATGTGGAGATAGGCATTCTGCGCCAAAGCATCCGGAGCTCCAGTCGCTTCTCCCAGGCGCGACAACGCTTTGGAATAAACTCCTGTATTGAAATAGCTCATACCCAGTTTGTACATGGCCAGTCGGGCCGGCATTGCTTCTCCTTCACGATAGCGTTCCAGTGACTGGATGGCAGCAGCATAGTCTTTCTGGCCGTAAGCAGCCTCTCCGGAAATACGGCTCATCTGCCCCGCATTCTTTTCTTCCGGATACAAAGCCAGATACGCATCTGCCACCTTCCGGGCCTGCGCATAATTTCCTTGAATCAGGTAAATATCTGCTATATAATAAGGTGCCAGTTTCTGGAACTTCCGGTCATTCTGCACTTCACGGAATCCCTGCAAGGCCGAGTCGTACTTCTGCTGCACGTAATCGATGTACGCCAGGTTGTACACCGCATCATTACGGTAATCCTTGCTCGAATCTCTCAACACCGAAAACCAGAAGGCTGCCTCCTGCCATTTGTCTACCTTCAAGTACGATGTACCCATGCGCAAGGCACTGGCATCCCGTTCCTCGTCTGCCAAAAGAGAAATGTCACATCCCTTCAGTGTGGCAATGGTCTCCATGTACTTCTCTTCCGAAAAGTAACTGGCGGCAATGAGTGCCTGCACCCGGTTGCGGTAACGTGATTCCGGATGAGCTTCCAGGTAGTCCGACAAGACCTCCCGGCATTCCGGCAGGTGCAGCTCATACGCCGTACAAGCCAGCATGTAATCCACCTCATCGGCCCAGGCCTTTTCCCCTGCCTGACGGGTATAACGGACAAGGGTCTGCCGGGCAGCTGCATAATCCTGACGGAGAAACAGTTCCCTTCCCTCGTTGAACAAACGGTCGGCTCCGGTCAGCGGTTCTACCTGCTGCCCCGATACAGCCAACGGCAAGGCGCAACAAAGGCCTGCCGTCCAGATATATTTTTTATACTTACCCATAATCTCTTATTTTACGTTCCGATGTGCTTCCAGGAAACGTGCCACTCCCTTACGTACTGATTCCAGTCCGAAATCCTCCGGATGAATCTCATCCAAGGGCATCCACCACGCATCGGCCACATCATCCATCGCCTTTACCAGATGGTCGTCTGCGACTTTACATAAAAAGAACTGGTCGAGCGTATGTACCAGAAAGCCCGAATACAGATAAGTGTTCGGTAAAGAGAACAGGTACTTCGCTTCTGTCACCACCAGTCCCGTTTCTTCCTTCACCTCGCGTGCCACTCCTTCTTCGCCAGTCTCGAACATGTCGATAAAGCCTCCCGACAAATCCAGCGTACCTTTAGCAGGTTCCTTTCCGCGGCGGCAAACCAACAACTCTCCTTTCCCATTCAGGATAAAGGCCACTGTAGCCGCACTCGAATTGAAATAATACACAAAACCACAGTCCGCACATTTCTTGGACTTTTCATTATGTACTTCAAAATGAGGAGACCCGCACACCGGACAAAACTTAAACAATTCCAATGGATGCATAGTTTTTCAATTTAATAAATAATAAGCCTCACAAAGATAAGCAAATAGGGCATACAGCTTACACAATTCACCGACAATTTGTGTATTTCCAAAAAATAATTACGTTTTTTCTTCTAGAATAGCATATAGATAAAAAAGTTTTTCTACATTTGCTTACAATATGATAAAAACAAGAACCATTTAGTAGTATGGAGAAAATTGATAAACTTGACAAACAGATTCTGGAGATTATCTCACAGAACGCCAGAATCCCGTTTAAAGACGTAGCTGCAGAATGCGGTGTGTCACGTGCCGCCATTCATCAACGCGTACAGCGCCTGATTGACCTCGGCGTAATTATTGGTTCAGGCTACCATGTAAATCCAAAAAGCCTGGGTTACAGCACTTGCACTTATGTGGGAATCAAACTGGAAAAAGGTTCCATGTATAAAAGTGTAGTAGCTGAATTGCAAAAGATTCCGGAAATCGTGGAATGTCATTTCACTACCGGTCCTTACACCATGCTGACCAAACTGTATTCAACCGATAATGAACACTTGATGGACTTGCTGAATTCCAAGATTCAGGAAATTCCGGGAGTTACTGCCACGGAAACACTGATTTCACTGGAACAGAGCATCAAGAAAGAAATTCCTATCCGTAAAGACCTCGAAGATTGATGGAAGGAATGGACGGCCTTCACTGGGAGGGCATACTCATCGGAATCTGCACGTTCCTGATTATCGGATTGTTTCATCCGATAGTGGTCAAAGCGGAATATTACTGGGGGACACGTTGCTGGTGGCTTTTTCTGGTGCTGGGCATCGCGGGCCTCATCGGTTCCATTCTGGTGGGCCAGATTTTAGTGTCTTCTCTATTGGGAGTCTTTTCGTTCTCCTCTTTCTGGACCATCAAGGAAATCTTCGAACAGCGTGAGCGTGTGCTGAAAGGCTGGTTCCCGATGAATCCGAAACGGAAAAAGGAATATGAACAGTAAAAGGTTACGTACTTGAATATGAAAAGGGATATCTGAACGGTATCCCTTTTTTCATGGCTTTTTCATAGGAAAAAGCTATTCTTCCTGCACCCTTTAATTTAAAACTCTTTGAAGAAGAAAAATTTATTCCAAAAGACTTTTTATGTTTTCCTGCCGGAATCCGTATATCTCCCAGCAGGAAAACATACGGTTCCGCCATGGGAAACGTACGGTTCCAAGTAAGGAAACATATAAAAAGAACCGGGCATCCCCACAATATGCTGTTATCTTTTTTAAAGAAGGTGATTCCACATAAACTATAATCTTCAAATGATTTACAACAGGTCGCCCGAGTCCTTTCACAACTAATTTTCACACAATTAACACACATTTAATAAAAGAATTAAGACTCATACAATTTCACCTCCCAACTCTCTCCCCAAGCAATCCGATATCCAAACTTTATAAATCTTAATTCCACGATGATTTAAACCAAATCATCAATAATTTCACCACCATAGCACCAATCTCATTTTATTCATACACCCTATTCTATCAAAATAAAAATACCACTTCATCACTTTCTACATTCCTCCATTTTTTTACCAAAAAAACAAAGCCATCAAATACAAACAACAAATAGTAAGCATTAACATGAGAAATCAAGTCTAAATACTAACAATAACACCGAATACAGCATCACAAATCAAATATTACACATTCTTTTCACAGACATGCGTATTTATTTTCAAAAAAAAAACAGATTTATACCAAATAAATAAATTTATTACTTATATTTGCGATTGAATTGTTGTTGTTAAAAACAGTATCATATTGTTACATTAATTTTAAAAGAGAGAATTTATGAAAAAACGAACACTCTTCTTTCTTACATGCTTATTTTTAAGCATTGGAATGATGTGGGCGCAACAATCCACCGTAACAGGAATTGTAGTTTCTGAAGAGGATGGTGAGCCCGTAATCGGAGCGTCGGTACTGGTAGTTGGTACACAGGTAGGTACCATGACCGATCTCGACGGTAAGTTTACAATCACTAATGTGCCGGCTTCGGCCAAGCAATTGAGAATTTCTTTCGTAGGTATGCAACCTGTAGAAACTCGCATACGCGGAGGATTGATTCGAGTATCCATGAAATCCGACTCAGAGATGTTGGATGAAGTAATGGTAGTAGCTTTCGGTACACAGAAGAAAAGCTCATTCACCGGTTCAGCAGCAGTCCTGAACAGTGAAGATTTGGCCAAACACATCACAACCAATGTAGCAAATGCCCTTGTAGGTACCACTCCAGGTTTGCAGATGCGTGGCGGTTCAGGTGCTCCGGGTGCCGGAAGCGGAAGCATCAACATCCGTGGTATCTCCTCTCTTTCATTGAGTACGGAACCTTTGATTATTGTCGATGGAGCTCCTTATTCGGCTTCATTGAGCAACATTCCACAGAGTGATATCGAATCAGTTACGGTATTGAAAGATGCCGCTTCTGCTGCTTTGTATGGTGCGCGTGGTGCATCGGGTGTCATCTTGATTACCACCAAAACCGGAAAGAACAAAAAGCCGCAAATCAACGTGGATATGAAATGGGGTGCCAACAGCCGTGCCGTACAGGACTACGAAACCATCAACGACCCGGGCCAGTACTATGAGGCCATGTACAGCCAGTACTATAACTACTATTTCTACGATCAAGGCCAGAACGCAGCTACAGCCAATGTCAATGCCAACACGACCATGTTGAACCAGCTGGCATACAATGTATATACTGTGCCCGATGGAGAACAGCTTATCGGTCTGAACGGCAAATTAAATCCGAATGCCACTCTGGGACGAGCTTATGAAGCAAACGGAGAAACCTACTACTTGTATCCGGATAACTGGACGGATGCAGCATACAGCAATTCACTTCGTCAGGAATATACCATCAATATCAACGGAGCCAACGACAAAGGTTCATTCTATGCCAGCATGGGTTACTTGGACGATGATGGTATCATTGAATATTCTGGATACAAACGTTTCAGCGCACGTGTAAAAGCAGATTATCAACCTACCAAATGGTTGAAACTGGGTGCCAATGTAGGCTATGTGAATTCTACTACAGAATCCAATGCCAACATGAACACTTCCCTTAACTCATCCAACCTGATGTATTATACCTCTTCTATTGCACCGATTTATCCGATTTACGTACGGGTTCTGGACGCCAACGGTAATCCGACCATCCGTCGCGATGAATACGGAAACCCGCAATACGACTACGGTGTAGCTGCCAGCAACTATCCGGGACTGACCCGTCCGTTCTCCGGCACCAACAACCCGCTGGGTACCAACCGTTACAACACGGATGAGAGCAAGGGACAGCAGTTCAACGGTAACTTCTCATTGGACATCAATTTCACTGATTTCTTGAAATTCAATGCCACCAGCTCTCTGATCTGGGGACACACCAACTATTCTCTGATGCAGACTGCACTGTACGGACCGAAAGTTTCTGCCGGAGGCCAGATCGACAAATCACAAACAGACAACTTGCGTCAGAACCATGTACAGACATTGACTTACTTCGACCAGTTCGACAAACACAACATCAATGTCATGTTGGGTCATGAATATTATGACACCAAGACCACTTACCTTTATGCTTACGGTCAGGGATTGTTCTCCCAGTACATTCCGGAAATCAACGCCTCAGCCAGCAAGGTAAGTTCAAACTCTTACACCAGCGAATACAATGTGGAAGGTTATTTCGGTAGTCTCCAGTACAACTACGATGACAAATACTTCCTCTCTGGTTCTTACCGTCGTGATGCTTCTTCACGCTTTGCCAAAGAAAACCGTTGGGGTAACTTCTGGTCAGCAGGTGCCGCATGGTTGATCAACAAAGAAGAGTTCTTCAACGCATCATGGGTAGATGAATTGAAACTGAAATTATCTATCGGACAGCAAGGTAACGATAACGTAGGTGATTTCGCATACGTAAACACTTATTCACTGTCTGCCTCTACTCCTTCCAGCATGTCTGCCGCTTTCCGTATGATGGGTAATCCGGAAATCAGCTGGGAAACCACCAACAACTTGAACGTCGGTGTAGAATTCAGCTTGTTCAATCGCAGATTGACCGGTAGTGTCGACTTCTATAACAAGAAAACAACCGACCTGCTGTTCTGGTTGAACATTCCGGAATCAGCCGGTACACGTGGTTACTACGACAACATCGGTGATATCCGCAACCGAGGTGTGGAAGTGACCTTGCAAGGTAGCATCATCCGTACACGCAACATAGATTGGAGTGTACAGTTCAACATCGCCCACAACAAAGACGAAATCCTTTCATTACCGGCTTCAAAGGTAGGTTTGCTGGGTGGTTACAGCGCCGACTGGAAATGGTATAAGGTAGGTGGTTCCATCTACAACTACATGTTGCCTGAATATGCAGGTATGAACGAACAGGGACAGGCTCTCTACTGGGTAGACGCCGACATGGTAGATCCGAATACCGGAGCCAGTGCGACAAACCGTCCGGCAAAGAACCATTCTTACAAGACCACTGACCCGAACGGTGCTTCCCGTTACGAACAAGGCAGCAGCTTGCCAAAGGCTTATGGTGGTTTCGGAACTACATTTAGCGCTTACGGTTTCGACTTGTCCATGACTTTCGATTATCAGATTGGCGGTCAAGTGTACGATACTCGCTACATGTCATTGATGACCAACCTGACTGGTTCAGCCGGAGGTTCTGCCATCCATGTAGATGCCCTCAAGGCTTGGACTCCGAACAACACATCGAGCGATATTCCGCGTATGCAATATATGGACCAGTACACAGCTGCCCGTTCAAACCGCTTCATGACAGATGCAAGCTATCTGAACTTCCAGTCATTCACTGTAGGTTATACCTTACCCAAGAAATGGCTGAGCAACCTGGGCATCGACAAGCTGCGTATCTATGCCAGCGGAGAAAACCTGTGCTTCTGGTCTGCACGTCAAGGACTTGATCCTCGTTATTCATTCAACGAAAACACTCAAGTCAATGTCTATTCACCCGTACGTACTGTTACAGGCGGAATCCAGTTGACATTCTAACTCGTTTTTAACCAATGAAAAGAAACTACAAGATGAAAAAAATATTTTTATTTGCTTCTCTGGCAGCCTTGGGTATGACATCGCTTACAGGCTGTATCAAAGAAATTGAGCCACAAAGCAACTATGTGACAGTGGATCAAGCAGCTAACGCCACCGGAGCTTTCCAGAACTTTGTAGACGCCATTACCAATACAATGGCGGGAAAATTTGTCTACAACGCATCCGATATGTCGCCATACGATTACGGTTATACCTCATTCTTCCTGATGCGTGACGTCATGGGACAAGATATCGTCTTAGAGAATACAACAAGTGAATGGTACACCACTTGGTACACCTGCGGTACAGGTCTGGGCCCGCTCTATGCGGTATGCCAGTATCCTTGGACTTATTTCTACGGATGGATCAAAAGCTGTAACGACGTATTGACCATGGCAGGTCCGGAACCTACCGATGAACACAAGTCGGGAGCAGGTATTGCCTACGCCATGAGAGCCATGTTCTATATGGACTTGGCACAGATGTTCGCCCAGAAGTCTTATGCAATCGACAAGAATGCCGAAACCGTACCATTGGTATTGGAAACCACTGCAGTCAGTGATTTGGCAACCAATCCACGTGCAACCAACGAAGTAATGTGGGCACAGATTCTGTCCGACCTGGATAAAGCAGAAACTTACTTGGCCGATTACACCCGTACGGATGTGTACACGCCGGACCTTTCAGTGGTGTACGGTTTGAAAGCCCGTGCCTACCTGGTGATGGAAGACTGGGCAAACGCCGAAAAATATGCCAAACTGGCCCAGCAAGGTTACACCGCATTGACAGAAAGCCAGTACACTTCCCGCACCAGCGGTTTCAACACTCCGGATGGAAACAATTCCTGGATGTTCGCCGTTCGCTTCAAAGACGATGACCCATGTATCTTGCAGAATGATGGCGATAGCAGCTGGGGTGCACAGATGATCATTGAAGTCAGTGAATCTGGTTGCGGTTATGCCGCCAACTACGGTACCCCGAAACGTATCGATTATCACCTCTACCAGACCATTCCTGCTACCGACTTCCGCAAGAAATGTTTTGTAGACTTTGCTATTGACGACATGGACGAGGCAGATGCAGTAGATGCATTGAGCGCCTACTCAGACTCTCCCGAAGGATTGCTGACCACTGCAGCAGCCAGTCCTTCCCAAAAAGTGGGAGGTTTGGAACTGAAATTCCGCCCAGCCAACGGAGAACATGCCAACCAATATGCAGCCTTCACCGTATCTGTTCCTTTGATGCGTGTGGAAGAAATGATGTTGATTGAAGCAGAAGCTGCCGGTATGCAAAGCGAAGCAAGAGGAATCACCCTGTTGACCAACTTTGCCAAGACCCGTGACCCGCAATACGTATATGGCAAACATACAAACGATACCTACGGAAACAATCATGCGACTGGATTCCAGAACGAAGTGTGGTGGCAGCGCCGTGTAGAACTTTGGGGTGAAGGTTTTGCCACCTACGATATCAAACGTTACGACAAAGGTATCATTCGCAGCTATGCAAATACCAACCACATCAAAGGCTACCGCTGGAACTATGGAGGTTACAATGTGAACTCAGGAAACGTACATCCCGACTGGATGGACTTCTGCATCGTAGGTACAGAAACTGACTACAATGCAGCCTGCACCAACAATCCGACTCCGATTATGCCTACATCCGACTCCAGCGAATTTACATGGGCTAATTAAAAAGTTGATTCATTAAATAAAGAATAGGAACATGAAAAAATATATCAATGCTTTGGGAATGATTCTCCTTGCTATAGTGGCAATGACCAGCTGTAAGGAAGAAGAAGGAACTACTCCAGGTACAGACGGGGCACCTGCCATCACGCTATATGAATATGCAGTTGAAGCACCGGAATATAACCCTGACAATGATGTGAGAATCCGTATTGCCGCCAACAATCAGGTGAGTGAGGCTTACTATCTGGCAGAAACTACCGCAGACAAGAATGCACATGTGGAAGCCGATGGAGAAACCGGATATATGACTTATGTCGTAGAAAACGGAACTAAAATAGAAGGTATCTCTGGAGAGTCTAACGCAGACATCACCCTCACCAACCTGCAAGGTGAATATACCATCACCGTAGTAGCCGTAAACGGAAGCAACATGGCTTCACAAGAAGTAGTGTTTACCGGACTTGCCTGGGAAGATGTAGCAACAGGTACTTATGTATTCGGAACTACCAGTGCAAGCGGAACTCCTGCAGCCACCATCTTGGGGCAGTCTTCTGTACCAACTACCTTACAAGTTTGTACGACGGATCCCACTCTGTACCGCTTCAAAGACGTATTTGGAGAAGGATACAGCATGAAGATTAACCTGATTGATAAGACTGCAACGGATTCACAAGGAGAATACCAGTTCTTCCGTGTACCTTCCACCCTGACTTCGTACACCTATGGAAGCTACGGAAGTATCTCAGTCAGCGATATTGGTTACTGGCAAGGAAATGATGCATTTGTAACCGACAATGGTTATGAAAGTGGTATGTACGCCAACCACAACTGCTTTATCCTTATAGCCTATCAAGTTTCTGCTGGAGCTCTTGGTTATGGCTATGATGAGTTTATTGCAGACTAAACACAAAAGACTGATCCCCGTTGATGGGATACAGTCTTTTCTAAATAATCTCTCTTGAAGAGTCAGTATTCACACTGACGTTTAACCTTAAATAAGGATTTGTCGGGATATCTTCGTGACGAAGATGTCCCGATTTTTTATTCTACATGCTCTTCCGGTGCATACTCCTGCAAGGTCAGTTCTCCTCGCAACACACCCAGCGCATTCATGGCCAACGCTCCCATCTCATCTTCTCCGGGAATGACCACAATCGGAGCCAGCCCTTCCAGCCACTCCCGCAACCCGCGGATACAATAGTCATTGAAAGCGATACCCCCTGTCAAAATCACAGCATCGGTCTGTCCGTGCAGGGCAATATGCATGGCTCCAACTTGCTTGGCCACCGTGTAGAGCATGGCATCGAGTACCAGTTTGTGCTTTTCGGCTCCGGCATGGGCCCAACGGATGATACTCTGCACATCGGTAGTACCCAGATGTGCCACCAGTCCCCCCCGACCGTTAATCATCTTCCGGATTTCCGCGTATGTATATTTCCCGCTGAAACACAAATCAACCAACTGTCGGGCCGGCAACGTTCCCGCCCGTTCCGGACTGAAAGGGCCTTCCCCATTCAAGGCATTATTCACATCGACCACTTTCCCATAGTGATGCGCACTGACCGAGATGCCTCCCCCCAAGTGGGCCACAATCAGGTTCAGTTCTTCATACTTCCGTCCGATACGGGCCGCATAACGTCGGGATACAGCCCGACTGTTCAAGGCATGAAAAATGGAGATACGGGGAAGCTCCGGGATGCCGGATATACGGGCCAAATCACGCAGCTCGTCTGTCACTACCGGATCGGCCAGATAAGACGGACAACCGGCACAATGCGCTATCTCGTCGGCAATCCATGCCGCCAGGTTCGACGCATGTTCCATACTGGCATGCCACAAGTCATGCTTGATACGCTCATTGATTTGATACACTCCTCCAGGAGTCGGTTTCAACAAGCCACCGCGCGCAATCACGGCGTCAAAAGCAAGCGGAATGCCCGCCTTCTCCAGCGTATCGTGCACATGCGCACGACGATACTCATACTGCTCGTTGATATGGTGAAAGTCCGACAGTTCCTTGGACGGATGCGCGATACTTTCACGCCACACGGGATTCTCATTCTCATAGACTGCCAGCTTCGTGGAAGTGGAGCCCGGGTTAATGACAAGTATTTTCATAAGGTCAGGTCTTATTCTTTTCGCGCCCCTGCCAGGCAAGCCAGTACCAGACTGTAGTATTTGGAGTTACCGGAGTCACTCCGTGAAGGCACTACCACCGGTGCAAGAGTTCCGGTGAGCATGCCTGCCATGTTCGCATCGCCAAACAGGGACAAGGTTTTGTAAAACGTATTGCCCGATTCGATATTGGGGAAAATCAGAATATCCGCATTGCCGACAACGGGAGAAGAAAGGCCCTTTATCTCCCCGCTGTGCTTGTCGCAGGCGGTTTTGGCATCCATCGGTCCGTCGATAAAGACATGTCCGAAACGTCCCTCCTGCGCGTCCTTTTTGATTTCCACATAACTCAAGGTGTGGGGAAACTTCTCGCTGATTTTTTCCGTACAATGAACAAGTGCCACCCGAGGTTCTTCACAGCCCAGCTTACGACACAAATCCAAATCGTAGGTAATCATTGCCCGGAACTGTTCCAAAGTAGGCCGTGGAATCACTGCCGCATCCGAAAAAAACAGCAGTTTGTGATATAAGGGAACCTGTGCCACTGTGACATGGCTCAACACCCCTCCTTCGGGCAACAGGCCCTCTCCTTTCTTCAATACCGCCCGCAAGAGGTTGTCCGTGTTGATGAGTCCTTTCATCAATACTTCGGCTTCGCCCGTACGTACCAGTTGCACGGCCAATGCAGCCGCTTCATCGGGAGTACCCGCTTCGTAGATATGCACAAAATCAGGAGAAGCCGACCGCAAGTCGAGAGCCTCCTTCAAATGGGCTGAATCCGTCACCAAAAGATATTCAGCAATTTCCTCCCTCAGGCTGCGGATAATCACATACTCCGTATGCGGGTCGTTCGGGCAGACTACCGCTACTTTCCGGCGTATGCCGCGCGAACGCAGGCAGTTCACCATCTGAGAAAGGCTTTGAATCAACTCCATATCATTAGATTTTAAACAAATATGAGAAAATAATTTGAATAACTATCTATCCGAGATGCTAATTAATGCTATACGCTCTGGAAGAGAGACATAGACAAAAAAACAAATTAACGACTTTATCCACTTTATTGTGCCATAAATTCACAAGTTCTCTCTATATTTGCCTAACTTGCTAAAAAAGTACACACGCATGAAAACAAATTTTTCTTTCGATATTCAAGCCCTCGATGAGGGGATTCACAGCCGTTTCCCCAACCGCAAGGAAGCACCACTCATCGGACTCACAGGAAACTTCAGTGACGGCAATCTGACTCTGGCACCGGGATATTACCAGTCTGTCATTCAGGCAGGAGGTGTACCAGTGGTAATTCCTCCTTACGAGGATGCCAACTTACTAATCAACACACTGGACCACTTGGACGGACTGTTGCTTACAGGCGGAGGTGACTTGAATCCGCTTTTCTTGCACGAAGATCCGATTCGGGAACTCCACAGCATTAACCCTCACCGCGACCGGCAGGAACTGCTGCTGACGCGCCTGGCGGCCCATCGGCAGATTCCGATATTGGGTATCTGCCGCGGTATCCAAGTGCTCAACGCCGCTTTGGGCGGTACACTCTATCAGGACATTTATGCACAGAAAGAAACGCCGTCTATCAAACACAGTCAAGACCTGGAACGGAGTTTCCCGTCACACCGGGTGGAACTGGCGGAGGGTAGCCTGCTGGCCCGTATTCTAAACGCCAAGGAAGTAGCTGTCAATTCCTTCCATCATCAGGCGGTAAAAGAGCCGGCACCCGGTTTTCGGGTATCAGCTACGGCCCCCGACGGGGTGATAGAAGCCATCGAAAGCACGGAATATAAATCTATGCTGGGCGTACAGTGGCATCCGGAATGTTTCATCCTGAATCAAGACAAATGCATGATGCCGCTCTTCGGATGGCTCGTTCGCGAAGCCCGTTTGTTCCGGAAGGCCAAGGAGCTGCACCAGCGTCTGCTGATTCTGGATACCCATTGCGACACACCGATGTTTTTCGACCAGCACATCCGCTTTGATACGCGCGACCCCAAAATCAAGGTCGACCTGCACAAGATGACGGAAGGACGACAGGATGCCACCATCATGGTAGCTTATCTAGAACAAAAGGAACGGACGGACGAAGCCTTGCTGGCAGCTACCGCCAAAGCCGACCGTCTGCTGAATGAGATTGAGGAGATGGTGGCCAGGAACTGTACCACAGTAGACATCGCGTATACGCCCGATGACTTATACCGCCTGAAACGAGAAGGTAAGAAGGCCATCATGCTAGGTATTGAAAACGGATATGCCATCGGGAAAGACCTCAGCCGGGTAGAACATTTCCGCAAACGGGGAGTGGTATACATGACTCTCTGCCACAACGGGAACAACGACATCTGTGGTTCAGCCCGCCGCAACGAGGAAAACTTGGGAGTCACCCCTTTCGGCGAACAGGTGATTCGAGAGATGAACCGCCTGGGCATGATGGTGGACTTGTCGCACAGTGGCGAACGAACCTTCTACGACACACTCGACATCAGCAGCCAACCGGTAGTCTGCTCACATTCTTCCAGCCGAGCACTCTGCGACCATCCGCGCAACCTGACCGATGAACAACTCCGTGCCATTGCCCGAAAAGGGGGTGTGGTACAGGTCTGTCTGTACAGCGGCTTCCTTCGCACTGACCGCCCGGCACATATCCTGGATGCCATTGAGCACCTGAACCACATGGTGAACGTAATGGGCATCGAGCATGTGGGCATCGGCAGTGACTTCGACGGCGACGGAGGCATCATCGGATGCAATGATTCTTCAGAGATGATCAACTTCACCCGCCAGCTGCTGCACGAACGTTACAGTGAGGAAGACATCCGCCGTATCTGGGGCGGCAACTTTCTGCGGGTCATGCAGCAAGTACAGGAGAACGGCTCCTACAAATAAAGTTTAAAACGTATTTACGGCTGCAAGGGGTCTGCGAAAATAAGTTTACCTTTGCAGCACAAACTAAATGAAAGGATTATGATTTCAATAAAAAACCTGCTGATTGTAAGTGCTTTGATAACGGGAGGAACTTTCATTTCCTGTGGAAGCAGTTCGAAAAACAGTGAGCAAACTGAAGAAACGGAAGCCACAATTGTGCAGGCCCCGGCTTTCAATGCCGACAGTGCATACGCGTATGTAGCCGCACAGGTAGCCTTCGGACCTCGCGTACCCAATACGGAGGCGCATCGTAAATGCGGAGATTACTTGGCCGCCCAATTGAAGAAATTCGGAGCCACCGTTTATAATCAGCAAGCAGACCTGATTGCTTACGATGGCACAATCCTGAAATCACGCAATATCATCGGAGCCTATCAGCCGGAAAACAAGAAACGGGTGATGCTCTGTGCGCACTGGGACTGCCGTCCGTACGCCGACCAGGATGAGGAAGCCAACCACCGGAAGGCAATTGACGGAGCAAACGACGGTGCCAGCGGAGTGGGCGTCTTGCTTGAAATTGCTCGACAGATTCAACAGCAGGCTCCGCAAGTAGGCATCGACCTCGTATTCTTCGATGCGGAAGATTACGGCACGCCAGAATTCTACAAAGGAACGTACAAACCGGACACTTGGTGTCTGGGCTCCCAATACTGGGGACGTATCCCTCACGTGCCTGATTACAAGGCGCGCTTCGGCATCCTGTTGGACATGGTAGGCGGAAAGAATGCCACATTCTACTATGAAGACTATTCCAAGCGGACGGCCAATAATGCCATGAAGAAAATCTGGAAGATGGCCGATCATTTAGGCTATGGCAACTACTTCATCAAGGAAGACGGAGGCCAAATCACCGACGATCATCTCTATGTGCACCAGTACCGCCAGATTCCCTGTGTAGACATCATCCACTATGACACACAAAGTAACACAGGCTTCAACCCTACCTGGCACACACTGGATGATACAATTGAAAATATTGACAAAGCCACGCTTCAGGCCGTAGGACAAACGGTGATGGGCGTGATTTATAATGAAAAATAATTAAACAATATCACAATGAAAACAATAAATGAACTCCAGGACGAAGTAATCGAAGAATTCAGCGACTTTGAGGATTGGATGGACAAATACCAGCTGCTTATTGACTTGGGCAACGACCAGCAGCCGCTCGACCCGAAATACAAAACAGAACAGAACCTGATTGACGGTTGCCAGAGCCGAGTATGGTTGCAGGCCGACTTGGTGGACGGAAAGGTAGTATTCCAGGCAGAAAGTGATGCCCTGATAGTAAAAGGTATCATCTCCCTGCTGATTCAGGTCGTATCAGGTCATACTCCAGATGAAATCCTGAATGCCGACCTCTATTTCATCGACAAAATAGGTCTGAAAGAGCATCTGTCTCCGACCCGCAGCAACGGTCTGCTGGCCATGGTGAAACAGATGCGTATGTATGCCTTGGCATTTAAAGCCAAAATGGAGGAAAAAGCATAAGCAAACCACTTCACGCATAATAAGGAACAAAGAGGCTGTCTCAAATTGAAATATAATTTGAGATGGCCTTTTTTGTGTCTGCAAAAAAAATCGGGCAAGCCCCAACTTCGCTCAGTCAGGACTTGCCCGTCTCCCTAATTTTTTGTATCTTAGGGAATCAAGCAATATATCCCAAAGATAATGTTTAAAAACTATACCTCCAACGATAATCTGCTTTTACCTCCGTGTTTAGGCGATTTTATTCCCCAGAACGACCCGGTCCGGGTTGTTCACCGTATCATTGAACAGATCAGCCTGGAAGAACTTTACCGCAAGTACTCCGTCAAAGGCTGTCCGGCCTACCATCCCCGCATGATGCTGCAGATTCTGGTATATGCCTATCTGCGCAACATCTATTCCAGCCGCCGCATCGAAGAGTTTTGCCGCAATGACATCCGCTTCATGTGGCTGACCGGCAATGTGACTCCTGACCACAACACCATCAACCGTTTCCGCAGCAGTCGGCTGAAGGATGTGCTCAAGACCGTCTTCGCCACCATCGTGAAGTTCCTCGTGGCGGAGGGCTTTGTAAGTCTGGACGTGGCCTGCACCGACGGGACGAAGATGGAAGCAAACGCCAACCGTTATACGTTCGTCTGGGGCAAGTCCATCCACACCCGCATCTCCAGAATCGCGGAACAGCTTGAGGAAATATGGCGGTACGCCGAGTCCGTCACCAAGCAGGAGTTGCGCGACTCCGCTCCCGTCACTTACCAGGACATCACCCCCGAGAAGGTGGAAAGGGCGCTGGAGCAGATACATGAAGCCTTGGAGGGAACGGATGCGGACCGGAAAGTGAAGGCCAAGGTTCGGCGCGTGAGGAAGGCATGGCCCGAACAGCTGAAGAAATATGAATCCCAGGGAAAGATTCTCGATGGGCGCAACAGCTACTCCAAGACAGACCCCGACGCCACGTTCATGCGGATGAAGGAGGACCACATGAGGAACGGGCAGCTCAAGCCCGGATACAACCCGCAGGTCAGTACCAACAGACAGTTCATCCTGAACTATACCCTCCACCAGTGTGCCGGTGACACCTCCACCTATCCCCTGCACATGGAAGACTTCCATTCCCTGTACGGCAGATATCCTGACGTGTCCGTCTGTGACGCCGGATACGGAAGCGAGGAGAACTACCTGTACGCCTTCAGGCATGGCATTGAAACCTTCATAAAGTACAGCTATTTCCACAAGGAACAGAAAAGGAGCTTCAGGAATGACCCGTTCCTGTCTGCCAACTTTTACTATAATGAAGAAACCGACGGGATGTACTGTCCGATGGGACAGAGGATGAAAAGACTCTCCGATGTAAAGCGGACGACGGACAACGGTTTTGTACAGACCATCTCAAGGTACAGGGCCCGGAACTGCAAGGGCTGCCCGTTAAGATGCCGGTGTCACAGAAGCCGGTCGGAAAGGATTGTGCAGGTAAACCACAGGCTGAGGAAAATCAAGGAAAGGGAACGTGAGAAACTCCTTTCTGCGGAAGGTCTTAAATACCGGAGCCAGCGGCCGCAGGATGTGGAAGCCGTATTTGGAAACCTCAAGAACAACAAGCACTTCAAGAGGTTCCATCTCCGTGGACTGAAGAAGGTGGAAATTGAATTTGGCCTGCTGGCCATAGCGCATAATCTTGCAAAAGTAGCCTCTTAGGAGGCTTCTGACCAAGAAAAAACCGTTTAAAGCGATGAAATCTGTAGAAAGAAACTTGTAAATTCCTTTTTTTGAGAAAAATCCAAACGACTTCAGTCTGATATGAAACGACAGAGGCCATCTCAATTCATTTTGAGACAGCCTCTTTGTCGTACTCCACCAATTATATGCCCTTAAAGAGTCTGAAACGATAGAATTCTCCAATAAGACCTATCGTAACCTAAATATGAATATTCTCTCATACAGCCTACAAACCCTATTCGTGAGAACTACAATCACGGTATAGATGCGGATAATCTGATATATGGAGAGGACTTTAACGGAGAGAAACCCGAAACGCTTACCCCTCTGACAAAAGCATGTTTTGACCTTATAGTTAAAAGAATCAAGGAACATAACGAATACGCAACAATTTGGTCAACTAAAGCTGTATTGACTTTTTTATGAAATGCTGAGTTAAAATACTGTTAAATAGAAAAACATAACAAATTCGTTGATATATTTAGGCCGTTAACATCTAGAATAAGAACTTATGAGAAAAATCTGTTTGTTCGAAAGCCCATATATACCTCAAACAAGAGCCAACAAACCAACGTGAGAAGAATTTCTCAATGCCATATTGGATGAATGTGAAAATGGCTATATAGAACCCATTACAACAGCCTGCGAATGAGCTGTCAAGTTAGCATATTATTAAAAAAACAACATCATAATCATGGACTCTTTCAAAATAGAGATTATAAGAATCCTCGTATTCTTAGCAATCACATCTTTAGTAGTATTTCTAAAATGGTGGGCAATACTTATTGTGTTTATTGTTTTCCCTAATATTTTAAGACAAATGAAAAATAAAAGAAATGGGGAAATAAACATTGGAAACTTAGTCAATTACATAACTAATCACATTGTAAGATAATACTCTCCACCTTTATCTTAGGCACTTCTTAATAGTATTCATAAAACGGCTTTTACATATCCTTTCCTGTTCCAACTGGCTACACCAGTAGCCAAGACCACAGACTAAAACGACACACAAGTCGGTAATGACGACACAAGCCAGTGCCACACCCTTATTCACATAACAGCCCCTTCTCATGCTGTTGGCCTGTTGTCCGTAATCGGACAGGAGTTTGTATAGTGCAACAACGGGCTTTTCAGGCTGTTTACAGCATTTTTAAGCCCCCATCGAAATCTGAACATTTCTCTGCGTTGCGTCCTCTATGTACTTTACTTTCCTGAAACACCAGTTTGACGCCTTACAAGCGGCCAACGAGGAAGAAATGACCGACATATTGACCACCGCCTAATGGTTACCGCAGAAGAGGTTATTTTCCCGTCCAATAGTGATAGGTAGTAAGCATTTGTTAAACTACAGGTATTGAACTTTATATACAACAATAGCGACTGTCACTATAAACCTAATAGTTGCAGTCGCTATTATTTTATTGAACCTATATGTTGCAGTCAGCACCGGTTGCCGGCTTCCTCCTCTTGTTTTGTCAATGCACTTTCCGGATGTTGCAGCTTCCATTTATGTGGAAGCAGTTCCAGCAGTTCCTCATGAGTAGCCTTTTTGTGATAGGGCATTCGGGCGATGACATCATTCAGATAATCCCTTGGGTTTACATCATGTGCCTTACAGGTGGCCAGCAGGGAACAGATGACCGACATATTAGCCGCTGCCTCATGGTTGCCGCAGAAGAGGTAATTTTTCCGTCCCAGAGTAATCGGCCGGATGACATTTTCAGCCAGATTGTTATCCCAGAGCAGGCGTCCGTCCTCCAGACATCCCATCATGTTGTCCCATCGGGTATAGGCATACGTGATGGCTTTCCCGATCTGGGAATTGGGGCTGTACTTGATTCCTTCCGTTTCCATCCACACTTTTATGGTATTCATGACAGGTCCGGCCAGTTCCCGGCGCTTCGTCTTCCGCTCGTCGTACGACAGGCCCGCCTTATCGCAGCAGTGTTCAATCCGGTAAATATGCTGTATCTGGGTCAGGCCATGTTCGGCCATCTCCCGGTTTTCATCCAGAGCCTGTTCAAAATGACGGCGGATATGCACCAGGCAGTTGAGCAGCCGCACGTCGGGGTTGGTTCTGAAGGCTGTCTCATAGCCTGCAAAACCGTCGCATTGAAGATAACCCTTGAAGTGATATTGATTTGCCAGGGATTCGATGACCGCTCCGGCACGCGATCCCTGGTCGTAATGGAAGATGACCAGTTTCTTCATGACCGACCTTACCATCCACAGGTATTCCTTGTCGGCCCTGTGCTTTTCCTTGTTGATGACCGGAACAGTGGTTTCGTCCGCCTGTACATAGTCGCAGGAAAAGACTTCCTTCTTGAGCTCCTCATACAGAGGCCTGAGCAGCTCCACCGTTTTTTTGAACCATCCGTCCAGCGTACTTTCCGTAAGGCCTTTCATCCCAAGATGCCGGTACTGCTGTATCTGCCGGTAGAACGGGACGTGATATTCATACTTCTGAAGCAGTATCTCGGCAAGCAGGCTGGTGTCGGCGATGCACTTGTCGACGGGCATCAGCGGCATGGGGGCAATCTCCACGCCTTTCTGCCCTGCGGGAGGAAGCCGGGTGCTGTCCTTGAGCGCATATTTGGGACGGATAATTTCCTTGACATAGAGCATCCCCGGTTTGTGCTTGACCACTTTGGTTACCTCTTCGCCAATCCTACGATATAAGGACAGGTCCACACCGGCCGGCTCTATAACCTCGGTTTCGAGTATGGGCAGATCCTCTGTCATTTTGCGGTTCTGACGCTTCTGCTTCCGGACTTCCACCAGTTCCTTTTCTATCTGCTCCACGGCCCCGTCACGCTTTTCTTCCGCCTGATACCGGAGTCCGGCAAACTCTTCGGCAAAAAGGTCGGGCATATCGGGATTATATACGGGAAGCTTTTCTGTCTTACGCCCAAAGAGCTGGCGGTTCAGCCATGCAATCTGAGCCGTCAGCTCTTTGATTCGTTCCTGCAGATTCTTAATCTGTTCCGCCTGATCCTTATTAGTGGCAGACAACGAAGCAATGGAGGCATTCAGCCCTTCTATCGTCTTGAGCAGTATATCCTTTTCTTCCATTGTCCGCATCTGTTTTGTTTATGTAAATATACTAAATATAAGCGGATTACACAATAATATCCGCACTTTTGTTCACTCCGGAAGCATATTATACATGATATTCCTTGCGCTCTGCCCTCAGGCGCCGGAGCCTCTGCTGCGGATTTTCCTGAATGCCCTCGACCATCATCACCAGGTCGCGCCATTCCATGGGATAGCTGTTTGATTGGGGATCGTACTCCGGCAGTTTGAAGCGGCCCGCCTCCAGGCGTTTTACATACATCACCATACCTCCGTCTTCTGCATGAAGCAGTTTCATGAGCCTGCGGCTGGAACCGATGAAGATGAAGACATCCCCGTTCTTCACTTCGCTGTTCATCTTCTCATGTACCACTCCGCACAGCGAACTGATACCCTTGCGCATATCTGTCCTGCCAGGACACAGGAAGTAGCGCATCGTGTCGTTCAGGTTAAACATGGCCGCCTCGAAGACTTTGGGTGAACAGCTCCATCAGTATCTCTTCTGACCCGTTCCCGAAGTGGGCACGAAGACCGTTGGGAAACAGAACGGACACACCATGCGGCACTTGTCCTTCAGGGGACGATTCCATGACTGACTGTTTAAGACTGATGGGAACCAGCTCCTGTTTAACACTGTTCCTGTCAACCGAACATTTTCTACGCCAGTAATGATAGGTTGAATAACTTATACCTATCTGTTGTAGGTACGACTTCAACGGCAGGCCGCTTTGTTGTACCTGTAATTCCAATTCTTCAAATTCCAGTCTATTCATAATAATTGAGGTTTGATTGTATTCGCTGCCGCAAAGCTACAATCAAACCTCAAGGTGTAAAAGGTGCATTTGTCCGAATGCTTACGATAGGTAAATAACTTGCACCTATCTGTTGAGGGTACGATTTCAACTACAGAACGCTTTGTTGCACTTGCAATTCTAATTCTTCAAATTCCAATCTATCCATAATAATTGAAGTTGGGTTGTAGCTTTGCGATAGCGAATACAACCCAATCTTAAAGTGTAAAAGATAAATTTGTCCGAATGCATACAAAGAAGTGGGTAAAAGTAACAATAAACCCCATTCACAAATTAAGGATACTACCACATTGGCACAAAAAAAGGCTATGCTGATTGCATAGCCTTTTAAATATATCGCATGTTACAGAATTATTCAGCTTTAGGGGCTTCCTCTGTAGTAGCTTCAGCTGCTGATGCTTCAGCAACCGGTGCTTCAGCTGTTGCAGTTGATTTCTTAGAACGACGAGTACGAGTTGCTTTCTTGGCAGCTGTCTTAGCCATGTTCTCGTTGTAGTCTACCAATTCGATGAAACACATTTCTGCGTTATCACCCAGACGGTGACCAGTCTTGATAATACGAGTGTAACCACCCGGACGATCAGCAACCTTTACAGAGATTTCTTTGAACAGTTCAGTTACAGCATACTTATCTTGCAGGTTGCTAAATACAACACGACGAGAGTTAGTAGTGTCTTCTTTAGATCTCGTAATCAGCGGCTCAACGAACTTCTTCAAAGCTTTAGCCTTCGCAACAGTCGTAGTGATTCTTTTGTGCTTGATCAAAGAACATGCCATGTTTGACAGCATTGCATTTCTGTGAGAAGCAGTACGACCTAAATGGTTGAATTTTTTATTATGTCTCATTGTTTATTCTTTGTCTAATTTATACTTAGAAATATCTGTTCCAAACGAAAGATTCAGACTCTCGAGCAAATCATCAAGCTCAGTGAGCGATTTCTTACCGAAGTTACGGAACTTCAGCAGGTCGGTCTTATTAAACTGTACCAAGTCACCCAGTGTTTCTACATCGGCGGCTTTCAAACAGTTCAAAGCACGAACTGACAAGTCCATATCCACCAGTTTGGTCTTCAGCAGCTGACGCATGTGCAATACTTCTTCATCAAATTCTTCATTTCCTTCTGCATCTGATGTTTCAAGAGTAATCTTCTCATCAGAAAACAACATAAAGTGATGAATCAAAATCTTTGCAGCTTCCTTCAGTGCCTCCTTCGGGTGAATGGAACCATCCGTCGTAATTTCCAGAACCAGCTTTTCATAGTCAGTCTTCTGTTCTACACGATAGTTTTCTACCGCATATTTCACATTACGAATCGGAGTGTAAATAGAATCGATAGGAATTACATTCACATCGGTGCAGAATTCGCGGTTTTCATCAGCCGGAACATATCCACGACCTTTGTTAATTGTAATGTCTATCTGCATAGTTGCTTTTGAATCTAAATGGCAAATAACCAATTCAGGATTTAACACTTCAAATCCGGTCAAATACTTACCAATATCACCTGCCTTAAATTCAGTAGAATTCTCAACGGTAATGCTTACCTTCTCATTTTCGAATTCCTCAACTACTCGCTTGAATCGAACTTGCTTCAGATTCAAGATAATGTTAGTGACATCTTCTTTAACACCCGGAATGGTAGCAAATTCATGTTCAACACCCTCAATACGGATAGTGTTGATTGCATAACCTTCCAATGAAGAAAGAAGAATACGGCGTAAAGCATTACCTACGGTAATACCGAAACCGGGTTCAAGCGGACGGAATTCGAATTTCCCGAATTTGGAATCCGCTTCCAACATTAATACTTTATCAGGTTTTTGAAATGCTAATATCGCCATGAAATTAATTATTATTTAGAGTACAATTCAACGATCAAGTGTTCTTTAATGTTTTCAGGAATGTCTGCTCTTTCAGGCACATGCAACAACTTACCTGTCTTTGAGTTTTCATCCCATTCCAACCAAGGATATTTGCTGTGATTAAATCCGGCCAATGAGTTAGCAATCACTTCCAAAGACTTAGATTTTTCACGAACACCTACCAACTGACCCGGTTTTACAGAGAAAGAAGGAATATTTACCACCTTACCATCTACAGTAATGTGCTTGTGACCTACAAGCTGACGAGCGGCAGCACGAGTCGGTGCGATACCCAAACGGAACACTACGTTATCCAGACGACATTCAAGGCTCTGCAGCAAGATTTCACCTGTAATACCGTTCATACCTGCTGCTTTCTCAAACATATTACGGAATTGTTTCTCCAACACACCGTAAGTGTACTTAGCTTTCTGCTTTTCAGCCAACATGACACCATATTCAGACGTTTTTCTGCGACGATTGTTACCATGTTGTCCAGGAGGATAGTTTTTCTTAGACAAAACTTTATCTGCTCCAAAGATTGCTTCACCGAATTTACGTGCAATTCTAGTTTTTGGTCCAGTATATCTAGCCATTTTCTTTCTTAATTTAATTGTTATTCATGAACTCAATTTGTTGCAGCCGCGATTACAGAAAGGAATTGCAATCCATTATTTAACAAAATCAAGTTACATCTAAATTGGTTATCTTTATTATACTCTTCTTCTTTTCGGAGGACGACAACCGTTATGAGGCAATGGAGTTACATCAATAATCTCAGTAACTTCAATTCCAGCTCCGTGTACAGTTCTGATAGCAGACTCACGTCCGTTTCCAGGACCCTTTACATAAGCTTTTACCTTTCTCAGGCCAAGATCGTATGCCACCTTTGCACAATCTTGGGCAGCCATCTGTGCTGCATAAGGAGTGTTCTTCTTAGAACCTCTAAATCCCATCTTACCTGCAGAAGACCATGCAATAATCTGGCCTTCGCTGTTTGCCAAAGAAACGATAATGTTATTGAATGAAGAATGAACATGCAACTGTCCATTAGCATCAACCTTGACATTTCTTTTTTTAGCTGCGACTGTTTTTTTTGCCATATTAACAATTATTTAGTAGCTTTTTTCTTATTTGCAACTGTTTTCTTTCTTCCCTTACGTGTACGAGCATTGTTCTTTGTGCTCTGACCTCTTACGGGCAGACCCAAGCGGTGACGAACACCACGGTAGCAACCAATATCCATTAATCGCTTAATGTTCAACTGGATTTCAGAACGAAGATCACCTTCAACCTTGTATTCAGCACCAATGATTTCACGAATCTTAGCAGCCTGATCATCAGTCCAATCCTTCACTTTCAGGTCACGATCTACGCCTGCTTTATCCAAAATTTTTGCTGAACTACTGCGTCCGATACCATATACGTATGTCAACGCAATCTCACCTCTTTTATTCTGAGGCAAATCTACACCAACTATTCTTATAGCCATATACTAAATTATTTTTTTTGCAAAAATAATAAATTATCCTTGACGTTGTTTATACTTAGGATTTTTCTTGTTAATAACATACAAACGGCCATTACGTCTAACGATTTTGCATTCCGGCGTACGTTTCTTTAATGATGCTCTTACTTTCATATCTTATATTTTCTTTTATTTGTATCTAAAAACGATTCTTCCTTTAGATAAGTCATAAGGAGACATCTCGACTCTTACCTTATCTCCGGGTAATATTTTAATGTAATGCATTCTCATTTTGCCAGAAATATGAGCTGTAATCTCATGTCCGTTTTCTAGCTCTACACGAAACATTGCATTCGACAATGCTTCAACGATAACTCCATCTTGTTCTATTGCGGATTGCTTTGCCATATTAAATTGCTTTATCTCCTAAAACTTGTTCTATAAATTCAAATGATGATAATATATCAGCCTTCCCAAGTCCGACTGCAACTGTATGCTCGAAATGAGCTGCACACTTCCGATCTCTCGTCCGGATTGTCCACCGGTCCTCTTCCATCACAATTTGCCGATTTCCTAAAGTAATCATCGGCTCAATTGCAATACACATTCCTTTTTTCAGCAACGTGCCTGTACCTCGACGTCCATAATTGGGGACTGGAGGATCTTCATGCATTTCTTTTCCAATACCGTGACCCACAAACTCACGAACAACGCCGTAAGATTGGGATTCACAATGCTGTTGAATAGCATAGCCTATATCTCCAAGTCTCTTTCCATGAACAGCATTTTCAATACCCTTATAAAGAGATTCCTTCGTAACCTTCAATAATCTGACAATCTCGGGAGCCACTTCTCCCACACAGAATGTATAGGCAGAATCTCCACAAAATCCATTCATAAAAGTACCACAGTCGACCGAAACAATATCACCGTCTTTTAAAGGGATATCATTCGGAATCCCATGTACAACCTGTTCATTTACTGAAGTGCAAAGCGTACCAGGAAAAGGAGAGCCATAAGGATTAGGAAATCCTTTAAAGGTAGGAACCGCCCCATGGTCACGAATAAACTCTTCCGCTACTTTATCCAACTGCTTCGTCGTAACTCCAGGCTTTATCATTTTAGCCACTTCAGCCAGAGTTCTCCCAACTAGGAGATTACTCTGACGAAGCAACTCTATTTCATCATCTGTCTTTAGAAATATCATTCGAGACAAGTATTTTTTTAATATGCAGCCACATTTCCAGACCGTCCTTTAATTCTACCTGAGCTCAACAATCCATCATAGTGACGCATCAACAAATGACTTTCAACCTGTTGCAAGGTATCCAATACCACACCAACAAGAATCAGCAGTGATGTTCCACCAAAGAATTGAGCGAATTCAGCTTGAACTCCAAAAAGACCGGCAAACGCAGGCAAAATAGCAATAATAGCCAAGAATATAGAACCCGGCAGAGTAATACGGGACATGATTACATCCAAATATTCTGCAGTATTCTTACCCGGCTTTATTCCCGGAATAAAACCGTTATTTCTCTTCATATCTTCTGCCATCTGGGTGGTATTGATAGTAATTGCAGTATAGAAATAAGTAAAAAGAATAATCAATACCGCAAAAATAAAGTTATACCAGAAACCTGTGTGGTCAATCAAGGCACGAGCAATACCACTCGCATTGTCAATATTAGAATATCCAACAATCGTAATCGGAATAAACATGATAGCCTGAGCAAAAATGATAGGCATCACATTAGCCGCATTTACTTTCAAAGGAATATACTGTCTGGCACCGCCATATTGCTTATTGCCCACAATACGCTTGGCATATTGTACAGGAACCTTGCGCACACCTTGTACCAACAAGATAGCAGCAGCTATCACTGCCAGCAAACATACTAGTTCTATCAAGAACATAATAATACCACCTGCACCCGGAGAAGCAAGTCGCGAAACGAACTCACCTGAGAAAGACTGAGGAAGACGAGCAATAATACCCACCATAATGATTAATGAAATACCATTACCAATTCCTTTATCTGTAATTCTTTCTCCAAGCCACAGAATGAACATACTACCTGCTGCCAGAATGATAGTTGAAGTAATAATAAAGAAAGTCCAATCTAATGAAGCATTAAGGGCGGGCCCTGCCTGCATTTTCAAGTTGATCAGATAAGATGGGGCTTGGAAAATCAAAATAATGATTGTCAGAATACGAGTATACTGATTAATCTTTCGACGACCGCTTTCACCCTCACGCTGCAGTTTCTGGAAATAAGGTACAGCAATTGCCAACAACTGAATCACAATGGATGCAGAGATATACGGCATGATTCCAAGTGCAAATATAGATGCATTTGAAAAAGCACCTCCAGAAAACATATTCAACAAGGCAAGAAGACCTTCACTCGTCTGTTCATGCAATTTAGACAACATGTCAGGATTAATACCTGGCAATACGATATAAGAACCGAATCGATAAATTGCAACAAACAATATAGTAATGAGGATCCGTTTTCTCAGATCCTCAATATTCCATATATTCTTTAATGTTTCAATAGATTTTATCATTGAATCAGAGTTTTACTGCATTACCACCAACGGCTTCGATTGCAGCTACTGCGCTCTTAGAGAAAGCATTTGCTTCTACATCAAGCTTAGTAGTTAAACTACCGTTACCAAGAACTTTCACTAATTGATTAGAAGAAACGAAACCAGCTTCAATCAAATCATTAATGCCAACCTTAGACAGATTCTTAGCTTCTGCTAATTTCTGAATAGTGTCAAGATTAATTGCTTTGTATTCAACACGGTTAATATTCTTAAAACCAAATTTCGGAACACGACGTTGAAGCGGCATCTGACCTCCTTCAAAACCAATCTTCTTTGAATAGCCAGATCTTGATTTTGCTCCTTTATGTCCTCTTGTAGAAGTACCGCCTAAACCTGAACCAGCACCACGACCAACTCTTTTTCTAGTTTTGACAGAACCTTCTGCAGGACGCAAATTATTTAACTTCATATTGTAAGATCCTTTTTTGTTAACAATATATTACTTAACGATTGCAACCAGGTGTTTAACCTTTTCAATCATACCCAGAATTGAAGGAGTCTCTTCGTGTTCAACCACACGATTCAATTTATGGAGACCAAGTGCATCCAAAGTTCTCTTCTGATCAGCCGGAGCACCAATTCTACTCTTTACTTGTTTAATCTTAATAGTTGCCATAAATATCCTCCTTATCCTCTAAATACTTTATCCAAACTTACACCTCTGTTCTGAGCTACCATGCGAGCATCTCTCATTTCACCCAAAGCCAAGATAGTAGCTTTTACCAGATTGTGAGGATTTGATGAACCCTTAGACTTAGCCAAGACATCAGTAACACCTACACTTTCCAATACGGCACGCATTGCACCGCCAGCTACCACACCCGTACCAGTTGAAGCAGGCTTAATGAACACTTCAGCACCGCCAAACTTAGCAGACTGTTCGTGAGGAACAGTACCTTTCAATACCGGAACACGAGTCAGGTTCTTCTTTGCAGCTTCAACGCCTTTCGCGATTGCAGCTGTTACTTCGCCAGCTTTACCAAGGCCCCAACCGATAATACCGTCTTCGTTACCAACTACTACAATTGCAGAGAAACTGAAAGTTCTACCACCTTTTGTAACCTTAGTAACACGGTTGATTGCAACCAGTCTATCTTTTAATTCTATATCGTTAGTGATCTTAACTCTATTATTAACTGCCATAATTCTTTAAAATTTAAGTCCACCGTTACGAGCAGCATCAGCTACTTCTTTTACTCTCCCATGATACAAGTAACCATTACGGTCGAATACGACAGTCGTAATACCAGCTTCCTGAGCTTTCTTTGCAATCAGCTCACCAACCTTTGCAGCTTGTTCCTTTTTCGGCATAGCTTCCATGCCCAAAGAAGAAGCAGCTACCAATGTCTTACCACTTAAATCGTCGATAACCTGAACATAAATCTGCTTGTTACTTCTAAACACACTCATACGCGGACGTTCAGCAGTACCTGAAATCTTGTTGCGTACTCTATATTTAATCTTAATGCGTCTTTCTATTTTTGTTGTCATAATTGTACGATTTTATGTGAATTATTTAGCGCCAGCTGACTTACCAGACTTTCTACGAATTTCTTCACCAACAAACTTAATACCTTTTCCTTTATAAGGTTCAGGCTTACGGAAAGAACGTATTTTTGAACAAACCTGACCAAGCAGCTGTTTGTCACAAGATTCCAATATGATAAGAGGGTTCTTATTTCTTTCAGATTTAGTTTCCACCTTGATTTCAGGAGGCAACTGCATAAAAATATTATGCGTATAACCTAAAGCGAAATCAATGATATTACCGTTGTTAGAAGCACGGTAACCTACACCGACCAGCTCTAATTCCTTCTTATAACCTTGAGAAACACCAACAACCATGTTGTGAATCAAAGCACGATACAAACCATGGAATGCATGACGCTGTTTCAGGTTATCAAGCATAGCATCTTCGTTTTCCTTCAACACCACATGTCCGTCTGCAATTTCCACACTGATAGCAGGATTTACAAACTGACTCAACTCACCTTTAGGTCCTTTTACATTTACTACATTATCCTTCAGAGTAACTGTTACTCCAGCAGGGATACTAATGGGTAATTTACCAATTCTTGACATTGCTTATCCTCCTAACATTAATATACATAGCAAAGAACTTCACCGCCAATCTTCAGTTCAGCAGCTTCCTTGTCTGTCATAACACCTTTGGAAGTAGATATAATAGCAATACCTAATCCATTAATAACTCTCGGCATGTCTTTGTAACCGGTATACTTACGCATACCCGGAGTAGATACTCTTTCAAGTTTCTTGATTGCGTTAACCTTGTTAACCGCATCATACTTCAAGGCTACCTTGATAGTACCCTGAGGACCATCTTCAACAAACTTGTAGTTCAGGATGTACCCTTTGTCGAAAAGGATCTTAGTAATCTCCTTTTTCAAATTTGAAGCAGGCACTTCCACCACTCTGTGCTTAGCACTAATTGCATTTCTCAATCTAGTGAGATAATCTGCGATAGGATCTGTCATAAAAACTAATTGTTAAATTAATCAGGACTACCCTGACAATATTTAATAAAAAAATTATTTACCAGCTTGCTTTCTTAACGCCAGGAATCAAACCGTTTGAAGCCATCTCACGGAACTGAATACGTGAGATACCAAACTGACGGATATAACCTTTAGGACGGCCAGTCAGTTTACAACGGTTGTGTAAACGAATAGGATTAGCGTTCTTAGGCAGAGCCTGCAACTTTTGAGCTGCCTCAAAAGCTTCAACAGGATCACCAGAATTTACAATCTTCTTCAACGCAGCACGCTTCTCAGCATATTTAGCAACAAGTTTAGCTCTTCTTACTTCACGAGCTTTCATTGATTCTTTTGCCATAACTTATCAATCTTTTTTAGCGTTTTTAAACGGTAATCCGAATTCTTTCAACAAAGCATAACCTTCTTCGTCAGTCTGAGCAGAAGTTACGAAAGTAATATTCATACCCAAAATCTTGGTAATGCTGTCAATGTTGATTTCAGGGAAAATAATCTGTTCCTGAATACCCAGTGTGTAGTTTCCTCTTCCGTCGAATTTGCTTTCAATACCCTTAAAGTCACGGATACGCGGCAAAGCCACACGAACCAATTTTTCAAGGAATTCATACATTCTTTCACGACGCAATGTTACCATTACACCAATCGGCATTTTTTTACGCAACTTAAAGTTTGCGATATCCTTACGAGAAACAGTTGCTACAGCTTTCTGTCCTGTAATAGCAGTCAATTCATTGATAGCTACATCAATGATTTTCTTGTCAGCAACCGCCATACCCAAACCTTGATTGATAACAATCTTCTTAAGTACAGGGATTTGCATAGATGAAGAATACTGGAATTGATTCTTCAAAGCAGGAGCAATGCGCTCTGCATATTCTTTCTTAAGGCTAGCAGTATTACTCATTATTTAATCTCCTCTCCTGATTTTTTAGCATAACGAACAAATGTTCTTCCATCAGAACTTTCTCTTCTACCTACACGAGTCGGTTTTCCTGTTTTCGGATCTACCGGATTCAGGTTAGAGATGTGAATAGGAGCCTCCTGCTTCACAATACCACCCTGAGGATTCTTTGCATTCGGTTTGGTACTCTTAGATACCATGTTGATACCTTCTACCACTGCACGTCCTTCTTTAACAAGAACCTTCAACACGCGGCCAGTTTTACCCTTGTCTTCGCCAGAGTTTACGTAAACTGTATCGCCTTTTTTAATATGTAATTTACTCATTACTTAAATCTTTTACAAAATTAAAGTACTTCAGGTGCAAGTGAAACCACTTTCATGTTTGCATTACGCAACTCTCTCGCAACCGGGCCAAAAATACGACTTCCTCTAATTTCACCTGCGTTATTCAACAATACGCAAGCATTGTCATCAAAACGAATGTAAGAACCATCAGCACGACGGATTTCTTTCTTTGTACGTACAATCAAGGCCTTTGATACTGCACCTTTTTTAATATCACTTGAGGGGATAACACTCTTTATTGAAACTACAATAACATCCCCAACAGAGGCATAACGTCTCTTTGTACCGCCTAATACGCGGATACAAAGAGCTTCTTTTGCGCCACTGTTGTCACATACTGTAAGTCTGGATTCTGCTTGTATCATAATTACTTAGCTCTTTCAATAATTTCAATCAATCTCCATCTCTTAGTTTTACTCAAAGGACGAGTTTCCATGATGCGAACAGTATCGCCAACCTGGCATTCATTCTTTTCGTCATGAGCATGGTATTTTTTCGTTTTAGACACGAACTTACCATAAATAGGGTGTTTTTCCTTAAACTTAGCCGCAACAGTAATGGTCTTGTCCATTTTATTGCTAACTACAACACCAGTTCTTTCTTTTCTTAAATTTCTAGCTTCCATGAGGACCATTATTATTTGTTAAGTTCTCTCTGACGCAATTCTGCTTTCATACGCGCAATTGTTCTGCGTAATTTCTTGATCTGTGCAGGATTTTCCAGCGGAGAGATCGAATGATTCAAAACCATTTGATTGTAATTGGCAACTTCAGTCTGAATTCTTTCTGCCAATTCGTTGGTAGCTATTTCTCTAATTTCTGCAATCTTCATATCAATTAAGCATTTTGACTTGCGTCGTAATCACGTCTAACAATAAACTTAGTAGTAACAGGAAGTTTCTGTGCGGCGAGGCGCAAAGCTTCTTTAGCTACTTCAAAAGAAACACCTTCAACTTCGATCAAAATACGACCCGGAGTTACAGGAGCCACGAAACCTTCCGGATTACCTTTACCTTTACCCATACGTACATCGGCTGGCTTACGAGTAATAGGTTTATCCGGGAAAATGCGGATCCAAATCTGACCCTGACGCTGCATATATCTTGTTACAGCAATACGAGCTGCTTCAATCTGACGACCAGTAATCCACTTAGTCTGAAGAGATTTGATACCAAAAGTACCAAAAGCCAACTGATGACCTCTCTGGGCGTTACCTTTAGCGCTACCTTTCTGCTGTCTTCTGAATTTTGTTTTTTTCGGTTGTAACATAATTCCTAAAATTCAAATCGTTAGCGATTGTTGTTTTTCTTTCTACGGAAATTCTTTCCACCATTGTTACCGTTTCCACCACGGCTGTTTTCTTTGCTCTGAGTGAAGTTAGGAGCCAACTCACGTTTTCCATAAACTTCTCCACGGCAAATCCATACCTTAATACCCAGCAAACCAACCTTAGTCAAAGCTTCTGCATGACAATAGTCAATGTCTGCACGGAAAGTATGCAATGGAGTACGACCTTCCTTATACATTTCAGAACGTGCCATTTCAGCTCCGTTCAAACGACCAGAAATCAGCACTTTGATACCTTCAGCTCCCATGCGCATTGTATTGGCAATCGCCATCTTGATAGCACGACGGTAAGCGATTTTGCCTTCTACCTGACGAGCGATGTTGTTTGCAACAATAACAGCGTCAAGTTCCGGTCTCTTTACTTCAAAGATATTAATCTGGATATCCTTGTCAGTGATCTTCTTCAACTCCTCTTTCAACTTATCAACTTCCTGACCACCTTTACCAATGATAATACCCGGACGAGCAGTACATACAGTAATTGTCACCAATTTCAGAGTACGTTCAATAACGATTCTTGAAACGCTGGCTTTTGCAAGTCTGGCATTCAGATATTTACGAATTTTGCTGTCTTCCAGCAAAGCGTCACCATAATTCTTGCCACCGTACCAATTAGAATCCCATCCTCTGATAATTCCTAAACGGTTGCTTATCGGATTAACTTTCTGTCCCATCTACTCTTAATTTTTATCATTAGTATTCTTAGCATCAACGAACAAAGTCACATGATTTGAGCGTTTACGAATTCTGTAACCTCTACCCTGCGGAGCCGGTCTCATTCTTTTCAAGGTTGCTCCCCCGTCAACATAAATCTTAGTTACAAACAATTCGCCGTCTTCAGCTTTGCGTTCGTTTTTCTGTTCCCAGTTAGCAATAGCAGAGCGTAACAGTTTTTCCACTCTAGCAGAAGCTTCTTTAGAAGAAAACTTCAAAACACCAAGTGCTCTGTTCACCTCCATACCGCGAATCATGTCAGCCACGAGACGCATCTTACGCGGAGAAGTAGGCACATTTTGCAATTTTGCAAAATACATGGTTTTAAGGGCTTCTTTTCTCTTATCAGCCGATATTTTTTTTCTTGCTCCCATTATTTATTACTTTATTATTTCAAATATGCGTCCTGTTATTATTTTTTCTTGTTACCTGCATGACCACGGAAAGTACGTGTCGGAGCAAATTCTCCCAACTTATGACCAACCATGTTTTCAGTAACGTAAACAGGAATAAATTTGTTTCCGTTATGAACTGCAATTGTATGCCCAACAAAATCAGGCGAAATCATTGAAGCTCTAGCCCATGTCTTAACAACTGACTTCTTGCCGCTCTCATTCATAGCGAGCACCTTGTTTTCCAGTTTTACATTAATATATGGACCTTTTTTTAATGAACGACTCATAAATTACTCAATTAATCAGTTGTTATTACTTTCTTCTTTCTATAATATATTTAGAAGACTGTTTCTTAGGTGCTCTTGTCTTCAAGCCCTTAGCGTACAAGCCTGTACGTGATCTCGGGTGACCTCCTGACTGACGTCCTTCACCACCACCCATCGGGTGATCCACAGGGTTCATAACAACACCACGGTTATGAGGACGACGGCCTAACCAGCGAGAACGACCTGCTTTACCGGAAGCTTCCAGAGCGTGGTCAGAATTGCCCACACTACCGATAGTAGCCTTACAAGCACTTAAAATCTGTCTTACTTCACCTGAAGGCAGCTTGATTACACAATACTTACCCTCACGAGAAGTCAACTGAGCAAAGTTACCAGCCGATCTTACCAAAGCAGCACCCTGTCCCGGACGCAATTCAATGTTGTGAATTACTGTACCTACGGGGATGTTCTCAAGAGGAAGTGCGTTACCAATCTCAGGCGCCGCATCCGCTCCAGACATCAAAGTGCTACCAACTTGCAATCCATTAGGAGCAATGATATATCTTTTTTCACCATCAGCATAAAACAACAAAGCGATACGAGCCGAACGGTTCGGATCATATTCAATTGTTTTAACGACTGCTGGAACACCGTCTTTATTTCTCTTGAAATCGATAATACGGAATTTTCTCTTATGACCGCCACCGATATAGCGCATTGTCATTTTACCTACGTGGTTACGACCACCCGTAGAACGCTTTCCATATACAAGAGATTTCTCTGGTACCGATGCAGTAATTTCTTCAAAAGTACCAATAATTTTGTGTCTCTGCCCCGGTGTTGTGGGCTTAAATTTACGTACTGCCATCTTTTATTTAAATATTGCTATAAAAATCAATAGTATCACCTTCTTTCAATGTGACGATTGCTTTCTTATATGCATTCGTACGACCATTGATAAGACCTGACTTAGTATAACGGCTCTTATTCTTACCTGCGTAACGGATAGTATTCACGTCTACCACAGTCACGTTATACATAGCTTCGATTTCACGCTTAATTTCTAATTTGTTAGCTTCAGGACGAACAATAAATCCAAAGCGGTTGAACTTTTCAGATATTGCCGTCATCTTTTCTGTAACCAACGGTTTAATAATCATTCCCATATTACTTCAGCCTCCTTTAATTATTTCACTAAGGTTTCCTCGATAGCTTTCAATGCACTTTCTGTCACAACAAGAGTTTCTGCGTTCAATACAGAGTATGTATTCAGCGCAGAAGCAATTGCAAGATTTGTACGCTCTAAGTTACGAGCAGACAAATATACGTTTTTATTTGCTTCCGGCAAAACCATAAGTAGCTTTTTACCAGCCACTTTAAGATTATTCACAACGTTTACGAATTCTTTAGTTTTAGGAGCTTCAAAAGTGAAGTCTTCAACCACTACAATGTTGTTAGACTGAGCTTTATATGACAAAGCAGACTTACGAGCCAAAGCTTTCACTTTCTTGTTCAATTTGAACCAATAGTCACGAGGTTTAGGACCAAATACGCGAGCACCACCCACCAATACTGGAGAATTGATATCACCACGACGTGCACCGCCACCACCTTTCTGACGGCCTAATTTACGAGTAGAACCACTGATTTCGCTTCTTTCCTTAGATTTGTGAGTACCCTGGCGCTGATTAGCCATATACTGTTTTACATCCAGATAGATAGCGTGATCATTTGGAGTGATTCCGAAGATAGCCTCATTCAAAGCCACCTTTCTTCCGGTTTCTTCACCCTTGATATTTAAAACGTTAACTTCCATTATTTCTCAATTATTACGATTGAACCTTTGCAACCCGGAACAGAACCTTTAATCAACAGCAGGTTGTGTTCAGGAATCACCTTTAATACCTGTAAGTTGTGAGTAGTCACTCTGTCACCACCCATTTGGCCACCCATACGCATTCCTTTGAATACTTTTGCAGGGTAAGAACAAGCACCGATAGAACCCGGCTTACGAGCACGGTTGTGCTGACCGTGAGTAGTCTGACCTACACCACCAAATCCATGACGTTTTACAACACCCTGGAAACCTTTTCCCTTAGAAGTTCCAATTACATCTACATAAGCAGTGTCATTGAACAATTCCACAGTGATAGTGTCACCTAAATTCAATTCTTCTGAGAAATCTTTGAACTCGGCCAAGTGTCTCTTTGGAGTTACTCCAGCTTTCTTAAAATGACCCATCAACGGTTTTGTAGTATGCTTTTCCTTCTTGTCCTGGAAACCTACCTGAACAGCTGCATAGCCATCTTTTTCTACACTCTTAATCTGAGTAACTACACAAGGACCAGCTTCGATAACAGTGCATGGTACATTCTTACCATCAGCACTGAAAACGGATGTCATTCCGATTTTCTTTCCTAATAATCCTGGCATTTCAGTTAATTTTTAATTGATTAAACTTTAATTTCTACTTCTACCCCACTCGGTAATTCCAATTTCATCAAAGCATCTACTGTCTTTGCAGTTGAGCTGTAGATGTCAATCAGTCTCTTGTAAGAAGACAATTCGAACTGTTCACGAGACTTCTTGTTTACGAAAGTCGAACGGTTTACAGTAAAGATACGCTTGTGTGTAGGCAATGGAATAGGACCACTTACGATAGCACCTGTAGCCTTCACAGTTCTTACAATCTTTTCAGCTGACTTGTCTACCAAGTTGTGATCGTAAGATTTCAGTTTAATTCTGATTTTCTGACTCATGTTTATTTATTAAATTATTAAATGAATAACTGGAGGAAGCTTGAGGGCTAAGAGTCATTCGCTAGCCCTCATCGACTTCCGTCCCATTGTTTATTATACCAAATCAACGCGACCTTTCACTTCTTCCAATACAGTCTTAGCAATTGAGCTAGAAACCTGTGCGTGGTGATCGTAGCTCATTGAAGAAGTAGCACGACCTGAAGTAATAGTACGTAAAGCTGTTACATAACCGAACATTTCAGCCAACGGAACCATAGCTTTTACGATACGGGCGCCAGAACGGCTTGTTTCCATACCTTCAACCTGACCACGACGTTTGTTCAAGTCACCGATAACATCACCCATGTTCTCTTCCGGAGTAACCACTTCCAGTTTCATAATCGGTTCCATCAGAACCGGACCTGCTTTCACACAAGCATTCTTGTATGCCTGGATAGCACAGATTTCAAATGACAACTGGTCAGAGTCAACCGGGTGGAAAGAACCATCCTTCAACACAACCTTCAGTGAATCGAGCGGGAAACCAGCCAATACACCATTCTTCATGGCTGTCTGGAAACCTTTCTGTACAGAAGGAATAAATTCCTTAGGCACATTACCACCTTTCACTTCATCGATGAACTGCAGACCGCCCTGCTTCCAATCTTCGTCAACCGGACCTACAGATACAATGATATCGGCGAACTTACCACGACCACCTGACTGTTTCTTATAAACTTCACGCAATTCTACAGTCTTCGTGATAGCTTCCTTATAGTTAACCTGCGGACGACCTTGGTTACATTCAACCTTGAACTCACGTTTCAAACGGTCGATGATGATATCCAAATGAAGCTCACCCATACCAGAGATGATAGTCTGTCCAGTCTGTTCATCTGTACGTACAGTAAATGTCGGGTCTTCTTCAGCCAGCTTAGCCAAACCGTTAGACAGCTTGTCCAAATCTTTCTGAGTCTTCGGCTCTACTGCAATACCGATAACCGGTTCAGGGAAGTCCATAGATTCCAATACAATCGGAGCAGTTTCGTCACACAATGTATCACCTGTACGGATATCCTTGAAACCTACACCAGCACCGATATCACCCGCGCTGATTACTTCTACCGGATTCTGCTTGTTTGAATGCATCTGGAACAGACGAGAAACACGTTCTTTCTTACCTGAACGAGAGTTGTAGATATAAGAACCAGCTTCAATCTTACCAGAGTAAACACGGAAGAAAGTCAGACGACCTACATACGGGTCTGTAGCAATCTTGAATGCCAAAGCAGCAGTCTTTTCATCCTCATCCGGTTTACGGTCCTCTTCAGCACCTGTATTCGGATTGGTACCTACGATGTTCGGAGTATCCAGCGGAGAAGGCAAGAATGCGCATACATAATCCAGCAATGTCTGTACACCTTTGTTCTTGAATGAAGAACCACACAACATTGGGACGATTTCCATCTTCAGAGTTCCGGCACGCAGAGCGCGCAAGATTTCCTCTTCAGTGATAGTAGAAGGATCGTCAAAATATTTTTCCATCAAGGCTTCATCGAATTCAGCCACCTTTTCCAACATTTTGTCTCTCCACTCATTGGCTTCATCAACCAAGTTTGCAGGAATTTCTTCTACATCATAGTCAGCACCCATTGTTTCATCGTGCCACAGAATAGCCTTCATCTTAATCAGGTCGACAACTCCCTTGAAAGATTCTTCCGCACCGATAGGAATCACTACCGGACAAGGATTTGCGCCCAACACGTCCTTCATCTGGCGAACTACCTCAAAGAAGTCAGCACCAGAGCGGTCCATTTTGTTTACATAACCGATACGAGGAACATTATATTTATCAGCCTGACGCCATACTGTTTCTGACTGAGGTTCTACACCACCTACTGCACAGTAAGTAGCGACTGCACCATCCAATACACGGAGAGAACGTTCTACTTCCGCAGTGAAGTCTACGTGTCCCGGAGTATCAATCAAGTTGATTTTATATTTATTACCTGCATACTTCCAATAAGTAGTTGTGGCAGCAGATGTAATAGTAATACCACGTTCCTGTTCCTGTTCCATCCAGTCCATGGTAGCAGCACCGTCGTGTACTTCACCGATTTTGTGAGTCAAACCTGTGTAGAACAAGATACGCTCAGAAGTCGTTGTCTTACCAGCATCGATGTGCGCCATGATCCCGATGTTACGGGTTAAATGCAAATCATGTTTAGCCATTTTAATTCCGTCTTAATTAATTAATAACTCGATTAGAATCTGAAGTGAGCAAATGCACGGTTAGCTTCAGCCATACGATGCATATCCTCTTTACGTTTGAAAGCACCACCTTGTTCGTTGTATGCATCAAGGATTTCTGCTGCCAATTTATCAGCCATTGACTTACCTCCACGCTTACGAGCAAAAGCGATCAGATTCTTCATAGAAATTGATTCTTTACGATCCGGACGGATTTCTGTAGGAACCTGGAATGTAGCACCACCGATACGGCGAGACTTCACTTCCAGCTGCGGAGTTACATTATCAAGAGCCTTTTTCCAAACCTCCAAAGCAGAAGTTTCCTCAGCAGGAAGCTTGGTTTCAACTGTTTTCAGTGCATTGTAGAAGATTTCATAAGAAGTGTTCTTCTTGCCATCATACATCAGATGGTTTACGAATTTTGAAACCTTCTGGTCGTTAAATACCGGATCCGGAAGGATCACACGTTTTTTTGGTTTTGCTTTTCTCATTTTGTTTGATAATAATGTTTAGTTTGGGGCTGCATTTCGTCTACTTCAACGCTTCCTCTGAAGCATTTACTCAACCTTAAAGCTTTTCCAACAAACCAAAACGAATTAATAAAAGTTTTTCTTAAACTAAGGATTGTACTCAGCTAGGATTATTTCTTACCTTTTCCTGCCGGAGCTGCCTGTCCTGGTTTCGGGCGCTTAGCACCATACTTAGAACGTCTCTGTGTACGACCTGCTACACCTGCTGTATCCAGTGTACCACGTACGATGTGATAACGTACACCCGGAAGGTCCTTTACACGACCACCACGAACCAAAACGATTGAGTGTTCCTGCAAGTTATGTCCTTCTCCCGGAATGTAAGAGTTCACTTCCTTAGAGTTTGTCAGACGCACACGAGCAACTTTACGCATTGCTGAGTTCGGTTTTTTCGGAGTTGTAGTGTAAACACGTACACAAACGCCACGTCTCTGAGGACATGAGTCCAATGCCGGTGATTTACTCTTATCAACCAAAACCGTTCTTCCTTTTCTTACTAACTGTTGAATAGTAGGCATTTTGTTTGATTTTTAATTGTTATATATTTATTTTCTATTGTTTCTACAATCCTTGGCGAAATACTACATTTCGGGCTGCAAAATTACAAATAACTTTTTAATAGACAAACTGTTTTTCAAAAGAAAAAGGCCCACTCCCCGAAAAAAACGGGAAATGAGCCTTTTAAAGCCATTATTTATATTTTTTTAAGCTTCGCCCTTAAAATCACTCAACGGTGGAACAAAGGTTTTTCCGCCTTGTGCCTGCTGTTCCGGCATCCGAATCTGACCGAAATTCTGTTCATACTTAGCCACATTGTCCTGCAATGCAAACATCAGTCTCTTTGCGTGTTCCGGAGTCATCACAATACGAGATTGGACACCAGCTTTCGGCAAACCAGGCATCACACGAACAAAGTCTATGATAAATTCAGAACTTGAATGAGTGATAATCGCCAAATTCGCATAAGTACCCTGTGCCACTTCTTCTTTCAATTCTATCTGAAGCTGATTTTTGTTTTCGTTTTCCATAATGATTAAACTGTTTAAATAATTATACGGCAAATGTAGGAAAAAAGTCGGAGTAAACTAATAAATCCCATTCTTTTTCTAGCCTGCATGGCCACAATCCACTTCAAAAAACTTTTTGTCCACCTCCCTACATCACAAGAAAGCTACCTTTGTACCTGAAATATCACAAATCATTTTATCATGAAAAACTCATTCTTCAAACTAGGGTTTATTGCCCTCACTGTGTCTACAGCACACATATCCTTACAAGCTGCAACGCAAGACACCACTTTTGTGGCAACCCAAAATCCGGTCGTATCTTATAAATATTTGGGCGACCCGGCTGCCATGGTCTATGACGGCACAGTATATATCTACGCTGGCCACGATGAATGCCCGGCACCTCACCAATACTACTTGATGAACGAATGGTGTATCTTATCTACACAAGACATGAAAACATTTACTGAACATGCCTACACCTTAAAAGCCACTGATTTCAAATGGGCCAAAGGGGAAGCATGGGCCAGTCAAGTCATCGAAAGGAACGGAAAATTCTATTGGTATGTCACCGTCGAACATGCCACGATTCCCGGCAAGTCAATCGGAGTCGCCGTAGCCGATTCTCCCACTGGTCCTTTTAAAGATGCACGTGGCAGCGCACTCATCACTAACGACATGACTACTCAATACACTTCCATCGCTTGGGACGACATCGACCCGACGGTCTTCATTGACGACGACGGTCAGGCTTATCTTTTTTGGGGCAACACCCAATGCTACTATGCAAAATTAAAAGAGAATATGACAGAACTGGACGGGCCTATTCATCCTATCAACCTGCCACGATACACCGAAGCCCCTTGGGTACACAAACACGGTGACTGGTACTATCTGTCATTTGCCTCAGAGTTTCCCGAAAAAATATGCTATGCCATGAGCAAACACATCAATGGCCCTTGGATTTATAAAGGTATTCTCAATGAAATAGCTGGAAACTCCAATACAAACCATCAGGCCATCATCGACTTCAAAGGAAAATCCTACTTCATCTACCATAATGGGAGCATCAACCCTAATGGTTGCGGATTCAGAAGGTCCATTTGTATCGACCCGCTCTTCTACCAAGCGGACGGAAGCATAAAACGCATACAAATGACCACAGAAGGTGTGTTCAAATAAATAAAAATCCGGAAGGGTCCATGAATCCCCCTTCCGGATTTTTATTTATTTTTTACGTTTGCTACGTTTGGCCCAACCCTCTTCCGAGAAATCTGGCTCCTCTCCCCGTAATGACTGATTGTCCTGCTGGAAGAACTGCTTCCAGTCGTCTTTCTTCTTAGGACCACGAGGATTGACATATCCTCTTTCCGCCCGACTCGGTTTCTTTGTTTTTTCCGCTTTTGAATTCTTATCGGTTGTCTTTTCAACGGCTGCCTTCTTTTTCTTTCCGTTTTTGTCGCTTTTTCCGGTATTTTCACCGGCCACTTCCACACAAACCTTATGCCCGCCGTTCAACACCACTTTGTTCAAAGCCTTTATCACCTGAGGAGCCTGCTCTTGAATCACCTCAAAAAACGAGAAATTCTGCATCAAATCAATACGCCCTATCTGAATACGCTCTTTCCTCAAGTTCCGGTTCACCAGGTCAATAATTTGATTGGTGTAAAAGCCGTCCGTCTTTCCTAAGTTCAAGAATAAACGTGTATATCCTTTTTCAGCCTTGCGGCCTACCTTTTCCTTATCTCCACTACCCTTACGAACCTCCTTCGCCTCGGCTTTCTTATCACTTGCTTTAGGTTGTTCTATCTCAGGCGCGTTCTTGTAATAATCCAGAAAACGATTGAACTCCAGTGACACCACCCGCTTAATCAGATCTTCCTTATCCAGCCAGTCCAGCTTCCGATAAATGCCCGGTAGGAAAGTGGCGATTTCTTCCTCATCCACCTTTACCTTTTCAATGTCATCAATCACTTTTATCAACTGCTGCTCACAAATTTCCTTACCGGAAGGAAGTACACTCACCTCGAATTTCTTCTTGATGATGCGCTCAATATCCCGCATACGCCCCTTCTCACGCAAATTGATAATGGCAATCGAAATACCTGTCTTTCCGGCCCGCCCCGTTCGCCCACTCCGATGGGTATAGCTCTCTGTATCATCCGGCAGACCATAATTAATGACATGCGTCAAATCATTCACATCCAACCCACGGGCAGCCACATCGGTCGCCACCAGCAACTGCAGATGACGCTGACGGAACTTCTGCATCACCAAATCACGCTGTGCCTGACTGAGCTCGCCATGCAACGAATCGGCATTGTAACCGTCCTGAATCAGTTTGTCTGCAATTTCCTGCGTTTCCTTCCGGGTCCGGCAAAAAATAATGCCATAAATCTGGGGATAGAAGTCTACCACCCGTTTCAAGGCCAGATACTTATCCTTTGCATGCACAATATAGGCCACATGATTCACATTTTTACTGCCTTCATTTTTGGTTCCTATCGTAATTTCTTTGGCGTTATGAAGGTAAGTTTTTGCGATACGACTGATTTCCGGACTCATTGTAGCCGAAAACATCAACGTATTTCTATCTTTAGGTATATTTTCAAGAATAGTATTGATACTGTCTGTGAAACCCATATTCAGCATTTCGTCGGCTTCGTCCATCACCACGTCACGAACCGTCTCCAGCTGAGCTACCCTACGCTCCATCAAATCAATCAGACGCCCCGGAGTAGCCACGATGATATGTACCCCCCGTTTCAGACTACGAATCTGGCTGTCGATGGAAGAGCCTCCATAGACAGGCAAAATTTTTAAGTCGGTAATATACTTTGAATAATCTGTCAAGTCACCTGCAATCTGCAGACAAAGCTCACGTGTAGGACAAAGCACCAAGGCCTGGGGTACACAATTTTTCACATCAATTTTCTGAATCAGCGGCAGACCAAATGCGGCTGTTTTTCCGGTTCCGGTCTGTGCCAGAGCCACTACATCATTGCCGTTCCCCAACAAATACGGGATTACTTCTTCTTGCACCGGCATGGGGTTCTCATACCCCATCTCCCCGATTGCTTTACGTATTTCGGGCGAAACGCCAAGTTCTTCAAATGTTTTCATCAATTCAATTATCTAATTTGCTGCAAAGATACGGACAAATCAGATGCAGCCCAACAGTTTAATCCTTTAGATTCAAAAGATTTTTCACTGCCACCCGGTCGCGTTGCAACTGCCGAGTCAGCTCCTCTACATTTTCAAATTTCACTTCCGGACGTACATAATCCACAAACTCCACCTTAATCAGTTCCTCATAAATGTCACCTAAAAAGTTCAAGATATGCACTTCTATACTTACAGTCTGATTGTCTTCATTTACTGTAGGGCAGCTTCCAATATTCAACATACCGGCATAACGCTCCTTCCCCACATACACATAAACCGCATACACGCCTGTCGCAGGAAGCAATTTATCAGTACACAAGGGTTGAAGATTGGCTGTCGGAAAACCAAGTGTACGTCCTAGCTTGCGGCCATCCACTACCCTGCCGTTCAGATAATAATTATATCCCAAATACAAGTTAGCCTGTTTCACATTTCCCTCCGCCAGACATGAGCGAATCAAGGTAGAGCTGATGGAAACACCTTCTTCTACCAATGCCTTAGACTGCATGACCCGCATCCCTAGCTCTTGTCCGTACCGGCAATATTCCTGGTAACCTTCTCCCTTTCCATGGCCAAAATGATGGTCATACCCTACAAAAAGTGTCTGTACGTGGTACACGTCATGCAAAATAGTCATAAACTCACGGGCCGAGAGTAAAGACAGTTCCTTAGTAAAAGGCAACAACACGCAATATTCTATGGGAGTCTGTTCGAAACATTCTATCTTCTGCGACAAACATGTAAGCAAACGAGGCTGGTAGTTGGCATCCAACACCTGCCGCGGATGACGTGTGAACGTAATCAAGCAAGAAGCAAGACCTTCTGCTTTCGCTATATTATGAACCTGTTCAATCAGATATTGATGTCCTCTGTGTACGCCATCAAAACAACCTATCGTCGCTACGCAGGCTGGAAGATTGGTGGCGGTAGCATCCGTAACTATTTCCATTCTTATTCAATGATTTTTTGAAGTTGCACAGCTAAATCATCACCAGGAATATAATGAAACACATTTATTCCCAAAGAAGCGGCAGCCCGACAATTCACCTCCGAATCATCCACAAAAAGGGTTTCCTCCGCCATCAACCCGGCTTCTTTCAGCACTTTCCGGAAAATTTCCGTATCAGGTTTTACCAGATGCATCTGGAAAGAGAGGAAAATACGGGCGAAATAGTCCTGCACCTGCCTGCCTTTGTACGCAAACTTACCGGTACATTCCTGCCAATGCAACTCGTTCGTATTACTCAACAAATATAAAATATAATCTTTTCTCAACTTCCACAACAAATCAAGTTTATGTGCCGGAATATCTTTCAGCATACGGTTCCAGATTCTATCAATTTCCGCATCTGGAAGAGAACAACCGGTCCATTGACCGATGTGCTCCCGAAACTGAACAGTGGTCAGCATACCCGCCTCATAATCTTTGAAGAAACCAGATTCATTGGTACCCGTCATCCACTCCCGGACTTTGTGCAAGCCAATTTGTTCCAGTTCCTCCATACACCCGGCTACATCCAGGTCCAAAAGTACACCACCTAAATCAAATATGATATTTTTAAATCGACTCATTTATTTATTTTTTTGCGCTACCCGCTTGATTCCTCGCCAAACTTCACCAACCCAAAGTACCAAAGACGTTCCGGCAATGATATAAACCCATTCCATCACAGACAAAGGCTCTGTCCGGAACACTTTTCCTCCTACGGTCACAATAATGAATTGCCCAACCAAGATGATTAAAGCCACACCCAACATGCCCATTGCATGACTGGCATCCTTGAATATAGAATGATTGGTTCCGAATACACTGGCATTGAACAGATTCCAGAATTGCAACATCACAAAAATCGTAAAGAAAATGGTCAGATGATGCACATCCATTCCACCTGGCATATTATTGAAGAAGGAAAGCAGTCCCATCAGAATAAGAAGGAAAGCAGCCCCTACCCCAAAAATATTTTTCCGCATGGCCGGAGTAATGATAAAGTCAGTACGTTTACGAGGCTTCTCGTTCATGACATCCATGCTCGGAGAAATAGAAGCCAATGCCATGGCTGCAAAGGTATCCATAATCAGGTTCACCCACAGCATCTGAGTCACCGTCAAAGGAAGCGCCGTACCCAGGAAAGCACCCAATAACACACTAAGCAGAGCCACCACATTAATGGTCAGCTGGAAGACAATAAAACGCTGGATGTTTTTATACAGTGAACGCCCCCACATCACGGCAGTAGCGATGCTGTGGAAAGAATCATCCAGCAACGTGATATCACTGGCCTCTTTCGCAACCGATGTACCCGTACCCATGGAAAGGCCTACTTGCGCATGATTCAATGCCGGCGCATCGTTCGTACCATCTCCCGTCACGGCCACTACTTCACCTTTCTGCTGAAGCAACTGTACCAGACGCTGCTTGTCCATCGGACGCGCACGGCTCATTACTTTCAAATCAACCACTCTTTCCAATGCTTCCTCATCACTCAAGGCGGCAAATTCTACTCCCGTAATCCGGTTTCGTTCTGTATCTTCCGGAGTCCACAGACCTATCTGACGGGCAATTTCCGTGGCTGTACCCGGTGTATCTCCCGTCACAATTTTCACCCGAATACCGGCAGACTGGCATTTCTTTACCGCATCCGGCACGTCGGGACGAATCGGGTCGCTGATGGCAAAGATACCTAAAAAAGTCAACCCGCCTTCTTTCACCAGTTCCGCACAATCCGTGCCGGCACCTTCCGATATCACCTTATAGGCTACTCCCAAAGTACGCATGGCCTGGTTCTGATAGGCCAGAAGCTGTGCGTTATACTGTTGTATCCGACTTTCATCCATCCCGCATTTTCCCATCACAATTTCAGGAGCACCCTTCACATACAGAATACGGACTTTCCGTACGGCAGAATCTACCAGCGTAGCCATATATTTTCTTTCCGTGGAGAAAGTCAGCTGACTGACCACCTTCGCCTGATTTCTCAAAGCAATGTAATCCTGTCCTTGTCCGTTCAGCCAAAGCAGCAAAGCCACTTCTGTAGGATTTCCTACGCCCGACGGTTTTCCATCTTCTTTTTCCTCCAAAAAGGCAGTCGAATTGGTTGCAATTCCTTCGGCTATCAAATCTTTCTGATTCTCATCCAGTTGTGCATCATACACCTGCATCAGGTTCTGTGTAAGCGTACCCGTCTTATCCGTACAAATCACCGTAATCGCTCCCATGGTTTCGCAAGCATGCATCTTGCGAACTAGGTTATTGGTTTTTAGCATACGGCGCATATTCAATGCCAGACTCAGCGTCACACTCATCGGCAACCCTTCGGGTACAGCTACCACAATCAGAGTCACGGCCATCATAAAATATTTCAATACTATCTGCGCGATGACCAACCACTGATGCCAGTCGGTCACTTCTGTCATACTCAGATATGCATACAAATCTTTTGCGGTAAAAATGACGAAAGTCAATATCGCAATCGTAAAGCCGGCTTTTCCTATCAGATTAGCCAGTTTCGTGAGCTGCAGGTTCAAAGGTGTCTGTTCCTGACTCTGTTCCGTAGCCTGGCGTGCCACCTTACCGATTTCAGTCGCATCACCGACTTTCTCCACCTGCATCACCCCATGACCGTCTGTCACTGTCGTTCCACGCATCACCGTATTCGACGGATAAGTGGCTTCATCATCAAAATGTGCTTCATCCGTCGTCTTATTGACCATCAGCTCACCCGTCAGACTGGATTCATTCACTTGCAGTGACACCGCCTCCAACAACGTTCCATCCGCCGGAATTTCATCACCCGTATTCAGAATGACAATATCTCCCACTACCACATCTTTTCTGGGAATTTCATGTACCTTCCCGTTACGAATCACCATCACCGGCGTTTCCTCTCCCACGGCATTCAGCAAATCGAACTTCTTGTTAGCATCATATTCAAAATAAAACCCGATTCCCGTAGCCAGAAAGATAGCAAAAAAGATACCGATGGTCTCGGCATATTCATTTTCAATCACAGAAATCAATAAAGAAAAGGCCGCGGCCACCAACAAAATCTTGATTACCGGATCTTGAAACTTTTCCAAGTAAAGTTTAAAAATGGAAGGACGTTTAGGAGGGGTCAACAAGTTAGTCCCATATTTTTGACGATTTTGAAGGACTTCCTGATCGGTTAATCCCTTGAAATGAGAGTCATGCATATTTTGTGACATACGTCTAAAAGTTAAAAATTAATATCTGCAAAAATACAATATATATTGAATGCATCTTTCCCATTAGTTTTTTTTATCATTTTTTTCTAGCCAAATGTTGCAGATTTCATGCCAAACCATTACTTTTGTACCGCATTTCCAAACCTTTATTTGGATTTCGGACTTGTAGCTCAGTTGGTTAGAGCAACAGACTCATAATCTGGAGGTCCCTGGTTCAAGCCCAGGCTGGTCCACTCTCAGTTGTAGGCAGTTACGGATTCCGTAGCTGCTTTTTTTATGCACCATTGTAAAATGCAACACCATTTAACTATTTGACGTGCAGGAATCCAGCGTATTATGCATTTTATACATAAAATGACAAAAGAAATAACTTAAAAGAATGCATTATGAAAACGCTATCGCTTATCTACAAGGGTTTCATGTTCATAATGGGTGTATGCTTCACTATGGGACTCCAGTCTTGCCAGAATGATGACAATGATTTCTACCTTTCACATTATTATGCCAACGCATTGGTCACCGTAAAACTGAGTGCCGACAATACCCCCTACCTGCAACTCGACGACAGTACAACCCTACGCCCAGTAAACATGATCACCTCTCCTTTTGGTGACAAAGAAGTCAGAGCACTGACCAATTTTGACTTTTCGAAGGAAGCTCCACAAGAATACGACAAAGCGGTCTTCGTCAACTGGATTGACAGCATTCTGACGAAACCGATGGCGCCGAACTTGGGAGAAGAAGCAAACCTTGAAACGTACGGAAACGATCCGGTAGAAATCCTCAACGACTGGGTCACAATCGCGGAAGACGGATACCTGACACTTCGTTTCGCTACCCGATGGGGAAACGGCCAACCGCATTTTGTAAACTTAATCAGTACACAAAATCCGGATAACGCCTATGAAGTGGAATTCTGCCATAACGCCTTTGGCGACATAAACGGAAGAATGGGAGACGGACTGGTTGCGTTCAAGCTGGACGGACTGCCCGATACACAGGGAAAGACCGTGAAACTGACCTTGAAATGGAATTCATTTAGTGGAGAAAAATCGGCCGAGTTCGACTATTGTACCCGAAAAGCCACTAATCCTCAAGCCACAGAAGTCACTTCTATCCGGAATATACAGAAAGTAAAATAAGGCATCAAAAGCCTTCCCAAAAACGTAAATGCGCTTCAACTCAAACGTATTTACGTTTTTTTTACCCCCTCACCCGTTATTCTACAATCAGTCTCAAATGGGTGTCTCCCGTCTTGGCTTTCAGCCATTTCACTATTTTTTCCTTACTTTTCTGGTCGGGCACCCGCTGACAGTCGATAATCGCGTATGTCAGTGTATCGACACAGGAACTATCCACAGACAAGCGCAGACTCTTGGAAACGGACAAGGTCTTGATTTCCGGGAAAAGAACCTTGATTTCCTGCCCCAGCTGCTTTCCCAGCCAATCCGAGCCAGAGAAATCAGCCAGCTGTTTATGCAAGGTGTCAATCGCTGCCTCTTGTTCCTTCAAACGCTTCTCACTGTTCCGATAAAAGTCTTCCATTACCATCGACTTGATGTTACTGATGTCTACAGCATTACCGTCTCCCATACCCTGGAATACCACCAGATTGGTCTTGGCCAGGTTATAATCGGGCAAACGGTGCTGTGCGGCGGCAATCTGCTCCTTCGACACTTCCTTGCCAATCAATACGACCTTTATCTCCCGCTTGTCGTACGAAACTTCACGGCTCAGGATTTGAGAATCGGGGAACTGCAGCTCCTCGGTAATAAAATGACTGGCAGAGGTCTGATAGAAGGTTTCCCGCACAATGTTATAGGTAAGGTATACAGCCGGACACATGGTACCTACCGTTATCCAGATAATATAGCGCTTCACCAGTTTCTCACGGGCCTTGTCCACAAACTGCTTGCGTTGGAAATGCATCACACGCACCCCGATGTAAGTGGCCAGACTGATAAAAACGGAATTGATGAAATACAAATAGAAAGCTCCCAGAAAATACAACAGGTTCCCTGTAGCCAGCCCGAACCCAGCCGTACACAAAGGGGGCATCAACGCCGTAGCAATGGCTACGCCCGGAATCACATTTCCCTTCTCTTTGGTAGCCAAAGCCACAATACCGGCCAACCCGCCGACCAAAGCAATGAATACGTCGTAGATAGTGGGCGACGTACGGGCCAGCAATTCCGACTGCACTTCATCCAACGGAGTAAAGGCAAAATAAATTGTGGCAGTAGTGACACTGAACAACGTGGCCACCAGATAGCTTTTCAAGGAACGTTTCATCAGCTCAAAATCGTTCAAGCCGATGGAAAGTCCGACTCCCATGATAGGTCCCATCAATGGGGATATCAGCATGGCACCGATGATGACAGCCGTAGAATTGACATTCAAACCCAATGAAGCGATGAACGTGGCAAAAATCAGAACCCACAAGTTGGTTCCCTTAAACTCCACCCCGTTGCGGATGGTTTCCACGGTCAGCTGCTCATCCTCTTTGCTCCGGTTCAAGTCCAGATATTCATTGAAAAATTTACGAAGCAGAAATTTTCGTTTGTTCCCTAGTTCCATAACAGCCCGATTTGGTTACTTGATAAGTTACTCCTCTTGCCTGTTACCGGAAGAAACGGCCGACAAAAGGTAAAGTCCTTAAAGGTAAGTCTTTTTTGATAATAAACGCAATAAACACCAATATTAATATTGTGCGGTAAGCCAAACGCAACCAAAGGTTCGCAATCGGTGTTTCTTGTGAGAGCATATAGAGTACCACAGCGACAATCAGATAAAGTGTCATATCCTTCAAAGGGTAACTCACCGGATACTTTTTCTGTCCGATGAAATAAGACAGCAAGGTAATCACTCCGTAGCCTGCCACTGAAGCCCAAGCAGAGGCCACATATCCATAGGTCGGTACCAGCCAGATATTCAGCCCCAGAATCACGACACAGCCAATCAAGGAAAAATAAGCACCCCAGTAGGTTTCATCGGTCAGTTTGTACCAGAAAGAAAGATTAAAATAGATGCCCTTGAAAATCTCGGCCAGCATGACGATAGCCACTACGCTCAATCCCTCCCAATAGTCGGAAGCCACCATGTATTTCAGGATATCCATGTAGCCCATCACCGCCAGAAAGGCCAGTAAAGAGAAAATAAAGAAGAACTTCATCGCCGAAGAGTAGACTTTCTTACTGTCTGCATCCTTGTTCTTGCCAAAGACGAACGGTTCGTAAGCATAGCGGAAAGCCTGTGTGAACATCGCCATGACCAGCGCCACCTTACTCGTGGCACTGTATATACCCAGCTGCACCAACCCTTCCGAACGGTCGTCGAACAGATAAGGATAAATCATCTTGTCGACCGTCTGGTTCAGGATACCTACCAGCCCAAATATCAATATCGGGAAAGAATAGTTTACCATGCGCTTCATCAGCACCTTGTCCATGCGATAGGATACCCCGCGCAGTTCCGGAATAAAGAAAAACATCTGCAAGGCCGACATAATCAGGTTGGACACGAAGATGTAACCCACCAGATAGTCCGGATTATAGAACCAGTTTACCGTCTCTGGAGCATGGACATTCAGCCACGGACAGACGAGCAGGAAAAAGAGGTTCAACAGAATGTTTCCCACAATGTTCAGCAACTTGATGGAAGCGAACTTGATAGGGCGTTTCTTATAACGCAGATAAGCAAAGGGTATGCACTGGAAAGAATCGAGTGCCACCACACATACCATCATGGCAATGTAATCCGGATGATCCGGGTATTCCAGCAAGGCAGAAAGCGGATGCAGGAAAACCATGCACAGCACGACAAACAGCAACGAAAGTCCTCCCACAAACAGCAGGGAGTTGGCATACACCTTCCCGGCATCCTCGTCCGACTTGTTGGCGAAACGGAAGAATCCCGTCTCCATGCCAAAAGTCAGCAACACCAGAATCAGTGCCGTATAAGCATATACATTCGATACCACCCCATATCCCCCGGAAGCGGCAGGGAGCACTGCCGTATAGAGAGGTACCAGCAAATAATTCAAAAAACGTCCGACGATACTGCTCAGCCCATAAATGGCAGTATCCTTTGCCAAAGATTTTATTCCGGCCATAATACTTAATTAATCAAACAGGGTCTTTTCACTGTTATATTTACTTTTTCCTAAATGTTTATATGCCAGTTCGGTCACCTCACGACCTCGGGGTGTACGTTTCAGGAATCCTTCTTTTATCAGGAAGGGCTCATACACTTCTTCCAAAGTACCGGGATCTTCTCCCAGGGCAGTGGCAATGGTAGTCAGTCCCACCGGACCTCCCTTGAACTTGTCGATGAGTGTACACAGAATTTTGTTGTCTATCTCATCCAGTCCATATTGGTCAATGTTCAAGGCTTCCAGTGCAAAACGGGCAATCTCCACGTCAATCCGTCCCGAACCTTTCACCTGCGCAAAGTCGCGCACACGCCTCAACAGGGCATTGGCAATACGCGGGGTTCCCCGGCTGCGGGAAGCGATTTCTCCCGCTGCATCCATATCGCAAGGCACATCCAGAATACGTGCCGAACGCAAGATGATGCGCGTCAGAATGGAATCATCGTAATATTCCAAATGGAGGTTGATACCAAAACGGGCACGAAGCGGAGCTGTCAGCAATCCACTGCGGGTCGTGGCTCCCACCAGGGTGAACGGGTTCAGGTCTATCTGGATGCTACGGGCCGAAGGGCCTTTGTCAATCATAATGTCGATGCGGTAGTCCTCCATAGCCGAGTACAGGTACTCCTCCACTACCGGGCTCAGCCGGTGAATCTCGTCGATGAACAACACGTCGTTAGGCTCCAGACTGGTCAGTACCCCAGCCAAATCACCCGGTTTATCGAGTACCGGGCCAGACGTCACCTTGAACCCTACCCCCAGTTCGTTGGCAATGATATTACTCAGTGTGGTTTTCCCCAGTCCGGGAGGACCGTGAAGCAATACGTGGTCGAGCGCTTCCGCCCGAAGCCGTGCCGCTTTTACAAAGATGCGCAGATTGTCCACCACCTTGTCCTGCCCGCTGAAGTCCTCAAACTGGAGTGGACGAAGGGCGTTTTCAAAGTCACGCTCCTTTCCGGTTGGTTTGTAATCGCGTATATCAAACTGTTCTTCCATAAATTCGTCTAAAAGTCTGGTCACAAAAGTACGAATAAAAGAAGAATCCCCGATGAAGAATCCCGAATTTCGTTTATATATTGTATTTTTGTCTGCTACAAAAATTGACAGATTGAACTTATGACATCAACCACTACCCCACTGAATGGAAACCGACTGATTTTTTTCTCCCCCACCCACACCTCGGCTCAAATCGCACGGGCCATCGGGGAAGGTATCGGAATGGGAAGAAGAATGGAAACCGACCTGACCTTGGATGAATCTTCCTCTCCAATCGAGATGGAAGGAGAATTGTGCGTCATTGTAACCCCGGTGTACGGCGGACGTGTACCCGCTCTCGCACTTCAACGCTTGCAACGTCTTAAAGGGAACGGGGCTCCTGCGATTCTCGTGGTCGTATATGGCAACCGGGATTATGAAGACGCTTTGTTGGAACTTCGGGATACAGCCATCAGCCTGGGCTTCATGCCTCTCACTGCCGGAGCCTTCATTGGAGAGCACAGTTACAGCACGCCCGAACTGCCCATTGCCGCCGGACGACCGGACACGGACGACCTGCAGCAGGCTCGCGAATTTGGTAAAACTAGCCTGGATAAATGGAACCGCCTGCACACAACCAACGCTCCGATTCCCGAACTGGCCGTCAAAGGAAACTTTCCCTATAAACCATGGACACCGGGTGCCCCTGCATGCCCCACCTGTACAGAGAGCTGTTTCGCTTGTAGAGAATGTATCGAAGTCTGCCCCACCCATGCCATTCAATTCAATGCAGACCAGACTGGCATTGAAACGGACATCCATAGATGCATCAAATGTTGTGCCTGCGTGAAATATTGTCCGAACGAGGCCCGTAAGTTCAGTACCCCGTTTGCGGCCATCCTCCACGAAAAGTGCAGTACCCGCCGTCAACCGGAATTGTTTTTCTAATCTCAACCCACCGTTTACATGAAAGAAAGAGAAAAAAGAGTTTTGGTCGGCATGAGTGGAGGCATCGACAGTTCGGCTGCCTGCATCATGCTGCAGGAACAAGGATATGAGGTAGTAGGCGTGACCATGCGTACCTGGGATGTCGCGTCTCATTTTACCCCAGGAAACGACCGGCCCAATGAAGTGATTGAGGCACAACAGCTGGCTGCCCGTCTGGGCATCGAACACCATGTGGCCGATGTACGGACTGAGTTCCGTCAGGTCATTGTGCAGTATTTCATCGATGAATACATGCGGGGACGTACCCCCAACCCTTGTGTAATGTGCAATCCCTTGTTCAAGGAACGGATTCTCTGTGAATGGGCCGACCGGTGCAATTGTGCCTGGATTGCCACGGGACATTACTGCCAGTTAAAAGATATCAATGGTTATCGCTACATCCTGACCGGCGACGACCCCCTGAAAGACCAGTCGTATTTTCTATGGAAACTGCCGCAAGAAATTTTGAAACGGATGATGTTCCCTCTTGGCGGCATGACGAAGGCCAGCGTACGCGATTACCTCGCCTCAAAAGGTTTCGAGGCCAAAGCCCGTGGAGGAGAAAGCATGGAAATCTGCTTCATCGAAAAAGACTACCGGGAATTTCTGAAAGAACATTGCCCCGACATTGACGAAAGAATCGGTCCGGGATGGTTTGTCGACAGCAAAGGGCTGAAACTGGGACAGCACAAAGGTTTCGCCTACTACACCATCGGACAGCGGAAAGGATTGGAAATCGCCTTGGGAAAACCGGCATACGTATTGAAAATCAATCCGGCCAAAAACACAGTCATGCTGGGAGATGCCGACCAGCTCAAGACCCAGTATATGCTAGTAGAGGATTATAATGTGGCCAGTCTGGACGAGCTGCTCAGTTGTAAGGACCTGGCTGTGCGTATCCGCTACCGTAGCCGGTCGATTCCTTGCCAGGTAATTCTGCTGGAGAACGGACAACTGCTGGTCCGCTTCCAACAAGAGGCCTCCGCCATCACTCCCGGCCAGTCGGCTGTGTTCTACGAAGGCAACCGGGTACTGGGTGGAGGATTCATCGCTTTCCAGCAAGCCATCAAAAAGATAGGTGCCGAAAACGAAGCGAAATTCCTGAAATAAATCACTCCTATACCTAAAAAAGATGCCCGGACTGCTCCTCACAAGCCGTCCGGGCATCTTTTTTTATCCAAACTTTAAAGATTATTCTTTGTCACGATCCGGAGAAAAACGTACCGGGTCATTGTACTGCTCTTGCAGTTTAGCCATTTCCGCCTTCAGTTCCGTCACGATTCCCTCATATTCTTTCTGACCATACAAGTTGTGCATTTCGTGCGGGTCTTCCTGCAAGTCATACAGCTCCCATGTATCAATATCATTATAGAAATGAATCAGCTTGTAACGGTCTGTACGTACTCCGTAATGCCGTTTCACCATGTGTTCGGCCGGATACTCGTAGAAATGGTAATACAAAGCCTTGCGCCAGTCTTTCGGATGCTCTCCTTTTAATAAAGGCAGCAAAGAGACTCCGTGCATGTCCGACGGAACTTCCACTCCCGCCAATTCCAGGAAAGTAGGTGCATAGTCGATATTCTGCACCATTTCCGTAATGTCTCCCTTGCGGGTAAAGCCTTCCGGCAGACGCATAATCAACGGGGTATGCATGGATTCTTCGTACATGAAGCGCTTGTCGAACCAGCCATGTTCGCCCATATAGAAACCTTGGTCGGAAGTATAGACCACCAACGTGTTTTCCAACAGCCCTTTTTCTTTCAGGTAATCCAACACACGACCCACATTGTCATCCAGTGATTTGACCGTCTTCATGTAGTCGCGCATGTAACGCTGGAACTTCCAGTTGGCCAGATCCTTTCCTTTAGGATTCTTTTTATAGAAATCTTCGATAATCGGACCGTAGAATTTATCCCAGGCCGCACGCTGCGCACTGTCTAAGCGTCCCAGGTATTTCTCATACAGGCTTTTTAAACGGGAATCCTTGTCCGGGCGAAGCATCTTCAGGTCATAAATCATGTCCATGTCCTTTACGATGCTCATTTCCTGTGCCGCAGCTGCTTCACGCCCTTCATAATCATCAAAGAAATTATCCGGCAACGGAAAAGTCTTGTCTTCATACAAGGCCAGGTTGCAGGTATCCGCCATCCAGTTTCGGTGAATCGCCTTATGGTGAATCATCAGACAGAAAGGCTTCTTCTCATCCCGTTTATGCTCCAGCCAATCGATGGCATCGTCCGTAATCAGGTTGGTGATATACCCATGTTTCTGAATAGTATCATTCTCCTGAGTGATGAAGTCCGGATTGTAATAATCCCCCTGCCCCGGCACTATTTCCCAGTAATCGAAGCCAGAAGGCAAACTTTCCAGGTGCCATTTCCCAATAATGGCTGTCTGATAACCGGCCTTACGCAAAAGCTTCGGGAACGTCTGCTGTGCACTGTCGAACACACAAGTCGTATTATCATAGAACTTGTTGCCGCAAGAATGTTTTCCAGTAAGCATACAAGCCCGACTGGGACCACTCAGCGAGTTGGCCACAAAACTGTTGGTAAAACGCACACCTTCGTTTGCAATCCGGTCCAGATTGGGGGTTTCCATATAGCGCGTGTCATAACAGCTCATCATCTGCGCCGTATGATCATCGGTCATGATGTACACAATGTTGTATTGCTTCTTCTCTTGCTTGTCAGCCTGTTGACAGGCGGTGGTCACAGCCGATAGGGTTACCATACCGGCCAGAGGATAAAGTTTATTCATATTATTTCTAGGTTATTCTGATTTATAAAGCGGAAATACGAAGTTTATAACTCATCGGTTTCTGCGGAATCTGATATTTCAGCATGGTCTCCGGACCGCAGCTTGCGTTACCCAGTCCCCGAAGTGCGGCATCCAGGTGCAACACCACGTAAGGGCGTTTCTCCAGCTCCCAGGTATGCTTGCAGTTCATCAAGTCCTCGTCCGTGTAACGCAACGCAGAGAACGACACATTGCCCTGCGTCTGGATACGAATACCTTTACCGGACATGTCGGTCAAATCCAGACTGCGCAAGCCTTCCCGGTTGCCCATGGATTGCGGTTTGACATACTTTCCGCCCATCTCGTCTACCGTAGTAGTGTAACGGCCCACCGGACAAGCATCCTTCCGGTCTACGTAGTTTTCCCAAGGACCATGTGCGTAGTAATTTACCTGCGTCAGCGTAGAATCCAGCAAGCATACCAGTCCGCAACGGCGCAAATTGGCAGTCTGCGGAGAGAAGCGTACATCCATATCCAACACACCGTCCGGAGTGAAAGTGTACACAATGTTGGTAGTACACAAAGAGCCTCCACGGGAAGTACGAACCTGTACCTTTCCCTTTTCCGTGCTCACTTCGCATGTGCCGGCCGCATCCAGTCCGTTGGCCAGTTCCTTGAACATGTCATTCTCAATCCAGCGATGATTGTCGTACAGGAAACCACCGTTGTGGCTGATGATATCTTTACCGCCCATAGACAACTGGGTCAGCTGGCCTGTAGCCTTGTCGAATACGGCACGTACCTTTTCATTCGCCACTGAAACCTGCTTTTCATCTTCCCGAATGTCCCAGTTGTTTTTCTTTTTCTTCGCAGCCAGTTCCGGCAATGCTGCCCGTTCAGTCAGTTCAAACTGACGGGAAGCCACCTCATGTCCTGCTTCTGCCCATACGGTAGGCGACAACATCCGCACATGCAGATTTACCATCACCTCGTCGCCATTCTTCTGTGCATTCGACAGACTGACACCTGCCAGCTTCAGGCTGAGAGCCACAGAATCGCCCGGAAGAACCGCATCCAGTTTCAAGCTGTCAGCTCCCACAATCTCTCCATTCTTTACCGTCTCCCACTTCAAATCGAATCCGTTCAACGGCAGGAACGCATATTTATTGGTCACCTGGATATTGGCTACATTATGTGCCGCATCCATACCCAGACACTTGAAGCCTACATACTGATAAATGGCTTTCACTTCCTTCAGCTTCGGTGATTCTTCCCGTGTGGCCGGGACGATACCGTTTGAACAGAAGTTACCTTGGTGCGGGCCCGGGAAGTCATACCCTGTATGCAAGCGATAAATCCCTTTCTTCATTTCATGAGGTTCGTAAATCGCCTGGTCTATCCAATCCCAGATGGCTCCTCCAATCGTAGCCTTACTGCCTTCAATACTTTCCCAATATTCTTTCAGGTTACCGATGGCATTTCCCATGGCGTGCGCATATTCACAAACAAAGAGAGGTTTTTCGAATGCACTCACGTGTTCATCCATCCAGTCCATGCTTGGATACATCTTGGAATAGAAATCGCTGAAACGGTTACCTCCGTATGATTTTCCGTCGCGTGTACCTTCATAATGCACCGGACGGCTGTCCAGTTTTTTGGCAGCTGCATAACAGTCACGGAAGTTCTCACCGCCTCCAGCCTCATTACCCAGACTCCAGAAAATGACGCTCGGATGATTACGGTCGCGCAACACCATCCGGTCAATACGGTCTACAAACGCCGGTATCCACGATACCATGTCACTGATGGACTGGTTGGCATGGTCTTCCAAGTCAGCCTCATCCATAGTGTACAAGCCATAATAGTCGAACATGGCATACATCTTGGCCGCATTCGGATAATGCGACGTACGGATGGTATTGATATTATTCCGCTTCATGGTCAGCACATCCCACAGCATCGATTCGGTAGTCACCGCCCGTCCATACATCGGATGCGTATCATGACGGTTCGTTCCCTTGAAGAACACCCGCTTCCCGTTCAGGTACAACAAGGAACCTTTCACTTCAATGTTTCGGAAACCATATTTCGTAGAAAACGCCATTTCGTCTTTGCCGCCCTGACGCTGTATCACCTGTACCGTGTACAACGAAGGAGTCTCTGCCGTCCATAATGACAGACCCGACAAATCGAACGACACATTGGCCACACTCACCGGAGAAGAAGGCGCATATTTCACAGCCACCTCCGATTCGGCCACCTTACGGCCTTCCGGATCCAGCAGACGAACCAGCAGGTTCTTGCTTCCCTTCAGCTTGTCACGGTTGTCCAACGACAGTTTCACGTTCATGGTACCGCTTTCGTAGCTTTTTTCTTTATCCAGCAAACAAGTGATGTAATGGTCGCGTACGCTTACCTTCGGTACATTATATAAATACACATCCCGGAAAATACCACTCATGCGGAACATATCCTGACATTCCAGATACGAGCCGTCACACCAGCGGAACACCTGTACCGCCAGCCGGTTCTCACCTGCTTTCAAATACGGGGTCAAATCAAACTCGGCTACGTTGTTAGAGCCCTGTGAATATCCCACATACTTTCCGTTCAAATACACGAAAGCAGCACTGTAGATACCCCCAAAATGGATGAACGTACGTTTTCCGTTCCATCCCTCCGGCAGCTTGAAAGTACGCACATACGAACCGACCGGATTGATACCATAATTCTTCCCTCCATCATTAAAACCTTTACGGGCCTGGATATAAGGCGGCGTATTGGCATGCGGATATTCTACATTCGCATAAATCGGACGGTCATACCCCTGCATTTCCCAGTTAGACGGCACCGGTATACTGTCCCAACCGGAAATATCAAAGTCTTCCTTATAAAAATCCTGTGGACGCTGAGAAGGCTCCGGCACCCAATGAAATGCCCATGTACCGTTCAACAACATATAAGCTGGGTTATGCACCTCTTCCCAAGGACGGTCGTAAAACGCCTTGTCGCTCAACATATCCTTTTCAGAAGGATAAGGCATATACGTGGCATGACCGGCTTCCTTATTCTCTTCGAAACGGGTCTCATCCTCCCAATATACCTTTTCGCGTGCTGCCATCCCCGTTCCTTCCGGCATCGGCATACTGCTCACCTGTATCTGAAACAGTGAAGTTTCCATCTTCTCCACCTTCTTCCGGTCGGCCAGTGTCAAGCGTCCGTTCTGGCACACCAACATCAAGGAAGGCGTATTGGCCGGCACCAACCGTACAAACTTATCTGCCTTCTGTATAGTCCATAACTGCGCCTCGTCACTTCCATTGACTTCTGCTACTGCAAGCACCTTATGGTCTACATCTGCGCGCAAGGCTTTGTTGTCAAACACGTTTACCAACCGGAAACTTCCCGACAGTTCGTCAATACTCCATTGCTGCCCCTGGTCGGTCTGACTCAAAGACTTCAATATGACAGACGACGCATCAGCCTCATATCCCAATGCTTTGTTCAAAGCACTGGAAGGTGATACATGATACAACTTGTGCTTATCGTATCTGCTTTGTGCACATACGTTCATCGTGGTCCCAATCAACAGTCCCACAATGAGCATAAAATGATAAAATTTCACCATAGAATCGTACTATTTTTTAAGTGGAATACATATTAAATTCTTTACTTTTCCCTTGAATCCCATGTGGACATCGCCCAACTGTTTCAGGGGGAATATCAAGGTTTCCTGATACCATATACGGTCCTTTCTCTGACTTCTAGCATTGAATGCTTCTCCTACACGTCCTTCCAGTCTTTCCTGAAGTTGTCCGTCTACAAACAAGGAAGTCCCTTTTGCGTCTCCTTCTACCCGTACCTTTGTCCACTTGCCGACAGGCAAACGATAGGCATGGAACACAAACTCATACCCGTCACGACGGAAAGCGAACTTACCCGTATTTTGCCAATTGGTCACAAACTCCGAATGAGGTCCTTTGAAAAGAATGGCATCCACATTCGGAACAGCATCCGGACAAATCTCAAACTCCACGGCATAAGGATAACCGATTTCATCGATCGAAGTGGTAAGCGTATCCGTCCCCGAAAGCGCCACTTCTTTGCCTGTCTCCGTCAGATTTGTACGTTGGGGCACCTTCGCCAGCAAGTTGACTCCCGGCGCTTCAGGAGTAGACTGACAAAGCGCCTCAAACTGCGCATACGGCACCTGCTCTACATTTTCTCCTTTCCACATCTTTTCACAAACTACCTGCAAGGCTGGGAAGGTACGGAGATGCACATCCTGTTGGCTGATGCCATTGCCTACGCGGTCGTTCCATACAGCCATCATCGCTCCCAAAAAATTAGGATGACGTTTTGCCATCTTCGAATCTTCTTTCCTCATCATTTCGGGCATCCACGATTCATACAACCACTGATAGTCCAAGAAATCATGATAATAATTTACGGCCGGCACCAGATACAACAGTGCGTCACAAAGATTCACCACCTTTGCACCAGCCTCCAGACAGGTATTCACATCCATCCAGTTATAATTCCAGGCACTTACCACTTTCCCTTTCAAATCAACAGGTGTTTCTCCTTTCATAACGTTCAGACTTCCCCACAAACGAGGAGTCTTGCCATACTTGGATACAAAATCCATATAATGATTCGTAAAATGACGGAACTGCTCCGCTTCTTTCTGGTTATATTCATCCGTTCCGATATGCACTTCCGGTCCCACAAACACCGGGTCTTCTCCCGACAGATACTCATCGAAAAGAGAATCCACAAAATCATAGACTTCCTGTTTATACAAATCCAGGTGATCCATTCCGTATGCCTTATTATCCGCCGCCAACCGGGGATTATAATGGGTGAAAGCCAAGGAATGTGCCGGCACATCAATCTCCGGAATCACATTGACCCCGTACGAGGCCGCCATCTTCTGGAAATCCCGAAATTCCGCCTTCGTATAAGAACCGTCTTTCGCTGTCAGTCCCGGATAGCGCTCACTCTCCAGACGGAAAGCCGCATACGTCTTGTTCCAGTCATTTCCAAAGAACTCCACAAAGCCGTTGTCATTCAAGTGAACTTGCAGTTCATTTAATTTATAGAACGAAAGAATCTTCACATAATCTCGCAAATAATCCATCGTAAAGAACTTACGGGCCACGTCAATCATGAATCCCCGGTTGGGATACAAGGGAAAGTCCGTAGCACGGCCCTTCATCAGCCCTTCCGACTGATTGTGGATCATCTGTAACAGGGTGCGTGTTCCCCAGAACACCCCCTTTGAAGTCGGGGCTTCAATCGTCACTTCATTCCGGATATCCATTCGATAGCCTTCGTCACCCAAAGTCTCATCCGGTTTACTCAAGGCCAGGAACACTGCTCCCTTTTCCTTCTTACCGGCAACCACACGGTAATCCCAACCGAACATTTCCTTGAGGTCCTGTACCAATATTTCGGCACTTTGCTTTAATGCTTCCTCCTCGTCAGAAGAAACGATTACCTTGCCCGATTCCGGCAACACCAGTTTACCTTTAGCCGGCTTCCACTGCTGCAACGCAGGAATCACCTGTGGAACACTTTGGGCCATAGCCACCATCCATCCACACAGCCACATCACACTACATACAATCAGATGCTTCATTCTATCAGATTTAAAATTTATCATTCTCATTCCACTTGTATTTCGTCAAAATAATAACGTGCCGGCTGCCCGGGACGCATATAATGATAGGAAGGACAAACCCCAAAACCCTTTGCCGTCACCCGTACGTAGCGGGCCTTCCGCTTATTGAAAGTAAAAGTCACATCCTCCACATAGTTCCCGTTTCTGAAGATATCCTCTTCCGAAAAATCGCGTTGTCCTACTTGGGTAAAGCAGCGATTATCTTCCGAAATTTCCACTTTCAGATACTTAGGTTTATGTACTGCCATCCCATAATTCGTCAGGCACCCCAATACCACCTTCTGCACAGGTTCCACCTTCTGCAAATCTACCGTAAAAGTAGCCGATGAAAGATTATCCCACGTACACCACTCAAAATCAGACTGACGCAGACTCCCCCGTACCCCATTCGTCAGCAAGGCAGTCCTTGGGTTCTCGCTCAGTACGGGTTTTCCCGTTGCCTTATTGCCCGACAGCGACAGTGTCAGGATTTCTCCGGCTCTCATATCTTGCCGGAACGAAGCGCATCGCAAAGTAGTCCCCTTCTCCAAACTTAAGGATTCCGTATATACAGGAGAATACATGTCTGGTTCCTTTCCATCAAGCGTATAGCGTATTTTCACGTCCGTACGCTCACATTCCAGTGTTACCCGCAGTTTTCCATTCTCAGGCATCACCGTATGCTGAATATTAAACATCGACTTGGCATAAACCACTCCTTTCTTCTCCAAATGTGCCAGGTAATTATCCAGTCCCATCTGGAAGTGCTCCCAGTCTTTGGTTCCCTTTGGCGACCATGCCACCTCGGCCAGTGCCGCCAGACGAGGGAATATCATATAAGTCACATCCGTGGCAGTGGAACAAAACTCCGTCCACATGGAAGCCTGCACCCCCAGCAAATGTTTCTCATATTCCGGCTTCCAACCGGCTTGCACAGGTTCATAATCATATATTCCCCGCATCGTATTATTCCCGAAATAAGTCAGCGGTTCAAACCACTGAGGTCCCTGATAACGGATCAGATAAAGTATGCGAGCCGGTGTCATCACGAAGTCCAGCCCTTTATCCGCCGCCTTCAATGCCGCATTGCCGAGTCCCTGCCAGCCCAAAATGACAGCCCCCTCAGGCAGTCGGCTGTTAGTCAGTTCGTCCCAACCCATCAGCATACGTCCTTTGCTCCGGATATAATCGTTCAACCGTCCCATAAAATACCCTTGCAAATCCTCCACCTCTTTCAAGTGTTCCTCCTGCATCCTTTTCTGGCACAACGGACACACTTTCCAATAAGTCTTGGTTGCCTCGTCTCCTCCCATATTAATATAAGGAGAAGGAAACAACTGCAACAACTCATCAATCACATCCTGCAAGAACGTAAAGACCTTTTCATTCCCGGCACAATAAATCATCTCCGGATTACGCCCTCCCAATCCGGGCAGAACCGTAATTTTGTCTTTCACTACGGGACATGCCAGCTCCGGATAAGCAGCCAGTGCCGCACACGAATGAGCCGGCACATCAATTTCCGGAATTACCGTAATCCGACGGTCCATGGCATACGCCACAATCTCCGCCATATCGTCCTGTGTATAAAATCCGCCCAATGTGGCCCTTTCTCCCTCCTGCTGATTCAGGCGGGCATAAAACGGCAAGTTTCCTCTGTCCACTCTCCACGCACCGACCTGCGTCAACCGGGGATATTTCTTGATTTCCAGTCTCCAGCCCGTATCATCCGACAAGTGAAGGTGCAACGTATTCAGCTTCAACATTGCCATACAGTCTACAATACGCAAAACCTCCTCCTTCGGAATAAAGCATCGTGCCACATCCAGCATCATGCTCCGATAACCAAAACGTGGTTCATCCTTCATACTGACAGCCGGTACCTTCCACTCCTGATTCGCCAAAGCTGTTCCTTCTATGTCCGAAGGTAACAACAGCCTCAACGTCTGAAAAGCGTAAAAGAAACCACCCGGCTCAGACGCATACATCCGTATACCCCTCTCTGTCACCTCCAGCCGGTAGGCCTCTTTCCTCAAATTCCGGTCGGTAATCAATGAGATTGCCGCATTCGCAGCCCCAATCTCTACGCCAGGAGTAAATCCGGCTGGAACTGTAAACAAATCAGCGAAATCAGAAGCTAGACTTTCCTGTTCCTCATTTTCCACAGAAATAACCGTCTCTTCCGTAAGCTGGAAAGAACCATTTCCTTCCTCCAATAGTACAGGAGCCGGAACAAGATTCACCGGATGTTGTGCGGATAAATTGTCTGTGGCAAAAATAAAAAAGCTCAGTAGACTTATAAAAAACAGTCTGTTCATAATTCAATCTAGGGGCATTATAAATATAAATTTAAGGTACTTCAAACTAAGAACAAATAAAATGAAGAGATTTTCCCATACTATTTATTTAAGGATTTTAAATTTAAGTACAAAAATATGCATTTTTCTTCTTATTCAAATCCTTTACTCCTGATTTTTAAGTCTTAAAAATATCTATTAAGCTATAAGCTCAAGCTAAACGGATGAATACGGCTGATTCTTACAAACAAAATATATAGAAACCGTCCCATCCTTTTTGGGAAAGCAACAGGACCACTTTTATGTTTTCCGTCCAGAAGCCGTAGGTTTCTCGTAGCCGAACCATACGTTTCCCGGCAAGAAAACATACGGTTCGGCCAAGGGAAACGTAAAAAACGTTCAAATAGTTATCCGTTTTCTTCCCAACGGTTCATGGAACCAGTAAAGCAACGAACCCACTTTTCTCTCCTGCCCATATCCACCGACCTTAAACATCAGGGAAATTTCCCATAACTCTCTTCCACTCATCCTAATTCCCCCAATAATCCCTAATCTTTTAATAAGTAGGAAACAACTCGGCATGGCCAAATTGAAAAACTTTGTGTTTCGTTTGTCTCTGCCCTCGCCTTTCGCTATCTTTGCAAACCGTAAGGTTGCAACTTAAAAATAAACTATATACGTATATGGAAAAGAAATTCAAACGGACGACCGTGACATCGGCACTGCCCTATGCCAACGGCCCGGTCCATATCGGCCATCTGGCAGGTGTTTACGTACCGGCCGATATTTATGTGCGCTACCTGCGCCTGAAAAAAGAAGATGTGCTCTTCATTGGTGGTTCCGACGAACACGGGGTACCCATCACCATCCGTGCCAAGAAAGAAGGCGTCATTCCACAGGATATCGTGGACCGCTACCACACCCTCATCAAGGATTCTTTCAAGGAATTTGGTATCTCATTCGATGTGTACGGACGTACATCTTCTCCGACCCATCACCAAATGGCTTCTGATTTCTTCCGTAAACTGTACGACAAGCATGAATTCATCGAAAAGACTTCCATGCAGTATTACGACGAGGAAGCACATACCTTCCTGGCCGACCGTTACATCACGGGGGAATGTCCGCGCTGCCATGCACAAGGTGCCTACGGTGACCAGTGCGAAAAATGCGGCAGCACTTTGTCGCCCACTGAACTAATCAACCCGAAAAGTGCCATCAGCGGAAGCCAGCCTGTCATGAAGGAAACCAAACACTGGTACTTGCCGTTGGACAAACACGAAGGATGGCTGCGCAAGTGGATTCTGGAAGACCACAAGGAATGGCGTCCGAACGTGTACGGACAGTGCAAGAGCTGGCTGGACATGGGACTTCAGCCGCGTGCTGTGAGCCGTGACCTCGACTGGGGTATTCCGGTACCGGTGGAAGGTGCAGAAGGCAAAGTGCTCTACGTATGGTTCGATGCACCTATCGGCTATATCTCCAACACCAAGGAACTGCTGCCCGATTCATGGGAAAAATGGTGGAAAGACCCTGAAACCCGCCTGATTCATTTCATCGGAAAAGACAATATCGTGTTCCACTGCATCGTGTTCCCGGCCATGCTGAAAGCCGAAGGAAGTTACATCCTTCCGGACAACGTACCGGCCAACGAGTTCCTGAACCTGGAAGGCGACAAGATTTCTACTTCCCGCAACTGGGCCGTATGGTTGCACGAATACTTGCAGGACTTCCCGGGCAAACAAGATGTGTTGCGTTACGTGCTGACCGCCAACGCTCCGGAAACTAAAGACAACGACTTCACCTGGAAAGATTTCCAGGCTCGCAACAACAACGAACTGGTAGCAGTATATGGAAACTTTGTGAACCGCGCCTTGGTACTGACACACAAATACTTTGACGGCAAGGTACCGGCCTGCGGTGAACTGAACGACTACGACCGTGACACCTTGAAAGAATTTGCCGACGTAAAAGCAGAAGTGGAAAAACTGCTGAACGTGTTCAAGTTCCGCGATGCACAGAAGGAAGCCATGAACCTGGCCCGCATCGGGAATAAATACCTGGCTGATACCGAACCTTGGAAATTGGCCAAGACCGACATGGGACGGGTGGCAACCATCCTGAACATTGCCTTGCAGCTGGTAGCCAATCTGGCCATTGCTTTCGAACCGTTCCTGCCGTTCAGTTCTGAGAAACTGCGTAAGATGCTGAACATGGAAAGCTTCGACTGGGAACAGCTGGGACGTACCGACTTGCTGGCGGAAGGTCATCAGCTGAACAAGGCGGAACTGCTGTTCGAAAAGATTGAAGATGATGTGATTCAGGCACAGGTGGACAAACTGCTGGCTACCAAGAAAGCCAACGAGGCTGCCAACTACAAGGCCAACCCCATCAAACCGACCATCGCATTCGAGGAATTTGAAAAGCTGGACATCCGTGTAGGTACGGTGCTGGAATGTGAAAACGTACCCAAGATGAAGAAGCTGCTGAAATTCAAGATTGCCGACGGACTGGAAAACCGTACCATCGTCAGCGGTATTGCCCAGCACTACAAACCGGAAGAGCTGGTAGGCAAGCAGGTACTGTTCATTGCCAACCTGGCTCCGCGTCAGTTCAAAAACGGACTGGTAAGCGAAGGTATGATTCTCAGCGCAGAAAACTTCGACGGTTCCTTGTCCGTGACTACCACTTTGAACGAAGTAAAACCGGGAAGTGAGGTAAAATAATCCCGCTTTTCCCACTCCATTTATATGCAAACAGACTCACGCAGATTTCTTTGGCCCGTCCATGGAGGTCTGCGTGGTTTGTTCCATTACATCTAAGAAACGAGCATGCCCGAACACTCTTTAAAAGAAAAAACCGCCAAAGGACTACTTTGGGGAGGTATCAACAACGGAGCCATGCAGGTACTGAACCTGGCCTTCGGCATCGTGACAGCCCGCATTCTGAACGACAGCGACTACGGAATGGTGGGCATGCTGAGCATTTTCTCCCTGATTGCCGGCTCTTTACAGGAAAGCGGATTCACCGCGGCCTTGGTCAACAAGAAAGAAATCACCCATCAGGATTACAACGCGGTATTCTGGTTCTGTAGCGGACTGAGCCTGACCCTCTACCTGATTCTGGCCGGATGTGCCCCGCTTATTGCCGATTTCTACCACAATGACGCACTGGTTCCCCTGGCGCGTTACTCGTTCCTGGGCTTCTTCATTGCCAGTCTGGGGATTCCCCACAGTGCTTATCTCTTCCGCAACCTGATGGTCAAGCAGAAAGCCTTGTCGAGCATCATCGCCTTACTGGTATCCGGTACCACCGGTGTCACCATGGCCCTGCTGGGCTATTCTTACTGGGGAATTGCCACGCAAAGCATTGTCTACGTGGCGGTCATCAACCTGTGCTACCTGTATTTCTCTCCCTGGCGACCAACATTCCATTTTGATTTCACTCCCCTGAGAAGCATGGTCGGCTTCAGCAGCAAACTCCTGCTGACCAATATCTTCAATCACCTCAACAACAACCTGTTCTCCATTATCCTGGGACGTTATTACTCTGAGCGGGAGGTAGGACAATTCAACCAGGCCAACAAATGGAATCTGATGGGGCACTCCCTGATTACGGGTATGGTGAGCAGTGTGGCCCTTCCCGTACTGCGTCAGGTGGCCGACGACCCTGAACGCCAGTGCCGTGTGTTCCGCAAGATGCTCCGCTTTACGGCCTTCATCTCTTTCCCGGTCATGCTGGGCCTGTCCCTCATCGCCCCGGAGATGATCACCCTGACCATCGGCAGCAAATGGCTGCCCAGTGCCCACATCCTGCAACTGCTGGCCATAGGGGGTGCCTTCCTGCCAGTGACCAACCTGTACACCAACCTGCTCATCAGCAAAGGAAAATCCAACCTCTTCATGTGGAACACCATCGCGCAGGGCACCAGCCAGCTCGTGGTGATGTACCTGCTCTATCCATACGGCATCCACCGCATGATTCTGGTATATATCGCCATCAACGTGGGGTGGCTGCTGGTATGGCACTATTTCGTGTGGCGGGAAATCAGGCTCAGCCTCTTCCATGCCGTGAAAGATGTCTGTTCGTTCGGCCTCATCGCTGCCCTGATCATGGGAGGTGTCTATTTCCTGACCCGTTCCATCGAAAACATCTATTGGCTGGTAACCCTGAAAATCCTCTCTGCCGGAATACTGTATCCGCTCATTATCTGGCTCAGCGGTTCCGTCACCTTCAAAGAAAGCCTGAACTACTTGCTCAAAAAGAAAAGCTAAATGAAAACTGTATCCATCGTACTCTGCTCCTACAACGGCGAACGCTTCCTGAAAACACAACTGGACAGCATCGTCTGCCAGACTTATCCCATCCACGAACTGATTATTCAGGACGACGGGTCTACCGACCATACGTTGGACATCGCCCGGGAATATGCCGCGCAATATCCTTTTATCCGAATTGAACAGCATCCGCAAAACCTCGGCTTCAACCGCAACTTTGAGAATGCACTGAAAAAGGCAACCGGAGATTTCATCGCCATTGCCGACCAGGACGATATCTGGTACCCGGAAAAAATTGCCAAACAGGTAGCCGCCATCGGCACACACGACCTCTGCATTTCCGGCTATCATACCGATGCCGTTTACCAAGAAGGGCAAATGAAAAAAGTGGTCATTCCCCGCCACAACCTGGAATACCTGCTGTTTTACGACAGTACCCCCGGACACAGTATGCTGCTGACCCGTGACTTCATCCGGCAGGTCTTTACGGAATGGGACGGACACATCCTCTACGACTGGTGGCTGAGCGTCAATGCCCAACTGGGAAAAGGTATCGCCTGCGTGAACGAGCCGCTCAACTGGCACCGCCCGCACCAAGGCTCCGCCATCAACCGGCTTAACGCGCAATATGCAGCCTATCTGGTCAAGAAACCGACCTGGCAACCCTACTTCTATGGTTTCCGCAAGTTCCGTGAGCAACAGCGACTGACCACCTGGCAGTTTTTCTACAGCTACATCCATCGGCATACCAGCAAAGACCAACAATCCCTGAGTCACCGCCTCAGCGGCCTGTTGCTGAAAAAAGATCCAATCAGCCTGTACCGTCTGTGTCTGCTGTGCATGCGGTTCAAACACCTGATTTACTTCTATCCACAGCAAAAAGGACTGCTCAGCTACGTAAGAAGTTTCTGCTATCCGATGATACGGGCCTACGGGAATACTTATTTTTACCTTTAAATTGGTGAGGTGAGCAAGATTTCGTATTTTTGTCACAACTTATCGTCCATAAAACGCATGAAAAAGAACATTGCAGTCATATTAGCCGGAGGAGTAGGAAGCCGCTTGGGACTTTCCACTCCCAAACAATTCTTCAAGGTGGCCGGAAAGATGGTCGTGGAACACACGGTAGACGCCTTCGAACGCAATCCCCACATCGACGAGATTGCCATCGTCTCCAACCCGTTCTATATTTCTGAATTTGAGAACATCGTCATCAAAAACGGATGGAAGAAAATCAAGAAAATCCTCAAAGGGGGAAAAGAACGGTACGATTCCAGTCTTTCTGCCATTGAAGCCTACGCCGACAGTGATGTCAACCTGATTTTTCATGACGCCGTACGCCCGCTCATCAGCCAGCGCATCCTCAATGACGTGATTGAAGCGCTCGACAAATATGAGGCGATTGACGTGGCCCTGCCTTCTGCCGATACCATCATCGAAGTGAAAGATGATTTCATCTGCCAGATTCCGGACCGTTCCCGACTGAGACGCGGACAGACTCCGCAGGCTTTTGCCATCGACACCATCCGGAAGGCCTACCAGATTGCGCTGAAAGACCCGAACTTCAAAGTGACGGACGACTGTGGCGTAGTGAAGAAATATCTGCCGGAAGTACCCATCTACGTGGTACAAGGGGAAGAAAGCAACATGAAGCTGACCTACAAGGAGGATACGTATCTCCTCGACAAGTTCTTCCAGCTCCGGAAAAGTGAGCTGAACCACGAACCGATTCAAGAAGAGACCTTCCGCGACAAAGTGGCTGTCATCTTCGGAGGAAGCTACGGCATCGGCGCTGAGACCGCCCGCATGCTGCAAGAAAAAAGCGGAAAGGTGTACTGTTTCTCCCGTAGCCTCAACCATACGGATGTAGGTAACCGACAGGCAGTGAAGGAAGCCTTGGAATCGGTCTACCAGAAAGAGAAACGCATCGACTTCGTAGTCAATACGGCGGGGGTACTCAACAAAGAACCGTTGATTTCCACCTCTTACGAGACCATCCAGTCGGCAGTACAGACCAATTACATGGGTACAGTCAACGTGGCCCTGGAAGCCTTCCCCTACCTGAAAGAGACCAAGGGACAGTTGATTTTCTTCACCTCCAGCTCTTACACCCGTGGGCGCGCTTTCTACAGCATCTACTCGTCGACGAAAGCGGCTATCGTGAACTTTGTACAGGCCATTGCCCAAGAATGGGAAAGTTTCGGTATCCATATCAACTGTATCAACCCGGAACGGACCAAGACCCCGATGCGGGTACACAACTTCGGCATCGAGCCGGAAGACACTCTGCTATCGGCAGAAAAAGTGGCCGAAGCCACCCTGAGAACCTTAGCCTCCGACTATACCGGACAAGTGATTGACGTAAAACGGGAAACATTATGAACAATCCGTTCCTGACTGAATATGTAAAGCAAAACCTGAAAGTTTGCCAATTAAAGCAGCTCTCCATCCTGGAAGAAGTAGACCGCATCTGCCGGAAGCACCGGATTGACTACTGGCTGGATGGCGGAAGCCTGCTGGGAGCCATCCGTCACGGAGGATTCATCCCCTGGGACGACGACATCGACATTGCCATGACCTTGGAAGGGCTGAAACAGTTTATCCGCGTAGCCCCTCAGGAACTGCGCGAAGGACTCTTCCTGCAGACTTCGGAAAGCGACCCTACCCACAAGGAACCGATTGTCAAGGTGCGCGACCTGAACTCACTGTACATCGAAAGCGGAGATAACATGCAGGCCCCCTACCAGAAGGGACTTTACATCGACATTTTCCCCTTTATCGATTATCCCAGCGTACCGAAATCATGGGTAAAGAAACTGACCAAAGGCATTTCTACCAGCTACTCCATCCTGCACAAGGCACATTACTATTCCCTGCGTGCCTTTGCCGAATACTTCTGGTTTCATGCCAAGTATGGTCTTTACCGGACTCTTTGGGGACTGCTCAACCTTCTTTATCCGAAAGGTACTTATATGTCCAATATCCTTATCAACAACGGATATGGCATCATGCACCGCAAAGATTCCATCTTCCCGCTGGGCCGCATGACCTTTGAAGGAAAAGAATTTCCGGCTCCGCACAACCCGGACGCCTACCTGAAAGACCTCTACAAGAATTACATGGAAATCCCGCCAGAGGATAAACGCAAGATACATGCCATTTATGTACATCCGGAACTTATAAATCATGGAAACAACAAATAAACCCATACATAGCAATCCGGCCCTTGTTGATGTGGCCGTTTTGATTCTGTTTTTCAACCGCCCTGAACCTCTGTCTGCCGTATTCGAACAAGTTAAAAAGGCTCGTCCTTCCAAGCTGTTCCTCTATCAGGATGGTCCAAGAGGAGAAAAAGATATGCCCGGCATTTTGGCTTGCCGAAAGATAGTCGATGAAATAGACTGGGAATGTGAAGTGCATCAATGGTATCAGGAAAAGAATTTTGGTTGTGACCCATCTGAATATCTTTCCCAAAAATGGGCCTTTTCCATTGTCGAGAAATGCATTGTACTTGAAGACGATGACATTCCTTCACTCTCCTTTTTCCCATTCTGCAAAGAACTGCTGGACAAATATGAGCATGACACACGTATCAGTATGATTACGGGAATAAACTACGATGAAATCAGTAAAGATATGCCGTATGATTATTTCTTTGCTACGACTTTCTCCATCTCAGGATGGGCCAGCTGGCGTCGTGTCATCGACCAATGGGATGAACACTATAGTTTCCTGGATGATGCTTTCAACCTGCGACAACTGGAAGAATACATCAAAGAAAGAAAATACCAGAAAGAATTTATCGAGTTTTGCCGTCACCATCGGGAAAGCGGGAAAGCTTATTATGAAACCATCTTTCATGCAGCCATATTCTTTAATTCCGGCCTGAGCATTGTCCCGGCCAAGAACATGATTAATAACCTGGGAGCCACCGCCGGTTCCACTCACTTTGGCGGAAGCAACGACTTGCTTCCAAAAGGATATCGCCGCATTTTTACCATGCAACGCCATGAACTGAACTTCCCGCTGAAACACCCGCGTTATGTCATTGAGAATGTGGGCTACAAAAACCGGATGTTCCGTATCATGGCCTGGGGGCATCCGTGGATTAAAATCGGACGCTCGTTCGAAGAGCTCTACTTGAACCTATGCCACGGAAATTTCAAGAACATTGGAAAAGCATTGATCAACCGCATCAATAAATGGTTAGGACGTAACAAATGGCGTTAATTCCTGAGACATGAATCCAAAACTCAATATTTATTTCTATCACACTCGCCTCACACGGGAAAGTTATGAAGAATGGAAAGACTTCCGCTTTCCCGGACATATTCTGTATGGCTTGCCTTTGCTGGAAAACTACGGCATCCAGTCGGTGATGCATCGTTACAAAGCCTTCTCCAGCCGATGGAAACTGATGCTCTATGCTACCAAAGAAATTCTTTTCTGCAAAGAGAAATATGAGGTGCTTTACGGCACCTCTTTCCGGGGTTTGGAACTGGTAATCTTCTTGCGGGCCCTCGGCCTGTATCGGAAACCCATTGTGATATGGCATCACACCGCTTTGCGCAAGTCACCTCATCGGCTGAAAGAAGCCATCTCCCGTTTCTTCTACCGAGGCATCGACCACATGTTCCTCTTCAGCCGGAAACTGATTCAAGATTCCATCGCCACCCACAAAGTGCCGGAACATAAGCTGGAGCTGATTCACTGGGGACCGGACCTGGCTTTCTACGACCACCTGCTCAAGGAGCTTCCCCCACAACCACGGGAAGGTTACATCTCGACAGGAAAAGAAAACCGCGACCTGAAAACCATGCTGGAAGCTTTCTCACAGACGGAGGAAGACTTGGAGGTCTTCATTGCAGAAGAATGTGGCTATCTCAATTACAAACAGATAGCCGACAGCCTGACACTGACCGACAACATCCACATCCACTACACCGAAGGAGTCATCCCTTACGAGCTGGCAAAGAAAGTGGCCCAGAAAAAAGTCATTGTCATCTGCTGTCTGGACTTTCCTTATACCGTAGGGCTCACCACCTTAGTGGAAGCATACGCACTGGGCATCCCGGTCATCTGCTCAAAGAATCCCAACTTCGAGATTGACATTGAAAAAGAAGGAATCGGCATTGCGGTGGAATATGGTGATGTGGAAGGCTGGGTAAAAGCTATCCGCTACCTGCATACCCATCCGGAAGATGCGGAACGAATGGGACGAAATGCCCGGAAACTAGGAGAAGAACGATTTAATTTGGCCCTATTCAGTAAGGAAATTGCCGAAAGACTGTTGCACATAAGTGCAAAAAACTCCTAACTTTGCAGAAAATTTGAACGACACGCCATGAGAGTACTTATCATCAATACAGCTGAACGTATAGGAGGTGCCGCCATTGCCGCCAACCGGCTGATGGAAGCCTTGAAAAACAACGGGATAAAAGCCAAGATGTTGGTCCGCAGCAAACAGACCGACCAGGTAACTGTCGTCTCACTCAAGAAATCATGGCGCAGAATCTGGCAATTCACGTGGGAACGCATTGTCATCTGGGCAGCCAACGGGTTCAAGCGCCACAACCTGTTCGCTGTCGACATCGCCAATACAGGAACAGACATCACCTCCTTACCCGAGTTTCGCCAGGCCGATGTCATCCACCTGCATTGGATTAATCAGGGAATGCTCTCACTGAAAGACATACAGCGTATTCTTGCTTCTGGCAAGCCCGTGGTATGGACGCTACACGACATGTGGCCTTTTACCGGCATTTGCCACTATTCAGGAGAATGTGAGAAATACACCACGGAATGTCATGACTGCCCGCTCCTGTTAAAGCCCCATCGCCATGATTTGTCGGAAAATACTTTTCACAAGAAACAAAAGCTCTATGCTACGGCACCTATCACGTTCATCGCCTGTAGCCGATGGCTGGAAGCCATGGCCCGTAAAAGTGTCCTGCTTCAGGGACATACCATCACCAATATCCCCAATGCCATCAACACCAACCTGTTCAAGCCACGGGCCAAAAAGTTTGCCCGCGAGAAGTTACATCTTCCCACCGACAAAAAACTGCTACTATTCGGTTCGATGAAAATCACCGACAAGCGGAAAGGTATCGACTACCTGATAGAAGCCTGCAAACTGCTGGCCCAACAAGAGCCGGAACTCAGTCGGCAATTAGGCGTAGTGGTGCTGGGAAGCCAAGCCGAACAGTGCAAGTCACTCTTCCCCTTCCCCATTTACCCGATGAACTATGTCAGCAACGAAAAAGAACTGGTGGATATCTACAATGCCGTCGACCTTTACGTGACTCCTTCCTTGCAAGACAATCTGCCCAACACCATTGTAGAAGCAATGGCCTGCGGTATTCCTTGTGTAGGATTCAATGTAGGCGGTATCCCACAAATGATTGACCACCTCCACAATGGCTATGTAGCTCAATACAAATCGGCTGAAGATTTGGCCAATGGCATCTGCTGGACCCTCACCGAAGGCGACTATGAAACCCTGAGTTCAGAAGCTTACCGCAAAGCGGTGACCACCTATTCAGAGACCACCATCGCCAGCCAGTACATTCAAATATACAATCACATTACCGGAAAAAATGCATAATTTTCACCACTTACATCCTAAGTTCTCTATCATTACCGTCACTTACAATGCCGGAGCCGTATTGGAAGATACCATTCAAAGTGTCATCACGCAAACCTACAAGAATGTGGAATACATCATCGTAGACGGAGGGTCGAAAGACCGTACGCTACAGATTGTCGACCAGTACAAGGAACACATACACACGGTGGTGAGCGAACCGGACAAAGGACTGTATGACGCCATGAACAAAGGTATCAGGCTGGCTACCGGCGATTACCTCTGTTTCCTGAATGCCGGCGATGAGCTGCACGAAGACGATACCCTCCAGCTCATGGTACATTCTCTGACGGAATCGACCCTGCCGGATGTGCTATATGGCGACACGGCCATCGTGGACGAAGAAGGACACTTTCTGCACATGCGCCGTCTCAGTCCCCCCGAAAATCTGAACTGGAAGAGCTTCAAGGAAGGTATGCTGGTCTGCCATCAGGCTTTCTTTGCCCGCCGTGACCTGGTAGAACCCTATGACCTGCACTACCGTTTCTCGGCCGACTTTGACTGGTGTATCCGAATCATGAAAAAAAGCAAGGTGCTCCATCACACTCACCTGATACTCATTGATTACCTGAATGAAGGTATGACCACCCGCAACCATAAGGCATCCCTGAAAGAACGCTTCCACATCATGTGCAAGCACTATGGAGTGGTATCTACCGTCATGCACCATGCCTGGTTCGTCGTTCGGGCCCTAAAAAACAAGAAACGTCCTGTTTCCAATGCGTAAGCATTTTCCACAGGACGTTTTATCTTCTCAAAGTAATTTTCCTTTATTCTTTTTTCTGCTTTCTCCAAGCCAATACCACAGCTACGACGATTGCCAGCAACAGGATTCCCAGTGCCACAAAAGCAATCGTTTCCGTCACATGCAGTGATTTCGGGTCGAACGTAAATTCTACGACATGCTTTCCTGCCGGTACGTTCATCGCACGCAGAATGTAATCAGCACGACCGTGAGGCACTTCGTTTCCATCAATGAACGAACGCCAGCCCGGATAATAGATTTCGGCAAAGACCACGGTTCCTCCTTTCGGTGAATTGACTTCATATTTCAAAGCATTCGGCTCATAATTCGTCAAGACAATCGAATTCAAACTATCGGCTTCCGCAGACGCCTTCACCTCATTCTGGAACTTCTTGTCGACCACGGCCACCTTTGCCGGATTGACGTGATGCAAGGCCTCTATTTCCTCATTGGCATTGTTCACGTATTGCACCTTCTCCACAAACCAAGCATTGCCTAACGCATGCGGATTGAATACCGGAATGGTCTTGCCCTGCTGCAACGGGATGATGAAATAACGCGTGTTCAGCATGTTCAGCACCGGTGTCAGCGTATCGCCCACCTGACTCAAATCGGCATTTACAGCCGGCAACGTCTTAAATAAAGAAGTAATCTCACCTTGGATATGTTCGTCAATCATCTCCTGATAACGACGAAGCTTGGCGGCATGATATCCACCGATACTCTTGTGCCAGTAGGCCGTATTGTTTTCATTGAACGTATTGACGGACAAGTTCAGCACACGATAGTCCAGCGATTTGTCTTGCAGAACCTCCCGGTCAGTTTCCGACGGTTCCAAGAAAGGCTGCATCTCCGTGCCTTTTGCTACGAACTGCTCATCGTACAGATAGCGCTTGTTGACACTCCACATATCGACCAAACACAACAAAGCCAGCAGACCCACCAGGAGTTTGGCTTTCAACTTCCCGGCGCAATATGCCCACAACAGCACTGCTCCTATCAATACCACAAAGAAACTGCGCCATGCGTCGGACGTAAAGATGGATTTACGCACCTCTTCCAGATTAACCAGAATCGGAGCCAGCTGGTCGGCCGGAATGGCATTCTGCAACGCGTTCATTTCGGCAGAAGAGACATACGACGGGAAGAAGAAGCTCGGTGCCAATGCAAACAGCAAAGACAGGCCACCCGTCAACACAAAAGTGATGTAAAAGGCTTTGCGCGATTCATTCCACAATTGCGGACGCTCTACCACTTCTTTCAATGCCATAATGGCCAGCAAAGGAATGGTAAACTCTGCAATGACCAGAATAGAAGATACCGCACGGAACTTGCTGTACATCGGGATATAGTCGATAAAGAAATCTGTCAGCCCCATGAAGTTATGCCCCCAGGAGAGCAAGATGGAGAACGCGGTACCGACTACCAATGCCCATTTCATCGGACCCTTCACAATAAACAGTCCCAGAATGAAAAGAAACATCACGAAAGCACCTACATACACCGGTCCGGAAGTACCGGGCTGTTCACCCCAATATTGCCCCAGCTGGCTATACAGCCCCATATAATTCGGGTCGGCCTTCTCCATGGCCTTTTCATTGTTTGCCAACGGTACAGAAGCACCTCCTTTCACATTGGGTACCAGCAAGGAAAAAGTTTCCCCGATTCCATAACTCCACTGGGTGATATAGCTTCGTTCCAGTCCGCTGCTGGTCTGGTCCGAAGTATTTTCTTTTACCAGTTCGCTCTTGCCACGCATGGTCTCCTTGCTGTATTCATACGTGTGATACAGGTTCGACAAGTTCACGCAGACCCCTACCAGACCAGCCACAATCAAGACTCCAGTAGCTTTGATAAACTGAGGCATCTTTTTTTCCCGCCATGCCATCACACCGTAGGCAATCGCCATAAACAGCATGACAAACAAGAAGTAATAACTCATCTGCGGATGGTTGGCCATAATCTGAAGCGCGACAAACAAAGCGGTCACGATACTTCCCGCCAGCAGTTTCCCCCGATAAGCCAGTACCATACCGGCAATCGTGGGCGGGATATAAGCCAAAGCCACAAACTTCCAGATATGTCCGGCGGCAATGATGATGAAGAAATAAGACGAGAAGGCCCAGAGAATAGCCCCCAGTGCCGACATCCACACCTTGAAATCAAAAGCCCGCAACAGGATATAAAAGCCCAGCAGCATTACAAACACATACCACACGTAAGTCGGCAAAAAGAGGTGATACACCTTCTGAATCCAGCTCAACGTATCGGTCGAGTCGTAACTGGGCGACATCTGATAGGTAGGCATACCGCCAAAGATAGAATTGGTCCACCGGGTCCGCTCACCTGTCTTCTCCAAGTATTCACTCATCTCACGTCCCGAACCGATACCGGCCACGGCATCGTGCTGTGCCAGAATGCGTCCTTCGGTCACTGCCGGAAAGAAATAAGCAAACGAAATGATAGCAAAAAGAACGATGACTACCACGTCGGGCAGTAGTTTCTTGAACAAGTTCATATTATTCATAATTAATGTTTTCGGCAGGCAAAGATAACATAATACTGCCTGAAAAGTCGTAAATTTGCCCTGAAAATCTTTTTTAACGCATGAAAATAGGAATCATCACCGCCATGGCTTCCGAACAGAAGCAACTGGCCAACCAACTCGAGAACAAGACTGAACGTAAAGAGGGCCCCTTCACCTACATCGAAGGCTCCATCAAGCACAATACCATCATTCTGATGCAATGCGGCATCGGGAAAGTCAATGCTGCCGCAGGTACCGTGGAACTCATCCGCACCTTCCAGCCCGACTGCATCATCAGCACCGGAGTGGCAGGAGGAATCGACAGCTGCCTGAAAATAATGGATGTGGTAGTCAGCCAGCAAATCGTGTACCACGACGTATGGTGCGGCGAAGGCAATGCCTACGGACAGATACAAGGTCTCCCGACGTTCTTCCAAGGCAACGAAACGCTCTATCAGTGTGCGCTCTCACTGGATACGGAAACAGCCATTCACGGAGGTCTTATCTGCACGGGCGACAAGTTCATCACCGACCGCAGCGAACTGGACGAAATCAAGCATAACTTCCCTGAGGGACTGGCTGTCGATATGGAATCGGCTTCCATCGCCCAAGTATGCTACCTCTATCAGGTGCCTTTCATCAGCTTCCGCATCATCAGTGACACTCCGGGAGCCGACAAGCATTTTGAACAGTACCTGAACTTTTGGGGGGAAATGGCCGACCGCTCCTTCCATGTGACCGAGACTTTCTTGAAAGCATTACCCAACAAACTATAACGAATCATGAAAAAGATACCAAGCTTTACCGTAGACCATATTCATCTGAAACGTGGCATTTTCGTATCCCGTAAAGATGAAGTCGGAAATGAAATGGTCACCACTTTCGATATCCGCATGAAAGAGCCGAACCGTGAACCGGCGTTAGGCCCTGCGGCCATCCATACCATCGAACACCTGGCTGCCACTTTCCTACGCAACCATCCGGTATGGGCCGATAAAATCATCTATTGGGGCCCGATGGGCTGCCTCACCGGAAACTACCTGGTAGTGAAAGGTGACCTGCAATCCAAAGACATTGCACCGCTGATGAACGAAACCTTCCGCTTCATTGCCGACTATGAAGGCGAAGTGCCGGGGGCCACTCCCAAAGATTGCGGCAACTATCTTATGATGAACTTGCCCATGGCGAAATGGGAAGCTGCCAAGTTCCTGCACGAAGTGCTGGAACAGCTCACCGAAGAAAACCTGAACTATCCGGCTTCCCTGTAAAATCATACTCCCTGCCCCAAAAGCCACGCACAGAGCATCTCCTGAGGGCAGGTCCAGAAAACAAAAAGCCCGGCCAGGCGCCTTTCAGACAGCCTGCCGGTGCTCTGCCAGTACTTCCTAAGCAGTACCGTAGTACTTCCTCGGCAGTACTCCAGTACTTTCAGGGGAGTACTGCAGTACTGCCTAAGGAGGATTATTCAGCTTTCAATACCACTTCCGTTCCTTTCAAAAGCGGAGAAGTCAGTTTGACCCGAATCTCTCCTTTCTGTCCTGTAGTTTGGATATAAGCCAGCAAACGGCCGTGATAAGCCCGATGACGGTTATCCGTATAATCACTCATGTCACTGTTATCTGAGCCTTCCAATCCTAAAAGACGAGCGGGACCCTCAATTTCACAAGTCACTTCGTTGTCTCCCAATTTCACCACAGTGCCCTGCTCATCGACCACTTCAATCGTAACATGAGCCGTAGCTTTTTCCGGCGACAACACGTCCTTATCTACCGTAGCCCGCAGCGCGTATGGACGTCCCGAAGTCTTTATTGTATAGGTAGAAAGCACTTTTCCGCTTTCATCACAACCTTCGGCACGAAGTTCTCCATCCTGATAAGGAATGTCCCAGTAGATGATTCCGCTCTTGTCATCGTAAGGCTTCATCGGTCCGACTTCCTTTCCGTCGAGCAACAGGCGTGCCTGTGGTGCGTTGGTATAACATACCACCCGAATCAGCTGGCCCGAAGCATAGTTCCAGCTGTCCCAAGCATCCATGGAAAGCCAACTGTGTCCCGGTTTCACCGGATAAGTACCGATGTATGTCATCGGTTTATCGCTCCACAACGAAGCCCGGAAATAACCACGCGGCTTCGCAAAACTGCCGAAGTCCAGCAAACCTGTATACAATCCACGGGACGGCCATCTTCCGGCTTCACCCAGATAATCAGTACCCGTCCAAAGGAACTGTCCGAAAATGAAATCATTGTCACGAACGGCATGCCAAGCCTCAATGCCTACTCCTGTTTCACTTCCGTAAATGATACGCTTCGGGTAAGTTTTGTGGTCTTCTGCATAACGGTCTTCCGTATAATTATATCCTACCACGTCTACCGCTTCCGGATAAGCCGTCTGGTTGGACATGATCACACCGGCCAATGCTCCCGTAACCGGGCGTGAAGTATCTACGGCTCGCACACAAGCCGCCAGTTTCTGGGCAATCACCCCAATCCGCATGGCATCAGGGGCATCGGGCTTGTAACCTCCGAACATCGGCTGGTTAATCTTTGCTCCATCCAATATCGGATGAGAATAAGGGTCATTGGGATAATCCACCTCGTTTCCGATACTCCACAAAAAGACAGACGGATGATTCCGGTCGCGACGTACCATATCCGTCACATCCTGTTCAATCCATTCTTCAAAGAAGTCGAAAGAACCGTCATAACTGGGTTCTCCCACATTCCATCCTTGAATCCATTTACGTTTCGGAAATTCCCATTCATCGGAAGCCTCATCCATGACCAGAAATCCCATGCGGTCACATAAATCATACAGCACCGGAGCCTGCGGATTGTGGCTCATACGGATGGCATTCGCTCCGATTGCTTTCAAGTTCTTCAAACGTCTTTCCCAAACCTCCGGCGGTACGACTGCACCCAGCACTCCGGCATCATGATGCAGACACACCCCTTTCACCTTCATCCACTGTCCGTTCAATGCGAATCCCTTGTTGGCATCAAACTGAAGTGTACGCAGACCTACAGAACTAACAGCACCATCCATCCGCTTTCCATCGCAATACAGCTCAGCCTTCAATGTATAAAGATAAGGATCATTCAGGTTCCAACGGTGCGGCTTCTTCACCTTCAACGAAAGGGTTTGCTTGGAAAGTCCCGCTTCATGACCAGCCACACTTTTCTGGCTCTCTGCTACGAGCTTTCCATCCGCATCATACAAGGCAGCTTTAACCTCGAGTTTTCCCTCAGCCTTTACGTGCTTTTCGACTTCCAGTTCTACTGAAACGACAGCCTGCTTGTCGGTAATCGAAGTTGCATGCCAGCCTAATCCCCATTGTGCCAAATGAATCTCCGGTGCCGCTACCATCCATACATCCCGGTAAATACCCGAACCCGTATACCAGCGGGAATCTGCATACCGGCTATGGTCTACACGCACGGCCAGCACATTGTCGCCTTCTTTCAAATACGGAGTCATGTCGTACATAAAAGAAATGTAACCGTTGGGACGCTTACCCAGGAGATGTCCGTTCAAATACACCTCACTCCGGTTATACACACCTTCAAAATAGATATAATGACGTGCGGCCTCATCAGTCAGCTGAAAATGTTTCCGGTACCAGCCTATTCCTCCCGGCAGATAACCCGTACAACTTGCCAGCGAAGGTGAAAGCTGTCCCTCGATAGACCAGTCGTGTGGCAAGTCCAGCTGCCGCCATTTGCTGTCATCATACGAAACAGATGCACTCAGGCTATCATCCGAGAGACTGAACAACCAGCCATCGTTAAATTTTTTTGCCTCTCCGAAAGAGACTTGGGCATGCATCGACATACAAGAAAACAGCCCTAATAACACTATCCAAAACGCCTTATTCTTCATCTTCAATTTATTGGTTCCTATTTGAATTCATACACTACAGTAGTCACGCTTTCCGCATCCAACACCACGGGGTCTCCCTGCTGTACAACTTTCTCAACCAGTTGCTTGGTGCCCGAAGTGGTATACGTCTTGATGGTTTTCGGTTCTCCGCCCCAATTCTGACGTGTTTCGTTCAAACGAATGCCCTTGCTCGACAGATTCGTGTACACCGCTACAATGCAATCCTGCTGCGGTGACATCCAGGCAGAGCCGAAGAAACTCATCGACTCATTTAATGTCATAGAAATCCGATGGTATCCAGGACGGATAAAACGACTGTAATTACCCAATACCCATAAAGTTGAAGTCGCATTGAAGCTTCCTTCCTCTTCCAGGTTATCTATGCTTTCCTTGTCTCCGGCCCAACCTTTAGGGGTCAATGCCACCAACAAGAAACGGTTCTTCTGTCCCCATCTGGACACATCCATCGCTACCCAATAATTCCAGGAAGTAACGTTAGCCACCGTCAGGTCGTTATGAATGACTTTCGACATATACAAAGCGATATCCATTTCTGAAGCGGCATCATATCCGACAAATTCCGACGAGCTATAATTATCGCCCAGCATACTCCATTCGCTTTGCCACACATCTACCCCATACTGTTCGGCAGCCTGTGCCAATTTTTTACGAACGTCACGCATTCCATCCCACGTGCCATCTGTCCAATAACTATGTCCACAAATCAACTTCTCCACATGCGACAAATCGCCCACATAGGCAGGAGATGAAGAAGAAAAAAAGGCCGAAAGTACATTACTGCGGTTCGCATCATCCTTCACCTTGTAAAGATACTCCCAATCTCCGGACTCTCCTAATAAAATATTGGTAGAAAGCCCCTTTTGAGTCAGCTGTGCATCAAGTTCCCGAGCCAGTTTAGCCACTTCCTCATTTTTCCAGCCACTACCTTCCTGACCATTTCCATCCCAATTATACTGCGGTTCATTCACCGGAGAGATATGGCTGACCGGATATCCTTCATCCACATAATGTTTAGCGACCTCCGCCATATAAGAAGCAAAATCATCATAGCACTCTGATTTCAGGTTCGCACTGCCTCCATTTTGGGAAAATCCCTTTCCGTTCAAGGTGTACTTTACCGGAGGAGTATTACTGAACAGCACAAAATCATTCACTCCAAATTCTTTGGCCCGGCTCATGAAATATCGCTGCCCCTCACAACGCGTCCAATCTAACGACAAGTTATCCGTCAGATAAGACTCCGCACGTCGCGACTTGTCTACAATACCACTTCCATCGCCTTGTTCTGCGCTTCCACCGCCTAAATTCACCCGCCACATGGAGAGTCCGATTCCTTTTGGCTGTCCATCCACAATTTCCGAGGAGAACAAAAGTTCAGAAATACGGTCACGGCTACTTGTCCAATATTTACCAATATACGCAGGTGTCCAACAGTCGGATGCACCAAAACCGACCATTGTCTGAAAAGCCTGTCCCGCATCAATCGTTACATTTTTTTCCACACTGACTATTTCTTCCTGATTTTCTCCAGGATTTTCGGGAGTGTTATCGCTGCATGCGGCCAAACTCAAAACGCCCAATATGATTGCATATTTTTTCATCACTACAAAATTTTAAATAAAAATGCCATCCAGAAGAACTTAAGACATTCCTCTGAATGGCATAATCAATTCATCTTTTTACCCTATTAGTTCCAATTCGGGTTCTGTTCAATAGAACCATTAGACATCGTTACCTCATACAAAGGTATCGGGAAAAGAAGGTCACGGTCTTCGCGGAATGATTTTCCTTTGTCGCTTGCTTCACCCTGATTATCCCATTCCATTGCATCACGGGTAGCAGGGTCTGTGTTCCATTTTACAAATGAACCATTTTCACCCATCAAGTTGGCGATTACCGGTTTGCCATTGTCGTCTTTCCAGCGGCGGATATCATACAAACGGTTCTGTTCAAAAGCCAGTTCCAGACGACGTTCATTACGGATGGCATGACGAAGGTCATTACCAGTCACAGTCACAGAAGCCAGACCTGCACGATTACGTACACGGTTCAGCGCAACCTGTGCATGTGTATCATCTCCCAATTCGTTGCAAGCTTCCGCATACATCAGCAATACATCCGCATAACGCAAGATACGATGATTCAGCGGGCTCTTATCAGTATTATACACTTCTGGACGGTCATCCAATGGAAGATAATATTTACGGATGATACGAGCTGATTTATGACCCGAAGGATCAATTACCAAGCAATTTTCCGGCAGATTATATCTTTCCACATAATCCTTATAATTGGCAATGTCCTGATTATCCTTCAAGATTTTCTCAAAGTTCTCGGCTGTTTCTCCTTTGATTTCCGTACATCCAGTTTTGATAATTGTCCATTCACGACGTACATCATCTTCACTATAAGCAGCTTCCAAGTTGGCAGAAGGCTGGCACCATGCCCATCCGTCTCCCAATGCGGCACCACAGCTACGGGCACCTGTCACCGTTGAAAGAGAACCTCCTAATGCCAATGTAGGATGATATTCATATTGCACTTCGAAAAGGCTTTCCACACTGTTGTCATAGTTCTTGTTCCATACATTTCCAAAGTCAGGAAGCAAATCATATTCGGTAGTCTGTGCATCTTCTCCTGTATAACCAGATTCCGGAATCAGTTTCTGCAACACATCACGAGCTTCTGTCCACTTTTCCTGATACAGATAAACCTTACCCAGCAAACCCAATGCAGCTCCACTGGTAGCACGTCCCATGTCCGCATCGGCATATTCACTACGTTTAGGCAATACTTCGGCAGCAGCCTTCAAATCTTCTTCAATAAACTTATAAGTATCTTCCAACGAAGCACGAGTAATGCCCTGAATTTCTTCCGGCATCTTGAACTCTGTAATCAGAGGAACTCCTCCGAAGTTTCTAGCCAGTTCAAAATAGAAATATCCACGCAGGAAACGAGCCTCTGCCACTAAACGGTTCTGAAGTTCTTTATCTTCCAGACCTGCATTTCCGATGCGGTCGATAGCCACATTGCAACGCAGGATACCTTTATAACGATACTGCCAGAAGTTAGAAATCGGACCATTGCTTGCTCCATTACCTTGGTAATGAGCCAATGAGATATAGTCACTCTGACTCTGTGTGGTATTTCCCATCCACGCATCATCACTACACATCTCAGACAAAAGCCATACCGTATTGATGTTCCACCATCCGCCACAGGTAATATCCTGGTAGCAGCCGGTAATATAGGACTCGCACTCATCGGCTGTAGTGAAATAAGTGTCGAGGTTCTGCTGTCCACGCACCTCTTCCGTCAGGAAGTCTTCGCAAGAAGTAAAGGCCAGCGAGGAAAACAATGTTAATATTGCTAATAGCTGTTTCATAGTTATTCAAGAATTAAAATTTAAAGTCTATACCAAACAAGAATGTACGCGGGTTCGGATAAGCAATGTTATCGATACCTGTTTCAATTACACTACCATCCAGCATCGGACGTTCCGGGTCCATACCTGAATAACCGGTAATCGTAAACGGATTCTGTGCAGAGAATGAAATACGCAAGTTTGCACCTCCTACCCATTGTTTAGGCAAGGTATATCCAATCTGCAACAATTTACAACGCAAATAAGAGCCATCTTCCACATAGAAGCTAGACACACGCTGATAGTTCAGGTTCAGGTCGTTATAAGACAAGCGAGGAATGTCGTTGCTTGTTCCTTCACCATCCCATGCCTTATTCAGTGTGCCGGCCCATACATTCTGACCGTTGGCACCAGAATAATATCCTTTTGTCGTATTAAAGATATCATTTCCCACAGTACCATAGAAGTTGGCGGCAAAATCAATGTTCTTATACGTAAATCCCAGGTTCAAACCAATCATCAGGTCCGGATAAGGGTTACCGATGAAAGTCTTGTCGCTGGCATCCAAAGTACCATCGTGATTCAAGTCCTTGAAACGGATATCTCCAGGCTGAGCATTAGGCTGAATCAGATTTCCGTGTTCGTCGGTATGCGCATAAACTTCTTCCCAGTTCTGGAACAGTCCGTCTGCCACATAACCATAGAAACGAGAAATCAGACCTCCATCCTCGTTGCTGATAATCTGGTCACTGTTGAATCCACCGGTATAAATCGGTCCATCACCAGAGAACTTGATGGCTTTATTACGTACAGAAGACAAGTTCAAACCGATGTTATAAGAGAAATCACCCTTCTGATCACGCCAGTCCAAACCTAATTCCCATCCGTATGCCTTCATGCTACCTACGTTCATCCATACTGTACTGTTCCAGTTCGGATAACCGATTGCGAAGATATTCTGTTTTTCATACAGCATGTCCTTTGACTTCTTCTGGAAATATTCAAAAGTCACGCCCAAACGAGATTCAAGGAATGACATATCCAATCCCACGTTCCAGTCTTCCACGGTTTCCCATTTCAGCTGATTATTACCTACGGTAGAAATAAAGTAACCGTTTGCCAATGTACTTGTCTTACCAAAATAATACTGTGTCTGGTCCAACAAAGTCAGAGTGGCATTGTTGTCAATGTTCTGGTTACCTACACGACCCCAACCTCCACGGACTTTCAAGTCACTGAAGATTGACTGGTTTTGCATAAATTCCTCACTGATTACACGCCAAGAAGCAGAAACAGATGGGAACAACGCATATTTATTTCCTGCAGGGAAACGAGATGAACCATCCGCACGTAACGAAGCAGAAATATAATAACGGTTAGCGTAGTTATACATCACACGTCCCAGGAAAGAAACCATGGAGTTGAAAGTAGTTTCACCATAAGCCTCTGCATTGTCTGCATTACCGGCATTTACTTCCTGCATCTGATCGATGTTGCTCGGCAAATCACGACGTAAAGCTTTCGTGTTATACCATGCATAACGTTCTGCAGTGAAACCTCCCATGACATTCAAGTTATGCTTTTCAGCAAAAGTGTCGGCATAAGTAATGGTGTTTGTCCAGTTCCAGTCTAACCATTCCTGTGACTGACGAGAAATTTCATTCAAATCGGTCTTTTCCAGTGGGTCCAAGCTAAATTCCGGTGTAAAGCTGTCTGAACGACGGAAATGTGCATTGGTACCAAACTGTGTACGCAAAGTCAGTTTCTGGATAGGGTTAATCTGCAAATAAGCATTCAAGAGTGCACCCATCTCACGTGAATGACTGTTGGAACGGGCAATAGAACCTGCCGGGTTCCAAGTCTGGTTGTTATAAGAACGCTGGTAATTGTTGTATTCATTATCTACCCATTCTGATTCCGGTTTGAATACAGGAGTAGTAGGGTCCATTGACATGGCAGATGAGAACTGATTCGGTGTATCGTCCCATGATTCCATACGAGGCGCAATGTCCACACCCATCTTTACATACTTATTAAAGGTATATTCGGTGTTCAAACGTACGTTAATCTTATCCCAATAACCTACATCAAACTGAGAGTTGTTACGGTAATAACCCAAGCTGAAGTTATATACCAGCTTGTCTGTACCTCCAGCCACACTCAAAGCATAGTTCTGAACCAAGGCAGTCTTGTTGACCACTGTATCCCACCAGTCTGTTCCGCCCGGATTGGTAGTAGCTCCCGTATCGTTCCAGTTGGAAGTAGAGCCATCGTTCGTATAACGTTTGTTATATACTTCTTTATATTCAGCGGCATCTGCCATATCCGGTTTCGCAATGGTCTGGAAACCTACAGAAGCACTAAAGTTCACATTTGCCTTACCAGATTTACCTTTTTTCGTAGTAATCAAGATAACACCGTTAGAGGCACGAGTACCATAAATAGCAGCTGCAGAAGCATCCTTCAATACTTCCATTGATTCAATATCATTGCTGTTCAAGAAATTGATGTTATCACCAACCGGCATACCGTCCACTACATAAAGCGGATTACTACCGTTGACAGTAGTGACACCACGAATCAAGACCTTCGGAGTAGTACCCGGTCCACCACCGCTGGCTACTTGCACACCATTGATTTTTCCTTGCAAGGCATCCATGGCATTACCCGTTACAGACTGCGTGATTTCTTCTCCTTTTACAGTAGAAATGGAGCTGGTCAAGTCACTTTTCTTTACAGTACCGTAACCGATTACGACTACTTCATCCAACAACTCGGTAGCTTCTTTCAATACGACATTAATGACTGTCTTTCCATTTACAGGGATTTCCTGTGTGTCATATCCAATAGAAGAAAAGACCAGTACGGCATTTGAAGAGACGTTCGTCAACGTATAGTCACCATCCAATCCGGTAATCGTTCCATTTCCTGTACCTTTGATCTGCACGGTGGCACCAATCATAGGTTCCTTGTCGGAAGCTGAAGTTACCGTTCCTTTCACAGTAAGTGTCTGTGCATAGCCACACAACGAGAGCAGCATCAGACATACAATTAAAAATTGTTTCTTCATGTTTTATGATTATTGGTTAATTAATTAGCAGGGACAATTTTACCTCTACCCAGATGGGCATCAAACTCAAAGCGATAATTTCCTCCTTTGGTGATAACCGGCTTCATCCAGTTGTCCTGTACGGAAGAACCATCCGACCATTTTTGGTTGGTACCTTCCCAGTTCGGATTCACATCATTTTTCTTGCTAAAATATCCAAACTTCTCAATGTCCGTAGAATTATCACAACGCCATTCTACATGGTCCCACCAACCACTTGGGTGATAATTGGAAATAATGAAGTTCAGTTCTTCACCTGATTCCAAAGACCAAGTAGCACCTGCAGCCGGATAATAGAACAAATGAGGATTATTGGCATCTTGGACAAACAGATGTTCGCCTGCGTCCTGAGGAGAACCACCCCATCCTATATAGAAGTTGATGAACTCAGTACCATTCTCCCATACATCGAAACAAGGCTGTCCATATTCATAGTTGATAGGGTCGGTAGCCTCATTGACAGAATAAGTCTTTATAGTATACGTAGACTGTTTTACATTTATATCAATCTCATAATATAATTAGGAGTATCCAGTACAATCGGCTTTGCTGTTTCCGGATCATCAGTCAGTTTATTGGAATCTTCAGGATCCAATCCGAAACAAATCGGAGTAAAGCTGGTCTTTTGTGGAAGGAAGAAAATCTCTGTACCTGCAGCTTTGTTGTAATAACGAGCTTTATATTGATATTCCCCAGTATGATTGATAACCATAGGCACACCAAATACATCACTGTTCAGCTCTTCATCCGTTTTTACGTCTGCCAAATACATTTTTTCAAAGTCAGGCATTTCTGAAACCGTCACATTGCAAGTAGAAGTCACGCTGTTTCCTACCGCATCATAAGCTGTCAGATTAATCGTATAAGTTTGACTTTCATTAGGAAAGACTATAGCCTCTTTAAAAGTCAAAGAAGCTTTTCCTTCCGCGCTCACCGTACGAGTTTCAAAACCACTCAGTTCAGGAATCTCAATGGTTACATAATCCAACTTTCTATCATCAGTAGCAGTGAAGTTCAAAGTATACTGAGGATTCCGGTCAGCCTTCATCAAAACGGTGATAGTCTTGTCTGGAGCCACTGCAAATACGGGATTCTCAAAATCTCCGTCCATTGTAATCAACACATCTTGTGAAGTCTCACGTCCACCGACATCTATAACGGTTACCTTTACCGTAAACTGTTCACCGACTTCATCTTTTGCCAGACTGAATTTATAGCTCAAATCGTAAGAGGTTTGAGGAGCCCCATAAATATCAATCAAATCAATGGTCTTGTTCAGATACAAATCTGCACATTCCAATTTAATTGCAGAAATACCGTCTGCATCCGTAAGCGTTCCTTCAATCGTGAAGTCATGTCCGGCACCACTCTGAATATGGTCAGCTTTTAATACTGCAACAGGTGCTTCCCCATCCACATCCGCATACTTATTATCATCACTACAACCTGTTACAAAGACCCCTGTGGCAAAAAGCACACAGAGCAAAGAAACTTTCAAGAATCTTGTCCTCATAATTATTAGCATTTATGATTAAACATTATTTTTTCGAGTGCGAAAATACTTATTACCTTAAATTTAATATAAAACCTATCGTGCAATGAGCGACCACAAATCGCTCATTGCACGATTTACATACTGTTAATTCCACAAATATTCGTATTTTTGAAACGATAAAAAATCTATGATATGAGAACTTGTTTTACCTTACTTTTACTCCTGCAATTCCTTGTTATCCAAGCACAACCCTACACCATAAAAAAGTTAGGACTGGAGAAAAAGCTCTCCAACAGCTATGTCATCGACATCGCGGAAGACAAAAACGGTTATCTCTGGTTTGCCACCGAAGAAGGACTGAACAAATTGGAGGGAAATTCCTTCACCTCATTCTACAAAAAAGAAGAAAGGAGTTCACTCAACTTGACGGGCAATGAACTAAATTGTCTGTTGGACGACCCCAAAGAACCCATTCTATGGATTGCCACCCAACGGGCAGGGTTAAATGCATTCAACTATAAGACATGCCAGCAGATTGTCTTCCAACACAACCCCAAAGACCCAAACAGCATCGCTACCAACGATGTCACCAGCCTGTCGGTAGCAGCCGATGGAAATTTATGGATAACCACGTACTGGAGAGGTATCGACTATCTGGATAAAGCTACCGGAAAATTCACACATTATAATCAGGGTACTGTCCCCGGACTCCCAAGTAATACGGTCTGGGCAGTAGCAGACGACCACAAAGGAAACTTATATATCGGACACGCACAGCATGGAATGAGTATCCTTTCCATCAAGGACAAAAGAATCAGGAACTTTACGTACGACAAACAAGACATCCACACCCTCCCAAGCAACAACGTACAATGCATTTTCAAAGACAATACAGGCAACATCTGGATTGGCACAGAAAAGGGACTGGCACTTTATAAACCTGAAACGGAAGACTTCATCCGGATTGGAGAAAAAGGCTCACCTCTTTCCCACCGCATTTACGACATCCAGCAATTCAATGAACACGAGCTGTGGGTGGCTACGGAATTTGGCGGCATCGCCATTATTGACCTGTCCAAAAGCATGTTCAACACAGCCGAAGAGGTCCACTTCATTCAGGCAGGAGACAATGAATACAACCTTAATAATTCGACCGTACGTTGCCTGTTTCAAGATTCCCACCAGAACATCTGGGCCGGCACATGGGGAGGAGGAGTGAACTTTCTCAGTCCCAATGCAGCCTTGTTCAAATCGTTCAGCTATTCCCCCAACTCTCCGGGAAGCAATTTAAATGCCCATATCGCCAGTGCTGTCTGCATTGACAAACAAGGCATTTTATGGGTGGGCACAGACGGAGGAGGCATCAACGTACTGGAAAACGGACAAAGAATAGCGACTTATACCGAAAACAGTGGAAACCTTAGTGGAAACTCCATACAGGCCGCATTGTGTGACCAGAAAGGCAACCTTTGGTTCGGCATCTTTTATGGAGGTATCATGTTCTATGATAAGCATACTAAAAACTTCCGGCAAATCTTTCCCAAGGAACAGGCTACCTATGACGTGCGGTCACTCTTTGAGGATAAGGAAGGCATCATCTGGGTAGGTACGAGCGAAGGGGTTTTTCAGATAGACAGAAACTCCCAAAAGATTCTCCATCACATCAATATGCCCGACAATCTGGTACGCTCAGTCATCAAAGACTCCAAAGGGCAAATATGGGTAGGAAGTTTTGGAAGTGGAATTTTTCTTTATTCTCCCAATTGGAAACAATTAAAGGAGTTCAACACTTTCAGAGGATTCCCATCCAATACCATCAACCAGCTTTTTGAAGATTCTCAGGGAACGATATGGGCAGCCACAGGAGAAGGTCTGGTACAAATATCCAACCAGTCCCCCTGGAAATATAAAATTTTCCAACGCAATGAAGGACTGACCAACACCTTTATCTGGGCCATCACAGAGGATGACGACAAAAATATCTGGTTCAGTACCAACCAAGGAATCAGCTGTTTATCAAAAGACAGACAGAACATCTACAATTACGATTACAGGGACAATATCCCCATGGCCAGTTTTATGGGTAGAAGTGTTTGCAAAGATAAAAACCATACTCTCTACTTCGGTTCGACCAACGGATTGTGCTATTTTACCCCCAGCCAGATTCTGGATAAAAAACAATCTCCCAAAGCCGTTATCGGAAAAATAACGATATATGAACCGCTGACCTCGGAAAACAGCAATGAAACGGAAATCCCCCTGATTAACCAAGAGAGTATACAGCTGAAATTTTTGCAGAACAATTTCAATATTTCCTTCCACATACAGGATTATTCCTTGAACGAAAGAGTGGAATATGCCTATATGCTGAAGGGGCTTGAAAACGCGTGGTACACAGTGAAAGACCCGCACAACGTGACTTTCCGCAATCTGCCGCCGGGGAAATATGAGTTCCAGGTAAAAACCCGCATCCGGAACCAAGAATGGTCCAACGATATCTCAAAAGTGGAAATCGTCATCGCTCCTCCCCTCTGGCTCTCCTGGTGGGCAAAAATTCTTTACGTACTTGGAGGTATCGGAATCCTCATCGGCGGACTGTGGGCTTATAAACGCAAACTGAACCTGGAGTATCTGTATGAGTCTGAAAAGATGAGTCACGAACAGGAACAGAGATTGAATGACGAACGGTTGAGGTTCTTCACCAACATTACACACGAATTACGTACGCCGCTTACCTTGATTCTAGGACCACTGGAAGACATGGTGAAAAACAGCAGCCTTTCTCCCAAAGACCATCACCGGATTTCGGTTATCCACCAAAGTGCTGTCCGCCTGCTGAATCTGATTAACCAGATACTGGATTTCCGGAAAACGGAGACTCAGAACAAGAAACTGTGTGTCACAAAAGGGAATCTGACCAGCGCGGTCTATGAAACCGGACTGAAATACAAGGAGTTGAACAACAATCCCAACATACAGATATTAATAGAGGTGGAAGAAGAGAACATGATTCTGTTTTTCGACAAGGAGGTCATCATGATGATTCTGGACAACCTGATTTCCAATGCCCTGAAATATACTGACAAAGGATATGTACGTGTACGGGCTGAATGGGTCACGGAAAACGACATACGATATGCACAACTTTCCGTGGAAGACACTGGCTATGGTATCGGGAAGGAAGCACTCGACCATATCTTTGAACGCTATTATCAGGAAAGCGGAGAACATCAGGCTTCGGGAACAGGCATCGGACTGGCTCTGGTAAAGAACTTGGTTACCCTGCATGAGGGAGATATCCAAGTGAAAAGCCTCCCTGACATCGGCACGACTTTCTATCTGCGCTTACAGGCCAACAACACTTATCCCAACGCCTTACATGGAGAGGATGTACATACGGACATACAGGAAGCGAAAGAAGAAAACATCGAGAAACTGGAAATGGCAGACAATGCGAAAAATTCACGTCCCATCGTACTGGTGGTGGAAGACAATGCCGACATCCGCGACTATATTGTCGATGCTTTCACGGATTTATATGAAGTGAAAACGGCCTCTAATGGAAAGGAAGGATTGAAAATAGCCACCGACTGTGCCCCCGACATCGTCGTCAGTGACATCATGATGCCTGTAATGAACGGTATCGTGATGTGCCAGAAGCTGAAAACGGATATCCGTACCAGTCACATCCCGGTCATCCTCCTCACGGCAAAAGACAGCATCACCGACAAGGAAGAAGGGTATCAGGCCGGAGCCGACTCCTACCTCACCAAACCTTTCAGTGCCAGCCTGTTGCAGAGCCGAATCAGCAACCTGCTGGCACAACGGCGATTGCTGTCCGAACGTTTCGCTATCCGGCCGGAGAAGCCACAAAGACAAAGCATGGAGGAAAAGAGGGCCATCATCACGGAATCAATGAACAAACTGGACAAGGAATTTCTGGACAAGATTACCCATATCATAACGGAAAGCCTCTCTGCAGCGGAAAATGTGGATATCACGGTTTTGTCCAACGCATTATGCATGAGCAGTTCCACGCTTTACCGGAAAGTCAAAGCGCTTACAGGGATGTCTACCAATGAATATATCCGGAAAATCAAAATGCAACTAGCTGAGAAATACCTGCTGGAAGGCAAATATACCATCTCCGAAATCGCCTTCAAAGTGGGCATCAACAGCAACGTGTATTTCCGCCAGTGTTTTAAAGAAGAATTCGGCATGTCGGCCTCCGACTATCTGAAGCAGCTGACAGGAGCTTCTATCGAAGATACGACCGAAGAAAAAGAAGGTTGAAATCCATTTCTCACATCCGATAAAAAACGTCTTTACGTTTGATTTGAAACGTAAAGGCGTTTTCCCAGCACGAAAGAACGCATAAAAGAACGGCTGTCTTCACGAGGAAAACAGCCGTTCTTCAAAATTATATCAAAATGCTTATTATTATGCTTCTTCTGCTTCACCTACTTGCTTCGGCATCTTGTGTCCCATAGTCAGGTAAGCTACCGGAGCAGCCACGAACAAAGAAGACAATGTACCGATTACCACACCCAAAATCATGGCGAATGCAAAGCTGCGGATACTGTCACCACCCAGGATGAAAATACTCAGCAATACAATCAACGTACTCAAAGAAGTGTTGATGGTACGGGCCAAGGTCGTATTCAATGAGTCATTGAACAGCTGGGCACGTTCGCGTTTTGGATATAGACCAATAAACTCACGCACACGGTCGAAGATGACCACCTTATCGTTGATAGAGTAACCGATGGCCGTCAGGATGGCACCAATGAACGTCTGGTCAATTTCCAGAGAGAACGGCATCCATCCGTAGCACAAAGAGTAGGCACCGATAATCAATACGGTATCCACCATCAATGCCACCGTAGCACCGATACTGAAGGCGATGTTGCTGAAACGAATCAGGATATACACACCGATGGCAATCAAAGCCAGTACAACCGACCAGATAGCGGATGTCTTGATGTCATCGGCGATACTAGGACCTACCTTCTGAGAACTGATGATAGAACCTCCGGCACGGTTATCACGGTCGATGAAGATTTCGAGCGTAGTACCCTTACCCAGCAAGTTACCTTCTTTCAACGCATTGTAAAGGAACTCCTCGATTTCGGCATCGATTGTCGGAGAATCTTCATTGATGCGGTAGTTGGTAGTCACACGGATAGTCTTTCCATCTGTACCCAAGGCAATGGCCTGTACGTTGGCATCTCCCACTTTCGGCTGCAGCAAGTCGCGTACGGTTTCCGGCTGTACCACTTGTTCAAACTGAACCACGAAGTTACGTCCACCAGTGAAGTCGATACTCTGTGCCAGTCCGCGTACAAAGAAAGAAACGATGCATACTACGATGATGATTCCCCAAACCGTGAACGAACGTTTGGTGATACCCATGAAGTTATAGTGTACATTCTGCATCAGGTTCTTTGAAACGCTTGTAGTGAATGTCAGGTTCAACCATTTGTCTTTGTTCATGAAGTGTTCGTAAACCAGACGAGTCAAGAACACAGCTGAGAAGAACGAACAGAGGATACCGATAATCAGGGTAGTGGCGAAACCACGAATCGGACCGGTACCGAAGTTGAACAGGATGATACCTGTGATGATAGAAGTCAAGTTAGAGTCGAAGATAGCAGAGAACGCATTCTTGTAACCTTCGGCCAAAGCCTGCTTGGTTCCCTTGCCTGCACGAAGCTCTTCTTTTGTACGTTCATAAATCAATACGTTCGCATCCACGGCCATACCCAGTGACAACACCATACCGGCGATACCGGACATCGTCAAGGCAGCCTGGAAAGAGGAAAGAATACCCAGTGTGAAGAAGAAGTTGATGAACAACGCACCGTTAGCCACCATACCCGGAATGAATCCGTACATCACACACATGTAAGCCATCAGGACAATCAAAGCCACGATGAAGGATACAATACCTTGGTTGATAGATTCCTGTCCCAGAGACGGACCTACGATGTCTTCCTGTACGATATGTGCCGGAGCCGGCATCTTACCAGATTTCAACACGTTGGCCAAGTCTTTTGTCTGCTCTGGAGTAAAATTACCTGTAATCTCAGAATGACCTCCAGCAATTTCACCGTTAGAACGTGGGGCACTGTATACATATCCATCCAATACGATAGCAATTTCACGGCCCTCATTCTTTTTAGTCAATTGCGCCCAACGACGAGCACCTTCCGTATTCATAGCCATCGTTACACAAGGTTTGTTATACTGATCATAGGAATCACGAGCATCTGTAACAACATCCCCCTCCAACGGCGCACGACCATTACGTTGGGTAGATTTAATAGCATATAACTCAAAAATACGTCCGCTCTTATCCAAATCAGAAGCTCTTACACCCCACATCAGTTTCAGGTCGCGCGGCATCACTTCCTTCACGGCCTTCATGTTCAGGATGCGGTTTACATCCGCTGTATCTTTATAATCGGCATAACCTACGATACAACCTACTCCGCTCTGGTTCAGCTGCAGTACAGACAACAACGGATGTTCTTTTTTCATCTGTTCCATATCAGCACTGGAAGCAGCCGATGTTTCTCCCTTCAGGGCAGCCGTCAGGCTGTCTTTGGCAGAAACGGCAGAAGCCTGAGCCACTGCAGTCGTATCGGCTTCAGCCTGTACAGAATCAGCAGGAGCCTCGTTGTTCAGCAAGCCACGGGCACGGTTGTCGGCAGAAGCCAATACCGGCACGATATCTTTTGCTTCGAAAGTTTCCCAGAATTCCAAGTTGGCAGAACCCTGCAAGAGTTTTCTCACACGTTCCGGTTCCTTGATACCCGGCAGTTCCACCATGATACGGCCCATCTTTCCTTCCAGTGTCTGGATGTTCGGCTGAGCCACACCAAAACGGTCGATACGTGTACGCAAAACATTGTAAGAGTTGTCTACGGCAGCTTTTACTTCCTCGCGCAATACTTTCTCTACTTCTGCGTCTGTACTACGGGTATTCACTTTGTCTTTCAACTGCTGGGTGGCAAAAAGTTCAGCAAGTTTGCCTTCCGGAGCCAGTTTCTTGTATTCTCTGATAAACAGGGTCACGAAATCTTCCTGACTGTTAATCTGCAATTTGGCAGCTTCAGCCACAGCCTTGTTAAAGGCTTCATCCGGTTTGTTGTCGGCCAACGCCTTCACTACGTCCGGTACGGAAACTTCCAGAATGACGTTCATACCACCTTTCAGGTCCAAACCCAACCCGATTTCCATCTCACGACATTGTTTCAGCGTGTAAATCCCCAACCACACCTTCTGATTCTGCATGGAATCCAGGTAATGTGCCGAACCCTTCGGGTCCTCAGCCGCCTTGTTCATCTGATAACGGGTAACGAATGAGAATGAAAGGTAAAAAGCACACGCAAGGGTCAGTAATACCGCAAAAACCTTTACAAATCCTTTGTTTTGCATGTTACTTTAATTTATTATATTTACTTTTAAAATTTGATACGTTTATTCAAGGTTGCAAATATAGTTTTTTTTCATTAGATATGCGGAAACGATTGTAAATATTTAAGCCATAGAGCCTAAAAAAGGAGCTATCGCTTGCAAAAATTAAGCAATAGCTCCTTCTTTTATTTATAAAGTATAGGGTAACCCCTATCATTCAGGCAATTTATTTCAATCCACGTGCCTGCAACAGCGGTTCGATACTAGGTTCCGCCCCACGGAAAGTGACATACAGCTTCATCGGATCATCGGAACCACCTTTCTCCAAGATGTTCTTGCGGAAAGAAGTAGCTGTAGCCTGGTCAAACAGTCCGTGTTCCTTGAACGCTTCAAACGCATCCGTATCCAGACGTTCTGCCCACAGATAGCAGTAGTATCCGGCTGCATAGCCACCCATGATGTGATTGAAATAGGTAGAACGGTAACGAGGTGCAATTTGCGGAATCAGACCGATTTTATCCATCAGCTGCTTTTCAAACTGCAGTACGTCAAAGCCTTCCATGGTGGTCAGGCAGTGCATTTCCATATCCAGGATAGCAGCAGCCAGCAACTCGGTCGTCATGAATCCCTGGTTGAACAAGGCTTGGTTTTCAATCTTGGCAATCAAAGAATCCGGAATGGCCTCACGGGTCTTATAATGCTTGGCATACATCTTCAGCACCTCCGGAGCCACAGCCCAGTGTTCCATAATCTGCGAAGGAAGTTCCACAAAGTCACGTGCCACCGAGGTTCCGGATACACCTTTATACTTACACTGTGTCAGCAAACCGTGCAGGGCATGTCCGAATTCATGGAACATCGTACGAGCCTCATCAATAGTCAGCAATGACGGGATGTCACCGGCCGGTTTGGTAAAGCTGGCCACATTGTAAATCAACGGGCGGACACCTTCCTGTTCTTCACGGAAGTTGCTCATCCAGGCACCGCTCCGCTTGCTGGCACGCGGCATATAGTCACTGTAGAACACACCCAAGAGCGAGCCGTCTGCATCCTTCACAATGTAAGTTTTCACATCTTTGTTGTACACCGAGATGGAGTCACACGGAGTAAGGGTAATGCCATACAGCTTGTTCACTACCATGCACAAACCGTTGAACACGTCTTCCTGACTGAAATAAGGCTTAATTTCATCTTCGTTCAGACTATATTTTTCCTGACGGAGTTTCTCGGCATAATACCACCAGTCCCATGCTTCCAATTTCTCGCCTTTACCTTCACGGTCCATGATTTTCTGGAGTTCTGCAGCCTCAGCCTCGGCATTCTTGATGGAATATTTCCACAATCCATACAGTAAATCCAACGCATTCTGAGGTGTCTTGGCCATGTTGTCGGACAACTGGTATTCCGCATAGTTACTGAATCCCATCAGCTGTGCCTTTTCCAGACGGAGTGCCAACACCTGCTTCAACACGTCCTTGTTGTCGTTGGCATTGCCCCGGTTGCCCAAACTGGTATAAGCCTGATAAATATTCTTTCTCAACTCACGGTTCTGTGCATACTGCAGCAACGGCGTACGGCTGGATTCCTGCAAAGTGAATACCCATTTTCCGTCCTTCCCGTGCGCTTTTGCTTCATGAGCCGCTCCTTCAATCACCGCTTCCGGCAGACCGGCCAAATCTTCTTTCTTGTCTACCACCAGCAGATAATCGTTGTTATCGGCCAGCACATGATTGCCAAACTCGATGGTCAGTGTAGAAAGCTGCTTGTTGATTTCGCGCAGACGCTCCTGTTTCTGTGCATCCAGCCCCGCACCCGAACGGATAAACTCCTTGTAATATTTATCCAGCAGATAATGCTGCTCAGTGGTCAGCGTGATTTTTCCGGCCTCCTCCTGTGCATGCACGGCAGCTACCCGCTTATACAAATCCTGGTTCAGGAAAATATTGTCACTGTGTTCAGACAACATCGGAGCGATTTTGCCCTCCAATGCCATCAGTTCATCGTTCGTATCGGCTTCAGTCAAAGCAAAGAACACCCCACTCACCCGAGCCAGGATTTCCCCACTGTTATCCAATGCCACGATGGTATTCTCGAAAGTCGGTTCTTCCGGATTCTCCACAATGGCCTTGATTTCCTGATTCTGCTGCTCAATGCCTTTCAGAAAGGCCGGTTCATAATGCTCCACCTTAATCCGGTTGAAATCCGGCGTGCCATAAGGCGTTTCAAACTCAGTCAGAAACGGATTGTCCGTATCAGCTGCCTGCTGTCCACAGGCACATACCATACAACTCATAGCGGCTGCAAAAATTAAATTCTTCATCATATTGTTTTTATCAGGTTATAATTTCTCTACCAAACACCACAGCGGATAATGGTCGGAAGCCGAAATGGAATTATCCACCCGGCATTTCAAAGGTCGGAAGCCCTTGTTCACAAACAGGTGATCGATGCGGAAATACAGGAAATTCCGGTTGTAAGAAAATCCAGGCCCCCATCCCGCCGCACGATAGGCATCGGTCAATCCCCTTCCGATGGTACGATGGGCATACGAAATCGGCGAATCATTGAAATCGCCACATACCAGCAAATATGAGGTAGCCTCCCGGGAGATGACCTGAGCCACAGAGTCAGCCTGAGGAGCACGAATCACCGCCGCATCTGCCAGTTTCCGAATCAGATACTTCCCGTCCGATTTGACTTTCTGTTCATCCGGCGATTTCAACAACCCTTCATACACCTCTTTGTCGTGTGCATCCAACTTGTTCGATTCCAAATGGTTGCATACCACCGTCAAAGTATCTTTTTCCATCTTTAACTGAAGAAGAAAACTCCCGTTCGTCCCGCTCTGATACGGTATCGGCCGTGCCGAAAGAATGGGAAAACGTGAAAGACATCCCATCCGGTTCCCATTTCCCACATCCAGACTCCGCACGTAAGGATACATTGGAAACGCTTTTTTCATCTGTTTCTCATCCCAACGGAATTCCTGCAGACATACCACATCGGCATCACTCTGCTGGATATAAGTCTGTATCGGATGAGATTCATCTTCCGTATCCCCTTGCATCCCCATCACGTTATACGTCAAGAATTTCAACACCTCTCCGTCTGCCGTTTCCTGTGCACTGCGAAAAGGACAGTACGTCACAATAGCCCCTCCACCCAACAGCAGAAAGGCCAGCGGTACCCACAAAAACCGTCTGTAATAAAACAGCCAGACTGGTACAAACACCAGTACAGCCAGCAATAAAAAAGGGAAAAACAGTCCCGCACACGAAAGCACCGGATGGGCTACAGGCGACAAAGAAGGGCTATACGCACACAACAGGAATCCCGCTCCCGCCCCGATATTCGCAAGCAGAAGCACCCCTTTTACTGTATGTCCCAGAATATTCATTTCTTACTCGCGTCAAATAATCTCTTTTTTTCTTCTTCCGTCAGGCTGTTGTATCCCGACTTCCGCAATTTATCTAGAATCCGGTCGATTTCAGCCTCCCGTTCCTTCTTGCGGGCATTGTAATCATAATCGGCCTGACGTCCTCCATAATGCACCTTCATCTTAGGCTTGCGTTTCACCGGATGTCCCAGCCGCATGCACCAGTCGCACACCGCATTGATTCCTTTCGTGACATCACGCCCGTGCTGCAAACCAGCCGCAAACACCCATCCGGCCAATGCACCACCCAGATGAGCGATATGACCACCCGCATTGCCCGAAGTCATGAACAGCAAATCGAGCACCACCATGAACAAAGCCACATATTTCAGGCGAACCGTACCTATGAACAGGAACTGCACCGGATAGTTCGGCTCGCGTACGCCCACTGCCACCACAATGGCCAGCACCGAAGCCGATGCCCCCAGCAGATAAGAGGAATACACAGCCTCCTGAAAATAGGGGAACACATTATACGCCAGCATGTACAGCAGCCCGCCGCAGATACCTCCCAGAAAATACAGTCCACGCAGGTGCCTGGCCGAAAAGAACATCAGGAACAAACGTCCGAACCAGAAAAGCCACAGCATATTGAACAGAATATGCAACACGCCGGCATGCATGAACATGTACGTCAGCAGCGACCAAGGCTGACGGATAAACGCTTCCGTCCAGGCTGGCAGCTCCAGGAAATGCATCCAAGGCGATGAAGGCACATTAAACAGGGTCAGAAAAATCTGTACCACCGTCACGGCCAGAAACACTGCCACGTTGATGTACACCAACCGTACCGCAATGTCGCCCTGCTGGAATTTCCGTTTCAAATCAGTAATAAATCCGTCCGCTGCCATTTTTCTTTTTCCAATAAATAATCAGTATCAAGCCGAACAGCATACCGCCCAAATGTGCGAAGTGTGCCACATTGTCACCGCCTCCCAAACCGAGCACCAGCTCCAATACCGCATAACCAATCACGAAATATTTTGCCTTGATGGGCATCGGAATAGGGAATACGAACATCTGGCTGTTGGGAAACAGCATTCCGAAAGCCAGCAGAATACCATACACAGCTCCCGAAGCACCCACTGTGGTCAGCTGGTTCAGGAAGGCTTCCATCGGAATGACACCCAGTCCCGTATCGACCGAAGTATAGTTCGACCACACCATGGCATATTCCAGGTACTGCACCAGTTCCTGAATCAGTCCGGCCCCGATACCGCAAACCAGGTAGTATGTCAGGAAACGCTTGGGTCCCCACACCTGTTCCAATACCCGTCCGAACATCCATACCGCAAACATATTGAAAAAGATATGCGAGAAGTTGGCATGCATGAACATATACGTGATAAGCTGCCCCAGGTTAAAGTCCGAGGCCAGGAAAAAGTGAAGACCGAGCAGATTCTCTATATCCACCCCGTATTTCCGGGCCACAAACATACCCAGAAAACAGAGCACATTGATAATAAGCAGGTTTTTCGTTACTGTTGGAAGATTATTCATGTTGTTAAATCATTGATTCAGTTGCAAATGTACAATATAAATCTGGTTTGGACGCATCTGTATGCTTAAAATTCATTGCACACACCGATAGAGTCACGCAACACCAGCAAGCTTTCCGGCCCCATATTAAAAAGCAGGTCTATCACACTCAGGTTAGGCAGGAAACCCAATTTCTGGTCAAACACTTGATAATAAGGCTTCGGCACAAACTCCTTGTCCGCCTCCCGGAAATCCCGTTTGGGATGAATCCGTTCCCGGAAATCATCCGCAGTCTCCGGCTCCGGCACATAATCGTCGGTTGGTATCAGGCGAGGCTGCATATCAATCTGTTGGCACACCCACTCACACAATTCCAGGTTGAAATCGAACAGAAACGCATACTTCTGCTCAAAAAACCGATGGAACTCATCCGCATAATAATCGAAGAACGGGCTATGCTTGTAAGCCGCCACGAAGGCGTTCCAATGCACGTGCCGCCAGTTGCCATGGTCGGAAATACGTATATCCTTCATCAGGCATTTCAGGTCATCCCCCTTTTCTGTCGGGATGGTCAATGCCAGCGGGCCGTCGGCCGATGCAATCACGCAGCGGTTCCGGTAGGTCTGCTTCATGTAGTGGTCATACCGCTCCACATACACCGAAGGATAAGCAAAAAGTTTAGTATAATATTCCACGGGAGCCAGATAGGCCGACCCTAAAATCACTTCATCTTTCATTTTTTCTCTTTTAGTCATTGCACCCGTTGCCCGAAACGTCCCTTCCGGGAAGAATACCAGATAAGCCAGGCCTTTCCCACCAGATGGTCTTCCGGAACCAGCCCGAACAAACGGGAGTCACAGATATTCACCGGGTCGTTCGAGGCCATCCAGTAGTAGTCCTTACTGAAGGTATACGCCTCTACCGGCTTTCCTTTCACCCACAACGTGTCGTGACGTACCTCTGCCGGCTGATGCTCATGTGCCACAATCGTGTTGCACAGCAACGTCACATTCCACGGATACACCTTCACTGGTATTCCCTTTGCCGGAATCACATACGGATGCGCCTCCGTACGGTTTTTCTCGTCCAGCGGAATCAGCGGAATCCGCCCTTCCAGCTTCTGCGAAAGCAAATAATATTCATACTGGCTGAAACTCCGGATATACCCCCCGTCGGAAGTATACCCCACCAGCGCATTGCCCTTGAGGCCCAGCACCGACAGTACCGTCAGCATCAAATCCTCCGTCGATACCGGATAAGCATACAGCGACTTGGCATCCGGGCTCAACACCTTCCCGCCTACATTATTCAAATCAGCGTCCAGCATCAGCGTATCGCCCGGCGTACCGATGCAACGGCTGATGAACAGTTCCCGCCACTCGATTCCCGTCTTCGGATTCTCAGGATGCGGATTGTTGAACAGCACGATATCCCCTTTCCTTGCACGGGAAGCTGCCAGCCGGTGATAGCCGAAAAGCGAACAGAAAGGCAGACGCAGCCCGTAACTCCACTTGCTGACCAGAATCCGTTCCCCTTGGTACAGTGAATTCTCCATGCCGGAGGAAGGAATCACACAAGTCGTCACAAGCAGTGTCCGCACCAGCCAGACGGTCAGCACCGCCACGCCGGTTGCCTTCAACCACCCCCATCCGGACTTTCCTTTGCTCATACACTCATTTGATGGAATCTACAAACTTGAACAGACGGTTCCAGCGAACCTTTCCGTCGAACCACCCGCGGTCCTGATCCAGCGACAGCCAGATGAAAATCGGCTTGCCCACGATATGGTCTTCCGGCACAAAACCCCAGAAACGGGAGTCGGCCGAATTGTGACGGTTGTCTCCCATCATCCAGTAATAATCCATCTTAAAGGTATATTTCGTAGTTTCCTGTCCGTTGATATAAATCTTTCCGTCCTTCACCTCCAAACTGTTGCCTTCGTAGTTCCGGATAGGACGTTCATAAATCGGCAGGTTGTCCAAGGTCAAATCCACGGTAGCCCCCTTCTTCGGAATCCATATCGGCCCATAGTTGTCTACCGTCCAGCCCGTCAGCTTGTTGTCGGGATACAACCCGCCCGCATCGTCGTCCGGTACATTCTCAATGGAAGTCACCAAATCTTTCCGGGCCAGCAGAGCTGCTTTGGCCTTCTCGGTCAGCGGCATGTTGTACACCGATTCCTCCGTATAATACCCCATCAGGTCTTCCTTGCTGATACCCAGCTCATGACACAAATCCTCCGGCAGCATGCCTTTGGTATGTACGAAATAACGGTACTGTACATTGTCCGGCTCCTTGTTCGGTTTGCCGTCCAGATAGATAATCCGGTCCTTGATCTGCAACGTCTGTCCCGGAAGTCCCACGCAACGCTTCACGTAGTTCTCCCGGCGGTCTACCGGACGCGTAATCACCTTGCCATACAGCTGCGGATTCTCATCGATATACTTGCGGCCCACCGTATAATAATAATCGTACACTTCACGCTGCTGTTCCACATTCAAGCTGGCCAAGTCGATGGGCTGTGAAAGCTGCTTGCCGATGGCATAGCTCATGCGGTAGATATCCTCTGCCGGATTGCCGGTTGCCACCGTATCACCAGCCGGGAAGTTGAACACTACGATGTCGTTCAGCTGCACTTTCCCCAGTCCGGACACCCGTTTGTAGTCCCATTTCGGCCATTCCAGGTACGACTTGCAGTTGAACACCGGCAACGTATGCTGCGTCAGCGGCATGTGAAGCGGGGTCTGCGGGATACGGGCTCCATAACTCATCTTGCTCACAAACAGGTAGTCGCCCACCAGCAACGATTTCTCCAATGAAGACGAAGGAATCACGTAATTCTGGAAGAAATACAGGTTCACGAAATAGACAGCCACCAACGCGAACACGATGGCATCCACCCACCCCATCACCGTCAGCACGGTCTTGTTGGTCGACTTCTTCCACCATGTCCAAGGAATCTTCTTGGAGATATAAGCATCAAAGATGAACGGAACCACAATCAGTCCCAGCCAGCTTTTCAACCAAATCAGGAAAATCAGGTAAAGCACCAGCACTATGCCGAACTTTATCCATTGTTTACGTGAGGCTTGTATCATACTCAAAACTGAAATAAATCATTCATACCCAGAAAACCGGTGTGTCCGGCTGTATATTCGGCAGCCAGCACCGCTCCCAAAGCAAACCCTTTACGGTTCTTTGCATCGTGCGTAATCACGATGGAATCGGCTTCCGACTCGTACTTGATGGTGTGAATACCCGGTACTTCTCCTTCGCGGATGGCACTTACCGGCAATTCATCCGGTGCACAATCAGTTGTACCCGTCACGGTTCCATCGGGAGCCGTCAGCGTGCCCATCACCCATTTGTGCTTGCGGTCCAGGTTCTCCAGAATCCCTTCCGCCAGTGTGATGGCCGTACCACTCGGTGCATCCAACTTGTGTACGTGGTGCGTTTCCACCATCGACACGTCATAATTCGGGAACTGGTTCATGATTTTGGCCAGATACTTGTTGACCGCCGAGAAAATAGCCACTCCCAAGCTGAAGTTGGACGACCAGAACAAAGTCTTTCCTTCTTCCTGACACAGGCGACGCATTTCCTCCCCATGTTCAGCCATCCACCCGGTACTGCCTGAAACCACCTTCACTCCATTCTTAAAGGCCTCCAGGCAATTGCCGTAAGCCACCGACGGCGCCGTGAACTCAATAGCCACATCGGCCGAACGGAATGCTTCGGAAGCAAAATCTTCCCGGTTATTTATATCAATGATACTGACAATTTCGTGTCCTCTGGAAAGAGCTATCTTTTCGATTTCCTTTCCCATCTTTCCATATCCAATCAATGCAATTTTCATAATTCTGCTGATAATTTTATTCGCAAAGATAGTGTTTTTCAGTATTAATCATTACATTTACCCGACATTTACAGCTCGTTAACATGGAACATCTCCTCCAGTTTGTATGGAAGCACAAGCTTTTCCCGCTTACTCCGCTATGCACCACCCAAGGGCAAACCGTGGAAGTCATCGACCCCGGACTCCCCAACCCCAATGCCGGTCCGGACTTTTTCAACGCGAAAATCAAGATTGACGGTATCCTCTGGGTAGGCAATGTGGAAATCCATGTGCATGCCTCCGACTGGAAACGCCACCAGCATCACTTGGACCGTGCCTACGACTCCGTGATTCTCCACGTGGCTTCCGACATCGATGCAGAGACCTTCCGTACGGATGGCGAACCCATCCCACAAATGGAACTGCACTACCCGCCCTATTTGCTGGAAAACTACCGCAAACTGATTGAAACCAGTCACTATCCGGCCTGCTACCGCCTCATCCCCCAACTGCCCAAACTCCTGCTCCACAGCTGGCTCTCCAGCTTGCAGACGGAACGTTTCGAGCAGAAAACAAAGCGTATCCAAGCCCAGCTCACCCAAAGCAAAGGCGACTGGGAACAGGCCTTCTTTCTCACCCTGGCCCGCAACTTCGGTTTCGGCACCAACAGCGATGCCTTCGAACAATGGGCCCAGACCATTCCCTTACAGGCCGTCAACAAACACCGTGACAATCTTTTCCAGATAGAAGCGATTTTCTTCGGACAAGCCGGTCTGCTACAGGAACTCCCCTCCGACGACTATTCCGCCCAGCTTACCAAGGAATATACTTACCTGGCCCACAAATTCGAACTGCATCCCTCCGAACATCTTCGCTGGAAGATGCTCCGCATGCGTCCGGGTAATTTTCCACACGTGCGCATCGCCCAACTGGCCAACCTCTATCATCATTCCCAGGGGATGCTTTCCCAGCTCCTGCTGGCTCCTACCGTGAAAGAGCTGCGCGACCTTTTGCGGGGAGGTACCTCTCTCTACTGGCTCACTCACTACGTGTTCGGTGAACCGTCGCCCGCCCGTCCGAAGACTCTCAGCGACGCTTCCATCGACCTCCTGATTATCAACACCGTGGTGCCTTTCCTTTATGCCTATGGGAAGCACAAAGGTGAAGAACGGCTCATCGAACGGGCCAGCAACCTGCTGGAACAACTGAAACCGGAAAACAATTACATCATCCGCCTGTGGAAGGAATGTGGCCTCTCCGCCGCCCATGCCGGCGACAGTCAGGCACTCATCCAACTCAAGAAGAATTACTGCGACACCAAGAAATGCCTGTTCTGCCGCATCGGATATGAATATTTCAAGAAAAAAGAAAGTTAAGAACCGAAGATTTTCTCCCTTCACACACGACTCTTTCATTTCAATCAAAGTCAGTCTCTCAGTACTTCCTCGGCAGTACTCCAGTACTTTCCTTGGAGTACTACAGTACTTTCATGGAAGTACTCCAGTACTGCCAAGGAAGTACTGAAAGTAAATAAAGCTATACTTCTCAACATATTACAGAAATTTATAGAGAATCCTGCCATCCCTTTCGGGAAAAAATCATTTCCGTCCTGACAAAGGAATATAGACCAAACACTCCCAGCCTGAAAGTCGATTACGCAAGAAAGGAGGCATCTATATTTAATCTGTCTCTTCCCATGTGCAAATCGATTTCTATTTCAAATAGAGACAGATGAAAATACCAAAATCACCATCCTACTTCTGTAAAAAAAGTTAAGTCTTTTCAGTTCTTCATACCTTTCACCGCAATGCCTCTTCCACTGCCCGCAGATACCCGTCCAGGCGATTGCTCTTCAAGATAGCCTTCCGCCGTTTCTTGTCCAAGTCCGGAAGCAGGTACTCCCAGCAGGTCTTCAGCTTGGCCAGCAGCTGTGCTTCTCCGCCCTCTATCACACGATGGTAGTACAGGTACATCAGCCGATGCATTCGTGCTACGCAAGCTTTTAACTCGCCCTCCGACAACTCTCCCTCTCGGAAAGCAAGAGCCAACGACGGATTAGCCAGCAGGCCTCTTCCCAGCATCACCCCTTTCAGTCGGGGAAAAGCTTCCAACACCTCCCGGATATCGGCCACCGTCTGCAAATCGCCATTATAGACCAGCGGCAACTCACAAGCCTCATAAAATGCCCGGAACGCCTCCCGGTCGACCATTCCCTTGTACTGCTGTTTTCCGATACGTGGATGCAGCGTGACCTGTGTCACACACGAATTGTTGAGCAACGGCACTAGCGCTCTCCACTCATCGGGCTCCTGGCCTCCTAATCTCATCTTGACCGAAAAACGTATCTCCGGAAAGGTTTTCATCATCTCCAACAAAGCCGCCACCTTCACCGGGGAGGACAAGATACCCGCCCCTTTTCCACGGCGGACAATCAGCGGGAACGGGCAACCCATGTTCACATCCAGCTCCCGATAGCCCAGTTCTGCCAGAAAATCTGTCAGCTGCCGTAATTCCTCCGGCTCCGATGCAATCACTTGGGGAATCAACCGGGGCACCATATTTTCGTCGGGCGACACATCACGCTTGTCCTTGTTGCGGATGACTCCCTTCTCCAGCCGCACAAAAGGCGTGTAATAAGCCTCCACACCTCCAAAACACTGCGCATGGGCATTGCGCCACGCCGCTTCCGTAAAGCCCTGCAAAGGGGCCGCATAAATTACCGGTACATTCTCTTTCATATTCCGCAAATATAGGAATAATTCCTTATCTTTGTAGAAATACATAAATCTCACCCGCATGGAGAATTACATCTTTGAACTGAAAATGAAGGTCCGCGACTATGAATGCGACCTGCAAGGAATCGTCAACAACGCAAATTACCAGCACTACATCGAACATACCCGCCATGAGTTTCTGACCTCTGTCGGCGTCAGTTTCGCCCAGCTCCACCAGCAAGGCATCGACCCCGTAGTAGCCCGCCTGAACATGGCCTTCAAGACCCCGCTAACCAGCGGCGACGAGTTCATTTCCCGGCTGGCTCTCCGCAAAGAAGGTATCAAATACGTCTTTGTGCAGGACATCTACCGTCTGCCCGACCTGAAACCCGTCATCAAATCGACCGTAGAGACCGTGTGCGTCATCCACGGACGACTGGGTGACAGTCCCCTTTTCAATGAAATCTTTGCGCCTTACCTGAAATGAACGAAAAAGAACTTCTCTACCGTCTGGCCCTGCCCCTTCTACCCGGCATCGGTCTGGTAAGCGCCCGCCACCTGATTCAGGCTGCCGGAAGTGCCACCATGCTTTTCGAGCATACCCGCGAGCTACCGGCCCTTATTCCTGGCCTGTCGCCCAAGATAGCCACCGCCTTCCAGCACACCGAAGTGTTCCGCGTGTGCGAAGCTGAACTGTCGTTTGCACAGAAACACCAGATTCAATACCTGACCGAAGACGACGAAGCTTACCCTTCCCGCCTTCGCGAATGTCCCGACGCCCCGCTCGTGCTGTTCTACAAAGGCTCGGCCAACTTGAACAGTCGGCACATCCTGAGCATCGTGGGTACCCGAAACGCCACCGACTACGGCAAATCGCTCTGCCAGCGGTTCATGCAGGAGCTCAGCACTCTGCTGCCCGACACGCTGATTGTGAGCGGACTGGCCTACGGCATTGATATTCACGCCCACCGGGAAGCCCTCTCCCGCGGCTTCGACACCGTCGGCGTACTGGCTCACGGGCTAGACCGCATCTATCCTGCCGTACACCGCCGCACGGCTACCGAAATGCTGACACAGGGTGGACTTCTTACCGAGTTCATGAGCGGCACCAATCCCGACCGACAAAACTTCGTGAAGCGCAACCGCATCGTAGCCGGACTCAGCGACGCCACCCTCGTGGTGGAATCTGGTCCCAAGGGAGGTTCTTTGATTACAGCGGAAATTGCCGAAAGCTACCAGCGCGACTGTTTCGCCTTTCCGGGCCGTGTGGGCGATACCTACTCCACGGGCTGCAACGTACTGATACAAAAAAACCGCGCTGCCTTGATACAGAGCGCGGAAGACGTAGTAAAAGCCATGAACTGGGACCATACCCCCGTTGTTCCCCAAGTCGTCCAGCGACAGCTTTTCCCGGAACTGACACCCGAAGAAGAACAGGTGGTCACTCATTTAAAGAAACACCCCGATGGCATTCAGGTCAACACACTCGTGGTGGAGACCAACATCGCCATCAACCGCATGACCAGCCTGCTGTTCAATCTGGAAATGAAAGGCGTGGTCCGTGCTTTGGCAGGAGGAGTCTATAAGCTGGCCTGACGCTATAAGGCCGCAATCTCCTCCCGAATCTTTGCATAAGGCGCATCCTTCAGCAATACCTTCTTCGATCCGTCTAGCAGATACAGTGAAGGCATCGCTTTTAGGTCGTACAAAGCCCCCTGCTTCACCGTCTCATGGTCACTGCCTACCGTCCATCCCTGAGGCAAATCACTCAGTGTACGCTTCCATACCTCCTGATTCCCTTCGGTGTACACCGCCAACATAGTCAGCTTCCCGGCTTTCACCGCTTCTGCCAGCAGCCCGTCGGCCACCATCTCCTGCATCGTCTCGTGACAGCTCGGGCACTCCGGATCATAAAACACCAGCAGCAGACGGTTGTTCTTTGCCCGCGTCTGCGCCAGCGACCGCTTGCTTCCGTCCGGCAGGAAATACACAAAATCCGTTGCCACATTTCCCGGACAGTTCCGGCTAATCAGGTCAAGGCTGAATTTCAGCGAACTCTTCCGCGCCTCGTCTACATATTTGCTTTTCAGCATCCGCTCCAAGAACAAGGCATACAAGGCCTCATTATGGTAAGGCGAATTCGGGTTATACAGGTAGTCCTCCATCATTTGCAAGAACACCTTCCGCGCATGCTCCTGCACTTCCAGCCCTTTGCAGAAGCTGTCCAAACTGCCTTTTACCTGCTCCCCAGAGAGTGTCCCGTCAGCCAGTATGGCCACGTAATCCGCAGCACCCTGTTCCGCCACGTTCCGGTCATTCACCAATGCCGTATCTGCGAAATTAAAGTTATCCCAGTAGTGCGCCATGAGATACGCTTTCCGTTCCTCTGGCTGGGTGAGCATGGTGGGGATTTCAGGGAAAGGGAACTTGGCTTCCGAGACGGTTTGAGGGTTTTCTACCGTTACGGAAGTTTCCTTTTGTTTTCGCTGGGAAGAATTTCCACAGGCAGAAAACAGCAAAATCATTCCTATCCCTAAAAAGTATCCATTCATTCTTGAGACCGATTTATTGTTTTTTTAATGTAATGAGCGGCACCGACTCACCAATTTCATGACTTACCAAATAACTGAACGTAGTAGTTAACTGATAAACCACGGAAGTATTTGGAACCGTATAGTAAACAATCAAGTCCTCATCCATTGTAAAATCATATTCCGGTCGTAGAGTCAATTTATAGGTCGCTATATTCTCCTCCACAGATTGTATATCCAAATCGCCTACACGCGTGCCATTTTTACGCTGCAACGTAATAAATGAATTGTTACTTAACGGTTCTTCACCGTCTAAAGTCAACGTGCCGGTGATGGGAAGATTCGTAAACGAAGCAGAAGCAGGAGTAAACAATGCTTGCGAATTATCCGCTGTACGGATAGTGACGGTTTCCGCACTTGCAATTCGGCTCGTCAAGAACTTTATCGTTCCTCGTTGCTCCAAAGAAGTGCCTTTCGGTATGGTAAGATAATATCCTCCCACAGTTTCTTCAAGCCATTCCGCATGTTCACCATTAGGGTCACGCTTCAAATTATTCGTTTGAATAAACAGTTTCAAATCCGTATACTGCACCGCAGCCTCCGGAATCGTCAAATACATGTTGGCCGGCTGGTTCAAGCCATATTTTACCGCATCAACTTCCGGAGTATCATCTACAATATTAAAATCGAATGTGAAATTCTTCGGAGTTGCCCGCAGCTCGACAGCGGCCGATTTAAACCAATCATCAGAATTAGAATTATAACCAAATTCATTTTCATTATCAATTGAAAAGCGTACCAAATCATCCACATCAGGAGTATTTGTCAGGAAATTCAAAGTCAAACTAGAAACCTTTCCTAGCTTAATCCAATAATAGTTCACAATACCATTCGTCGTAGGAGTCCCATTGTTGATATATTTATTCTTCTCACTATCCACAGGAACCAATGAAGTGGTCGCAATACGCATCACAGTGTTCGTTGTAGGAGTCCCTCCTGTAAAATTCAACTTAATAGTGACTGGCTGATTGACTGTGGGAGCCAATTCTTTCAATAAAAAGCCCGGATTATTCTCATCCGCTCCGTCCATCGTAATATACATATCTTTCGAGCCCGACTGGAATAAAACGACCTTTTCCTCGTCTTTAAAGTTTTCTGCTTCCAGAAATACATGTGCATGATTCTGCTTCTCCGTCAAATACGGGCAAGAGGAACCAACATATTCTACTGTACCCTCCGGATCATTTCCTTCACTTACATTCAATGTAAAAAAGACTTCCTGAATACCTGGTCTGGTGGCTGTATAAACAAATTTATATCCCCAGTTAGCAGTACGGTTTGGTTCTTTCGGTTCTCCATCCTCTGTTTCAATATGATACTCGCAATCCTCTATTATAACAGGCAACTGTACCCCCAAATCATCATTGGCATTCATGGTGTTTGTAGCAATCTTGCAAGTAATCGGGAACAATTCGCTTGGATAATTATCCGGAATGACAAATGTCATGGACAACCTTTCATCTTTCTTCATCGGGACTCCGGTAGACACCCATACAGGCTTGAACTCAAAGGGCTTCATCAAATAAACTTTTATCTGACGGGTAAACACGCCGGCCCGCAACAACAAGGTACCAATCACCGGGTCTTCCTTTGGTTGCGCCAAATTCATTGTAATTGTATATGTATTATTGCCTGTAGAACTCAATTGAGGGGTTACACTGGAAAGTGTTCCATCATTATCAAGCCACGAAACAGAAACATCCTCACTATTCCCATCGTAAGTAAAATCAATTGTCTGTTCACCTCCCTCGTTGAATATCTGTGTCGTCCCATTCAGAATGTTCAACGTATGCGTTCCGTCGCTGAGTTCTGGAATCTCCGGATCGACAGAGACCCAGGCATTATTGGCTGCAATGCCTTCCTTCGCCTCATCAAAAGTGGTGTAACCCATTGACTCAGGAGGAGCAGAATTAATTCGAATCACATATTTAAAATTACGGTAAATAGGAAGCAAATTCTTGTTGCCATCCACAAACATGATTTTATAATACTTGGCCGATTCCTTCGTTTCTCCAATCAGCATGACAGCATAAACGGGAGCATCGAGCGTATTCGGATTTTCAAATATATAATGAGGGTCTCCTTGCGCCTCATCTCCCTGCACCGTCACATCCGTAGCGTCGGTCGACAACACCTGATAGTCTGCAGCAGGTTCCGTTACATAAGGAGCATCCAGTGAATAATTAAATTTATCTTCATCCTTTTCTGCATGCGGATTAAAAGGAGCAATGGTTCCCCATGCCCGGCGGTTACAAACCGCATACCCAAAAACCTGCAATCCGCCCCCTGATTCTACTTCCCAGCACACCTGAGCCTGATTACGGTAAAGCACTATCGACGAAGGAAAACTGTTTAAGTCTGTTACAGCTACACGTCCCCAATAGGCCATGAGCCCTGAAGCGGAAACAATAGAAGGTATCAAAGTTGTCTCGCTCATCCCAGGCACGGCATTTATATCATCCAAATAGACATTCGACAAAAAATGAATTCTACGCGTACTACTCGGTACCGTTACGTCGAACGTATATGCATAATTCCCATTCTCACCGCTTACCAACTGAATGTGGGAAGCATCACGACGTCCTATATAAGAACCATACCCGTCAAAACAAAACAGATAAAGTGTTTTTATCCCTAAACCATCGGGGTCAATATCACGTGTAGTCACCACTTTCACATCCGGCACACTGACACTCAACTGAAGTGCCACATCTCCCTCGGCTACCGTTTCTTGTCCGTTTTCTACGGCAACCTCGTCAGTGCAAGCAGACAAGCCTACCAGTAAAAACAAACACATCCAAAAAACATATATCTGTTTCATATATCTAACTATCTTTCGTTTTTATTTATCTGATATTGTGTGCACGCAACTCTTTCAAATCTTCAGGAGTCACATCCCGTATACAACGTACCTTCCCATCACTTTTTGAATCTGTACCAGTAGGAATCTGATTGTCTGTTGGTTTTGGGGCAGCTGTTATTAAATACGTATACTTGTCTGCAGCCCAATAATAATCATCTGTCAACACCGAATCCATCACTACGGTCTGCGTCGATTGGTAACCTGCGATAATCTGCAACTCTGCGTAAGTAGGTAACCGCCAGTCATCAAAGCACCGATGCCCCTTACCGTCATAATTTTTCCCTTCCAACCGATCTGCCTTCTCAACTGTATAAATACTGTGCTCCACATAATATTTGCAGTTATCTTGTGCCTTAACCCAATTTACATCTCCAATATTTCCCAAATTGGAAGCCAACATAAATGCAGGAGAGACTAGTCGGTTATTTTCCTCTCCCAAAGCAGTCACACTCCCTACTCCTGTACCTGTCATTTTAGGACGAGCCACTGTATATTTTTCACTCGTACTGGATATTTGCACCAAATACATCCGGTTGTTATGTGCATTAGTGTTTTCCCTCACATGGTTTGAATAGCTCTCATCTATACGATAAATCTTCTTCTCCTCCACTCTATAAAATTTAGATTTCATATAAGGATTATTACCTATATGCCCATTCAGTCCTTTTTTTATATCTGTAAAATATTCTCCATCCCAGCTAAAGTTACTGGGCCATCCACCATTCACCTTCACAGTTTTCCCTTCTTCGTTTATATATTGTTCTACATAGGAATACAAACCTGGCACACCCGAGATATATTCCAGAGGATATTGTATCACATGGATTGTTTTCTCCATGCCATCCCCGTTCGTAACGGTCAACGTAAAATAACGTGCTGTCACAATCTTAGGTACCTCACTGTGAATCTTTAACTCCCCAGACAAGGCAGATTCATCATAATCCACAGAATACCAATCGGAAGATGTTTCTTTCAATGAAATCTCATTTCCAGATTTATCCACATAATAAGCTGCATCCAACGTGACTTTTATGGCTGAAGAAGAGAAAAAAGTGACTACCGTGTCAGCCACATTATGCATCTCAATCTCATCTTCGCTGACAATCAAATATTTATAGGCATCTCCTCCCACCTCTATTTCTTTATTTTGCCAAGAAGCAATCGAAATTTCAGGCTTAAGTTCTACAGGCTGGTCTATCTCTTTATTTCCCACACGGTCTACTGTCACATTGATAGTATATACCGTATTACGTTTCAAGCATAAGTCGGCGGCCGTATTGGAGATACGTACCGGAATCTTATAATAATTCTGGTATAAATCTTCCTGACTGCCATCTGTATACGGAATATTCATCAATATATAGGTTTCCTGATCGGCTACATTATCCCCCCATTCATTAGGATAACTATATGCATAAAGCACATCCTTTCGTGCTACCCCACTTCCTTCTGTATAATTGGATGTGGACATACCTGCACCGTCTGCATCGCCATATAAATCAAGAATGGGGATGGGATCCGCCTCTGCCAGCACACGGACATCCTGTGCGTAACGTACAAGTTTCTTCCGTACATCTACAATCGTCCTATCTGCAACCAGAAAATCGTCTGTATAGCTTACATTCACTACAATCTTAGCAGCAGCCCGTGCCAAATCAATGACAATTGTTTCGTCTGTACCTTCACCGGGGGTCCATCCTTCTTTTTTGCCATCCATCATGAATTTCTTTCCCGTATAAATATCCTCATTCCCAAATCGATCATTCTCTACCTTAAAAATATCCGGATCCGTATCACTCAGAGCCACCAATGCCGTCCAAGTTTTTATCCGACTTAAATCCGTCTCTGTGTCCGGAGTAGAAGCATCATCGTACTGATGAAAATTGGCCACTACATAAACGTCATAACTCGCTTCCGGGAACTTGGATTTCCAGTTTCCCGTTTCCAAAAGCACTTTACCATCTTCCCCCACCTCTTTATGATAATAACGGGCCACCTCTTCTTTATTGTCTGCGGCAAAGAAAAACACATCCACATTCTCTACCACATCTTCTCTCAAATCTTCGTCTGATGCAATAGAACGCCCTGCCACAACAGCTTCACCACTTGCCAGCAAATTCAAGACCAGTCCTTCAGAAACAGTTTCCTCGTCAGCCCACATCTCATTTTCCGTGCAACCAGTACAAAAAAGCAGGCTACACAGCAAAAGCAAGCACATATATAAATAATCTCTTTTCATCATATACTCTCAATTTATCATGGTTGAATGGCAGCAGCATCCCACTGGTCAGCTGAAACTTGACGTATCCGGATACGAGTGGTAGTTCCAGGATGATTCCCTTCATTATTGATAACCTGCTCTCCGTTTTCTGTTTCTCCTCCATCCACCAAACGGGTCAAGGTTATATAAAGTTCTGTTTCACGTTCTACAGCTGCATCAAATGCCTGAGTAGGCCGAACAGAAAAAGTGACCGGTCCCGCTCCACCAATACCCGAAGCCGTACCAGAAGTACTTGACTCACTATACAGCTCAAATTCATTTCCATTTGATAAATTGGCAGTCCACCTAGCACCAACAGGAACTTCCATTTCCATCGTAAACGTCACCTGGCGGTTTTCATCATTAAACACCGTAGCATACGCTTTATCTCCCTCAACACGTACATCCTGACTGGAAAGGACAAGACTACCCTTAAACTGGTCATTATAGCTAATGGAAATTTCATCTTCAGTATCCCACGGAAGTACCACGAATTTCAAACTCAGTTCTCCCGAATAGTGAGCATATACCACGACAAAATGATTACGTATTATACTGCCATCCAACACGACCTCCCGACTTCTGAATTCCCCATTTATTGTATACCGAATGACACATTTCACTCGATTTGAGGCTGCTTCATGAATATAATATGGAGTCAGAGAAGTAGCTGTCTGATTCAGGGCGTCAAGATAGGCCTGTTCTTTGCCTTCCTGCAAAGTGATTTTAGTCTGGCCTTTTCCAAATATTATCGTTTCCTGAACAGCTATCGTTAAACTTTCAGAAGAAGCAGAAGTAGTAGGTATAGAAGGAACTGTCGGACGCGAAGTGACTTTGTCAGCCATTACTGATTCAGGAAAGACCGTACCTTGCGATGACAATCCGCTAAAAGCAACTGAAGTCACCCTAAATTCCTCACTGGTCTGATTTGTAAAATAGCAGCCTATTTTGGCCAAACCCCTTTCCAGCGGAATCTGGAAAGTCCCCGTCTCCAACTGGGTTCTGGTGATTCCCGTTACAATTCTCGACATCAACAGTCCCTCGTCTGTCAACATAGAAGATGGTTTACTGAAAACAGCCTCCTTAAGTGCCTTCCGTGAAGATTCAGCAGACAATCCGGTTTCCTCTCCTCCGTTCACCAGCACATAGATGTCCGACTCGCCTTCCCACTCGGAAGGAAGAACCATTTCTACCCGCAACGTGCCCATATTATCTGTATAACGTAAGGCATCAGGCACATACTTATAAGCCAATGCCTTATCCTCATCAGCGGCAGAAGAACCGAAAATCCAGATACGAGCATTATAAAATGTGCTCTCTCCTTCTTCAGCATTTACAATTCCCTCCGCACGCGTACGAGTGGTGTAAGGCTGCAAAGAAGGAAAGTTTAATGTCACGATATGTGCATACGTCGCTTCCTCTTTAACCTCTTCCTTACAACCCGGCAACAGGCTTATCAACGCCCCCAGCAGGACTACCCAATAAATCCACCCTATCTTATACATAAAAATTCTTCTTCCTGTTTCACATACTCAGCCTAAAGTCACATCTTCCAATGAAATTACCCATCCATTGACGATGATATAATTTTGCAGGAAAGTATCTCCATCCACAAAGAAAGTAACGGCATACGTATCCTGACGATCCAGATATTCCTGATCATCCCATTCCGCACGATGCTCTCCTACCGCCTGCAGTGACAGAAACCATGTCAAATTAATGTCTAACACATCCTTTCCGGTCCTGTTATTGATAATTCTAAAACGAGGCCCTTGGTTTACCATCATTCTTGACGTATTAAGCTCGGCCACCACCGCATGATTGATTTCCGTATTGTCCGCACGTGATTCTCCAGATACAGTTTCATCTCTCAACAATTCCTGATAATAAGGCTTATAGGTCACTTCACCCTGCCCATAAGAATCGGCCTTATAATCCAACCATCCATTCTTTCCGTCAATCACAAACGAATAATCTTCCTGATATAAAGTCTGTCCCGCACGAGCCGGCATCAAGATAACACGCAATGTATTGGTACACTTCATCATATCGATAGTGAAGACTTCTTCTTCTGCACCCGTCACTTCCACATCCAGCGTACCGCTCAGCAATCCATTCAAACGAGTGCTACACACATTGTCTTCATCGCGGTTCAAATAAGCAGTTAAATCACTCACCGTTGATTGTCCCACAATCAAATCTGGAAAAGAGAACTCCGACAGTTCATCATCATAATCCATACTTTTTGCCCAAGCCACCAGTTTATACTTACCCACTGACAAAGACGGCAACGCCAAAGTATAACCATTCACAATGTGATCACCTTCATCTTCTTGCATGGAAACGAACTTTCCTTCTTCATCAAAAATCCATACACGTACATTCTCCGCTTCCTTTCCAAAAGCATCATTCTCTACTATATTATACGTGTAACGAAAGTTCACCTTCACACCGTGGCCTACAGTAGCCGGACAATCATCTCTGTCTTCACGAATACAAGATGTACACAGCAATACCCAGAACGCTGCTACCAGCATGCTCCACATCCCTACTTTCTGACTTCGTTTCATGATTCAGTGCTTTTATTTTATATATCGCAGGAAGCCCACTTGGGACATTCCCTCATTGTTTTCTACTTCGGGGCAACAAAACACATGTTGCAAAAAAGCATGTATAGTCTGCCGACTTTTGTATAGTCCATGGAACAAGCAAATTTTGTTCCATGGACCTCCTTAATTTATTGCAAGTCTACATCATAATTACTTAAAACCCAATGATTCACCTGACACTCTACTACCAAATAAGTCTTCGGAGTAGTAGGATCTTCCGGATCAGTATCCGGATTCCATCCACCCGGAATATCATCTCCAATATTTTTTACAGAATTTACAGTCAATCCGTAAATAGTGTTACGCATAACAGACTGATAGTTCACTTGAGCCTGTTCACTATCTGCTGCCGTATAGTTTTGATCTTCAATATAATGCGTATAATACATCACTCCGTCTTCATACACATGAATATTGTATTTCACACGGAAGTCAGAAATAGTTTTTACTGTAGCTTCTTCGCTTGCCGTTCCGGCTTTAGCTGACTTCAGCTCAGCCTCCGCTGCTGCTAGTTCTTCTATTCTATCATTGTCAAGTCCATCTTTATCATCAAATACTGCTGAATATTTAGCTTGAACAGCCCCCAATGTAGCAAAATACTCGCCATTATAGGCATAGAAACAGTTCTTTCCTGCACATTCATCACTTCCTGTAACCGTAGCTGTGGCCTTAAAAATTACCCCCGTAGTATTACCATTCAAATCTGAGCCTTCAGCAAAACAATTATCAGCTGTTGATCCTGAGTTATTTTCCATACAATATAAAGCATTTGTAGTAAAAGAAGTATTCTTTACATCAACAGCTGCAGTGTAAGAATCACTTACCTTAGTCACCGTACGGAAATCATCCCATCTGTTATAAAAATTATCAGAAGCATTATTCGTTACTGTGGGGGTTAACAAAGTATTTATATGGGAACTTCCTGTAGTAGTAGGGGCAGCCGCATTCCAATGCTGTTGCAGATAAAAATTTTTGATTCCATTTACCAAAGCAAAACCATTGAATGTAATCCCAGTCAATTCTGTCAACTCTCCTTCTGCAGCACTAATATCGACCCCCCCTTGTTTTTCTTCATAAGTAATCTTTGCTGCTAAACGGTCGAGTTTGATAGGTTCAGCAGTCCTAGCCGGATTGTCATAATCATTTTCAGCAGATACGGTTATCTCCTGCCCTCCTGTCTTATCAGTTCCATGACATTCACTAAACATCAGGAATTGACTATTTGTAGCAAAATCAGCACTACTTGTAATTGCTTTCTCCAAGCTCTTAATATTACCTGTAATTCCATCAAACAAAGTAGTTCCCGGATTTGCAATCACATACACATAATAAGTACCAACTCCAGCTTCTACCGGATAAGTTTCCACGCTGCTATCATCCTTTTTTATACAACTCACTTTCTTTGCAGATTGTATAGTTCCATCAGAAGCACACAAAACTACCATAGCTTCTGAAATCGTTGACTCTGCTACCGTTCCTTCCACTGTACCATCTTCTCCAGCCACCGTTCTGGAACCACTGTTTTCTGTTCCTACCAAAGTCAACGTCAAGAATGTACCGCTATGACTGTTGTCAGTCGACGGTACATTGTCTTCATTAGAGCATGCGAACAAACCCAAGCCCGCAAATGCCAAAAATAAACTTTTAGACAATTTCATAGCAAATAAAAATTAAATTACACATTTTTCTTATATTATTCTCTATCCTATTTCATTCGGCCATATATTCCATATACTGTTTCAGTTGTGTCAGATTCTCCCCTGCTTGAGAATAGCCTTTAGCCTGCGCCTCAGAGAAAGCCTGTACGGCCTTTTCCAGATTGCCAGCCTTGACATAAACCACTCCCTTCATATTTAGCAATTCACCTTCTGCCGGAGCATTATCCAGCAAGCGGATAGCTTCATCTGTACGGTTGGCCTCCATCAGGGCCAGTGCAGCATTGTTCACAGCCGTCACATCGTTTGGATAAGCCTTTACACCGCTCACCAAACAATTCACATATTCAGGACTTCCCTTGCCGTAGCTGTCGGCTACCTGCTGAATCTCACTCACGCTCATCAGCTCCGGATGGTTCTTAATCATCTCCCGGCCCTCTTCTACCGTAAAATGACGCACATTATATTCTATACGGTATTCGTTACGACGAACCGCTGGATACAGCTCCTTCAGCAAATACTGGTAAATGGTCGATGGTACCAACGCTTTCAACTGTTTTTCGCAGGCATCTTTATCATCCCCGCAATGATCGATGATATCCAAAACTTCTTCACGCTTCGGCAGGTCGGAACATTTCACCACCTCTTCACGTAGACCAGTCCAGTCTTCACCTTTCCAGTCCACGTGGTAAAGCTGCGGATCAATCGCTTTCAAATCGTCTTTCATATATTCCGTAAAGGCCTTCGCACGACGCTCAGACAGCTTCATATTATAGGCAAAAGTTCCTTCCGGAGAAGCGTAACCCGTTACATAAATCCCCGTAATGGTCAGGTCATCGTTATCTTTTACCAGCGCAATGGAATTGCTCACGGTGTCCAGTTCTGCCTGATTGCCCTTGTACTTCGGCTCAATGCGATAGCTGTCCTGACGGAACTGCAAGCGTGCAGAACGGGTCTCGGAACGACGCTTCACAATCTCTTCCTTCGGCTGGATAAACGGAGAATAGTAAGCCGGAGTCATCGGTAGGAAAATATCGCCCGTAGTAGCTGTTTCGTCACCGTCATTACACTGGGCACAGCCTGTCACATACGCACGGAGTTGAAGATTGCCTCCAATCATCCAGCGTTTGAAGGGTACGGATGCCTCGTAATCCACCGTCTGAGCCTCACCGTTCTTACGGCGTATCTTTGCCACGGCTCCGGGATTGAAATCGACATGTTCAAAAGCTTCCGTACGCTGCTGCATTTTATCGCGCACTTTGCCGTTCACCACAAAAGGAGGAAGTTCCTGTTCCTGACTGCCGTCGGCAGAAAGAATGACCGGCACCACGCGCAGCGAATGCTGTTTTTTGATGTCCAGATTATCCAAATTCACCGTCATCTTCACACGGGCCTGACGGTCGGCCGTCTTCGCCACTTCGCGGTTCACTATCTTTATTTCACTCAGATAAGAAGTCTGGCCCAGAACGGGAATACCGGCAGCCAGCACGAATACGAGAGAGATAATATATTTTTTCATCCTGCGTTCCTCCATCATTTAATTACGTAAATCAAGGATATGGCTGCCTTGGTCAGGCCGAAATAGTCTTTCTTGTCGCTTCCGCGCCATTCCCCACAATGCGGACAATCATACTGGTCGTAATGGGCACGTATCCATCCGGCACCAATTTCAAGCCCCAAGTTCCAATGTTTGGAAAGCACGAACTGGTAACCGTAGCCGATACCGGCTCCGTACATGCTGCCTTGATAACGATAGTCCTTAAAAGAAGGGAAAATTCCTAAATCCATATCGGCGACATTAAACTGTCCAGCCAATGCATGAAGTGCCAGAAAATGTCCGTTGAAAGCCTCACAGAACCAGTAACGCGCTTCAGGCTGCACCAGCCAGTGTTTCATCTTCCTGTCATTACCCAAATTAAAAGGATTGTAATTCCCCGACAAATCGATGGTCCACTTCGGCGCCACACGAAACTCTGCACCAATGTTTAACGTGGTGGTTACATCATAAAGAATGTTTGTTTTTACAGCTATTTTTTGAGCAGATATAGATACAAATACAAACAAATAAAATATCCATACAAGTGCTTTTTTCATAGTACCATTTCTTTTATTGTTGCGTTACTCACTTGTTTAAACCTTAACATATATCCTAAACTAAGAAGAAGAATAAAATAAATACGTATCAATTTATAGAAGAAAAGCTTTTATCCCCTAATAGGCAAAAACTCTTTCCATAATTACAATCTTTACATCTAACTTTATTTTGGAACAAAAGTATATAGAAATAAAATGTCATTGAACGTAAAAAATTCTCATTTTGTCAAAGATTTTTCTTATTTTGTCAGTAAGCATTTTATCCAAATAAGAAATTAAAAGATAGCCTAATCAACAATCCTAGGACACTATGTATGCATGATTTGTATATGCCGTGATCATCAGTTCAATGTCTTCCGGAAATTATTGGGGCTAATGCCATATTTGTCTCTAAACAACCGGTAGAAGGTAGAAATACGGGGAAGTGCACTTTCTTCGGCCACTCTATTAATAGGCCAGTCGGGATGTTCGCGGAACAAAGTGACTGAATATTCCAGACGAAGGTCATTGAGATAAGTACTCAGGTTGTTGGAGGTAAACTTTTTCAGTATGGCAGCAAAACGGTTGCGATCTACTCCCATCAGCTGAGCATAGTCGTCGCGTCCTAACTGGTAGTTCAAATACAGTTTCTGCTCTTTTACCTGCCAGTCGAAACTGAAAAACAATTTCTCATCGGTTTTAATCTCTTCCTCCCACCGCTCAAGCTCATTCTCCACCGAATGGATTTCCTTACGCTGGTCGTCCAGTTGTAGCACCAGTTCCGCCATTTTCCGGTTTTTTCGGCGAATCACGTGCAGTGTACGCCAAAGCAAGCCAAACAAGACCAGCAACACTAAAGTTATAGCCAGCAATACAGAAATGACATAACGCTGGACCTTCAACTCATAATCGGCCTTTTCCAAATGATATTGACGGGCCACTGCTTCCGTCACATCCGCCAACTGGAATATTTGGCTACGCTCACGGCTGGTAGCCATCTGACGGGAAATCTGATGCACTTGAAGTATCGTAAGATAGGCATGTACATAATCTCCTAAAGCACGGTACGCCTGGCTACTCTGCTCCAGTGTACGAAGACGAATAAGATTCAATGAATCAGCCTCACTCACCAAGCCCAGATAAGCCTCGTTATGACGCAACACCTCCTCATAACGGCCTACCTTCAACAAATAATTGTTTATCTCAAGCAATCCTCTCTGGGTCTTGGAAAAATTGGTTACATAGAATCTGTTGAAATAAGACTCAGACAGCCCGCCTTTTTTCAGCTTATAAGCCAGATAAGCCATCTTACTGTAGAAGAAACCTTTCTGCCGGTCCACTCATGGGTATCTTCGCTCAGACACTTCTCCCACGTGGCAAGCACTTCTTCCCGACGCTGACCGACTTCCCAAGCCTTCTGCAGCTGATTATCCGTGATATAATAGGACATTAGGTAACCCATACTGTCGGAAAGCAAGAGATAATCGTCCTGTGTCCTGGCAGCCGAAAGCAACGCCACAGCCTCTGTGACGCATTCATAACTCTTAGACAGAATTCCCATTTTACGGTAAAGGTCCCCCTCCATTTGCAACATATTGGCCTGTAGACCCAAATTATGGCATTTCAAGGCATAGCTTTTCCCCGCGGCTATCACCTTGGCCGCCTCTTTCAGCTGAAAGGACATGATGGACGACTTGGCCCACAGCATATACGCATAAGGAAGCAATATCGAATCCCTCTGCATGCCATCTGTCTCAAACGCACGCCGGACATAATACACGGACATATAATATTGTGATTGCGACTGATAGGACAAAGCCCGTAAATAATCTATCTGATAAGAGAAATAAGTAGAATCAGTCTCCAGACTGTCCAGCGACGCCAGCGAACCCAGAGGGTCATACGCAATCCTCTCGCGCATATCATCAAAAGATACCGCTGCTCCATAAAGAAAAGAAAAGACCAATCCAAACCAAATACATACTATAAACCGCTTCATAATCCCCCAATTTTATACAAAGCTACTCCTAAAATACCAACTTTTTCTTTGCCTTGCAAAAAAACGGGCAAAAAAAATGGGAGAACGCTTTCTCCCAACCTTGTTAACCTTAAATCTAATACTATGAAAAAAATCACGTGACAAATGTAAGAATAACACTTATTCTATGCAAATATTCACCCGTTGATTTTCAGCTTTTTAAAAATCTTTAGCAATAGAAAAAAGAATTCGCCCCGAAACAATATCTGCTCCGGGGCGAATCTTTGTTTATTCAGAAATAGTTGACAATTAGTCTTTCAGTTTGGCCTTGATAAAATCGCGGTTCAAACGGGCGATGTTGCTGATAGATACGCATTTCGGACATTCAGCTTCGCAGGCACGAGTGTTCGTACAGTTACCGAAGCCCAGCTCGTCCATCTTGGCAATCATGGCCTTTGCACGGCGCAATGCTTCCGGCTTGCCCTGAGGCAGCAGGTTCAACTGGCTCACCTTGGCAGAAACGAACAACATAGCTGAACCATTCTTACAAGCAGCTACACAAGCACCACAACCGATACAAGTGGCAGCGTCCATGGCTTCATCGGCAACGGTCTTCGGAATCAGGATAGCGTTGGCATCCTGAGGAGCACCTGTACGCACGCTGATGTAACCACCAGCCTGCATGATTTTGTCGTATGCCGAACGGTCAACCATCAAGTCCTTGATGACCGGGAAACCGGCAGAACGCCACGGTTCCACCGTAATCACATCGCCGTCATTGAAACGACGCATGTAAATCTGGCAGGTAGTAGCGCCTGTAGCAGGTCCGTGAGGATGTCCGTTGATATACAATGAGCACATACCGCAGATACCTTCACGACAGTCGTGGTCGAATACAATCGGTTCTTTTCCTGCTTCGATGAGCTGTTCGTTCAAGATATCCAGCATTTCCAGGAAAGAAGTATCACCCGGGATATCCTTCATCTGGAATGTATCGAAATGACCTTTATCCTTAGGTCCGTTCTGACGCCAAATTTTCAGCGTAAATGATATATTTTTATCCATTTTACTTAGATTCTTTAATTGTTTAACTTCACTGATTAGCTCTTATAGTTACGAGTCTGTACTTTGATAGCTTCGTAAACCAGCGGTTCTTTGTACAATACCGGAGCCTTGTCGTCGCTTCCCTGGTATTCCCAGCAAGCTACGTAGAAGAAGTTGGCATCATCACGTTTTGCTTCACCTTCTTCAGTCTGGTATTCTTCACGGAAGTGACCACCGCAAGATTCGTTACGGTTCAATGCATCGTAAGCAATCAGCTCACCCATTGTGATGAAGTCGTTCAGACGGATAGCTTTATCCAGCTCAATGTTCATACCTTCCTTAGACCCCGGAATGAACAGTTCGGTTTCGAATTCCTTACGGATTTCTTTCAGCTTGGCCAGACCAGTCTTCAAGCCTTCTGCCGTACGTCCCATTCCGACGTATTCCCACATCACGCGACCCAATTCCTTGTGGATAGAATCGACAGACTTCTTACCCTTGATGTTCATCAGGTGGTCAATCTTGTCCTGAACAGCCTTTTCTGCTTCTGCAAATTCAGGCAGGTCGGTAGAGAAACGAGGAACGGTAATCTGGTCGGCCAGATAGTTCTGGATAGTGTAAGGCAATACGAAATAACCGTCGGCCAGACCCTGCATCAATGCAGATGCACCCAGACGGTTGGCACCGTGATCAGAGAAGTTACATTCACCGATGGCAAACAGACCCTTGATGGTAGTCTGCAGTTCATAGTCTACCCAGATACCACCCATTGTATAGTGGATAGCCGGATAAATCATCATCGGATTATAATATTTCACGCCATTGATTTCTTTTCCTACTTCACCCGGATTGACGTCAGTAATTTCTTCGTACATGTCGAACAAGTTACCGTAACGCTGACGAACTACATCCAAGCCCAGACGTTCGATACATTCAGAGAAGTCCAAGTAAACAGCCAGACCTGTGTTGTTTACACCGTAACCGTGGTCGCAACGTTCCTTGGCAGCACGTGAAGCTACGTCACGCGGAACCAGGTTACCGAATGCCGGATAACGACGTTCCAAGTAGTAGTCACGGTCTTCTTCAGGGATGTCTGTCGGCTTCATGGTACCAGCCTGCAATGCTTTGGCATCTTCCAGTTTCTTTGGAACCCAGATACGACCGTCGTTACGCAGAGATTCAGACATCAAAGTCAGCTTAGACTGTTTGTCACCGTGTACCGGAATACAAGTCGGGTGAATCTGTACGTAAGCCGGGTTAGCGAAGAACGCACCTTTACGGTAGCAAGACATAGCGGCTGTACAGTTACAAGCCATAGCGTTGGTAGACAGGAAGTAAGTGTTACCGTAACCACCGGTAGCGATTACTACTGCATGGGCAGCGAAACGTTCCAGCTTACCCGTTACCAGGTTCTTGGCAATGATACCACGTGCACGACCGTCTATGATAACGATATCTTCCATTTCATAACGGGTGTACAGTTTTACGGTACCAGCACCTACCTGACGGCTCAATGCTGAATAAGCACCCAGCAACAGCTGCTGGCCGGTCTGACCTTTGGCATAGAAAGTACGAGATACCTGTGCACCACCGAATGAACGGTTGGCCAGTGTACCACCATATTCACGAGCAAAAGGAACACCCTGTGCCACGCACTGGTCGATGATGTTGTTTGACACTTCAGCCAGACGATATACGTTAGCTTCACGTGCACGGTAGTCACCACCTTTCACTGTATCATAGAACAGACGATATACAGAGTCACCGTCGTTCTGGTAATTCTTGGCCGCGTTGATACCTCCCTGTGCAGCAATAGAGTGCGCACGACGCGGAGAGTCCTGAATACAGAAGTTGAATACGCGGAATCCCATTTCACCCAGAGAAGCAGCTGCAGAAGCACCTGCCAAACCTGTACCTACTACGATGATGTCCAGACGACGTTTGTTAGCCGGGTTCACCAGTTTCTGGTGAGCTTTATAATTGGTCCATTTCTCAGCTATCGGGCCTTCAGGAATCTTAGAATCAAGTATCTTAGTCATAATGTTTTTTCAATTTAATCAGTTACACTTAAATTAGCAAGCACCGCAACCCATCAGGCTCTTCAGGAAGAACACTACAGCTACCAGCATGAAACCCAGTACGATGATGGTAGAATAGATGTTTGAGATGCATTTCCAGCGGTTAATCCAGATGGTGTTGTTCCAACCCAGCGTCTGCATGGCGCTCCAGAATCCGTGAGTCAAATGGAACCACAAGGCAATCAGCCAGATGATGTACAGTACAAAGAACACCGGATTAGCGAATGTCTGCAGGATGTAGCCATAACCGTCGGCTGCATGAAGACCTCCCAGCATCGGGTTGCCTACGATTTCAGCGAACTGCATTTTGCTCCAGAAGTTCACAAAGTGAAGTGCCAGACCCAGAATCACGATGATACCCAGCACCAACATGTTCTGAGATGCCCATTCCACGTTTTTCGGTTTTGCTGTCACTGCATAACGTTCGTGACCGCGTGCGGCACGGTTCAGCATCGTCAGCCAGAAAGCGTAGATGATGTGAATTACAAACAGGGCAGCCAGTCCGACAGTAGCTACCAGTGCATACCAGTTAGCGCCGAGGAACTCACAGACCATGTTGTATGCCTCGCCCGAGAACAATGCAACAAGGTTCATCGCCATGTGAAATGTCAGAAACAGGACAAGGGCGATACCTGTGACGCTCATCACCACTTTCCTTCCAATAGATGAATTACTTAACCACATAAATGATTGAATTTAAATTATTTAATTGTTAGAACTATAATTTCGCACTTCACGGTCCAAATTATGATGCAAAATTAGAAGATTTATTCAGATAATACAACAGATTATGGAAAAAATTCTGTAATCGACCGGCGGATTCGGGAGCACCCAAAAACGCAAGTGCGTTTGAAACAAAACGCCGAAGAGTTTTGATCCAAACGCACTTGCGTTTTAATGAAAACGTCCTTGCGTTTTTCCACAAACGCAAGGACGTTTTCCGAGGGCTATCTTTTAGGAAAATTCATACCGGGCTCACGCAACAGTTCCACGGCCTTTTTCATACTGTCGTTCAGCGTGTTAATCACCTGGAAGTATTCGCTCATGTCCCAAATGTCGCGGGCCAGCAGGGCTTTCAGCTGGGTCTTTACCAGCGGCAGTGCGGTCTGGAACTGAGCCTCGTTGTAGGTCACTCCCAGCGAAATGCCCTGCGCCACCAGCTCGTCGAGCATCTCCTTCGTCACCTCAAACTCGCGGTTGAAACGGTCGAAGGTCTTATATTGCTTGAGCCATTCTTTCCGGTGACGGTCGATGAGCTTGATGTTCAGCTGTACCATGGCTCCCTTGTCGCGGAGGGACAGGTAGTAATCGGTGTACATCGTGGTATCGATGGGTACGAAATAATCGGGCATGATACCCCCGCCGCCATACACGGTGCGTCCCAGCTTCAGGGTCTTGGCCTTGAGCGAATCGGGGAAGTGGATGCTGTCGGCACTCATCATTTCGCCCCGGTTGTAGCGGTCAATCAAATCCTGGTTGTATTTTTCAATACTTTCGTAGGGCTTCTGGATGCAACGGCCCGAAGGAGTATAGTAACGGGCCACCGTCAGACGGATCATAGAGCCGTCGGGCAGGTCGATGGGACGCTGCACCAATCCTTTTCCGAAGGTACGGCGACCGACCACAATACCACGGTCCCAGTCCTGAATGGCTCCGGTGACAATTTCGCTGGCCGAAGCCGAATATTCATCGACTAGCACCACCAGACGACCTTGCTGGAAATCGCCGTCACCCTTGGCTTCAAATTCCGCACGTGGATTGCGGCGGCCTTCGGTATAGACAATAAGTTCCTTTTCGCCCAGTATCTGGTCACACAGGCTGATGGCTGCATTCAAGTAGCCGCCGCCATTGCCCTGCAAGTCGAGTATCAGGTCTTTCATGCCCTGCTTCTGCAATTTATGGAGGGCATCCGTGAATTCCTTGGCGGTAGTGGCGGCAAAACGGTTCACTCGGATATAGCCAATCTGTCCTTCCACCATATAGGAAGCATCGAGGCTGTACACGGGAATCTTGTCACGCTTGATGGTGAACGGCAGGAGTTCCTTGACACCGGCACGCAGCACCTTCACCGTCACCGTGGAACCTTTCGGTCCGCGCAAACGGCGCATCACCTCGTCGGTATTCATTTTCACACCGGCAATCACGGTATCGTTCACCTCGATAATGCGGTCGCCAGCCAGGATGCCGACTTTCTCGGAAGGCCCGCCCGATACAGGCTGGATGACAAACAAAGTATCGGTAGCCATATTGAACTGGATGCCGATACCGTCGAAATTTCCCTGCAAAGGTTCATTGAGGCGCTTCACTTCCTCCGGGTCGGAATAAGTGGAGTGCGGGTCGAGCTCTTCAAGCATGCTGACAATGGCGGTTTCCACCAGTTTGTCTTCGTCCACCTTGTCGACATACAGGTTGGAGATGGCAAATTCCGCCAGCTGCAACTTGCGCGAGGGGGAATCGAGAAGTCTGTTCTGTGCGGGCAAGACCGTCCAGACAGCCAGTCCGCAGAGAAATATCCATACGTGTTTTCTGATTTTCATGTGTTGAAAGTTTTATTTTTCGTCTATATCCATTCCTTCAGGCAGGAACGCCGACACGTCCTTGCCATACTGCAGCAGTTCACGCACGATGGTGGAGCTGATGGCAGTCAGTTCCGGCTCGGTAAAGAGCAGGATGGTTTCCACGCCGGCCAGCTTGCGGTTGATGTCGGCAATGGTTTCTTCGTATTCAAAATCGTGTACGGTACGGATGCCGCGGATAATGAATCCGGCTCCCCGTTCGCGGGCAAAATCCACGGTCAGATTGTCGTATGCCTCGACGCTGATACGGGGTTCGTCGGCATAGAGTTTCCGGATCATCTCCACGCGCCGTTCGGTGGGGAACCAGGTTTTCTTCTTGTCGTTCACTCCGATGCCGATAATAATTTCATCCATAAAGGTCAGGGCACGCTTCACCACGGAATAGTGGCCGATGGTAAACGGGTCGAACGTACCCGGAAATATTGCTTTTTTCATCACTGATGACTGGCAGTTATTAATTATTCATTATTCTATTCATTCTTCATTCTTAATCAGGTCTTCCTCCACCACCAGATTGTCGATGATGAAGTTCTGGCGTTCCATGGTATTCTTGCCCATGTAGAACTCCAGCAGCTCCTTCACGGCGTCGGTCTTGCGGAGGGTAACCTGTTCCAGACGCATGTCCTTGCCGATGAAATGGCGGAACTCGTCGGGCGAAATTTCTCCCAGTCCCTTGAATCGGGTGATTTCCGGATTGGGGCTCAGTTTCTCAATGGCTGCCAGGCGCTCTTCATCCGAATAACAATAGATGGTTTCGTAAACCCCTTTCTTGCGGTTGCGCACGCGGAACAGCGGGGTCTGCAAAATATAGACATGGCCTTTCTTTATCAGGTCGGGGAAGAACTGCAGGAAGAAAGTAATCATCAGCAGACGGATGTGCATACCGTCCACATCAGCATCGGTGGCCACAATTACCTTATTATATCGGAGACCGTCGAGCCCGTCTTCGATGTTCAGGGCTGCCTGCAGAAGGTTGAACTCCTCGTTCTCATAGACCACCTTCTTGGTGAGGCCGAACGAGTTCAACGGTTTACCACGCAAGCTAAACACCGCCTGGGTATTGACATCGCGGCTCTTCGTGATGGAGCCGCTGGCCGAATCTCCCTCGGTGATAAAGATGGAACTTTCCAGACGAGGGTCATCTTCATCGTCTTTCTTACCGCCTTTCTGGTCGTTGAGATGGATGCGGCAATCGCGCAGCTTGCGGTTATGCAGGTTGGCTTTCTTGGCACGTTCACGGGCAATCTTCGTCACTCCGGCAATGGCCTTGCGCTCTTTTTCTGACTCCTGAATTTTCTGCAAAAGGATTTCGGCCACATCAGGATGCTTGTGGAGGTAGTTATCCACCTGCTCCTTCACGAAATCGCCCACAAACTTATTCACACTGACTCCCGAAAGCGGATAAGGATTTCCTTCGGAATCTTTCTCGGGAGCCATGGTAAGCGATCCGAGCTTGATTTTAGTCTGGCTCTCGAAGGTAGGCTCAATCACGTTGATGGCAATGGCAGCCACCAGCCCGTTACGAATATCCTGGTATTCAAGGTTTTTCCCGTAGAATTCCTTGATAGTACGGGCAATATGTTCTTTAAAGGCACTCTGATGGGTTCCTCCTTGTGTGGTATGCTGTCCGTTGACAAAGGAATAATATTCTTCGCCGTACTGGGCGCTATGGGTGAAGGCAATCTCGATGTCCTCGCCCGTGAGGTGTACGATAGGATACAGCCCCGGCGCCGTCATGTTATCGTTCAGCAAATCTTCCAGTCCGTTACGGCTTATAATGCGGTGACCGTTATAGTAAATGGACAGGCCCGTATTTAAATAGGTATAGTTACGGAGCATGGTCTCGATGAACTCCGGGCGGAACCGATAGTTCAGGAACAGGGTGTCATCGGGTTCGAAGAAGATATAGGTACCGTTTTCCTCGTCAGTGGCGCAGGTCTCGTCACTGATCAGTTCCCCACGTTCGAAAACAGCCTTGCGCATCTGTCCGTCGCGGGCACTCCAAGCTACAAAACGGGAACTCAAGGCATTGACCGCCTTGGCACCTACTCCATTCAGACCCACACTTTTCTTGAAAGCCTTGGTGTCGTATTTTCCTCCGGTGTTCAGCATGGAGACGGCATCGACCAGACTTCCCAAAGGGATGCCCCGGCCATAGTCGCGCACGGACACACGCAGATTATCTTCCAGCTGAATCTCGATGCGCTTTCCGGCTCCCATCTTGAACTCGTCGATGCTGTTGTCCACCACTTCCTTGAGCAGCACATAGATACCATCTTCGGCCTGTGAACCGTCGCCCAGTCGTCCGATATACATACCGGGACGGGTACGCACGTGCTCCATGTCACTCAGGTGGCGAATATTCTCTTCCGTATAGTTGGCGGAAGAAACGGTGTGTTCGTTAATTTCCTCCATAGATATATCCCCTTTCTGACATTAAATCATTTTCTTGTAAGCCCGGCGACGCTTGTGCTGCACGGATTCGAAGGCACTCCACTGTGCCTGTACTTTCTTGTTGAGTTCCAGTTCCGGATTACTTTCGCCATACTCGAATCCCATTTGCTGGAAGATAGGTACCAAGTCGTAGAACAGCAGGGCATTGACTCCCTTGCTCTGGTATTCGGGCTTCACACCTACCAGCAGCAGGTCGAGAATACGGGGACGCTTGATGAACAGAGCTTTCAGCAAATGATACCAGCCGAAAGGCAACATCTTGCCCTTGGCTTTCTGCAAGGCGACCGACAACGAAGGCATGGAAATACCCACTGCCACCAGATTGCCTTCCTCGTCTTCGACCAATGACACCATACGCAAATCAATGAGTGGAAGATACATCTTGACATACTGGTCGATTTGCCCCTGTGTCATCTGCGAATAGCCATACAACGGTGCGTAAGCCTCATTAATCAGGTCGAAGATTTTCTGGCCGTAATTTCCTTTCTTGATGTCGCCCCGTTTGAGCTTCTTGATTTTCAGTTTGTATTTCTGCAGGATGATTTCGGAAATGCGTACGAACTTATCGGGAAGCTGGTGTGGCACGGTGAGCTTGTACTCCACCCAATCGGCTTCTTTCTCGAAACCCAGCTGCTCCATGTGTTCGGGATAGTAGGAATAATTATAGATGGTAGCCATCGTACCCAGCTGGTCGAATCCTTCCACCAGCATGCCTTCGGCATCCATGTCGGTAAACCCCAGCGGACCCACCATGGCTTCCATACCTCGCTCCTTTCCCCATTTGGCCACGGTGTCGAGCAAGGCAGCCGAGACTTCTTCCTCATCGATGAAGTCAATCCAGCCGAAGCGGACTTCTTTCTTGTGCCACGTATCATTGGCCCGGTGATTGATGATGGCAGCCACACGCCCTACGATTTCATCCCCCCGATAGGCCAAAAAATAATCTGCCTCACAAAACTCAAACGCAGCATTCTTTTTCGGATTGAAGGTATTGAGCATGTCATCGTACAAATCGGGAACAGAATAAGGATTATTTTTATAAAGTTCGTAATTGAAACGTATGAACTTCTTCAGTTCTGCTTTCGTCGTAACTTTTTGAATCGAGATAGTCATTGTGGTATAATTTTCTTTCGTTCGCTATGAGTTTAGAAAAATTAAGGCTGTAAAGATAATGCTTTTTCTCTGAAAATGCGGTCTATTTACTGATTTTCACACTTTAAGCTACGACGGAGAACAACAGGAATCGCTTTCTAGGACCTATCAGAAAGGTTGATTTTAAGTTTTCTTTTCATTTCCCTTCCAGATTGCAAAGTCCCCATTTTTCACAATTTATTGTTTTACAAGAAAATAAGATGTTTTTCTTCTGCGAGAATTCAAAATTTATTTCTTTCCGGGCAGATGAGCACGATTTTTACATTCTCGCAAGCTCACCACCACCAGTCTGACGGTAAAGACAGCACCATAGAAATGACTTCCCCATAATTTTTCTGACCGGACGAAATCTGATTGCCTTTCAGGTACCATTCATAAATCTGCGCTTGTATGCGTCCCACCCACGGGCTGTACTTCGAGTCCCAATAAGCTTCCTTTTCCCGAAGAGCCTCCCACACTTCCGGACGAATGGAACGACACAGTTGCTGATAAGCTTCTTCATCGAGCAGACCTGCCGCATTCGACAGGACATAAGGCAGCAAACCGAAATAACCGGCATAACGGACCGACAGCGACTGGGAACGGATACAAATCTGATAGGCCCAGAAATTGGCTTCGGCTTCACTGCTCACCCCAAGCAAATGGGCATATTCATGGGCGTAGGTAAAGGGCCATTGCAAAGGAAGCAGTTCACGGTTCAACTGCGACTCGGAGAAGAAAGGCCCCATATAACCTAGCACCCCCACGCCAGAGTAAAGGGCGTTGAAAGCAACTGGCTTGGGATGCTGATAGCTGCGAGGACTGGCAAGTCCAAAGCGGGAAGGGACCTGTGCGTACAGTTGCTTCACTTCCCGTTCAATCTCTGCAGAAGCAGGAAATTCACCCACCGTGTACGAAGCGTTCAAGCTGTCGGTATAGGCTGTCAGAAAACGATGGAAATCGGCTTCCACATAAGCTACCGGCTCGGTAGATGAACGGACAAAAAAGTCTTTTCGGAAATAGTTGATTCCCCATCCCCAATAAAACCACAGGTAGCAGATTACCGCACACTCCACTTCGGCACGCAACGCCCATCTCCAACCTTTTCTACGGCGGCGTGCACAGAACGGCAACCCGATGAAAAGAAGAACGAAAACGAAGACCAGCCACTCTTCCACTGAAAAAGGAATCCATGCCACCAAAACGGACAACACGGCAGACAATACGGGATAAACGTGGCGAGCATACACCTCACCCGCCTCCGACCAATAACGGCAAAGGATAACCACTATCAGCAAAAGGGCTTCTATGGCCCAACGTATGTAACGCGACGAAAAACTTTTCATACACACAAAGTTATATGTTTTCAAAGAAGGTGAAGGTAGTGACAAAGAAAATATATACTTTTGTAACACAGATTAATCATGAATTATACTTAGACAGAAAATGGCATTAAACTACATCTGGATTGCATTCTTTCTGCTGGCTTTCGGAGTGGCCCTCGTGAAACTGGTGTGTCTTGGCGACACAGCGGTTTTTCCAGCAATCATCAACTCTACTTTCGACTCGTCGAAGACGGCTTTCGAGATTTCTTTGGGACTGACCGGCGTGCTTTCGCTTTGGCTTGGCATCATGAAGATTGGAGAAAAGGGAGGCGTAATCCAGCTCTTTGCCCGACTGCTCAGTCCGCTGTTTTCGAGACTGTTTCCGGACATTCCCAAAGGGCACCCGGTAACAGGCAGTATTTTCATGAACCTGGCGGCTAACATGCTGGGACTGGACAATGCGGCCACGCCGCTCGGTCTGAAAGCCATGGAGGGACTGCAGGAACTGAATCCACGAAAAGATACGGCCAGCAATCCGATGATCATGTTTCTGGTGCTGAACACTTCGGGGCTGACTTTAATTCCTATCAGCATTATGGTGTATCGGGCACAACTGGGAGCGATCCAACCGACCGACGTGTTTGTGCCTATCCTGCTGGCCACGTTCTTCTCGACTCTGGCCGGTATCCTTGCGGTCAGCGCGTACCAGCGTATCAATCTGCTGAACCGCACCATCCTCCTGTTTTTGGGAGGAGCAAGCCTTTTCATCGCGGGTATCATCTATTTTTTCCACCTGCTCACCCGGCAGCAAATCGACCTCTACTCTACCACTTTTGCCAATGTCTTCCTTTTTCTGATTATCATCGGCTTCATCGTGGCCGGCGTACGGAAAAAGGTCAATGTCTATGATGCGTTCGTGGAAGGAGCCAAGGAAGGTTTCTCCACTGCCGTAAGAATCATCCCGTATCTGGTGGCCATTCTGGTAGCCATCGGGGTCTTCCGGGCTTCAGGGGCCATGGACTTTCTGATACAAGGCATCGCCACACTGGTGAGAGGCTGTGGACTGGACGACCAGTTCGTGGGGGCCTTACCTACTGCCCTGATGAAACCGTTGAGTGGAAGCGGGGCCCGCGGCCTGATGGTAGATGCCATGACCACATACGGGGCCAATTCGTTTGTAGGACGACTGGCCTGCATTTTCCAAGGTTCCACCGATACCACATTCTACATCCTAGCTGTCTATTTTGGGAGTGTAAGCGTAACCCGCACCCGGCATGCCGTCCCCTGCGGCCTGATTGCCGACTTTGCTGGCGTACTGGCCGCCATCTTTATCGGATATTTATTTTTCAATTAACATACCATTATGATTAGTTATCAAACCGAAGGCGTGGAAATGCCCGCCATCAAACAGCATGAAACCACTGCATGGATCAAAGCCGTAGCGGAAAGTTACGGAAAAAGAGTGGGCGAAATTGCCTACATATTCTGCTCGGACGAAAAGATTCTGGAGGTGAACCGACAATACCTGCAACACGATTATTATACGGATATCATCACCTTCGACTACTGCGAAGGGAAACGGTTGTCGGGCGACTTGTTCATCAGCCTGGACACTGTACGGAGTAACGCCGTGCAGTTTGAGGCCCCGTATGAAACAGAACTTTTCCGCGTCATCATCCACGGCATCCTGCACCTGTGTGGTATCAACGACAAGGGTCCCGGCGAACGCGAAATCATGGAGGCTGCCGAAAACAAGGCCCTGGAAATGCGGAAAGATTTCATGTAATTCGTATTTTTGCAGAAGAAATAAAAACATAAAAACGAATGGATTTTAAGTATGATGTAATCGTAATTGGTGCCGGTCATGCCGGATGTGAGGCAGCAGCCGCTGCAGCCAATCTGGGTTCGAAGACCTGCCTGATTACCATGGACATGAACAAAATCGGGCAGATGAGCTGTAACCCGGCGGTCGGAGGTATCGCCAAAGGACAAATCGTCAGAGAGATTGATGCCCTGGGAGGATACATGGGACTGGTGACCGACAAGACGGCGATACAGTTCCGCATGCTGAACCGTTCCAAAGGTCCGGCCATGTGGAGTCCGCGTGCGCAATGCGACCGTGGCAAATTTATCTGGGCATGGAGAGAGGTACTCGAAAATCTGCCAAACCTACATATCTGGCAGGACACCGTGGAGGAACTGCTGGTAGAAAATGGAGAAGTAACGGGAGTGGTGACTTGCTGGGGTGTAACATTCCATGCCAAATGTATCGTGCTCACCGCAGGCACATTCCTGAACGGACTGATGCACATCGGACACAAGATGCTGGCGGGCGGACGCTGTGCGGAACCGGCTTCCTACCATCTCACCGAATCCATCACCCGGCACGGCATCACGGCCGGAAGAATGAAGACAGGTACACCAGTACGCATCGATGGAAAGAGTGTCCACTTCGACTTGATGGATACACAGGATGGAGAAAACGATTTCCACCGTTTTTCGTTCATCAGCGAACCGCGCCACCTGAAACAGCTGCAGTGCTGGACGTGCTTCACCAACGAGGAAGTACATGCCACCCTGCGGAAAGGACTGGCCGACTCTCCCCTTTTCAACGGACAAATCAAGAGTATCGGACCACGTTACTGCCCAAGCATTGAAACCAAAATTGTGACGTTCCCTGACAAGCCCCAACACCAACTTTTCCTGGAGCCGGAAGGAGAAACTACCCGTGAACTTTATCTGAACGGATTCTCTTCTTCCTTGCCGATGGAGATTCAGCTGGAAGCTTTGAAGAAGATTCCGTGCTTTAAAGACCTGGTGGTGTATCGTCCGGGATATGCCATCGAATACGATTACTTCGACCCGACCCAGCTCAAGCATACGCTGGAATCAAAGGTAGTGAAGAACCTGTTCTTTGCCGGACAGGTGAACGGAACGACCGGATACGAAGAAGCGGGCGGCCAGGGAATCATCGCCGGCATCAACGCGCACTTGAACTGCCACGGCGGAGAGCCTTTCATCCTAGGACGCGATGAAGCTTACATCGGCGTACTGATTGACGACCTGGTGACGAAGGGAGTGGACGAACCGTACCGTATGTTTACGTCGAGAGCCGAATACCGTATCCTGCTCCGTCAGGACGATGCCGACATGCGACTGACGGAACGAGCCTACCAGCTGGGGTTGGTGAAGGACGACCGTTACGCCATCTTCCAAAAGAAGCGGGCAGCCATCGACCACCTGGTCAGCTTCGTCAATAATTTCTCGGTCAAAGCCGACAGGATAAACGAAGCGCTGGAAAGTTTGGGCACAGCCCAACTCACCCATGGATGTAAGTTGGTGGACTTAATCAGTCGTCCACAGATTACCATCGAAAATATCGCCCCGCATATTCCTGCCTTCCAGGCCGAGCTAGATAAGATTGACGACCGCAAGGAAGAGGTGATAGAAGCCGCCGAAATCCGCATCAAGTACAAAGGCTACATTGACCGCGAGCGGACCATCGCCGACAAGATTCACCGGTTGGAATCCATCCGCATCAAGGGTAAGTTCGACTACGAGAACCTACAGTCCCTCTCAACCGAAGCACGACAGAAGCTCGTGAAGATAGACCCGGAGACCCTGGCTCAAGCCAGCCGTATTCCAGGTGTCTCTCCCAGCGATATCAATGTGCTGCTGGTGTTGCTGGGGCGCTAAACAGGCCATGTTTCACGTGAAACAATTCATTTAAGGATTACATATAAAACACTGGATATGAACAAAGAAACATTAAAGAAAAACCTCCGGGAAATTCCTGATTTTCCCAAACCCGGTATCCTGTTCTACGATGTCACTACCCTCTTTAAAAATCCTGAATGCTTGCAGGGCATGATTGACGAACTCTACGAGATGTACAAGGACAAAGGCATCACGAAGGTCGTGGGAATTGAGTCAAGAGGATTCATCCTGGGAGGTGCCTTGGCGGCCCGTCTGGGGGCAGGCTTCATCATGGCCCGCAAGCCCGGTAAGCTTCCCGCTGAGGTGATAGAAGAGACCTACGCCAAGGAGTATGGTACCGACACCATCCAGCTTCATAAAGATGCCATCAGTCCAGAGGACGTCGTGCTGTTGCACGATGACCTGCTGGCTACGGGAGGAACCATGGCGGCTGCTCACCGACTGGTGAAACGCTGTGGGGTAAAGCAAGCGTATGTCAACTTCGTCATCGAACTGGAAGGACTGAAAGGCCGGAAAGCTTTCGATGAGAACGTAGAAGTAACCACCTTGCTGAAGCTGTAAACAGTTTCCGTCTTGACAGAAAAGTATTCAAGCAGCCTTCTTTGCAAGGAGCGAAAAGCCCCTGCAGGGAAGGCTGCTTTTCAACCAGAAGAAAGCAACCATGGAAGAGGTAGAAAAGAAAGAAAATACCGGTGAATACCTGAAGGGAATCGTATTGAACCTTCCGGAAGGACCGGGCATATACCAGTATTTGAACAAGGAGGGAGTCATCATCTATGTGGGAAAGGCCAAGAACCTGAAGCGCCGTGTGTACTCTTATTTCTCCAAAGATCACCAATCAGCTAAGACACGGATGCTGGTGTCCAAGATTGCGGACATCCGCTACATTGTGGTCAATACGGAGGAAGATGCCCTGCTGCTGGAAAACAACCTTATCAAGAAATACAAACCACGCTACAACGTCTTGCTGAAAGACGACAAGACCTACCCTTCCATCTGCGTCAGCAACGAGTATTTTCCGCGTATCTACAAGACCCGGAAAATCATTCGCGACGGGTCTACCTACTACGGCCCTTACAGCCACATTCCTTCGATGATGGCGATTCTGGAGCTGATTAAGAAACTATATCCGCTGCGCACCTGCCACCTCGCCCTGACGCCCGAAAACATCGCACAGGGAAAATTCAAGGTGTGCCTGGAATACCATATCAAGAACTGCCTGGGACCTTGCATCGGACAACAATCGCACGAAGAATACATGCAGCACATCGCACAGGCAAAAGAACTGTTGAAAGGAAACACACAGGCCGTGAGCAATGCCCTGATGGAAGAGATGAAACAGCTGGCCGGAGAGATGCGTTTCGAAGAAGCACAAAAGGTCAAGGAACAATACATGCTCATCGAAAGCTACCGCGCCAAGAGTGAGGTGGTCAGTGCCACCCTGCACCAAATCGATGTCTTTTCGATTGAGACGGACGAAAACGCGGCTTACATCAATTACCTGCACATCACGAACGGATGCATCAACCAGGCCTTCACCTTCGAATACAAGCTGCGGATGAACGAGAGTAAGGAAGAACTGCTGTCTCTCGGCATCGTGGAAATGAGGGAACGCTACAAAAGCACATCCAAGGAAATCATTGTTCCCTTTGAGCTGGACATGGAAATGAACGGGGTGACGTTCACCGTACCTCAAAGAGGCGAAAAGAAACACCTGCTTGACCTCTCGCTGATGAACGTAAAGCAATATAAGGTGGACAGGTTGAAACAAGCGGAAAAGCTCAATCCAGAGCAACGGAGCGTACGTCTGATGAAAGAAATCCAAGCACAGCTTCACCTGGAGAAAATGCCCAACCACATCGAATGTTTCGATAACTCCAATATCCAAGGCTCGGATGCCGTAGCCGCTTGCGTGGTGTTCAAACAAGCCAAGCCCAGCAAAAAAGATTACCGCAAATACCTCATCAAAACCGTGGTGGGCCCCGATGATTACGCATCCATGCAGGAGGTAGTGCGCCGCCGCTACTCCCGCGTTCTGGAAGAACAGGGCGAACTGCCCGACCTGATTCTGACCGACGGTGGAAAGGGACAAATGGAGGTGGTACGCGAAGTCGTGGAAGATGAATTGCACCTGCAGATTCCCATCGTCGGACTGGCCAAGAACAACCGCCACCGGACATCGGAGATTTTGTACGGATTTCCACCGCAAACCCTCGGCATCAAGCAAGGTACTCCCCTGTTCCATCTTCTGGAGAATATACAAGACGAAGTGCACCGCTTTGCCATCACTTTCCATCGGGAGAAAAGAAGCAAGAGTCAGATTGCCTCGGCCCTCGACACCATCAAAGGCATTGGGGAAAAACGGAAGACAGCTTTGCTGAAAAAGTTCAAGAGCGTGACCCGTATCCGTCAGGCAAGTCTGGAAGAGATAGCAGAGGTCATCGGAGAAAGCGCGGCGAAAAGCGTCAAGGAATCCCTGTCGGAATCCAAATAATTTTCTTACTTTTGTAAAAACAAGAAAAGAATCATGAGAGTAGTTATACAACGTGTGACACGTGCCTCCGTCACCATTGACGGGACATGCAAATCGGCCATCAAGGAAGGCTTCATGATACTGGTCGGCATCGAGGAAGCCGACACACAGGAAGATGCCGACTGGCTCTGCAAGAAGATTGTCAACCTCCGTGTGTTTGACGATGAAAATGGAGTGATGAACAAATCGATTCTGGATGTGCAGGGAGAAATACTGGTCATCAGCCAGTTTACTTTGATGGCTTCTACCAAGAAAGGAAACCGCCCGTCTTATATCCGAGCAGCCGGACATGAAACGGCCATCCCACTCTATAATTATTTCTGCAACGAATTGAGTATCGCCCTCGGCAAAGAGGTTGGCACCGGTGAATTCGGGGCCGACATGAAAGTGGAACTCATCAACAACGGACCGGTAACCATCTGCATGGACACCAAAAATAAGGAATAACTATGACACTGGAAGAAGCACAGAAAACAGTAGATACGTGGATCAAGACGTATGGAGTGAGATACTTCAGTGAACTGACCAACATGGCCGTGCTCACCGAGGAAGTGGGAGAACTGGCACGCATCATGGCACGGACGTATGGCGACCAGTCGTTCAAAGCCGGAGAAAAGACGGACTTGGGCGATGAAATGGCCGACGTGCTCTGGGTGCTGCTCTGCCTGGCCAACCAGACAGGTGTAGACCTGACGGAAGCATTCCGCAAGAACCTAGAGAAAAAGACAAACCGTGACAAGGACAGACATAAAAACAACCCTAAACTATAATAAGCGTATGGAACATTATCGCGAACATGGGGGCGGATATACCCCCGAGGACGAAAGAGAAAACCCGAACCAGACCAGCAAGTATGAAGAGGCTTTACACAAGTACAATACAGCGCTGAATGACGATGAAATCGCCGCCAAAACGGCTAAACTCATCGAAAAACATCTGGAAGAGAACAACACCCTGGAGGTAAAGAAATTCCTTTTCAACTGTATCGACCTGACCACACTGAAATGCACGGACAGTGACACAAGCGTGATGAAATTTACCGAAAAAGTGAATGAGTTCGTAGACCGCTATCCGGACTTGAAGAATGTAGCCGCCATCTGCGTCTACCCTAACATGGCCGAGATTGTCAACGATACTCTGGAAGCAGACGATGTCAAGATTGCCTGCGTATCGGGAGGATTCCCTTCCTCACAGACTTTCATTGAAGTGAAAGTGGCCGAAACAGCCATGGCACTTCATGCCGGCGCCGATGAGATTGACATCGTAATCTCAGTAGGCAAGTTCTTGAGCGGAGACTACGAAGGCATGTGCGATGAAATCGAAGAACTGAAAGAGGTGTGCGGCGACAAACACCTGAAGGTAATTCTGGAAACAGGTGCACTGGGCAGCGCTTCCAACATCAAGAAGGCTTCTATCCTTTCCATGTATTCAGGAGCGGATTTCATCAAGACTTCTACCGGAAAAGAGAATCCGGCTGCCACCCCGGAAGCCGCTTACGTGATGTGCCAGGCCATCAAGGAATACTTCCTGGAAACGGGTCGGAAAGTAGGTTTCAAACCTGCCGGCGGCATCAATTCCGTACACGATGCGTTGGTCTACTATACCATCGTAAAGGAACTGCTGGGCGAAGAATGGCTGACCAACGAACGGTTCCGTCTGGGCACCAGCCGTATGGCCAACCTCCTGCTTTCGGAGATTGTAGGCAGTGAGACCAAATTCTTCTAACTAAGAAAAAAGAAAATAAAATGCCCCTTTCTATCGCGGGAAAACCACGGAAGAAAGGGGCATTTCTTATGGATGACACGAATTACTTGTTTCGCTCGATAACGTAATCAATATAAGCAGTAAGTGAAGTACGAATCGCCTCGTCGGTAGAGACAGGCAAAAGTGAAAGAGCCTTCTCGCGGAACTCATACATTTTCCGGGTAGCGTATTCAATGCCTCCCTCCTTCTTCACCGTCTCGACGAACTGGGCAATCTCTTCTTTCGATGCACGCAAGGCGCGTATCCGCAACGCGAGTTCCTTCAAGGAAGCGTCATGCAGCTTGTTCAACACGTACAATGCCGGCAACGTAAGCTTACCTTCCAGCATGTCGTTACCCGTCGGCTTACCGAGTTCAGAATTCTCAAAATAATCGAAGATATCGTCTTTTATCTGAAAAGCGATTCCTATCATCTCACCAAAAAGTGCCGCTTTCACCGCTTCTTCCGGGGAGGCATCGACCGATACGGCCCCACTTTTCGCACTCGCCTTAAACAAGGCCGCCGTCTTCTTACGGATAATATCAAAATAAGTCTCTTCTGCAAAGTCTTCCTTACCAGTGTTGCCCAGCTGAAGAATCTCCCCTTCCGAAAGTTCCTGCCCCAGACATGCCACCAGTTCCACCAACTCCACCTTTCCGGTATGTGCCGCATGTTTCAGACTCGTAGCCAACATGTAATCGCCCACCAATACCGATACCTTATTGTTGTAAATGGCATTGACCGACGACTGTCCGCGACGTTCATTGCTTTCATCCACCACATCATCGTGAATCAGACTGGCCGTATGAAGCAGTTCCAATGAAAGAGCCGCATGAAAAGTGGAATCGTTTATCGTACCGAACAATTTAGCCATCAGCATCACCAGTATCGGTCGCATCATTTTTCCACTCCGCTTCTTGACGTACGACAGTACTTCTCCCAGCAAGGGGTCTGTACTGGTCAGGGAATCCTCGAAAAGCGTTCTGAATTCTTCCAACTCTTTTGCTACAGGCTGCTTTATTAACTCAATTTTGTTCATGTACATTTATTTAAGCCCACAAAAGTAATAATAAAAGACTGAATACCGTATTTTTTTGTACTTTTACATGAAAAATCTTAATATTTTTACACGAATGGAGAAACTATTTCTACTAGACGCTTACGCACTGATTTATCGTGCCTACTACGCCTTTATCAAGAATCCCCGTATCAATTCCAAGGGACTGAACACCTCGGCCATCTTGGGATTTGTCAACACACTGGAAGAGGTCTTGCGGAAAGAAAATCCGACACACATCGGCATTGCTTTCGACCCCGCCGGGCCTACGTTTCGCCACGAAGCCTATCAAGCCTATAAAGCCCAGCGGGAAGAAACCCCGGAAGCCATCCGGCAGTCTGTCCCTATCATCAAAGATATCATCCGTGCCTACCACATCCCGATTCTGGAGGTGCAGGGCTATGAAGCCGACGACGTAATCGGTACGTTGGCTACTGAAGCCGGGAAGAAAGGTATCCCCACCTACATGATGACACCCGACAAGGACTACGGTCAGCTGGTGGGCGACTGCGTATTTATGTATCGCCCCAAATACGGTGACAAGGATTTTGAGGTGATGGGTGTCAACGAAGTCAAAGCTAAATTCGACATCGAGTCTCCCCTGCAGGTCATCGACATGCTGGGACTGATGGGAGATACGGCCGACAACATTCCCGGCTGTCCCGGTGTGGGAGAAAAAACGGCCCAGAAACTGATTGCACAATTCGGAAGCATCGAAAACCTGCTGGCACATACCGACGAACTGAAAGGAGCTCTTAAAAAGAAAGTAGAGGAAAACAAAGAACAGATTACGTTCTCCAAATTTCTGGCAACCATCAAAACGGATGTGCCCATCACCCTCGACATGGAGGCGCTGAAAAGAGAAGCCCCCAACGAAGAAGAGTTGCGCCGCTTGTTCGAGATGCTGGAATTCCGGACCCTGATTGACCGGGTACTCAAAACCGAACAGAAGGCTCCTTCTTCTCCCTCCGCTCAACCCGATCTCTTTGGCTTATTTGCGCAGGAAGATACGGGCGACGCCAAAAATTCAAATCTCACGAGGTTAGAATCTCTCCCCTACGATTATCAACTGGCTGACAATCAAGAGAAAATGGAGATTTTAGCCCAGAAATTACTTGCTCAGAATTTTTTCAGTCTAGACACGGAAACCACGGGAGTAGACCCTATCACCGCCGAACTGGTGGGAATGAGCTTCAGTTTTGCCGAAAATCAGGCTTTTTATGTACCTGTACCGTCCAATCGTGAAGAAGCCCTTAAAATTGTAAATATATTTAAACCCGCCTTCGAAAACCCTCATTCGCTCAAAATCGGACAGAACATCAAGTATGACTTGAATGTGCTGGCACATTATGGAGTGACCCTGCGTGGAAAGATGTTCGACACCATGATTGCCCATTATGTGCTCCAACCCGAACTGCGTCATGGAATGGATTACTTGGCTGAAGTGTACTTGCACTACGAAACAATCAAAATTGAAGAACTCATCGGACCGAAAGGAAAGAAACAAGGCAACATGCGCGACCTGCCTCCAGCCGATGTCTACAAATACGCCTGCGAGGATGCCGATGTCACTCTCAAGCTGAAACACGTACTTGAGAAAGAACTGGTAGAAAACGGAGTTGAAAAACTGTTTGAGGAAATTGAAATGCCGCTCATGCCGGTACTGGCCTATATGGAAAGAAACGGGGTACGCATCGACCCGGCAGCCTTGAAAGAGACCTCCCGTCATTTCACGGCCCGCATGAACCAGATAGAACAAGAAGTATATCAACTGGCCGGAATGGAATTCAACATTGCCTCTCCCAAACAGGTTGGCGAGGTACTCTTCGACCGCCTGAAGATAGTGGAAAAGGCCAAGAAAACTAAAACAGGACAATACGTCACTTCGGAAGAGGTGCTGGAAAGCCTGAAAGGGAAACACGAAATTGTCGGAAAAATCTTGGAACACCGCGGCCTGAAGAAATTGCTGGGTACTTACATCGATGCCCTCCCCCAACTGATTAATCCGGCTACGGGACGTATTCACACCTCCTTCAACCAGACAGTCACGGCTACCGGACGACTGAGTTCCAGCAATCCGAACCTACAGAATATTCCTATCCGCAACGAGGATGGAAAAGAAATCCGCAAAGCTTTCATCCCCGATGAAGGATGCGAGTTCTTCTCGGCCGACTATTCCCAAATCGAGCTGCGCATCATGGCCCACCTGAGCGAAGACCCGCACATGATAGAAGCTTTCCAGAAAGGACAGGACATTCATGCGGCCACCGCAGCTAAAATATATAAGGTAAAACTGGAGGATGTGACCCGCGAACAACGCAGCAAGGCCAAAACCGCCAATTTCGGTATTATCTACGGTATTTCAGTCTTCGGACTGGCCGAACGCCTGAACGTTGACCGGAAGGAAGCCAAGGAACTGATTGACGGTTACTTTGAAAACTATCCGAAAGTGAAGGCTTATATGGACGAGAGTATCCGTCAGGCACGGGAGAAAGGTTACATTGAAACCATCTTCAAGCGCAAACGCTATCTGCCCGATATCAACTCTAAAAATGCGGTAGTCAGAGGCTATGCTGAACGAAATGCAATCAACGCCCCGATTCAAGGCAGTGCAGCCGACATCATCAAAGTGGCCATGATTCGAATCTACCGCCGTTTCCAGGAAGAAGGCATCCGTTCGAAGATGATTCTTCAGGTACACGATGAACTCAATTTCAGCGTCTTGCCGGAAGAAAAAGAAAAAGTACAGCAAATTGTGATATCTGAAATGGAGGCTGCTTACAAAATGAAAGCTCCGCTGCGTGCAGACTATGGTTGGGGACAAAATTGGCTGGAAGCACACTAAACCATCCAAACTGTTAACAAATGCTTAATCAGTGACATTTTGCTAATTTATCGCAATTTTTTAGCGGGAATGCATACAACCTATCAAAGCTTTTACTACATTTGCACCGTCAAAAGGAACAAAAAGTAAGTAAAACCTTAAAATATAAAAGATATGAAAAAGATAAGTTTAGCAAAGTGTTTGGTTGTTTTGGTTATGACTTTCATCGCAAGTGTATCTACTTACGCTGCAAAAATGAATAACAATCTGATTTACAACGCAGAAGAAGTTAACGGATTGAAAGTTTCTGAAACTGTATACAAGAAAGATGGCAATATGCTGACAAACTATATGAAATATAGCTACAAGTATAACGCCAATAACCAGATGACAGAAAATATGTCACAGAAATGGGATGCAAGCGATAACTGCTGGAAAAATGATTTGTGCATCCGCTATACTTACGACAGCAAGAGTGTAACGACTGAATACTATAAATGGAATTCTAAGAAGAATGATTTCGTTCTGATTCCTGAAATGACCGTTACAATGGATAAATGATTAAATAAAAAATTCATAAACTCTCTTTGAAAGAGGCGCTTCGTGAGGAAGCGCCTCTTTTTATTTATATCCCATCTTGAACAGAAGGTAGCGCGCGGCTTTCACTATCTTTCCAGAAGACAGGAAGCGCCTCGGCAGAGTCAAATTCAGAAAACTGCGTTTTCTATTTGCCTCTGCGCGCGGCTTTCACTATCTTTGCAGAAAATTAGAGGATTATCTGTAGAAATAGATTAAAACAAACAATAAATTATGGCATTACAATGTGGTATCGTCGGTTTGCCGAACGTCGGAAAATCGACACTCTTCAACTGCCTGTCCAACGCGAAAGCGCAGGCAGCCAATTTCCCATTCTGTACTATTGAACCAAACGTAGGGGTCATTACCGTACCCGATGAACGCCTCAACAAACTGGCTGAACTGGTGGATCCGGACCGTATTGTTCCTACCACAGTAGAGATTGTCGACATTGCCGGACTGGTGAAAGGTGCCAGCAAGGGAGAAGGACTGGGCAACAAGTTCCTGGCCAACATCCGTGAAACGGATGCCATCCTGCACGTGTTGCGTTGCTTTGACGACGAAAACGTAACGCACGTGGACGGCAATGTGAATCCTGTACGTGACAAGGAGATTATCGATACAGAACTTCAGCTGAAAGACCTGGAAACCATTGAAAGCCGCATTCAGAAGGTGCAGAAACAGGCACAGACCGGAGGCGACAAAGTGGCCAAACAAACCTATGAAGTGTTGGTGCGCTACCGCGATGCCCTGCTGCAAGGAAAATCAGCCCGCACCGTACAGTTTGAATCAAAGGACGAGCAGAAAATCGCACACGACCTCTTCCTGCTGACTTCCAAACCGGTGCTGTATGTCTGCAACGTGGACGAAGCCAGTGCGGTAAGCGGCAACAAATACGTAGAGCAGGTACGCGAAGCGGTCAAGGACGAAGGGGCTGAAATCCTGATTGTGGCCGCCAAAACGGAAGCCGACATCGCCGAACTGGAAACCTACGAAGACCGCCAGATGTTCCTGCAGGAAATCGGGCTAGAAGAATCGGGCGTGAGCCGACTGATACGGGCCGCCTACAAGCTGCTGAACCTGGAGACTTACTTCACGGCCGGAAAGATGGAAGTCCGCGCATGGACCTTCCATAAGGGCTGGAAAGCTCCGCAATGTGCAGGTGTCATCCACACCGACTTTGAGAAAGGCTTTATCCGCGCCGAGGTCATCAAGTATGACGACTTCATCCACTACGGTTCAGAAGCAGCCGTACGCGAAGCCGGAAAACTCAATGTGGAAGGTAAGGATTACATCGTGGAAGACGGTGATATCATGCACTTCCGCTTCAACGTATAACACTCATCCCATCAGCACGAAGCATCGACCGCTTCCGTGCTGTTTTTTTATCCCTCTAAATTGATTACACCATGAACTATCTCATCATTGGAACAGGCGGTGTAGGAGGATGCATCGCCGGATTTCTTGCCTTGGCAGGCAAGGAGGTCACTTGCATTGCCCGTGGGAAGCACCTGGAGGCCATCCACCGTCAGGGATTGCATTTGAAATCGGATTTGAAAGGCGAACATTTTCTCCCCGTGAAGGCTTGTACCACCGAAGAATTTCAGGGGAAAGCCGACGTGATTTTTGTCTGTGTGAAAGGCTACTCCATCGACTCCATTCAGGAGGTGCTGGAACGGGCTGCCACTCCCGACACACTGGTCATCCCTATCCTCAATGTCTACGGTACCGGCCCCCGCATCGGACACCTCGTACCGTCGGTAAAAGTGCTCGACGGCTGTATCTACATTGTGGGATTCGTGTCGGGTGAAGGAGAAATCAGCCAGATGGGAAGCATCTTCCGCCTGGTATTCGGAGCCCGCCCGGAACAGCATGTCGCCCCCGAACGGCTGGAAGCCATTGCCGAAGAGCTCCGTGCATGTGGCATCAAAGTAGATGTGTCGGACGATATCAACCGGGACACTTTCATCAAATGGTCGTTCATCTCCGCCATGGCCTGCACGGGGGCTTATCACGATGTGCCGATGGGAGAAGTGCAACACGAAGGCGAAGTGCGTGATACCTTCATCGGACTGTCGCGTGAAAGCGCACAGATAGGCGAAAAACTGGGTATCCGCTACCCCAGCGACCCGGTTGCCTACAACCTGATGGTCATCGACAAGCTCGACCCGCACAGCACGGCTTCCATGCAGAAGGACATCGCCCGCGGTCATGAATCGGAAATTCAGGGATTGCTCTTCGACATGATTGACTTGGGAGAACAATTGCACATTGATATGCCTACCTACCGGAAAGTGGCGCAAAAATTCAAACCTGCATGAAACACCTGATTGACATTGACACCTGGGAGCGGAAGGACAATTACCTCTTCTTCCGCGACTTCCATAACTCTTGGATTGCCATCACCAGCGAAGTGGACTGTACGGAGGCTTACGCCGAAGCCAAGGCCAAAGGGCATTCCTTTTTCCTGTATTACCTGTATGCCGTACTCCGTGCCGCCAACGAAATCAAGGAGTTCCGCTACCGATGGGACAAAGACGGACAGGTGGTCTACCATGACACAGTAGACATCACCACTCCGATTGCCGTCCCCGGAAAGACCTTCTACACCGTACGCATTCCCTGGAAAAGCGATTTCAAGGCCTTCTACGAAGAAGCACGGCGCATCATTACTTCCATTCCGGACGATGGAGACCCGTACGGCACCGACAAGGAAATTGCCGCACAAGGCGATTTTGATGTCATCCTGCTCAGTGCGACTCCCAAACTGTATTTCACATCCATTTCCTACACACAGTATGCCCCCGGCCATCCGTTGGATTACCCGCTGATGAACGCAGGAAAAGCCGTCAAACGGGAAGGAAGGCTGATAATGCCCATCGCTCTGACGGTGAGTCATGCATTCGTAGACGGAGCACACATCTCTCTGTTTTTTGAAAAAGTAGCACAATACCTGAAAGAAAGATAAGAAAACGCAGGCACATTTCCCTGAAAAAGCCTCGTTCTTTCTTACGTTTTCCGGTACGGAACCGTACGTTTTCCTTACGCGAAACGTATGTTTCCGCTCCGAGAAACGTATGTTTTCTGGCTGGGAAACCTAAAACAGGCACGTCCACTTTTCCATTGGCGCCGTTACATTTTTGAATTCCCGCTTTTTTTCGTTTAATTTGTCCTCAAAGAAAGCTGTCATGAATAAAAGAACTACCACACTCCTGTTTTCCCCCGTCTTTATCCTTGCCTGCATTGCTATCTGTGACATCTCCTTCCACTACAGCCGGACGCAGGTACACACGGCCATTAACGAGGCTTTGCAGGAAGCCGAACGCCTGCATTATGACGACCGGCTGAACACTTTTCAGACAGATACACGCTTATACGTAGACCCTGCGCTCAAGGCCTATCTCCTCGCTCCCGTATCCAATCGGAAAATCAAGAGTTATACCCTCCATACCCTGGAGAAAAAAACAACTTACGTATTTCAGGACAGCCTTCCGGAAGCCACTGCCCGGAAAATGCTGAATGAATACCTGCTGGACGATATCCTGCCAGCCGATGCCGAGCAAATCAACCAGCTGTTCCAGGCACAGCTCGCCCAAAGACACATCAGTGGGATGGCCGGAGTGTTTTATACCCACACACAGGCCCGTACCCAAACACGGGCAGGCATCCTGCCGACAGCCTCAGCCTATCGAACGCCCGTCTATCCCCTCGACCTGACACACAGTCTCCAGCTGCAAGGATGGACAGACTACGACTTTCTTACGCTGCTGCGTTATGTCCCTGTGGCTTGTTATGGAGTCCTTTGCCTGGCGCTGCTTGTCGGAGGCATACTTCTTTACCTGCTACACGGAAAACAACAGAAAAAGCCTGCAAAAGGCCTCTACATCGACCTGACGCATCAGGCCCTCCTCATCGACGGCATACAATGTGCCATCTCCCGCCTGGATTTACAGATTCTCCATCAGTTGTGGGAGAAGCATGGAGAATGTGTCGACCGGGAAGCAATCACGTCCGTCTGCTGGCCACACGACCCGCAGGCGAACGAAAAGCTGGAGGCCCATATACAAACCATCCGGAAAGTCCTGCAAGACTTCCCGGATTATCGGATTGTCACCGTCAAAGGACGGGGATATTATTTGAAGTGTACGCTTACTGCGGATAATGTTTCAAATTAAGAAGGCTGTCCGTTCAGGTATTCACACAAATGCTGTACGGCTCTTGCCCGGTGGCTGATTTTATTCTTTTCTTCTGCCCCCATCTCGGCAAAAGTCTCAGCATAGCCTTCGGGTACAAACACCGGATCGTAACCAAAGCCTGAGGCTCCCCGTTTCTCCCGGATGATTTCACCTTTCACGATTCCCTCAAACAGGTGCGACTTTCCTCCTTCTATCAGGCAGATGGCCGTGCGGAACTGTGCCTTCCGGTTGTCTTTTCCTTCCAGCTCGGTCAGCAACTTCTTCATGTTGGCCTCCGAGTCGTGTCCTTCACCGCCCGCATAGCGTGCCGAATACACACCGGGTGCTCCGTTCAACGCCTCTACTTCCAAACCCGTATCGTCTGCAAAGCAATCCAGACCGTAGTGCTGATAAATATACTCCGCCTTGAGCGTTGCATTTCCTTCCAAGGTGTCTGCCGTTTCAGGAATATCTGCCTCGCAATGGATGTCCTTCAAACTCAAGATATCTACTTTCTCACCCAATATGGCACGTATTTCGTCCAGCTTATGGGCATTGTTCGTGGCAAAAACCAACTTCTTTTTCATCATGCAGTCTTTCTAAATAATCACATTTACAGGTACAAAGATACATATCGCCGGCCGACAATTCAAATGCTCCTTTCAAAAACTGCAAATAAAAAAGGTCCGACTCCCCATACGGGAAGCCAGACCTTTATCGTTATAAAAGAACTTTCGGTTTAATTCAATACGATTTCATCCACAAACAGATAACCCGGGTTACCTTTTCCTCCATGCCATGCCGGAATATTCTTTTCAGACAAAGCGGTCACTTTCACATAGCGGGCCTTTACCGGTGTAAACTTCAGCGTATGCGTATAAATCTGGTTGGCATCCTTCTCGGTCATGGCCGGGTAAGTTTCCGAAGCCACTTTCTTGAAGGTCTTGTTGTCATCAGACACCTCCACCGTAATACCTCTGGCATCGAAAATCCAGTCGCCTTTTTCCACACAAGTACGCAGGGTCATGGAACTGATTTCCGTAGCTTCCTTCAAATCGATGACAGCTTCCATATCGTTCTTGTAGAACGCAATCCAGCGGCCGGTCTTGTAGTTCCGGTTACCGGTCATACCGTCTACCAACGTTACAGCTCCCTTGAACTCATAAGGCTTGTTGATGGGCTGCAGCATCGTAATCGGTTTTGCAGTAGACTTGCTGAACGAGATGCTGTCGAGCGTCACGCGGGAATTACCTTCCGGACGCACGGCCATCATGCGCAATACACAAGCTGCATCAATGCTCAGACTGCCTTCAAACTTGGTAGAAGAAGCCGTCGGTTCGGTTCCGTCGAGTGTATAGTATATTGGAGCCTCATCAATCGTAGCGGCACTGACATCCAGTTTACCGGTTTCTGAATTGGGCACAATATTCACGTTCACATCAAAGATATGAGTCGCATAGTTCCAGCCCTTCAGCTGATAAATCTTGGTCAGACGAGCCGTACGTTTCAGGAATCCCTGATAATCTTTCTTCTTTTCAGGAGCACTCCACTGGGTTTCGCAGAGGGCTGCCATACGCGGCAGTACCATGTACTGTGCCTGTGCAAGCGTAGGAATGTATTCGGTCCACAGATTGGCTTGCACACCCGTGATGTATTTCTGTTCTTCCGGCGAAAGCGCAGCAGGCATCGGTTCGTAGCTGTACACTCTTTCAATCGGGAGATAGCCACCGATGGCCAGCGGTTCATTGTCGGTATCCTTTGCCTGATAATAGTCGAAATACAGGTAAGTATTCGGCGTCATGATGACGTTGTGCTGCTGACGGGCTGCTTCAATACCTCCCGCTTCGCCTCTCCAAGACATGACTGTGGCATTCGGAGCCAGTCCACCTTCCAGGATTTCATCCCATCCAATCATGTTCCGTCCATGCTCGGTGAGGAACTTCTCCGCTTCATGAATCACATAGCTCTGCAAATATTCTTCCTTGGAGTGCTTGCTGTCGCCCTTGATACCCAAAGCCTTGATACGGGCCTGACACTTCGGACAAGTCTCCCACTTCACTTTCGGGCATTCGTCGCCACCTACATGAATATATTTGGAAGGGAAGATGTCGATAATCTCAGCCAACACATCCTTGATAAACTGGATGGTCTTGTCGTTTCCAGCACAAAGCACATTGTCGGAGATACCCCACATACGCCATACTTCATACGGACCACCTGTACATCCCAGTTCCGGATACGCTGCCAAAGCTGCCTGCATGTGTCCCGGCATGTCGATTTCCGGAATCACCGTAATATAACGTTCTGCTGCGTATGCCACAATTTCCTTGGCCTGCTCCTGGGTATAGAAACCGCCGTAAGGCTTTCCATCGTATTCACCCGAGTTGCGTCCGATAACCGTTTCACTACGCTTGGAACCGATTTCGGTCAGTTTCGGATATTTCTTGATTTCAATACGCCACCCCTGGTCTTCTGAAAGGTGCCAGTGGAAGCGGTTGATGTTATGCAACGCCAGCATATCGATGTACGTCTTAATCTCATCCACGGTAAACATGTGACGGCCTACGTCGAGCATCATTCCACGATAACTGAAACGCGGACTGTCATTGATTTCTACTGCGGGCAATTCAATGGCGCCCCCTCCTTCATGTACAGACACAGACTTACGCAACGTCTGGATACCATAGAACACACCGGCTTCCGAAGGAGCGGTAATCACCACCTTCTTGCCGTCTACGGTCAGCTGATATGCTTCTGGAGAATTAGCTTCCAACCCTAGTTTCAGCACAATACCCTCCTCTTTATCACCTTCCTGTGTTTTCAGTGTAATGCCCGTCTGTTCCTTGATGAAAGTAGCCAGGAATTCGGCATTCTTCTTCATCTTTTCATTTCCAGCAGGATAGTAAATTGTTTCTCCGCTTTTCAGCAGAAACGAGCCTTGCGATGCCGCCGTGATTTCCAATGGCATCGGCACAATCTGATAGTCTGCCACAGCAGTCGGACTATCCGCACACGAGGTCGCCAGCATTCCTGCCAATGCCAACCCCAAGCAATTCATTTTTGAAAATGGTCTCATGTTGATAATATAAAGGTTAATAATTAGAATTTGCAATATCACTCAGCTGATGTATTTCCACCGTAAAATCTTCCAAGGGACTTCCGTCGGCCGAAGTTACCTTCACTTTTTTTGTCACTCCCGGCAACAGGTCAAAGAAATTATCTGAAAAGCGTACTCCTTGCACCGGTATTTCTATAAATACATCACGGGCCAGCTGGCTGGACTTCAACGTCAGCTCGCAAGTTCCGTCCTTCAGGACTTTCTTACAAGAAATCTTGGCTTGTGGAAGATGCTGATGCTTGGGATATACCGGATAATACACTTCGTCCGAAAGCACTTTCCGGCTTTGTTTACCCTTTAACGTCATACGCAAGTAGGAGGCCGTCGTATCACAGGCCGCAAAAGCCTTCTGCCAGTCTTCCTCATAAAAGACTTCCGAAGCATTGACCGGCAACATTCTCTCTACCTGCTGCCGACGACGCACCTTTCCCTGGAAGTCAGTCCATTCCAGTTGCAGGGTCACTTTTTCCGCCTTCAGGCAATCGGACAACACGTACACGCGTAATTTCTCGCCTTCCCGAATCGCATTCACCAGCACCGGAGCAAAAGCCCGGCGAGTTTGATACTGCATGGCTTTCCAGTTGCCATAATAGTCGATGGCCGACCAGGAAACCACCGGCCAACTGTCATTCAGCTGCCAAGGCAGACTCCCCATACAATACGGGCGATTCCGGCGATGCGCTTCCATGCCATGACGCATACCCTGCCCCTGCAAGACAAGTCCCATATACACCAAGTCCTCAAACTTCTCAGGTACCGGATAATAGAGGGCCATCGTCTTTTTTATCAAGGCATTCCCGATAGTACTCTTCTGATGTGCGTTCATCACCGGCGATTCCAGCTCATAGTCTTCCGGAGAAGCAAACGTACGGATGGTTTTCATTTCCGGGAAGGCCTGAAACCCATATTCGCTCATAAACCGGGGAATTTCCATATCCAGGCTCTCGAAAGGTTTCTGGCCATACCAGGTACCCCAGTTGTGGCTGTCGGCTATCTTCCAGCTTTCCGGTCTTCCCCAGTTGGCCTCATAGGGAGAACCCTCCAGATAGAATCGTCCCGGATCCAGCTCTTTCACCTTTGCCGGCAGAAGATGGCGGAAAAGCACATCGTATCCCTTCAGCATCTGCTGATAGACTTCCGGTGTATATTTTTCTTTCCAGCCCCAATAACGCAAGCCTTCATAAATCTCATTGTTACCACACCACATAGCCAATGAGGCATGATTCCGCAATCGTTTGATATTGTATTCGGCTTCTTCCGACACCCTATGCAGGAAAGCCGGGTCGTGCGGATACGTGGTACAAGCAAACATAAAATCCTGCCAGATGAGGATTCCCCGCTTGTCGGCCTCTTCAAAGAAGGCATCATCTTCATAAATGCCTCCTCCCCATACACGTATCATATTCATGTGAGATGTTTGTGCATCTTCCAGCAAACGCGCATAACGGGCACGAGTCACCCGCGGAAGCAAGGCATCGGAAGGAATCAGGTTGGTACCTTTGGCAAACATCGGAACGCCGTTTACCTCAAAATAGAAACTCATTCCCTCTTTGTCCTTCTCTTGTACCACACGTACCTGCCGGAGCCCTATCTGATGACTTTTCTGCGAAACCAGCTGTCCGTCGACCCACACCGATGCTTCAAACTCATACAACGCAGGCTCTCCCCAGCCGTTGGGCATCCACAAATGCGGCGACTCCACCGACAAAGGGAGCGACACGGTATTCCGTCCCGGCTGTAACTCCACCTTTTTCTCTATACTCTTATCTGCTTCGCGCGGATAACGGTAAGTGACACGGACCAAGGCCTGCTGCCTGTCATTGCCTATATTATTTATCTCTATTTGATTGTCTACCTCTGCACGGGCTGCACTGACCGAGGTCTGATGTACAAAATAATCCTCTACCACCGCCTTATTGACAAACTCCAGATACACAGGACGCCAGATTCCGCAGGTCACCATACGGATTCCCCAATCCCAGCCATAAGAATAGGGGGCTTTACGGGTAAACACACTTAATTTCTGTGGGAAATGGTCGTTGTCTGCCGGATAATCGAATCCGTTACTTTCCCATTGGGGCATTGCCTCCCGAATGGGTGAACGGAAACGTATCACCAGTTTGTTTTCACCTTTTTTCAGTACGGATTTGACAGGTTTCCGATAACCGACAAACATATTGTCTGTCTTCAACAACAAAGCACCGTTTAAAAAAACGTCTGCATAGGTGTCCAATCCTTCAAATACCAGAAACACACCCTCCGCACTCATCTCTTCCTCGCTTAACACAAACGACGTCCGATACAGCCAGTCTTCTTTTTCCACCCACTGTATTTTCTCCTCATTCATGCCATAAAACGGATCAGGCAGTTTGTCATGAGCCAACAAATCCTGATGAACCGTACCCGGAACTTCAGCCGTCAACCATTCGTTACTACCATACCTTGAAAATTCCCAGCCCGTATGCAACTGACGGACTTGAGGTAAGTCTTTTCCCCACACATAATTTCCGAAAGCACCGGTCAGGAACCACATTGCCATCAGAATAAACTTGGATATTTTTTTCACGCTATAGATTTAAGTATCATTATTTAATCTACAAAATAAAGTAAGTTTTCCCGATAAAACAAATTAAACGGGAAAACCCACTTTTATTTTAATTATCTTAGGGAAATGTTTATTTTACTTTAAGTTTATCAAAGCCTTCCCCGTATACTCCGACCACATTACTTTGTGAAATAAACGCATTGGGATCAATGTCTTTTACCAGACGGAAAATGTCGAGTGACTCTCTCTTTTTAGCCAATACCACCACAACCTTAATGTCCTGCTTGCTGTACCAGCCTTTTCCATCGAGCAATGTTACCCCACGGTCCACTTGTGTAGCGATTCCCTCGGCTATCTCTTCATACTTTCGGGAAAATATCAGGAACTGTACAGACTGGCGTGTGCTGTTGATGACATAATCAATCACGATGCTCATGATAAACAGTACACAGAAGCCGAACAAAACCCTGCGCCAGTCGTGAAAGATAAAGTAGCACGAAGAAATGATGACAATATCACAATACATCATCATCCGCCCCAAAGTAACGTCCTTATACTTGTTGATAATCCATGCAATGATATCCGTACCTCCCGTGCTTCCATTGTTACAGAAGACAATACCGATACCGAAGCCCAGCAGACCAGCTCCTATCACACAAGCCATGAAGTCCTGTCCAGGTCCCAACAGCTGCGGCAGGTTCCCGTTTTCATCCTTCAGAATCATCTGGAAAAACCAGAGCAGGAAAGTCAGCATGAAAATGGCAAAAATGGTCTTGATACTGAATTTCGGACCCAATATTTTCAAGGCAAACCCCAGAAAAACCGCATTGATTACAAAATAAGAAACCTGGATTTCAATGCCCGTCGCATAATAAATAATGGCAGCAATACCCGTCACTCCTCCTGTCGTAATCTGATACGGAAGCATGAAGGCCGCCCAGCCAATGGAATAACAGATCAGGCCAAAGGTTATGGCCAGATAGTCCCTTGACTCTCTCCCTAATTTCTTCTTCAATAATGTTTCCATACACAAATAAAAATCATCCGGGACAGAACGGAAATTCCAATCCGTCTATCCCGGATGACAATTAAAAAACTCAAAGTACAATATTCACAATCTTCTTCGGCACAATAATCACCTTCTTCGGTGTCTTACCGTCAATCCATTTCTGCGACTGCTCTTCGGCCATTACCGCAGCCTGGATGGTTTCATTGTCTGCATCGGCAGGGAATTCCATAGTGAAACGCGCCTTTCCGTTGAACGAAATGGTGTATTTCACGCTGTCTTCCTTCAGGTATTCTTCGTTGAATGCAGGCCAGTGCGCATCACATACAGAAGTGGTATGCCCCAGTGCTTCCCACAATTCTTCTGCCAAGTGAGGAGCAAACGGAGCCAGCAGCACCACAAGGTCGCTCATCACTTCCTTGTTGCGACACTTCAAGGCCGTCAGCTCGTTCACACAAATCATGAACGCACTGATGGACGTATTGTAAGAGAAGGTTTCAATATCGCCTGTCACCTTCTTAATCAGCTTATGAATGGATTTCAGTTCTTCCTTGGTTGCCTCTCCTTCGGCAGGCAAGAAAGTGCCCTGACGGTCATAGAACAGGTTCCAGAGTTTCTTCAAGAAACGGTGTACCCCGTCGATACCGTTGGTATCCCACGGTTTGGACTGTTCCACCGGACCGAGGAACATTTCGTACATACGCAAGGTATCGGCTCCATAACGTTCTACAATCATATCCGGATTGACCACGTTGTACATGGACTTACTCATCTTTTCCACTGCCCAACCGCAGATGTACTTGCCGTCTTCGAGGATGAATTCTGCATTGTGGTATTCCGGACGCCAGTTCTTGAAGGCTTCCACATCCAGCACGTCATTGGATACAATGTTCACATCCACGTGCAGCGGAGTCACGTCATACTGGTCTTTCAATCCCAGTGACACAAACGTATTGGTATCCTTGATACGATATACAAAATTGCTTCGACCCTGAATCATTCCTTGGTTCACCAGCTTCTGGAACGGTTCTTCCTTGATGCTGACACCCAGGTCGAACAAGAACTTGTTCCAGAAACGAGAATAAATCAAGTGACCGGTCGCATGTTCCGTACCTCCCACATAGAGGTCAACATTCTGCCAGTAGCGGTCAGCTTTTTCAGAAACCAGTTCCTTGTCGTTGTGCGGATCCATGTAGCGCAGATAATAAGCACTTGAACCGGCAAATCCCGGCATGGTATTCAGTTCAAGCGGGAATACCGTAACATTGTCAATCTTGCAGTTTTCCACCACTTCACCTTTTTCCACATCCCAAGCCCAACGGGTAGCATGTCCCAATGGAGGTTCCCCGCTTTCGGTCGGCAAGAATTTGGCAACTTCCGGCAATTCCAATGGAAGTTTGTTCTCGTCAATCATGTACGGCATACCGTCCTTATAGTAAACCGGGAACGGTTCACCCCAGTAACGCTGACGAGAGAAGATGGCGTCGCGCAAGCGGAAATTCACTTTCACACGCCCCAGGTTATGTTCTTTTACATATTTCTTGGTAGCGGCAATGGCTTCCTTGATGGTCAGACCGTTCAAAGTCAAGTCGCAATAAGGAGTCACACCGGCTTTCGGAGAGTTGCAGACAATACCTTCCTTGGCATCAAAACTTTCCTCACTCACATCGCAACCTTCTACCAACGGTACAATCGGCAGATTGAAATGCTTGGCAAACGCATAGTCACGGCTGTCGTGTGCAGGTACGGCCATGATGGCACCCGTACCGTATCCGGCCAATACATAATCACTGATCCATACCGGAACGGACTCACCCGTAAACGGATTCACGGCATACGAGCCACTGAATACACCGGTTACCCGGCGGTCAGAAATACGTTCACGCTCGGTACGTTTCTTTGTGCGTTCCAAGTAAGCTTCTACTTCCGCACGCTGTGCTTCGGTAGTCAATTGCGGAACCAGTTCACTTTCAGGTGCAAGTACCATGAAAGTCACCCCAAACATCGTATCGGCACGGGTCGTAAAGATGGTGAATTCCAAGTCGCTGTCTTTCACCTTGAAACGGACTTCCGTACCTTCTGAACGGCCAATCCAGTTACGCTGGGTCTCTTTCAGAGAATCGGTCCAGTCCACCGTTTCCAATCCGTCGAGCAGACGCTGTGCATAAGCAGACACACGCAAACACCACTGACGCATCTTCTTCTGTACTACCGGATGACCTCCACGTTCAGACACCCCGTCGACCACCTCATCGTTGGCCAGTACGGTACCCAACGCCGGACACCAGTTTACCATGGTCTCACCCAGGTAAGCAATACGGTAGTTCATCAGGATTTCCTGCTGTTCCTTTTCCGTCTTAGTCTTCCACTCTTCGGCAGTGAAATGCAGTTCCTCACTGCAAGCTACATCCAGACCTTCTGTACCTTCCTTTTCAAAATGTGCCACCAGCTTGCTGATAGGCTGAGCCTTGTGACAAGAATTGCAATAGAAGCTGTTGAACATCTTCTGGAAAGCCCACTGCGTCCAGTGGTAATATCCCGGCTCGCAGGTACGCACTTCACGGTCCCAGTCGAACGAGAAACCAATCTTGTCCAGCTGCTCACGATAACGGGCGATATTAGCTGCAGTAGTAACCGCCGGATGCTGTCCCGTCTGAATGGCATATTGCTCGGCAGGCAAACCGTAGGCATCGTATCCCATCGGATTCAGCACATTGAATCCTTGCAAACGCTTGTAGCGTGCATAAATATCGCTGGCAATGTATCCCAGCGGATGACCTACGTGAAGGCCAGCTCCCGAAGGATAAGGGAACATGTTCAACACATAGAATTTTTTCTTGGATTCATCCTCGACAACCTTATAGGTTTTCCGGTCCACCCATCTCTGCTGCCATTTTTTCTCAATTTCTCTGAAATTATATTCCATATCGAAATATTATATGATTGATTTTTACGTATTTCTCCAAATTTTCCGCAAATATAGTAAGAGTTCAGCAATAAATAAGGATAGTTTCGAACGAAAAGTTTATCTTTGCTTGATAAATGAAAACCTAATACTAAAACTTTATGCACATCCGTAATCTCTTCCTGCTCACAGTCTTGCTCTTCAGCGTATGCAGCCTCAGCGCACAACGTCACGAACAACTTCTAGAAACCGGCTGGAAATTCCATAAAGGAGAAGCTTCCGGAGCCGCCTCCCCCACCTTCAATGACACGCAATGGGAATCGGTCCGTGTTCCTCACGACTGGGCCATCTACGGACCGTTCGACCGTAACAACGACCTGCAGAACGTAGCCATTACCCAAAACTTCGAAAAACAGGCTTCCGTAAAAACCGGACGTACCGGCGGACTTCCCTACGTGGGAGTGGGCTGGTACCGCACGCGATTTGATGCAGACCCCGACAAAAAAACCACACTGATTTTCGACGGTGCCATGAGCGAGGCCCATGTATATGTCAACGGACAAGAAGCATGCTTTTGGCCGTTCGGTTACAATTCTTTCCACTGCGATATAACTGAATTCCTGCATAAAGACGGGAAAGACAACGTACTGGCGGTACGTCTGGAAAACCGTCCCCAGTCTTCCCGCTGGTATCCGGGAGCCGGACTCTACCGGAACGTCCACTTGGTTACCACAGAGAAGGTACACGTACCTGTATGGGGTACTCAAATCACCACTCCTCACGTGGCTACTGACTATGCATCCGTCTGCCTCCACACCACACTAAATAACGTGGAAAAAGAAAAAGTTACCGTAGAAACGGAAATTCTTTCTCCCGACGGACAGAAAGTGGCCAGCAAAAAGAACGAAGGACGCATCAACCATGGCCAACCTTTCACACAGAACTTCATCGTGGAAAATCCTCAGTTATGGTCACCGGAAACCCCCGTACTCTATCAGGCTGTCTCCAAAATCTATGTCGACGGGAAACTCACTGATACCTATACCACCCGCTTCGGCATCCGCTCCATCGAGTTCGTGGCCGACAAGGGGTTCTTCCTGAACGGAAAACACCGTAAATTCCAAGGCGTATGCAACCACCACGATTTAGGTCCGCTGGGAGCAGCCATCAATGTTTCGGCCTTACGCCACCAACTTACTCTGCTGAAAGACATGGGATGCGACGCCATCCGTACGGCCCACAACATGCCGGCTCCCGAACTGGTCAGCCTCTGCGACGAGATGGGTTTCATGATGATGATTGAGCCCTTCGACGAATGGGACATCGCCAAATGCGACAACGGATACCACCGCTACTTCAACGAATGGGCGGAAAAAGACATGGTGAACATGCTGCAACAGTATCGTAACCACCCTTGTGTGGTGATGTGGAGTATCGGAAATGAGGTGCCCACCCAGTGCAGTGCCGAAGGCTATAAGGTAGCCAAATTCCTGCAAGATATCTGTCACCGCGAAGACCCTACCCGTCCGGTTACCTGCGGCATGGACCAGGTAGATTGTGTATTGGACAACGGATTTGCCGCCATGCTCGACATTCCGGGATTCAACTACCGGGCACACCGCTACGAAGAAGCCTATCAGCGGCTGCCACAAAACTTGGTGTTAGGCTCAGAGACTTCTTCGACCGTCAGCTCCCGTGGCGTGTATAAATTCCCTGCCGAACGGAAAGCAGACGCCAAATATGAAGACCATCAGTCGTCTTCCTACGACTTGGAATACTGCTCGTGGTCCAACATTCCCGACATCGACTTCGCCCAGGCAGACGACCATAAATGGACTTTGGGACAATTTGTATGGACCGGTTTCGACTACCTGGGTGAACCCAGTCCGTACGACACGAACGCATGGCCCAACCACAGCTCTATGTTCGGCATCATCGATTTGGCCTCTATTCCGAAAGACCGCTACTACCTGTACCGCAGTGTATGGAACAAGCAGGCAGAAACCCTGCACATTCTCCCGCACTGGAACTGGGAAGGACGGGAAGGCAAGGAAGTGCCCGTATTCGTCTATACCAACTATCCGACAGCCGAACTTTTCATCAACGGGAAAAGCTACGGAAAGCAGACCAAGAACCACCAAACGGTGGAAAACCGCTACCGCCTGATGTGGCCGCATGCCATTTACGAACCAGGAGAAGTGAAAGTTGTGGCATACGATGAAGCTGGTACGGCCAAAGCGGAAAAAACAATCCGCACAGCAGGAAAGCCGCATCACATTGAACTGATTCCTGCACAGAAATCGCTGAAAGCCGACGGAAAAGACCTGGCCTACGTAACCGTACGCATTGTAGACAAAGACGGGAACCTCTGCCCCACCGACATGCGCCTGGTGAAATTCAAAGTAAAAGGTGCCGGAAGCTACAAGGCCTCTGCCAATGGCGACCCGACTTGTCTAGACTTGTTCCACCTGCCTCAAATGCATGCCTTCAATGGGATGCTGACTGCTATTGTACAGGCAGGAGAGGAAAAGGGAATACTCGAACTGCAGGTCAGCGCACAAGGCATAAAAACCGGGAAACTTCAAATCAACGTAGAATAAAACCCTCCTTATACCATAACAATGCCCCGTACCAGTCGGCTGATACGGGGCATTTTATATATTAACGCCATCCTTTTTATTTCTGGAAATCGGCCCAGTTGGTCAAGCGCATGTCACCCTTGTCCAGAAATACCTGATGCATGCCCAATGCAGCCGAAAGACTGTGGCAAGTCTGCCCTTTCGTGGAGATTTTCAGATAATCCCAAAGCAGCTGCTTGTAGTCCGGATGTGCACAGTTTTCAATCACTGCCTCCGCACGCTCCATCGGGCTCTTTCCACGCAAGTCGGCAATACCCTGCTCGGTAATAATCACGTTCACGGAGTGTTCGCTGTGGTCCAGATGCGATACCATCGGTACGATGGAACTGATGCATCCGCCTTTGGCCGTCGACGGACAAGAGAAGATAGAGATATAGGCACTGCGGGTGAAGTCGCCGGAACCACCGATGCCGTTCATCATCTTGGTACCGCAAATATGGGTAGAGTTCACATTGCCATAAATATCCGCTTCAATGGCCGTATTCATGGAAATGACACCGATACGACGGATTACCTCCGGACAGTTGGAGATTTCCGAAGGACGCAACACCAGCTTGTGGCGGAAAAAGTCCATGTTGTCGTAAATGTCCTGCAGACAGTCGTTGGTCACGCTCAGCGAACAGGTACTGCCAAACTTGATGCGTCCTTCCTTAATCAGGGTGATGACCGCATTCTGTATCACTTCCGTGTACATTTCAAACGGAGGGATACTGGAATCTTTTCCCAACGCACTCAACACCGCATTGGCGATATTCCCTACCCCCGACTGCAACGGAAGGAAAGTGGAAGGAATGATTCCCTTGCGCATGTCGGCTGCCAGAAACTCCGCCACATTCTGTCCGATTTTATCCGTTACCGGATCGGAAGCATGGAAGCCACGGGCCTCATCCGGAATATTTGTCTCCACAATACCTACTATTTTGGAAGGGTCCACCTGAATGTAAGGAAGACCGATACGGTCGCTCGGACGCACAATCGGAATCGGCCGGCGGTAAGGCGGACGTTCCATCTCATACAAATCGTGCATACCAATCAAACGCTTGCTATGAGCTGCATTCAGTTCCACAATCACCTTGTCGGCCAGCCGGGCAATGGTCGGTGAAATACCCACACCGGCTGTCAGGTAGATACGCCCGTCTTCCGTAATCTCGCAAGCCTCAAGAATAGCCACATTGACATGCCCCAAGAAACCGGAGCGCAGGCGCTGTGCCACCTGCGACAGATGGATATCCGTATAATTGATTTCACCGTTGTTCACCGCCTTGCGGAAATCTGCGTTTGTGGTATAAGGAGCACGGAACTTGATGGCGTGTGCCCGGGTCAGTGCCCCGTCGCAAGAGTCTCCTGTAGACGCTCCCGTAATCACACCTATTTGAAAGGCTTCACCCCTCGCATGTTTTTCCTCTGCTATTTTTGCCAACTCTGCGGTCACCGCTTTCGGACTTCCTGCAGGGGTAAAGCCGCTTAATCCGACGATATCCCCATCCTTGATGTAGCTGGCAGCCTCGGCTGCCGTAATAAAGTTAAAGCTCATAGTATCAAGTGTTTTTTATGTTATAGTATTTAAGTATAAAAGTTTGTCTCTCAGTCGTATTTCCGGCGGAAGATTTCAGAATAGATAAAAGCCCTACGCGCGTCCGACGGCGTGCGGAAAGCATATTCCGAACGGTCTTCTTCCGGCATCTCCACCTGTGCGGAGGCCTGTTTTCCTTCTTTTGGAGGCTGTTTTACCTGCTTCGCGAAATGTTCCGCCCGCTTTTTCCGTCTTGTTGGCGGCGGAGTCATCCGCACTTCTTCCACCGCTTCCTCTGCCTTCGGGGAAGCATCTGCAAGAACCGTTTTTCTCACCACTTTTTTCTGAGCGGTCTTTTTCTGTGTCTGCTTTCTCGTCTGATAAAGCCCCAGACAGATTATTCCCAGAAAGATAAGAATTTGAAAAACGTCCATAAATACAAGTGTTAAGGTTTTCTTCAAAGATACGAATAAAATCTATATATCCTACCCTTTTCATGGAAGTTAACCAAGAAACAGATATCTTTGCAGGCAAATTCTTAATTCAAAAAACCTTATGACAAAAGAAATTACAGGAGCAGACTTTAAATCTGCAACTGAAAACGAAAGCAAGAAACTGTTTATCGAAACGTATGGATGCCAGATGAATGTGGCAGACAGTGAGGTGATTGCCTCTATCATGCAAATGGCCGGCTACACCCCGTGCGACAACCTGGAAGAGGCGGATGCCGTGTTTATGAACACCTGCTCCATCCGCGACAATGCAGAACAGAAAATCCTGAACCGACTGGAATTCTTCCATTCCTTGCGCAAAAAGCGCAAGCACCTCATTGTGGGCGTATTGGGATGCATGGCCGAACGAGTAAAAAACGACCTGATTGAAAAGCACCATGTCGATTTGGTGGCCGGACCCGATGCCTACCTGACACTGCCCGACCTCATCGGAGCCGTGGAAGCCGGAGAAAAGGCCATCAACGTGGAACTCTCCACCACCGAGACCTACCGCGACGTCATTCCTTCACGTATCTGCGGCAACCATATCTCAGGCTTTGTGTCCATCATGCGCGGATGCAACAACTTCTGCCACTACTGCATCGTGCCTTACACCCGCGGACGTGAACGCAGCCGCGACGTGGAAAGCATCCTGAACGAAGTGCGCGACCTGCAGCGGAAAGGCTACAAAGAAGTCACCCTTCTGGGACAGAACGTCAACTCCTACCGTTTTGAGAAAGACGGAGAAACGGTGACTTTCCCCATGCTGCTCCGTACCGTGGCCGAGGCTGTACCCGACATGCGCGTACGCTTCACCACTTCCCATCCGAAAGACATGAGCGACGAGACCCTCCATGTCATCGCGGAAGTGCCTAACGTGTGCAAGCACATCCACCTGCCCGTACAGAGCGGAAGTTCACGCATCCTGAAACTGATGAACCGTAAATATACCCGTGAATGGTACCTGGAAAGAGTGGCTGCCATCCGTCGCATCATCCCCGACTGTGGACTCAGCACCGACATTTTCTCCGGCTTCCATTCCGAAACGGAGGAAGACCATCAAATGTCCCTCTCGCTGATGCGGGAATGTGCCTACGATTCGGCCTTCATGTTCAAGTATTCCGAACGTCCGGGCACCTACGCGTCCAAGCATCTTCCCGACGACGTACCGGAAGAAATCAAAATCCGCCGCCTGAACGAACTCATCGAACTGCAGAACCAGCTTTCGGCCGAAAGCAATGCCAAGGATGTGGGGAAGACCTTCGAAGTGCTGGTGGAAGGCGTGTCAAAACGCTCCAAAGAACAGCTGTTTGGACGTACGGAACAAAATAAAGTGGTAGTATTCGACCGTGGCAACCACCGAATCGGCGATTTTGTAAAAGTCAAGATTACGGAATCCAGTTCGGCTACCCTCAAAGGAATAGAAGTGACAGAATAATATTCCGGGAACTCACCAAAAGATAAAGTGAGAATTTCCCGACATCTTTTACGTTTCCCTCAAGGAAAACGTATGTTTCTCGCTGCGGAAACGTATGTTTTCCGTCCGGGAAACGTACGTTTCCGCACTGGGAAACATCCAACATACGAGCGCGTTTTTCTTTTTATATAAGTGCGTTTTCCAGTTTCAGTCGGTATCCCTTCCGGCTTCCGGCATAATCAGCCACAAAATCAGATAGACAATTCCCCCCGAAAAAGCGGTAAAGAAAGTAGCCAGTACGTACACAATCCGCACCAGCGTAATATCCCAGTTAAAATAGTCTGCTATACCGGCACAAACCCCTCCTATCATGCGGTTATTCGACCGTGTCAATCGTTTCTTGTTCATATTTATTTTGCAAAGTGTCTATTAATGGCGGCTAAGATACAAAAAACAAACATAAAGCAGTCTAATACTCTTAAAAACTTTTAAAGAAAGTCGTGCTATAGGCTTTTTATTTGTTATTTTGCAGCAAATTAGGGAATGAAGTGAATACACTAAAAATAGATAAATGTCCACTCTGTGGAGAAAGCCATTTTGAAGAAGTAATGACATGTACGGACCACTATGCTTCCGGTGAGTCTTTTGCCATCTGTCGTTGTACTCACTGCGGCTTTCAGTTCACACAGTCCGCTCCCGTAGAAGCGGAAATAGGACGCTATTATGAAAGCCCGGACTATATTTCACACAGTGATACACACAAAGGACTGATGAACCGTGTCTATCATTGGGTGCGCCGTTTCATGCTTGCACGTAAAGCCCGCCTGATCAAGCACAATTCAGGCCTCAGCAGAGGAATGTTGCTGGACATCGGTACCGGGACGGGATATTTCCCTCATTTCATGCAGGAAAAAGGATGGCGCGTGTCGGCCATCGAGAAAAGTCCGCAGGCACGCCGCTTTGCCCAGACCCACTTCGGACTGGAAGTCCGCAAACCGGAAGAACTGACGGATTATCCGGACAAGTCGTTCGATGTCATTACCCTGTGGCATGTCATGGAACACCTGGAACATTTGAACGACACGTGGGAAACCCTCGGCCGTATTCTGAAAGACCGGGGTATTCTGGTAATCGCCGTTCCTAACCCCACCTCCTTCGATGCGGGGAAATACAAGGAAATGTGGGCGGCTTACGACGTGCCTCGCCACTTATGGCACTTCACCCCGTCGGTCATGCAGCAGTTTGGCGCCAAACACAACTTCATTCTCTGCGAACGCCATCCCATGCCTTTTGATGCGTTCTACGTGTCCATGCTGAGCGAAAAATACCGGAAATCCTCCATACCTTTTTTAAAGGGCTTATGGTCTGGCACCGAAGCGTGGTTCGTTTCGCTGGCCAAAAAAGAGAGAAGCAGTTCGATGATTTACGTATTCAGAAAAAAATAAACCGTTATGAGTCACAAGCCGGGTACACTTTTTGACATGCAGTTCATTACCTCCTGCATCAGCACGATGCTCGTGTTGCTGCTTCTGGGCATGGTGGTCTTTTTCGTCATGACGGCCAATAATCTTTCGGTGTACGTGCGTGAGAATATCAACTTCTCGGTTCTCCTCAACGATGACATAAAGGAAACCGAAGCCCTTCATTTCCAGAAACAACTGGAAGAGGAGCCCTTCGTGAAACAGGCGGTCTACATCTCCAAGGCACAGGCACTGAAGGAACAGACGGAAGCCATGGGGACCGACCCTGCCGAATTTTTAGGCTACAACCCTTTTACAGCCTCCATTGAAATCAAGCTGAATGCGGCGTATGCCAACACAGACAGCCTGAAATGGATACAGGAGAAACTGCTCGACCACAAGCAGGTGATTGAAATCAACTACCCGCAGGACTTGATTGACACCATCAACCGGAATATCCGTAAAATCAGCCTGTTCCTGCTGGGCCTGGCTGCCTTGCTCACCTTGATTTCATTCGCCCTGATTAATAATACCATCCGGCTGACCATCTATTCCAAACGTTTCCTGATTCACACCATGAAACTGGTAGGGGCAAGCTGGGGGTTCATCCGCCGTCCGTTCATTGTCCGGAATATAGGCATCGGCATTCTCGCCGCGGCCATTGCCAATGCGTTGCTGACCAGCATGGCCTATATGCTGGTGAATTATGAACCGGGGCTGCTGGAACTGATTACGCCGGAAGTCATGCTTTACGTCATGGGGACGGTGTTCATCTCCGGCATCCTGATTACGATGCTGTGCGCCTACATCTCCATCAACAAATATTTGCGGATGAAAGCGGGAGAATTATATAGTCTTTAATATCAACTAACTAAATAGATAACGAATCGTTATGGATAAAAAAAGTTTTGCCTTCGATAAAACCAACTTCATCCTGCTGGCAATAGGCATGGTGGTGATTATCCTCGGTTTTATATTGATGAGTGGTCCCGGTTCCACAGAAACCACTTTCGAACCGGACATTTTCAGCGTACGCCGTATCAAAGTAGCTCCGCTGGTCTGCTTTGTAGGCTTTATCTTCATGATTTATGGCATCTTGCGCAAACCCAAAGACAAAGAAATAACCTCTAAAGAAGAATAAAGACAATGAGTTGGTTTGAAGCCCTGATTTTAGGTATTCTGCAGGGACTGACGGAATACCTGCCTGTAAGTAGCAGCGGACACCTTGCCATCGGTTCGGCACTGTTCGGTATACAAGGAGAAGAAAATCTGACCTTTACGGTCGTGGTACACATTGCCACCGTACTGAGTACGCTGGTCATTCTCTGGAAAGAAATCGACTGGATTTTCCGCGGCTTGTTCAAATGGAAAATGAATGACGAAACCAAATACGTCATCAACATTATCATTTCCATGATTCCCATCGGTATCGTGGGTGTTTTCTTCAAGGACTATGTGGAAGAAATCTTCGGGTCCGGCTTGCTTATCGTGGGATGCATGCTGCTGTTGACCGCCATCCTGCTGACCTTCTCGTATTACGCCAAGCCGCGTCAGAAAGAGAAAATCAGCATGCGCGATGCCTTCATCATCGGTCTGGCCCAGGCTTGTGCCGTGATGCCGGGACTCTCACGCTCCGGAAGTACCATCGCCACCGGACTTATCTTGGGCAACAAGAAAGAAACGCTGGCTCAGTTCTCTTTCCTGATGGTCATTCCGCCGATTCTGGGCGAGGCCCTGCTGTCGGGAATGGAAATCGTGAAGAACGCTTCTGCAGCCGATGCAGAAATCAGCATCGGTGCCCTGATTATCGGTTTCCTGGCCGCTTTCATTTCAGGATGCGTGGCCTGCAAATGGATGATCAGCATCGTCAAAAAAGGAAAGCTCATCTGGTTCGGTGTATATTGTGCCATTGCCGGAATTATCACGATAGCATGCAGCCTGTGGGGTTGATTCCCTGTTTCTTCATACATTAGTATCCAAGAACGAAGAAGATAAGATGAATTTTAAGGAAGGAGAAGTTCTATACTTTGACAAGCCACTGAAATGGACATCCTTTGCAGTGGTCAATAAAATAAGATACCATATCAGCCGAAAGCTGGGAGTAAAGAAAATAAAAGTAGGACATGCCGGAACGCTCGATCCGCTGGCCACCGGGGTGATGATCATCTGTACCGGAAAAGCCACCAAGCGTATCGAGGAGTTTCAATATCACACGAAAGAATACATCGCCACCCTCCAATTAGGAGCCACCACCCCGTCGTTCGACCTGGAAAAGGAGATTGACGCCACTTATCCCACCGAACACATCACCCGGGAAATGGTGGAAGATGTATTGAAAAAATTCATAGGCACCATCGAACAGGTTCCCCCTGCCTTCTCGGCCTGCAAGGTAGACGGGAAGCGCGCCTACGAAATGGCCCGCAACGGGGACGAAGTGGAGCTGAAGCCCAAGATACTGGTCATCGATGAAATCGAATTGCTGGAATACAACCTGCCGGAAATTAAGATACGGGTGGTGTGCAGCAAAGGAACCTACATCCGGGCACTGGCCAGAGACATCGGGGAAGCCTTGCACAGCGGCGCACATCTCACAGGACTGGTCCGCACGCGAGTGGGAAACGTGAGACTGGAAGACTGCATGAAAGTGGAAGATTTTGAGACTTGGCTTGACCAGCAAGAAATAGAAGTTATAAACGATTAAGGAAAGAAAGGAAGAAGATGAAACTGTCACAATTCAAATTCAAGTTGCCGGAAGACAAAATCGCACTTTACCCGGCCAAATACAGAGATGAATCCCGCCTGATGGTAGTTCACAAATCCACCGGAGAAATTGAGCATGTCATTTTCAAGGATATACTGAACTATTTCGACGACAAGGATGTGTTTATCTTTAATGATACCAAAGTCTTTCCCGCCCGTTTGTATGGAAACAAAGAGAAGACGGGAGCCCGCATCGAGGTATTCCTGCTCCGCGAACTGAATGAAGAACTGCGCCTTTGGGACGTGCTGGTAGACCCGGCCCGTAAAATCCGTATCGGCAACAAGCTGTATTTCGGTGACGATGATTCCATGGTGGCCGAGGTGATTGACAACACCACTTCACGCGGACGTACCCTCCGTTTTTTGTACGACGGTCCTCACGATGAATTCAAGAAAGCGCTTTATGCCTTGGGAGAACCCCCATTGCCTCCTTTCATCCATCGTCCGGCCGAACCGGAAGATGAAGAACGTTTCCAGACCATCTACGCCAAAAACGAAGGAGCCGTGACTGTACCGGCTGCCGGACTGCACTTCAGCCGGGAGCTGATGAAACGCATGGAAATCAAGGGAATCGACTTTGCGTTCATCACCATGCATGCCGGACTGGGTAACTTCCGCGACATCGACGTGGAGGACCTGACCAAGCATAAAATGGACTCGGAACAGATGTTTGTCAACGCAGAAGCCTGCCGTATCGTAAACGAAGCGAAAGACAGAGGCAACAAAGTATGCGCCATCGGAACCACCGTGATGCGTACCATTGAAACGGCTGTAGGCACAGACGGACACCTGAAAGAATACGAAGGATGGACCAACAAGTTCATTTTCCCGCCCTACGACTTCTCGGTGGCCAATGCCATGGTAAGCAACTTCCACATGCCGCTTTCTACCATGCTGATGCTGGTGTGCGCCTACGGAGGTTACGAACTGATTATGGAGGCCTACAATGTGGCTTTGAAAGAAGGCTACCGCTTCGGTACCTACGGTGACGCCATGCTAATTTTGGATAAATAAAAAGCAGAAACAATGGCAAAAGTTTATCTGGGACTCGGCACGAATCTGGGCGATAAAGAAGCAAATTTACGTACCGCCATCTATAAACTGCAAGAAAGGATAGGGAAACAAGTTTCCCTATCCTCTTTTTATGAAACCGCTCCCTGGGGGTTTGAATCCGCCCACAGTTTCCTCAACGCGGCGATTTGCCTGGAAACCCGGCTCACTCCTTTGGAAGTGCTGCACGCCACCCAAGAAATCGAAAAGGAGCTTGGAAGAACGGAAAAATCGGCCAACGGTGTCTATAGCGACCGTCCGATGGATATTGATATCCTTTTATACGACGACCTCGTCCTCCATACGCCCGAACTCACCATTCCCCACCCCTTGATGACAGAAAGAGACTTCGTGATGAAACCCTTGATGGAGATTGCCGGCAATGTGATGCATCCTGTGCGAAAAAAAATCTTGTCCGCCCTTTACAAAGCCTGAGACAGGTTTAAAGACCATCTCTCAGTAAAGCTATGTTAAAAACATACTGAAATTGTAATTATTCCAATTTATCTCCCTATCTTTGCAAACAATTAAAAAAGTGGAAAGATTTGAGTAGCTTGCAACCACGGAAAAAAATGCTAAAACACATAGTTATATTTCCTTGAAGATTACTTCTCTACTCTGTCCGTACACGGATAAACGAAACCATTAACAACTTATTTAATTTACCAAAACAATGGGATACTTATTCACATCCGAATCGGTGTCTGAAGGACACCCCGACAAAGTGGCCGATCAAATTTCGGACGCTGTGCTTGACAAACTGTTGGCTTACGACCCCAGTTCAAAAGTAGCTTGCGAAACGCTGGTAACTACCGGACAGGTGGTGTTGGCAGGAGAAGTGAAAACCAAAGCGTATATCGATTTGCAACGCGTGGCACGCGAAGTGATTAACAAGATAGGCTATACCAAGAGCGAATACATGTTCGAAGGTAACTCTTGCGGTGTATTCTCTGCCATCCACGAACAGAGTCCTGACATCAACCGCGGCGTGGAACGCGAAGACCCGATGAACCAGGGAGCCGGCGACCAGGGTATGATGTTCGGCTATGCCACCAACGAAACAGAGAACTACATGCCGCTTTCACTAGACCTGGCACACAAACTGCTGATGGTACTGGCTGAAATCCGCCGTGAAGGAAAAGTCATGACTTACCTTCGTCCGGATTCAAAGAGCCAGGTAACGATTGAATACGATGACGACCGCCGTCCGGTACGTATCGATACCATCGTGGTATCTACCCAGCACGACGAGTTCATCCAGCCGGAAAACGATTCCAAGGAAGCGCAACTGAAGGCCGACGAAGAAATGCTGGCCCAAATCCGCAAGGATGTCATCGAAATCCTGATGCCGCGTGTCATCGCTGAAATCCACAATCCGAAAGTACTGGCCTTGTTCAACGATAAAATCAAATACCATGTGAACCCGACCGGTAAGTTCGTCATCGGTGGTCCGCACGGAGATACCGGACTGACAGGCCGTAAGATTATCGTGGATACCTACGGAGGTGCCGGTGCGCACGGAGGCGGTGCTTTCTCTGGAAAAGACCCGAGCAAGGTAGACCGCAGTGCGGCGTACGCTGCCCGTCATATCGCCAAGAACCTGGTGGCAGCCGGAGTAGCCGACGAAGTGCTGGTACAGGTGTCTTACGCCATCGGTGTGGCACGCCCTATCAACATCTACGTCAATACGTACGGACGCAGCAAGGTCAACATGACCGACGGAGAGATTGCCAAGAAGGTGGGTGAAATCTTCGACATGCGTCCCCGCGCCATCGAAGAGCGCCTGAAACTGCGTAACCCGATTTACAGCGAGACAGCCGCTTACGGACACATGGGCCGTGAACCGAAAATCGTGACCAAACATTTCGAATCGGCTTACGAAGGCAACAAAGACGTGGAAGTGGAACTCTTTACATGGGAGAAACTGGACTACGTGAATAAAGTGAAAGAAGCTTTCGGACTGAAATAATCCGAAATTCTTAAACGACAACAATATCAAGCAGGAAGAAGAATCCAAGGTTTTCTTCCTGCTTTTTTATTTTAATCACCGGCTATTTCAACATATATTGCCGGGGAGTACATCCTACCGCAGCCTTAAAATATTTACAAAAAAAAGAGGCATTTGCAAAATTCAGGAAATCACCTACCTGCTGTACGGTGTATTGTCCATTTTTTAACAAAGCCTTTGCTTCCAGAATCACATAATCGCGAATCCATTCCGGAGCGTGGCGGTTGCTTACTTCCCAAATGACCTGGGACAAGTATTTGGGAGTCAGGCAAAGTTTCTCGGCATAGAAACACATATTCCGATGTTCTCTATAATGTGTTTGAACCAACTCCAGAAAGGCCTCAAACAACTTTTCCTGCCTGCTTTCCACTTTTTTACGTACCTGCTGCCGGTCATACTCCAACAACCATTGGCATCCATTGTAAAAAAATACTTGCAAATAGCCTGCAATAGCTTCCAACTTAAACTTATAACCGGGTTGCTCCATCTTTTTCCGTATCAACTGATAGAGCGTCATACACTCTTCCATCTGAGCCGACGAGATATGCATCAGGGGAGTAGCAGTAAGAAAACGCAGGAAAGCCATACTTAAGGACGATTGTTGCCCTTTCCACAAACGATGACCGGATAAACCAATAATTGCCACCTCAGCCTCTGCACTCACTTCTAGACATTCTCCAATCGTACCTGGAAGCACCACCAGGACATCATTCTCCGACAACACATATTCTTTCAACTGTAGCCGTACCCGCATGGTACCATGCAAACAGAACATCACCAAGGTAAAAGTCAGCTTAAAAGGGTAGGAAGGAGACACAAAATCAGAAACCAGCTCCTCTTCCACATTCATTCCAATGTTATCCAGCAAAACCAGTTCATTTCCATAAATCAGTGTACGCCCCACATCAGGAAGCATCAACAAATGCAATTCCTTAAAAATAGAATCTTCTTTCTTCATCTATTTAGCTCTTTATTTTCTTACAAAGATAGTCCTTTAGAACAGAAAACAAGGGTAAAACAGGTTATTTAATCTACCAATCCAACCTTTAGAACATTTTGCAGGCTAATAAGGGTGTAAAGAAGAAAACAAAAAATGTGACCTTTGTATCTAAAGAACTTCTAAATCCATACAGATGAAACGATTATTATTACTTCCCTTCCTTCTCTGGTTGGCCAGTGGATGCACAGAAAAGCCCACGCAAACCTTTATCCGCAGTGTGATGGTGACCACTCCTACCCCGTCTGGAGCAGAAAGCATCAAAAACTTCTCTGGAGTGGTACAAGAGAGCCATAACATCGGACTGGGGTTTAAAACCGCAGGACAAATTGAAAAAATATACGTAAAAGAAGGAGATTATGTAAAGAAAGGGCAGTTAATCGCCCAACTGGACCACACAGACTACCAACTGGGTGTACAAGCTTTGGAAATACAATGCAAGCAACTGGAAGATGAAGTCAAACGGACAGACGCCTTATATCGCAGCAAAAGCATTTCCATCAACGATTATGAAAAAGCACAGGCCGGACTGCAGCAGTTGAAAGTACAATTGCAAGTCAACCGTAACAAGCTGGCATATACCCGCCTGTATGCTCCTACCGACGGCTACATACAAAGCGTCAATTTCGCTCCGTCGGAAATGGTGGATGCAGGAACTCCTGTCATCAACCTGCTCGACATGCATTCCATGGAAGTGGAAACCGAACTGCCGGCCGAGGTATATCTGTTCCGTTCCCGCTTCCAGCGTATCACCTGCGAGCTTCCTTCTGCGAAAGGAGAAGATATTCCCATGAAAATATTGAGTATCGCTCCCAAAGCAGATGGTAACCAGTTGTACCAACTGAGACTCACCTTCCAGAAGGAAGCCGACTCACAACTCAGTGCAGGCATGAATGTCAACGTACGCATCCATATTGCCGCCACCGACAGCCTTCGTACTTCTTTTACGCTTCCCCTGCATGCCCTCATTCAATCACAGGAAGAAACCTATGTCTGGATCATGAACGCCGATTCTACCGTCAGCAAACGGAAAGTGAACTATTGCGGAATAGATGAAAAAGGCCATGCCGTCATTACAGCCGGACTGAAAGGCGATGAACAAATCATAAAGGCAGGGGTAAATGCCCTACAGGAGAACGAAAAAGTTCGTGTCATCCATACGGATAGTAAAACCAACGTAGGAGGACTTATCTGATGAAAATAAAACTCACCGAATACTTTATGAAGCGGCCTACCTTGTTCTGGTCGCTCATGACATTCATTCTGATAGCCGGTGTGCTGGCTTTCCTGCAAATGCCCAAGCTGGAAGACCCGGCTGTCTCCGTCAAACAAGCTATGGTCATCATACCTTATCCGGGAGCTACCGCTCATGAAGTAGAGCTGAAAGTGGCACAAACCATGGAAGACGAACTTCGTGCCCTTCCCAATGTCAAGAAAATCAAATCGGAATGCCAAAACGGGATGGCCACAATCACCGTCGAATTCCAGATGACCGTCCTTCAAAAAGACTTGGAACAGCACTTCGACCTCCTGCGACGGAAAGTGAACGACAGTCGTTCCAAATTGCCACAAGACTGTTATGACCCGATTGTCATAGACGACATGATGGATGTGTACGGCATCTTCTATGCTTTTACAGGTGAAGGCTATTCTTATCCGGAACTCTACAAATACGCCAAACTGATACGCCGGGAACTGCTGGGAGTAAAGGGTGTGAAACGTATCCTTATCACGGGCAACCGGGATGAAGTCATTCAAATCACGTTATCGAAAGAGAAGATTGCCCGTAATGGCATTATCCCAACCCAAATCATGATGAGCCTGCAGAATGCCGGGAAAACGGTGAACGCAGGCAGTTACCAAAATGAAAGCGACCGGCTGCCATTGCATGTGAGCAGTGCCGTTACCGATGAGAAAGATATCCGTAACCTGCTCATCCGCACCCCGCAGGGGAAAACCATCCGACTGGGAGATATTGCACAAATAGAACGTACTTACAGCAAACCGCAACGAAACGGCTTCTTCGTAGACGGGAAACCGGCCCTGGCCATCTGCCTGACCATGGAAGAAAATGCCATTGTCCCCGATGTGGGAAAAGCTGTTGAAAAACGGCTGGCAGAAATCATGCCACAGATTCCCGCGGGAATGGAAATGGAAAAAATATTCTTCCAGCCCGACAAGGTGGATGAAGCCATCAGCTCCTTTATGGTCAACCTGGTAGAGTCGGTCCTGATTGTCATCCTGATTCTTATCTTCACCATGGGATTCCGCAGCGGCCTCATCATCGGCTTCGGACTGATTCTGACCATCGCTGTCTCCTTCCCCATCCTGTTGATGTGTGGCACTACGCTTCAGCGTATCTCCCTTGGGGCTTTTATCGTGGCCATGGGGATGCTGGTAGACAATGCCATCGTCATCATGGACGGCATCTTGATTGACAAAGCACGCGGGCTAGCCCCAAAGACTTATTTGTACCGCATCGGACAGCACACCGCCATGCCTCTGCTGGGAGCTACCCTGATTGCCGTATCGACTTTCCTTGCCGTATATCTTTCTCCCGATTCAGCCGGAGAATATGCCGGCGACCTATTCCTGGTGCTCTGTGTCAGCTTGCTGGCCAGCTGGATACTGGCATTGATCCAAGTACCTGTCTGTGCCAAATCGTGGCTGCCTGTTCGTGAAAAGACGACCCAGCAGCCACAGATATACCATTCACCCATCCACCGGTTTATCCGTCGTACCATCAGCTTGCTGGTAGAATACAAAAAGACGACACTGGCTACCGCCTTCATCCTCTTGGCTCTCTGTATATTCGGCATGACGAAGGTAAAAAATCTGTTTTTCCCGGATTTTGACTACAAGCAATTCATTGTAGAATATTTTCTTCCTTCGCAAACCGACCCCGACCGTGTACGAAAAGACCTTTTGGAAATATCGGCCCTGCTTAAGAAAAATCCTGCCATTGAGCGGGTAGCTGCCAGCATGGGAAGTGCACCTGCCCATTATTGCCTGGTGCGTCCCATGACATCAGGAGGCGACTGTTACGGTGAACTGATGGTCGACTGTAAAGATTATGAGACCGTGGTTGCACAAATTCCTGCAATTAGGAAACTTCTGCGCGAACGTTATCCCGACGCGTACATCCGCATCCGGAAATACAATTTTTCCATTGCCTCCTCTCATACAGTGGAAGTCGAGTTTTCAGGTCCGGACCCTGCCATCCTACGGAAACTGAGCCAACAGGCAGAAGATATTATGCGCCGCTGCCCGTATGTAGACCCTTATTCCGTGGGTAACAACTGGAAACCCGAAGGCAAGACCCTGACAGCCGATTATGTACGCGAAGATGCATTAAGGTCGGGTATTGAGCGAAGTGATGTAGGAAATGCCTTGCTGGCCGCTACCGACGGATTACCTGTAGGCGTATTGAACGACCAAGACCGGACCGTACTCATCCATCTGCTGGTACGAAATGCCGACGGAAGCCGGATTACCAACCTGAATGATATTCCCGTATGGAGTACGTTGAACCTACGCATGGACGACAACGAACTGAAAGGTCTGCTGACCGGTTCCACCAAAATGGACGAACTGCAAGACCAGTTGTTCCGTAGTGTACCCCTCGGCAACGTAGCCCGTCAGATTCGGCTGGACTGGGAGGACAACTACATCTATCGTCTCAATGGACAAAGAGCCATCGAAGCGGAATGTGACCCCAATACCGACTTATACGAAGCCACTCCGGCAAAAGTCGTCGCCTCCATTCAGAAAGAAATCGAAGACATCCCTCTGCCGGACGGTTACAAAATGCGATGGGTAGGCGAAGGTGAATTGCAGGGAGAAGCCATCGGCAACCTCATGAAATACATGCCTGTGACCCTCTTCATCATTCTGGGTATTCTGTTATTACTTTTCAACAGTTGGAAAAAAGTAATACTCATTCTGCTCTGCTTCCCGTTTGTTTTCTGTGGCATCACGCCTGCCCTGTTACTTTTCCGACAGCCCTTTACCTTTATGGCTATCATCGGAATGATGGGACTTATCGGTATGATGGTGAAAAACGCCATTGTACTGGTCGATGAAATCAACCGCTTGCAACAAGAAGAACATCTTCACCCTTATCATGCCGTGGTAGAAGCGACCATTTCACGCGTACGCCCCGTACTGATGGCCTCACTGACCACCATTGTGGGCATGATTCCGCTTGTAAACGACCCAATGTATGGTTCCATGGCCATCACGATTATGGGAGGACTGACCGTAGGTACCCTCATTACTCTCGTGCTGCTTCCTATTTTCTATACCGCTCTGTTCCATATACACAAACCCAATTCCATGTCTAACCCTTCATCCAAACAATTATGAAACGATACATTTTAAGTGGGATACTATGGCTCGGCTTTCTGACACAGCTCCCTGCACAACACATACTTTCACTCACGCAAGCCGATTGCCGGGAACTGGCCCTGCAACGCAACGAGGAGGTACAGAAAGCCACCAATGCCTTACAGCAGGCCGAACTGGACCAGAAGATTGCCTTCAGTTCCTATCTGCCTAAATTCGACGGAATGGTATCGGGTTCCTATATGTTTCCAGATGTCGAAATGACTGGAATGGAACTCCAGATTCACGGCATGTACCTGGCTGGCATCAGTGTGACCCAGCCGTTATATGCCGGAGGGAAAATCCGGGCTGGAAACAAACTAGCCAAGATTGGTCGGGAGAGTGCCGCTGAAAGCAGAAGAAAGACACGCATGGAAGTCATTGCGGAAGCAGACAAGGCCTACTGGAACTACATTGCTGTCCAGCAAAAGGTACGCATGCTGGAAGCGTATCGCACACAGATGGATACCCTATACCAACAGGTAGAAACAGCTGTAAAAGCAGGCATGGGCACAGACAATGAACTGTTGCGCATCACCGCCAAACGAAGCGAAATCAACTATCAACTGCAAAAAGCCCAAAACGGGAACGAGCTGTGCCGGTTTGCTCTGTGCCATGTGTTGGGTGAACCGTTGGAAACACAGATTCTCCCCACAGACACCCTCATCCAAGTCACGCCTCCCGAACAATTGGACGAGGGAATTGACTCTCGCCCTGAGTTCAAATTGCTGAAACAGCAGATTGCCGCCCAGGAACAGCAAGTGAAAATGGCCAGAGGGAATATTCTGCCACAAATAGGACTCTCTGCCGGATATGCCTACTACGGAAACATCAAGCTGAAAGGGATGACAGCCGACCCGCAAGGAAACTACATACCTTTTACGCAAAAAATGGATGACGGAATCGGACTGGTCATGGCTTCAGTAAGCATCCCGCTCTTCCATTGGGGAGAAGGACTGAGAAAGGTCAAGAAAGCCAAGCTGGACCTGCAAAATGCCCAACTGGACCTACAACAAAATTCACGTCTGCTCACCATCGAGGTACGACAGGCCATCCAGAACCTGACCAACGGATATAACCTGGTACAAACTGCCGCACTCGGTTCCAAGCAAGCCCTGGAAAGCCTGCGAGTGATGCGCAACCGCTACACCCACGGCCTCAGCACCCTGACCGACCTGCTGGAAGCACAGTCCCAATGGCAACAGGCTGAAAGCAACCGTATCGAAGCACTGACGCAATACAAAATTTATGAAACAGAATACAAGCGGTGCACGGGACGTTTGGAGGAATAGCTTTTACCTATAATATTGACAATTACAGACGATGCCAGGCATTGCATATAATTGTTTAATCTCTATCTTTGCAAAAATTATTCTCCTTTGCAATGAACGACATTAAAAATATATGCGTGTACAGCGCCTCCAGCACAAAAATTGACACCATCTATTTCGAAGCAGCCGAACAACTGGGAAAGATTCTGGCCCAGAAACACATCAACCTCATCAACGGAGCCGGATGCCTGGGGCTCATGTGCCGCATCAGCGACGCCACACTGGCTTCCGGAGGTACCGTGACGGGCATCATCCCTCACTTCATGGTGGAACAGGGCTGGCACCACAAAGGGCTGACCCAACTGATTGAGACAAAAGACATGCACGAGCGCAAACAACTCATGGCCGACATGTCCGATGGCGTCATCGCCCTTCCCGGAGGATGCGGCACCTTGGAGGAACTACTCGAAATCATTACCTGGAAGCAGCTCGGTCTGTACCTGAAACCCATTGTCATCCTCAACATCAACCATTTTTATGATCCGCTACTCGAAATGCTCCAGCAGGCCATCAACCAACATTTCATGCGGCAGGAACATAAAAACATCTGGCATGTAGCAGAAACTCCGGAAGAAGCCGTGAATTTAGTATACACCATTCCTCATTGGAGCAAAGAAATTCGTAAATTTGCGGCAATATGAACGAAGTCAGCCACATAGGTTTTTCACAGATTCAGGAACTTTACGAACAGCACGTAAAGGAAATAGACGATGCGCTGCTGCATAGCAAAAAAGCGAAGTGCAGTACGGGTATGCCTGGAGAGCCACTTCCTTATCAGCTACGCACCGATTTACCCATTACCTGTGTGGTCTTCCTATGCTTCTTTCTGATTATTTATGCCCTGAAAAACGGGAAGAAATATCTGCACCAGCATCTGAAAGGCTTTTTCCGACACAAAGAACGGGCCGGCCTGTTTGACGAAACATCCAGTTTCGACATCCGTTACTCTCTCACGCTAGGGAGTATCAGCTGCATCTCGGCCAGTCTGTTCATCTACGATTTTTTTTCCAAGACCGAACAGATCTTGTATCAAGTCATTCCTCACTATATCATTTTATGCGTGTACATACTCTGTCTGCTTCTGACCATTGGAACAAAGACCCTCTTGTCGCAGTTCATCAATTGGATTTTCTTTGATAAAGAGAAAAACAAGACGTGGATTACCGCCTACTTTGACTTGCTTTCCGGAGCTTCTCTTATCCTGTTTCCGCTGGCCTTGCTCATCATTTATTTTAATCTCGACTTTAATTTTTCTAAAACATTCGTACTCATTGTAGTAGTTTGCTTCAAAATATTGTTATTTTATAAATGCATTAGAAACTTTTTCAATCATTTTCATGGCATTTTACATTTAATTCTGTACTTTTGCAGCCTCGAAATTATCCCACTCCTCTTCCTCTGGAAAGGACTGGTATATATAAACCACATTTTGATTTTAAATTTTTAGTAACGTTGAAAATAAAGAAAGTCCTCGTTTCTCAGCCTAAACCGACGACAGAAAAGTCTCCCTATTTTGACATTGCTGAGAAGTACGGTGTGAAAATAGATTTTCGCCCGTTCATCAAAGTAGAAAGTTTGTCGGCTAAAGAATTCAGACAGCAGAAGGTTTCTATTCTAGACCATACAGCCGTTGTATTCACTTCACGTCATGCTATCGACCATTTCTTTAGTCTTTGCACAGAGTTGCGTGTAACGATTCCGGAAACGATGAAATATTTTTGTACTTCGGAAACTATCGCATTGTATATCCAGAAATATGTGCAATACCGCAAACGGAAAGTCTTTTTCGGAGCCACAGGTAAATTTGCCGACCTGCTTCCGCTCATTGTCAAGCATAACACAGAAAAATATCTCATCCCCATGTCGGATGTACACAACGATGAGATTAAAGATTTGCTCGACAAAAACCACATCCAGCATACGGAAGCCGTCATGTATCGTACCGTGAGCAACGACTTTACGCCCGGTGAAGAGTTCAACTATGACATGCTGATTTTCTTCAGCCCGGCAGGTATCCAGTCGCTGATGAAGAACTTCCCGAACTTCGAACAGAAGGACATTGCCATCGGAAGTTTCGGTCCTACCACTGCTAAGGCTGTCAAAGACGCAGGTTTACGTCTCGATCTGGAAGCTCCTTCCAGTACCGCTCCTTCCATGCCGGCCGCATTGGATATGTTTATCCGCGAACACAACAAATAAGAAATATCTCTGACAAACAAAGCGAAGCAATAAAAGCATTACTTCGCTTTGTTACTTTTTAGAACCGTGTCTATGACTGAGTCTCAAAAAAACACTTTGCCGAAAGTAGAACGGCTGAACAGCCGGATACTGATAGAGAAACTCTTTACAGGAGGCAGCAAGTCGCTTCCTGCATTTCCTCTGCGTATCGTCTACATGCCGGTCGAAGGAGAGAATCTGCCCATAGCCACCATCCTGATCAGTGTGCCCAAAAAACGGTTCAAACGGGCCGTGAAACGCAACCGCGTGAAACGTCAGATACGCGAAGCCTATCGCAAGCATAAGCAAATCCTGATTGATCCACTGAAGAACTCGCACAAAAAAGTGGCTCTGGCCTTTATCTGGCTGGACAACGAACTCCATGACTCCGCTGAAGTAGAAGCTAAGGTCGTCAAACTGTTACAACTTACCGCAGAACGTCTGGCATGAGAAAGATTCTGACTTTTCTTCTTTTGCTTCCCATTTATTTTTACCGGAACTGCATCTCCCCCTTCACGCCTCCTTCCTGCCGCTTCACCCCCACCTGTTCACAGTATGCCATTGAAGCCATCAAGAAGCACGGCCCCCTGAAAGGATTGTATCTGGCCATACGGCGCATTCTCCGCTGCCACCCTTGGGGAGGCTCCGGATACGACCCTGTTCCCTAACCCTCTCCACCATGCTTGAGACTCCTTTTTTCGACGCACATACCCATCACTTGACATCCGACGCACAGACCACCTCCATTCTCAGCTGCAGCATGATGGAATCGGCCTCTGTGGTTTTCCAACAAGCCAAGTTCCTCTCTGTCAGCCTCCATCCCTGGTATCTGTCTGCAGAGAACCTTCCATTACAAACAAACTGGATGGAACACTGCCTTTCATCCGACCCACGGGTAGTAGCCGTGGGAGAAGCAGGACTTGACAAGCTGTGCGATGTTCCTCTTCCGCTGCAACAGGAAGCTTTTCAGGCAGCCATTGCATTATCTGAAAAGTACCGTTTCCCCTTACTTATTCATGCTGTCAAGACTACGACAGAACTTCTGGCATTCCAAAAGAAACACCGTCCGACACAACCTTGGATTATTCATGGCTTCAGAGGAAAGAAAGAACTGGCTGAAGACTTGCTTCGGCATGGATTTTATCTTTCCTTCGGGAAAAAATACCAAGAAAAAGCCTTGTCTGCCGTGCCGACCGAAAAGTTATTGGTGGAAAGCGATAAAGAAAATATCGATTTCCCAACCTTCTATTCCGAAGTCGCTTCCGTACGCGGCACGACTATGGAGAGCCTCATCAAAGCCCTCAACGAAAATGCTAACCGTCTCTTTTTTAACCGCTAAAAATTGGTTATTCAGAGAAAGTGTCGTACTTTTGCTTCAATTATTAAATAAATATGTTAAACTAAGAATTTCATTCGATGAATTTTGTAGATGAACTAAGATGGCGTGGAATGATACATACCATGATGCCAGGAACAGAAGAACTGCTGAAGAAGGAAATGGTAACGGCTTACCTGGGTATTGACCCTACAGCCGACTCGTTGCATATCGGTCACCTGTGTGGCGTGATGATGTTGCGTCATTTCCAACGCTGCGGCCACAAGCCGTTGGCACTGGTAGGCGGTGCCACTGGTATGATTGGAGACCCTTCAGGCAAGTCGCAGGAACGTAATTTGCTGGACGAGGAAACCCTGCGCCACAATCAGGAGTGTATCAAGAAGCAGTTGGGCAAATTCCTCGATTTTGAATCGGATGCCCCGAACCGTGCAGAACTGGTAAACAACTACGACTGGATGAAAGACTTCTCTTTTCTGGATTTTGCCCGTACCGTAGGAAAACACATCACCGTGAACTACATGATGGCAAAGGAATCCGTACAGAAACGTCTGAACGGAGAAGCCCGCGACGGTCTTTCTTTCACAGAATTTACTTACCAGCTGTTACAAGGATACGATTTCCTGCATCTGTATGAAACCAAGAACTGCAAGCTGCAGCTGGGTGGCTCCGACCAGTGGGGAAACATCACCACAGGTGCCGAACTGATTCGCCGTACCAACGGAGGAGAAGTGTTTGCCCTGACTTGCCCGCTGATTACAAAAGCCGACGGCGGTAAATTCGGAAAGACAGAATCAGGAAACATCTGGCTGGATCCCCGTTATACTTCTCCTTACAAGTTCTATCAGTTCTGGCTGAACGTAAGCGATGAAGATGCCAAACGCTATATCAAGATTTTCACTTCCCTGAGCAAGGAGGAAATCGAAGGCCTGATTGCCGAACACGAACAGGCTCCTGAAGCACGCGTGCTCCAGAAACGTCTGGCCAAGGAAGTGACCATCATGGTTCACTCGGAAGCCGACTACAATGCGGCAGTGGAAGCCTCTGGTATTCTGTTTGGAAAAGCCACTTCCGAAGCCCTGAAGAGACTGGACGAAGATACCCTGCTCTCTGTATTTGAAGGGGTTCCTCAATTCGAGGTATCCAAGACGGATATCGAAGCCGGTATCAAGGCGGTAGATTTGTTTACCGAAAAAGCGGCCATCTTCCCGTCAAAAGGTGAAATGCGTAAGCTGGTTCAAGGCGGTGGCGTTTCTCTGAACAAAGAGAAACTGGCAGCTTTCGACCAGGAGATTACCGCAGCCGACCTGCTGGATGAAAAATACCTGCTCGTACAGCGCGGAAAGAAAAACTATTACTTGGTTATCGCCAAATAAATTCTTTCGAAAAAAGATAACGGAAGGCTGTCTCAATATCATTTGGGACAGCCTTTCTTGTGTCTTGAAGTACGTCCATCACTCTTTATCCGATAAGCCGCCAATACTTTCAAGTCAGTACTGACAAGGGACTACCGGCATAATATAAAAGTCTCTCAGAAAAATAAGGATATAAAAATACCGGCTGACTCATTGCGAATCAACCGGCATTTTTGTAAGTCCGGAAAGACAGTCTTTCCGGAAATTTCAGGACTTATTTCTTCGCATCCAGCTCTTTTAACAGCTCGTCTACTGCCGCCTTCAACTGCGTATCTTCTCCTTTCACAATGGTTTCGGGCGCGTTCAGCACATAAATGTCTGGCTCCAGTTCCTTGTTTTCCAGGTAACTGCCGTCCGGCAGACGGTAACCGATGACTGGAATACCGTAAATCAAATCCGGATCTTGCATCCGTACCCAGTTCACACTCGTCATCGTACCCGGAACCGGTGCGCCTACCAGTTTGCCGATTCCCTGGTGCTTGTATACCCACGGCGTGCCGTGTGCATTCGAATAGTTGGCCTCGCACTGCAACATGATGGAAGGCTTGTTCCAGCGACGGCTCGGCATGTCACAGGCTTCCCGTCCGCGGATGACCTGCGTCAGGTATTTGTGTCCGCTGAACAACACTTCGATGTCTTCATGCAAACGGCCTCCTCCATTGAAACGCGTATCAATCACGATACCTTCCCGGTTGTTGTATTTACCTAGGATATCCGAATAGATGGTACGGAAACTGCCGTCGTCCATAGATTCGATATGTACGTATCCCAGGCGACCGTTCGACCATTTGTCCACATCTGCCGCACGCTGTTTCACCCAACGCTCATACAACAGGCCACTCAAGGCTCCGCCGCTGATGGGTTTCACTACTTCATCCCAACGGGCTTTCGACTCGGGGTCGTAGAACGAAACCAAGACCTTCTTGCCAGCCTTTCCATTCAGCAACGCCGCAAAATCACCCTCGGCCGGCTGTCCGTCAATCTTCTCAATCACCACACCCGGTTTCACCTGTGTCGTCTTCCGGTCGAACGGACCTTTTTCCACCACTTCATCCACCTTCATGCCTTTGCCCGTGTAACTCCAGTCATACAGCAATCCCAGACTGGCGGTAGCTTCCTTGGCTCCCGGACGGTAACGGCCTCCCGTGTGCGATACGTTCAGTTCGCCCAGCAGTTCACTCAGCATTTCCGCATAATCATATTTGTTGTTGATATGCGGCAAGAAACGACGGTAATTAGCCGTCATGGCCTTCCAGTCTACTCCGTGCATCTTCACATCATAAAAACGTTTCTGCTCCTCACGACACATGTTATCGTACATGTAAGCCCGTTCAGCAGCCAAATCCATCTTCACATCCGCCCGATAAGAAATCGGCTTCAGCTTCTCCCCGCTCATGTCCATCTTCTGCATGGAACCTGACCCCAGCACGAACAGATTCTTTCCATCCTTGTCCATCTCCATGTCGGCCCATCCGGAACCCATCTTGTGCAACAGTTTCGTTTCCCGCTTGCGCAAATCCAGTTTCCACATGTCGAAGCCCCGTTCGAAAGCCGACAGATAATACAAGCTCTCTCCGTCCTTGGACAGAATGGCCGAGGCGATGCTCGATGAATTCGGTGTCAGACGCACGATACGGTCCTGAATGCCCTCCAGTTCCACCACGATGTCTTTCACCTTGGCAGCCTCATCTTTCTTGTCTTTATCCTCTTTTTTATCTTCCTTCTTTCCGTCTTTCTTTTCCGCAGCCTTCTCCTGTTCTTTTTCCAGTTCCTTCTGCAACTCGTAATCTTCCTTGCTCATGCGGTACTTGTCGTAGGCATCCTGGTTCACAAAAACCATCATCACGTCGTCCAGTGAACCCCAGGAAGCATGGTTACGCATTCCGTAACGCTCGGTGGTGAACAGGATGGCATTGCCGTCCATGGTCCATTTCGGCGAACCGCTGGTGTAACCACTGTTGGTCAGGTTCACGAGTTTTCCTTTTCCGTCGGCACTGACCAAAGCGATATCGGTATACGGATCGTGCTTGTTGCCGATAAACTCCAGCGTAAACCATTTTCCATCGGGCGACCAGGCATAATGGAATCCCCCGCTCAGTTCATACCACGTACTTCCGTCGGTAATCTCACGCACCTTGTTCGTTTCGAGGTTCAACACCTTCAGGCGGATACGGTCTTCAATGAAAGCCACCTCCTTGCCATCGGGCGAGAACTTGGGATACATCCGTTCCACGGTCTTGGAAGGCAACAGCACTTCTTCCTTAATCAAAGTGGCATTCGGGAAATTCAAATCCTCTTTCCGTTCAATTTCCGCCTTGTAAAGCTGCCAGTTTCCTTCCCGCTCACTGGCATATACCAGCGTACGGTTGTCTGCTCCGAAAGACAGTCCCTCTTCCGCTTCCGGTGTATGCGTAATCTGCTTGGTCGTGCCATATTCCACAGAGGTCACGAACACCTCTCCGCGCACAATGAAAGCCACCTGCTTGCCGTCGGGCGAAGCCACCGCTTCCGAAGCACCTCTCGTATAGGTCAACGTCACTGGAATATCCTCGTCGTCGCGTGTCAGTGAAACAGCGACTTTTGCCGGTTTTCCACCCTGAGCCTGTGTATAAATTTCTCCATTATACGTATAGCACAGCGTACCGTCGCTTCCCAAAGAAAGGAAACGCACCGGATGTGTGGAGAAAGAAGTCAGCGGCTTCACCTGGTCCGGGTTATCCAACGGAAACGAATACACATTAAACGAACCTTTGTTGCGTTCACTCAGGAAGAACACTTCCTTGCCATCGGCCGACAATACCGGGTTACGGTCTTCTCCCGCCCGTTTGGTCAGGTTGGTATGCTTGCCCGAGGTCATGTCGTACATCCAGATATCCCTTGTGATGGAAGAAGTGTGATGCTTGCGCCATTCATCCTCAAAACCTTTCTGGTCCTGATACAGGAACTTGTCGCCCGCCGCATTGAAGCAAACCATTTCGGCAGGCGTACCCAGAATCTGTTCCGTCTTTCCTCCTTCTGCCGGTATCTTATACAATTCCGTCATGGCAGAAGTCGGAAACAGCGCACTGCTGGCCGGGTCCTGAATGCTGGCCGAGAACACAATGTACTTTCCGTCTGGTGTGAAAGCAGAAGGAATTTCCGAAGCCGAGTTAGTGGTCAATCTGCGAGCCGAACCTCCGTTGGCCGACATCACAAACACATCCGTATTCCCAAAACGGTCGCTGGCAAAGGCAATCTGCTTGCCATCGGGCGACCACACCGGAGACGATTCGTAGGAATCCTGGGTAGTCAGCTGTACCGCCTCACCCCCTTTGGAAGCTACCTTGTAGATGTCTCCCTTGTAACAAAACAAAATTTCTTTTCCGTCTGGGGAGATACGCACGTCACGCATCCACAACGGGGTAACCGCCATGGCACAAGTCACTGTGCTTCCCAGCACCAATGCAGACAATATTTTCTTCATCATAATCAAATGGTTTTAAAAACAAAGGTAAGTATTCCCCGCAGAAACGGAAAAAAAGTAAGAATTTATTTGGAAAGTATTCCTAAAAACATTTATCTTTGCAACGTTTTCCGAGGAAAACAACATAAAGTTTGGACTATGGTGTAATGGCAGCACAACAGGTTTTGGTTCTGTTTGTCCAAGTTCGAATCTTGGTAGTCCAACGTTTTTCAAGACATTTACAGTCGGAATGAGGCTGTCTCAAAATGAATTGAGATGGCCTTTGTCGTTTCATATCAGACTGAAGTCGTTTGGATTTTTCTCAAAAAAAGGAATTTACAAGTTTCTTTCTACAGATTTCATCGCTTTAAACGGTTTTTTCTTGGTCAGAAGCCTCCTAAGAGGCTACTTTTGCAAGATTATGCGCTATGGCCAGCAGGCCAAATTCAATTTCCACCTTCTTCAGTCCACGGAGATGGAACCTCTTGAAGTGCTTGTTGTTCTTGAGGTTTCCAAATACGGCTTCCACATCCTGCGGCCGCTGGCTCCGGTATTTAAGACCTTCCGCAGAAAGGAGTTTCTCACGTTCCCTTTCCTTGATTTTCCTCAGCCTGTGGTTTACCTGCACAATCCTTTCCGACCGGCTTCTGTGACACCGGCATCTTAACGGGCAGCCCTTGCAGTTCCGGGCCCTGTACCTTGAGATGGTCTGTACAAAACCGTTGTCCGTCGTCCGCTTTACATCGGAGAGTCTTTTCATCCTCTGTCCCATCGGACAGTACATCCCGTCGGTTTCTTCATTATAGTAAAAGTTGGCAGACAGGAACGGGTCATTCCTGAAGCTCCTTTTCTGTTCCTTGTGGAAATAGCTGTACTTTATGAAGGTTTCAATGCCATGCCTGAAGGCGTACAGGTAGTTCTCCTCGCTTCCGTATCCGGCGTCACAGACGGACACGTCAGGATATCTGCCGTACAGGGAATGGAAGTCTTCCATGTGCAGGGGATAGGTGGAGGTGTCACCGGCACACTGGTGGAGGGTATAGTTCAGGATGAACTGTCTGTTGGTACTGACCTGCGGGTTGTATCCGGGCTTGAGCTGCCCGTTCCTCATGTGGTCCTCCTTCATCCGCATGAACGTGGCGTCGGGGTCTGTCTTGGAGTAGCTGTTGCGCCCATCGAGAATCTTTCCCTGGGATTCATATTTCTTCAGCTGTTCGGGCCATGCCTTCCTCACGCGCCGAACCTTGGCCTTCACTTTCCGGTCCGCATCCGTTCCCTCCAAGGCTTCATGTATCTGCTCCAGCGCCCTTTCCACCTTCTCGGGGGTGATGTCCTGGTAAGTGACGGGAGCGGAGTCGCGCAACTCCTGCTTGGTGACGGACTCGGCGTACCGCCATATTTCCTCAAGCTGTTCCGCGATTCTGGAGATGCGGGTGTGGATGGACTTGCCCCAGACGAACGTATAACGGTTGGCGTTTGCTTCCATCTTCGTCCCGTCGGTGCAGGCCACGTCCAGACTTACAAAGCCCTCCGCCACGAGGAACTTCACGATGGTGGCGAAGACGGTCTTGAGCACATCCTTCAGCCGACTGCTGCGGAAACGGTTGATGGTGTTGTGGTCAGGAGTCACATTGCCGGTCAGCCACATGAAGCGGATGTCATTGCGGCAAAACTCTTCGATGCGGCGGCTGGAATAGATGTTGCGCAGATAGGCATATACCAGAATCTGCAGCATCATGCGGGGATGGTAGGCCGGACAGCCTTTGACGGAGTACTTGCGGTAAAGTTCTTCCAGGCTGATCTGTTCAATGATACGGTGAACAACCCGGACCGGGTCGTTCTGGGGAATAAAATCGCCTAAACACGGAGGTAAAAGCAGATTATCGTTGGAGGTATAGTTTTTTACTACTATCTTTGGGATATATTGCTTGATTCCCTAAGATACAAAAAATTAGGGAGACGGGCAAGTCCTGACTGAGCGAAGTTGGGGCTTGCCCGATTTTTTTTGCAGACACAAAAAAGGCCATCTCAAATTATATTTCAATTTGAGACAGCCTCATTTTTTATTGTCCCCCATCCATCCTGTCAATCAATGGTCTTTTGAGGAATTGCAACCTCTGCTTGCTGTCGCGGATAAAGTGTATCCTGACAAATAAATCCGACAGGATACCAATCATTGAACTCCCTTTCATTTTCCTTCGAACACCCGTCTCTTTTTTAGGTTTCCCTTCCCTGAAACATACGTTCCGCACGTCGGAAACGTACGTCTCCCGGTCGAGAAACATACGTTTTCCTAAAGGGAAACCTAAAAAACTTTTCGACGCAAGAAAAACACCACCCCAGCGATTTACATTTACCATACCTCCCCTACACCTTCTCCATCCCGCTTTGTGGGTTCTTCATGCAAACGTCACCTCCTGGCAATCATTCTGTAACATAGAAAACCGACCTTTGGGCAGACTTTTAAAAAGGAGGTTAAAATGGAAACTAATGGAAGCAAATATGTAGTGGAATGTACTCCAGACGGAGAATATTATGCTTATCTGTCCAATCACGAGCAATGCTTTGCCTACGGCGAGACGGAAGAAGAAGCGCTGGAGAACCTGGAAGACGCTGCAGAAGAATTTTATGGCGAAATCAATTCTATTTTCTATATCGAAGACATAGCCTGATACTATTTGAACACATTGTAAAAATAAATTGCCGATATTTAGTCATTTCTCAAAGCCATTTCCGCGGGATGCCGAAATGGCTTTTTCCGTTCCCTTCCCCGCCTGTGGATGAAACAGGTTATTCACCTGACAGTCACACGCTTGTAATATGCTTTCTCTTCCTTTGTGAAGCGTTAAGAAAAACATATATCTATGGAAGATAGACCTTATTACCGAACCATCGTGGTTTCGGATATCCACCTGGGGACCACCCATTCAAAGGTGGATCAAATCAGCGATTTTCTGAGCAGAGTCGATTGCGGACGGCTGATTCTGAACGGTGACATCATCGACGGATGGCACTTGCAGAAATCGGGTATCAGCAAATGGAAACCGGCACATACGCATTTCTTCAAAATTATCATGAAGATGATGGAAAAGCATGGCACGGAAATCATTTACATCCGCGGAAACCATGATGACTTTCTGGACAACCTTGCCCCGCTGCAATTTGCCAATCTGACCATCACGAAAGATTATATACTGGAAAGCAACGGCAAGCATTATTTCGTGACGCACGGCGATGTGTTCGACAAGGTGACCACCCAGATGAAATGGCTGGCCAAACTCGGCGACATGGGCTATACGCTGCTGCTGTGGCTCAACAGCCAGTATAACCGCTACCGGGTGAAAAAAGGTAAACCTTACTTCTCACTCTCACAGGCCATCAAGCAGAAAGTAAAATCGGCCGTGTCTTATATTTCCGACTTTGAAAACGTGCTGGTAGATTTCGCCCGCAGCCGCCAGTGTGAAGGAGTGATTTGCGGCCACATCCATCATCCGGAAAACCGCATGATCAACCACATCCATTACCTGAATTCGGGCGACTGGGTGGAAACGATGTCGGCCTTGACGGAAGATGAAAACGGGGTGTGGAAAGTGGTGTACTACACCGAACTGGCACAGCAAGCCGACAGGGAAAAAGAAAATAATGTCATACCTTTCATACCGATTGCCTCATGAGAGTGTTGTTTATTGTACAAGGAGAAGGACGCGGCCATCTCACACAGGCCATATCCATGGAGAAGTTGCTCCGAAGCAACGGACACGAAGTGGTGGAAGTGCTCGTAGGAAAAAGTGAATCCAGAAGACTCCCCGGTTTTTTCAGCCGGAACATTCAGGCACCCATCAAACAGTTCATCAGCCCGAATTTCCTGCCCACACACGCCAACAAGCGGGTGAACCTGACCAGAAGCGTGCTATATAATCTCCTGAAACTTCCCGAATACGCGGAAAGTATCTCTTTCATTCATCAGCAAATCAAGGAAACAGAGGCCGACCTGGTCCTCAATTTCTATGAACTGCTCACCGGACTGACTTATCTCTTCTTCCGCCCGTCGGTACCTCAAATCTGTATCGGACACCAGTATCTGTTCCTGCACCCTCAGTTCAAATTACCCAAGAAAAACAGAGGAAGTCTGTTCATGCTCAACTTCTTCACCCGGCTGACGGCACTGGGAGCTTCGCAGAAACTGGCCCTCTCCTTCCGGGCCATGCCACAAGACAAACATCAGCATATCAGTGTGGTGCCTCCTCTGTTGCGTCAGGACGTGCTGCAACAGGAAAGCCAGCCGGGCGATTACATCCACGGCTACATGTTGAATGCCGGATTCTCGGAAAACATTCTCCAATGGCATCAGAAGCATCCGGAGGTGCCCTTGCGTTTCTTCTGGGACCACTGGGAAGAAGAGCCGGTGAAAAAGGTCGATGACACCCTCTCCTTCTACCAGCTCGACGACACGGAATTCCTGCGTCAGATGGCGGGATGCAAGGCCTATGCCAGCACGGCCGGATTTGAATCCGTGTGCGAAGCCATGTACCTCGGAAAACCCATCCTGATGGTACCGGCTCATATCGAGCAGGAATGTAACGCCCTTGATGCCCTGCAGAACGGCGCCGGCATCATCGACCGGAATTTCAACCTGAGCAACCTGTTGCGCTTCGCACAGACCTATAAACCCAACCGACTGTTCGGCGAATGGGCAAGGTCGGCCGAATACATCATACTGAATGAAATAGAGCGTTTTGCACCGCAAAATACCCTGCAAGGCATGTACATGGTAGAGGAGTTTGTGTAAAAAATTCTAAAAAATCGTTTTGAAATCATCTTGTAACATAAAATCCTTTTCTTTGCAAAAAAAGTGATTTTATGGTAACAAGAAATAGAAAAAAAGAAAAGCCTTATTTGGAAAGAGACATCAGCTGGATGTACTTTAACCGCAGAATTCTGCAAGAAGCAACCCGTAGTCATGTGCCCTTGCTGGAACGGATGGCATTTCTTGGCATCTATTCCAACAACCTGGATGAGTTTTTCCGGGTAAGAGTGGCTTCTCAGAACCGTATTGCCGAGTGCATGGACAAATCGGCTGCCAAAGAGCGGGAGAAAGCCAAAAAACTGCTCAAACAGATTGGGAAACTGAATGCACGCTATGTAAAAGACTATGAAGAGGCGGTAAGCACGGTTACGCAGGAACTGAAAAAGGAAAATATCTACCTCGTATCCGATTCGGAAGTCACGCCCGAACAGCTGCAGTTTATCCAGTCTTTCTACAAAGAGAAACTGAACGGATTCATCGTGCCGGTATGGTTCTCGGCCATCAAGCTGCTGGACTGTGAAAACGACGAAAACATTTACCTGGCTGTGAAGGTGAGCAAAAGTGGCAGCAAACCCTCTCCTGACTATGCTTTTCTGGAACTTCCGGTCAATATCTGCGGCCGTTTCGTACAGCTGCCCGACCATGAGAACAAGAGTTACCTGATGTATCTGGACGATGTCATCCGCTGCTGCCTCCCGTTGGTTTTCGAAGGACTGGGTTACGACAAGTTTGAAGCTTATGCCTTCAAGTTTACCCGCGATGCGGAAATGGAAATCGACAACGACCTGCGTACGGGTACCCTTCAGAAAATCTCCAAAGGGGTAAAGAGCCGCAAACGAGGCGAACCGCTCCGTGTGATTTACGATAATCACATGCCGAAGGACCTGTTGAAAAGGGTGTTGAAAAAGCTCGACCTCGACAGCCTGGATACGGTGATTGAAAGCGGACGCTATCAGAACCACAAGGATTTGATGAAATTCCCCGATTGTGGACACAGCAACCTGAAATATCCGAAATGGCCGCCTATCCTGAAGAAGGAACTCGACGGTCCGGAAAGCCTGTTGAAAAAAATCCAGCAGAAAGACCGTTTCATCCACGTGCCTTACCATAGCTTCGACTCGTTTATCCGGGTGTTGCAGGAAGCAGCTGTGAGCAAACAGGTCACAAGCATCAAAATCACACTCTACCGTCTGGCCAAGGAATCGAAGGTGGTAAAAGCGCTTATCGGAGCAGCCCGCAACGGTAAGAAGGTGACCGTGGTCATCGAACTGCTGGCCCGCTTTGACGAGGCTTCCAACATCAACTGGTCGAAGAAGATGCAGGATGCAGGCATCAAGGTGATTTTCGGGGTAGAAGGCTTGAAAGTACATTCCAAGATTACGCACATCGGCATGAAGACCGGGCCGGATATCGCTTGTATCAGCACGGGTAACTTCCACGAAGGAAATGCCCGGATGTACACCGACTGTATGTTGATGACGGCTTACCCGAAACTGGTAAAAGATGTCGATCAGGTATTCGAGTTCATCGAACGTCCTTACACGCCAATCCGGTTCAAGGAGCTTCTCGTTTCACCGAATGAAATGAAGAACAAGTTCATCACCCTCATCAACAACGAAATCAAGAACAAGAAAGCGGGAAAACCTGCGTATATCAAGATAAAAATCAACCACATCACCGACCCGATTATGGTCAACAAACTGTATGAGGCTTCTGAAGCGGGTGTGGACATCGACCTAGTGGTACGTGGCAACTGTTCCTTGATAACCGATATTCCAGACCTCAGCACACATATCCGGATTCACGGTATCATCGACCGCTACCTGGAACATTCGCGTATCTTCATCTTCGCCAACGGAGGAGAAGAGAAAGTATTCCTGGGTTCCGCCGACTGGATGCCGCGTAACCTCGACCACCGCATCGAGGTGATTACGCCAGTGTATGACCCGGCTATCAAGGGCGAAATGAAGCGGATTGTGGAATATGGATTGAAAGATACGTTGCAGGGGCGTGTGGTAGACGGGCTGGGCGACAACCAGTTCTGGAGCGAAGAAGGACAGGAAACTCCTTTCCGTTCACAGGAGGCACTCTACAACTATTATCTGGCCGAAAATTCCGAAGAATAACTTAAATACTATTATTATGGACAATCTCATAAAAAATTGCGAAACTTATTATGGAGCCATTGATATCGGTTCCAATGCAGTGAGGTTACTCATCAAGTGTGTAGAGGAAGACGAGCAGGGCAAGGCTTTCTTCTCGAAAGTACTCCTGCTTCGTGTCCCCCTTCGTCTGGGATTCGATGTGTTTGCCATGGGCAAGATTGCCGAGAAAAAGGAAAAGAACATGCTGCGCCTGATGAAGGTGTTCCGCCATCTGATGAAAATCTACGACGTGGAAGACTATCGCGCTTGCGCTACTTCTGCCATGCGGGATGCCAAGAACGGAAAGTCTATCATCAAACGGATTGAAAAGAAAACGGGTATTCGTATCGAAATCATCGACGGACAGGAAGAGGCCCGGATGATTTACAACAACCACATTGAATGTATGGAAGACCGGAATGGAAACTACATGTATGTGGATGTAGGGGGCGGCAGTACGGAAATCAACTTACTTTCGCAGGGCACACTGGTGTGCAGCCGCTCGTACAACATCGGTACGGTCCGTATCCTGAACAATGCCGTGAAAGATACGGAATGGGAACGGTTGAAGACCGACATGCAGGAACTGGCTGCTTCCTATCCCGGCACGAACATCATCGGTTCAGGTGGAAACATCAACAAACTGTACCGCCTGGCAGAAAAGAAGGACAAGAAGAAACAAAGAATCACCGTAGAAGTGTTGCATAAGCTACATGATGAATTGAAAAGTCTGTCCGTAGAGGAACGCATGGAGAAATACCAGCTGAAACCCGACCGGGCAGATGTCATCGTACCGGCAGGAGATATTTTCCTGACCATTGCCGACATCATTCATGCCACTTATATCTATGTGCCTGTCATCGGTCTGGCCGACGGTATCATCGACGGTTTATATGCCAGTCACCTGGAAGAGGCACAACCACTCGTAAAGGACAATGCAATTGAAAAGCATACAGACACTACGGAAGAAGTGAATAAATAACGTACATAACGACAGATTATGGAAACGGCCCTATAGGAAATCCACCTGTAGGGCCGTTTTGTTATACACCGGTTTATCCACAACCTATGAACAGCCTGTTACTCCACAAGAACATTCTGTATTTCAAGAATGTACATCTTATGAAATCCACCATGTTCTTCTCCATACCAACGGCTTATCAACAACTTATCCACAAAGTTATCAGCATCTATGAAATCAGCATACAGCTTCTTGCACTCCAATATCAGGCGAGCCTGTTCATAAGCAATGTTCCCATTTTCCGTCACATACGGTTTCAATCCTGAAGCAGCTACTTTATCAATGTCCCTACCCGATTGGCTTCCACATATCTTATGTATGTCCCGATGCGCTTCCCCCAGGAAAGACAGGGTCAATGTATCGCCCTTTTCAATGAACTCGTAAGTATAACGTTCAGGACGGATAAAAATAAACGCCACCGGTTTTCCCCACAGGATACCGGTACCTCCCCAGCTGGCCGTCATCATGTTAAACTTTTCAGGTGTGCCGGCAGTCACCAGCATCCACTCCTTGCCAATGGCATCAAACATATTGTCCTTCAATTCGGACACACTTATTTTCTTCATAATCTCTTAACATTAAATTTCCACAAAGCTAAGGAAATTCCGGCTCCCGTTTTCGTTTTTTAAACTGAATTTAAATAGCATCCTAAAAAATATCTTTTTTCATTTCGGGCTTTTAAAGTATCTTTGCAGGAAATATCATGAACTAAAAAAGAAAGGACTGAACCGTGGCTAAAGATACAGAGGTGGTATTGACCCCGATGATGAAACAATATTTTGATTTAAAAGCCAAACACCCGGATGCCATCATGCTTTTCCGGTGCGGAGACTTTTATGAAACTTATTCCGAAGATGCCGTGGCAGCAGCCGAGATTCTGGGAATCACTTTAACAAAACGTGCCAACGGACAAAGCAAGACAGTAGAAATGGCTGGATTTCCTCACCATGCCCTCGATACATACTTGCCCAAGCTGATTCGTGCCGGACGAAGAGTAGCCATCTGCGACCAGCTGGAAGACCCGAAAACCACAAAAAAACTCGTCAAACGTGGAATTACGGAACTGGTGACTCCCGGTGTGGCCATCAACGACAATGTGTTGTCGTACAAAGAAAACAACTTCCTGGCTGCCGTGTATTTCGGCAAAACAGCCTGCGGTATTTCCTTTCTCGACATATCAACCGGTGAATTCCTCACTTCCGAAGGACCTACCGATTATATTGACAAACTTCTGAACAACTTCGCACCGAAAGAGGTGCTTTTCGAACGGGGTAAAAAGCCTATGTTCGAAGGAAACTTTGGCAACAAGTTCTTCACGTTCGAACTGGAGGATTGGGTGTTCAATGAGACTTCTGCCCGAGAAAAGTTACTGAAGCACTTTGAAACCAAGAACCTCAAAGGTTTTGGAGTGGAAAATCTGCACAATGGCATCATTGCTTCCGGAGCCATTCTTCAGTACCTCGACATGACCCAGCATTACCAGATTGGACACATCACGTCACTCTCCCGTATCGAGGAAGACCGCTACGTGCGACTGGATAAATTCACCGTACGCAGTCTGGAACTGATTGACAGTATGAACGAAGGGGGTACTTCCCTGCTGGATATCATCGACCATACTATCAGCCCGATGGGAGCTCGAATGTTGAAACGCTGGATTGTGTTCCCTCTAAAGGACATCAAACCCATCAACGAACGGTTGGATGTAGTGGAGTTCTTTTTTAAGGAACCGGATTTCAAGGATTTCATCGAAGAGAAACTGCATCAGATAGGTGATTTGGAACGACTCAGTTCGAAAGCGGCCGTAGGACGTATCTCACCTCGTGAGGTGGTACAGCTGAAGATAGCTCTTCAGGCCATCGAACCGATTAAGAATGCGTGCCTGAACGCTGACAATCCCAGTCTACGCCGTATTGGCGAACAACTGAATCTTTGTGCTTCCATCCGCGACAAAATTGCCAAAGAAATAACCAACGACCCTCCCCTGCTGGTCAACAAAGGCGGGGTAATTGCCGACGGCGTCAACGCGGAGCTGGATGAATTGCGCAAGATTGCGTATTCCGGCAAAGACTACCTGCTGCAAATCCAGCAACGGGAAAGTGAGCTGACAGGTATTCCTAGCCTGAAAATCGCTTACAACAACGTATTCGGTTACTATATCGAAGTACGCAATACACACAAGGACAAGGTACCGGCCGAATGGATACGCAAGCAGACACTGGTCAATGCAGAACGTTACATCACGCAGGAACTGAAAGAATATGAAGAAAAGATTTTAGGAGCGGAAGACAAGATTCTGATTCTGGAAACCCGATTATATAACGAACTGGTCACCGACCTGGCAGAATTCATCCCGGCCATCCAAATCAACGCCACACAGATAGCCCGGCTGGACTGTCTGCTGTCGTTTGCCAACGTGGCCCGTGCCAATAAGTACATTCGCCCGAATGTGGTGGATGACGATGTACTCGATATCCGTCAGGGACGCCATCCGGTGATTGAGAAACAGCTTCCTCCGGGAGAAAAATACATTGCCAACGATGTATATCTCGACACGGAAGAGCAGCAGATTATCATCATTACGGGACCGAACATGGCCGGTAAGTCTGCCCTGCTCCGTCAGACAGCCCTGATTACCCTCATGGCACAAATCGGTTGTTTCGTACCTGCCGAGAGCGCCCACATCGGATTGGTGGATAAGATTTTCACCCGTGTGGGAGCAAGCGACAACATTTCCGTGGGCGAATCTACTTTCATGGTCGAAATGAACGAGGCGGCCAATATTCTGAACAACATCTCACCAAGAAGTCTGGTACTTTTCGACGAACTGGGTAGAGGAACTTCCACTTACGACGGTATTTCCATTGCCTGGGCTATTGTGGAACACATCCATGAGCATAAGAAAGCCCGGGCTCGTACGTTATTCGCCACCCACTACCACGAACTGAACGACATGGAAGGACAGTTCAAGCGCATCAAAAACTACAACGTGTCGGTCAAGGAAGTAGACAACAAGGTCATTTTCCTCCGCAAACTGGAACGTGGCGGAAGTGCACACTCCTTCGGTATTCATGTGGCCAAAATGGCAGGTATGCCGAAATCCATTGTGAAACGTGCCGATGAAATCCTGCATCAGCTGGAAGCAGAAAACCGCCAGGAAGGAATTTCCGCAAAGCCACAACCGGCCAAACAGGCTTCTTCCGACGGAATACAGTTGAGTTTCTTCCAGTTGGATGATCCCGTACTGTGTCAGATTCGTGATGAAATCCTGAACCTGGACGTGAATAACCTCACCCCCCTGGAGGCACTGAACAAACTGAATGACATCAAAAAAATAGTAAAAGGAAGATAAACCGTAACGCTTATGTCAACCATTATTTATCCGGCCCCTATCTTCGGCCCTATCCACAGCCGCCGTTTGGGCGTATCGCTTGGTATTAACCTGCTTCCCGCCGACGGCAAATTCTGTACGTTCGACTGCATTTATTGTGAATGCGGATACAACAAGGACTTTCGTCCGAGACAGAAAGTACAAACCCGTGAAGCCGTGCGTGAAGCACTCGAAAAACGCCTGGCTGAAATGAAGGAAAACGGTCCCTCTCCGGATGTGCTGACTTTTGCCGGCAATGGAGAACCGACTGCCAACCCGTATTTCCCGGAAATCATTGACGACACCCTGGCTTTGCGCGACAAGTATTTTCCCAATGCCAAAGTCAGCGTATTGAGCAACTCTACTTTTATCCACCATCCAAAGGTCTTTGCAGCCCTGAACAAAGTAGACAACAACATTCTGAAACTGGATACGGTAGACCCGGACTATATACAGACCGTCGACCGACCGACCGGAAATTATCAGGTAGAAGATATCATTGAAGGTCTGAAGGCTTTCCACGGCAACCTGATTATCCAGACAATTTTCCTGAAAGGTACTACCGACGAAGGTAAAGATGTGGACAATACCACCGACAAGTATGTACTGCCTTGGCTGGAAGCCATCAAACAGATTCGTCCCCGTCAGGTGATGGTCTATACCATCGACCGGGAAACCCCCGACCGGAAACTCCAGAAAGCCACTCACGAGGAACTGGACCGCATTGTCCGGCTGGTAAAAGAAGCCGGTATCGAAGCCAGTGCTTCTTATTGAAAAAGTACATCTCACCCTAAAAATAACAGCGTGTACGCCTGCTTGAAAAGCATTTGTACACGCTGTCTGTTTATTCATCTATACGTCCTTTTTTCTCACTTCATAAAAGCCGGCACCGGCAGGTGCATGCCCGCCATTGTCAGCCCGTTCTCCCGGGCATATTGCAAGTAATACTTACGGCTCTTTACGGCTCCTTTCTTGTCCATGTCATACTGTGCACAGATTTCCGGATGTGCCAGCTGCAAGGCTGCTCCATGGAACAAATCTCCTATTACCAACAGTTTTCCCACTTGGAACACCGTGTGTCCGGGCGTATGTCCCACCGCATTCATGGCTATTACATTTTCCGGTAGCGTATCCCCGAAAACAAAGAGATGCAAACGGTCCTTGTAAGCCTTCATGGTTTTCTCTACCTGTGCTTTCTGGTCGGCCGGCATCTTCATCCACGCATCGTATTCCAGCTGGGAAGCATATACTTCCGCACGTGGAAAAGCCACACTGTCGTTTTTCATCATGCCACCGATGTGATCCCCATGAAAATGGGTTATGAACAAGTAGTTGATATCTTCCGGATGGATGTGCAAAGCTTTCAAACCCTCGAGCAACCGGCTATCGGGTGCCCCCATTCCGGTATCGAAAAGCATGCGCACGCCATCCTTTTCAACCAAGAAGGTACTGATAGAAGCAGGTACCCCGTTCTGTAAAGAAAGACTGTCTATCTGAGCGTCACTGGCATCGGGAAACAAGGTACGCGGCATCAAACGTGGCTGAACGTTGTCACGAATCCATGTCACCTTCATTCCATCCAGTGTCAGTGTAGCCAACATACTGTCCTTCTGCATCTGAATCTCGCCGTATGCCACTTTTGTACTGTCTGTATTCATCTCGCTCTCTGTTTTTTGTTTGGATTGTCCGCCGCAACCGACAAACAACACTGCAGCCACCATTGCTGCAACATAATTCCACCTACTGTTTTTCATTGTTATCTCATTTTTACGTATAACCCATACCCTTCAGGCTTCTCCACAAAGATAACAAAAGCTGGATGCAATCAAAAATAGAAACACATTTTTCTATTTTGACATCTTCAACAGCCCTTTTTCAAAGGCATATCACATAAACATGACAACGCGTACACTTGCCTTTAAAAAAGGTAGCCGTACACGTTGTCTCCTTATATATAACAGATGTTAGAGGTTTTCAACCATGATTTTATGATAATCTGCATACGCAGCTTTATACGCCTCGAGCTTACCCTTAGGCACCACGATAGAAGTGATATCATCTACAAAAGGTAAGGAAGTTTCTTCAAGAGCAGGTGGTTCGTAACCTTTAAACACAATCTTTTCCACAGAATAGTTCGTTCTCAGTCCATAACCTCCAATTTTTTTCACAGACTCAGGAAGGATGATTTGCTTCAAGCGGGGACATTCAATGAATATACCTTCTTGAACTTCCGCCACACTTTGCGGAAGGATGATTCGAGTCAAAGCCTCACAGCCCTCAAAAGCCGCACTTTCCACTACTCCATTGGCTGATTTCATAGAACCGGTATAATTCACATTTTCCAGCTTAGTACAACCGTAAAAAGCCTGCCAACCTATCTTTTGTATGTTGTTCGGAAGAGTAATTGACTTCAGTGTTACGACTTCCCGGAAAGCTTCTGGGCCAACCTCTTGTACCTCTGCCGGAAGTACCACATTTTCCAGTTGGGTCTTCAAAAAAACTTGTGGACCTATTTTTTTCAAAGAAGAAGGAAATGCCACACTCTTCAAGCCTGTTTCACGGAACGCATTCGAACCAATCTCTTCCACATGCGTTTTCGAAAGATTTAATTTCGCCAAGGCCACGCAATCTTCAAACGCATGCTTTTCGATTACTTTCAACGATGACGGGAAGGAGACAGAAACCAATTTCTTACATCTGGCGAACGCTTGTACCCCAATCGACTCTAATCCTTCATTGAGTACCAAAGATTCCACGTTCGACTCCCAAAAGGCTCCTGGAGCGATACTTTTCACTTCTGCAGGAAGTATCACCTGCGACACGTTCTTATCTTTTATACCTTTGAGTACGCCATCTTCCATCAAAAACAGACTCTCGGCAGTCTTCTCTCCTGCCTTCTGCCGGTCCACCTCTATTTTAAACGACTGTTTCTGGCCGGCAGTTACGGTTCCTCCCTTGCTCCACCAGGCATAATTTGCTGCATCCAAAGTGTCCAGCACCACAAACATCAGTTCTCTGGATTTCGTTCCAGCAAACCATTTCTGACGCTCCAATACAAAAGTAGCCTTTCCATTCTTATCAGTCATTACCTCACATAAAGCTTTGGTAGTCTGTTTTTCCTTAAAAGTTTCATAAGTAGCCTCGTCATACATCTTGACAAGCTGATTTTCCAATAATTCTCCTTTTGAATTACACACCGTAATTTCCACAATGGAAGAATTGTCATTCTCTGAAAGTCTCTCTTTTTTACAACCAAAAAGAAGTACACAAATACCTAATAAAGCTACGGACAAAATTTTACACATGTTCATAGGGTTATCTAAATTTACAATAAACTCATCCTACCGACGTAGATGCCAGATGTACTCTCTTCTCTAAAAACAAAAAATGATTTTAATCATATTTACCGCAGATATTACTCTGCTTTCATTAAGGAGCGGCAAAAGTACAATAAAAATTGAATATATATAGAAGAAAAATTCATTTTATTAGATTCTTTATCATTTGTTTCAATTGCTTCCTCTTTATTTTTCTCCATTGGCATCAGGACGTTTTTCTATATGAACTTTCTTCTCTTTCCCCAGCCTCCTTTGTAGAATTGTACATATTATCCACAGATAAGTGGGAATAAATTACACACTTTTTACCCGAATCCTCAAAACGGAAAACAGACATAAATCTGATTATCAACATTTTAATAAAAATCAAAAAGTTTGGCACCGCCTTTGAACTACAATCAGTGTAAAACTTATTTACTAACTATTTAAATTAAAAGCAATATGAAAAAGTTATTTGTAGCAGTAGCATTGGTAATGGGATTAGGAACTTCAGTAGTATTTGCAGAAAACCTGAACGCAAATGTGGACACTGTAAACGTAGTCAACGAATTCAAACCCATTGATGTAAAAGATCTTCCTCAAGCTGTTCAGGATGCCATCACAAAAGATTATGCAGAATGGACTCTCAAAGCAGCATACGTAGAAGAAACAGACGGTGTAAAAACTTACAAGGTGGAACTGGCCGACCAGGAAGAAAACACCGCGACGTTGATTTACAACGAAAAAGGTGAAGTACAAGAATAAGCACTAATTATGATTTGAGTTCAGAAGAAGGGTGCCCCAGTGACAAAGCTGTCACGAAGGCATCCTTCGTTTTATTTCAAGAGCATGACGATGCTGCCACACGTAATTAACGCCGCTCCCACAATCACTCTCAAGCTGACCGGTTCCCTCAAAAACAGGAAAGACAGGCAAATGGTTATTACCACGCTCAGTTTGTCAATAGGCGCCACTCTTGATACATCGCCTGTCTGCAAAGCCTTAAAATAAAACAACCAGGACAAACCGGTAGCCGCACCCGACAATATTAAAAAAAGCCAGGTATGTGTATCCACATGCTTTACATTCACCACTTGACGTTCAGAAAATACAATTCCCCAAGTAATCAGCAAAATAACACTGGTTCGAATCGCTGTGGCCAAGTCTGAGTTGATATTCTTCACACCTACTTTGGCAAAAATGGCTGTCAGTGCGGCAAAAAAAGCCGACAATAAAGCATAATATTTCCACATAACTTCTCTCCTTCCAATGGCTGAAACTACCGAAAATAAAAAAGCTCTGATTCTTTTCTGAATCAGAGCTTCATATATCGCGGTGCGTACGGGACTCGAACCCGTGACCCCATGCGTGACAGGCATGTATTCTAACCAACTGAACTAACGCACCATTAAGTTTTTCTTTCGTTGCTTTCTCTCTCGATTGCGGTTGCAAAGGTAGTGCATTTTTTGAAACCCACAAACATTTCGAGCATTTTTTTTCATATTTTTTCGGCGAAAAATCACAAATAATTGATTTTCAAGCATCATCGGAACAATTTTTTTCCACTCAAAAAATGGAACAAGATGTGATATCGGCTTACTTTCATTCATACATCCCCATAAAATCTGAAAGTGTGCTTATCAAGAAAAGATGGTTTTCCCACATTTTTTATGTTTTGCTGACGGAAAACGTATGTTTCCGCCTAGGGAAACATACGTTTCCGGTAAGAGAAACGTAGATTTCCGGGTAGGGAAACGTAAAAAACAACTGCCAGTTTCCTGCTTACCGATGTTGCGGTAACACATTCACCTGCCGGCAATAAATAAAAGAGGAAACGTATGGACATAAAAAAAGGAGTTCCGCTGAACTCCAACCTTTGTTAACCTTAAATCTAATACTATGAAAAACACAGTGCAAAGGTAAGGACTTTCCAGATATCTACAAATTATTCCTTCTAAAATCTATGCTATATAACATGTTTTAAGAAGGACGATATCGTCATTAAAAGCCCTTAACAAAAAAGATTGGGACTGTAATCACAGTCCCAACTTTGCAGATATTTCAAGCATCTTCTGGATAGGCTTGATGGCTTCTTTTGACACAGCTTCATCCACCTTCACTTCCGGCCATTCATACTTCAGCGTATTATACAGTTTTTCCAGTGTGTTCAAACGCATGAAGTTACATTCGTTGCAAGCGCAGGTACTGTCTTCCGGCGGAGCTGGAATAAAGTGCTTGTCCGGACACTTCTTGCGCATTTCATACAGAATGCCGCTTTCTGTAGCCACAATGAAGTTTTTCTTGTCACTAGCCATGGCGTATTTCAGCAATCCTGCCGTCGAACCGATTTTGTCGGCCAGTTTCGCTACAGCTCCCTTACATTCCGGATGAACCAGGATTTCTGCATCCGGATACTGCTTTTTCACTTCCAGAATCTTTTCTACAGAGAATTTCTCGTGCACATGGCAGGCACCGTCCCAAAGCAACATCTGACGCCCGGTAATGGAATTGATGTAATTTCCAAGGTTCTTGTCGGGACCGAAAATCAGCTTTTCATCTTCCGGGAAGCTTTCCACAATCTGGCGGGCGTTGGTAGAAGTTACCACCACATCCGTCACCGCTTTGACTGCCGCACTGGTATTGACGTACGAAATGACTTTGTATCCCGGATGTGCCTTCACAAATTCGGCAAACTTGTCGGCCGGACAACTGTCGGCCAGTGAACAACCGGCATTCAGGTCGGGAATCAGCACTTTCTTGTCCGGACAAAGGATTTTCGCGGTTTCACCCATGAAGTGAACTCCACACATCACAATGATTTTCGCATCCGTTTTGGCAGCCCATTGTGCCAGTGCCAGACTGTCGCCGATAAAGTCGGCAATCTCCTGTATTTCGTCCGCCTGGTAGAAGTGTCCTAAAATGACCGCTTCTTTTTCACGACATAACTTTTTAATCTCAGCCTTCAGGTCGAGATTCTTTTCTACGGGTTCATCCACATAACCCTTTTTCAACCATTCTTCTTTATTCATTATTAGATTATATTTTTTCTTCTTTTTAAAAGAAAATATGATACTGATAATATCCCGTTAATAGTGTTCGTAAAAATGATGCTTCTTTTTTTGTTTTTCCGTTATCATCTTTGAGGTGAAGGATATCAGTCACTCATAAACAGGCTTACTGATTGATATCATTATCTTTACTGATTCTATTAACAAATTGTTGATACGTTGCAAAGTTAAAAACTTTTCGGTGATTCATTTCTGAAAATTCAATAAGAATGTGTTTAAACTGTCAGTGAAAATTATTTCTAAGTTTTTTGGATTGTTGGTTTCAAGCCTGCTATAATTGATTTGTGGAATCTTGCAAGAAATAATTTTCATTTTCTATGCGCTCGTTTTTTACACCTTTTCCACCGTTTTCAACAGGGTTATGAATATAGTTTTTATCTTTGCAGCCGAACGTATTTCAAAGATAGGAATTATGGCCGAATTAAGGAAATTGAAGGTGACGGAGATGAACCGCCTGACGGTGGAGGAGTTTAAGGAAGCAGATAAGCTGCCGTTGGTGGTGGTGCTGGATGAAGTGCGCAGTCTGCACAATATTGGAGCGGTATTCCGTACATCGGACGCTTTCCTGGTGAACAGTATTTATCTTTGTGGCATTACGGCTACTCCTCCTCATCCGGAAATGCATAAGACGGCGCTGGGAGCAGAATATACGGTCGACTGGAAATATTTTTCCCACACGCAAGATGCTGTGAATGAACTGCATGAGATGGGGTATACCGTGCTCTCTATCGAACAGTGCGAGGGGAGTACCTTGCTGGATGAGCTGGCATTGGAGAAGGGGAAGAAATATGCCATTGTGCTGGGAAATGAAGTGAAAGGTGTGCAGCAGGAAGTGGTGAATATGTCCGACGGATGCATTGAGATTCCTCAGTATGGCACAAAACATTCCTTGAACGTGTCTGTCACGGCAGGTATCATGATATGGGAGTTTGCGCACAAACTGTTCAAACTGCGTTGAACACCGCTTGTGAATATCCTATTGATAACTTGTTAATTTATTGATTTATAATATTATAACTGTCCGTTTTCGACCAGTGTAACGACTCTTTCTACCATCTTGTCGTCATCTTCAGGATGGTATTCTTTTTTCAGGCTGGCTCCGAACAGGGCAGCGAACGCCTGATAAAATCCGGCTTTGAAAGGTCCCATGAAGGCCTTGACCAGTTGATAGGAGGACTGGTTGCATTCTCGGTTGACCAGCTTGATCAACAGTTTGCCTTGTGAGAAGGTGAGTTTCTTCATGCGAGGGGTGTACTGTTGTTTCAACCCTTTTTCCACCAGTTTCATGTGTTGCTCTCTGGCTTTCTGATTGGGTAGGGTTTCCATATACTCATACGTTTCAATCACCGCTCTTTTGATTTCCTTGGCCAGAGGTAGCGTCTTTTTTACATCGCGGACCAGTTTATAGTAATATCTTTCTTGCTTTTTGTTTTTAAACTTGAGTTTCGGGTAAACGTAAATGTTTCTTAGCGTTATACAAGGTATAGTGTCTCCTTTATAGACGCATACAGGGACTTTATGACCTATAATCACTGTAGGGGTCAATTTCTGGGCATGTGTATAGAGGCAGCTGCTTAGCCACAGAATCATGAATATGTAGAGACTCTTTTTCATATACGCAAAAATAGAAATAATATTCAGATTACGTGGCATAATTAACGTATTTATAGGATGTGTATAACCTTGTGAATAACATGTGGAAAAGGTTTGTTTATCTCTGTGTATCAGTCGTTTTTAGTGGTTTAAATCTGTATGGGCAATCTTCGTGGATGGAATGGGAGGAACAGATGGGAGAAGAGGAGAGTGCGGTTTCTTGGGAAGAGAGGTACGAGGAGTTGAGCGAGCTGGCCGAACATCCTTTTAACGTGAATGCCGTGACGAAGGAAGAGTTACAGCAGTTACCGTTCTTGTCCGACCGGATAATTGAAAATCTGCTGTATTATGTGTATAAACACGGACCGCTGGTCAGTTTGAATGAATTGTGGGGAGTGGAAGGGATGGATCGTCAGACGCGTTTGTTTCTGGAAGATTTTCTTTATGTAGGCGAGACGAATCGCCGGGAACGTTTCTCTTGGAGAAATTTTTGGAAATATCGCCGTCAGGAAATGTGGATAAGGACTGATTATCCGTTGAACAAGAAGGCGGGGTATGCGGACATTCCTTCCGGACAAGAGGATAAGCTGTCCTCGAAACGGTATTACGGAGATCCTTTTTATGTGAATTTGAGGTACAGATTGCAGTACAGGGATAAAATAGCTGTCAGTTTTGCGGCCGAAAAAGATGCGGGTGAACCTTTTTTCAATCGTTATAACCGGAAGGGGTTTGATTTTTACAGTGCATCGGTGCAACTAAAGGATTTCGGACATTTGCATACGTTAGTATTAGGCCACTATAAAGCCAGTTTTGGTTACGGACTGGTAATGAACATGGGGTTCGGAATGGGAAAATATACTTCCTTTTCGGCATTGAATCGTGTGGGAAAAGGATTGAGTAGGTATACTTCCATGAACGAGGCAAACTATTTGCAAGGGGCAGGAGTTTCCTGGAAGTGGCATGAACGCTGGGTATGGACCGGATTCTTGTCTTTACGCAATCAGGATGCTACGGTGGATAATGGGTGTATAACTACATTGAAAACCGATGGGTATCATCGTCTGAAAAAAGATATGGAAAAGAAAAATACAATTTTCAATACCTTGGCAGGTAGTAATTTATGTTATGATGGAAAGTATTTTGAAGGTGGACTGACGGTTGTTTATAATGTTTTCAACAAGGTGTTGAATCCGGCGGAAAGATTGTATAACCGTTATTATCCTCGGGGAAAGTATTTCTATAATGTTGGTGTGAATTATAAATGGTATAAGGGGAAGTTTATTTTTTCCGGGGAAACGGCCATTGATAAGCAGGGTAAGGTCGCTACATTGAACCAGCTGACTTATTCACCGACTGTGAATACTTCATGGGTAGTTATTAACAGGTATTATGATAAAAAATACCAGAGTTTATACGGCAATGCTTTTGGTGAAAATTCCAAGTTGCAAAATGAAACCGGAATTTTTATTGGACTGGAAACAAGCTTTTTACGGAATATCAAGCTATTGTGTTCCGGAGATTTCTTTTATTTTCCATGGTATCGTTATTTGGTGGACAAGCGGAAAACTACAGGGATGGAGGTAGTATTTCAACTATCTTATTCACCGTTAAATTCACTGGATATGTGGATAAAATACAGTTATAAGAATAAGGCTAAAAACTATAAAGAGTCGGATGAAGAGAAGTATGTGTTACCTGATATCCGGCAGCGTCTGCATTATCAGCTGACTTATTCACCGGTGAAATGGACGCAGTGGAAAACGGTGGTGGAATATGTGCGTTCATCCGTGTTCCGGAAAGAAGTATCCAATGGAGTGGCGTTGGGGAGTAGTCTGAAATTGGAAATACCTCGTTGGAATGTACGGACTTTTTTGAGTGGGGTTTGGTTTCGTACAGAGGATTATGCTTCACGAGTGTATCTGTATGAACAGGGATTGTTGTATGCGTTTTCCATGAGGGCCTTGTATGGAAAAGGAGAACGGTTGGCTGTAGGAATGGATTATAACTGGAAGAAACGGGTGTTTTTTCAGATGAAATGGGGATGGACACATTACAGAGACCGGAACTTGATTGGTTCGGGAGCAGAAGAAATTCAGGGAAACCAAAAATATGATTTACAGTTTCAGGTGCGGTTTAAGTGGTGATTTTCTAAAGTAAGGACATAAAAAAAGGAGTACCGCTGTACTCCAACCTTTGTTAACCTTAAATCTAATACTATGAAAAACACAGTACAAAGGTACGGAATTCTCGGAATAATACAAGTCCTGAGGTTAAAATAATGGACTTTATAACATGATTTAAAGGAAACTCCCATTCTGTTAAATCCTATTTTGATTTTAACAGAATGGGGGTTTTTATTTTAACTTTTTATTTTGCGTTGATTTCAGCTATTTCCTTGGTGGCTACTTCCAATGCTTCATTGATGTTGCTACAGATATTTTCTTTTCCAAGCAGTTCATAAAAGCCGGATTTTTCCAGCACTTGATGTACTTTCTCATTGACACCCGACAGGATGATGTGAATGTTTTCTTTTTGTGACATTTCACATAGGGTCGTGAGGTTATGGATACCTGTGGAATCAATGAAAGGAACTTTTCGCATACGGATGATGCGGATTTTCGGACGGTCGCCCAACCGGGACATGATTTCTTCGAACTTGGTGGCGATACCGAAGAAATACGGACCATTGATTTCATATACTTCCACGCCTTGCGGGATGACCAGATGTTCTTCGTGTACTTCCAGGTCAGATTCGTTGTTGGGGTCTATTTCGTCTGTAATGACAGAAATCTTGGTTGTTTCCATGACACGCTTCATGAATAGTATACAGGCAATGACCAGACCGACTTCAATGGCTACTGTCAAATCGAAGATAACCGTCAGGAAGAAGGTAATGAGCAGTACTACTACATCCGACTTTGGGTTTTTCAACAGTCCTTTGAACACCCTCCATCCACTCATGTTATAAGAAACAATGACCAGTACGCCGGCCAGGCAGGCCATCGGAATATATTGTGCCAGGGGCATCAGGAAAAGGAGGATGAGCAGCAACACTACGGCATGCACGATACCGGCAACGGGCGACTTGCCTCCGTTATTGATATTGGTCATCGTGCGGGCAATGGCTCCAGTGGCAGGAATACCTCCGAAGATAGGGGATACAAAGTTGGCGATACCTTGGGCGATGAGTTCCGTATTGGAATCATGACGGTCGCCGATGACACCGTCGGCCACTGCAGCCGAAAGCAGCGATTCGATAGCTCCCAGTACAGCAATGGTGATGGCTACAGGAAACAGGTTTTTGATGGCTTCCCAATCGAGTGCCGGAACGGCTGCTTCTGGAAGTTGTGACTTGATGCTGAAACGGTCGCCGATGGTGTCGATGCAGGTGATTCCTCCATATATTTTCAGGTAGTAGACTCCTACGGTTACCAGAATGATAGCTACCAATGACCCCGGAATCTTTTTAGAGAATTTGGGAGTGACGGCAATGATGAACACGCTGACCACACTCACTATGACATTCCACCAATTAACCGTATCGAAGTGATGGAAATAAAGAATCCATTTTCCAATGAAATCTCCCGGTACTTTCTCACCTTGGAAATCCAGTCCGAAAATATCGGCAATCTGGGTGGTGAAAATCGTGACGGCAATACCGCTGGTAAAGCCGATAATGATGGGATAGGGAATAAATTTGATAATGGTCCCCAGTTTAAATACTCCTAATAATATAAGGAGAATACCGGCCATCATGGTGGCTACCATCAGTCCTTCGATTCCGTACTGTTGGATAATGCCATAAATGATGACAATAAAAGCACCGGTCGGTCCGCCAATCTGTACCTTGCTTCCTCCCAGAAACGAGATGATAAAACCGGCCACAATGGCTGTGATGATTCCTTTTTCCGGACTTACTCCGGAAGCAATACCAAAAGCAATGGCTAATGGCAGAGCAACAATTCCCACGATGACACCTGCCATCAGGTCGGTCATCAGGTCGGCCTTGGTATAGGTTTTCATCATGGTGAAAAGTTTGGGTCTGAATTCTAATCCTTTCATCTATCTTAAAAATGTTACTAATTTAAAAAGAAGCACAAAAGTATATATTTTCTTATATTTGAGCGACCTTTATTTTAATTATCTTTGAAAAAGATAGGGTGGAGGGTGAAAGGCGTCTGGTTTGACTCAAAAAATGTCATGTAGATGAAACTTTGTTCCGCAGGCGTTATTTATGGTCAACCGGGAAAACCATTTTTCATTGTGTTTTGTTTTATAGATAAATACCTTGTTATATATAAGATGAAACGTTAATAAAATAGAAAAATAAAATTGTAATTATTACAAATTTGAATAAAACTACTATATTTGTGGCGTAAACCTAAAAACGTAATTTATTCATCAACTTAATAACTAATAGATATGGGAAAAAGCATTAAAGGAACAAGAACCGAGAAAAATTTGGCAATCTCTTTTGCAGGTGAATCACAAGCCAGAATGCGCTATACTTATTTTGCGAGTGCAGCTAAGAAAGAAGGTTTCGAACAGATTTCAGCTATTTTCTTGGAAACTGCTGAACAGGAAAAGGAACACGCCAAGAGAATGTTTAAGTGGTTGGAAGGTGGAATGGTGGAAATTACAGCCAGCTATCCTGCCGGAGTAATCGGTTCTACATTGGAAAATTTGAAGGCTGCAGCTGCAGGCGAGAATGAAGAGTGGAGTCTGGATTATCCGAAATTTGCCGACATTGCCGACGAAGAAGGTTTTCCGGCCATCGCAAAGATGTATCGTGAAATTGCTGTAGCCGAAAAGGGACACGAAGAAAGATACCTGGCTTTCGTGAAGAATATTGAAGATGAAACCGTATTCAAGAAAGACGTGGAAGTGGTATGGCAGTGCCGTAACTGCGGTTATATTTATGTAGGAAAGGAAGCTCCCGAGGTATGTCCGGCTTGCTTGCATCCACAGGCTTATTTTGAAGTGAAGAAAAATAATTACTAATCCATTTTGATTGCATGACAACAAAGAAGGGCTGTGGCTGTTTTTTCAGCGGCAGTCCTTTTTTTGTAAGGTAAAATACCTATTTCAAGGTATTGCGTCGTGCGTAGGAAGTTCTCATTTTTGTATATCAAATTTTAAATGCAATAAATATGAAAATAAAGTCGATTATAGGTCGTGAAATACTCGATTCACGAGGAAATCCTACTGTAGAGGTAGAAGTGAAACTGGAGTCTGGTGTGATAGGACGTGCTTCTGTACCGTCGGGAGCTTCTACGGGTGAACATGAAGCATTGGAATTGCGCGATAAGGATGCACATCGTTACGGAGGAAAGGGAGTCTTGAAGGCTGTCGAGAATGTAAACAAAGTAATTGCTCCGGCATTGATAGGTTGGTCTGTATTGGATCAGCGGAGTATTGATAAGAAAATGCTGGAGCTGGACGGCACGTCAACCAAATCTAAACTGGGAGCCAATGCCATTCTGGGTGTGTCTCTGGCAGTGGCTAAAGCTGCTGCTGCTTATTTGCAGATACCTTTGTACCGGTATATCGGAGGAGTCAATACGTTTGTGATGCCGGTTCCGATGATGAATATCATCAACGGAGGTTCACACAGCGATGCTCCCATCGCTTTCCAGGAATTTATGATTCGTCCGGTAGGGGCACCTTCTTTCCGGGAAGGCTTGCGCATGGGAGCGGAAGTGTTTCATGCCCTGAAAAAAGTGTTGCACGATCGCGGATTGAGTACGGCGGTGGGAGATGAAGGTGGATTTGCTCCAGCATTGAAAGGTACGGAAGATGCATTGGAGTCTATTTTGGCAGCCATCCGGCAAGCTGGATATGTGCCAGGAAAGGATGTGATGATTGGAATGGACTGTGCTTCTTCCGAGTTTTATAAGGATGGAGTGTATGATTACACTGTTTTTGAAGGTGAAAACGGAAAAAAACGTACTTCGGACGAACAGATTGCTTATTTGGAAGAATTAATCAATAAATATCCAATCGACTCCATTGAAGATGGAATGAGTGAAAATGATTGGGAAGGATGGAAAAAACTGACGGAGCGGATTGGAAGCCGTTGCCAGTTGGTAGGAGACGATTTGTTTGTGACAAATGTGGAATTCCTTTCGAAGGGAATTGCAATGGGATGTGCCAATTCTATTTTAATTAAGGTAAATCAGATTGGGTCGCTGAGTGAAACACTGGATGCCATTGAAATGGCTCACCGTCATGGATACACCACGGTGACGTCTCATCGTTCGGGAGAAACAGAAGATGCGACTATTGCGGATATAGCGGTGGCTACGAACAGTGGCCAGATTAAAACTGGCTCATTGAGTCGTTCCGACCGTATGGCAAAATATAATCAATTACTGCGTATTGAAGAGGAATTGGGTGATTTGGCTGTGTACGGTTATAAGCGTATCAAGTAATTTAAAGATTCATTTAGCCATGAAAAAAATACAGGACTGCCGCAGGCGGTTCTGTATTCTTTTTGTTTAATACTTTTGTTAAGGGATTTAATCGGAGTAAGTCAGATGGTTAATGTGTGTTGTAAAACATAACTTTTCAGCTGTTTCTTTTGTGGTTTCAACCGGAATGTTTACTTTTGCACTGTGTTTTTCATAGTATTAGATTTAAGGTTAACAAAGGTTGGAGTTCAGCGGAACTCCTTTTTTTATGTCCTTATGTGAGGTTTCCTTTTTTCTGATGCTTGAACAGTCTTTATCTGTCTGTTTTCCTGAATGTTTTTTGTAAGCCGTTTCTTCAGTTTTTCCCATGAGCGGCCTTTCCGTTCTTTCCTTGTACCTTGTAAGCGGTCCGTTTGTTTTCCCTTTATGCGTGCTGTATTCTAGTAATGTCGGTAGGATAACCTTTCGCTGCCTTTATGTTTTCCATGTTTACGGTAGGGGAGCCGTACGTTTTCCTGCCGTGAAACGTAGGTTTCCGACGGGGAAAACGTATGTTTCCCGGTAGAAAAACATAAAAACTATCATGAGTCTTGGGAAAGAATGTGCCTGTAGTTTTAAATTGTCGAGGTGATTCAGGTTGTGCTGCATGGAAAAATCACAATTTTGGGACAGGCTTTACTGTCTTTGTTTTCTGTTTTATCGGAAGTCTTTTCTGATTTTTTTGGCGGAATAAAAACTTCCGTCAGTATTACCTGGTAAGGAAACATAAAAAATGCGGGTCTTCCTGTGCAAAAATGTCCTTGCGGTGGGAGATTTCCGTAGTGCCATTTGCCTTGCCACATGGAAAAAACCGGTTCTGGAGCTGTAGCTCCGTTTCCAGTTTTTCAGGAAATTTTTTTCGGATTTTCTGCCTTTCTGGAAAGGAATTCCGGTCGGGATTTCCCAGCGGGGCGAAGAAAAAGGTTGTCAGATTTATTTTTTTCGTCTTCCGATTGGCATGAAAATGGTCATATCCGGGAAATTTATGTCCTTTGGATGACATAAAATTGGCAGTTCCTGGGAAGTTTCTGTTCTCCTGCTGGCATAAAAATGACTGTTTCCGGGAAGCAGATCCGGAAGACCATGGATTTTTTGGGGGGGGCAGAAACGAATTCTTTTCAGTTTTTTCTCCGCCCTTTGAAAAAATACAGCCCAAGTATGGATAGATTTTTCTGTGTCTCCACCGGTTTTTCCCGTTGCATGACGGTTGTTCAGCCGGTTTCTTCGTGTGTGCAGCTGCAAGTTCTGCGCGTACATGTTCTTCTTTTTCGTGTACATGTATGTGCGCTCGCTCGCGCCCGCGCGAAATATATAATGTAGCTATGTTCCCATCCGTTTCCGGAGGCGTCGGAAAAACATGTCCTGCAACACATTCTGTTTCAGCTATTTATAAAAATCTTCAAAAATATTTGAAAAAAAGTATTGCGTAAAAGTTGCGGAAGCGGAAAAAGTGCGTACCTTTGCAACCGCTTTCGAGAGGGAGAGCCGCTGAGAATGACAGACTGGTAAAGAGAGGCAGACTTTCAAAGGCGCTGCACCCGAGTATCTTACCTTGCAAGACGGCAAGGGAGCGAGAAACGGATAAGCCCCGCGAGGTCATCCCGAGAAACTTTTTCGAAAAAAACTTTCGGAAAAATTTGGAGGGAAAGAAAAAACGCCTTACCTTTGCAAACGCTTTCCCGCTGAAACGGGAGCACGAAAGAAAGATAGTTCTTTGAAAGACTTTAGATAAACAAACGAAGATGTAGTACAAGAAGTAGTCTTATATATAATGTATATATGGGATGAAACAAGAAACTATGGCGCGAAGGTTCCACCTCTTCCCATTCCGAACAGAGAAGTTAAGCTTCGCCACGCCGATGGTACTGCGTACAAGTGGGAGAGTAGGTAGTCGCCGTTTTACAGAGAGCCTCGAGATAGCAATATCTCGGGGCTTTTTTTGTGCCCGTAAGGGAACGGGGAATAATACTTTTAAATAAATTGGCATCTGCTTTGGGGAGTGTCGAATCAGAAAATCTGTATTTCTGTTTGTCCCAGTGAGTGGTTTTCGTATCTTTGGAAAATAGAGAGCCATTTGCCTCGGGGGATTGTTGAGTGCGTCCGCTTTCTGTGTACTGGAATAAGTCAGATGCTATCGGTATGCCGCTCAGGCATGAATTGTTGCTGACGGATTGAAGTTCCTGAAAAAGATTTTTTAGTTCAGAGATAAAAAAACTCCGGACTTCACAGCCCAGAGTTTTTTACGATTGATTTCTATAATATAATTAGGTTAGGTTAGTGAATCATTGTATTTGTATCTTCTACGACTTTTCCACCAGAGAACACACATCTGACGTTGATGTCTTTGTCTAAGATTACGATATCCGCATCTTTACCTTTCTGAAGTGTACCTTTATGTGCACCAATACCAATCAGGTTGGCTGGAGTTTCAGAAGCCATTCGTACGGCATCAGCTAAAGGTATGGCTGCTTTTTTCACCATGGTTTGAATCAGTGTATCCATGGTAGCCAAGCTTCCGGCCAAAGAAGAATGGTCGGCCAGTTTACATACCCCGTTTTCAATGATGTATCTTGGGTCGTTGATAGGATTTCCTGTATATGCGGCATATTTCAGGGCATCAGTTACTAAGCAGGTCTGCTCTACGCCTTTCAATTTGTACACCAGTTTCAGAATGGTGGCTGGTAGGTGAATGCCATCGGCTATCACTTCTACACTCATGCCGTCGGTCAGGTACACACTTTCCACGGTACCTTCGTATTTGTATTCCCGACGTTTGTGGAAGCCCGGCATGGCATTGTAGAAATGTGCAGCATGCGTAAATCCGGCTTCGAAAGCGGCCTTAATTTCTGGGTATTCGGCTTCGGTATGCGTAATGGCAGTCAGAATACCTTTTGAGGTCGTATACCGAGCGAAATCATGTGCTCCCGGAAGTTCAGGACTGATATCCCAACGCTTGACGCATTGTGTGCTTTCCAGCAGAGGAATATATTCATCCGGATCGGGATCTTTCAAGAACTCTTCCCATTGCGAACCCGCCATTTTCTTGTTCAGGTAGGGACCTTCAATGTGCAATCCTTGAATGGTACTCCCTGCTTCTTTCATTAATTCTTCACACGTATTCACTGCTTGTCGGATGTTTTCGAAGCTGGTGGAAGAAAGCGTCGGGAAGATAGAAGTCGCTCCATGTTTAAGGTGTGCCTGTGTGGCTTCCCGGAATGCTTCGGCAGTTCCTTCTGTGAAATCGTGTCCACCACCTCCGTGGGCATGCATGCTTACGAAGCCCGGTACGATGTACATTCCTTTGGCATCGATGACTGTGGCCCCGATGACAGCCAAGTCACTGTTGGTTACTTCTAGAATCTTTCCGTCACTGATGAGTACGGAGCCGTCTTTCATCCATCCTTGTGGAGTGAGAATATGACCATTTATGATTTGTGTCAGCATAATTGTCGAATGTTTTAGTGGTTAAAAAAGAGTGTTGGTACCTTCTACCAGTTTACCCATGGCCCATACGGCACGTACATTGAGGTCACGGTCGAGTGCCATGATGTCGGCATCCTTTCCTTTTTCCAAGGTTCCTTTGCGGTCGAGGACTCCCATAATGCGGGCCGGAGTCTCCGAAGCCATTCTTACGGCATCTTCCAATGGGATTTCAGCTTTCTGGACCATGGTACGAATCAGGCGGTCCATGGTGGCGATACTGCCAGCCAGTGCGGAGCGGTCGGCCAGTTTGCATACACCGTCTTCAATGATGACACGGGGGTCGAAAGCTTCTTTGCTGTCGCTTGCGGCACAGGCCAGCGCATCGGTAATCAAGGCGGTCTTTTCTACTCCTTTAATCTTGTGTACCAGGCGGAGGATTGTGGGAGGCACATGGATACCGTCGGCAACTACTTCTACGGTCATGTCATCCATCAGGTAGATACTTTCTACGGTACCTTCGTATTTGTATTCCCGGCGTTTGTGGAAGCCTGGCATGGCGTTGTAGAAATGGGTGGCGTGTGTATAGCCGGCATAGAATCCGGTATAGATGTCTTCAAACTCAGCTTGTGTATGTCCTACTGCCGCCAAAACACCTTTTGAAGTGATGTATTTACCAAATTGCATGGCTCCGGGGAGTTCAGGTGCTGCATCCCAACGTTTGATGCAGTGGGTTTCTTCCAACAGTGGAATGTATTCTTCCGGATCGGGATTCTTGATGTTTTCCGGCATCTGTCCGCCTGCCATTTTCATATTAAAATAATGTCCTTCCAGATGAAGTCCGAGAACCGGGCTGTCGGGCTCACTCATTAATTTTTCCGTAGTGGCTGCAGCAGCGCGAATCATGGGGATGGTAGAAGAGGAAAGGGTGGGGAAGATGCTGGTCGTCCCATGTTGCATGTGTGCTTTGACTGCTGTGCGGAAAGCGTCTTCACTGCCTTCCATAAAGTCGCGGCCGCCTCCTCCGTGTACATGGATTTCAACTCCTCCCGGAACAATGTACATTCCTTTGGCATCTATCAGTGTGGCACCTACGATGGCCAAGTCGCAGTTGGTTACTTCCAGGATTTTATTGTCTCTGATGAGTACGGAACCGTCTTTCAACCAGCCTTGTGGAGTTAAAATACGGGCATTAATTATTTGAGTTAACATATTGAATAAGGTTTGATTTCTTTTATATGTGCTGCAAATTTAATTAATTTGCTAATTAAATGTTTTATCAATAATATATTTATTTATGATTTAAGGGTTAATTAAATTAAAAGTCTATCCTTTTTGTATTTATGTAATAAAATGAAACAAATTATTGGGGTTGTGGAGATTAAAAACGTAAGCATGTGGTTTGGGGGATGTCTTTTTTAATAAAATGAGGAATAGGGTTCGGTATGTATAGCGTATGTTAAACAAGCATTTTTAATAAATAAAAAGCGGAAAGACTAGATAAAATGAATTATTATTTGTATCTTTGTCGCCCGATTTATATGGTATTGCGACTTGGGAAAACTTGGTACATATAAGATAGAATTAAAGAACATGACGGAAAGCTCAGCTGATTATGAGTTCCTTTTGACAAATCAGTTCTTTACGGATATCGACGCCCCGGAAATTCAAAAAGGAAAACTGCAGGTGCAGTTGAACGTAAGAAAGACAATGGGTGTTTATGTCCTCACTTTTCATATCGAGGGTTCTGTAATCGTGCCGTGTGACCGTTGTCTGGACGATATGGAATTGCCGGTAGTGACCGATGATACTTTAAAGGTAAAATTGGGAGAAACTTTTTCGGACGAAGAGGATATGGTAATTGTGCCTGAAGAAGACGGCTACATTAATGTGGCTTGGTTTATGTACGAGTTTATCGCATTGAGTTTACCGATGAAACATGTGCATGCTCCAGGTAAATGCAATAAAAGCATGATGGGGGCACTGAACAAACATTTACGTACTTCGGCCGATGAGGAAGAAACGGATGATTTTGGATTGGATGACGAGGAACTGGAAGATGAATTGTCCGAAGCACATGAGATAGATCCGAGATGGAACGAATTGAAGAAAATATTAGATAATAATTAAATAAAAGTTTAGAAAAATGGCACATCCTAAAAGAAGACAATCAAAAACGAGAACTGCGAAGAGAAGAACTCATGACAAGGCAGTTGCTCCTACGTTGGCTATTTGCCCGAACTGCGGCGCATGGCATGTTTATCACACAGTATGTGGGGCTTGTGGTTATTACAGAGGTAAGTTGGCTATCGAAAAAGAAGCTGCTCTTTAATAACTTGACGCTTTGTTGAACATCTTTTGCATGTTCTAGGGAAATTAAAGCCGGAGAGCCATTTCGGCTCCCCGGCTGTTTTTTTATAGGCCACGAAATTAAGAAATGATGGAAAAAATAAATGCAGTAATTACCGGAGTCGGTGGGTATGTACCTGATTATGTCCTGACAAACGAAGAATTGTCAAGAATGGTTGACACCAACGATGAGTGGATTATGACTCGTATCGGGGTGAAAGAACGACGTATCCTGAACGAAGAGGGTTTGGGAACTTCATATTTGGCTCGTAAGGCCGCTAAACAGTTGATGCAGAAAACGGATTCGGATCCGGCTTCTATTGACTGTGTAATTGTAGCTACGACAACTCCTGACTATCATTTCCCTTCTACTGCTTCTATTCTTTGTGACAAATTAGGGTTGAAGAATGCGTATGCATTCGACTTGCAGGCTGCCTGCAGCGGTTTTTTGTATGCGATGGAAACAGCTGCCAGCATGATTCAGTCAGGCCGTCACAAGAAAATTATTATTGTAGGCGCAGACAAGATGTCTTCTATGGTGAACTATTCAGACCGTGCTACTTGCCCAATTTTTGGGGATGGGGCTGCGGCTTGTATGGTGGAAGCCACTACGGAAGACTATGGTATCATGGACTCTATCCTGCGTACGGATGGCAAGGGACTTCCGTTCCTGCACATGAAAGCGGGTGGTTCGGTGTGTCCTCCTTCTTACTTCACCATTGACAACAAGATGCATTATTTGTATCAAGAAGGTAGAACGGTGTTCAAATATGCCGTATCTAACATGTCTGACGTAACAGCTCAGATTGCGGAAAGAAATGGCCTGAACAAGGACAACATCGATTGGATTGTTCCTCATCAGGCAAATCTGCGCATCATTGATGCGGTAGCTTCTCGTCTGGAAGTTCCATTGGACAAGGTGATGATTAACATCCAGCGTTATGGTAATACCAGCGCCGGAACGTTGCCACTCTGCTTGTGGGATTATGAAAAGCAATTAAAGAAGGGTGACAATATCATCTTCACTGCGTTTGGCGCAGGATTTACCTGGGGTGCCAGCTACGTGAAGTGGGGTTATGATGGAAATAAATAAAGAAAGAATTAACACTACAGATAAAAAACGCATCCCAATCGATGCGTTTTTTTGTCTGTGAACGAATATTTACTTATGCACAAAGCCGGATTTGTGAATATTGTGGGCAATCCGAATGTCGGAAAGTCTACATTGATGAACTTGCTGGTGGGGGAACGTATCTCCATCGCGACTTTCAAAGCTCAGACAACGCGTCACCGTATTATGGGAATCCTCAATACGGACGATATGCAGATTGTCTTCTCTGACACTCCGGGAGTGTTGAAGCCTAATTACAAGCTTCAGGAGTCCATGCTTAATTTCTCGGAATCGGCGCTGGTGGATGCGGACGTGTTGTTGTATGTCACCGATACGATTGAGAAACCGGATAAGAATGCGGAGTTCATGGAAAAGGTACGTGCCTTGAAAGTACCTGTTTTGTTGCTGATCAATAAGATTGACTTGACCAATCAGGAAAATCTGGTGAAATTAGTGGATGAGTGGCATGAAATGTTGCCTCAGGCAGAGATTATCCCGATTTCGGCCATGGCGAAATTTAATGTCGATGTGGTGATGAAACGCATCAAGGAACTGCTGCCCGATTCTCCTCCTTATTTTGGAAAGGACCAGTGGACGGATAAGCCTGCACGTTTTTTTGTGACAGAAATTATTCGTGAGAAAATCCTGTTGTATTACGACAAGGAGATTCCTTATTCAGTGGAAGTGGTCGTGGAACAGTTCAAGGAAGATGCAAAGAGTATTCATATCAATGCCGTGATTTATGTGGAACGTGAGTCGCAGAAAGGCATCATTATCGGGCGTCAGGGAAAAGCCCTGAAGAAAGTGGCTACCGAAGCCCGTAAGACACTGGAGCATTTCTTCCAGAAATCCATTTACCTGGAAACTTTTGTAAAGGTGGACAAAGACTGGAGAAGCTCGGATAAGGAATTGAAGAATTTTGGTTATCAATTGGATTAATATCGGCTGCGAAGCCGTAAATAAAGATAATTATGGGAAATTTAGTTGCGATTGTAGGACGTCCCAATGTGGGAAAGTCGACACTGTTTAACCGTTTGACCAAGACGCGTCAGGCGATTGTGAATGAACAGGCCGGTACAACCCGCGACCGACAGTATGGAAAGTCGGAATGGCTGGGAAAAGAATTCTCAGTGGTAGATACCGGTGGATGGGTAGTGAACTCGGATGATGTGTTCGAGGAAGAAATCCGTAAGCAGGTGATGCTGGCCATTGAGGAAGCAGATGTCATTCTGTTTGTGGTGGACGTGATGAACGGCGTCACCGACTTGGATATGGAAGTGGCAGAAATCTTGCGCCGTTCGAAGACACCGGTGCTGCTGGTGGCCAACAAAACGGATAATAATGACTTGCAATACAATGCGGCCGAGTTTTATTCGTTAGGCTTGGGAGATCCCTATTGCGTTTCGGCATTGAGTGGAAGTGGTACAGGCGATTTGCTGGACTTGGTGTTGAGCAAGTTCAAGAAAGATACGCCGGAAATTCTGGATGAAGATATTCCGCGTTTTGCGGTGGTAGGACGTCCGAATGCCGGAAAATCATCTATCATCAATGCATTTATCGGAGAAGACCGGAATATTGTCACCGAAATCGCCGGAACTACACGCGATTCTATTTATACTCGTTATAATAAGTTTGGATTCGACTTTTACCTGGTAGATACAGCGGGTATCCGTAAGAAAAACAAGGTGAGTGAAGACTTGGAATATTATTCGGTGATTCGCTCCATCCGTTCCATTGAAAATTCGGATGTATGTATTCTGATGCTGGATGCGACCCGCGGTATTGAAGGGCAGGATTTGAATATCTTCTCACTGGTACAACGCAACCAGAAGGGACTGGTAGTGGTAGTAAACAAATGGGACCTGATAGAAGAAAAGACAGCTAAGGTGATGAAAGGATATGAAGATGCTATCCGCAACCGCTTGGCTCCTTTTACGGACTTCCCGATTATCTTTACTTCTGCATTGACCAAGCAACGTATTCTGAAGGTGCTGGAGGCTGCGAAGGAAGTTTATCAGGCACGTACGACCCGTATTCCGACAGCCCGCCTGAATGAAGAACTGTTGCCTTTGATTGAGGCCTATCCGCCTCCTTCAAATAAGGGGAAATATATCAAAATCAAATATATTACCCAGCTGCCGAATACGCAGGTACCGTCGTTCGTGTTCTTTGCCAATCTGCCTCAGTATGTGAAAGAACCTTATCGCCGTTTCCTGGAAAACAAGATTCGTGAACGATGGAAATTGTCGGGAACCCCGATTAACATTTTTATCCGTCAGAAATAAATGAAAACAGATTGAAATCCCCGGTTATCAGTTCGAAAGAATGGATAACCGGGGATTTTTTAATAAAAAAATGTCTTTTTGCTTGTGGGTTCGGAAAAATGTGTTTACCTTTGCACACGCAAACAAAAACAAATGCCCAGATGGCGGAATCGGTAGACGCGCTGGTCTCAAACACCAGTGGAGTAACATCCATCCCGGTTCGACCCCGGGTCTGGGTACATAGAAAGGCTGATAATCGACTGATTATCAGCCTTATTTGTTTTCCCAGGGCGTACTAAAAGCGTACTTCCTGACGAAAAGAAAGGAAACGTGTACTTTCGTGGTTTTGGCACTCCTTATTTATGTTTTCTTAACGAATATGCTGCATATTTCTTCCTTTCTCCTGCTTTTGTTTGCGCTGAAAACGGTATTCAAGCCTTATCTTTGCGACCTGAACCGATTTTAATGCACAAATGAGTATGGAAGATATAAGAGAAGCCAATTTCAGAAAGATACAACAGATACTTGACCGATGTGTTGCGCATGAATATGGGATGAAAACCAGTGCGCTTGCCCTAAAACGCGAATACCTGACGGAAGAACAAATGAGAGACCACATCCGTCAGGAGATTTTCAATGCTACGGAAAGCATTGTGTCCCTATGTCAACAGAACCGGGCTTTGCACAATATCCGCTCCGACATTCAGATGCCCGATTTCCTGTGGGAAAGCGGATTCTTTGAAAACCTCCCCTTTGAAGGGCGGAAAAAGTACATATCCTTTCAATGCTCCTCTTTCAATATAGATGAATACCTGCAATCACCTACATGTTACGATGAACAGCTTCCGTTCTTTTCCTCCCTTGTGCGCTTTGTCGTGCAAACCCAATATTTGGAGTACCTCCAACAGTTAGAAAACAAGTATGCCGCAACATCCGTACCTTCGACCGAACAGGAAGGACAGCCTAAGGAAGAAGCACAGGCACAATCCGAGCCGATTAAAATAGTGGGGAAATCCAATCCTTTCAAATCCGTCCTCACCCCGAAACAAATCAAGCTGCTGGTCGAATGCGCCAACGAAGCGCATATATTCACGACAACTGTCACACAGAAAATCCTTTCAGACTTCTTCGCCTGCAAGCTGAACGGGGTCTTGAAGTCCAACAACAACCGCCTGCTGGCTTATCTGATGATGCAGCTTAGCTGCTACAACTACATCGCTTACGAATGGCAGTCCGTCATTGCCAACAACAGGCTGGTACTTGCCAAGATAAAGGACAAGCACCTCACACGCAGCGACTTGTCGAGCGCGACAGACAACGTGAAGTGCATCTACCCGAAAGGATACGAAATCATAGACAAGTACATCAAGCAACTGCAAAAAGGTTGAGCATAGTCTGAGCGGTCAAACAAAGCTCAATTAGTCTTCATTTCCAAGCCCTTAACTTTGCCCCCGTTAACAAAACGATGCGGTACGTCTGCATAGGTCAAAACAGAAAATATTTCACGTGAGTTACCCGTAACTTGTGTGTTGAAGTTTTGGAAGATGCCGATTTTTGCCCCATCAAAAAAGAAACGAGGGTGCGCACCTTCATATTGTATCACCGAAAAGTTAAAGACAATATGGAAAAGACTTTGGAAATGCGAGTGGAAGAACTCGAAAGAATGTTGTTTATGACCAAGAATGTGCTTAGCTTCGACGAAGCGAGCGCATTCCTCTGCCTGTCGAAAAGCTATCTCTACAAGCTGACTTCGGGCAACCTGATTCCCCACTACAAGCCGCAGGGGAAGATGCTCTATTTCGAGAAGTCCGAACTGGAGGCATGGCTACGCCAAAACCCGGTAAAGACCAAGGGGCAGATAGAACAGGAAGCGCAGAAGTATGTCCTTAACCGTCCATTAAAGAAATAACGGTTATGGAAGGTACAAGAAAGACAGAAGCCATGCAGCCCTCCGCCATGAAGAAGGAGGACTTCGCAGCCCTTTGGAAGAGCATCCACCTGAAAGTGACGGACACCTACGACGTGCCGCCCGAAATCCTTTGGGTGAATGGCTCCACCATTGGGACGCTGGGCAATTTCAGCGCGTCCACAGGCAAAGCCAAGAGCAAGAAGACGTTCAACATTTCCGCCATCGTAGCGGCGGCACTGACCAACGACGAGGTGCTGCACTACTCGGCGTGCCTGCCGCCGAACAAACGGAAGATACTCTACGTGGACACCGAGCAGAGCAAATACCACTGCCACAAGGTGATGGAACGCATCCTGCGGCTTGCCGGACTGCCTACCGACCAAGACCGGGACGATTTTGTATTCATCGTGCTCCGGGAACAGACACCCGACATGCGGAAGCGGATTATCGGCTACATGCTGGAGAACATGCCCGACGTGGGGCTGCTCATCATTGACGGCATCCGCGACCTGATGTACGACATCAACAGCCCGGGCGAATCGACCGACCTGATAAACCTGCTCATGCGCTGGTCAAGCGGGTACAACCTGCACATCCATACCGTGCTGCACCTGAACAAAGGGGATGATAATGTGAGAGGACATATCGGCACGGAACTGAACAACAAGGCGGAAACCGTCCTGCAAGTCACCAAGAGCGCACAGGACAGCAACATCAGCGAAGTGAAGGCGATGCACATCCGCGACCGTGACTTCGAGCCGTTTGCCTTCCGCATCAACGACAGCGCACTGCCCGAAGTCGTGGAGGGCTATGTGTTCCAGCAGTCCAAGCCGGACAAAACTTTCCCGCTAACGGAACTGACCGAGCAGCAGCACCGCACGGCGTTGGAGAACGCTTTCGGCAAACGCACCGTGCAGGGCTATGCCAATGTCATAGCGGCATTGAAGCAGGGTTACGCGAGCATCGGCTATGAGCGCGGGCGCAATGTCCTCGTGTCGCTGAACCAATTCCTTGTAAAAAAGCGCATGATTGTGAAGGAGGGCAAGGGCTACCGCTATAATCCCGACTTCCACTATTAAGCGCAGGTCCGGTTTAGTCCGGGCATATATATAAGCGGAACGGACTGCTTGTTTCCCGGTATCGGCAGCAGGCAGGTTTGGTATGGTACGGGCATATATATGACGGACTAAACGGGACTGCCACTTTTCAATGATTCCTTCAACGGACACTCTAAAAGACTATGGTATGAACATCGAAGAAGCAAAGAAAATATCCATTGCAGACTATCTGCACAGCTTAGGCTGTTCCCCCGTCAAGCGGCAGGGGGCAAACCTTTGGTACAAGTCACCGCTACGGGAGGAAACCGAAGCGTCCTTCAAGGTCAATACCGACCTTAATAAATGGTATGATTTCGGGCTGGGCAAGGGCGGCAACATCATTGCGCTGGCAGGGGAACTCTACGGCTCCGACCATGTGCCGTACCTCTTGGAACGGATGGGGGAACAGGCTCCGCTCGTCCGCCCGGTCAGTTTCTCTTTTCGGCAGCAAAGGTCAGAGCCGAGCTTCCGGCAGTTGGAAGTCCGCGACCTCACCCATCCGGCATTGCTCCGTTACTTGCAGGGGCGAGGCATCGACACCGAACTGGCGAAAAGAGAATGCAGGGAACTGCGCTTCACCCACAACGGCAAGCCCTACTTCGCCATCGGTTTCCCGAATGTGGCGGGTGGTTATGAGGTGCGCAACTCCTTCTTCAAGGGCTGCATCGCGCCGAAGGACATCACCCACATCCGGCAACAAGGGGAACAGAGGGAAAAATGCCTGGTGTTCGAGGGGTTCATGGACTACCTCTCGTTCCTCACGCTCCGGGTGAAGAACTGCCCCGTCATGCCCAACCTTGACAGGCAGGACTACATCATACTCAACTCCACCGCCAACGTGCCGAAAGCCATTGACGCATTGGGGCTGTATGAGCGCATCCACTGCCTGCTCGACAACGATGCGGCAGGCTTCCGGGCAACGCAAGCCATCGCTGCGGAATATACTTGGCGGGTGCGTGATTTCTCGCACAACTACCGGGGATATTCCGACTTGAACGACTACTTGTGCGGCAGGAAGCAGGAGCAGAAAAACGGACAGAATCCGGCGCGGGAGCGGAAGAAAGGCAGGGGAATCTAAGCCCTGCGGAGTGAGGCGAGGCTTCCGGCGGTGCATCGGTTTTCTGGGGAAGCAAGGTTATGTTTCGGTAGACCGAAACTGCCTTGCTTTGCCCCGGCAAAGGGGAAACCGCTCCCGTCGGTCGCAATTTTCAAGACAACTTCTAAAGACAAGAGTGTATGACAGATACAAGGAACAAACCGGGCGGTCGTCCGGCAAAGAGCCGGATAGACAAGCAGAGAAGGGTGGTCAGCACGAAGCTGACCGAATTGCAGTATTACGCTGTCAGGAAACGGGCGGGCGAAGCCGGGATGCGTGTCAGCGAATACGTGCGGCAGGCGGTCGTGGCGGCGCAGGTGACGCCCCGGCTGAACAGGCAGGACGCGGACACCCTCCGCAAGCTGGCGGGCGAAGCCAACAACATCAACCAACTGGCGCACCGGGCAAATACCGGGGGCTTCGCGCTGGTGGCGGTTGAACTGGTGAAGCTCAAGAACAAGATAGTAGAAATCATAAGCCATTTGTCGGATGATTGGAAAAATAAGGAAAGGAAGCGGGTTTAAGGGCTGTGTGGACTATGTGCTGGGCAAGCAGCAGGCGGTGCTGCTCCATGCGGACGGGGTGCTGGCGGAAAGCAGGCAGGACATCGTCCGCAGCTTCCTCGCGCAAGCCTCCATGAACCCGCGCTTGGGCAAACCCGTCGGGCATATCGCGCTGAGCTATTCGGCAGCGGACGCGCCCCGGCTGACGGACGAGAAGATGGTGCAACTGGCGCAGGAATACATGCGTGAGATGAAAATCACCGACACGCAGTACATCATCGTGCGCCACCAGGACAGGGAACATCCGCACGTGCATATCGTGTTCAACCGCGTAGGCAACGACGGCAAGACCATTTCTGACCGGAACGACATGTACCGTAACGAGCAGGTGTGCAAGAAGCTGAAAGCCAAACACGGGCTTTATTTCGCCAAGGGGAAAGAGCGGGTGAAGCAGCATAGGTTGAAGGAGCCGGACAAGTCGAAGTACGAGATTTACACGGCTGTGAAAAATGAAATCGGCAAATCCCGGAACTGGAAGCAGTTGCAGGAGCGGCTGGCGGAAAAGGGAATCACCATCCGGTTCAAATGCAAAGGGCAGACGGGCGAGATACAGGGCATTTCCTTTTCCAAAGGCGGATACACGTTCAAGGGTTCGGAGATAGACCGCAGCTTCAGCTTCTCCAAGCTGGATAAGCATTTCGGGAACGCAGGAATGGATACCACAGAAAATAGTCGGCAGCAGATATTTTCCGCACCTATTTTGGAGCCTGAGCAAACACCGCAAAGGAACGACAGCCCTTCAATGGGCGGCTTGTTCAGCCTGTTTGATGTTTCGCCGTCTGCTCCATCGGACGAAGAAATTGACTGGAATCTGAGAAAAAAGAAGAAGAAAAAGAAAAGACAACTTAAACTGTAAACGGATATGGAAGAAAATTTGATTTTAGAGGGGCTTCTCTCCATGGTCACGGAACTGAAGGAGAAGCAGGAAGCGCAGGTAACGCCAGCCAGTCGGGAAGAAACGCTCGAAAGGCTGGATGTCATCGAACGGACATTGTCGGAGTTACGCAGGAACCCGGCGATTCCCGAAAAAGAGTTACAGGCAGTCCAAAGCCGACTTGACAACATAAGGGACGAGATGCAAGGTCAGCAGAAGCACATTGAGGACACCAAGAGAATAGCGTTGGAAACCTACCGTTGCTTCAATGTAATGGTCAAGACCCTGAACGCTTACAGGACGGAGAGGGAGGAAGCCGCTCCTTTACCGTTTTACCGGCGGATTTACAACAGGGTCGCTTCGTGGGTACGTCCAAGACTGTTCCTCTTTTCGGCAGGTCTGATTGTCTGCGCCGCTTCCCTGTACCTGAATGTCCGTCTGGCAGAACGGATGGGACAGTTGCAGGACAACGACATGAAATACCGCTTCCTGCTAATGCAGGGGCAGGCAGACGGCACCACCCTTGAATGGCTGGAGAAAAAATTCAAGTGGCAGCGGGACGGGCGTTTCATCCGCAGCCTGACGGATTCGGTGTTAAACTTTGAAGAACGTTGCCGCAAGCAGGCGGAAGCCTTGGAACGGGCAAGGTTGCTCAATGAACAGGCAAAGCAATTGAAAAGGGAAGCTGACAAGATTGCTAATCCATAAAAATAAAAAGAGAAAAGTCGGAGTAAGAAGATTCAATTCATATTCCGACTTTTCATCCTTTTTTCTTATAGATTGCTCCATTATAACATCTAAAATGCAAATGAGATTGTCACGTAGCTACCGTGTATTTTCTCTGCTTTGGGATAAAAATACCCCAATAATGTATTGTCATATTTCATATTCCTGCGCATGGCAAAAACGTCTAAATTGGAAAATATGTAACCGACAGTTATCATTAGCGGATCGATTTTTATAGCAATGCCTACCCTAATATCATAAAAGCACCAATTCCCTCTCTTATTACTGATATACTTTTGCTCATAAGGAATGTAATACTCGTCTTTGCAAATGTCGATGCAAGCCTTATCATATGGAATATTCATTATCAATCCTGTTTCTGCAGTCATGTGGACTGAAAAATCTTCTTTTTTGATGATTGTAGGCGAAATCAAGAGTATCGACGGATGAAAGTATAAGTCTGAGAGTTCCTGATAATCTTCATTGACTTTCCAATATTTGCCACTTGGAACGCAAGCAGAACTGAATTGTTTCCAAAAGCCAATGCCACTACCAATTCCCACATAAGGTACAGGCAACCAGTGATAAGAAGCTTCAAGCTGCCACGTGTCACCGGAAGTCAAGGCTGCGGTCAAACCTACATTATGGTGCGGATTATCTTCTTGCGCTTTCGCCTTCACACAAAAGAAAGCGAAAATACATATACATAACACGCATCTGAAAAAGGAAAACAAGGAAAACTTTTCTACTAAAAAATCAGCCATGACAATTCAACGATTTTTATTCACCATTTGTTTGAGAAATGATTTCTTGCAGTACATATTGTGTTGTCTGACACCTTGTATCTTTAGGATGGGCTGAGAGGACTATTTTCTCTACTCGCAGCTCATAATCATATCCTTTTTCGTAAGTAAAACCTTCTATTTTATTGAACGGAACATTCGTCCATGCATCCTTTTCAGATTCACGTATTTTCATACAAGGTGCTTGAAGGTCACTGTTACCCCAATCATTCCAATCATATATTCCTTCTTTTGCCGATACAAACAGACTGATGGTGTCACGTGTACTTTCAGCCTCTTCTTTTGACAGTTCTTTCACCAGCTTATAAGTATATCCGCTGCCATCTGCCGGAGGATTTCCCAAGGTTGTCCGCTCTATCTGTAACTTATAGGCGTATCCACGGTCATACTTAAATCCGGCTATTTCGTTGAAGTCCATATATTCGAAATCAGCATTTCCAACCTTTACCCACATGCCTTCAATCGGGTAACTTGACATGACAGGACTGTCAATATAGGTCATGGGAGAAACCTCAGCATCCATCGTTTCCACTTTGTCTTTCGGCGTATCGTCATCCATACAACCTGCCATCAGGAAACAGATTGAACATAACAGTAAAAATAATACACCATTTCTTTTCATAATCGCACTTTTGTGGTTTTACTGCTGACAAAGGTATATAATTCCCCTTCTGATAGATATCTTACTATATGGAATTTATCCGTTTTAAGAATATTTAGCTCACTAAACTCCAGATTTTATTATCTATCTGCAATCTCAAAGCGCACCAGCATGGAATAGTTCTTCTTAATGGTACGGAAGTTGTCGAATGAAGCGGCATCGGATGCCAGAACGTTGCTTTGCGCAAATGGAAAAGCATTGCTGCTCCCTTCTTCCACAATGCGTATCACGTTGCCCAATTTCTTGCCTAATGCCTCCACCAAATAAGTAGCTTTCCGTTGGGCGGCTTTCAATGCTTCAATCTTCCCCTTTTGGTGATAGGCAAGCATATCTTTGTTCTCCAATTCGCCGATGCGCATGGTGTGGATGCCTTTCGTGTCGATGCGTTTGACGATTTCATTAATCTGATTGAAGTCTGTCAAGGTAATGTCGAATTTTTTAGAGACCAAAAAGTCTTGCCCTTGCTGCCGCCAATAGTCACCGATTTCTTGTGTCCGGATAGCATTTTGCGGAATACCTGCCTTATCAAGAGCTTCTCTCAATCCTTGCTCTATCTCTGACAAAGGCACTTTGGTATGGTATTCTTCGGGCTTCGATTTGCCGTCGAATTCTTCCTCGAAGTATTCACGGATTTCAATCAGATAATGGATTTTGTCGGGTACGATTTCTATTTCCGATGTACCCGTCACTTCGATGTAGCACTCATTTGTCTGTGCTTGTAACGAAATAGTGGTCAATAGGCTGATTGTCAATGCAAATAATTTTATTCTCATTTCTTCTGGTTTTATTTATTTGTTCTCAAATCCTTTTACAATGGAACAGGCATCAATATAGTCCAATGTGTTTATAATTGAGTCCTGTTTTTCTTGGCTTAACCGATTAAAAAAGAGCGTATCATTTTCCCATCCGTTGGCTTCGAACAAAGCATCCAAAGAATCCTTCTTTTCTTTTAACAAGCTTTTATATAAAGATAACATGTCATAATTATGTGGATTCGATATTTGGAAATTCCCACTTTCTAACCTCATGTTTATTCGTGGCGCGGTAATCACGGAATCATTGAATACAAATCCTATCCGCTTGCCTATGAGCTGTTCCGTCGAATCTGCCCATGCCTGCAATTTATGCTTGCTTACACTTCCTGTTATTACCGCTTTTCCGAAGAAGTCGTTGTCCAGCCGTAAGCTGGCAAATTCCTTTACAGTAACAATTGGTCGGGAAGCTATGCTGTCTTTTTGTCCGTCTATGATGCGGTACCAACCGTTCTCCCTATGCTTGGCTGACTTTATATATCCATTTGCATAAGTTGCGATTATTTCTTTGTTCTCATCATAGACATATCCGTTGGAATAATTCCCTTTGACTTTTCTTTCATTATCAAAAATGTATCCATTGGCATAATAGCCCACAACTTTTCCTTTTGCATCCACAATATAACCATTACGGTATGTGGTCATATTTGTCGTTCCGCAAGAAACAAAACAACAAATGATGACTGTTACAGTTACTGACAGAAATATGTGTACAAGTGCTATGTACTTAAAATGCATCCTCGCTTTCATTCCTCTTGTTTTTAGTGTTACTTCATTATGATTGATAGCCAATCACGGTCTATCTTGTCCACTGAAACATCTTTGTGCAATGTTACCAAGCCTTTGCTTTTTACATATTGCTTTTCCGTGAATAAAGGCGGTTGTTTGGAAGCCCTGAAAGTTTGGGTCAAAGCTGCTGTTTCCATAAAACGCCCGTCAATAAACTCAAAACGCTTATAGCAGTAAGATGCAGCCGAAATGCGTGATGAAGAAAATACGCATTGTTTCTCGTTGTTTATTTGTGGATTTTCTATCTGCTTAAAGCTCTCATCTTTACGATATTGCTTCTTCGTTTCGTCCCATACAAAGCAATCATAATACTGTATCATCTGATTACCATACCGACCAAGGTTGACAAGTATATCGTCCTTACCGTCAAAATTGACATCTTGTAAATTAACCCCAATATTAAGATTATCGGCAAACTCAATGTCGGACGGATAGGAATAAGATATTTCCTGGGCTGTTTTTCCCTGCTTATCAAATAGGGCGATTCGCAATCCTTTCAAGTTCGTACCGTTCCTGACAGCCGTATATCTCATCATTTTAGTTCCATTATGCCCAACGAGCTCCCATTCGTCAGATGCCCAAAAAGAATGTTCTCCGTCATCATGCGCTTTTCCGCTTGTTGTCGTTTGAGCTTTCCCGTTTTCAAACGGTGTGGCAAACTTGAATTGAGGCTTAATGACCACATTGCCCAATGAATCGGCAAAGCCAACCAGTCCGTTATCATCCATGATGCGGAAAAGTCCTTCACGGATATGGTCGGGACTGCTATCGCATTTGAACACATAAAACAATTCTTTGCCTTGATTGTCTATGCAAACAATCCGTGCGTCCTGCTTGTTCTCATACACAAAACCGATGTGCCGTATAGTATCTGTTTGGCAGAATTTATACTTACCGTATGGTACAATGGTATCACCACGTTCATTCAAGTAGCATACAGGGACACCGACTTCAAGATGTTTTTCTGTTGTATGGGCAATCAAGCTCTCGTTCCTCTTAAAAATTACGGGTATAGTCCACACAGATTTCTGAAATTCTCCTTTGCCGTAATAATTGATAGTGGGTGTCCAGCGGGGCATCTTTCTGATGATTTCCAATACTTGGTTGTCCCAATCTTCAATACCGCAGCTTTGCACCACTTTCGCATCATATACTTCTCCATACGAGTTAATCCGCACTGTATAGATGCCTCTCGCTTGTTGTTTATCACCCAATAAATTAGGTTCATACTTTAAGTGTTGGGTGATGTAATTTTGCGCAGACCACGGCTTCCCGTCTTGAAAATAAGAAACGGTTTCCCATTCAACGAAGCAATGCTTCAATTCTTCTTCCGTGATGCTATCCGCTTTCACCTTGTCCCTGTAATGTTGGGGCAAGAAAGGAACATATACCGCATAGAAACATTTCATCCGCTTGCCGTTCTTGTCCCTGCACGGCAGACAATGCGGCAATTCTTTTATCAGCCGGACAACTTCTTTGTCAAATTCTTTATGTTTGGATGTCAACACATTGATTCCGCGCGGTAGCCCCAATGTGTCGATAGAGAACATCACTACGGAATATCCTGCTTGGTTTTTCTTCAACAATTTTTCGGGATAAACCATTTGGGAAGCGAAATACTTTTCCAAGTCGTAATTCCATTTCGCCCATCGGGGCGGCTCTATGGCTGACAGGTCTTTGAAAGGTTTCCCTGACATATCCAAAGTACCCAAGTTCCAACTGATTTCCGCACGCCAAATGCTGTCCAAGCGATTTTCATTCTTCCGTTGTCCTTGTAAGCTATTATCTGTTGTACATATGACAGGACCGACACCAACAGTCAGCGTATCGGGCAGGTATTGAAAGACTAATATACTGTCAGTCAGCTCTTGGATAATGTAATTTTCCCTCGATTCAAAGGCTTTGATTGTATCTCCGTATAAAGAATAAGAATAAAAAGTTTCTTTCCTTTTTCCATCATACAAAAAGACGTTTCTCCACCCCGCATCACGAAATTCCATTTCCATAGCATATTGCTTGTTTGGGGGTAATTGCACTTTCCATACTTTGTTTTCCAGCAATGCGGACATATCTGCACATTTATTGTTTTGGGCAGAAAGTCCGCCTATTACAACCCATGCAAGCCATATGAACAGAAGTTTCTTCATAACCTATCATCTTAATAGCACTCAAAGATAGCGAAAAGGAATAATCTAATCAATTATTAGACAATTCCTTTCCCGTTAGGTTTAAGCAAATTAACTCTTATGGTGAAAATAGGCACCTTAAAAATATCTACAAGTTTAGTTTGTTCCTTTGTCTATATACCCAAACCAACCTAAACCTATTCTTGTAGGCAGTAATAAACGTGCTGGCGAAAAGAGAAAAGGATGGATATTTCTTCTCTTTTCGCCAGTAGTACTTTTATTGCTAATAGTTTGCAGCCGAGATAAACTTCTTGATTTCTTCCTCCGACGGCAGTTCTATCATATATTTCCGCACAAAGATGTTGGGGTCTAATCCGGCGGTGGCGTACTTCACCATCGTATCGCCCTTTTCGGTGCAGAGCAGGATGCCGACGGGCGGATTGTCGTCGGGCTGCATCACTTCCGCCTTGAAGTAGTTGAGGTACAGGTTCAGTTGTGAGGCATACTCGTGGCGGAACTTGTCTATCTTCAATTCTACGATGACGTGGCATTTCAGGATGCGGTGGTAGAACACGAGGTCGGCAAAGAAATAATCCCCGTCTATCAGGATTCGCTTTTGGCGGGCTTCGAAGCAGAAGCCGTGTCCCATTTCCAAGAGGAAGCGTTGCAGGTTGTCAAGTATGGATTGTTCCAAGTCGCTCTCCGTTACCAAAGCACGGTCGTTCAATCCCAAGAACTCCAATGTGACAGGCGTGTTGATAACGTCTTTGGGCTGCAACGGCGCGGCTTGCTGTTGCACCAAGGCGGATAGGGCTTCCTTGTTCCTTGACAATCCGCTGCGCTCGTAATAGAGGGAGTTGATTTGGCGTTCCAATTCCTTATACGACCAGCATCCACGAATGGTTTCCATTTCATAAAAGGCTCTTTTTACCGGGTTGTCAATCGTGGATATAAGCATCAGATTAGAATATGTGAGCCTGTTAAAGAGCCTGTCAGCCGAAATCATCCATCTTTTTGCGTCATTCAATTCGGCGGACGGCATCCGCCGAATGTTTGTCGCAGATTCGGCGGACGGCAACCGCCGAATTGGTTCCATGAATTCGGCACTCAGTGTGTGCCGAATTTGGCTTTGCGAAACAATGTATTGTGCAATAGGCTCTTTCAGTTGCGGGTAAACAAGGTACAATCGCCGGAACTCACGAAACCTGCGCTCGTTCAGCCCCTTGACGTTCAGCCGCTGTTCCAGCTTCTTCAACAGTTGTTCGCCGTATGCGGCACGGTCTTCCCCGTTCTGTTCAAACTCTACGATGTAGCAGCCCATGAGCCAGTTGCGGGCGGTCAGGGCAAGATTTACAGCGTGTGCGGCTTGCGCCTGCAACGTGCTTTGTATCGTGCTGATATGTTTTACTAATGCTTCAAAGTTCATAGTTGCAAAGATAAGTCTTTTGTGGTTAAAACTTTAATTCCGGCAGGCTGTTTATCGCTTCCTCCTTCAATTTATCCACCGCACGGGTGTATTTCTCCGTATGTTTCAGTCCGCTATGCCCTAAAAGGCTGGCAACCGTCTTGATGTTCGCACCATTGTTGAGGATGTTCACGGCAAACGAGTGGCGGGCGCAATGCCAGCTGATGTGCTTGTCTATCCCGGCTCTTTTCACCCAACGCTTGACCGATTTGCAGCAACTTTCATAAGAAGGCAAATTGAAAATGAGAGCGTCCTTGTTGCCATCTGGCGGTGTCCCCACAAGCGAAAGAATCCCGTCATTGAGCGGAATGACCACTCCGCTGTTGGCTGAATGTCCTTTGGTTTTGGTCTGCTCGAACTGCAACTTCTTGTTGGAATAGTCGATATTCCGGTAAGTAAGGTCTTTCACATCACAGAAGCGCAAACCGCAATACAGACAGAAGATGAACGCGCGTCTTACGTTGGGGGTCTCGTTCTCATAATGACACGCTATCAACCGTTGGATTTCCTCCGGCGAAAGCACGTCTTTGCGCAATATCTGGCTGTCCACCTTGCAGGTAACGCCCTTGCACGGGTCTTTCAACATCACATCATGGTCAATCGCATAATGGATTACCTTCTTGAAACGCTGGAAGATGCTTTTGGCTCCTTCGCCCACACTTCGCGATTGCAAATAAGCCACAAACTGCTCCATCATGTCCTTTGTGATAAGTTCGGGCTTGATGCTGAACTCATACATCGGATAATGCTCATGCAAAAAATCCTTGAATCGGCTGAGCGCGATTTGCACCATCCGAATGTCCTTCTTGGTGTAGTCATTGATATAGGCTTGAAAATAATCCAAGAAATTCACGTTCCGGTCTTTTTTCAGGCGATACCCCAACATGCTTTCCTTGAACTCCTGTTCACGTTCCGCGCGTATCCTTACGGCAAGCTCCAATGTTTCCTTGTTCTGCTGGCGTTCCGCAGGGGTACGGGGCTTGTCTATCAGATACAGGCTAAGGTTTTCTTTTCGCCTATGATGTTTGACTGCGAATTTTGGCTTTCCTTGCATCTTCCCGCTATCGTAGTACACCTGATTGCCGTTTTCGTCCAGCACAGGCTTTTCCTCCCTGCCCAAATAATACTCCAGATAAAGGCTGATTCTGCCATCCGAAAGTTTATTTTGCTCCAATTTGGGGTTTTCTTTCGTTTTATTTTCTAACTTTGCCATTGCTTAGAGGTTTTATCCCGATTCAGATACCATAACCGGGAGATTACACTAAATAATTGATTTCCTTTTGTTTTCCGATGTTGCAAAGGTACAAAAGAAATCGGAATTTCAAAGCGTACTAAAAGTGTACTGAATAACAGAAAATGGGCAAAATATGGCAAAAATGGAGAAAATAAGAAACACGCAAGTCATTGATAATAAGGAAGATAAATTCTTTTATTTTCCTATGGTTTCTATGGGCTGTACCGGGTCTGGGTACGAAGAGGTTGACTTAATCAAGTCAGCCTTTTTTTATATACAAACCAATCTTTCGCTCCCATGAAGAATCGTATCGCAGAGCTTGATTACTTGAAAGCCATATTCATTTTGCTGATGATTGTCTTTCACCTGGTTTATATCGGTGACAAGTATCCCTATGCCAAGTCGTTGGTTTACACTTTCCACATGCCTGCGTTTCTTATTATCTCCGGTTATGTAATGAACATCGCCAAGGAAGGCCGTCTGTTTCTTCGGAGCATGGGGTGGATTTTTGTCCCTTATGCGGTGATGGAAACCAGCTACGTCGTGATGTCCTCCATACTTCCCGTCCGGGAATCAGTGGGACATTTGAGCGTGTCGTTATGGCTCGATAAGTTGTTCCTTCATCCGCTGGGGCCTTACTGGTATCTGCATACCCTGATGCTGTGCGGACTGACGTATTGGGGAGTGGATAAACTGGCCGGGCGATGGAACCGTACGGTGTCTGTACTGATTCTGCTGGCATTGTGCTATGCCGTATTGTCAGCTTTAGGTGTACTGTCCCTGATCAATGCACTTTATTTCATGGCGGGTGTGGCATTGAAACGGACGACCGTGGATTTCCGTACCTTTTTTGCTCCTTCCTTTTGGGCAATTCTCCCCATTGTCTGGCTGGCTTCCGAGGAAGTGAATTTGGATAAGTCTTCACTGGCCGGAGTCGCTTTGACCTACTTGGTAATGAGTCTGCTGCTGGCCGTGTTCCGGTATCTTCCGAGGGGAGTGAAACATCCGCTGGGTTATGTCGGTTCGCATACATTCATCTTGCTGGTCTTTTCTCCGGTCTTTACAATGGCGGTGAAGCCGTTGGTGAAGGTGTTTGCCTTCGACGGGAGCGGAATGATTTTTCTGTGTGTCTCACTTTGTATTTGCGTAATGGGCTCCTTTGCGATAGCCTGGTGTATGGACAGACTGCGGATATCCCGTTTTTTCTGGGGGAAACCCCGTATGCTCCAGTCATTGGACATGAACCGATGACATTTTGACACACCTGTTTTCTGGCATTGAATTTGTTCTTTATCTAGCAGATGTTGAATTACTTAACCAAATACATAAAACTATGATTTCAGAAAAATTACAAAATGCCATCAACGAGCAGATTACTGCCGAGATGTGGTCTTCTAACTTGTATTTGTCTATGTCTTTCTATCTGAAGAAAGAAGGTTTCGACGGTTTCGCTTCTTGGCTGAGACAGCAATCACAGGAAGAGTTGCAACATGCATACGATTTGGCTGATTACTTGGCTAAACGTGGGGGAGCCGCAAAGGTAGACAAGATTGATGTCGTTCCGCAAGGCTGGGGAAGCGTACAGGAAGTCTTTGAACATGTGTACCAGCACGAATGCCACGTATCTGAATTGATTGATGAGCTGGTAAACGTAGCTTCTGAAGTAAAAGATAAGGCTTCACAGGATTTCTTGTGGGGGTATGTACGTGAGCAGGTAGAAGAGGAAGCTACTGCTCAGAACATCCTTGAAAAGATTAAGAAATGCGGTGATGCAGCCGGCATTCTTTACTTGGACGACAAGCTGGGACAACGCAAATAATCGCACGCGTTCTTCATGAAATATTTATCTTGGGTGAAGACCTGATGAAATTTAGGTTTTCATTCAGGATATTTTGTATCATAATTTCCCTATCCTTTTTGTTTTTCCACTATAAATTTTATCTTTGCCTCGTTAAATAAATATTGAATCCGAGCAAAATGGGGGATATAATACTAAGGGGGTGGAACTGGTGCCGCCGCTTCCGGCATCGTCGTGGATATGGAGTGCATTCTCCTTCCGATTTCTTTTTTATCACGTTCGTAGTGTACGAGCGCTTGCCGTTCTATGCCTATGGGCCGTTGCATCACTTGCGCAGAGTGGTAGCTTTTTTGCCTCATTACCGGGAAAAGGTAGATAAGTTCCTGTTTCGGCTGGTCAACTATCTGCGGCCGTCCGTAATGTGGGAAATCGGTACGGGAAGCGGCATGAGTACCCGTTATATGGCCGAAGCCCATGCCGACATGCAGGTCTATACGTTTTCAGCAGAGCCGGAAGATGCCGTGAAACGAATTCTTTCGGGAAAACCTTCCATTGATTACCGGACTGGCGACTGTTGCACGGAGATGAAGAAACTGGTTGCGGAAGGGGTGAAACCGGAAATCGTGCATATCGCCCATACCACTGCTTACAAAGAAGCGTATGAGCAACTGCTTCCACTGGCCGATAAACATACGTGCTTCGTGATTGGTACACCCTATGCCACGCCGGACAAGAAAAAATGGTGGAAAGAAGTGATTGCAGACCCTCGTACGGGAGTGACATTCGATCTTTACGACGTAGGACTGGTGTTTTTCGATAAGGAACGTGTGAAAGAACACCGCATCGTGAATTTCCTTTGAATTTGCTAAAACCTTTGAACTTGAAGATATGAAACTGACCAAGATTTATACGAAGACGGGAGATAAAGGTACTACTTCCTTGGTGGGAGGAGTACGGGTGTCCAAATCAGACGTACGTCTGGAAGCGTATGGCACGGTGGATGAATTGAACTCTACCATCGGATTGCTGGTTTCCGTGATGGGTGATCCGGAAAATGAGGAACTGCTTCGTCATGTGCAGCACAAGCTTTTTTCATTAGGGTCTTATCTGGCTACGGACATCGAAAAGATGGACCGTCCGGTAGAAAGTCATATCTCCGAGGAAAACGTGCATCGGTTGGAACAGGCCATCGACCGGATAAACAGCTCGTTGCCTTCCTTATCCGGTTTCATTCTGCCGGGGGGAAGTTATCCAGCTTCCGTCTGCCATGTCTGCCGCACGGTTTGCCGTCGTGCGGAACGGCGGATTCAGGCACTGGAAGACACGCTTTCCTATGAACTGGATGAGCAGGTAAAGTGTTTTATCAACAGATTATCTGATTATTTGTTCGTTTTGTCAAGGAGGTTAAATAATTTAACAGAAGAAAGCGAAATTTATTGGGATAAGCGTTGCGAGTGAAAGAATTTGTTATACATTTGTGTTTCAATATAACGGAAGTAAAACTGTTTAAAATTATATACTATGTATTGGACATTGGAATTGGCCTCAAAGCTGGAAGATGCTCCTTGGCCAGCAACTAAAGACGAGTTAATTGACTATGCAATGCGTTCGGGGGCTCCTTTGGAAGTCATCGAGAACTTGCAGGAAATGGAAGATGAAGGTGAAATTTATGAAAGTATAGAAGATATCTGGCCTGATTATCCTAGTAAGGAAGATTTCTTCTTCAACGAGGAGGAATATTAAGAAGCTAAAATCAAATTAAATGATTTAATATCAGCGGGATAAGCAAAAATAATTTGTTTGTCCCGCTGGTGTTTTATAGGCTTAAATGGTGTGGTTTGTTTGTCTAAAATGCAATTTTTCTTCTTGAAAACAGAGTTTGTTTGTCTAAAATACACTACCTTTGTGCATCCTCAGGAATATTAAAACAAAAGGAAGCGTATGGGAAGACCGAAGAGATTATATCCGTTGGGCAAATATCGTCTCCGCACACCGAAGGAGTCTGACAAAAATAAAGCCTACCCTATTGAGTTGGAATATACTTGGAATAGGCAAATTATACGTAAGACAACAAATGTCTTTGTTAAGGAAACCGACTGGAATCAGAACGGCAATCAAGGTCGTGGAGAAATTCGTGTCAGTTATGGATCTGAGTACAAACGTCTCAATCAACTGTTGTTGGCACGTGTTGACCGGATTGACTCTATGCTTGCAGAGTATAATGAAAAGCATCCCAATCAAATCACTGCTGACATTATTTCGGGATTCCTTGCAGATAAGCCATTGACGCGCCCAGACCAAGGAAAAGATTTTGTTGAGTTCACATTGGAGCGTCTTTATTCAGAATACTCAAGAAACAAGATTGGCCGTAGTCGATATGAAAACGGTAAAAGCGGAATGAATATATTCCAAACCTTCCTTCGTTCCACGAAACAGGGTACATATCGTGCCGATTCTATCTATGTTGGCGATATCACTCCTGAATTATTGGATGCATATATTTTGTGGCGTAGAGAGATAAAGCAGAATAGTGATGCAACAATCAATCACTCTTTAACACCAATATTAAAAGCATGTGCTTACGCATGTGAGATGGGTATGCTGGAACCTTCTGTTAATGCAAGAATACAGGATATGCGTATTATTACTAAGGTATCTTTGTCGGAAGAGGAGAGTGAATTTGATGGGAAGAGCCTGAATAAAGAACAATTACTTGCTCTATTGGAATACTACAAAACCTGTCCTGAACCACGTAGGAGAGAGTTTTTAGAGATTTTTTTCTTTGCTTTCCATGCTTGTGGACTTCGTGTTGTGGATGTAATGACATTGCAATGGGGGCATATCAACTTTGAGAAGAAAGAGTTGAGAAAAATTATGATTAAGACAAACAAACGCCATGTTATTCCTCTTACAGAGCAAGCTATATCTATCTTAAGACAGTGGCAAGAAAAACGGGAAGGCTGCAAATATGTATTCAATCTTGTGAAAGAAGAATTAGACCTAGATGATGCTGAAGCCCTTTATAAAGCTCGCAATAATGCCACTAAATGCATCAATCAGTCACTTGTGGTAGTGGGCGAACAGATTGGGTTGCCGTTTAATTTGTCAATGCATGTAGCTAGACACTCATTTGCAGTGTTTGCATTAAACAAAGGGTTGTCAATGACTGTAGTAAGTCGCCTTTTAGGGCATGGCAGTACAGATGTTACAGAGAAAGTATATGCCAGATTTCTGCCTGAGACTCTTTCGTCCGAGGTGGCACGTTTAAAAGATGAATTTAAAACTCTAGAAATAATTTGAATGAAGTATGTTGCAGATTATATTTCTTAATATTGGTCTTTGCGTTATTTTGTTGGCAATTGCCTTCGTCTTCAAAAAATATGCAAGAGTAATTCTATGGTCGAGTGCAATTACATTATTCGTAGGCACATTATTACTCGTTGGACTTGGGGTTGTAAACCCTGTCAGCGATAACGAAACTGGCTCATCAGAGTTTTGGGGCACAATTATGTTTCTGATTTCAGCAGCTGCATTAGTCATTGGTGCAGAAATTCTTCGTGAGAAAAATATTAAGAATGTGGAAGAAGTTGTATCTGTTGATGCTGAAATTATTCTTTCTGAAACATTGGATACAGAATTGGCTCGTAAAGTTTTTGCAAAGGCCATAGAAGCTGGTTATATGAAAGAAGATGGCACACACTATATATGGAACGAGTCTAAAGTTCTTTTAGCATATATGTGTGGTCGCATATATTGTGGAGATAAACCAACGGTCTCCAATATTGATGATAGGGAATTTTGGAAATTTGGAAGAACTGCCTTTTTCCCTGATACGGAACTAAATAATTTATTTGATGTTTCAGGATTGGGGCAATCACGTTCAAATAGGAAAGATCTTCCAGTACCAACAAAATCAACAGAGATTGATAAATTTTTCGAGTAGCCACTTGACTACTCTTTTTTGTTTATAATCAGGTGGTTATATTTCAATCCTAATATCAAAATAACTCAATCCTAACATTATTCCTAACGCATTAGTCTAATTCATCCTAACTTTTCACCTCCTAAGGATTCTATACTTTCGCTGCGGTTATGGACGATGTGCACAATCGTACCATGGCAAAATAACCCGGCTTAAAAGTCCGAGTGCGCATCAGGACAGTTGAGCCATAATTTAAATTGTATATGGCTAAAATTAAGAATGTAGAGTCCCTATGTGAACGGGAATTGCTGGAGAAAATTCTCCACACTGTAGAGAAGCATGAAAAGGCTTTGGCTCAACATCAAATGCCCCAAAATCATCTATATGATAATAAGGCACTGATGGCAAAATTGGGTATAAAGGAAAAATATCTGAAGAAATTGCGTGATAATGGCTACCTTGGATATTCACGTCAAGGAGACAAATATTGGTATACTCAAGAAGATGTAGACCGATTCCTGCGCAATTTTCACTATGATGCCTTTGCGGCAAGTGATGAACTACCCCAACGGAGAGGAGGTGGTTATGGTCGATAAGTTGCATTTAACCAATATGCTCCGAGCAAAGGTAGAGTATAATCTTGATGGAGGATTGCCGTTGGATGTTTTCCCTGATAAAATTCAGGAAATTATTCTGAACCTTTCTCGTTATGAAAATTTCAATGTTGAGTATGTGGCATCCATTATTATATCTGCGATGGCGGCTGCCATTGGCAATTCGTACCAAATCAATATCAGGAATGAGTGGAAAGACAGTCCATCTCTTTATATGATGCTTATTGGGCGACCTGGTTTAGGTAAAACTCCTCCTCTTAACTTCCTTTACAAACCTATCAACGATTTGGACGATCGTCTTGACGAGAAATATAGCGAGGAACTTGAGAAATATGAGTGTGCCAAGCAGGCGAACGGAGGAAATGATAAATTGAAAGTGCCCAAGTGGTTGACCAATATTATATCTGACTTCACACCAGAAGCAATGGTAGAGGCTCATTGGCGCAATCCACGAGGGATAGCTATAATTGTAGACGAGATAATTGGGCTATTCAATTTCGCAAAGAGATACAATGGCAATAATAATCTTATTGAACTTCTGCTAACAGCTTATAGTGGTGGTACGATTAAAGTTCTACGCAAGTCCTCATCACGTCATATTCGTGTTAAAACGCCGTGTATTAATGTAATAGGAACGGTACAGACCAACATGCTACATGAGGTGTTCAGAAAAGAGTTCATTGCTAACGGATTCCTTGATAGGTTTATCTTCATTTTTCCAAAAGACAGGAAGATTTCAAGATGGAGAAGAAATGATAATAGTGTTCCTAAACCTGATATAGCAGGGCAATGGGCGACTATTCTCAACAAAGTACTTGAAATTCCCTGCACGATTAATGAAACAAGGAATGTTGCAGAACCAAAAGTTTTGGAAATGACCGAGGAGGCAGAGGTGTATTTTTATGATTGGTATAACAATATCATTGATAATGTTAATAGCATTGATGATGATGCAGATGTGGAGAGTCGCAGCATGAAACTTAATGGCCATGCAGGACGTTTATCGTTGATATTTCAGATAATGAAATGGGCTGTAGGCGAAGGAGATATGCAGCCAGTAAGCCTGTCTTCTGTGAAATCCGCTATTCGTATGGTTGATTACTATGAAGATACTTACCATAGGATACAAGAGATACTTTTGTCTAATACTATCGGTGATGTAAAAGAAGACTGGTTATCTCAGTTGGGTAATACATTCACAGCAAGCGATGCTATCGCTGCTGCGAAAATATATGAAATACCCAGAAGAACCGTATTCTATGCATTAAAGAAACTCTGTCAGGCAAAGCAGCCAATTCTGAAAAAAAACAAGCATGGCGAATATCGAAAAATTCAACACCAAACATCAAATGCATCTTGCACTATTGCACTTTCAACCCAAGTTGAGGAATTACAGACAAAGCATAGTGCAAAAGTGCATAGTGCAAACGAATAAACTTATCTATCCATGAGCAAGTATAGATTTCATTTGCAAAAGTATAGTTTGGGAAGCAAGATTGCTTGCCCTAGTTGTGAGAGACCTCGATGTTTTGTGAAATATGTTGATGAAGAGGGAGTTGTAAGTTTTCCCAATGAGGTTGGGAAATGTGACCATGAAATCAGTTGTGGTTATCATTACACTCCACGTGATTTCTTTCGTGATAATCCCAATGCAAACATCAAGGAAGAACGGTCTAGTGATTATGTACAGCCTGTGAAAAGTACTCATGAAAAAGAAATTATTGTGCCACCCTCTTTTATTCCCTTAGAGTATTTTAATGCGAGTCTTGCTCATTTTGAGAAGAATCCCTTATACAAATACTTATGCAGGGTGTTTGGTGAAGCTGAAGCCCAAAGGGTATTCCATTTATATCATGTTGGTACATCGGCTAAATGGGGAGGTGCGACAGTTTTTTGGCAAATTGATGCTAATGAGCAGGTACGTTCTGGTAAGATTATACTTTATAATTCTGAGACAGGGCATAGGGTTAAAGAACCCCACAGTTATGTAAGCTGGGCGCATCGTGAACTACAACTTAAAGATTTCAATCTGAAGCAATGTCTATTTGGCGAACATCTATTGAAAAGATATCCTGATGCACCGGTCATATTGGTGGAAAGCGAAAAAACGGCTATTGTCATGAGTCACTTCATCCCGAACTATGTTTGGGTGGCAACTGGCGGCATTAATGGATGCTTCAAAGAAGAATTTGTTCATAGTCTTAAAGGTAGGGATGTAACTCTAATTCCTGACTTGGGAGCTACACAATTGTGGAAAGAGAAATCGATAATTCTGACAAGAATCTGTAGCAGAGTTGTAGTCTCGGATATGCTTGAGCAGATAGCAACCGAAGAAGAACGATCTAAAGGACTTGATATTTCTGACTACTATCTATTCTCTCCATCCAAACACCAGATTCTACAAATGATGATTGAGAAGAACCCTCTTTTACAAAATCTCATTGACGCTCTAGGCTTGGAGTTGATAGATGCTCAGCAGATGACAGAATCCACTTAGATTGTACAAAACTAAAATGGTAAAGGAACTTGTTCCAGGAGTTAAAATAAAACCCATAACACAATAAGGACTTTTTGCTTTGCAGCAAGAAACTCCCATTTGTGGTTGGCAAACACAACTCTAAATGAGCAAGCTCAAATGTGTAACTTTTAAAACATTAGATCTATGAATGAAAGTATTAAACAAGCCATGCATTTAGATGCATGCAAATCTTTTGGCGCAGCAGAAGCCAATGAAAACGAAAGAAGATGGGATGATAAGATGATTGATTCTAAGAACAACGATTCTATTAATAACTACGACAAAACCAGAATGAGGCTTAATTTTGAGATTGGCCCCGATGGTAAGATTCACTCTTTGGGCTATCAGGATAAAAGACTTGATGTTCGCTTGCAAGAACGGCTAAATGAACTTGGTTGGCGTCCATTCAAAGCGGATAGTAAGATTCAGCCCAATTGTTGTGCTCGTCTCATCTTTGGTGGCAATCGAGAGCGTACATTGGGAATGGCATTTGGCACTCAGGATCTAAAATTGGATAAAGGTTCGGACAATAGCCATATACATAGATGCAAAGAGGTGGAGCAATGGGCTTTGGATGTATATAATTGGTGTTGCCGTAGGTATGGGAAAGAGAATATCATCGGCTTTCAGGTTCATCTTGATGAAACGTCACCACATATTCATGCACTTATTGTTCCTGTTGGGGTACGTCCTAAAAGTGGCCGTGAATGTGTGATGTGGTCTGCAAAATTCGGAAAGAATAAATATGAGTATGGTTCAATACTCAAGGAAATGCATACCTCACTCTATGAAGAAGTTGGTAGCAAATACGGTTTGGAGAGGGGGGACAGCGTAGAAGGTCGCAATATCCAGCATCTGAATAAGCGAGATTATATCCGTAAACTCGCAAAGGAGCAGAAGAAGATGGAAAAGGCCATCAGAGGATTGCAAACCATGAAAGATAATATCGAGGCTGAAATGAAAATGTTTTCCGATGAATTAAAAATCTTGGAGAAAGATTTGGCTGCAGGACGTGTTGTATTGGCTGAATATCAAAACAAGAAAGCGTGCATTGAGGATTTGATACAAGATTGCCAAGAAAGACTCGATGATAAGGAAACCAAGTTGATGATAAAGCAGCAGGAGTTAGACTCGTTACTGAAAGATATCCAAAACATTCATTCTGTGAATAGACCGTTCAAGAATTACAAGATTGAGTTTAATGCGCCACAGATTACAGAAAAACCGCCAATGTTTGGAACCGATAAGTGGCTGGAACGCCAAAATACAATTATCGAGAAGCAATTTACCGCTATGGGGCGTAAATTGGAAGAACTTTATAGAAATGAAGCTGCTAATCAAGTTGAAGCTGTTCGCCAGAACATTTTGGTGGATATGAAAGAAGTCCATACGTTGAAAGCAGAAAACAAGACTCTTACTGAATGTATGAATTACTGGTCTAATTTGGCATTGAAGACTTTTGACTACCTTTCGATACCATCTTTACGTGATGAATTATGTGCTGTAGCAACAGCTCTTATAGGTGGAGATTATGTAGTTCCATCAGGGGGTGGAGGCGGAGGAAATGAATCAGACTTACGTTGGGATGGTCGCAGACCTGACGAACCTGATTTTGCATTCCAAAGAAGATGCTTCTCACATGCTGTCAAATACATTATGGCTAAATACAGTGTGAAGCAGAATAAGGGACGCGCCCGATAGTTTTTCAAAGACCGCTATCACCAAGAAATATGGTGGTAGCGGCGATTTGATTTTTACAAATAAGGGGAAAAAACATTTTTGCAAAAGAATTATTATAGGAATTGCAGGTTTTAATGGACTTTTAATTATCTTTGCGTTTAAAGCAATAAAAATTACGTCATGAACGACATGAATAGAATAAAAGTAGTTCTTGTAGAAAAGAAGAAAACTAGCAAATGGCTTGCAGAAGTTTTAGGCAAAAACCCTGCAACCATTTCTAAATGGTGCACTAATACATCCCAGCCCGATGTGGCAACACTCCGAGAAATAGCTCGAGTGCTCGATATAGATGTAAAAGAGCTTCTTAACTCTACAAAATAATTCACTATCTTCATATGATAGCAATATATTATGGCAAAAAAGAAAAATAAAGAAGAATCTCTGGTTCCCAAAGACGAGAAAACCCTTAAAATGGAAGGTGTGCAGAATCTGTACAACTTTCTGTTTGAGGCATGCAACATATTGCGTGGTCCTGTGAGTCAAGATAACTTCAAAGATTATATAACACCAATCCTCTATTTTAAGCGTATATCTGATGTATATGACGAAGAGACTCAAACTGCGCTTGAAGAAAGTGGTGGCGATGAGGAGTATGCATCCTTGCCTGAACAACATCGTTTTGTAATTCCAGATGGTTGTCATTGGAGTGATATTCGCGAACGCTCCGAGAATCTTGGTGCTGCAATTGTTGGTGCGATGCGAGGTATAGAGTTAGCAAATCCTGATACACTATACGGCGTGTTGTCGATGTTCAGCGCACAGAAGTGGACCGATAAGAAAAACCTTTCTGATGGTAAGATTCGTGATTTGATAGAGCATCTATCCACCCGTAGATTGGGCAACAATGATTACCCAGCTGATTTGATGGGTGATGCATATGAGATATTGCTGAAGAAATTTGCGGATGACAGTAAGGCTCAAGCTGGAGAGTTCTATACGCCTCGTTCGGTCGTAAGCTTGCTTGTACGCATTCTCGATCCGAAACCAGGTGAGACTGTGTATGACCCAGCATGTGGTAGTGGCGGTATGCTGATTGAGGCGGTACAGCACATGAATCACTCAAGTCTTTGCTGTGGAAGCATATTCGGACAGGAGAAGAACGTTGTCAACTCGGCCATTGCAAAGATGAACTTGTTCTTACATGGCGCCAGTGACTTTAATATTATGCAAGGCGACACACTTCGTTCACCCAAGATTTTGCAGAATGGAGAGATTGCCAAGTTCGATTGCGTTATAGCTAACCCGCCCTTCTCACTTGAGAAATGGGGTTCAGTAGAATGGTCTTCAGATAAATATGGTCGTAATGTTTGGGGAACACCCAGTGATTCGTGTGGAGATTATGCTTGGATTCAGCACATGGTGAAAAGTATGGCATCAGGCAATGGTCGTATGGCGGTTGTTATGCCTCAAGGTGTATTATTTCGTGGAAATGAAGAAGGCCGCATTCGCGAGAAATTGGTAAAGAGCGATTTGGTTGAAGCTGTTGTGACATTAGGCGATAAACTCTTCTATGGCACACCTCTTTCTCCCTGTTTCTTGATATTAAGACGTTTGAAACCGGCTGCACATAGTGCGCGAGTACTGATGATTGATGGCACAAAGATTCTCACCGTAAAGCGTGCACAGAATATACTTTCTCCAGAAGATGTAAATCGTTTATACGAACTCTACACCAATTACGAGGATGTAGAAGACTTTTCTAAAGTGGTGACTCTTGATGATATTGCGGCTAAGGATTATGACCTTTCTCCTAATAAATACGTGGAATATCACAAAGAGGAAATCCGTCCATATGCAGAAGTGCTTGCAGAGTTCAAGGCGGCATACGAGGAGGTAAAGAGATTTGAAGAAGAATTTAGAAAACTGATAAACTTATAACCCTATGGAACAACCTGTAAAATATTATAGAAATCCCGATGAGCCTATTTCATTGGAAGACTTGAAATCGTTCCTTTGGGGAGCAGCCACTCGCCTTCGTGGTCAGATTGATGCTGCTGGTTACAAAGAATATATTTTCCCTTTGCTATTCTTCAAACGAATTTCTGACGTATACGATGAGCAGTTTGAAGGCTATGTTTGCGAAGGCGGTATAGAGTATGCCAATGCTCAAGCTCAAGAATTAGTAATTCGTATTCCCGATGGTGCCCATTGGCGTGATGTACGTGAGTGTACTGAGAATGTTGGCCAGCGTTTGGTCGAAGCCTTTATTGCTATTGAACAAGCCAACCCTGGCGAACATGCCGATGGACGTGTTATCGGAGGCCTGGAAGGTATCTTTGGCCCTAAAGATGGGTGGACCAATAAAGCCAAGATGCCCGACCACATTATCACCTCTTTGATAGAAGATTTCTCACGTTACAATTTGTCGCTTAAAGCGTGTCCAGCAGATGAGATGGGACAGGCATATGAGTATCTTGTGGGCAAGTTTGCCGATGATGCTGGTAATACGGCACAGGAGTTTTACACCAACCGTACCGTTGTGGATTTGATGGCAGAGATACTTCAACCTCGTCCGGGCGAAAGCATCTATGACCCTACTTGTGGTTCGGGTGGTATGCTTGTAAAATGTTTGGACTTTCTTCGCAAAAAGGGTGAACCATGGCAAGGAGTAAAGGTTTTTGGGCAAGAGATTAATGCACTTACCAGTGCTATTGCTCGAATGAATCTTTATCTAAATGGCGTTGAAGACTTTTCTATTGTCAGAGAAGATACCTTAGCATACCCCGCCTTTGTCGATGGAAGCAAATTGCGTAAGTTTGATATCGTATTAGCAAATCCGCCATACTCTATAAAGACATGGGATCGTGAGGCTTTTATAAACGACAAATGGGGACGCAATTTCTTAGGAACACCGCCTCAGTCTAAAGCAGACTATGCCTTCATACAGCATATTTTATCATCTATGAATGATCATGGAAGATGTGCTATTCTATTGCCTCATGGTGTTCTTAATAGACTTATAGAGAAAGATATACGTCAAAAGCTCATTCAGAACGATCTTATTGATGCCGTTATTAGTATTGGGAAAAATTTATTTTTTAATTCACCAATGGAGGCCTGTATTCTTATTTGTCGATCAAATAAACCAACTGATAGGAAAAATAAAATTCTTTTAATAAAGGCTACCGATTTAGTGGAACGGAAAAATACTGAAAGTTATTTAACCAATGAGCATATTTCAATAATAACGAGTATTTATACCCGATATACCAATATTGACGGACGTTCAAAGATTATTAACAATAATGAAATCCCTGATAACAAGTATAGCATTTCACCAAAATTCTATGTAAAATCCAACGATCCAAAAGATATTGAAGATATTTCTGAACTTTTAGAAAATTGGAAGTCAAACTCAGAGTCTTTACACGAGTCATTTACCAATTTAATAGATTTATTATGAGCATAGTCAAGTTTTCTGAGGTTGCACACCGAGCATATACAAGAGAAGATAGATTCAATACTGAGAAAATCTATTATGTAGGTGGTGAACATATAGATTCATGTGAGTTATATGTTACAAAGAAGGGTGTAATAAAAGGTTCAACAATTGGACCAATGTTCTATTGCGGCTTTACTGCAGGGCAAATTCTATTTGTTACACGAAATCCTCATTTAAAGAAGTGTAGTATTGCTGATTTTGATGGAATCTGTTCAGAAAAGACCTTTGTAATAGAAACTAAAGATGAAAGTATTCTCACACAAGAATATTTAGCAATAATTATGCAAAGTGATGATTTTTGGAATTATTGTGAAGAAAATAAAAGTGGTGGTGTTAATTACTTTCTAAACTGGAGTACTCTTGCTGATTACGAATTCGAGTTGCCTCCAATTAAGCAGCAATTAGAAATTGCCCAAAAAGTGATGTCAGCTTATCGCCTAAAACAATCATATAAGAAGCTTCTTAATGCTACTCGAGAAATGGTGAAATCGCAATTTATCGAGATGTTCAAAGAGAAGGGGTATCCTTTGAGAATGCTAAAATCGTTTGCTGATGTATCCACTGGAGGTACGCCTTCTAAGGCAAATCTTGAATATTGGAATGGAGATAAGCCATGGGTATCTGCAGAGGACATGAAAAATAAGTATGTATATGACACTTGCGAGAAGGTCACAGAAGCCGGATATGCTACATGCAAGATTATCCCAGTAGATACCTTGATGTATGTATGTCGAGGTAGTATCGGAGTAATGGCAATCAATAAGATAGAATGTGCAACCAATCAGTCTATATGTAGAGCAAAGTGCCACGATAACGTATGTAACGTAGAGTTTCTTTATCATGCTTTAATGTATCAAGAAGACAACATTAAGAAAATGGGGACTGGCACATCATTCAAATCATTGAATCAAACTTCATTCTCTGAATTGAAAATAGAATTGCCCCCTTACAATGAACAGATGAAGTTTGTAAGCATTGCTCAACAGGCCGATAAATCAGAATTTGAATTACGCAAATCGATTGACGCAATAGACCAAGTAATAAAGAGTTTGATAAACAACTAATATATATCACTATGATATCAAAAGAAGAAGTACGTGAGCTGTTGAAGAGCACTGAGACATATAGAATAGAGCGTACCACATCTACCGGAGATATGGATAAGTTTCAAGAAGCAATATGTGCTTTCTCAAACGATTTACCTAATTCCAAGAAGAATGGGTATCTGATTCTTGGTGCGTATGATAATGGAACTTTATCGGGGTTGAAAGTTGATGATGATTTACTAAAAAAGATTTCAGCCATACGTTCAAATGGTAATATATTGCCTCTTCCTATTATGTCGGTGGAAAGATTTGAATATGAGGATGGAGATTTGCTTGTTGCAGAAGTTTCACCTTCGTTGGTTCCACCTGTACGATATCGCGGTAGGACATTTGTTCGTATTGGTCCTCGCAGGGATATTGCCAGTGAAGCGGAAGAACGAATTTTGTTTGAACGTAGAACTTCATATATGGCAACATTTGATGCCACTCCTTGTTTTGGCGCAACCATAAAAGATATTGATACGGAGTTCATCAAAAGAGAATATCTTCCTCAGATAATTGACCACGAAGTATTGGCTAGCGATAGCCGTAATATCAAGGAACAGTTGGCGGCAATTCATTTGTATGATCTTACACATGAATGTCCTACAAATGCTGCAATGATTCTTTTTGGTAAAGACCCTCAGTATTATATGCATGGGTGCTATGTACAATACGTTCATTTTGCAGGTAAAGACCGTGGTAGTGAAATCGTTAATGAACGACAGATTAAAGGAAGTCTTAGTAAAATGCTACCGCAATTGGAAAACTTTGTTAGGGATGCTGTGGTGACTTCTCGCCCTATGCCTATTAGCATGCTGCGTGAGAAGAATGTGTTGAATTATCCTGACTTGGCTCTTAGAGAGTTGTTGATGAATGCATGTATGCATAGGGATTACCAGTCCAATATGCCAATTCGACTTTATCAATATGAGGATCGTATTGAGATTCTTAATGCTGGAGGATTGTATGGTGAGGCTCGTCCTGAGAACTTCCCAACGGTAAATGATTATCGTAATCCAATTGTTGCAGAGGCTATGCGTGGATTGAAGTACGTTAACATGTTCAATCGTGGAATTCAGCGTGTAAAGAACTTATTGCAAGAGAATGGAAATCCCGAACCAGTGTTCAATGTGGATAAGATTACAGCTTTTGAGGTTATAGTGAGGCCTTCTTTATCACTTAACTTGGTCACCGATGAGGAAAATGTGACTAAGTCAGTGACTAAGTTAAGTGACACACTTAATGATATAATTGATTTTTGTTCTACTCCTCGAAGTATGGCTGAAATCATGGAGCATCTTGGTCTTAAACACAGATATAATGTAAAGCATCGCTATATTGACCCACTTATAGAGGGAGGATTCTTGGTAATGACTATTCCCGAGAAACCTAATAGTCGGAGCCAAAAATACAAACGAGCATTGACTTAGTCACTTTACTTGGTCACTCATGAGTGACTAAGTTCATATTATTGTAGTGCATGAATAATTAGTCGCGCGTTAATTGACGAACCTTTATAATATAGTAAGATTATGGTTAAGAACTTGATTAACGAAATAGAACAGGCTATGCTCGGTTCATTGAATAATGAGCAGTTGGCCCAGTTGCGTAAGGTGCTTGATTACACCTTCCGTAACATTGTCGTGACTGAAAAAGATTCTGTCAATGCAGAAAGTAATAATCAGATTTTGGTAGAGAATTTTATCTCAGCCAAGAAAGTTGAAGGATGTTCTCCTAATTCAATCGCCTATTATCGCAGTACTATAAATAATGCATTGATTAAGTTGGGTAAAGAGGTTATCCACATAACTACTGATGATTTACGGCATTATTTAAATACATATCAAAGCGAGAGTGGCGCGAGCAAGGTAACGGTAGATAATATTCGACGCATACTATCCAGTTTCTTTTCTTGGTTAGAAGAAGAAAACTATATAGTAAAGAGTCCTGTACGAAGAATCCATAAAGTAAAAGTGGGTAAAACCGTAAAGGAAACATATACTGATGAATCTCTTGAATTGATGCGGGACCATTGCTCAAATCCGCGTGATTTGGCATTGATAGATCTATTGGCATCAACAGGAATGCGTGTTGGAGAATTGGTTAAGCTCAATCGCTCAGATATAGACTACCATAACAGGGAGTGTATTGTTACCGGCAAAGGTGATAAGCAGCGTAAGGTATATTTCGATGCTCGTACAAAGATTCATTTGCAGAAATACATAAACAGCCGTACTGACAACAATGAAGCGTTGTTTGTCTCACTCCTGGCTCCTTATGATAGATTGCAGATTAGCGGAGTGGAGATTAGACTGCGCCAGATGGGGAAAGATTTGAATATTCCAAAAGTGCATCCACATAAATTCCGTAGAACATTGGCAACAATGGCAATAGATAAGGGCATGCCTATTGAGCAAGTCCAGCACCTACTCGGTCATCAGAGTCTCGATACGACATTGCAATATGCAATGGTGAATCAGAATAATGTGAAATTGTCTCATCATAAATTCATTGGTTAGTATGTCGCAATTTATCGAGATGTTTGGAAATCAGAATACTAATGACAAGGGTTGGACAGAATCATTAGTAAAAGATGAATTTAAGCTATCGATGGGTAAGACTCCAGCACGCAATAATCCTGAGTGTTGGGATAATGGAACCCACAAATGGGTTTCTATATCCGACATGTCTTCATACACGCGTTATACAGGAGATACTAGCGAATACATTACAGACTATGCAATAGCTGATTCAGGAATCAAAGCAGTGCCCAAAGGTACGATTATAATGAGTTTTAAGCTCTCTATAGGAAGAACTGCTATTACCTCAGAAGATCTATATACCAACGAGGCAATAATGGCTTTTGCTGGTTTTGATGAGAAGAAATTCAATATCGACTTCCTGCATTTTCTTATTGCAAACAAGAACTGGTTACTAGGTGCAAAGCAAGCAGTAAAAGGCCAGACACTTAACAAGGAGTCTATTGGAAATGCGAAGATCATTATTCCTCCAATTGAGGCTCAAGAAGAGTTTGCCAGCATTTACAATCAGGCTGATAAATCAGAATTTGTTGGTTGCAAATCGCAATTTATCGAGATGTTTGGTAATCCTGTTACGAATACAAAAGGTTGGAAGACTGCTAAGATTAAAGATGTCGCCCCGGAAATGCCTTCTAAAGAGCAACTATCTGGCAAAATCTGGCTATTGAATCTTGATATGATAGAATCAAATACTGGTAGGATAATAGAGAAGGTCTATGAAGATGTTGAGAATGCTTTATCTGTTCAATCCTTTGATGAAGGGAATGTACTATTCTCAAAATTAAGGCCTTATTTAAACAAGGTTGTGATACCAGATGAGCCTGGAATGGCAACGACAGAACTGGTTCCATTACGTCCAGAGCCTAGTAAATTGCATAAAGTATTTTTGAGTCATCTGTTGCGGGGTAATCAGTTCGTTAATTATGCAAATGATATAGCTGGAGGTACTAAAATGCCACGAATGCCGCTCACTGAGTTAAGAAACTTTGATTGTATCTTACCGCCAATGGACAAACAACTTGAATTCGTTTTCATAGCAGAACAGGTCGATAAATCAGAATATTACAATTAGAAACAAAAATATAATAACATATGGCATACTTTAACGAAGAAAATACAGTTGAGCAAATGCTCATTAATGCAGCAGGACAATGCGGTTGGATATATGTGGAACCGCAGTTTGTTCCGAGACTTCCTGATGAAGTTCTTGTTGTAGAATGGCTCATGGAGGCACTGCTGGCATTGAATCCTATTACTCCTGAACAAGCAGAACAGGTTATATATAAGCTTCGAGCTTGTATTACAAGTGGCGGAGCTTCTGATGAACTAATCACAGCTAATGATAAGTTCCGCAAGTTACTATTTGAAGAAAACTCATACCCATTTGGTGATAATGGCGATAATATCAACATTCGTTTCTTTGCAGGCAAGGATGATGAATATAAGAATCGTTGCATAGTAACTAATCAGTGGGAGTATCCGAGAAAGAGTAAGGAGGGAGGCAAGCGTTTAGACCTTGTATATGTCATCAATGGTATACCTATGGTTATCGGTGAAGCAAAGACTCCTGTTAAGGCATCTGTAACATGGGCTGATGGTGCTACTGATATTATGCATTACCAGAAGAGTATCCCTGAAATGTTTGTTCCGAATATTCTAACCTTTGCAAGTGAAGGTAGAGAACTTCAATATGCTGGTATTGGATGCCCTATTGACAAATGGGGCCCATGGTTTGCCGATGAGGAACGTAAGCATGGTACATTGGAGGATGTTGAGCATAACTATGTATCATTGATGACTCCTGAAAGACTATTGGATATATATCGTTTCTATTCTGTTTTCACAGGAACCTCAGGAGGCAGAAAAATTAAAATTGTATGTCGTTACCAACAATATTGGGGTGGCGAAGCTATTGTTCAACGTGTTCTGTCAACATATATAAATGGCTCTGGCCCTCGTAAAGGTTTGATTTGGCATTTCCAAGGTTCTGGTAAGTCGTGGTTGATGGTATTTGCGGCTCAAAAACTTCGTCGTCAGGAAGTGCTAAAAGCGCCAACAGTAGTGATTGTGGACGATAGAATTGATTTGGAAGACCAGATTACTGGTGATTTCACTCGTGCAGAGATACCTAACATTGATAGTATATCATCAAAACAAGAACTGGAGGAAAAGATCCATCAAAGAAAGATCTTGATAACCACCATCTTTAAGTTTGGTGATTTGAATGATGGTGAGGTAATTGATGAACGTGATAATATCATCCTCTTGATGGACGAAGCTCATAGAACACAAGAAGGAGACCTCGGTAAAAAGATGCGCACAGCACTGCCAAATGCATTCTTCTTTGGATTAACTGGTACACCTATTAACCGTAATGACCATAATACATTTGCATGTTTTGGTGCCGAGGAGGATAAATATGGATACATATCAAAATATACATTCCAAAATTCAGTAGCAGATGGGGCAACTCTTGAACTTAATTTCAAGACCGTTCCAGTCGAGATGCACTTGGACGATGCTAAATTGCAAAAGGAGTTTGACGAACTTACCGACCAGATTAGCGAAGAAGACAAGAATGAATTGGTAAGAAGAACAAGTGTTGATGCATTCTTTACTGCAGAAAAAAGAATCAATGACGTTTGTAAGTATATTGTCTCTCATTTCAGAGAGTATGTGGAACCAACAGGCATGAAAGCTCAGGTTGTTGTTTACAATAGAGAATGTTGCGTCAAATATAAAAAGGCTTTGGATGCTCTTCTTGGCACAGATGACCAAACAACAATTATAATGCATACTGCTGGAGATAAAGCAGATGAATATAAGGCATATAAGCGTAGTCGCGATGAGGAAAAGAAGTTGCTTGATCAGTTCAGAGACCCATTGTCTCCGCTAAAATTTGTGATCGTAACAAGCAAACTACTAACAGGTTTTGACGCACCTATACTCCAGTGTATGTATTTGGACAAACCAATGAAGAATCATACTTTGTTGCAGGCTATTTGCAGAACCAATCGTACCTACAATGAGAATAAGAAATGTGGATTGATTGTTGATTTTGTTGGTGTATTTGAGGATGTTGCAAAGAGTCTTGCTTTTGATGAAGAGACAGTTAAGACCATTGTTCAGAATATCGATGAAATCAAAAGTCTTATACCTACATTCATGCAACAATGTATTGAGTTCTTCCCTGGCGTTGATAGAACTATTGGTGGATGGGAGGGGCTTACTGCTGCTCAACAATGCTTGAAAGATGATGGTGTGAAGACAAACTTTGGCCGCCACTTTGCCCGTCTCAATAAAGCGTGGGAGATAGTTTCTCCCGATGCTTGTTTGGCCGAATACCAAAATGATTATACTTGGTTGGCTCAAGTGTATCAAAGTGTGCGTCCTGTAAGTGGTGGTAATCTTATCTGGACTTTGCTTGGAGCTAAGACCATAGAGATTATACATCGCAACATTGAAACTATTGACATTGGTACTCCACTAGAGGATTTGGTAGTTGATGCCGATGTGATAGATGCAGTCCTTGAAGATGAAAAAGCACGTGAGAAGAAGATTGTTGAAGTAGAGAAAATACTTCGATTGAGATTGGGCGAGCACAAAGGTGATCCTAACTTCAAGAAATTTGCAGAGAAATTGGATGAACTCCGAGAACGAATGGAACAAAACCTGATCAGCAGTATTGATTTCTTGAAACAACTTCTTGCATTAGCAAAAGACTTGCTTGAAGAAGAAAAGAAAAAGGATGAACCTCAGGATAAACGTGCTCAAGCTCGTGCCGCCTTAACAGACCTTTTCCAAAGTATAAAGACCGAAGACACACCTATTATCGTTGAACAAGTTGTAAATGATATAGATAATGAAGTGGTTAACATTGTACGTCAATTTAATGATGCTTTCCAAAGTGTAACAGCCCGCAGAGAAATCAAAAAGAAACTACGTGCTATCCTCTGGGTTAAGTATCAGATAAAAGACAATGATGTATTTGAACGTGCATACCAATATATTGAGATGTACTATTAGTGTTTTGTTCAATCTGTTGTACAATGGCACAATATAAGCAATCTGAAATCACAAATGTATTTTGGGCATCGAACGATGGCTTCAAAGGTGGGCGTGACCCATTGGGAATCCAGAATAGTTCAATTGCAACCTATAGCAAATTGTTACCTGGGCTCACCAATCTAACCCGTCACATCCGCTATTACAGCCTTTATTGTTGGCTACTTAGTGAATATGACAAACTTGAAGTTGCTGGTCAAATATCTCTGCATCAATATAATTTTATACGTCGTGCAGAGTTGGCAATGGCACTAATTATGAAGGAACAGAATGTTGGTTCTGTGGTTGGAGCTTTGTTTGTTTCACAAGGTAGATATAAGCAAATAGAGGATGGTATTTATGATATTGCAGATGGTGCTGATTATGAATCTAAAGATAAGTACTGGACATTCAAGAGTGGAGCTTTTGGCCAGTACTATCTTGGTTCTCTTATTTATTATGAACTTGTAAAAATTGAAGAAGGCAGATTTTATCTTCGTAACAAAGGAAAAGAGTTAGCTGATGCTGTCAGAAATAGTATTGATGAAAACATCCGGAAATTATTTCTTAAATGTATTCTGGATGGAAGTCTTAAAGAAGAAGCAATAGAAGACTTACAATCTTTAGCAATACATCGCATAATTGTAGGCTCTGAGGAATGGCTGTTCTTAAATAATTTGCTTACGAAAAGTGACGAGGACTCTTCCTTGCGAAGAGAAACAATCTATTTGCTCCTAAATGATATTTCAAATGGTGTAGAGATTCAGGAGTTCGTAAAGAATCGTTTTTTGCATATAACTGAAGACGGTAATTTACAGGCCGCATTTGGGTGGTATTTCTATTATTTATGTGAAGGTTTGCATTATAGTATTGACTTGCTCTTTTGTTTAATACTCTACAAAACTCATGAATTACACAATCCTCCAATAGCACTACTTTCTCAAGATATTAAACAATCTTTATTGTCGGTTATAGAGAAAGAGATGAATTATAACTCTCTTGACGAATGGAGGAAAAATGTGAGTGATAATATAAATATAATCTATGATGAATTAAGGGATTACGTCAGTAAACAAGATTATATTTCTGCAGCAGCACATGCAATAAGACTCATGTTGAGACTTTATACTGAATTTGAGAATAACACAAAAGATATAGAGGAGTTTGAAGGGGAAAATGACTTGAAACGTCAGCGAGGTATACTCAGTGAAGGGTTAAGATCTTATGTGGAGCGTTATCTGTCATTCTCTATATCCGGTTTTATAGAATCTCTGATAGTGCAAATAATGCAGGAGCATACTGTGGTCGCCATTGCTAAAATGGGAAAGAATAATTCAGACCTAAGAAAGTTTATTCTTGAGGATGGACGGATTGTTTTAATAGAGCAGCGGTATCCAGTTGAAACATCGCCACGTATTGATTCTCTATTTAATTTTTTACAAGACATGGGTTATCTTGATGAAGATAATACACTAACTGAGATAGCATCACAATTCATTGAGAATTATGGAAAAGAATGAGCATGCAATATTATTGGATATTCCTAGCGGCGGCAAAAATGGCAAATATCATTCAGCTGTATTGACTACTTATGCCATAGATTTGATACATTTCGATAATCAATTATTGAACATGCTTCATCGTAAGCAAGTATGTAGCATAAATGTGTTTGCCGATACCAATCAAATGGATAAATCTATGGAATATGTATCTCCTATTTATATGAGACATATTGGTAAGGAGTACTCCATTACATCTATAAGTGCTGTCGGAGCTTTTCATCCTAAGATTAATTTCTTTGTAGGAGATGACGCTGTATTGGTTGTGTTTGGTACTGGTAATCTAACAGTTACAGGACATGGAAAAAATCATGAGGCATTTACAGGTTTTATGATAGATGAGACTGATACGACGCATCGTCCTCTCATTGAAGAATGTTGGCAGTATCTCTGCCGATTTACAAAGCAATGTAACGACTATGATCATAATAGAATTCTTCGTGAGATTCCTGAAAATTGTACATTTTTAGATTCCTCTTTCAATATTGTGCCTCATAGTATGTGCAAGGTACAAGAAGGGTTAAATGCTGCTTTACTGTATAATGATTCTCAGTCTGGGATTTTACAACAAATTTCAAATTTAGTGCCATTAAATGAGGTGCAGACTATAACACTTCTCAGTCCATATTTTGATGAATGTGGAGAATCATTGATTACATTATCCCAACTTTGTCCGAACTCAACGGTGAATGTTTTGATTCACCAAGATTGTGCTTTGCCACCAAGCGGAATGCTTCCAAATAGTAGTATTCATTTTTATGATTTCAGCGAAACAAAAAGGGGTGAAATAGCTTTTAAAACATATGAACGTCAATTGCATGCAAAGGTTTTGCACTTTAAGACTAATGATGCTGAATATTGTATGGTTGGCAGTGCAAATGCAACATTAGCCGGACTTGGAACAATAACTCACAGAGGCATAAATGAAGAGTTTGGAGTCTTGTATCATTCGACAAAGCAAGATTTTCTATCTACACTTGGTCTGAAAACCAAGAAAAGAATAGATGTGCCAACTAATAGATCCAAACATTCTAATGAAGCTCCTTCTGAAACTGGAAGACGATTAAGACTATTATCCGCTTATTACGAATCAGGTAAATTAAATGTCTATAGCAATGAGGAGATTCCTGATGGAGTACTACTGTCTATCGACAATGGAATTGAGACTCTTGTAAGTGAACTTAAACATGATAAAGGCAATAGATATAGTACTGATATAAAGTTAGCAAAAACTCAATATACATGTTATTTAGTGGATAAAGACAAGAAATCTATATCTAATAAGCTGTTCGTCAATTGGACTGAGTTCTTAGCCACAACAAATCCGTCGAAAATGAGTCGTAATCTTAATAGATTCATTTCTCGTATTGAGAATGAAGGATATGATGGTATGGAGGTTGCTGATATGCTATCTGATGTAATGTGGGACTTAGTTAATGATGCTGGTGAAAAAGTTTCTCCAAAGATTAAAGTTTCATCAGAAGATAAAAGGCAATCTGATTTATCTTTGCCCGAAATAAAATACAATTCGGAATATGACAATGACGATGCAAAGAGTAGCAGGATTTTCCAAATAGATCGTACATCAAGACTGATTGAATGTATTGAGGAGAGTATTAGAAAAAAGATTCGTTCGATAGATGATGCGATCATTGATGAAGAGGAAGAAGGCTCGGCAGAAACAAGCAATAATAGAGAAATAGAAGAACAGGAGGATATCTTCCTCAGCAAGCAACTGTTAAAAGGTTATGGTGAATTATCAACATCTTTGTTAATGAAATATCAGAAGATGATAAGTAAGCGATACGAGCAGGTAAAAGCTACAGGTGATGGCGTTATAACTAGAGATGACTTAAACTTCTTTTCTCTGTCTATGTTTGCTGCAATGGAGATATGTTATCTTAATAAATTTCGTTATAAATTTGACCAAATACCCTATTCATCAAGAAACTTTTCTCAGAAACAGTTTTATGATAGTTTGGAAAGGAGCATAAGTAACGTTGGTCTTGACTCATTGGAAAAATTTGTAAAGTTTTGCAATACAATGAAACTTCCAGCACAAAGAGATGAGAATTTCAATAAAGTTTCGTCTCGTTCTATGAAATATGCAATATTATATGGGACCTTATTTAATAGACTTTCTCACATTGAAACTATACGCATATTGGGTAAACGCTTGCAAAAAGCAGTAGATAGCCTGGCTGTGCTATTCGGTAAACCTTCGTTTGAAACTCTGACAAAAGAGCTTGAACCTTTATCAGAAAGGTATGACTATGTATTTCGCATGAATCATGTTGAAAATATGATTAGAAGTCTTAGCTGATAATTTCGTTCGTTGGAACGAACAAACTACTATTAAATAAGGGAAAGAAAAAACATGGGCAATGATTTTTCCTTGTGTATAGCAAAAAGTTGTGCTTGTTTTCATTTGTTTGTCAAAAAACACATATCTTTGCCATTGATAGCCTCAGATGGCGTGGTTTGTTTGGCTAAAAATCATTCTTTGAAATATAATTGATTGATAATCAAATGAGACACAACTCTTCAACGAGGAAGAATATTAAACAAAAGATAGCCAGAAAGAACTTTCTGTAAATCCAGACAATATCAAAGACATGTGGAAAGTCGGATATTGTCTGGATTTTTTGTCTCAACAAACGTTATAAATGACTACCCTTCCTAATTTGTTTCATTCAAAATTTGTTCTTATTACAGAAGATGCTATTTTTGCACACGGAGAATAGTATGTAATCAATAACCCTCATTATTAGTGTGATTTATGAAAAGAATATTGTTGATGCTCTTGACAGCGGCCTTGCTTACTCCGGCTTGTGGAAGTAACGCCGCAAAAGACCCTCAGTCAAAGGCACAGGAGAGTACAGCGGAACAGAGCAACGTGACTCACCTGACTAAAGCCGAGTTTCTGACCAAGGTGTATAATTACGAGAAAAATCCTAAGGAATGGAAATACGAAGGCAAGCTGCCGGCTATCGTGGATTTCTATGCCACTTGGTGCGGCCCTTGTAAGATGGTGGCTCCGATACTGGAGGAACTGGCAGGAGAATACAAAGGCAAGATTGTGGTGTATAAGATCGATACAGACAAGGAGCCGGAACTTTCCGCCGCTTTCGGTATCCGCAGCATTCCGACCTTGCTGTTTATTCCGGCAGAAGGCACGCCGCAGGTGTCTCAGGGTGCCATGCCGAAGGATGCCTTGAAGAAGGCCATCGATGAGTTCCTGTTGGGAAACAAGAAATAAATTTCTGGTGTGGGAAAAACGAAGTGTCCCCGAAGTCTGCATAAAGGCTTCGGGGACACTTCGTTTATAGATAGGACTGTTATTCTCTGTCGCTGTCTTCAATCAGTTCGCGGATGGTCTGGTTGAGTTCCTTTTCTTTGAGCAGTTCCTCCAGAGTGAGATGCATACGCCAGCGCCAGTAATGCCGTGGATGGGCCGGAATGTTGATACGTTCGGCTTCTACCTCCGGATTGCGCAGGCGTTCGTCAATGCTCATCCAATCCTGCCAGGCCAGTATGCAAAGCAGGGACGGACTTTTCAGGTGATTGAATACGATGTCTTTGCAAAGCCATCCGGGAGCAGGTGACGGAATGGCTCCCATGTGATGCATTTCGTTGTGATAGAAGCGTTCGGTGCGCGCCGGGTCTTCTTCCCACCAGCCACGCAGGGTAGACATGTCGTGGGTGCCGATGGTGCATACCGACAGGAAGGGATAGTTTTCCGTGTGTCCGAATTCCTCGTTCATCTTTTTGGGCATGCGCTGTATTTCGAGCGACAGAATCTGCAGCTGTTTCATGACCCAAGGCACACATTCGGGCACCATGCCGAGGTCTTCACCGCAGACCAGCATCGGAGTGGACTGCGTGAGAACCGGTAATTTCTTCATCGCTTCCTGATACCAGAACTCGTTGTGCCGTTGATAATAGTAGTGGTTGTACAGGTGATTGAAGGCCTCCTGTTCCTTGGAACTCAGCTGCTGGAACACGAAGTCATGCTGCACGGCAATGCGCGGATGGTATTTCTCCGGGTCGTGGTGATCGGGGAGGAAGAGCACGTCACTGATGAGGGTGTAGAGACCTTCCTTCAGCTTCAGACTTTCTTCGTCGTGCTTGTCGCCGAACCAGGCTTCCACTTTTCGTTGGGTGTCAAATTCCGGACGCATGGCATAGCGCCCTTCTGCCACAGGTTCCAGGAAGGTGTTCCGCACCATGTCGCTTTGTGCGCCGAAGAGTTTCTCCAATACGCTATCGTCGATGAACGGATGGGTCATGAGGTCGGGCTGGAAATTGAGGCCGAAACTCTTGATTTCGTCCACGCTGAGCGGAAGAGACGGCGAGAACTGGCCGAGCAGTCCGTGTACGGAATGGTCGGGAATCTCCCAAATGCGGAAGAAGCCCAGAATGTGGTCGATGCGGTAGGCCGTGAAATACTCGGCCATCTTGGAGAAGCGGCGGCGCCACCAGCGGTAGTTGTCCTTTTCCATGACCTCCCAGTTGTAGGTGGGGAATCCCCAGTTCTGTCCGTTGACCGAGAAATCGTCGGGGGGAGCGCCGGCCTGTCCGTTGAGGTGGAAATAATGAGGTTCTACCCATGCTTCCACGCTGGTGCGGCTGATGCCGATGGGGATGTCCCCTTTCAGCAGGATGCCTTTCTGGCGCGCGTAGGTGCTCACTGCCAGCAGTTGAACGTGAAGCAGGTATTGCAGGTAGTAATAGAAAGCTATCTGCGGATAAGCTTTGTGTCCGGAGGTACACAGTTGCGCTATTTCGTCTGCCTGATAGGTGCGGTAGGTCGGCCACTGGTTGAAGTCGGGGGTGCCGTACAAGTCGCGCAGGTAACAGAAGGCGGCGTACGGACGCAGCCATTCTTCATTGTGGCGGAAGAAGTCCAGGAAATCTTCCGAGGCGAGTGTCTTCTTTCCTTCCTGTTTGTATATCTGGTGCAGGTAGTCCAGCTTCAGTTGGGTGGACTGTTCATAATCCATCATGGAGAAAGAATTTACTTTGAGCCGTTCCTTTTCGAAGGCTTCGGCCGCTTTCTTGTTGTGAAGCGGCGGGAGCTGGCGAAGGTCAATGTACATCGGGTGGAACGCATAGATGGAGATGCTGTTGTAGGGATAAGAATCTGTCCACTTTCCCGTCAGCGTGGTATCGTTGATGGGAAGAATCTGGATGACTTTCTGCTTGGTCTCGTACGCCCAGTCCATCAGCATCTTCAGGTCGCCGAAGTCACCCATGCCGCAGCTTCCTTCCGAGCGGAGGGAGAATACGGGGATGGCGCAGCCGGCAATCCGGTGGGGAGTGTCGTCAAAGAATACTTCCGTCTCCATGGGCAGATAAGTCTCTCCGCGCTGCAACGGCTGGAGAGGGAAGGTGCGGTTGGGACGTGTTTCCCATCGTTCTACGGCTCCTGTTTCTTCTTGCAGTGCCACGAACTTGTATTCAAAAGGGAACTGCAGGGTGGACGCATCCAGCGTCAGGTGCCATACATTGGGCTGCACTTCCTTCATCCGCAGCGGGCGGCAATATTCCCAGTTACCCAGAGCGGCACAGCTTCCGATGACTCCCAGTTGTTGTTTCCGGTTCCGCAGTCCCGGGCAGAGCGCCCGGAAAGTGATGCAGCGCCCGGCATTGTCGGACAGTTTGGACGGTTGTTCCAGCGTATATGTGTGGTTGAAAGCCGAGGTATAGAGATAAGCGTTCTGTGGCAGGTCTCTCCAGCAGTCTTCAATGAGATAATGCTGTTGTTGCACGTTGCCCGGGTAAAAAGAGTGGGGGATGGCTCCGAACTCTTTCCGCACCACCTTCCCGTGCAGGCTGACGGCATAGCGGTAGGTGATGGGCTCAGAGGAAAGAAAGTCGAAGTTCGCTTCACCCGTCCATTCCTCTCCGTTACGTGTGGTCATTTCCACGGTATGTTGTATCTGTTGCTGATTGAGGAAGATGCAAAGGCTTTCTCCCCAGACCGTGCGGTATTGTATGCGAAAAGTAATTTTCATATCTTATGTATTAGTTGTGGCTATTTGTTCTGCTCAAAAATAATGAATCTCATGGAGTTGTGCAAATAAAAAAACTCCGGATGTCCTTTCGGAATCCGGAGTTTCCCTCTGTAAGATGTGAGGCTGGATTTAAAATAATGAATTAAGAAAAAATGGAATCATGCGTCGATATTTGCATACGTCGCATTCTTCTCAATAAATTCACGGCGCGGGCCTACATCGTCGCCCATCAGCATGGAGAAGATGTAGTCGGCTTCGGCCGCATTTTCAATGTTCACTTGTTTCAGGATACGGGTTTCCGGATTCATGGTGGTTTCCCACAGCTGTTCCGGGTTCATTTCACCCAAACCTTTGTAGCGCTGGGTGTGGATGCCTTGTTCGCTTCCGTCTCCGTATTTCTGGATGAAGGCCTGACGGGCTTCGTCCGTATAGCAGTATTCACTGATTTTTCCTTTGCTGCATTTGTACAACGGCGGAGTGGCGATGTACAGGTGCCCGCCTTGGATGACTTCGGGCATGTAGCGGTAGAACAGTGTCATGATAAGGGTGTCGATGTGAGAACCATCGACATCGGCATCGGTCATGATGATGACCTTGTGGTAGCGCAGCTTGTCGATGTTGGCTTTCTTGCTGTCTTCTTCTCCGTCCACTCCGAAGCGTACCCCCAGTGCCTGGATGATGTTGTTCACTTCGTCGCTTTCAAATGCCTTGTGCCACATGGCTTTTTCTACGTTCAGAATCTTACCGCGCAGCGGCAGGATGGCCTGAAACTGACGGCTTCGTCCCTGCTTGGCAGAACCACCGGCCGAATCACCCTCGACGAGGAACAGTTCACATTCTTCTGCCACACGGCTGGAGCAGTCGGCCAGCTTGCCCGGCAGTCCGCCGCCGCCCATCGGGCTCTTGCGTTGAACCGATTCGCGGGCCTTGCGGGCAGCCACACGTGCGGTGGCAGCCAGTACCACTTTATCGACAATGATTTTAGCTTCTTTCGGATGTTCTTCCAGATAGTTGGTCAGGGCTTCGCCCACCGCCTGGTTTACGGCACCGCTCACTTCGTTGTTGCCGAGCTTTGTCTTGGTCTGGCCTTCGAACTGCGGTTCGGCCACCTTGACCGAAATCACGGCAATCAGCCCTTCGCGGAAGTCCTCTCCGGAAATTTCCACTTTGGCTTTTTCAAGCGCCTTGCTTTCTTCGGCGTATTTCTTCAGCACGCGGGTCAGGGCCATTCGGAAACCTGCTTCGTGCGTACCTCCTTCGATGGTGTTGATGTTGTTCACATACGAATGTAGGTTTTCGCGGAATCCCGTGTTGTACATGATGGCACATTCGATGGGAATTCCCTGTTTTTCCGTGTTCAGGTAGATGACGTCGTCAATGAGCGGAGTATTGTTGGAGTTCAGGAAACGCACGAACTCTTTCACTCCTTCCTCGGAGTGGAACACTTCCTGCTTGTAGGAACCGTCTTCTTCCTTCACGCGCTTGTCGGTCAGCGTGATGGTGATACCCTTGTTCAGGTAGGCCAGTTCGCGCATGCGGGCCTGCAGGATGCTGTATTTATATTCGGTGACGGTGAAGATGCTGGCATCGGGCCAGAACGTCTGACGGGTACCGGTGATGTCGGTCGTGCCGACTTCCTTCACGGGATACAGCGGCTTTCCACAGGCATATTCCTGCTGGTACACTTTTCCGTTGCGGAATACGTTGGTCGTCATGTGAGTAGACAGGGCGTTTACACACGAAACGCCGACTCCGTGCAAACCTCCGGATACCTTGTAAGAACCTTTGTCGAACTTACCTCCGGCATGGAGGACTGTCATTACGACTTCGAGGGCTGATTTTTTTTCTTTCTGGTGGAAATCGACCGGGATACCGCGACCGTTGTCCTGTACGGTAATCGAGTTGTCTTCGTTGATGGTTACTTCTATATGTGTACAATAACCGGCAAGGGCTTCGTCAATGGAGTTGTCCACTACCTCGTAGACCAGGTGATGCAAGCCTTTTTCGCTGATATCGCCGATATACATGGCGGGGCGTTTACGAACGGCCTCCAGTCCTTCCAGTACCTGGATACTGCTGGCCGAGTAGTTGCTTCCGCTGTTCTGTGTCAGTTCTTCACTCATGTTTTTTCTTCGTTTTTTTAAGCTTTCAAAGATACTAAAAAAACTGTTACGAACCGATTTTCAGCACTCTAAAAATCGTGAAAAAGGCATGAGGCGGGTAGATACGACAAAAGGCCAGATGATGACATCCAGCCTTAATATCTTTCTTACGTCAAGTGTAAACTTAAGCCAATTTGCTGATATAAGCAGCCAGTTTAGACTTCAAGTTAGCAGCCTTGTTCGCATGGATAATGTTGCGCTTAGCCAGCTTATCCAACATTTTCTGTACACTAGGATACAATGCAACAGCTTCAGCTTTGTCTGTAGTTGCACGAAGTTTCTTCACTGCGTTACGCATTGTCTTCGCATAATATCTGTTGTGAAGTCTTCTTTTTTCTTCCTGTCTGATTCTCTTAATAGATGATTTGTGATTTGCCATCTCGACTAATCTTTAATATTGTTCGTGATTTCTGTTTATTATGTAGCCCGTGGGGGAATCGAACCCCCCTTTCAAGAATGAAAATCTTGCGTCCTAACCGATAGACGAACGGGCCATCCTTTGTCTCAGGAAGACCTCCTGATTCTTTACGAGGATACTTATCTCTCGTTTGCGGATGCAAAGGTAGGAAGAATTTTCTAAACTCCAAAACATTCCTGATTTTTTTTGTGGGTTCAGACGTGATTTTCCTTCGAAACGGGAAGGAATGGGGCTGGGAGAGGCCCGTAAATTGTGGTGATTTGTTCGGTCTGGGAGAATTTATGCAATCTCTAGGGTGTATTTTCCCGGACATCATTCTTTATTCTCTGTACGGCAGTGTGAAATTTGTATCCCACACTGCGGGATATGTATTTCACACTGTGGTTTTTGTATCCCACACTGTGGGACAGAGAAATCTTTATGGATTTTGTTTGTTTAGTATAAGGACTTTTTCTAACTTTCACCCCTAAAAGATATTATATTAAGGTAGATTGAGAAATGAAAGGCTATAAATTGAAGTCTGTAGGCGTTTACGACGGAAAGGTTTGTATGGCGTCGTTGGACGGCAAGAGTGGGGAATTCGTTCCATGTGAGGTACTGGAATCCTGTAAGGAGTTGGTTTATATGCGTCTGCGGACATTGGAGGCGGTGGCTTCTTTCCGTTTTTTGGAGCGCGCGATAGGGGTATTGACCCAGCATGAGATACCTGTTTTTGCCATGGCTTCTTCTGCCGGAAGTTTTTCCGTAGTGACGGGGGGTGAACATGACAGCCTGGAAGAGGTCTTCAAGGAACTTTCTTCATTTGCCGAAGTGGCGTTGGAACGTGACGTAGAGGTGATTTGCGTACAGGAGGATGCGGATACTTACAGTGAGAAAGCGGAGCAGAATCTGGTGTCGTTGCTGAAAGACATTCCCGTGTTGATGGTTTCTTCGGAGGAAGGAGCGGGAAGGGTGACCTTGACGGTGCGCCGGGAGGATCGTGAGAAGGTGATTCGGTTGTTCCGGGAAGTGTGCGGGTGCCGATAAAAAACGTTTAGTTTGGAAGATATGTTGCAAAAGCTGGAAGGTGTGGTACTGCACGTGGTGAAATACAGCGACAAATCGAATATTGTGCGTATTTACACCCGGGAAAACGGAAGTATGTCGTTCTTGATACCGGCTGTACGTTCGCGTAAGTCGTTGGTGAACGGGGTATTGTTCCGTCCTCTTTCGCTGGTGGAGGTGGAGGCGGATGTGCGTTCGCGGACGGCCCTTCCTTCCGTAAAGGAAGCCCGATTGGCTTATCCGCTGGAGTCTGTGCCATACGACCCGTATAAATTGGGTATCGCCATGTTCTTGGCGGAGTTCTTGGCACATGCCTTGCGTGAGGAAGGCAAGAACGAGCCGCTCTTTGCATATTTGTCGTCTTCTATCCGTTGGTTGGATGCCTGTCGGGCGGACTTTGCCAATTTTCATCTGGTTTTCTTGATTCGGTTGTCGCGTTTCTTGGGCTTTTATCCCAACTTGGAAGATTATCGGGAAGGAGACTGGTTTGACATGCTGAATGCTTGTTTTGTGGCGACCAAACCTCTGCACGGCATGTCGCTTTCGCCGGAGGAAGCTTCGCATATCTGTCAGCTGGCCCGTATGAACTACGACACGATGTTCCTCTTTGGGATGAACCGCTTGGAACGCCAGCGTTGTCTGGCTGTGATGATGGAATATTACCGTCTGCATCTGCCGGATTTCCCGGAATTGAAATCACTCGATGTACTGAAGGATTTGTTCGGTTGAGGCTGTACAGCAGGGTACAAAAAAACGGGATGCATTCTCTTTTCTCGAAAATACATCCCGTTAGAATCTGTATGGGGAGGATTTTATCCCAGCAATTCTTTTACTTTGGCAGAAATGGCGCGTCCTTCAGCCAGTCCGGCCAGTTCTTTGGAAGCTACACCCATTACTTTTCCCATATCTTTTCCACTGGTAGCACCTACGCGGGCGATGATGTCTTTCAGTTTGGCTTCCAGTTCTTCCGGAGAAAGCTGTTTGGGCAGATAAGTCTCGATGACACGTACCTGAGCCATTTCTTCTTCGGCCAGGTCGGCACGTCCTTGTTCTTCATATACAGCTGCTGAGTCTTTTCCTTGCTTCACCAGTTTCTGCATGATTTTCAAGGCGGCATCATCGGTCAGTGTGTCGTTGGCTCCCGGAGCGGTTTTTGCTTCCAGGAAACATTTCTTGATGTTGCGCAAGGTTTCCAGTCTCACCTTGTCTTTGGCTTTCATGGCCTCTTTGATATCGTTGCTAATCTGATCAAATAAATCCATATTCGTTATATTGTTTTAAAATGTCATTCTATTTCTGGGTTAGAAGGTAATGGTCATGGAGCCGGCCGTGTTGGCGGTTTCCGGTTCCGGGGTGACCTTTTCTTCCGTGCTGGCTTTGGAACGGATATTTTCCAGTTCCATTTTCGTACGCTTGTAAGTCGGAGTGGTTTCTACCATGCTGATGATGTCGTCATTGGCAAGGTCTTCCTGACTGAAAATATAGATATTTGGGCGTTTCTTCCGCATACTGCTTTTCAGGATGCTTTTTCCGTAGTAATCGCTGCGGCGTTCGTCCTTTTTCTGTTCCTCTTCTTCCAGGTCGTCCAGACGTTTCTGTTCTTCCAGCGAACGTTGTTTGAGTACATTGTCCATGCCCGGTACGTCTTTGATGCCGAATCCCGTGGCCAGAATGGTGAATTTCACCTGATTTTCCAGTGTCTCGTCGGTGTAAAGACCCCACTTGGTTTCTACGTCTTTTCCGAACTTGCTCATGAATTCATGGATTTCGTCCATTTCACCCATCATCAGTTCGCTGTTGGGGCTGTAAGTAATGACGAACAATACTTTCTTGGAGTTGAAAATATCATTGTTGTTCAGCAGCGGAGAGTGAAGCGCATCGGTAATGGCCTGTGTCACTCTTCCTTCTCCTTCACCGTATCCGGTACTCATGATGGCCACTCCACCGTCTTTCAACACTGTTTTCACATCGTTGAAGTCCAAGTTGATGATACCTCGCAGGGTAATGATTTCGGCAATGCTCTTGGCGGCGATGGACAAGGTGTCGTCTGCCTTTCCGAAAGCATTCATGACGCTGATATCAGAATACACGTCACGCAGGCGTTCGTTGTTGATGACCAGCAAGGCATCCACGTGTTTGCTCATTTCTTCCACACCGTCGAGTGCTTGGTCAATTTTCTTGTTGCCTTCGAACAAGAACGGGATGGTCACGATACCTACGGTCAGGATGCCCATATCCTTTGCCGTCTTGGCGATGATAGGAGCGGCACCTGTTCCGGTTCCTCCTCCCATACCTGCGGTGATGAATGCCATGCGGCATCCGTCGTTCAACATATTTTTGATATCTTCGATGCTTTCTTCTGCGGCAGCCCGTGCTTTTGCGGGGCGGTTTCCAGCTCCCAGTCCTTCACTACCTAACTGGAGCTTACGCAGGACGGGAGATTCTTCCAAAGCCTGGTTATCCGTGTTGCAGACCACGAATGTCACATCATGGATACCTTCTTTGTACATGTGGTTGACGGCATTGCCACCACCGCCACCCACACCAATTACTTTTATTATATGTGGAGAGTCTTTCGGAAAATCGAAAGGTACCATTGTTTCGTCTGACATAATTCTATCTATTTATGTGAGTAATCAGTTATCTTTTAAAATCTCATCAGAAAGGTTGGTTACTTTCTTTGCGAAAATGTCGAACCAGCTGTTTTCCTTCTTTTCTTTGTTGATTTTGGCTTCCAGTTCGTTCAACTCTTCTTCCTTTTCAGCAAGATGCATGCGTCGTGCATTTTCCACTTCTTTTAAAGCTGCCTTGTATTTCTTCTTGCTCAATTGCAGCCGGGCTTCTTCTACGTATGCAGTATATTCTTCCAAGCGTTTCCGGTTGCGTTCCTCTTCCTGACGTTTCTTTTCTTCATTGATTTTCCGGAGACGTTCCGCTTCCTCTTCGGCTTTGCGTCTTTCCTCTTCTGCCCTGAGACGTTCCGCTTCTTTCCGTTTGGCTTCTGCTTCTTTTTCTTTTAAGTCATCAATGAAGTCAAGTTGATGGCCCTTCCGTGGATCTACTTTAAGGCAATTTTCTTTTCCTTCTGCCAGCAAGCCGATAAGTGTGTTCTTGGTACCGTTCTTGGGCAGCTGGATAGCGCCATCCAATGCAATGTTACAGCCTTTCGCGATACGGATTTTTTCAATTTTGGTAATCTGTTTGAAGGCTTCGTCGATGTTAGGCATGTTGGATGCTCCTCCTGTCAGCACCAGTCCTGCGAGCAATTTATCACCGTAATCGGATACCATAATCTGGTTCCATACGTTGGAAATAATTTCATTGACACGGGCTTCCACGATATATTCCAGCTTATGAGCCGGGATTGTGCATTTACCTTCGATGGTATATTCCTGTTCATTGGCTTGTTCTTCCTCTTCAGCAGGAGGAGTGAGGGCACACCCGTAACGGAGTTTCAGCTGTTCGGCATCCTCTTCTTCAATTTGCAGACTGCAGATGTCTTTTGTGATGTTGTTGCTGCCCAATGGAATTACTGCCAGATGGCGCAGGATATTGTTCTTATATACAGCCACGGTAGTGGTGTCTGCTCCTAAATCTACAAGTGCACAGCCTGAACGTCTCTCACTGTCAGTCAATACGACGTTGGCAGTAGCCACTGGCGACAGGAAGTAGTCGGCAATTTCATACTTCGTTTGTTTGAAGCATTGCGCGATTCTTGCTTTCAGTGTGTGGTGTGCGATGATATTCAAATAACGTCCTTCAATACGGTCGGCAGAGATACCGACAGGTTCAGTCAGGAGATTGTTCCCCACTTTGTATTCCTGAGGTTCTACATCCAGAATCTCTTGGTCGACCAATGAAATTTCGCGGTTGGTTTCCATGAGCGATTCAATCAGCGCCTGTGAGATTTTGGTGTCTTCTCCTAATTGTTTGGTGACATGGTTGCGCATGCTTCTGATGGACTGCCCACCAATTCCTACGTAGACTTTCTTGATTGAAGCCTGCAAATCGTTTTCCAGTTTCTGAATGACAGAAACCAGTATTTGTGTGGTTTTATCTAAGTTGAAGATGGCTCCTTTTTTGATACAATCTGATGAAGGGGCATTGGCATAGGCAAGAATCTGGATACTTCCATCAGCATTCTTTTTGCCGGCAATTCCCGTGATGTTGGTCGAACCCAGTTCGATAGCTGCTATAAAATCTGTTACTGCCATATCTTAGTTTTCTTTTTTTGTTCCGATAATTTGATTGTTAAATTCAATGCTGATCCGTTCGTATTTATTCCAGCCGATACGGTTTAGCACTTTACTGTAAAACGTTTGCAATTTACTGAATTTTTCTTCAAAATCAGTGGCTTTCCCTAAAAAAAGAATATGGTCTCCCACTCGTGGTACAATTTCCAGCTCTTTTTTGGGCGTTACGTTGATTTGTTCCACTTGTGCGTTCCAAAAAGGACTGTGCTGGAGGTACAATCCCAGTTCATACAATTCGTTTTGGGCAAACTTACGGTCAATAAAACCTGTAGCGACTGCCACATGAATGGGCTTGCCGGTTGCATTCATGATTTTACCGGATTGGTCGATATAGTAATTGTCGCCATTGCTGCTCATCACTCGGAGTATCGGAATCCGCTGGTAGATTTCGATACCTACTTTCCCTCCCGACGTAAGGTAACATTCAGCCTTGCTGATGAAGGGATGTTTGGAAAGGGTCTCTTCCAGCTGGCGTACATTGATTGTACCGATACGTTTCTTTTCCGGGTAAAGATTTTTTTCCGTAAGAAGCTTTTTTACCTCTTTGTCAGTGATGAAGCCGTAGTCAATACTGTCTTTGACAACCAATTTCATACCCTTGCAGACCTGATTTTCAGGCTGGTGGTTGAATACAGTTACGGCTACAACCAGGTAGGCCGAAACTACTAACAGAATACAGAGTATGAAAATTCGTTTAATCATCTATCTTTCAGTAAATCATAAATTTGTGGAACGTAATTGTCTATATCGCCAGCTCCGAGTGTGATGAGTACATCCAGCTTTTTCTGCTTCAGTACGTCCAGCAGCTCTTCCTTGGTACACATGCATTTTTCAATGTTTGGCCGCAGATTGTCATAAATGAGTTGGCTGGTGACTCCGGGGATAGGGGCCTCACGAGCCGGATAGATATCCAGCAGAATGACCTCATCCAGTAGAGATAAACTGCGGGCAAAATCTTGGTAGAAATCGCGGGTGCGTGTGTAGAGGTGAGGCTGGAACACTGCGGTGATTTTACGGTCGGGATACAGACGGCGGATAGAAGTCACACTTTGACGGATTTCTTCCGGATGATGCGCATAGTCGCTCAGGAAGACAATGTGTGCGTTTTTTATCTTAAAGTCAAACCGACGGTCTACTCCCCGGAACTGTGGCATGGCAGCCTTTATTTCTTCTGTCGTAGCTCCTCCTATTTGTGCCAGTGCCATGGCGGCAATTCCATTCTCAATGTTGACATAAACAGGTACTCCTAACTGGATGTCGGCGATATTCCCTAACGGAGAGATGTAGTCGAAATAGATTTCTCCGTCCTTAATACGGATATTTTCCGCGTGGAAATCACCTTTGTCTGCGGAATAGGTATAGACTGTGACTCCGGGTTTGACGTCTGGTTGCAGCTCCAGACCTTCCTTCATGATAAGGTATCCGTCCGGACGGATGAGGGAGGTATATTTACGGAAACTTTCCAGATAAGCCTCATGGGTGCCGTAAATGTCCAGATGGTCTGAATCGGTAGCCGTAATGACAGTGGCATACGGAGTGAGCCAATGGAACGAACGGTCGAACTCATCCGCTTCAATCACTACATAGTCACTCTTATCCGACAGGAGCAGGTTGGTCTGATAATTTTTGGAAATTCCTCCCAGGAAGGCATTACAGCCCACGTGGGAATGATCCAGTAAGAAGGCAGCCATGGTAGAGGTGGTAGTCTTTCCATGCGTTCCAGCTACGCATAAACCTTTTTCTGTCTGAGTCAGCATACCCAATACCTGTGCACGTTTGTGGATTTCAAAGTGATGTTCCTGAAAATAGACCAACTCTTTATGAGTAGCTGGTATGGCAGGAGTAAATACCACTAAGGTTGTTTCCGGATGAAGGAACGCTTCCGGAATTAACGCTACATTTTCCTCATAGTGAATCTGTGCTCCTTCTTGGATTAATCTTTCCGTCAGCTCACTTGGAGTACGGTCGTAACCGCCTACTTTTTTCCCTTTTGAAAGGAAATAACGTACCAGAGCGCTCATTCCGATACCTCCGGCTCCGATGAAATAGACGGCTTGTATAGTATTAATGTTCATGACTTTCTTTGTATTTTAATGCCAGCTTGCAGACTTCTTGTGCAATGATGTTTGCAGAGTCCTTGATAGCCAGTTTTTTGATATTCTTGCTTAAGTTTTCCAATACGTCCGGTTTACTTACCGTATCGATGGCTGTATCGACCAATGTTTGTGTGGCTTCACTATCTTTGACATAAAGAGCTGCTTGTTTGTTCACGAGAGCCAAAGCATTTTTGGTCTGATGGTCTTCTGCCACGTTGGGTGAAGGAACCAATATGACTGGTTTTCCCAGCAGGCAGAATTCTGAGATAGAGCCAGCTCCGGCACGGCTGATTACCAAATCGGCGGCGCTGTAAGCTGCAGCCATATCTGAAATGAAGTCTGTCGTGTACAGCATAGGCAGGCTGCCATAGGCCTTAACGGCCTGTCGGGCTTCATTGATATAGATTTTACCCGTCTGCCAAATGAATTGTACACCGGATGCTTTCATTTTGTTGAATCCTTGCATCATGCAGTTGTTGATGGTACGCGCTCCCAGACTGCCTCCGATAATCAGGATGGTTTTTTTGTTCGGGTCTAAGCCGAATGAACGGATGGCCTCTTCCCGTGAAATATTTTCCTTTAGCAATCCTTGGCGGACTGGGTTTCCTGTAAGAATGATTTTGTCCTTGTCAAAAAAACGTTCCATCCCTTCGTAGGCCACGCAAATCTTTTCTGCTTTCTGTGCCAGTAGCTTGTTCGTTACCCCTGCATAGGAATTCTGTTCCTGTATCAGGGTAGGGATTCCCATCATGCCGGCCACTTTCAATGTCGGTCCGCTGGCGTAACCACCTACTCCTACAGCTGCGTGAGGCTTGAAGTTCTTGATGATTTTTCTTGCCATCAGCTGGCTTCTGAACAGCTTGATGAGTACGCTGACGTTTTTCAGCAAATGTTTTCTGTCAAATCCAGCCACCGGAAGTCCGATAATTTTGTATCCGGCAGCCGGTACACGCTGCATTTCCATGCGTCCCTCTGCTCCGATAAACAGAATCTCAGCTTCGGGGTGTAGTTCTTTGATTGCGTTGGCAATGGAAATGGCCGGGAAGATATGTCCTCCTGTACCACCGCCACTTACTATGATGCGTAAATTTTCTTCCATATTTTGTAGTATTTCCTGCAAAGTTATAAATAAACTTTTAAACAGACTCTTCTTGTGTAGTGATATTGCTGGCTGGTGTAACCTCTTGTGTCTGGCTGGCTTGTTGTAGCCGTGCTTCTGCCTCTTGACGTTGCTTCAGGTCATTGACGTAACGGCTGATACTGAGGATGATGCCGATATACACACTGTTTATCAATGTGGCAGTTCCTCCCTTGCTGATAAGGGGAAGAGGTTGCCCGGTGACAGGCATGATACCCACGGCCACCAGCATGTTGAATGTGGCCTGCATGACAAGAAGTATCCCGATTCCAGTGATGAGAAACACGTAGTACGACTTGTCGCAGTTTCGGGCAATCTTTGCGATTCTCATCAACAGGAGAATGTAAAGGGCGGCGACAAAGGCGCCTCCTACGAGGCCCAATTCCTCAATGATGATGGCGTAGATGAAGTCCGAAAATGCCTGTGACAAGAAATCTCGCTGTACGCTGTTTCCAGGTCCTTTTCCCACAATGTTACTGCTGGCGATAGCAATGTTGGCATGAGCAATTTGGGCGTCGTTGTCAATGTCGAACTTGGCAGCTGGAATCTCAGCTTCATCAAAATGGTTGTTCAGACGGCTTTGCCAAGTCACCATACGGTGAAGCCCTATTTTATCCCAAGCTTCGCCAGGCACGTATTTGATGGTTCCTACTCCGATGAGAATACAGGCTATGCCGATACCGGCCAATATGCCAAGTTGTTTGAAAGGAACTCTACCGACAAACATCAGCAGGAATACACTTCCAGCCAGAAGCACTGCGGTGGACAAGTTTTCACTGACAATCATTCCGCAAGTAAGAATGGTGATGATACAGATGTATTTGAAAGCCTTCTTGTTAGCTCCATTCTCTTCTTGCATGCGCGATAAGATGAAGGCAACCGTGATGATGGTTCCCATCTTGGCTACTTCCGAGGGTTGGAACTGGATAAATCCCAAGTCAATCCATCGTTTGGCGCCGTTGGTGAGTGAGCCCAGAATGAAAACGGCTGCCAGCAATACCCAGGAGATAGGCAACAAGACTATGAATGTCTTGAACCAACGGCAGGGAATATTGTGTACAATCCAAACCGCAATGGTGCCTACCATCAACAAAGTCAGGTGGTTGGTGATAGGTCCCCAATGATCCCCACTCTTGTAAGTCAGGGTACTGGACGCACTGAATACTTCTACGATGGATATCAGGCAGAGGAAAAGGTAAATAATCCAGATTGCCTTGTCGCCTTTAAAAAAGTTTTTTAGCAAATCCATAAACTTGTTGTTTCTAACTCCTTGGTTATATTATAAGTTTCTTACACATTCCTTGAACTGGTCGCCACGGTCTTCATAACTTTTGAACAAGTCGAAGCTGGCACAGCAAGGGCTGAGCAAAACGGTTTCTCCTTTTTGGGCCATTTTATAAGCGGCATCCACCGCATCCTTCATGCTTTGCACGTCGGCGATGGGAAGACCGAAGCTGTCGAAAAAGGCATGCAGTTTCTCATTGTGAAGTCCCAGGAAAATCAGACCGCTGCATTTTTCTCTTACCAGGTCGGCGATTTCGTTGTAATCGTTTCCTTTATCCTTTCCACCCAGAATCAGGACGGTCTTGGTTTTCATGCTTTGCAAGGCATACCAGCAGGAGTTGACGTTGGTCGCCTTAGAATCGTTGATATAGTCTACCCCTTTTACGCGGGTTACTTTCTCCAAGCGGTGTTCCACCCCTTTGAAATCGTGCAATGCTTCCCGGATACATTCTTTGCGTATGCCTGCAATGTTGGCCGATATGCCGGCTGCCATGGAATTGAACAGATTATGGGTTCCTGTCAAGGCCAGTTCTTCCTCTTCCATATTGAAGGCGATAGGTCGGGTGAAATACACCTTATCCTTTTCTGTGAACGCTGCTACTCCTTCTTCGTTCTTCTCGGCAAACGGGAAATATTGTCCGTGAATGCCATACTTGTGGAGTTCTCTTTGTATGATGGGGTCATCGTTCCAGAAGATGAAAGCGTCATCGTTGGTCTGGTTCTGGATAATCCGGAACTTGGCGTCCACGTAATTCTGCATTTCATAGCCGTAACGGTCCAGATGGTCGGGAGTGATGTTCATCAGTACAGCGATGTTGGCATGAAATTTATACATGTTGTCGAGCTGGAAACTGCTGAGTTCGATGACATAGTAGTCAAAATTACATTCAGCTACCTGATATGCCAAGCTTTGTCCGATGTTTCCGGCCAATCCCACGTTCAGTCCTGCTTTCTTAAAGATATGGTAAATCAGGGAAGTGGTAGTTGTCTTTCCATTACTTCCGGTGATGCAAATCATTTTTGCATTCGTATAACGTCCTGCAAATTCAATTTCCGAAATGACGGGAGTACCCTGATCCTTCAATTTTAAGATGATGGGTGCGTCATTCGGAATTCCCGGACTTTTAATCACTTCGTCCGCATTCAGAATCAACTCTTCTGTGTGTTTACCTTCTTCCCACTGAATACCTCTTTCGTTCAACATCGTTTTATACTTGTCCTTGATGGTGGACATGTCTGAAACGAATGTGTCAAAACCTTTTTTCTGTGCCAGGACAGCGGCACCTGTTCCGCTTTCTCCTGCTCCTAAGATGACAATTCTTGCCATTGCTTTATCTGATTTTAAGTGTGATTATCGTAATTGCTGCCAGTACAATGGTTACAATCCAAAAACGGACTGTAATTTTGGATTCATGAAATACGCTGTGAGGGCGTGTGACCAGATACGTACAATTCGGGTCAAGCTGTGCCAATGTGGTGCGGAAATGGTCATGTATCGGCGTACGTTTGAAGATACGCTGCTTGACACCTTTCTTTTTGCCGCGTTGGAAATACTTGACTTGTAGGATAACCGATAGGTTTTCTACCAGAAATACACCGCATAAAATAGGGATAAGTAATTCCTTGTGTATGATAATGGCAAATACGGCTATCAGTCCTCCGATGGTAAGACTGCCCGTATCGCCCATGAACACTTGTGCCGGAAAGGCATTGTACCAAAGGAAACCAATCAAGGCTCCGATGAAGGCACAGATGAAGATTACCAGCTCTTCACTGCCAGGAATGTACATGATGTTCAGGTACTCGGCATATTCTATGTGGCTGGACACGTAGGCTAATATGCCGAGGGTCACCCCTATGATAGCCGAGTTTCCTGCTGCCATTCCATCCATGCCGTCGTTCAAGTTGGCACCGTTGGATACGGCTGTCACGACAAAAATGGTTACCAGCACAAATACAATCCATCCCGCCTTTTGTGCATGGTCTCCCAAGAATCCCACAAAATCAGCATAATCCAAGTTGTTGTTCTTGAAGAAAGGAATGGTGGTTTTGGTGGATTTCTCGTTCACAGGTTTATGAACCACATCTACCACTCGTCCGTCTTGCTGGATTTCAATGTTTTCCCGAATCACGACATCCGGACTTAGGTAGAGAGCCAGTCCTACAATGAGTCCGAGTCCTACCTGACCAATTATTTTAAACTTCCCATGAAGCCCTTCCTTGTCTTTCCGGAACACTTTGATGTAATCGTCCAAAAAGCCTAATGTACCCAGCCATAAGGTTGTGACCAACATCAGAATCATGTAGATGTTGTGCAATTTGCCCAACAGCAGGCAGGGAATCAGAATGGCTACAATGATAATGATACCTCCCATGGTGGGTACGCCTACCTTCTTTACATTGAAAGGGTCGACAGAGGCATCACGCTGCGTTTCCGTAATCTGTTTTCTCTTGAGCAGATTGATAAAATATTCTCCGAAAATGGCAGATATCAGTAGAGACAGAATTACAGCCATCAGCGAACGGAACGATACATAGCCGAACATTCGTGCACCCGGGAAACCAAATTGCTCCAAATATTGAAATAGATAATATAACATTGTCTTTTCGTCGTTTTTTTATTCTTCTCCTTTAAAAATCTCGTCCAAAACTTCTTTGTCATCGAAATGTGATTTGACACCTTTGACATCTTGGTAGGTTTCGTGTCCTTTTCCGGCAATCAGAATCACGTCTTGTGGCTGTGCCAGCATACAGGCCGTGCGGATAGCCTCTTTACGGTCTACAATGCTGATTACCTTTTTCATGTCTTCTTTGTTCAGCCCGCTCAGCATGTCATTGATGATGTCCTGTGGTTCTTCGAACCGGGGATTATCTGATGTAATGATGACTTTATCGCTGCGTTTTACCGATTCTTGTGCCATCAACGGCCGTTTTCCTTTGTCGCGGTTTCCACCTGCACCTACCACCGTGATTACATGGCCTCTTCCTCTCAGTACCTCGTGAATGGTGTCCAATACATTTACCAACGCATCTGGAGTATGGGCATAATCGACAATGGCGGTGTATCCTTTAGGAGAACGTTTGGCATCGAAACGTCCGCAAACCGGGCGTAGCATGCTGAGTTTTAGCAATACATCTTCCGGCTTTTTCCCTAACAAGCAAGCAGCTCCATATACGGCCAGCAGATTGGAGGCATTGAAGCGTCCGATGAATTGTACGTTTACTTCCCGGTTGTTGATGTCCAGTAGCATACCGTCAAAGCTGTCTTCCAGTACTTTCCCCTTGAAGTCGCACAATGAATGCAGGGAGTAGGTTGACACCTTGGCCTTGGTGTTCTGCGTCATTACCAATCCGTTTTTGTCATCCGCATTGGTTAAGGCAAACGCCTGTTTAGGAAGGCCGTCAAAAAACGCCTTTTTAGCCTTCAGATAATTTTCGAAAGTTTTGTGATAGTCCAAGTGGTCACGGGTAATATTGGTAAAGATACCTCCGGCAAATCGCAAGCCGCTGATGCGCTTCTGCACCATGGAGTGCGAACTGACTTCCATGAAGGCATATTTGCATCCTTCATCTGCCATGCGGCCCAATAGCTGGTTGAGCGTGATGGGGTCGGGGGTTGTATGTTCTGTGGGGATAGCTTCTCCGTCGATGTAGTTACATACGGTAGATACCAGTCCGGTCTTGTATCCGAACGAACGGAACATAGTATATAATAAGGTGGCAATGGTCGTTTTTCCATTGGTCCCGGTTACACCGATTAAATCCAGTTTGGAGGTCGGGTCTCCGTAGAAGGTAGTAGCCAGTTTACCTACGGCCTCTTCCGTGTCTGCCAGTTGTATGTAGGTGACGTGAGCTTCCTGCTTTTCGGGCAGTTGCTCGCAGACAATGACCGTAGCCCCGTTTTCAATGGCTTTTGGAATATAGTTATGTCCATCGGCTTGTGTGCCTTTTACAGCCACAAACATGAAGTCATTCTTCACCATTCGTGAATCCATGTGGATTCCAGAAACTTCCAAGTTGGTCTCACCTATGATTTGGAGCGGATTGACCGCTTTCAGGATATTTTCTAATCTCATCTCTTTTTAGTCTAATGTTAATGTAATTGTTTGTCCTTTATGTAAATAAGAGCCTGCGTTGAGGCTTTGCTTTATTACTTTTCCTGTACCGGATAAGCGAACCCTGAGCCCTTTGCTTTCCAACAGATATACGGCATCTTTGGCTCCCATTCCTCTTACATTGGGAACCAGGCTTTTATCCGTATGTGTCTTTTTCAGTTCTGCATAAGTGTCGCTACAGTTGGCTCTTCCCCAAATGGGTGAATTGCCAATGGGAATGCTGGCGCTGTTGCTTTTGATGTCCAGACTTTGCAGTACGTATGAAGCCTCTCGTAAATCCCCGTTTTTCACATGAGGGACGAATATAGAGGTGGAATCTTTGGCCGAAGCCAGATTTTGATACAGATGCTTGGCATAAATACGTTCGGCTATCCGGCTGAACACACTACCCGCCTGTAAACCGCCGGATGCAGGACCGTGCGGAATCTGTATGGATACCAGGCAGCTGTACTTGGGAGCCTCCGAGGGGAAATATCCGCAGAAGCTGACCAGATAGCTTACGCCTCCTGCCTTGTATCCTGCTTTTCCCTGGGAAATCTGGGCCGTACCTGTCTTACCAGAAACATTGAATTGTTTGCTTCCGGCCGGTTTGGCCAGTCCTTCTGAAACCACTTTACGTAAAATACCCTGAATCATGGTAAGTGTGGTATCGGAACAGATTTTAGGGTTTACTATTTCTGTCGGATATTCTTTGATGATTTCGCCGTTCTTCGAGATTGCTTTTACAAATTTGGGTTTTACCATGGTTCCGTTATTGGCAATGGCATTGTAAAAGTTCAATATATAAATAGGAGGAATCATTGTTTCGTAGCCTATGCTCATCCACGGGAGGGTTGTCTTGGCAAAATACCGCTCTTTAGGTCCCAGTATGCGCGGACTGGCTTCTCCCGCAAACCCCAGGTTTAGAGGTTTGTCGATGCTCATTCTTCTCAGCCCATCGATGAATTTCTGGGGATTCTGACCGTAGAATTTATCGATGATGGTCGAAACGCCTACGTTGGATGAAACTTCCATGATGCGGGTCACATCTATTTCTCCGTATCCGCCTTTGTACCAGTTCCAGTCCTTCATGTTGCTTCCGTGCATGTTGACCACACCGTTGCCCGTATCCACCATATAGTCTGGAGTGATATATTTATCTTCCAAGGCTACCATGATAGAAGCGGTCTTGAAAGTAGATCCCGGTTCCATCAAGTTGCTGACTGCCGTATTTCTCATTTCATAATAATTGCCGTCGCCAGCCCGTGTCATATTTACGTTGGCTTTTACCTCTCCGGTAGCTACATCCATCACGATGGCTACCCCGAACACTGCGTTGAGGGTCTTTAATTGGTCTACGAGGGCCTTTTCTGCAATATCCTGCATATCGACATCGATGGTGGTGATGACATCACAACCGTCTACGGCCGGTTTGTCAATGATATTCAGATACTTGTTCATCACTTTTTGGCGATGAGTGATACCGTCTTGTCCGCGAAGGATGGAATCGTATGTAAGTTCAAGGCCATTTTTGGCACCTAATTCCATGTCGGGATACATGTCGCCCAAGGTACGTGCCGCCAGTGAACCGAATGGTTTCTTCCGTTGGTTGAATGCCAGCTCATGGAATCCTCCTTTATATTTGCTGAGGTTGAATACCGGCAGCTGTTTTGCTTCTTTATATTCTATGTAAGAAATACGGCGTGGGTAAAGAAGGTAATTTCGGCTTTTCAGTCGTCTTCCTTTTAAAATGTGCTGGCGAAACTCCTTTACGCTTTTGTCCGGAAATATCTGATGCAGGCCTTCGCAGATTTCTGTCAGGTGATTCATCAGCATGGTATCCTTCCTTTCTCCTCCGGCCTTGAAGTCCATGTAAATCTTGTATTCAGGCAGACTACTGGCCATAAGTTTGCCGTCGGCCGAGATGATGTTTCCTCTCGTGGGATGTACTACGACGTTTTCTTTCACAAAACGGTCGGCTACATCTTTCCAGTATTGCCGCTCTGCAAACATGATGATGGCAGCCTTTGCAATGATTGCAATGGCGAGCAGTGCCATGATAAAAACAATGAGCGTATAGCGTAAAATGATATTTTTCTGTCCGGGTATCATTTTTCAATATCCTCCTTTTTGATTAAATAGGGTGGAGTAGAAGCCGTCTCCAGAGGAGTACCCTCTGAAGAAATATATTCTTCGATGCGTGACTGGCGACTCTTTTCCGTCAGTTCCGAAGAAATGGTCAGTGCATCGTATTTGGTGTCAATCAGTTCTTTTTTGAGACGGTCTATTTCAATCATTTCCTGCTGACTTGAGTAGCGGTTGTCTATGTACAGGATAACCAGAATCACAATCAGGATAATCAGGTTGGCCTGCTTTTTCATCAAGTGCACCAGTACTTCTCCTCCCAAGATGCTTCTCCACGTGATATGCGGAGTTTCTTTCGGTATGTTATTTTCTTGCGGTTCCATTGTCATTTCTTTTCTGCAATTCTTAGTTTGGCACTGCGTGAACGCGGATTGCGTTGTACCTCGTCTTCGCAGGGAGTGATTACTTTGTTGTTGATGAGCTTGAATGGGGTTTGTACGTTTCCGAAGAAGTCTTGTTCTGCTTTGCCTTCCACATTGCCTGTTTTCATGATGTTTTTCACCATGCGGTCTTCCAGTGAATGATACGTGATTACCACAAGCCGTCCCCCGGGTTTCAGCGCCTCGGTGGCGGCATAAAGCATTTCTTTCAAAGCTTCCATTTCCTGGTTCACTTCTATGCGGAGAGCCTGAAATACCTTGGCCAGTTCTTTCTTTTCCCTTTCTTTCCCATACAAGGGTTTGATGGTGTCAATGAACTCTCCAATGGTTTCTATAGGTTTGGCGGCTCTGGCCTTTACAAGTACGGAGGCCAGTTTTCTGCTGTTTTTCAGCTCGCCGTACAAGTAGAATACGTTGGCCAGTCTTTCCTCTTCATAAGTGTTGACAATATCGGCGGCTGTGATTCCGGCCCGTTTGTTCATGCGCATGTCCAGTTTCCCGTCGAAGCGGAAGGAAAAGCCCCTTTCCGAGTCGTCAAAATGATGTGAAGAAACGCCTAAATCCGCTAAAATGGCATCCACCTTCTCTACACCGTAGTAACGGAGGAAATTGTGCAGATAACGGAAATTGCTTCTGACGAAGGTAAACCGCTGGTCGTTGACTATATTCTTTTCTGCATCCGGGTCTTGGTCAAAACTGAACAGCTTGCTGTCGCCGTCCATCTGGCGTAAGATTTCTTTGGAGTGTCCTCCTCCTCCGAAGGTTACGTCCACGTAAATACCTTTGGGATGGATATGCATGCCTTCAATACTTTCGTGCAACAATACAGGAATATGATATGTCTGTTCAGTCTGTTCCATGCGGTTTAATTTATGAATTCACCTTATTATATATTCAAGCTGTAAAATTAGATATTTCCATAGAATCGAGCACTATGTTTCCAAGAGAAAATTTAAAGAAGTTATCAACAGGTTGTTTAAGGCCGGATATTTTTCAGAAGTGTTTCCATTTTGTATGCAGATTGGGGCGGAAGAAATTTTTTTTTGTGTGGATAAGTGTATTTTTTGTGGTAAAATGAATGTCGTTTCAAAAGATACGTTACTTTTGCAAGGTAAACTTTTGTAGAATGGGTGAAAATTCCATATTTTTAATTGACATTGATAAAGTATTAAGGGATAAGGCTGGCAAGAAAGCCGACAGAATACCGCGTTTTCTGGTGTCGTATCTGAAGCGTATCGTGCATCAGGATGAGATTAATCCTTTCTTGAAAAGCGTATCCGATAAGACTGGAGTGGATTTTCTGGAGGCTTGCATGGAATTCCTGGATATTAAGCTGGAAGTGAGCGGAATGGAAAATCTTCCGTCCGATCGCTTGTGTACGTTTGTTTCCAACCATCCGTTGGGAGGGCAAGACGGCATTGCGTTAGGATATATCTTGGGAAAACATTACGATGGCCATATCAAATACCTGGTGAATGATTTGCTGATGAATCTTCACGGTTTGGCTCCTTTATGTATTCCTATCAATAAGACCGGTGCCCAGTCGCGTGATTTCCCTCGGATGGTGGAAGCCGGTTTCCATTCAGATTCCCACATCATCATGTTCCCGGCCGGGATTTGTTCCAGAAGGCAGAAAGGAGTTATCAAAGATTTGCCATGGAAAAAGACGTTTGTTACCAAGAGCGTGGAAACACATCGGGATGTAGTGCCTGTTCATTTTGAAGGGCGCAATTCCAATTTCTTTTACAATCTGGCCAATGCATGTAAATTTCTGGGGATTAAGTTTAATATAGCCATGCTGTATCTGGCAGATGAAATGTTCAAGAATCGTCATAAGACATTTAAAGTGACAATAGGAAAACCTATTCCATGGCAGACGTTCGATAAGTCGATGTCGCCGGCAGAGTGGGCGGATTATGTAAGAGAGTTAGTTTATAAACTGTGAAAATACGATTTAATCATAGAGATTATGGAAGATATTATTGCTCCGATTGATAAAGAAGTTCTCAAATCGGAACTGACGGAAGACAAGCGCTTGAGATTCACGAATAAGAGCAACAACGAGATTTATATTATTACTTGGAAAAACGCTCCGAACGTATTGAAAGAAATCGGTCGTTTACGTGAAATCGCTTTCCGGGCAGCCGGTGGTGGTACGGGAAAATCGATGGACCTTGATGAATATGACTTGATGGAAAATCCTTACCAGCAGCTGATTGTCTGGAATCCGGAGGCCGAGGAAATTTTGGGAGGCTACCGTTACCTGTTGGGGGATGAAGTGGAGTTTGATGCGGAAGGAAAGCCGGTGCTGGCCACTGCCCACATGTTTAACTTCTCAGAAAAGTTCTTGAAAGACTACTTGCCTACGACGATTGAATTGGGACGTTCCTTTGTGACGTTGGAGTATCAGTCTACCCGTGCAGGCTCAAAAGGGTTGTTTGCGTTGGACAACTTATGGGATGGACTGGGAGCCTTGACGGTAATCATGCCGCAGGTAAAATATTTCTTTGGCAAGATGACCATGTATCCCAGCTACAACCGTCTGGGCCGCGACATGATTCTCTATTTCCTGAAAAAACATTTCAGTGACAAAGACCAGTTGATTACGCCGATGCAGCCGTTGCAGATTGATACGGACCCGAAAGTGCTTGAAAAGATATTCTGTTACGATACTTTCAAAGAAGACTATAAGGTTTTGAACACGGAAGTGCGCAAGCTTGGTTACAATATTCCGCCGCTGGTCAATGCTTATATGAGTCTGTCGCCTACCATGCGTATGTTTGGTACGGCTATCAACGACGGTTTTGGCGACGTGGAAGAAACCGGTATTCTGATTGCGGTTGATGAGATTCTGGAGGAAAAGCGTGTCCGTCACATTGAATCTTACTTGCGTGAGCATCCGGAAGCCCTGCAGATAACCTCTGGAGCCAATCCGGTAGTCAGCAAGATACATAAATAAATTTCTTATAAAGCAGGCAGGCTGTTCCCGTTTATTTTTCGGTAAAGGTCGAGGGCATAGACGTCGGTCATTCCGGAAATGTAATCGAGTACAGCCTGTATTTTTTCGTATAGGGTCGGTGCCTGGATATAATATTGGCTGGACACGCGGTTGATAAGGAGTTGCGAGTAGGCTTTTTCCGGGTAGCGTACGGCTTCAATCATCAGGTCGATGAGGGTGGTAATGACCTGATAACCGGCCAGCTCGATGTCTACTACGTCTTTGGAACAATAGATTTTTCCGAAGGCCGTACGCGAACAGTTCTTGTATGCATCTCTGACTCGTGGACTCAGCTGTTGAATCAGCGTTCCCTGAAAAGTTCCCTCCAAAATCATTTTTTCATTTTTAATGAATGTCTGTACGCACTCGTTGATTAACACTCCGATGGCCGATGAACGCAGGTAGGCGATTTGTTCATTGGTGTCGTCCACCATTTTGCAGATGGACTGTATATGCTCCATTTTTTCAGGTGCGAAGAACCGGAGGTACAAATCTTTGGTTTCCTGGGTCGTCAGAATCTTCAGCTTGTGTGCGTCTTCGATGTCCATCATCTGGTAGCAGATGTCGTCGGCGGCTTCCACCAGATAAACCAGCGGGTGACGGCAGAATCTCAGAGGTTCTCCCTTCCGGCTTATTTGCTTGAGCCCCAGTTCGTGTGCGATTTTACAGAAACCGGCTTCTTCACTAAGAAAAAATCCGAATTTCTGCTTGTTTCCGGCCAGTTGGGAGGAGAACGGATATTTCACGATAGAGGCCAGTGTGGCGTATGTCAGGACAAAACCTCCGGGACGTCTTCCTTGGAACTGGTGGGTCAGCAGGCGGAAGGCATTGGCATTGCCTTCAAAGTGGGTGAAGTCATCCCATTCCTGAGGGGAAAATGCATTTTGCAGCATGCGTCCCTTTCCTTCCGAAAAATAAGTACCGATGGCTTTTTCTCCGGAATGGCCGAAGGGAGGATTTCCCAGGTCGTGTGCCAGGCAGGCCGCGGCTACGATAGACCCTATTTCTGAAATGTGGGTATGATGCAATTCCGGATGAAGCTTCAGCAGTTCCGTTGAAATCTTGTTTCCCAAGGAACGGCCTACGCAGGATACTTCCAGACTGTGGGTCAGTCGGTTATGTACGAAGATACTTCCCGGAAGCGGGAATACCTGTGTCTTGTTCTGCAGCCGGCGGAAGGGAGCGGAGAAAATCAGACGGTCGTAGTCGCGTTGGAATTCTGTCCGGTCTTCTTTCCGGTGTTCGTGGAGGTTCTCCAGTCCGAATCTTTTATTGGATAGCAATTGTTCCCAGTTCATGGTGTAACTCCTTTGTGGTGTGATATTTAATTTTAAAGAAGCTCTAAAAGTTAAGTGCAAAAATATAAAAAAATGGTAAACGTAACTATTAATTCGGTGGATTGTGTAACTTCGCAACTTCATAAAGGGTATAGAATAAGATGAAAATACAGATTATAAATACTTCACGGCATCCGTTGCCGCAATATGCCACCCCACAGTCGGCGGGCGTGGACCTTCGTGCCAATCTGAGTACACCTATCGTGTTGAAACCTTTGCAGCGTTGCCTGGTACCGACCGGCTTGTTTCTCGCTTTGCCGAAAGGATATGAGGCACAAGTGCGTCCACGTAGCGGACTGGCTATCAAGAAAGGAATCACTGTGTTGAATTCCCCGGGGACGATTGATGCCGACTATCGGGGAGAAATCAATGTGATACTGGTGAACCTGTCGTCCGAAGAGTTCGTGATAGAAGACGGGGAGCGTATCGCCCAGATGGTCATTGCCCGGCATGAACAGGCCGAGTGGGAAGAAGTGGAAGTATTGGATGAAACAGAACGTGGGGCAGGGGGATTTGGCCACACGGGAACGGTATAAACCTTGGGTGATTATGAAAAAGATAATAGGAGTCATCGGAATGGTTTTGTTGCTTGTCGCCTGTGGGACGACAGGGAGACAGCATGCGGCCAAGCGGAATCTGGCAGATGAAGAACAGGATACTTTGTCTTACGAACAGCGTAGGAAGTATGATTATTTCTTTTTGGAGGCGGTACGCCTGAAACAGAAGGGCGATTACGACGCGGCCTTCGAACTCTATAAACATTGTCTGGACATTTATCCTAATTCGGCCCCGGCCTTGTATGACATTTCTCGGTTTTATATGGTGCTGGGACAGGAGAAAAAGGGAGAAGAGGCCTTGAAAAAGGCGGTTCGCGCGGATGAATCGAATTTCTGGTACAAGCAGACGCTGGCTGCCTATTATCAGCAGAAACGCGACTGGCCCAAGGCCATTGCCGTGTACGACGATATGGCACATCAGTTCCCTTCCCGCCTGGAACCGCTTATGGCGCTGGTGGATTTGTATAATCAGACTAAGAGTTATGACCAGGCAATTACGGTATTGAACCGTCTGGAAGAACTGGATGGAAAGTCCGAGCAAATCAGTATGGAGAAGTTCCGGATGTACTTGCTGATGGACAATCAGGAGCAGGCTTTTAACGAGATTGAGAGCCTCTCGAAAGAGTATCCCTATGACTTGCGTTACCAGACGATTCTGGGGGATGTGTACCTGAACAACAACAAGCCCGATGAGGCGTATGCGGTTTATCAGCAGATTTTGAAGGAAGAACCGGGCTATGCGCCGGCGCTGTTGTCTATGGCTTCTTACTATAAACAGCTGGGACAGGACAGCCTGTACCAGCAGCAGCTTGATACGATTCTGCTGAACGACGATGTGGAGTCGGATACCAAGATGAGCATCATGCGTCAGCTGATTCTGCAGTCTGAACAGACCACGAAGGACAGTACGCAGATTGTGGCTTTGTTTAAGAATATCCTGGCCCGTCCGCAACAGAATGCCGACTTGTCAATGCTCTGTGCACAATATTTGATTACCAAGCACATGGAGAAGGAGTCTGTACCGGTGCTGAATCAGGTACTGTCGCTCGACCCGGAAAACAAACCGGCCCGTCTGCAGCTGTTGAGTTACGCCATCCGTGACAATGACCTGGATGAGGTGATTCGTGTGGCAACTCCGGCTCTTCAGTATAATCCGGATGCGATGGAGTTCTATTATTATCTCGGTCTGGCTCATTATCAGAAAGAAGAGACGGACAAGGCGATGGAAATATTTCAGAAAGGCTTGAAACAGGTCAACGAAAAGAGTGACAAGAGTATCGTATCCGATTTCTATGCCATTTTGGGTGATTTGTATCATTCCAAGGAGATGAAGGCAGAAGCGTATGCGGCTTATGACTCTTCATTGGTCTACAACCCGAACAACATCGGTACGCTCAACAATTATGCTTATTACTTGTCTGTGGAGCGGACGCACTTGGACAAGGCGGAGGAAATGAGCTACAAGACGGTGAAGGCGGAACCGGAAAATTCCACTTACCTGGATACCTACGCTTGGATTTTGTTTGAAAAGAAGCGTTATACCGAGGCCCGGATTTATATAGATCAGGCCATGAAGAACGGAGGAGACAGCAGCCAGGTCATTGTGGAGCATTGCGGAGATATTTACTATATGTTGGGCGAGAAAGACAAGGCGCTGGAGTACTGGAAGAAGGCCGACAGCATGGAGAATAAAGAAGAGGACGGGGCTACTCCCCGTACGGAAGCCGAGTTGAAACGCTTGAAACGTAAAATCGCATTGAAAAAATACATTGAGGAATGAAACGGTTGGTGCATTGGTTATATGTGATATGCCTGGTAGGGATACTCTCGGCGTGTAGTGCCTCACGTCATGCGGAACGGAGTCCGATGATTGGAGGACTGAAAGGAGAGGAATACCAGGAAAAAGTGGTCTCTAATTTTCCCCATTGGAACTGTGTGACCGGAAAAGTAGCCTTGAATTTGCAGACAGGAGGTAGCAAGAATACGAAACTGTCGGCTACGCTCCGGATGAAGAAAGGGGAGGTGATACAACTGTCGGTGGCTCCTCTGCTGGGCATTGAAGTGGCGCGGCTGGAGATTTCTCCCGAACGTATTCTGGCGGTCGACCGCCTTCACAAGCAGTATGTGGAACTTTCTTTCGTTGAATTGAACCGGATGACCGACCTGAATTTGAGTTTTAATGTGTTGCAGTCGCTGTTCTTGAATGAGATTTTCCTGCCTGGAAAAGAACAGGTGGAAGTGGCCGATTTGTCCCGTTTCCGGATGACCGCAGAGGGAACACATGCACTGTGGGAAGTGAAGGACAGCAAGCGGCTGGCTTATCGCTTCTGGACTACGGTCGACAAAGGTTGGCTGGAAACCACTTCCGTATCTCTGCAGGGTACGGCTTATGCCTTGAAATGGACGTATGGAGATTTTGGCAAGCTGGGGCCGGGATATTTCCCTCAACATATTCTGGCGGAACTGCAGGGTGCCGGGAAAGGATACAGTCTGGACATGCGCCTTTCGCGGATGTCTGTCAATGAAGACTGGGAGACCCGTACGGAGTTATCTTCCAAGTATAAGAAGATGGAACTGGCAACGTTGTTGAAAATGTGGTTAGGAAAATGAAGCGTCTGATAGTCATATTCTGTATTTGTCTGAGCACCTGTTCGCTTTTTGCACAGACTACGCGAAAGATTCGGCAGTTGGAGCAGCAGCGGAATGAGCTGAAGCGGCAGATTGCCGAGTCGGAAACGCTGTTGCAGTCCACCAAGAAGGACGTGAAAAGCCAGTTGGGTAATCTGGCACTGATTTCCGGACAGATAGAGGAGCGTCAGAAATATATCCAGACCATTGAAAATGATGTAAACAGTATCCAGCAGGAAATCAATCGGCTGGAGCAGGACTTGAAACGGCTTCAGAAAGAACTGTCTGAGAAACGCCAGAAGTATGAGCAGTCTGTGAAATATCTTTACCGGAACAAATCCATACAGGACAAGCTGATGTTCATTTTTTCGGCCGAGAATTTCGGGCAGATGTACCGTCGCATGCGGTATGTACGTGAATATGCGGACTACCAGCGTGTGCAGGGTATTCAGGTACAGCGGAAGCAGAAACAGGTGACGGATAAGGCTACTTCGTTGAGAAACAGCCGGAAAGCCAAAGAGGACTTGCTGAAGCAGGGAGAGGCTGAAAAGGCCAAGCTGGTAGCGCAGGAGCAGGAACGCAAACAAATTCTCTCGGGTTTGCAGAAGAAGCAGCGCAGCATCCAGTCGGAGCTGGCCAAACAACGCCGTTCGGCCGATAAGCTGAATGCCCAGATTGACCGTTTGATTGAGGAGGAAATAGAAAAGGCCCGTAAACGTGCGGAAGAGGAAGCACGACGGAAAGCAGAGGAAGCCCGGAAACAAGCGGAAGCAGCAAAAGGCACGTCTGAAGCGTCTTCCACGGAAACGAAAACGGTCAAGACACCTGTAGAGAAACTGGAAGCCTATAAAGTGGATTCGGAAGACCGGCGGTTGTCCGGTGTTTTTGAGCGAAACAAAGGTATTCTTCCGGTACCGATTACCGGCCCTTATGTAGTGGTCGGACATTACGGCCAATATCAGGTGAAAGGGCTCCGCAATGTGAAACTGGACAATAAAGGAATCGATATCAAGGGGAAAGCAGGTGCCAATGCGCGGGCCATTTTTGATGGTGAGGTGTCGGCTGTCTTCCAATACAACGGGCTGACCAATGTGCTGGTACGCCATGGAAGTTATATTTCGGTGTATTGCAACCTGTCGACGGTACGCGTGAAGAAAGGGAGTCTGGTACGTGCCCGTGATGTGCTGGGCGAAGTGCATACCAATGCTGAAGGAGAAACCATTCTGCACTTCCAGCTCCGAAAGGAGACGGTGAAACTGAATCCGGAACTTTGGCTACATCGCTAAAAGTATTCCTGTTTTGATTTATAAGAAAGGGCTTCAGGTGGTTATGCTGCCTGAGGCCTTTTTTGTGGAATACAGTGCCACAAAGTTTTCAGGACAAGTACGAATTCCTTCCTTTTCCCTGATAATATCTCTGTTTCACACTTTGGTATTTATATCCCACACTGTGGTTTATGTATTTCACAGTGTGGTTTATGTATCCCACACTGTGGGACAGAGAAATTGTGCTTATATAATAAATTATATTCATTTTCATTATGGGGAAAATAATAAAATGAAAAAAAGTTTGAGGGATTTACTTTTTTACTTCAATAAATAGTTATTCTTTCGTACGCTTTTCATTGCGAGTCTGAGAAAGACGGTGGAAAGAATCTGAAAATCATTAACCGCATTCATATTATGAAACTGAAGCATTATTCTGTTTTGACTTTCTGCATGTTCGGCAGTTTGCTTACTGCACCTTTTCCCATGTGGGCTGGTCCGCAAACTGAAGTGACCATTTGCAGTGCCAGTGTGTTGAATCCGACGGCTGTAGAGATTGTTTTTTCCAATCAGCAGCGTATGACACTCGATTTTTATGGCGAAAATATTTTTCGCTTGTTTCAGGACAATAAAGGAGGCATTGTCCGCAATCCGGAAGCTGTACCCGAAGCCCAGATTTTGGTGAATAACCCGCGTCAGGAGGTAGGAAAACTTTCCTTGACAGACAAGGATGGAGTTATTACAGTGGCTACCAGCCGGATTGAGGTAGAGATGGACAAGCGCACCATGCTGTTCAAGATTACGGATAAAGCGCGCCAGAAAGTGGTGGCAGAAGCTGTTCGCCCGGCAGATTTCGCAGAGAAACAGGTCAGCCTTTTCCTGAAAGCGCAGGAGGGAGAGTATTTTTACGGCGGAGGGGTGCAGAACGGCCGCTTCTCCCATAAAGGCAAGAAGATTCATATCTTGAATACGAACCAATGGACAGACGGCGGGGTGGCTTCTCCCACACCTTTTTATTGGTCGACGGAAGGTTATGGAGTGATGTGGCATACTTTCTGTCCCGGAGTATATGATTTCGGGGCAACCGATAAAGGTGTGGTGGCGTTGAGTCACGAGGGAAATTACTTGGATGTGTTTTTCATGGTGGATGAAACTCCGGTCGCTCTGCTGAATGATTTTTATCAGCTGACGGGTAATCCGGTGCTCCTGCCTAAGTTTGGATTTTATGAAGGACATTTGAATGCCTACAACCGTGACTATTGGAAAGAAGACGAAAAAGGGATTCTTTTCGAGGATGGCAAGAAATACAAGGAAAGCCAAAAAGGCAATGGCGGTATCAAGGAATCGCTGAATGGCGAGAAGAATAACTATCAGTTTTCTGCACGTGCGGTCATCGACCGTTATGAGGCAGCCGATATGCCGTTGGGATGGATTCTGCCGAATGATGGCTATGGGGCCGGGTACGGACAGACTTCCACACTGGACGGAAACATCCAGAACCTGAAGGAACTGGGCGACTATGCCCGTGCGAAGGGAGTAGAAATTGGTTTGTGGACCCAGTCGGATTTGCATCCCAAGGAAGGAGTGGAACCGCTGTTGCAGCGTGACATTGTCAAGGAAGTGCGTGACGCCGGCGTGCGAGTGTTGAAAACCGATGTGGCATGGGTCGGTGCCGGCTATTCGTTCGGCTTGAACGGGGTGGCCGATGTGGCCCGTATCATGCCTTATTATGGCAACAATGCACGTCCGTTCATTATCTCACTCGACGGATGGGCCGGAACACAGCGTTATGCCGGTATCTGGTCGGGCGATCAGACCGGAGGAGAGTGGGAATACATCCGTTTCCATATCCCGACTTATATCGGTTCCGGACTGTCGGGACAGCCGAACATCACTTCCGACATGGATGGTATTTTCGGCGGGAAGAACATTCCGGTCAACGTGCGTGACTTCGAGTGGAAAGCGTTTACGCCGATGCAGCTGAACATGGACGGATGGGGAGCGAACCCCAAATATCCGCAGGCTTTGGGTGAACCGGCCACTTCCATTAACCGCTGGTACCTTAAACTGAAATCGGAGTTCATGCCCTATACCTATAGCATTGCGCATGAGGCGGTGGATGGCAAGCCGATGATTCGGGCGATGTTCCTGGATTATCCGAATGACTATACGCTGGGAACAGCCACTCGTTATCAGTTCCTTTACGGACCTTCTATTCTGGTGGCTCCTGTGTACCAGAAGACACAGGCCGACGAGAAGGGTAACGATGTGCGTCACGGCATTTATCTGCCCGAAGGCAACTGGATTGATTTTTTCACCGGCGACTTGTATGCAGGCGGACGGGTCATCAACTGTTTTGACGCCCCCTTGTGGAAACTCCCGTTGTTCGTGAAGCAGGGAGCCATTCTGCCCATGACGGCCGCACATAATCAGGTGGCCCAGATGGCGAAAAACATCCGTACGTATGAACTGTATCCGGCTGGAAACACGGAATTTACGGAATACGATGACGATGGTATCTCTGAAGCCTATCGTGACGGACAGTATGCGACGACTCTTATCCGTTCGATGCTGGAAGGGGAAGACCTGAAAGTCAGTGTGGCACCTTCGCAAGGTTATTTTGAAGGAATGGTGACAGAAAAGGCTACTTATTTCCGCCTCAATGTGACGGCACAGCCGAAGAAACTGACGGCATATATCGGAGGGAAGAAAGTGAAACTGGCTCCGGTGTCTTCTTTGGAGGCATTGCAGAAGGGAGAAAATGTATATTATTATGAAGCCGCTCCGGAGTTGAACCGTTTTGCCACTCCGGGCAGTGAGATGGCCCGTGTGCAGGTGGTGAAGAATCCGGTGATGCATGTCAAGCTGGCGGCAGTGGATGTGACACGGAATGAAGTGACGTTGGAAGTGAAAGGTTATGTGTTTGCTCCAGCAGAAAAACTGCGGGTCAGCCAGGGGGCATTGGCCACTCCGGAACCACAGGTCACGGAAGAGAATACCGGGGCTTATACGCTGACTCCTTCCTGGAAGAAGGTGGACCATGCCGATTATTATGAGATAGAGTACAACGGTATGTTGTATAGTACCATCCGGGATACCCGACTGTTGTTTGAAGACCTCCGTCCGGAAACGACCTGTACATTTAAGGTGCGTGCGGTGAATGCTGCGGGTGTGTCCGACTGGGCAACTGTCACTGCCACCACGAAGTCCGACCCGCTGGAATTTGCCATCCGGGGTATTACGGGTGAAACGACTTGTCCGAACCAGGAAGGTCAGGAAGTGAACAAACTCTTCAATTTTGATGAAGGGGATGCATGGCATACGCAATGGAGTGCCCAGGCCGTTCCATTCGATTTGATTGTGGATTTGAACAGTGTGAACCAGCTCGACAGGTTTGAATACCTGCCTCGTCTGGATGCCGGAAACGGTACGCTGGGTAAGGGTACGGTATATTATAGTATGGACAAATCGAACTGGCACGAAGCCGGTACGTTCGACTGGAAGGGCAGTGACGTGAAGACCTTTGTCTTTACCGAACATCCGACCGCACGCTATCTCAAGCTGTCGGTAACCTCGGCCGTAGGTAAATATGGCTCCGGTCGTGAATTGTATGTATTCAAGGTGCCGGGCTCGGAAAGCTATATTCCGGGCGACATCAACCAGGATAAACTGGTGGACGAGAATGACCTGACTTCTTATATGAATTATACAGGTCTGCGCCGGGGCGATTCCGATTTTGAGGGATATATCAGCAAGGGTGACCTGAACGATAACGGTCTGATTGATGCGTATGACATTTCTGCCGTAGCTGTACGACTGGAGACTGGCGTCAGCAGCCGTCAGGTACCAGCAGTGGCCGGAGAGATTCAGATAGTTCCTTCAAAGAAAGTGTACAATGAAGGGGAGACAGTGGAAATCCGGGTATCCGGTAAAGGACTGCGTTCTGTCAATACCCTCAGTTTCGCACTGCCTTATGACCCGCAGCTGTTGGAGTATGTGGGGATAGAGGGTACAGGCATGAAGGAAATGCGGAACCTGACCAACGACCGTCTGCACACCAGCGGGACGAAGGCCTTGTATCCTACGTTCGTAAATATGGGAGAAAAGCCTTACCTGGAAGGGGATGCAGAACTGATGACCATCAAGTTTAAGGCAAAGCGTAAACAAAAACTGGATTTGAAGGTCTTGGACGGCATGTTGGTAGACAAGTACATGAATACCGTGAAGTTCTGATGCCATAAAAAAAGTGATTCTTTTCAGTTGTGGAAAGAATCACTTTTTTTATAGAGAGTATGGAACTTAAATCTTCAGTCCATCCAGAATTTGCACATAAATGGAAATTGCTTCTTCAATTTCGCTGACCAGCACATATTCGTCGGCCGTATGTGAGCGGGAGGATTTTCCCGGACCGATTTTGACGGAGGGGAAAGGCATCAGTGCCTGATCCGACAGAGTGGGAGAACCGAATGGTGTTTTTCCCAGTTCGATGGCCCGTTTCACGAAAGGATGGTCGGCCGGAATGCTGGAAGAGTTGAGGCGGAAAGAGCGGGCTTTCACTTCGCTTTGCACGTGTTTCCCTATTTCGGCAAACAGTTCTTCATTGGAATAGCATTCGTTGCTGCGGATGTCGACTACCATGCTGCATAAGTCTGGAATCACATTGTGCTGTGTGCCGGCATTAATCTGAGTCACGCTCATCTTGACGGGTCCCAGTAAAGGAGATTCTTTGGGAAACTGGTAGGTACGGAACCATTCGATGTCCGGCAGGATTTTGTAGATGGCATTTTCTCCCTCGTTGCGGGCGGCATGTCCGGATTTTCCGCGGGCCGTCACGTCGAGTACCATCAATCCTTTTTCGGCGATGGCCGGGTGCATTTCCGTAGGTTCTCCCACCACGCCCAAGGCAATGGGAGGAAGCTGGTGGAGCACGCTTTCAATTCCGTTTTTCCCAGACACTTCTTCTTCACACGATGCCAGATAAATCAGGTTATAGCTTTGTGTGGTCATGCTGAGATAGCGATATACCTGAAAAAGCGATACCAAGCTTGCTCCGGCATCGTTGCTTCCCAGTCCGTAGAGTTTCCCGTTCTCATTTTTGGGGGTAAACGGCTGTTTTCTCCATCCACTCACCGGTTTGACGGTATCAATGTGTGAATTTAGCAGGATGGTAGGCTTTTGGATATCGAACATGGGGCTGATGCACCAGATGTTGTTGCCGGAACGTCCGGTCATAATGCCGGTTTCTTCTATGTAATTTTGCAGGAAGTCGGCTGCTGCCTCTTCTTCCCGGCTGATAGAAGGAATTCCAATCAGTGAATGCAGCAGAGTCAGTGCTTCAGATGTGTAGTAACCTGTATCTATCATAAATATTACCTGTTTTAGATTCCCTGCAAAGATACTCTTTTTTGTGAGAAAAAATTTAGATTGTCAAGACATTCCAAATAAAATCCTATATTTGCAAAAGAAATAATAAAATAAAGAAAAATAGATGGTTAATTCATATTTGTCCCGGCTTGTGCGGCGACAAGCAGAAAAATATGGGGATAAAGTTGCCTTAAAATACCGTGATTACACCACTTCTACATGGATTCCTGTGACTTGGAACGGATTCGCGAATTTGGTTGACGAGGTAGCCAGGGCTTTGGTGGCTGCAGGGGTAGAGGTACAGGAGAATGTAGGAGTCTTTTCGCAAAATAAGCCAGAATGTTTTTATGTAGATTTCGGAGCTTTCAGAAGCCGGGTCGTGACGGTTCCTTTGTATGCCACCAGTTCGGAGGCACAGGTGCATTACATTGTGGAGGATGCCGGTATCCGTTTCTTGTTTGTCGGCGAACAGTATCAGTATGATGTGGCCTATCGGGTACAGAGCCTGTGCCGCTCCCTGAAGCAGATTATCATTTTCGATCCGGAGGTAAAACGGGCTGACGGAGATTGTAACTCGATTTATTTTTCCGATTTTCTGAAACTGGCAAAAGAGGAAAAGTGGCAAAGTGAAGTGGAGGAACGTACGTCGGCCTCTTCTTCCGACGATTTGGCCAATATTTTATACACTTCGGGCACTACGGGCGACTCCAAGGGAGTGATGTTGCATCATTCCAATTACGAGGCGGCTTTCAAAGGACATAATGCGCGTCTCACCGAGCTGGGAGAAAATGATGTGGTGATGAACTTTCTGCCGTTTACGCATATTTTTGAACGGGGATGGGCTTTCTATTGTCTGTACAGAGGATGTACGTTGTGCATCAACTTGAAACCTCAGGATATCCAGAAAACCATCAAGGAAATCCGGCCTACCGCGATGTGCAGTGTGCCGCGTTTCTGGGAAAAGGTGTATGCCGGCGTACAGGAAAAAATCAATGAGACCACCGGGTTGAAGAAAGCACTGATGCTGGATGCACTGCGGGTGGGCAAGGAGCATAATATCACGTATCTGATGAATGGAAAGACTCCTCCGGCCGTGTTGCACATGCGATATAAATTCTATGAACGGACTATCTACAGCCTTTTGAAGAAAACCATTGGGATTGAGAATGGTAATTTCTTTCCTACAGCTGGGGCAGCCATACCGGAAAAGGTAGAGGAATTTGTGCACTCCGTGGGAATCAACATGATTGCCGGATATGGATTGACGGAAAGTACCGCTACGGTTTCCTGTGAATGGAAGGGAGATTTCCGGATAGGAAGCGTCGGGCGGGTATTGCCGGGCGTGGAGGTCCGTATCGGTGAAAATAATGAAATCCAACTTCATGGGGGGACTGTTACAAAAGGATATTACAAGAAAGAAGCAATCACTAAGCAGGCTTTTACGGAAGACGGCTGGTTCCGGACGGGAGATGCCGGATACATGAAGGATGGATTCCTGTATCTGACAGACCGTATCAAGGACCTCTTCAAGACTTCCAATGGAAAATACATTGCTCCACAGGCCATCGAGACGAAACTGGTGGTAGACCGTTACATTGACCAGGTAACCATCATCGCCGACCAGCGCAAGTTTGTGTCTGCTTTGATAGTACCGGAATATGCACAGGTGGAGAAATTCGCTCGGGAACATCACATCGCTTTTACCAGTCGAAAGGACCTGCTGGAAAATCCGCAAATTGTGGAACTGTTCAGGCTTCGGATTGATACTCTCCAGCAGGAATTTGCCCATTATGAGCAGGTGAAACGTTTCACGTTGCTGCCCGAACCTTTCAGTATGGAACGGGGGGAACTGACGAACACTTTGAAGCTGAAACGTGCGGTGGTGGCCCGGAACTACAAGGATATCATCGACAAAATGTATGAAGAAAATGTCGGTTAAATAGCTGACTTTTATCTACAGGCACTCTTTCAGGGGTGCCTGTTTTTCTATCTTTAGAGAAGATAGGATGCGCCTTGGCATAGTCAAATTTAGAAAACTGCGTTTTCTATTTGCCTCTGCGCTCGGCTTTGATTATCTTTGCAGCGAGAAAATATAAACGGACTAATTTATCGTATTTTTATGATTACCATAGAGCAACTGAAAGACATAAAGGAACGTACGGAAGCCTTACACCGTTATTTGGATATTGACGGGAAGAAGATACAGGTGGAAGAAGAACAGCTTCGTACACAGGCTCCCGGTTTCTGGGATGACCAGAAGGCTGCCGAAGCGCAGATGAAGAAAGTGAAGGCTTTGCAGCAGTGGATTACCGGTTATCAGGAGGTGAAGACGCTGGCAGATGAATTGCAGCTGTCTTTCGATTTTTATAAAGATGAACTGGTGACGGAAGAAGAAGTGGATGAGGCTTATGCAAAGGCACTCTCGGCTGTGGAAGCACTGGAGCTGAAGAATATGCTTCGTTCGGAGGCCGACCAGATGGACTGCGTGCTGAAAATCAATTCAGGTGCCGGAGGTACAGAGAGTCAGGACTGGGCTTCCATGCTGATGCGTATGTATATGCGCTGGGCGGAAAGCAACGGATATAAACTGTCGGTTGCCAACCTTCAGGAAGGAGATGAAGCTGGCATCAAGACGGTGACGATGAACATAGAGGGAGCCTACGCGTATGGTTATCTGAAAGGAGAGAACGGCGTACACCGTCTGGTTCGTGTGTCGCCTTATAATGCACAGGGGAAACGAATGACCTCATTTGCTTCCGTATTTGTGACTCCGTTGGTTGATGACTCGATTGAAGTGACGGTAGAACCGGCCCGTTTGTCATGGGATACGTTCCGAAGCGGGGGTGCCGGTGGACAGAACGTCAATAAAGTAGAATCGGGTGTCCGCTTGCGTTACCAATACAAAGACCCTTATACCGGTGAAGAAGAAGAAATCTTGATTGAAAATACCGAAACCCGTGACCAGCCGAAGAACAAGGAGAATGCCATGCGTCAGTTGCGCTCTATCTTGTATGACAAGGAACTGAAACACCGTATGGAGGAACAGGCCAAGGTGGAAGCTGGAAAGAAGAAGATTGAATGGGGTTCTCAGATACGAAGCTACGTGTTTGATGACCGTCGTGTGAAAGACCATCGTACCAATTACCAGACTTCCGATGTGAACGGAGTGATGGATGGAAAGATAGATGGTTTCATCAAAGCCTATCTGATGGAGTTTTCAGATAGCGAAAACTGATAACTTTACGGAAAAACGCGTTTTTTTGTTTGTCTTTTTGCGGATAAGTTGTAATTTTAGGGAGCTAAATCTAAAAATGAAAACTTATGGGACGCAACAGAACTGTGAAAAGACAGAATTTTGAGAAACGTGAAGAAGAGAAAGCCAATAGACTGTTCAAGATGATTTGTATTGTCTTGATTCTATTGGCTATTTTAATGATTGTAGGTTATACATTGGCTTCCTGATACCTGAATGTGATATGTCACAGGAAATAGAACGGAAATTCTTGGTGTGCGATGATTCTTATAAGTCGATGGCTTGTGGGAAAAAGCGTATCAAGCAGGGGTATATCTGCAGTGAAAGAGGACGGACGGTGCGGGTACGTATTCAGAATGAAGAGGGGTACCTGACCATTAAAGGACCTTCGGATGCGGCAGGTATGAGTCGGTATGAGTGGGAACATGCACTCTCCTTGCAGGAGGCAGAAGAACTGATGAAACTGTGTGAGCCGGGAATGATTGACAAGACCCGTTATTTGGTGCGATGTGGCACACACGTGTTTGAGGTGGACGAGTTTTATGGCGACAATCAGGGACTGGTTGTGGCAGAAGTCGAACTGGGCAGTGAGGATGAAGCTTTTGACCGGCCTCCGTTTTTAGGGGAGGAAGTAACCGGACAAGTGAAGTACTATAATTCATTCTTGATGAAGTCTCCCTATCGGAAATGGGCTGAAAACCTTCCTGAAAACTGTCAGGGAAAGGGGTAAAAACTCTCAGTTGATAGTTTTTACCCGTTTGATTATCAGTTTTTGTGAAGAGTGATCTTTCTTTTTCTGCTAATATTGCAGTGTCAAAACGAAAAAGCAGACATTATTTCAATTAAAGAAAAGAAAGACTAAAGAATTATGAAAACGGCAACTTTTGCTCAGAATCTGCTGAGCATGCAGACAGAACTACTTCATTTCGCTTATAAACTGACGGCTGACCGTGAAGAAGCGAATGACCTTCTCCAGGAGACTTCATTGAAGGCTTTGGACAATGAGGAAAAGTATGTAGCTGAAACGAACTTCAAGGGATGGATTTATACCATCATGCGTAATATATTCATTAATAATTACCGCAAGACTTTGCGCGACCAGACGTATGTGGATAATACCGACAACCAGTTTTTCTTGAATCTGGGAGTAGATATTGAAGATGATTCCATGCAGGGTTCGTATGACCTGAAAGAGATGCGCCGCATCGTAAATGCATTACCTAAAGAATATCGTGTACCTTTTGCGATGTATGTGTCTGGATTCAAATATCGTGAAATCGCAGATAAACTGAATCTTCCTTTGGGTACCGTGAAGAGTCGGATTTATTTCACCCGGCAGAGATTGCAGGAAGATTTGAAAGATTTCCGTTGAGCAGTTTGATAACTCTCTATCTTTAAAAATAATATATTTAATGGACGTCGGTTGCTGTGAGAGCACCCGACGTTTTTCTTTTATTCTGATTGTGGGTTATGGAATCTTTTTCTGATAAAGGGACGATAGATAAAATGGCCGGCTAGAGAAGCCAGTAACGCACCCACACTGTTGGCGGCAAAGTCCATCCAGTCCCCGCTCCGGTTGTCGGTGCAATAGGCTTGCAGGATTTCGATGCATCCGCTCATCAGGATGGGAAACAGGATACATTCGATGGCCAGCTTCCACTTTTTGATGATTGCATGATGAATCAGGTATTCTATCCATAACACGGAACTAAGCCCTCCATACATGCAGAGGTGGACCAGTTTGTCGAAGTTTGTAATCTCTTCCAGTGGGGTCTGAGGAGGGGTAAAAAAGGATAGGTACCAAATCACCAACGTCGTCAGAATAGAAAATGGGTAATGTCTTAAAAATTGCATTTTGCGTAAAACTTTAAATTTTCGTGCAAAAATACGATATTTTTTATACTTTTGTTTTCTGTTTGAAGTGTAATTATAATAAAATGATTTATGCAGCACAAAAATGAACGAGCAAATTTCGGAAGTAAGTTGGGAGCGATTCTTGCTGCCGCCGGTTCTGCGGTAGGTTTGGGTAACATTTGGCGTTTTCCTTATGAGACAGGAAACCATGGCGGAGCTGCGTTTATATTGATATACTTGGGATGTGTGATTGTGTTCGGACTTCCCATTATGATTGCAGAGTTTACTATTGGGCGTCGTGCAAAGGCATGTACGGGAGGGGCTTATGAGACCTTGGCACCGGGTTCGCACTGGAAATGGGTCGGATATGCCGGAGTTCTGACCGGTTTTCTGATATTAGGATACTATTCCGTGGTGGCGGGATGGACTTTGGAATATGTTTGGCAGGCGGCGACTTTTGGATTGTCGGGTAAGACTTCCGGAGAATACGTGACGATGTTTCAGGATTTTTCGCAGCAGCCTTTTCGCCCGTTGCTTTGGTTGTTCCTGTTTATGTTTGCCACGCATTTCGTCATAGTGAAAGGAGTGAAGGAAGGGATAGAGAAATCGTCCAAAATCATGATGCCGATTTTGTTTATTCTGGTAATTCTGCTGGCTGTTTGCTCAGTGATGTTACCGGGGGCGGAGAAAGGAGTGAAGTTCCTTTTGCATCCGGACTTTAGCAAGGTGACTCCGGACGTCTTTCTAGGAGCCATGGGACAGGCCTTTTTCTCTCTCAGCTTGGGCATGGGGTGCTTGTCGACATACGCCTCTTATTTTGGAAAGGATACCCGCTTGGGGCATACGGCGTTGAGCGTGGGAATCATTGATACCTGTGTGGCAGTATTGGCTGGATTGATTATTTTTCCGGCAGCCTTCTCTGTCGGTATCCAACCGGATGCAGGCCCTTCATTGATATTCATCACGTTGCCCAACGTATTCCAGCAGGCTTTTGCCAATGTGCCGTGGCTGGCTTATGTATGTTCGATTGCTTTTTATGTGTTGTTGGCACTGGCGGCCTTGACTTCTACCATCTCCTTGCATGAGGTGTCGACAGCCTTTTTGCACGAGAAGTTCCATTTCACGCGGGGACGTGCCGCTTGTATTGTGACAGCAGGCTGTTTGGTTATCGGAGTTGTCTCTTCACTGGCATTGGGCGTGTGGAGCAGCGTCAAGGTTGGCGGCTTGAACATGTTCGATGCGTTGGATTACCTGACAGCCAAGATTATGCTTCCGGTTTGCGGCATGTTTGCGGCAATCTTTGTAGGCTGGGTACTGGATAAGAAAATCGTAAAAGGCGAAGTGACGAATTATGGCAGTTTGAAAGCCCCTTATTATCCGGTGTATCTGCTGGTTTTGCGATTTGTGGCGCCCGTTGGTATTCTGGCTATATTTATGAATGAACTGGGCTTATTGAACTGGTAATGTGGAAAGATTTTTTCTATTACTCGCGGTCGGAGCGGAGGGTCATTCTGCTGTTGTTGGGTCTTTTGGTGGTTTTAGCCACCTTTTGGGCTGTATGCCGGATTACGGAACCACCGGGACAGACCTATCAGGAGGACAGTGCGGAAATAGATTCTTTTTTGGCTTCTGTGAAGCAGCGTGAGTTAGACTATACGAAGCGGAGATATACGAAGGTGAGAGGCAAGGAACAACCGGAGGCGGTTCTTGCTGCTTTTGACCCCAATACGGCTGATTCTTTTCAGCTGCGTAAACTGGGACTGCCATCTTTTGTGGTTCGAAACATTCTTCGTTACCGGGAGAAAGGTGGGCGGTTTCGTACGCCGGAAGCATTTGCCAAAATCTATGGGCTGGAAGAAAAACAGTATCTTTTGTTGAGGCCTTATATCCGGATTCAGGAAGTGGACAACAGAAGTGGATTTCCGCAGGCTCAGGAGGAAAAGCTCTTTCCTGCGTCGGTACAACGGATAGAAAAGTATCCTGAAGGGACGCTGGTCTCATTGAATGAGGCCGATACGGCTGAGCTGAAGCGTGTCCCGGGAATTGGAAGTGGAATTGCGAGGATGATAGTGGCTTATCGGAACCGCTTGGGAGGTTTCACGCATGTGGAGCAGCTGCAGGAGATTCCCCATGTGGATACTTGTCTGAATAAATGGTTTGTGGCGAAAGGAGTTCCGTTTAGGAGAATCAGGGTGAATAAGGATGGGTTGGATAAGTTGCGTAATCACCCTTACATGGACTTCTACAAGGCAAAGGCTATTTTGGAATACCGTCGTAAACGGGGATATATTAAAGGTCTTTCCCGGCTCTCTCTGTTTGAAGAGTTTTCCGAAAAAGACCTTCAGCGTTTGTCTCCTTATTTGTCTTTCGAGTGATTTATTTTCGCGTGTAGCCTGCTGCTTCTGCAATTTTTACCGGAATCTCCGTATTGTCGATACGATTTTGGAACTTTTCTGCTCCCACGCCGATGGCAAATACAGGTACGTAGCCCGCAGAATGCCCTCCACTGGTCCATCCGGTCAAGGCAATTTCATCGATGATTCGTTTGGCTTCTGCAGCAATAGGCTCATCTTGTGCATATTCGCTTTTTTCCATCTTCATCTGTTGGTTCTTGAGGCTCTGTTCGTAGACGGCTTTCAAGCGAGCTTCCTGTTTATCGTTTAGTTTTACTTTGTCCCAAAAACCGAAATTGTCCTTTAAGGCTTGCTGCACAGCTTCCCAAGATACGTTATTGTCGGTTTTGGCACGAAGCTGGTTGATGATTTTGGTAAATCCGCTTTCGCTTACCTTTTGGTTCTTGAGTACTTGCAGGTTCAGTTCGTACGGGCCTTTCCCTAATACGAAACCTCCTGTTTCATGGTCGGCAGTGACAACAATCAACGTTTCGTCCGGGTGCTGTGAATAAAATTCATAGGCCACTTTTATGGCGTTGTCAAAATCTATAATTTCATGAAAGACGGTTGCCGCATCGTTGCTGTGGCAGGCCCAGTCTATTTTTCCTCCTTCTACCATCAGGAAAAATCCTTTAGATAAGTCTTTAGAAAGGAAATTGATGGCTGAACGGGTAATTTCCTGTAAGGTCAAGTCTCCTTTTTCCCGGTCAATCGCATAAGGAATAGAGTTTCTGTCCTTTGTGGAAGAAACCTCTGACTGGAAGAGGATTATTTTATCGGCTTTCTTGCTTTTCTTGAGATAGTCTTTATATCCTCTGGCAATGGTATAGCCATATTGGGGGGCCATTGAGTAGAGGTTCTCGGCCTGAGGATTGTGTTTGTCTTCCGGCTGCAGGAAGTCTGAACCTGCATAAAAGTCGAATCCAGTGGTGTACAAGTCTTTTCCTATACCATAATAACTTCCTCTGCCGGCCGCATGTGCGTAAAAGGCTGCGGGAGTAGCATGGTCTACACTCACGCTGGTGGCCACTCCTACTCGGCATCCGTTATCCTTAGCCCACGTAGCCACACTGTATACAGGTGTTTGTAAATCTTTCAATACCCCAATCGCCCCATTCTTAGTCTTGCTGCCGGTAGCCAAGGCGGTTCCTGCTGCGGCAGAATCTGTCACTCCGTTTGTGGCCGAAAAAGTGGTGGCTACAGTAGTGTAAGGGAATTGGGTGAATTGCAAAGGAGTAATTCCGATTTTCCCTTCTAATTCACCAAGATACAGTTCTGTACCTTGTACTTGATTGACTCCCATTCCATCCCCGATGAAGTAGAATACATATTTGGCCTGTTGTGCATTGATTTGACAGAAGGCCAGCAGGATGAACATAACGACGATTGATAATTTCTTCATAAAGTTCTGTGTTGGATGATTGTTTTTGCGAAAATACGGAAAATTGTGGTTTCATCATCTTTTTGGATAAAAAAGATGATGAAAAAGGGTGGACGTTTTGGAGTCTTGTCATTGTATTTATTGAACTATATTACATTTTTATTATGAAAAAAGAGCGATTAATAGGAGCATGTCTGTTGCTGTCCATGTTGGCCTCCTGCCAGCAAAAAGAGTTTTTACAACACCTGAATGAGGAACCGGTCCTTTCTCTGAAGGCTTCTGTCGGTACACCTGAACAAGGGACTAGGACCCAGACGGATGAGTCGGGAGGTTCTGTCTTTGTAGAAAAGGATGAATTGGGATTTTTTATGCCGGAAGACGATGAGCCTGTAAAATGGACTTTGATTGGAAGTCAGTGGGTGGCAGAATCTCCTTTGGCATGGAAGGATAAGGTAAGCAGTTTTTCGTTTTGTGCATATTATCCTTATTCGGAAGAGGCGACAACCCGTACCAGTGTACCCATGCCTGATTTAAGTCGGCAGCCTGGAACACTTTCTGGAATAGGTGATTTTGATTTCCTGACAGCCCGTTGTCGGCAAAGTTATGGAGAAACGGACAATGGCACGGTTTCTTTTACTGGTGCGTCCTCTTTTAAGCACGCATACAGCTTCCTCTCTGTAAAAATTAAAAATGCCCTTCCTGGTGGAGAGGTCTTATTGAAGCGGGTCAGTTTTCAAGGTGATAACTTGTTTGGATGCAGCACTTATCATTTTGGAGAGTCGGAAGAAGAGGATGGACTTTCTTATGTAGACGCTTCCAAGTCCGATGTGCTGACCTTCAATTTTGAAGAACCTGTGTCTGTGACAGAAGAATCCGGCTATACGTTGTATTTCTTATGTAATCCATCTGATTTGACCGGAGATACAGAATTCACCATATCCTATCAGCGTGACGGGCTTTCTTATACGGCTTCTACTAACAAACTGGGAAAACAGTTCTTAGCAGGAAAGTTTTACCAGTTTACGCTTAAACTGACCAAGGAAGAATTGGTGTTGGAAGGTGGTGAAGTGACCGACTGGATTTCAGAAGAGCTTCCCGAGATTACGATTGATGAGAATCCGGAAAAAGTCACCGGAAAGCAATAAGAGTAGGATTCCTTCTATGAAATCACCTTCATTGCAGTCATTTGTGATGGGGGTGATTTTTCTATACAGACAGCGGATGAAGCAATTGTTATCTGTATGCAAAGTTGCCTTAATTCTCAGAAAAAACATGTAACTTTGTGCTCTCAAATAAAAGAATAATCAATTCTTAGTTCATTATAAGCAATGAAAGCACTGAAAGAACGCATCATTCGGGATGGAAAATGCTTTGAAGGAGGAATCCTTAAAGTGGATAATTTTATCAATCATCAGATGGACCCGATTCTGATGAAGTCGATGGCAGTAGAGTTCGTACGGAGATTTGCCAGTACAAAAATCAACAAGGTGATGACCATTGAGGCCAGCGGAATCGCTCCTGCCATCATGGTGGGCTATTTACTGGAACTTCCGGTGGTTTTTGCCAAGAAGAAGAAACCGAGTACGATGGAAAACATGCTGACCACCACGGTGTATTCTTTTACGAAAGACCGTACGTATGATGTGTGTGTAAGTAAGGATTATCTGTGTCCGGGCGACAAGGTGTTGTTTATTGACGATTTCCTGGCAAATGGAAACGCAGCAAAAGGAATCATTGATTTGGTACAGAAGGCGGGAGCAGAACTGGTCGGCATGGGTTTCTTGATAGAGAAGTCCTTCCAGCATGGAGGAGATTACCTGCGTGAGAAAGGTATCCACGTAGAGTCGTTGGCTATCATAGAAAGTCTGGATAATTGTCAAATTAAAATAAAAGAGTAAATCTTTGATGGAAAAAGAACAACAAACAGCCCAGAGTGCCGGGCTTATCTACGGTTTGAACGACCGTCCTCCTTTGAAAGATACGATTTTTGCAGCGTTGCAACATCTGCTGGCCATATTTGTGGCCATCATCACTCCTCCGCTGATTATTGCCGGAGCGTTGAAGCTGGATTTGGAAACGACGGGTTTCCTGGTTTCCATGGCCCTTTTTGCTTCAGGAATTTCTACTTTTATCCAATGTCGTCGTGTGGGGCCTATTGGCTGCGGGCTGTTGTGCATTCAAGGCACGAGCTTTTCTTTTATCGGACCGATAATCTCGGCCGGATTGACCGGAGGATTGAGCAGCATATTTGGTGCATGTATTGTAGCTTCATCCGTGGAAATGCTGATAAGTAGGGTGTTGAAGTACACGCGGCGTATCATAACTCCTTTAGTATCCGGTATTGTGGTCACCTTGATAGGTATGAGTTTGATTAAGGTCGGCATTTCCGCCTGTGGAGGAGGAGCAACCGCACAGGCAGACGGCTCGTTTGGTGCTTTTCAGCATATCGGACTGGCCGCATTGGTACTGGTACTGATTATTTTCTTTAACCGTAGTTCCAACCGCTATCTGCGAATGAGTTCGATTGTGATTGGGTTGGTGGTAGGTTATGTGCTGGCCTGGGCTTTGGGAATGGTCGATTTCTCGGCTGTACAGAGCTATGGAGGATTCAATATTCCGATACCTTTCCGTTACGGTGTGTCGTTTGACATCTCGGCCATTATCGGATTGGCATTGGTTTACCTGATTACAGCCATCGAGGCATACGGAGATATTACGGCCAATTCTTTGATTTCGGGTGAGCCCGTGGAAGGAGAAACTTTTGTCAAACGAGCTTCCGGAGGTATTCTGGCAGATGGATTTAACTCCATGCTGGCCGGTTTCTTCAATTCTTTCCCTAATTCCATCTTTGCTCAAAACAATGGCATGATTCAGCTGACGGGAGTGGCCAGCCGTTACGTAGGTTACTTCATTGCCGGTTTTCTGATTTTATTGGGCCTTTTTCCGGCTGTGGGGTTGGTGTTCTCGTTGATGCCGGAACCTGTGCTCGGAGGAGCTACCTTGTTGATGTTCGGAACAGTGGCTGCGGCCGGTATTCGTATCATTTCTTCACAAAAGATTGACCGTAAAGCTACGTTGGTGATGGCGCTGAGCTTTTCTTTTGGCTTGAGTGTGGAGCTCGTGCCAGATATCTTATGTCAGCTTCCGGAAACATTGCGAAACATTTTCTCATCCGGAATTACCACAGGAGGTTTGACAGCCATTCTGGCTAACCTGTTGATTCAGATAAAGGAATAATTTTCTTCAGGCATAAAAAAAGCCCCGTTCCCATGCAGGAGCGGGGCTTCCTTTTTAGGAGGTCTTTATTTATTTGACTTCAATAACCTTACGAGCCTGAACTTTTTCTTCATTTGTCTTTTTCGGCAAATCGATGGTCAATACACCGTCATTGACGGAAGCATTGATTTTTTCTTTCTCCACGTCATCAGGGATAATCATGGATTGTTCGAATTTGCTGTAAGAGAATTCGCGACGCAAGTACTTCTTGTCGTTCTCCTCCTTGTTTTCGCTCTTCTTTTCCATTGAAATGGTAAGCGTATTGTCATCAGCCAGTTGAACGTGAAAGTCGTCTTTCGTCATGCCGGGAGCTGCCAATTCCACTTTATACTCTTTATCGCTTTCAATTACATTGATTGCAGGAGCTGTAGAGTTGGCCTTTACCATCCAATCGTTATCAAAGAAATCATTAAAGATACTCGGTAACCAGTTCTGATTGTAATTTTTTCTAGTCGGCATCATAGTTGTAATCTCCTATATTTGAGTTGTTTTTATTATCAATTTTCTTGCTGGAGGGTTTCTGCTTTCGCTTCCGCGATCCGCCTATGAGATTGCAAAACCTGTGCCTCTTTGATTGGGGTATGCCAAAATGAACATCTGTTTTAAAACCTGTTTAACTATCCTCCTTGTTTTTAAACTAAAGCAAACATTGGTGTTTCGTAGGAATCTCCTCTTTTGTCAGACTGACAGAAAAAGAACTGCCAAACTTTCATTTTATGGCCAGAAAGGAAACAGAATGACAGAAAAAAAGCCGTTACGAATCCGTAACGGCCCTTCTTATGATAGGATGTAAATTCTTACCGTGCCACAAACAATGACTGGCTGTTAGACTGACGTGCAGAAATCATTCCTTGCAAATCTGGAGAAACGGTCATCGGAGTACCGTCTTCCTGCTTGAAGGTGATAGTTCCGTCTTCATTCATAGTAATCAGTTCAAAGGTCTGTCCTTCCGCAGAAGCATTCCAAGTGTTTTTTTCTTTGTTATATACCAAGTTCAGAGGCTTGTCTTCTTCCCCTTTCTTTGTGATGGTATAACCGTCTTCGTTCGTACGTACCAGGTATTCTCCATTCTCACCTTTTATTGTTTTTACAGTTCCGATGTTTTCAGCCAAAGGATTTGAACCAGACCAGAATTCAATGGAATTCAGTACAATGATGTCGGCCAGATAGGCAACTTCATAGACAGGTACGATGTGGAAAGCTAAGAATACGATTTCATTGACAAACTTGTTGCCGATGTTATTGTTCCAGTCTTTCAAACTGCTCCATAATCCGAAGGAGCCAATGCATGAAGAGCATATAAGGCTGCCGCTTAAGATGAGGCATGCAGCGGAAAGTTTTAATTTTCTCATATCTGCTTTAGTTTTGGGTTAATATTTAAGTAAGTATTGTTTTTGTCCTAACAAATTACTACAAAGTTAGAAGTTATTTTTGATTATGAAAGAGAAATATAAAAAAATCGTATCTTTGCGTCGTTTTTTGTAAGAAATTAATGGTTAAAATAAGACAATAGCATGAAAGAAAAAATTCAGAAGAGATTGAGTGATTCGAAGGCGGCACGCTGGACAGCGTTGTTTATCGTATCGTTTACAATGATGTGTGGATATTTCCTGACCGATGTGATGTCACCTTTGGAAAATTTGTTGACGACGAAAGGTAAGGTGGTATATTTTACGGATGACACTTCCATGCCGGCTGATACGCTGGTAGCCAAGGTGCGGTTGTTTTCCGCTGCCAACATGCTTTCTGAACCCGATTTGACGGTAGAAAAGCTGGGAGCAGGGGTGAAGATGCAGTATCGTGAGATGGTAAACGGGCAACAGGTTACGGTGGAAAAGACCATTAGTTCAGTGGCTCGTGGAGAAGGTTGGTCAAGTACGGAGTATGGCTTTTTCTCCGGTGCTTATGGCTTGATTAATGTTTTCTTGCTGATGCTCTTCTTCGGAGGCGTGATTTTGGATAAGATGGGTATCCGTTTCACCGGTACCATGTCTTCTGGATTGATGCTGGTCGGTGCGTTGATAAAGTGGTATGCCCTTTCTACTGATTTTGGCGATGCCCAGCTGTTTGGCATGAACATGCAGGTGGCACTGACCTCTATCGGCTTTGCCATCTTTGGTATGGGCGCTGAGATTACTGGTATCACCGTGTCGAAAGTTATTGTCAAATGGTTTGCAGGTAAGGAGCTTGCATTGGCCATGGGACTTCAGGTAGCAATGGCCCGTATCGGTACGGCCCTCGCGTTGGGGGTCAGTCTGCCGGTGGCCCGTATGATGGGTAACGTGTCCTATCCTGTATTGTTCGGTGCCATTGCTTTGTGTGCAGGATTTGCTTCCTATTTGGTATATTGTATGATGGACCGCAAGGAAGATGCGTCTGCCGAGGCTGTACGCAAGGAGAGCGGTCAAAAGGAGGAAGAAGGATTCAAGATGTCCGATTTGAAGCAGATTTTCTGCAGCAGAGGATTCTGGCTGATCAACCTGCTTTGTCTGATGTTCTATGCGGGCGTGTTCCCCTTCCTGAAATTTGCCACAAAGTTGATGATTTATAAATACGACGTGCCCGAATTGTTTGCAGGGTGGATTCCGGCCCTCTTGCCGTTTGGTACCATCCTGCTTACCCCGGTGTTCGGTATCTTGTATGACCGTATTGGCCGTGGAGCTACCCTGATGATTATCGGGTCTTTCATGCTGACAGCCGTACATGTGCTTTTTGCACTCCCCATTATGAACTACTGGTGGTTTGCCGTAGTGGTAATGATTGTACTGGGAATCGCTTTCTCTTTGGTACCGAGTGCCATGTGGCCTTCCGTACCTAAGATTATCCCGATGAAACAGTTGGGCTCTGCGTATGCCATTATCTTCTATATCCAGAACATCGGCCTCACCATGGTGCCTTGGCTGATTGGTTGGGTGATTGAACATTTTGCTACGCTGCGTAATGAAGCCGGTGTCATTACGGGTTACGATTATACGGCACCGATGGTGATTTTTGCAGTCTTTGGCGTATGTGCCATTGTGATAGCCATGCTGCTGCGTGCGGAAGACGCCAAGAAACATTATGGACTGGAAGAAGCCAACATGAAGAAATAAGTATTCTTTAAAATAATAGAATAAGGAGTTAGGGCCTTGAATGTGGATAGGCTTTAACTCCTTTTTTGTTTTTAAGACAAATATCTGTAGATGAAGCCCTTACTTTTGTTTTCTTTATATCTTTTGTGAGTCTATAAGCCCGTATTTGTTTGTCTTATAGATTTTTTCGCGTATCTTTGATACATGTTTTGTACAAGGCCGGGAAAAATGGCCTTGCATAAAAGTTTAACTATGAATCGTATAAGAAAGAAATCACCAATTACATGGGTTCCTACGGCATATTTTGCCATGGGCCTGCCTTTTGTTGTACTGAATATGGTCACCGTATTGATGTTCAAAGGGTTGGAAGTCGATGATAAGCTGATTACCTTTTGGACCTCGTTAATCCTCCTTCCCTGGACGTTGAAGCCTTTATGGAGTCCTTTTCTGGAATTGTTTCGGACCAAGAAATTCTTTGTCATTGCGACCCAGCTGGTTACGGGAGTCACTTTCGGTCTGGTAGCCTTTTCGCTGAACCTTCCGCATTTCTTCAGCATTTCCATAGCCTTGCTGGCCATTGTTGCCTTCAGCGGAGCCACTCACGACATTGCCTGCGATGGAGTGTATATGAGTGAACTGTCCAATGAAGAGCAAGCCAAGTTTATCGGATGGCAGGGCGCATTCTATAATATTGCCAAGATTCTGGCGACGGGAGGACTGGTATATCTGGCTGGTTATCTCATTGAAATGAATGCCGAGGCCGGCATGCTGGGGGCTACCAAACGGGCTTGGATGATTATTCTGCTCATCCTCTCTGCCACGATGCTGCTTTTGGGACTTTATCATTACTTTGCCTTGCCTTCCACACAGGCAAAGAGAAAAAAGGAGGAAGCCATGACCAGTCGGGAGGTGTTGAAAGAACTGGGAGAGGTGTTGCTTGATTTTTTCCGGAAGACTCACATTGTATATTATATCTGCTTCATCATTCTGTATCGTTTTGCCGAAGGATTTGTGATGAAAATTGTGCCTTTGTTCCTGAAAGCTGGCCGTGAGGTAGGAGGACTGGGACTGAATGAAAAGGAAATCGGACTTTATTACGGAACGTATGGAGCGGCGGCTTTTGTGCTGGGGTCTTTGCTGGCCGGATACTACATCGCCCGGCGCGGACTGAAGAACACACTGTTCACTTTGTGTTGCATCTTTAACTTCCCGTTTGTGGTATATGCCTTGTTTGCGTATCTGCAGCCGGAAAGCGGTTGGATTATTTGCAGCGGCATCGTATTTGAATATTTCGGATACGGTTTTGGCTTCGTCGGCCTTTCCTTGTTCATGATGCAGCAGGTGGCTCCCGGCAAGCACCAGATGGCGCATTATGCCTTTGCTTCGGGTATCATGAATCTGGGAGTGATGATTCCCGGCATGCTGAGTGGCTGGGTGTGCGAAAGTCTTGGAGAATGGTTTGACAAACCGGGAGGCTATGAACCCTTCTTTATCTTTGTGCTGATAGCCACGATTCCGGCTTTTCTGATTACGTATTTCATCCCGTTTAAGTATGATAATGAAGGAAAACTTATAGAGGGTGAACGAGAATATGTCTAATCTAAATAAAAACAAACTGAATATGAATGACAAATTTGTAATGCCGTGGGAAGAACGCCCGGCAGATTGTAAGGAGGTGATGTGGCGGTATTCCAAGAATCCCGTCATCGGGCGGTATCAGATACCTACGTCGAACAGCATTTTCAATAGTGCGGTGGTACCTTTCAAGGATGGGTTTGCCGGCGTGTTCCGTTGTGACAACAGGGCCGTGCAGATGAATATCTTTGCAGGTTTCAGCAAGGACGGCATCCATTGGGAAATCAATCACGAACCGATTAAGTTCCAACCCGGGAACACCGATATGATTGAGTCGGAATATAAATACGACCCTCGTGTCACGTGGATTGAAGACCGTTACTGGATTACATGGTGTAACGGTTATCACGGTCCTACTATCGGCATCGGCTATACCTTTGATTTCAAGGAATTTTATCAGTGTGAGAATGCTTTCTTGCCTTTCAACCGCAACGGTGTGCTTTTCCCGCAGAAAATCAACGGCAAATATGCCATGCTGAGCCGTCCGAGCGACAACGGGCATACTCCTTTCGGGGATATTTATATCAGCTACAGTCCCGACATGAAATACTGGGGCGAGCACCGCTGCGTGATGAAAGTAACACCCTTCCCGGAGAGTGCCTGGCAGTGTACGAAGATTGGAGCCGGTTCCGTGCCTTTCCTGACAGAAGAGGGCTGGTTGATGTTCTATCATGGTGTTATCACCACCTGCAACGGTTTCCGTTACTCCATGGGAGCTGCTATTCTGGATAAGGACCATCCGGAAAAGGTGCTTTATCGTACCCGCGATTATCTGCTGGCTCCTGCAGCGCCTTATGAACTGCAGGGCGACGTGCCCAATGTGGTGTTCCCGTGTGCTGCCCTTCAGGACGGGGAAAGAGTGGCAGTGTATTACGGTGCGGCCGATACCGTGGTCGGAATGGCTTTCGGCTACATTTCCGAAATCGTTGATTTCGTGAAACGTACTTCTATTTTATAAGAATGAATATTTTATAGGACCGTTCCCATGGTTGAGGCTGTGGGAGGGGTCCTTTTTATTTTAAGCCTATGAAAAAACTAATTGCATGTCTGAATTTTTTGTTCGTTGGGGTGTGCCTGCATGCCCAAGAACCAGTAGATTATGTCGACCCGTTTATCGGGACCACCAATTTCGGTACGTGTAATCCGGGAGCTGTGTGTCCGAACGGCTTGATGTCGGTTGTTCCATTCAATGTGATGGGTTCGGCAGACAACAAGTATGACAAGGATGCCCGTTGGTGGTCTACACCTTACGACTATACGAACAGCTATTTTACGGGACTGTCTCATGTCAACCTGAGTGGGGTGGGATGTCCCGAACTGGGGTCTTTGCTGTTGATGCCTACCACCGGGGAACTGGATGTGGATTATCATCACTATGGCAGCAAGTATGGGAAGGAAACCGCCTCACCGGGATACTACAGCCTGCAACTGACGAAATACAACGTGAAAGTGGAAGCTACTTCTACCCTGCGGACAGGATTGACCCGTTTCACTTTCCCGAGAGGAAAGAGCCATATCCTGATGAACCTGGGAGAGGGACTGACCAATGAGTCGGGAGCCTATCTGCGCCGGGTGAACGACCGGGAGATAGAAGGTATGAAACTGTTGGGTACGTTCTGTTATAATCCGCAGGCTGTCTTTCCCATTTATTTCGTGATGAGAATCAACAAGGTTCCGCAACAGACGGGGTATTGGAAATTCCAGCGCAAGATGAATGGCATAGAGGCCGAATGGGATAAAGACAACGGGAAATACAAGTTGTACACGCAGTACGACCGCGATTTGGCCGGTGATGACATAGGTGCCTGGTTCACCTTCGATACGGAAGAAAATGAACAGATCGAAGTGGCCGTGGGTGTTTCTTTTGTCAGCATGGAGAATGCCCGCCAGAACCTGGAAGCCGAGCAGCATGGAGCCGGTTTCGATGAAATTCATGCCAGTGCCCGCAGCAAGTGGAACGACGACCTGAGCCGCATCACTGTGGAAGGGGGTACGAAGGCACAGAAAACCGTGTTTTACACGGCCTTGTATCATACCTTGATTCATCCGAACCTCTTGCAGGATGTGAACGGAGAATATCCGGCAATGGAAACGGGAGAAACCAAGACCACGAAAAACAACCGCTATACGGTGTATTCGTTGTGGGACACGTACCGCAACCTGCATCAGCTGATGACATTGGTGTATCCGGAGCGTCAGATTGATATGGTGCGTACCATGATTGACATGTACAAAGAGCATGGATGGCTGCCCAAGTGGGAACTCTACGGACGGGAAACCCTCACCATGGAAGGTGACCCCAGTCTGCCGGTCATTGTGGACACATGGATGAAAGGCTTGCGTGATTTCGACATGGAAACTGCTTACGAAGCCATGCGGAAGTCGGCCACCCTGCCCGGAAAAGACAACCTGATGCGTCCGGACAACGATGACTATATGAACAAGGGTTATGTGCCTTTGATGGAACAGTTCGACAATTCCGTGTCGCATGCGCTGGAATATTACATTGCCGACTATGCCCTGTATACGCTGGCCAAGAGCCTGGGAAAGAAAGCCGATGCCGACTTGTTCTACAAGCGCTCTATGGGCTATAAGCATTACTATTGCAAGGAGTTCGGTACCCTTCGCCCCATCTTGCCGGATGGTACGTTCTATTCTCCGTTCGACCCGCTGCAAGGACAGAACTTTGAACCTAGCCCGGGCTTCCATGAAGGAAACTCCTGGAACTACACTTTCTATGTGCCTCACGATGTAAAAGGACTGGCCCGTCTGATGGGCGGACAGAAAAAGTTTGTCGACAAGCTGCAGATGGTGTTCGACAAAGGCTATTACGACCCGGCCAATGAACCGGACATTGCTTATCCTTACCTGTTCAGCTACTTCAAGGGCGAAGAATGGCGTACCCAGAAAACGGTGCGTGAACTGTTGGCCAAGTATTTCACTCCCAAGCCCGACGGCATTCCCGGAAACGACGATGCCGGTACCATGTCGGCCTGGGCCGTATTCAGCATGATGGGTCTTTATCCCGACTGTCCGGGAGTGCCGGAATACACGCTGACCGACCCGACTTTCGACCGGATTACCATCCGTCTGAACCCGGAGTTCTACGGGAAAGACCAACTGATCATTGAAAAGAAAGGCAACGGTTCAGCAGAAGGATACATCCAGAAGATTGAACTCGGAGGCAAGAAGACGGGCTATCGTATCCACCACAACGACCTGGTGAAAGCCGGTACCCTGACTTTCTATAAATAAGAAATGGAATCAGTTTCCTTTTAGTCGCTTCCTCTTTACGGTATGACGCACCACTCCGATGCTGATTTCGTATAGGAGGACGATGGGGAAGGTGACAATCAGCATGGTAAACACGTCTGAGGTAGGAGTGATGATGGCTGCAATCATCATTGCGAGGACCCAGGCGTGTTTTCTGTATTTAGCCATAAAGTCGGCCGACAGAATACCGAATTTGGCTAACAGCCAGGTCAGTACCGGTATTTCGAATGTGATGCCCATCATCAGGCTCAGCATGTTCAGTGTATCGATATAAGAGCTGAGTACGATGGTGTTCTCTACCTCCGGACTCACCTGGTAGGTAGACAGGAAACGGAAGGTAAAAGGAAAAATCAGGAAATAGCTGAACAATACCCCTGTGAGGAACAGCAGGTAACTCCAGAATATCAGGCGACGGGAATATTTCTTCTCGTTCTGGTAGAGGGCAGGGGATACGAAATGAAAAAGCTGGTAAAGAATGTAAGGAGAAGCCAGTAGAATGCCTGCATAAAACGAAACGCTCATGTGGGTGAGGAACTGTCCGGAGAGCTGGGTATTGATGAGTTTGACCGGAAGTGTCTGCGCTTCCAGACCGGAAATATGAAGCACTTGTCCCAGCCATGCGAAAAAACGGTAGGTGCAAAAATTCCCCTCCTTGGGTGCCAGAATCACGCCAAAAAGTTCGTCCTTGAAGCAGAAAGCCAGCAACATGAGTACCACTACCGCGCAGGCAATGTGGATAATCGTTTGGCGGAGTGCGTCCAGGTGGTCCCAAAAGGTGAGTTCCGTTGGTTCGTTCGGCTTCACGGCAATTATTTTTCTTTATGGTCAGTAGAAGAAACTTCCTCTTTTTTGCTGTCAGTTTCTTTCAGGTTTTCTTCCACTTCGTTCATGCCCTCTTTGAAGCTTTTTACTCCTTTTCCGAGACCTTTCATCAGTTCCGGAATCTTCTTTCCACCGAACAGTATCAGGATAATCAGGATGATAAATAAAAATTCCTGGGTACCGATACCCATAAGCAATAAGGTCGTATTCATGTAGTTCTGTTAAATAATGGTTTGTCTGTTATTGATTTCTACGCAAAAATATGGATTGTTTTTTATTTGCGCAAATGTAACTCTTTGGCATTTCTGTTTTTAAGGAAAAAAGAGTTCTCCGGAAGGTATTCTTTCGATTCCCCTTGTCATAAGTTTTCTTTGTCCTTTTATTTTCTCTGTACCGCATGGCGGGATTTGTATTTCACAGTGTGAGATATGTATCCCACACTGTGGTTTTTGTATCCCACAGTGTGAAACAGAGAATTTGCCTTGGAGTTTGGAAGAATTTGCGGGAGAGGTAGGGAAAATATGGAAGGGTAGGAGCTGAAACAGGGGGTTCAACTGAAATGTCAGGAAGATGTCAGTCAGTTTTTTCGGTTGGATGAGTGAAGGAAAGTAGATTTGTGACTAAAATCATGAGAATATGGAGGCAAAGGTGCATTATGCAGGAATGCGGCGGTTTTTAGTTTTATTTATATTGGCTCTCGTGGCAGGTTCCCTTTTTATCACGCAGAAGAAGGAGAAAGACGAAACTCCGCTTCCCGAGAAGCTGGAGAAGGTGATGCGTACCACGCGGATGAATATCTATCGGGACCCTTTTTATGGTTATGTGATACATTATCCGTCCTTTTTCGAGCAGGTCTCCAATCCGCAGGTGAAAGAAAAAGGATATTGCCAGTTCCGTTTTTGGAATGTGGAGCAGATTGTACAGACCGCGTTTGTGCTTCCCAATCTGGACAGCCTGACGGTGGCGCAGGGAATGGCTCGTTTTGCCCGGGAACTTCATGCCACTTATCAACGTGAGGAAGATGATTGCTTTATCCTTTCCGGACCGCTTCATCTGGAAGACGGAGAAGTGGCAGGGCATCGCTTTTATGCCAAGTACGTGAAGTGTCAGAAACTCTGGTTTGTGCAGATTCTCACTTATCCGGAGAATTGCGCGCAGGCGGTGACACGGCTCATCCGGGAGATTGACCGTTGGAAGGTCTGGGAGAAAAAAGAAGAGAAAAAACTGCCTGAATCGTTTGACTGTCAGTCTCAGACTCCTTCATCTTATACAGGTCCTTGTTTCCCTTGGATATTGATTACCAACTGAAATCGGAGGGGAATTTAATAATAAAACAATCGACTCCTTGGTAAAAAGGTTATAAGGTATCAATATATTCGGTTGGTGTCATGCCGTATTGCTTGTAAAATGCACGATAGAACGTAGACCGGCTGTTAAAACCAGCCTCTTCGGCTATCGCTTCAATTGAAAAATTACGTTTTTCTTTTATCAGTTTCACAGAATATTCCACCCGTAGACGATTCAGATAACTGTTAAGATTGGGAACTCCGGCATAACGCTTAAGTAAACTGCTTAAATCATTCTTGTGAATGCCGGTCGTACGCAACAGTTCGTCACGTCCGAAGCGGGGTTGCAAGAACAGTTGTTGCTCCATTATCAGTTGTTCCATACGCAAGAAAGTCTCATAAGACTGATTTGAAGTCCCACTCGTCTTTTCTTCCTGTCCGGCTTTCTTTTCCATTGGAGGAACATCCTTCTGCATGTCATTACAAGTGAGGCATCGACGAAATTCTTCACGTTGCGCTAATAATTCTTCTATTTGGCGCGCGGCTATCCGGTTACGTCGTTTCATACGGCGAAGATTCAGGCAAACCACAATCACCAAAGTTGCAAGCAATACCAATACCACAACGCTTCCAATCAACATAAGGGAACTGCGTTCCGACTTGGCCTGCTCTTCCTGCAGCTGCTTTTCCTTTTCATTTACCTTGAAAATGGTGGCAAATTCCTGTGCGCGACTGTTGAGCTTACGCATATAAATACTGTCTGTCAATGCCAATGCACATCTGTTTAGTTCGGCCATGCGTTGATAGTTTCCCAATGCACCTTCTGATTTAGCTTCATACTCCAGTAAAAGACGATATTGCATGTTTACCGTATCACATCCCTGCCACAAGGTATGCAATTCACGTATTCTATCCAACACATCCTTATGACGTCCTGCCTTCTGAAGATAGGGTAATATGGTGTAACCGCTTTCCACACGCTTAGCTTCTTCCGTCTGCATAAAAGCCCTATAAGCTTCTTCAGCTTGTGCGGTTTTTCCCATTGACAGATACAGATTAGCCATCTTTGAATAAAGATAAGCCTTCTGCTGGTCTATATACCCGGATGGAGGTCCTGGCATATCTTTCATCCGTTCCAATAAGTCACGACGCGCATATACAGCCTTCAGGGCTTCTTCATAACGTGTATCTGATACCAACTGATTTATCAGCATGCCGTACGCATACGAGACATGCGACAACACGCGCACATCATCTGACTTGCTTCCACCTTTTATAATCTGCTGCAGGTATTCATATCCGTCCTGATACTGTTCTAACCTAAATGATGCCATCGCCAATGTACTCAACAAGCTATATTCGACGACTCTGTTATTCAATTTTTTTGCCAGATTCATGCCTTGCATAGCCATTGGAATACATTCACTATACTTACCCTGTTCTTGCAAGGCGTCTACCATCATAGATAGTGCTTTTAAGTGAAGATTAGGATTGGAGGTTGTTTTCGGAACAGACAAGACACGGCGCAAACAGGATTCCTCCAAAACAGGCATACTCATGTTTCCGTAGACCATGGCCCGTAGTATATCTATACGGGCACTTGCCATAACCTTATGATGTTCTGCGTCATCCAACAAGTCTAGAATGCTGTCAGGACGGGTCATATAATATTCTTTTACGGCCTTTTCTAAGGCCAGACTATCTGTTTTGAAAGAACAAAGCAATGTGTTACCAAACACAGCCAATAACAATATTACAATAAAATGACACTTCATTATGAATTGATTTTATTATTATTTCTGTCATCTTTCAAAACACATAAGCACAAAACCCCAAGCAGCAAGACATTACTTCCCATTAGCCAAATCAAAGATTAATATTGTGACGCAAATACAAACAGTTTTTTTTCTTTGGGTAAATGTACAAATAACCTCTCAATAAATTACTTTCTTTGATAAGATATTTTCTGCTCTTCGAAACAATCTTTTTCATTTCAGAAATAAAACACATTCCAAAGAAAAATGAATCAATTATAAGTTATTATATATCAATATGTTAATAAGATGTGAAACAATATATAAGACAATCTGACACAATATCTACTCATTAAAATAATCGAGGTATTTAATGATTTCTATACTTTTGCGATGAAAATTTAGGATATTTAATGATAAACAAATAATTTAAAACATTAAAAATTATGACTAGAACTTTTAAGTTAGCATTATTTTCTTTGTGCTCGTTCATGCTTTTGATATCCTCTTGCAGTAGCGATAACACACCGGCAATTCCTGAAGTAGGTAACTTTGGTGAAATTAAGTTCGACAGAGAAAAATTTGGTGCAGGACAAACTGTTACGGCATCCTGCCAACTGCCATCTACCAGCAGCGATATTTCGGATTTAGTTTACACGTGGTCGGTAAACGGTAATGAACTTGGCAGTACCAAAGTGGAAAATGGTATCAGTTATTTTACGTTTATCGTTCCGTCTCTTGATACCAATACGAATGAAGCAGATTATAAAGTTGAATTAAAAGCAAGTACCAGTTATACGGAAGCAAAACTACCTGCTACTGCTACAGCTACCATCAAAGTTCAGCGTCCAGATGTTTATCTTTCGTTTTTTGGAGACAGTCAGGAGTTAACAATAAAGAATGTACCCGGTCTTGGAGAGGTTAACAATGATTATTATGCAACACTAAAAGACTATTTACGCAATAATTCTTTAAACGTTGTTTGTCAATACAGTTTTACAGATAATAAACTGGCTAGAGTCGAAGAAAGGCGTGCAATAATTCCAGCAATATCAAATGTACAATGGTATTCATATCTAAAGACTTTTAATGGATTGATTAAAAGTACTATGGACTACTATAGAATTACCATTGACCAATCGTATATTAGTTTATCTGAGGAGATTTCGAAGGAATACGCATACGATTCAACAGATAATACTTATTTAGGTGAAGTCGCTGAATCTATCTTGCAAAACCAAGGTCAGATTATCATCTACGGTCATAACAATAATACTGAACTTGCAATTAGTGCAGCGATAGTTGAAAAGTCAGAAAGTCCGACTGGTTACGCAATCAATTGTCAGCATATTTATACTCCAAAGCAATAATTACACAAGTCATTACCATAATCAATAAAGCCCCAGTCTGAAACGAATGAACTTTTGGATTGGGACTTTATTTATTGGGGAAATAAAGCCCCACACAACCAATAACGAAACAGACATTCTTCATGTCCTCGCATTCACCGTTTTCCGCAGTCCGTTTTCGTAAGAAATCCATAAATCCCAATGATAAAATTCCGAGGAAATTTACAAACAAAAATAGTATGCAAATAAAAAAATTAAACTTGAGCAGTTTACGCTTTACATTGCTCATTGCATTACAATGTATCGCCTTTTCGTCAAGGGCGCAGTGGTCTGTAGGTTTACAAGCTGGTTATACCCACAATTCACTCACCACATCGTCCGGTTATTTTTACGACCGGGTGTATCACCCACAAGGAGGATTCACCATCGGTATACCCGTAAAATATACATTTACCGACTGGTTTGCACTAGGGGCAGAAGCCACCTTTGTGCAGAAAGGTTATGATGCCCGCCGTTCCGGATTTTATGATATCCTGCACGATGATGTATCAAACAACTATCTGTCCGTTCCATTGTATGCCCGTTTCTCTTTCGGAGGTACACGGCTGCGCGGATTCGTCAATGCCGGCGGATACCTGGGTGGCTGGCTGTCAAGCTACCGGAAAGGAACTGTTTATGAGAATTTTAGTAATTTAGACTCAGAATCCATTTTCGGTTTGGAAGACATAAAGACTATTTATCATTATGACGAGAAAGTGGAATTCGATTCAAGAAGAGATAACCGTTTCGAAGCGGGAGCTATGGTAGGTGCAGGTATTTCGTATCAGCTGGTATCCAACTTGGAGATTTTCGGAGAATGTCGCTATTATCATAGTCTTACCGATATGCAGAAAGCCTATATGAGGAAGCAGGTTCCACGTTATAATAACACGTTTGCTTTTCAGGCTGGTGTGATGTTCTATTTTGGTAAATAATCTATAATTAATACGGGAAGTGTAACTATGAAATCAAAAATAATACTTGCATTAGTCTTCGTTCTGGGACTGATTTCGTGCAGAAAAGATATGCCGGACATGCAAAATCCGCGTACAGAAACCATTTATAACTGGGACCAGCTATTTGAATCATACTGGAACGGAATGAATTATAATTATGTATTTTGGGACATAGACCCTACAGACTGGGATAAAATGTATGAGGTTTACAAACCCAAATTTGAGGGAATTGCCAAAGAGGGCTTCGATAACAAGGAAGTAAATGACAAGGCTTTCGAATGGCTCAAGGAAATGTCGTCTACTCTGATTGATAATCATTTTAATTTGACTGCTACCATTCCATGTGATAATGCCAATTGTCTCTATACCTATAATCCTTCCTTTGAAAATCTGAAAAAAAGGAAAGGCTACCATGATAATTATCTTAATGAAAGAATCAAAGCCTTACAAAAAATGATTGATGATGGTAGATTTGTTACAGGTCGTTTCGATATCTTTCCTTCTACTTCTTCTCTGGTTGCACGTTTTTTCATTTCAGCGTTGACAGATTCGAACATTTTATATTTGAGTTTTTCCAGATTTTCCATCACTGCAGATTTAGCTAGTCCTGAAAACGGGGAAACTATGGAATCTATTCTCAATATCTATTATGATAACTTAGACGATAATCCCGACTTAAAAGGAGTTATCATTGATGTGAGAGGTAATTCTGGTGGGTCTTTGAACGATTTTAAGTATGTACTTGGAAAATTTGTAGACAAGCCGTTAAAGGTTTTCTATACCCGGAAGAAAAGTGGTGTAGGTCGTTTGGATTATACTCCATATACGCCCGAATACCTTGAGCCCTATAATTATAAGCGCGAACTGGATATTCCAGTTGTCATACTGGCAGATATGCATTCTATAAGCATGGCCGAAATGACTACAATGGCTGTCCTGGCCTTGCCTAAAGGTAACGGAGTCTTTATTGGAGAACAAACTTGGGGCGGTACCGGTAATCTTAGTTCTGATTTTGACGGGACTTATGGAGGACAGTTTGAAAATAATATACTGAATGTATACACATGCATGTCCAGCCTGGTAGATTCAAAAGGAATTTCGTACGAAGGTAAGGGAATAAAGCCGACTATCGAAGTGCCGCTTGATGTGGACAAATTGTTACAAGAGCAGACAGACAATCAATTGGAATATGCTATTGACTATATCGAATCAAAGCAGGAATAAAAAACTGAGAGAAAAGATGCAAACAGCCGTTCGGGCATATTCGCTGTCGGCGATTTGCATTTGTGGATTGAGGGGCCGGAAAAATTGGTAGACCTCGTGGGGTGTCATATTGTAATCCCGTTTTGCGCTGTAAAGGGAAGGAAATTTTTCTTTAAAATTTTTGAGCTGTCTTGTCTCTTCCCTAAAAGATGGGTATCTTTGACTCGTTTTTCATTTAACATTGACACTCATGCAGGATTTTGTTCATTTGCACGTTCATACGCAGTATTCTATTCTTGACGGACAGGCTTCTATTCCCCGCCTGGTAGACAAGGCGATGGCCAACGGCATGCGGGGTATCGCAGTGACCGACCACGGAGATATGTTCGGTATCAAGGAGTTTTTCAACTATGTCAACAAGAAGAATGGGGGTACGAACGGGGAGATTAAGGATTTGAAGAAGAAAATTGCCGCCCTCGAAAGCGGCAAGGAAGAATCGGAAGACCCCGAAGCGGAGATTGCGGCTTGCAAGGAACAGCTGGAGGCAGCGAAAAAGAAACTGTTCAAACCGATTTTCGGTTGCGAGATGTACGTGGCGCGCCGTCGGCTGGAAGACAAGGAAGGAAAGCCCGACCAGAGCGGATATCACCTGGTGGTACTGGCCAAGAACCTGAAAGGTTATCATAACCTGATTAAGTTGGTGTCGAAGGCATGGACCAAGGGATTCTACATGCGTCCGCGTACAGACCGTACGGAACTGGAAAAATACCACGAAGGTTTGATTGTGTGCTCTGCTTGTTTGGGAGGGGAGGTACCCCGACGTATTACGGCCGGACAGTTTGAGGAGGCCGAGGAGGCAATCCGCTGGTATAAGAATCTGTTTGGGGATGATTATTACCTGGAGTTGCAGCGCCATAAGGCTACTGTGCCTCGCGCCAATCATGAGGTGTATCCCATGCAACAGGTGGTGAATGAGAAACTGATTGAATATGCCAAGAAATACAATATCAAGCTGGTGTGTACGAACGACGTACACTTTGTGGACGAGGAAAATGCCGAAGCCCACGACCGGCTTATCTGTCTGAGTACCGGAAAAGACCTGGACGACCCCAACCGTATGCTTTATACCAAACAGGAGTGGATGAAGACGCGGGAGGAGATGAACGAGATTTTCGCCGATGTGCCGGAAGCGTTGAGCAATACGGTGGAGGTGTGCGACAAGGTGGAATTTTATTCCATTGACCATGCGCCCATCATGCCGACATTTGCCATTCCGGAGGACTTTGGTACGGAAGAGGACTACCGCAAGAAGTTCACGGAGAAAGACTTGTTTGATGAGTTTACCCGTGACGAAAACGGCAATGTGGTGATGGATGAGGCTGCGGCCAAAGCGAAGATTGAGCGTCTGGGGGGATATGAGAAATTGTACCGTATCAAACTGGAAGCGGATTATCTGGCAAAACTGGCCTACGATGGAGCGAAAAGACGTTATGGTGAGCATCTGTCGGAAGAAGTGCAGGAACGTATCAAGTTTGAGCTGCATATCATGAAGACCATGGGTTTCCCTGGATACTTCTTGATTGTGCAGGACTTTATCAATGCGGCGCGTAACCAGCTGGATGTGTCGGTTGGACCGGGACGTGGTTCGGCAGCCGGTTCGGCAGTGGCCTACTGTTTGGGTATCACGCAGATTGACCCGATTCAGTATGACTTGCTGTTCGAGCGTTTCTTGAATCCCGACCGTATCTCCTTGCCGGATATCGATGTGGACTTCGATGATGATGGTCGAGGCCGCGTGTTGAACTGGGTGACGGAAAAGTACGGACAGGAGAAGGTGGCCCATATCATTACGTATGGTACCATGGCTACAAAACTGGCTATCAAGGATGTGGCTCGTGTGCAGAAACTTCCGCTTTCGGAATCTGACCGCTTGTGTAAACTGATTCCGGATAAGATTCCCGATAAGAAACTGAATTTGCCGAATGCCATAGCGTATGTGCCGGAGTTGCAGGAAGCGGAAGTGTCGCCGAATCCGATTTTGCGTGATACCATCAAGTATGCCAAGATGCTGGAGGGTAACGTGCGCAATACGGGCGTGCATGCCTGTGGTACGATTATCTGCCGTGACGATATTACTGACTGGGTACCGGTAAGTACGGCCGACGACAAGGAAACTGGTGAGAAGATGCTGGTGACTCAGTATGAAGGTTCGGTGATTGAAGATACCGGACTGATCAAGATGGACTTCCTGGGACTGAAGACGCTGTCCATCATCAAGGAGGCCATCGAGAATATCCGTCAGAGCAAGGGCATTGTATTGAATATTGATGAAGTGCCGATTGACGATCCGGCTACTTACCGCTTGTATAGTGAAGGGCGCACCATCGGTACGTTCCAGTTTGAATCGGCGGGTATGCAGAAGTACTTGCGTGAACTCCAACCGAGTACGTTCGAGGACTTGATTGCCATGAATGCGCTCTATCGTCCGGGGCCGATGGATTACATTCCGGACTTTATCGACCGTAAGCATGGCCGGAAACCGATTGAGTATGATATCCCGGTGATGGAGAAATACCTGAAGGATACGTATGGCATTACGGTGTATCAGGAGCAGGTGATGTTGTTGTCGCGTTTGCTGGCCGACTTTACCCGAGGCGAATCGGATGCCTTGCGTAAGGCTATGGGTAAGAAACTGCGTGACAAGCTGGACCACATGAAGCCGAAATTCATTGAGGGTGGAAAGAAGAACGGACACGACCCGAAGGTACTTGAAAAGATTTGGGCTGACTGGGAAAAGTTTGCGTCGTACGCGTTCAACAAATCGCATGCCACCTGTTATTCGTGGGTGGCTTATCAGACAGCGTATCTGAAAGCCAACTATCCTTCGGAATACATGGCGGCCACGATGAGCCGGAACATTTCGAACATTACCGAAATCACAAAACTTATGGACGAATGCAAGGCGATGGGTGTCAAGGTGTTGGGCCCGGATGTGAATGAAAGTAACCTGAAATTCTCTGTCAATTACCACGGGGATATCCGCTTCGGACTGGGAGCGATAAAAGGCGTGGGGGAATCGGCGGTACAGAGTATTTTGGATGAACGCCGGAAAAATGGAGAATTCAAAAACATATTTGATTTTGTACAGCGGGTCAATCTGTCGGCCTGCAACCGGAAGAACATTGAAAACCTGGCACTGGCCGGGGGATTTGACAGCTTTTCGGGTATCAAACGGGAAGACTTCTTTGTAAAAAATGCCAAGGATGAATCCTTCTCGGATATATTGGTCCGCTACGGCAACAAATACCAGCTGGACAAGGCTGCCGCTGCCAATTCCCTGTTCGGTGGTGAACATGAGGTAGAGGTGGCCACTCCGGAAATTGTGCCGGCACCGGCTTGGAGCGACTTGGAGCGACTGAATAAGGAACGTGATTTGGTGGGTATTTACTTGTCGGCTCATCCGCTGGATGAGTTTGCAGTGATTCTGGAAAATGTGTGCAACGTGCACATGGCAGAACTGGCCGACCTGACTCCGTTGCAGAATCACGACCTGGTGATGGGAGGAATTGTGACTGGGGTACGCGAAGGGTACACCAAGACCGGAAAGCCCTACGGCATCGCCAAGGTGGAAGACTATTCGGGTACGGCGGAATTTGCCTTCTTCGGTAACGAGTGGGTGGAAAAGAAGAATTTCTTCATGGAAGGTATGTTCCTGTTCATGCGGGGAAAGTGCCAGCCCAAGCAATGGCGGCAGGAAGAATGGGAGGTGAAAGTCAATTCCATTGAGCTGCTGCCCGAGGTGAAGGAAAAGGTCATCGAGAAACTGACTGTGACTGCTCCTTTGTCGGCAATCGACGACCAGATGATTATGGAATTCTCGTCTTTGGTGAAGGATTGTCCGGGAAATGCGGAGCTGCACTTCCTGGTACGCGATGAGGATGGACAGATGTATGTCAACCTGATGTCACGCACGATGAAGATTTCCGTACAGAAAGACCTGGTGAATTATTTAAAAAACCAGCCATTGTTGGACTATAAAATAAATTAGTATATATTTGCGTAGAACTTAAAACATAAACGATTATGGCATTGAACATTAAAGATGACAATTTTGAAGCTGTTGTAGCTGAAGGTAAACCGATAGTGTTGGATTTTTGGGCTACATGGTGTGGACCTTGTAAACAAATCGCTCCATATATTGAAGAACTGGCAGAGGAATATAAGGATAAGGTAAATATCGGCAAGTGCGATGTGGACGACAATGCAGATCTTCCTGTACAGTTCGGCGTTCGCAGTATTCCTACCGTGCTGTTCATCAAGAATGGAGAAGTGGTTGACAAGCAGGTAGGTGCTACTACCAAGGCTGCTTTGCAGGCAAAAGTGGAAGCTTTGTTGAAATAATTCAAAATCAGATAAGTTATGGGAATGGAAGACGATTTCTTGTTGGAAGACGAGGACGATGAGAAAACCATCGAGTTCATTAAGAACTATTTGCCTCAGGACATGAAAGAGGCTTTCTCGGACGATGACTTGTACTACATTCTGGATTTGATTGTGGATTACTATACCACAAGCGGTTGTCTGGATGCACAGCCGGACGACGAAGGTTATATCAACATCGATCAGGATGAGATTGTGAACTACATCGTCAAGGAGTCTACGAAGGATGGCATGGGACCGTTTGATCCGGATGCAATCTTCTTTGTCGTACAGGGCGAAATGGAGTATGGCAACCAGTTAGGACAAGTGGAATAAAAAGTATTCTATTATGAACAAAAAATCCGGACTTGCAAGTCCGGATTTTTTATTTGGTCTGGCTGTATCCTTCTGCTTTCAGTAAATCAATGATACGTTGCTTGAATTCTCCTTGGATGAGAATTTCTCCATCCTTCACGGAACCTCCCACGCCGCATTTTGTCTTGAGCTTTCGGCCTAGTTCCTTCAAGTCTTCTTCTGTACCCACAAAACCAGAAATGGCGGTAACAGTTTTTCCGCCTCGTCCTTTCTTCTCAATATTGACTCTCAGCTTCTGCTGTTTCGGGTCGATGGTTTCTGTTTCTTCCTCTTCTTCTACGTGATAGTTGAAATCAGGGTTGGTGGAATATACAATATTCAGGCGATCTTTCCAGTCGTTCTTTTTCATGTGAATTTAATTTAATCCGCCTCAAAGGTATGACATTTTTCAGAAATCGTGTCTAAGGTTTGCGAGAAATAGTTTAATTTTGCATTACTGATTAATAGAGCACAATCTGGATGGCTGTACGAAGTCGTAAAATTATGGACAAGATTCCTGAGCCTACTTTACGCAGACTCCCTTGGTATCTTTCGAATGCGAAGCTGATGAAAGAGAAAGGGGAAAAATATGTGTCTTCTACCCAGATTTCCAGACAGATAAACATTGATGCCTCGCAGATAGCGAAAGACCTTTCGTATGTGGATATCTCCGGACGTACGCGGGTGGGGTATGAAGTAGATTTGCTGATTCGGGTGCTGGAAGATTTCCTAGGGTTTACGAACATACACAAGGCCTACCTGTTCGGGGTTGGTAGTTTGGGAGGCGCCTTGCTGAGAGACTCCGGTCTGTCGCATTTCGGATTGAAGATTGTGGGTGCATTCGACATCAACCCGAATCTGGTAGGTACTACTATCGAAGGGATTCCCATCTATCATACCGATGAGTTTGAGCAGCGTATGACAAAGGACGGGGTGAGAATCGGAGTGCTGACTGTGCCCATCAACATTGCACAAGACATTACAGACAAAATGGTGGCCGGAGGAATCAAGGCCGTGTGGAATTTTACGCCGTTCCGTATCCGTGTGCCAGAAACCATCGTGGTGCAGAACACGTCACTGTATGCCCATCTGGCCGTGATGTTCAATCGTTTGAATGAAATTATAAAGAAATAACTCCATGAAAATTATTGCTATAGGCATGAACTACAGCTTGCATTGCCATGAGTTGCATGCAGGAGAAGCCTTGCCCCAAGAGCCGGTCATCTTTATGAAACCGGATTCTGCCTTGCTGAAAGACAGCAAGCCTTTTTTTATTCCTGATTTTTGTGAACAGGTGGATTACGAAACGGAGATGGTGGTGCGCATCTGCCGTTTGGGAAAGAATATTTCCGAACGTTTTGCCCATCGCTACTATGATGCCGTGACCGTAGGTATTGATTTTACGGCCCGCGACTTGCAGCGTAAGTTCCGTGCTGAGGGAAAGCCTTGGGAGTTGTGTAAGGGATTTGACAATTCGGCTGCTATCGGTGACTGGGTACCGGTAGAAAAGGTAGGTGACATTCAGCACGTAAACTTCCATTTGGATATCGATGGAAAGACGGTACAGCAGGGAAATACGGGCGACATGTTGTTTACCGTAGACCAGATTATTGCTTACGTCAGCCGTTTCTGCACTTTGAAGATTGGAGATATGCTGTTTACAGGTACGCCGGTCGGGGTAGGCCCTGTGCAGATAGGCAATCATCTGGAGGGATATTTGGAAAATGAAAAACTTCTTGATTTTTACATACGATGAAGATAAGAGTAGGATTTGGGTTCGATGTGCACCGTCTGGTGCCGGGACGTGAATTGTGGCTGGGTGGAATCCGTCTGGAACATGAATTGGGCTTGTTGGGGCATTCGGATGCCGACGTGCTGATTCATGCCATCTGTGATGCACTGCTGGGAGCGGCCAATCTGCGTGACATTGGTTATCATTTCCCCGACAATTCGGCGGAATTCAAGAATATCGACAGCAAGATTCTGCTGGCAAAAACTGTGAAACTGATTGCCGGGAAAGGCTATCGGGTAGGGAATATCGATGCGACGGTGTGTGCCGAACGTCCAAAACTGAAAAACCGTATTCCGGAAATGCAGGAGGTACTGGCAAAGGTGATGGGCGTAGAAGCAGACGATGTTTCCATCAAGGCAACCACGACTGAAAAGCTGGGATTTACCGGACGGGAAGAAGGTATCTCGGCGTATGCTACGGTGTTAATTGAAAAGGACTGACGGGGAGGATAAACGATGAATCCGAAATATTCAGTGGTCATACCGGTGTATAACCGCCCGGATGAGGTGGATGAACTGTTGCAGAGCCTGACCGGACAGACTTATAAGGACTTCGAGGTAGTGGTGGTGGAAGACGGTTCTTCCATTCCATGCAAGCAGGTAGTGGAAAAGTATGAAGGAAAACTGGATGTCCATTATTTTGAGAAGCCGAATTCCGGTCCGGGGCAGACGCGGAACTATGCAGCGGAACGGAGTCGTGGAGAGTATCTGCTGATTCTGGATTCCGATTGCATTTTGCCCGCTACTTACCTGGCGGCGGTAGAAATCGAACTGCAGCGGGAACCGGCGGATGCGTTCGGAGGGCCTGACCGTGCGCACGATTCGTTTACCGATGTGCAGAAAGCCATCAATTACGCCATGACTTCTTTCTTCACTACCGGAGGAATCCGTGGGGGAAAAAAGAAAATGGATAAGTTCTATCCCCGCAGTTTCAATATGGGAGTCCGGGCTGATGTGTATAAGGCACTGGGTGGATTCTCCCGGATGCGTTTCGGTGAGGATATTGACTTTAGTATCCGTATCTTCAAAGGAGGATATCGCTGTCGGTTGTTTCCGGAAGCGTGGGTATGGCACAAGCGTCGTACGGACCTGAAGAAATTTTTCAAGCAGGTACACAATTCCGGTATTGCCCGGATTGACCTGTACAAGAAATATCCGGAATCGTTGAAAGTGGTACATCTGTTGCCGGCTGTATTTACGGTCGGTGTGGTACTGGTCTTGCTGGCCGCCTTTATCTGTCCGTGGAGCTTGCTCCTGTTGGCTTTGTTTGCCGTCGTTATTTTTACAGATGCTTCCCTGCGTAATAAAAGTGTTAAAATTGGAGGACTGTCCGTCCTTGCTGCGTTTATACAATTGACAGGCTATGGTTCCGGTTTTTTACGGGCGTGGTGGAAACGCTGCGTGTGCGGAGGAAAGTCATTCTCTGCTTTCGAAAAAACTTTCTATAAATAGAAGAATTTTTTTCCCGGTCCGATGGTTCCGTCAGTCACTTTTGAAGAGGAAGAACCATGAATGAAAAATTGAATATCAACCAGTGGGCGGAAGAGGACCGGCCTCGGGAGAAAATGATGCTGCATGGGCCTGCGGCACTGAGTAATGCAGAATTGCTGGCCATTTTGATTGGTTCCGGCAATGCGGAGGATACGGCTGTAGGATTGATGCGGAAAGTGCTGGATGATTGTCATAATCGGTTGAGTGAACTGGGGAAGTGTACGGTGGACGACCTCTGTCGCTACAAAGGTATCGGTCCGGCAAAAGCGGTCACGATTCTGGCAGCCTCGGAACTGGGAAAGCGCAGAAGGGAGGAAGAGCCTTCCGAACGCAAACGTATCACCAGTTCGCAGGACGTGTATGCTTTCTTTCATCCGTTGATGTGTGATTTGCCGGTAGAAGAGTGCTGGGTGATGCTGCTCAATCAGGCAGCCAAGGTAATCGATACCCTGAAAATCAGTCAGGGAGGACTGGCCTCCACGCAGGTGGACGTGCGTTGTATCTTGCGGGAGGCACTGTTGAAACGGGCTACTTCCATGATTCTCTGTCATAACCATCCTTCGGGTAATACCCGGCCGAGCCAGGACGATGACCGCCTGACTCATGCTTTACTGGAAGCTGGCCGCACCATGAATATCCGTCTGCTGGACCATCTGGTCGTTTCGGATGGGGATTACTACAGTTACGGGGATGAAGGACGTCTTTAAGTTCGTTTTTTTGCAGGCTAAGGATGAAAAAATGGAGATTTTTGCCTATGTTTGCAACAAAGAATAAAGATTGAATGATTATGGACAACGATAAGAAGTTGAAAATTGAGGAAAAGATTGTGGATATGCTGAAAACGGTGTACGACCCGGAAATCCCGGTGAACGTGTACGATTTGGGCTTGATTTATAAGATAGACCTTCAGGATGACGGTGAGCTGACTGTCGACATGACTTTGACGGCTCCCAACTGTCCGGCGGCCGATTTTATCATGGAGGATGTACGTCAGAAACTGGAGTCGGTGGAAGGAGTGAAATCTGCGCAAATCAATCTGGTCTTTGAGCCGGAATGGGACAAGGACATGATGACGGAAGAGGCGAAACTGGAATTGGGATTTATGTAAACAAATACTTATGGATACGATGAAAAGTGTATATTTCCTTTCGGATGCTCATTTGGGTTCAAGGGCCATTGCGCACGGTCGTACGCAAGAACGTCGGCTGGTGAACTTTCTGGACAGCATCAAGCATCAGGCGGCGGCGGTGTATTTGCTGGGCGATATGTTTGATTTCTGGTATGAGTTCAAGCTGGTGGTTCCGAAGGGTTATACCCGTTTCCTGGGAAAAATTTCCGAGCTGACAGACATGGGGGTGGAAGTGCACTTTTTTATCGGGAACCACGACATCTGGTGTGGGGATTATCTGGAAAAAGAGTGTGGCGTGATTCTTCATCGTGAGCCCTTGACGTGCGAGATTTACGGAAAGGAGTTTTTCCTGGGACACGGTGATGGACTGGGCGATAACGACCGGAAGTTCAAGCTGTTGCGGACGATGTTTCACAGCAAGACGCTGCAACGCCTGTTTTCGATGCTTCATCCGCGATGGAGTGTAGAGTTTGGACTGGAATGGGCCAAGCACAGCCGTCTGAAAAGAGAAAACGGGCGGGAGCCGGATTATATGGGAGAGGACAAGGAACCGTTGGTCGTATTCTCAAAAGAATACCTGAAGAATCATCCGGATATCAATTATTTCATTTATGGGCATCGCCACATCATGCTGGATTTGATGCTGAGCCGAACCTCGCGGATGATGATTCTGGGCGACTGGATTACGGAGTTCTCGTATGCGGTGTTCGATGGAGAGAATATGTTTCTGGAACAATATATTGAAGGCGAGACTTCGGTGGAGTGATTCGCGATGAAGAGAAAAAGCCACAGGCGGTGACAAGAGCTGAGAATATTCTTGTCACCGCCTGTGGCTTATAGGGGCCGGTATGTTTTTTATCGGGCCACTTCTCCGCTTTCCTGACGGGCAAGCAGGCCTTCCACTTCGGATACCTTGACCATATTGTAGTCTCCGGCAATGGTATTTTTCAATACGGAAGCGGCTGTTGAGAAATCTACGCGCTTCTGGTTGTCATCAAACGCATTCTGTGCATACAGCATGGCGCCGCAGAAGGCGTCACCTACTCCTACACAGTCGATGACATTGTCGATGTCGAATACACGACTGTATTTCATTTCACCGTTGGCGTAGAGTACACCGGCAAATGTGTGGTGCTCGGAACTCATGACGTTGCGCAGGGCAATATAGATGTACTTGCAGTTCGGAATTTGCTGGCTGATGCCTTGGCAGAATTTCTCGTAGGCAGCCGTGTCATATTTTTCACCGCTTTTGGTGGCTTTGAAGCCGGGAGCCGGTATGCCGGTCACGAGGGCATATTCGCCTTCACTTCCGAACATGATGTCGCTGCTGGTCATCAGCGGGCGCAGTACTTCTTGTGCGCTCTTTCCGTAGTTCCACAGGTTTTTGCGGTAGTTGATGTCGTAAGAGATGGTCAATCCCATTTCTTTGGCAATGTCGATGGCTTCTTTGCAAACGTCGGCCAAACCTGGAGTCAGTGCGGCATCGATTCCGGACCAGTGGAAGATGGCGGCATCCTTGAAGATTTCCCGCCAGTTAATCATGCCAGGTTTCAGTTCGGAAAAAGCCGAATTCTCGCGGTCGTAGATGACGTTGGAGTTACGCATGGCAGCAGCCTTTTCCATGTAATAAGTTCCAAGTCGGTGTCCGCCGAAAAGAATGTGCTTCGTACCGATGTTATGTGAACGGAGTTCTGCAATACAAGTTTCTCCCAATGCGTTGTCCGGCAGACGTGTGATGTATTCCACTTCTCCGCCGAAATTGGCAATGGAAATGGCTACGTTGGCTTCACTTCCTCCATAATTGACGAGGAAGTCGTGGCTTTGTTGAATACGCAGGTTGTCGGGGGTGGTGAGACGGAGCATGATTTCTCCAAATGTTACAATCTTTTTGCTCATAGTGGGATGTTTTTATTTTAACTGAAAGCGGAGCAAAAAGAAGAGGATACTCCTTGCAGGGTTCCTTTTCCTTGCTTTCGTTTCCTCGGCAAAGATAGTGAATTCCTGTCAGGGGGTATCCTCTTTTAACTCTTTTAGGATTCCTGCGGATTATTTGTTGTTCAGGATGTTGACTGTATCGGTAGCAATCATCAGCTCTTCATCGGTCGGGATAACTACAACTTTTACTTTGGAGTTATCAGTAGAGATGATAGCTTCTTTGCTGCGTACTTTGTTTCTTTCCGGGTCGATTTCTACGCCCAGGAAGCCCAAAGTCTTGCAGACACCAGCACGGGCCGTAGCCTGGTTTTCACCTACACCACCTGTGAACAGGATGACGTCGACACCTCCCATGGCAGCAGCGTATGCACCGATGTATTTGGTGATGCGGTAGAAATACATGTTTTCAGTCAGGATGGCACGTTCTTCGCCTCTGGCTACGGCATCTTCCAGTTCACGCATATCGCTTGATTTTTCGAACATACCCAGCACACCACTCTTCTTGTTCAGCAGGGTAGACATTTCGTCGGGAGTCAGACCTTCTTTTTTCATAATGTAAGTGATAGCGCCTCCGTCGATGTCTCCGCTGCGAGTACCCATCATCAAGCCTTCCAGCGGGGTCAGTCCCATGCTGGTATCGATGCATTTTCCGTCTTTTACAGCAGCGATGGAACCACCGTTACCGATGTGGCAGGTGATGATACGGCTACCTTCCTGCGGGATACCCAGGAATTCACATACGCGCTTGGATACATAGCGGTGAGAAGTTCCGTGGAAACCATAGCGGCGGATACCGTATTTCTCATAATAGCTGTAAGGAATGGCATAAAGGTATGCATAGTCTGGCATAGTTTGATGGAAAGCTGTATCGAACACGGCTACCTGCGGCACTTCCGGCAACAGTTTCTGAACGGCATAGATACCTTTCAGGTTGGCTGGGTTGTGAAGCGGGCCCAGGTCGCAGCATTCTTCTACGGCTGCAATTACGGCATCGTCAATCAGTACAGAACCGCTGAACTTGGTTCCTCCATGCAGTACGCGGTGACCTACGGCCTTGATTTCATGCAGGTTCTTTACTGCCCCGTATTCAGGATTGGTCAGTGTATCGAAGATGAATTGTACGCCGGTAGTGTGTTCCGGAACGTCTTTTTCGAGGATTTTCTTTTCGCCGTTCGGCAGAGTCAGTTTCAGGAAAGAGCCCGGAAGGCCGATTTTTTCGATGCCTCCTTGAGCGAGGACTTCTTTTGTAGTCATTTCAAACAATTTGTACTTGATTGAAGAGCTACCGCAGTTGAGTACTAATACTTTCATATAGTTGGAATTGTTTTTTATGAATGATGAAAATCATAATGCCACTCTGTGAGAAGGGGAGTGGCATTATGGAATATTGATAAACGTGGATGATTACTGAGCTTTGGCTGCGATGGCCTGGTTGGCTGTAATGGCAATCATCTTATATACGTCGTCCACGCTGCATCCGCGAGACAAATCGTTGACCGGACGGGCAATACCTTGCAGAATCGGGCCTACAGCAGTGGCATGTCCCAGACGTTCTACCAGCTTGTAAGAGATGTTTCCGACTTCCAGACATGGAACAACCAGTACATTGGCTTTTCCGGCGATTTCTGAACCCGGAGCTTTGCTGGCACCTACCTTCGGAACCAGTGCGGCATCGGCCTGCAGCTCTCCGTCAATCTTCAGAGACGGATCCATTTCTTTGGCAATTTTCAGGGCTTCTACCACTTTGTCTACCACTTCATGTTTGGCAGAACCTTTGGTAGAGAAACTCAGCATGGCTACACGTGGATCGAGACCGGCTACAGACTGGGCTGTACGTGCGGTACAGATAGCAATCTGTGCCAGCTGGTTGGCGTCAGGAACCGGAGTGACAGCTACGTCGCCCATTACCAGGATACCGTTGTCACCACATTCAGGAGCGTGTGTCAGTAACAGCATGGCACCTGAAACGCAAGTGATACCCGGAGCTGTCTTGATAATCTGTAATGCCGGACGGAGTACATCGCCTGTAGTGTTGCGGGCACCGGCCAGCTGTCCGTCTGCATCTCCTGATTTGATAATCAGACAGCCTAAGTAAAGCGGATTCAAAACCAGTTTGCGGGCTTCTTCGATGGTCATGCCTTTTTTCTTACGAAGTTCGCAAAGTAGTTGTGCGTATTCTTCTTTCTTCGGATGGTTTTCCGGATCGATGATGGTAGCTTTGTGAATGTTACCTAATCCCCATTCTTTTGCCAGGCTCATGATTTCATCGGGATTGCCCAACAGAATCAGGTCTGCTACACCGTCTGTCAATACCTGATTGGCAGCCTTCAAAGTACGTTCTTCTGTTCCTTCCGGAAGCACGATGCGCTGTTTATTTGCTTTAGCGCGTTCAACGATTTCACTGATTAAATCCATGATTTATATGTTAAATAGTAAATGCTTGTTGTGTGCGGTAACGGATATCTTCCTTTATCCACTGCAAAAATAGCTATTTTTGTAATATCTAGTTTGCAAAAGAGGTTTTTTTTTGCTTTAAAGTATGCAAAAACCGTCACTCTTCTTGTTGGGTAGAATAAAAATAGGTTTTTAGGTATATCGGTTTTTCCGATTATGTAAATTTGCGCCGGTTTTCAATATATTAAATTTAAGGTAAAAATGATTCGACAGTGTTCTATTCTTTTTGGATGTCTGGCATTGGGTGAACTGATTGTGTATTTGACAGGTGTGAAATTGCCTTCGAGCATTATCGGTATGCTGTTGCTGACTTTATTCCTTCAGCTAGGTTGGATAAAGCTGGAGTGGGTGCAAGGTCTAACTAATTTTCTGGTTGCTAATCTAGGCTTTTTCTTCGTGCCGTCGGGAGTGGCATTGATGCTTTACTTCGACATTATTACGGCTCAGTTCTGGCCAATTGTGATTGCTACGTTGGTTAGTACGGTGTTAGTGTTAGTTGTTACAGGTTGGGTTCATCAATTGGTGCGTAAGTATGGATTTTTTCGAAAATAAATTCTTTCTGCTGGCCATCACATTTGGCTTTTATTTCTTGTCAAAATTGTTGCAGAAAAAAACAGGTTGGGTGTTGTTGAATCCCATTTTGGTGGCGATTGCGTTGCTGATTTGCTTTTTGGAATGTACAGGCGTTTCTTATAAGACTTATTCAGAAGCGGGTTATCTTGTGGAATTTTGGTTGAAGCCGGCGGTTGTGGCATTGGGCGTTCCTTTGTATTTGCAGTTGCGAATGATTAAGAAGCAGCTGATGCCGATTTTGGTTTCCCAGTTGGCCGGATGTGTGGTAGGGCTGGTGTCTGTCACCATTATAGCCAAACTTTTAGGTGCTTCTCCCGAGGTGATTATGTCTTTGGCTCCGAAGTCGGTAACCACTCCGATTGCTATGGAAGTTTCGAATGCCGTGGGAGGAATCCCTTCTCTGACAGCGGCAGTTGTGATTGTTGTGGGACTGTTTGGGGCGATTTGTGGCTTTAAGCTTTTGCAGGTGGGACGTGTGGCCAGCCCGATTGCCCAGGGATTGTCTATGGGTACGGCTAGCCATGCGGTAGGTACCTCACGTGCCATGGAGGTAAGTGGAAAGTACGGTGCATACGCCAGCTTGGGATTGACGTTGAACGGAATCTTGACGGCCTTGCTTTCGCCGACAATCTTACATTTGCTCGGATTGTATTAAAGGGAGTTACAAAAGGTTTATTGTCCTTGATGGGATGTGTATCAGGGGACAGACAATTTGTTCTTTTGGCAGAATGAATTATATTTGTTCCCTCAATCAAGGAATCCAATTTGTTATGATCACATTTAAACCTATTGAACTAGACGATAAGGACATGGTCCAGAAATATACGTTGCGCAGCTGGCGTCGTAACTGTGACCTGTCATTTTCTAATTTGTATAGCTGGCGTTTCTTGTATCGTACGGAGATTGCGGAGAAGGACGGTTTCTTGCTGTTTCGCTTTTATGCCGACAATCAGCTGGCCTACATGATGCCGGTAGGAGAGGGTAATATACGTTCCATACTGGAAGAACTGATGGCAGATGCACGCAGCTTGGGAGCTCCTTTCCGCTTGTTGGGTGTATGCGTCGGGATGCGTGCGGAACTGGAATCGGCTTTTCCTTTTCAGTTTGATTTTGTGGCCGACCGAGACTATTTTGATTATGTGTATTTACGGACTGACCTGGCTACCTTGCGTGGAAAGAAATACCAGCCCAAACGAAATCACATTAACAAGTTCAAGGCGGCTTATCCGGATTATGAATACAAACTTCTGACTCCGGAACTGATTCCGGAATGTCTGCAACTGGAAACGGAGTGGTGTAAGGCGAACGATTGTGCCGAGAATCAGGCTTTGCAAGACGAGCGTCGCTCGATGACAGCGGCTTTGCAACACATGGAACAGCTGGATATACAAGGTGGGGTACTTTATGTGGATGGCAAGATTGCGGCCTTTACTTTTGGAGCTCCCATTAACCACGAGACTTTTGATACGTGTGTGGAAAAGGCTAATACGGAGATTGAGGGGGCATACGCTATGATTAATTATGAGTTTGCCAATCATATCCCGGAACAGTATACTTATATCAATCGGGAAGAGGATCTGGGCTTGGAAGGGCTCCGCAGGGCGAAATTGTCGTATCATCCGGAGGTGCTTCTCGAAAAATATGTGGCAGAATTGAAATGACAATAAAGGAACAAGTCAAGATCCTCTGGAAACAGTGTTTCCATGATACGGATGAATTCATTGATTTTTATTTTCGGAAGCGGTATGCCGATGACCTGAACAGTTATGTGGAAACGGACGGTCGGGTTATTGCTGCTTTGCAGCGTATCCCTTATTTGCTGACTTACGAAGGAATGGAGATGCCTGTCGCGTATATTTCTGGAGCTTGTACGGAACCGTCTTACCGCAACAAAGGCGTGATGCGTCATCTATTGGCAGAGGCACACCGTCGGATGTATCGGGAAGGGATTATGTTTTCCACCTTGATTCCGGCGGAGGAATGGTTGAAGGGGTATTATGCTTGTTCAGGATATGCGACCTGTTTCTCACAGACGAAAAAGTTATTAACAGCTTATTCTCTATCTGTTGATAACTTTTCCCCCCTGTTGAAAATAGTTGAAATCACCCCAGGAAGTGCTCTGTGCAACGATGCTTATCGTTTTTTTTATCATTTCCAGTCGTCTCAGGAGGCTTACATACAACATGACTGGGAAGATTTCCACATTATATTAACCGATTTGCATTTGAGTGGCGGTGCTTTGTGGGGGGCTTACCGAGATAACGTTTTGCAGGGGCTGTGCTTTTGTGTTCCAGATGAAAGTCTATTGAAGATTACGGAATTGGTTAGTACGGAGAAAGAAGTGAAACAGGTGTTGGTAGATTATTTGCTGTCTCATTATCATCGACCTCAGGCAGAATGCTTGGGCCGAGAAGGGGAGGTGTTTTATGGGCTGGGGATGGCACGAATTATCCATGTGGAAGCAATGTTCCGTTTATTGGCCAAGAAATTTCACGAAAATCTTTATATAAAGGTAGAAGGTGATGAGGCTATCCCCGAGAATAATGGCTGGCATAATATCGAAGATGGATGTTATATTAACGGACGGATGGAAGAACGTGAATACCGTGTACTCTCCATTGAAGAATTGACTCGCCTGCTGTTTGATGGAAAACATCCATATATGAGTTTGATGCTGAATTAAGGGCCGATTATTGGTTGCTGTCAGAAGTCAGCATGCGTTCCAGTTCCTCGGCAGTAAGTTTCAGGTGGAATTGTCCGTGGTAGGCTATGGAGATACCTCCCGTCTCTTCCGATACGATGATGGCCATGGCATCCGTTTCTTGTGAAACACCCAGTGCTGCACGGTGGCGGAGTCCTAATTCTTTGGGGATTTCCAAGTTGTGGGATACCGGCAGGATACATCCGGCTGCCTTTATCCGTTTGTGGCTGATAATCATGGCCCCGTCGTGGAGCGGACTGTTCTTGAAGAATATATTTTCAATCAGCCGCTGGTTGATGTTGGCATCAATCACATCGCCTGTGCGTACGATATCGTCCAGTGGAAAATCTTTTTCAATCACAATCAAGGCCCCTACTTTGCCTTTACTCATGTTCAGGCAGGCCATGACGATGGGCATGATGTCCTCCCGTTCCGTTTCGCTTTTCTTGTTTCCTTTCAGAAAGCGGAACAAACTGTTGCTGCGGTGTCTGGAGCCAAGGGAAAGCAGGAAGTGACGTATCTCATCCTGAAACAGGACGATGAGTGCGATGACGCCCACGCTGACCAGCTTGTCGAAGATGGAGCCCAGCAGCCGCATTTGGAGTACCTGCGATACAATCATCCAAATGATGATAAATACCAGAATCCCAATGAAAATATTGATGGAGCCCGACGATTTCATCAGCTTGTAGGTCTTGTACAACAGAAAGGCTACCAGTAGTATATCAAGTATATCCTTGAAACTAAGTATGTAGATATCGAAAGGCATAATCTGTAAAATGTTTAGGTGAATGTGTGTTTAATATTGTGGTTCATTCAGTGCATTGAAAATACGGACGGTTTCCACTGCGGCTTTCACGTCGTGTACTCTAAGTATTTGGGCTCCTTTCATTAAAGCAATGGCATGTAAGGCGGTCGTTCCATTCAGTGCATCTTCAGGACCTCCTCCCACCAGCTTGTAAACCATTGATTTGCGGGATACTCCGACAAGTACAGGCAGTTGGAATATTTGGAATTCTTCCAGTTTGTGCAGTATTTCGTAATTATGTTGCAGGGTTTTCCCGAAACCGAATCCGGGGTCAATAATCAGGTCTTTTACGCCTAACACCCGCAGTTTTTCTATCTTTTCGGCAAAGTAACGGATAATCTCTTTTACCGGATTGTCGTAGTGGGGAGCGTGTTGCATGTTTTGTGGATTCCCCTGCATGTGCATCAGGATGTAGGGAACCTTCAACCGGGCAAGGGTAGGAAACATTTCCGGGTCCAAATCTCCTGCAGAAATGTCGTTGATAAGAGCGGCGCCATATTCTTCCACACACATCTTGGCTACATCGGCTCGGAAAGTATCAATTGAAACAGCGGCCTCAGGGCATTCCCGTTGAATGATTGCCAGTCCTTGTCGCAGCCGCTGCATTTCTTCTTCCGGAGAGACGTCTGCCGCATCCGGACGTGAAGAATAAGCTCCCATGTCAATGAAAGTGCCTCCCTCGTCCAGAATCTGGTGAACTCGGCAGAGAATGTCTTTTTCGGTTTGCTTCCGGCTGTTTGCGTAAAAAGAATCCGGAGTGACATTGAGGATTCCCATCACCTTAGGCTGGGATAAGTCCAGCAATTCTCCTTTGACATTGATGTATTTTGCAAATGTTTCTTCCATGAGCTTTTTATCCGTTTCTGCCTTGCAAAGGTACGTACAATAATTCAATTTGTTTCGGTTCTTTCTGGCGAATTTTCCCTTTAAAATGGAATTTTCCGCCTTTACTGCTTCTCTTTTTCCACTTTTTACCAAAAAAATGAACCAAAAGTTTGCAGGTTACAAATTTAGTTGTACCTTTGCAACCGCAATTGAGAACGAGACTATCGGGCGTTTAGCTCAGCTGGTTCAGAGCATCTGCCTTACAAGCAGAGGGTCGGCGGTTCGAATCCGTCAACGCCCACTCAACGAATTTCTCGTAAATCATTGCTTTTTCTTTTTGGGGCGTTTAGCTCAGCTGGTTCAGAGCATCTGCCTTACAAGCAGAGGGTCGGCGGTTCGAATCCGTCAACGCCCACTTCCCAAAAAGAAAGATTATTCGGGCGTTTAGCTCAGCTGGTTCAGAGCATCTGCCTTACAAGCAGAGGGTCGGCGGTTCGAATCCGTCAACGCCCACACCGAATTAATTGTCAACTTTCCCTTATTGGGCGTTTAGCTCAGCTGGTTCAGAGCATCTGCCTTACAAGCAGAGGGTCGGCGGTTCGAATCCGTCAACGCCCACGTCAAGCTTCGCAATGTTGCGAGGCTTTCTTTTTTTAATTCCTTTTGTATATATGCAAACATTGATTCTGGCAGATAATCAGGATATCACTCGCTATGGGATGAAAGCCATTGCGTTGGAGCTGTTTCCGAAGTGTATATGTGTGGAGGTGCCCGATTGGAAGCATCTGGCAAAATGCCTGAAGGAGATTCCCACTGCTTGCGTAGTCTTGGATTACACGCTGCTTGATTGTACGGTGAGTCAGTTGTTGGTATTGCATGAGCGCTTTCCGGAGGCTAATTTTATTTTGTTCAGTGAGCAGCTGGGAATGGATTTTGTACGCCGTATGCTGTGGGCCGGGTCAGTGTTTCATGTGTTGATGAAAGATGCGGCTTGGGAGGAAGTCAAGCAGTGTTGGGAAAGTGTATCCGTTGGTCGCCAGTTTGTTTGCCGGAAGGCGCAAGACTTGTTGGGGGAGGTTGGAAAGAGAGAGGTAGAAAAGGTATCTCCTTTGACACAGACAGAGAAAGAAATCTTGCGGGCGATGGCTTTGGGGAAGGGTACCAAAGAGATTGCGGCAGAACGTTTTTCGAGTGTGTACACGGTGGCCACTCACCGGAAGAACATCTTTCGCAAGCTACAGGTGAACAATGCGCACGAAGCGATTCGGTATGCGCTTCGTGCAGGCATTGTCAATCCGGTAGAATATTGTATCTGATGGTTTGATTGTGTTTTTAGAGCGGATATTCTTCGAATGCGAACAAGGCGGTCGATAAATATCGTTCTCCCGTGTCGGGCAGTAGTACGACAATGTTTTTTCCTGCATATTCAGGTTGTGAGGCTACCTGTAAGGCGGCGAAGGTGGCTGCTCCGGCGGAAATACCCGTCAACAGTCCTTCTTTTAGAGACAGTTCGCGTCCTGTGCGGATGGCATCGTCGTCGGCTACACGGATAATCTTGTCCACCACTTTGGGATTGAAGGTTTTAGGAATAAATCCGGCTCCGATTCCCTGTATCTTGTGCATGCCCGGTTTGTCGCCTGAGAGTACAGCCGATGCGTCCGGCTCTACAGCAATGATTTCAATATGTGGATTATGCTGCTTCAGTCCTTCACCGACTCCACTTACGGTACCGCCTGTGCCTACCCCGGCAATAAACACATCCACTTTTCCATCGGTATCCTCCCAGATTTCTTGTGCGGTGGTAGATACGTGCGTACGCGGATTGGCTGGGTTCTCAAATTGCTGCAGGATGACGGCTCCCGGCGTGTTGTCGCGCAATTCATTCGCTTTCTCGATGGCTCCGCGCATACCTTTGTTTCCAGGAGTCAGTACCAGTTGGGCTCCCATAGCCTTCAGCAGGTTCTGTCGCTCTACACTCATGGTTTCGGGCATGGTGAGAATGGTTTTGTATCCTTTCACCCCTGCTACCCAGGCCAGTCCGACTCCTGTATTTCCGCTGGTTGGTTCAATGATGACCGCTCCAGGCTTCAGAAGGCCTCGTTGTTCGGCATCTTCAATCATGGCCAAGGCGATACGGTCTTTTACGCTGCCGCCCGGGTTGAAATATTCCAGTTTGGCGATGATACGTGCCTGGGCATCGTGTGCTTTTCCGATACGTGCGAGTTCCAGTAAAGGAGTATGCCCGATAAGTTCTGTAAGTTGTTTCTTGATTCGTTCCATAGTTTTTTCTTTTTTCTGCAAAGGTAGGGGGAAGATGGATAAGAGGAAATACCTTTTTTAGGGTATATTAGGGTATAAAAAATGAGGCTGTCTCAAATTGAAATATAATTTGAGATGGCCTTTTTTGTGTCTGCAAAAAAAATCGGGCAAGCCCCAACTTCGCTCAGTCAGGACTTGCCCGTCTCCCTAATTTTTTGTATCTTAGGGAATCAAGCAATATATCCCAAAGATAATGTTTAAAAACTATACCTCCAACGATAATCTGCTTTTACCTCCGTGTTTAGGCGATTTTATTCCCCAGAACGACCCGGTCCGGGTTGTTCACCGTATCATTGAACAGATCAGCCTGGAAGAACTTTACCGCAAGTACTCCGTCAAAGGCTGTCCGGCCTACCATCCCCGCATGATGCTGCAGATTCTGGTATATGCCTATCTGCGCAACATCTATTCCAGCCGCCGCATCGAAGAGTTTTGCCGCAATGACATCCGCTTCATGTGGCTGACCGGCAATGTGACTCCTGACCACAACACCATCAACCGTTTCCGCAGCAGTCGGCTGAAGGATGTGCTCAAGACCGTCTTCGCCACCATCGTGAAGTTCCTCGTGGCGGAGGGCTTTGTAAGTCTGGACGTGGCCTGCACCGACGGGACGAAGATGGAAGCAAACGCCAACCGTTATACGTTCGTCTGGGGCAAGTCCATCCACACCCGCATCTCCAGAATCGCGGAACAGCTTGAGGAAATATGGCGGTACGCCGAGTCCGTCACCAAGCAGGAGTTGCGCGACTCCGCTCCCGTCACTTACCAGGACATCACCCCCGAGAAGGTGGAAAGGGCGCTGGAGCAGATACATGAAGCCTTGGAGGGAACGGATGCGGACCGGAAAGTGAAGGCCAAGGTTCGGCGCGTGAGGAAGGCATGGCCCGAACAGCTGAAGAAATATGAATCCCAGGGAAAGATTCTCGATGGGCGCAACAGCTACTCCAAGACAGACCCCGACGCCACGTTCATGCGGATGAAGGAGGACCACATGAGGAACGGGCAGCTCAAGCCCGGATACAACCCGCAGGTCAGTACCAACAGACAGTTCATCCTGAACTATACCCTCCACCAGTGTGCCGGTGACACCTCCACCTATCCCCTGCACATGGAAGACTTCCATTCCCTGTACGGCAGATATCCTGACGTGTCCGTCTGTGACGCCGGATACGGAAGCGAGGAGAACTACCTGTACGCCTTCAGGCATGGCATTGAAACCTTCATAAAGTACAGCTATTTCCACAAGGAACAGAAAAGGAGCTTCAGGAATGACCCGTTCCTGTCTGCCAACTTTTACTATAATGAAGAAACCGACGGGATGTACTGTCCGATGGGACAGAGGATGAAAAGACTCTCCGATGTAAAGCGGACGACGGACAACGGTTTTGTACAGACCATCTCAAGGTACAGGGCCCGGAACTGCAAGGGCTGCCCGTTAAGATGCCGGTGTCACAGAAGCCGGTCGGAAAGGATTGTGCAGGTAAACCACAGGCTGAGGAAAATCAAGGAAAGGGAACGTGAGAAACTCCTTTCTGCGGAAGGTCTTAAATACCGGAGCCAGCGGCCGCAGGATGTGGAAGCCGTATTTGGAAACCTCAAGAACAACAAGCACTTCAAGAGGTTCCATCTCCGTGGACTGAAGAAGGTGGAAATTGAATTTGGCCTGCTGGCCATAGCGCATAATCTTGCAAAAGTAGCCTCTTAGGAGGCTTCTGACCAAGAAAAAACCGTTTAAAGCGATGAAATCTGTAGAAAGAAACTTGTAAATTCCTTTTTTTGAGAAAAATCCAAACGACTTCAGTCTGATATGAAACGACAGAGGCCATCTCAATTCATTTTGAGACAGCCTCTACTTGGTTGCGGAGGCCTGACTCGAACAGACGACCTTTGGGTTATGAGCCCAACGAGCTACCAACTGCTCCACTCCGCGATATTCGCTTTTAGTTGCGGAGGCCTGACTCGAACAGACGACCTTTGGGTTATGAGCCCAACGAGCTACCAACTGCTCCACTCCGCGATGTTTTTTCTTAAATGCGGTGCAAAGGTACGGACTTAGTTTTATAAAAGCAAATATTTATGAAAGAAATATAGAAAACTTTATCTTTATTTAGAATAATAAATAATGTTGGCCGTTTTTTGGTACGAAAAAAGAGGAGAAGCGGGCTTTTCGGGTGAATTTGGGACCTTATATTTGTGTAGTATCAAGAAAAACAGTACTTTTGCTCAGTTTTTTATGAGTTGTGCAATAAAGAGAGATGACAGTATTAAAGACGAGAGCTAAACTGGTAGATGTAGCCCGGCAACTTTTTGCGAAGAAGGGAGTGGAAGATACGACAATGAACGACATTGCCCAGGCTTCGAAGAAAGGACGGCGCACGCTTTATACTTATTTTAAAAGTAAGGAGCAAATCTACATGGCAGTAGTGGAGTCTGAACTGGAAATGCTTTCCGACCAGCTGGAGAAGACAGCAACCAAACCGATTTCTCCGGACCAGAAAATTCTGGAACTGATTATGACGCATCTGGATGCCATCAAGATGGTGGTATATCGTAACGGTACGTTGAGGGCCGATTTTTTCCGGGATATCTGGAGAGTAGAGGCCATGCGGAAAGATTTTGACCGGAAAGAGGTGGTCTTGTTCCGTCGTATTCTGCGGGAAGGGAAGGAGGCGAATCTCTTTGACATAGACAATGTGGAGATTACGGCCGACATCTTGCATTATTGCATAAAAGGAATTGAAGTGCCCTACATCCGCGGTCAAATCGGTGAGGAACTGGATGATGAAACGGGATGGCGCTATGTGTCGAAGATTGTGTTCGGCGCATTGGGGTGTAAAGAGAAAGAAAAATAATCATATCGTTTAATTAAAAAATAAAGAAAATGGGATTATTAACTGGAAAGACAGCCATTATTACAGGTGCCGCACGTGGTATCGGTAAAGCTATTGCATTGAAGTTTGCTGCTGAAGGAGCAAACATCGCCTTCACAGACTTGGTTATCGATGAGAACGGTCAGAATACAGAGAAAGAAATTGCTGCTTATGGTGTAAAGGTAAAAGGTTATGCTTCCAACGCGGCAAGTTTTGAAGATACCGCAAAGGTAGTGGAACAGATTCACAATGATTTCGGTTCTATCGATATTCTGGTGAACAATGCCGGTATCACGAAAGACGGTCTGATGATGCGTATGAGCGAATCACAGTGGGATGCAGTGCTGACTGTGAACTTGAAATCTGCATTTAACTTCATCCACGCTTGCACTCCGATTATGATGCGTCAGAAACATGGCAACATCATCAACATGGCTTCTGTAGTAGGCGTACACGGTAATGCCGGACAGTGCAACTATTCTGCTTCCAAGGCTGGTCTGATTGGCTTGGCTAAATCTATCGCACAGGAGTTGGGTTCACGCGGTATCCGTGCCAATGCCATTGCACCGGGCTTCATCATCACCGACATGACTGCGAAATTGTCTGACGAAGTGAAGGCTGAATGGAACAAACGTATTCCTTTGCGTCGTGGCGGTACACCGGAAGATGTGGCCAACATCGCTTTGTTCCTGGCTTCCGACATGTCTTCATACGTTTCAGGACAGGTTATCCAGGTTGACGGTGGTATGAACATGTAATACAAACCATAATAATAGAGAGTGAAGAATAGGGAATCGGGGGAAGCTGCTTTCTTTCATTTCCTGTTCTTCATTTTTTTGTATATGACAGTAGTTTACGAAGATAATCACATCATAGTAGTCAATAAGACTGCTTCAGAAATAGTGCAGGGTGATAAGACAGGCGACGTGCCTTTGTCGGAAACCGTGAAGCAATATTTGAAGGAAAAATATGCCAAGCCGGGCAATGTGTTCCTGGGAGTGACACACCGGTTGGACCGTCCGGTAAGTGGGCTGGTGGTATTTGCCAAGACGAGCAAGGCCTTGAGCCGTCTGAACGAAATGTTCCGCAACGGGGAGGTGAAGAAGACCTATTGGGCCATTGTGAAGCAGGCACCCAAGGAAACGGAAGGAGAACTGGTGCACTATCTGGTCAGAAACGAAAAACAGAATAAATCGTACGCTTACGATAAGGAGGTGAAGAACTCTAAGAAAGCAGTCCTTCATTACCGCCTGATAGGCCGTTCGGAAAATTATTATCTGCTGGAAGTAGACCTGAAGACCGGACGTCATCATCAGATACGGTGTCAGCTGGCCAAGATGGGATGCCCTATCAAAGGCGATTTGAAATACGGTTTTCCGCGCTCCAACCCCGATGGAAGTATCTGTTTGCATGCCCGCAGGGTACGGTTTATCCATCCGGTGTCCAAGGAACCCATCGAACTGGTAGCTCCTCTTCCCGAAGGAAATCTCTGGAAAGGTTTTGGGATGGTATAAAAAAAGACAAGAAGGTAAACGCTTCACAGCGTCCCCTTCTCTTAACACATAGGCATCTTCATTTTATCATGAGATTGTAAAATAATTGAGAGTTCAATTAAATTGAGGTAAACAATCTCAGAACTTTATTCTATGGGGTTGGGTTTAGCCTAGTTTGTTTGGGTTGTTCATTGTTTTGTTTATTTGTAGAATGTAACACAAAACCCGTGCCAAACCGCCAGAAGCCTTGTAGAAGGGGTTTAGAAACCAAACGCTGTGGAATAAGTGTGGAACGTGTGGAAATATTCCACACGTTTATTGTGGAATCTGATAAAGTTTCAGCTTGTTGTATAAGGTTTTCCGGTCAATACCCAGTAAGGCGGCAGCCTTCGACTTGTTGTGTCCGGTTTGTTGCAAAGCCTTCAAGATGCGTTGCTTTTCCGTTTCTTCATCGTGCAGCATGAACGATTCTTCTGTTTTCAGGCCGTCGTTTTCCTGTATTTTCCTTTCGCTGATTTCCTCTCCTAAATCTTTGAGGGTAATGAAGTCACCTTGGGCCAGCAGGGTAGCCCGTTTGACCACATTCTTCAGCTGGCGTAAGTTGCCCGGCCACGGATATTTTTGCAAGGCCTCGCTGGCTTGTGCATCGAATCCGATTAATGTACGTTCCAGTTCACGGTTAGCCTGGTCCAGAAAGAAATTGGCAAACAGCAGAATGTCTTCCTGACGTTCTTTTAGGGCTGGCATTTGCAAGGTGAACTCGTTGATACGGTGATACAAGTCTTCCCTGAAATTTCCCTTTGCGATGGCTTCTTTCAGATTCTCATTGGTTGCACTGACCAATCGGACATCGACCTCTATTTCTTTGGTAGAACCGATACGGCGGATGCGCCGTTCTTGCAGGGCACGCAACAGCTGTACCTGTACCTCATAGCTCAGGTTTCCGATTTCGTCGAGGAAAAGAGTTCCGCCGTTGGCTTCCTCAAAAGCTCCCACTTTGTCATTCAAGGCACCGGTGAACGAGCCTTTCACGTGTCCGAAGAATTCGGAAGCCGCCAAGTCCTTGGGAATGGAGCCGCAGTCAATGGCGATGAAAGGTTTGTCCGCACGTTTGCTGAGCTGGTGGATACGGTGAGCCACATATTCCTTACCGGTTCCGCTGGCTCCGTTGATGAGTACAGACATTTGGGTAGGGGCTACCAGGCTGACATAATTGTAAAGTTTCCGGGCCTCTTCACTTTCTCCTTCCAGAAAGCTGTGGGCGGTCGGAGAGACCGTTTTCTTCTCAGAAGGGGAAGACGGTTTTTCCGGTTGGATGGCTTCTCTGATTTTTTTCAGTAGTTCATCGGGCTGTACCGGTTTGGAGATATAGTCCGTAGCTCCTTCTTTCATGGCCCGTACGGCACTTTGTATTTCTGCATAGCTGGTCATGATGATGAAAGGAACCTCATTCTGCTGTTCCCGTAACCAGGAAAGCAGATTCATCCCGTCTTGGTCAGGGAGACGCAAGTCGGACAGAATCAGGTCAAAACTACGCGTACCGAGTTGCTTGCGCGCTTTTGCCTGTGTGCTCGCAGTTTCCACTTCAAACCCTTTTTTCCCCAGCCAAGTTTTTAGCATGGTAGAGAATGTTAAGTCATCTTCAACGATTAATATAGACGGAACCATGTTTTTTTATTTAATAGCTTTTACAAAGATAATCTTTTTTACGATACCCTTTCCGCATCCTTCAATATTTTACACTCAAGGATTTTTTGTGTTTCTTCCACTATAAGGCTTGCAGCCCGTGCGGCTTCGGGTGAATAAGTGTGTGTGCCCCTCTGTTGTTCCAGCCATTGAAGGGAAGGAACTGCCTGTCTGGCCTCAATCATGAGGAAGGTAGGCAACATCTTATGCGCCACGGCGCACAAGGTTTCCATGTCTTCCGCTTGCAGGGCAACCTGTATCTTTTCCAGGTTCTTGCGGGTTTCCTGTGCGAATGTCCGGAGGATTTCTCTGGCTGCTTCAGGGTCATCCTCCGAAAAGGCAGTCAATGGAGAAAAGTTGTACGTTCCTTCCGTTGTCTGTTTTTCCTGAGGGATTTCTTGGCAGACTGTGTCCGGATTCGTTTCTTCCCCGAACAACACAGCCTTCAATACCGTTTTCAGATCCGACTGGTTGAAAGGCTTTTGCAGCATGCCGGCAAATCCTTTCTGACGGAAATCGTTTTCGTCCATATCTCCGCGGGCTGTAATGGCAATGACCGGGATGGACTGGGCTTGCGGCAGCGACAGGCTGCGGAGATGTTTGAGAAGTTCGAATCCGTTCATCGCCGGCATCTGGATGTCAGTGAACAGCAGGTGGAAGGTGTGTGCCTGTAGCTGGGCCACAAGCTCTTCCGGATGTTCACAGCAGACGGTTTCCACTTTTAGTCCTTTCACTTCCTCCGCGACGTTGTGGAGCATGGCTTCCGTGAGATGCATCTGTATCCGGTCGTCATCAATGATGAGTACCCGCAACAAGGTTTCCGGTAGGGTGAGCGGCACCTCTGTCGTTTCTTGAACGGTCTTGGAGGCGATGGAAGGCAAGGGCATGGATACCTGGAAGGTACTGCCTTTGCCCGGAGTACTTTCAATCTCGATTTTTCCCAGCAGCAGTTCCACCAGCTTGTGCGTGATGGAAAGTCCCAGTCCGAAGCCTTCCTGTCCCTGGGCGCTGCGCAGACGGGTGAATTCCTTGAAAATCCGTTCCTGTTCTTTGGCGGTCATGCCGCAACCCGTATCCGAAACACGGAACACAAACTGGTTGCCATGGTATTCTGTTTCCAGCGTGATTTTTCCGGTTGCCGTAAACTTCAGGGCGTTCGACAGCAGGTTCTCCACAATCTGTCGGATGCGGAAAGGGTCCCCTTCCAAGGTAAGTGACTCCGGAAGCTTGTCGTCGAAAGTCAATTGGAGTTGTTTTTTCTCGGCGAGAGGCAGAAAGCTGTGGTAGATGTCGGTCAGCAATTCGTGGGGACTGAAGGCCACCGGGTGCAGATCCATTTTTCCGGCTTCCAGCCGATGGTAGTCGAGTAGGGAGGTGACGAGAGCCAGCAGGTGCTGGGCCGAGCTTTTCATGTTCGACAGGTAGAACTGCTGTCTCCGGTCGTGAACCAGCCGGATGAGAAGATCGATGTAGCCGATGATGGAGCCGGCCGGAGCCTTGATATCGTGTGTGATGGTCAGCATCAGTTTCTCGCGGGCCACCAGCAAGTTCTCGGCATACAGTTTGGCCTTCTCCAGTTCTCTCCGGTAGTGGTTGTTGCGGGTGATATCTCGAGCGATGACGATGGAGAACACCAGTACCAGAATGAAGGCCGCAATGGCAATTTTCGCCATGGTTTCGGCTGCCTCTTTCCGTATCTCTTCCTCTTGCATCAGCTTGATGCGGGCTGCTTCCTGTTCATCCTGTTCAATGTTCTCCAGCAGCTGGTTGACGCGCTGGCTGAGGCCGCTTCCAATGACGCGGAGGCTGTTGATTTGTGCGTTCAGCATTTCAGTTTCTCTCTGCCGGGTCTGGAACACCTTGTGCTGGATGCCCGTAATCATGCTGCTGATGGTGTCGATGGGGTTATATACCTCATCGAGTGTATCGGTATATTCTTCTTGTATCACGTTGCTCACTTGGGTAGAGTCCTCCTTTCCCGGGGCGAATACGTCGGCCAGGCGTTTGAAGAATCCTTTCTTTTTATGATGGATAGTGTAGGAATTGTGGTGCGTGATGACTTTTCTCCGTATGTGAGGTGTGCTGAGCAAGGAATCCTGCTGGGCAATCAGGCTGTCCAGCTGTTCCTGATAAATCTGGTCGGTCGGCGTGTTCCGCATGGCCTCCAGCACGGCATACATATTCCATTGTTTGTGGCGCAGCAGACTCCTCACCGTATCCAGACGGGCCTGCTGCAAGGTGTCGGTCAGAATGATTTCCAAGGTATCGATGGATGCATTCACTTCTTTCATGGCCTCCAGATAATGATAGTATTCATTCAGTTTGCCGGTACGCAGGGTCTGTCCGATGATTTCCGCATCATACAGCTGGCTGATGATGCGGTGGGTGATGTGGCGGCGATGGTCCAGCTGTTCGTTCAGGTTGGAGGGAGTGGTGAGCAGGTTCATCTGCTGGATGGTGTAGGTAAAGGCTCCCATCAGCAGCCCGACCAGTACGATGTAGCCGAGTACGATTTTGGAAGAAGTGGAAAACATGGTTTAACAGGGTTGTTTGGTTTTGTATCTGAAACGCAGGTAATACATGATTCCGGCACTGGTGAGTCCGAAAGGAAAGGCGGCCCAGATTCCCGTCACACCCCACTGGCAGACAAATCCGAAGAAATAGCCGGCCGGCAGCGAAATCAGGAAGTAGGCGATGAACGAGAACAGCATCATGGGACGTACGTCGGCAATTCCTCTCAGGGCATTGGCGAAATTGATTTGCAGGCCGTCGCCAAACTGGTAGAGCAGGAAGGGGATGATGACCTGGGCTACCATGAGGCTTACGGCCGCATCGTCTGTAAACCAGCCTCCGATGTGGTGGCGGAGCAGGAAAATGGGAATACCGGTCAGCACAATCATCGCCAGAATGATATGGAAGCCCGCACGGGCCGTGCGGCGTACATTTTCCAAGTCTTTTTGTCCGAAGAAATAGCTGATGCGTACGGATACGGCGGCTCCCATGCCGTAGTACATCATGAAGCAAACCTGCGATACGGCCATCATAATCTGATAGGATGCCAGTGCCGTACTGCCCAGCCAGCCCACCATGATGGCGCTGAGGCTGAATGAGGCGGTTTCCATGCCCATCTGTCCGGCAATGGGCCATCCCAACTTGTTCAGTTGTCCGAAATCAGTCTTGTTGATATGTCCTTGGGTAAATCCTTTTTTGAATACTTCGTAGCGGGAAGTGCCGAAGAAAAGAACCAGGTAGGCCACCACCATCAGGATACGTGAGGTCAGGGTCGCGATACCGGCCCCCAACAGCCCCAGTTCCGGCAAGCCTGCTTTCCCGTAAATCAGCAGGTAGTTCCCCACGATGTTCAGCACGTTGCCACCCAGCAGAATCCACATGGAAATGCGCGTGTCGGTAATGCCGTCGGTAAACTGTTTGAAACCGTTGAACCATAGCACGAAAGGCAGGGAGGAAAGGAGTACCAGATAATAGGGGCGCATTACCGGAATCAGTTCCTCCGGCTGGCCGAGGTGTTCCAGGTTCCAATAGAGCAGTCCCATGACCAGGCAGACGATGACCGCCAGCAAGGTGTTGGCTGCCAGACTGTTCTTCAGCGCCCTTCCGGCTGCTTCATGGTGGTGCTGTCCGAAAAGGCTTCCCACGATGGGTGTCAGCCCGTAACTGAATCCCGTGCTGAAAATGATGGCCAGGTTGAACATGTTGTTCACGAAACTGGCGGCGGCCAGCTCCTGCGTACTGTGGTGGCCAATCATCAAGGTATCGGCAAAACCCAGTACGATGACCCCGATTTGTCCGATGACAATGGGGATGCCCAGCCAGAGAAGCGCCCGGTAGTTGGATTTTTTCATGGAATTGCCTTGTAATAAAGAATGCTGCAGTTTTCGGGTACAAAACATTTGGCGGAAACCGCCTGAATTTGCGGAGCGGTTACCGCGCGGTATTTGTTCACTTCGTCGTTGATGTCTTCGGCCTTTCCTGTCAGTTCGAAGAAAGCCAGGTTGGTGGCCACGTTCAAATAGTTGATGTTGTTGAAAATCTGCTCACTCTCGTAGCGGTTTTTCACCTTTTCCAGTTCTTGTTCGCTGACGGGTACGGTCTTCATCTTTTCCAGTTCCTTCCAGATGGCTTCTTCGGCCTGTTCCAGCGAAATTCCTGCGGCAGGTTTTCCGGTGATGTGGAGCAATCCCTCGTCCAGACTGCCCGAGATATAGGCATCGATGGAAGTGAACAATTTCTGTTCCTGCACCAGCGACTGTACGAAACGGGAAGAACGTCCGTTGGAGAGGATATCCGTAATCATGTCGTACACATAATAATCCGGGTGCATGCGGTTGGACATGTGGAAAGCCATGTAAATGGCATCCACGGGGACTTTCCGTTCCACCGTCTTGCGGCGGATGGCCGTTTGCGGCTGCTCTTTCGGAAGCTGGCGGGGAGGAATTTTCCGGGCCGGAATCGGACCGAACCATTTCTGCGCCAGTCGGATGGTTTCCTCGAAAGTGATGTGCCCCGTTACGGCCAGGATGGCATTGTTGGGGGCATAGAAACGATAGAAGAAGTCTTTCACCTCTTCCAGTGTGGCATGGGCAATGTGTGCAATCTCCTTGCCGATGGTCGGCCAGCGGTAAGGATGCGATTCGTAAGCCAGTTCCCTTAGCAGATGCGAAGCGTCGCCGTACGGCTGATTCAAGTTGCGCTGTTTGAACTCTTCAATGACTACCTGCCGTTGCACCTCCAGACTTTTCGGGCTGAAGTCCAGACTGAGCATGCGGTCGCTTTCCAGCCAGAACCCCGTTTCCACGTTTTGGAACGGCAGGGTGATGTAATAATTCGTCATGTCGTTGTTGGTCCAGGCATTGTTTTCCCCTCCGGCATTTTGTACCGGCGTGTCATAATCAGGGATATGAAGGGAGCCTCCGAACATCAGATGCTCGAACAGATGGGCAAAGCCCGTGTGCGACGGGTCTTCATCGCGGGCTCCCACGTCGTACAGCAGGTTGAGGGCGACCATTTGGGTAGAGTCGTCCTCATTGTGTACAATCCGCAGCCCGTTGTCCAGTGTATAACGGTTTACTTGAATCATGCGGGTGTCAGGTTATTCAATCACGGTTGCTTTCAGGATACGAACATCAGTTTCCGGACGGTCGGCCCGGTTGGTCTTGACTGCCTGAATCTTGTCCACTACGTCCATTCCGTCGGTCACTTCCCCAAATACGGTGTAAGCTCCGTCCAGGTGAGGTGCTCCTCCCACGGTGGTGTAGGCCGCAATCTGTTCACGGCTGAACTTCAAGGCCGGTTCCTTGGCCACGATAGCCCGTGCCTGCGTTTCCAGACTGTCCTGCAGTTCCAGCAGGCCGTCGTTGTCGCCGGCTTTCCGCATCTTGTAGATTTCCTTCATGTGCTTACGGGCCAGTTCGTTGAACACGTTCTCCAGGCGGGCGTCGTTCAACTGGTTTTCCATGCTGATCATCTGTGCCTCCGAAAACTTCCGTCCGGTCACGATGTAGAACTGGCAGCCGGAAGATTCTTTTTTCGGATTCACGTCGTCTCCCAGACGGGCTGCAGCCAGTGCCCCCTTCTTGTGGAAGAATTTCGGGTTGAATTCTGCCGGAAGCGTATAACCCACGTCACCGTTGCCCAATGTAGTCGTATCGGTGGCCGTTTTGCTCTGCGGGTCGCCGGCCTGAATCATGAAGTTCTTGATGACACGGTGAAAAAGCGTGCTGTCGTAAGTGCCCTCCTTGACCAGCTTGATGAAGTTGTCGCGGTGCTTGGGTGTTTCGTTATACAGTTTGACCGTGATGTTGCCCATGGTCGTTTCCAGACGTACAAGTGTTTCGTTTCCAGTTTCCATATCGGTTGTCTTTTTTTGATTGCCCGTGCATGCCATCAGGCAGCAGGCCATCAGTGTGAATAAAATAGCAAATCTTTTCATGTCAAAAAAGAATGGTTTTGCAAAGGTATAAAAAAACTCTTTATCTGCTGCTTTCCGGCTTTGTCCTCCTTACTTTTCTTCAGGAGAAACGGCCACATACACCCGATGCGTGCGCTGTCCTTTGGCTTGTATGCCCGTGTCGGGCGTACGGCTCCAGGTTTGCAGTTCGCGGGCCGCGGTCGTATGGCTCAGTCCGGTCAGTTCCATATAGTCGGCTACCGTAAGGTAGGGATGCTTCTGCAGAAAGCTCTGTGCCATTTTCAGTCGTTTCTCACTGCTGTGCCGGGAGGTTTTCAGTCGGGACGTGCCATTTTCTCTTTCGAGCGTACAGTGCAGGCTCGTCTTTTGAATCAGTTCCTTGTCGGCCCGGAAATTGATGTTCCGGATGCGGATGCTGCGGGCATTGCGGCGGGTATCTCCTTCGGGGAGTTCAGCCTCCTTGCCTTTTGCCAGTCCCAAGGAGGGAGTGAAGGTGCCGATTTGGTCGAGTTTGACCGAGTAGCCTCGTGCCATTTCGCGGGTCATGGCTTCGTGTAAGGCCATCAGCATGCCTTTTATTTCGCCCGCGCTGTAGCTGCTTTGTTTGGCTATGTCATTCACCAGGTCTTCGGTGCTGCATTGGCCTTTGATAATCATTCTCGGATAGAGAAGGGTTTCCTCCTCGTTGTGCAGGTCTTTCATCTCCTGCATGGTGTAAGTTGCCGCCATCGTTGGTTATAAATTTAAAGGTTTAAACGAATTCTTTCTTTTCCTTCGGTAATTTCTCTGTTTCATTGTGTGGAATACATATTTCACACTGTGAAATATGTATTCCACACTGTGGTTTTTGTATCCCACAGTGTGAAACAGAGAAATCTCTTTGGTGAAGGTAGTTATAATTAAAGGGAAAAGCAAGAATTGGGTGGGGAATTTTGCGTTTACAGGTTCATCACTTCCTGCTCAAAGTTCTCCTTGTCTCCCTTGGCTCGGTTGCGTATCTTACTACGGTAGTTGTAGACCGTGGCCAGAGAATAGCCTAGGAAATGAGCAATCCGGTTGGCATCGGTCACTCCCAGCCGGATAAGTGCAAAGATGCGGAGCTCGGTGTTCAGTATCTCGCCCGGTTTGGGTTCAATCTTTCCTTCTTCGGTAAGCAAATTGTTGAAATCGCGGATGAAGTGGGGAAACAGTTCCAGGAATGATTTATCAAACTCGTTGTAGAAATTCTTGCGCTCTTCGCGCAGGAATTGTTCCGAACGGATGGCCTTGAACAGTTCTTCGATGCGGGAAGCCATGGCTAGTTTTTCGAGGGAACGCCGGTATTGCTCCAGCTTGTCCAGGTAGCTGACACAACGGTCCAGATAGCGTGCGATATAGACCTCTTTGATTTTTCCTGTTTGCTGCAGTTGTTTGTTGACCGCCACCAGTTCGTTGTTGGTTTTCGACAAGTCTCGTCTCATGAAAGCCAGTTTCTTCATCCCATTGTATAAATAGAATGCCAGTACAATCAGCGAGATGGCCAATGAACTGATGCTGACCATCAGAATCCATCCCAATCGTTTTTCCTGGGCTTTCTTGTCTGAGTAGGCTTTGTCAATGATGGGATAGAATTCGGTGACTTCCAGAAAACGCAAGCGGGCGTTACAGGCCACGGCGTCTTTCATCGAACAGCTGACGTAGGTGTATGCTCTTTCTGGATTACCTTTCAGATAGACCAGCCGGGCCAGTTTTTGCAAGGCGGCATATTCCCTTGTAGAAGAGGTTAGGTCGGTTAAGGCAGTCTGCGCCAGATAGTAAATCTCCATGTCCATGTCTTTCTTTGCTTCATACGCCAGTGAAAGGGTATAGTACACGTATGCCTTATCTTGCATACTCAGTGAAGAGGTGAGTACTTTGTTCAAGAGCGGAATGGCTTTGTCCGGGTGTCCTTCCAGAATCAGTTTTTCTGCCAGAATAATCTGGCGGTTGTTGCTTTGGGGAAGAATCTCTAGAAGGGAATCCCGGTAGAGTCCTGTCTTTTCCAGGTATTTTTCTTTGACGGATTTGTCGACGGTGTTGTCGGCCATCCATCCGTAGCAGGCTCTGATGGTGAAATAGTAATATTTTTGGTTGAGGGAGTCTAACTGGTGTGGATTGAGGGTCTGTAGTTCTTCCAAGGCCTCATTGTACATTCCCATGACTCCTGCTACTTCTGCCCGGTTGATGATGATTTCGATATTCCTTTCAGGCTGTGGTTGCAAGGAATTGTAATGTATCTTCCGACGAAGATAATGGCAGGCAGAGTCGGCCTGGTAGTGAAGGTACAGGTTGAACAGGGTGCCGCAGATTTTGTATTGTTCATTGGGGTCTGTGGCATAATTCAGGTGTTGCTTCATCTGAAAAATGGTGGCTTCCCGTTCGTTCCGGTATTTTTCTTTTTGAGCGATGACTTTGTCAAGTTGTGCCAATATCCGCTCGTTGGAGGTTTGCGCGCAAACAGTGGTTTGCAAGCCGCTTCCCAATACGAGAAGTAGAAGGAAAAATCGTATTCTCATAGCCTTAAGGTTGAATAGGACGTATTATCTAATTTATATTTTAATTACTAATATTTTTGTTATTATATTGCAAATCAGTTGATTATATTCTGTATGTATTTATATTTTGCTTCCAAAGATAAGAAATCTTTTTTCAGGAATCTATTTTTGTGATGAAAAACATTCAACCTCAATATCATGAAACATACATTGATTTTATGGGCTGTGTTCCTCTTCGTGTGGGGAATGGGGCAGACTGCCCGGGCCATGGACGTAAAGAAGATTGCCCCCTCTTTCTGGTGGGCGGGAATGAAACATTCCGAATTGCAGATTTTGCTGTATGGTGATGACTTGGCTTCTTCCGATGTGACCGTGTCGGGAGAGGGAGTTTATTTGGAAGAAGTCGTGAAGCAGGAGAATCCGAATTACCTGTTGCTGTATGTTGATTTGTCGGAGGCAGGGGCGCAGACTTTCCATATCCAATTAAAGAATGGAAAGAAGCAGCTTCAGATTCCGTATGAACTGAAGGCGCGTATGCGAAAAGGAGAAGATGTGAAAGGGTTTACTTCCGAGGATGTGCTGTATCTGATTATGCCCGACCGCTTTTCCAACGGGAATCCGGATAATGACGTGGTGAAAGGCATGAAAGAAACGAAATTGGACCGCACGGATTCGTTTGCCCGTCACGGGGGAGACCTTCTGGGTATCTCGAACCATTTGGATTATATCGCCGATTTGGGAGTGACGGCCATCTGGCTGAACCCGACGCAGGAAAATGACATGGAGGGAGGTTCTTATCATGGGTATGCCATTACGGATTATTATCAGGTGGACAGACGCTTCGGTAGCAATGAGGATTTCCGTGACATGGTGGACAAGGCACACGAAAAAGGCTTGAAAGTGGTGATGGACATGATTTTCAACCATTGCGGCAGCGAGAATTATTTATTTAGGGACAAGCCTTCGAAGGAGTGGTTCAACTTTCATTCCAATTATGTGCAGACTTCGTTCAAGACAGCCAGTGTGATGGACATCCATGCCAGTGAGTATGAAAAGAAGATTGCCACCGATGGCTGGTTCACTTCCGTGATGCCCGATTTCAACCAGCGTAACCGTCATGTGGCGCGTTACCTGATTCAAAGCAGTATCTGGTGGATTGAATATGCAGGTATCAATGGTATCCGGCAGGATACGCATCCATACGCGGATTTTGATTTTATGAGCCAGTGGTGCAAGGAGGTGTTGGAGGAATATCCTCATTTTAATATCGTAGGGGAAACTTGGCTGAACAGCAATGTGCTGGTTTCTTACTGGCAGAAGGACAGCAAGCTGGCTGCCCCGTTGAACTCCAATCTGCCGACGGTGATGGACTTTCCTTTACAGGCACTCATGAACCAGGCTTTTGATGAAGAGACCGGTGAGTGGGGAGGAGGGCTTTATAAACTGTATGATTATCAGACACAGGATTTGGTGTATGCGAACCCGATGAATTTGCTGACCTTTCTGGACAATCATGACACTTCGCGCTTTACCCGGACGGATGAGATGGCGCAGAATTTGAAGCGTTACAAACAGGCTATGGTCTTTTTGCTGACTACCCGGGGGATTCCGCAGATTTATTACGGTACGGAAATCCTGATGACCGGAGACAAGGGAAAAGGTGACGGTGACTTGCGTAAGGATTTTCCGGGTGGATGGCCGGGCGATATCCGTAACTGTTTTGAAGCCAGCGGACGGACACCGCTGGAGAATGAGGCATTCGAGTTTACGCGCAAGTTGTTGAACTGGCGGAAAGGGAACCCGGTTATCGGAAAAGGTACGCTGAAGCATTATTCCATCTGTCAGGGAGTGTATGTCTATCAACGGGAATTTAATGGCAAATCGGTGGTGGTGGTGATGAACGGAACCGATTCACCGAAAGTACTCGACCTGATTCTTTACAAGGAAATTCTTCCGGCAGGCAATGCACGGGACGTGCTGACGGGAAAGCAGGTGAATCTGAAGGGAAAATTGGCTTTGGAGGGACGTGAGAACCTTGTGATGGAGTTCTAATGTATTTCTATTTTTAGCCTTTTGTTTTTCAGTTAAGTGATTTATTTATAGATGATTAAATATTTTATGGATTTCTATTTTTCTGTTTACGAATATAAAAATTGAGGAGGAAGCCTAATTTTGCTTCCGGTAATTGAAAAACATAAATCCAATTAAATTAATACCGCGAAAAACGTATGAAAACAAAAAAAACTTTTGCCTTTGTAGCAATGTGTTGTTGTGCACTTTTGGCACACGCACAGAAACTGACTTCTCCGGATGGTAATCTGGTGATGGATTTCAGTTTGAACCAGAAAGGTGCTCCGGTATATGAGCTTACCTTTAAGAACAAACAGGTCATCAAGCCCAGTACTTTAGGCTTGGAGTTGAAACGGGAAGACCCGGAAAAACGGATTGGATTTGAATGGACAGAACGCAAGGACAAGGAACGTGTGGATGAAAAGACCAATCTGATGACAGGTTTTAAAGTAAGGGAAACGCATACTTCTACCTTTGATGAGACTTGGCGTCCGGTGTGGGGAGAAGAAAGTGAAATCCGCAATCATTACAATGAGCTGGAAGTCACGCTCGACCAACCGGAAAATGACCGTTACATCGTGATTCGTTTCCGCTTGTTCAACGACGGACTGGGTTTCCGTTATGAGTTTCCTCAACAGAAGAACCTGAATTATTTTGTCATCAAGGAAGAACATACGCAGTTTGCCATGACAGGCGACCATACTGCGTTTTGGATTCCGGGCGATTATGACACGCAGGAATATGATTATACGACTTCCCGTCTTTCAGAGATTCGCGGAAAGATGAAAGAGGCGGTCACTGAGAATTCTTCACAGTTTGTGTTCTCACCGACAGGGGTACAGACGGCGTTGATGATGAAGACGGACGACGGATTGTACATCAACCTGCATGAAGCGGCGTTGAAAGATTATTCTTGCATGAGCCTGAACCTGGATGACAAGAATCTGGTATTTGAATCTTGGCTGACTCCCGATGCGAAAGGGGATAAGGGGTATATGCAGACACCGTGTAACTCGCCTTGGCGTACCGTAATCGTGAGTGACGATGCCCGCAATATTCTGGCGTCACGTATCACTCTGAACTTGAACGAACCCTGCAAAATTGCAGATACGTCTTGGATTCATCCGGTGAAATACATCGGTATTTGGTGGGATATGATTACCAATAAAGGTACCTGGGCTTATACGGACGATTTGGCGAGTGTGAAACTGGGTGAGACGGATTATTCCAAGACTAAACCTAACGGAAAACATTCGGCCAATACCGAAAACGTAAAACGTTACATCGATTTCGCAGCCGAAAATGGTTTTGATGCCGTATTGGTGGAAGGATGGAACCAGGGCTGGGAAGACTGGTTTGGCAAGAGCAAGGACTATGTGTTCGATTTTGTGACTCCCTATCCTGACTTTGACGTGGAAGAAGTGCATCGCTATGCGGCCAGCAAAGGGGTAGAGATGATTATGCATCATGAAACATCGGCCTCTGTACGTAACTACGAGCGTCACATGGACAAAGCGTATCAGTTTATGGTGGACAACGGATACCATGCGGTAAAGAGTGGCTATGTGGGCGACATCATTCCGCGTGGAGAACATCATTATGGACAATGGATGGTAGATCACTATCTGTATGCAGTGAAGAAAGCGGCCGACTACAAGATTATGGTGAATGCCCATGAGGCAGTTCGTCCGACCGGTTTGTGCCGTACGTATCCGAACTTGATTGGCAATGAGTCAGCCCGCGGTACGGAATACGAATCTTTTGGTGGAAACAATGTGAACCATACGACCATTTTGCCGTTTACCCGGTTGATTGGCGGCCCGATGGATTATACACCGGGTATATTTGAACCGGATTGCAGTAAGATGAATCCGAATAACAAGTCGCATGCACGTACCACTCTGGCACGCCAGTTGGCCCTTTATGTGACGATGTACAGCCCGCTGCAGATGGCAGCCGATGTGCCTGAAAATTATGAACGTTTCATGGATGCCTTCCAATTTATCAAGGATGTGGCAGTAGACTGGGACGAAACCAAATACCTGGAGGCTGAACCGGGAGAGTATATCACCATTGCACGCCGTGCCAAGGGTACTACCGACTGGTATGTAGGATGTACTGCAGGATATAACGGTCATGAATCGAAATTGTCTCTTGATTTCCTGCAGCCGGGAAAGAAATATGAAGCGACCATTTATGTAGATGCGAAGGATGCCAGCTGGGACAAGAATCCGCAGGCTTATACCATTACCAAGAAAAAAGTAACCAATAAGACTAAATTGAACCTGAAAGCTGCTGTGGGTGGAGGTTATGCCATTTCCATCAAGGAGGTGAAATAGGAAACAATAAGGAAAAGATTGTGGTTTTCAATAGGTATTTGAACCCCGAATTTAGGTAACACTTTAATTTAATAATATGGAAATAAAATTGAACAATGCGAGTAAATTCCTGTCTGTATGGATAGTCGGAATTTTACTTTCCGTACAGGCTTTTGCACAAGGCCTTATCGTGAAAGGAGTAGTCAAAGACAACGCCGGTATGGGAGTCATCGGAGCCAATGTGCTGGTGAAGGGAACTACCGTGGGTACGATTACGGATTTGGATGGTAATTTTACACTGGAAGCCAAGAAAGGGGATGTGATTGTCATTTCCTTTATCGGATATAAGACGCAGGAACTTCCTGCAGCGGCTACCATGAATGTGACGCTTCAGGATGATACGGAAGTGTTGGATGATGTGGTGGTCATCGGTTATGGTTCGGTGAAGAAAAATGACGCCACCGGGTCAGTAACAGCCATCAAGCCGGATGAACTGAGTAAGGGTATTACCACCAATGCGCAGGATATGTTGACCGGAAAGGTAGCCGGTGTGAGTGTGATTTCCAATGACGGAACTCCGGGTGGAGGTGCGCAGATTCGTATCCGTGGAGGTTCTTCCCTGAATGCCAGCAACGATCCGCTGATTGTGATTGACGGACTGGCCATCGATAACAGCGGTGTCAAGGGTATGTCGAACGGTCTCTCCATGGTGAACCCGGAAGATATTGAAACGTTTACGGTGTTGAAAGATGCTTCGGCTACAGCCATTTATGGTTCCCGTGCTTCCAATGGTGTCATCATTATCACTACGAAAAAAGGAAAGAACGGTCAGGCTCCGAAAGTCAGCTACAATGGTTCGGTTTCCGTATCCACCATTCAGAAGAAATACGATGTACTGAATGGAGACGAATACCGGGCATACGCCCAGCAGATTTTTGGCGATGAGTTGCCGGCATCGCTGGGTACGGCCAATACCGACTGGCAAGATGAAATCTTCCGTCCGGCCATCAGTACCGACCATCATGTGTCTATCAACGGAGGACTGAAGAATCTTCCATATCGTGTTTCATTGGGATACAGTTATAACAATGGTATTCTGAAGACGTCCAATTTCCAGCGTTTTACCGCATCGGTTAATCTGGCTCCTTCTTTCTTCGACGACCATTTGAAGGTGAATGTAACGGCCAAATACATGAATGGAAAGAACCGGTATGCAGATGCCGGAGCCGCTATTGGAGGTGCACTTTCCATGGATCCTACTCGTCCGGTATATGGCGGTGACAGCATGTATGACGTGTTTGGAGGTTATTATCAGAATGCACAGTCTACTTCTGATTTTTCGGATCCGGACTGGCGGTATACGGCAAATAAGAATACGCCGCAGAATCCGGTGGCAGCCTTGGAACAGAAAGACGACAGTGCCAACAGCAACGATTTCGTAGGGAATGTGGAAGTGGATTATAAATTCCATTTCTTGCCCGACCTGCATTTGCATGCCAGTTTGGGTGGTGAATATGCAGATGGTACGCAGACTACCATTTATTCACCCTATTCATTCTCTTACAACTATTATGGGAATACTTCGGCTGTGACTGAATACAAATACAATTTGTCGTATAACGTATATGCACAATATATCAAGACATTGGGTGCACATACCTTTGATATCATGGCCGGCGGGGAGGAACAGCATTTCCACCGGAATGGATTTACCATCGGGAATGGAGTGGATCCTTATACCGGAGATATTCATGATGCCGTGTTGAAGGAACAGACGGCGTATGCTACCCGCAATACGTTGGTTTCTTACTTCGGACGTTTGAACTATACGTTGTTAGACCGTTATCTGTTTACCTTCACCATGCGCTGGGATGGTTCTTCCCGTTTTGCTGACGGAAACCGCTGGGGTACTTTCCCCTCTCTGGCTCTGGCTTGGAAGATGAAAGAAGAAAACTTCTTGAAAGATGTCAATTTCCTGTCTGACCTGAAGCTTCGGTTGGGATGGGGTATCACCGGACAGCAGGATGTAAGTTCGGATTTTGCCTACATGCCGCTGTATGTGGTGAGTGACGATTATGCACAGTATCCGTTTGGAGATACATATTATCATACTTCGCGTGCCAATGCCTTCAATACGAACTTGAAGTGGGAGCAGACCACAACCTATAATGCCGGATTGGATTTCGGATTCCTCAACGGACGTATCAGTGGTAATGTGGACGGGTATTATCGTGAGACAAACGATTTGCTGAACAGTGTGAAGATTCCGGTGGGTACAAACTTCAATGCACAAATGTTGCAGAATATCGGTTCGCTGAAAAATTACGGTGTGGAATTTGCCTTTAACGTGAAACCGGTGGTTACGAAAGACTTTATGTGGGACGTGACCTATAACTTTACCTGGAACCATAATGAGATTACCAAGCTGACCGGTGGAGATGATGCAGACTATTACGTAGAAACAGGTAACAGCATCTCCCGTGGTAACAATACGAAGGTACAGGTCAACAAGGTGGGTTATGCGGCTAACTCTTTCTATGTGTACCAGCAGGTATATGATGAAAACGGTAATCCGATTGAGAATATGTTTGTCGACCGCAATGGGGATGGCATCATCAACAGCTCTGATAAGTATATCTACAAGAAACCGGCAGCCGATTTCATGATGGGACTTACTTCGAAGATGACTTATAAAGATTGGGATTTCAGCTTTTCTTTGCGCAGCAGCCTGAATAACTATGTGTATTACGACTTTCTGGCTGGAAAAGCGAACGTGAGCAGCTCGGGATTGTTCTCCAATACAGCGTATTCGAATACGACCCCGGAAGCCATCGCACTGGGCTTTACAGGAAAAGGAGATTATTACATGAGCGACTATTTTGTACAGAATGCTTCTTTCCTGCGTTGTGACAACATTACATTGGGGTATTCGTTTAAGAACCTGTTCAAGACCTCGGCCTATAAAGGCATTGGCGGACGCGTGTATGCAACGGCTCAGAATCCGTTTATTATCACCAAGTACAAGGGACTGGATCCGGAAGTGCAGAGTGGCATTGACTCTAATCCTTATCCGCGTGCCTTCACGTTCCTGCTGGGAGTTAATTTACAATTCTAATTTATGAAAACATTAAGACGTATGAAAACTAGCTATTTGAAACATATATTTTCAGCGGCATTGATAGTAGCCGTTTCATTGGGAAATGTATCGTGCATCAATGACTTGGATATCAGTTCCATTGACCCGCAAAGTTCTTCCAGCTTTGATCAGGAGGGGGCTTTTGTCAAGCAGTATGCCTTGCTGGGTCTGACAGGACAGAAAGGTCTGGCAGGTACTCCCGACCTGGATGGACAGGATGAAGGGGAGTCCGGATTCTATCGTACCATCTTTAATTGCCAGGAATTGCCTACCGACGAATGTGTATGGGTATGGCAGGACAACGTGGATATTTCTCAGTTTACCAGCATTGCGTGGAATTCTTCCAGTCAGCGGACGGAATGGGTGTATGTGCGTTTGGGTTATGACATTACCCAGATGAATTTCTTCTTGGACCAGATTGCCGATAAAACGGATGAAGAATCCCTTCGCCAGCGTGCGGAGGTGCGTTTCTTGCGTGCCTTGCACTATTCTTATTTCCTGGACTTGTTTGGAAAGGCACCTTTCAAGGAACATTTTGATAATGAACTTCCGGTAGAGATAACAGGAAAGGACTTGTATGACTATATCCAGAAAGAATTGGATGAATGTGAAGCGGACATGTATGAACCGGGTCAGGCTCCTTTCGGACGTGCAGACAAAGCAGCCAACTGGCTGTTGAGGGCCCGTGTCTATTTGAATGCAGAGGTTTACACCGGTACGGCAGATTATGAAGATGCCAAGACGTATGCGGATAAAGTGATCAATAGCGGATATTATGAATTGTGTGATGACTATAAGCTGATGTTCATGGCCGACAACGACCAGAATGAAAAGGCTATGAAGGAAATCATTCTTCCCATTCGTCAGGACGGTATGAAGACCCGAAACTATGGTGGTTCCACCTATTTGATTTGTGGCACACGTACGGGAGGAATGCCCCACATGGGAACTACTAACGGATGGTCGTGTCTGATTGCCCGCAATGCGCTGGTATATAAATTCTTTAAGGAAGGCGAAGTGCCAATGATTCCGGAAGATGTGGAAGTACCCGGACAGAGCGATTTTGCCAACGATGAGGCCATTGATGCTTGGGATGCACAGTATGGCGTGCGGACACAGGATATGATTCAGGCAGCGGGTGATGACCGTGCCATGTTCTATTCGGGTGCAGGTGGCGGACGCAGGACAATGGACCCGAAATCCATCACCGGTTTTCAGAGTGGATTGTCTGTTGTGAAATGGCAGAACATCCGTTCGGATGGAGCTTCTACCAGCCATACCGAATATCCGGATACGGATATCCCGTTGTTCCGATTGGCAGAAGCGTATCTGACCCGTGCGGAAGCAAACTATCGCTTGAACCAAAAGAGTCTGGCATGGGAAGATATCAAGACTGTGCGTGCGAAACGCGGGTGTGTCAAGCAGCCTGCCTTGAACGAGATTACCGAGATGTATTTGTTGGATGAATGGTCGCGTGAATTCTATCTGGAAGGCCGTCGCCGCAGTGACTTGGTGCGTTTCGACTGCTTTACCACCGACAAGTATTTGTGGGACTGGAAAGGGGGCGTGAAAGAAGGCAAGTCGGTCAGTGACATTTACAATGTCTATCCGATTCCTGCTACAGACTTGAACAACAATACGAACATGCACCAGAATGAAGGTTATTAATCTATTAGAAGCAAGTAACATGAAAAAGATATTATTTCCCATTTTGTTGTTAGTCGGATGCGGACTCCCGTTATTGACGGCTTGTAATACAGACCGCGACGACAATCCGACATTACATGAAGCAGAGACTTTTGTATTGGAGACTCCGGAGGACAATGTGTATGATTTAGGAGCGGGTCAGGATACGATTGTCTTGAATTGTGTGCAGCCTGCCTATGGCTTTACAGCGGCTACGACTTACAGTGTACAGGTTTCACTGAATGAATCTTTTATGGATGGCGCAGAAGGAACCGAGGCGAATTACAAGACTCTGTCGACAACTTATACTTCCACTTCCATTGCTTTGAAGCCTGCGGAATTGAATACGGCTGTAGTGGATTTGTGGAAACAGGCCAATCCGGAAGCAGATGCGTATATCGGTACGGTGACTCCGGTATATTTCCGGCTTACAGCATTTATTACCGGCAGTGAACTGGGCAGTTCGGTATCGAATGTGGTTAAAGTCAGCCAAGTGAAACTGGGAGAAGTGGTCTCTACGATAGCGCCTCCCGAGGAAATGTATCTGGTAGGTTCTAGTATCGGAACAGCTTGGGCAACGTGGAAACCGATGGTGAGCGTGAACGGATTGGCTGGAGAATTCTGGAGCATGGTTTATTTTGATGCGGGCGCAGAGTTCAAGTTCGGCAAGTTTGAACAGGATTGGAATGGTTATTCCAAGATTCGGCAGTTTAAGGATAATGCCGGAGCCGGACTGTCTGACAGCGGCGATAATATCAAGGTAAGTAAAGGAGGCTGGTACATTGTGTATCTGGTGGCGGAAGTGAATGGAGAGGATTATCAGTACACCTTGAATTTTTACAAGCCGAATGTGTATGTGTTGGGCAATACAGTGGGTGACTGGAACTATAACGATGCCTATATGTTCTCTGTACCGGAAGATAAGGATGGCAGCTTTGTTTCCCCTGCTTTGACCGCAACGGGTGAAGTTCGCATGTGTATCAAGGCAGATACAGACTGGTGGCGGCTTGAATTTACACTGAAGGACGGTGCCACCATATTCTATCGTGAAAACAATGCAGTGAATAACGGATGGACGGATTTGGGAGCGGAATACTCCCTGACTGCCAATCCGGGACAAAAGATTTCGTTGAACTTTACGGAGGGAATCGGATCCCTCGACTAGGACTGAATATCTTGATATGAAAATACCCCTGTCACGGAAATTGGTGGCGGGGGTATCTCTTTTTGGAAGGACAGGAATATCCTTACGGTTATAGCATTTGTCCTTATTCTCTGATTTCTTTCAGCTGGAAATCCTTTCTTCGCAGCACGAAGCTGTTGCTCAAGTATTTCTCGCGTACAATCTTGTTTTCGGCCAGTTCTTCCGGCGTACCCTGGAACAGAATCTTTCCTTCAAACAGCAGGTAGGCGCGGTCGGTAATACTCAATGTTTCCTGTACGTTGTGGTCGGTAATCAGGATGCCGATGTTCTTGTCTTTCAGTTTCCAGACAATGTGCTGGATATCCTCTACCGCAATCGGGTCGACTCCGGCAAACGGTTCGTCGAGCATGATGAATTTCGGGTCGATGGCCAGGCAACGTGCGATTTCCGTACGGCGGCGTTCACCTCCGGAAAGCTGGTCGCCCAAATTCTTGCGGACCTTCTGAAGCCGGAACTCGGCAATCAGACTTTCCAGCTTCTCTTTCTGGTATTCGGGCGATTTGTTGGTCAGTTCCAGCACAGAGGCAATGTTGTCTTCCACACTCATCTTGCGGAATACGGAAGCTTCCTGTGCCAGATAACCGATTCCGTTTTGGGCCCGTTTGTATACGGGATAGGAGGTGATGTCCTTATCGTTCAGGTAGATATGTCCTTCGTTGGGGACAATCAGTCCGGTGGTCATATAAAAGGAAGTGGTCTTTCCGGCTCCGTTGGGGCCAAGTAATCCCACAATTTCCCCTTGTTTCACGTTGATGGAAACATGGCTTACCACCGTTCGCTTTCCGTATTTCTTTACCAGATTTTCGGTACGGAGCACCATTCTTCCGTCGGAAGGCAATTCAAACTTTTCGGCTGTAGATTCTTGATTTTCTTGCGCTGCCATTGTTTTTCTGTTTGCTGTTCAGTCGTGCAAAAGTAGTAAAAATCTTGGCTTCTGTGGTTCTTAATTCGAAAATCCTCCCGTCTTTTATCATAATATAGCTAAAAAGCAGTACTTTTGTACCAAATATGATTGTAACAGTATGATAAAGCCTATCACGAATCTGGGAAAGTACCTCATGTTGATGGGGCGTGTCTTTTCCCGACCGGAGCGTATCCGGATGTATTTAAAGCAATACCGGAATGAAATGGTACAGCTGGGCATCAATTCCATCGGCATTGTGTTGCTGATTTCTTTCTTTATTGGTGCCGTGATTTGTATCCAGATAAAACTGAATATTGAAAGTCCCTGGATGCCACGTTTTGTGGTGGGATATACTACGCGTGAGATTTTGTTGCTGGAATTTTCTTCTTCCATCATGTGTTTGATTCTGGCGGGTAAAGTCGGTTCGAACATTGCCTCTGAGATTGGTACGATGCGGGTGACACAACAGATTGACGCCCTTGAGATTATGGGGGTGAACTCTGCATCCTATCTGATTCTTCCCAAAATTTTGGGGCTGATGACCATGATTCCTTTCTTGGTGATATTCAGTATTTTTGCGGGTATCATTGGCGCATTTTGTACGGCTTGGTTTGCCGGAATCATGAATGCCACGGACTTGGAATATGGTTTGCAATATAGTTTTGTGGAGTGGTATATCTGGTGCAGCTTCATTAAATCCTTGTTTTTTGCCTTCATTATAGCCAGCGTATCGGCCTATTTTGGTTATACGGTGGAAGGCGGTTCCATTGCAGTGGGTAAAGCCAGTACGGATTCGGTGGTATCAAGCAGTGTCTTGATTTTGTTTTCAGATTTAATACTTACACAATTATTGATGGGATGATACAATTAAAGTCTATATGTAAGTCGTTTGAGGGGCGTACGGTCCTTGAAAATATTGATTTCTCGTTTGATAGCGGGAAAACGAACCTGATTATCGGGCAGAGCGGTTCCGGTAAGACGGTGCTGATGAAGTGTATCGTGGGATTGCTTACCCCGGAGTGTGGAGAAATTCTGTATGACGGCCGTAACCTGCTGGATATGGGAAAGAAAGAAAAGAAAGCCTTACGACGGGAGATGGGGATGATTTTTCAGAGTGCTGCCTTGTTCGACTCCTTGTCAGTACTGGAAAATGTGATGTTCCCGTTGGATATGTTTTCAAATGACACGTATCGGGAGCGGGTGAAGCGTGCGCGGTTCTGTCTGGACCGTGTGAATTTGATTGATGCCCAGTCTAAATATCCGGGCGAAATCAGTGGGGGTATGCAAAAACGTGTGGCCATAGCCCGTGCCATCGCTTTGCAACCCAAATACCTGTTTTGCGACGAGCCGAACTCCGGGCTTGACCCCAAGACGTCATTGGTTATTGATGATTTGATTCACAGCATTACCACGGAATATAACATGACTACCATCATCAATACGCATGATATGAACTCGGTGATGGGAATCGGTGACAGTATTTTGTATATCTATCAGGGTCACAAAGAATGGGAGGGAACGAAAGATGAGGTTTTCAATGCGACGAACGAACGCTTGAACAACTTTATATTTGCTTCCGATTTGTTGCAGAAGGTGAAAAAAGAAGAGAATAACAAGACGCAAAAACTTTAGTTGGCGTTGGAAAAGTAAAGAAATACTTGTAAAAAAGACGGCGGGAGGATGAAACTTTCTGCCGTCTTTTTTTATGGAGAAGAGGATATTGGAAGGGGAAGATAACGGAGCTCCTGAAATTTCTGCAAGTGGCTGGATTCGTTGCCCGTAAATATTTTTTAGCTTGTCGGTTTGGTTATTGAAAGATTAAACATTATTTTTGCAACCACTTTTGATTCGAACGAAATAATTAATAATTAAATAAATAAGTCGGAAATGAATATTTCATTGCAAAATGTAGACAATGTAAGTGCTGTACTTACTGTCCAGATTGAAAAAGCTGATTATCAGGAAAAGGTTGAAAAAGCACTGAAAACGCTTCGTCAGAGAGTAAATATGCCGGGATTCCGTAAGGGAATGGTTCCTATGGGATTGATTAAGAAACAGTATGGAACTTCTGTATTGCTGGAAGAAGTAGACAAACTGTTGCAGGAAAAAGTAGGCGAATACATCCGTGACAACAAAGTAAATATGTTGGGTACTCCGCTGCCGAAGGAAAACAACGCAAACTTCGAAACAGATGAAAACTTTGAATTCTCTTTCGACATCGCTTTGGCTCCTGAATTCAACGTGGAATTGTCTAACAATGATACAATTGACTACTATGACATCAACGTAACGGATGAAATGGTAGACCAGCAGGTGAAGATGTACACTCAGCGTACTGCTAAATATGACAAAGTAGAAGATTACCAGGACAACGACATGCTGAAAGGTTTGTTGGCTGAGCTGGACGAAAACGGCAATACAAAAGAAAACGGTCTTCAGGTAGAAGGTGCGGTAATGATGCCTACTTACATGAAGAACGACGAACAGAAAGCTATTTTCAACGGTGCGAAAGTAAACACGGTATTGGTATTCAATCCGTCGGTTGCTTTTGACAATAACGAAGCAGAATTGGCTTCTCTGTTGAAGATCAAGAAAGAAGAAGTGGCTAACTACAAAGGCAACTTCAGCTTCCAGATTGAAGAAATCACTCGTATGATTCCGGGCGACCTGAATCAGGAACTGTTCGATCAGGTTCTGGGTGAAGGAAAAGCTCACAACGAAGAAGAATTCCGCGCTCAGATTAAGGAAGTGATTGCAAAACAGTTTGAATCAGACAGCGATTACAAGTTCTTGCTGGATGTACGTACTTATCTGGCTGAAAAAGTGGGTAAATTGCAGTTTGCAGATGAACTGATGAAGCGTATCATGCTGGAAAACAACAAGGATAAAGGTGAAGAATTCGTTTCTGAAAACTACGAAAAGAGCTTGGACGAATTGACTTGGCACCTGATTAAGGAAAAACTGGTGGCAGCTAACAACATTAAGGTTGAACAGGCTGATATCACCAACATGGCAAAAGAAGCTACTCGTGCTCAGTTTGCCCAGTACGGTATGATTAATGTACCCGATGAATTGTTGGAAAACTATTCTAAGGAAATGTTGAAGAAACGTGAAAGTGTAGAAGCTTTGGTGAACCGTGTCATTGAAGCGAAACTTTCTGAAATCCTGAAAGGTCAGGTTACATTGAATCATAAGGCTGTTTCTGCAGAAGAATTCAACAAGATGTTTCAATAAATCATTTTAGCATTCAGAATTGACTGCTAAAATAGTTTAAAAAAGGAGGCTTTTAACGGGACCTCTTCTGTAAGACGGAAGTGTTTTGTACTTTTGTTTTTTCGGAAGAAGGAGGTTAGAAGCCTCTTTTATTATCATTTAATTTTAGAAATTATGATGGATGATTTTAGAAAATATGCTACCAAGCATCTCGGAATGAACAGTATGGTGCTTGATGACGTCATTAAGTCGCAGGCAGGATATTTGAATCCGTATATCTTGGAAGAACGTCAGTTGAACGTGACGCAGTTGGACGTGTTTTCCCGTCTGATGATGGACCGTATCATTTTCCTGGGCACCCAGATTGATGACTATACGGCCAATACGTTGCAGGCACAGCTGTTGTATCTGGATTCAGTGGATTCAGGAAAGGATATTTCCATTTACATCAACTCTCCGGGTGGTTCTGTATATGCCGGTCTGGGCATCTATGATACCATGCAATTCATCAGTAGCGATGTGGCGACGATTTGTACCGGTATGGCCGCTTCCATGGCAGCTGTGTTGCTGGTGGCAGGTAAAGAAGGTAAACGTTCGGCGTTGACTCACTCACGCGTGATGATTCACCAGCCGATGGGAGGAGCTCAAGGACAGGCCTCGGATATTGAGATTACGGCTCGTGAGATTCAGAAGTTGAAGAAAGAATTGTACACTATTATTGCAGACCATTCTCACACGGATTTTGACAAGGTTTGGGCCGATTCTGACCGTGATTATTGGATGACAGCTTCTGAGGCAAAGGAATATGGTATGATTGATGAAGTGCTTTCACGTAAGCCTTCACTATAATTAAGGAGAATTTAATTCAAAACTAGATAGACTTTGGAAGATAAAAAGACTTCAAGAAATGCGAAGAGACGATGCAGCTTTTGTGGTCGCACAGAGGATGAAGTGGGCTTCCTGATTACAGGAGTCAACGGATGTATTTGCGACAGTTGTGCGGAACAGGCACACGAGATAGTGAAGGAGGCGATGCATCAGCAGGGTAAGGGAGGTCCTGAATTGAACTTGTCGGAACTTCCCAAACCGAAGGACATCAAGGACTTTCTGGACCAGTATGTCATCGGACAAGATGACGCCAAGCGTTATCTGGCGGTGGCAGTGTATAACCACTACAAACGTTTGCTTCAGCCGAAAGACAAGAATGAGGTGGAGATTGAAAAGTCGAACATCATCATGGTGGGAAGTACGGGTACCGGAAAAACTTTACTGGCAAGAACCATTGCGAAACTGCTTCATGTGCCGTTTACGATTGTAGACGCTACGGTGCTGACCGAAGCCGGGTATGTGGGAGAGGATATCGAGAGTATCCTGACCCGTCTGCTTCAGGTAGCCGATTACAATGTGGAAGAAGCAGAAAGAGGGATTGTGTTTATTGATGAGATAGATAAGATTGCCCGTAAGGGAGACAATCCGTCGATTACGCGTGATGTGAGTGGTGAGGGAGTGCAGCAGGGCTTGTTGAAGCTTCTGGAAGGTTCCGTAGTGAATGTGCCGCCTCAGGGGGGACGCAAGCATCCAGACCAGAAGATGATTCCGGTCAATACCAAGAATATCCTGTTCATTTGTGGAGGTGCTTTCGACGGTATTGAACGGAAGATTGCACAGCGTCTGAACACCAACGTGGTGGGTTATAGTGCGGCAAAGGAGGCGGTGAAAATAGACAGGGGCAATCTGATGCAATACATTGCTCCCCAGGACTTGAAATCGTTCGGTCTGATTCCGGAAATCATTGGCCGTCTGCCGGTGCTCACTTATTTGAACCCGTTGGACCGTACGGCTTTGCGTAATATTCTTACAGAACCCAAGAACTCAATCATCAAACAGTATATCAAGTTGTTTGAAATGGACGGTGTAAAGCTGGAGTTTGAACCGGAGGTGTTTGAATATATTGTAGACAAGGCCATCGAGTATAAATTGGGAGCTCGGGGACTGCGTTCTATCGTGGAGACCATTATGAATGATGTCATGTTTGAAATACCCTCACAGCATGTGGAACGCTTTGTCGTAACATTGGATTATGCCAAGCAACAGATGGGGAAAGCTAACCTATCTCGTTTGCAAATGGCATAAAAAGAGAGATTTTTAGTGAGAAAAAAAGAATTTCCGATGAAATATTCACTGAAATATTTGTGTAATATGGAAAGTTGTTTATAACTTTGTTACATACGGAGACAATATTTTTACAATCAACAAACATCTAAATCCAAAGGACAATGGCGGAAAATATCAGTTTATCAGCAGCACTCAAAAAGTATTTTGGATTCGATACTTTTAAGGGGAACCAAGAGGCGATTATTCGGAACTTATTATCTGGAAAGGATACATTTGTATTAATGCCTACAGGAGGGGGAAAGTCGTTATGCTATCAGCTTCCTTCTTTGCTGATGGATGGAACTGCTATTGTGATTTCGCCGCTGATCGCTTTGATGAAGAATCAGGTGGATGCCATGCGCAATTTTAGTGAAGAGGATGGAATAGCCCATTTTATCAATTCTTCACTGACCAAGTCGGCTACGGATCAGGTAAAATCGGATATCCTGGCCGGGAAGACAAAATTGCTGTATGTGGCACCTGAATCTTTAACAAAAGAGGAGAATGTGGATTTCCTGCGGCATGTGAAGATTTCGTTTTATGCGGTGGATGAAGCACATTGTATCTCGGAATGGGGACATGATTTTCGTCCGGAATATCGCCGGATTCGTCCGATTATCAACGAAATCGGGAAAGCTCCGGTAATTGCTTTGACAGCAACGGCTACTCCAAAGGTGAAAATGGATATCCAGAAGAATCTGGGGATGACCGATGCCGTAGAGTTCAAATCTTCCTTCAATCGTCCGAACCTGTACTATGAGGTACGTGCCAAGACGGCGAATGTGGACAAGGATATCATCAAATTCATCAAACAGAATGAAGGGAAGTCGGGTATTATTTATTGCTTGAGCCGTAAGAAGGTGGAAGAGCTGACGGAAATACTGCAGGCCAATGGCATTAAAGCGCGTGCTTATCATGCAGGAATGGATTCTGCTACCCGTAATGCCAATCAGGATGCTTTTTTGAAAGAGGATATTGATGTGATTGTGGCTACGATTGCCTTTGGAATGGGAATAGACAAACCGGATGTGCGGTTTGTCATCCATTATGATGTGCCGAAGAGTCTGGAAGGCTATTACCAGGAAACGGGTCGGGCCGGACGTGACGGAGGCGAAGGGCAGTGCATCACGTTCTATTCGAACAAGGATTTGCAGAAACTGGAAAAGTTCATGCAGGGGAAACCCATCTCGGAACAGGAAATCGGACGTCAGCTATTGCAGGAAACGGCGGCATACGCAGAATCTTCAGTGTGCCGGAGGAAAATATTGTTGCATTATTTTGGTGAAGAATATACGGAAGATAATTGTGGTAATTGTGATAACTGTTTAAATCCAAAGAAACAAGTGGAGGCTCAGGATTCATTGTGTGCAGTGATTGAAACGATCATTGCCGTAAAAGAAAACTTTAAGCAAGATTATATAATTGATATATTGTTAGGTAAGGAAACATCCGAAGTACTTGCGCACAAGCATGAAGATTTGGAAGTGTTTGGCTCTGGGATGGGAGAAGAAGAACGGTTGTGGAATGCAGTCATTCGGCAGGCTCTCATTGCAGGTTACCTGGCAAAGGATGTGGAAAACTACGGTCTGTTGAAGGTGACACCGGAAGGACATAAGTTTCTGAAAAAGCCGAAGTCATTCAAAATAGTAGAAGATGCGGATTTTGATGAGGAGGAAGTGGAAGAAACTCCGATGCGGAGTGGAGCTTCTTGTGCGGTCGATCCGGTATTGTATTCCATGCTGAAAGATTTGCGTAAGAAGATGTCGAAGAAATTGGATGTTCCTCCATACGTAATATTCCAGGATCCTTCTCTTGAAGCAATGGCTACAATTTACCCGGTGACTCTGGAAGAGCTGCAGAATATCCCGGGAGTTGGAGCCGGAAAGGCCAAACGTTATGGTCAGGAATTCTGCGAACTGATCAAAAAGCATTGTGACGAGAATGAAATCGACCGTCCGGAAGATTTGAGGGTACGTACGGTGGCCAACAAGTCAAAGCTGAAGGTTTCCATTATTCAGAGCATTGACCGTAAGGTGGCATTGGATGACATTGCAGTGGCAAAGGGAATCGAATTCAGCGAACTGTTGGATGAGATTGAGGCCATCGTTTATTCAGGTACCAAACTGAATATTGATTATTTCCTGGAGGAAATCATGGACGAGGACCACATGCAGGATATTTATGATTATTTCAAGGAATCGACCACCGATAAGATTGATGATGCCATGGATGAATTGGGTGACGACTATACGGAGGACGAAATTCGCTTGGTGCGTATCAAGTTTATCTCAGAAATGGCCAATTGATTTTTGACGGAAGATTTTTTTTGATATTTGCTGTCGGTCGGTGTGTAATATCTCACACCGGCCGATTGTTTTTTCGCACGAAAGCTTCCTTTTTAAAAAGATGTTAATCGTCCGTTTTATTCTGAATAAAATTCGTATATTTGCACGCAATAAAATCTAAAGCATAAAGCCCTATGTCATTTATTGCAGATAAAGTTGTAATGGACGGATTAACTTACGATGATGTATTGTTGATTCCGGCCTATTCTGAAGTATTACCTAAAACAGTCGAACTCACGACTAAGTTTTCACGCAACATTGAGTTGAAAATTCCGTTTGTAACTGCTGCCATGGATACAGTTACCGAAGCACAGATGGCAATTGCGATTGCCCGTGAAGGCGGTATCGGTGTAATCCATAAGAACATGTCCATTCAGGAACAGGCTCGTCAGGTAGCTATCGTAAAGCGTGCTGAAAATGGAATGATTTACGACCCCGTAACCATAAAAAGAGGTTCAGTCGTAAAGGATGCACTTGATTTGATGGCTGAATACAAGATTGGAGGTATTCCTGTGGTGGATGATGAAAATTACCTGGTAGGTATCGTGACAAACCGCGATTTGCGTTTTGAGAAGGACATGAACAAGCGTATCGACGAGGTGATGACGAAAGAAAATATTGTGACTACAGAACCGGGAACAGATATGGAAACTGCTTCCAGAATTCTGCAGGAAAACAAGATTGAGAAACTTCCGGTAGTAGACAAAGACGGTAAGCTGATAGGTTTGATTACTTATAAGGATATTACCAAGGCAAAAGACAAACCGATGGCTTGCAAGGACTCTAAAGGCCGTTTGCGTGTGGCTGCCGGTGTTGGTGTGACGAACGATACTTTCGACCGTATTGAAGCGTTGGTGAATGCCGGTGCAGATGCCATTGTCATCGATACGGCTCATGGTCATTCCATGTATGTCATTGAAAAATTAAGAGAGGCCAAGAAGCGCTTCCCCAATATTGATATTGTGGTAGGTAATGTGGCTACAGGTGAAGCAGCCAAGATGCTGGTAGAAGCAGGTGCTGATGCTGTGAAAGTAGGTATCGGTCCGGGTTCCATCTGTACGACTCGTGTGGTAGCCGGTGTAGGTGTTCCTCAGCTGACAGCTGTGTACGATGTCGCTAAAGCTTTGGAAGGAACGGGTGTTCCTTTGATTGCAGATGGTGGTTTGCGCTATTCTGGTGATGTGGTAAAAGCTTTGGCTGCCGGTGGTTATAGCGTAATGATTGGTTCTTTGGTTGCTGGTACGGAAGAATCTCCGGGCGACACAATTATCTTCAATGGACGTAAGTTCAAATCTTATCGTGGTATGGGTTCTTTGGAAGCTATGGAAAATGGTTCAAAAGACCGTTACTTCCAGAGTGGAACTACCGATGTGAAGAAGTTGGTTCCGGAAGGTATTGCTGCGCGTGTACCTTACAAAGGTTCTTTGTTTGAAGTTATCTATCAGCTGGTAGGTGGTCTGCGTGCCGGTATGGGTTATTGCGGAGCACACAACATTATGGAACTGCATAATGCGAAGTTCACTCGCATCACTAATGCCGGAGTACTGGAAAGTCATCCGCACGATGTGGCTATTACGAGTGAAGCCCCGAACTATAGCCGTCCTCAATAATAAAAACAGTCTTTGACTTTATTTATATTATAGATAATCATTCTAAACGTCAGGAAAGTTTGTGTGAGGCAGACTTGCCTGACGGCTGGAATGATTTTTTTGTTTGATGAAATTTTAAGGTTAGCCATGTGTCGACTCGTATTATTATGCTTGTATCTGATGTGTGTGGGAGTGACTTCTTATGCGGAAGAGCGAGAAGTTGTGTTTCGGATTGACGGAGAAGCAACTTCTGTGGAGGAGTTTGCACATTATTACGCGCGGATACATGCGGTGAATGGTATTTCAACCGAGCATTTCTTGCCGCATTTCTTGTATTATAAGCTGAAAGTGGCCGATGCCAAAAAGCAAGGATGGGATACGTTGCCTGATTTTCGTTTGCAGTGCAGTGTCCTGCAAAATGAGATGGGTAGAGAGAGAGAGTCGCGCGTGCTGAAATCTGTTCCCATGAAGTGGGTGAAATTTCGTCAGATATCTATCCTGTTGCCGCAGCATGTGTCGGCAATACAAGAACGTCAGGCAAGGCAGCGCATGGATTCAGTATATGCGGCTTTGAAAGAGGGGGCTGATTTTGAGGCCTTGGCACGCAATTATTCTTCAGAGGCGAGTGCGTCTTCTCCTTATGCAGATGGGGAATGGATTCCGGAGGTTTGTCTGGTAAAAGAATTCTCGGAGCAGTTGGACGCCCTGAAAAAAAATGACTTTTCCGCGCCGTTTTTCTCTCCGTTGGGTATTCATGTGGTTAGCCTGCTGGATTGTAAGCAAGAAGACTATCCTGCATCTAAGGCTGAGGTGGCCAATATTCCAAAAGAGGAGTCGGAACCTGATAATATCGAGTGGAAGCAAATCACTGAGGGCCTGCTGGCAGCTTATTGGGACAAACGTCATGTGGTGGCGCCTTCAGGTAATGTCGGCAATAAAGAGTTGGAGGATTATTTTGAGGCTCATAAAAAGGAATATGCATGGGAACTTCCTCATTTTAAAGGCGGTGTAGTGTATTGTTTAAATAAAAAAGCTGCTTCTAAACTGAAGAAGAAGTTGAAAAAACTTCCCTTGAACGAATGGAAAGAGAAGATTGATGCCTTCTCGAAGGAGGATGCAAGTCTGAAAGCAGAGGTAGAGGTTGGATTGTTTCAGATAGGAAGTAATCCTTATGTGGATAAGCTGGCTTTTAAATGCGGACACTTTACGCCTCGTACGGATTTGCCTTATACATTTGTCTTGGGAAAACGTTTGAAGAAAGGTCCGGAAGACTTTACGGATGTACGTGCTGAAGTGCAGCGTGATTATCGTTTGTCAATGGAAAAATCACGGTTGGAAGAATTGCAGCAACGTTTCAGAATTGAAATAAACCAAGACATTTTAAAAACCGTTAATTGTAGCGGAAAAAAGTAATTAATGCCGTATCTTCGTCCTTTGTAATGTAATGGACCAAACAAATCAAATAGACAGAAAATGAATAAATTGATTATGACTGGCGTCTTGGCTTTCTTATTTGCCTTGACTGGAACAGTTCCCACGATGGCACAAGATAACGTGATTGACGAAGTGGTGTGGGTTGTCGGCGATGAAGCCATTCTTAAATCGGATGTAGAAAATGAACGTTTGAATGCCCAGTATGAAGGACGCCGTTTTGATGGTGACCCTTATTGCGTGATACCGGAAGAACTGGCTGTGCAGAAACTGTTCCTTCATCAGGCAGAGATAGATAGTATCGAAGTCAGTGATCAGGAAGTGCTTCAGCAAGTGGAGTCACGAATTGCTTGGCTTACCGAACAGATTGGTTCAAAGGAAAAACTGGAGGAATATTATAATAAGACTTCTACTCAGATTCGGGAGATGTTGCGTGAGAATATTCGTGACGGACTGACCGTACAGGAAATGCAGAAGAAAATTGTGGGAGATATCAAACTGACTCCGGCAGAAGTGCGAAACTATTTCAGTCGTCTGCCGCAGGATAGTATTCCGTTTGTACCTACACAGGTGGAAGTACAGATTATTACACGTGAACCTAAGATTAAGGAAGAAGAAATTGAACGGGTAAAGAAAGAATTGCGTGATTTTACGGAGCGTATCAATAAGGGGGAGACGACCTTTTCTACTTTGGCGCGTATGTATTCTGAAGACCCGGGTTCTGCCCGTCGTGGAGGTGAATATGGTTTTACAGGGCGTGGAGAGCTGACTCCGGAATTTGCCAATGTGGTGTTCAACCTGACAGACCCCAAGAAAATTTCGAAAGTATTCCAGACAGAATATGGTTATCACATTGCCCAACTGATTGAAAAGCGTGGTGACCGTGTGAGCTACCGTCATATCTTGATTAAGCCCCGTGTGGATGAAAAGGAAATTGAAGCAGAACTGAATAAACTGGATACCTTGGCAAATGACATCCGTAAAGGAAAAGTGACGTTTGATGAGGCTGCTATATGGGTATCCCAGGATAAGGAAACACGTAACAACCACGGTTTGCTGGCCAACCCTCAGACTTCTACTTCCCGTTTCGAGATGCAGCAGCTGGCCGGATTGGTTTCACAGGAAGTGGCCAAAACCGTAGAAGGTATGCAAATTGGAGAGGTTTCTCAGCCGTTTACCATGATCAATGCCAAAGGTAAGGAAGTGTGTGCTATCGTCAAGTTGAAAAACCGTATTGATGGACACAAAGCCACAATTTCGGAAGACTATCAGCGTCTGAAAGATATTGTAACTGCCAACCGTAGTGAAGAAAAACTGCAGAAGTGGATTGTAGAGAAACAGAAAAATACATACGTACGAATCAATCCGTCTTGGCGTAAATGTGATTTTAAATATCCGGGATGGATTAAACAGTGATGAGACTACCTGCACATGAAACAGGAAACAGATAAAAAATCAGGCCGCGTAAGGATGCATCGTCTTCTTCCGGTCATAGCATTTTGTTTGACCATACTGAGCCTTTCCGCTCAGGGAGGACTTTCTGTTCCTCAGCATCCGGTAAAGCAGGAAAAAACGCAGGCTTCGGCGAAACCCTCACAGAAGAAGGAAGATTCTAAACGTCCGGTGGCCAAAAGCAAGGTCTATTTGTTGCATTCCGATTTGTTGCGGAAGGATGCCCAGCATCCGGATGCCCAGATTGTGACCGGCAATGTGGAGTTTCGTCATGACAGTGTGTACATGTATTGCGACAGTGCATGCTATTATGATAAAATCAGCAGCTTTGAGGCTTTTGGCAATGTGAAGATGGTACAGGGGGATACCTTGTTTCTCTATGGTGATCGTTTGTACTATGACGGACTGACTCAGATAGCGGAGATGCGCTGCAATGTACGTATGGAGAACCGTACGACTACCTTGCTGACGGATAGTCTGAATTATGACCGGGTGTACAATCTGGGCTATTTCTTTGACGGGGGTACGTTGATGGATGAACAGAATGTACTGACTTCGGAGTGGGGAGAATACAGTCCGCAGACCAAGCAATCCGTATTCAATTACAATGTGAAACTGGTCAATCCGCAATTTACACTGACTTCGGATACCTTGCGTTATAACACGGCTTCGAAGATAGCCGATATTGTGGGGCCTTCAGATATCTGGAGCGATGCCAATCATATTTATTCTGAAAAAGGTATTTATAATACGGTAACTGGGAAGGCCGATTTGTACAATCGTTCTGTCCTGACCAACCAAGGCAAGCAACTGACCGGAGATTCGCTTTTTTATGACCGTAATACGGGCATAGGAGAAGCATTCAGCCGGATGGTGATGACGGATACTATCAACCGGAATATGATGACAGGTGAGTATGGCTTCTACAACGAGAAAACGGGATATGCTTTTGCTACCGATAGCGCCGTAGCTATTGACTATTCACAGGGAGACAGTCTGTTTTTGCATGCTGATACGCTTTTGATGGAAACTTTCCATATCAATACGGATTCCATGTTCCGCGAAATGCGTGCTTTCCATAAAGTCCGTTTTTATCGTACGGATGTGCAGGGTACGGCCGATTCATTGGTGTTTTCTACGGTAGACAGCTGTCTGACCATGTATCGCGATCCCATTATCTGGAATAAGAACCAGCAGCTCTTGGGTGAGGTGATCAAAGTCTATATGAATGACAGTACCATTGACTGGTCGCACATTATCGGGCAGGCACTTTCGGTCGAGCAAATCGATTCTGTGCTTTACAATCAGGTGACAGGAAAGGAGATGAAATCCTATTTCGAGGGTGGAGACATGCGCAAGACAGAAGTGATAGGTTCTGTACGCGTGGTATATTATCCGATGGATTCCGACAGTACATTGATTGGAATGAATGTGTCGGAAACCAGTAAGCTGGAAATTTATCTGCAAGACCGGAAGATTGAACGGATGGTGATGAGTCCGAAATCGAACGGTGTGCTGTATCCGATGTCGCAGATTCCGGGCGGAAAAGACCGTCTGGAAAATTTCGTCTGGTTCGATTATATCCGCCCTCTGAATAAAGCCGATATTTTCAATTGGCGAGGGAAAAGGGTGGAAGACCAGTTGAAGAAGAATGTGCGTGGTCCGGTAGTCTTGCCGAATGCCCGTTTGTTTGAGAATAAGAAGGAGGAATAAAATATGGGAATGTTTACAATGAGAAAGCCTCGCGGCTATCACCACGAATATATTTACGTGGATGAACGCAAGGAGAAGCTGCAGAAAATAGAAGAAACTGCGAAGCGCGAACTAGGAATGCTTCCTCCCAAAGAATTTAAGCCGGAAGACATTCGCGGAAAGTTCGTGGAAGGAACGACTTACCTGAAACGCCGCAAGGAAAGCGGGCGTAAACCTCTGAGTTATGGGGTCATGTTTGTGGCCATTGTTGTCTTGCTTTATATTTTACATTATCTGATTACAGGAGAATTTACATTATGACCTCGGGAGATGTAATTCGTTTGTTGCCCGATTCGGTGGCTAACCAAATTGCGGCCGGCGAGGTGATACAACGTCCTGCGTCTGTCATAAAGGAATTGGTGGAAAACGCCGTAGATGCCGGTGCAAAGAATATTGAAGTGCTGGTGACCGACGCGGGAAAGACTTGTATTCGGGTGATTGATGATGGAAAAGGCATGTCGGAAACGGATGCCCGAATGGCTTTTGAGCGTCATGCCACTTCTAAAATCCGTGAGGCTGCCGATTTGTTTGCCCTTCATACGATGGGTTTCCGTGGTGAGGCCTTGGCTTCCATTGCGGCTGTAGCACAGGTGGAACTGAAAACCTGCTGTAACGGAGACGGACTGGGGACCTATATTCAGATTTCCGGTTCTCAGGTGGAAAAACAGGAAGCGGTAGCTTGCCAGCAAGGAAGTGATTTTTCTGTCAAGAATTTGTTTTTCAATGTACCGGCTCGTCGGAAATTCCTGAAATCAAACCAGACGGAGCTGAGTAATATTGTGACCGAATTCGAACGGATTGCCTTGGTGAATCCGGACGTCTCGTTCGTCTTGAGTCATAACGGTACGGAAATGTTGAATTTGCCGGCCATTCCTTTGCGCCAACGTATCATGGGGGTGTTTGGAAAGAAACTGAATCAGGAGCTTCTTTCTTTGGACATCAATACTACGATGGTGAAAATCCATGGATATATCGGTCGTCCGGAATCTGCCCGTAAGAAAGGAGCCCGTCAGTTCTTTTTCGTGAACGGACGTTATATGCGTCATCCTTATTTCCATAAGGCTGTAGCCAGTGCGTACGACAACCTGATACCTGTGGGAGAGCAGGTTTCTTATTTCATTTATTTTGAGGTTGCTCCCTCGGATATCGATGTGAATATTCATCCAACCAAGACGGAAATCAAGTTTGAAAATGAGCAGGCCGTATGGCAGATACTTTCTGCAGCCGTGAAGGAAACCTTGGGCCGTTTCAATGCCGTACCTTCCATCGACTTCGATACGGAAGGGATGCCGGATATCCCGGCCTTTGAAAATTCGCCTTATAGTGTGGCACCTCCACCTACCAGTTTCGACCCTTCTTACAATCCGTTCAATACCTCGGCTGTACCTCCTTCTGCCTATTCATCGGCTTCGGGAAGAGGTACAGGCATTTCTTCTGACCTCGGGCAAGAACCGGAATGGAGACCTTCCTCCGGTGAAAGAGAAACTCCTGTGCGTTCTTCCATGAACCGTAAGGATGCGATGCCGGATTTTGGACGGAGTGGGAATTATACGCCTTCTTTCGGTGCCCATAAGAACCGGGTGGAATGGGAACCTCTTTTTGAAGGTCTGGAGCACAATCCCTCCGGGCAGTCGGACATCCAGCCTGAAGAAGAGTCCGGACCGTCGTATGCTGAACCTGCCGGATGGGAAGAGGCCCCTCAAGGGGAAAATGTTTCGCCGATGGTGGCAGAGGAAGAAAAAGATCGGCTTCCTCTGGAAAATTCCATGCGTCATTACCAATATAAAGGAAGCTTTATCCTGACTTCCGTAAAGTCCGGATTGATGATTATCAACCAGCAACGGGCCCATGTCCGGATTCTTTTCGACCGCTATATGGCGCAGATAGAAAACCGGAAAAATGCGTCCCAGCGGATGCTTTTTCCGGATATGGTACATTTCTCGCCGTCTGAAGTTCCGGTGCTGGAAGAATTTATGGACGACCTGAATGCATTGGGCTTTGAACTTAGCAGTCTGGGAGGAGGCACTTACGCCATCAACGGGATTCCGGCGGGTATCGAAGGACTGAATCCCGAGAAGCTGGTGACGGATATGGTGCATACGGCTATTGAGAAAGGCTGTAAGGTGAAGGAGGAAGTGCAGAGCATGCTGGCACTTTCTTTGGCAAAAGCCGCCGCTATCGTACCGGGGCAGATTCTGACCGATGAAGAAATGAACAGACTGGTAGATGACTTGTTTGCCGTATCTACTCCGAACTATACGCCCGACGGGAAGACTGTGTTGGCGGTATTGAAAGAAGAAGACTTGGAAAAGATGTTCAAATAAGATAATAGAACTTGTTTTTCTGGCAAAATCCGGATTTCAGAAATTGGAGTCCGGATTTTGTTGTATATTTGTCCGCACAAAAATTAAATCTGAATACGATGAAAAAATATTTAAGTTTTGCAGTATGGTGCAGTTGTTTATTGGCAGCTTGTACTTCTTCTCCCCAGTATAATTTGACAGGTACATTGACGGGCATACAAAGTGATACGTTGCTGGTGCGTTCGTTTGCAATTAATCCGTTGTCCCGCCCCCAGATTGTAACAGATACAGTCCCTCTGAAAGACGGAAAGTTCGCACTTCAGCTGGGAAATTCGGTGCTGAAGCAGGTGGTGATTATGGAAAAACCGTCCTTGGTTCCTGATGCGCAGGGACGTATTCCGGCTATCTCGATGGATGCCATTTCTTTCGTACTTCTTCCAGGCAAGAAGGTAGTGGTAAATGGTTCGTTGGATGGCTATACGCTGGGTGGTGATGCCTTTTATGATACTTATAGCCAACTCCTAACACAGAAAAAGGTGTATGAACACAAGCTGGATTCCCTGAGAGACGTTTGTCGGGAGATGGAGCAGAAAGGGATTGCAGAAGATTCCATTCGTCGGGTGTATGCGCCAGCCGAAGGCTGGGAACGGTCGATGACTCAAGTCTCCACAGACTATATTCGCCGGCATCCGAATCAAGATTTGTCTGTTTTCCTGTTGGCACAGACGCCTTTGGACCTGGAAGTGGTGGATTCTTTGCTGAAAATGCTTTCAGAGAACGTTCGTACCGGAGTGATGCAGCCTCTGTATCAGACCATCCAGTCGGAATGTGAAAAAGGGAAGGCCCGTCAGCAAGCGTTGGAGAAGGTTAAGGAAGGAATGCCTGCCCCCGATTTCACGTTGAAAGATATTCAAGGAAACGATTTTTCACTTTCCTCTGCGAAAGGAAAATATGTGATATTGGATTTTTGGGGAAGTTGGTGCGGATGGTGTATCAAAGGATTGCCCGATATGAAAAAAGCTTACCGCAAGTACAAACATAAAGTGGTGTTTGTGGGCATAGATTGCAATGATACGGAAGAAAAATGGAAACAGGCGGTGGCGGCACATGGAATACCTTGGGTGAACGTCCGGAATGCCGGACAACCGGATGTGGCGGTGATGTATGGAGTATCAGGTTATCCGACTAAGATTGTAATTGACCGTCAGGGAAATATCCAGAAGAGAGTCGTAGGGGAAGACGGAGAGTTCTACGAATATCTGGATGAAATAATGAGATAATCTGGTATATAATTTATCTGCGACTCATTGGGGGAGTATCTGCCTGCCGATGAGTCTTTTTTTATAGATAATCGATAAAAAGGAAAATCTGAACAGTCCCTCTCCTTTTCTGAATAATCGCGTAAGTAGCTGACAGACTATCTTTGCTTCAGATTAAGAAACGAAAAAACATGAAGCAATTAGTAGTCATTTTAACTTCCTTGTTCACGTGGTTCCCTGTCTTGGCACAGCGCACACTCACGTTGGAAGAATGCCTGAGAATAGGCATCGAGAACAATCTCTCGTTGGCAGGCAGCCGCAATGAGCTGCGGAAAGCCAAGCATCTGCTCAGCGAGAATCGGGCGAAGTTGTTGCCGCAAGTCAGTGCGGTAGCCGGGTTTAACGATAACTTTAATCCTCCCGTATCAGTTACCGACGGTTCGGCATACGGCAATCCCTACAACGTGACCAAGACGCTGCAATACAATGCGTCGGCAGGTTTGCAGTTGCAGATGCCACTTTACAACCAGACGGTGTACACCGCCATTGACATTGCCCGTACGATGAATGAGCTGAACCGCTTGTCGTACGAAAAGGCCCGGGAGGACTTGATTCTGCAAATCAGCAAGATGTATTACCTGGGGCAGAACACGGTGGAACAGCTGGCCCTGATTCAGGAAAACCGGGTGCGGTTGCAGGAGTTGCGCGACATTACCCAGGCGTTCTTCGACAACGGTATGGCCATGGAGGTGGACGTGAAGCGGGTCAATATCAATCTGGAGAACCTGCAGGTGCAGTATGACAATGCGAAGTCGATGCTGGTGCAGCAATTGAACCTGTTGAAATACGTGATGGATTATCCGGCAGAAGAGGAGATTGCCTTGACGCCGGTGAATCCGGAGCAGGTGGAGTCGGTCTCCTTGACCGGGCTGCGCAGCGACTTGTATGAATTGCAGCTGCTGGAGTCGCAGGAGAAACTGGCCGGACAGCAGAAAGATTTGATTCGTCAAGGTTATCTTCCTTCGCTGAGCCTGACAGGGAGCTGGATGTATTCGGCATACACCGACAAGGCCCTTCACTGGTTTCATTCCGGCCCCTCCAACCACTGGTATCCGTCCAGCGGGTTGGGGCTGACTCTCCGTGTGCCGATTTTCGACGGGTTGGACAAGCGGGCGCGTATCCGGAAGGCCCGGATTGATGAGGAGAACGCCCGGCTGAACTACGAGAATATGCGGAAGAATATGGAGACGCAGTATCTGAATGCCACGAACGACCTGATGAACAACCAGCGTAATTTCCAGAAGCAGAAAGACAATTACCTGCTGGCCGAAGAGGTCTATCAGGTGACGACCGACCGCTACCGGGAGGGCATCGCTTCCATGACGGAGGTTCTTCAGGATGAAATGCGCATGAGCGAGGCACAGAACAATTACCTCAGTGCACACTACAACTATCAGGTGGCCAACCTGACCTTGCTGAAACTGACAGGGCAACTGGACCGCCTGTTTCAGACAAATACCACTCATTGATTCACTTTTAATATGCATCGTATATGAAAACTACAAATCATACGCTTCAGGAAAAAGCCTTGAAATTGAAAAAACAACGTCGTCGCCAGCTACTGGCCAGTCTTTTGGGAATCGTTCTCCTTTTGTGGGGAGTGGTCGAAGTGGTCTGCATGTTTCTGGACTTCAAGCATACGGAAACGAGCAACGACGCACAGGTGGAACAATATATCTCTCCGGTAAACCTGAGAGCATCGGGATACATCAAGAAAATTTATTTTACCGAGCATCAGCAAGTGCATAAAGGAGATACGCTCCTGGTGTTGGACGACCGGGAGTACCGGATTCGGATGATGGAGGCAGAAGCCGCGCTGAAAGATGCGATGGCAGGAGCTACCGTGATGGATGCCACCTTGCAGACCACGCAGACCACGGCTTCGGTCTATGAGGCTTCGATTGCCGAAATTGAAATCCGTCTGGCCAAGCTGGAGAAAGACCGTCAGCGTTACGAGAATCTGGTAAAGCGCAATGCGGCTACTCCGATTCAGCTGGAACAGATTGAAACGGAATACGAGGCTACCCGCAAGAAGCTGGAAGCAACCCGACGTCAGCAGCGGGCGGCTATGTCGGGTATCAAGGAGGTATCTAACCGGAAGGAGAGTACAGAGGCTGCCATACAGCGGGCGAAGGCGGCTTTGGAGATGGCCCGCCTGAATCTCTCCTATACCGTGGTGCTGGCTCCTTGTGACGGGAAACTGGGGCGACGGGCCTTGGAAGAAGGGCAGTACATCACTGCCGGACAAAGTGTGACGTACATTCTTCCGGACAGTCAGAAGTGGATAGTGGCCAATTACAAGGAAACACAGGTGGAAAATCTGAAGCTGGGGCAGGAAGTACGGATTGCTGTCGATGCCCTCAGTGGCCGGGAGTTTACCGGAAAGATTACGGCCATCTCCGGAGCTACTGGTGCCAAGTATTCGTTGGTACCTACCGACAATTCTGCCGGCAACTTTGTCAAGATTCAGCAGCGTATTCCGGTGCGCATTGATTTCACGGACTTGTCCGAGGAAGACAATGCCCGTCTGGCTGCCGGTATGATGGTGGTCGTCAAGGCCAAATTGTGAGTATCACGTTTTCAAGGATTTCTTTAAAAGAAGAATTATGCCTTCCTGTCCTAAAAATTATCCGTTCTATAACTGGGTACCCAAACCGCTGGGCATCCTGATTCTGGTCCTGCTTTTTGTGCCGATTCTGACGGCAAGTGGGGTTTATACCGCCAATAGTGGGGAAATGCTCAGTGGACTGGGCATCCAGTCGGAACATATTCAGTTTGTCGGTTTTCTCACCTCTGTAGGAATGGCTGCCTTTTCGCCCTTCTTCTACGAGCTGGTGTGCCTCCGTCGGGAAAAGATGATGTGCATCGTTGGTTTTTCTTTGCTTTACCTGCTGAGCTACGTCTGCGCCAAGACCGATAGCATTTATGTGCTGGCTGTCTGTAGTGTGGTAATGGGATTTCTGCGGATGGTGCTGATGATGGTCAATCTGTTTACGCTGATTAAGTATGCGTTCGGGATGGAAGCCACCCGCAACATTACGCCGGGAAATGACCCTGTGGATGCAGATGGGTGGGACAGGCTGGATGGCGAGAAAAGCGTCAGCATGCCGACTATTTACCTGTTTTTTATGATTCTCGGACAGCTGGGCACTTCGCTGACCGCTTGGCTGGCATACGAATATGAATGGCAGTACGTCTATTATTTCATGATGGGGGCGTTGCTGCTTTCCATACTGGTGGTGTTTGTCACCATGCCCTACCATACCTACGTGTCGCGCCGTTTTCCCATCACTTTCCGGAAATTCGGGAGTGTGGTGATTTTCTGTCTGATGTGTGCTTCGGTGATTTACGTGCTGGTGTATGGCAAGGTACTCGACTGGTACGATGACCCTTCTATCTGCTGGGCTACGGGGAGTGCCGTGTGCTTTACGGCTCTCTTTGTGTATATGGAAAAGAAACAGCATTCTCCGTATTTCTTGATGGACATCTTTCAGCTGCGTTCCATCCGGATAGGAATCTTGTTGTTCCTGCTGTTGATGGTTTTCAATTCCAGCGCCTTGTTCGTGAATGTGTTTACCGGGGTGGGGATGAAAATAGACAACTGGCAGAATGCGGCCCTGAACAACTGGAGCATGGCGGGATATTTCATCGGCTGTGTCATTGCTGTCATGCTGGGACGTAAGGGAGTACATTTGAAATACTTGTTCTCGTTGGGTTTCGTATTGATTGGACTTTCGGCCCTGTTCATGTACTTTGAGGTGCAGACTGCCGGCTTGTATGAGCGGATGAAGTATCCGGTCGTCATCCGGGCTACGGGAATGATGCTGTTGTATTCGCTGACGGCAGTGTATGCCAACCAGCGGATGCCCTATAAGTATCTCTCTACCTGGATTTGTATTATGCTTACCGTGCGGATGGTGCTGGGCCCCGGCATCGGTACGGCACTTTATACGAACGTGATGCAGCACCGTCAGCAGCATTATGTCACCTGTTTCGCACAGAATCGCGACCGGCTGAATCCGGAAGTGTCGGCTTCCTATGTGCAGACGGTACAAGGCATGCAGTATCAGGGTAAGAGCGGACAGGAAGCCGAACAGATGGCGGCTATGTCGGCAAAGGGAACTGTACAGGTGCAAGCCACGCTGTCGGCGGTCAAGGAGATGTCCGGCTGGACTTTCTACGGTTGTCTGGGCTGTGCGGTCTTTTTCCTGCTTATCCCCTGGAAGAAAAGGAAGCTGGACAGTATTCCTGTTTCTTGAAGGTAGTCATGCGTCACGGAGAGGTCTTTCGTTTCTTAATCTAGATTTTCGGCGGGGAATATTTCTGGAAGCCTCTGCCGTGACGCTTTTTTGTGTATCTTCGTGCAGGTAAAAATAACTTGAACCGATATTATGGCTACACAAACAGAACGTTTAATGCGCTTGAACCAGGCATTGGTGGAACGAAGGGATATTTGTTGCTCGGGAGGCGTGGTGGAGGCTTTCCCAGCTATATTGCAGAAAACTTTCCGGATGGATTATCTGGGACTGGTGGTCTGTGAGCAGGGGAGTTTTCAGTTTACTTTGGACCGGAAACCTTTTACGGCGAAAGCCGGAGAGACGGTTTTCTTGTCCGAATCCACGGAATTCTGTGCAGGGACATGTACGGACGACTTGCGTGTGGATATTTTGTTCTATCGGGTAGATTCTATCCGGGAACTGTTGGGCAGTTCCGTAGTAGCCATGCATTTGTATGCCACACTGACTCCGGAACCTTGTTATGTATGGGCCACAGGGGAGGAAGAAGACATTGCCCGTTATATCACACTGATTAGCCGTTACCGGCATGTCGCGGATAATCCTTTCGGAAATCATGAACGGAAACTGTTGCTGCTGGCCCTGACCTATCGGCTCTGTGCCATTTACAGCCGGCGGTTGATGGAAGAGAACAAGGCTGCCGGACACAAGATTGACACCTTTATCCAGCTGATTCGGCTGGTGGAGAAATACTACAAGGAGGAGAGAGGAGTGGCGTTTTATGCCGACAAGCTTTGTCTGACTCCCAAATATCTTTCAGCCTTGTCAAAGTCCGTGTGCGGATATACGGTACAGGAACTGGTGTTTCGGGCCATCATTCGCCGGAGTATGCTCTTGCTGAAAAATTCCCACAAAACGATTCAGGAAATATCGGATGAATTTCATTTTCCCAATGCTTCCGCTTTCGGGACTTTCTTCAAGAAAGAGACTGGACTTTCTCCTTTGCATTATCGTTGTGAAGAGGAAGAAAGGTCTGGAATGTAGATTTGTAAAACCTTGTTTATCAATATATTGGTATTTCTTGAAAAACGCAAGTGCGTTTGAGGGAAAACTCTTCGACGTTTTACTTAAAACGCAAGTGCGTTTGGACTAAAACGTCCTTGCGTTTTTTTACAGGTGTTGAAGTGCATGTACTGCCACTTGTAAAACTGATAGGTAAGAGTGGAGATTCATTATAAAATTCAGCACCTTTTTCACACTTTTCGAAATCATCCATTCCTTTTTTATTTATTTCCTGAAAAATATTTGAAATATTTGATTGCCCTCAAATCCGCAACTACGCGCCTATATGATACAGAAGCGAAAATAATCTGCATCGTTAGTAAAAAGGGGGCACAGTGCATCGAATGTCACCATAAAGACATATAAACGCCCCTTACCCCACCATGCGACTTGAGGCAATACGCAAAGTCACGACCATAAGTTGTCGGTGTTATCCAAAGTCATTCTGGAACACATCAGCATAAGCGTTGTTGCATGAATAGATATTCAGCACATACTGCCTTGATGTCCTGCCCCATTTGGCTGGCACAGAGATGAACTTGAAGACAAACGCCTTGATGCGGCTTGTTGCTTTGAGTCCGAACCTCTTCACGTCAAGCCTCGCCATGATGAATTTATAGAAGTTGCGTATGAGTGCCGTAAGCAGAAGAAACACCGTGTTTTCTCCCATGAAGGATTTTGGAAGCCTGTTCCAGCCGAATCCGTTATTCATTTCATCGAAGATGCGTTCCTTCCCTCCACGGAGGTTATAGAATTTGACAATCTCTTTCTCGGAAGACTCGTAGTCATTTGTAAGGATGCAGCGGTAGGTGTATTCGCCTTCCCACAGGTCAATCTCACCGTCAATTCGCTTCTGCCTTTGGATTACAAGACGGTATGCCCTCCCTTTCCATTTCTCAACAAGAATGGAGTTCAGTTCAAACTCAATGCCGCCCAGTTCCTCTCTCTTCCACCCTCTGAGTGCAAAGATGTCATCGTAGAGCGAACCGCAGCGGTTGGCGCGGATATAGAAAGTCATGCAATGCTTTCCGACCTCTTCCACAATTTCCTCTGAGCAGGATCCGCAATCTGCCCTGAAACGATTGACTGTCAATCCTTTCTGTTCAATCCTCTCAAAGAATCTCCTCAACGTGTCCTTCTGGTGGAAACGAACGTTAGTGTTGCCGTCGCTGTTCTCTATGCCGACAATCATGTCGCCAATGACAGCCACACCTGGACGGTACCCGAGAAACTTCTTGTATGTGGGTTTCGCATCAAACTTCTCAGCCTCTATGAACTGGTGGTCGAAGTCAACGTCATACCCCTCGCCCTCTTTCAGCTGCCCTGTGGACAATAGGCAATTGAGGAGCAGTGTATTCAGCATGTCTGCCGTGTTGAAGTCGTAGGTCTTGCCAGTGTCGGATGTGTAGGAAATGTTATCCTGGGTCAGTTCCTTTATGGCTCTGAGAATCGTGTCGGCACTGCATGTGCGAAATGTCGGATGAAGCGAGAGGTGGTACATCAGATGAGTGGTGACATCCTCTATGCATGAGCCGCCACAGAAATAAACGCTCATAAGCGAACGGATGATTTCGCTGTATTGATAACCATACAGCCTACATCTCATACCGAGGGTTGAGTCGATTACAGATGAGAGATTGGAGTCAAATTGCTCCATTATTGAAAAAATTCCTCCAAAAGGAGAGAGTTTCTCAGATTTTATTGCTACCTTTGCCATGTCTGTCGGGTTTGATACATATTTTGATTTGCAACACTAAGATAGGTGAAAAATCTGACATGGCAAAATCCTGAGCAACTTTTTGTTGCTCAGGTACTTATAAAATAAGTTAAACTAAAATGCTGCGGAATTTAGGATTGCTTTAAAAAAAGATTTACCTTTGCGACCTGTATGAATAAAAATGTGAAAATATTCGTTTCTAATATATAAAGCAAGAACTAAAGGGATGATTCCTAGACTTTAAATACTAACTTAAAACATTGGATTATGTTGAAAAAAATGAAATCAGTCAGTATGTTGCTGGCTCTGGCAGGAATATCTTCTACGGGAGCAGCGTATGCAGTGGCTGTACCTGAAGTTGATGAGACTCGGAGCGTACAGCAGCAGTCAACTTGTACTGGCGTCGTAAAAGATGCTGCAGGGGAAACCGTAATCGGAGCTTCTGTGGTAGTAAAGGGTACTGCCAACGGTACGATTACGGGGTTAGATGGAGATTTTTCTTTATCTGGCGTGAAAAAAGGGGATATCATCCAGATTTCTTTTGTGGGATATAAGACTCAGGAAATTGTATGGAATGGCCAGAATCTTGAAATTACCTTGAAAGATGATTCACAGATTCTGGATGAAGTGGTAGTCGTTGGTTATGGTACACAGAAGAAGGTCAATGTAACAGGTGCCGTATCCATGGTTGATTCAGAAGCGTTGGCTTCACGTCCTGTTTCTAATGTGTCGCAGGCTTTGCAAGGACAGATTCCCGGCTTGAATATGTCTGTAAGCAGTAGCGGTGGTTCATTGGATGCGACCATGAACTTCAATATCCGTGGTACAGGTACTTTGGGTTCCGGTTCAAGTGCGTCACCTCTGGTACTTATTGATGGGGTGGAAGGTGATATGAATACATTGAACCCCAACGATATTGAAAACATTTCTGTGTTGAAGGATGCCTCTTCTTCTTCAATTTATGGTGCACGTGCTGCATTCGGTGTTATCCTGATTACAACCAAGAACGGTAAAGCTGGAAAAACTCACGTAAATTATTCTGGAAACGTTCGTTTCAATGACGGTATCGGCATTCCGAAAATGGCCAATTCTTATGACTTTGCCACCATGTTCAATGCAGCCAATGTGAATGACGGTAATGCTCCTATCTTTAATGATGCGTATATGCAGAATATTAAAGATTACATGGAGGGCAAACTGACACAGTCAACTGTCGCTAATGGTAATGTATGGGCCAAGTGGAACGAAGGCGCTTATGATAATGTGGACTGGTTTAAGGAATTTTATAAGAGCTGGGTTCCTTCCCAGGAGCATAACCTCAGTGTAAGTGGAGGTAATGAAAAGACCCAGTATGTATTGAGTGGAAACTTCTTGGGACAAAACGGTTTGTTGCGTCATGGTGAGGATTACATGAACCGTTATACACTGAATGGAAAAATCACTACACAGCTTGCCAGCTGGGCCAGATTGACTTATACCACCCGTTGGACCCGGGAAGATTATGGACGTCCGTCTTATATGAGTGGTTTGTTCTTCCACAATGTAGCCCGTAAATGGCCTATCCAGCCTGCATACGACCCGAATGGCTTTCCCATGAATGAAAGTGAAATCGAACAGATGGAAAATGGCGGTTTGCAGACCAAAAACAAGGATTTTTATACCAACCAGTTGGCGGTTGTATTTGAACCTATCAAAGACTGGCACATCAATCTGGAGGGAACCATTCGTACCCAATCCGATTTTGAGCATTGGGAGGTACTCCCTGTTTATTACTGGGACGTAAACGGTAACCAGCAGCCTATGGCTTGGGGAATGGGAGACGGAACTTACTCTCCAGGACAAAGCCGGGTAAATGAGTATGGTTACAAAGAAAATTACTATGCCACCAATATTTATACGGACTATTCAAAAACATTCAAGAGCGGTCATTACTTTAAGGTCCTGCTTGGTTTCAATGCTGAAAAATATTCGACCCGTAGTATTACAGGACAGCGTGACGGTTTGATTTCACCGGAAGTTCCCACGCTGAATACTGCCGTTGATGCAGATATTGCAACTGGTGGATATGCGCATAATGCGGTGGCCGGTTTCTTTGGCCGTATCAACTATGCATACAAAGATCGTTATATGGCAGAAATTAACGGCCGTTATGACGGCTCTTCCCGTTTTGTCGGAGATAAGAGATGGGGCTTCTTCCCTTCATTCTCTCTGGGATGGAACATAGCACGTGAAGGTTTCTTCGAGAAGTTCGGTGAAAAGAGTACCATTTCTACGTTGAAGCTGAGAGCTTCGTGGGGACAGCTTGGTAATACGAATACCGACGACTGGTATCCGTTCTATCAGTCTATGCCGGTAGGAACAAATTATTCCTGGATTGTAAACGGCTCTTTGCCCAGCTATTCTTCCAATCCGGGACTGGTAAGCTCTTTGATGACATGGGAAACCATCCAGTCTTGGGACTTGGGTCTTGATTTTGCATTGCTGAACAACCGTTTGACGGGTAGCGTCGGGTACTTCGTTCGCAAGACTTTGGACATGGTAGGTCCGGCTCCTGAATTGTCTTCATTGCTGGGCGCCACTGTTCCCAAGGTAAATAACTGTGATATGAAATCTTACGGTTTTGAAATTGAACTGGGATGGCGTGACCAGATTGGTGATTTCAAATATGGCGTATCATTCAACATGTCTGATGCACAGCAGAAAATTACCCGTTATCCGAACCCGTCAAATTCTTTGAACACCTATTATGAAGGCCAGATGCTGAACGANACTTGGTAATACGAATACCGACGACTGGTATCCGTTCTATCAGTCTATGCCGGTAGGAACAAATTATTCCTGGATTGTAAACGGCTCTTTGCCCAGCTATTCTTCCAATCCGGGACTGGTAAGCTCTTTGATGACATGGGAAACCATCCAGTCTTGGGACTTGGGTCTTGATTTTGCATTGCTGAACAACCGTTTGACGGGTAGCGTCGGGTACTTCGTTCGCAAGACTTTGGACATGGTAGGTCCGGCTCCTGAATTGTCTTCATTGCTGGGCGCCACTGTTCCCAAGGTAAATAACTGTGATATGAAATCTTACGGTTTTGAAATTGAACTGGGATGGCGTGACCAGATTGGTGATTTCAAATATGGCGTATCATTCAACATGTCTGATGCACAGCAGAAAATTACCCGTTATCCGAACCCGTCAAATTCTTTGAACACCTATTATGAAGGCCAGATGCTGAACGAAATCTGGGGATACACCACCATCGGCATTGCCCAGAGTGATGAGGAAATGGCCGCTCACCTGGCAAAAGTAGACCAGAGTTCATTAGGCAGCGGATGGGGTGCCGGTGATATCATGTATGCCGACTTGAATGGTGATGGACGTGTAAATACAGGTTCCTATACAACGGATGATCCGGGCGACCTGCGTGTAATCGGTAATTCTACTCCGCGTTACAATTATGGCTTTACAGTTGATGGTTCCTGGAAAGGATTTGACTTACGATTGTTCTTCCAGGGTATCGGGAAACGTGATTTGTGGTTGCCTGGTACGTATTTCTGGGGTACGAATGGAGGTATGTGGTCGTCTAACGTGTTTGAGGAACACTTGGATTATTGGACTCCTGAAAACCCGAATGCATATTATGCACGTCCGTCTTGGACCAGCCGCAACCACCAGACCCAGACACGCTATCTGCAGAATGGCGCTTATCTCCGTCTGAAGAATATCACATTGGGTTACACATTGCCGAAGGCTTGGACTCAGAAAGCCTCCATGGAAAACGTACGTATTTATATCTCAGGTGATAATCTGTTGACATTTAGTCATGTAAGCAGCATTTTTGACCCGGAAAATATTGGTTCTCTGTATAGTGACGCCGGTAAGACTTATCCGTTGCAGCGCGTTGTATCAGTAGGTGTTAATATTAACTTCTAAATAGTGAAGAGAAAATGAAAACAACATATAAAAGTTTATTTGTAGCATGTATGCTGGCCGGATCGGGTTTGGCAATTACTTCATGTAATGACTTCTTGGATTTGGCTCCGTTGGATGAAGTTACTCCGGAGGTCTATTTTCAAAGTGCCGACCAGTTGGGGGCCTATAGTATCTCACAGTATAACAGTATTTTTACAGCTCCCAGCGGATGGGGACAAGGAGCCATCCTGACAGGGGATGCCAATACTGACAATATGGTAAGCGGAGACGCAAGCCAGAGTTATTTTACGAAGGATTACTGGAAGGTTTCACAATCTGGAGATTTGGGATTCAGCCTGATCCGTTATTGCAACTATTTCTTTGAGAACGTGCTTCCGAAATACGAAGCTGGCATGTATGACAGTGATTTGGCCAATGCCAAACATTACATTGGTGAAATGTATTTCATCCGGGCATGGGTTTATTTCTCACGTCTGAAAACTTATGGCGATTATCCGATTGTAACCGAGGTGGTAACGGATAACAAGGAAGATTTGATTGCCCATGGTACACGTATGCCGAGAAATGAAGTCGCAGATTTTATTCTCAGCGATTTGGACAAGGCCATCGGATTTTTACAGGACAAAGGCTTTGCGGCCAATAACCGTATTAATAAGCAGGTGGCACAACTTGTAAAGTCACGTGTCGCTTTGTATGAGGCTTCTTTTGAAACATACCATAAAGGTACTGGACGGGTACCGGGTGATGAAGGATGGCCAGGAGCAAAATTACATCCAAACTATCAGTTTGACGTGACAGCCCATGTCAAGGACTTACTGACTCAGGCTATGGAAGCTGCCAAACTTGTAGCCGACGGAGTTACTTTGACAGAAAATACTGGTGCTCTTGACCAGGACCCGTTGTCTCCGACAAATGGATGGAACCCTTACTTTGAAATGTATAATAGCCAGGATTTGTCGGGCATCAGTGAAGTCCTGATGTGGAAGGCTTACGGAACAGTGGGCTCTTCGAATATCAATCACGGCGTTCCGGCTTATATCGTGACAGGTGGTTATAACGGCTTGTTGAAAGGATATATTGAAAGCTTCCTGNAGAAAAATAAGTTAGATACCTAACATTCTTTGAGAGGGGTTGTTTCATATTTACATTGAAACAGCCTCTCTTGTTTTTATATAGGGAGGAACCTAGATTCTGATGAACTTACAGGCATTGGTTTCCTGCGTATAATAATAGTGATTGTCGTTAAAAGGGCTTTACTGGATATTCTGAACTTGCTCCGGTTCAAAGGAAAGAGAGACGACAAAAAAGGCCATCCCAAAGTTTTTGAGACGGCCTCTCCGCGTCTAGTGAATTTTTATTAATGCGTAATTACACCTTCGTCACTGGTCGGGTTCTGTGTCAGCGTGCTTCCGCTTGGATAAGAGTTGATGGCTGTCTGCGGAATGTAATAGGTCACCCGATAATCCGTGGCAGGTACGTCACTTATCGGATGAGGTCCCGGATACTGTCGGGTCAGTGTGCCTCCATTACGGAACACATCATAGCTGCGTTCAGCCTGATAAGCCAGTTCCAGCTGACGTTCTTTGTCAACCAGTTGGGCTGCGTTGGCTGCGAATGTAGTGGCATCGTAAGCGGCTTGGTCATTGATGGCTCGTGTACGTATGGTGTTGATATCGGCTCTTGCTTTTTCAAGCTGTCCCAGTTTTACATAGGCCTCTGCACGGTTCAGGTACATTTCATCCAGACGGGAGATAATGGGTGAATGTAGCTGTGATTCCAGGTTATCTTCTCGAGAACACTTGGTAATGTAGAACATCGGATAGCCATTGTTGAGTGACATCTGATAATCAATTACACCGACGTAGCTTGCGCCCCCGTAGTTGATGGTGTAGTACTGTTCGTCAGCTGTTCTGCCTGTCGTATAAGGAGTGATGGCATATTTGTCTTTCGGATTGCCGTTCTCGTCCACTGTATAACATTCCGTATAGGTGTCGTTCACCGGAAGCTGTACATAAGTATATCCGGTACCCGCTGCATTCGGAGTGATGAAACGCAAGACTTCGGTATAGTTTCCGTTGTCGTCTGTAGTGTATTGAGGTTCAATGAATTTGGCTCTCGCATCTACGATTCCGTCATCTCCCTTTCTCCAGTCGTTACGTTTGGTTTCGTTCAACAGGTCAAGGTATTTGGCGCTGGCATACATTTCGCCCCATCCCATACCTCCAAGGTTGGAGTACATACCTCCAATGGTGTAGTAGTATTCATCGCCAGGGAAGTCGGCTGCCAGACGTTTGATGACGAAAATATCTTCCGGATAGTTTTCAGGGGCTGTTCGCGGTGACTTCATATAGTCTTCACGCGATACCAGATGGAAGTTGGGAGATTGGATTACCAAATCGGCATAGTAGCGTGCGGAATCCGCGTATTCCGTGTTGGGATTTTCATAAGTGCCGCTCATATAGAGATATACACGTGACAACATGGCCTGGGCCGCTTCTTTGGAAGCAAAATCCGCATTTTGGAACGAGGTGGTAATCATCTGTTCCGCTGTACGCAAATCGTTGATGGCCTGTTGGTAGGTTTCTTTAACCGTAGAACGGTCGGGTAAAGACAGGTTGCTGATTTCTTCTTCATCCGGCGTTCCATTGACGATAGGTACTCCCAGGTTCTTGTCGGGTGCCTGGTAGTAGGGGCGTCCGAAGGCCCGGCACAGGTAGAAATACATCATCCCTCGCACGTAGTAACATTCTCCCAGCTTGCTCCTGATAGCAGAGTCGTCTGTCTCTCCGGCCATTTTGATGATATTGGAAGCCTGTGCAATGGCTTTGTATCCATAGTCCCAGAAGTTCTGTAGACGATAGTTGTCGGGGGTACGTGAATAAGTGATGAATTCATAAAATGCATCGGTTGAGGCGCCACGGATCATCATGTTGTCGCCGGCATATTCACCAAGACGGTGCATCGGGTCTGACCAGGTTTTCAGCTGTGCGTACATACCGTTCAACATGTTGTCGAAAAGTACTTCCTGGTTTTCTGCTACCTGGTCTGTGGCCATGTAATTATTGGGAAACCGGTCTATGTCACAAGATGTGAGTATTCCTCCTGTGATACCGAGGGATAAAAGTAGGGTTGAAGTTATCTTTTTCATAAATGTGTGCTGATTAGAAAGTTAAGTTAATACCAAACATGAATTTACGTGTAGATGGATAAAGGTTGGCTCCGGCAGTGCCGATGGCTTTGTAGGTACCGGTAGTTTCATCATAGTAGGCCGGCACTTCAGGGTCGATGCCGGAGAACTTGGTCACCGTAAATACATTCTCAGCTGTGAAATAGATACGCATGTTTTGAATATAATATTTCGACAGGTTTAAATTGTAGCCAATGGACAATGAGCGCAGTTTCAGGTAATCTCCATCTTCCAGGTAACGGGTAGAGGCTTTGTTTGAGTTACTGTTGTTTCCGTAAGAGGCAAGTGGGTGAGTGGCGATATCACCTTCTTTCTCCCAACGTGACCAGCCGTCAATCAACTTCATCTGGTTACGGTCTGTATAGGCACCGTCTGAGTCGTATTCCTGACGGGAGTAGTTGTAGATTTTACCTCCTAAAGAGTAGCCGAATGAAGCGTTCAAATCAATGTTCTTCCAGGTCAGAGTGGTATTGAATCCACCAAATAATTTAGGTGACGTAGCTTCTGTCATGACTTGCTGGGCTTCAGAATAGTTGCTGGTCGTTTCTCCACTTCCGTCGTTCTTGTACCACAGAGGGGAACCGTTTTTCGGGTCAACTCCGGCCCATTCACGCAGATAGTAGCGGTCGGTGCTGTAACCTACCTTCAACACTTTTTCTGCTGCTCCGGCAATGCTGGTATCATTACCGCCACCACCGATAATCATCATGTCCGGATCGTCGCCATACAGTTTCTCCAGTTTGTTTTTGTTGTAACCCATATTTAGGTCAATGCTCCATAACCAGTCTTTTGTACGGATAATGTCGCCTCCAATGGTGATTTCTATACCGGAGTTACGCATTTCTCCTACATTCTGCCAACGGCTGGTGATTCCGGTCAGTCCGGAAACCGGAACCTGGTACAAGATGTTGGAAGTATATTTGTTGTAGTAGTCGAATACGAAACGCAGGCGGTTGTCGAAGAAATTGGCATCTACACCGATTCCTGCGGTATAGGTCTGTTCCCATGTCAGGTCCTTGTTTCCCACCTGACTGATCAGGATGGCCGGAATACCGTTGTAGTTGGAAGAAACGGAATACAAGCCATATTGCGGATATTTGGAATAAGGAATGTTACCTACCGAACCGTATGAGGCACGGAGTTTCAATACGTCTACCCAGTCGGCCTTGAACCATTTCTCACGGTTGATGTTCCATCCGGCACTGATGGAGAAGAAGTTACCGTATTTCTTGTCGTCACCGAAGTTGGAAGCACCGTCTCGTCGGATGGAGGCTTCCGCAAGGTAACGGTTGTCGTAAGCGTAGTTTACTTTTGCAAACACAGACTGTTTGGCCCATTCGGTAAGATTTCCTCCGACTTCTTCCGGGGTGGCAGTTGCATCCAGTACCTCAAATCCGGAAACGATACCGGTACCTTTGGCATTGATGACTTTGGCCGATGTATCCATGAATTCGTAGGCCAGTAAGGCTTGTACGGAATGTTTTCCGAACATCTTGTTGAAAGTCAGGTATTGGTTGGTGTAACGCTGAATGTTGTTGGTCTGCTCTTCCTCCACACGTCCCTGCACACCGGAGGCACTGTCTGTACGCGGGTCTGTATAAGTAGACTGGAAGTACCCTGTCCAGCGGTAGTTATTGACCGAGGTGAAAGTCAGCCAGTCCGTTATTTTGATATCAAAGTCGAAATTGCCGGAGAACTCGTATGTTTTTTGTGTGGTATGGTTTCCATAAGAAAGGGCATTCAGGTAATTCAGGTCAGAGCTGTCCACCCATCCGCTGTAACGGTCGGGAACCAGATTGCCATCTTCATCGTATGGGCTATCCCAAGGGAACATGGTATATTTGGCGGTGTAATCATACTGGGCGTCGTTGGTATTCTTCATCGAGCCTGAAATGTTCGGTTTGATGGTCAGCCAGGAGAAGGGCTTGTAGTTGGAACGGTAACGGAAGCTGTACCGGTCGTACTTGTATCCTTTTACGGTTCCTTCCTCGCTATAATATCCCAAGGAGAAATAGGAACTCATTTTTTCATTTCCTCCGGATAAGGAAAGATTGTAGTCTTGTGTAAATCCAGCTTGTGAGGCCAAGTCTCCCCAGTCGAAGTTGGCGTTTCTCAAATCGGGATTCCAGCGTGAGAATTTGATGTCTTCCTAGTTGGGGAAGGATGCATAATAATCGTAGAGTTCTGCTCCATTCATCACTTCCATCTTTCCGTTGGTCATGGTGCTGACCCCCAGTTTGACAGAGGCATTGATTTTCATCTTTTCGCTCTTTCCCATTTTTGTGGTCACGATGATGACACCGTTTGCACCTTGTGAGCCATAGATGGCAGTTGAGGCCGCATCCTTCAATATGGTCATGTTCTCAATATCCGAGGGGTTCAGTACGCCGGGGTCTTCACCTACGATGACTCCATCGATTACCCATAGCGGAGAGGTACTTCCACTCAGTGTGGCACGTCCACGAATCTGTACGGCTCCGTTAGAACCCGGCTGTCCTGAGCCCGGCGCTACATATACTCCGGAGACTTTACCGTTCAGCATGTTTTCCACAGTCGGTGTGGTGATATCTTTCAGTCTGTTTTCTTTCAGTGTAGACATGGCACCAGTCAGACTTTCCTTTTTCTGTACGCCATAACCTACTACTACCACTTCATCCAAAGTTTCGGTATCTTCCTGCAGCTTGATGGTTTGTTCACCGGCTGTGGCTTTTATTTCTACTGTCTGGTATCCGATGAAAGAGATTTGAAGAAGGGAACCTACGGGAGCATTGATTTCATATTTCCCATCGATGTCTGTGATGGTTCCGTTGGTTGTTCCTTTTACCAGAATGTTCACTCCGATTACAGGATCACCTGTTTTGGCGTCAATGACTTGTCCTTTTAGTTTTTGGTTTTGTTGTTGGACAACCAGGTTAGTACTGGTCTCTGAAGAAGTAGCAAAAGCGGGCAGAGAGGTGCCGATTAAGGCACTTGCCAGTAGGAAGCAGCTACTTTTTGAAAAACATGATTTAGAACTCATAGTGAATTTTGTGTTGATAATAGTTTAATTTATATGTTTTAGTACGCCGCAAAAGTAATATAATTTTATAATATAAAATCATTATGAAGTTATTTTATTTTATGTAATAACATAATGATAAGAGAATAGCTGTATTTATCACATTTAGATAAATTGTTTTGTGGTTTTGGGTTGGGAGAGGGAAAGAAATGTGAAAAATGGATTTGTGATTAAAAAGAAAGAGGTCATCTCAAATCGACTTTGAGATGACCTCTATAAAAATGATAATATGATTATCGGATCAGAATCCTAATCCGGCTACGTGGCTGAACAAGTCGTACACTCCGCTGCAAAGTCCCAGAATGATGACTCCAATGAGACAAATGAATAATCCTGTACGTGCCAGGGCCGGTGTACGGAAAGTAGCAATCGGCGTATCGTTGGGAGTGATGTACATGGCTTTCACAATCAGCAGGTAGTAGTAGAGGGAAATGATGGTGTTCACCAATGCCAGGAACACTACCAGCCAGTGGCCGCTGTGGAAGGCAGAGGCAAATACGAAGAATTTGGAGAAGAATCCGGCAAACGGCGGGATTCCGGCCAAAGAGAACAAGGCCAGCGTCATGAGGAAGGTCAGGCGCGGGTTGGTCTTGTAGAGTCCGTTGTATGCACTGCGGTCCACTTTACCTCCGGTATGTTGTTCAATGACACTGATTACACCGAATACAGCGAGGTTGGCGGCGATGTACACTACAAGGTAGTACACCAGTGAAGCCATTCCCTGTTCGTTCCCTCCAAGTACGGCCAGCATGATATAGCCGGCCTGTGAGATACTACTGTAGGCCATGAATCGTTTCAGGTCTTCCTGCAGGATAGCGAAGATATTGGCAATAGTAATGGTCAGCACGATGACGATGCTCAGCAGCAGGCTCCAGTTGGCTGCCATCTGTCCGAACACTTTCACCAAAATACTCATCAAAGCAAAGGCAGCTGCACCTTTGGAGATGACAGACAGGTAGGCCGACACATTGGTCGGGGCTCCTTGGTAAGTATCGGGGGTCCACATGTGGAACGGCACCAAGCTCAGCTTGAATCCCAGTCCGGCAAAGAAGAACACCATGGCCATGATTTGCAGTGGCGTGCCGGTCAGTGCGGCCGTCACGTCGGCAAAATAAGTGGTTCCGGTAGTACCGTACACCATAGAGATACCATACAGCATCAGGGCAGAAGAGAACATGGAGTTCAGGATAAACTTCGCTCCGGCTTCAGCGCTGTGATGACGGAATTTGTCGAAAGCCACCAGACAGGCCATCGGGATGCTGGCCAGTTCCAGTCCGACGTAGAACAGGATAAAGCTTCCGGCACTCACCATGAAATACATTCCCAGCAGCGTACTCAAGGTCAGCATGTAGAACTCACCGGTTTTGTGGCGAGTATCTTCGCGTGACAGCCATTCGCCCGACTGCAGGAATACGAGCAGGGTACCGGCGGTCAGGATGGTTTTTACGATAGATGCCATCGGCGTGGCATGATACATTCCTCCGAATGCTTCGCCGCTGGTCGGAACGATGTTCAAGGCCAGTTGAACGACCATGAGCACGCAAGCCATATACTGGAGCGGCTTATGGCTGGGCGTCTTCATAATCAGGTCGGCCAGCAGCATGAGGAGGATGATAGCGACCAGGCTTATTTCAGCCTGCATAGTAAATAATTCGCTCATATAATTTCTTTTTGTTTATTCGGGTTATCGGATAAGTTGGCTGATAATAGGTTCTACGCTTCCGCTGATGACGTTGCTCACCCAGTATGGAGCAAGTCCCAGTCCGGCTACGGCCACAATCAGGCAGATTACAGCCAGACGTTCGTCCCAGGTGGCATCGGTCAGTTTCAGGTGCTCCGGGTTATGGCAGGTACCATACAGGATTTTTCCGACTACGCGCAGGATATATACTGCTGTAATCACAATACTCATCGTAGCGATGACGGTGCAGGCGCGGTGGAACATATCATGGTTCTGGAAGGAACCTACGAAGACAGTCATTTCGGCAATGAATCCGCTCAGACCCGGAAGACCCAGGTTGGCCAGACCGGCAATGACATAGCCGACAGACAGGAACGGCATGATTTTCATCAGTCCGCTCAGCTGACGGATGTCACGGGTGTGCGTGCGTCCGTAAATCATACCGATGAGGGCGAAGAACAGGGCGGTCATCAATCCGTGGCTCAGCATCTGCAGGATGGCACCCGTCGCACTGACACGGGTCATCATCAGCAAGGCAAACAACACCAGTCCGCAGTGGCTTACGGAAGAGTAGGCGTTGATGTATTTCAAGTCGGTCTGTACTACGGCACTGAAGGCACCGTACACTACAGAGATGGTTGTCAGCACCAGGAAGAAGTCTCCCCAGATGGCAGCTCCGGTCGGCATCAGGTACATGGCGATACGGAAGCATCCGTAACCTCCCAGTTTCATCAGTACGCCGGCGTGCAGCATACTTACTGCGGTTGGGGCAGAAGCATGACCGTCGGGACTCCATGTATGGAAGGGGAAGAGGGCACCCAATACGCCGAATCCCAGAAAGACCATCGGGAAGAAGATGCGTTGCATTTCGGTCGGTATCTGGTGTTTCACGATTTCCAGAATGTTCATGGTTTCTGCGCCGGCTCCGTAGTATATGCCCAGGATACCAATTAACAGGAAGGCGGAACCACCCATCAGCATCAGGGTCAGTTTCATGGCGGCGTATTCCTTGCGGCCACTTCCCCATACGCCAATCAGCAGGTACATCGGAATCAAGGCTACTTCATAGAACATGAACATCGTGAACAAGTCGGTAGAGATGAAGAAACCGAATACACCGGTACTCAGCAGGGTGAACCACAAGAAGTATTCCTTGGTGAGCGGCTTTAGTTTCCAAGATGCGAATGTACCAGTAAATACGATGATGGAACTCAGCAGCAGCATGACGACTGAGATGCCGTCTACTCCCACCGAGTAGCAGATGTGAAGCGGGGCATACCACGTGATGCTGTCTGTGAAAAGCATCTCAGCCGTGGCTCCGGCATGGCGCTGTCCGATATAAGACACCGTGAGGTAGGCGGCAAGCACCAGCAGGATGGACGAGCCGGCCACCATCACTCCTCTGACCTGATTGACGTTGCGGGCAATCCACAGTCCCAGCAGCATCAGCAGAGGTATCAATACGAAAAGACTTAATATATTCATACGTTATAGATTCTTCTTTGTTAGTTCAGCAGCAAGATGATTGTCAGTACAATAATACCTGCCAGGAAATAATGAGTGTATGTCTGGATTTTACCGTTCTGTATCGGCTGTACGGTTTCTCCAGCGGCGTTGGTGCTCCATGCCATGAAGTTCATGAACTGGTCGATGACGTGGCGGTCGAACCATGCCAGCGGAGTGGATACGCAGCGGAAGATGATTTTTTTAGTGACGAACAACCAGATTTCATCCATATAGAAACGCTTGTAGGCTGCACGGTGCAGGGTACTGAATCGCTGTGCCAGCATCTCGGGTACAGGCTGTTTTTCGCGGGCATACATCCAAGTGGCCAAGGCAATGGCGATAACGGCAATGACGATGCTTGTGCCGGCTACTCCCCAGTCGAGGTGAATGTCGTAGGCGTGTCCGTTGGAAGATACGAAGTGGCCGAAAGGAATGAATCCGGCTACGATAGTAACCAGTGCCAGGAACATCAGTGGGAAGGTCATGGTCAGCGGACTTTCATGCGGTACATGGTGTGCATGCAGTTCCTTGTTTTCCTTGCCCCAGAAGATGCAGTAGTACAGACGGAACATGTAGAAAGCGGTCATTCCGGCGATAATCGTCATAATCCATCCGATGACCGGGCTGTACTGGAAGCAGGCCGTCAAAATCTCGTCCTTGGAGAAGAATCCGGAGAATGGAGGAATACCGGCGATGGCCAGACAGGCAATCAGGAAGGTGATGTGAGTAATCGGCATGTATTTGTGCAAGCCGCCCATGGTCTCCATTTCGTTGCTGTGAACGGCATGGATGATGCATCCGGCGCCCAGGAAAAGCAGGGCTTTGAACATGGCGTGAGTGAACAGGTGGAACATGCCGGCCATGTAACCCAGACCGCCTTCGTGCGGGTCGGCTGCAGTGCAGACACCCAGTGCCACCATCATGAAACCAATCTGTGAGATGGTAGAGAAGGCAAGTACACGTTTGATATCACTCTGTGCGCAGGCTACGCTGGCTGCGTAGAAGGCAGTGAAAGCACCTACCCAGGCCACGATGTGCAGGGTGTGAGGCGCATAACCGATGAACAGCGGGAACATGCGGGCTACCAGGTACACCCCGGCTACCACCATGGTGGCGGCATGAATCAAGGCAGATACCGGAGTTGGACCTTCCATGGCGTCCGGCAACCAGATATGCAACGGGAACATGGCACTCTTACCGGCACCACCCACGAACATCAGTCCCAGTGCAAGGGGAAGTACCATCCCGGCCTGCATCAGACGTTCCGTGCCCGGAGTGAAGGTAAAGGTCTGCATGTAATATCCGTAAATCAGGATACCGATTAGGAAGCCCAGGTCGGCAAAACGGGTTACGATAAACGCTTTCTTACTGGCAGCAATGGCTTCCGGTTTGGTGTAGTAGAAACCGATGAGCAGGTAAGAAGACACACCCACCAGCTCCCAGAACACATACATCTGGAAGATATTGGTTGCAACGACCAGTCCCAGCATGGAGAAAGTAAACAATGACAGGAAGGCGTAATACCGCTGGAAACCGACCTCTCCTTTCATGTAACCGAAAGAGTAGATGTGTACCATCAGGGAAACGGTGGAGATGACCACCAGCATCATGACGGAAATCGGGTCCAGCAGGATACCCATGTCAATATGAAGAGACGAAGTGAACGGCAGCCATTCAATGTTCCACGGAGTCAGCGTAGGGTAGAGGCCTTCCGCAGTACGTGGAGCCGTGAAATAGCTGAATGCCGTCAGATAGCTCAGTACGGCTACCACTCCCAGTGAAAGTGTGCCGATGGCGCCCGCTACACGATGAGGCATTTTCATGCCGGCCAGTGCCAGAAGCAGGAAGCTCAGCATTGGGAGGGCAAGTATCAGAATTGTATAATCCATAAGCAATTTAATAATGTATAAGAAAGTTATCCTTTCAAATCGGTTATATCATCGGTAAGCACCTGTTTCAGGTTGCGATACACATTAATAATGATGGCAATGGCCACGGCGGTTTCGGCTGCGGCGATGGCTATTCCGAACAGGCTGAAGAAATGCCCCTCCAGTTGTCCGGGGAAAAGATAACGGTTGAATACCGCGAAATTGATGTTGGTGGCATTGAGCATCAATTCTACTGAAATCAGCAGTGCCAGCAGGTTCTTGCGGGTGAAGAAACCATAGATGCCGCAGAAAAGCATGACGGTGCTGATGACGAGGTAGTGAACTACATGAATTTCTATTTCCATAATCTTACTGTATTATTTTTCTTTGCGTGCAATCAATATCGCACCAATCATACAAGCTAATAACAATACGCTGACGGCTTCAAACGGCAGGACGAACTGGTATTTGTCGGTACCAATCAAAGCGTGTCCAATCTGGTCGACCGGAAGTTCCACTCCCTGTGGAATCAGGTTCAGGGCAAATCCGTTGGTCATGACCAGGAAGAGTACCAGCACGGCTCCCACCACGGTGGTTATCAGTACGCTGATGAGTTTGGCACGGTTTTGCCGGTATTTCATATTTTTGTCCGACTGGGTCAGCAAAATAGAGAACACATACAATACCACGATACCTCCGGCATACACCATCAGCTGGACTGCACTCAGGAAGGTGTAACCCAGAATTCCGTAGATGGCTCCTGTGCCGAAAAGGACGAACAGCAGGTAAGTGGCTGCACGCAGCAGTCTTCCTGTAGTGACAGCCAGAATGGAGCTGACAATGATACAGGCACCTACGATATAAAATACGATTTCTTGAAGTGATATATTCATATCCGTTTCGTTTTATTTATTTCTTGTTCAGTGTCATTACGAGTTTCTCTTTCTGGAATACCGCATTCTCGAAGTCATTCGTGAACCGGATGGCATCGTGCGGGCAGGCATTGACGCACAGCATGCAGAACATGCATGATCCCAGGTTGTATTCGTATTTCACCAGTACTTTTTTCTTTTTGCCGTCTTCAGTTTCCCGCATTTCCGTGGTCAGGCGGATGGTTCCGTTCGGACAGTTCATCTGGCACAGGCCGCAGGCAATGCACCGGTTGTTTCCGTTCTCATCGACCGGCATTTCGAGCATGGCTCTGTGACGTTCCGGAATATGGAGAGTCGTGTGGCGGTTCTCCGGATACTGTTCGGTTACTTTCTTCTGGCAGAACACTTTCATGGAGGTACGCATACCTACCAGCAGGCTCTTTACTCCACCGACATATCCTTTTAAATATTCTTTCAATTCATTCATATCCAAAATTTTTTAATCAAAATGTCAGGCCGCACACTTTGCATACGGTCATCAGTAACAAAACCACCAGTGAAAGCGGCATCAGGTATTTCCATTCCAGTGTCAGCACCTGGTCGATACGCAGACGTGGGAAAGTCCAGCGAATCCACATCAGCAGGAAGACGATGAAGAAAGTCTTCCCGATAAACCAGACAAATCCGGGGATGTAGTCCATCACCATGTTCAGACCGTCAAGTCCGGCAATGTGCAAAGGCATCCATCCACCCAGGAACAGAGTGGTAGCGATACCGGCTGTGATAAACAAGTTCAGATATTCGGCCAGATAGAAGAATCCGAAGTGCATACCGGAATATTCCGTATGGTATCCGGCGGTCAGCTCCTGTTCTGCTTCGGCCAGGTCGAACGGGCCACGGTTGGCTTCTGCATTACCGGCAATCAGATAGATGATGAACGCCATGATGGCTGGGATATGTCCCTTGAAAATGTTCCATCCGTTGGCCTGTCCTTCTACGATGGTCTGGATGTCCATGGCTCCGCTCATAACCACCATGGTCAATACGCTGAGGCCGATGGAAAGTTCGTAACTGATAATCATGGCACCACTTCGTACGGCACCAATCAGCGTATATTTGCTGTTACTACTCCATCCGGCCAGCAGGATACCCAATACACCGATGGAAGAAGCCGCCAGCACGAAGAAGATACCGATGTTCATGTGCAGGATTTCTCCTCCTTTGTTCCATGGCAGGCAGGAGAAGGTGAGGATAGAGGCCAGAATGACCAGAAACGGAGCCAGGTTGTACAGGAAATGGTCGGAATTTTTCAGGCTGATGATTTCCTTGGTCAGGATTTTCAATACGTCGGCCGGAACCTGTAGCAATCCGCCTTTTCCTCCTACACGGTTCGGACCGATACGGCACTGGAAAGCCGCACAGACTTTACGCTCCATATAGATAAGGATGATGGCCAGTACGGCGTACATGACGAGGATGAACACGCCAACCACGAGGCCTTCAAGGGTAAGTGCCAGCCACTCGGGCATCACACTGCACAGAAAGGCATGAATCTGCATGAGCAGCGGGCTGAAATTATAATAATCTAAAAACATATTTCTTTTAATTTTTCAGTTTTACTGTGATGATTGTCCACTTGTTTGACCGGAATATCATCGGTCAATGTCAGGAATGACAAAGTCGAGTGTACCTCCAATGGCGATTAAGTCTGCGATCTTTGTTCCGCGGCAAACCGTATCCATGGCATGAACCAATGGAAGTCCCGTAGAGCGGTAGTGCAGGCGGTAAGGCACCTTGTCTCCATGGCTCTCGAGCACCACGTCGAACTCTCCACGGCTGGTCTCAACTGAGGAAGTGAACACGCCTCCCGGCAACTTGATGATAGGTTTGGTCTTTGCCCGGAATTCGCCTTCCGGAATGTTGTCAATCAGCTGTTCGATGATGTGACAAGATTCCATGATTTCGTCCATACGTACCATGTAACGGGCAAAGGAGTCTCCCTCTGTATAAGTGATTTCCTTGAAGTCTACCTTGTCATACAGGGCATAAGGATGATGTTTGCGTACGTCGTTGGCCCATCCGGAAGCACGTCCGGTACCTCCCGTACAACCCAGTGAGATGGCATCTTCCTTTGACAGAATTCCCACGCCTTTCAGACGGGTGTCGGCGATGACGTTGGAAGTGAAGATGTCGTGATAATCTTGAATGACACTGCGCAGGTGCTTGATGAATTCTTTCACTTTCTGCTGGAAAGTGGGATGAATGTCGGCCTGTACACCTCCAATCATGTTATAGTTCTGAATCAGACGTCCTCCAGTAGTTTCTTCAAAGATATCCAGAATCATTTCACGTTCACGGAAACCATAGAAGAACGGAGTCAGTCCACCCATATCCATCACCAGACAAGAATAGAACAGCAGGTGAGAATCGATACGTTGCAGTTCGTCCATGATGGTACGGATATACAAGGCACGTTCCGGGATTTCGATTCCCGCCGCCTTTTCGATACACATACACAAGGCGTGACGGTTCTGATGGGCACTCAGGTAATCCAGACGGTCGGTCAGGGCCAATGTCTGCGGATAAGTCAGGCTTTCGTTCATTTTCTCGATGCCTCGGTGGATGTAGCCCAGAATCGGGTCAATCTTGCGGATGTTTTCACCGTCGAGTGAGGTGCGCATACGCAATACACCATGCGTAGAAGGGTGCTGAGGACCGATGTTCACTACGAAGTCATCTTCTCCAAACACTACGTTTTTGCGTCCTTCGAGTGTACCGTCCGGGCGGAGGAAGTATTCGTCGGTGAGGTCGGCGTTCTCTTCGTTGTCCATCTGCAGCGGATTGGAGTTCATGTCATAATCCTTGCGCATCGGATAACCTTTCCAGTCTTCACGCAGGAAGATACGGCGCATATCCGGATGGTTCAGGAAGCAGATGCCGAAAAAGTCGTACACTTCACGCTCTTTGATGAGGGCTGTTTTCCACAAATCACTAACAGTCGGTAAAAATGCTTTTTCCCGGTCGGCTGCTACAGATTTGAGGATGATTTTGGCTCCTGTGCGAGTAGACTCCAAAAGATAGAGCGCTCCAAGCCCTTCTTCTCCCCAGTCCATTCCTACGATGTCACGCAAGAAATCCATGGGCTCCTCTTTGTCATCGTGCAGGGCTTTGGCTGTGGCATGCAGCTTGTCTGCCGGTATTTTGACCACCGTTTCACCAGCCTGGCTGATTTCCGCTTCAGGAGTAATGCGTTTTATTTTTTCAATTTCCATTTGCATTTTCTTTTTTACTTGGTTGATTCCTCTTTTTCTTTGCGGTTTACGCCTCCTAAGAAACGTTCCACTTTGATTTTACGCTGGAGTTGCATCATTCCGTAGAAGAAGGCTTCCGGTCGTGGAGGACATCCCGGAATATATACGTCTACCGGGATAATTTTGTCAATACCGTTTACAACGTGATAGGATTTGATGAACGGACCACCGGAAATAGTACATCCGCCTACTGCCACCACGTATTTCGGTTCGGCCATCTGGTCGTACAGACGTTTTAATACCGGAGCCATCTTGTAGGTGATGGTTCCCAGTACCATAATCATGTCTGCCTGACGAGGAGAGTTACGGGTTACTTCAAATCCGAAGCGGGCCATGTCATAGCGGGCTGCTCCCAAGGCCATGAACTCGATGGCGCAACAGCTGGTTCCGAAGGTAAGGCTCCACAAAGAATTGCTTCGCCCCCAGTTGATCAGTTCGTCTACTGTACCTAAGATGATACCTGCCCCGTCCATGTTCAGACGACGTACCATCTCTTCCAAATAATCGTTGTTCTTGAAGTCTTCGTACTTCATAGAACGGATGGAGGTTGCTTTTTTTACTTCCATTCAAGCGCTCCTTTCCGCCAGGCGTATGCCAGGCCTAAAATTAAGACAACCAAGAAGAATCCTACACTGACCAGTGCATATACTCCTACCTGACTTGCCACTACTGCCCACGGGAAAAGAAATACCGTTTCGATGTCGAACATCAGGAACAGGATAGCGAACAGGTAGTAACCAGCTCTGAACTGTACCCATGATTGTCCGCGAGTAGGGATACCACATTCGTACGGCTCTCCCTTCTGGGGGTTGAATGACCTTGGAGCAAGTAACTTTGCAATGGCCATTGCTGCAGCGACAAGAACGACGGCTGTCAGAATAACTACAATAATAAATGTAAAAAACATATATCTAAGAATTTTTGATGATACATAAATAGGTGTGGCTGTTTCTGATACGTCAAACCTCTGTTTGTCCAAGTGGTGTATCCGAAACAGTGAAGAATCTTAGATAGTATTAAATCAGGATTTTTTCGAGGGTATATAAATAGTAGATTCGATTTAAATGTGTATAAGGGTGTTTAGAATGCTTTTGATAGGAGGTATGCAAATAAAGAGGAGGCCTGTGTGTCAGATATTCTTTTGTCCAGCAAGCCGTAAGGAAAAATTTCCCGTCAAACTCCTTTTGTGCCTGTACGCACAGAAATTTATGAGGAATGTTTGCTTTCCCGTTGGAAATCAAATGCTCCACAGCTTTTGAAGTAGTATGGTCTGGATGCGAATGGATGCAGCTTTCTGTTTGTTCTTTTACTGCATTTTCTTCTTGCCGGAAGTCTGGATAGAAGGCATAAAGGTCACCTCCTATGAATAATGTCATAAGAGTGATTATTGATAGAAAAGCAAAAATCTTCCACTTATTCATTCCACAAACCTTAATACCTTCAAAAACGCTGCAAAGGTAGGTAATTATTTTGATACCATAATCTGTAATTGCATTAAATTTTCTTGTCAATCCGGTTGCCGGAGATTAGAATGGATATCCTATGGCAAAATGAATTCCCATCCCGTCTTTGAATCGAGGAATGTTGTAATATCCTTTTTTACCAGTTTCGTAAGGCACGTGAAGAGCGATTCCGAAGTCCAGACGCAGGATGAGGAAGGAGAGGTCGTAGCGTAGTCCGACTCCTGTTCCGAGTGCGATGCTGTCGAAGAATTTATCCAGACTGAATTCTGCTTCCGGACGGGCCTCGTCTTTCCGCATCAGCCATACATTGCCGGCATCCAGGAAAGTGGCACCGTTCAGGTTGCCTCCCATGAAATTCGACAGAATGCGGAAACGGTATTCCAGATTGGCCTCCAGTTTGATGTCACCGGTTTCGTCCACGTAGGAATAGCTGGCAGTGTTCGTGGGGTGGAATCTTCCGGGTCCAATGGAGCGGACCGTAAAAGCACGGATACTGTTGGCACCTCCCACATAGAACTGCTCACTGTAGGGTGCGATTGTCTTGTTTCCGTATGCCCAGATAACTCCTCCCATGAGGCGTGCGGCTACTTGCTGCTTTTCACTGATATGGTGAAGGAACCGGATTTCTGAAGAGTATTTCAGGAACTGTGCGAACGGGGTTCCCAACAGTTTCTTTTCTTTGGTGCTGAACTTTTGACCGAAGGCTGCATAAATCATGGAAGTTACGTTACCGGCCGAGGTCAACGAGTTTTCCCACCATATCTGGTTCTTTTTCTTCCGGAAACTGTTGTCGTAGGTAACGGTGTAAGTCAGCGAAGGAATAAACTGGTCATCCAAGCTATGAAACAGCATCGGGTTGGCATTCGCGATGGAGTCGAAACGGGCCGTACGGTTCTGTAAGGTATTGAAGGCCAGATGTAGCGGTGTGACCGTATGCTTGATACTGCGTTTGGGCTGGAAACTGTAGGACACGGTTCCTCCGAATGATAACATTTTGAAATAACGTGCGCGATTTAATTGCTCGGCATAAATCTTGAAGTTAGTTTCCGACGGAAAGCGGAACGGGTCTACCCGGTTTCGTATCCACGGGAGGATCAGTCGGGGAAAGTTCAATGACAGCGCCGCTCCTAATTCGTATGAATTCATTACGGAACTTTCACCGTCCACCGTAGAACTGGTCTGCCATTCGTAAGACCCTGACAGTTCCAGGTTCAATGAGGCACCCATCCTTTTAAAATTCTTCTTTGAAAGGTTGAACTTTGCTCCCGGCCCCGTCTGTTTCGTACTTTTGGTGGTGACATTCAGTTCCAGCTCGCTGTCATAAGGCAGGTCGAACATGGCATTGACCGTAATGTCCAGGGTGTCTTTTCCCGGACGGGGAGTATATTTAAAGTCATTGAACTTGAATACCCCCAGTCTTGACAAAGCCTGCTGTGTATAGTCTTGGCGTATTTGCGAATACGTTTCTCCGCTACGGTACAGGAAACGTCGGCGAAGCACTCCATACCGTATGCCTGGTCTTTTCCCGGCATAATTGATGGTGAAGTTATGAAAATTCAGGGAGTCCTCCGGCTGTTCCCCATTGTATCCGATTAAGTTGATTTTCGTATTCCCGATGTAGTAAGTACGCAATCCGTCTTCCGGAATATTCTGCTTCTGTACGATTTTTAAATTGACATATCCCGGGCGAATCAGTGTGTCGGCCAAGAATGTAATAAAGTCGGAACGATAATAGTAATACCCGTTGTTACGGAACAATTCCACCAGCCGGTTTCTTTCTTCGTCCAGTTTGCTGACGGAAAACTCATCCTCCCTTTTAAGCAAGCGCTCTTCATAGGATTTTTGAATCAACGTATCTGCTTTACCAAAGAATCCCACGTAGCTTATTGAATCCAGTTTGTAACGTTGTCCCGTATAAATGGTATACAGTAGTTTTGCCTTCTTGGGATTTTTGGCCGTATCTACTTTTACCGTTACGTTTCCTTGGAAGAAACCGTTTTCACGCAGCAAGTTGCTGGCTACTTTGGTACGGGTTTCCGGATTGACCGTCGACACATAGATAGGGTCGGCTGCCAGTTTCTTGAAAATCCATTTTCCGATGCCTTTCTCGTAACGTTCGAAACGGTTATATACCCACAATCCAAGTGGAAAAGGGATACGAAGATTGGGGCTGCCGAAAAAGGAATTGTTCGGTGCCACGTTCAAAGCTCCCTGTACTTCTTCCAGAGTGGCTTCCCCCTCATCCTCCGGGTTGTATCCTACAATCTGAGGAGAAGGCGTACCGATGTAAAGCAGCTCATCCTCCGGGAGATGCTTGGTGGTAGAACATGCGGCCATTATCACTAGCAGCAGAAGTCCTGTCAGGAAACGGCTATTTATCTTTATTTTCATCTTCATTCTCATCTTCCTCTTTTTTTACAGCTTCAACGGGTGCTTTTTCTTTTTTCCTGAAAATAAACAATTCACCTACTTTGCTTACTTTCTTACGCAATACGATACCTACGCCTGTTTCGGTTACTTCTCCGTCGAGGATACTTTCATAGTTCTTGTCGTGGAAAAGTTTTACATATCGTGTTCCGCTATTGTCCAGACGATACTCCAATGAAATATTGTCGATGAAAGACTCATCCTGTTGTACGTTATTTCCGGTGGAGACCTTTCCGCCAATGACAACCCGGATACGGTTGTTCCAGAACCGTTTGGCAAACTGGAAGTTATAATCCGTGCTCGTCTGTCCGGTTTCTTCGCCATTGTTGGTTTCGATGCCGAAGTTCACGTCGATGGTCTTGAGGGCGCTTCCGGCCACTTTCGAAATCTGGTCTTGCAGGAATGAGTTCATCACACTGCTTCCGCCTCCACCTCCTAATGTACTTCCTTCCGTCAGGTACATGCCGGTCACCAGCATGGTGACAGCCACCTTATTCTTGTCTTCGGCCGACATGGAAGCCAGTTCGTTCTGCATGGTACCATCTTCCGGCGCATCGATGATGAAGGTAAATCCCAAGTCCTCCAATGTGTTGGTAATATTTACGCCTACATCGAAATTGACCATACGTGAAGCCTGCCCTTCCTGTGTCACAGACGAACGTACCCTTTCCGTTGCCTTGATGTTCAGTTGCGGATTCATGGCATTTCCACTCCACTGTATATAGCTTCCGCTTTGTATGTGGAATGTCTTCAGCTGAATGATAGGCAGCTGGTACTTCATTTCTCCGCTCAGAAGAGAATATTTTCCGCTTAATATGATGCTTCCAGCGGGAGTATATTGGAAAGATAAGTCGCCCCCTCCTTCAAAATACATATAGTTGCTTCCTTTCTCATCCAAGTTGACCCGGCATTGCACAGCTTCATCAATGTGGAGAGTCATCAACATGTCGATACCTCCCAATGTCAGAGCCGGTAATATTCTCCGGTTGACAGAAGTCGTATCACTGAAGTTCATGAATGTTACCGTTTCTCCCAGCTTGTCTTCCACGGTAAGAGGAGAATCCTGTAATATATAGGTAAAGTCACTGTTGCCTAATATATTCATGTTGCCACGTATGGTCATGTTGTCCGGAGTACCTTTGAGTGTAGAGTGGAAGTCTACGTATAGTTTTCCGAATACGAGCGAACGTTTGGTTTGTTTGGCATTCAGCAGCTCAAAGTTGTTGGCATCCATTTTCAAATCCATTTTCATTTGACTGAGGTCTGCCATATCTACGCTTCCGTCAATGGTAAACGGTGTTTTCCCTTTGGTGAAAATCTTAAAGCGGTTGAATGTCAGTTTGCTATCTTTCACCTCCACAGGTCTGTCATCAAAACGGAGATTCAGGGAAGCTTGTGGAATGTAGATATTCACACTGTCCAGATTGATTTGTCCGTTCATCAAAGGGCTGGCGCTGTTACCCGAGACCTTCATGGTTCCGTCTATGTCTCCACTCAAGATAGCCATTTGGTCGGGTATGAAAGAATTGGCAATTTCCAGCGGGAAATGGTGTAGAGCCATTTCTGCATTGATATGGTCGTTGCCTTCTTCTTTTGCCGGGAAATAGGAACCGTCTATGCTCGCAATCTCCTGATTGTTTCGGGTAATGAAACCATTGATACTTTGTTCTCCACTTTGTTTGGGTAAGTAAACCGCACTTAATGTCCAGTCGCCCAATGCAATGCCGTTATAGGCCAGTTGGTCTACACTGTTTTCCAGCGAAATCATGTCTGTGCCGTCTGTTTGCACGTAATGTGCCTCGGCATTGATGACACCACTGATATCCGGCATGTAAGGAATGACCCGTTTGAATTCTCCAATATTGATCTGGTTTAATGTAAGGGTAAGGTCCTGTTGCGCCGTAGAATCAGGAGTAGAATAAAGACTGATGCCTGTACGCATTTCATCATGGATGGAAAGGTCGGCTAGAATACGCCCGTCGTCTCTCAGATAGATGTAGTTGTCAGGATTTACCGTAAATTTCCGATACACCAGTGTCGGGTCGAAGGGGTTGATATGCAGACTGATACCTTTTTTCTGCAATCCGGCTGTCATGCCGATATTGACCCCACATTCCTTTTTCCCATTCAGATATTCTATGGTTGCATTTATTTTATTTGTATCCACATCTCCGTGGAGAGTGATGTCGAAGGCCTCTTGGAAAGGCTTGTCGTTCGCAATGATACCACTGCTGAGTATGATTTTCTCGGTTTGCTGTGATGCATTGAAGAAAATCGTGTCCAGTGCCAGACTGTCGGTCCTTAATCCGTATAGATTCATGCTTGCGTTCAGACCGTTTTCTGGCGAGGTCTGCACGTTTACATTCATGCGGTCGAAATTGATTTTACGGATGGCCAGTGTGTTGGATACCGGATTGTCTTTGCCTGCAAAGATACGAAGTTGGGCATTAGGCAATAGTTCTCTCAGCAGGGCCGGGTCGATATGTCTGTTTTTCCATTGGGTATCAAATGCCTGTGTCAGCTTGTTGAACTGATAGCCCAGCTCGTCAATCCCTCCCTTGCTTCGGAACAGGAAGGTCAGGTCGCCTGCATTCACAAAACTATGAATGGAATCGCGTGCCGTGGTAAATCCCATGTGAAGGTCTTTTGTCTTGTAGGTCTGTTTCTCTGTGATTAACCGGATATCTTTGACAGACACTCGTATTCCATGGCTTTTCTTCATATTGGTGTTCAAATGAAGATCAATGTTGCTTGCAGTCTTAAAAGGCGTTTTGACTAGCCCCATTCCATATAAGTCTAAATCAGCAATCTGAATCAGTCCGTCGGCTTTGACGCGTGACGGATGCAATGAAGCGTCCAGTTGAGAGGAAATTTGCATGACATTGTCTTTGATGTTCAGTGTCATGTTCGCCTGTGAGTTTTTTAGTCCTGCGTGAAGCTGTACTCCGGAAAGTGTGTGTGAGGCATATTGCAGATGAGAAAGTGCGGCATCTGCCTTTAACCACGTACGAGGGGAGAAGAAGTCGAAACCTTTTCCTTTTACGTGTGCCTGGGCAGACAGTGCGAACAGAGAGTCCATCGGCATAAAATTATGCAGATTCAGTTGGTCTATATTCAAATCCGCCTGATAGGCTTCTGTCAAAAGGTTATACTTCCCGTCCAGTTCCACATAGCCTTCCTTGTGGTTCAATCGGGTTTCTGCCTGCAGGTCATTCCCTTTCATTTGCGCCTTACCTTGAAGTTGTGTCCCCGAAGGAATTAGCATACCTCCCGTCAGGCTTTCCAGAAAATTCATCCGGTAGAAATTCGTATTCAGGTTGATGACACCCTCTCTGGATATGCTGTCAAGTACATGTTTGATTGTACCGTTAGCTTCCATCCGGAAACAATCTGCAATTTTCATCTGACACGTTGCCAGCTTTAAATCCTGTAGGGTTCCGTTTATGTCCATTCGGATTTGCAATGGGGCAGACGGGAACGCTTGGATAAACTCCTTCGGCATGTCGGGAATAAGTTTGAACAAATCAGTTTTCCCGATTTCGGCCATTAACTGTCCTTCTAGTACTCCGTCTTGATTCTGTTCGGTCACAGACCAGTCGGCAGTGGCGTTGAAGGTTATGAAAGAATTGGGGGTTTTGATTTGCAGTCCTGGTACACGGATTGCTTTGTCGTCTGCCTGTAACTTACCTTCCGAAGAGGTGATTTCCAGTCCGGAACGCTCTTTTAATTCGAATTGATGCAGTAACGCACGGATATTGTTACCTTGATAATAGAGGGAGTCCAGTTGCAGGTTTACATCAGAAAGCACAATATGTGAAGGGTCCAAGCCTTTCTCCTGTGGAGCTGAATTCCCTGAATTATAGAATAGACGGCTGTTCAACAGTTTGAACTTATTGGCCGAATAAGCTTCTTTATGCAGATCGACCAGTCCGTCACGCAGAGAAGCGTTTTTTACTACAATTCCGAAATTCATCGTATCGAGTGGCATATCCATTTGGAAGCTGACATTGTGCAGGTCGATTTTTTCCAGTCTGAATTTCCAGAAGGTCGGTGCGCTTTGGGTGGTATCCTGAGCGGTGGTATCGGCCAGACACATTTTTAAATCCGCATTTTTCAATGTCAGCTCATTGAGAACGGCTGTTTCCGGCGTCAGATCCACACCATGCGATTTCAGAAAAAATTCCTCCAGACTTCCTTTCAGCGACATACCTTCAATCAGGTTGGACGTATTTACAGACGCATTTTTCAGTCCCACTCCATCCACTTCTATTTGTTTTTTCAGCAGGGGAAGCAGTTGGATTCTCACGGTCAGTTCTTCTACGTCCAGCAGAGTCTCTTTCTGGTTTTTTACGGTGGTTTCATGTACGACCAGGTTCAGCGGAAACGACAAAGAAATACGTTGTATATGAATTTGCATGCCTGTAGCCTCTGAAGCATACGCGGTGGCCTTGTCCACAATAAAGTTCTGGACAGGGGGTATATAAATCAATATGCATAGTAGGATGAAAAGAATGAATGGACTTGCCAGTACAATTCCTCCCCATTTTATATACTTTTTCATACGCTTTTGAGCACTTAGATATTGCGAATATACAAAAAAGAACCAAATAGTGATACATTTTGTTTATGAACTGTGGGTTGAAATCACATTATTTGTTTACCTTTGTGGAGTTACTAAATTTATATACAACTTTATGAAACCAACTTTATTTGTATTGGCTGCCGGTATGGGGAGTCGTTACGGTGGCTTGAAACAACTTGATGGACTGGGTCCTAATGGTGAAACAATCATGGATTATTCAATTTTTGACGCGATTCGTGGTGGTTTCGGGAAATTGGTCTTCGTAATCCGTCGTGATTTTGAAAAAGATTTCCGTGAAAAGATTGTAAGTAAATATGAAAATCATATTCCTGTAGAAGTCGTGTTCCAGGATTTGACAAACTTGCCGGAAGGTTTTACTTGTCCGGAGGGGCGTGTGAAGCCTTGGGGAACAAACCATGCTGTATTGATGGGAAAAGATGTGATTAAAGAACCGTTTGCGGTAATCAATGCAGATGACTTCTATGGTCGTGACAGTTTTGCCGTAATTGGCAAATACTTGTCAGAACTTCCTGAAGGGACAAAGAACGATTACTGTATGGTTGGTTTCCGTGTAGGAAATACATTGTCTGATAGCGGTTCTGTAGCCCGTGGCATCTGTTCTACCGACGAGAATGCCCATCTGACTACTGTGGTAGAACGTACGGAAATCATGCGTGTGAACGGAGTCGTTTCTTATAAAGATGAAAAAGGCGAATGGGTAGGTATTGAAGACAATACGCCTGTTTCAATGAACATGTGGGGATTCACTCCAGATTATTTCAAATATTCTGAAGACTATTTCGTAGAGTTCCTGAAAGCTAACATTGAAAACTTGAAATGTGAATACTTCATTCCGTTGATGGTGAATAAATTGATTAATGAGGGTACTGCTACTGTAAAAGTGCTGGATACTACTTCCAAGTGGTTCGGTGTGACATACGCTGCCGACCGTCAGAGCGTGGTGGACAAGATTCAGGCTTTGGTGGATGCAGGTGAGTATCCTTCTAAACTGTTCTGATAACAACGGATAATCATATAAACTGGAGCCGGAACTGCAGAGAACTGTGGTTCCGGCTTTTTTCTGCCTGTGATTTTGGAAAAAAGAAAGAGGCTGCCTTTCAGTGACAGCCTCTCCAAAGGTAAATTGCTACTTTGTAGATTTTTAAATATCTGCAACTGGTGAAGGAGTTGGTGCAACAGGGTTGTTTTCATCTTCTGTCAATGCCGGATTAGCCTGAATTTCAGTTTCAGGGATACGCCACAGCAGAATATTGTCACCAGCTGGGATGTTAAATACCATAGTTGAGTTTGGATAACCGGCACCACGGCGGTCAATACCCTTATTCAAGCGCATAAAGTCATACCATATAAGGCCTTCACCCCAAAACTCAATTCTTTTTTGGCGTAATATTTCGTCCTGAACATTTCCACCGTTAAACTGATATTCCGGGTCACGATATGTCTTTACAAAATTAACTAAAGTTGCTGTGCTTCCCGTGGTTATGGCTTCAGCTTCAGCCTTGATATAATACATTTCTTCAATTCTCATCAACGGCATATCATTGGCATTCGTATCTGCTCCCAGGTTTGCATCGCTGTAACCTCCGTAAGGAGCAAACTTGCAGCTTGTATATGGACGATATCCATAATCTACCAGGAATTGTTGATAGGCAGGAGTTAATCTGGTATTTTTACCTTCTCCATCACTCCACCAGCTCTTGCGTACATCTGTATCAGATATCGTGTTATATAATGATTTGCTTATTTGATGACCACCACTATACCAACAATATCCATAATTGAAGGTTCCGTTGTGTGAAATCCAGTTTACAATACCTGAAGATACCACATCGTCTGTTTCTGCAACAATGATTCCCCACATCCAGTTGTTTTCAGATTCAGAATCCCAAAATGCCGGTAAACCAGTCTCATCCAGTGACGACGGAGTTGCAGAAGAATTTTCTATTGCAGATGTAGCATCTGCTGCGGCTTCTGGATAATTCTGCATGACCAGATTCATACGAGCGCGCAATCCGTATGCTGTCGCTAAATCAATATAGCGTTTGTCTTTACGTGCATAATCAGATTTGCTCAGCAATTCAATGGCCGTATCCAAGTCTTGTTTAATCAATGTAAATACTTCAGATACAGTGGAACGTTCTGCTCCATTTAATGCAGCCTCATTTGAATTTTCATTCGTGATTAACGGCACACAAGGAGATGATTCATGTCCTTTATAATTGAATTGATACAATTGGGCCAATGTCAGATAAGCAAATCCTCTTCCAGCCAATCCTTGTGCCAAAAAGAACTGGCTCTGAGAATCTTCTGTTTCAGGGTCAATAGAAGAAATCACATTGTTGGTATTGAAGATAATTTGATATAAATCATTCCAAACCATTTGTGATTCATAGCTGGTATTGGTTCTGTCTGAATAATCCAAGCTGCTTGCAGCCCAGTTATAGCCATTGTTTTCCATTACGACATCCTGACCGTTGGCATCTGTAGCCATCATGATGCTTGGATAACCGATGTCATTGTGTCTCAAACCGCCAAAAGCTGTATAGTTAGGCCCGTATTGCGTAAATTGGGCAAAGATAGCTGTTACACCCGCTTCTGCACGTTCTGGTTTGTTTTCTGCAATCTCTTCCTTCTGCTGAGAAGTTACAGTTGAGCCATCTGGAAGCGTATCCAAATCTTCACAGCTGCTTAAGGCTATAGAGGAAATTGCAGCTAATGTCAAAAAATATTTTGTCTTCATTTTATAGTTTGCTTAGATTAAATAATTAGAAACTTAAACTAACACCACCTGAGATGGTACGGATTGCTGTATAAGTAGCTGTTGAAGCTGATGTAAAGCTCTGACGAGGGTCAAGACCTTTACGAGCTGACCACAAGGCAAGGTTGTCTGCTGTGAAATAAACACGCAATTTGCTTAAGCCAATCTTTGAAATCAGGTTAGTCGGTAATGTATAACCAATAGTGATATTGTTTAATGACAAATAGTCAGAACTAGTTAACCAACGGGTAGAATTGCTGTTTGCATATTTGTCAGAAGCACTCAGACGAGGTACATCTGTATTCGTATTTTCAGGTGTCCATGCGTTACGGATATCTGTGTGGAAGTTACGTCCGGCATCTGATTCATAGCCATTGTGCATCAACATCTGATAACCATAATCAAGGATTGTACCACCTAACTGATAAGACAGCTGTATAGAAGCGTCGAAGCCAAAGGCGTTGATTGAAGTACCGAAACCACCATAGACAGTCGGCAGCAAGTCGCCGGTTGCAACTTTATATTGGTTTGCGATATTTAAATCTTCCGTTTTAATTCTATTGCCGTTTTCGTCTTCAGCCCAATATTGAGCAACACCATTTTCTGGATTGACACCTGCCCATTCTGGCAAATACAATCTATACATTGATTCACCTTCTTCATAAATACGGGTACCATCAATCAACTGACCTTTCAAGTCCGGGTGCAGCTTATTGATTTTGTTGTTCAGGAAGGTAGCATTGAAGTTGGCGCTCCAATCCACGTTCTTGTTTTGTAAAATCACTCCATTCAAATCAATTTCTACACCAGAGTTAGTCATTGAACCTACGTTCATAGGAATTTGGCTATATCCAAGACTACCTGCAACTGGTTTGTAGTAAAGCATATCTGTGGATTTACGTCCGAAGTATTCAACTGTACCATTCAATCTGCTGTTGAACAAGGCAAAATCCACACCCACATTGTATGAAGTAGAGGTTTCCCATGTCAAGTCCGGATTTCCTTTATATGAAAGTGTACCATCAGAGAAAATGCTGTTGGAGCCACTTATTGAATACTGGTCAAGCCATGCGTAGTAGTTACCAATTGCATCGTTTCCTTGCTGTCCGAAAGATGCTTTCAGCTTCAACATGTTAATCCAATCGTAATCTTGCATAAAGTTTTCTTTTGAGATAACCCAAGCAGCACTAGCAGACCAGAAGTCACCCCAACGTTTGTCTGGAGCAAAACGTGAAGAAGCATCACGACGGTAAGAAACATTTCCAATGTATTTATCGTCATAAGAATAGTTTACACGGGCAAAATAACCTTTCGTCGTATATTGATCAGCATAACCACTACCATTTTTCTGGTTGATAGCGTTTCCTACAAAGAAACTTTCAGGGTTATACAGGCATGAGCCGGAAGCACTTACTTCTTCATAATTGTATGTGTAGCCATCATAACCGGCAGTGATATCGAAATGGTTGATGTCGGCTAAAGAGAATTGGTAATTTGCCACATATTGCTGGTCAAAACCTGTTGTACGCATTTGTACCTGATAAGCAGCACCGCCCATTGAAGCAAACTGTCCCATATAAGCGTTCTGCAAGCTGTGGTAACGGGTGTTGTCAATATTCAAACCATAGCGTGCTGTGATGGTCAAACCTTTTATCGGTGAGATTTCAGCATACCATGAAGAGTTCAGGATATCCATTAAATATTCTGTCTTGTCATAAGCCAGCTGGCCGGCCGGGTTAGATATAGACATGAATGTACGTGAGAAATTGGTAGACTGTCCATCACCGTAATCATATACTTTACGCCCTTGGTTGGTCATGATATTTCCATTTGCATCACGAACATACATTGGGTAGATAGGAGCAATCCAGTTAGCCATCATAAATGCGTTACCACTAGAGTTTGAGGTTGTCTGGTCGCCCGGATAATAGCTTTTTGAGTAGTTGTAATTTACATTTGCACCTACCTTTAACCATTTATTAACCTGATAGTCATCTCTGACACGTCCTGAATAACGCTTGAAACCTGAACCAGAAATAAGACCACCATCATTCAAGTATGACAAAGAAGCATAGAAGTTATTGCGGTCTGTACTACCGGAAATTGACAGGTTGTATTCTTCACGCAATGTCGGCTTGAACATTTCGTCTGACCAGTTATCCGGTGTATAATAATATGTACCGTCACTATAGCCGAGTTTTGCATTTGGATTCAATTTACCGTCTGTACCAATCAATGATTCTCCTTCAGGTAAAGTATAGATTTGATAACCGTTACCACCTTCTGTGCCTGTCATGATTTTGCTGTTAGCGTAGGCATGTGCTGCTGCGGCATCGTAACCTAAGCTATATAATCCAGTATTATAGATGGCGCGATATTCTGTTTCCAAGTATTCGGCAGTGCTAGTTAATACATCGTAGTTTTTGATAGCACGAGAGTTTGAACCCCATTTTGCGTCAAAATTAACGACCGCCTTACCTTGTTTACCTTTTTTGGTTGTAATCATAATGATACCGTTAGCACCACGTGCACCATACAATGCGGTAGAAGCGGCATCCTTCAATACTGTGAGTGATTCAATATCAGATGTGTTGAGAGAGGAAAGGTCACCATCAAATGGTACGCCATCCACTACATACAACGGATCTTGTCCCGCATTGATAGAACCCACACCACGTACACGAATCGTGGCCGAAGTACCAGGCTGTCCATTTGAGCTCTGGACTTGTACACCAGCTACAGCACCAGCTAAGGCATTGGTTACATTCGAAACCTGACGTTGTTCAATCTTATCCGCATTCATAACTGCGGCAGAACCTGTAAATGTTCCTTTTTTAGCGGTTCCGTAAGCGGTTACCACAACTTCATCAAGCACCTCGGCATCAGACTTTAACACCACTTTTACGACAGAAGCAACCTTCACTTCCTGAGTCTGCATTCCGATGAAGGAAATGACCAAAGTTCCCGCCGAACTTGGCACGTTAGTCAACGTAAAATTACCATCAATGTCGGTAACAGTACCTACAGTGGTACCTTTTACCAATACTGATGCGCCCACTACAGGTAAACCATCTTCTTCAGAAGTAACATTACCAGTTACCTTCGAGATTTGAGCGTTTACCAGACCGATACCTATCATCAGGCAGGTCATTAACAGCATCAATTTTCTTTTCATAAAAATCTCTCTTAAAGTTTAACTTTACATTAATAAAAATTCATTCACTCTAACAGGGGGCAAAAGTAATGATATATTTTTTAATATTTATACCTTTTTCAAGAAAAATCAGCCAAAAGGTTGCTTTTTAACACTTTTCTGAGGGAGTTCTGTGCAAAAGTATGTTTTTAAGAAGTAATTAATATGCTTTTTTTGTCTTTACACTTTTTTGCTATAAGGAAATATAAATCTTTTTCCATAAACAGTTTCTTTCTTTTAATTTAAATCGGACAGACATAAATACGTATTAGACTTTCTAAAAATGCATATTATTTGCATATTCTTTTAAAAATCACATATTATGAACAAAATCCATTTTCGATTAGTGTATAATCGCAAAAAGAAGTTAAACAAGTGTGGAAAAGCCCTTATTCAGGTGGAAGTATATCAAAATCGCAAAAAGATTTACATTTCGTCAGGAATCTACGTAAATCCGCAACAATGGGACAATTCACGAAGTAGAATCATTCATCACCCTCATGCAGAAGAACTGAATAGAATGTTGGAGGAATTTATGTTGGAACTACAATGGGAAGAATTGAAGTACTGGAAACGTGATATTCCTGTCAACCTATCTGTTTTTCGAAAGCTAAAAGTGCATTCGAATACGGGAAAAATGACATTTTTATACTTTGGTAGAAACTGGGTAGAACAATCGTCGCGCAAAGAATACACAAAAAAGAATTTGCTAACTACACTTGATTTGCTGAATCATTTCCATCCTTCCATTGATTTTGAAGATATCACTTATTCGTTTCTTCAGGATTTTGAGAACTTCATGCGCCAGAAATTTTATGAAACGAATACAATAGCCAAACACATGAGGCAACTAAGGACCTTCGTCAATGAAGCAATAAAAAGAGGTTATATGACAGCTGAAAGTTATCCGTTCAGGAATTATCAGATAAAAACAGTACAAAGCAAACATACATTTTTGTTGCCCGAAGAAATCCGGAAGTTGGAGCAACTGAATTTATCCTCTTTTCCCGAATCTTTGACTCACAGCTTGAAGGCATTTCTGTTCTGCTGTTATACAGGAGTCCGATATTCTGATTTTATACACCTTAACGAGAAGAATATAATAAAGGTAAAAGGGGGAAAATGGCTTATGTTTAAAACCGTAAAAACAAATACAGAGGTAAGTATCCCATTGTATTTGTTATTTCAGGGAAAAGCGCTTCTTCTTTTGCAAGAATACAAACATGACTTAAACTCCTTTTTCCGCTTGAAATCGAATTCATCGGTGAACAAGGATTTGAAGAAAATAGGGATAATGGCGAGAATTGATAAACATTTTTCATTTCATACGGCCCGACATACGAATGCTACGCTTTTAATATATAATGGAGCACAGATAACTACGGTTCAAAAACTATTAGGTCATCAAAGTGTAAAAACAACGCAAGGTTACAGTGAGATATTTTCCAGTACAATCATCAAGGACTTGAAGAAATGCAAATTCTAGTATTCCTTATATAAAGATATATAGCTATTTTATCAAAGGGACAGGCAAACATGAAAAAGTATGGGCAATGGTGGAACAATGTCCTGTTACGTTTTATGTTTTCTGAGGCAGAAACGTATGTTCGCCTATAGGGAAATGTACGTTTCTGCATTGGGAAACATACGTTTTCCACATACGAAACATAGAATATGCCAAACAAGTTAATAATTAATGTCTTTAGATTCCTGTTTCTATCAGTAAAAACAAGGTAGAAAACCTATGCTATTTTCACCATTATGAATGGTTCTAAAGAAGCCATATACAAATAGAAGATTTTATAACGTGTTGTTTGTCTGCAACTTATAAGTATCTTTAGTTCGGCGGGAACTTTGGTCATTTCCTTCATTGGAATGCAGTCACAGGAAGTGAAGGTACAACCGGTGGTGAAGGTAGTTTTGAAATCTGATGCTGAACAGCTTGATGAGGTTGTTGTAACCGCAATGGGTATCAAACGCGACCGTAAGGCGTTGGGTTATGCAGCACAGGATTTAAAATCTGATGAATTAAGTAAAAGTGGTACAACTTCATTGGCCAATGCCATACAAGGAAAATTGACTGGAGTCGAAGTTCGCCAGTCTTCTGGTGCACCGGGAGCTTCTTCACAAATCATTATCCGTGGTGCCCGCTCGTTCGATGGAAACAACCAGCCTCTGTATGTGATTGATGGCATGCCGATTAATACCTCTGCCGACTTCGATACCGGAAGTTCTGTAACTGGTGCGAACTATGCCGACCGTAGCATTGATATCAATCCTGAAGATATTGAAACAATTAACGTACTTAAAGGACAGGCTGCTTCTGCCTTGTACGGTATCCGTGCTTCCAACGGTGTGATTGTAATTACAACCAAACGTGGAGCAAAAAACAACCTGAACAAACCAGCTGTCACTATCTCTACAAACTTGAGTGCTCAACGGGTATCAAGAAAATTTGAACGTCAGACAGTGTATGCACAGGGAGATAACATCAGTGCATATAATCCTTCTTCTTCCAGCACATGGGGACCTAAAATCAGTGATTTGCCTAATGATCCTGTTTATGGAGGAAATGCAAATAATGATTATACTGCTAAATATGGCATGCACGAAGGTCAATATTATAATACCCAGCGTGCTAAAGCAGGACTGGACGGTTGGACTACCCCTCAAATTTATGACAATGTAGGTGATTTTCTTGGTACAGGTTTCACTGAAAATACCAATGTGAATATATCTCAGAGCCTTAATGGAGTAAATTATTCATTTGGTCTGAACAACTCTTATCAGAACGGTATTATTCCGTCTACAGGAATGAACCGTTGGGGAGCAAGAGGATTGGTTGACTGGAAAATCAATGAGGAATGGAACACAGGTTTTTCTGCAAACTATTCGTCTACGAAGATTACTTCAGCTCCGGGTGCCAACGATGGTATCATGAATGTGGTTTATTCGGCTCCGGCAGAATATGACTTGAAAGGCATTCCGACTCATGCTCCAGGAGATGTCACCAATCAGGTATTGTTCCGTTCCACTTCTTTCGTGAACCCTTATTGGTGGGCAGACAACAACGAATACTTGCAGCATACGAATCGTGTGTTTGGAAATGCTTACCTTGAATACCAACCTAAATTGAACTGGGGAGATGGATTTACATTGAAGTTCCGTGAGCAGGCAGGTTTGGATATCTGGACATCCAACTATTCGGATGTAAGAGAAATGGGTTCAACCACAGCTTTAACCGGAGGTGATATTGAGAATTATGGTTCTCAGCACAACGTATTCAATAACTTGTTTACCATCAATTTTGACGGACGGTTCGGAAATGAAGACGAATGGGGGTTGAATATCATCTTAGGTAATGAATTCAATGATGAGAATATCCGTACATGGGACTATTATGCAAGTAATTTCAATTTCCCTGGGTTTACCACTATCGGGAATGCTACCAACCTGGCTTCTGCCAGTGAATATACCAGACGGGAACGTACGGTCGGTTTCTTTGGAAGTGCATCTGTATCATGGAAAGACCAGCTGTATCTGACTGTTACCGGACGTAATGACTATGTATCCACAATGCCTAGAGGTAGCCGTAGCTTCTTCTATCCTTCTGTTTCTTTGGGATGGGAATTTACCAAACTACCTTTCCTTGAAGGTAACAGCGTAATCAACTATGGTAAATTAAGAGGTTCATTTGCACAAGTCGGTCAGGCTGGAAATTATTACAATAATTTCTATTATACCCCGTCTTATGGCGGAGGTTTCTTAGCCTATACTCCGGTGTCTTATCCTCTTCCAAGCGGTGTTTCATCATACGTTCCCTACTATGTAGTCTATGATGAAAACCTCAAACCACAGAATACGGTCAACTATGAAGCCGGTATTGACTTGCATCTGTTCAACAGTAGAATCAAAATGGAATATACATATAGTTTGCAGAATGTAAAAGACCAGATATTCTCTGTACCGACAGATGGTACTATAGGTTATCAGTATATGATGACTAATGCAGGAAAAATGCGTACACATGCACATGAATTCTCAATCAATGCAGCCATCTTGCAGAGTAAAGATTATGATTTGAACTTAGGTATTAACTTCACTCGGATTGTTAATAAAGTGGTAGAACTGGCTCCGGGTGTGGAATCAATCATGTTGGGTGGTTTTGTAGAACCGCAGATCAGAGCTCAGGCAGGATGTACATATCCTAATATCTATGGCGCAGCATTCAAACGCGACAGCGAAGGAAATCTTCTTTTGCTTAACGGTCTGCCACAGGCTACAGGAGACAGCCAGAACTTGGGCAACTGTTCACCTGACTTCACCACAGGTATCACTTTCGGCGGACGCTACAAACGTCTTTCTTTGGAGACTACATGGAGCTGGCAGCAAGGCGGTAAGATGTATCATGGCACGAACATGACACTGAACTATTTCGGTGCGACCAAGGAATCTCTTGATTATCACGAAGGAACGATGGTGGCAGAAGGTATTGATGAAGCTACGGGAGAAAAAAACACGGTTGAAGTCAGCAAACAAGCTTACTATCAGGCCTATTACAATATCTCTGAATCAGGTATATATGATACGAGCTTCGTGAAACTACGTGACGTCACACTGACTTACCAGCTGCCTAAGATGGGTATATTCGATATTTCAGTTTATGGATTTGCCCGCAATATCTTGGTTTGGGCCAACTTGCCTAATTTTGACCCGGAATCATCACAGGGTAACAATAACATGAGTGGATACTTTGAACGTTTCTCTGTGCCTAATACTTCAAGCTTTGGCGGTGGACTTACTATTAAATTTTAATATAAAAACGATTCGAACATGAAGAAATATATATTATCCGTTTTGTCTGTTGCATTTCTCGGACTGACCTCTTGCACCGAGGATATAATGGACGATATCAACAAAGATAATCAGCATCCTGCTCCTGAAAACGTGTCGGCCGCACTTCAGCTGACAGATGCAATCATGGCCACAGGTTTCAGTACTGTTTCTGGGGATTATGCTTTTTATCTCTCTTCTCTCAATGAGCAAGAAATTGGCGTGGGAAACAATCAGCTGATGAGAGCTGAATTACGTAACTCTTCTGAATGGGCTGCGTCTACAACCTTTAACAATGTCTGGAATTCCACATACGGAAATTTGATGAACATTCGTCAGATGATTGACAAAATCAACACCGGAACTCAAGGCAATGCCGGTAAATATGACTTGTTGGGTATGGCCCAAGTGCTGGAAGCCCTGAATTTTGGAGTATTGACAGATATGCATGGAGATATTCCTTATAGTGAGGCTTTGCTGGGACAAAATAATCTCCAGCCTAAACTGGATGCACAAAAGGATGTGTATGTCGGTATATTAAAGACACTGGAAGATGCTATCAGCAATCTTGAAAAAGGAAAAGATTTAAAGTCTGCCGGAAATCAAGACATCGCGTTTAAGAACGATAATGAACAGTGGATGGCCACAGCATACGCTTTAAAAGCTCGCTATTTGATTCATCAGCTGGCTGTAACCGAAGATAGGAATGCACTATTGACAGAGGTGAAAGCTGCGGCAGGGAAGGCTGTCGAACTGGGTTTCAAAGGATTCATGATTAAAGAATTCAACGGCGTTACTTGTGACAATCCCTGGAGCGCTTATCTATGGAGCAGATATTATATTGCTTCTTCAAAAACCGTTACGGATTTAATGGGTAGTGACGACCCTCGTTTTACTTATTACACTTATGAAACAGGAGAATCATATACTCCTGGAGATGAAGCTGCCGCACAAGTTGCCGACGGAAGTCTGGCTTTCCCCGAATGGTATGATTTAGGTACTCAACCTCTTCATCTGTTCAGCGTGTCTGAATTATATTTCATCTTGGCTGAAGCTAAATTACGCCTGAATGAAGATGCTACCAGTGAATTCCAAAAGGCTGTAACCGCTTCTATCAGTGAAATATTGGGATGGTGTGGAGATGATAGCGATGCCAGTGCTTACGTAAATTCATTGGGAACACCGACGCTCAAGACGCTTTTTGAACAGAAGTACATTGCTCAATGTGCGGATGAGCAAGTGGAAACTTACAATGATTTACGCCGTTTGAAAGCAATGGGAGAAAGTTATGTAGTCCTGACCAATCCTTACAACACACAAGGAGGGGTAAATCGTTATCCGGAACGCTTGCCATACGGTAACAGTAGTGTGTTAAGCAATCCAAACGTAAGTAGTGCATACGGAGATGGGTATTACATCTACTCTGAAAAAACATGGATAAACGGTGGCAAATAAAACATGATTTTGCTGGATATTTTATCCTTCTCAACTAAATAAAGAAAAACTTACCCAAGTTTACGTTTGGAGCGTATTCTTGGGTAAGTTGTTTTTTATCTTAAACTGTCTTCCACAATCCATTTCTGGATATTCCGTGTCTTATTGCTGAAGTTTACGCCTATTTTGAAAACCCTCCTCCCATCTGTTTGGAAAGGAATTGCGTAGTGTTTGTCATTTATCTGTTTCAATGCCTCTTCAGCAGAACCGTCCAGTTTAAATTCCATCACATAAATAAAATGGTTTGTTTTTATCACCAGATCTATGCGGCCCTCTGAGGTATGATATTCTGCCTCTGTGTAGAAACCAAGCAGTTTGAATATGATGAAAAGTACATTCTGATAATGTAGCTCCAAATCGCGTATCATTTCATAGGGAGTATCCGCAAAAAAACTTTGCAGGCGTGAAAAGAAGGCATCTATCTCTCCTTTTTCTACTTCCTCTATAAAACTCATCATTTGAAATGCTGACTCTGTGGGCTGTACATGGGCATAATATGGCAACAGATAACTAATAAAACCTTCTTCTACTTCTTTGTTGGGAAACCCCAAAGTATATATGTTAAAACGGGAATTATAGTCTTTAATCGTCAGGTATCCACTTTGATATAGGACTGAGATAGGGCTATTTGCCAAAGGCTCTACGCCATTCAGTAAATCAGCTGTAACCATTTCATTTGAAAGACGGGCCAAATTGCATTTGTTTTGTTTAAGCAATTGGGCCAGATAAGTCGGTGTACCTGTTTCAAACCAATAATTGCCGAACTTCATTTTAGCAAACGTGTTGAAAAGGCTAAATGGGTTATACAATCCTATGGAATCTTCAGTAAAATGATATCCGTCATAACGCTCTTTTAAAGACTGACAGACCTGTTCATAACTCATATTGGTATGAACAGACAATTCATGCAGGTCTTCTTCCAGCCAAGTATGAATCTCATCTTCCGTAATTCCACAAAGTGCAGCATATCGTTGGTCAAAGGATATATCCATCAAATTATTCAAATCGCTGAATATGCTTACCTTACTGAACTTGGTAACACCTGTCAATAATGCGAATTGAATATATTGATCTTTGCTTTTCAATGCTCCATAAAAGGCCTTTAATGTATCACGATAACTGTCTTGCAGTTCATTGCTTCCGATAGTCTGAAGCATGGGCTTATCATATTCGTCTACCAAAATCACGACATTTTTTCCGGTCTTTTCGGCTACACGCTGAATTATTCCTTGGAAACGCAAGGATAAAGATACTTCGCTCGGCTCTGTTCCATAGACTTTTTCCCATTTTGTTAAGATATCATTCAAAATATCATCAAGGCTTTTAAGTGTGTCATATTTTTGCGCATTTAGGTCAATATGTAAAACTGGATAAGAGAGCCACTCTTTTTCCACCTGGTCAATATACAATCCTTGAAACAAATCTTTTCTCCCGGAATAATAGGCTTCCAACGTAGATATCAACAAGCTTTTCCCGAATCGTCTTGGCCGACTGAAAAAATAATACTTTCCGGTCGATACCAAACGATAAATAAGTTCAGTTTTATCTATATACAGATAGCCTCCTTTACGAAGGCTCTCGAAACTTTGTATACCTACAGGATATTTTTTCATCTTGCTAAAGTGTTTATTTACAAAGTTAGTTTTTTTATCTTATAACTCATTCAAAATTAAGAAATATAAGTTGTAATATAACCGGGATTCTATAATAAAAAGGGAGTAGATTCTGGGTAGAAAAATTGTGAAAAACATCCTCTTGTAGATTATTAGAACTTATGAAGAGGAAATATTTAGAAAAAATGTATAAGCTTGATTACAAGACAATTATAAGGATTCTTTAGTTCGGCGGGAACTTTGGTCATTTCCTTCATCGGAATGCAGACTCAGGAAGTGAAAATTGCTCCGATGGTAAAAGTAGTGTTAAAGTCTGATGCTGAGGTACTTGACGAGGTTGTAGTAACAGGCTATGGCATTACTAAGAAGTCAGCATTTACAGGTGCTGCAAGTACGCTGGATGCTGAGAAAATTGGAAATAGAGTAGACCCGAACCCTATTAAATCATTGGAAGGTACAGTCCCGGGATTGCAGATGAATATCGGTTCTGGTCAGCCGGGCGCTCCTGCCACAATTTTTATTCGTGGACGTAACTCTTTAAATTCTGGAACTCAACCTTTATACGTAATTGATGGGGTTGCTTTCGATAACGATGCGGTAGGTATCCGTTCTGACGAAGGACAAACAACCAGCCCGTTGTCTACATTAAATGCACAGGACATTGAAAGCATGACTGTATTGAAAGATGCAACAGCAACCTCTATTTATGGTGCACGTGCAGCTAACGGTGTGATTGTGATTACCACTAAAAGAGGTAAGGCCGGTAAACCTAAGGTAAATGTGACTGCAAAAGTCGGCTTCAACCAGATGCCTTCTTATACCGATAGATATAAATTGGTGGATGCAGATAAAAATATTGAACTGGCAACGGAAGCATTGCTGAACTCTTACAATACGTACGGAGCAAATTCTACTTTTGGTTCTTATAACGAAGGTTATGGTCTGGGTTATACTTATGATCAGGCTGGAGCAGAAGGATTCTATGATTGGTATACTGGCGGTTGGGTTTCAAATTATAGAAACACAGGCAAACAGACCAACTGGATAGATGAAATTACTCGTACTGGTTTGGTTCAGTCATATGCATTTGATATTAGTGGAGGTGGTAACTCTGAAAATGCTCCGCAATATTATGCTTCATTTGCGTATGATAACAACGAGTCTGTAATGAAGGGAAAAGATTTGACACGTTATTCTTTCCGTTACAATATGGACCATCAGCCATCAAGATGGGTGAAATATGGATTTAATACGAACTTGTCATACACCAGAACCAATATGGGTGCAGGTGGTGGTTATTTCTCTGACCCGCTGACCCAGGTTTACATGATGAACCCTATGACAAACGTATATGATTCTGAAGGTGAATTCAATTTTGATACGACTACTGGTTACAACCCTGTAGCTATCCGTTCTGAATATGGTGACAAGAGCTTGGCTAAACAATATCGTGTATTGTTAAGTCCGTATGTACAGATTAACTTTACTCCGGAACTTTTCTTCATGAGCCGGGGAGGTGTAGATGCTTACTTTATTGATGAGTTTGGCTACTGGTCATTCCTTCAACCTCAAGGTGCTGAAATGAATGCGATGGGTGAAAATGCCAACACAACTCGTATCATGTTGACCATCACCAACACGTTGAACTACATTAAAACATTTAGTGATGTACATAATCTGAACTTGATGGTAGGTCAGGAAGGACAGAAGAAAAACTACAAACAAGCATATCTGGCTGGTTCTAACTACCCTGTAGAAGATTTGAATGATGTGTCTTTGGCTGCAACTCCAAGTTCTGCTGCAACTACTCAAATGCAGTTGTTACTGAACTCTTACTTCTTCAACGGTCAGTATGACTATAATCATAAATATTATTTGTCTGCCAGCTTACGTACTGATGGTTCTTCACGTTTTGCGGATGGACACCGTTGGGCTACATTCTGGTCTGTCGGCGGTAAATATCGTTTGACTGCAGAAAAATTCATGGAATCCACAAGCAACTGGTTGTCTAACCTGACTATTCGTGCAAGCTACGGTACAACTGGTAATCAGGAAGTAGGAAGTGGTTATTATGCAGCTTCTAACTTGTACGGTTTTGGATATAATTATAACAGCAAACCGGGTATGCAGCTGGAACAGTTCGGTAATGAAAACCTGAAATGGGAGATGACCAAGAAGTTCAATGTCGGTGTAGATTTGAACTTGTTCAAACGTATTGACATCAGCTTGGACTATTATAACCACCAGACTACAGACATGGTATTCTCTGTACCTTTGTCTTTTGCTACCGGTATGTCTTCTATCTATCAGAATGTAGGTAAATTGGAAAATAAAGGTTTTGAAGCAAGTTTGAATGCCGTACTTTTCAAGAATAAGGATATTACATGGACATTTGCATGGAATGGTTCTATCAACAAAAATAAGGTAAAGAAACTTTCTACAGACTACCCGATTGAAGGCAGCATATCAACTACAGAAGTTGGCTATCCTATTTATCAGTGGAAGATGAAGGAATATGCAGGAGTTGATCCTGAAACCGGTGACGCAATGTGGTATTTAAATGAAGAAGGCAACGAAACAACCACAGATTACAACAAAGCTGCAAAACGCTATCTGGGTGATGCCAATCCTAAATTCTTCGGTTCTTTCAGCACAAACTTGGAAGCATACGGATTCGACTTGGCTGTTCAGTTCAACTACTCTACGGGTGCCAAGATCTATGGTGATAACTTGCGCTATGATGCCAACATCGGTTCTGCATTTTATGAGAACTATATCAATTATGTTTATGATAATCGTTGGCAGAAGCCCGGTGATATTACCAATGTCCCCCGTTTGGACACAGACGGTTCACAGGCAAACCAAGGTTCTTCACGCTTCTTGATGAATGGTGATTACTTGAAAATTCGTTCATTGTCGGTTGGCTATACATTGCCTAAATCATGGTTACGTGGTACTTTCCTGAATAATGTACGTATATTCATGGAAGCAGAAAATCTTTATACGTTTACTGCAGACGATTATATCGGATTCGATCCAGCCGGTATCGATGCCAATGGAGTTCAGTGGTGGAACTATCCGCAAGCACGTAGCTTCATGTTCGGTGTCACAGTAGGAATTTAATATTAAGGAGGAAAATTACATGAAGATAAAAAAATATTTGATATTAGGCTTGGCATGCACATTAACTTTGGGAAGCTGTAGCCTTGATTCTGAAATCTATGATCAGAAAGAGGGAGAGGGAGCCTATACTACGCTGAAAGATATTGAAAACAGCTTGAATGGTATTTATTATCGGGTAGGAAGTTATCCTTTTCTGGGAAATTATGCAACCACTGTCGGTGATTTCTGTAGCGGCATGAGTACAGGAAGTGCTTCATCTGGGCACATGTACAGTTATAGTGCTTTTACTTTTACAAGTACAGACCAAGAGCTGGAAGACATGTGGAATGTAGGCTACAAAATTCTTGCAGGCGCAACAGAAGGCATAAATGCAGCAAACAAACTGTTGACTGATGGTACCATTCTGGGAAGTGAACAAGCAACGACTTATAATTATATTGCTCAGTTCTATGCGTTAAAGGCTTTAGCTGGTTATTATTTGGTAAATCTGTATGCTCTTCCTTATTCAGAGGCTAACAAATCACAGCTGGGTATTATCATTATTGATAAAGAAGTACCCGAAGCTTTCGCAAATGTAAGCCGTGGTACGATTGAGGGAACTTATGCACAGATTACAAAAGATATTCAGTCTGCTGAAGATGCTTTTGGTCAAGCAGGTGAAGAAGCTACTACAAGTACTTATAATTCTGCTTATTATATGAGCATGATGGGACTTCAGGCTTTGAAAGCTCGTGTATATATGTCTTTGGGCGAGTATGGCATTGCTGAAGCTGCCGCTAAAGAAGCCATTGCGTTGAAAGGCAATGGAGATGGAACAGGTGCTGACAATGTTCCCTCGAATGATATCTACGTATCTATGTGGGGAGATGTGGTTATGACGGACGAGGATCTTTTCACCATCAAGAAATCTGAAGATGATAACCTTTCCGCCAATTCTATTAATACATTGTACGGAAGTTATTATGCCACTGTGCAGAATAGCGTAATTAATAAATTCGGTGCCAATGACATTCGTAAACAGCTATTAATTGGTGGAGCTGGAGGTGGAACGACTACAGCCAAATTCGTAGGTAAAACTTCTACAGCAGTTTGTAACATCCCTGTTTTCCGTAAGTCAGAAATGTCACTCATCATTGCAGAGTGTGAAGCACGTAATGGAAACATTGGAGAAGCTCAGAAATATCTGATGTTTACAGCAAAGCGTAATAAAGATATTACGTCAACAGATGATCTGCCTTCAACTTCTGCTGCGTTGTTGTCTTTCATTTCTGAAGAAAGAATTCGTGAATTTGTAGCTGAGGGACACCGTTTCTACGACGCACGCCGTATGGGAGATTTGGTATCAGGAGATAACTTCCAGAATTGGGACATTAAGAATTTCGTATTCCCGATACCAGAAGCTGAAATCAATACAGGAACGGGTTGTCAGCAGAATGACAACTGGAGCGATTATTTGCCCGCGTTATAAGACTAAAATCTTATTTCGGATAAATAATATATTATAGGCTAAAAGATTAGATTTCTTTTAGTTTTTGAAACCTTACCCAAGTTTACGTTTTGAGCGTATTCTTGGGTAAGTTGTTTTTATGTAAAACTATTTTTTTTAGTAGGTTTCTGAAAAGCTTATTGGGATAGCATGTATAATTTTTATCTTGTTGGATTCAATATTATTGTTTTTAAACCAGTTTTTGGTAATATCCCATTAAAATATGGTCTTTTCATATGAATCGTCTTGTTAATAATACAAAATATATGCAATTTTATTCTATTTATATTCGTTTTGTATAAATATAGGTAAATCCATGCAAGCTATTAAGAATCATTTGTTTATCTCTTTTTAATATTCTTTTGTTTCCTGCCTATGGAATAAGTGTAAGAATACCCTCTGTTTGACTTATTCTCCTTAGTTTATTATTTTAGCAGCCCGTTTGTGAAAACATACTTGTTTAACTTAACTAAACTAAAGAGAGATTTTATGAAGAAAAAAATCACGTGGTTCGTGACCTTTCTCCTGATAGGGATTGGTCTGTCTAATGCCCAGATTTCTCAAGTGACCGGTAATGTGACGTCCGATGAAGACGGACTGCCGGTAGTGGGCGCATCGGTATTGGTAAAGGGTACGACTGTAGGGACAGTGACCGATATCGACGGAAATTTTACAATTACCGGAGTGCCGGCCTCGGCAAAAGTTCTGGTGGTTTCTTTTATCGGTTTGCAGAGCCAGGAAGTGCCTGTGAAATCGGTGGTAAATGTGGTACTGAAGTCGGATGCAAAGCAGCTGGACGAAGTGATGGTTGTGGCTTATGGTACAGCCAAGAAGGAATCGTTTACCGGTTCGGCATCAGTAGTCAAGGCTGACAAAATCACGTCAAGGCCGGTAGCCAATGTCACGAAGGCTTTAGACGGACTGGTGGCCGGTGTACAGACCACTTCCGGTTCTGGCCAGCCGGGTTCAGGGGTTTCGGTCGTGGTTCGCGGTTATGGTTCTATCAACTCGGCTCAAAGCCCTTTGTATGTGGTAGACGGAGTGCCTTATGATGGAGATGTGGTTTCCATCAATCCGAATGATATCGAATCGATGACGGTGTTGAAGGATGCCTCGGCAGGTGCGTTGTATGGTTCACGCGGAGCAAACGGCGTAGTGATGATTACAACGAAGAAAGGAAAGTCGGGCAAGGTAAATGTCAATCTGAAGGCTAACTGGGGTGTGGCTTCCCGTTCCATTCCTCGTTATGAGACAATGGATGAGGCGGGATATCTGGAAACTGTTTTCCAGTCGTACAAAAACAATCAGATTTATAATAATGGCCTTTCGCCGGCGGCAGCAGGAGTTGCGGCACTGGAAGCTATGAAATCGGGACCTACTGCGATTTTCGGTCAGAATGAGCAGTATAATCCGTTTAATTATTCTGTGACGGACCTGATTGATCCTACTACGGGTAAGGTGCGTGGTGATGCTCGCTTGAAATATTCGGAAGATTGGATGAACGAGGCGATGGTGAACAATCCGTTGCGTCAGGAGTATAATGCTTCTTTTTCTGGTGGAAATGAGAAGACAAAGTATATGTTTTCATTGGGATATTTGAACGAAAAAGGTTTGTTGAAGACTACCCAGTTCTCACGTTACAATGGCCGTATGAACATTGATTCGGATGTGACAAACTGGTTGAAGGCCGGAATGAATGCCAGCTATTCGCGCAATGAAAATAATACGGCAGTGGAAAACTCATCGGGAAACTCCAATGTGTGGTACACGGCCCAGCTGATGGCACCTATTTTCCCTGTGTACGAGAAGGATGCGGATGGAAAAACGGTATTAGATAAAAGTGGTAATCCGGTGTTTGATTATGGTGCAAACCGCCCGGCGGGTGCGAATGCGGACTGGAATACCATTGCTACCTTGTATGATGACAAATATTCTACAACGAGCGACAACTTGAGTGCCCGTATGTATATGGAATTAGGTAACCTGAAAGAGGGTCCTTTGCAGGGATTGAAATTCTCGGTGAATTATGGATTCGATTTGATTAACCGGGATAATATGACTTATTACAATCCTTATAACGGTAATGCGACTTCCGTGAAGGGACGTCTGACAAAGAGTGCTTCCCGTTCTTTCAGCTACACCTTGAACCAGCTGCTGAATTATGACCGGCGCTTTGGCAAGCATCATGTGGCGGCACTGGTGGGACATGAATTTTATAAATACACCTATTCTTATTTGTCTGGTCAAAAGACCGGTTTCCCTTTCGGTGGGTTGTATGAACTGGCGGCGGCTACAACGGTAGTAGATACGGACTCTTATAGCCATAATTATTCGGTGGAATCGGTCTTGTCGCGCCTGTCTTATGACTACGCCGATAAATATTATTTCTCGGCCAGCTTCCGAACCGACGGATCGTCTCGTTTTTACAAGGACAGCCGCTGGGGTAATTTCTGGTCGGTAGGTGCGAACTGGCGGATTTCGCAGGAAGCGTTCATGAAAAACGTGAGATGGGTGAACAACCTGTCGGTGAAGGCTAGCTACGGTGTGCAGGGAAATGACCGTTTGCTCGATTCAGGCGGTTATGACATTTATTATGCATGGCAGTCTTTCTATAGCCTGAGCTACCCGAACAACACGATGAACGGTGCTGCTTTGTCTTCTTTGGAAAATAAGGGGCTGAAGTGGGAGAAAAACGGCAACCTGAATGTGGGTGTGGAAGGTCGTTTGTTCGACCGTGTGAGCTTCAGTGTGGAATGGTATCAGCGGAAAACTTCGGACATGCTGATGTCTTTCCCGATGGCTACCTCGCTTGGGTTTGACGGATACAACAAGAACATCGGCAGCATGCGTAACCGAGGGTGGGATGTGAGCATTGCCACTGATATCTTCCAGCAACCGAACTTCGGATGGCGACTGACGTTGATGGGTTCGACTGTGAAGAATGAGGTGTTGCAGTTGGCCGATAAACCGGAAATTATTAATGGAAGTTATATCATCCGTGAAGGTGAGACTATCAATTCGTTCTATACGGCTACCGCGGCAGGAGTGGATCCGGCTACAGGTGAACAGTTGTACTGGGTATGGGATACAGATAAAGATGGTGTAAGAGGCGAGAAGTATATCTCGAATGATGCGTCGAAGGCTACTAACTGCAAGGATATCCAGGGCAGCCGTATTCCAAACTTGTATGGTTCTTTCAACAATGAATTCCGGTACAAGAACTTTGATTTGGCTGTGCTTTGTACGTATTCTATTGGAGGTAAGGTGCTGGACGGTGTGTACAGAACCTTGCTGTATGGAAATTATGTCGGACAGGCTAAGAGCAAGCACTTGGAACGTGCCTGGAAACAGCCTGGTGACATCACCGACATTCCTCGTATCGAGATTGGCAAGAGTTATATTACGACTAACAACGACTTGATTGATGCTTCTTACCTGGCCATCAAGAATATCTCGCTGGGATATACTTTCCCGGAGAAACTGATTCAGAAATGGGGCATGAACCGCTTGCGGCTTTCGGCTACGGCAGACAATGTGGTGTTGTTCAACTGCCTGAAGGGTATGAATCCTCAGCACAATTTCAGTGGCGGTACGAGCTTTGGCTATGTGCCGGTTCGGACTGTATCATTTGGTATCGACGTAACATTCTAATGAAAAAAGACAACAATGAAAATCAATAAATATTTTTTATGCGGGCTGGCATTCGCAGGAGTCGGTTTGTTGGCTTCCTGCTCGGATGAATTGGAAACGCAGCCTACCAACTCTGTGTCTGGAACGCAGATTTTTGAGAACGCGGAGCATGCGGAAGCCGCGATTAACGGTGCATATCGCTTTTTGTATACTGCCGGATGGAGCTCTGGCTGGGGCACACAGAACTGTGGGCAGACGGCCATTCAGTTATTTGCCGATTTGATGGCAGAAGATCATTTGATGAATGAACAGGGGCAGGGATGGTTTTATGAGGATTATCGCCTAAACGTACACGGAGATTATGCCGGAAAAGCCGGACGTTCTTATTCTGTATGGAATTTTTATTATACGATTATCAGTAACCTGAATTATATTCTGGCAAACGACGGAAAGCTGGACGGAGACCCTGAATTGGTGAATAGTCTGATGGGGCAGGCGTATGCCTTCCGGGCTTATTGCTATTTTTATCTGATTCAATTGTATCAGCAAACTTATGCAGGGCATGAGAATGCACCGGGAGTTCCTCTTTACACGGAACCGACGGTAGCCGGAACGGAAGGAAAACCGCGTGGTACGGTGCAGGGAGTGTACGACCAGATTAATTCGGATTTGGCCGAGGCAGTCAGCCGTCTGAAAGGACTGAAACAGTCACACATCTCTCACATAGATTATTATGTGGCCAAAGGTTTCCAGGCACGTGCTTTCTTGGTGCAGCATAAGTATAAGGAAGCGGCGGAAGCGGCGAAAGAGGCACTGACGAAACCCGGACTTTCGTTGGTTAAAGTAGATGTCTTGGGTGGAAACAACAGTGTGAAGGTGGACGATGTCATGTGGGGACTGGAGATTTCGAAAGACCAGACTTCGGGTTATGCCGGATTCTTCTCTCACATGGATGCGGATGCAAAAGGTATGTATGGCTCCAAGGCCCGCCAGTGCATCAGTTCCGGATTGTATAACCTGTTGTCGGATACGGATGAGCGTAAGATGAAATGGTTCCGGGGAAAACTGGAAAAGAACGAGAAGGGCAATTCTATGGTAAGTTATTGTCAGTTGAAATTTAAGATGGCCGATTATACCATCTGGACTGGCGACTATCTGTTGATGCGTGCGGAGGAAATGGTGTTGATTCAGGCGGAGGCGGAATGTCATCTGAAGGAGTTTAATCTGGCACGGGCTACCATCAAGCGACTGGGGATGCTTCGGGATGCAAAATATGAAGATATTCTGGCGAAGCGTAAGGATTCGGAAACTTATAATTCGGATACGAATGCTCCTGTTACTACGCTGATGGAAGAAATCCTGTTGCAGCGCCGTGTGGAATTGTGGGGTGAAGCAGGAAGAATTTTCGACTTGCAGCGCTTGGCCTTGGGTTACGACCGGAAGTATGAGGGCTCCAATCATTCGCAAACAGTGCAGACGAAGAATACGGGAGTGGCTTCTCCGCTCTTCATATTCCCCTTGCCTCAGTCGGAGATTGACGGAAACGAGCATATCAGCAGCTCGGATAACAATCCTATTGTTCGATAACTTTTAATAGAAATGAAATGAAGAATTATATACTCGCGATTGCGGTTTTATTATCGGGTGTGGCTGCTTCGTGCAACAAAGATGCGGAAGGAGTGGTGTACACGGAACGTGAAATGGCGTTTTCTTTTGTGAACGCCAAACAAGTGATGGAAGTAGAGGCCGGGAATGCCGGTGTGGTGAAAGTACCGGTTTATCGCTCCAGCAGAACTGGTGAGGCCAAGGTGGAAGTGATGCTTGACGCGAAGGCGGTTTCGGAGAACGTACTGAAACTTCAGACACCGGAAGTGACCTTTAAGGACGGAGAACCGGCGGCTTATGTGGAAGTGGGTTTTGTGCCGACAGGTCAGTGGAAGGAGAAGAAATATACGGCAGTATTGACCTTTAAAGAAGGTACTCATCTGTCTCCGGGTGCTGAGGCCCGTATGGAAATTACGGTACAGCATAAATAACCGCGAATGATTGTGGTTTGTAAAAATAAAAGAGCGCATCTGAAAGGAGATGCGCTCTTTTTCTGTATATTTGCGACATATAGAAATTAGATTTACACTGAATGAAGGAATTTGTGATATCGGATGCGCAGACCGAAAAGGCTGCGTTGGTGGGTTTGATAACCCAGACTCAGAATGAACGTAAGACCAATGAATACCTGGATGAACTGGCTTTCCTGGCGGAGACAGCAGGGGCGGAGGTGGTGAAACGCTTCACCCAAAAGCTGGATACCCCCAACTCTGTGACTTATGTAGGAAAGGGTAAATTGCAGGAAATCAAAGAATACTTGGCTGTTCAGAACGAAAATGAGGAGACTGAAATCGGAATGGTGATTTTCGATGATGAACTCTCGGCGAAGCAAATCCGTAACATTGAAAATGAGCTGAAAGTCAAAATACTCGACCGTACTTCATTAATCTTGGATATTTTTGCCATGCGGGCACAGACAGCCAATGCCAAAACGCAGGTGGAGCTGGCGCAATACAAGTACATGCTTCCCCGCTTGCAGCGTTTGTGGACACACTTGGAACGGCAGGGTGGTGGTTCCGGTGCCGGAGGTGGTAAAGGTTCCGTGGGTTTGCGTGGTCCGGGTGAAACCCAGTTGGAAATGGACCGTCGTATCATCTTGAACCGTATGGCCTTGCTGAAGCAGCGTCTGGCTGAAATTGATACGCAGAAATCCACTCAGCGCAAGAATCGCGGGCGCTTGATTCGTGTGGCGTTGGTGGGATATACCAATGTGGGAAAATCTACGTTGATGAATCTGCTGGCAAAGAGTGATGTGTTTGCGGAAAACAAACTGTTCGCCACGCTGGACACCACAGTGCGCAAGGTGATTATCGAGAATCTTCCTTTCCTGTTGTCCGATACGGTAGGGTTTATCCGGAAATTACCGACCGACCTGGTCGATTCGTTCAAGTCGACATTGGACGAGGTACGTGAGGCTGATTTATTGGTTCATGTGGTCGATATTTCTCATCCGGATTTTGAAGAACAGATTCAAGTGGTGGAGAAAACCATTGCCGATTTGGGAGCAGGCGGAAAACCGAGCATGATTGTATTTAACAAGGTGGATGCTTATACGTACGTGGAGAAGGCGGAAGACGACCTGACTCCGAAAACAAAGGAGAATATCACCTTGGAGGAACTGATGCATACCTGGATGGCGAAATTGAACGATAATTGTATCTTCATATCCGCCCGGGAGAAGACCAATATCGAACAGTTCCGTGACCTCTTATATAAAAAGGTAAGGGAACTGCATGTACAGAAATATCCTTACAATGATTTTTTGTATCAGACATACGACGAAGAATAACCGACAAAAAAATAAAAGATGACAGAACACTATCGTTCACTGGCACAAGAAGAGATTGCGCTGCTGGAGGCACAGCATTGTGTGGCTTCCGACTGGAAAAGCGTAGAGGTGGCCGAGGGCTTCCGTACAGACCATATCCATCATACCCGCTTTTCGGGAAAGATACGGCTGGGAGTCTTTGAAAAAGAGTTTATACTGGCAGGCGGGATAGCCAAGCATTCGGGATTGTATTATGCCACTCTGCACAATGTGTCGGTGGGGGATAATTGTTACATTGAAAATGTCAAGAATTATATTGCCAATTACGAAATTGGGCAGGATACGTTTATCGAAAACGTAGATATTATTTTGGTCGATTGCCGGAGTCGTTTCGGAAATGGAGTGGAGGTTTCGGTCTTGAATGAAACGGGAGGACGTGAGGTAATCATGCACGACCGCCTGTCGGCGCATCAAGCCTATATCATGGCGCTTTACCGCCATCGTCCGCTGCTGATTGAGAAAATGCGGCAGATTATCGAGGCCTATGCAGAAGAGCATGCTTCGGAGACGGGAACGATTGGACATCATGTCACGATTGTCAATGCGGGTTACATCAAGAATGTGCGGATTGGCGATTATTGTCAGGTGGAAGGAGCCGGGCGCCTGAAGAACGGAAGCGTGAACAGTAATGAGGCGGCCCCGGTGCATATAGGTTATGGAGTGGTGTGTGATGATTTCATCATTTCAAGTGGCTCTCATGTGGAAGACGGTACCATGCTGACCCGTTGCTTCGTGGGGCAGGCGTGTCATTTGGGACATACGTATTCGGCTTCCGATTCGTTGTTCTTCAGCAACTGTCAGGAAGAAAACGGAGAGGCTTGTGCCATTTTTGCAGGACCTTTCACGGTGACACACCATAAATCGACTTTATTGATTGCGGGTATGTTCTCGTTTATGAATGCGGGGTCGGGCTCGAATCAAAGCAATCACATGTACAAGCTGGGTCCGATTCATCAGGGAACGCTGGAACGGGGGGCGAAGACGACCTCTGATTCTTATGTCTTATGGCCGGCCCGTATCGGTGCCTTTTCATTGGTGATGGGGCGCCATGTGACGCATCCGGACACTTCCAATCTGCCTTTTTCTTATCTGATAGAGGAGAAAAATACCACGTATCTGGTACCGGGGGTCAATTTGCGGAGTGTGGGTACCATTCGCGATGCGCAGAAATGGCCCAAACGTGACAGGCGGAAGGACCCGAACCGGTTGGACCAGATTAATTACAACCTGTTGAGCCCGTATACCATTCAGAAGATGATGACGGGACGCCGAATTCTGAAGGAGTTGGCACGGGTATCGGGAGAGACTTCGGAAATCTATTCTTATCAGAGTGCGAAAATCAAGAATTCTTCCTTAAACAAGGGAATCAAATTCTATGAAACGGCCATCCATAAGTTTTTAGGCAATTCCGTTATCAAGCGTCTGGAGAACATTCATTTTATTTCCGATGAGGAAATCCGGAGGCGGTTGTTGCCGGACACTCCGGTCGGTACGGGAGAGTGGGTGGATATTTCCGGGCTGATAGCTCCGAAAAGTGAGATTGAACGGTTGATGGAGGATATCGAGTGCGGACGGTTGATTTCTGTGGATGAGATACACAGCCGCTTTGCTGAAATGCATGCCCATTATTACACCTATGAGTGGACGTGGGCTTATGAGAAAATGCTGGAGTTTTATGGATTGCAGGCGGATAAGGTGACGGCAGCAGATATTGTGTCCATCGTGCGTCAGTGGCAGGAAGCAGTGGTCGGACTGGACAAAATGGTATATGAGGATGCCAAAAAGGAATTTTCTCTGACCTCCATGACTGGGTTTGGGGCCGATGGAAGCAGTGAGGAAAAAGTACGTGACTTTGAAGAAGTGCGGGGCGTGTTTGAAAGTAATCCGTTCGTGACAGCTGTACTTGAACATATTAAGGTGAAAACCGCACTTGGAAATGAATTGATAGAACGTCTGAAGGATTTGTTGTAAATACAGGAGGGCCTGTGTATGAAGAGTATATACGGATATATATGTTTGCTTTGTTTATGCCTGATGAGCTTACAGGCACAGGCAGGACGGAAGAAGGTGTTGGAATATCCCGGTTTTGTCTTGTCGAATACCACGGAAATAGAGTTCAAGCGGATGATTTTGACCGATGAGCAGACTCAGGTGGATGCGGTGATGTATGGCAAGCCTGGTACTCCGGTCGTCATTTCTTCCAGAGCCATGTTGAAATGGGGAAATGGAGGAGTGGCAAGGCTTCGTGAGGCAGAGCATATTTCGCTCGACGGAGTGACGGAACCGGAGGTTGTTGGTGAGGACGGGCAATTGGAAGTGACTCTTTCTTTCGCGCCGTTGCAACCCGATGTGCATGAAGTGGATTTTGTGGAACCGGAAATGGGGTGGAACATCTTCGGCATTCAGTTGAGCCGGAAAGAGCCCTATGTATATGTGCCGAACTTTTTGACATCGGAAAATCCGGTCCGCCAGAATGAATTGCCTGAACCGGGATTGTCGGCTGGCAAGGCCGTGGTGAACGGATACCTTTTGGGATATGAAGCCAAGATGTCTCTGTTTCCGGAGCTGGTGTACGACGATGGCCTTTTCCCGAAGGAATGGAATGTGCCGGTAAAAGTCCGTCAGGATGGTTTCTTTCATCTGGAAACAGATTTGTTGCAGCCCACTCTGACTTCATTGAGGCTGAACGGGGCCGTTTTACCCCTTTTTCTGGTTCCTGGAGAGGAACTGACTGTCTATGTCAACCTGCCTCGTCTGAGTATGTCGGCCTCTCACTTGCAAGGAAAGCATTATGAGAAAAAGGAAAAGGCTTGGTTTGATGGAGAGGCCGAAACGATAAACCGGGAACTTTCGTGTGGAAGCTTGTCGGCATTGGAGGCTTATCGGGCTGTAGAAAAAGGGATGATGGAGCAGCCGGAAGTTGCAGCGAAGCTAAAGGCCGATTATGATAAAGTCAGACCGGTGTGTGAGCATTTGCTTGCCGCATCTTCCTTGACTTCGGACGACCGGAAGGTGCTCAAAACAGTGGAGTTCCCGGAAATTCGTACGTATGTGGAAGCGGTTGCACAGGCTTTGCAACTGAATGCGGCACGGGTGGAATCCACCAAGGAAGCCGTAATTGCTTCGTTGGCCACGCAGGTGGAAGGAGCTGATATCCTTCCGCGGATTATCGCACCCCATAAAGGTCGGGCTATTCTGGTGGATTTTTGGGCTACTTGGTGCGGTCCGTGCCGGAAAAGCATGCAGGCCATGGTCCCTCTGAAAAGAGGTCTGTCTTCCAAAGACATTGTGTATATTTATCTGACCGGCCCTTCTTCGCCGGAGAATATCTGGAAGTCCAGCCTTTCCAAAATGACAGGGGTACATTACCGGCTGACGGACGCACAATGGAAATACCTTTGTAATGCGTATGGGGTGACTGGTATTCCTGCTTATCTGATTATCAGCCATGACGGAAAATTGCAGGCACGCTATGTAGGTTTCCCGGGAGTAGACGTGCTGCAGAAAGATTTGCTTCGTGCGGTGGAAGAGTAAAACGGATTGCCGATAACTTTTTGGATGAATTAAGGAAAAATTTCGATAATACTTTGTAACTTTGTGTCCACAATAACTAACAATTAATTTAATGTAATATGGCAACACCCGAATTCAAGTATCAGCCAATGTTTGAACGTGGCAAAGATACGACTGAATACTATTTGCTTACCAAAGATTATGTATCTGTAAGCGAGTTTGAAGGAAAACCCATCCTGAAAATCGAAAAGGAAGGTTTGACAGCGATGGCCAATGCGGCTTTCCGCGACGTTTCTTTCATGTTGCGCCGCTCTCACAACGAACAGGTCGCAAAGATTCTGACTGATCCGGAAGCAAGCGACAACGACAAGTATGTAGCTTTGACTTTCCTGCGCAATGCAGAAGTAGCAGCTAAGGGCGTACTTCCTTTCTGCCAGGATACCGGTACGGCGATTATCCACGGTGAAAAAGGACAGCAGGTATGGACCGGATATTGTGATGAAGAAGCGCTTTCTCTGGGTGTGTACAAAACTTATACAGAAGAAAACCTGCGTTATTCTCAGAATGCACCGCTTACCATGTACGAAGAGGTGAATACTCGTTGCAACCTGCCGGCTCAGATTGATATCGAAGCTACTCAGGGTATGGAGTATGAATTCCTTTGCGTCACAAAGGGTGGTGGTTCTGCCAACAAGACTTATTTGTATCAGGAAACGAAGGCCATCCTGAATCCGGCTACGCTGGTGCCGTTCCTGGTAGAAAAGATGAAGACCTTGGGTACAGCTGCTTGTCCTCCTTATCACATCGCTTTCGTGATTGGCGGTACTTCTGCTGAAAAGAACCTGCTGACAGTGAAACTGGCTTCTACTCGTTTCTATGACACACTGCCTACTACTGGTAACGAATACGGTCGTGCATTCCGTGATATCGAGCTGGAGAAACAAGTGCTTGAAGAAGCTCACCGCATTGGTTTGGGTGCACAGTTCGGTGGTAAATATTATGCACACGATGTGCGCATCATCCGTCTGCCGCGTCACGGTGCTTCTTGTCCGGTTGGTTTGGGCGTATCTTGCTCTGCCGACCGTAACATCCGTTGCAAAATCAACAAAGACGGTATCTGGATTGAAAAGCTGGATTCAAATCCGGGCGAACTGATTCCGGAAGAATTGCGTCAGGCAGGTGAAGGCAATGCCGTGAAGATTGACCTGAACCGTCCGATGCCGGAAATCCTGGCAGAACTGGACAAGTATCCGGTAGCTACCCGTCTTTCTTTGAACGGTACGATTATCGTAGGTCGTGATATCGCTCATGCCAAACTGAAAGAACGTTTGGATCGCGGTGAAGACCTGCCTCAGTATATCAAGGATCATCCGATTTATTATGCTGGTCCGGCCAAGACTCCGAAGGGAATGGCTTGCGGTTCTATGGGCCCGACAACTGCGGGACGTATGGACCCGTACGTAGACCTGTTCCAGAGTCATGGTGGTTCTATGATTATGTTGGCTAAGGGTAACCGTAGCCAGGCTGTGACGGATGCCTGCAAGAAACACGGTGGTTTCTACTTGGGTTCTATCGGTGGTCCGGCTGCTATTCTGGCACAGAACAACATCAAGAGCATCGAATGTGTGGAATATCCGGAACTGGGTATGGAAGCTATCTGGAAGATTGAGGTAGAAGATTTTCCGGCATTTATCTTGGTAGACAACAAGGGTAATGATTTCTTCAAACAAATCAAACCTCGTTGCACAGGTAACTGTAAATAATTGAGACACTAGATATGCTTTTCCCGTAGAGAAAGGCATGAGACCATACAAAGGATTTGCAAACCGTAGCCTGTCGATGGCCGGATTTGCAAATCCTTTTTTTATTCTGTTCCCCCGATTTGTTTCATCATAGTGGATTTAAAATGAATTTTCTGCGTTTTTGTAAAAACTGGACGCTTCCGATTGCCATGGCAATGGGAGTCATTCTGTATTTTGTGTATGTCAATATTCCTTTTCTTGTCCCGACCAAACCGTTTGTGACCCGTGCCATCGACATTGTACAGCCGGTGTTGATTTTCCTGATGCTGTTTCTCACGTTCTGTAAAATTAGTCTGCACGATTTGAAGCTGTGTGCCTGGCACCTGCGTTTGCTGCTGATTCAGGGAATCAGTTTTGTGGTCTTGGGATTGCTTTTGGTGATATTCCCTGATTTTCCGGCCCGCATTCTGGTGGAAGGAGCGATGATTTGTCTGATTTGTCCCACGGCCACGGCAGCCGCAGTAGTCACCCGTAAACTGGGGGGAGATGCGGCCCATCTGACCACCTATACTATTCTGATTAATATCCTGACTGCCATTCTGGTACCGTTGATGCTTCCGCTGGTTCATCCGCATCCGGAACTGAATTTCGGCAGTTCGTTCACCCTGATTTTAGGAAAGGTCTTCCCGTTGTTGCTTTGTCCGTTTCTGGCTGCCATTCTGTTGCGGGTACTTCTGCCGAAGGTCCATGCCAAGGTGGCTCAGTATCATGAGCTGTCATTCTATTTGTGGGCTGTAGCCCTGACTCTGGCTATCGGAGTGACGGTAAAAAGTATCGTTCACAGCAACGTGTCTTTCTGGTATCAGGCCGGATTGGGAGTCGTTTCCCTGGTGTGCTGTGGTCTGCAGTTTTATTTTGGAAAGAAAGCCGGGCGTAAGTATGGCGATTCTATCAGTTCCGGACAAGCTTTGGGGCAGAAAAACACCGTATTCGCCATTTGGATGGGCTATACTTTCTTCACTCCCGTGACGGCAGTAGCTGCCGGTTTCTACAGTGTATGGCACAATGTGGTCAATTCCTACCAGTTGTATTTGCAGCGTAAGGCAGAAGGAACGTCCGACGCTTTGAAAAATTAACAGCTTGTCTGTCATTGCTGTGCGCGGAAAGTTGTAACTTTGCCGACACTTTGTAATGTAGAAGAATAGATTCGCATGATTTCAATAGAAGGATTGAAGGTGGAGTTTGGAACGACTCCCCTGTTTGAAGATGTATCGTTTGTCATAAACAAGAAAGACCGCATCGCACTGGTCGGAAAAAACGGTGCCGGAAAATCTACCATGCTGAAAATCCTGGCGGGATTGCAGCAACCCACGGATGGGGTGGTGGCCGTGCAGCGGGGCATTACCATCGGGTATTTGCCGCAGGTGATGATTTTAAGCGATACACGTACGGTGATGGCAGAAGCCGAGATGGCTTTTGAGCATATCTTCGAGATGCAGGAGAAGCTGGAGAAGATGAACCAGGAGCTGGCTGACCGTACGGATTATGATTCGGAGAGTTATCACGAACTGATAGAGCGCTTTACTCACGAGAACGAACGTTTCCTGATGATGGGAGGTACCAACTACCATGCAGAGATTGAACGTACGCTGACGGGTTTGGGATTCAACCGGAGCGATTTTGACCGGCCGACATCTGAGTTCAGTGGAGGATGGCGCATGCGTATTGAGCTGGCGAAACTTTTGTTGCGTCGTCCGGATGTGCTCTTGCTCGACGAGCCGACCAACCACCTGGACATTGAGAGTATCCAGTGGCTGGAGAACTTTCTGAAAGCAAGTTCGGGGGCTGTGGTGCTGGTGAGTCACGACCGGGCCTTCATCAACAACGTGACGAACCGCACTATTGAGATTTCCTGCGGACGGGTTTACGACTACAAAGTACCTTACGATGAATTTGTCGTGCTGCGTAAGGAGCGCCGCGAGCAACAGTTGCGTGCGTACGAAAACCAGCAGAAAGAGATAAAAGACACGGAGGATTTCATAGAACGCTTCCGTTACAAGGCCACGAAGGCTGTACAGGTGCAGAGCCGCATCAAGCAGCTGGAAAAAATCGTGCCTATCGAAATTGATGAAGAGGACAATTCCACCCTTCGCCTGAAATTCCCTCCTTCCATCCGTTCCGGCAACTATCCGGTGATTTGCGAGAATGTGAAGAAAGCATACGGCAATCACGTGGTGTTCCACGATGTGAACCTGACTATCCACCGCGGGGAAAAGGTGGCGTTTGTGGGAAAGAACGGAGAAGGTAAGTCTACCTTGGTGAAGTGCATCATGGATGAGATTCCTTTCGAAGGCAAGCTGACCATCGGACACAACGTGCAGATTGGGTATTTCGCCCAAAACCAGGCTCAGCTGCTTGATGAGAATCTGACGGTGTTCGATACCATCGACCGGGTGGCGAAAGGAGATATCCGTTTGAAGATACGCGACATCCTGGGTGCCTTCATGTTTGGAGGAGAAGCCTCCGAAAAGAAGGTGAAAGTGCTGTCAGGAGGAGAACGCAGCCGTCTGGCCATGATAAAACTGCTGCTGGAGCCGGTGAACTTCCTGATTCTGGATGAGCCGACCAATCACCTGGACATGCGTTCGAAAGACGTGCTGAAGGAAGCGATAAAGGAATTCGATGGGACCGTCATCGTGGTGTCACACGACCGTGAGTTCCTCGACGGACTGGTGACCAAGGTCTATGAGTTTGGCGGTGGTCTGGTGAAAGAACATATCGGCGGCATTTACGATTTCCTGCAAAAGAAGAGGATGGAGAGCCTGAACGAACTTCAGTTGTCGCAGTCGCCTCAGGTGGTTTCAGAAAAGAAAGAAGAGACACCGGACAGTGACAACAAACTTTCGTATGAAGCCCAGAAAGAGCTGAACAAGAAAATCCGTAAGCTGGAAAAACAGGTGGCCGACTGTGAAGTGAAGATTGAAAAGCTGGAAGGCCAGGTAGGGGAACTGGAACAGCAGATGGCCACACCGGAAGGTGCGTCCGACATGAAACTGTATGAACAGCATCAGCAGCTGAAGAAACAGATTTCAGAAGCGGAGGACGAGTGGACTGCGCTCTTGTCGGAACTGGAAGAAATGAAACAAGAATAATTTGAGACTTAATTAAAATAATACACTTATGAACAAAAAAAATTATGTAGCCGTAGCAGCGTTGGCATTTGCCATGATGACCAGCTGTGCCGGACAGAAGGAAGCCAAAAGCACTTCTGGCATCGATTTGGCAAACATGGATACGACCGTGGCTGCCGGAACCGACTTTTTCCGTTATGCATGTGGCGGTTGGAACGAAGCACATCCGCTGACTGCCGAATATTCCCGTTATGGGACATTCGACCTGTTGTTCGACAACAGCCAGAAGCAGTTGCGTGAACTGATTGAAGGACTGGCTGCCCAGAAGAACAATCCGGCAGGTTCAGCTGCGCAGAAAATCGGTGATTTGTACAACATGGCCATGGACAGCGTGACCTTGAACAAGCAGGGAGCGGAACCGGTGAAAGCAATGCTGGGTAAGATTGCAGCCCTGAAAGACAAGAGTGAAATCATTCCGATGATGACCGAGATGGCGCATGCCGGCATCGGTACCTATTTCCACGGCTATGTGTATGCTGACCCGAAGAACAGTTCGCTGAACATCTTCCAGATGGGACAGGGCGGTATCAACCTGGGTGAAAAGGAATATTATCTGGACAACGACAGCATTACGCAGAACATCCGTGAACAGTACAAGGTATATATCGGCAAACTGTTCCAGCTGGCAGGTTTCACAGAAGCAGAAGCTCAGCAGAAGGTGGCAGATGTAATGGAAATCGAAACCGCTATTGCCAAGGCTTCACGCAGTGCCACAGAGCTTCGTGACCCGGAAGCCAACTATCACAAGATGTCGTTCGACGAACTGAAGAAGACCATCTCCGGCATCGACTGGGATGCGTATGTAAAGGGACTGGGCATTCAGGCTCCTGCCGAACTGAACGTGGAACAGGTAGAACCGATTCAGGAAGTGGCTCGTCTGATGAACACTCTGCCGGTGTCAAAACATGTGTCATATCTGGAATACAATTTGCTGGATGCAGCCGCTTCTTGCCTGAGCGATGACTTCGTGGCTGCCCGCTTTGATTTCTACGGCAAGGTATTGTCCGGACGTCAGGTAAACCAGCCGCGCTGGAAACGTGCCGTAAATTCAGTAAACGGCATGCTGGGCGAACTGGTAGGCGAAATGTATGTAGAAAAATACTTCCCGGCAGCCGCCAAGGAACGTATGGTGAAGCTGGTGAAGAACTTGCAGACTGCTTTGGGAGAACGTATCAATGCACAGGACTGGATGAGCGACAGCACCAAGGTGAAAGCACAGGAAAAACTGGCTGCCTTCCATGTAAAAGTTGGTTATCCTGACAAATGGAAAGACTATTCCAAACTGGACATCAAGAAAGATTCTTACTGGGCCAACGTATGCCGTGCTTCAGAATGGAGCTTCAACGATATGTACAGCCGTCTGGGCAAACCGGTCGACAAGGATGAATGGCTGATGACTCCGCAGACAGTGAATGCTTATTACAATCCGTCTACCAACGAAATCTGCTTCCCGGCTGCCATTCTTCAGCCGCCGTTCTTCAACATGGAAGCAGACGATGCAGCCAACTACGGTGCCATCGGTGTGGTAATCGGTCATGAAATGACTCACGGATTCGACGACCAGGGCCGTCAGTTCGACAAGAACGGTAACCTGACTGACTGGTGGGCTCCGGGTGATGCCGACCGCTTCAAGGAACGTGCACAGGTGATGGTGGACTTCTTCAACAATATCGAAGTATTGCCGGGCTTGCATGCCAATGGTGAGCTGACGCTGGGCGAGAACCTAGCCGACCACGGAGGTTTGAACGTGGCTTATCTGGCCTTCCAGAATGCTACGAAGGATGCACCTCTGGGTGTGGTAGACGGTTTCACTCCGGAACAGCGTTTCTTCCTGGCCTACGCCACTCTGTGGGCTGGCAACATCCGCGACGAGCAGATTCGCGTGTACACCAAGTCAGACCCTCACTCTTTGGGCAAATGGCGTGTGAACGGTGCACTGCCGCACATCCAGGCTTGGTATGATGCTTTCCACATCACACCGTCTGATCCGTTGTACGTAGCTCCTGAAAAACGTGTGAACGTATGGTAAGCCACAAATTCTGAAATCTACTATTCAGCATAAAAGGGTCTATGGACTGTCATGAGGTCCATAGACCCTTTTTTTATGGCCTTTGGTATGATAAGCACAGGAGGCGGGGAGTATTCTTGCTTACCTACTGGTGTATTCTTTCTTTTCTGCTTGTATTTTCTGTGTACCATACTTTGGGATTTGTATCCCACAGTGTGAAATATATATTCCACAGTGTGGTTTTTGTATCCCACAGTGTGAAACAGAGAATTTTCCATTTCGTTTGACCAAAAACAGATTGTCATTTATTTTTATCCGATGAATGAAATCACGGTTTTCCGTGGTGTATATGAAGTGAAAAATACTTTTCTTTGTATAAAGAATAGAAAATAGGTTAAGAATCCTTATCAAGAAAAGGGTACTAGGAAAGCCATTACTGGATTATCTATTATTATGGGGAAAAATAGGGTGTAAGCTGAATGAATCTGTAGATTCAATCTATTGTTTGAACGATGAACCCCTTTCTCTCTACTCCGCCTGAGTTTTGAGAAAGGGGTTGCTTATGATGGGTGAGGGTATAGGGGCTTAGTATCCGCCTCCCAGCGCATGATACAGGTTGATGACTCCTTGTATCTCGTCGAAACGGTCGGTGGTGGTGTCGAGTTCTGCCTGGAGCAAAGCTTGGCGGGCCGTAATCACTTCCAGGTAGTTTTGGGAACTGTGCCGCATGAGCAGTTCAGAGCTTCGCAGAGCGGATTGGAGGGAAGCACACTGACGTTCATCCAGTTGGATGCGCTTGCGGGCGGTCTGCCATTGAACCAGCGCATCGTTCACTTCCGCTCCGGCGTCGAGCAGACTTTGCTGGAAGGTCAGCAGTGCTTCTTCCTGCTGTGCTTTGGCTATTTTCAGGTTCACGATGTTTTTTCCTCGATTAAACAACGGTTGTACGAGGGAAGCGACGGCAGAAAGCAGCCACTGTCCCGGATTGGTGAGGACGGCACCGGCTGCGTTGGTCCATCCGGCGGAACCATTCAGCGTGATGCTGGGATAGAAAGCCGAGCGGGCGGAGTTGGTGGCGTAGTAGGCCACGGCCAGCTGGTTTTCACATTGGCGCACATCCGGACGGCGGCTTAATAATTGCAGCGGAATTCCCGTAGAAAGCGAATCGGGAAACTCTTGCGCTTCGAGGGTGGAACGTCCCACCGTCTGTGGTGACATCCCCAGCAGGGTAGAAAGCGCATTCTCCATTTCGTTGATTTGGCGTTCGATGGAAACTACCGAAGCCTCTACGGACAGTTTGCTGGCTTCGGTTTGTGCGACTGCCATTTCGGTGGCTTGACCGGCTCGTTTCAGGGCTTTCATTGTGCGCAGGCTTTCCGTCCATGTTTCTGCTGTACACCGTGTGATGTTCAGTTGCTTGTCCAGCATCAGCAGGCTGTAGTAACTGTTGGCAATGGTAGCCACTAGCTGAGTCTGTACAGCTTGGCGATAGGCTTCGCTCTGTTCGAGTGCAGCCTGGGCCCCTCGCTTGGCATTCAGCAGTTTGCCGAAGAGGTCGATTTCCCAGTCGGCAGACACTGCCAGGTTGTAAGTCTTGGAGGGTTTGCTGCCGTCCAGACTGGTAAGTGTGCCTTGTGGAGTAAGCGATAGGGAAGGCAAGTACGAAAGCCGTGAGTTCATGAGCAAGGCTTCGGCCTCTTTCACCTTGAGCCGGGCGATGTTCAAGTCTGTATTATGAGCCAGTCCCGTTTCAATGAGCTGTTGCAACTGCGGGTCTGTGAAGAGTTCCTTCCACGAAAGTGAGGCCAGTGAGGTGGTATCTTCCGTGGCTACCGGTTGGCGGTACAGGCTGTCGGACACCGTGATGGATTCCGGGCGTTCATACGTCCGGTAGATGTGGCAGCTGCTCAGTGTGGAAGCGAGCAAGAGGGGAATCACTATCTTATTTTTCATGCGTGTAATCCTTTGAAGTTATTTCTTTTCAATCTTAGGCAACTGGCGTTCCGGCATCCATTTTTCCTGGAGATATTGGAATACCATGAACAGTGGTGGCACAATGAAGAGCAAGGCGATGGTTCCGATAAGCATACCTCCTACCGTACCTACTCCGATGGAGATGTTGCCGTTGGCACCTACACCGGTGGAGAACATCAGCGGCAGCATACCGAAAATCATGGTGAGCGAAGTCATCAGAATCGGTCGCAGACGAATTTGTGCGGCTGATACGGCTGCCTGCATGATGCTCATGCCGTGGCGGCGGCGTTCCGAGGCGTATTCGGTCAGCAGAATGGCGGTCTTGGACAGCAAGCCAATCAGCATGATTAGTCCTGTTTGCAGGTAGATGTTGTTTTCCAGTCCGAACATTCTGGCAAAAAGGAAACTACCGGCCAGTCCGAACGGCACGGAAAGGATGACAGCCAAGGGAACGAACAAACTCTCATATAAGGCACAAAGAATCAGGTAGATGAATACCACACAGATGACAAACACCAGCGTGGTAGTATTTCCAGTATTGGATTCCTCTCGCGACATCCCACCGAATTCAAACCCGTAGCCGGTAGGTAGAGTTTGTGCAGCTACTTCCTGAATGGCCTTGATGGCCTGTCCGGAACTGTAACCCGTAGCGGCTGCCCCGTTCACCTGAATGGCAGAGAACAGGTTGAAGCGGGTCAGCATTTCGGAACCGTACACACGGGTCAGTTTCAGGTATTGGCTGATGGGGCTCATCTCGCCCGAGTCATTGCGTACGAAAATACTGTGAAGTGATTCGGTGTCCAGACGGAATTGGGGAGGTGCCTGTACCATGACACGATACAGTTTGGAGAAGCGGTTCATGTTGGAAGCATAGTTACCGCCCACGTAACCAGAGAGGGTACTCAGTACGTCGGCAGGTGATACCCCGTTGCGCTTGCAGCGTGCAGCATCCACCTCCACGAGGTATTGCGGGAATTTTGTATCGAATGAGGTGGTGGCCCGACCGATTTCCGGACGCTGGTTCAGTGCATCCAAGAATTGGCGGGTATATTTCTGCAAGTCTTCCGTGGTACCGCCTTTTTGGTCCTGTACATACACCTCGAATCCGCTGTTCACTCCATAGCCCGGAATCATCGGACGAGTGAATGGCATGATGTCGGCACTGGAGATGAAGGCCGTGCGGCGACTGATTTCTTCCATCACGGCATCGATGGCGTCTTCCTTGTTGGGGCGTTCGCTCCAGTCTTTCAAACGGATGGTGAACATACCGTTGCAGGCACCCTGTCCGCTCAACATGGAATTGCCGGTGGTATTGGACTGAAGTTCGATTTGAGGAATGGTGCGCAAGCAGCTGTCTACCTGTTCCATCACCTTGCGTGTTTCTTCCACGCTGTTTCCCGGTGAGGTACGGACATCAATAAAGACGGTCCCCATATCTTCGTTGGGTACCAGACCCGTCTTGGTGGTCATCATCAGAAAGGCAAACCCGCCGCAGGCTGCCACCAGCAGAGAGCCCGCCAGCCATTTGCGCTTGAGCATGAAGACCACTCCCACCTTGTACTTGGTGACCAACCGGTGGAAAGCCGTGTCGAATGCGATATGGAAGCGGGAAGAAAAACTCAGTTTTCCTCCGTTTTCTGCCGTCTGATGGGGAGTCATGATGAGGGCGCACAGGGCCGGACTCAATGTCAGGGCGTTCAGCAGGGAGATGGCTACGGCAGCTGCCATGGTCAGACCAAACTGTGTGTAGAACGTACCGGTGGTTCCTCCGATAAAGCTGACAGGAATAAATACTGCCATGAAGACAAAGGTGGTGGTCACCAAGGCAGAGGTGATGCCATCCATGGCGTCGATGGTGGCCAGGTAGGACGATTTGTATCCTTCATCGAACTTGGCCTGTACCGCCTCGACCACCACGATGGCATCGTCGACCACCGTACCAATCACCAGTACCAAGGCGAAAAGGGTCAGCATGTTGAGGCTGAAACCCACAATGGAGAGAAAGGCAAAGGTACCCACCAGGGATACGATGATGGAGATGGCTGGAATAAAAGTGGAGCGTAAACTTTGCAGAAATACATATACGACAAGCACTACCAGAAGGATGGCCTCAATCAGGGTCTTGATGACGCTCTTGATAGAAGCGTCAAGAAAGTCTTTCGTACTCATCAGGTCGACAATCTTGATGCCTTTGGGCAGTGTCTTGGAGATTTCAGCCACGGTACGGTCTATTTCTTCGATAATCTCATTTGCATTGGAGCCGGAGGTCTGGGCAATCATGATGTTACAGCCCGGATGTCCGTTTACCTCACCGATGTAATCGTAGGCACGTGTGCCCAGCTCGATGGTAGCCACGTCTTTCAGTCGCAGCACTTCTCCGTCGGGCAGCGACTTGATGACCATGTTTTCATAATCTACTTCGTTCTCATAGCGTCCGCGATATTTCAGCACATACTGAAAAGTATTCTTGGACTCAGCTCCCAATGTACCCGTAGCAGCTTCCACGTTCTGTTCGTCCAATACGGTTGTGATGTCGGAAGGAACCAGTGAATATTTCTGCATCTTGTTCGGGTCGAGCCAGATACGCATGGAGTATTCATAGCCGAATACGTTCACTTCTCCCACGCCGGCAATACGTGAAAGCCGGGGCTCGATGTTGATTTTCATGTAGTTGGTCAGGAAGGCCTCATCGAACGAGTCGTCCGGACTGTATACAGCCAGCTGTTTGATGTTACTGGTCTGTCGTTTGCGCACGGTGATACCGCTTTTGGTTACTTCGGCTGGAAGCAGTCCCTCGGCCGTAGCGATACGGTTCTGCACGTTGACAGTGGCCATATCCGGATCGGTTCCCTGACGGAAATAAACCGTGATTTTGGCAGAACCGTTGTTTGAAGCCGTAGAAGTCATGTACATCATGTTCTCCACTCCGTTAAGCGCTTCTTCCAGCGGTACGACCACACTTTTTAGTACGGTTTCCGCATTGGCACCTGTATAGGTGGCCGATACGCTGACCGTAGGAGGTGCTATTTCCGGAAATTGTTCGATAGGCAATTGCGACAGACCAATAAATCCCAATATCAGGATAAGTACGGAGATGACACCAGCCAGGATGGGACGGTCAATAAAAGTTCTTATCTTCATGGCATTCGGTTATTTTTCAGGTTCAGAGGTGGAAGTCACATTGACGGTAGTGCCTTCGCGCATCAGGCCGGCACCCTCGGCGATGATGATGTCACCTTCTTTCAGGCCGGAAAGTACGATATAGGTCTGTCCGTCATTGTATTTATAAACTGTGATAGGGGCCGACTGCGTTTTGCCGTCTACCACCTTCCAGGTAAACACTTTATTCTGGAGCTCGTAGGTCGCACTCTGCGGAATAGTGATGCAGTTCTTGTGTTCAGTAGGGACTGAAACAATGCCGCTTCCTCCGTTACGTAGCAGATGGCCCTTGTTGGGGAATACGGCCCGCAGGGTAACTCCTCCTGTTCCTTCATCCACTGTTCCGCTGATGGCATCGATGCGGCCAGCGTCCGGATAGTTCTTTCCATTGCTCATGGTCAGTCCGACCTGCGGAAGTTTCTGACAGGCTTCTTCGAGCGAACCATATTGCTGGATAAGGTCAAGCATCTGATTCTCTGCCATGGAAAAATAAGCGTAGATTTCCTGGTCGTCGGATACCGTGACCAATGGTTCGGTGATGCTGCTGCTTACCAATGCACCTACTCGGTAGGGAATCATGCTGGCTACTCCGTCGACGGGACTTTTCACTTCTGTGTACGACAGATTGTTGCGGGCATTGGTCTCTTCTGCCTTGGCCTGTGCCACGGCAGCTTCTGCTTCAAGCAACTGGTTGCGGGCCGTCTGACGGTCGAAGTCGGATACCACCTTCTCTTTGTAAAGCTCTTCTTTACTGTTTGCTGTAAGCTTGGCTGTCTGTAATTGTGCTTCGGCACTTTTCACGTTGGCCAGTGCGGTTTCCAGTGCCGCCCGGTAGGGCACTTGGTCGATAATGAAAAGCACTTGTCCGCGGCGTACGGCATCCCCTTCGTTGATGCAGATTTGGGTGATGGTGCCACTCACCTGTGGGCGTATTTCCACCGCCTGTTTTCCACGCAGTGTAGCGGGGTAGGTGGATTGTAAGGTCTGATTCGTTGTGGTCACGGTTAGTGTTTTGTACTTTTCGCCGGGCATGTCCTGCTGTTTTGCGCCGCAACCGGCGAGCAATGGCAGACAGCACAGCATGAGATAGATGCTTGTCTTCATGTGCATATCATTATGAGGTTTGTCGCACAAACTTACGCAGAAGAAGACGAAAAAAGGAGCATGTGGTGACGAACCGGGCAGATGTGGTGATGAACACTCTGGAACTTTGATTCATTCGCGGGTAAAATGTCGTATCTTTGTCTTTACAAGTAAATGATGTATGAGGAAAAGCCATATCCCTTTGTATATAGACCTTCTGTTTTTGTCTGGTCATTATGCCACTGGCCATTATGCTGTTGCCGGTAGACCGTTGGATTGTGCACAATACCGCCTTTCTCATTACGCTGGTATTATATGTGTATGTGCTTTATTTTTTGTACCGCTGGGTGTGCTTGCCCAAGCTTTTTATGCAGAAAAAGTACTTGCACATTGTGTGCTACATGCTGTGTTTTGTCGGCATGACGGAACTGTTGACCTATTTCCCGTTACCGTCTGAACTGGTGTCTGGTGTGACCCGACCGATAGAGGTACGCCTGCACATGCGCACACAGACCATCTGGTTTTTCTTCTTGGTGGTGACAGGTTTTTCACTGGCTATTGAACTGACCTTTGAGCTGTTTCGTCAGATTCTTTCGCGTCAAGAGATAGAAGCTGAAAAGAACAAAGCAGAGCTGGCTCTTTACAAGGCGCAGATTAATCCCCATTTTCTGTTTAATACCCTCAATACACTTTATGCCTTGGTGCTTTCCGGTTCAGACAAAACGGAATCGGCCTTTGTGAAATTTTCCGGCATCTTGCGTTATATGTATTCACAGAGTGGCTCTGAGCTTATTCCTGCAGAACGTGAACTGGAATACATCCGTCAGTATGTTGAATTGCAGAAACTCCGCTTGAATGAACATACTCATGTGGAACTGGAGGTGGAAGTTGCCGACGGGCAGGTGCTTGTTCCATCGATGCTGCTCATCACTTTTATTGAGAACGCATTCAAGTATGGCACTTCATCGGAAGTGGACTGTACGGTCCGTATCTGCGTCAGGGTGGACGACCATCACTTACTTTTTGAAACGGAAAATATGGTGATGCGGTTTCGGGAAGATGGCTTGCGCGGCATTGGTATTGAGAATTGCCGGAAACGGTTGGAGTTGCTTTATCCGAGGCGTTATGAGTTGGAGGCAGGAGCGGAGAATGGTATCTATCGTGTAAACCTGGACATACGGTTGAAAAATGAGGACTGAAAGGATTGCAGAAGGTTATGAACAGAAAATTGAAATGTATTGCTATCGATGATGAGCCGATGGCTCTGTTGGTCATTGAACAGTTCTGCCGTCGGAGAGGGGGAATGGAACTGCTTACCTTTAGTGAGCCGCGCGTAGGCTTGGAGGCAATATGCCGTCTGAAACCCGACCTGGTCTTTCTGGATATTCAGATGAACAGTCTCAACGGACTGGAGATAGCCGATATCCTTCCGCATGAATGTGGCTTTATTTTTACTACCGCTTACGCGGAGTATGCACTTGAAGGGTTTAACCTGGACGCGGTGGACTTCCTTCTCAAACCTTTCTCGTATGAACGTTTTGAAGTGGCGGTGGAAAAAGCCCTGCGCCGTTTGGATACCTGTCGGTCCGCGGTTCCCGAATGTCTGGTGGTCAAGCAGGAATACAATAATGTGAGCATTCCTCTTTCAGATATATTGTATGTAGAGGCATTGGGGAATTATGTCAAGATTGTCCGTCAGTCGGGAGGACATGTGCTGACCCGTACCAATCTGAAGGCTATTACTGATTTATTGCCCGACAGCATGTTTTTGCGCATTCACCGTTCGTATGTTATCTCTATCTCATCTGTAATATCTTTTACTCGTACGCGGGTGAAATTGAAAGGCCTGGCTGAAGACCTGCCTGTGGGTGCACAATATGCCGGTCAGGTGGCAGAAATACTTTTATTTTTGGACTGACGGAAAATACCACATCCAGACTGTTGTGGGTGCGTATTCCCGTTGTTGGCAGGACTTATAAAAGGGCCAATCGCATCTTGTCCCCAAGGATAAACATGAACAATTTTTTCTGGCGGTATGTTATAATTCAAAGTCGACTTGAGTTTTTATCTAATGTTTTACCTTAAAAAAACAGCCGATTATGAGAAAATCATTTTTATTTTTATTCCTTGTTGACATTCTAATTACATTTCTGACGGGCTGTAGGCAGGATGAACTTCCAAAGTCTATGGAGCTTGCAGAAAGTAGGGCTGAGAGTGTCCAAAATGACCCCCGTGTGCAACATAGCAGTTATTTGATATGGTTGGATGGATCCGGATGCAAAAGTCTGGCAGAACAGATTCAATCGGTTAATCATTATGATTCGTTGTTGGCATTCAGCCAGCTTCCAGGTCCCGATCAAGTGAACAGTCTGTTGACCATTGCCCGTGACAGTTTGAATGACGTTACAGTTGTAGGTAATGTCAAACAATTTGTGGCTGGTACGTATAGTCCGGATTTGATTCAGGAACTTCGGCATTTGCGGAGGGGCGTCGTACTGATTGCGGATAATGACAACAGTGAACAGTTGAAATCATGGATGTTGCGTCTTCTGGGAATGTATGTGGGTAAAGGCTATTACAAGGTTTCTTATCCCAATGAACAGCGTTATTATTATTATGACATGGCAGACCCTAATGCGCTGAAGAAACTTTGTGGAACGAATGGCCTTCCAGCAGACAGTCGTACACTGGCCTGGGGAGCTCCTACTACGGATGATACGTCCGATCCGGAAGTGACAAAACGTGCCATGCGTGCCATGAAAAGAATCTATCTGAGTAATCGTTTCTATGTGTACACCAACCGTTACGATTATCCGATGACGGGATATGAGCTGCTTCCCCCGTATTCAGGAGAAGTCCGCAAGTATTCGCCGGCTAGCGATAAGCTTTGGGACGCGGCGGTGGATCGTGAATGGGCGATAGATGCCTATAATCTCCGTATCTATGCCCCGACCAACGGAGACAACATGCTTGCCGTTTATTCGGCAGGAGGTAACGGGTTCGCTAATAAAATCCAGAACTCGACTGTCTTTGTGAAGAATCCTCCTAAGAATGAAGTGTGGGGATTATTGTGGGGCTTGAGGAACAATGCTTATACCCGTATTCGGATTTCAGACGGGCAGTCGTCGTTGCTCAACCTTTCTTCAATAGACTTTGCTCCCGGACTTCCTCAGGACGAATCGACCATCAGCCATTCGCAAAGCCGTTCGGTTGGTTTTGACTTGAGTATGAAGCCTGAACTGAAAGGTGAATACCGATGGGGGAAGAGCATTTCTTACCAGTTGAAAGAAATGACTCGGGTGGTAAACAAGACCCAGACCGATTCGGAACTGAGTTACTCATGGAAGTGGTATCCGGAAACCTTGTTCAGAGGCAGTCGGGCAATGAAAGATGATAACATGATAGATGGAAGCGCCATGATTTCACCTGCGTGGTATGATATCTTGTATAATGCAGTGACCCCGGTCTCAAAAAATGTATTCTGTGATTATGACAATGACCCGTTGTTCAACCAGAATCTTCTGAACTATCAGCAGGAATGTGCGGTAACGATGAAGACCGATGGAGCTTCAGCCGGTATTGTGGCTGTGGAGATTGTGGATGGCATGAACTTGCAGCGCGGAGGAGTTTGGTTTAACAGCTGGGGAACGCCTACGGCTCATCCTTTGCCCAATGATTCCGGTGTGGCATGTGATGCACTGTTGGATGTAAGTGCGAAACTTACTGTGTGGATTGATTTTAACAATTGGTAATATTTAATGATTTACGAATATGAGATTTCTATTATATTTAGGTTTGTTAGTGGGTACTTTTTTTATGGGGTCCTGCAACGATTTTGATTTGGATACACTTACTGGAAAGGAACGTCTAGCCGGAGTGGTTGATGGGAAAAAAGATGTCGTGTTGCTCTGTATGGGATCGGGCGAGAAAGTGAACAAGGTCGCTACTCTTTTACTTGCTAATATTCCGGTTTCGTGGGAGATAAAAGATAAGAAAATCATAAACTATGATGATGGAATGTCGACCAGCGAGCTGGAGGATATGATAAAGAGCGAGAATACGTTTCTTACTGTGATATTGGATGTGAAAGATGTGGTGTCCGGTAAGTATCCGACTTCTTTATTCCGTTTGCTGAAGTATTATAAACGGGATTTTTATCTTATCTCAGATGAGAATACAACAGAGCAGAAGAAGGCGATGCTTTCGCTTGTCGGGGTGTATATGGAACCGGGATATTATGCCATCAACTATGACCGGGTGCAGCATTATCGTATATTTCCAGATAATGATCCGCATGCCCTGGAAAATATGATAGGTAAAGTGGCAGCTTCGCTTCAGCAGCAGACATTTTCGGTTGCGAGTGCTGCAGGCAGCAGGGCAGGCTTTATTCCGGATGCAGGCTATAATGCACAGATGGCCGATAAGGAAGCCTTAAAACAGATTGAGGTTTACAATCGTTTGTATGCGTATGACAAGGGTGATATGGACTATACCTTTGACTGTTATCCTTATGCGACAAAAGACGGGAAGCCGGGTGATGTATGTATTGATAATACGTGGGTGATTTCGGCCTACAATTTTCAGATATACAGTAAAAACAATAATTGCTTGTTGAGTGTGACCAATGCATTGGGGAGTGGTTTTAGTGCTTCTATCAAGGATTACACGACTCCTAAAGGCATTGATGTATATGCGTATATATGGAACCTGATGCAGATGGCTTCCAGCGAAGTGACCATACATTCCGATGGAGGGATTTTCCGTGAAGTGAGCTATCAGCCGCAGACAGTTGTACATGGGGCGAACTATACTGAAAACTCGTTTTGGAAAGTCTCTGTTGCGGTATCTCCCACTCAGCTGGCGGAAAGACCTTGGGGAGCGTTTAAAGCTTCTTTCTCCAAAGAGTCTTCTACAGCAGTCTCGTATAAGACAGAAAGCATGTCGGTTACTTGTAAAGGTAACTCTGGTGATGGGCTTTACGGCAAACGCTGGTTGTTCGTTCCGGGTGAATTTTATGATCGTGGAGAAGCTTTTGTGTATGAAGGAAGTGGAAATAAGCATGTGATAGATGCGGTACAGGCCATGACGTCGAATTATGTGTTGGAGGGGGGATGGACACTTCGCCAGAACTATCTTGACCACATCAATAACAGCATGAAGCTTTATCGTCAGCAATGTATTTATACGCTTGAGTCTGATGCACAGCCCGGATTGGTCAGCGTGACCCTGAAGGATGCCATGAAGCTGCAAAAGACGAAGGCACATTATAATTGCGGTATTCGTTACGGGCATGAATCTGTCGATGCCGATGTGTCAATGTCTAAAACGGTGTGGATAGACTATTCTACTTGGGATAACTAAAAAAAGCGAGGACACTGGTTTCTGACAGAAATCAATCTTCATAGTGGAGGCTGGACGCAAGAGGTCTGGCCTCCTTTTTTTTCTATTCCAATAAATAGGAATATGAAATAGGTTATTTATGGGAATTATTTTTTAGATTTTATCGCTTATTTTTGACAAAAATAATTGTTAGACGAACGAAATAGAGATGCCAACTAAAAAAAGAAAAACTATGAAAACAATTTTTAAGTTCACATGGGTAATAGGAGCTTTGTTGTTTTTGTCGGCCTGCTCTTCAAATACTCCTTCGGCGGTAGTAGAGAAAGCGTTGGATTGTGTAGTATCTGAGGACTATAAAGGTTATGTGGATTTGATGCAGCTAACCGAGGATAATGATCCCCAGGTAAAGGAAGAGGCAAAAAAGGAATTTGCCGAGATGATTGAAAAACAAGCCGCCAAGCAAGGTGACAAAGAAAAGCTGAAAAGTTATGAGATTCTGAAGGAAGAATTTAGTAAGACGGGGACTTACGCTAGAGTAACTTTTAAGGAGGTTTACATGGCTGGGGATGAACATGAGACGTCTTTGTACCTGGTAAAGGACAAGGAAGGCAAATGGGTAATCATGCTTTGGGGAGCCGACAGGCTGATGGATGAATAAATAAGAAGGCCTTATAATCATGTTGGACGAAGAATCCGTATTACAATATCGGGGAGTTGTAATGCGGATTCTTTTTTTGCCTTATATTGGGAACCAGAAATGGACTACGGTTCCCTGTCCCTCTTTCGATTTGATTTCACAGTCGCCTTGCAGCTTGGAACATCGTTCTTTGATGTTTTTCAGTCCTAATCCGCTCTGGAGAGGATTGTTGGTAAACGAGTTGGGGGTGAAACCTTTTCCGTCATCCTCGATGAGGATATGGATTTGGCTGGCTTCCTGGCTGACAGTAACGTAAGCATTTTGAGCATCGGCATGTTTTACCAGGTTGGATATTGCCTCCTGCAAGATACGATATACTTCCTGTGTCTGTTCGGGCGGGAAAGTAATTTGCTTTATACTTTCCTCTATATAGCATTCAATGTGAATGTTCTCCAATGATTTCAGTTTGTCAGTATAGAGTGCCAGTACCTGGTACAAGCTGAAATTATGAAAAACGGGAGTAGCCAGCTGATGGGAGAGATTGCGCAAGGCTTCTCTTATCCGCTCAAGCTGTATACTGAAAGAAGGAGTTTCCGCTTGCCGCATTTCTATTTCGATGGATAACAGGTCGTTGCATACGCCGTCGTGCAGTTCTTTGGAAATACGGTTATTGCTGTCCTCCAGGCCGCAGATATATTGTTCTGTCATTTTCTTATGCATGTCGGTGAGGAGGAGCTGGCTTTGCATTTCTTTGTCCTTGATTTCTTTTTCCAGTTTCAGCTGCTTCAGGTTAAAAGCGATTTTTCTTTTGTGCATGCTGATGGTCAGGATGACAAGGAGCAGGACGACTAGTACAAGTATCCCCCCGATGGTATAGGTGCGTGCCAGATAGGCTGCTTTCTCTTCCGCGCGTTTTTCATTGATACCGGCAATTTGCAAGTCTTTTTCTTTGAGATCCAGTTCGGCTTCGAATCCTGACAGTCGGTTGTGGAAATACTGGTTATTCAGTTCGTCGTTGGCTTTATAAGCCTCGAGTACAAGCTGGTAGGATAGCTGGTTCTCATGTCTTTTAGCCTCTATTTCAGCAAGAGTCAAGAGTACCTTAGGAAGCAGACCGGAAGGATGTTGGCGGGCAAAGTCGGCTGCTTTCATGACATACTGTCGGGCCTGAGACAAAGAATCTGTATCGTGAAACAGCATATAGCCGTACAGGTATTCCAGATTGGCAATGTTTGCCTTATTGAGTGTGGTGGCCTTGTAACTCATCGCCTTTTGGAAGTATTGTAAAGCTTGTGACGGTTTACCCAAATCCCTTGCTACCCGGGCATATTGTGTATATGCCAGCAACTTGAGCCCATCGGGCATTTCCGGCTGGAGTTTCTTGTTCACCAGGCGGAGCGTGTCGAGTGCATTGCCGAGCAGGTGGTTGTTGGCCAGCAGGATGGCATGGTTGCATAGTCTGTTGACTTCTCCAATACGGTAATCTATGGTCAGTGTATCGGTTTGAGGATAGGCAAACATTTTGCGTGAAACCTGTATGGCTTCATTGTTTTTCCCTACTTCATTGTAGAGAATGGAGATATTGGATACGATGATAGCTGCCAGGTTATAGTTTTGCAGGTCTTCGGTAATGGCCAGCGCTTTTTCGTACAGTGAAATGGCATTGTCGAACATAAAAAGTTTCCGGTGTATGACTCCCGATAAATTGTAGGCTTCGGCCAGATTGGCTGAATCTTTCAATTGCTCCAATAAACTGATTGCTTCTGTAGCCGTACTTCTGGCTTCTGTCAGGTGGTCGGTCTGCCATTGTCCGTAGGCAGTTTCGTACGTAGCAAGTGCCTCGATTGTCTGTATTTGGGAACGGGAGGACTGCTCCGACAGGTGCTTTCCCAGTGTAGCAGCCTTTTTCCGTGTTTGAGCCAGCAGGGTATATGCTTTGTCGCAGTCTCCTTTCTGATTGAGGTAGCGGGCGTAATCCAAGTCGATATCCAGGGCATAAAGCTTATCTTGTTCGTAACGGTTTTCACGGGTGATGACTCCGTAGATAGAATCCATCCGGTCATATTCACCGTTATCTCCAAATGACTGCAGCAAGTCGGCCAAGCTGTCATTTTTGTCACTGGCCGTTAAATGTGCGGTCAGGCAGAGAAAAATAAAAAATACAATTTGTTTCATATCGTAATCCAACCTTTAAAAAAAGCAATTCGCATGAGATGTGATACGTTGGTGGCCCCACTTTTTAACAGGATATTTTTCCGCATCGTATCGATGGTATTCTTGCTAAGATTAAGTTTGTGGGCGATTTCGTCGGAGGTAAGTCCGCAGGAGAGCATCTGAATGATTTCGTTTTCACGTGGGCTAGGCGTATAGTTTATCTGTCTGGCGGCAGACTGGTCGCCCACAATGGAAAGTACGATGTGCAGGGCGGTAGGAGAGTAATATTTTGCGTGTTCCCCTAATATCCGTTGAATGGCTGTTTCGATTTCATCTATTTTGTCGTTTTTCGTGACGATGCCTGCCACTTCCGCCTTGGTCAGCAGTTTGATAATCCAGAACTCGGTGTGCATGGTGTACACAAGTATGGGAATCTGGATTGTTTTCTGCCTTAGATAGGTTATGATATCCAAAGCAGTTTTATCTTGGATTTCATAATCAATGATGAGCAAATCGGGAGTGGTGTGGTTCAGATAACTGTATAATTCGGAGTGATGATGCCCTGTAGTTACCTGATAATGCGGATTATTTGCCAGTAACTGGCTGAGACCTTCAGTGACAATCGGGTGGTCATCTATAATGTATAGATTTTTCATGGAGGAGCGTATTAATATCTTTAGCTTTTTTACAAAGATGATAATTTTTCTTGCGACATGCAAGTGCTGGTAAGGAAAAGAGGTACTGTCGGCTCTGAATTACCGTGTGTTATCTGTTAATTTTTTCTTGGCTATTGGGGGAGAATGTGTTATATTCGCAAAATCTAAATGCTGGTGAAAAGTAAATGACATTAAAAATAAATAGTAGTATGAAGAGAACAGCTTTATTGTTGGCAGGGCTTGGCTTTTGTTTGTTGAGCCAGGCTGGGGAGCCGGTAAAAGACTTTTCTTTTGCCGGATACAAAGTCGTATTGATCCGGTCGGATACCTTCCGCGTAGAGGTGGAAAATCCGGAGCAGGGAATACAGAAATTGGAGAATGGGACACTGTCGTTCACGCTTAAGGATGCAAATGGAACGATGCCAAAAGGGAAAGTTTGTATTTATACGAACGATGTTCGTCGAATCAGCATGATTTGTTCTGAACTGACGGCAGACAGGGCACTTACCGTAGATTCACTCAGCGTATCGTTGGCTGCAGGTTCCAGGGGGACGATGGACGTAAAGGCAAAATATTTACAGATATCGGCTGGAGCGGGTAGCCAATTTACCTTAAAAGGAGAAACGGATGAGCTCGACTGTACGACCAATGGCAATAGTCGCGTCAATTTGAGCGGGCTGAAGGTGAAGAAGCAACAGAAAAACTGAACTAGTTCAGATTAGCTTTTTGGTCTCTCTATTTAAAAATCACATTACCTTATTAGAATAGTATTACATTGTATTTATTACCTTAATTTTTTACGAAAAAATGACTTCAAACAACAAAACTATGATTCCTTTGGCTTTTATTGGAATAATGTTCTTTGCCATAGGTTTTGCTTTGGGAATTAATTCTTTACTGGTACCGGTATTGCAAGGTTCACTGAATATATCCAATGCCGCTTCCTACCTGATTATTGCAGCAACCTTTATCCCTTTTCTGCTATTCGGCTATCCTGCTGGACTTACGATAAAGGCGATAGGATATAAGAAAACCATGTCATTGTCCTTTTTTATATTTGCAGTTGCGTTTTATCTTTTTATTTTGTCTGCAAATAGGGGCAGTTTCACATTGTTCCTTCTGGCTTCCTTCGTGAGTGGGGCAGGCAATGCCTATCTGCAGGCCTCTGTCAATCCATATATCACCATACTCGGTCCTTTGGAAAGTGCAGCCAAACGTATCAGTATTATGGGTATTTGTAACAAGCTTGCTTGGCCGATACCATCCATATTCATCGTATGGCTCATTGGAAAAGATGTAAACAAGATTGGAATTTCCGACCTTGAATATCCTTTCCTGATTATCATCTTGGCATTTGTGATTCTTGGTATAATGGCATTTTTCGCTCCTCTGCCGGAAGTAAAGGCAGAAGGAGAAGATGCTCCGGCAGACAATGTGGCTGACGAGTCAAATAGCTCAGGAAAAACATCTGTATTCCAGTTCCCACATTTATTGTTGGGGTGTATTGCACTGTTTCTTTATGTCGGTGTGGAAACTGTATCGTTGGGTACACTGGTTGATTATGCCAATTCAATCGGACTGGCAAATGCGGCCAACTATGCATGGATTGCACCTATAGGAATCGTTATAGGATATATATGTGGCATCATCTTTATACCACGCTATATCAGCCAGGCTACCGCATTGAAGATATGTTCTATAGTCGCAATTATCGGTTCCATACTGGTGGTTATTACTCCTTCCGACATATCTATCTATTTCGTGTCTTTAATGGCTTTGGGTTGTTCGCTGATGTGGCCTGCGCTATGGCCTTTGGCAATAGCTGACCTTGGCAGATTTACGAAAACAGGTTCATCACTTCTTATTATGGCCATGTTCGGTGGTGCAGTTATACCGACGGTGTATGGTTGGTTGAAAGATGCATGTGGTGCACAACAGGCATATTGGTTGTGTTTACCCTGTTTCCTGTTTATTTTATATTATGGAATGTACGGCTGTAAAATACGTAAGTAAGAGTAAGAGGCCATCTCTTTGAGATGGCCTCTTCTCATATTTGACTCATATTTGAATCGGTCGACATTCACGGTTATAAGTTGTTAAAGATGGAAAAGGAAAGTTCCTGCACTTGGATTTTAATTTCTTAAATAATATATTTGTGATATCAAAATAATATCATCTAAATCTAATGGATATGGAAATGAAGGAAGTGAAATTCAGTGGTTTTAAAATGAATGGCTTTTTAGCTCTTTTCTTATTTTTATTTGTATGGGCCGGAATAACGGTATGGTGTTTTACTGTGGGAGAAACTCTTTTCTATATATTAGGAGGAGTGATGGTGTTGTTGTGGATTATCTTGAATTGCGGCTATATGCTGCTGGAACCCAATGAAGCACGTGCCATGGTTTTCTTTGGCAAATATAAAGGTACATTTAAAGAAACGGGATTCTTTTGGGTGAATCCGTTCATGGATAAAAAGAAATTGTCGCTTCGTGCCCGCAATTTGGATGTGGAACCTATAAAGGTGAATGATAAGATAGGTAATCCCATTCTGATTGGGTTGGTGTTGGTGTGGCGGTTGAAAGACACCTACAAAGCCATGTTTGAGATTGATGCGCAGACCATGGCCAGCACGGGAGACGGTAAGTCGGTAAATGTGGGGAATGCAGTGGCCAGTCGCATGAATGCGTTTGAGAACTTTGTAAAGATACAGAGTGATGCGGCTTTGCGCCAGGTGGCCGGACAGTACGCCTATGATGACAATGAATCGAATGTGAATGAATTGACACTCCGTTCGGGAGGTGAGGAAATCAATGAGCAGCTGGAACAAAAGCTGAATGAGCGTCTGGCAATGGCCGGTATGGAAGTGGTGGAGGCCCGCATCAATTATCTGGCCTACGCACCGGAAATTGCTGCGGTCATGCTTCGGCGTCAGCAGGCTTCGGCCATTATCAGTGCCCGTGAGAAAATCGTGGAAGGAGCCGTTTCAATGGTTCACATGGCACTGGACAAATTGTCGAAAGAGGATATTGTGGAGCTGGATGAAGAAAAGAAAGCTGCCATGGTAAGCAATCTGCTTGTGGTACTCTGTGCGGATGAGGCTGCCCAGCCGGTGTTGAATACTGGCACGCTGAACCATTAAATCTGGGAATGACAGACGGTGACTCCGTTCTGTTCTTATGTGAGTAGAAATCTGGTTGTTTAATTTTAAGTGAGGATATAGTGCCCAAGAAAGAAAATACGACCAAAAGTTTTGTACTGCGGGTAGACGCCGCCACGATGGATGCCATAGAAAAGTGGGCAGCTGATGAATTCCGCAGTACCAATGGACAATTGCAGTGGATAATCAATGAGGCCTTGCGCAAAAGCGGGAGATTGAAGAAAAGTAACCGGGAGAAAAAAGAGGGAGAAGAATCGGATGATTAATTTGGGATTTTATACAGGGAGCGGCCGCAATGTTCGGTATCAGCGGACTGGGTTCGACTATTTGCTGACAGGAATTGCTTTCCTGCCGGTATTGGTAGGTTGGATATACATATTATATCAGACCCGACAGGTGGGTGGCTTGTTCTTTCAGGAAAACGGTACGGCAGGAATTGTGATGTTGCTTTTGTTTCTGGTGTTGGGCTGTAGCATGTTTGTGCCAGTCCGATACTATAGATTTGTCTTTCGGGTAACAGAGGCAAATGTGGGGCGGCAATATGTGTTGGCTATCCGGTTATGCCAATTCTGGAATGTGGCAATCGGTTGTATGAATTTAGGGAAGTTGCTTGCACAGACCTGTGAAAATGCAATTTATTTCTCTGTGTTCGGTGTGGTACTGATGGCATTTACGTTTGTGTCTTATTCTGTATTGGCTTATAAAATGCGTTGAGGGGAAGGCAAGTATATTCCCCTTTCATAAAATAGGTGGTGGTTTCTTGTGCTTTTTAGTTTACTTCTTGGTTTACTTTTGGGTTTAATTTGTTCGATTAAACCGCCGCTTACAGCGATATGCCTAAAAACAAAAAAGCATCGACAATCATCAGATTATCAATGCTTTTTCCCAGTCGGGGTGACTGGATTCGAACCAGCGACCACACGCCCCCCAGACGCGTACTCTAACCGGGCTGAGCTACACCCCGAATTGCGGATGCAAAGGTAGTGCTTTATTCGGAATAAGCAAACTTTTTCTGCAATTATTTATTTTAATTTTGACATTCCATCTGAATTTCGGGAAAGACTTTTCTCAAAGGAAAAGGTCTTATCCCATTGTTTCGCGATAGAAATCAAGCAGTTCGTAAATTTCTTCCTGCGAAGCAGTCTGGTTGATACGGATATCGCCGACTCCCCCCAGCAAGGTGAAATTGATTACACCGGATGCTATATTTTTCTTGTCATGCTTCATCAAGTCATAGAGAGAGTCATAGTCATCACATGTAAAGTAAAGACTGCCATAGTTTTCTTTAATGAACTGGATGGTGGTTCGTAATGCTTCCTTGGGAAAACCACAACGAAGGTGGGAAAGGTAAAGTTCACAAACCATTCCCCAGGCTACGGCATAGCCGTGAAGCACCGGGTGTTCACTCTTTAAGGCAAAACTTTCGAAAGCATGTCCGATGGTATGACCGAAATTCAACGCTTTCCGTATGTTTTGTTCGTAGGGGTCTTTTTCCACAATATCTTCTTTTACCTTTACGGATTGTCCGATGAGGGTTTGTAGCTTGGAGTAATCTATCTGGTTAAAGTCGAATTTGAGCAGCTCGCTCCAGTGTGCTTGATTGCTGATGAGACCATGTTTCAGCATTTCTCCATAGCCGGAAAGCAGGTTCTGTATGTCAAGGGTTTTGAGAAACTCACTGTCAATCAACACCTGATCTGCCGGATAAAAAGCGCCGATTTCATTTTTCAAATCGTTGAAATTGATACCCGTCTTTCCGCCAACGGCTGCATCTACCATGGAAAGTAGTGTCGTGGGGATATTTATGTATGAAATACCTCGTTTGAAGGTGGCGGCGGCAAACCCTCCCAAGTCGGTTACCATTCCTCCTCCCAGATTAATCAGTAGCGTGTGACGAGTGGCTCCCCGGCTGCTGAGCTGGTTCCATACATAAGCCAATGTCTCCAGGTTTTTATGGATGTCTTCTGGACCGATGACAATTTGTTCTGCTTCTTTCAAGCTGGGAATGCCTTGTAGCAAGGGCAGGCAGAAACGGCAGGTATGCTCGTCGGTCAGGATAAAAATCTTGTCGTATGAATGTGCGGATATCTTCAGGCTGAGTTCCGACGTGAAATTTTGGCAAATAATGACTTCCTGTTTACTCATAAGTGTATTTGTTTTAGGCGCAAATTTAGAAAAAAAGTTAGAAGAAGTCAGATGTTGGCTTACAATTAAGTATTTTTGTGCGAATAAAAATAAATTAGGTTATGAAAGGATTTTTACCGGCCTCGTGCCGTTTATTGGGGTATGTATTATTGCTGTTGGCTGTATTTGTACCTTTATTGATGTATATGTTCGGACAGGTGAACGACGGCAATTTGCTGTATGTGAAATTGAGTATGAAGGTAGTAATCTGGCTTTCATTGTTTATGATTTTTCTGGCCAGGATGAAAGAGGAAAATGAAGAAGCGTTTTCTATCCGCCGGAAAGCGATGGTAATTTCGCTCTATTTATGGTGCATTTATTATGTTGTGATGTTGATAAAGTCGGCGTATGATGGAAATTTACAGGAAGCTGACAATTCAGTAGGTATCGTTTACATGGTGATTAATGTGTTCTGCAAAGAATTTTTGATGCAGAAAGCGCGGATTGAGAAAAATTTCCGGCAAAATAAATAAAAAATAGGGGTAGAGAGTTAAACCTTTTTCCAGAATGATTGTCAAAGGTACAATTAATCAAATGGAAGAAAAAGGAAAGGCAATGAAAAGATTTTTATTGGGAATGCTGCTGATGGTTGGGGTAGCCATTTCCGCTTTTGCGCAAAGTGGAAGCAGCCGGGGTACCGTTTCGGGTACGGTGATAGATGATGGAGACAAGTCGCCTGTGATTCAGGCAACTGTGCAGCTCCTTTCAGTGAAGGACAGTTCGATGGTAGTGGGAAATGTGACTGATATGAATGGACATTTCTCTTTATCAGTGCGTCCTGGTAAATATTTGTTGAAGGTTTCATACATTGGATATACACCTTTTTTCAAGCAGGTGGCACTTACACGAAATGCTCCACGGGTAAATGTGGGGAAGGTGCAACTGGCTACGGATGCCATTATGCTGGCGGAAGCTGTGGTGGTGGCACAGGCTCCGGAAGTAACAGCCGCGGAAGATACATTGGTATATAATAGTTCAGCTTATCGTGTGCCGGAAGGATCGGCTTTGGAGGAACTGGTCAAAAAACTGCCAGGTGCTGAAGTGGATGAGAACGGAAAGATTACCATCAACGGAAAGGAAATCAAGAAAATCATGATTGATGGGAAGGAATTCTTTGCCGACGATCCGAATATCGCCATGAAGAACTTGCCGGTGAATATCATTGATAAGGTACGTGCGTACGACAAGCAGTCGGACTTGGCGCGTGTAACGGGGATTGATGATGGAGAAGAGGAAACAGTGCTTGATTTGAGTGTGAAGCCTGGAATGAACAAAGGTTGGTTTGGCAATGCAGACCTTGCTGCTGGAACGGAAGACCGTTATAGTGGAAAGGTGATGCTGAACCGTTTTGTGGGGAATAACCAGTTCACGGTGATTGGTTCAATGAACAATGTAAACGACAATGGTTATCCAGGAGGTGGAGGAGGTTTCCGCTGGGGGGGACAAAATGGATTGACCAGTATTAAAATGGGTGGTTTTAACTTTAGTACCCAGAGTGAAAAGCTGGAAACCGGTGGTAGTGTGAACTACAATTACAAGGATGCGGATATTATCAGTAAGCAGGCTTCGGAAACCTTTGTGTCTACTGAAAGCAGTTCATTCAAGAATGCGATGACAGCAAACCGGAACAAAACGACTTCATTGACTGCTGATTTCCGTATCGAGTGGAAACCGGATACAATGACTACAATTATTATCCGTCCGCGCCTGACCTATGGAAAGAATAACAATGGAAGCAATAGCAATTCGTTTACGTTTAATCAGGATCCGGGATATACTACCGATGAGATTCTGAATGCAGGTGAGAATTTGTCTACATTGATTCCGGAAGAGGCAATCATTAATACAATCGCACGTAACAGTTTGCAAAAGAGTAGTGATTTCAATGTAGGAGGTTCGGCTATGATTAACCGCCGTTTGGGCAAAGCCGGCCGTAACATCACTTTCCGTGGAACCTACAACTATACGAACAGTTCGAGCGAGCAGTTCTCCGAATCAGAAACGGAATATTTCCAGAAAACGGATGACGAACGTCTGGAAATCTTGAACCGTTACATTACCACACCGACCTTGAATTACAATTACAGTGCCCGGTTTACGTACAGTGAACCGATTTTCAAGGGTGGTTTCCTGCAGTTCAGCTATAATTTCCAATACAAGCGTTCGAAGAGTGACAACTCAACATATACGATGCCTGAAGATTGGGTCATTAGCCAGGGATTCGGTGGTGACCATACGGGAGAACTGGATACACAGAACAGTAAGAGTGCACAGTACACTTACTATAATCACCAAGCGGATATTTCTTTGAGATGGATTCGTGAGAAAATGCGTTTGAATGCTGGATTCTCTTTCCAGCCTCAGAAATCTAAACTGTCTTACAAGAAGGATCAGCTGGATACGGTGGCTATCCGTAATGTCTTCAATTTTACGCCGACCTTTGACTTTCGTTATAATTTCTCGAAAACCAGCCAGTTGCGAATCAACTATCGGGGAAGAAGTTCTCAGCCGAGTATGACTGATTTGCTTCCGATTGAGGATACAACCGACCCGCTGAATATTCGTCGGGGAAATCCGGGATTGAAGCCGGCATTTACGAATACTTTCATGGCTTTCTATAATACGTTTGATACGAAGAAGCAACGGGGTATCATGACGCACTTCCGGTTTGAGAACGTGATGAACAGTATCAGTAACCGTAGTACATACGACCCGACAACTGGTGGAACAATTACCCAGCCGGAAAACATTAATGGAAACTGGAACTTGTTTGGTATTTTAGGGTCAAACACGGCTTTGCGAAATAAGAAATATACGATTAATACTTTCACGATGGCGCGTTATAACAATATTGTAAGTTATATGAGTGATACGCAGTCACAGGGTGCATCTGATAAAAACAAGACGCGTCAGCTTTCTTTGAGTGAACGTTTGAGAGGAACTTATCGGAATGACTGGTGGGAGTTCTCACTGAATGGTTCGTTGGCTTACACACATTCTCGCAACAGTTTTCAGGAGGAGAATAACATGGATACTTATCAGTTCTCCTATGGTGCCAGTACGAATGTCCGCTTGCCTTGGAATATGTCGATTGCTACCGATATTTCTCAGAATTCACGTCGTGGATATGCTGATGCGAGCATGAACCGGGATGAGTTGATTTGGAATGCACAGATTTCACAAGATTTCCTGAAAGGGAATGCGGCAACAGTCAGCATTCAGTTCTATGATATTTTACGGAACCAGAGCAATATCAGCCGTGTAATCAGTGCGGCGATGCGAAGTGATACAGAGTACAATGCAATCTATAGTTACTGCATGGTTCATTTTATCTATCGTCTGAATTTGTTTGGTGGAAAAGGTGCTGGTCCCCGTATGGGTGGTCCTGGAGGTCCGGGATTCGGTCCTGGAGGAGGACATGGACCTCGCCGATTCTGATATTCGGAAAGAAGAAATGCCGCAAAAGTTGTATCTGACTTTTGTGGCATTTCTTTTGCTTTTTTCCAAATAACTTGTATTTTTGTTGGAAACCAAAGTCTGATGGATGTAGCAGTCTGGAATAGTATCTTTGTGGCCGCAGCCTATTTCCTCTATTTTGCAGTGATACTGACGACCATCTTTGTCGTGATTCTTGATAACCGTAGCCCGGTAAAGACCATGGCATGGATTCTGGTTCTTTTCTTTCTTCCGATTGCAGGATTGATTTTCTATTTGTTTTTTGGGCGGAGCACGCGAAAGGAACGGTTGATTAGCCGGAAGGGATATGCCCGTTTGAGCAAGCGTCCGATGGCTGCTTATCAGGCACAATTGCCGGTAGGAGGTGAACATGGGAAACAACGTCTGATGGATTTTTTCAATCATGTAAACAACGCTTTGCCTTTTGCGGGAAATAAGGTAACGGTGTACACGGATGCGGTGTCTATGGTGTCGGATTTACTAAAAGCCATTTACCGGGCACATCATCACATTCACCTGGAATTCTATATCTTTGAAGACGATGCCGTGGGCAGATTGGTACGTGATGCTTTAATTGACCGTGCTCGTGAAGGAGTGAAGATACGTGTACTGTATGATGATGTAGGCTGCTGGAGAGTTCCTCATGATTTCTATGAACAGATGCTTTGTGAGGGTATTGAGACTCTCTCATTCTTGAAGGTCCGTTTTCCTCAGTTTACCAGTAAGGTAAATTACCGTAATCATCGCAAGATTGTGGTAATTGATGGCTGTGTAGGCTTTATAGGGGGGATGAATCTGGCTGAACGTTATGTGAAAGGGCTGGGTAAAGGGGTGTGGAGAGATACGCATGTCAGGCTTGAAGGGAAGGCTGTATATGGATTACAGACAGCTTTTCTGACTGATTGGTTTGCAATCGACCGTACGTTGCTGACTTCTGAAGCTTATTTCCCGAAAATTCAGGTGAAAGGTAATGTCTTAGCCCAGATTGTCACTTCCGACCCGGTGGGTGAATGGCGTGATATCATGCAGGGACTGATGATGGCAATATGTGGGGCGAGGCGATATTTCTATGTACAAACGCCCTATTTCCTTCCCAATGAAGAGATTATGACGGCTTTGCAGACTTTGGCATTGTCCGGTGTGGATGTACGGCTTATGCTTCCTAAAAGGGGAGATTCTTGGTTGATTCACAAGGGCTCTCTTTCTTATTTGTCTGAGATGTTGAAAGCGGGTGTCAAGATTTATCTGTATAAGAAAGGGTTTTTGCATTCCAAACTCATGGTGTGCGATGATGAACTTTCTACAGTAGGGTCAACCAATATGGATTTCCGTAGTTTTGAACATAATTTTGAAGCCAATGCCTTCTTCTATGATAAGGAGACTGCATTGGCTTTGCGTGAAATCTTTTTGGCCGACCAGAAAGATTGTATCTTGCTTTCGGCTAGAGTTTGGGAGAAGCGATCTTGGAAGAATAAGGTCACAGAGTCTGTAGTTCGTCTGTTTGCTCCTTTACTCTGAAAAACGAGAAGTTGACACTTCCATAATGCCGATGTTCAAAAAAACAGGGATGCTGTTCGAAACTGAGGTTCTTTCCGTGTTCCAATACAAAAATCCCTTCGGGTTTGAGCAGGTTATATTGGATAATCAGGTCGGGAATACTGGCAAGTTTTTCCAAGGCATACGGTGGATCGGCAAAGATAAAGTCGAATTGCATGCCGCATTTTTCGATATATTTGAATACGTCTGCTCTCAAGGGGAGACACTTGTCTGTCTTTACTTCCTTCATGATTTTGCTGATGAAGGCATGGTGTTGTGGGTCTTTTTCTACGGATATCACTTGGTCGCAGCCTCTGGATACCAGTTCGATACTGATGCTTCCTGTCCCTGAAAAGAGGTCAAGGGCAGTTACTCCATCTTCGAAGTCGATGTAGTTGTTGAGTACGTTAAACAGATTTTCTTTAGCAAAATCCGTGGTAGGACGTGCTTTGAATGTATGGGGGACGTCAAAACGTCTCCGTTTGTATATTCCGCTGATTACTCGCATGAGATTAAAGATAGCATGTCAAATGGAATTTGTTTGATACGGCTGAGGCCGGAGTCATTGAATTCCATTTGTGGGTTAATGATAAAAAGTTTTCGTATATATTTTTGTAGCAGGAGAAGAAGTTCTTCCCATTGTGCCATTCGGCTGCTTCCATGAATATATAGCGTATCTTTTTCCTGGTCGAATCCGGCCTGTTGCCACACATTGAGCAGGTAGTAGGATGAATCGTGGATAGTGGGGGTGGAATATGTATTTAGTAGAATTAATTTCTCCTTTTCAAATCCAATAACTTCCATGCTTTCAGGATGAAAGATTGCAAACAGTTTCCGCTCTTCATTTTGTTTGCATTTATGTGAGAAGTATTCTGCAAGCGGACTGATAGAAGCAAATAACCGGGCATTTGGGAAATGTTCGGTCAGGAATAGGTGTGTCAGCTTGTCCAGTCCAAAAAGAATCACAACGTTGCTTTTACCTAAAATATTGCATAAAATGACTTCATTGTTTTGAGCAGGAAGATTCTGGTAGAACAATAGCTCAGTCTGTTCATCTTCATATAATTCTAGAGGAACGGTGGTGTAGCGCGAAGTATGAATGAGAATATTAACTTGTTTGAAGGGATGTTTCAATTCTTCTGTTTCTGTCAAATAGGCTTTTACATTGGCAGCCATAGACCGCTGTGTATTGACAGGTGAAGCGCTGAAATAGACTTCACTCTCCTGTTGAGGGTGATAGATAGAAAAAGAAAATCCATCCGTACTTAGACGGATGGATAATATATACTGTTCTGATTTATTAAAATCAATGGGTTGGGCCATAGAATTATTCCCAGTTTCCTGCGTTATTGTTCGGTTGTTCGATATCACCAACTCTTAAACCGCAATATTTACCCAGTTTAGACTGCATGTCTTTCAGGTTGATTAATTCCTGTTCGTTCAGTCCTTTCAGATATACATCATATCCTACCTGGGCCTGGAACAAGTTCAAAGGAGCACCTGACTTAGTAGTGTCCTGACGGATAGCCATTTCAAACTTAGCTCCATTTCCATAAGGAACGTATGCCAAAGAATCCGGATTGAAGCCTTTTTCAAAAATTGTATCCATTACGGCTACCCACATTGTATCACGACGGAAGTTCTGCAGACCTTCTTTTTCTACTTCACTCCAGTTACCTGTTTTCTTTGCTTTATTAATCAAGTCCATTGCTTTCTTTTCAGTCATTCCATTGTTCAACTGGTCGTCTGTCAAAGAACCGACTTTCATGATGAACGGAAGTTTTGCAGTTTTTACGAAAGCAATCAAGCTATCAAAGCTGGCAGTGTATGCTCCATTGTGGACAGTACGATATTCCTGCTGTGCTTTACGGATGTCAATCAGACGAGCGATAATAGCTTTTTCTCTGACTTTTTTCTCATTGTCGAAGTTAATAGGGCCCATAATACTGCCGTAGCATATATATACCAAGCAAATAACACAGGCGGCCAACACAAGATTAATAACTGTTTTCATGATAATATTGTTTTTTTAGTTTATATTCGTAGCGCAAAAATAAATAATTTACTTGAACCACGTCAATCTTAGGTAAACTTTTTATACGGACTTTATGTTAAATAATGATTTATCGCAGCAAATTAAGCGAAATTTTTCCTATAAACCAACAGAAGAGCAGGAAAAAGCGGTGAAAAGTTTTGCAGATTTCTTGTTGTCCCTTTCTGGAGATAGTGTTTTTTTACTGAAAGGCTATGCGGGGACCGGTAAGACCACATTGACTGCGGCATTAGTCCGTACGCTTGACCAGTTGCAATGGAAAACGGTATTGTTGGCACCTACAGGGAGAGCGGCAAAGGTTTTTTCTTCTTATGCGGGACATCCTGCCTTTACGATACATAAGAAAATATATCGTCAGAAGATGTTTTCGAACGAAACAGACAATTTCATCGCCAATCCGAATCTATATCGCCATACGTTATTTATTGTCGACGAGGCTTCCATGATTGCGAATGAGGGGTTGTCCGGCGCACATTTTGGTAGTGGACGTTTGCTGGATGATCTTATTCAATATGTATATAACGGGATGGGGTGCAGGTTGATGTTGGTAGGTGATACTGCCCAGCTTCCACCGATTGGAGAGGAAGAAAGTCCGGCTCTTTCTGTGGCTATGTTGCAGGGATATGGGTTGGAAGTGACAGAATGTGAATTGACAGAGGTGGTGAGACAAAGTGTGGCGTCGGGAATTTTATGGAATGCGACAGCATTGCGTGCGCGTATCATTAAAGAGGATTTTTTTGAATATCCCCAGGTAAAATGTAAAGGTTTTTCGGACATCTGTCGATTGCCTGGCAATGAATTGATAGAAGCCATTAATGACTGTTACGACCATGTCGGGTTGGACGAAACGATTGTTATTTGTCGTTCTAATAAACGGGCCTCTTTATATAATAAAGGAATACGCAACAGCATTCTTTTTCGTGAAGACGAATTGAATGGAGGGGATGTGCTGATGGTGGCGAAAAATAATTATTTCTGGGGGACAGATTGCAAAGAGTTTGATTTTATTGCCAATGGGGACGTGGCGGTTGTCCGTCGGGTTCGTCGTGTTCGTGAGATGTATGGATTCCGGTTTGCAGATGTGCTTCTTGCTTTTCCGGATTATGACGATTTGGAACTGGAGGTAAAAATTTTACTGGATACCTTGCATTCAGACTCTCCCTCTCTTTCGAAAGAAGAGAACGACCGTTTGTTTTATGCCATCTTGGAGGATTATGCTGATTTGCCTACAAAGCGTGAGCGGATGAAAAAAATGAAGGAAGACCCTTATTACAATGCGTTGCAGGTAAAATATGCTTATGCGGTAACCTGCCATAAGGCGCAAGGCGGACAGTGGAAGAGGGTGTTTCTGGATCAGGGATATGTGACTGAAGAAATGCTTTCACCCGATTATTTCCGTTGGCTTTATACTGCCTTTACTCGGGCTACAGAGAAGTTATATCTGGTAAACTGGCCGGGAAGTCAGGTTGAAAAATAAAAGAAATGTGGAATGTGGCAGCTGTGAAGGATTCTGAAGGAAAGGCTGCCCTTTCAATCTCGTGATGAAAAGACAGCCTTCCGAATATGTGATTCTTTAGTAGAAGGTTATTTTATGACGTTTAATTCTTTTCCCACTTTGATAAAGGCTTGGATGGCCTTGTCCAAATGGTATTGTTCATGACCGGCAGAAAGCTGTACACGGATACGAGCTTGTCCTTTGGGTACAACCGGATAGTAGAATCCTGTGACGTAGATACCTTCTTCCTGCATGCGGACTGCAAAGTCTTGTGACAGTTTTGCATCATACAGCATGACGGCACAAATGGCACTTTGTGTCGGTTTGATGTCAAATCCGGCAGCAATCATCTTGTCACGGAAGTAAGCCACATTGGCCATCAGTTTGTCGTGTAGTGCATTGCTTTCTTTCAAGATACGGAACATTTCCAAGCTTGCCCCTATGATGGCTGGAGCCACGGAATTCGAGAACAAGTAAGGACGAGAACGCTGGCGTAACATATCGATGATTTCTTTCTTTCCTGTTGTAAATCCACCCATGGCACCACCAAATGCTTTCCCTAATGTACCTGTGAAAATGTCAATCTTGTCATAGACTCCAAATTGTTCTGCTACACCGTGTCCGGTAGGTCCTACCACTCCTGCAGAATGTGATTCGTCCACCATTACCAAGGCATTGTACTTTTCTGCAAGTTCACAAATCTTATCCATGGGAGCTACGTTTCCGTCCATGGAAAATACACCATCGGTAGCGATAATGCGGTGGCGTTGAGTTTGTGCTTCCTGTAGGCAACGTTCCAGATCAGCCATGTCGGCATTGGCATAGCGATAGCGTTTGGCTTTACACAAACGTACGCCGTCAATGATGGAAGCGTGGTTCAGTGCGTCCGAGATGATGGCATCTTCTTCAGTGAACAAAGGCTCGAACAAACCACCGTTGGCATCAAAACAAGCTGCGTACAGAATGGTGTCCTCAGTGTGGAAATAGTCGGAAATGGCTGCTTCCAGCTGCTTGTGAATGTCCTGTGTACCACAGATAAAACGTACGGACGACATTCCGTAGCCATGTGTGTCCATTGCTTTTTTGGCTGCCTCTATCAGGCGTTTGTTGTCTGAAAGTCCCAAATAGTTATTGGCACAGAAGTTAAGCACTTCCTCTCCTGCGTTGACTTTGATGTCTGCGCGCTGTGGAGTGGTTATAATACGTTCTTTTTTATATAAGCCGGCAGCTTCGATGTCGGCAAGTTCCTTCTTCAGGAAATCTCTAAAATTGGTATACATATATTGATATTAAGGTTTTTGCTTATGCAAAGATGCAATTTTTTTTATTTAGAAAAAAGAAGCAGCGTATTTTTATTTTATCTATGATAACTTTTGTATATTTGCCTTGTAATTTTAAAATCTAGCATGTAGATGAAAAATATTTTAATAATTGGGGCTACCGGACAAATTGGTTCGGAGCTTACGATGCTTTTGAGAAAGAGCTATACGGGCAATGTAGTAGCAGGATATATTCCGGGTGCAGAACCAAAAGGAGAACTGAAAGAATCTGGTCCTTCTGCCATTGTGGATATAACCAATTCGCAGCAAATAGCCGATGCGGTAACGAAATATCAGGTGGATACCATCTATAATCTGGCGGCCTTGCTTTCAGCCGTAGCTGAAAACAAACCTCAGCTGGCTTGGAAAATCGGATTGGGCGGTCTGTTCAATACGTTGGAAGTGGCTCGTGAAAAGAATTGTGCCGTCTTTACGCCGAGTTCTATCGGTTCGTTTGGTCCCGGAACTCCGAAAGACAAGACCCCTCAGGACACCATACAGCGCCCTAAGACTATGTATGGCGTGACAAAAGTTTCTGGAGAATTGCTGAGCGACTATTATTTTACACGTTTTGGAGTCGATACCCGTTCGGTACGTTTCCCGGGATTGATTTCTTATGTGACTCCTCCGGGAGGTGGAACTACTGACTATGCGGTAGATATTTATTATTCGGCAGCAAAAGGTGAAAAGTTTGTTTGTCCGATTGCGGCAGGCACTTATATGGACATGATGTATATGCCGGACGCTTTGCGGGCAGCAATCGAAATAATGGAAGCGGATCCGACAAAACTGGTACATCGTAACTCATTTAACATCGCTTCCATGAGTTTTGAGCCGGACACTATTTATCAGCAGATACGGAAGTATCTTCCAGATTTTGAAATGGAATATCAGGTGGATCCCTTGCGTCAGGCTATTGCCGAATCATGGCCGAATTCCTTGGATGATACCTGTGCCCGCGAGGAATGGGGATGGCAACCGGAATATGACCTGGATGCTATGACCAAAGATATGCTTGCCAAATTGAAAGAACGTTTTGGGCGTTGATTCATGAAAGACAATTATCCCCTCATTTTTCTGGTATAGGAGAATGAGGGGATAATTGTTATTTAGCTTCTACGAATATCGTATTGAAAAAAGTTTCAGCAAGTTCTGGATTTATGTAATGAAGCTTACGGCCTTTTATTGTCATAGAATCCATAAGATGATACAAACCTTTGTATCCTTCAGCAGATATATCTAGGACTTTTGTTTTGTAAATATTTTCTGCTTTGAGATTAGAGGTGTGTTCCGGCTGGTTTTTGAATTTGCCAATATAAACATTTTGCTGGAAGATATTGTGAGTTGAAAAGGTCAAATCAAAACGACTTTCTTCTGCAGCGTAAAAAATATTTTGCCGGAAGCTGGTGCTGTCTGCGTATCCACTCCATGAATCAGAAGTAATCATTGTTCGGTCTGTGGTAGCGTATGGTTTATGGTTGGCATGTACAATATTTCGTTCAATTAAGGTTCGTTTTACTGGACCTGCAATATGGATACTAGGTGAGAACATCCCTTGCCTTGTTTCTTTGGGGCGTATTCCATCACCGATGCTGATATTATATCGAATTACACTTCCGATATTGCCACAACTATAATCTCCAGCTTCTCCGCTATTACATATTAAGACCATTCCTCCATAATTGTCATGACTATAATTGTATTGTATGAGGGTGTTCTGACAATTGTAGTCAGAGTCAAACCCTTGGGCGTCCCAGGGTGCTTTATGATGACTCACTTCATTGTATTGTATGATAGTATTGTCGCAACTCCAAGGCCAGATTCCTGCAGCTGCTTCTGTCATAGGAAGTGTGTCGGGAGAATCGCACATAAGATTATATTCAATCAGTGTGCTGTCGCATCCAATGGGAACAATTCCATCGCCTGGAACTTTTTCAATGAGATTTTTTCTTACGATGGTGTGGGTATTCGGATACCAGTTTTTCCGGTCGTAATATCCGCTCCAGATTATGGCATTGCGCGCACAGCGTAGGATATGGCAATTTTCAATCGTCAGACTGTCAAAGCGGGAACGAATACTGTCGCCGCCATTGACAATCAGAATTCCACTGCCTCCTCCTTCTTCTTTGACAAGAGAGCCGTTGACATCCCGTACGGTAATATTATTAATTCTGATGTTATGTGATACACCATAATTCATGCATTCCACTTTTAGCCCTGTACGTCCAGCCAAGGCTTTTTCTCCTGTATTGATTATTTCCAAGTTTTGGATAGTTAGATAATCAGAATTAGAGATGCATACAGCATACTTGGAAGAATCATTACCTATAATGCGTGGCTTTTGTTTTCCTTCACCATAAGCATCAATGATAATGGGATTTTGAGCAATTCCTTTCCCGGTTATTTTCAGTTCTCCTTTGAAGGTCTCTCCACGTTTTAACAACAATTTGGCTCCCTGTTCCAAAGAAAGATTTTCTGTTCGCTTCAGTGTCTTCCATGCATGATTTGCAGACATTCCAGTATTCGTATCGTCTCCATTTGTGGCATCCAAATAATATATGGGAGGAGCAGAAGTACATCCGATTGCACATAGGGATACGATTATAAAAAGGTTTTTTATTATTTTCATGAATCGGGTTAGATTGAGAAAAATAAAAAAGTCACAGGTAGATAGAACTTTTCCTGTGACTTTTATTTAAAATAATTTATTTCAAGTTTTCGTTCAGATCAGCGTCAAATGAAGGAATTGTGGCATAGTTGCGTGAATCATTCCAGCTGCCTGTCACTTCCACACCTTCTGTCAAAGATACGCCTGGAGCGACTTCTACTGGAGTATTTGCCTGGCGTGAAGCAAATGTGTTTTTAAGATCATTCATACGAAGCTGGTCATTGGCCCGAACCACGAGAGCTACATAATATCCTGTGACTTCATATCCGTGCTCTTTTAAACATTTGTCTGCAAATGTTGTCGGGTTATTGGCATAATTTTCCGCTTTGTCTACTCCTTTTCCGTATGCACGGTCTAGCACTTTTTGTAAACATTGTTTGGCTTCTTCATTTACAGACCCGCTACGTGCTTGTGCTTCAGCATACCATAGCAGAACTTCACTGTATGAAACCAAATATAATGTTTGGCTACAGATACCGTTGTTCATTGTATACTCCCGGTCATTATAGTCATTCATTGCGCTACCATCTGTACCTCCTCCATATAGTAAGGTGCGGAACATCGGATGACATTCACTGAGAATGAATGTACCTTTATCATCTTTCTGATACCAATCAATCAGCTTATCTTTATAGGTGTTCTTTTCAACCAAGATCTTACCTCCGTCACTTCCATAAATAGCATCTTTTCGAGGTCCTTCTGGCATTTCTTTCCAATATTTGATTTCTCCTACGGCATCCCCCCATCCGCCGTTGGTGACAGATTCGTATGCCTGACAAACGGAGTTCCAAGAGTCTAATCCCGACCATCCCCATGGGTTGTCTTTGTTGAATTTGACAGCTACTACACCTTCTTGTGAGTAAGGGTTGGATACATACATGAACCGGTCTTTGTAATTGGGTTCCAGTTTGTAATAGTAGTTGCTATTGTTCACACCATCTATTACAGCTTTAGCCATTTGGGCTGCTTTGCTATAGTAAGAGGTTTCATTCAGTGGGTAGCCCGCCCGAGCCATATAAACGGCGGCCAATACCGCTTGTGCAGCACCTTTGTTTATATAGTTGTTCAGTCCGTCTGCAACCCGTGGAGAAGAGGTATAGGCATAAGGTAAAATACGTTCAGCCTCTTCCAGGTCGCTGCATATTTGAGCATAAATCTGTGCTATTGTAGATTTTTTGACATTGAAATCCAAATCCGTGGTAAGAATCAAAGGAATTTCTCCGTACCAGCGTACCAGTTTAAAGTAAGCTACAGCTCTCCAAAAGAGTGCTTGTCCTTTTCCAATATTAATTTCGTCTTCAGTTGTGGGAACTTTTTCTACGTTATTAACAATAAAGTTGGCAGCTTTTATGATTGCATAGTTGGTGTTCCATGCACTTTTTGAATCGGCATTGTTATCATTCACTTTGTAGCTGTCGAATTCCCGATATACATCTTTGTTTCCACTTGTGAGTGCGGTCAAGTCGTCTCCCATCCAGTTAGGAGATAAGGTATGTGTACCGTTAATGGAATATTGCACTTGGGCATATAGTACGTTGATGGCACCATCCAGGTCGTTTTGTGAGGTGAAGTAATTTTCGGGTACCATTTGTCCCTTCGGGTCTTCGGTCAGGAAGTCACTGCAAGAGGTCATGGCCACTGCACAAGCCATTAATGCGCTTATAAATATCTTTGTTTTCATAATGATCGATTTATTAAAAGTTCTATGCATTGTTGATATTAGAAATTCATCTTTACACCAAAGGTGAAAGTCCTAGGAGTGGGATAACCACCTATATCTACACCGCTGCTCACATCCACACTCTTTGAAGAGTCGTCTGTAAAGGCTGAGGCTGTAGGATCCATACCTTTATATTTGGTAATGGTAAACAGATTCTGGCAGCTGACAGACAAGCGGATATCTGCAAATTTAGTCTTAGATTTAGGGAAAGTATATCCTACACTTAAGTTAGCCAAGCGTACATAGCTGGCATTTTCTACCCATTGAGTTGAGTTTGCATAGTTAGTTCCTCCGTTCAGTAAGGATGCAAATTTAGCATTGTTCGGATTGACATCCCAGTTGTATTCGTATGCTTCTTTTGTGTTGATGAAGGATGCATCCGAGATGGAGGTAGACATGGCATAGCGTACCAGGTTCAAACGGTCCATTCCAAAGGCTCCAGTCAGGAACATGCTTAAATCCCAGTTCTTATAGTTTACTGTATTGTTCCATCCAAAGGTGAAGTTCGGATTTGCGTTACCGATTACGGTACGGTCGCCGGCATCGATACTTCCGTTGTTGTTCAAATCTGCATATACGTTTTTACCATCTTTGCTGATTCCTTCCCATACATATCCATAGAAAGAACCAATGCTGTATCCTGGCATGACGATAGTAGATTCATCGGCCATCTTGTCTGCCGGAGTTTTTCCGTAAATATATTCATTAGTTCCTAAGCTTTTTACTTCATTCTTCAGGTAGGTACCTGTCAAAGTGGAGTTCCATTGCCAGTCTTTTGTCTGAACAAGGCGGGCATTGATAGAGAAGTCGATACCTTTGTTGTCAATACGTCCTACATTTGCAAGGTAATTGCCGCCTCCATTATATCCAGGAATAGGTTCCTGCATCAAGCAGTCGACTGTACGTTTGTAGAAATAGTCGAATGAGAATGACAAGCGCTGGTTCCATACCGCAAATTCCAGTCCCAAGTCAAATTGTTTGGTCTTTTCCCAGGTCACATCAGGGGTTGGCAGTGATGTAGGCCAATAGCCATAATACAATTGAGAAGAAGTTCCATAGTTGGTATAAGCTTGTCCTAACAATCCAAGAGTAGAGTATGAACTGATACCTTGATTACCAATTACACCATAGCTGGCACGTAACTTCATGTTTTGTAAGGCTTTAAAGTCTTTCAGGAAAGGTTCATTACTGATATCCCATGCTACTGCGATAGACGGGAAGTATCCCCATTTGTCTGTGCTGAATTTGGAAGAACCATCGGCACGGAATGTAGCAGTTAAAGTGTATCGGTCATTGTAGTTGTAAATCACACGTCCTACGCCAGATAGCAATGTTTCTCTTGAATAGCTGTTTCCTAATGTTTTTGTACTTGCCATATTTACGTTCCACCATCCTACGGCTTCGGTTGAAAGATTGTTTCCGCCGATATTCATGTTACGATATTCAGTAGAAGTAGCTTCCCATACAGCCGTAGCAGTCAGGTTGTGCTTGCCGAATTTTTTCATGTAAGTGAAATTATTCGTTGATTGCAGCATCATCCGGAAAGCATCGCTGTTTCCCATACTGCTGATGGCTGTGGGGCCTGATTTAGCAGAAGAGAAGGAATAAGATTTGTTATCTTGGTAATCGAAAGCGTTTGTGGTCGTAAATGTCAATCCGTCGATAATCTTGAATCGCAGAGACAGGTTACCGGTGGCCGCATAAGTACGCAGTTCATTGTCTGTGGCCTCGATGGCTGCCAGCGGGTTACCTCCAGTTGTGTTTTTACCTACATTATATTTTCCATCTTCAGTGAACATGTCCATGGTTGGGTCATAGTTCAATGAATTGAATATAGGATTTCCTTTACTGGCAATGTAGGTGTTTCCGTTTCTTACGCCATGAGTGAATTGTATGTCGGTGGTAACTGTCAGCCATTTTGTTACGTCTGAATTTAAGTTGACACGTGCGGAGTATCGTTCATTGTCGGAATAACGCAGTACACCTTGCTCGTTCACATAGTTTGCAGAAACGTAATACTGTGTTTTCTCACTACCTCCTGAAAGGGCCAGTTTGTAGTTCTGTACCAAGCCGGAACGGAACATTTCATCCTGCCAGTTTATCCCTTTCTTTCCTGTCTTGAGGGCTTCCAGTTCGCTGTCAGAGTAACCGTTTCCTGGATACCAGAAATTGTACGCTTCGGCATATTCGTAAGGGCTGAGCATATCATAGTGCTTATATACGTTGGATACTCCTACTGATGCATCAAACGTAATTTGAGTTTGTCCGGCCACACCTGTCTTTGTTGTAACCAATACCACACCATTGGCGCCTCGAGAACCATATATGGCAGTAGAGGAGGCATCTTTTAAAACCTGAATAGATTTGATATCGTCAGTGTTCAGCCCGCTTAGACCTCCTTCACGGACGATACCATCCACTACATATAAAGGTTCATTGCTGAGGTTCACAGAATTGGCTCCACGGACACGGATTCGGATGTCTCCGCCAGGCACTCCACTATTTTCTACCTGCACGCCGGAAACACGCCCCTGCAGAGCTTCAGATATACGGGTTACAGGCTGGTCTTTGAAGGATTTGTTGTCCATGACGGCCACGGAACCTGCCAAGTCAGCTTTACGGACAGTTCCGTATCCTACTACGATGACTTCGTCCAATGTTTCAGTATCTTCTTTTAAGGTGAGCTTCAGTGATAATCCATTGCGGTCAACTTTCACTTCTTGGCTTTTATAGCCTATATAAGATATATTTAATGTGGCTCCTGCACTGACTTCGAGTACGAATTTCCCATCAAGGTCTGTGATTGTTCCATTAGATGTACCTTTTTCCACAATGCTGGCTCCAATAACAGGTTCTCCATTCGTGTCGGTGACAACTCCAGAAACTTTGTACGCGTTGTTTTGTTGAATACCGGTTGTTTCGTTGGCAATGTTAGCTTCAATGTGAGTTGAATAGGATATGAGCAATCCTAAAGCTAACATTTTACTTACAGTTAGTTTTCTACGTTTCATAATATTAATGTTTAAGTTTGCTTTCTTTGATTGAGCAAGCTCAAAATTAGTTTTATGAAGACGATGGGGTGATGAAAAAATAGCAGAAAAGGATAAAAACTAAAATTTCATCCTTTTCTGCTGTTTTTTCATCCATTTCCGGTGAGGCTGATTCTTTATTCGTTGTTGTTTTCCTTGTTTATGGTATATTCTTTAGGTAGAAAACCAAATTTTTTCTTGAAGCATTGGCTAAAGTATTTGGGGTCATTGAAGCCTACAGCATAGGCCAGTTCGGAAACTCGTATTTTTTTCTTTTCTTCCAATAGGCGAAATGCAGCCTGCAGGCGTATGCTTGATATGAATGCCAGTGGTGTCATATCGGTCAGTTGCTTCAGTTTCTCGTTTAATGTACTTCTGGACATTTGCATTTCCTTGACAAATGTTACTGTATCGAAATCCATATCACTCAAGTGTGCATTGACACATTCGACGGCTTTTTTTAGGAATTCTTCATCTAGACTTGTATAATCCACATGCTTGGCCTCGAAAACCAGTTGTTTTTTGGAATTACCGTTTTGAGACCCACTTTTCTTCAGCAGGTTGTCTATTTTGGCAAGCAAGACCGGAATATTCAAAGGTTTGCATATATATCCGTCGGCCCCCGCTTCGTATCCTTCTATTCTGTCAATATCGCTAGTTTTAGCTGTTAACAGGATGAATGGAATATGTTTTGTTTCGAATTTTTCTTTTACTTTTTTACATAGTTCAAATCCATCCATTCCTGGCATCATGACATCAGACACGATGATATCTATGTCTTTGTCTTCCAGTTGGATCAAAGCTGTTTCACCGCAGGAAGCTTCTGTAAGGTTAAAATAATCTGTAAGGATACGTCGCATTACATTCCGCAGTTCTTCATTGTCTTCCACGAACAGCAAGGACGGTTTTTCTTTATCGGGACTATGGGCTGGAAATGTTTGGATAGCATTAGCAGATAAATACTCTGTTGTTTCCTGTGGCATGTTTGATTCTAACGTTTCGTGACTTTCGTTTTCTTCGTCAATTTCTTCTTTGCTATATGCATCTTTATTTATGGGTATTAATACGGTAAACGTATTCCCTTTTTCTTTGTCATTCTCCACTTTTATTTGTCCGTGATGCAGGAGGGTAAGGTCTTTAGTCAGAGAGAGTCCTATTCCTGTACCAATGGTGTGGAATTTGCGGTATTCTCCTTCATAAAACCTTTCAAATAAATGTTTCAGCTTGTTTTCAGGTATGGGTTCTCCTGGATTGCTGATGCTTATCTGGAAAAGATTTTGTTCGATATGATAAGCTTGTGCTATAGTGATTGTCTTATATAATCCGCAAATCCAAATTTCCGCAGAATCCGAAACGAAGCGTTCGATTTTCAGGGAAAAGGACAAAACGAAGCGTTCAAAAAAGGAAAGCGCGCAACACTCAAAAAGCCGAAACAAAAGTTTTGTAATGACCTCTGTTTCGGCTTTATAATTTCATAAAAAATGGCTTTATAACGGCATTAAAATAAGGCTCAAAAGTTTGGCCTTCTACTTGAAAAATTGTATCTTTGTTCAGTGCTAAGCAGCTGTTTTATGAACTAATTTTTCCTGTTTCTTATACAGCATCATGTCTGTATATTCGGCAGAATAATTCATGTGGGCATTGAATTCCTTTTTTGTACAACCCTCAAAAGGATTGCCAATGGTTTTGTTTGCTCCAATCCATTCACACAGTTCAAGTATGGAGGATTTATTGGATGTGAAATAAACGAAGGAATGCTTTTCGAGTATCTTTAAAACATCCAAATAATCAGACAAGCGCCAATACATATTGTACGTACCAACATCAGTGGAAAGATAAGGCGGATCAATTAAAAAGACGACTCCGGGAACATCCTTATATTGGTTGAATACTGCTTTGTAGTCGCATGATACAATTTCAAGCCCTTTTAAGTAGTCAGAAGACTCCGGATAACCGGTCTTGCGAATGTTGTTATAAAGGACTTCCTTGCGCATTTCGGCTACAGACAATTTATACTTCATGGAGAACATAAGTGAGGATGATAAGGTTATAAAATCCACGTACCCAACATTTAGTTCTTCTTCCTCGATACGTTTAAAAATGCGTTCTCTAAGTTCCCCTTTAATTGGTTTATGTTTGGGTATCGAATTACCCACCAGCTCCCTAATATCGGCAAGCAGTTTATTTGTCTGTGGGATATTTTTCAGTCTGAACCGGTAGTTGTCGAAGTCATTGTAGACAACAGTAGCATCGGGCTTGCTTCTTTTGGCTATATGCGAAAGAAGTCCGGAACCGCCAAACAAGTCCACAAACACGGTATCTTCAGGGAACTGTTCCAAAACTTTAATAAACTCTTTAGCAAACATTCTTTTTTGGCCTACAAATGGCAGTGGTGCAGATAAATTCATATTCTTCATACGTTCAAGTCAAATTTAATGTTTTCAACTCCGGATAACAGTTCCAGAGTCCGGTCAATGTTATTTTCATATATATGCACATTTCCAAGGTCAAGGGTTATGGACTTCAGGGGAAGCTCCACCTGCCTTGCCATCAGATAAAGATGATAAATATCAGCCGGAAGCCCAAGGTTCGCATCAGAACTACGCTGATATGCAGATAGCACCAATTCTCCCTCATCAATTTGGAACTGCACAAGACTCAGGCAGGGTGCCTGGTTGCTTTCCACCCCGGTTTCTCCAAGAAACAGGACATAATTCTTGCTGTTGCGCTTTTCCCGGTTAATCCTGGTTATGAGGGGTGGAAGCTTTTCAAAGTAAGTTGGATAGCTGTTTACAAGGGTATGGCCGCAATAATCCCACCAGGTAATCCCTGCCTCTTTGTATTTTTCCACATCCCGGACTCCTTGCATAAACAGTTTCAATTCCTCTTTCAGCTTTTTCCTGGCTATCCCGTGGCTTTCAAATATGTCAAGTAAATCAGCGGGGGTTAGCATGAGCCTTTCGTTTAATAGATACTTGATACGCCCTTTCCTATTGGTCTGGATTTTGCCCGTTTGGAGTATCTTGTCTAATGTCTGGTAATACTTATTCATGAGCTTTATTTTTGGTTGTACAAAGGTAGCTCTACCGGACAACACAAGGCATCCCCGGCACATCAATCACACTGCACCGAGCGTGCAGTGCTTTCCAAACCGTTTGATAACATCATACACCTTACGTTCGCTTACCGAATATTTATTTGCCAAAAACGCCACTGCATAAGTGGTCTTTTCACCTTGTTTTTTCATGACCTCATACTCCGTATATAAGTCTATGAATCGAAGGTCATCCTGCTTGCCGCCCAAACTTATAAGCATTTCAAGCGGTTCTCTGTTAAATTTAAGTGCTTCAAACAATGTCATATCCAATCATTTTTGTACTTTTGCAATGCCAATCATTTATTTAATGCGTAAAAACGCCACGAGAGTGCGGCAGAGGGCATTGCCCCCGGTCGCGCACTCTCGTGGCGTTTTGTGTTAATAAATGATTGGCGTCTATATTAACAGGCCGGGGGCTTTTTTTATCCCTCCCCCGAAGGGATTGTCAATCACTCAATCCGATATAATTCCAAATTGAACTTGTCCTTTTTTTCCCAGCCTTCAGCCAGAACTGTCTGAATGAATCCTACTGCTTTTGTATAGAAATCTTTCAGTTCTTCTAACTGAGTAAAAGTATGGTATTCCGGTTGTTCATCCGAACCAAACTTAAACGTCACTGGCAGGGTTTCTCCGCCCGTCTGAACGGCCAAATCGTATGCTGCCTTATAGTTGTACTGGTTCTCCACAGAAAGCCATACATGGGCACCATTATAGGCGAATCCGGATAGGATAGCCGCATCAGTCTGGCTGTTATACCAGGACATAACCAATGTGTGGATTTCCTCATCAGTAGGCTTATGCCCGAACTCCTCTTCCATGTAGGAGGCAGAGCCGTTCTCTTTTTCCTGCACATCCCATCGGATGCGCCATTTGTCTTTAACCGGGTTCGTGCATTCCATCAGCGAAACCCCGGAACTTCCTTCAACTCTTCTCATGTAAACACGTATTTGGTTCTACCTTTGCCGAATGTCTCTGTCTTGATGGTCGTTTCAAACGGGAAACCATCCGGCATTTCCTTTACTTGTGCGAGAATATTCTTCATTTCCTCGCTGTTGGTGAAGAACTTCTTTGCCTCGCCGTTCACTTCGATGGCCACAATACAGCGGTCTTCTCCCTGCTCGGTTTTGATACCGGTCTCAAAGTCCTTCACTACAATGGGTAAGTTTACCAGTTCCCGGATGCTTACCACCACTCCGGGGAATCGCTTTTTACCGTCTTCCGGCTTGTAAGCGACATTCAAGTCTTTAAAACTTCTCATTTCTTTGCCTGTTAATTTTTTAAACAACTTATTACAGTCGGCGTGCTTCGTCATGCCGTAGAAACTGGCAATCAGTTCCCGCCGTCTTTTTCTCGATTTTACCTCGTGCATTTTCCGGGCAAACTTCTGTTTGATGCGTTTCCGCAATCTTACATAGTCGGGACGGATAACATAGCCAAGGAAATCAATGCCTTCTTCCACAGGGAACACCCGTTCATTCGGCTTTATTTCCAAGTCTATTTTTCCCATTTGCCCGTGAACAGCATCACGAATCTTCCACAATTCCGCTTTCGTTTTACCGAGTACCAGTCCGTCATCGCAATAGCGATAGTAATAACGAACCCCGTACTTATCCTTCAGATAGTGGTCTAAAAATACAGACAGAAGCAGATTTCCTGCCCCTTGTGAACTGCGCAGTCCGAAACTGATACCTTCCGGCAGCAGCTTAACAAACCGCTCCAACAAGACCAACAGCCTTTTGTCCTTGAACACCCTCCGGAAGCACCACATAACAAAGTCCTGCCGCGCATTGTCATAAAACCTCCGGATGTCAAATTTGTATGCGTAAAGCGTGCCTTCCGGATTTTTTTGCAAATCGGTACGTATGCAGTTCATCAGGTCATGAGTACCGCGCCTTTTGATGCTTGCACCAGTTGTCCGGATATAACGTTTTTGCAGGTGGCGGTCCACCACATTCATGATGGCAAACACAGCGATGCGGTCTTTCATGGACAGGATCTGCAAAATACGTTTTTTACCGTATTCTTCAATTTCCCTCTCATGGTAGCCGCCCAGCCGGAATGAGCCGTCCGCAATGGAAGCCGTCAGTTCGGTGATAATCTTCTCCCTATGGGCAAGCAGGAATCGTCCCTGCCTTGACCTCTTACGATCGGTTCCGCGAAGTACCGAATCGAATGCCTCCGACATATTGGAGTATTCGATGATTTCCTCGATAATATATCCTTCCCTGCGCATAAGCTATTGGTTAATAAACATGGAAGATGAGGGCCTTCCTTTCCCCGGGTCTGACTTCTTCGAACTGATAACAGCCTACCAAACTCCACCCGACGCGTGATTTTTCAGCTTTCCACCTTTTCTGGTGCTGTTGCTGTGGCTTGCTCCCCTCGGCACCGCTTCGGGGACACGTCCCCGCTGCTGTACGCCGATTTGTTAGATTTCCAGACGCGAGCCGACATTCGCATTCGTATTCGAAGCATCGTTATTCGCATTCGCATTCGACACACCGCCATTCGCATTCGCATTGTTGTACCCGCGATAGACCACACGGACTATTGGGGAACTCTACCGCTTGCAAAGTTACTGATTTAACAGGCAAAACAGATAAACGAATTACACTATCATCCAAAATAAAACGGATATACTGCCACCCGCGACGGTGAGCCCCCAATCAATCCAGTCCCAAGGACTTCCCCGAAGAGTATCTTTCAGTTCCAGACAGGAAGCTGCAATGGCCGCAGCATAAAAGGCCGTCCAAGGAGTAAATCCCAATAGACCTACCATCAAACCACCGATAAGATGCTTGTAACGGTTACTCATTTTTAAAAATGCGATAATCTTTTTCATATACCTCAAAATTCTATTTTTTCGACCGGCTTCGCCGGTATTTGAATACCTTTTAAATGGAATTCGGAAACCATCCGAATCCCGTTCTTTCGTTTTAGTCGCTTCGCTCCACGCTTTGGCGCTTTGCGCTTACGCCACCTCGCGTATCGCCTTGTACGCTGCCACGCTTTGCGCCCGGACGATTTTGCCGCGGAAGGCCAGACGCGAGCCGACATTCGCACTCGTAAGCGAAGCATCGTAAAACGCATGCGCATACGACACACCGCCAAGCGCATACGCATAGCTGTACCCGCGATAGACCACACGGACTGTAGCGGTGCTTATCCAGTACATGTCGGTATAGTAGGTGGAAGATGATCCGTTCAAATTACCTACCGGAACCATGTCCATATACTTGCCGTGCGCCACGCCTGTAATCCACTGACCGCTGTCCTTCTTGCCCTGTACCATACGGATACTGCCGTCAGGCATCCAGATGCGCCATTTGCCCTGGTTGCCGCTGTCATTCGGCAGATCCACGCCGTCCATCATGTCATACTTGTTGCCGTAGATGTCCTCGTAGCCCAGGCAGCAGATATTGTTCACCTGCACCACGGTCGCCTGTCCGTATTCGTCCCGGCTCTTATACCAGGCATACTGATGCACCAAGCCGTCAATCAGCGAATTCGTGATTTTGTTGTTGATGACATACGCTTCGTCATAGCCGATGGTGTCTGTCATTCCATGGTCGGCCGTTCCACCCGTTGTCCGGTTATTGTTATGCTGACCGGCACCGCATTGTTCCTGCATGTCCCTACGCCCGTACTTTGCATAGCTCAGGTTCGCGATGCGGCTGTGCATCAGGGCATCTATCTGCTGCATGCCACGCTGCTGGCTGTAATAGTGGAAGTCCGTCCATGTCATGCTTGCCGTGGTCGAAGCTCCGGTTATGCAGGCACGCAACTTGCTGCCCACTACAGAACTGCCCACAACGGCACACAGATGTTCCTCATTGGCCACCCAATCCGGTTCCATGTCCTCTATCTTGTCGCTGTTGCTCAGCACCACGCAGTCAAACTCTGCCGTGTTCAGAATGGAGAAATGCAGGGCTGTAGCACGTTCCGGAACGTCTGCTATCAGATACATGCCGGCTTCAAATTTCAAGCCGATGGTCGGCACCACAATACTCTTCAGGATGTTTCCCTCCGCATCAGCAAACACACTGCCGATAAGCCCTGTTCCTGGAACGCTCGGGAAGCGGACACGTCTGTAACCCGACACGTCCACTTTGCACACGGAATAAGCCTTGTCCGTCGTATAGGATTCCATCAGCGTGGGCTTGCCGCTCATGATCTTGCGTTCACCCAGCCAGCCGCCCTGTGTCTCCTTGATGGCATCCAGTGTCAGTACCGTCGCGTCCGGAATCGGGGGCATTTCGTCCTCCGGATAACTGCTGTAGCAGGCGTACTTCTTGTTGTTCAAATAATCGTTGATGCCTTTGCTCCAGTAAAACGGCTCATACATCATCCAGTCTCCCTCGCTGCCGTCCAGCTTCGCCACCGTGCAATCGTTCATATCCTCCGCATCGGCATAGAAGTTCGAGCTTTCGTCATGCAGGGGGAAATAGGTCATCTCCCCGTCCGGGTTGTTCACTTCCACCTGCTGCCCGGCTATCTCCACCTTCCGGCTCGTGGGCATCCTGGTCACCTTGGCCAATACGCGGTGGCGCTTGGACAGGATGGCATTCACATGCCCGCTCATTTTGTACGTATTGCCGAATTTGTACCCCGTCTTGTTGTCCAGGTTCGAAACATTGGCATCGTCGGCCACACTGTCGTCAAACTCAATCATCGTATAGGGCGGCTGCTTGATGGTCAGTTCCGGATAACGGGCGGCATACTTCTCCAGTTCCTCATCAGCCAGATACTTCGTCAGGGTCAGCTTGCCCCTCAGTCCCGAATGCCGGTCATCCACGGCACCCGTCTGCGTATACGTTCCGTAGTCGTAATACTTCTTCAGCAGGGTTCCGTCGTCTTCCCGGTCTATCTCCAGCACGAAGCGTTCCAGCTTGCCGCTGCCGTTCAGTCTGGCCTGGTGAAGGCGTTCCAGCATAGCGAACCCGTCGATGCCGGGGCAGTTGGTGTAGCGGTAGCCCCGCACATTATTGATGCCTTCCAGTATCAGGCCACTGTCGGACAGCTTGGTCAGATATTCCAGGAACAGTTCCTCAATCGTGTCCGGCAGGCATAACTGCACAACGGGCGCACCGGTGGCCAGTTTCACACGGGTCAGCCCCGTACCCCTCACGTCCAGTTTCTTCAGGCGGCCCTGCCAGCTCAAGTCCAAAGTAGCCACATTGCCGTTGTCCCCGTTCCGGGCCAGCCGGTTGTTCCGCATGTTCACTTCTTCCAGAAGCAGCATGCCGTTCGTCGAAGCCATGAACGAGCCGTTCCGGTAACCGCTGGCTTTCTCCACGCTCATGTCGAGTTTTACCAGTGAGGTCAGCAGACCGAAGTTGAAGCCGATTGCGAACGCATCCTCATGCCAAACCAGTTCCTTGACTTTCGCCGCACCGATGATCTTCAACGGGTCATTTTCACCGAAGGCACGGGTCAGCTGCAACGAGTGGAGCACGTCCGCATCCACCACGCCGCTGTCGGCCTGCACGCCGTTGCTGGTGGAAAGCTGCACACGGTACGGAATGGTCAGACGGTACTGCATCGGTTTCAGCGTGTAGGCCTTGTCCAGCGATGCCGTACTCTGGTAGAACTGGGCACCCAGCGTGGATACATAGCCGTACTCCACCTGCTTCAGGTCATACCGGCGTTGGATGAAGTAGTTTCGGTGTGCTTTCAACGAACCCTTCAGACCGTAGATTTGCGGATAGGTCTGTTTGGCTCCGTCCGCACCCACCGGCATTTCGTTCAGGAACGGATAGATGTATTTGAAGATGCCGGACTTGTTATAGAGGCGCGAGCACCACTTCTTCATCTGTTCGGTATCGAAATGGTCAATGGCTTTCTGGATACTGAAAGCACTCATGAAGCTTGCGCCCCCGTTCCATCCGCTCACCATAATCTCCACAATCATGTCCCAGCAATTGGCCACGATGAGGTTCCACAGCCACGAGTTATGACCCTGCATCACATAAGCCCCGTCGCGCTTCGTCTGGCGGTTGTCGTCATACTTCCCGGTCAGGAACGACTTGTTGTCAGAACCGAGCTGGCAGTCGCCGTCATAATAGTCAATCGACCATTTCACACCGTCCCATGTGCGGATAAGCATGTTCTTCGCAAGCTGGTCCACGCCGAGGTTGAACTGCACGTACAGATAGTAGGCAATCAGGTGGGGAAGGTCGAAATACTTCGATGCCTCTTTCCTGAACGTATCGCTCTGCCACTTGGCGGTAGGGAACTTGTCGCCGTCGTCCTCATAGTCCACCCCCTCGAACGAATGGGATTCCGTGCTGTAAACCATGTTCCTGCCCGCAGGCGTTTCCTTTACGCACCGGTAGACGAAACTCATCATGCGGTCGGTGGCCTTGTACATCTTGTCGTACTTGTCACCGGTACCGAGGTGGTCTTTCAGGTTCGGTTCTTCCTCCGCGTCACCGCCTCCGTCCGACCAGAAGGTATCTTTCGGATGATTAAATTCCAGTCCTCCGTCAAAGTTGTAGTCCATGAAATCCTTATGCTCCGGTTCGGTACTCGGCAACCAGTGGAACAGGCACAGCGGATTGGAGTTGTTCAGCGTCTCGAAGCAGACGGGCAGGTACTGCTTGTGTCCTTCCTCGTCGGCTTCCAGGTAGTTCAGCGTGTCGCCCTCGCCCCATTTCTCGCCGCCGATGGTCTCATCCTGCCCGAAGATGGGGTAGCTGTCGCTCTTCTCGTTGTTCATGTTGTACTGGCCGTAATAGGTCAGGTCTTCGTCGGCACTCTTCGCTACGAACAGGTCGCACGGCAGGCCGTCGATGGCCGAACGGTAATCGTCCTTCAGCCCATGGTCTTTGGCGTAACGCTGGGCAGGCGTAAGCAGCCCCATCTCTTTCAGTCCGTCATTGATAAGCTTCGCACCTCCGGTATTGGTGGTCATGGACGAGTCCGAGAAGTCGCATTTGGAACATGCCAGCTTCGCGCCTACCGAGTTCCTGCGTAACTTGAAGAGATTTTTTTTGCCGGTAGTTACCACCGGATTCTTCTGCCTGCCGTTTCCGTCAATCTCCCCGTAGCTCAATGTAACCGTCCAGCCGCTTGCCGTCTTCTGGAAGTAGAAACGGAAGTTCTTTCTGGCATAGTTCACGGAAGAAGTACCCTGAATACGGACATATACGTTGGTAAGGATAAAGTCAAGCGTCCTGTCCTCTCCGTTATAGAAACGGACCTCCCTTACCAGTTTGTTGGCCTTCTTGTCGTTCAGCTGGGCCAGTGCATCCACCACGTTCAGCGTGTCGCTGTCGCTCGGAACCTCACTGCCCACGCTGCCCGTGCCTATCAGTACCAGGATCGAGTTCCGGCGCTTCTTCATCAGCCCCATCAGCTTCTCCATGCTCACCGTATCTCCTTCATTCAGCACGCGGTTGTCCTCATCCAGTGAGCGCACGCCCGGTTCCCCGTCGGCATCCTCCAGGTGGTTGCGGTCCACGATGTAGTTGTTCAGCACCTCGTCCGAGGTCAGCGCCTTGTTATAGATACGCACGCTCTTCACGTTCAGGTCGGCACCCGCCGACTTAAATTCCAACTGGCTCTGAATGTCAAAATTCACCTTGTCGAGCCACTTGGAAGCAGCCGACTCTTCACCGTTCACATAGAAACCGATCAGCGTGCGCTGTTCGTTGGTCTGCACGTTCGGATAGAACACGTAGGTAATGCGGATATTCGTACCCGGCTGGAACTTGGTACCCACCGAGTCTTCATAGCGCAGCATCTGTCCGGCATCCATCGCCTCGGTCACCACACCGGTCAGGAACTTGGCCTCTTCCGGAGTCACAATCAGCCCGTACCGGTTGCCGTTGTCCAGCTGCCCCAGGCAGGTGATCAGCTCGGCATCCGTATCCGTCACGTTGGCCGTGCTGTATTCTATCTCCAGCGTCATGCCCACGTCACGGATGGCAAATCCCTCGGGCTTGTCCGCCTCGTTGAAGGGGCGGTAACCGCCGTCAGCGGTCAGGGTCATACCTGCACCACCGGCCAGCAGCAGGCGGTCCTTGTGCCAGCCGCTACCGGCACCATATTCGTTCACGCTCCACAGCACGTCCCGGAACTCCATACGCTTGTCACCGCTCACCCAGCTTGCCGGGTTGTTTTCCGTGTTGCTTCGCCCGAAGGCGTCAAACGTACACACGGCATCCGGTGCCAGCGTGGCTTCAATGTCCGGGTGCGATGTGGTGTTCACCTGCACCTCAAGCACGGCATCGCCGCATGACACACGGTAGTCCAACGGTTCCACGTTCACGTTCGTCCGTCCGTAGCTGCCGGTCTCACCGCGTTGCAGCAGGTCTTCCTTCACCACGCTGCCCCGGTCGGTCACTTTCACACGGGCCGTGTACGCATCGCGGTCATAGCCGGCATACGTGAAGTTCCATGCCGTGAACTGCTCTGCCTCCAGCACCGGGTGTTTCCAGTCACGCTGGAACCCCGCTGCCCGGTGGCTGAACATCAGGCCGGCATACGCTGTCACACCTCCGCCTGCCTTCAGCAGCGTAATGTAATGCACCCGGCTCACCACACCGGAGTTCTCATGCTGCGCGTAGGCTTCCACCACGTTCGTACCCTCCTGCATCTGTGTCAGGGGGATGGTCACGTTCTTCTGCTGCACACCGCTGCCGGCCGAAAGACCGAGGGTAAAGGCCTGTCCGCCGTTCACGCGGTAGTAGATGTTCTTCTCACCGCTCGTGCCCTTGGCAGTAAAGGGGATGTTCACGTCATTTTTATATCCCCCGTCGGCCAGCCCGTTGCCCGCCGAGTAGGTGGTCTCCAGCTCCATGGCCACCATGGTCACCATGGCCGTGGCCGTCTTCATCAGCGTGCCGTCCTGGTAAGTTGCCTGCGCTTCCACCTGTACGGTATAGGCAGTGGCATCCTTCAGATAGGGCGAAGCGTCAAAGGTATAGCTCTGTCCGGCTGTAACGCCCACAAACTCCGCATCCCGGAACTCACTGATGACGGTCGAACCGCGTTTCACGATTACACGGGCTTTCAGGTCGCTGTAGCCGTCCACCGTACCGCCACCGGCAGTGCCCACACCTACGGAGTATTTCACCACAAAGCCGCTGCCCAGTGCCAGATACTGCGAGGCGGGAAGTCCCGCACCGCCGCTGTCCGTCAGGTCGATGTTCACCACCACCTTGTCATCGTCCGTGTACTTGGAAAAGCGCACTTCCTTCGAGCTCTCGCCGCCCTGGTTGTCCTTCTGCTTGACGGTCATCACGTACTGGGTGCCGTCCTCGCTGTCCTGCACATCCACGTCCGTCACCGTACCCACCATCGCATCGAACACCGTTCCGGATGTAGGAGGTTTCGTCTCGCCGCTCACCAGTTCCTCGGTAGGGGTACGGTTTGACAGTTCCTTCTTCAGGAACGCTTCGATGTCATCGCCTGCATAGGCATGATAGGTGCCGTCCGGCTGTTTCTGATTCCATGGTGTTTCAAGATTCATCGGATGCTCGGTCGCGTTGATGATTCCGCTTATTTTCCTTTTTGCCATAATACTGTCCTTTTATAATAATCATTCATTTATCAGTTTTACTGCTACCGTTCCATGCGTCCGATCCGTTCCACGGCTCGTCGCCTTTCCAGTATCCAAGTCCGAAACAGCTGCTTATCGCAGACCACACCAGTCTTGCCCCGGCATAGACAGCCGACAGGGCACGTTTCCCCACATACGCAGCCGTTATTTCCTTACCGCCTATGGTTATCATCGTCAATCCTCCTCATAAATCAGATACAGCGTATTCGCATCCTTGTCCTGCAGCGCCTCGTAAGCTTCCCCGCTCATCACCTCATGCCGGTAGGCCAGCAGTCTCAGGCTGCCGCCTGTTCCGGTATATACGGCATCACCCAGCAGGTAGAGCTTGTCCGGCAGGATGGCTGTCCGGTCCGCATTCATGAATATGCCGGCAGGAGGCACACCCGCCACATCCCAGTCCCCGTACAGGGTGGAGTCCATGTGGTAGGCGAACTTCCCGGCATCCGCTACATACACTACGCTGCCGCCCGGTTTGGTACTCTTGTCAGGTAAAACGTTGCCTGTTTCCATCCATGAGGAAAAGCGTGCGGTAGCCCCGCCGATGGCTGCTGCCGTAGTCTGTTCCACCTTGGCAGCGGCGTTTTCTGCCTTGGCTGCCGCTTCGTTGGCCTTGGTGGCCGCTTCCGTGGCGGCCTGGGTCTTTTCCTCCAGTCCGGCTACGGCTCCTTCCGCTTTCTTGGCGGCAGCCTCGGCACGGGCGGCGGCATCGCTCGCAGGCTTCCCTATCAGTTCCAGGGGGACGTTCACCATCTTGCCGTCCTTCTCCCCGGGCAGTGATTTCACACCGCTCAGCGAGGTGACGGTCTCCAAGTCCTCCACGCCGGTAGAACTCTGGAGTACACGGTCCAGCACTTCCTGAACCAGTTCTTCTTGTGTCATTTCTGCCATACTCATTCGTTTTTATCGGTTTCTGACCCGCCCAGGATTTCGTTCAGGGCATCTATCACATTGGGAAGACAATAGCGTTCCACCGCCATGTGTATCATCCCGGTTTCCTCATCGCTGAACTCGGTCTCGCCGGTACTCTCGAAAATCTTGAACGCAAGCCGATGGGCCTTGATGCCACTGACACGCGTATACAGCAAATCGGCTATCTGCTCACGTGCATCGAAAACCTCCCTCGTCTGACGGGTTATTCCGGTGGGAACGCTGAAATTCCTGAAATCTAACTTTTTCATATATATCTGTTTTTTAGGATGAATGATTCAATATCTGGTAACGGAATCCGTCCGCTTTTGTAATAAGTACCGTTACGGAGTCCCCGGATGCCATCTCGTAGTTTTGCAAATCTTCATTGTGGTTATAGATACCTTTTAGTATGATATTCTTTGAACCGGGTCTGACCCTGAACGTGACAATGGCTGCAAAATCGGTAGGCAAGTAACTCATGCCGAACTTGTATGCCACAGAACTTTCCGACGGCAGCGTAACCTCTACCTTACTGTAGTTGGGTTCATTGTAATACATCAAAATGATATTGTGTTGTGAGAAATCCACCGTGTAGTTTCCACTTCCGAAGGTAAGCAGCTTGGCTTTCGTATTGATAAACGCCGGGGCAAGTAATGCCGCATTGCTGCTGATACCGTAGTTCTTCGTACCGCCGGTAACATCTATAAACAATCCATAGTTCGCTTGGTCGAAGCCGTAATTCCCGTATATATTGGGGGCTGAGTTCACGATACGACCGACAGCGGTAAAAGCTCCTCCTGCAGAAGACGGTATCACATCATCACCGAACATCACATATCCTTTGCTGCCGCCGACACGGAAAAAATCATCATAAATGGCAAGACCGCCACCGCTCCCGTGAGAGTCGGCCACAGAACCGATACGGCCGTTCCCTATCTCAAAGCCGCCGATTTTCCCTTTGCTGCTGTCTATCTCTCCGGTAAACTTACCGTTGGTCGTTTCAATGCTGCCGTCTTCCAGTATCTTGAAGTTGCCGTTGGCCGTTACCAGTCCCTCCAGCTGTATATGGTCGGCTGTCAGCTTGATTTTGCTCACGGTATTTCCGTACTCGTCCTCTTCCTCCACGCTCACCCCGATAAGGGCAATCTTTCCTGTATTGTCCTGCGCATACAGACCGGAACCTTCAGGCTTTATGACAAGCCCGGTCTCTTTCAGCGCATTACCGTCCTTGTCGAAGACCGCCGCTGAAATCTTTACCAGCCGGTCGCTCTGTTCGAACAGTGTACGGTACTTATAGGCCAGTGCGTCCGCCTTGTTGGTGCTGAACACCAGCAGCGAAATGTAAATCACGCCCGTAAACGACAGCTTGAAGTCGCCAGTGCCGTTCCAAAGTCCGTCCAACGTGAACATCTTCTCACCGCCAACGGGCAGGTCCTCTTCATGGCCGAACATGTTGAAGTTCTCAAACCCGGTCTTATCAGCGTTCACAAATTCTATTTTCAACCTTCCGGCCTTGATAACCCGGTAGCTGAACGACAGATACACCACGCCGGGCACCCGTTCGCCCTGGCTGTTCGTCTGCCGGTACTCCGGTACCAGCCGGAAGTCCTCCAGTTTCTGCATGATATAGCTGTTCCGGATATAGGCATAAGGCACCTTGCCTTCGGTCCGTATCTCGGCATGGCCGTCCGGCTTCGTACCGTAAGGACCGCCGTTCGCCCAGATCCAGCGTCCGCCCAGGGTGAACAGCGTAGCCTTGCTGCCCGTCTTCCATTTGTCCATGCCGTCGGCAAAACTGCTGTTGTCCAGATAACTCTGTTCTTCGCGTATTTCCTTGCGCAAGCTTTCCACGGCTGAATGGATTTTCCCCTCGGTTATCTCAAACCGCGTCAGGATGTCCTCGCCCGTCATCAACACGAACGTACCCTTCAGCCACACGTTGTCGGCATACAGGCCGTTTCCTTTCGGCTGTTTGTCTGCCGGGAAAGCGCTGCTCCTGATGCCGTCCAGCTTACCCAGCCGGCAACGAAGGCAGCCGTTGAAGTTCTTGGCCTTCACACCGTCCAGAATGTCGATACGGGGCTGCCCGTCCTCCGTGGCCGCAATGGATATAAGGTTCTGCCGGAGCGGGTTTTCGGTGTTGCCCATCAGCACGCACTCATCGCCTGCCTCCGGCTTCACCCCGCCAAACTCGCTTACCGGGACCAGCACACCGCCGGCTATCACCGAAGCCACCTCCACCCAGTATGCTTTTAGTTTCTTACCACCCGTAACCGCACAGCGCATCAGGTCATGGGCCACAAAGCCCGATTCCTGCTCAAACACGATGCGGTAGTTGTCGCCCTGCTTCACCACGTCCTTGATCTTGCCGTTGGCAGCGGACACCACCAGCTGGCCGCACACGCTGCGCACCTTCTCGATCAGCAGTTCCAGCGCCACCAGGCTTTGCCGGGCAGTCACTTTGTCCACCGTCAGGTTTGTCAGTCCGGTCAGCTGGTCAATCCACAGCTGCCAGCCCTCACCGGTCAGCCCGTCCACAAACTCCGTGCTGCGCAGCAGTTCGCGGATCACGGCAGTCAAGTATTCGGCATTGCCCTCACCATCCACGATGCCGCAGGGCTTGCCGCCAGCAGCCTCGCCAAAGCTCACACCCTTCAGGAAGCGGATGGACTCTTTGGCTGTGTCCGGCTGGTTCTTGCTCAGGAACTCTTTCTGGCTGCGCCGGGCGGAAAACAGGTTGTTGTCCGTGGGCAGCGTCTTGTCCCAGCTTCGTATGATGTCCGGAAGGGCAGCGCCTTCCGTCTTTGATTTCGTATAGCTTTTCAGCGCACCGATGCTGTCCGTCACCTTGTCGAACTTGCCCACCTGCAGCGCATCGCTTATCTCGATGTCCATCTGCCCGGGTTCGTTCACCTTGCGGCTGATCTTGGTGATACGGCTCTGACGGTAGCCTTTTTCCGGGAAATACTTCCGGCTCTCCAGCTTCACCCGTCTGCCCACAAACAGGTCTATGCCGTGCTCCTCGATGTATACCGGGTCTGTCGGGGCTTTGTAGGCGGCAATGTCCAGCCAGTGGTCCCGGTTGTACTCGTCCACCGCAACCGCAAACTCCTCTTCGGCCAGCCGGTAATACTCATCCGGCATCCGGATATTCCACAGGATATAGGTGTCGCCTGCTCGGGGCACCAGCTTGCCGCCCGGCAGCTGGGTGTCGTCATCGTAGGGCCAGATGGTGATCAGTTCGAATTCACGTGCCGCGCTGTCGTAGTTCACCTCAAAATAGTGGTCGTCACTCTCCCCGAGTCTGGCCAGGTCGCCTGTCTGGAACGACACACGTTTTGTCTCACCCGCCAGCTCGTACAGGTTGGGGTCAAAGTCCAGTTCCCCGTCCCGGAAATAATAGACGGTGAATTTGTTTCCTTCATCGTCTGCCACCTCCTCGCTGCGAACCGAGCTCACCGTACCGACCCGACGGGGGAAGATGCCGCTGAAAGCATCCTGCTCGTAATGGTCATAGATGCCATATTCCTCCACGCCCTGCTCGATGTACTTCCTGCCGCCGGGAAGCATCAGACGCGGGCTGCCGTATTTCTCCGCATCGATGTTGCGGGTCGAGCCTACCGGGAACAGGCGCGTATAGAATTTGGCCGTGTTGCTCGTATCTCTTTCCAGGGAGGTCAGCCCCTTGCCATAGCCAAGGGTGATTTCTTCCCCGTGTTCGCAGCGGCACACGTTCACAGTCTGCCCCTCAACCCACCATTCCACCTTGCCGCCTGCCTTTTCCGCGATGGCTTTCAGCGCTTCGTCGCAGTACATCCCCTCGTAGTCTATCGTGATCAGCTCCGTACCTTCCACCGTACCCGTCTTCCAGTCAGTAATGTGGCCCATGCCGTTATTGATAGCCTTCACCACCATCGCCACATGCTCGCGGGGCGTGGCCGTCAGGGTAAACAGGGGGTTGGTGTCCCCGTCCGTCGTCTCCAGCACCAGGAACCGCTTGATCAGGCTCTCGATACCGTACAGCTTCAGGTTATACTCCCATTCACCATCGCTCACCTGCTTCGGCGTGTAGCGTTCTGTCAGCCAGTACCGTTCGCCCAGATAGTCCGTGTAGTCGTTCACGTCCAGGGGCAGGAAGGCATAATAGCTGAACGACAGGGAAAGCACATTGTCTCCCTGCACTTCCTTGCTTTGCGTCGAGCTGTCGTTCACGGCCACATCCGCACGCTTGGTTCCGGCTTTATCATATATCGTTAGAAGCATATTCTAATAGCGTTTGAATGGTTATATAATCGGTTTCGGTTCCCGGAACTTTACCCGGAACTTTCCGGCATGCACACCTTCCGTCCACAGATAGGTCAGCGGGGTGAACTTCGTACAGTCGGCATACTTCACCCGCAGCTGCAGATCCAGCTGGGGGAAACGGATCTCCAGCCAGCCGTCCTTCCCTTGCTTCAGGAAATTCACAAAGGCAAAGTACTGCTTCATCCAGCCTGCCTGGGTCTTGTTGTAAAGCGCAAAATGCAGCGTCACGTCACGCGCTTCATTCCGTGGGGTCAGCACGGGGCTGTATTTTTCCCCGTGCTCTTCCCGTATGTCCACAGCCGTATCCTTCTTGGCCTTGCTCGGGGTCAGGATGGCCGTCAGGTTCTCCATGCCCCCGCGTCGGTCTTCCACCAGGAACACGCCGTATTCCGTCCAGATGTCCGTGCCGTTCACCAGCACCAGTCCGCTCAGTATATTGCCCATATCACTTCACTTTTAGTCCGTCACGTATCATTTTCTTTATCACTTCCTTCAGTTCGCCCAGGTGTCCGGCGCTCACACCGGTGTTCTCGGCTATCCGGGCCAGATGCCCTTCAGCCGTGTCCATCTTCTCCACCACGCTTTCCAGCCGGACGTCCATGCTGCTCCAGTGCTGCAGCCCGCCGGTGAACATGCCCTCCAGCTTCGTGCCCTGGTCCTGCGTCATGGCCGTAAAGCCGCCCGCTTTCGCACTTTGGCTCGTACCGCCCTGCTGCGTCTTGTCATAACCGGTGGCTGCCGCCAGGTTGTCACGCAGGGCAAGGGCTTCATCCATATACTGCATGTACTCTTCCATCAGCGCGTTCCGTTCCGCCTCGGTCAGTTCGTTGTCCTCCATGGCCTTGCCGAACTTCTCCCACCAGCCTTTCAGTTTGTCGCTGTACATCTCACCGATCTTGTTGCTCAGCATCGCCCGCATGAAGTACTCGGATATATCCTCCGCCGCATCCTTGGCACCGTACTTCATGTTCATCAGGTTGTCGATGAAGCTGCTGTACATACCGTCGAACGAAATGCCCGTCAGCCCTTCATACAGCTGGTCGGTCAGTTCCTCCAGCTTGCCGGCCTGGTCTATGTAGTCATCCAGTTTCTCGGTCAGTCGCCCGCCATAGCCTCCCTTACCGGTATTCTGGATTTGCGTCCACATATCCACGTTGCTGCGCAGTGCCTTCATTTCCTCCGGGCTCAGGCTCCACAGGTTCCCGTCCCACTGGCGGCCGATCTGTCCGCTCAGTTTGTCTATCTGTGCCTGGTTGAAACCGCCCCAGTAGTAGTTCCAGCTGTGGTGACTTCCGCTGTAGCGTGCCTGTTCCTTTGCTATCTGCAGATAGTTTGCATTCGTTTCTTTCTGGTATTTATAAGCATCCCGGTAAGCTTCCACCGATTTTGTCCCCTTGCTTGCCTTAATGGTATCGGTCAGGTCTTCGATGGAAGTCTGCAGTTTCTCGTTCCGGTCCGTAAGACGGTCTATAGCCGCCTGCACTTCCCTGGCGTTCCCGCCGATGCCGAACAGTTTGTTGAAACCTCCGAAAGACACCGTGTTCAGCAGTCCTCCGATACCATTCACAAGGGAACCGCCTATCTGTTTGAACAGGTCTCCGCTGAGGATATTGTCGAGTATTCCGGTTATCGCATTGAAAATGGTATCTATCAATGATGAGATAATCGGGCCAATACCGTCTTTCAGCAAATCCAGTATGGAGAGAATGGCCGATATGATTTGTCCGATGACTCCGGCACTTGACAGGGTTTCGGACATCCGGCTGATGGCATCGCCGACCTTGCCTCCGATATTCAGTTTTGAAAGACCGGTAAGCATGTTCTGGATTCCTTCAAATGATCCCTGCAAGGTTCCGCTCGCAAAGCCGTGCAACCCGTCGGATACCATGTTCAACCCGTCAACCGTGTCCCGGGAGGCACTTTTCACCTCCCCGGCAAGCGCCTTCATTTCAGAGGTGGCGTTCAGGTATTCTTCGTCAGCTGAAATGCTGGACGATTGGGCCGTTTGAAGAGCGATTTTAGTACGTTCTATTTCTGCCTGGTTACCGCTTTCAAGAGCCTTGTTGTAATCGGTCTGCGCTGCTTTTAACCGAATGAATGCCGCTTCCTGCTGCAGTTCCGCATTTTGCACGCGTGTTACGGCATCCCCCAAAGCGTGCATCTGCGTTTGCAGCCGGGCAAAATCCAATGTCCCGTTGCCACCGGGGAGCATGCTTTGAATCCGTTCGATGGCATCGTAAACGACCTGCTGGTCTGCGGCTCCCGTTTTTTTGAACTCATCCGTCTTGACATACTGTTTAAGCTCGCCAAGCAGGTTCTTCATCTGGTCTGCAAGCAGACCGGTCAAATCCCCGAACGCTGCTCCCCAGTCTATCTTCTGGGTAAGGGCTTCCATGTCCACTTTGTGCACAGCCGCATCACGCTGCTTCTCCAAAGTCAGCCTTTCTCCCTGGGACTGTGCCTTGCGGATTTTCTCGGCATATTCTTCAGCGATGGCCAGTTTCTGCTGCTGGAAGGTCCCGTATTCCTTCAGATAGTCACGCATGGCTTCCGCCTCTTCCCTGTACACGTCCGCCTCCGCTTTTTTCCTTGACTCGGTGTTTGAGGCACGGGCTTTTTCAAGTTCATCCTGTTGCTCCCGGGTAAGTCCGTTATCTCCGGTGGAAAGACCGGCTTCCTTGTTCTCACGCTTCCAGTCGGCTTCCTGCCGGTTTATTTCTTCTTTCCGGGCGTTATAGTCATATTCGATTTGTGCCAGTTTCTTTTCGGTACCGGCTTGCATACGGTCTATCTCTTCCTTCCGGTTCTCGGCCTGCAGGGCGGCAAGATCCTGCGCCAGCCTGCGCTCTGTGGCAAGCCGTTGCTTGGCTTCCGCTTCCGGATTCTCCCCGGACTGTTCGGGGTCGGTATGTCCGCCGATATTTCCTTTTTTGGCTGCTTCTGCCGCTTTCTTTACCTCTTCCTCCGCTTTTTTCAGATAACCGTCGCGTTTGTTTTCGGCATTTTTCAACAGTATGTCATAAGCTTCCTGATCATGTTTCTTAATGGCAGCCTGTGCATCATAGAACTGCCCGGATTCTGCCATGCTTGACTGCATGATATATTGTCCCCATTTCCCGAAAAAACCCATGGCGCTTTCCGCCTCTTCCGGTTTCTGCGCCTTGATTTTATTCACCTCTTCATCGGCTTCTGCAGCTTTTTTTACAAGGTTCTGGACATTGGCCTGGTGCAGCAGGACCTGTACATAGTCCTCGCTCTTTTGGATAAGGGTATCATACCATTCGGAAAGTGTTTTATAATACCCGAAAGATTCCCCGTACTTGCGGTTCAGTTCCTCTACCTTCGCCTTTTCCTGTTCCTTGCTGCCGGTGAAGTTCTTTATTTCATCGATGACCGATTTCAGTTCGAAGCGGGTACGCACCATCTGGGCACGGCCGTCCTTCTCTATCTCGGTCATTTCCTTGACTGATACGTTGAATTCATCCACGCCTTTTTTGGCACTGAACAGGTTTTTCGTCCAATCCCAGATTTCATCACCGTACATTACCAGCAGCATGATGCCGGTGGTCATGGCCGTCTGCCAGGAAAAGAGCGAGGACAGGACCTGTTTCCATACCGGTGTGCCTTTCTTGCCTGACTTCTGCAGCTCATCGTATTCCTTGCGGGCACGGGCCAGTTCGTCCGTAAAAATCGGCAGGTTGTTGGATATGGCCAGAAAGAACATCTGCGGTCCCATGGCCAAAGAAGGCATTTCACGGGCCATCTGCTGGATGCTGTTGTGAAGCCCGTTGAACTGGCGCTGTGCATTGGGCATGTCTGCAGGGGTGACCTGCACGGATTCCGATTCCTCCTGCAGCAGTTTCAGTTTGCCGCGCAATTCCTCAAGCTGCTTCTCCAGTGCATGGATCTGCGCGATATTGGCACTCTGGTCCAGATTGGGGGCAGCCGTCTCCCCGGCAAGGCGCAGCCTTTCCAGTTCAGCCTCCAGCAGCCTGACGGTATTACGCAGTTCCAGCGCCTCACGTTCGGCCTTGTTCATGCCGGGCGTGAGTTTGTCCTTCATCAAAAATTCAACTTCTACAGGTTTGCTCATTCCAGTTTGCTTTGAAAAAATCCTACTATATCGTTCGCTTCATCCTCGGCGCTGTGTTCCGGTCTGGGAGCACCGTTTCCGCCGCCTTGCTTTTTCCGCACATACCGCGGCGCGTCGCTCAGCATCATGATCAGCGTCTGGTAATTCACCCCATCAAGGATGTAATCCACGCTCCAGCCGGTCGCCGATGCAATCTGCCACACGAAGCCGAAAGGGCTATGGGAACCTTCATACCGGGTTCTTAACTCCCCTTCCTTGCCTGGCTCAGTCTCGGAGTTATCGGGTTCGCCCGCGCTGTCGAGCTGATAATACGCATAAAATCCTTCGTGCCCATCAGACGCTCGAATGTTCGGAACATGGCCGTCAGATAACGCCACTCCACAAAGTTCCGCAGTACCCACGCTGTCACCCCGATGCCCACGTGCCGCGACACGTATCCCCGGCATACCGTATAGGCCAGCAGGCGGCTCACAGCCTTACCATGCTCCGCCACAAAGGCCAGTTCCTCGGTCTTGTCCTTCGGTTGCCAATCGGGTTTGACACCCGTCTTCAGGTATTCCCGCGCCAGCAGAATCTGACCCCGCAGCCTCGGACGCTTCATCGTCACACGCACCTCCACCGGGCGTTTCAGCCACGGAAGCTTCCACCTTTTAAGAGGTACGGACACGCCGCTGTCAAGCAGCGCGTCCGCACACTCCATCTCTATCAGTTGTTCCAGCCGGTCAGCCATACGTTAGCCCTCCTCACTTTGGAGCGATGCTGCAGCCGCGGCTTCCGCCGGCGGCAGCTTGTACTGCCCCCACTCGTCCGGTATTGCTTCCGTATCGAACACGCCGTAAGGCTGCGAACCGTCCTCCGGCATCGCCACTTCGAGCGTAACCTCTATCTTGGAGGTTTCTGTAAGGGTCAGCTTGCCTGCAGGATTGGAAAGCAGCGTGGCGTTGGGAATCAGTACGCTCTGTCCGGACACGAGGGAGAGTTCCCATGGTCCCTGCATGACAAGCACCTCCGACGGGGCTGTCCAGCCGATCGGAGTTTTCTTTTCCGAGTCTTCTTTCTTATAATGCAGGCTGCCGCCAAGCAGTTTGTGCAGGTTCGAATAGTTCATCTGGATCACATTGAACGTCGGGGCGATGCCGCCGTTACTCTGTGGGATGACCAGCACCGGGGCACCCTGCACCTGTTCGGCCTCGATCTTCGCGGCCTCGGGTTTCTTGCCGCCCAGGTCAAACGAGTTCTTTTCAATATACCCGATTGTGAAATCCTTATACTTTACGGCTCCTATGCCGTACATGAAATTCTTGTTCATCGTTTATAAAGTTTGATGGTTAATAACACACCGGCCAATAAGCCGGCCAATACACCTGTGATAAACGTCCGCATCCGGTTCGGAGGGCGTTTTTCTACCGTTTGAACGTCATTTGAAATTTCGCTCTTGGTTTCGCTACGGATGCGCGCCAGCTCTTCTTCATACCATAGCACCAGCTGCTGCAGACTGTCACACGAGGCTTCGGCCACGATGTTCCCGCTGTCGTCGCTGCCTACGGTCAGATTCGCCTGTCCGCTCTTGCCACGGTACACGGCACCTTCAGGAAGTTTACGGAGGCTGTCCGCAGGTATAGACAGCTTCACCGAACTCGCCGGTATACCCGCCATCACCAGTCCCGCCCGTCGGCTTCCGCTCGCGCTGTCGGTGCTTGCCGATTCCGTCTGTATCTTCTCCACCGTCGTGCTCTTCCTGCTGCTTGCGCAGCCCGCCAAGCACAGGACAGTCATCATGATGGCGGCAACTGTTGGCAGTGTCAATGGCCTTGCGCAGTCGCGCCATTTCGCGCTTGTTGGCCTGCAGGTCTTTTCTTGTTGCATTCAGTTCTTCTTTTAAGGGTACCACAATATTGCTCACCAAAACGCGAGTGGCATGTTCTGCGTTATCCACACGCACACCCTCTGCGTCGGCTTCGGCTTTCATCGCTTCCGCTTTCGCTTTCCTCACCGTAGCACGCAGGGAACCGATGGCTGCTGCAGTGCCCACAAGGCCGCCGCTAAGAATAATGTTCATGATCTCGCTAAAGTCCATACCACCCGTTTTTTAGTCAGTCAACCTTTTATTCTGCTTCCTCGCGTTTCTTTCGGAATAGTCCGATAACCCATTGCACCAGTCCCGTGTCGGCTACCCCATTGGCTACAAGTGAGGCACCAAAACCATAGAGCAAGGCAATGTCCCAGCTCACATCACTCACAAATCCGGCATCAAGCCACCACAGTAGCATCGCGCACACCAAGCCCACACACCAGCTCACCAGCTGCGTCACCCAGCCTTTCATGTTGGGGAACAAACCTTTCAACCCTTCAGTAAGCACCACCACACCGCCGACGAAACCGGCAAAGGTGCCAATCATTGCGTCATAGTCCGTTGCCGGAACATCGGCCCCTTGGGCCATCACAGCCGATACTGTTCCCAGCATCAGCATCATAAACAGCATAATTCGTTTCATTGATTGCTTCTTTTATTATTGGTTAATACCTATTTCTTTCAGCCATTTCTGTACATCGAAACTGGGGCAGGCTTTGGCCGCCAGCTCGTTGTGTCCCACAATGCGCACATCCGGGAATCTGCGATGGAAGTCCTTCACATACTTCTCCAGTGCCTTTTTCTGGCAGCCGGTGCGGGTGTCCTTCGGGGTCTTGCCGTCCTTGGCCACACCGCCGGCATACACAATGTGGCGGCTCACGCTGTTGTACCCCTTGGCTCCGTTGGTCACTTCCCAGGGATCCACCTGCGCATCCTCGTTGTTGTTCACCAAGCGTTCCACACCGCCCTGCAGGTGGAACAGGTCGGTGTAGCCCACCTGTTTCCAACCTCTGCCACCCTGGCTTACGGGCGAAGTGTGCCACTTCCGGATGTCCGCCGATGATACCTCACGCCCCTCCGGGGTTGCCGTACAGTGAATTACCAGATACTTCAATTTTGCCATACCATCTTATCCTTTCTGGTTTTGGGTAATGGTAATCTTGGCCGTCTTGCTGCGGTCGGCATTGAGCGTAAGGGTCAGTGTACCGGTTTTCTGACTGCCACTGTTTGCACCGGCCGAAATCTTCACGCCTTTATCCGTCGCTTCCACCTTGAAGCCGGCAGGGGCACTGCCTATCTCATATTCTCCGCTGGCGGTCACGGTCACTTCTTCACTGCCACCGGTTGCCTCAAGGGTCACACTGGCAGGGTCAACTGAAATCTTCTTCTCGCTCGCCTTGAACACGGGGTTGCTTCGCTTGTCCAGCACCACCACTTCTTCACCGAAGGCAATGTTCGTGTCAGCCTTCATCAGCATCTTGAAGAAGTACAGTTCGCTCGCGTTCGAGATCTTGTCAATCTGAATCACGTCTTCATCGTCCTGCAGGTTCACAGCCGCAAACAGGTTGCCGCCGGCATCGGGCGAACAGAGGGTGCACACAATCAGATCATCGGGCCAGGCCGCAAGCGTCTCAATGGTAATGCCCTTGTAGCGACGGGCATTCACATCGGTTTCGCTCGTGTTCTTGGACTCGCGCTGGGTCAGCTCGTCATCATACTTGTCAAAGTCGTTCACGCTCATCAGAATGCGGAGGTCCGGGTTGTTGCGGATGGCCACGGGAATCTTCGCACGCATGGCTTTCAGTCTGCCCAGCATGGTCGATTCTGCGCTGTCCACCACAATCACCTCAGTATCCTTGGCCATCTGGGTCAGGATGCCGTTAAACAAGTGGTCGTCATCATCCCCATATTCACCGTTCACATAGTGGTCACCCAGTTCAAACTGTACCCGCTTGGCCAACTCGGCAAGCAGGGCGTTCTGCGCTTCGGGCGGAAGTTCCGAGAATACCAGGTTGCCCTTCGGCTGCCATTTGCGCCAGATGTTCTCGAACGTGCGGGGGTTAAACACCGTAAAGGCCATGAAGTCCACCGGGTCAAGACTCTTTTCGTCGTAGTTGAAGTTGCCCTTCGAATCCTCCACGCCGGGGTTCTCCTTGCGCTTCTGGAGCATCTTGCCGGTCTTCAGGCGCGGCAGGCTGATTTTCTTCTCCACACCGGGAATCACCATGATCAGCCCCTTTTCCACAATCTCATTGCTCGTAGCGGCAAGCGTCAGCAACTGTTCCAGTACCTCGCCGCTGTAATTCGTGTTTCTTACAATTATTGCCATAGTTCAATCACTTTTTACGTTTGTCCTTAATTTCTCGCATACGCCTGTTCCAGGGGCTTTCTTCACCATTCGGTTCCAGATGCAGGTCTTCCATCACACGGCGCTTTACCGGCAGTTGGGCCAGGGCCTTTTCGCCGTTCTCGCGGTCATTGGCCAAAAGGTTTTCGTAGATGGGGCGGGTAGTCGCATCAATGCGACCGTCCTGCTCGGCTGCGTCAAGCAGCTGCTTGCGGGCGGCAAGGTCTTCGGCTTCAGCCTTGTCTTCGTAGGTCTTCACCTTGGCCTTCAGGTCGGTGTTCTCTTTCGTAAGGATAGGTACCTTGCCTGCCTCTTCCTCCAGTTGGTCCATCAGGCGGAACACATCCGCATCACTCGCGCAGTCCTTGAAGCGCGGGCGTTTCTTTACGTCTTCCAGATTCATGTCTTCTCTGTTTTTTTGTGGCTCAACGAGCCGGTTATTGAATAAAGTATATATCTGCGCCGGTGTACTGTCTGCCGGCACGGGGTCTGCATCATAGATGTCGTCTATGAAACCAAGGTCCAGGGCTTCCTTGGCGGTCAGCCAATGGTCCTCGCCGTCAAAATAGGTCTGTTTCACTTCTTCCTTGCTCATGCCCAGCCGCTCGGCATAGATTTCACTCAAGCTGCCTTCCAGGCTTTCTATCTCTTCCATGCAACGCTGCAGGTCCTGCTTGTTGCCGTAACACCCGCCGCTCACACTGTGCAGCATCAGACGGGCATATTTGCTCATTTCTACGGGCTTGCCGCAAAGGGCTATCACACTGGCCATGCTGGCGGCTATGCCATCCACATAAATGCGGATGTCGGCCTGGCTATGGCGCAGGGCGTTGAATATCGCAATGCCGCTGTACACTTCCCCGCCGTTGCTGTTGATACGCACATGGATGCGTCGGCTCACGCGTTCGGCTTCCATCAGTTCCTGGGCTATGCGCCCGCTTTGCACCTCCGTATAGTCTCCGATGTCCCCGTACAGGAATATCGTACTGGTGCCGTCGTCACTCGTTGTAATATTGAAAAATCTGCTCATCGTCATGTCTTTACCAGCGGTTTCCCCGCCTTTCGATGGTGCGAAAATAGAACATTCCCATGGCACCAAGAAACCGCGTCCGCATCATAACGTTTTCTGGCGTTATCATAACGCTGTAACCCGTCATCATGCGTACGCGCTTTTACAAACCCCGCTTTTTCATGCAATTTTGTAACGTGATTTACAACTAAAAAGGACGATTTATGGCAGATTTGACGAATGCCCAGAAAAAGGAATGGGCAAAAACTTTGTACCTCAAGGAAAACCTCACACAGCAGGAAATCGCCGACCGGGTGGGCGTGTCACGGGTGTCCGTGTCCAACTGGGTACGGGCCGGGAAGTGGGAGGAACAGAAGGTGGGGCTTACGCTCACAAGGCAGGAACAGGTGGCTAACCTCTACCGGCAGGTGGCCGAAATAAACAAGGCCATCGCCGAACGGCCCGAAGGGGAACGGTTCCCCTCATCCAAGGAGGCTGACATCCTCGGGAAACTGTCGGCGGCCATACGCAACATGGAGCAGGAAGTGGGCATTGCCGACATCATCAGTGTCCTCACCGGGCTCATCGACTGGGTACGGGCGGCCGACCTCGAAAAGGCAAAGGAAATTACACGCCTGGCCGATGCGTACATTAAAGACAAATTATAAAGGGATAGACAATGAAACAGACTGACAGACTCGCTCTCCTCGATTGGGAGAAGTACAAAGAAGACATCGCAAGGGCTACACCGGTCGATAGGAACATGACGGCAGCCGAACGGGAAAAACACCGGGAATATCTTGAGAAACATCCCATAGAATGGATCAAGTTCTTTTTTCCGAATTATGTCAAATATGAATTTGCCGACTTCCAGAAAAAGGCTATCCGGCGGATCATTGCACACGATGAATGGTTTGAGGTGCTTTCTTGGAGCCGTGAGCTGGCCAAATCCACCGTCACCATGTTCATCGTCATGAATCTCACGCTTACCGGACGCAAAAAGAATGTGATTCTGACCTCCAACAGCAAGGACAATGCGGTGCGCCTGCTCGATCCCTACCGGGCCAATCTCGAAGCCAACGGACGCATCATGGCATACTACGGCAAACAGGAACTGCCGGGCTCATGGACCGAGGATGAATTCACCACCAAAGGGAAGGTCTCTTTCCGCGCACTGGGTGCCGGACAATCTCCGCGTGGTTCGCGAAACGAGGCCATACGTCCCGACGTACTGCTGGTCGATGACTTTGATACGGACGAGGATACCAAGAACCCGGACATCATCCAGAAGCGCTGGGACTGGTGGGAAAATGCGCTGTATCCCACAAGGTCCATTTCCGAACCTACACTGGTCATCTTCTGCGGAAACATCATCGCCAAGGACTGCTGCGTGGTGAGGGCGGGCGAAATGGCCGACTCCTGGGACATCGTGAACATCCGCGACAAAAACGGTTTTTCCACATGGCCGGAAAAGAACTCGGAAGAGGACATCGACCGCACACTGTCCAAAATATCCAAAAAGGCGGCACAGGGAGAATATTTCAACAACCCGATTTCCGTGGGAGAGGTATTCGAAAACATTGCATACGGCAAGGTTCCGGCACTCTCCAAATTCAAGTTCCTCGTGGTGTATGGCGACCCGGCACCGGGCGAAAGCAAGGGTAAGAAAGGCAAATCCTTCAAGACGGTTTCGCTCTGTGGCAAATTGGGTGGCAGGCTTTACGTCATCAAGACTTTCCTGGCACAGGCGCTCAATGCGGAGTTCATTGACTGGTATGTCCGGATGCTTGAATTTGTCGGGGGCAAGACCAATGTCTATTGCTACATGGAGAACAACAAGCTGCAGGACCCTTTCTTCCAACAGGTGTTCAAACCGCTGGTGGCAAAAGTACGCCGCGAACAGAAGATTGCGCTGTTCATCCGGGGCGACGAGGAGAAGAAGACGGACAAGGCTACGCGCATCGAGGCCAACCTTGAACCGCTCAACCGCGAGGGGAACCTCATCCTCAACGAGGCTGAACGGGACAATCCGCACATGAAGGAACTGGAGGATCAATTCAAGTTGTTCACCCTGACCATGCGCTATCCGGCCGACGGACCGGATGCGGTCGAAGGGGCGAACCGTATCATTGACGAACTGATCAGGCGCATTGAACCGCCCGTATTCCGATCACGGAAGGATGTAAGAAAACGGAATAAGAAAAGATTATGACAACTCTAAAACAATAGGACTATGAGCAAATTTGTTGAACTTACCGATTACGATGCGAGCATCCACCGAGACATCCTCGACGCACTGGTTCGCGAAGACGAAACGGTCATTGAGGTTTGCGAGGACAGGGCCATTGCCGAAATGCGGTGTTATCTGGGCAAACGCTACGACTGCAACAAGATTTTTGCAGCCACCGGCGAGAACCGTAACCAGCTCGTGCTGATGATGGTCATCGACATGGCGGTCTATCACATCTTCTGCATCCACAACCCGCAGAAACTTTCCCAGGTACGCAAGGATCGTTACGAACGGGCGGTGGAATGGATGAAGGCGGTGGCCGACGAGGACATTTCAATCGAAGGGGCTCCGCTGCTGCCCGAGGAACAAAGGGCGGGCAGGTCGGATTTCCGCATTCAAAGCAACCGCAAACGAACGAACCACTGGTAAAAAGCAAGCATCATGAAAAAGAAAAACAGAAAAAACAACAAAGCCGGCATCATCACCGTAGGGGGAAACTTCACGTTGCCGGGACAAAAGAGACCGAATGTGATTGTGCTCACACAGCCCAAACGCTTCGGGCTGGACATTTCCGACTACATGGCAGCCGTAAGGGTGGCCGAGAATGTCGATTTCTCGCGACGTTACAAACTTTATGACCTCTACGAGGACATTCTGATGGATACCCACCTTTCCTGTGTGCTCGAAAAGCGAAAGAATGCCGTGCTGTGCTCCAACATGGAATTCCGGGTGGACGGGAAGCCCGACGATAAAATCAACGAACAGATACAGTCGCCCTGGTTCAACCGGCTGGTGGGTGACATCCTTGATGCGAAATTCTGGGGCTTCTCGCTCTGCCAGTTCTACAAGCTGCAGGAGTGGGTGGATTATGACCTGGTACCACGCAAGCATGTGGATCCGGTCAGGGAACTCATCCTGCGCCACCAGACGGACATTACCGGCCATTCCTGGAATGAATATACCGACCTGCTGTTTGTGGGTTCACCGTCCGATTTGGGGCTGTTGGCCAAGGCTGCACCTTGGGTCATCTACAAACGTAACACTACGGGCGACTGGGCACAGTTCTCCGAGGTATTCGGCATGCCTATCCAGGAATATATCTATGATTCCGACGACGACGAGTCACGCCAGCGGGCCATGGAGGATGCGGCCAATGCCGGAAGTCTGGCGCAGTTCTTCCATGCCAAGGACACGGAACTCAAACTCACGGAAGCCGGAAACAAAACAGGGTCTGCCGATGTCTATGAACGCCTCTGCGAGCGGTGCAACAACGAAATTTCCAAACTGATACTGGGCAATACGCTGACCACCGAATCGTCCGAAAAAGGCACGCAGGCTTTGGGTACGGTTCATAAGAAAGTAGAGGACAAGGTACTGGAGGCCGACCGGAAGTACGTGCTCAACGTGCTGAATTACGACATGACGGACATTCTGCTGCGCATGGGCATCAACACCGAAGGGGGTACGTTCTGTTTCCCCGAACCGAAGGAAACGGATGCCGGTACCAAAATATCCATCCTCACGCAGCTGAAGAAGAACTTCAACATCCCCATCGACGACGACTATCTCTATGAGGAATTCGGTATCGACAAACCGGCCAATTACGAGCAGCTGAAGGCGGAACAAAAGACGGCTGAACAAGCCGACCAGATTCCAAGCCCGAAGAAGGAGCCGGAGCCAGCGAATAAGGGACGGGATGATGAACCGACACCGAAACAGAAAAGAAACTTCCGGAACTGGCTCAAAGGTTTTTTCGTGAAAGCCCCGGCAGACGGGGCAGCTTTAGACTGGTAGTCGACAGACTGTATGCGGCTGATAATGGCAGCATCTCCATGGAGTTTGACTTCTCCGAAGAGGTGCTGCGGCGTGCCTTGCTGAACATATACAGCAGGGACTTTCATCCGGCAACCGAAATCGAAATCAACCTGTTCAATGAAATATGGGCAAAGATGGACAAGGCGGCAAAGGAAGGGTTCAGCAAATCCAAGGCCATTACTCCGGACGAGGATTTCAGAAATGCCATACTCCGGAACAATGCCGTATTCTCGGCATTCAAGGTACATCGTATGCAGAATGACATGGCACGACTTTTATTGGATTCAAACGGCATTTTAAAACCGTTCGACAAATGGGTACAGGAAGTCTTGCCCATTGCTTCCCATCAGGTTCGTCACTGGCTGCGGACGGAGTATGATACGGCGGTCATCCGGGCGCATCAGGCGGCTGACTGGCAACAGTTCCTGCGCGAACGCGATATTCTGCCCAACCTCAAATGGCTACCGTCCACCTCCATTCATCCGGGGGCTGACCACCGCCCGTTCTGGAATACCATCCGGCCGATTGATGACACGTTCTGGAACATCCACCGACCGGGCGACCGGTGGAACTGCAAGTGCGACCTCACTGCCACCGACGAGGAGCCGACACCACTTCCGGACGAAGACGACAAGAACAAGCCCCAGCCCGGACTGGATAACAATCCGGGAACGGACGGCAAACTGTTTTCCGACAATCATCCATATCAGGCAGAAGCCCACAAGGGTGCCCAAAAAGCGGTGGATAAACTTATGGCCCGTATTGACGAGATGATTGCGGAAATGCCGGACTACCTTACCGGGGAGGAAAAAATGGCCATTGCCCGGAACAACCTCGAAATGGAAAAGGCTCTTAAAATCAAAAAAGGAAAACCTATGGATGTGGATAAGGCGGACAAACAGAATGCAAATCCCAAACATGTGGAAGAGTATATTTTGGATTCCAAAGGAATATACCGCGATAAAAGGGGAAACAGATACCGGAAGAACAGCGATTACGATAAAAAACGGGATACTCCATACAGTATCAACTGCCAGACTTGCGCACCGGCATACGCTTTACGATTACGTGGATGGGATATTACCGCCAAAGGCAATGTCGCAGGGTCTAAACTTGAATATCTGAGTAATGGACGTGCTTTTGAAGTCTGGAAAAACACCGACGGTACTCCGGCGCAACATATAAGTATAAACAGCTGGCTTGCGCACAAAGGATACCTGAAAATGACCCCTAAAAGGTACATGGAGTATTTCAATGAGGTATGTAAGGAAGAAGGCGTGTATGAATTGTGCATCGGCTGGAAAAGTGGAGGAGGTCATGCTACAATCCTGCAACGGTTTGCGGATGGTGAACTAAGGTATATCGAACCCCAAAGCGATAATTCTGCCGGTTCAGGAATGGAATGGAAAGACGTAAAATATTTATGTGAAATAGGAGCTGCGACTTCCCACAACTGCAGGGGAGTCCTGAGAATTGACAATAAGCTATTCGATGTCTCCTTCCTCGATATTTTCGATACATGAATCGATAACGTCAAGGGATAACGGACCGGTTATTTCGGTTGCGTCTTTACCGTCATACAGATAGACGAAAGGATAACCGGTACAGGAGTCCCCCGGAAACTTGAACACATAGGCTTCCTGGCCTTCATAAATACCAAGGTATTCGAAGGTGTCACCGTATTGCTCAATAAGTACACGGGCCTCGTTCTTTACTTGTTCCGGTATATTCATAACGCATAAAAGGCATATTGGAAGCCTCGGTTGCAAAGTTATAAATTATTCTTGAATTACTGATGATTATGGACATAAAAGATTTTACGGAAATGATAAAGCGGAAACGTGACAGGCTGGACAGTATGATGCGCCGCAAAATGCCAGTCATGGTAGGACGAATGGCCAAAGACCATTTTCAGGATAACTTCCGGCAGGGTGGATTTGTCAATGGCGGTCTTCACCCTTGGCCCAAAGCCAAACGGCTGTCCTCGGGAGGTTCCGATGCCGCCAGCAATTATGGAACGCTGCTCTCCGGCAGGAAACATCTGTTCAAATCGGTCGGATATACACCTGCAGACTACCGGGTAAGGGTATTCAACGAGGTGGTCTATGCACCCATCAACAACTGGGGCGGGGAAATCGATGTCACCGTCACAGACCGCATGAGGCGCTTTGCATGGGCCAAGTTCTACAAGGCTTCGGGAAAAAGAAAAAAAACCGGCACAGGGCAAAAGAAACGCGTCAAACGACGTTCCAAGCCGAAGGAACTGAATCCGCAGGCACAGTTCTGGAGGAACATGGCGCTTACCCAAAAAAAGAAACTGCACATCCGCATCCCGCAGCGCCAGTTCATGGGCGAAAGCGAAGAATTGAACCGGCGTATCCGGGAAAAGGTGGACCAGGAAATTACCAACATTTTAAACCAATAACGATATGGACGAAATTTTTATCGCAATCATGGAACAGATTGCACAGGAAATGCCGGAACTCTCTCTCATCGACGAGGACTACGGACAATTGGAAATGGGAGCAGAAGAAGACCAGTACCCGGTCACTTTCCCTTGTGTATTAATCGGAAATACAAACTCCGACTGGCACGACCTCGGATACGGGGCACAGAAAAGCGAATCCGCACTGACCGTCCGGCTGGCCATCGATTGTTACGACGATACAAGCTACGCATCCGGCACGTATGACAAGGTGAGGGAAAGGCAGCAGCTGGCCAAGAAATTATACAAGTCGCTGCAGTGTCTGCAATGCACGGACAACGCTTCGCCGCTGGTACGCGAGAAAAGCCGTTCGTATGCCATGCCGCATTACATCAAGGTCTATGAAATGACGTTCTCATTCACACTGCACGATGAATCGGCCATGCCGTCATCTTATGGGGAATAGTTCCAGCTGGGCGGCAGTCAGACGGGGGGCTTTCACCTTGGGAACAGGCTTCAGATTGTAGTCTGTTCCCTCACGTGATTTCCGGCGGATGATGGTCATGATACGTTCCTCGGATATAAAGAATTCGCGCTCCGACAACACTTTTAAAGCATCGTCGAACCGCAACCGCTGTATTTCTGTCCAATAGTAGTAACGACGGCATAGTGCCTCGTCACGCAGCTTGATCAGTTCTTTATCCCGTCCTTTGCCCATACATTTTATTTCTCTTACAAAAATAACTGATTTCCATCTATTTTAAGAACAAAAGCGCCGCAATTATAACAACTGCGGCGCTTTCTGTTTATAGGGTTAACGGGTTTCGGCTACAAACGGCAGAAACTGGGTTCAATGCGGGTCCATACGCCGTTTTCAGGGTTGCGGCGGCTGAAGTAGTAGTTGGTGGCATTGCGCTGCACTACATTAGCTTCCTTGAACAGGCGCATGATGTCTGCATACTCTTCATCGAACTTATCTTCCAGTTCATACAGCTTTGAAATGCTCTTGTAGTCCAGGTCGCCCATCTTGTTGCGCTCCAGCAGGGTCATGGCCATCTGATACATCGGATCATCAGAACCTTTCTCGCTGTTCTGCATGTAGCGCTTCAAATAGTCAATCAGACGGTCGGCTGCCATGTCGGCTCGTTCATCGAAGCCTTTCACCTTGTTGCTTTTCACTTCCAGACGGAAGTCTCCGTCCGTAATGGTATAGCTGCGCTGTTCGTCGCTTTTCACCTGGCCGTATTCCTTCATCACCTTGGTAAAGGCATCGGCTTCTTTTTCCAGCCATCCGCGGAACCCGGTCACGGCATTCACCATCTCAAGAACGTTGGTCTTTACTTCGTGCATAAACTCACCGCGTAATGCCTCGTAAGTTTCACGACGGGCGATGCGGTCTTCTTTCTCTTCTTGCTGCAGCTGGGCCATGAGGGCTGCTCGCTGTTCTTTACTCAGGGACTTGATGTCCACACTTTGATTGTTCTTTTCCATTTTAAATCATTTTAGTTGTTAATCAGCTATTACTTTGTCATCCTTCAGCAGCAAAGCGAATGTCCTGTCTCTTTCTGCTTTGGTTTCAAACTTCTTGTATGTCTTCCAGCCACCGTTTATGCCGGTACACATCTTTATCCTCGGGCCTGGATAATCATCCTTTCGTATTATACAGAACCCCGCTTTTATCAGCTTGTCTTGGTCATCTATCCTCATAATCATCCTGCTTTTCCGGTTCATCGTCTATCAGCATGGCCTCCCCATTGGCATACGCCCAGTCGGCCAGTTCGTTGAAAAACTCCGCTGCATCCTGGTTCTCCATATCGGATGTCGTAAGGGTCACGTCTTTTCTTATGCGCTCAAGCGCTTCATGTGCTTTTTTATCCATATTGCTCTATTTATCGGTTAAACCTCCTTTTCGTTGGATAGCCCGCAGTTTGATGGCCAGTTGTTCCAGCTCGGCTGTACTAACCTGAACAAAGGGCTTGCCGGCTATCCGGGGGTTGTTGCAGAATTCGTTCACCCGGTTCCAGTCGGTGGTGTCTATACCCAACTGTTGCATCAGCTTCAGGCAGACGCTGCGTTTCCGTCGCAGTTCCTCGCGAAGTTTCTGCCGCCATTCGTCTTGTCCGCTCAGTTTCTCCAGAGCAGTACAACAAACTTCATACTCCTTGGCCGTCATTTCCTTCAGACTGTCTGTCCGGTTCCACGTGTACTGCAGCACGATTTGTTTTTTGAATTCCTCCCGATCGCCCTGATAAGGCAGTTTGTTGAACAATGCATAGAACCGGGCGAAATTGGTTACTTCCTGTGCCATATCATCCTTTCACTTTTTTCTCCACTGAAAGAATTGCCAAACTTATCATCATAAGTTTTACAGACTGGCTGTCCTCTTCAAACAAATCAATATCCGCAACCACAGGCTCACCGCTCATGGTGTTCCATATTTGCTCTACCTCTTTCGTCTTCTTTTGATTCATCAAAAAGAGATACGCGTCATACTCGGAACGGTCAAATTCAAATACGACCTGAACTTTCTGTTTTTCTTCCATACATTCACTATTAAAAGGTTATTCAAACAATACTTTAATGCCACACGAACTGGCTACGTCAAGCTCCAGTTTGGCTCCCTTGCTCAGTTCCCAGTCCTTCAGCATGTAGATATAGTCACAAGCCAGCAACAGGGCAATGTCGGCCCGCATGTGGGCTCTCCAATGAGCTTCATCCGGCAATCCGTTCCTGAAAGGGTTTACAGGATCATAGCCTTGTGCCATCAGTTTCTCCTCGGCACGGCTGAAGGCTTCCTTGCGCTCATTCATATCATAGTGCGCGATGGCTCCGCTGATGTACACTTTCCCGGCACCGGTCGCTTCACCACGTTGAAAAGCCTTGTGTCGTTCCCACCGTTCCGGAACCACCACACTGTAGTTGCACGATTGGCAGCAGCAGCCTTCTTCTTTCACCGGGAACGGATTGTATCCGTAGCCCTCATACTCTTTGCCGCAGATGCAGCACACTTTCTTTTCTTCTTTCTTTTCCATCACTTCAAATCTTTAATGTTTATTTGGCAGGACGGATGCCATACCTGAATATTCCGAGCAAACATCACATCCCTGGTTTCTATCACTACGTGTCCCTTTGTCTTGGCCCTGCGCAGACGGAGGTCGCTTTGTATGTTACGTTCTACCCAATCGTCCACCACGGCCTCCGCTTCCTGTTCTTTCAGGAGTATCTGGTACAGCTTATTCTCCCATTCCATCATTCAAATAATCCTCCATATTATCGTCCTTCAATGTTTTGGCAGCACCTTCTTCCCATATCACGTAGGGCTCACCGGGCCGCTCCATAAAGCGGCTTTTGCACCAGGCTTTGAAACAGCTTACCATGATTTTCACATCGGCGTCATATTCCACCTTGCGGGCGCTTCTACCTGCCGGATGAAGCCCCTCGGCATGGCTGATGAAGATAAACAGTTTCTTGGGATGACGTTCCTTGAACTCCTTGTAGGTTTTGTAGTTCAAGCCGCTGTATTGGAAGCTGTCGATAATCACGATTCCGGGACTGCCTCTGCGCCGTAACCGTTCCTCCAATTGCTCCATCGGTTCCCGGTCAAGGATAATCAGCTTCTTTTTCACTTCACCCATCTTGTGCCGTTTCAGGCTCATCTGGAACGACAAACCGGTACTTTCTTCCAAACTGTCATAAATTACGCGTCCGAAGCTACACAGGTACTTGGCCAGCTGCATCACAAAGCTGCTCTTACCGTTTCCGCTGGCTCCCCAAATAATCCACACGCCGCTCTTGGCCGGGTTGCCTATCGAGGTTTGCCAGTCCCCGGAAAACTCGAACCGGGGAATCTTCATGTTCAGCACCTCACCGGGACTGTAGGCTCTCTTCAGTTTCACGGTTACCTCCTTTCAATTCTTCAATAAGAGCATCAGCATAGTCCACAGCAAGTCTGGCAACTTGTTTTATAGACATTATACCTGATGAATTGCTTCTTACTACCGGAAGCATGCTTTTGGCAATTTCATATCTGCGCTGTTCCCAGTCTATCTCATTCGCTTTTCTCATCTCGCGATGGATACCGATAACAGCATCCATCGCTTGCATTTCTATCTTGCTTATCATGCCTGCATCCTCCTTAATTTTTCGATTTCGGTATATACGCGCCGCAAGCCGCCTCCGGTGCTATGAACAATCTTGGCAATGTCGGCACCGTCCGGGGCATTGATTTTTGCGACGATGGCAGCCTGTGCCTTCAGAAACTTTTCGCGTTCCTGCGCATCGTCCGGGGTCACCTTGCTGTAGGAGTCACCGTAGCGGCTCAACATTTCGGTATAGCCCACCTTCTTGCCTTCGATGGCGCGGTTGATCTTCTCCTTTAATCCGTCGGCACCCATCATATACCAGGCACAGCAGCGTTCCGTAGCGTTCCAAAGCGCCTTTAACTCCAGGAAGGCTTCATACTGCAGGTCCCCGGCTTCATCCAGGATAACCAGGGGCGTATCAATCGTGCGCAGGTAGGCCACCAGATCCTCATACACGTCGCTATAGCGTCCGTTGCTGGTCACACCGAATTCCTTGGCAATGTAGCGTATCAGCTTCAGTTTGGTCTTCACCTGGCTGCAGTCCACATATACGGCGTGCTTGTGCTGCTTCACGTAAGCTTTCGCTGTAAAGGTCTTGCCGATATTGGGCATATCGCACAGGATGGCACTCAGCCCGCTTCCCTGGCACACTTCCAGCTGCTTGCTCACAAACACGTAGGTCGGGGTCTGTGCTGCCAGCCAAGGTATTTCTGTACGCAGTTGCACGCCTAATCTTCGGGCTATACCTACCCAGTTGGCATCACTGACCTGCTTTTCATAATTGCCCCGCTTGATGGCATTGTAAACGCTGGGGGCTATGCCCAGTGCCGTGGCATGGCGGTTGTCACTGGGATAATTTTCACGGTCGGCGGCTATCGCTGCCACAATACGTTGCTTTACTTCATTTGTTATTTCCATTTGAATGCTGTTTTAAATTCGTTCTAACGTCGTTAATTATATCTTGGCTACTGCATCATGCTCGAAGGCACTGATGTCCATATAGGCTGAGTAATCTTCTTCCTCGGCTTGTGCAGGAAGGGGAACGGCTTCCGCCTGTACCTCTGTTATCAGCTTTGCTTCCTCTTTGGCAAGGATGCCCACACGCTTGATCTTGCCGTCCTTCATCATCTTGTCGAATTGAGCTACATACTTGGACTGTTCGGTATAGGCTGCCTTGTCGTACTCGGTCTGCTCGGCTGTATTCTCATTGTAACGGGCTACGGGCTTGCAGGTGGCGATATATCGTCCGTTCTGGTAGATATATACCTCGTTGATGGTTCCGTCGGCATCGGGCAGATAATAGGCATCTACCTTGTAGTTCCTCGGCTCCAGCTTTTCGATGATTTCCGGGCTGGGCAGTCCGTATTGGTTGTACATCACCGTGCAGTAGGTGTTCTGCCGGATGGTTGTTTCGGTGTGCTGTCCGATGAACCGGTAAAGAACGGCCTTGTCCCAAGGTGCAAGGTTCGGGTTCTGATGGGCGCAAAGCACATCCCAACGGCTCATGCCCGGATAGCGCTTTTGGTTGGGGTGAGGCTGTGCGTTGAAGGTCTCAATGGCGCGTATATCATCGGCTACCAATTCTTCATAACTATAGGTCTTCACCTTGTAGGTGTTGTTCTTTTCGTCATACACCTTTTCTTCCTTCGGGCGGTTGGCCTCCAGCTTGGCATACCATCGGCCGATACCTACCTGCGTGCGTTTCTCCACACCGTATTTCTTTTCGCGGTTCTTGTGCTCGGCACGTTTTTCACGCGAGTTCCCGGGGTTACACCAGCGGATCAGGGGGAAGACGGTACCGGCTTGCATCAATCCGTCGGCAAAGTCGCTTACCAGGTGGTGTTCCACTTCTAACTCGGCGGGGATATACATGCCGTTCCGGTCCAGGGTCTGGAACATGTTTCGCATGCAGTCTAAAAATAACTCGGTAGTCTTGTACCGGTTGTAGGCATATCCCACCACAGCACCGCTCACCACATCGTAGGCATAATAGGCTTTCACTCGGTTGCCATCCTTCATTGGGCGCGGCAGGTCGCGGTCGTCAAGAGAAACCTTACTCAAGGAATATTCACCGATGCTGCGCAGATGATAAGGACGGTAGGCATTGTTGAAATCCCATTGGCTCATGTGCAGCTTACCGCGAAGGGCCTTGTTCTTGGGGTTGTTCAGGTAGTTGGCTACTGTGGCCGGGCTCAATACCAGCGGATTTCCATCCTTGTCGGTAAAGTCTGCCGGATTCAACACCTCGCCGGTTTCGGGGTCATATAGCTCCAGTTCTCCTTGCACAAATAGATTGTACTGTTCCCACACGGTGGTATTGAAGGGCTGCTCCGGTTGGGCATCGATGCTCAGCAGCAGGCGTTCAATGTCATAGGTCACTTTCCGGCGGTTCTGGTTCATGAACTTGCGGCTGATAAGGCTTTCATAGCCGTTGGCCTTGAAGTCATTCACACGCTTCTTGAAGCGGTTGGAACTGACAGGCAAGGTATGTCCGAACTCTGCTTGGTAGTAACTGATGGCTCCTGCCAGTTCGCCCCAGTTCACCGGCCCGGCCTTCATGGCCTTTCGCATAAACGTGGCATCCTCCATGGCACGCATCACTGCCTCAATTACCGAAGCGTTTACCGTATATTCTTGGATGTGTTCCGGTGGCAGTGTATCTCCGTTGTCAAAGCGGAATCGGGTGTAGAACTCCCGGGCTTTCGCATCGATGTGGTAATGGCTGCCGAGCCAATTTCTTATAACGTCCTCTTTCATGTCTCCGTATTTTAGTTTTATCCTTTCCTGAAACCGCAGTGGCATGGTCGCTATCTCTACCAGTGCATAGCTTCCAAGCCCCTTGCCGGGTCGCACTACGTTGATTTCTTTCTTGGCCGCTAATTTCTTGTAATTGGGTACCGACAGGATGGGAGCAAGTTCTTCTTCGGAAAGAGTGGAAGGATGAACGCCTTTCAGCGTGCGGCTTCTGCTGTAGTCAGCCTTCCCGTTCACCATCACCGGTCGGTCGTCGTAGGTCAGGTCATTGTAGGATATGCACAATATCTTTCCATAATACTCCATTTCATTTCTGTTTATAAGGCGGCTGCCATCTGTTGGGTCTCGTGCTGCAGCTGCATGAAGTCTGATACAAACTCACATTGGTAGGTTTCGGTCCGTTTTCCGTCCACGTACACGTCCACATCGTTGGTCTTCCGTTGGACTACCAGTTTTACACGGGGACCGAAGGTGCAGGTCATGGTTTTCTCGCACTCTTCAAAGGTGGTTTCGCAGTTCGGGATGAAGTTCCCGTCGGTCAGTTTACCGCCTCGCTTCAGGGCAAGGGTACGGATCCGACGGGCCTGGTCGCTGTCACGGACAAAATTCAGTGCCTGCCACACAGCCTGACGGCTGCACTTAAAGGTCTTCATCAGGAAGGTCTTTGTCTCGTTATCTGTCAAAATCTGCTTTCTCATATCGTTTATCTCTTGATATATTGCTCATTTATAATTCCTCAATCGCTTTCCGCTTGATGTCATCCGAATCATCCGGAAGGATCTCGTAAAGGCGTGTTCCCTTCTTCAGTTCCTCAATCAGCACCTGCATGGCTTCCTCGCACACACAGCTCACATTCTCTATCACCCGGTAGGCATCCGAGTTGCTGATCGCATCCTCTGTCATGAACTGTCCGGCCAAATCCATAGCCTGGTCGGCAATGTTCTGTGTATGGGCCGCACTGCTTATCATCGTGCGAAGCTTCTGCTTGAACTGGCGTTCATCCCTTCCTTGGTTGAATTTCTTTGCCATAATCTGAATTTTTAAAGGTTAATATCGTGGGGCGAGGGGAATCGAACCCCAGCGGCTTTCTACGCTTTCTTATTTTCAATTTACCAACTTTCCGGCCGTGCCTGCCGCCCCTGCCCGTCTTTCCGGGCTGCCAGTTATCCGGCAATCTCTTTGCCCTCTTGTTTCTTCTGTTCGTGCCACCTTAGTGTCTGAAACGCATCATAGTTCATCACGAGTAAAGATGTATATAATTCATCTCGTAACCTTTCATTCTTGTTAGGTACTGCATCCTTGATTTCATCAAGAACATCACCAAACGCACTGAGGAGTTTTTCCAATGTTTCCGGTTTTACCTTTCTCAATAATGTCTCTTTCATAATCTTATACTTAAAATTCGCTAATCACACGCCTTTTTTGTATATTTGGCGCGCTGTTTACATCTTAAACACGCTGCAAATATATAGAAATATTTCAATACACCAAACTAAATATGGAAGAAAATCAATATAAAGGCATGAATTTTATAGAAAGACTTCAATATTTCATGGAGAAAAAGGGCATAAATGACAATCAAATGACTGTCAATGCCGGTCTTTCTGTTGGACTTATCGGGAAAGCAAAGGTGTCTGGCAAAGGTATGAGCTCAATGAATATTGAAAAAATTCTATTAGCCTATCCAGAATTATCTGCCGATTGGTTACTTACTGGTGCAGGTAGCATGTTGAAAGATGATTTGAACGGCATTCAAACAGCAGACGAAGCCAATCCTTCGACTCTGCCTACAACATCTATGAACCCATCTGTCGGCACACCATACTACGATGTTGACTTTATTGGGGGATTCGATGAGGTGTTCAACTCTCAGGTAAACATACCTGCCACCAACATCGTAATAAGGGGATTCGAAAAAGCCAGCCTCTGGTGCAATGTCACCGGCCACTCCATGGAGCCCAAAATAAACCATGGCGACATCATCGCCCTGCGACAATGCACACTCAACGACATCCAGTATGGAGAAATCTATGCAGTGGTATTGGACACCATCCGTACCATTAAAATCCTGCGCAGGTCGCCGGATCCAAGCAAGTTGCGCTTCATTCCCATTAATACAGAGGACTACGATGAGCAGGAATTCGACAAATCACGCATCATGAATGTCTTTGAAGTCATTGGAAGCATCAGCAAGTTCTTCTAATGAGGAAGCACATGCGTCATATCACCCAACAGGCACAATAAGACGCACGCACACACTTTTAGAGGCATTTACAGAGTATCAGGATGCAAAAACAACTGAAAATCAAAGGCTTCACGCTATATATATAATGTGTATCTATAAAGTAAGTGTCGTTTTTCCTATCTGAAAACAGCGAAAAACGGCACTTATTTACATTTACTGCATTCTTTCCTATTTCGGGCGAACCCTCCAAAATCCAAAAAAGTAACCCTAAAAGTAACCCTAAACTCATTAAAGTAGTAACCCTAAACAGTAACCGTAATAGTAACCCTAAACCAAAAATTACCATCCGTAAGGGCATAAAAAAGGGGAGCCATAAGCTCCCCAATCAGCATTCAAAGAAATAACGCCTACAAGCCTTTCTAACGGCGTTATTATGTCGTTCTAACCATTGCCCTTACTACCGCCCGAAATGAGCGTAGATTGCTTAATTATAGCCTTTTTCGTGCATATTGTGCCGTTACCAGACAGTCCGGCATGAAGCAGGTAGTTCTTGGTCGCTCCCACCTGTTCTGCCGTCAGAACCGTATAAACAGCCGATATACTGCTGAAATACCAGTCTTTCTGCTTCGTTCCATCTATTTTATGCAGCAAATGCACATGAATCACTTTTGCCATACTCGTTTCTATTATGCTGCAAATATACCAAATAATACCTATTTGGAAGAATTTCAAGAAATAATATTTGAAAATAGACACTAAAAAAACGGCCATACAGCCGTTCACACCATCATATAACAAAATCCATCAACCCAGCCATAAAACGGCCACACAGCCGAAAATAAAGCCCTTCCAGGACGTTTTAGCCCCATCTGCAAGCCCGATGTAAAGCAATCGCCCGAAGATCCGCAGAAAAGCCCCTCAAACGTAAAGCAGATGTAAGCCCATGTAAAGAGAAAAACCGCTTCGAAATATTCAGCCCATTTTCCCGAACATGCCTAAACCATTTGGTTCTCAAAGCCTTTCGCCCATTTTCCCCGACCATTGAAAAAACCGCTTCGTTGTATGCCCCATACTTATTTTCTGTGGTATATTTGGCTGCATTGGACAAAAGGTTATAGATGATTTTATCCAGCTTGTCATGATCAAAATAGCCTTGGTATTCGGTACTCATATTCTGAAAAGCAAAGTGCAGATTTTTTTTTCTGACCAATGGAGTAAATGCTTGTGCCGAATGCTGCAGGAAGGTGGTTAGGTTTCCGTAAGAAACCTTCAGTTTCTGGCGTCCGTTTTCTACTTTCCGAAATTCCAGTATTTGCTGTATTAATCGTTTTAACCGCAATAGGTTATCTTCTATTTCCGGCAGTGAGTTCCGGGTTTCCGGAAAATGTATTTTTATTTCATCAATTGAGGCGGAAATGATGGATAATGGGGTAAGCAGTTCATGGGTGATATTGGTGAAGAATTGCAGTTTGCTGTGATTGATTTCTTCGTCTTTCTGGCGTTGTATATTGGCCAATTCTACCATTTGTTGCAGGTGGATTCTTTTACGTATGATTCTGTAGGAATACCATACCAATAAGGCGAACAAAATAGTATAGATGCAATAAGCCCACCAGGTTAGCCAGGGAGGAGGCAAAATGGTAATGGTTACAGAACGTATGTTGTTCGACCATAACCCATTCGGATTACTCCCTCTTACATAGAAAGTATAAGTACCTGCAGGAAGATTGTTATAGAATGCGGCTGGTTGATAACCTTCTGTAGAAATCCATTGATTATCATATCCTTCTAATTTGTATTCATATTTATTCAGTATGGGGTTGATATAGTTTAATACTGAAAATCCGATACTGAAATTATTTTGTTTGTATGAAAGGGTTATATGTTGTGTATATTCCAAGGATGAATCCATTATTTTTTGCAGTTCTGTGTCTGACATGTGTGAAATGGATGTGTTGTAGATTTTCAGGTCGGTTAATACTACAGGGTATGAAACAGTATCATAATTGATTTCTTCCGGAAAGAAACTGTTTATGCCGTGAACCCCACCGAAATATAATTTGCCATCTTCTCCCTTCGCACAAGCATTTCGATTGAAGATGTAGTCTTGTAGTCCGTCTTCGGTGGTAAATACTTGTATGTTTTTCCCTTTTTTTGTTTTGTCAATATGAATCATTTCAGAGGTCATGGTGACCCATAACCCCTTTTGGTCATCTTCAAGTATGCAAGAAACTACTTCCCCTTTTTTCATTGTATTGGGCAATGCATTCTGAAAACAATCTTTGTGAGGATTATAGACATTTAGTCCTTTCCCATTTGTACCTGCCCAAATGGTATTCTCACTGTCAATGTACAATGCCATGGCTCCCACTGCTTCTGCGTTTCCCAAATTGATGCTGTATTGTTTGGTTACGAATTTATGATTTTTAGGAGTGATTTTCCAAATTCCCGAATTAGGTGTTGCAGCCCAGATATGGCCATCTTTGTCTTCTTGTAAGCGGAATATAGATTCCTTGGGAGGAATATATGCATTGTTTTCTATTAAGTCATTCAGTGCGTGCATTTTCTTTTGGGGAGTGAGTAAAAAGATTCCACTGCGCGTGCCTAACCATATATTTTTCTTGTTGTCCTCCAGTACGGAATAAATACACACATCCGTTAGTTGTGGATAGGAGTCAATATTTATTTCCTCTACCTTTTTTTCATCAAGAATCCAGAGTCCGTCATCCCATGTGGCAAAGCAGTATTCTCCATTTTCTCTGAGCCGGATGATTTCGTTGACGGTGGATACAGGAGGTAGACTCCTGAATGCTGGCATTTGATTATATGGAATAACCTCATGGCTTTGCATATTGTATTTTACAAATCCGAACCCCATGATACTGATCCAAATCCAGTTTTGGTCGATGGGGCAAATGGCTCGTACTGACGCACTGGGAAAGATGTCGCGTATGCTTCTGAGTGAGTTCAGACTGAATTTCCGGGTGTTTGTATTTGCTACCCGGATTCCTCCGCCGAGCATTCCTACCCACATTAGTCCATCGGCACTAGAAAGTAATGCATCCACCTCATTAAAAGGGAGATGTCCACTTTTGTCGCTCGGATAGTAATTGGTAAACGTCCCGTTCTCCGGTTCCATGATGCTGAGTGCGCTCCGAGAGCCAATCCAGAGTTTTCCGGTGTTTCTATCTTGAGTGATGGTATAGATGATGTTGTCGGCGATGCTTGAAGGGTTGTTTTCATCATGCGTGTACCGGATAAATCCATAATGTTGCATGTCGTATGGATTCTGCATTTTTAATAGGCCATACCTCCATGTTCCAATCCATATATTTTCATTCTTATCCTGAAAAATGACATGTGCGGAATTGCTGGGACATACATTGTGATAAGTATAAAGTTGTTGTCTCGTAGGGTCATAGCGATAGAGTCCTTGGTTCCATGTGCCAATCCAAATATGTCCTCTCTTGTCCTCTAATATGGATTTAACGTCGATGTTCGTTTCAAACTTATATTGGGTGAAATTGGTTTCATTTTCTTTTTTTATGAATAGGCCTTTATTGGTACCTACCCATACTGCTCCTTTGTGTGTGCATGTGACTGTCTCTACATTTGTCACTTGCGGGTGTGGAAGTGAAATATTTTCTATTTTATCATTTCTTTTATTCAGTTTGTATAATCCGTTGTGTGTGCCAATCCATAAATTGCACTGGTAATCTTCTGCAATTGCATTGATGAATCCGTCAATCGATTTTTCACTGCCATCAGGTTCGGCATGGTATACTTTTGTGGAATAGCCATCATAACGTACCAGTCCGTTATAAGTGGCAATCCAGATATAGCCTTCCTTGTCTTGAAAAAGATTTCGGACTTCGTTTGTTGGAAGTTGTATGAGGTTCCTTAGCGGGCTGAAATTAATATATTCCTTGGAAATGTTGGGAGCTCCCCATCCCAAAACGGAAACTATAGCAAATATTGGGAGTAGAAAAATATGTCGTTTCATGGTATTATGCAAATAATAAATGCAAATTTAGAAATACTATTTGTTAATACAAAAAAATGAAAGAATAGAGTTCAATCGTTTCATCTATCAGGAAGTGAGATGTTGGGAGTAAATTGGGCCGGATATAAAGTAAAAATCCTCTCATTCCATGCAGGAATAAGAGGACCTTATGTAAAATGATATTGATTTATCTCACTTGAATTACCAGATAGCGTGATACGCTCCAGAATTCATTCGGATTGTTGATTTTCAAAGTCAATTGTCCTTTGTCATCTTTCACAAGTTCGTAAGAACCTTGCGGATGGGTGGTCAGCAGTTCGGCACGTTTGGAGTAAAGCTTGATTTCTTTTTCCTTGCGGATATCAATTTGTGTGAAATAATCCTTGTTGAATTCGTTGTCTTTCAAGACATCCCCTTTTTTCAGGATTTTCTGGTCTTTCAGTTCAGATTTCGTTCCGAATACATACCAGGCAGTGTTCAGTGCTTGGTCCTGTGCTTCCACTGTCTTTGTCTTGGCCTCGTTTTCAGCACTCAGCTCGTCTACGTTTTTGTTCAAGTCCATGACCGCTTCGTCCAGTTCGGCGATACGGATGTTCTTGGCAGCCAGTTCTGCCTGCAATGTTTCGATTTGCTGTTGTTTGGCAGCCAGTTCTGCGGTCAGGTTTTTGATGGCTTTTTTCAGTTGTGCGGACTGGTAATTACTTTTTTTCAGCTGTGCTTCCAGTTTGGCAATCTGTTCACGGTTCGATTTCAGTTTTTCGCTGATAAAGCGGATATCTTCTTTTATTTTGTCGGCAGCCGACTGGCTTTCGAGGGTACCTTCTTTCAAGTCTACACGGTTTTCAGCTTCATTGATTTCGCGGAATCCTTCCTGAATTTCATTAAAAGATCCCATGATTTCGTCCAGCTCTGTGTCGCGGTTGGAAAGTTCAAGCATCAGTGAATCATTCTGGGCTTGCAATGTGCTTTTGTCCTGGCCGGAATTGTTACATGCTGTCAATAATGCGGCAGCACATAAAGCAGATAAAACAACCTTTCTCATAACTTTTTAATTTAGAATTATAATTTAGTTTTCTTTTCCTCCAAGTATGATGACGATTTCTCCTCTTGGTTCAGTCTCTGTGAAGTGGGCAATAACTTCCTGTAAAGTGCCCCGTACGCTTTCTTCATGTATTTTGGAGATTTCACGGCATACGGATACCGGACGGTCTGCACCGAAAATCTCAGCAAATTGCGTCAGGGTTTTTACCAGCCGATAGGGTGATTCGTAGAAAATCATTGTGCGTGTTTCTTCTTTCAGACCGTTCAGACGAGTCATTCTGCCTTTTTTTTGTGGAAGGAAACCTTCGAAACAAAAGCGTTCGTCCGGCAGACCGGAAGAAACCAGTGCCGGTACAAAAGCGGTGGCTCCAGGGAGACATTGCACTTCTATGCCGTTTCTTACGCATTCCCTCACTACCAGAAATCCGGGGTCGGATATGCCCGGAGTACCTGCATCGGAAATCAGGGCTACAGTTTGCCCTCCTTTGATGCGGTTGACCACGCTTTCCACAGTCTGGTGCTCATTGAACTTATGATGAGACTGCATGGCATTCTTGATTTCATAATGCTTCAGCAGGATACCCGATGTACGTGTATCTTCAGCCAGAATCAAATCCGCTTCTTTCAGGATGCGGATGGCACGGAAAGTCATGTCCTCCATATTGCCTACCGGAGTAGGTACAACATATAGTTTACCCATTTTCTTTTCTTAATATGTGATAAAGCAAAGGTAAAAAGTTTTCGTCTTCACGCGCCCGATTCATCAAACATTTAACAGAAGTTTTCTCTTTATATGTCCTTTTCGACACTATTAATAAAAAAACCTCGATTTTTCGGCAGTTTCAACCTATCGTTGTAATTTTGTACTTGTTTTATAGAATGAAGCTATATGGTAGTATTTTCAGAAGACCACCGGGAAGAAACTTGCCGGAGAGGAAGAATAGAAGTGATATGTGGTTCCATGTTTTCAGGGAAGACGGAAGAGTTGATTCGGCGTTTGCGGCGGGCTACTTTTGCCCATCAGCGGGTGGAAATCTTCAAGCCGGCCATAGATACCCGTTATTCGGAGGAGGATGTGGTGTCACATGACAATAATAGTATCAAATCGACTCCGATTGATACTTCTGCAAGTATTCTTTTGTTTACTTCGGAGATTGATGTGGTGGGGATTGACGAAGCACAGTTTTTTGATGACGGATTGCCGGAGGTGTGCAATGAGCTGGCTAACCAAGGCATTCGGGTGATTATCGCCGGATTGGATATGGACTTTAAAGGCATTCCCTTTGGACCGATACCTGCATTGTGCGCCATTGCTGATGAAGTTACGAAAGTACATGCCATTTGTGTGAAATGTGGAAATCTGGCATACGTGTCGCATCGTACCGTTTCGAACGAGAAAAGGGTTCTGTTGGGGGAAAAAGAGGAATATGAACCTTTGTGCCGCTGCTGCTATCAAAAAGCACTGAAACAGGAACAGAATAATAAATAGCTGAAAAACAGTTGTATGCGTGATAGAGTGAGAAAATATTGAAAAAATATAGGGACAATATTTGGTAGTTATGATAAAAACTTCTACCTTTGCACTCGCAATCGGGAAATAACCGATGCAAACAAGGATTGATTCGCTAGCTCAGCAGGTAGAGCACAACACTTTTAATGTTGGGGTCTTGGGTTCGAGCCCCAAGCGGATCACCAGAAGAGAGAGTCACATTAAGTGACCCTCTCTTTTTGTTTTAAATGTTTCTGTAATTGGCTTTCTGGCGTGAAAGCTAAAAAATAATAGCGCCGTTTCTCTGTGTGATTTAAAAAATTTTGTATATTTGTTTTACTCTAAGAGAGAAAAGAAAGTATTAGAAGCGTTTTGACATTATCCACAAGTTCAGGAAATCCCCAATTTCGTAACGATAACAATGGATAATACAAAGACGCTCCACGGACTATTTATATTTGCAGTTCAGAATCGAAAATGTATTTATATAATAGGCGTGGGGCTTTATGTATTACTCGGTTATCAAGTATGGGGATACTTCTGAACAGGTAATGCTAAAGTTCCCCACGCTTCAGTATTATAATAACGGCTTTTGGGGGAAGTAAGCTGACAATTGGATTGTATATGAAAACATTTCATGTTGTAGATCGCGATTCCTTCTGTAATCAGATTTTTCTCTTCTATTATTTCTTTTTGTTTTGTCTCGTCATAAATCTTTGAAACAAAATTTGTGCCATTTTTTCTTTTGGGCATAGGTGGTGAGCGATGAACGGTTATGAAATTTCAGGACGAAAAAGTGGTTTGTCGTATATGGAAAAGGATTTGTGCTGTCGGAAGTCTTGTGAAACCCTTCTGTTTTGAAAAGAAATTTCAAGAATTGGGGTAAAACGGATAGACGTTCTGTCTGATTTTTCGTGGTAAATGTGATAAAAAGTCATTTTCCTACTTTTTGCAATGCGGTTTTGTCGCATCGAATTGTGAATTCAAGTCAAAAAGAAAAATTATGGATAAAAGAATAGAAGAAGTTGTCAATGAGCAGCTTAATAATGAAATATGGTCCTTTGGGGTTTATATGGCTTTTCAATTGTATTTTAGTGAACAAAACATGCCGATGTTGTCGTCTTGGTTAGGGATGCAGGTGCAGAAGAAGGCTGCGCGAATTGGCAAGATAACCGCGTATTTGCTCGCTGGAGGGCTTGAGGTATCCGTGAAAGAGCAAGTGTTCACTCCGCAAGACAAGCAGGAACCAATGGCCGCACTGGAGGCATTCTTTTCTCATGAGCAATATTTCCATCGTCAGGTAGATGATTTTTTGAGTTGGACTCGTGAGGTGGACGATTCCTCGTTGCGCTGTCTGGCCTTTGATTTGTATGCAGATGAGGTGAATGTCAGTGATTTCTTTTTTGAATTGCTGCGGATACTTGCGAAAGAGTGGAGGAGGATGTTGCCTTTGGAATAAGAATGAAGCACGTAATTGAGTTAGTAAGATTTGAAGAGAGGATGATACATATATTATATAGGAGAGTAGGTCTTGATCAGATATGGAACGTTTTGATTTTGAGGAGGAGCTGATAGCCTTGCAGGGAAAACTCCGCAGTTATGCGTATTTGTTGTTTTCCCAAAGGGAGGATGCTGAAGATTTGATTCAGGAAACCTTATTGAAAGCATTGGAGAATAGAGAGAGGTATAATGAAAATGTCAATTTTAAGGGTTGGTTATATACTATTATGCACAATATTTTCATCAATATCTGCAAGTCGAAGAAATATAGCCTGTTTCTGAGCTTGTCCGATGGCAGTGTGAATGAAGAAATGGTCCGGGCTATGGAGTTTGCAGATGATGAATATAGCTTTAAGGAGGTATGTCAGGTGATTGATGAGCTGCCGGCGAATCTGCGGATAGTTGTTTCGATGCGGTTGAAGGGATTCAAGTATCTGGAGATTGCCAAGCATACCGGTATTCCGATAGGGTTGGTGAAGAGCCGAATCTTTTATGGAAAGAAGAAGTTGAAGGAGATGCTGGATGAGTCATAAAATAAAAGAGCGTATCGGGATAACCGATACGCTCTTTTATTTTGTCTTTTTTCAGGGATAGACTTGGATTACGCGTTGGCACGTTTTTCCTGAATTCTGGCTTTCTTACCAGTAAGTGCACGCAAGTAGTACAATTTAGCGCGACGAACTTTACCCACTTTGTTGACAGTGATGCTGTCAATAGCCGGAGATTCCAATGGGAAGATACGTTCAACACCCACTGTACCTGACATTTTACGGACAGTGAAACGTTTCTTTTCACCGTGACCTGAAATTTTGATAACAACACCGCGATACAACTGTACACGTTCCTTGCTACCTTCAACGATACGGTATGCTACTGTGATAGTATCACCAGCTTTGAATGAAGGATGCTGTTTGCCAGTAGCAAATGCTTCTTCTGCAATTTTAATTAAATCCATGTTTTGTAATAAATTAAATTGTTTGATCGTTACAACGCAACATATCAAGTAACTCTTCTTTGACAGCGATTGCGCGAAAGCGGGGCAAAGATAGCGTTTTTTCATGATGTTGCCAAATGTTTCCCGGGTATTTTATTAAAAAATGAGAACGCTTTCAGATAGCTTTTGTCTGTGTTTCTTTTTTAGTTACTTTTGACTTCAAATAAATTTTATTTTTATGAATTGTATGGAGATGAAACTTGTGAAAGGTATGGCCGTCGGTTTTCTTGCCGGATGGTTGTTGGCCGGGTGTAGCTCAGGCTATTCGCTGGCGGGTGTTGAAGGTGGACGGATTGCCATAACTGATAAATATGACCGGAATACCGACCCTGAAGCATTAAATATATTGAAGCCTTATCAGCAGAAAGTAGACAGTATCATGAAGCCGGTTATCGGTCATTCGGCAAAGGCCTTGAGTGCCTATCGTCCGGAGTCACCCTTGTCAAACTGGATTGCGGATGTGCTTCGTCAGTCGGCCGTGCGGGCCATTGGCAGGCCGGCTGATGTGGCTGTGATGAATATGGGAGGAATCCGGAATGCGATGCCGGAAGGGGAGATTACCTATGGTACCATTTATGAGATTGCACCTTTCGAGAATGCCTTGTGCGTATTGACGATGGACGGTGCTACTTTGAAGGAACTTTTTGCGGAGATTGCTTCCGTGCACGGTGAGGGGCTTAGTGGGGCTGCCTTGCAGATTGATGAAGAGGGAAATCTGCAGGATGCAAAAGTCAATGGGCGTCCGGTAGAGGAAAAGAAAGTCTACACGGTAGCTACCATCGATTATCTGGCCGAAGGCAATGACCGGATGATGGCTTTCCGGAAAGCGCAGTCGAAGACATTCCCGAAAGATGCGTTGCTGCGGGGATTGTTGCTCGATGCGGTAAAACAGTGCGAGCAGAAAGGACAGTTTGTCTCTGCACAGGTAGAAGGGAGAATAAAAGTGAGTGCGTCCAATTGAACTAGAAAACGAAAGATATGAAAAAGATATATTGTTTGTGGCTGATGTGCCTGTTGGCAGGTGTGTTGGCAGCTCAGTCGGTAAAAGAATTGTATATATTCCACACAAACGACATGCACAGTCGTATAGAACCATACGCCTCTTATTTCCCCGATTCGTTATTGGCGGGAAAAGCCGGTATGCTGCGTCGGGCCACCTTTGTCAAGGAGCAGCGTCGGGAGCACAAGGACATGTTACTGTTTGATTCGGGAGATTTTTCTCAGGGCAGTCCGTATTACAATCTGTTTAAAGGAGAAGTGGAAATCAAGATGATGAACGAGATGGGCTACGATGCCGGTACCATCGGAAACCATGAGTTTGATTTCGGACTGGATAACATGGCCCGTCTGTTCAAGATGGCACAGTTCCCCATCGTGTGCGCCAATTATGACGTGACTGGGACGGTGTTGGAAGGCTTGGTGAAAGAATACACCATTCTGGAACGGGAAGGTATCCGCATCGGGGTGTTCGGGTTGAGTCCGGAACTCGACGGACTGGTGGCACATGCCAATTATGGCAATGTGAAGTTTGAAGACCCTGTGTCGGAAGGGCAGCGTGTAGCCGATTTGTTGAAGAATCAGGAACATTGTGATTTAGTGATTTGCCTGTCGCATCTGGGTTGGAAAGGGGAACCTTACTCGGATGTGGAACTCATTGAAAATACCCGTCATATTGATATCGTGCTGGGAGGACATTCGCATTCCTTCTTTGAAGGTCCGGAATTTTATAAGAATCTGGATGGAGTGGAAGTTCCTTTGCAGCAGATGGGGAAAAGTGCTGCCTTTGTCGGAAAGATGAAGGTCAAGATGCAGAAAAATTAAAACAAAAGCTAGAATGATAAAAAGAAATTGGTGGAGCTGGGTGCTGTGCTGCCTGGTGGTGAACGGCATTTGGGCACAGGAGCCTGCTCTTTTAAAACAGATGCAAGACACGGGAGCCTGCCGGAAATGGGTGGACGAGCAAATGGGGCGTATGACCTTGAAGCAGAAGGTGGGCCAATTGTTTATCTATACGCTCCAACCGGTGACGAACCAGTATACTAAGAATGTGTTGCGCAAGGCCGTGGAAGACTATGCCATCGGAGGCCTGTTGTTTACCGGTGGAGAAGCCGGCAAGCAGGTGCAGCTGACCAATTTTGCCCAGTCGTGTGCCTCGGTGCCGTTGATGATTACCTTCGACGGGGAATGGGGACTGGGTATGCGCTTGAAAAATACGCCCTCGTTTCCTTACAACCGGGTATTGGGTTGTGTGCAGAATGATTCACTGATTTATGCCTATGGAAAGGAGGTGGCTCGTCAGTGCCGCTTGATAGGAGTGCAGGTGAACTTTGCTCCCGTGGCAGATGTGGACAACAATCCCAATAATCCGGTAATTAATTTCCGTTCGTTCGGCAGTGAGGCGAAACGGGTGGCCGACAAGGTGGTGGCTTATGCCACCGGACTGGAGGCTGGGGGAGTGCTGGCGGTGTGCAAGCATTTCCCGGGACATGGCGATACGGAAATCGATTCTCATAAGGCACTTCCGGAGCTGAATTTTGACCGTTTGCGTTTGGACAGCGTGGAATTGTATCCTTTCAAGAAGGCCATTGAAGCCGGTGTGGGTGGTGTGATGGTAGGCCATTTGCACGCCCCTACTTTGGGCGACAAGCCGGCTTCCATCTCGCAAGGAGTGATTATGCGTACGCTGATAGACGAGTTGCGCTTCCAAGGACTTGTGGTGACGGATGCTTTGGAAATGAAAGGTATTGCAGGACATGAAGATGTTTGCGCAAAGGCGCTGATTGCCGGCAACGATGTGCTGCTGGCTCCCCGCAACCTGAAGAAAGAGATTGACGGGGTCATGACGGCCATTAAAAAAGGACGTTTGTCGGAGGAAGAGATTGACCGGAAGTGCCGGAAGGTACTGATGTTCAAGTACGCTTTGGGGCTTTCTTCCTGGCAGGAGATACCAGTGGAGGGACTTGAAGCGAAAATCAATACCCCGGAGTCGCTGGCGCTTCAGCAAAACCTGTCAAAGGCGGCAGTGACGGTGTTGAAGGACTCTTTGGGCCTTCTTCCGCTCGATTTGTCTGTGTCGGGGACGGTATTGCTGAGTGTGTCTTCTTCCTTGTCGGAGGCATATCCTTTTTATCATCAGTTGCGTGAGGAATTTCCGGTCAGCTGGCTGCATGCGAATGTAGATTCGCTGGAGGCAATCGGAACTCGTCTGCGTCCGGCACAGCGTGTGCTGGTGGCTTTGCACACTGCGGAAATCGAACCTTATGCGCCTTTGCTGGAAAATCTGGCGGCAGACAAACCGCTGGCTTTGGTTTGTTTCGGCGACATGAAGATGCTGGAGAAGATTCCGGAAGTGGTCCGCCATTCTTCCACCGTCATTTTGGCCCATACAGACGCGGACGGTGTGCAGCGTCAGGTGGCCGATTTGTTTTTAGGCAATGCGTATGCCGACGGGCGGTTGTCCATTCCGTTGGCCGGGCTGTTCAAGGCGGGCGACGGAATCACGGTTGATCCGGATGCTCCTCGTAAATATGCCCCGGAAGAGGTGGGGATGGATGCCTCCATACTGGCCCGTATCGACAGTATCGCGGAAGAAGGAATCAGACTCGGGGCTTATCCGGGTTGTCATGTCATGATTTTGCGGGAGGGACTTCCGGTGTACAACAGGTGTTTTGGAAATTATACCTATGAGGGAATGACTCCGGTGAAGGAAAACAGTCTCTACGATTTAGCCTCGCTGACCAAGGTGACGGCTACGCTGCTGGCAGTCATGAAACTTTACGACGAAGGTAAATTCGGCCTGACCGACCGGGTATCGGATTATTTGCCCGTATTGAAAAAAACGGACAAGTCGCGTCTCACCATTCAGGATTTGCTTTTCCATGAGTCAGGGCTTCCGGCTTATCTGCCTTTCTATGAAGAGGCCATCGACATGAAGTCGTGCAAGGGGGAACTGTTCCGTAAGAAACCCGATAAGAACCATACCCTGAAACTGGCGGAGAATGTTTATGCGTGCGAGGATTTCCGGTATAAACCGGAGTGGGTGTCGCGTATTCCGTCGGCAGATTATCCGCTTCAAGTGGCCGACAGCTTGTTCCTGAACAAGGAATTTTGCCGGGAAGTGGTGAAGCAGATTGTGGAGGCTCCGTTGAAAGGGAAATCATACCGTTACAGTTGTCTGAATTTCATGCTCCTGAAGGAGATGGTGGAGAAAATAACAGGTACACCGATGGATGTGTACCTGGACAGCGTATTTTACAGTCCGATGGGCTTGAGACATACGACTTTCCAGCCTTTGCATAAATTCAAGAAGGAGCAGCTGGTGCCTTCTGTAGAAAAAGATTTGTTGCGCGGCGGCCCTTTACAAGGGTTTGTGCAGGATGAGGCGGCCGCCTTTATGGGAGGCGTTTCGGGAAATGCTGGTCTGTTTTCTACGGCCCACGATGTGGCCCGGATTGCACAGATGTGGCTAGACAAAGGTATTTGTGGCGACCGGAGGTATCTGAGCCGTGCGACGTGCGAACTCTTTACTACCTTGAAGTCGCGCAGCAGCCGCCGGGGACTGGGCTTCGATAAGCCCGATGTGGAACGTCCGGAAAACAGTCCGTGTACGCCTGAAGCACCTGCTTCGGTGTTTGGTCATACCGGATATACCGGTACCTGTGTGTGGGTGGACCCAGACAACGAGCTGGTATTTGTATTCCTGAGCAACCGGACGTATCCTTCTGCCTTGGGGCCGAATAACTTGGTGAAATACAACATCCGGACCCGGGTGCAACAGGTAATGTATCAGTCGATAATGCGCTGATTCTATTTAGACAGAATATAAATTGGCTAGAAAATGTAAAGTGGATGTGGCAACTGATAGGAAAAAGATTAACTTTGCACTATCAATTTTGGACTAATAATAACTTAACTTTTTTACAACAATGGCTTACGTAATTAGTGACGATTGTATCGCTTGCGGTACTTGTATCGATGAATGCCCGGTTGGAGCAATCTCAGAAGGTGATAAATATTCAATCAATCCGGACGCTTGCACAGAATGTGGAACTTGTGCTGACGTTTGTCCTTCTGAAGCAATTCACTTGGGATAATCGAGTCGTCTGTATGACACACAATAAGGGAATCCTTTTCGGGGTTCCCTTATTTTTTTGCTGTTTTCAGAGAGAAAAACGGGCTGGTTTTGGCTCGTGGAAAACGCCTTTGCGTTTGATTGGAAACGCAAGTGCGTTTCAATGAAAACGTAAGGACGTTTTGTTCCAAACGCAAGTGCGTTTTCAGGGCATAAAAAAACAGCCTCGGGAATATCCCGAAGCTGTTTTGTAAGATTTTGTTTTTCAGCTTGTTATTTCAATCGAGCCAAAGTTTCCTTGATGCGGCGCATAGATTCCACGATGTTTTCGTCGGAAGTGGCGTAACTCATACGGATGCACTCAGGTGCTCCGAAGGAAGTACCGCCTACGCAAGCCACGTGGCCTACTTCCAGCAGGTACATAGCCAAATCATCTGCGTTGTTGATAACGCGGTCGCCGTCTTTCTTTCCGAAGAAAGAGTCGCATTTCGGGAACAGGTAGAAGGCTCCTTGTGGTACGTTCACTTCAAATCCAGGGATTTCTTTTGCCAGTTTCACAATCAGGTCGCGGCGGCGTTCGAATGCTTTGCGCATTTCTTCTACCGGAGCCTGTGTGCCCATGTAAGCAGCTTCAGCCGCTTTCTGTGATACGGAACAAGGTCCAGAAGTGTACTGTCCCTGCAGTTTGTTCACACCTTTCACAATCCATTCCGGACCGGCGATGAAACCGATACGCCATCCCGTCATAGCGTATGCCTTTGATACACCGTTGACAATGACTACACGGTCTTTGATGTCAGCAAACTGAGCGATGCTTTGGTGCTTGCCGATGTAGTTGATATGTTCGTAGATTTCATCGGCGATGACGATGACACGTTCGTGCTTGGCAATGACTTCTGCCAGTCCCTGCAGTTCTTCCTTTGAATAGACAGAACCTGTCGGGTTAGACGGAGAGCAAAGAATCAGGGCACGGGTCTTGGGAGTGATGGCAGCTTCCAACTGAGCCGGGGTAATCTTGAAGTCTTGTTCGATGCCTGCACGAACGATGACCGGAGTACCTTCTGCCAGTTTCACCATTTCCGGATAGCTTACCCAGAAAGGAGCCGGAACAATCACTTCGTCACCTTTGTTGATCAGTGCCAGGATGGTGTTGCAGACAGACTGCTTGGCACCGTTTGCACAGCTGATTTGAGCGGCGGTGTATTCCAGACCGTTTTCATTTTTCAGTTTTGCCACGATGGCGTTGCGTAGTGCCGGATAGCCGGCAACAGGTGAATAACGAGAGTAGTTTTCGTCAATGGCCTTTTTGGCAGCTTCTTTGATGTGGTCAGGAGTGTTGAAATCCGGTTCTCCCACACTCAGGTTGATGACGTCAACCCCCTGAGCTTTAAGTTCACTACTTTTCTGTGACATAGCCAGTGTAGCCGAAGGCGACAGGCTGTTCAAACGATCTGAAAGTTGGTTCATGTTATTGTGTTATTAAAGTTGGAAATTCTTTGCAAAAGAAGCTAATTTCTTCCATATATAAAAGAAATTAGCTTCGAAAAAGGTTTATTTTCTGTCTCCAAGTATCCGGAGGAGATAAATGAACAAGTTGATGAAGTCGAGATACAGGGTCAAGGCTCCCAGCAGGGCTATCTTCTGTGTGGTCTCGTTGACCTCAATGTCGTCGTGCGACAGGAGTTGCCTGATTTTTTGCGAATCGTAGGCTGTAAGTCCCACAAAGAGCAGCACGCCGATGTAGGAAATAATCATGTCCATCATCGTGTTGTGAAGGAACATGTTCACCAGTGAGGCGATAATCAGTCCGATTACTCCCATCAGGCAAAGACTGCCGATACGGGTAAGGTCTTTCTTGGTGATATAGCCGTATAAAGCCGTTACTCCGAATGTTCCGGCTGTCACAAAGAAGGTAGTGGCAATGGAACTGAGGGTATAAATCAGGAAGAGCACGGACATTGTGACCCCGTTCAGTACCGAATAGGCGATGAACAGAAGGGTGGCCGTGGTGAAGCTGATTTTATGTATGCGGGCAGAAAGATACATCACCAGGGCTACTTCGGCAATCAGTAAGCCCCAGAACAAGATGGAGTTCTGCATCATGGCCTCAATGAGGGTGTACGATTTGGCCACGTACATGGCTACAAAGCCCGTAATGACCAGTGCCAGCGTCATCCAAAGATATACACTGCGGAACAAAGCGGTTTGCGCAGCCTTGCTGGCATAACTTTTTACTAGATTGTTTGTTTCCATACGTCTTGATTATTTATTAAAATGTAAGGTATGTCCCATTCTGTCTTTTTTGGTACGCAGGTAGCGCTCGTTGTATTTGTTGGGAGTCACCTCGATAGGTACGTTTTCTACGATTTCCAGTCCGTAAGCTTCCAGTCCCACACGCTTGACCGGGTTGTTGGTGAGCAGACGCATCTTGTGGATGCCGATTTCGCGAAGAATCTGTGCGCCTACTCCGTAGTCACGTTCGTCGGCCTGATGTCCCAGGCAAAGGTTGGCGTCTACCGTATCCATGCCTTCTTCCTGCAGCTTGTAGGCTTTCATTTTTTCCATGAGGCCGATGCCGCGTCCTTCTTGGTTCAGGTAAATGATGGCTCCCTTTCCTTCTTTCTCGATTTGCTGCATGGCCTTGTGCAACTGTTCTCCGCAGTCGCAGCGCATGGAGCCGAAGATGTCGCCGGTAGCGCAAGATGAGTGTACACGTACCAGTATCGGCTCGTTTTCAGAGAAAGTACCTTTAATCAAGGCCACATGTTCCAGTCCGTTGCTTTTCTGGCGGAAAGGAATCAGACGGAAGTGGCCGTATTCGGTCGGCATGTCTACTTCCACTCCTCTTTCTACCAATGATTCCTGTTTGAGGCGGTAAGCGATGAGGTCGGCAATGGAAATCAGTTTGAAGCCGTATTCGTCGGCCATCTTCTTCAATTCCGGCAGACGGGCCATTGTGCCGTCTTCGTTCATCACTTCCATCAGGGCTGCGGCAGGATAGAGTCCAGCCAGACGGGCCATATCCACACAGGCTTCCGTATGTCCGGCACGGCGGAGTACTCCTTTGTCTTGTGCATACAGAGGGTTCACGTGTCCGGGACGTCCGAAGGTTTCCGGTTTGGAAGTCGGGTCGGCCAACGCACGGATGGTGGCTGCACGGTCGGCAGCCGATACGCCGGTGGTGCATCCTTCCAGTTTGTCGATGGTTACGGTGAACGGTGTGCCCAATACCGACGTGTTGTTCGATACTTGGTGTGGTAAATCCAGTTCCTCACAGCGGGATATGGTGATAGGGGCGCAAAGTACACCTCTTGCATGTTTCAGCATGAAATTTACTTTTTCCGGGGTAATCAGTTCTGCAGCTACCACCAGGTCGCCTTCATTTTCGCGGTCTTCGTCGTCTACGATGATGACGAATTCTCCTTTGCGGAAATCTTCGATTGCCTCTTCAATTGTATTCAGTTTGATTTTCTCCATAATGATATGATAGTTTAGAATGATTTCTTGATTCTTTCTTGTATGTCACGGCTGGTCTTGACGATGGTTTTCAAGTCTTTGTCCAGACGTACCCGGTAACGCCAGATATTCAGCCAGATAAGTAGCCCGGCCGGGACAATGATGCCAATCAGCAGGTTGAGCCAGCGGTTGTCCGATATGCTCTTGTGTGCCTTTATTGATAAGAACGGATAATTGTTCAATAAGTTCAGCAATACGCTGTCTTTTGAATTGGACAATTCTTCTATCAGTCCTTCCATTTGTTGGCTGATTTCCTTTATGGCATCATCGTGCTTGTTGTTGGTGAACACCTGATAGTAGTTCGGTGGTCCCAGCAGCTTGTGGGTATTGCCATAAGTCTCACATTCCAGGCAGAGCTTGTCCAGCTCCTGACAGATTCTGCTGTAGTCGGGGGTATGGATGATGACTTCTTTCTTGAAAATGTGACGCGATACTCTGATGCCCAGTATCTTCCGGAAGAAAGCTACATAGACATCCATGTTGAATACCACAGAATCTTTATTGGATTTGTAGGTCAGGAATCCGCCCAGTGGAGCCAGGATAATCGTACTCATCCATGTTCCCAGTATGATGTTCATTTCTCCACTTTTGGCCACACGGGTAGCTCCGGAGTCGATGATGTAGTAGAGTAAGAAAATCAGTACGGAAATGACCACCGGCATACCCAGTCCTCCTTTTCGGATGATGGCACCCAGCGGGGCTCCGATGAAGAAAAAGATGATACAGGACAGTGACAAAGTGATTTTCTTGTGCCAGTCCGATTGGTGCCGGCGGATGTTCCCGTCGGCCTCCCTTGTCATATAGCTCTTCATGCTCCATTCCGAGATGAGGGAAGAAAGGCGCATTTCGGTGCTGTTGATGGCTTTCAATCGCTGTGCCGATGTCATTCCGTTCAGGATGCTGTCGGTATTGATGAAGGTCAGATGTTCTTTTTCTATTTTAGTGGAATCCGTTTGTGAAAGTACAGGCTTCCGGTAAACGGTTTTCATGGCATCCGAATACATGGCGTGCCCCACACTGTCGGCATACATGTTCAGTGAGTCGATAGCCAGTGAAATCTCCCGCATGTTCTTGATGTCCGAACGTTGGTTCAGGAAGTTGCCATCGACCATCTCAAAGTTGGTGTCGAAGGCTATCAGGGTATGTTTCTCTTTGAAGGTTTCCCGACGGTAGGGGACATTGCGTGAAATGACGGACTGGGACTTCAGGTTTTCGAACTGTTCTCCGTTGTACAAATGCAGATACAAATGTTTTTTGTCGGCGGTCAGTTCCAGTTTCCCTTCTGCGGCCCAAATGATATGGGCATTTTCAAATCCTTCTGAAAAATTGTAGATTAACACATCTTGCAGGATACCTGTATCCCGGTCTTTTTTCTTCACATAGATGTTGTATCCTTCAATGTCACTGTAGAATACTCCTTCCGGAATATCGACTTCCGGGGATTTCTGTTTCATGGATACCAATAAAGTCCACAGCTCTTTCTGCGCTTTCGGTCCGATTACGTTTTGAAAAAAAAACGATATAACACCCAGAAACACGCAGAAAAGGACGACCGGGCGGATAATGCGGAGCAAAGGGATACCTGCCGCTTTCATGGACAGTAGCTCATAACGCTCTCCAAAGTTACCGAATGTCATTAGGGCAGCCAGCAGGATGGCCAGCGGAAGAGACAGAGGAATCAGAGTCAGTGCCGACAAGAAGAAAAACTGGGCAAGCACGCTCATCTCCAGACCTTTCCCTACCAGTTCGTCGACATATCTCCATAAAAACTGCATCATGAAAATGAAAAGGCAGATAAAGAATGTTCCCGAAAAGAGTAGTAGAAAACTCTTTAAAACGAATATATCAAGTTTTTTTATGCGTAGCATTCCTGTATCATATTATCAGCATGCAAAAGTAGCACAAAAAACGGACAGCAAAATAAAGTTTTGTATATTTTATAGATTTATACTCCGAAAACTCTTTTTAAGGTCTCTATTTGGGAATCCCATAGATTACGTACATCTTCTTCTTCTCCTGGTTCGGCAAAGTCTGTAATTTCTAATGTGTGGTCGGTGGTCAGTTCGTTATAGTGGATTTTCATTTCGAAATAACTCTTGGCTTCTTCATCGTCCAGCCAGTGGAAACGGATAAAGAATTCCGGTCGGCTGTTGACTACGATGGCTTGCCGTGTTTCTGTTTTTCCCCATTGAAAAGTATAGGTTTTCCCTTCTTTGGTTACTTGGTCGGCAAACCAGCGTTGCAGGCCTGCCGTGGTACTGATGGCATTCCATATAATGACACTTGAAGAAGGGTTCAGTGGATATTCAATTTGTGTTTTCCTTTTCATGACGTTTTTGGTGTTTTTATTTGTATTTTTCAGCAACGGCGGCAAATTAAAGTATTTTTTTGTTCACTCCATAGTGATTGAAGAAATTTTTTTAGAACTTTTTCCGTGGGGGAGACCTCAGATAAAAATCGGGAGAGAATAAAGGTGATACAGGGTGATTCTCTCCAGATGGGATAGAATGTTTTTGTTTACAGTGAGTTAGGTGCATTTAAAAGCAGGAATTATATACGCTTCTGTAGAAAAAACAGTAAAAAAGAGGAGATAAATTTGCGCAATTCGAAAAGTTACTCTATCTTTGCACCCGCAATCACGAAATGATGGCGGGATAGCTCAGCTGGTTAGAGCGCATGATTCATAATCATGAGGTCCCCGGTTCAATCCCGGGTCCCGCTACGAAGAATGATTTAGCCGTTGGGTGGCTTCCACGCCTGGCGGTTTTTTTAATGGAATGGCGGGATAGCTCAGCTGGTTAGAGCGCATGATTCATAATCATGAGGTCCCCGGTTCAATCCCGGGTCCCGCTACAAAAAAAGACATTCAGAAATTATCTGAATGTCTTTTTTTGTAGGTATGCAAGGGGTCATTTCTTCCTTTCTTTCCATAAACGTGTCATGTCTTCCAGTGTTTTGCCCTTGGTTTCCGGGACCAGCTGCCATACAAAGAGGGCTGCAAGGATACAGATTACTCCGTAGAGTCCATACACGAACATGTGGCCGAACTTATCCCCCATATCTCCGGCGCTCATGTTATACATAGGCAGGAAGGTAGAGGAAACAATGAAGTTGAATATCCATTGGAAGGCTACGGCGATGGCTACGGCAGCCCCGCGAATGGTGTTGGGGAAAATTTCGGCAATGAGAACCCAACAGATGGGGCCCCAGCTGAACATGAACGAGGCACTGTAGACCATGATGCTGATGACTGGTATCATGGGGGAGAGTCCTGCAACGGCATTGCTGAAAGCCACTCCGAGTGCGCCGATAGCCATACCGGCAGAGCCGTAAATCAGCAGTGGTTTGCGTCCCCATTTTTCTACTGTGAAGACGGCCAGTAAAGTAAACAGGATGTTGACGATACCCATGAATACGGTCTGTACCATCGGATTGCCCATGCCCATGCTTTCAAAGATACGAGGGGCGAAATAGAGTACGGCATTGATACCAACGGCTTGTTGGAAGACACTCAGCATGATGCCGATGAAGATAACCATCCAGCCGTAAGTGAACAGCTTTTCGGTTTTTTCGTTCGCTGTGGCTTTGATTTCGCTTAGGATAGTTTGGGCTTGTGTCAGTCCGTTGATTCGACTCAACACGAACAAGGCTTTTTCATCACGTCCGGTCATGGCCAGATAACGGGGCGTTTCAGGGACAAACAGTACCAAAAGGGTAAACAGTCCGGCAGGTACTGCTTCGCTGACAAACATCAGACGCCATCCGCTTTCAATGGTCCAGGCTGCTTCTTCCGGATTCATGATGCGGTTCACCCCGTCCACGATTTCCACGACAGGATTCAGGTGATCACCCAAGATGAGGAAGTTGACAAAATACACTACCAGCTGTCCGAAAATGATGGCAAACTGGTTCCAGGAGACTAAAGTTCCTCGGATATTGCTCGGAGCGATTTCTGCAATATACATCGGACAGATGGCCGAAGCCAGTCCTACGCCTATGCCTCCAATTACCCGGTAAAAATTAAATGCCAGCAGAAGAGAATAGGAAGGGTCTCCGTATGGGAAGAAGAGAAATTCCGGATAGTATGACCCAAGAGCGGAGAGGAAAAACATAATGCCTGCAAACAACAAAGAGAACTTTCTCCCAAAACGGGAAGCAAAGAATCCGGAAAGGGCACTACCGATGATACAGCCTAAAAGAGCGCTTGAAGAGGTGATTCCGTGCCAGCTGTCTGTATAAATGAAATCATCTGCTCCCATGAAGAAAGCTTGTAGACCCTTTTCGGCACCTGAAATGACGGCTGTATCATAACCGAACAGCAATCCCCCGAGGACAGCGACAAGTACGATGGAGAACAGATAGACTCTGCTTCCTTTTTTTGTGTAATCCATAATAAAAAGTTTTAGAGGAAAAGAAAAACCGGCATACCCGGCCGGGGAAGATAAACTTCACCGACGGGCATGCCGGCTGAGCGCTGCATTCTTAACGCATTAGCAATACATGTTTACAATAGCTTCGTACAATTCTTGTTTTCCGCTGGTCTGTTTCGGTTCGCCTGCGGTCTTTGCGTATGCTACAACATCTTCCAGAGTCAGCTTGCCTTCTTCAAAGTCTTTTCCTTTTCCGCTGTCAAATGAAGCGTAGCGGTCGGCAAACATCTTCTTGTAAGGAGATTCTTCGAGCAGACGGGCTGCATTTTCCAATGCACGTGCCATGGCATCCATTCCGGCGATGTGTGCGATAAAGATGTCTTCCAGATCGGTAGAGTTACGGCGTGTCTTGGCATCGAAGTTGGTACCGCCGTTGCCCAGACCACCGCCACGGATAATCTGCATCATGGCCTGAATCAGTTCATAATTGTCGATAGGGAACTGGTCGGTATCCCATCCGTTCTGATAGTCACCGCGGTTGGCATCGATAGAGCCCAGCATGCCGTTGTCGACAGCGACAGCCAGTTCGTGTTCAAAGGTATGGCCGGCCAGTGTGGCGTGGTTTACTTCGATGTTTACTTTGAAGTCTTTGTCCAGTCCGTGTGCTCTCAGGAAGCCGATTACGGTTTCTGTATCTACGTCATACTGGTGTTTGGTCGGTTCCATAGGTTTTGGTTCAATCAGGAAAGTTCCTTTAAAGCCTTTTGCACGGGCATAATCACGAGCCATTTTCAGCATCTGTGCCAAGTGTTCTTTTTCACGTTTCTGGTCGGTGTTCAGCAGTGACATATAACCTTCACGTCCACCCCAGAATACATAGTTTGTACCACCCAGTTCGATGGTTGCATCGATGGCATTCTTGATTTGTACAGCAGCACGAGCCACTACATCGAAATCAGGATTGGTAGCCGCACCGTTCATATAGCGTGCATGGCCGAATACGTTGGCCGTACCCCACAACAGTTTGATGCCTGTTTCTTCTTGTTTCTTCTTGAGATAGGCTACGATTTCCTTCAGGTTGGCTTCGTATTCTTCGATGGTTGCTGCTTCGTCGCACAAGTCTACATCGTGGAAGCAGTAGTATTCAATACCGATTTTCTGCATGAACTCAAAGCCTGCATCTGCCTTGTCTTTTGCAGCCTGTACTTTGTCCGGATTTCCTTTCCAAGGGAAAGTCTTGGTTCCACCGCCGAACTGGTCGCCGCCTTCAGCACACAATGTATGCCACCAAGCCATTGCAAACTTCAACCATTCTTTCATCGGCTTGCCCATGATGATTTTGTTTGCGTCGTAATAACGGAAAGCCATCGGGTTTTTGCTTTCTACACCTTCGAATTTGATTTTTCCGATACCCGGAAAGTACTCTTTTGTTGCCATAATATTTTGTTTTAGAAGTTAATGAATAATTTATTTTCTTGTAGATTTTTCGAGATATTCTTTCCAACGTGCGTATGCGTCGGCGTAGGCGGTCTCATCGGATGCTTTCGGCTCGATGACAGCCAGTTTGTCGAGTGTGGCAAACGCTTCTACGTGGTCGTGGTAGATACCGGCTCCCATTCCGGCTCCTTTTGCGGCGCCTACAGAGCCGTCGGTGTCATACAGTTCAATTGTCGCTCCGGTTACTCCGGCCAGAGTGTCACGGAAAAGCGGACTCAGGAACATGTTGGCGTGTCCGGCATGGATTTTCTTGACTTCCATCCCCATGCCTTTCATGATGTCGATGCCATAGCGGAAAGAAAATACAATTCCTTCCTGTGCGGCACGCAACAGATGACTGCGGTTGTGAAGATTGAAGTTGATACCTTGGATGGAACAGCCTGTTTCCTGATTTTGCAACATACGCTCCGCGCCATTACCAAACGGGAGAATACTGATGCCGTCCGCACCGATTGGAGCTTGGGCTGCCACTTCGTTCATTTCTGCATAATTTAGGTCGGAAGCGAGTGTACGCTTCATCCAGGAATTCAGGATACCTGTGCCGTTGATGCAGAGCAGGACGCCCAAACGGGTTTGTGAAGCGGTATGATTGACATGTGCAAAGGTATTGACACGTGACTGTGGGTCATAGTTCACACTGCCGTTCACGCCATATACTACTCCGGATGTACCGGCGGTAGAAGCAATCTCGCCTGGATTGAATACGTTCAATGAGAGTGCGTTGTTGGGCTGGTCACCGGCGCGGTAGGTTACTGGAGTACCTGCTTTCAATCCCAATTCGGCCGCTACCTTTTCAGTCAGTTTCCCCTGTTCGGAGAAGGTGGGGCGGACATCGGCCAAAAGGGAAGCGTCAAGACCGTAATAATTCAGCAGGAAGTCGGCCACTTTGTTTTCCTTGAAATCCCAAAACATTCCTTCGGACAATCCGGATACAGTGGTACAGATTTCTCCGGTCAGGCGCATGGCGATGTAGTCGCCCGGAAGCATCACTTTATAAATTTTGGCATAGATGTCCGGTTCATTTTCTTTTACCCATGCCAGTTTGGAAGCTGTGAAATTACCCGGTGAGTTGAGCAGATGGGAAAGGCACTGTGCTTCTCCTAACTCCTGAAAGGCCTTTTGCCCGTAGGGTACGGCTCTGGAATCACACCATATAATGGAGGGACGGAGTACCTGCTGATTCTTGTCTACGCATACCAGCCCGTGCATTTGATATGAAATACCAATGGCTTTGATTTCTTCTGCTTTGGCTCCTGAATTTGCCAATACGGCTTGGGTAGCCAGTTTCAGGTTTTCCCACCAGTTTTGCGGGTCTTGTTCGGCCCACCCTTGTTTTATTGCAATGATGGCAGCTTCTGTCTTCGGGAAAAAGGCGGATGCTGCGCACTTTCCGGTCTCTACATTGACCAGACTCGCCTTGACTGACGAGCTTCCTATGTCATAACCTAATAAATACATATTTTTATATTGTTTTTAATTATCTTCTTGTTTTGTTGTAGATTTTCCGGTCGAAGCGGTAGTAACGTGCAGCACGATGGGAAACGCCTTGCTCGTATTCTTCCAAGGGTACAATGTATTCCATCATGGAAATCTTTTTGTGAAAATTGCGTACATCAAGTTGTTTTCCATATACTACCTCATAGAGCATGCGGAGTTGTAAGGCCGTGAACTTGCGTGGAAGCAGTTCGAAAATACACGACGGATTAAATTCAATATGCTGACGGATAAACCGCATGGCCTCGGCGATAATCAAGTTGTGGTCGAAAGCCAAATCCTTTATCTCTTCGAGGGCAACCCATTCGGCCTTGTATTCATCCAGATTCTTATTGAGTGTCTTGTCTATTTTGACAAGGGCGAGGTAGGCAATTGTAACAATCCGTTCCACTTTGGCCTTTTCTGCCCTCTCCAGCCAGTGTATGTCTTTGGGGTTTTTGGTACGATCCTTTGAACCAAAGGACTTAAACTGCATCAGATTGACGTTTTTAAGGCCTGTCAAGTCATGAAGGACCCGTTTGGCTGCATCGTCCAAGTCTTCATCCATATAGATGAGGCTTCCCGGAAGCTTCATATCGTGAAAAATTTCCCCACTTTCTTCTCCCATACGTTTGACGAGTAATACTTTCAGTTTTTCTCCATCAAATCCGATTACTACGCAGTCGACCGAGATGTGATTGTTGGCTAATTGTCTTGTGTATTCCATAAGCATTTTTCTGTCTACTCTGCAAAGAACGTCTTTTTAATTGAATTGTGCAATAGGAGAAATTTAATTATAAAAGCTTATTGTTCAATGAAATAAATATCTTCTTTCATACAATATCATAATTTGCTGTTTTTGTATCTCGTACAATATGTATTCGGGGTGATTTTCCTTTTGGATTTTTTTAAAGTCATGGTAGAATTGAAGTGGCTAATATTCAAGGATTTAAGTCGTGCGGATGAAGTGATGAGTATTGTTCACTTATTGTATTTTACATCTTAGGGATTTTATAGGGCTGCTGTTGGGTAGATAGTGGGGGATAATGGTAATTTTCTTTATATGTTAAAAATCTAAAAGAGAAAAAATGTACCTTTGCATCGGTTTTTTAGAGGAAATAATTATGGAGAATTCAATGAAATTAATCATGTTGGGCACGGGCAATGCTGCCGTAGTGAATTGTTACAATACGTGCTTCGCACTTTGTCGAGGTGAAAAATTTTTTCTGGTGGATGCGGGAGGAGGCAACGGTATCCTGCAGCAGCTTCAGAAAGCCCATATACCTTTGAACAGGATTCATGAGATTTTTGTGACTCATGCGCATACTGACCATATTCTGGGAGTAATTTGGATGATTCGTGTGGTGGCACAGGCCATTCAAAAAGGAGAATACGAGGGCAAGTTGCGTGTGTATGGGCATGAAAAGGTGGTGAAGGTGCTCGACTGGATTTGCCGGATGACTTTACCGAAAAAGATTGTTGCCCGTTTGGGAGAGGATATTCTGTTGTGCGAAGTAGAGACTGGAGGATGTTTTCAAGCCATCGGCTTGGAGATGGAATGTTTTGACATTGCTTCTACTAAGGAAAAACAGTTTGGTTTCCGGACTACGCTGCCCGACGGACAGTCGCTGGTCTGCCTGGGCGATGAGCCTTACAATGAATGCAACCGCCATTATGTGGAAGGAGCCGACTGGTTGTTATGTGAGGCTTTCTGCTTGTATGAAGACCGGGAACGTTTCAAGCCCTACGAAAAGCATCATAGCACGGCGCTTGATGCCGGACGGCTGGCTGCCCAGCTTGGTGTAAAAAATCTGTTGCTGTATCACACGGAAGACAAGACACTGGCTACGAGAAAGATGCGTTATACGGCAGAAGCCGCCTCACAGTTCGGTGGAAAAGTCTATGTACCGGATGATTTGGAAGAGATTCTGCTGTAGGATGGTGAAGTGGTGATTATGCGGTAACAGAAACGCTTTCTGAAGACAAAAAACAACCGTCGTACCCGTGAAGGGCAGACGGTTGTTCGATTTTAGGGCTAGAATTCGATATCTGTACGTTTGTTGACCAGCAGCTGATACTTTATATATCCTCCAGACTTGGCAGAATATTTTGTGTAAATTGCCGTGATTGTTCCTTTCGCTCCATTTTGAGGAAGTGCATCAAGGGCGAAATTTGCATATCCGCTTACTCGTACAATCAAGTTCCCCTTTTTGTCGGTTTCGTCAGTGGCATTATACGTGAACAAGGAGGAACCGTAATATCTTTGGTTCTGATAATTATAGGCAAAGGTAGGGGTTAGTCCTTCATCTTTAAAATATTTGTTTGTGTAAGTGGCTTCCGTGGCATTGTTGAGATTCACGGTTTCCAAGTATTGCGGATATCTGTCTCCGTCAAACGTACCTTCTTTGTAGGTCAGTCCTTCGAACCGGACAAGACGGCCCAGGCACTCATCCGTCAATTCGGTTTTGTAATTTTCGGAGGTGACAACGGGCAGATTTTCCTCTGTAAGCTGCCCGGCGGGTCCCATAAAAATATGGGCATCCCGTTCTATCTGCGTTTCGAGATTTCTATTGGCATAATTCTTGGCAATGTCTTTCTCGCTTGGCACACCTCCCACGCTGAGCATATACCTGTAGTTCCCGATGGCAAGTCCCTTCAATTTTACGTAGAGGGTTTGTCCCATCGGATAATACACATAATTGCTCACCATCAGCTTTAATTCGATGGCGGCACTTCCATCGTCTATATATACCGATTTATATACGTTTCCTGCCTGGTCGCTGGATATCACTTTTCCTTTTATGATGTAGTCTTCGGTAATCTCTTTATATTGGGCAAGTCCTACGCCGGCACACATTTCTTTAAGAGATTTTATGGTAATAATCTCACCCCCTTTTGTCGTAAAGTCGGAATCATTCCAGACTTTGGCCAAAGCGGGTTCATCAAAGTCGTTGTAGCAGCTGGTGGTACCGAGGGTCATAGCCAGCATTATTCCAAGAATCAATAGTTTATTCTTCATGATAGTATCTTTTGGGAGAGTTAGAAACGGAAATACACATTCAAATAATAGTTCGTACCCATCATATAGAAATATTTGGCGTCGAAAGGCTGATAAGTGAGTGTGCTGGCTTCTTTGTTTTTCAGCAGTCGGATTTGCTCGTAACCTCCGGTTTTGATGCCTTGGTTGTTGAGCAGATTATCCACACTCAGGCTGAAGCCAAGCGTATAGGCACGATGGATATACCAGTTTTTACCGATACTGGCATTCATGACATAGGCTGCATCAAATTTCTCTTGTCCCCGGATGGCGCGGAGCATTTCCGGGTTTTCAAGCATCGGTTTGGTCAGCACAGCGTCTGTGCGATAAAGCGGACTCATGGATAAGTACATGTGGTTGTAGTAATTCATGTCTAACGACAGGAACCAGTTGCTTTTGCTGCGATAAGACAGACCGATGTTGGCAGCTGTCTGTGGGGTACTTTCCACCCGTTTATTCTTCCAGTACACTTTTCCCTGGTTGATAATGGCTGCACTGTTATCTTGAATCTGTACATAGTTGGGGTTATTGGAATAGATATATTGTCCCCAGCTGAATGCGCCTTTCAGTGCCAGTCCCTGATACAAAGGAATGGACGCAGCCACTTCCAGTCCGAAATGCTGTTTGCGGATGCCGCTCATTGCAAAGTTGGAGAAGGTAGCTTCCACATCATCATAGTAGGAAATCACCTTGGTCTGGTCCTTGAACGTGGTGTAATAGCCAGAGAGACGAGCCTTGAAGTCACCGATACGCAGATTGTAAGATGCGTCTACCCCGAAAATCTTTTCCGTGGTTACCCCGGGCGTAATGTCATTACGGGTGCGGGGAGATACGAATGCCGACTGGAAGGAGGGTGCATCCTGCATGTATACGACATTCGCTTCAAAGTTATGAGCCGATGACAGTATATACCTGAGGTTGGCTTTGGCCTTGTACGTAAGATAATCCAGCTTTTGGGAATCTCCTTGCGAATTGTTCAGGAACAATCCCTTTTTCCAGATACCGTGTCGCCACAAAGAGGCATAGCCTATTTCTCCACCAAGTTTCACTTGCAGATTGTGGAGAAGATGAAAGTCATATTGCAGCCATCCGCGGGTATGGAACACATTGCCGTAATAGTCATAGCTATATTTGTCTCCTTCGCGGACAATGGGTGCTTTGCCATATTTTTCGTAATAATCCATGTTGTTCTGGTACGAAACGATGTCTATGCCCAAGTCTCTTTCTGCAAATTTATCAATATCCACCCAATAGTCTCCTCCCAGCAGGTTTTTCACTTGGCTGTAATATTCAGTCCGGTTCCGACGGATGTTGATTCCTCCGTTCAGTTGGGTATTGTTCTTGAACAGGTGTGAGAATTGTGTGTAGAAATTCCAGTCCGTCTGGTCTGTATGGCGCTCCTCTATCATGTTGATGGAACGGTGTCCTTCTCCATAATTGGTGTTGGCAGGCTGGTTGCGGTTAATCATGTACAGATTATCCCAATTGATATGGCGGATATTGTCTGTATTGGACAGCCATGCCTCTTCCAGCCATGCACCGGTAGTAGTGCCTTGGTAATAGCTCGGCAAATACCGGTAGTAATCAGGGCGTGGGTCAGGCCCGCTGTACCATGTAAGTGCAGAGTAACCATTTTTCCCGAATCGCAATGACGTGGCTACATTGAGCTGGGTCCGCTCGGAAATGTCGAAAGTATAGTTCAGCAAGGCAAGCGGTTCATGGTAATTGCGGACTCTTGCGTTACGTCGTTTGCCGCTTTGCCATCCCCAGTTGGGGTTATAGTAATTATTTCCCACCAAATCGTAAGCCTCTTGGGTAGATGCCTGTTGCGCTCCTCTTTCCGTGGGGGCTCCAAGAAGGGTCAGCCCCAGTCGGTGACGGGAGTTGAACTGTTTCTCAACGGTTGCAAAATAACCGAAGGCATTGTAAAATACTCCATTCACATAGGCATTGTTTCCTTGTCGCGTGGAGACGGAGAAAGCATACGACCATCCGTTGTCCTGTGCGCCCGATGCATAAGTCAGCATCCCTCTGAACCGGTACATCGAGTTGGTATTGACCAGGCTGGCTCTGAAACCTTTCCGCATTTGTGACGGGCGGGTGTTGATATTGGTCACACCGGCAATGCCGCCAATCCCCATTTCTCCCATCTGCAGTCCCGTGGTAACCTCCTGGTTCCGGGTGGCATCATTAAGGCCACTCCAGAGCGACCAGGGGGTATAGCCGGTCATGGCGTCGTTCAATTGGATGCCGTTCATATAGACATCCGAGAATTGGGAATCATATCCTCTGACATTGAATCTCATTTCACTGAACTGATAGGATGCGATGTTGTTGAATACATCCTTTGAGGCGGAAAGTGAGGTGGGCAAAGATGGTGCATCTCCCATGGTCTCCGTGTCGAATTCGGCAAAAATGGCGTCGTCCATCGTCTGCGACCTGTTTGCCGGAACCATGATCACTTTTAGTTCACGCATGTTTTTGCCTACTCTTACCGGGAGAGTCAGTTCTTCAAATTCGGCTGTTTCAAAATGCAGTTCATATTCTCCGGGGCCGACCTCTTCAAATAAAAACTCACCTTGTTCATCCGTTGTGGCTGTTCGGTCGCCAGGAGTCAGCAGGATGTGTACGTGATCGATGGCCATGCGGCTTGTGCGCGATATGACACGTCCTTTGATGCCTCCGCCGATTTGTGCGATACCGTTTAGTGTCCACATCGATATCAGTAGTATCAATAATGTTTTTAATTTCATAAGATAAAGATTTAATATTACTTGCCTATATAAATATATACGGGGAAGTGGTCGCTGAATCCTCCCTGAAAGTTGTTACCCACATAGGTCCGTAAGGGATATCCTTTGAACTGCCCTTCTTTCTGTACCATGTAATGCCGTTTGAAAATGTTGCCGTAGAATTTCGATTTTTCTGCCTTTCTCAGCTTGAGTCCGTCGGAATTCCCGTCTATCAGGTTCCCGCTGACAATCATATTGTCAAAAATGTTCCAGGCATCTCCATAGGCCAGGGTTCCATATCCGGCTTTTAATAAGGCTGCATTAGGGGCATAATAGTCCTCCGGTCTGACTTCCTTGGCTTTGATTTTGGCTCCTATTCCCTTTTCTCCGGCCACACTCTCGTCCGTCGGGTCATCGTTGAAGTCGCCCATCATGACGACTTTGGTAGTGGGGCGGAGTGCTCTTACAGAGTCGGCAATATGTCTCATCTGTCTTCCTACTGCAATACGTTTAAATGCAGAAACTTCCTTTCCTCCCAGTCTTGAAGGCCAGTGGGCCACCATGAAAAAGAAATCTTCATGGTCGATTTTTCCCCACATGGTGACGATATCCCGGGTCTTGAAGTTAGGCAATGAGGGAATCACCGTGCGTATGGCCTTGGAGCCTTCCAGCTGTAGTACATCCGGACGGTACAGGAAGGCGGCGTCCACCCCTCGTATTTCCGGGGAGTCGTAATGCACGATGTGATAGTTGGCAGGAGAAAGCTTCCTGGTAGCTACGATGTCTTCCAGCACATTGCGGTTCTCCACTTCGCATACGCCGATGACAACTGGATAGCTCTTGTCGATGGTGGCTATGTCGAAGAATACTTTCTCGATGTTACTCAGTTTCTTGTCATACTTGTCCTGTGTCCATTTCTTGGGACCGTCAGGAGTAAACTCGTCGTCTAATACGTCTGGGTCGTTTTCCAAGTCGAAAAAGTTTTCCAGGTTATAGAATACCACTTTATAAGGCTTTTGAGCGTGTCCTGACGTGTAAAACGATAAAATTGCAAATAGAATCGTAAATATAGGTTTCATCTTTTGTTCATTTTAATTGAGATTCCATTCTATGGCGTTGAAATCATTTTTTACTTGAGAGGGAATACCCGGGAAGAATGTGAACCCGGTAATTGCTTCAATCTCAGATACCTTCTTGCATATATCCTTGGTAATCTGTGTGCTGGAATAGGCTTTGTTTTCCAGCCAGAAACCGATGGCTTGCAGCTGTGAGGCGTCACATTGTCTTACCCATTTGCCTGTCATACCGGATTTGGTTCGCAGCAAGACCTTGAAATAGTGAGTCGGAACGTCCGTTTTTACTCCTTTATTGTCTGTTGCCTTGGTATTGGAGTGAGCAAAATAGGCACCTGTTACCACATAGAGTGTATCCGCGCAGATATAGTTTTTGCGGATTACTTCTTCCAGCTTTTGCCAGATATCCTGATTCAGTCCTTTGCCGACTTGTGGTGTCTGGTTGGTAAAATAGAATGTCTGTGCATTCATCTCCCGTGTCTGGGTCCTGTCGGCGGATGGAATCTGATGTCCCCGGTCGTATTTGGGGTGTTCTTTATAGGCCCTCTTCACATAGATTTGGTACTGGCTTTCGATGTCCGGGTCGTATGTCCATTCATCTGTGCGGTCTAAGTTGCCCAAATAACATTTGTGGAGCGGATAAGCCACCCACAGTGCCGCTTTATGCGACTGGTCGTAGCATATAGAGTAGTTACGGACAGATTTACCGTTTAGATGAGTATAATGAGTCACATACTGGAACGCAGGGTTTGCCTGGTAGTCCGGAATTTCCGCCCAAGCCTTGTTCGGTCGCTTGGTGTCTGTTTCGGCATCCGTTCCGGAAATCTTTCCATTCTGTGTCAGCACCAAGGAGATGGGGGTTCCTTCTCCTATTTGAATCGAGATGCTGGCTTTCCGGTCTTCTTTATCGGTATTTTCAGAGAAATATACATACAACGCGTTGATTCCTTCGGTCAAAACTCCATCCTTTTCAGGAATGGAGTTGGCCAAAGAGAAGGAACACCATGCTGCCCCTTCCGTGATGCGGGCGTTCCATTTAATTCCCTGGACACCTTGAATTTGTATGACGGTGTTTCCAGACTGAGAAGAAACCACCGGTGCATCTTTCCATTCGGCTGTTCCGGTGGAAAGGGGTGACTCATTGTCTTTCCGACAGGAAAGAAGAAGGACAGAGAGCGTGAATAGAATGAGATAACGGAGTGTCATTTTCAAAGGCATTCAGTTCTTATTTTTTGGTAATTATGATTGCGTCGATGTATAAAGCACCTGCTTTATCATTCTTGATGGTGAAGTAATCATATTCACCGCCTGACAGGTTGAAGGTATGGGTATATACCTTGAACCCGTTCTCTTCTTTCATTGAGGACGCAGGTTCAATGGTGTTTGTATTTGGATGTTCGCTTGTACCTGCGTAAAGATGGTAGGCAGGTGCATAGTTCGAACTGGCTGCTACCCTCAGAGTGATTTCAATGGACTGGATTTTTTCAATTTTTGTCGCATTGAAGATGAATCCTTGTTTCTTGGCATCGGATGCATTGCCCTGCAGTTGTATTCCGCCACCGTTCTTTTCGTTTGCGATACAGATTTTGGCACCTTTGAATTGGATGGAATTATAGGTCCAGCTATACCATGTGGAAGCATCTTGGGTATTTTGCGTGTTGTATCCATCGGTAGGTAATTCCACGGAACCATCTTTCCCTTTGGTGATATCGAAACCGCTCATGACCAATTTTGTTCCTGCTGCGGCTTTTGCGGCCACGGTTACAGGGACTTCTATCTTGCTTTCAGTTCCGTCTATTTGGATGGACAGCGTCTGTTTGACAGCGCTTCCTGTATTGTTAGCCTTTGCATGAACGGTGACAGTCGTGCCATTTATTTGGGCCGACAGGATACCTGACAAGCCAGACACCTTCAGGCTTTTTCCTTCCGCATTCTGTAGAGTGACCTTGATACTCTGCTCTCCTCCGGCTTCAGTAAAACTGAGTGAATGTGGAGTGACTTCCGTGATAGCAGGTTCACTCGAAGCGAAGTCCTTCAAGTCTTCCAGGTTACGTGGCATTAACTGTGCCTTCTCTTTAAATACCGTGACAATACCTGTGATAGAACCGCTTCCGGCTTTGTAAGGCTGGCCGATAAGGGAAGTCGCATTTTTGTTGAAAAACACGGTCACGTTGCCGAAAGTATAGGTCTTGGCCTCCCATGTGCCCGGAGCGTCAATCTTTACGTCTTTTACTATGGCAGGCATTCCAGCATATTCAGCCAGTTTGTCGGCGGTGGTAAGAATCGGGTTCACTGTATTTTTGTGGCTGACAACGGTCACATCACTGATTTCCCAGTCGGTTACTTGGGTAATGCCGTTGTAGGCTCCCAATTTCACTTTATTTGCCTTTAGTGAGACTTTAACCTTGTCTCCCAATGCAAAAGTCTCTTTTATCTGTGCGTGGAGTTTACTGTTATATAATACAATCCCTTCATTGGCCGTTGTGGCATCGGGAGTCATGAGGTTGAGGGTACCCGCAGAAGCATTATTCACCTTGGGGTCTCCACACACAAGGGCTTCAAACTCCATGTTTTCAGTCAGTTGTGTCTGTCCGCCCTTTTGCAGTTTGATGATGCGGCTGATGGCTGTGCCACCTCCTTCTTCCGGAGTGCTGCTACCTTCTTCCAAATCCACTTCCTGGCCTCCGTTTCCTGTAGAAAGGGTTATGTCGTCCAGACGGAATACGGAACTTTCCATGGCTGTGAACCGGATGTACAGTGTTGGAGTCGCTTTCTTTAAGCTGAACTGGGCCGTGGCCAATATCCAGTAAGGACGGTCGGCGTCTCCTTTATTCTTTTCGTAAGAAATTTCTTTCCAGCTCGTGCCGTTGGAGCTAACTGCCAGCTTGAATGTTTCAGGGGTGAAAGAGTTGTCATAACTCTTGTCCTCATTTTGTTTGGAACGGCTGGCGCCAAAAGTCAGTTTCAGATGGGTTTGTCCTTCTGCCAATGTAATTTTCCGGATATCGAAGGTGGCAGGAGAGGAGCCGAAGAAAATGATATTGGGGCCTGAGGCACCTTCATAAGCGTCCGTATTGGTCAGACCGGAAGAACGGACAGACGTGTTGGAACCTGCATATTCTACGGTAGCAGCTCCGTCTCCCGATTTGTCCCATCCTTGGTAATTGGAAACGTAAGGTTTTTGGGATGCATCCGCATTGCCTGCCGTTTCATGATAAATCAGTTTGGATTCGGCCACGGAACCCGCTTTCACAGCTACTGTGGCGCTTTTCAGAATTCCGGAGCGGTTGCTCATGACAATGTTGATTTTAGCTTCTCCCACGGTTCCTTCCGGTACGCTCACCTGGATGCTGGCAGAGCCTTCTCCTTCCGTTTGGGAGAGTGACATCCAGCTGCCATCTTCCACGCTGGCTTTCCAGGTGCGGTTGGTCGAGATTTCCAAGGTCTGCGTACCCCCGTTTTCAAACGTGAGGGTAGCGGGATTGACTTCCAGATAAGGTGCCTCTGTGTCTTCATTGTCGTCTACGCATGCGATAAACGAAACCGTCATGAGCATGCACAACAGTCCATGCCATAACTTGAACAAGTTGATTTTTTTCATATTTTTGAAATTAGGTGTTAAGTCTTGTGGAAACAAGATTGAGTGTGTCTACATATTGTTCCTTTAAAAGTCCTTTCCGGGCTTAGTGGAGCAAAATGCACTATCTGTTTGTTTAGCTTTTGCCAGTAGAGACAGTTCTCGTATGGAAGAGAATGCCTGTGCCGTAGTCTGTTTTAGTGTCGTTTTTAAATTTTGGGTTTAATTTATGCTTTTTCTTTGAACAGTGAAAATTTCCTGAATATTTTTACAGAAAGTTAGCTTTTAGCCTGTGGATGCGGGAGAGGGAAACGGAAGTCGATAGCCAGGGGGATACGGCTGGAGCTGGCATAAAAAAGCCCTCATTCCCAGTAGAAGAGAAGAGGGCTTGGCTGAAAATTATCTTCTGTTTTTTTATTCTTTTTCTTTCAAGTTTTCATCGATGGCCTTGATTTTGCTCAGCACCAAATCCATATCCTTTTTCAGGCGTTCGATTTTGCGAGTGATGTCTGCCACCAGTGTGTTTCCTTTCTTGGAAGACGAGTTCAGGAAACCGAGATTGTTTTCGTAGGTCTGGATGTCGTTCTTCAAGCTTTCATACGTACGGACCAAGCGTTCGCGGTCGCGATAAAGGTTACTTTCTTTATTGCCGCTGGTACGTACGTTGTTCAGACGTTTCTCTGTGGCCGACAAGTGCAGACGGTCGAACAGTTTGTCCACCAGTCCGTGGAATTCCTTATACAGGCGGTCTTTTTCTTTGAAAGGAACGAAACCGATGGAGTTCCATTCTTTCATCAAGGCACGTACCTGTTCGGCTGTGGCTTCATCGGCTGCTCCGGAAGCTTCCAAGGCAGCCATCCGTTTGATGACATCTTCTTTTTTAGCCTGATTCTCTACTTCTTCCGTGCGTTGTGAAGAAGTAGCCTTGCTTTTCTGCTCGAAGAAATAGTCGCACGCACCGATGAAACGTTTCCACACGGCATCCGAATGTTTTTTGGCCACCGGACCGACGGTCTTCCATTCTTTCTGGAGCTTGGTCAGGATTTCAGCCGTTTCTTTCCAGTTGGTACTGTCTTTCAACGCTTCCGCTTTTTCGCAGAGCGCCTTTTTCTTTTCCAGGTTGGCGGCCATGGTTTCTTTGACCGATTTGAAGAATGCCGCTTTCCGGCGGAAGAATTCGTCGCATGCCGCACGGAAGCGTTCAAAAATCTTGACGTTCATTTTCTGCGGTGCATAGCCGATGGTTTTCCATTTGGCTTGCAAGGCCAGAATTTCCTTGGTCTTGTCTTCCCAGTCGGCGAAAGTGGTAAAGGTGTCGTATTCCATACTTTCCACAATCTCGCAAATCACGGTTTTCTGGTCCAGGTTGTTCTGTTCCTTTTCCTTCAATTCCTCAAAATGCTGCTGATGGCGTTTGTTGATTACTGTAGAAGCGGCTTTGAAGCGTGTCCAGACGGCTTCGCGCAAATCTTTGGCTACCGGCCCGATGGCCCGGAATTCCTGGTGGAGCTTCTGCAGTTGGTGGAAGGCCGAAATGACATCGGGTTCATCGGCCAGTTTTTCTGCCGCTTCACAGAGACGGGTCTTTTGTTCCAGGTTTTTCTTGAAGTCATATTCGCGGAATTCGTTGTTCAGCTTCACCATGTCGTAGAATTTCTCGGTGTAAAGCTGATACGTTTTCCAGATTTCATTGACTTTGGCCGCAGGTATCTGTCCGATTTCGTTCCATTCCTGCTGGAGTTTCTTGAAATCGTCGTAAATTTTATTGGTATCTTCCTGTGATTCGGTCAGGAATTTCATTCTTTCCAGAATGCCTAGCTTTTTGGTCAGGTTCTCTTCTTTCTCCTTTTCTTGGGCAGCTGCCAAGGCATTTCTTTTTTCCTTGATGGCGTTCATGACTGTTTTGAATTCCTCTTCCGCAGGTTCTGTTTCCGGGGTAAATTCTTCTGCCTTTCCTCCTTCATCGATGAAAGCTTTCCGTGCCGCTTCTACTTTGGCCTTTTGTAGCTTGTAGAATGTTTGTTTGAGTACGTCAATTTCCTGTTTATCGGTCAGGTCATTTTTTTCGTTGATTTCCTTAAGGCGTTGCACCACTTCTTCCAATGTCTGTTTCGGGGTGTATGTTTCCTTTTCGGTTTCTTCCACAGTAGGAACCAGAGCTTCAACGGGATTTTCCATTGGTGCCTCGGTTAATGGGCGGTTGGTTTCATTTACTTCCATCGTATATAGATTTTAAAGAGTATAATTCTTTTGTTTGTATGTCTGTTTTTAGAAAGACTCTCACAAATTAAAGAAATAAAATCTGATTTTCATACTTTTTCAGACAAAAACTACAAAATGTAGCTGATTTTTTGAAGAGATATGAAGAAATAGGAAGATTTTCTGTCGGTTTTTGAGGAATTGAAAAAAACGCCTTTGCGTTTGAGTAAAAACGCTTAGACGTTTTGATTAAAACGCAAGTGCGTTTGGAAGAAAATGTACTTACGTTTTTCTCCAAACGCACTTGCGTTTTTTTTAACAAATCTTTAGGCCAGTAATACGGTGATTCCCATGTACATCAGCATGCCGATGATGTCGTTGGTAATGGATATGAACGGTCCGGTGGCGATAGCCGGATCGATTTTCAGCTTTTCTAAAGTCATGGGTACCAGGGTACCGAAGATAGAGGCAAACATGACGACGGCAAACAGACTGATAGACACGGAGTAACTCACGGTGGCACTGGCTCCGAAGCGGATAAAATTGTAGATATAAACCAGCATGGAGATGATGGTGGCGTTGATAAGAGCTACTACCGATTCTTTCAATACCTGCTTGAACGTGTTTTCGGCATTCAGCGAACTGTTGGCCAGTCCCTGTACCACCAAGGCAGACGATTGGGTCCCTACGTTTCCGCCCGTTCCTCCAATCAGGGGAATGTAGAGAGCCATTTCCGGATGGGCGGCAAAAGTGGTGTCGAAATTTCCCAGGATCATGGAGTTACCGATACCTCCGAGCATACCGATTAGCAGCCACGGCAGACGGGCGGTGGTTTGGCGGAACACGTTGTCGTCGGTTTCTACGTCCTGCGACAGACCGGATGCCAACTGGTAATCTCGTTCGGCCTGTTCACGTACCTCATCCATCACGTCGTCGACGGTGATTCGTCCTACCAAGCGGCCGATACTGTCGACCACAGGGACGGCCACAAGGTCGTATTTCTCAATGGTTTGCACCACTTCTTCAATAGGGGTGTCTACGTGGACGGATATCGGATCTTTTTTCATCACGTGTTTCACCTTGGATACCGACGGGCTGGTAATCATTTTTTTCAACGGGAATACTCCCCGCAGACGTTCGTCGTCGTCCACCACATATACATAATAGATTTCGTCCATGTCTTCGGCTTGCAGACGCATCTCGCGCAGGCATTCGGGCATACTCCAGTTTTCGTTCACAATCACCATTTCCGTACCCATCAAACCTCCGGCGGTGTCTTCATCGTATTTCAGCAAGTCGACAATGTCGCCTGCCTGCTCGATGTCTTCGATGTGCGAAAGCACTTCTTCCTGCTTGTCCTCGTCCATTTCACGGATGATGTCGACGGCATCGTCCGAATCCATATAATCCACGAAGCGTTTGGCAATGGTTTCCGGAGGGAGGATTTCGAGGAACTTCTTTCGGGCGTCCTCGTCCATTTCAATCAACACGTCGGCTGCCGTTTCGTTGTCCAGCAGCAGATAGATGAAGCGGGCGTCTTCTGCGTCCAGTTCGTTGCACAATTCGGCAATGTCCGCCGGGTGCAAGTCTTTGAGGGTTTCCTTTAACTGGTCGGAGTCTTTCTTCTCAATCAGTTCGGTGACGGTTCTAATATCTTCACTGTTCATCTTGTAAGTTTCAGATGAGTTCTTTTATTGTAGTCTGTAGTCTCGTGTGCAGGATTATTCCGCATGGGTGGAAGAAGTACGCAGGGCTTGCTCCACCTGGTTGGTCAGGTCGATGAAGTCTTGTACGGACAACTGTTCCGGGCGCTTGTTGAAGATAGGGTCGGCACTGAGCGGATTTCCTTTGTCCAGAATAGGCGAAATGGAATTGCGGAGTGTCTTGCGCCGCTGGTTGAACGTAGTTTTGACTATCTGTTTGAAGAGCTGCTCGTTGCAGCCTAGGTGCTGTGTTTCGTTGCGTGTCATGCGGATGACGGCGCTCTTCACTTTGGGGGGAGGATTGAACACATGTTCATGGACGGTAAACAGGTATTCTACACTATACCAGGCTTGTATCAGTACGCTCAGAATGCCGTAGGTCTTGTTGCCCGGAGAAGCTGCAATACGCTCGGCCACTTCTTTCTGAATCATACCCGTACAGCAGGGAATCAGGTCCTTATACTCGAGCATCTTGAAGAATATCTGGCTGGATATGTTGTAGGGGTAGTTTCCCGTCAAAACGAAAGGCTGGCCGTCGAAAAGCTGCCGGAGGTCCATCTTCAGGAAGTCCTGCTCGATGATATGGTCGCCCAGCTGCGGGAAATTCTCGCGCAGATAAGCCACCGATTCAAAGTCGAGTTCCACGACTTTGAGCGGACGCTCTTTTTTCAGCAGGTATTGGGTGAGAACTCCCATTCCGGGGCCCACTTCGAGGACGGGAAGTGCCGGACAAGCATCCACCGTGTCGGCGATGTCTTGTGCCACTTGCAGGTCTTTCAGAAAGTGTTGTCCTAAAAACTTTTTAGGTTTTACTAATTTCATGCCTCAGGTTTTAAATGTTCGTATTATCTTTGTATCTTGCAAAGTTAAACATAAATCTTTATATACCGACTGATTTTGGAACGAACAGGTTTAAAAAAAATAATAAATAGAGCCTGCCAAATCGCGCTTCCACTGGTGCTGGGAGCTGCCATTCTGTGGTGGACTTACCATGATTTCGATTTTCGGCGAGTGTGGAGTGTACTCGATGGGGGAATGAATTACGGCTGGATGGCCTTTTCGCTGGTGTTCGGCGTGTTTGGACATCTGTTTCGCGGGTGGCGCTGGAACCTGACACTGGCTCCGTTGGGGGAATACCCTAAACTTTCGAACAGTGTGTATGCGGTGTTTGTATCTTATGCCGCCAATCTGGTGGTGCCTCGTGTGGGGGAGGTGTCCCGTTGTGGTGTCCTGGCAAAATACGACGGGGTTTCTTTTTCCAAGTCATTGGGTACGGTAGTCACTGAACGGCTCATCGACAGTATTTGTGTGGTGCTTATCACGGTGGTGACCTTATTGCTCCAGTCGCGTATTTTTGCGGCTTTTTTTGAGAAAACCGGTACGAACATGGGGTTCTTTACGGGGCTTTTTACTTCCACCAACTTTTATATTACCTTGACTTGCTTGTTGGCGGCAGGAGTGTTGGTTTTCTTCCTGATACGCAAACTAGCTATTTTCACGAAAGTACGGAGCATCTTGAACGATGTGTGGGCCGGATGCCTCTCTCTCCGTCATGTGAAACAGCCTTGGCTCTTTACCTTATATACTATAGGTATATGGGGCTGCTATTTCTTGCAGTTCTATGTCAGCTTCTATTGTTTTGACTTTTCCGCCTCGCTGGGCTGGATGCCGGGGCTGGTGATGTTCGTGGTAGGAAGTATTGCCGTAGCTGTGCCTACTCCCAATGGGGCGGGTCCGTGGCATTTTGCGGTCATCACCATGATGATGATGTATGGGGTAGATAAGGATGATGCAGGAATATTTGCCCTGTTGGTGCACGGTATTCAAACCTTTTTATTAATTTTGCTAGGTATTTATGGCCTTGTGGCTTTACCGCTGGTAAACAAGAAACAAGCCGGAAAGTGATTTGCTTTTCGGATAAAATCAGATAATAATATGAACGAAATTCTTTCTTTGGCTCCGCAGAATGTGTGGAAGCATTTCTATTCGTTGACTCAAATTCCCCGTCCGTCGGGACATTTGGAAAAAATTCAGGCCTTCTTGCTGGATTTCGGTAAGCAGGTGGGTGTGGAATCGTTTCAGGATGAGGCTGGAAACATCATCTATCGCAAGCCGGCTGCTCCGGGCATGGAAGACCGGAAGGCGGTTATCTTGCAAGCTCACATGGACATGGTTCCTCAGAAAGACAAACATTCGCAGCATGATTTTGAGAAAGACCCTATTCCGGTTTATGTGGACGGAGAATGGGTGAAGGCCAAAGGCACGACCTTGGGGTCGGATAACGGCATGGGAGTGGCAGCCATCATGGCAGTCATGGAGGACAAGTCGTTGAAACATGGTCCGCTGATGGCCTTGATAACGGCCGATGAGGAAACGGGTATGTATGGCGCTTTCGGCTTGAAGCAGGGCACTGTGGAAGGAGATATCCTTTTGAACCTGGATTCGGAAGAAGAAGGTGAACTTTATATAGGTTGCGCGGGTGGGGAAGACCTGACTGCTACATTGGAATACAAGGAAGTGGAAACCGATCCGGAAGACGTGGCGCTGAAGGTGACCTTGAAAGGTTTGCGAGGTGGACATTCCGGTATTCAGATTGGCTGGGGACATGCCAATGCCAACAAGCTGATGGCACGTTTCATGAATCAGGTGATTGCCTACGATGAGGCTTGTTTGGTATCATGGGAAGGTGGAAACATGCGCAATGCCATTCCGCGTGACTGTGAGGTTGTGATTACCGTACCGGCTTCGGAGGTGGACGATGTGCTGGCATTCGTGGGTGAATGTGAGCAAGTATGGCGCGATGAGTTCGCTACCATCGAAGACAACCTGAGCTTTACGGCAGAACGTATCGATTTGCCGAAGATGATGGTGCCCGATGAAATCCGGGATAACTTGGTGGATGCCATTTATGCTTGTCCGGATGGAGTGGAGCGTTTTATCCCGACCATTCCGGATACGGTAGAGACTTCTTCCAACCTGGCTATTGTGGAAATCGGCAAGGGAAAAGCGGTCATCAAAGTGCTGACACGTAGTTCTCGTGAATCGATGAAAGATTACCGTAATACAGCCATTGAAAGCTGCTTCTCTATGGCAGGAATGCACGTAGAACGCTCTGGCAGCTATTCTGGCTGGGAACCGGATGTGAATTCTCCAATCCTGCATGCCATGAAGGAGTCTTACAAGGCGCAGTTTGGAGAAGCACCGGAAGTGAAGGTGATTCATGCCGGATTGGAATGTGGCATCATCGGGGCAGTGGTTCCGGGGCTGGATATGATTTCATTCGGTCCGACATTGCAGTGCCCGCATACTCCGGAAGAACGTTGCCACGTGCCGTCAGTGAAGAAATTCTATGATTTCTTGATTGCCACACTGGAGAATACGCCGAAGAAATAAACTTTTAGACCTAAAATACAGATGTAGAGAGAACCGGATTCGTGGAGAATCTGGTTCTCTCTCTTTTTATACCCTCAGGTGGCTTCGTTTGCTTCTTTTAATTAAAAACTATGCAGTAATTTAAGAAATCTACTTTATCTTTATAAGAAACAACCGAAGTGGAATTTTAATTTGAAGAATATGAACAGACTATTCTTACTATGTGCCATCGGATGGCTGACTTTTATTTTCCCACTGGCTGGAGTGGCTCAAAGTTACGAACGCTTGTGGAAGGATGTGGAAGAGAGTCGGAAAAAGGATTTGCCACAGACATTGATTGTGCAGGTGAATCAGATTTATGAAAAGGCCAGGAAGGAGAAAAATACTCCGCAGATGCTGAAGGCGTATTTTTCACGGGTGGAATGTCAGGTGGAACTTACGCCAGACAGTCTGCAGAAGGAACTTCAGTATATGGAAGATTGGGCCATGAAGGAGAGCGACCCTTTGCAGAAAGCCGTACTGATGTTCCTTACGGGATATTATAAGTTGGAGCTTCATCCTGAGAAGATGGATAGCGTACTGTATTATTTCAATCAGGCAGTAAAAGAAAAAGAGGCCTTGTCGTCTGTATCGGCCGTAGATTTTCGTCCGATGACGGAGATTGGAAAATGGAGCCAGCGTTATTTCGGTGACAATATGTACGACCTGTTGTTGCGGCAGGTCATTTATCGGTTGAAGATGAGCGGGCAGGACAGTAAGGAGGTGCAATGTGCCGTGTATGAGGATTATGAAATGTTACTGGCACAATACAAGGCTGTGCACAATCGTGAGGCTGAGTTACTGACCCGTTTGGAACGGTTGAGCTGCTGGCAACGCAGGGGATGGCGATATCCGCAACCGGTGTCGGACACTCAGGCGGTGGATTTGTGGAAGTCGTGGGCGGAAACCTATGTTGGATTGGATGCCTGTGCGGCGGTGTATATCTGTTGGGCGGATTTCTATCACCGGAAGCAGGATTTCGTATCCGAAATAAAGGTGATTGAAGAGGGACTGAAGCGTTATCCCGATTCGGAGTTTGCCGCTGACCTGAAAGACAAGCAGCGTATCGTGTGCATGCCTTCGCTTTCGGTACAGGTGACTCGGCCTTATCCACAGGCGGAAACGGAACTTCGTGTCACTAGCAAGAACCTGGCAGGGGCTACGTTGGAATGGTATAAATTGAATCTCAAGGCGTCTTCTTCTGTGTTTGCCAATAGTGTGGACCATGCAGCATTAATTAAGAAATATGGCACACTGATGGATAAGGTGCGGCTGGACTTGCCGGAAACACCTGATTATAAGGACTCGGTATCTATTTTGACTTGTCGGATGCCGGAAGCTGGAATTTATGTGTTGAAGTCCATTCCCGATGGTTATAAGGATAAGACAGGATACGATGTGGTGCATCTGTCTTCGCTTCAGGTAGTTTCTTTCCCGATGGAGGGAAAGCAGACCGAATGTCACGTGGTAGACCGGAAAACGGGGTTGCCGGTGGCAGGAGCCGAACTGGTGTTCTATTCAATACCGGTACCGGGTAATTATACGGTGTATAAGACGTATCGTACAGACAAGCAAGGGAAGGTAGTGGTTCCGGATATGAATACACAGTTGTGGATGCATGCACGGACTGCGAAAGATGATTTTATGGAGGTATCCTATTGGTCCAGAAGAATCTTGTCTACCGTAAACAGCATGCAGAAGGCTATCGACCGGATGGATTTGTTTACTGACCGTGCACTCTATCGTAAAGGACAGACGGTGTACGTATCGGGAGTGGCTTATACGCAGAATGGGGATGAGGTGCAGGTTCGTAAGGAGGCGGCTGTGTGGCTGGCTTTGCGGGATACCCACAATCAGGAAATCGCCCGAAAGGAGTTGACAACCGACGATTTTGGTGCATTCTCCACAGAGTTCCAGTTGCCGACGGAAACATTGGCCGGAACGTTCCGCATAGAATCGGAGAAGACTTCTTGTGCTATTCGGGTGGAAGAATACAAACGTCCGACGTTTGAGGTGATTTGGAAGGAGGTGCAGGAGGCCTATACCATGGGAGACTCTCTGACGTTGGAGGGAACGGCGAAGAAGTTCTCGGGTGCGCCGGTACAGGGCGGTAAGATACGTTATACTTTGACTCGCTCGAAAGCTTGGTTCTGGCGTATGGATGCGGAAGAGAAGCTGTTGGCCGAAGGAGAACTGATGGCGCAGGCAGACGGGACTTTTGCCTTGAAAGTCTGCTTGGAGCGTCCGGATACGGAGGTTTCCTTGGGATGGGACGGCTTCTATTGTTACCGGATAGAAGCGGAGGTGACGGATGTGGCTGGAGAAACCCAGAAAGGGGTACTGGTACTTCCGGTAGGGGAACATGCTGTCGGATTACAGATAAAGGGATTGGCTGGGAAAGTGGCCCGTGAGAAGCTGGAGCAGATTCAGGTGCAAGCCTTGAATCTGCAACGTCAGCCGGTGGCCTTGGAGGTGGCTTGTCATCTTTACCTCTTGGGTGAGGCTGGAAAGAAAGGACGGACTGTATGGTCGGATACGGTGAAGTCTGGCCAGCCTTTCTTGCCGGAGGCGTGGAAACAGCTGGCTTCCGGAAAATACGTGCTGGAAGTATCTGCCCGTGATGAGCACGGACGCCCTTGTCGCGCGGAACAGGAATTGGTACTCTTCTCTTTGAGTGACAGCGTTCCTCCGATAAAGACCGTGGAATGGTTCTATCAGGACGGTATGGAACTGCAGGCCGACCGGCCGGTGACTTTGTACGTGGGTAGCAGTGAGAAGAATGTACATCTGTTTTATCATGTATATAGCGGAAATCGGATGCTGGTGTCTGAGGCTCAGATGTTGAACGAGGAAATCCGCCCGTTCTCCTATACTTGGAAGCCGGAGTATGGCGATGGAATCACCATCAGCTTCGGATTTATGAAGGAGGGTATCTGGTATTCCAAACAGGTGGCTCTGAAGCGTCCGGTTCCCGAGAAGAAACTGAAATTGCAATGGGAGACTTTCCGCGACCGTCTGCGTCCGGGTACAGAGGAAACTTGGACAATGCGGATTCTGGATGCCTCCGGTAGGCCGGCAGATGCCCGTCTGTTGGCTACTTTGTACGATGCTTCTCTCGACCGTTTGTGGGAGAATCCATGGAACTTCTATCTGACTTTCAGGCGTTATACACCTTCGGTGATGCCGTTCATCCAGCAGATGAACAGTGTGGCAATGGCTTACTCTCCCTTCTATACCTATTCTCTGTCTTCCGTCTATGTACCGGATAACTGGCAGTTGTACAGTCGCTTGTGGATTCCTTCTTTGCAGCTGTATCAAAGTCTGACCCGCAATGTGCAGATGATTCGAGGTACGGGAATCATGATGAAGGCAGCTGCGGCGGCACCGAATGTGATGATGAAAGAGGATGTGGCTTTGGAGGAAGAGGGATTCTCGCAGAATGAGGGGGCATTGCTCGTGGAACTTCAGTCTGCGAAAATTGAATTGAAAGCAGAGCCGGATTTGACTTTACGGGAAAATTTCGCGGAAACCGCTTTCTTCTATCCCGATTTGCGGACTGATTCAACTGGTACCGTACGGCTGGTCTTTACCGTGCCGGATGCGTTGACTCAGTGGAAGTTCCAGGGATTTGCGCATACGCGTGACATGGATTATGGACTCATGCAGTCCGAAACTCGTACCGAAAAACCGTTTATGCTTCAGCCGAACCTGCCTCGTTTCCTTCGGCGGGGGGATGAGGCTTCACTGGCAGCCTCGTTGATGAATTTATCCACCGAGGAGGTGAAAGGAAAGGCCCGGTTGGAGCTGGTGAATCCGGTGGATGGAACTGTAATCTATCAGTCGGCTCAGGACTTCTTTGTAAGGGCCGGAGAAACGGGCAGTGTATGTTTTGCTTTTCCAGTGAAAACGGATTGTGAGGTCTTGATTTGCCGGATGCAGGCCGAAGCGGGTGAGTTCAGTGACGGTGAACAGCACTACCTGCCTGTACTGACCGATAAGCAATGGATGACCGAGACGCAGTCGTTGCAGGTGGAAGCCGGACAATCCCAGCAGGTGGACCTGAAGGGCAGGTTTAACGGACAGAGCAAGACGGCCGAAAACCGTCGGCTGACCATTGAATTGACTGCCAACCCTATCTGGTATGCTGTGCAGGCACTTCCGGTAGTTGGCAATCCGCAACAGGACGATGCGTTTTCTTGGGCTGCGGCTTATTATGCTCAGGCGCTGGCACAGAAGATTGTGAAATTGAATCCGCAGATTCAGACGGTGTTTGACACTTGGCGGAAGCAGGGCGTGAAGAAAGAAACTTTATGGAGTGAGCTGGAACAGAATCCGGATTTGAAGAATTTGTTGCTGGCGGAAACTCCTTGGTTGGCTGAAGCGGCCAGTGAGCAGGAACAACAGCGACGGATAGGGTTGCTGTTCGACTTGAATGCGATGAAGTATCGTATGGAGCAGGCTGTAACGAAACTGAGCTCCTTGCAAAAGTCGGATGGAAGCTGGAGCTGGTTTGGCGGCATGGTGGGAAGCCGGATGGTGACCACTCAGGTGACGGAACTGCTGGCCCGTCTGAAATCCATGCAAGTGATGGGCGAAGTGCGTGTGTCGGATATGTATTTGAAAGCCTTAAATTGCCTGGAGGCGGCATTCTGTGAGGAATATCGGCAACTCAAGGAGTATGAATCGAAAAAGAATGGAGTTCAATTGCCCAGTGAACTGGCCGTGAGATACTTGTATATTGTTTCGCTGGATAAAGCGGCAGCTGCCCGGGTACAGCAGGAAGCCAAGGAATATATGGTGGCAAAACTGGAAAACCGTTCCAGTGAATACTCCATCTATGAGAAGGCCTTGATTGCCCGGATTCTGCAGGCGCAGGGAAAGGAGTCGCAGGCAGAAGCTTTGGTACATTCCATTAAGGAATACACTGTAGCGACTCCGGAAATGGGACGTTATTTCGATACACCGAAAGCTTTGTATGCCTGGAACGGTTACCGGATTCCGACGCAGGTGGCTGCCATGGAGGCTATTCAGCTGATGGAAAAGGATGAACCGATGTTGAACGAGATGAAGCACTGGCTGCTGAAGCAGAAGCAGGTGCAGTGTTGGAGCACTCCGTTGGCTACGGCAGATGCCCTCTATGCGTTGTTGTCCGATGGAATCGCTTTGCAAGAAACGGGGAAGATGGAGGCAAAGGCGACAGGTATCCACTTGGAGACGCCGGACGACGGACTGGGATATATCCGTCAGACATGGACAGGGCAGGATACCCATGTGAAGAAACTGACAGTAAGCCATACGGGAAAAGGGGCTGGATGGGGAGCGGTTTATACTCAATACCTGGAAGATATGGACCGGGTTCAGCAGTTTGAAGGTGACGGCTTGAAGGTGTCACGTGAGTATATATATAAAGGTAAGACCTTGGGCCGGAAGTCCCTCTTGCATGTGGGTGACCGGTTGACCGTCCGTCTGACCTTCCGTACCGACCGGGATATGGATTTTGTCAGCCTGAAAGACGAACGGGCTGCCTGCATGGAACCTGTGCAACAATTATCCGGCTATGTGTGGAAAGACGGGCTGGGATATTATCAGGCTCCGGGAGATGCGGCCACCTCATTCTTTATCGACCACCTGCGGAAAGGCAGTTACGTGATAGAATACGAAGTCTACGTAGACCGTACAGGAACCTATCAGGCCGGAACGGCCATCCTACAGTCGGTATATGCGCCGGAGTTCGGAAGTCATACGGAAGGGTGTAGCCTTCAAGTGGAATAAGTAAGTCCGGGTGGGTAAGTCCTGCCCGGACTTTTTTTACAGAAGTCTGGACGGAATAAATTTTCAGGCTTGATTTTGCTTGTTTCCGTTTTCTCTTTATCTTTGTTTCCGTAATTTAGAAAGAATAAAATCAATGAAACGTATATATACTTTTTTCCTGTTGTGTATGGCTGCCTGTTTTTCTTTGTTTGCACAGCCCAAAATCACTTTTGACATGCAGACAAAGGATTTGGGATATGTCTTATGGAGAAATCCGGCCACTGTTATTTATTCGTTTACCAATACGGGCGACAAACCACTGGTCATTTCCAATGTGACGACCTCTTGCGGTTGCGCCAAAGCGAAATGGACAGAAGAGCCTGTTCCGGCAGGAGGAAAGGGAGAAATTACGGTGGTGTTTGATGCGGAAGCCATCGGGCATTTCTACAAAGATGTGGGTGTCTACTGCAATGCTTCGCCTATGCCGATTTATCTGGATTTCAACGGAGAGGTGACAGCCGATGCCAAGAACTTCTCCTTTACGCATCCCTATGCCGTGGGAGCTATTCGCTTGAACCTGGATGAATTGGATTTTAAATCGGTGAACAAAGGTGACCATCCGGTGATTGAGTTGCTGGTTGCCAATACTTCCAATAAGGCTTACTCTCCTGTGCTGATGCATCTTCCTCCTTATCTGGAAGCTACGGCTGAGCCGGAGAAGCTGGGACGTGGAAAGACGGGAAAAATACGGGTGACACTGGACTCCGAGAAACTCCCGAAACTGGGTATTACACGTGCTTCCGTGTATCTGTCCCGTTTCCCGGGTGACAAGGTGGGAAGTGAAAATGAAATTCCGGTATCCGTAGCACTGTTGCCCGATTTCTCCAAATTGACAGAACAGCAGAAGAATAATCCGCCTCAGATTACCTTGTCGGCCAAGGAACTGGAATTTGTAGACTTGAAACCCAAACAGAAAAAGTCGCAGACCATTGTCATTTCGAATACAGGAAAATCTGATTTGAATATTCAGGATATGCAGGTGTTCAGTATGGCTTTGGCCGTGAAACTGAACAAGAGGGTGCTGAAACCGGGAGAATCTACCAAAATGAAGATTACCGTGTTGGCACAGAATCTTCCCCGTGTGAAAGGTTCTCCACGTGTCTTGATGATTACCAATGACCCTAACCAACCGATGATTACCATCCGTGTGAAAGCCCGGCTGAAATCGTCCGATAAATAAATGAAGTATGGAACACCCCGAGAACAACGAAGCTTATAAGGGGTTAACTGTCAATCAAGGAGTGGAACAGCCCTCCATTGTTAATCCTTATCTGAAACTGAGAAAGAAACCCAAACGTCGTCAGTACACGGCTGTAGAGTATGTGGAAGGCATCGTGAAAGGCGATGTGACTATGCTGAGCCAGGCAGTGACGCTGGTGGAGAGTGTGAAACCGGAACACCAGGTGCTGGCACAGGAGGTGATTGAAAAATGCCTGCCATATTCCGGCAATTCCATCCGCATCGGCATCAGTGGAGTGCCGGGAGCCGGAAAAAGTACGTCAATCGATGTGTTCGGCTTGCATGTACTGGAAGAAAAGGGTGGAAAGCTGGCCGTGTTGGCCATCGACCCCAGCAGTGAGCGTTCCAAAGGAAGTATTCTGGGCGATAAGACCCGTATGGAAAAACTGTCTGTACACCCCAAATCCTTTATCCGTCCGAGTCCTTCAGCCGGTTCGCTGGGAGGAGTAGCCCGCAAAACCCGTGAGACCATCATTTTGTGCGAGGCCGCCGGTTTCGACAAAATCTTTGTGGAAACGGTCGGAGTCGGGCAGAGTGAGACGGCTGTCCATTCCATGGTCGATTTTTTCCTGCTGATTCAGCTGGCCGGTACAGGTGATGAACTGCAAGGCATCAAACGAGGAATTATGGAAATGGCCGACGGCATTGTCATTAACAAGGCCGACGGTAACAATATTGAGAAAGCCAAGCTGGCAGCTACCCATTTTCGGAATGCCTTGCATCTTTTCCCAGCTCCCGAATCGGGCTGGACGCCTCAGGTGCTGACTTATTCCGGTTTTTACAATATCGGTATCAAGGAAATCTGGGATATGATTTATGCCTACATTGATTTTGTCCGCAAAAACGGTTATTTTGAACGTCGCAGGAATGAACAAGCCAAATACTGGATGTATGAAACCATCAACGAGCATCTGCGCGACAGTTTTTATCAGAATCCGCAGATTGCCTCTTTATTGCCTTTGCAGGAAGAAGAAGTGTTGGATGGAAAAGCCACTTCTTTCTCTGCGGCTAGGAAACTGCTCGATATGTATTTTTCAGGTTTGAAATGAAAATGTTGCATAAATATGTAGTTTCTTTTACATTCTTTGTGGACTGGATAAAAATAAAGAAGAAAAGCCGGCGATATCATCCTGCAAAATGAATTAATATGTAACTTTGCGGACTAATTTTTAAGAAATCATGCAAAGTGAAACCAAACCGATTATAGAGGTAAAGGGCGTATCGAAGTTTTTTGGTGAAAAAACGGCCTTGGATAATATCAATCTGTCCATAAAAAAAGGAGAGTTTGTAACCATACTGGGACCTTCAGGCTGCGGTAAGACTACCTTGCTGCGCCTGATTGCCGGTTTCCAGACGGCTTCCGAAGGAGTGATTTGCATTGCAGGTAAAGAGATTACCCAGACTCCGCCCCACAAGCGTCCGGTGAACACGGTGTTCCAGAAGTACGCATTGTTTCCCCATCTGAATGTGTATGACAACATTGCTTTCGGACTGAAACTGAAGAAACTTCCGAAAGACGTAGTGCTGAAAAAGGTCAAGGCTGCCTTGAAAATGGTAGGTATGACCGACTATGAGTATCGTGACGTGAATTCCCTTTCCGGTGGACAGCAACAGCGTGTGGCCATTGCGCGGGCCATCGTGAATGAGCCGGAAGTATTGTTGCTCGACGAGCCGCTGGCAGCTCTCGACCTGAAGATGCGCAAGGACATGCAGATGGAGCTGAAGGAGATGCACAAGTCATTGGGCATCACTTTTGTGTATGTCACTCACGACCAGGAAGAAGCCTTGACCCTTAGCGATACCATCGTGGTGATGAGCGAGGGGCGTATTCAGCAGATTGGTACTCCTACTGATATTTATAATGAACCCATCAATTCGTTCGTGGCCGATTTCATTGGCGAAAGCAATATCCTGAACGGGGTGATGGTGAAAGACAGACTGGTGCATTTCTGCGACCGGGATTTCGAGTGTGTGGACGAAGGTTTCGGTGAACAGACACCGGTGGATGTGGTGATCCGTCCGGAAGACCTGTATATCTTTCCTGTGTCGGACATGGCACAGCTTCGCGGCGTGGTACAGTCGTGTATCTTCAAAGGCGTACATTATGAAATGGTGGTGCTGTGTCAGGACTATGAGTTCGTGGTGCAGGATTATCATGCGTTTGAAGCAGGAGCGGAGGTTGGCCTGCTGGTGAAGCCTCACGACATCCATATCATGAAAAAGGAGCGCTTGTGCAACACGTTCGACGGAAGACTGCTGGATGAAACGCATGTGGAGTTTCTGGGCTGTACATTTGAATGTGCTCCGGTCGATTTGCAGCAAGTGCCTCTGGGAGAAGTACAGGTGGAAGTGGATTTCGACAAGATTGACTTGCAGGACGATGCCGAAGATGGTACGCTGACGGGAGAAGTGAAATTCATTCTTTATAAAGGGAACCATTATCACCTGACCGTCTGGTCGGACTGGGATGAGAATGTGTTTGTCGATACCAACGACGTATGGGATGACGGAGACCATGTGGGGATATCCATTGCTCCTGAAGACATCCGGGTACGCGTAAAACGGGAGGAACGATGAACAAGCTGCGTTTGTTTTTTCTGTCGCGGAGAAGCTGGACTTTGCCTTACCTGATTTTTTCAATCATTTTCGTGATTATTCCGCTAGTCCTGATTGTGATTTATGCCTTTACGGATGACACGGGCCGCATTACCTTGGATAACTTCCGGAAGTTTCTGGCGCATCCGGAAGCCGTCAATACCTTTGTGTATTCCATCGGTATTGCTCTGCTCACTACCATCGGGTGTATCGTGTTGGGGTATCCGGCAGCTTGGATTCTGAGCCGGAGCCGTTCCAGCTATTCCCGTACGCTGATTATGCTGTTTATCCTTCCCATGTGGATAAATATTCTGATACGTACGCTGGCTACAGTGGCCTTGTTCGATTTTGCCAGTCTTCCGTTGGGGGAAGGCGCCTTGATTTTCGGAATGATTTACAATTTCATTCCGTTTATGATTTATCCGATTTACAATACGCTCCAGAAGATGGATCCCAGTTACGTGGAAGCGGCCCAAGATTTGGGGGCCAACTCGTTTCAGGTGTTCTGGAAAGTGGTCTTCCCTCTGTCCATGCCGGGGGTGGTGAGCGGCATCATGATGGTGTTCATGCCTACCATCTCGACCTTTGCCATTGCGGAACTGCTCACCATGAACAACATCAAACTGTTTGGTACCACTATTCAGGAGAATATCAACAACAGTTTGTGGAACTATGGTGCCGCGCTTTCATTGATTATGCTCTTCCTGATTGCCGCTACTTCCTTGTTCAGTGCCGACGATAAGAACGAGTCGGAGAAAGGAGGACAGGTATGGTAAAGAAAATATTGATGCAGACCTATCTGTGGGTGTTACTGCTGATGCTGTATGCCCCGATTCTGATTATTGTGATTTATTCGTTTACCGAGGCCAAGGTGCTGGGCAACTGGACGGGTTTCTCGTTCAACCTGTATCGTTCGTTGTGTAATACGGGGGCCCATCATTCCCTGATGAATGCACTGGTCAATACGATTGCTATCGCCTTTATTGCCGCTACGGTTTCCACCCTGCTGGGTAGTGTGGCCGCCATCGGCATTTACAACCTGAAGGCCCGGAGCCGGAAAGCCATGGGGTTTATCAATACCATCCCCATTTTGAACGGAGATATCATTACCGGTATTTCCTTGTTCCTGCTTTTTGTGTCATTGGGTATTACTCAAGGTTTCACGACCGTGGTGTTGGCCCACATCACTTTCTGTACGCCGTATGTGGTGTTGAGCGTATTGCCGCGCCTGAAGCAGATGAATCCGAATCTGTATGAGGCGGCACTTGATTTGGGGGCTACTCCTATGCAGGCCCTGTGGAAGGTGATTATCCCGGAAATCCGTCCCGGAATGATCAGCGGTTTCCTGCTGGCACTGACCATCTCCATCGATGATTTTGCCGTGACGGTGTTTACCATCGGCAACCAGGGACTGGAGACACTTTCTACTTATATTTATGCGGATGCCCGCAAGGGCGGTCTGACACCGGAACTTCGTCCGCTGTCTGCCGTGATTTTTGTGGTGATTCTGGTGCTGCTGATAATTATTAACCGTAGAGCTGACAAAGCAAAGAACAAATGAAACAGAAGATGAAAAGGTGGAGCTGGTGGGCGATGCTCTGTGTATGCTCCCTGCTGACGAGCTGTTACAATGTCGGAGAGTCGCGCGAGAATGTGCTGAAGGTGTACAACTGGGCCGATTACATTGGCGAAGGGGTATTGGAAGATTTCCAGCAATACTATAAGGAACAGACGGGAGAGGATATCCGGATTGTTTATCAGACTTTCGATATCAACGAAATCATGCTGACCAAGATTGAAAAGGGGCATGAGGATTTTGATGTGGTCTGTCCGTCGGAATACATCATTGAGCGCATGCTGCACAAAGGACTGCTGCTGCCCATCGACACTGTTTTTGCCCACTCACCCAATTACATGAAGGGGGTGGCCCCCTACATCCGCCAGCAGATAGACAAACTGACGGTGCCGGGCGACCAGCCGGCCAGCCGGTATGCGGTCTGTTACATGTGGGGTACGGCCGGACTGTTGTACAATAAGAAATATGTGTCTGCTCAGGATTTACGTTCCTGGGGGTGTCTGTGGGACAAACGGTATGCAGGAAAAATTCTGATGAAGGACTCTTACCGTGATGCGTATGGCATGGCACTGCTGTATGCTCATCGGGAAGACTTGAAAGACAGCACCCGCAGTGTGACCAGCCTGATGAACGACTATTCACCGGCTTCTATGGACTCGGTGGAAAAATACTTGAAACTGCTGAAGCCCAATGTGGCAGGTTGGGAAGCCGATTTTGGCAAGGAGATGATGACCAAGGGAAAGGCATGGATGAACATGACTTGGAGCGGCGATGCCCAGTGGGCTATTGAAGAAGCTTCGGCAGTAGGAGTGGATTTGGGATATACCATTCCGGAAGAAGGAAGCAACGTGTGGTACGACGGATGGGTAATTCCCAAGTATGCCCAGAATCCGAAGGCTGCCAGTTATTTCATCAACTTCCTGTGCCGTCCGGATATCGCTTTGCGGAACATGGAAGAAAACGGGTACGTCAGTTCCATTGCCGCTCCGGAAATTATGGAGGCCTGCATTGATTCCACGTTGGACAAGGAAGTGGATGCCAGTTACTTCTTCGGCCCGGAAGCCCGGCACGTGAAATTGCGGAACACCCAGTATCCCGACAAGTCGGTGATAGCCCGTTGCGCCATGATACGCGATTTTGGCGATAAGACTGTAGATGTGCTGGAAATCTGGTCGCGGGTGAAAGGAGACAATCTGAACAGTGGGCTGGTCATCCTGATTCTGCTGGTGTTTGTCGGACTGAGTGCGTGGCAAATTCGTCGCCGCTGGCTGCACTACAAGCGGAGCCATTACAAGCGTTCGCGCCGGAAGCTTCGCCGTAAGTGAGTAACAAATTGAGAGAACCAAAAAGAAACCTCCTTTCCGGGTGCGCCCGGGAAGGAGGTTTCTTTTTATGTGATGAAAGGGAATATCAGATAGACAATTCATGCAATACATTCACCAGTTCACGGTCAATCGGCTTGTCGTTCTTGATGGCCTTGGTAAACGGTACGTACACAATCTGGTCGTTTTCGATACCGATCATGACATTGCGCTGGCCTTCCATCAAAGCCTGGATGCTGGCTACACCCATACGGCTGGCGATGATACGGTCGTGAGCCGTCGGACGTCCACCGCGCTGCAAGTGTCCCAGAATGGTGACACGTACATCATATTGCGGATATTCGTTTTTCACACGTTCTGCATAGTGCATGGCTCCTCCGGTGATTTCACTTTCGGCTACCAGTACGATGGAACTGCTTTTTGATTTGCGGAATCCGTTGTTGATGAATTCTTCCAGCTGGTCTACTTCCGTATTGAATTCCGGAATGATGGCTGCTTCTGCTCCGGCAGCGATGGCACCGTTCAATGCCAGGAAGCCGGCATCACGTCCCATCACTTCCACGAAGAACAAGCGCTCGTGGGAAGTTGCGGTATCACGAATCTTGTCCACTGCATCCAGAATCGTGTTCAGGGCAGTGTCATAACCGATGGTCGTATCTGTACCAAACAGGTCATTGTCGATGGTACCGGGAAGTCCGATACAAGGCACGTCGAATTCCTGTGCCAACAGGCGGGCACCGGTCAAAGAGCCGTCTCCACCAATGATGATGAGGGCGTCGATGCCTTCACGCTGCATGGTTTCGTAAGCGATTTGACGACCTTCCGGGGTGCGGAACTCCTGACAACGTGCGGTTTTCAGGATTGTACCTCCTAATTGTATGATATTACTGACATTTTCAGTCTTAAACTCCTTGATTTCACCTGTAATCAATCCTTTGTAGCCTCTGTAGATACCTTTTACTTTCAGCCCGTTGTAAATGGCAGAACGGGTGACGGCTCTGATTGCGGCATTCATGCCTGGTGCATCTCCTCCGGAGGTTAGAATACCGATACATTTAATAGTTCCCATAATTGTTAGTTGTTAGTTTGATTTTTATAAGGCAAAAGTACAAAATATGTAGCTATTTTGCGGTGGATTTCTTTCTTATTATTCGTTCATTATAACTTTTTTACACGCTTCCATCAGCCATTTAGGCGTAGAAGTGGCTCCGCAGATTCCAATGGAATGTGCATGTGACAAAATGCTCTTGTCAATCTCTTCCGGTTTGTCAATCTGATAGGAGTTGGGGTTGACTTTCTTGCATTCCTGGAAGAGGATCTTTCCATTGGAACTCTTGTGTCCGCAGACAAAGAAAATCAGGTCGTGGCTGGCCGCGAACTCCCGGATGTGGGGCATGCGGTTGGCCACCTGCCGGCAGATGGTGTCGAAATACTGGAAAGAGGCTTCCGGCGAGATATGCTCTTCGATGTAAGATACAATCTGGCGGAATTCATCGAGCGACTTGGTGGTTTGTGAATACAGCCGGATGTCTTTCGTCATGTCGAGCTTGGTGACTTCTTCCAGCTTTTCGATGACGATGGCTTTTCCTTGTGTCTGTCCTACCAGTCCCAGTACCTCGGCATGACCGTTCTTCCCGTAGATGACAATCTGCCGTTCCCGGCCGCTGGGAGTCGTGTCATACTCCTGCTTGATTCTTTTTTGCAGGCGCAGTACTACCGGACAGGTAGCATCGATGATTTCAATCTGGTTTTTGCGGGCCAGTTCGTAGGTCTCAGGCGGTTCGCCGTGGGCACGCAGCAGTACCTTGACGTTCCGCAGGTGGGCAAACTCTTCGTGATTGATGGTAATCAGTCCCAGTTTTTTCAGACGCTCGCACTCCTGTCCGTTGTGCACGATGTCGCCCAGGCAATACAGGGTTTCCCCTTTTGCCAGTTCTTCTTCCGCTTTGGAGATGGCCGTGGTCACTCCGAAGCAGAACCCGGACTCTTTATCTATTTCAATGTGATGCATGAGTGGCCTTTTCAAATTGTTCCTTTAACCATTCTTTCTGTTCGGGAATCGTCATTTCGCTGTTGTCCAGCAGGATGGCGTCGTCGGCCTTGCGCAGAGGACTTACCTTCCGGCTTTGGTCAATGCGGTCGCGTTCTTCCACGTTGTGCAGGATTTCATCGAAGGAGGCTTCCTGACCTTTGGCTTTGAGTTCCTCATAGCGGCGCTGGGCACGAATCTGGGCAGAGGCGGTAACGAATATTTTCAGTTCGGCATTGGGAAATACGGCCGTACCGATGTCGCGTCCGTCCATGACAATTCCTTTTTCCTTTCCCATTTCCTGTTGCTGCCGTACGAGTGCCTCGCGTACGAAACCGAGGGCGGCCACCGGGCTGACATGGGAGGATACTTCCATGGTGCGGATGCGTTCTTCTACGTTTTTCCCGTTGAGGAAAGTCATCGGGCGCTGTGTTTCCGGGTTGAGTTGGAAGGAAATCTGAATCCGGTCCATCTGCTGGCGCAGGTCTTCTTCGCGGATGCTGCCGTCGGCATTGAACAATCCGTTTTCCAGACAATAAAGTGTGACGGCCCGATACATGGCTCCGCTGTCTATATAGATGTAACCGATTTCTTTGGCTAAATCTTTAGCCATGGTACTTTTCCCGCAGGAAGAGAAACCATCGATGGCAATGATAATCTTTTTCATGTGTTGGTTGCAATAAAATTGATTGGAATAGGGGCAAAGATAGTGTAAATCCTTTGTATGTGGATGCTTTTGAGTAAAGTTTTTGGCAATTCTCCTATTTAATAATAAGTAAGAAACGGCATGTGCATAAACGTTAAAACCTTTCTTTGTATAGAGTAGATTCCTTCCTTATATACTCTGTTTCACACTATGGGATTTGTATCCCACAGTGTGAAATATATATCCCACACTGTGGTTTTTGTATCCCACAGTGTGAAACAGAGAAATTTATATCGGATTTTCTGTTTAATGCAGGTTCGAAATAAAAAAATCATTGTTTTACATTATTTTTACTTCGGGAGAGTGAATTTCTGAAGATTTGTGTTACCTTTGCTGCGTATAGAGTATTAACCTTTAATAAACACATTTATGGAAGTCAAGAAATCGCCGAAAGCGGACCTCGAAGGCAAAAAGTCTACGTGGTTGTTGGTAGGTTTCGTACTGATTTTGGCAGCGATGTTTGTGGCGTTCGAATGGACAGAACGTGACAAGCAGGTCACTACCGATACCGGTATCACCGAACCAACTTTTGAGGAAGAAATGATTCCTATTACTGAACAGGAAGAACAGAAGCAGGCTCCACCTCCTCCTGAAGCACCGAAAGTAGAAGAAGTATTGCAGATTGCAGAAAATGATGCAAATGTAGAAGAATCTACTATCCAGTCAAGTGAGGAAAACAATCAGGCTGTGGAAATCAAGTATGTGCCGGTTGAAGTAGAAGAAGAAGAACCGGAAGAACAGCAGATTTTCCAGGTCGTAGAAGAGATGCCGGAATTCCCGGGGGGTATGGCTGAATGTTTGAAGTTCATCAGCAAGAACATCAAGTATCCGACTATCGCACAGGAAAACGGTGTACAGGGACGTGTAATCATCCAGTTCGTCGTTAACCAGGATGGTTCTATCGTAGACCCGGTGGTTATGCGTAGTGTAGACCCGTACTTGGATAAGGAAGCGCTCCGCGTAATCAAGATGATGCCGAAATGGAAACCAGGTAAGCAGCGTGGTAAAGCTGTACGTGTGAAGTACACCGTGCCTGTAACCTTTAAGTTGCAGTAATCTATTGATAGTATAAATTGAAGTAAAGGCTGCATTTTTGCAGCCTTTCTTTTTTCCCTTTTTATTAAAACTTATTCCCATGAAACAATATACAAGCGAACAACTGTTGCAGCAAATCCATGAATACATCGGCCAGCTTTCTTACAAGCGGAAACCGATGGGGTTGTACGAACCGATAGAGTATGTGTTGGGACTGGGCGGAAAACGTCTGCGCCCGGTATTGATGCTGTTGGCTTATAATCTGTACAAGGATGATGTGGAGCATATTTTTCCGCAGGCCGCTGGTATTGAAACCTATCATAACTTTACGCTGTTGCACGATGATTTGATGGATAAGGCTGATATGCGGCGCAACAAGCCGACCGTACATAAACGGTGGAACGAGAACACGGCCATCCTTTCGGGGGATGCCATGTTGATTTTGTCTTATCAGTTCATGATGCAGCAATGTCCGGCGGAATATGTGGGAAAGGTGATGGAGGTGTTCAGCCGTACCGCACTGGAGGTGTGTGAAGGACAGCAGTGGGACATGGAATTTGAACAGCTGACGGATGTGACGGTTGAGCAATACCTTGAAATGATTCGTCTGAAAACTTCTGTACTGCTGGCAGCAGCCTTGAAAATCGGAGCCATCCTGGGAGGGGCGCCCGAAAAAGATGCGGAACTTCTCTATGATTTCGGAGTGAAGATGGGACTGGCTTTCCAGTTGCAGGACGATTACCTCGACGTGTATGGCGATCCGGCTGTTTTCGGTAAGAAAATCGGAGGCGACATCCTCTGTAATAAAAAGACCTTTATGCTGATTACGGCGTTGGCACAGGCTCAGGAGGATGACAAGGAAGCATTGCTGGGCTGGCTTCATGTGGAAGACTATGCGCCGGAAGAAAAGATTAAGGCTGTGACGTCCATATATAATAAGGTGGGGGTGGCTGATAGTTGCAATGCCCGTATTGATGTGTATTATAAGGAAGGTTTGGCTTTGTTGGAGCAGGTGGATGTGGAACCGGCCCGCAAGGAAGAACTGAAAGCTTTTGTCTGCCGTTTGATGGACCGTAAATTGTAAGATGATGAATGCGCTGATTGATACCCATACCCATTTGTACACCGAAGAGTTTGAGACGGACCGTGAACTGGCTGTGATTCGGGCGATAGAAGCTGGAGTATCCCGTCTGTTCATGCCGAACATTGACGATACCACGGTAGAGGCTATGCTGGCTCTGTGTGATGCACACGACTGTTGCTATCCGATGATTGGCTTTCACCCGACTTCGGTCGATGAAAACTGGAAGGAGCGTTTGCAGACGGTGAAACAGTGGCTGATATCTGATCCGCACCGCTTTTATGGTATCGGCGAAGTGGGAATCGACTTGTATTGGGACAAGACCTTCCGCAAGGAGCAGATGGAAGCCTTTGAGGAACAGGTGAACTGGGCCTTGGAGTACGATTTGCCTTTAATTATCCATTGCCGTGAGGCATATCCGGAACTGCTGGAAATTCTCGAGCCTTACAAGCAGACGACCTTACGGGGAATTTTCCACAGTTTCACCGGCTCATCGGAAGAAGCTGCCCATTTGTTGGAGTATGACTCGTTCATGCTCGGCATTAATGGGGTGGTGACTTTCAAGAAAAGTAGCCTTCCGGAAGTGTTGAAAAATGTGCCTTTAAACCGGGTCGTGCTCGAAACCGATTCGCCTTATCTGGCTCCGGTGCCTTATCGGGGAAAACGGAATGAGAGCGCCTATCTGGTAAAGGTGGCCGAACGTCTTTCCGAAATTTATGGCATACCTTTGTCGGAAATTGCGGCCCAAACCTCGGAAAATGCTTTAAAAGTCTTCACAAATGCGGAGAAAAGTTTTTAAAGTTTATTAATTTCGAGTCTAAACGAAAACTTTTGCAGTTTGGATGTTATGTAAGACGAAAAAAAAGAATACATTTGTGACTGAAATCAATCAAAGGGGTTTGGGTGTTTAAAACTTGTTCCCGATATTGGAAAAAGGAGAGGTGCTCGAGTGGTTGAAGAGGCACGCCTGGAAAGCGTGTATACGCCAAAAGCGTATCACGGGTTCGAATCCCGTTCTCTCCGCAATATAAGAGAAAAACAATTAACAAACTATTAATTAATTAATCTTAAAAATTAGACACACAATGAAAAAGTTATTTGCAATTCTTGCAGTGATGGGAGTCCTCTCATTTGGAATGACTCAGACAGCTATGGCTCAGGATTCTACAGCTACAGCAGCTCCGGCTCAGACAGAAGAAGTAGCAGCAGCTGACGATGCAGCAGCTCCGGCTGTAGTAGAAGAAGGTGGTTTGCACAAAGAATTAAAGACTAAGTTTATCGAAGGTGATGCAGGCTTCATGTCTTTGGTTGCTATCGCATTGGTACTTGGTTTGGCTTTCTGTATTGAACGTATCATTTACTTGAGCTTGGCTGAAGTAGACGTAAAGAAATTGATGGCTAAAGTTGAAGCCGCTTTGGAAAAAGGTGATGTAGAAGGTGCTAAGACTATCTGCCGTAACACTCGTGGTCCTGTTGCTTCTATCTGCTATCAGGGTTTGATGAGAATCGACGAAGGCTTGGACGTAGTTGAACGTTCAGTTGTTTCTTACGGTGGTGTTCAGGCTGGTTACCTTGAAAAAGGATGCTCTTGGATTACATTGTTCATCGCGATGGCTCCGTCTCTGGGATTCTTGGGTACTGTAATCGGTATGGTTATGGCGTTCGACCAAATCCAGCAGGCTGGTGATATTTCTCCGACAGTTGTTGCAGGTGGTATGAAAGTGGCCTTGATTACTACTATCTTCGGTTTGATCGTTGCTTTGATTCTGCAGGTATTCTACAACTACATCCTGTCTAAGATTGAAGCTATTACAAGCCAGATGGAAGATTCTTCTATCACATTGCTTGATATGATCATGAAGTACAACTTGAAATACAAAAAATAATAAGAACAATGGCTAAATTATCATATAAAGTATCATACTACGTATTCTATGTATGCATCGCACTGATTTTGGTAGTGCTGGGCATGTTCTACGGAGTAGGATACAGCGAAACAAATGCAGCTGGTTTGGTTGAACCGGCTAATACTCCGGCCCTGATGTACCTGATGTATGGTATGTTTGCAATTACTGTCATCGCGACTCTTGTAGGAGCTATTGCACAGTTTGGCGGAGCATTGAAAGATAATCCGAAAGGAGCTATCAAATCATTGATTGGATTGATTCTGTTGGTTGTATTGCTGATTGTTACTTATAACCTCGGTTCTTCAGAAACAGTTGTTATGGGTGGCGGTACAGAATATACCAATGTCACTATGCTGAAGGTAACAGACATGCTGTTGTACTCTACATACGTATTGTTCGGCTTGGCTGCCCTTGGTACTTTGATCAACTTGTCTGGAATTTTGAAGAAATAATATCATCATTGAAGTTTAATTAAAATATAAGGAGTAAGTCAAATGGCAAAAAAGAAAAGAGCAGTGCCTGGAATCAACTCAAGTTCTACGGCCGATATTGCCTTCATGTTGCTTATTTTCTTCCTTATTACAACATCAATGGATACTGACCGTGGTTTGGCGAGACGTTTGCCGCCTCCACCTGAAAACAAGGATCAGAAAGATGATATTATTGTAAAGGAAAGAAACGTTCTTCAGGTTCGTTTGAACAAGGACGACCAGCTGATGGTCGGTGGAGAATGGTCTGATATCAGACAGTTGAGACAAAAGGCAAAAGAATTCATTGCCAACCCGAATAACGATGAGAACTTGCCTGAAAAGCATGCAAAACATCTTCCGTTCTTCGGTGACGTAATGGTTACAGAAAAGCATGTAATCTCTGTGCAGAATGACGTGGGTACTAGCTACAATGCGTATATTCAGGTTCAGAACGAATTGGTAGCGGCTTATAATGAGCTGCGTAACGAACTGGCTCAGTCTCAGTTTGGTAAATCATTCGCTGAATGTTCTGAAGACGAGCAGAAAGCTATTACAGACTATTATCCGCAGAAGATTTCTGAAGCAGAACCTAAAAAATATGGAGGAAAATAATCATGGGAAAATTTAATAAGACAGGTAAGCGTGGCATGCCGGAGTTGAATACCTCTTCTCTGCCGGACCTTATCTTTACCATGTTGTTCTTCTTCATGATTGTAACAACCATGCGTGAAGTTACATTGAAGGTTCAGTTTAAGGTACCGCAAGCTACAGAATTGGAAAAGCTTGAAAAGAAGTCTTTGGTGTCTTTCATCTACATCGGTAAGCCGATGCCGGAGTTCCAGAAAAAGATGGGTACTACCGACCGTATCCAGTTGAACGATAAGTTCGCTGAATCTTCAGAAGTACAGGACTACATCTATCAGGAACGTGAAAACATGAAAGAGGAAGATAAACCGTTTATGACTGTTTCCCTGAAGGTAGATGCAAATACCAAGATGGGTATCGTAACAGAAGTAAAACAGGCTCTTCGTCAGGCATACGCTTTGAAGATTAACTATTCAGCTACTCAGCGTCAGTAATAGTTTCTCATACTTACAAGAAAAGGCTGTCTCTTTAGAGACGGCCTTTTTTTATGTCTTTAGGGGACTTGGAGTTGATGGGTTCCATTGTATGCAGGTTATTTGGTTTTTCTGTGGAGAGGGCTTGCTGATGTGTGGCATACGAGCAATCTTCTGTGGATTTTCTTCTCTGGACATGTAGGAACAGAAGGGCTTCTCTGAGGGAGTATGAGAATGGGTGGGATTGGGTATGGTAGACAGGTCTTGCCTTTCTGTCTTTGATGGAAAAGTGTCGGATGGAGAGTGTGTCTTTTATTGTGAAACAGTGGGAGGGGTAAGTAAGGAACGCTTCTTTTTCCAGTAATATACCTGTCCGTAGATATCCGCCAATGCCCATCCAATAGGAATAGACCACCAAATACCGTGTACACCAATGGAAGGAATGGATGCTAGGAGGTAGGCCAAGGCTACACGGGTTCCCAAGGACAGAATGGTCAGGATGATGGACATTTCCGGCTTGCATACCGCCCGGTAAAAGCCATACCATAGAAACAAGTAACCGATGCCTAAGTAGAAACTGCCTTCTACCCGGAGATATTCTACCCCAATCCGGATAATTTCTTTTTCTTCCGATGAAATGAAAATCTGCATTAGCCAAGGAGCAGTCAGAAAGATAAGCGCTGAGAGAAGCAGGCAGAAAAGCGTAGTCATCCAGAACGCTTTTTTGAATCCTTGTAGGATACGCTCTTTCTTTCCGGCCCCGTAGTTTTGGGCGGTGAAAGTAGAAAAGGCATTGCCAAAATCCTGGACGGGCATGTAGGCAAAGGAGTCAATTTTGACGGCGGCGGTGAACGCAGCCATGACGGAGGTTCCGAAACTGTTGACCAGCCCCTGTACCATTAGAATACCAAAGTTCATGACCGATTGTTGTATGCAAGTCAGCGAGGCATACGAAAATACCTGTCTGACGAGGGGACGGCTTATCTTGAAGTCTTTCCGTGTAAGCCGTGTTTCCGGAATTTTTCTCCAGCAGTACAGCCAAAGTCCGATGGCGGAAACGGCTTGCGAAAGGACCGTAGCTGTGGCCGCTCCTGCGATACCATAGCCGAGTCGAAGGATAAACAGCAGGTCGAGTACGATGTTCAATACGACGGAGATTGCCAGATAAACCAAGGGCGTAAAGGAATTGCCTAATGCCCGCAGAAGGTAGGCATAATAATTATATAGGTAGACGAACCAAATGCCGATAAAGGTAATTTTCAGGTAGTCGTAGGTCATTTCCTCTAACTCTTCCGGGGTTTGCAGCCATTGGATAATCGGACGGATGCAGCTGATGGCGAAAGCGAAAATGAGGAAGGTAGCGATGCCCGTAATGAGTAGAGCGGCTGCTTGGCTACGTTTCAGAAGTTCATAATCTTTAGCTCCGTAGCGCATGGAGAACAAGGCACTGCATCCCATGCACAAACCGATAAAGATGGAGGTGATGAATACCATGAGTGTGTAGGAGGAGCCTACGGCAGCCAGCGCATTGGCTCCCAGTGCCTGGCCGATAATCAGGGTATCCGCAATGTTGTATCCCTGCTGAAGCAGGTTGCCAAGGATGAGCGGATAAGCCAGACAAAGCATGCTTTGGGTGATATTTCCCGAAGTGAGGTCTTTCGTGCAACTGGTCTGCATGGTTTATGTGTATGACAAAATAAAATGGATTTAATAAACACGTGTTTATTAAATCCATTTTTACTATGTGCGCCTGATAGGACTCGAACCTACACGTCTCACGACACCAGATCCTAAGTCTGGCGCGGCTACCAATTACGCCACAGGCGCATACAGAAAACGATTTCTGCATTTGCGGAGGCAAAGGTAGAAATAATTTCCCGATTCTCCAAATCTGCGGGTCAATTCTTTAGTATTTTGATGGCGGTTTCAATGAGCGTATCTTTTCCTCGTTGCATGTCTTCGCTAGTCATGTCCACTTTCATATCCGGTTCGATGCCGAACTCCAGCTGGTTCATGTCCGGATCGAACATGGGGCTAGCCGAGAAACGGATGGACCATCCGTTGGGGATTTCGGAGCTGAACGGCAGTCCGGAACCGCCTCCGGTCGTATCTCCCAAGGTGGTTACGTTAGGAAACTGCCGCATGGTATTGACAAAGTCATTGGTGGCACTGTAGGAACGTCGGTTGGTCAGCACCACAGCCTTTTTCTGCCAGCGGATACTGTTAGACGGTTCTTGATACACCGGTTCCGGGTCGGAAAAGTCATTGTGGCCGGGGCCCGTTTTGTGGCAGATGTAGCCCACCAGCACCTTTTCGTTGGTGAACCGGGCGGCCAGTTTTTGGGCGGTAGTCAGGCTTCCTCCTCCGTTGTTGCGCACGTCAATAATTACTCCGTCGCAGATTTCCAGTTTCTTCAGCATCTGATCCAGATTTCCATCGCCAATGCCGTCTGAGAAACTCTCGCAGTACACATAGCCGATGTTGTTGTCCAGAATTTGGTAGGTGAGTCCGGAAGTGATGATATAGTCTTTTTTGAGATAATTGCTTTGGATGCTGTCGCTGAAATTGCGCGGGTAGGCATCAAACCATTCCCGGTATTGCGAGCTGCCTAAGGAACTGCTCAGATTCACATGACCGTCCCTGAGTTCGTTGACCATGTCTGAAAGAACTTCAAAAAGTGCTTCCCAGCTCATCGACGGAGAAATCCGTTTCGCATATCGGGTGTGTACTTCGTCCCAGTCCAGACCATACACTTCCTTTTTGTAATCCAGGAAACAATATTGCTCGTCGATGATTTTCCAGAGCGATTCGAAATTGGCTTCCGGTGTATTGCCCTGTATGTCTTCACGGATACACGAAGAGAATAAGGCGCAGGTCAGCACCAGCAGGAGGCCGTATAAGTGGAAATGATATATTTTCTTCATATCAGTAGGGAGTAACGTTTGAAGGCATGGTGATTCGGTTCTTGCCTTTCAGCAGGTAGAAATTCTTCACGAAGCCAATCATGAAATCATGTGAGTAAGTATGGTATTTCAGGTGGTTGACCTTGGCCTGCTGGAGGTCGCAGACATAGGCTACACGCATCGTGACCTTCCGGATAGGGAAGTCGAGGGTTATCATCTGACGGAGGGAAGGACTGTTGTGGAGGGAGGTAAACAGGACATTCTTTCCTTTGTGTCCCAAGGAGAACATTTCATAGTATGACTGTCCGAATTCGGGAGAGAACATGGCACCCAGCAACGGAAGGTTGGCCTGGTAACGTGCCACCAGTGGATAATGGCCGATACGGAACTTGTAGATGGCCATACCGGAGATGCCCAGACTACCGTACGCCTTGGCTTGTGCCGGGTTGTTGGAATTACGCGTATTGTACACGAATCCCCCGTTCAGATCAATTGTCGGGCCGGCCAGCAACTTCAGTCGTTCACTGAGACGGAACTGATAATGGAGAGTATAACTCCAGTTCAGCAGTCCGGCATACATGTAGCCTGTCTTGCTGGGATTGTGCGTGTACGACACATGGGCCTGCAACAGATTCTGTGCCGATACGTTTCCGTTCATCAGCCGGGTCATGCGCATATTCTCACGCAGGATACGTACCTCCGGCCCTTTGTATTCCAGTGGAGAAAGATACGTGTCGAGTACGTTGCTCACGCCTGCTCCGTAGAGTACGGAACGCATCACGTAGCGGGTCGCACGCAGACTGTCTTCCTGTGCATGGAGCATGAGGACAGACAGGCAGGCATAGAGTAGAAAGATAATTCGTTTCATGCGATTAAAAGAGTTTCATTTGTCCGTCGTCTTCCTGGATGTCCTCTTCTTCTGTTCCGTCTTCCTCATCCTTTTCCGGTTCTTCCGGTTCCGGCTCCGGCATGCGGGTCGGTTCCAGTTCGGTAATCCGGTCGACGGTATAAGTGGTCAGGCGCTTGCCTTTGGCCTTGAAGCTCTTGACGCCCACAAAGTCGCTGGCTTCCAGCACGAGTGCTTCCCGGAAGCTGTCGTGTCTGCCGAAATCGACTTGTATGCGCGGGTACACCTGACAAGTTAGCAGGATGAGCTGTGTATGTTTGTTGTCGCCCAGGAAATTCTGTTTCTTGTTGGTCGCTTCGAAGGTGAACCGTTTCAGGTACGGATAATTCTGTTGGTCGGCATCATAGAGTACGGCTGTCCATACCTTGTCGGGATTGAACTTTTCAATGCAAAGGATATCTGGATCGTAATGGTTGCTCAGGTCGAAGTTCGTGGTGTAGAATTCTCCGTTTTTCTGAACCACCAGGATGCTTTCATCGCTTTGGAATTCGCCCAGGTATTGTCCTCTGCCGTCGTAGTTGAGCCGTAGCACGTCGTGGTCGAACCACACCTTTCTGCCACCGAGGGTGGAACCGCCTTTCTGCTTCAGGCTGATTTTGTGTACCTCGGCCTTGGTGAGCAGGTTACCCATCGATTGCTTGCCCTTGATGTGGATGGTACTGAAATCCTTCTCGAAGGTCGGTTTCTTGATGCGGGGTGTCGGACGCAGGATGACCCGGATGACTTCCGCTTCTCCGTTGGGATTGGCCGTGAAGTAGACAATCTTGGAGCCTGGCGTACCCTGTGTCACATCGTACTCCCGGTCACGGATGATGGAGGTCACATTGAAGCGTTTGATATAATAATACCCATCCTTTCCGTCACGGTAAATGACGTTGTAGATGGTACGTTTGTCGTTCTTTTTGAATACGTTGACATACAGGATGTTCTTGCCGACAAACAGCTTGTCGGACACGCGTACAATCTTGTATTTTCCGTCCTTGTAGAAGATAATCACATCGTCGATATCGGAACAGTTGCACACATACTCGTCTTTTTTCAGTCCCGTACCGATAAAGCCCTCCTCTCGGTTGATGTACAGCTTCTCGTTGGCTTCTGCCACTTTGGTAGCCACGATGGTGTCAAAGTTGCGGATTTCTGTACGGCGTGGGAAATTCTTGCCATATTTCTCTTTCAGGTGCTGGTACCAGTCGATGGTATATTCCGTGATGTGTGCCAAGTGGTTGTCAATCTCTTCCAGCTGGGCTTTCAGACGGGCGATGAACTCGTCCGCCTTGTCCTTGTTGAACTTGAGGATACGCGCCATTTTGATTTCCATCAGTTTGAGGATATCCTCTTTGGTCACTTCGCGCACGAACTGCGGATAAAACGGGGTCAACCGTTCGTCAATGTGTTCGCAGGCCGCATCCATGGATTCTGCCTGTTCGAATTGCTTGTCCTTGTAAATCCGTTCTTCGATGAAGATTTTCTCCAAGGACGCAAAATGCAAGGTTTCCAGCGTTTCGTCCCGCTGTATTTCCAGTTCTTTCCGGAGCAGGGCCAGTGTGTTGTCGACAGATTTCTTCAGCACTTTGCTCACCGAGAGGAAATGCGGTTTCTTGTTGTCAATGACACAGCAGTTGGGAGAGATGTTCACTTCGCAGTCTGTAAAGGCATACAAGGCATCCAGTGTCTTGTCGGACGATACCCCCGGTGTCAGATGTACCAGAATCTCCACCTTTCCAGCCGTGTTGTCGTCTACTTTCCGAACTTTAATCTTTCCCTTTTCGATGGCCTTCAGAATGGAATCAATCAGAGACGATGTGGTCTTCCCGTATGGAATCTCGCTGATGCATAGGGTCTTGTTGTCGAGTTTGGAAATCTTGGCCCGTACGCGTACCACGCCTCCTCTTTCCCCGTCGTTATAGCGGGATACATCGATAGAGCCCCCTGTCTGGAAGTCCGGATAGAGCTGAAAGTCCTCTCCGTGCAGGTAGGCAATGGCCGCATCGCACAATTCGTTGAAGTTATGAGGAAGAATCTTGGAAGAAAGTCCCACGGCGATACCTTCCACCCCTTGAGCCAGTAGCAGCGGGAATTTCACCGGCAGGGTGACCGGTTCCCGGTTTCTTCCGTCGTAGGAAGCCTGCCATTCCGTGGTTTTCGGGTTGAACACTACGTCGAGGGCGAATTTGGATAGCCGGGCTTCGATGTAACGGGGAGCCGCTGCGCTGTCGCCCGTCAGGATGTTACCCCAGTTTCCTTGGCAGTCGATGAGCAGGTCTTTCTGTCCCAGTTGCACAAGGGCGTCTCCGATGGAAGCATCTCCGTGCGGATGAAACTGCATGGTGTGTCCCACGATGTTGGCCACCTTGTTGTAGCGTCCGTCGTCCAGGCGTTTCATGGAGTGGAGAATGCGTCGCTGCACCGGCTTCAGTCCGTCGTTGATGTGGGGTACGGCACGCTCCAGAATCACGTATGAAGCATAGTCCAGAAACCAGTTCTGGTACATGCCGCTCAGCTGGTGCTTTACCGCCTCGTCGGTGGTCGATACAGGTTTGTAGTCAGAGTGTTCTTCTTTTTCAGGCAGATTTGCCATTTCCTTTTCGTCCTTGTCAAAAGTATCTTCGCTCATATTCAAATGGGTCCTATGTAAAAGAGATTCGGGCAAAGTTACTGAATAATTCTGTAAGGTGGAAATAACTGACTTACAATTCTGGACCTCGCTAGGGGCATTTTTAGGGAAATTCCTTTGCGGGAATACCTTGACACGGACGTGACGAGACCGCTGCACGTTCGTGTCAAGGTAAGAAGCCAAGTACGGGATAGCTTATTGCTGCTTGCGGTAGCTGCGGATGGCCCATACATATAGCAAAACGGCAAAGGTGGAGAGCATGGAAAGCTGGAAGCCGATGTCGCCGATGTGGCTGCCCTTCAGATAGACCATGCGCATGATTTCCATGAAGTAGCGCAGCGGATTGAGGTACGTGATGTATTGTGCCCATTCCGGCATGCTGCTGATAGGAGTGAACAGTCCGCTCATCAGAATGAAAATCAGCATGCAGAACCACATGACGAACATGGCTTGCTGTAGGGTGGAAGAGTAATTGGAAATGACCAGGCCCAGCCCCGACATGACCAGCGCGAAAATCAGCGTGGCCAGATAGATGGTGAGGATGTTTCCTTCGGGTGTCAGGTCGTAGACCAGCCAGGCCAGCAGCATGCACAGGTTCAGTACCACAAAGCCGATGGCCCAGTAGGGTAGCAGTTTGGCGAGGGTAAAGGTGAAACGGCTCACCGGGCTGACATTGATTTGCTCGATGGTGCCAGCTTCTTTTTCGCTTACCACGTTCAGGGCCGGGAGGAAGCCGCAGAGCAGTACCAGTATCATGGTCATCAGAGCGGGTACCATGAACACCTTGTAGTTGAGGTACGGATTGAACTGGTAGCGCACGGAGGCGGGTGAGGGTTGCGGATTGAGAATTTGTTGCAGGTAGGTGCTGCCTAGTACTCCCTTGGTACCGTTGACCGTATTGACGGCAATCAGGGTGGAAGGACTGACGCCGCGGGCCTGGTCTTTCTCAAATCCATGGGGGATTTCCAGCAGCATGTCCACCTGGTCTTTTTCAATAGCATTCAGGCCTTGTGTATAGGAAGCAGGCAGGGCGGTCAGCTGGAAGTAACGGGAGGCCTCGATGCGGTGTACCAGTCGTTGGGACGAGGGACTATGGTCGTGGTCAATGACGGCAATGCGCAAGTCCTCGATTTCCAGTGTGGCGGCCCAAGGCATCACCAGCATCATCACGCAAGGAAACAGCAGGATGAGGCGGGGCAGAAAACGGTTGCGTTTCAGTTGTTTGAATTCTTTTTCTATCAGATAGCGTAACATCATAAGCTTACGGTTTATTCCAGTCGGTTCTTGAATTTGCGGGTGGTGGCTGCAATCAGGATTACGGCCATGAGGCACAACACGGCTACTTCCTTCCAGACGTAGATAAAGGGCACGCCTTCAATCATCAGTCGTCGCACTGCTGCCACGTACCAGCGTGCCGGAATGAGACAGGAAATGGCCTGAAGGATGCCCGGCATGCTTTCTATCGGGTAGATAATGCCCGACAGGATAATGGTCGGGATGAGCAGGACCATGGCCGAGACCAGCAGGGCTGCTACCTGGGTATGCGTGACGCAGGAAATCAGCAGTCCCAGTGCCAGCGATACGAAGATGAACAGCAGGGAGACTCCCAGCAGGGCCGTCAGACTTCCGGCTATCGGTACGTCGAGCACAAAGACCGAAAGCAGCAGGATGGTAGTCAGGTTGAGCAGGGAGAGTACGAAATAGGGTACGGATTTCGACAGAATGACAAACAGCGGATTGACAGGGGAGACCAGCAGCACTTCCATTGTACCAGTCTCTTTTTCGCGGACAATGGAAATGGAAGTCATCATGGCGCAAATCAGCATCAGAATCAGTCCCATAACCCCTGGCACGAAGTTGTAGGCACTCTTCATTTGCGGGTTGTAGAGCAGCTTGTTGTAGGCTACAATCGGCATTCCTTCCGTTCTTCCTTTGGAGGAGAAAGCGTCAGCGGGTCGGATGGTTTGCAGGGCTTGTCGGAGAATGGTCTGAGCATACGTACTCCGGGTGACTGCCAGATTGGGTTCCGTGGCATCGGTCAGAATCTGTATCTGTGAAGAATTGAAGCGGAAACGGTGCAGGTCGGACGGGAAAATGACTGCCAGCTCTATCTGGTTGCGCCGGAACAGCCGCTCAATCTCATCGGGGGACTGGACGACATATTTCACCGTGAAATACTCGCTGGCATCCAGTTGCTCTACCAGTTTCCGTACATCCGTCTGAAGGGAAGGAGCCAATACGGCAGTCTGGACATTGCGCACCTCGGTAGAGATGGCAAAGCCGAAAAGGATAATCTGTATAATCGGCATTCCTATCAGTATCAGCATGGTGCGTCGGTCGCGCAGAATGTGATGGAATTCTTTTCTGACAAAAGCGATAAACTGTTTCATGGTCGTTCGGTTTGAGCGTGAGTAAAAGCCGCGTCTCCCCGTTGGGCTTCGCGGGCCAGTTTCTGGAACACTTCGTCCATGTTTCGGGCTTGAAAACGGGCTTTCAGTCCGTCGGGAGTATCCAAGGCGCGGATATGTCCGTCCACCATCATGGAAATGCGGTCGCAATATTCTGCTTCGTCCATGTAGTGCGTGGTGACGAAAATGGTGATTCCCTGGTCGGCAGCCTGATAAATCAGTTCCCAGAACTGGCGGCGGGTGGCCGGGTCCACACCTCCGGTCGGTTCATCCAGAAAAACCAGTTCCGGGCGGTGGAAAATGGCCACTGAGAAGGCCAGGCGTTGTTTCCAGCCTAGCGGCAGGGAACGGACCAAGGTATGTTGCTCCTCGTAGAGGCCGATACGCCGTAAGGTCTCTTCGGTGCGGGTCGTAATTTCTTTGGCATTGACCCCGTAGATACCTCCGAACAGGCGGAGATTCTCGCGGACCGTCAGGTCTTCATACAGCGAAAACTTCTGGCTCATGTAGCCGATTCGTCGTTTTATTTCCTCGCTCTGTGTCCGGACGTCGAACCCCATTACTTCCGCTTTCCCTTCGGAAGGCAGACTGAGTCCGCAGAGAATACGCATGGCGGTGGTCTTTCCGGCCCCATTGGCTCCCAAAAAGCCGAAAATCTCTCCTCGCTGTACCGAGAAAGAGATATGGTCGACAGCAGTAAAAGTGCCGAACCGTTTGACCAGATTGTCTACCTGAATGAGGGGGGCGGCGTTTCCGACTGCTGCTTTTCGTTCCAGTCCGGGAGGACACAGAATGTCGCTGAACCGTGTCAGAATGGTTTCCGGGCGGTCGATGCCTTTGATTTCTCCTTCATACAGGAAGGCCACGCGGTCGCATCGTCGGGCTTCGTCCATGAAGGGGGTGGATACCACGAGGGTGATGCCTTCCTGACGGAGACGGGCCAGCATTTCCCAAAATTCCCGACGGGATACAGGGTCTACTCCGGTGGTCGGCTCATCCAGAAACAGGATTTGGGGAGCATGAACCAGCGCGCAACACAATGCCAGCTTTTGCTTCATACCTCCCGACAGGGCGCCGGCTCGCCGGTCTTTGAACGGAGCAATCTGTTCGTAAATCGGCTTAATCCGTTCGTAGTTCTCTTCCACAGTGGTGTGAAAGACGGTGGCAAAGAAACGCAGGTTTTCTTCCACGGTCAGGTCTTGGTATAAGGAGAAACGTCCCGGCATGTAGCCCACGCTTCGTCGGATGGTGCGGAAGTCGTCCAGTACGTCGGCATGCAGTACATGAGCCGTTCCTTGGTCCGGCTTCAGTAGAGTGGTCAGGATGCGGAAGAGCGTACTCTTTCCGGAGCCGTCGGGACCGATGAGGCCGAACAGTTCGCCTTGTTTCACCTGGAAAGATACGTCGCGCAGGGCCTGTACCTTTCCATAGTTTTTACTTACGTGGCTGACTTCAATAAGGGTTTCCATTTATGTGCTTCTTTCAGAATTTGACTTCGCCGTACATTCCCAGTTTGATGTGGCCGTCGTTGTGGACGGCTATCTTGACGGCATAGACCTGGTTGGCGCGTTCGTCATCGGTCAGGATGGTTTTCGGGGTGAATTCGGCTTCTTCGGAAATCCAGGTCACTTTGCCGGGATAGGTGTTTCGTTGTGCATCGCCGAAGTCGGCAAATACCGTGACCTCGCTTCCCAGTTTTACGGAGGCCAGTTGCCGGGAGGTGACGTAGGCCCGCAGGAAGATGTGTTCCGTGTCGGCTATCTTGAACAGTGGTTTCCCGATGGTAGCCAGTTCTCCCGGTTCAGCATATTTGGCCAGAATCGTTCCGCTTATCGGGGTGGTGATATGGCATTTCTTGAGTTGGTCTTCGATTTGTGCCACTTGGATAGCTACCGACGAGCTTTGTTCCGTCAGGCTGGCAGTGGTGTTTCCCAAAGACGAAACCTGCGCCTCCAGTTGCCGGTTGAGTACCGCCAGTTGAGCGTCCCAGTCATCCAGCTGTTTGCGGTTGGCTGCCTGTGCTTTCAGCAGGTTTTCCACCCGGTCGCGTTCCCGTTGTGCGGTGGCGATTTGTTCCTTGGTGGCGGCAATCTGGCGGTGAATGTCGGGACGTTGGCTTTCTACGGATTTCATCTGTGCCTCCAGCTGCCGTTTTTTCAGGTAGAGTTGTACGGTGTCCACTAGTCCCACTTCTGTACCTTGGGTAAAGTGCATCCCTTCTTCGGCATTCAGGTAGAACAGTTTTCCGGCAGTTTCGGAAGAGACCACAATTTCGGTTGCTTCAAAAGTACCGGTCGCATCAAAGTCGTCTTTTTCTCCACAGGCGGTGAGACAGTACACTGCAAAGAGTAGGAATCCATATTTTGTTTTCATATTCAGCATATTTTGAACAGTTGGTAAATAAAAATTAGTTGGTGAGGTGTTTTCGCTGGTGCAGGTGCATGAGCAGTTGGATTTCGTGGAGAACTTTTGCCTGCCGGGCCAGGTTCTCGGCCGTGATTTCTTTCAGCAGGTCATTGACACTCAGGGTACCGTTGGCCACTTTGGCTTCGGCAGAAAGCCGGATGTTTTTCCGTAGCCGGATAATCTCTTCGTCTTCCTTCATCTGTTGCCGGAGGGTTTGGATAGTACCGTCCTCTTCCGCCAGCTGCAGGTGGGTATGAAACAGAAACAAATCCCGTTCACTTTGGATTTTCTGGAGCTGGTTATCCAGCTTTTTCCGGTCGTTTTTTAAGGTATACAGACTTCCGAAATTCCACGTAAAGCGGGCACCGACCAGATAGTAGGCCCTGAACTTGTCTTTTAGAATATCCAGTCCCGGATTGCCGTAGGCTCCTTGTGCGAAGAGGCTGAAAGAGGGAAGGTAGTTGATCTGTAATCCTTTGCGTTGTACGGAAACGGTCTGCTCCTGTGCTTCATACCATCGGAGTTCAGGACGGTTGATGATGTCGGTCGTTTCCAAGACGATTTCAGGCCGTTGGAGGTGCGTATGTGGTGGAAATTTTTTCCCCGTCAGCAGGGACAACATGCGCAGATAGGCACTGCGGTTGCTTTCCAGCTGGATGCGCTGCTGGTGGGTTTGCAGAATTTCTACTTGCACGGCATCCACATCGGCGTTATTGGCTGTGCCGTTGGCGCGATAGGATTGCACATCTTTCAGACTTCGGGCCAGTTCTTCTTCGAGCAGTGTGTGTTGTGACAATTGTTCGTCGAGTAAGAGAATACCGAAGAAAACCTGGTCCACTCTTTCTTCCAGTGCATACAGACTGTTGTCGAGCTGTCGTTCGCTTTCCTCTGTCTCAGCCCGAATCTGGGCTTTCTGGTTCCGGATTTTTCCTCCGTCCCACAGGTTCTGTCTGACTTCAATCATTGCCTGGTATTGGTCCTTGGGCAATCCTTTGCTGCCAAGTCCGGGGATGTCAAAGGGGAAGGTGGTAGCTTCACTTTGATAAGAGATTTTTCCACTCAGACTAATCTGTGGCAAGTTGCCTTTTCCCGCATTCGATAAGGTATATTCTTCCGAGAGGCGGAGCAGGTCGTATTGCCGGGCTTGCGGGTAATTCTCACGGGCTTTTTGCCGGCAATCTTCCAATGTGACTTGTGCATGGACGATGTGACTGAAGCCCCATACGCACAAGAAGAGAAACATTCGTAGCATACGCATTCAATCTTTGTTGAGGTAATGAGACAAAGATACAGGGATTTTATGATATCTTTCGGTCCTATATGTGTGACGGAATGTTCTTTTTGTTCGATAATGGTCCGTATGTAGCCCAGAAATCGAATGAAATATTATCTTTGCAGGAAATTGTGTATGTGAAATGAAATCGAATCGTCTGTTGTTGCTGGCCTTGAGGCAAATGCGTGAACGGGTGGGAGAAAGTCACAATGCCTATCGTTTTCTGATTCCGGAACTGGGACTGCTCCGTTCTATTCATGGAATAGCCGATGTGGTTCGTTTCCTGTCTGTGGAAGGACAGCCTTACCGTCTGACGGAGGGGAGAGTGGTGTATTTTCGTGCCGGTACGCTTCGTCTGCGCATCAATTTGCGTGAGCTGGAGTTTAAGGCGGGGGATTTTCTGGTAGTGTCTCCCGGAACTGTATTCGAATTTCTATACGTGTCGTCTGATTGGGATTTGGCCATGTTGGCTTTTTCCAATAGTCTGATGGAAAGCTGGCAGAAAGAAGAATTGTTGCAGGTCTATTTACAAGGCAGACTGTTTCTTCACCTTTCACTGACTGAGCAGGAGAGTCGGCGGATGGAACAGATTTTTGCTTTGTTGTGGGAGGTAGTCCACGACCGGCCGTTCCCAAAGGAATCCGTACAAAGCTTGATTTCTCTCGTCTTTCACCAGACGGATGGTTTCAGAGGGCGTGAATTGGAAGCGGACAAACAGAAACGTAGCCGTCAGGAGGAAGTGTTCAATCGCTTTTTGGAATTAGTCAACAAATATGCCGTTCATGAGCGAAGCTGTGCGTTTTATGCCGACCATTTATGCCTGACTTCCCGTTATTTGAGTACATTGGTACGACAAGCCAGCGGGCGGACGGTGATGGACTGGGTCAATGAGGCCGTGATGCAGGAAGCCAAACTGATGTTATGTCATACAGACAAGCTGGTGTATCAGATAGCCGACGAACTGAATTTTCCCAATGCTTCGTTCTTTTGCAAGTATTTCCGGCGTATGACAGGAATGACTCCCAAGGACTATCGGCAGGAGAACGGATAAACGTTTGCTTAGGATGGGAGTTTCGAAAGAGGCTGTCGGTCCGTGCGCAGTGACTTTAAAACCGGAATGGTCAATGGAAGCGACAATAAGAATGAGCATAAGTCGGATACGGCCTGGCACATTTCCACTCCTTGCAGTTGAAGAAAATAAGGGAGGAGTAGAATCAGCGGGATGAAAAACAATCCTTGGCGGGAGGAAGACAGGATGACGGCCCGCTTGGGCTGGCGTATGGTCTGCAAAAGCATGTTGCACAGGATGACCCATGCCCCCAACGGAAGCGTGATGAGCTGCCAGCGGAGTGCTTCGGCTCCTACGGCAATGACTTGCGGATCTTCCTTTCGGAACCAGGATACGACTTCCGGTGCGTAAATGTAGCCAATCAGGGAGCAGACAGCCAAGAAGATGAGTCCTACTTTCACGCAGTATTTGAATCCTTGGAGCACACGCCGGTTCAGTCCTGCCCCGTAGTTGAATCCGCATACGGGCTGAAAACCTTGTCCGAAACCGATGACAAAAGAGTTGATGAACATGCAGATACGGGTGACAATGGACATCCCGGCAATGGCTGCATCTCCGAAATTTCCGGCGGCCACGTTCAGCAGAATGGTCGAAATGCTGGCCAGTCCCTGACGGCACAGTGAAGGGCTGCCTCCATAGACGATTTCTTTCAGATAAGCCGGGGTAGGGGTGAAATAACGATAATTGATGCGAATGTTTTCTCCTTTGCGGTCCATGAATATCAGGATAGTAAAGCTGCACACCTGACTGATAAAGGTGGACCAGGCTGCTCCTGCAATACCCATGTCGAATACAAAAATCAGCAGCGGGTCGAGGGCTATGTTCAGAAAGGCGCCTACGGTAATACCAATCATGGCATAAACGGCATTTCCCTGAAAACGCATCTGGTTGTTCAGCACGAGGGAAGAAGCCATGAACGGAGCTCCCAGCAGGATAATGCCCAGATATGTTTTGGCGTATGGCAGAATGGTGGGAGTGGAACCTAATGCCACACAAATCGGTTCCAAAAAGAGTAGTCCGAAGAGTGCAATCAGAAAGCCGATGAAAAAGGCACAGAAAAAACCGGTGGCAGCCATCCGTTCGGCACTTCGGTAGTCACGTGCACCTAGCCGTCTGGAGATAAAGTTGCCCGAACCATGTCCGCAGAAAAAGCCGAAAGCCTGAATGATGGCCATGATGGAAAAGGAGATACCCACGGCTGCGGTAGATTGTGTATTGATTTTCCCGACAAAATAGGTGTCGGCCATGACATAGAAAGAGGTGACCAGCATACTGATGATGGTCGGAACAGCCAATCTACGGATGAGGCGTGGCACCGGTGCCGTGGTCATGAGGGTATATTTATCTTGGGGCATGATTGTCTGTTTGATAGAATAGAACAGCAGCAAAAGTACGAAAAAAACGACAGTATGGAAAGTTCAGTTCGGCTAAACTTTGGTCGCATAGAAGGAAATGAACATAAAAAATCCTCCTTATTGCCCATTTTAGAGGAATAAGGAGGATTTATGATACATAGAGTTGCTATTTTGTGCGACGGATTAGAATCCGGCCAGTTCTGTCACTTTGTCTACCGCAGCAGTCAGGCCATCCGGATTTTTACCTCCGGCAGTAGCGAAGTGAGGCTGTCCACCACCACCACCTTGAATCAGTTTGGCAGCTTCCCGTACCAGCTGTCCGGCATTCAGTCCAGCTTTCACCTGGTCATCGCTCATGGTGACTGTGAGCAGCGGCTTGTTTTCGAATACGCTACCGATTACCACAAACAGATTCTCCGGAATTTGTCCTTTCAACTGGAAGGCAATGTTTTTCACGGCATCGGCCGGCATCGGAAGTACGGCTTTAATCACTTTTACGCCGTTGATTTCCTTGGCGTTTTCAATCAGCTTGTTCTTTACAGAAGCCTCTTTCTCTTTCATGAATTCTTCCATCTGTTTCTTCAAGCCGGCATTCTCATCGATGTATTTGGTAATGGCGGCTTTCAGGTCCGGAGCGTTGTTGAACAAGGCTTTCAGGTCGTTGATGGTATCCTGTACGGTATCGAACATTTCTTCTACCTTGGCACCGGTTACGGCTTCGATACGGCGTACACCTGCTGCTACAGAGCTTTCAGACAAGATTTTTACCATACCGATTTTCCCGGTAGCCGATACGTGCGTACCTCCACAGAACTCAATGGATGAGCCGAACTGTACGACACGTACTTCGTCACCGTATTTTTCACCGAACAAGGCAATGGCACCCAGTTCTTTGGCCTTTTCAATCGGCAAGTTACGGTATTCTGTCAAAGGAATGTCTTCACGAATCTTGGCATTTACCAAGTGTTCCACTTCACGCAGCTGTTCCGGAGTCACTTTCTGGAAGTGAGAGAAGTCGAAACGCAGAGAGTCCGGAGTAACCAAAGAACCTTTCTGTTCTACGTGGGTACCCAGCACCTGGCGGAGGGCTTCATCCAGCAAGTGTGTACAGGAGTGGTTGGCTGCACAAGCGGCACGTTTGTCGGTATCCACACAAGCCATCATCGGTGCATCCAGGTGTTCCGGCAATTTCTTGGCGATATGGATTGGAAGATTGTTTTCCTTCTTGGTATCAATGATGTCGATGGTTTCGAATTCGCTGACCAATACACCGGTATCACCTACCTGGCCACCGCTTTCTGCGTAGAACGGAGTTTCGCTCAAAACAATCTGGTAGAGTGTCTGGTTTTTCTGTTTGATCTGGCGATAGCGCAGGATGCTGGTTTCGTATTCCGTGTAATCGTAGCCTACGAATTTGGTTTCACCTTCTTTCAGGGTTACCCAGTCGCCTGTTTCTACGGCAGCGGCATTACGAGCACGCTGTTTCTGTTTCTGCATTTCTGCTTCGAAACCTTTCACGTCGGCAGTCAGACCGTTTTCACGAAGAATCAGTTCAGTCAAGTCGAACGGGAATCCGAAGGTATCATACAATGTAAAGGCATCTACTCCGCTGATTTCAGTCTTTCCGGCAGCCTTTGCTTCGTTCATTGTCTTGTCGAGCAGGCGGATACCTGTTTCCAGTGTGCGGAGGAAAGATTCTTCTTCTTCCTTCATCACTTTTTCAATCAGCGGCTGCTGGGCTTTCAGTTCAGGATAAGCACCTCCCATATTTTCAACCAGTACCGGAACCAGTTTATACATGAAAGCTTGTTTCTGTCCCAGGAAAGTATAGGCATAACGTACGGCACGGCGCAGGATACGACGGATTACATAACCAGCCTTGGCATTCGACGGCAGCTGTCCGTCGGTAATAGAAAAGGCGATGGTACGGATGTGGTCGGCTACTACACGCATGGCTACGTCCACTTTCGGATCATCGCCATATTTCTTGCCAGACAAGTCGCCAATCACTTTGATGATAGGCTGGAATACGTCTGTATCATAGTTGGAAGTCTTGCCTTGCAGGGTACGTACCAAACGTTCGAATCCCATTCCTGTATCGATAACCTTTGCAGGAAGCGGTTCCAGTGTTCCATCGGCTTTACGGTTGTATTGCATGAACACAAGGTTCCAGATTTCAATCACCTGAGGATGGTCTTTGTTTACCAGTTCGCGTCCCGGAACGGCTGCTTTTTCTTCGGCTGAACGGGAGTCGATATGGATTTCAGAACATGGGCCGCAAGGACCTGTATCACCCATTTCCCAGAAATTATCGTGCTTGTTACCGTTGATGATGTGGTCTGCAGGGAAGTACTGTGCCCAGTAGCCGGCAGCTTCATCGTCACGGGCAAGACCTTCTTCAGGACTTCCTTCAAATACGGTGACATACAAGTCTTTCGGGTCCAGTTTCAATACTTCTACCAAGTATTCGTATGCCCAGCCAATCACTTCTTTCTTGAAGTAGTCGCCGAATGACCAGTTACCCAACATTTCGAACATGGTGTGGTGGTACGTGTCGTGGCCTACTTCTTCCAGGTCGTTGTGCTTTCCGCTCACACGCAGACATTTCTGTGAGTCGGTTACGCGTTTGTATTTAGCAGGATGGTTTCCGAGTATGATATCCTTGAACTGGTTCATACCGGCATTGGTGAACATCAGGGTCGGGTCGTCTTTGATGACCATCGGTGCAGAAGGCACAATCTGATGTCCTTTCGACTCAAAGAATTTGACGAATGAGTCGCGGATTTCATTTGCTGTCAACATAATCGTTATATTGTCTTGTAGTTAATATTCCCAAAATTGATTTGCAAAGATAATTGGTTTTATTATTTTTGTCTGTATGTTTGGTGCAAAAACTTGATGTTTCGTTGCTTAAATTTTTCCAAAATCGAACGACATGCGTAAAGTCTATTATATTTATAATCCGAAAACACGTACTTACGACCGTATTTATCCGACCATGCGGCAGCGGGCTTTAAGCTATCTGCGTCAGCTGTTTGTGGGAATGGGATTAGGAGCCGGAAGCTTCATTCTGTTGTTGTGGATTTTCGGGTCACCTTCGGAAAAAGACCTTCGTACGGAGAATTCCCGGCTTTTGTCGCAGTATACCATTTTATCCTCCCGTTTGGATGAGGCTGAAGGAGTCATGCAACGTTTGCAGCAGCGTGATGATAACATTTATCGGGTCATGATGCAGGCAGATCCGCTGCCTGACGAGCAGCGTTCGGCTACAGTAAATAATGAGCGCTACAAGGAACTGATGGATATGGCCAACAGTCATTTGGTGATTCATACTTCGCAGAAGATGGATGATTTGGAACAGAAGATTTATGCACAGTCGAAGTCGTTCGATGAGGTCGTTGCGCTTTGCAAGCAGCACGATAAAATGTTGGCGTGTATTCCTGCCATACAACCGGTTTCCAATAAAAATCTGAAGCAGACGGCTTCGGGCTATGGTATGCGGGTGGACCCCATCTATAAGACTGTAAAATTCCATGCCGGTATGGACTTCTCGGCTAATATAGGTACACCAGTCTATGCTACTGGTAACGGACGGGTGAGACAGGCTGGATGGGATGGCCTCTATGGTAACTGTATCATCATCGACCATGGTTTCGGATACGTCACCCGTTATGCCCATCTGAACAAGATTGAGGTACGGGTGGGGCAGAACGTAGCCCGTGGAGAGGTAATTGGAGAAGTCGGTTCTACAGGTAAGAGTACGGGACCCCATTTGCATTACGAAGTTCGTGTCAAAGGGAAGATTGTGAATCCTGTCAACTATTATTTCATGGACTTGAATGCGGATGATTATGAGAAGATGGTAGAACTGGCAGCGAACCATGGTAGGGTATTTGATTAAAAAAGAAGGTTTTGTATGGCTTTGAAATCAGAAAAAGAGTTAAAACTATATTATTCCATCAGTGAAGTGGCAAAGATGTTCGATGTCAATGAATCCCTGTTGCGTTATTGGGAAAAGGAGTTTCCGATGATTTCTCCCAAGAAGACGGGAGGGAATGTCCGTCAGTACCGGAAGGAAGACATAGAGAACATTCGGCTGGTGTATCATCTTGTGAAGGAAAAAGGGATGACATTGGCAGGTGCAAAACAACGCCTGAAACAGAACCGGGAGGGAACTTTGCAAACGGCTAACGTGGTGGAACGTCTCAAGCACATCCGCGAAGAATTGATGAGTATGCGGAAAGAGTTGGATTACCTGACCTGATTTAGACTGTTCGAAATAAAAGGAGGCGGGCAAGTTCTGGCTGAGCGAAGTTAGAACTTGTCCGTTTTTTGTAGCTACAAGAAAGGCCATCTCAAAGAGACAGCCTTTTTTCTTGTTTTTCAGGGGATGATTTCGTCACAGAGAATCAGGACGATATTGGGAGGTTGAGTTGTTTGCGCGTAAAGGGCGAGCGGAGTGCTACACAAAATAAAAGGTACAAGCGATAATCTGTTCATGTGGTATTGATTTTGAATCGTGCACAATTAGGTTAATGAGCTGTAAAATTGTATTCAAGTTCCTTTCTTTATATCTCTGATAAGGAGAATATTTTCCTTTATTTCTTGATACAAACTTCATCCGGATACGGAATAGGCTTACCTGTAGCCTTCAGAGAAGGTCTTTGGGCGTTTCTTTCTTTCAGATAATCGGACAGTTCTTTGCTCAATTGCTCGACAATTTCAGGATGCTGGTTGGCCAAATCCTGTTGTTCACCAATGTCTTGAGTGACGTGATATAGTCTGAGTTGTTGTGTCTCCCATGTATAAATGAGATGATAATCGCCTTTCAGTATGGCGGAATAGGCGCCGTATCCTTCTTCCTTGTTTTGTGATTCACCCCATAAATTAGGAAAATGCCATACCAGAGTATGGGCTTGAATACTATTGGGATTCTTGAGTACATGTACAAAGCTGGTACCATCAATCGTTTGTTGGGTGTTGTAGTCTTTTATGCCAGCCATTTCCAGGATAGTGGGAAAAAAGTCTTCAATAATTATCCGTTGTTTGCATACCGTATTTCCTTTAGTAATGCCGGGCCAGTACACCATCATCGGTTCGCGCACACCTCCCATAAAGGCTGAGCCTTTTCCCGCACGGGCAGGAGCATTCTGATCACGGTCTTCCATTCCTTGACGGGCGTGGCTCTGTGCTAGTCCCCCGTTGTCGGACATGAAAAGTAGGATTGTATTTTGGGCTACTTGCGGGTGTGAGGAAAGGTAATCAAGGATATCTCCCAGACTTTTGTCCATGCCTTCTACCAGTGCCGCATATTTCACTTCTTGTTCATTCAGGGTTGTTTGGAGCTGTTTGTCGTATTTTCCCCTGTAATTTTCGCTAAATCGCTTGTCTTCATCGTAAGGAGTGTGTACGGCATAGTGTGACATATACAGGTAAAACGGTTTTTTGAGTTCTACCGATTTGTTGATTTCTCGGAGTGCTTCCCGGGTGAGAGCCTCTGTGATAAAGATATCCTGACCGTAATATTTCTCCAGTCCTTTGACTGCAAACGGACTTCCTTCTCCGAAGTTTTTGGTTCCCAGATAGCTTCCCGGTGCGCCGTTGGCTCCTCCTGCAATATTTACGTCGAATCCCATGTTAAGGGGATTTTCGCCGGGGGTGGTACGGGCCCCGAAATGAGCCTTTCCACAGTGGATTGTACGGTACCCGTTATCTTTCAAAATTTGTGGAAACGAGGTGATGGGAGTGGAATTGTTGATGTGGGATTCTGCCGGTTGGATACCATTGTAATTCCAGTCGGGCAGTTCAATTACCTCGCTGGTCTCGTCTGTCTGTTGGTTCAATTCCAGTGTCCAGTTCGTGACTTTATGCCGGGCAGCATTCATGCCCGACATCAGGCTGCAGCGTGTAGGTGAAGAGATGGCACAGGCATAAGCTTCCGTAAAGCGTACGCCCATTTGGGCCATTCTTTCCATATTTGGGGTATGGTAGCGTTCGTTGAGCAAGGTCTTGTGGTTTTCATAAAAAGGCACGGAGGTATCCTGCCAACCCATGTCGTCTACCAAGAACAGAATAATATTGGGTTTGTCTGTAGTTTGTGCAAATAGAGCACTGCTTACCAAGCTGCAGGTACTTAGGAGGATAGTGATTCGTTTCATAATTTTACTTTTAGTGGTGGATATCAGATGGAAGGTTGTATTATGGAATGATGAGGCCCGTATAGGGACTCGCAAGTGTGTAGTTAATCTTTTCTGATTTATTACACTCTTGTGGGGAGTTCGTTATTTGGCTACAGATTTCAGTGATTCTTTGCATATCCCGTTGAGCCCGCAGCTTTCACATTTGGGGGCACGTGCCGTGCAGACGTAGCGTCCGTGCAGAATCAGCCAATGGTGTGCGGTAGGAATCAGGTTTTCGGGAATGTATTTCACCAGCTCCTTTTCGGTGGCCAGCGGGGTGGTACAAGAACGTGGAACCAGTCCGATGCGGTGGCTCACACGGAACACATGGGTATCGACGGCCATGGCGGCCTTGTGGAAGACCACGCTCTGAATCACGTTGGCTGTCTTTCGTCCCACTCCCGGCAGCTTTACCAACTCTTCCAGTGTGTCGGGTACGGTGCTGTGGAAATCGCGCACCAGCATCTGGGCCATACCTACCAAGTGTTTGGCTTTGTTGTTCGGGTAGCTGACGCTGCGAATGTATTCGAACACGACTTCCGGAGTGGTAGCGGCTAAGGCTTCCGGTGTGGGGAAGTCGTGGAAGAGGGGAGGGGTAATCATATTCACCCGCTTGTCGGTACACTGGGCACTCAGGATAACGGCTATCAGCAGTTCAAACGGATTGCTGTAGTGCAGTTCAGTCTCAGCCACAGGCATGGCTTTCTGGAAATATTCAATGACTTTCTGGTAAAGTTCTTTCTTGCGCATAATTCTGTAAATTAAAGGTGTGGATAAATCAGTACCATTTCTTTCGTTTGAAAAACAGGTAGACCCCGACGCCGGTCACGAGCATGATACCCCATGCCATCAGATACCCGTATTCCCAACCCAGTTCGGGCATCCATTCGAAGTTCATTCCCCAAATACCGGCCAGGAAGGTCAGTGGAATGAAGATGGTGGATACGATGGTGAGCTGTTTCATGATGTTGTTCATCCGCTGGTCGTTGTTCGACAGGTAAAGGTCGACCAGTGCCGAAATCATATCCCGGCAGCCGTCAAGAGTCTGCAGTACGAATTGCAGGTGGTCGTTCACATCAGTGAAGAACGGGCGGTTGGCCTTGTGGAACAGCACGTTGTCTGTATGAAACAGCTTGTTCATCTGTTCCTTCAGCGGAAGGATACACTTCTTGATGAGGCGGGCATTTCTTCGGTAGGGCTGTATGTCCTCCAGTTTCAGGCCGCTGCGGGTTTCGGGCGAAAGCAGCGATTCTTCCATGTCCTCCAGTTCATCTTCCATGCGGGAGATGATGGACATGAAACTGGTCATGACACTGTTCAGGGCCACGCTGAGCAGGAAGTCCGATTGACGGTTCCGGATTTTCAGGGTGTTGTTCTTCAGGGCCGTATGGATTTCATTAAAGAAATCACTGTCGTGTTCCATGAAGGTCAGGACGAAGTTACTTCCCTGTATGATACAGAGCTGTTGCGGCACGTAAGTGTTTTCCTCATGTGCTGACAGCTGTTTCAGAATGACCACGTTGTAGGTGTCGTGTTCCTCGATTTTGGTCAGGTGTTCGGCGTTGAGAATATCCTGCGTGGTCAGGAAATTGATATGGAAGAAGTCGCATACTTCCTGTATCACTTGTGTATTCTGCAGTCCGTGAATTTGTACCCAATTGATGGCGTCGGCTTGGATAAGCGGCTCCAGTTCTTTCATGGAAGCTCCTTGATAGAACTCCGCTTTTTCGGCATTGTAAGTACAAAGGTGCAGGTGCGTAGGGGTATGGCTGGCTCCCGTATAATTCAGTTTCTCGCTTAGCTGGTTATTCTTTGTCATGACCATTCAAAGTTTAGTCGATTCTTTTCAAGGAAAGTTCTTTTCTGTCAATATATTTGTCAAAGCGGAAGGAAGGCATGCCCAGGGCAATACCGGCATGGATGGTACAGCCTTCAATACCTAACAGTTTCTGTAATTCTTTTTTCCGGTTCATGCCTGCTGCAGTGCATACGAATCCGGTATAGAATTGGGCTACGCCGAGTGCTTCGGCCATTAGTGAAGCGTTCTGGTAGGCCAGGTTGCAGTCCTGACATCCGAAACGGGCTTTCTTTTCTGTGTAGAAGAAAAGTACTGCCGTAGCCCCGCGAAGAATGCCGTCGTTTCCTTTGTCAAACTCGTCTTGCAGCTGCTTGAACACAGGGATGTAACGGTAGTTGGAGGGCATGAGTGGTTTCAGTATCAGTTTTACCAAGGGATTTTCCACCGTATGTACAATGGACATGAACGTACCGATGGTGAGGCGGCTGATTTCCGTCAATGTTTTCGGGCGGGTAATCAGTATTATCTTGACTTCCTGCGCGTTAGTAGCAGTCGGAGCACGGTGAGCCGCTTCGATGATGCGTTGTAACGTTTCTTCGGGAATCCGTTCTTTGGAGAACGCCCGGTTGGAACGGCGGGTACGTATCAGCAATTCTATCTGGTCGGCAGTGGGCAGCTGGTTCCGGTTGAAGGTGTGGACTTTCTCCGGTGGAAATTCGGAATGTGTGATGGAACTTGTGGGACAAACGGCCACACAGTGTCCGCAGCTGATGCAGTTTTCGGTGCTTACCTCTATACCTTTGTCTTCATGGAAAGAGAATAACGCCGAGGGACATATTCTAACGCACTTTTTGCAGCGTATGCAGGTATTTTGATCAATCTGTATTTGAACCATTGTTTATAGAATGAGTTTAGCTACATAATATACAAAGGTACGATTTTTATTTGTTTTTTGCCTTGCATTTAATGTCTTTCTCTGAAGAGATTTCTCTGTACCACAGTGTGGGATACAAATTCCACTGTGTGGTACAGAGAATATGTATGGGCGAAAGGAAGTAAGTGAAGTGGTGTTTGGAGCTATTGGAACGGGGAAGTGTGATTAAGCAGATGAAACTGCATGGCTATCCCGAAAATTCTTTGTATCTTTGCGCCCGATTAAAAGAGAACATTTACATGCGATGCCGTGAATAGCGGTCGTGTATTCTAGAACACCACGTAAAAAACAGGAGCGATGAAAAAAGAAAATCTCGTATCAGTGCCCTTTATGGTTTTGGGTATTGTGTTTTGTGTCTGCCTGGTGGCAGCCAATCTGTTAGAAACCAAAGTCGTACAGCTGGGTCCGATTTCTGTGACTGCCGGACTCATTGTTTTTCCGATTTCTTACATTATTAATGACTGTATTGCCGAAGTGTGGGGCTTCCGTAAGGCGCGTCTGATTATTTGGATGGGATTCCTGATGAATTTCATGGTGGTGGCCATGGGACAGTTGGCCGTAGCCCTTCCTGCCGCTCCGTTCTGGGAGGGAGAAGAAAGCTTCAACTTCGTGTTCGGTATGGCACCGCGTATTGCCGCAGCCAGTCTGGCAGCCTTCCTGGTAGGTTCGTTTATCAATGCGTATGTGATGAGCCGCATGAAAGTGGCTTCCCATGGAAAGAATTTTTCGGCCCGTGCCATTTTGTCGACTGTGGCCGGAGAGGGAGCCGATTCACTGATTTTCTTCCCGCTGGCGTTCGGGGGACTGATGCCGGTGAGTGAACTGGCCAAGATGATGTTGGTGCAGGTGGTACTCAAGACCTTGTATGAAGTGATTGTGTTGCCGGTAACCGTGCGCGTGGTGAAATACATCAAGCGGGTGGACGATACGGATGTCTATGACGAGCATATCTCGTACAATGTATTAAAAATCAAGGAGATTTAAAGGATATGATGAATCAGAAAGAGGCCCTTGTCGTATTCAGCGGCGGACAGGATTCTACGACCTGTCTTTTTTGGGCAAAGAAGCACTTCAAGAAAGTACATGCGCTGAGTTTCCTCTACGGACAGAAGCATGAAAAAGAAGTGGAACTGGCGCGCAAGATTGCAGAGAAAGCGGGTGTGGAGTTTGACGTGATGGATGTGTCGTTTATCGGTCACTTGGGCAAAAACTCGCTGACGGATACTTCCATTCACATGGATGAGGTGAAACCGAAAGATTCTTTCCCGAATACGTTTGTGCCGGGACGGAACCTGTTTTTCCTGAGTATCGCGGCGGTATATGCCCGTGAGCGGGGAATTTTCCATTTGGTGACGGGGGTTTCACAGACGGACTTCAGCGGTTATCCGGATTGTCGCGACTCGTTTATCAAGTCGCTCAATGTGACGCTGAACCTGGCCATGGACGAGCAGTTCGTGATTCATACGCCGTTGATGTGGATTGACAAGGCGCAGACATGGGCTTTGGCCGATGAGCTGGGCGTGCTGGATTTGGTGCGGAACGAGACGCTGACGTGCTACAATGGCATTCCGGGAGACGGCTGCGGACATTGCCCGGCTTGCAAGCTGCGTCGTGAGGGATTGGAAAAATATTTGGCTTCAAAAGAAAACAAATGAGTATGGAAAGAAAAGACGAACTGACCTTGTTGGGCAACAAGAAAACGGTGTACAAACAGGATTATGCACCGGAAGTGCTGGAAGCGTTTGTGAACAAGCATCCGGAGAACGATTACTGGGTGCGTTTTAACTGTCCGGAGTTTACCAGTCTCTGTCCGATTACGGGGCAGCCGGACTTTGCGGAAATCCGTATCAGTTACCTGCCGGATGTGAAGATGGTCGAGAGCAAGAGTCTGAAACTATATTTGTTCAGTTTCCGTAATCATGGAGATTTTCACGAGGATTGTGTGAACATCATCATGAAGGACCTGATTAAGCTGATGGATCCGAAATACATTGAAGTGACGGGAATCTTTACGCCACGTGGGGGGATTTCCATCTATCCGTACTGCAACTATGGCCGACCGGGTACGAAGTACGAGGAGTTGGCCGAGTATCGGATGAAGAATCATGACTTGTAAACCGAAGTTCGCCGGAAGATACAAGAAAGACAGGCGGAGAAACTGATTTTGAGGTATCTCCGCCTGTCTTATGTTTATAAGGGTACAGCCCTCAAGAGAGTTCCAGTCCCAAGGCTTCTTTGAGCTTCAGCAGACTGGGATTCTTTTTGCTCATCATCTGGAAACGTTCTACGTGGCTGTAAGCCCGCACGTTCTCGTTGGCTTCACTCACCCGTGTGGTCATCTTGATTTTGCGGTTGTGCAGCTTCTTTTGCAGGTGGGCTTCTATTTGCGGAGCGAGGTGCTGCATGTATTTCTGTACGATGTCGTTGTCCACTGCTACTTCGAAAGTATGCTGGTCGGTCAGCAGATGGGGGTGCATGTTCATCATACGTCCGGCATTGGCCGCTTCTTCCTTGGGCAACAGGCTGGCAAACTCACGCCAATAGTAGCCGAGGTCCTTTTCATTGAAGATATAGTCTTCCCAGTTGTCGGCGGCATTTTGTACGGGAGCCTGTGTCGCAGGCTGTGGAGTCGGAGCTGCCGTCTGTGTCTGTGCCTTACGGATGGACATGCCCAGCGTGCCCGCTTTGAGAACCGGAGCTTTCCTTTCGGGAGTGGCTTTAGGCAGCGGGCTGGTCTTGGTATAAGGAACTTCTGCCTGCTTTAACGTGGTTGTATAAGGCTGTGCCTGAGAAGCCGGTTGAGCCGGCGATGCGGTAGGAGCTACAGGGGCAGTTGCGGTGGCTGGAGCCGGGGCTGCCTGTGGCTGTGTGGTGGGCTGACCGGCTTGCGCGGTGTGGAAAACGGGAGATAACTGTTTTTTAGGGCTGCGCCCACTTCCCGTGTCTTCCGGTTCAGCCGTCAGCTGCGCCAGCTGAATCAGCGTCAGTTCCACCAGCAGACGCTTGTTCTTGCTTTGCCGGTAGTTCAGGTCGCAGTCGTTACACAGTTTCATGGCCTTGTACAAGAATTGCGGGGTACATTTCTGTGCCTGTGCCTGATAGCGTTCGCGGATGGAAGCGCCGGTTTCCAGGAGTTGCAGGGTGGCCGGGTCACGGCTCACCAGCAGGTCACGGAAATGGGATGTCAGTCCGGTGATGAAATGGTTGCCGTCGAAACCCTTCCGGAGGATGTCGTTGAAGGTCAGCAAACAGTCGGAAACCTTGTTCTCCAAGAAGAAATCGGTCAGTTTGAAATAGTATTCGCAGTCCAATACGTTCAGGTTCTCGATGACACTCTGGTAGGTGATATGCCCGTTGGTGAAGCTCACCACCTGGTCGAAGATGGAGAGTGCGTCGCGCATACCTCCGTCCGCCTTTTGGGCAATCACGTTCAGGGCTTCCGGTTCGGCCTCGATATGTTCTTTGCGGGCCACATTCTCCAGGTGCTCCACGGTGTCGCTCACCGTGATGCGGTTGAAGTCATAAATCTGGCAACGGCTCAGGATGGTCGGCAGGATTTTATGCTTTTCCGTGGTGGCCAGGATGAAAATGGCGTGCTGGGGAGGTTCTTCCAAAGTCTTCAGGAAGGCGTTGAAAGCTGCCGTAGACAACATGTGTACCTCGTCGATGATGTACACCTTGTATTTGCCAATCTGTGGCGGGATACGTACTTGTTCAATCAGGGAACGGATGTCTTCTACAGAGTTGTTGGAAGCAGCATCCAGCTCATGGATATTATAAGAGCGCTGTTCGTTGAATGCCTTGCACGATTCACATTCGTTGCAGGCCTCGCCTTCTGCCGTGGGATGCAGGCAGTTGATGGTCTTGGCAAAAATGCGGGCGCAGGTGGTTTTTCCTACCCCTCGCGGACCGCAGAACAGGTAGGCATGCGCCAGTTTATGGTTGGCAATGGCATTTTTCAGGGTCGTGGTCAATGCACGCTGTCCTACTACGGTATCGAATGTAGACGGGCGGTATTTGCGTGCCGATACGATATAATTTTCCATGAGTCGATTCGTTTTTGATTCCTTGATATTTCTGCAAATGTACATAAAATCTCTTTCTTGTCATGGACTTGCTGCGAAATAATTTCTATCTTTGCAAGGTAATAAAGCAGGAATTTTTATGGGTAAACTGGCTAATATATGGGCTTTTATCGGGAGGCATAAATATTGGGTGACCATTGGGGCCTTTCTGTTGATTATCGGCGTGCTGGACGAGAACAGTCTGATACGCCGTGTGGCACATAAGCGGGAAATTCATCAGTTGAATACGGAGATTGAGCGCTACCGGAAGCAGTATGAGGAAGACAGTAAGATGCTGAAGGAGATTACTTCCAACAAGGAAGCGCTGGAGAAGGTGGCGCGTGAGAAGTATTTGATGAAAAAGTCAAACGAGGATATTTTTATTTTTGAGGAAGATAAGTAAATGAATGCGAAGATAAAAGACAACCTGGCTGTGGTGGGGGCTGTAGTCCTTTTTGTGGGCTTGCTATTTCAGTTTTTGAAAATGGAATGGGCTCCTTATGTGTATCTGGTGGGGGCATGCCTGTTTGCCTACGTGCAGCTGGTTTCAGAATATAAGGGGAGCAGTGTGGTGATTCGTCGTCTGCGGCGCCAGCAGCTCTTAGGTGCGATGTTGCTGGTACTGACGGGAGTGGTGATGTTGCTCTGGAAGCGGAACGAATGGATTGTCTGTCTGACGGTTTCTGCGGTGCTGGAGCTTTACACGGCTTTCCGGATTCCACAGGAGGAGGCAAAGGAAAATTAATCTCGGAGAGGAAGTGCTTATGAAGGAAAGATATTGGAAATATTCACTGATTGTGTTTATCCTTGGACTGGGGTACCTGTTGTTCCGCCAGGCGCAGCCTTTCATGAACGGTATTCTGGGTGGATTTACGCTTTACCTGCTGTTGCGTAACTTTACGTTTTGGCTGCAGACGAAGATGAAGAGGGCTTTGGCCGTGTGGCTGGTGACAATCGGGGTTACGCTGTTTATTCTGGTACCGCTTTCCTTGTTCGCATGGGCTATGGTGAGTCAGATTTCCCAGATGCATTTTGATACGGAAGCGATTGTCAAGCCGGTATGGGAGGTGGTGGACTTTATCAAGGACCGGACAGGTTTTGATGTGATGTCGGAAAAAAGTCTCTCTTTCTTGGTGGCACAGGCTTCTTCCATCGGGCAGTCGGTGATGAGTGGCGTCAGTGACTTGCTGGTCAACCTGTGCGTGGCTATCATGTTGATGTTTTTCATGCTGTATGAAGGGAAGAGTATGGAACATTATATCTCTACGTTGCTTCCCTTTAAGGCCGAAAATAAGGTTGAGGTATTGAAAAAGGTACAGCTGATGGTTCGTTCCAATGCCATCGGCATTCCATTGCTGGCCATTATCCAAGGATTTATCTCATTGGGGGGCTACCTGATTTGCGATGCGCCCAATCCGTTTCTGAGTGCCATGCTGACGGCATTTGCTTCGGTGATTCCCATTGTCGGTACCGCTTTGGTGTGGGGGCCGATTACGGTCTATTTCCTGGTAGTAGGTAATTGGGTAAATGCCTTGATGATGCTGGGATATGGGGCAATTATCGTGTCGCAGTGTGACAATCTGATTCGTTTTCTGTTGCAGAAGAAGATGGCCGATGTGCATCCGCTGATTACCATTTTCGGAGTGGTGGCCGGTCTTCCTCTGTTCGGTTTCATGGGTATCATCTTCGGACCGCTGCTGGTGTCTCTTTTCCTTCTGTTTGTGGATATGTTCCGGAAAGAGTTTTTGCTGGAGGATGAGGATGGTTCAGGAGTCAGTCAAGGTTAATCCGGCTGTCCAGAAACTGCATGATTTCTTCCTTTTGGTCGGGATGAAACCAGGTGATTTCCGTATCTTTCTTGAACCAGGTCATTTGTTTCCGTGAATAAATCCGGGAGTCCTGCTTGATTTTCTCAATGGCGAAGGGAAGTTCCCATTCTCCGTCCAAGTACTTGAAAATTTCCTTATAGCCTACGGTGTTCAGGGAGTTGAGGTGCTTGTAAGGGTACACACGCCGGGCTTCTTCCAGCAGACCATCTTTTATCATTTCGTTTACGCGCTGGTTGATGCGCTGGTAAAGTTCCTCTCGGTCGCGCGTCAGGCCGATTTTGATGATGTGGAAAGGACGCTCTTTTTGTGTGCGGGTGCGGAAGGAGGTATAAGTCTTTCCGGTCATGTAGCAGATTTCCAGTGCATGAATCACTCTCTTGGGGTTTTTCAGGTCTACAATGCGGTAATATTCAGGGTCGAGTAGCCGTAATTCAGCGCAGAGTGGTTCCAGTCCTTCCGTCTCATAGCGGTGTATCATCAGGTCTCTGGTTTCTTTATCTACGGTAGGAATATCGTCAATACCCTTGCAGACTGCATCGACATACATCATGGAACCTCCTGTCATGACGACTACCGGATGGGTCTGGAACAGTTCTTCCAGTTTTTTCAGCACTTCTGTCTCATATTGTGCCGCACTGTAATAGTCGGTCAGTTCCAATGTTCCGACGAAATAGTGGGGAACCCTCGACAGTTGTGAGGGAGTGGGGGCCGCGGTCCCGATTTTCAGGTCTTTGTATAATTGGCGGGAGTCCGAGGAAATGATTGAGGTGTGAAACCGTTCGGCGACAGAAAGGCTCAACTCGGTCTTGCCTACACCAGTGGGGCCGATAAGTACGATAAGGGCGGGCTTTTTCATGGATGATATGCATTAGCAGAAAAAAGAAATGTCATTCTGAACCCTCGTCCAGGATGACATTCTTGTGATATAAAATTAAGTATGGAAAATCGGATAGGTTAGTATTTGTCTTCGTCGTAAGGATTTCCGCTTCCTTCGTTGATGTCGAATCCTTCCGGGTCAAAATCTTCCATATCGTAGTCCTGGTCGCCGTAGAAGTTCTCATCCAGGTCGAGTGCGGCATTGGTATTCATCTGCTCGTCAAAGTCGATGGTCTGTTTGGGAGCTTCTCCACTTTTACGGGAACATACTGCTTTGTCCAAATCCTTTCCAGTGATGATTTCGGATAGTTCAATGAAGAACACTCGCTCTGCCAAAGGATCGAATACATACAGCAGTTTTTGTTTTTCGTCTTCCAGCAGTTCACTGAGGCGGGTATCTTTCATCACGTAGGTATCTTCTTCAGAACTTCCCGTTCCCATGTCTTCAAGTGTGATTTCAGTTTCCTTTTCCCAGTCATCGTCGCAGATAAAGAAGGAAGTCATTTGGTCATCCTTATATCCCGTTGATTTCAAAATAGCTTCGTGCAGGTCATAGAAGGAAGCTTCAGAGTCGATTTTGATTTCTCTTAAGAAATCATCGACTTCGTCAGATATGATTCTAAATTTGTATACCATTTTTGTTTGTCTTTGGTTGATGTGGTAAATATACAAAATCTTTTTTATCGGATGATGCCTCGTTGTGAGTTTTCCACGAATGATATGATATATTCTATTTCTTTGCTCATCGGCACTTCCTTACGGATTTCTTCGAGGGCATCGCTTACCATTTTCCCACTATTGTAGATAATGCGATACGCGTTGTGAATGTTTTCAATCAGTTCATTGGAGAATCCTCTTCGCCTCAGTCCGACAATGTTGATGCCACAGTAAGCAATCGGGTCGCGTCCGGCAATGATAAATGGAGGGATATCTTTACTGAAACGGCAGCCTCCCTGAATCATTACGTAACCTCCCACGCGGCAGAACTGGTGCATCAGTACGGAAGCACTCACAATGGCATTGTCATCAATGATGACCTCTCCTGCCATTTTGGTCTGGTTGCCGATGATACAGCCACTGCCTACCAATGCGTCATGGGCTACGTGTACGCCTTCCATCAACAGGTTGTTGTTACCCACAATGGTTTTGCCTTTGGCGGCTGTTCCCCGGTTGATGGTTACATTCTCGCGGATAGTGTTGTTGTCGCCGATTTCTGCGGTGGTTTCTTCTCCGTGAAATTTCAGGTCTTGGGGAATCGCACCGATTACAGCACCTGGAAAAATCCGGTTCCCGTTTCCGATGCGAGAACCATATAAAATATTGGCATTGGGCATGATGACGTTATTGTCTCCAATCACCACATTCTTGTCAATAAAAACAAATGGACCTATTTCTACGTTTTCTCCGATTTTAGCTTCGGGGTCTATATATGCTAGAGGGCTGATCATGTTACTTGTTTTTTACAATTTGTGCCATAAATTCAGCTTCGCAGACAATTTTTTCTCCCACGAAAATATATCCTTTCATGGTGGATATGCCGCGGCGAATGGGCGCCATCAGTTCAACTCTGAAAATCAGGGTATCTCCCGGCACAACTTTTTGGCGGAATTTCACATTATCTATTTTCAGAAAATAAGTAGAATATCTTTCAGGCTCGTCTACAGAATTGAGCACCAGCAATCCGCCTACTTGAGCCATCGCTTCTATTTGAAGGACGCCTGGCATGACCGGTTCTTGGGGAAAATGTCCTTGGAAGAACGGTTCATTGGACGTGACATTTTTGATGCCGACAATGTAATTGGCACCGATGGCTATCACTTTGTCGACCAGCTGGAACGGATAGCGGTGGGGGAGCAGTTCGCGGATGCGGTTTACATCCATCAGGGGCTCTTCGTTGCAGTTATATATGGGAGCCTGAATTTCGTGTAGGCGGATTTCCTTGCGCAACTGACGGGCAAATTTATTGTTGATGGTGTGTCCCGGACGGGTGGCGATGATGCGGCCTTTAATAGGCTTTCCCACAAGGGCTAAGTCACCAATGATGTCCAGCAGCTTATGGCGGGCAGGTTCATTAGGCCATACCAATGGAATATGGTTGATATATCCCAGATGGCTGGCATCCATGTGGGGAACTCCCATCACATCGGCCAGCTTGTCGAAACTCTCTTGGGTCATCTGTCTTTCATAGATGACGATGGCATTGTCCAAGTCTCCTCCTTTAATCAGGCCGGCGTTCAATAACGGCTCGATTTCACGAACAAACACAAATGTACGTGCAGAAGCAATTTCCGTAGGGAAATCAGTCATGTTCTCCAAAGTGGCATACTGGTTCGTCAGAATTTTGGAGTCGTAGGATATGAGCGTATTTACACTGAACTTGTCATCTGGCAGTACAATGATGGATGAACCCGTTTCTTCGTCACGGAATTCAATTTTGGACTTGATGATGTAATAGTCTTTCGGAGCAGCTTGTTCTTCGATGCCTACTCGCTTGATACATTCCACATAGGCTTTGGCACTACCGTCCAGAATGGGAAATTCCGGTCCGTCTACCTGAATCAAGCAGTTGTCGATGCCGGCTGCATACAACGCAGCCAGTGCATGTTCTACGGTACTAACTTTTACCCCGTTTTTTGCTAAAACTGTTCCGCGGGTAGTGTCCACTACATTTTCAGCTACAGCATCCAATATGGGTTGGTCGTCCAAATCGATTCGCTGTATTTTATACCCGTGGTGCTCTGGGGCAGGATTGAACGTAACGGTAAGTTTTACTCCCGTATGGAGTCCTTTACCATTGAGTGAAAAGCTGCCTTTTAAGGTTTGTTGTTTCAACATGGGTTTATTTATTTAGTTGTTTTTTTAATTCTTCGATTTCTTTCTGCAGGCGTCCAAGTTCTACGTACATATCCGGAAGTTTCTTGTAAATCGCAGCGGAACGTGCAAACTGTTTCGGGTCGATGGCTGGATATCCCATTAAAGTAGAATGGGATTTGGTATTTCCCGGAATACCTGATTGGGCACCTACTGTTACGTGATCTCCCACTTTGATGTGACCGGCTACGCCTACCTGGCCGCCGAACATGCACCATTCTCCGATTTTAGCAGAACCTGCGATGCCTACCTGAGAGGCCATTACCGTATTCTTGCCGATTTCCACGTTATGAGCTACCTGAATCAGATTATCCAGTTTGACTCCTTGGTGCACAAGGGTAGCTCCCATCGTGGCGCGGTCTATACAGGTATTGGCACCGATTTCTACATTGTCTTCTATGATGACGATACCGATTTGGGGAATTTTTTCATATCCTTCCGGTGCGGGAGCAAACCCAAACCCGTCAGCACCGACAACGGCTCCTGCGTGCAGGATACAGTTATTGCCGATTCTGCAGTCATGATAAACTGTGACGTGGGGATAAAGTATGGTATTGGTACCTATTTTCGAATTGCTTCCTACAGTCACTTGCGGGTGGATATACGCATTGTCACCAATTTCAACCCCTTCTTCAATGCATGCGAAAGGACCGATATAGACATCTTTCCCAATCTTTACATTTTCAGCAATGGAGGCTAACGAACTGATACCTTTCTTTTTGGGTATACTCATTTCATAGAGGGTCATTAATTTGGCCAGACTTTCATACGCGTCGTCCACTTTAATTAAAGTGGCTTTGATTTCATGTTCCGGATGAAAATCCTTGTTTACCAATACGATGGTCGATTGTGTTTCGTATATGTAATGAGTATATTTGGGATTGGATAGAAAGGACAATGCCCCTGGTACTCCTTCCTCTATTTTGGCAAAGGTATGTACCTTGGCATTCTCATCTCCTACGATGATTCCTTGGATGTATTCTGCAATTTGTTTAGCTGAGAACTCCATATTTGATATCTTTTGTTCCTTTGTTTCTTGGTCGTTTTTCAATTCTTTGCTGCTTGAAAGAAGCATACTTACTACTTAATTATGCAAATTACGTATTTTTTTTTTATATATCCGTGAAAAAAGCCAATTATTTGCCCGAAATGTACTGCGATTTTTGTGTATGACCTCAAAAGCCTTTCCAATTTAAGCCTTTTTATATCGAATTTGCAATAAAAAAGAAGTATAAAGAACTTGTGTAAACACACACCTTCTTTATACTTCTTATGATATGGAGTAAAGATGACTTTTTGTAAATTATAGGATGGCAGCCAGTTGTTTTTCCATCTGTTGCTGTACTTTCTGTGCTTCTTCTCCTGCTACTTTGGCGAAATTCTCAGTTTTATCCGCATAGATAATGGCACGGCTGGAGTTTACAATCAGGCCACATTCCTTGGTCATGCCATATTTGCAGACTTCTTCCAGTGAACCACCCTGTGCACCGATTCCCGGAACCAGCAGGAAGTGGTTGGGGACGATTTTACGGATGTCTTCAAACATACGTCCCTGAGTGGCACCTACCACGTACATCATATTCTGGTCGTTGGCCCATTCCTGTGATTTGCGCAATACTTTCTCGAACAGACGTTCGCCTTCTTTATCCTCCGTCAGCTGGAAATCATGTGAGCCTTTGTTGGAAGTCAGAGCCAGCAGGATAACCCATTTGCCTTCGTAGGTGAGGAACGGAGTCACACTGTCTTCACCCATGTAGGGGGCAACAGTGACAGAATCGATGTTCAGTTCTTCAAAGAAAGTACGGGCATACATGGCCGAAGTGTTACCGATATCGCCACGTTTGGCATCGGCGATGATGAACTGGTCAGGATAGTTCTTTTTGATGTATTCCACAGTCTTTTCAAACGCAATCCATCCTTTTACGCCCATGCTTTCATAGAAGGCCAAATTGGGTTTATAGGCGATACAGTAAGGGGCAGTAGCATCGATGATAGCTTTATTGAATGTGAAAATCGGGTCTTCTTCCTTCAGGAGGTGTTCCGGAATTTTCTTGATGTCGGTATCCAGTCCTACACACAAAAAAGATTTTTTCTTTTTGATGTTTTCAAATAATTCCTGTTTGTTCATAATGTTTTTATGATTAATGGTAATAATGTGACTTTATAATTCGCTCTCTTTCAATCGTTCCGCATTTTCGGCCACAATCAGGTGGTCAATGCAATCCTGGATGTCGCCATCCATGAAAGCCGCCAGGTTGTAGATGGTGTAGTTGATGCGATGGTCGGTGATACGTCCCTGCGGATAGTTGTACGTACGGATTTTGGCCGAACGGTCACCCGTGCTCACCATGGTCTTTCGTTTGGAAGCGATGTCATCGATGTATTTCTGGTGTTCCTTGTCGTAGATGAAGGTACGAAGACGGCTCAGGGCGCGTTCCTTGTTCTTCGGTTGGTCGCGGGTTTCCGTACACTCGATGAGGATTTCTTCCACGATACCCGTGTTCGGATTCTTCCAGTTGTAACGCAGGCGGACCCCCGATTCTACTTTGTTTACGTTCTGGCCTCCGGCACCTCCGCTTCGGAAAGTATCCCATTTGATTTCACCTTCGTTGATTTCTACGTCAAAGGGTTCTGCTTCGGGAAGTACGGCAACCGAGGCAGCTGATGTATGAACACGTCCCTGAGTTTCAGTTGCAGGAACCCGTTGCACGCGGTGTACGCCTGATTCATATTTCAAAGTACCATATACCTTGTCTCCGGTAACGGAGCAGATGATTTCCTTGAAACCTCCGGCAGCACCTTCGTTGGCACTGGATACTTCCAGTTTCCAGCCTTTGCGTTCGCAGTATTTGGAGTACATGCGGAACAAGTCACCGGCAAAGATAGCCGCTTCATCTCCTCCCGTACCTCCACGGATTTCCAGGATGGCATTGCGGTCATCTTGCGGGTCGGCTGGTACCAGCAACAGTTTGATTTCTTCTTCCAGCTGGGGAATACGGGCTTCACAGGCAGCCGCTTCTTCGCGGGCCATCTCCTTCATTTCCGGGTCGCTTTCAGCCATCATTATTTTGGCCTCTTCCAGTCCGTTGAGGCATTGCAAATATTCCTTGCGGGCATTCATCAAGTCGCCCAGTTCCTTATATTCTTTGGTCAGTTTGACGTACCGTTTCTGGTCGGCTATCACATTCGGGTCTGTAATGAGTGTAGAGACCTCTTCAAAACGTGAAACCAAACCGTCTAATTTTTCCAGTAATGTATTGTTTTCTGCCATTCTAATGGAATGCTTATACAGTTGAGTGATTAGATAGGTATTTGTTTACCATAATCTGCTATAGGCCATCCAGGTAAAGAATACCAACAATATGAGTCCAAGCAGGATGAGCAACAAGTCTCTTTTGGCTTTTCATTTAAACTCCTTTACGCAAAAGTATTTCCCAAAAACAAAGAGAATGGCCACCCCGGGGATTCCACTTATCCCTTTTAGAATGGGAGCGTCAAATTCAATGCTAAGAAAGAGAAGGACAAGCCATATAACGAGTAATCCGATGCCGATAAGACATCCTTGCTTTTCCTGTGGTTTCATACAATCGTAAGAGGTCGCTGATTAATATTTGAATTCTCCGAATTCGGAACGGATAATCAGTTCTTTGTGGTCGCTTTCTTCGATGCGTCCGATAATCTGCGCATCGATGTTGAACGACTTGCTGATTTCAATTACCTGCTCTGCATGTTCCGGTGACAGGTAGACTTCCAGACGGTGTCCCATGTTGAACACTTTGTACATTTCGTCCCAGTCAGTGCCGCTCTGTTCCTTGATGGTGCGGAACAAAGGAGGCACAGGGAAGAGGTTGTCTTTGATGACCCGGCAGTTGTCGCCTACGAAATGCAGCACTTTTGTCTGGGCACCACCTGAGCAGTGAACCATACCATGGATTTGCGGACGCAGGGCATCCAGCAGTTTCTTGACTACCGGAGCATAGGTACGGGTTGGAGACAGCACCAGTTTGCCGGCATTCAGCGGAGAACCTTCTACGGCATCCGTCAGCTTCAGTTTGCCACTGTAAACCAGTTCTTCAGGCACAGCATGGTCATAGCTTTCCGGATATTTCTCTGCCAGGTATTTGCTGAACACATCGTGACGCGCACTGGTCAGTCCGTTGCTGCCCATACCACCGTTGTATTCTTTCTCATAAGTAGCCTGACCGTAAGAAGCCAGACCCACAATCACATCCCCCGGACGGATATTGGCATTGTTGATGACATCCGCACGTTTCATACGGCAGGTCACCGTGCTGTCCACGATGATGGTGCGGACCAAGTCGCCTACATCAGCGGTTTCTCCACCAGTAGCATATACACCGACGCCCATTTCGCGGAGTTCGGCCAGCAATTCGTCCGTGCCGTTGATGATGGCTGAAATCACTTCACCCGGTACAAGCAGTTTGTTGCGTCCGATGGTAGAAGATACCAAGATATTGTCTACCGCACCCACGCACAACAAGTCATCAATGTTCATAATCAGTGCATCCTGTGCGATGCCCTTCCATACAGACAAGTCGCCGGTTTCTTTCCAGTACAAATACGCCAGTGAGGATTTTGTGCCGGCTCCGTCGGCATGCATGATGTTGCAGTATTCCGGGTCACCTCCCAGAATATCAGGGATAATTTTACAGAATGCGTTTGGGAAAATACCTTTGTCAATGTTCTTGATGGCGTTGTGTACATCTTCTTTCGATGCAGATACGCCGCGCTGCATGTATCGTTGATTGCTCATGAGTATAGTAAGTTTGTTTATTTCAATTGAATGTGCAAATTTAGTGATTATTCCTTTTATTACCATGCGTTTCGGAATAAAATACATCAGAACACGGTGACGCCTGCCGGAGTAATGCTTCCATCGGGTGCCAGCAGACTTAACCGGAAAAATCCTTTACCGATTTTGCGGGGAATGTCTTTTTCCGGCTGGGTGGTCCGGAGGATTTCAATTCCTGTCGCCTCACTGACAATCAGGGTATACCCTTTGGGTAATATGGGCAGCCGTCCATATAATATGGTAGGCTCGTCTTTTAAAGGAGCATTCAAGGCCAGCGGGGTACTTTCGACTCCAAAACGGTTGACGGCTGTAACCGCCCAGTAGATGCTTCCTTTTTGTGAGGTGCCGGAGATGAAGGTGTACCGGCAGCTGTCCGTTCGGGTAATGACCAGATTTCGGGCATTCTCAATATCTACAGGATAAGCGTCAGAGGTATAAATGCGATAGTAGATGCCTCCAGGCTGGTTTTCGGCCCCTTTCCAACTCATTTGGATGTGATTCCCTTGCACGGTGAGAGAAGGTTGAGTGGGTTGTGAAGGAAGGGGCGTTTTTGTCCACCGCATGGGAGGGACGACAGCCGGGTAGGCATAAAAGTTTTCTTTCAACTCATCCAGAATTCCTTTGGTATTGCTGAGTACGAATTTATTGCGGAAATAGGCCTGTCCGTTCAATCCGATTTTTCGGGAGAAATAAATCTGGCGGATGATTTCATCGATTTTCCAATCCTGTTCTTTGGGATGCAGGAAATAAATTCCCAATCCCGGAATAATCCATCGGTCGTTCTTGTTTTCTTTCCAGTCGAGGGCAAAAGGATAAAAATGATTCCCTTGAAAATACATCATCGGGAAAAGGGCATCCTGAATACCCTCGTTCAACCATTTCTGCGCATCTTGGTAAACGGTTTCATAGGCATTCCATCCGAAGGAAGAGTACCGCCGGGTATCGTTGAATTTGCCGATGGGAGAACTGCTCACTTTTACCCAGGGCTTCAACCGTTTGACTTCCGTGTAAATCCGCCGGACAATATGTGTAATGTTGTCTCTTCTCCATTGCTTCAGTTCCTGTTTTTTTCCGTATTTGCGGTAAGTGTCCTTGTCGGGAAACTTTTCGCCTTGTTCCGGATAGCGGATATAGTCCAGATGGATACCGTCCACATCGTAGCGTGAGACGATTTCCTTGGCTATCTGGCAGAGGTATTCGGCCGTGCCGGGATTTCCGGGGTCAAGATACCAGCTGCCGTTGAACTGCTTGCAGAGCTTGGGCTGTTTTTTGACAACGCAGTCTTTTCCTAACAGGCCGACTTGCCGTTTGTTGCCGATAGGGATACATACCAGCCATGCATGGAGTTCAAGTCCTCGCTTATGACATTCTTCGACGGCAAATTGTAAAGGGTCATATCCGGGGTTCTTTCCCGTATGTCCGGTCAGGCTTTCGGCAAATGTTTCATAAGCCGAAGGGTACACCACGTCTCCCCGAAGCCGAGTTTGAAAAAGTACGGTATTGAAGTGAGCCTCCTGTAAGGCATCCAGCTGCCGGATGAGTTCATTCTTTTGTGCTTCAATGCCTTGTGGCGAATTGGCCTTGCGGGCAGGCCAGTCCATTCCTCCTAGCGTGGTCAGCCAGGTAGCCCGGATTTCTTCTTTAGGCTGTGCTTGTATCAAGAGGGAACAGCTTATGAATAACAAACTGATAAGTATTCGCATGTCGGATTCAAAATTTGCGCAAATATACACAAAGCTGGTTGCAGAGACAAATTGAAAATAGAGTTTTCGATGGTAGGGTATATACTATATGGTACCAATCTTGTTTGGCAGTAGGAGATTGGACACGTCCAAGCCGTTTCCCAAAATGAAAGGTGATTTGATGATTAAATCTCTCTTTTTATAGCACTGTTTTTCTTCTTTTTATTACTTTTGCGGCGAAATAAGAGATAAATCGAAAATCTATGGTCACATTTACTATCGCATTGGTTTTACTGGTGGTAGGATATTGGGTTTATGGAAAATACATCGACACGTTGTTTGCACCTGATTCTGCCCGAAAAACTCCGGCATTGACCTTGACGGACGGAGTTGATTTCATTCCACTTCCTACGTGGAAAATCTTTATGATTCAGTTCTTGAACATTGCCGGCTTAGGTCCTATTTTCGGGGCTATCATGGGTGCACAGTTCGGCACGGCTTCTTACTTATGGATTGTGTTCGGTACGATTTTTGCCGGTGCGGTCCACGATTTTCTGTCCGGCACCTTGTCATTGCGGCACAAAGGGGAAAGCTTGCCGGAAATTATCGGTCGTTATCTGGGAATAAGGACGAAAAATGTAGCTTGTGTATTCACCGTGTTGCTGATGATTCTGGTGGGGGCCGTATTTGTATCGGGTCCAGCAGAACTGTTGGCCGGAATGACACCTGCTTCCTTGAATGTGTATTTCTGGGTGGTAGTCATCTTCTTGTATTATATTCTGGCCACCATGCTTCCTATCGACAAGATTATCGGTCGGATATATCCACTGTTTGCATTTGCCCTGTTGTTCATGGCGGTAGGAATTCTGGTCATGCTGTATGTGAAAAGTCCGGCTCTTCCGGAGATATGGGAAGGATTTGGAACCAAGTATGAGAGAAATCCCATATTTCCGATGATGTTCATTTCCATTGCCTGTGGGGCCATCAGCGGTTTCCATGCCACCCAATCACCCTTGATGGCGCGTTGCATTACCAATGAGAAACATTGTCGTCCGGTGTTTTACGGGGCGATGGTGACCGAAGGTATTGTGGCTTTGATTTGGGCAGCCGCTGCGACGTATTTCTTTCAGGAAAACGGCATCGTAGACAAGGTGACGGGAGTGGCTTATTCAGGAGCCAAGGTAGCCACTGACATTTCCAAGGACTGGTTGGGCACCTTCGGAGGTATCCTGGCCATTCTGGGTATTGTGGCAGCTCCGATTACGAGTGGCGATACGGCCCTCCGCTCGGCCCGTCTGATTGTGGCCGATTTCTTCCATGTGGAGCAGCGTTCCATCGGAAAGCGTCTGGCCATCAGTATTCCGATTTTTCTGGTCACCGTAGGATTGTTGGTCTACAGCTTTGGCGATGCGGAAGGTTTCAAGATAATCTGGCGGTATTTTGCCTGGTGTAACCAGACTTTATCTGTTTTTACGCTATGGGCTATTACCGCCTATCTGGTGGGGGCCCGGAAAAACTACTGGGTGACCTTGGTGCCTGCCCTGTTCATGACATGTGTCTGCTCCACTTATTTGTTTATTGCCCCCGAAGGTTTTTCGTTGGGAAGCGAAGTCTCCTATGCCATTGGAGGAGGCTGTACGTTGGTAGCAGCGGTGTGGTTCGTGTGCTGGTTCCGCCGGGTACGTTCCTTGTAGGAATTTGTTTGGCTGTTCAACAGATTATGGCTACTTTTGCAGCCGGTAAAGGATAAAAGTGAAATCAAATGAAAAAACAATTCTTTTTGATGTGGGCCATGGCCGTTGTTTCGACGGGAGTAATGGCTCAGAAGAAAGATTTTGGCTATAAGTTTTATGGCCAGGTGCGTACGGACCTGTTTTATAACAGCCGTTCCAATTCGGAGACAGTGGATGGACTTTTTTATATGTATCCCAAGGATGTGGCTCCCGATGCGGATGGAAAGGATTTGAATGCAAAGCCCGATGGCAATTTCTATACCTTATATACCAGGTTGGGGGTGGATGTGACCGGGCCGATGTGGGGGAAGGCTAAGACTTCGGCAAAGGTAGAGATAGATTTCCGCGGTTCAGGTACCACCTATTCTCTGATTCGTATTCGTCATGCCTATTTTAATCTGGATTGGGGAAAATCTGCGTTACTGGTAGGACAGACTTGGCATCCTTTGTATGGAGATGTGTCGCCCGAGATCTTGAACCTGAATATGGGAGCTCCTTATCAGCCTTTCAGCCGTGCGCCTCAGGTGCGCTACCGTTTGACGGAAAAACATTTCGTGCTGACTGCTGCCGCAGTATGGCAGTCACAATATCTGTCGGTCGGTCCGTCTTCCAACCAGGCAGGTGCGACAATTACTCAGAAGAACCAGAGTTTCATCAAGAACGGATGTACGCCGGAATTTTATCTGGGAATGGATTATAAACGTCCGGGGCTGTTGGCCGGAGCAGGCGTACATGTGTCTTCCATAACTCCTCGTACGCAGTCGGAATATGATGGAAAAACCTACAAGGTGAGCGAACGCATTACGGGAGTTTCTGCCGAGGCACATGTGAAGTATACACACCAGCGTTTCCTGCTGGCTGCCAAGAGTGTGCTGGGCTCCAACCTCACACAGGCCAGTACCATCGGAGGTTATGGCATTACTTCCACTGATTCCCGGACCGGGGAACAGGAATATACGCCGGTGCGCGTTTCCCATACTTGGTTGAATATGATGTATGGAAGTACCTTCCGTGGCGGAATCTTTGCCGGATATCTGAAAAACTTGGGTGCATCGAAAGAAGTGACCGGAGTGTTGGGTACTGGAACCGATATTGACCAGTTGAATACTTTGGGCGCTGAATTCACTTATAACCGTCCGAACTGGAAAATCGGAGCCGAATATACCTGGACAGGTGCCTGGTATGGAGATTATACAGCAAAGGCCCGCGTGACCGATACGCATTTGGTAAAAAATAACCGTATTGTATTCACTGTCTTGTTTCAGTTCTGAGACAAGATACGCCTGCTGTCCGCTGAATGAGGCGGTTGGAACATGAAAAGTGTAAGTTGAAGATAAGTCCTTGTATTTCTACAAATTTCATGTTAAAAATCAAGTAAAGGTTATAAATATTGAGATTGTATGAAGAAAATGTATTACCTTTGCATAAATACAAAAACATAGAAGATGGGACATCATCAATTAGACACCTTAGACGAACAGATCCTGCGCATGATTGCAGGTAACGCACGTATTCCATTTCTGGAAGTGGCACGCGCGTGTAATGTATCGGGAGCCGCTATTCATCAGCGAATTCAGAAGTTGACGAACCTGGGAATTCTGAAAGGTTCAGAATTTATCATTGATCCGGAAAAGATAGGCTATGAAACTTGTGCCTATATCGGTTTGTATTTAAAAGACCCGGAACAGTTTGATTCCGTTACGGAGGCATTGAAGCACATTCCGGAAGTCGTGGAATGTCATTTCACCACCGGGCAGTATGACTTGTTTATCAAAATTTATGCGAAGAACAATCATCACCTGCTGGAAATCATTCATGACAAACTTCAGCCGCTGGGCCTGTCACGTTCGGAAACAATCATTTCTTTCCGTGAAGCCATCAAACGCCAGATGCCAATCATGGACCTGGCGAATGACGATGATTGATGCGTGACACTTATTCTTGTGTACGTTCGTAGTCAACGAAACTATATGAGTAGAGATGCTTTTCGTCCGTCGGATGGCATTCTCTACTTTTTTCTTGCCATATACGGCGGTCTATTTCCGGGAAGAATGTGTCGGCGGGCACTTGTTCGTCTTCCACTTCTGTCAGATAGAGGCGGTCGGCCAGCGGGAGGGCCTCCGTGTAGAGCATGGCTCCTCCGATGATGAAGACTTCCTCTTCCTCTTTGCAGGATTTCAAGGCTTCTTCCAGTGTGTGGAAGCATTCTGCTCCTTCAAAATGCAAATCCTTTCTGCTCAGTACGACATTTCTCCGGTTAGGCAGGGCGCCTTTGGGGAGAGATTCAAAGGTATGCCGTCCCATCAGAATGGTGTGGCCTGTGGTGAGTGCTTTGAAACGTTTCAGGTCGTTGGGCAGCCAGTAAAGCAATTTGTTCTGGTAGCCGATACCTCGTTTTTGGTTGATGGCGGCGATGATGGATAAGATCATATTTTTGTTCTTTATGATTTGTTACACAGATACTTTTCCGGCAATATGTGGCCACGGGTCGTAGTTTTCCAGCTGGAAATCTTCGTACTGGAAGCTGAAGATGTCTTTTACGTCCGGATTGATTTTCATGGTAGGCAGCGGACGGGGAGTACGTGTCAGCTGGAGGTCCACTTGCTCCAGGTGGTTCAAGTAGATGTGGGCATCTCCGAGCGTATGGATGAAGTCACCCGCTTTCAGTCCGGTCACCTGTGCCATCATTTGCAGCAGCAGGGCATAGGAGGCGATGTTGAACGGTACGCCCAGGAAGGTGTCTGCACTGCGCTGGTACATTTGCAGGCTCAGTCGGCCGTTGGCCACATAGAACTGAAAAAACGCGTGGCACGGGGGGAGGTTCATGTTGTTCAAGTCGCCCACGTTCCAGGCACTGACGATGATGCGCCGGGAATCGGGATTGTGCTTGATGGTTTCCACCGCTTCCGAAATCTGGTCGATGAACTTACCGTCGTAGCCGGGCCAGGAGCGCCACTGGTAGCCGTAGATATGGCCTAGGTCTCCGTTTTCATCGGCCCATTCGTTCCAGATTCTGACGCCATGTTCTTGCAGGTATTTCACGTTGGTATCCCCTTTGAGGAACCACAACAGTTCGTAGATGATGGATTTCAGGTGAAGTTTTTTGGTTGTGATGAGCGGGAAGCCGTCTTCCAGGTTGAAGCGCATCTGGTGGCCGAACACGCTGAGGGTGCCTGTGCCGGTACGGTCGTCTTTGCGTACGCCTTCCGTACGGATGCGGTGCAACAAGTCAAGATATTGTTTCATGATTGGATTTTTTTGTTTTTGCAAAGGTAGCTAATTTTTTTTATTTTTGCCGGCGTAACATAATTGCTTAGCTTCATCATGAATTTACCCTCTGATTTTGTCACTCGCACATGTCGGCTGATGGGGGATGCCGACTTTTCTGCGTTGGAGGAAGCCTTGGAAAAGGAGACTCCGGTCAGCATCCGTATCAATCAGGATAAATGTACATCTGTTCCTGTGGACAGCACACCAGTGCCCTGGTGTCCGGAAGGATACTACTTGTCCGGCAGGCCGGCGTTTACGTTCGACCCGTTGTTTCACGCCGGATGTTATTACGTGCAGGAGGCATCGTCCATGTTTTTGGCCCAGGCACTCCGGCAATACGTGCAGGAACTGGCCGTAATGCTCGATTTGTGTGCGGCTCCCGGAGGAAAATCCACACTGGCCCGGTCAGTGTTGCCCGAAGGCAGTCTGCTGGTAGCCAATGAAGTGATGCGCAACCGTTCGCAGGTACTGGCTGAGAATCTGGTCAAATGGGGAAATCCGGAGGTGATGGTAACGAACAACGACCCGGCGGATTTTACGGAACTGGGTCCTCTTTTCGATGTGGTGCTGACTGATGTGCCCTGTTCGGGAGAAGGAATGTTCCGCAAGGATGAAGTGGCAGTACAGGAATGGAGTATCGCTAACGTGGATACGTGCTGGCAGCGGCAGCGTCGGATTCTGCGTGATATATGGCCTTGTCTGAAGACTGGAGGTCTGCTGGTGTACAGCACTTGCACGTACAACCGGGAAGAGAATGAAGACAATGTGGCCTGGATTGCACGGGAGCTGGGCGCAGAGGTGCTGCCTCTTGAAGTGAAGCCGGAATGGCATATTACCGGAAATCTGACCGAACATACTTTCCCGGTTTATCGTTTCTTGCCGCACAAGACGACGGGGGAAGGATTGTTTCTGGCTGTCTTGCGGAAAACGTCGGAAGAAGACCGGGAATGTGCACGGGTGAAGCCGGCGGGTAAGTCTCCCAAAAAAGGAAAAGGAGGAAAGACACCGGTGTTGCAGGTGCCGCGAGAGGTGCAGGCGTGGATATACGGAGCGGAAGGTTACGAGTTCAGCGTGGAAGAGATGGAAGCGGTGGCTTTTCCCATGGCCCATAAAGCTCTTTATGAGTTGCTGAAAAGTCGGCTTAAAGTGTTGCATGCCGGTGTCACGCTAGGAGAATGGAAGGGGAAGGACTGGCAGCCTTCGCATACACTGGCCATGAGTACGGCATTCCGGAAAGAAGCTTTTCCGACAGCGGAACTGACTTATGAACAAGCTGTGGCTTATTTGCGGAAAGAGGCGGTGGCACTTTCACCGGAGGTACCGAAAGGATATGTGGTGCTGGCTTATCGCGGACAGGCATTGGGCTTTGCTAAAAATATCGGCAACCGGGCCAATAATCTGTATCCCCAGGAATGGAGAATCCGGAGCGGATATTTGCCGGAAATTCTCCCCGATTTATTCGTCTGAAAAACGCAAGTGCGTTTAGACTAAAACGCAAGTACGTTTTGAACCAAACGCCTAAGCGTTTTAAGTAAAACGCACTTGCGTTTTTTCTGCAACGTTCAGGCATTTGGCTCTTGCTTTATAATTCGCTGTAAACTAGCGTGATTCGGCGTCTTTTAATGTAAGTGGAATGCCTTGGTAGAAATCCAGAATCTTGGTGCGGAACAGGTAGTCGTATTTTGCCTGCACACAGTCGGACACGGCTTTCATCCAGTTGGTGCGGGCTTCGTTGTATTCCGTGGCGTTGGCTTTTCCGTTGGCATATTTTTCTTTCATGAGTTTGAAGGAGGCTTCTGCCGCTTCGTCGGCTACCTGACTGCTCTGGTATTTGCTTTCTGCATTGACGGCATTGTAATAGGCCTGCTGTATCTCCTTGTAGAGTGCCTTTTTACTTTCCTCCAGTTGCCAGTTCAGGGTGGTTTGTTCCAGGCGTGCCGTGCGGACCCGGTTACGGGTACTCAGTCGGTTGAAGATGGGGATGCTCAACGAAAGTCCCACGTATTGGCTGAAATTGTCCTTCAGCTGGGAATGGAAACTGGCATTGTCTCTGCCCGACATCTTGTAGTAGCTGGTACCCAGACCAGCACCGAAACTGAGTTGGGGATAATAGGCACTTTGGGCGATGCGGATGCTGCGGGCCGCGCCTTGCAAGCGATACTGTGCCGCCTTGATGGAAGGCTTGATGAGCAGTGCCTGATTGTAGATGTCGGTCGGCGAGGTCAGCGTTCCGAACAGTTGTTCGGGCTGGATGTCGGGACTGACAATCTGGAAATTATCCGGTGAAGGCAGTTCCAGCAGTTGGCTGAGGTCGAGCAGGGACAAGCGATAGTCGTTCTCGGTCTGTACCAGTGAAAGCTGGTCTTGTGCCACGCGCGACTTGGCCTCGTACAATTCTGCTTCCGAGGCTTTCCCGTTTTGGAAATAGGCTTCTTTCTGGGTCAGCATTTCCTGGCTCAGTTCCACTTGCTGCCGGGCTATTTTCACCAGTTCCTCGTTGAAGAGCACTTGTAGGTAGGCCGAGGTCACCTGGATGCTGATATCCTCTTTGGCCTTGTTCAAGTCTTCCGTGGCTGCTTGCAGGTTTAACTTGGAGAGTGCGATGTTGTTGGGAATCTGCATGCCGGTGAACAAGGGTACACTGGTACTCAGGTTGAAGCCCGTGTTCTGGGTGTTGATACTCTGGTAGGTGTTGTTGGCCTGCAGGCTTCGTCCGAAGTTGAACGAGTGGGAGGCGCTGCCGTTCAGGTTGGGCAGACGGCTCCATTTGGCAGTGTTCAGTTCCACTTCACTCTTGTCGCGGGCAGCTTCCTGCTGCTTGACGGTCAGGTTGTGGGCGATGGCATACTCGATGCAGCGGGTCAAGTCCCATGCTTCCTCTGCTTGGCTGGCACCTGTGGCCAGCAGGCCGAAACTCAGTACGGCCAGTTGTTTCAAGTTGATTCTCATGGCTTACATTTCTTTTTTGAGTCCTCGGATAGCTTCATCGGGTTTCATCCCGCTCTTTATCTCGATATTTACTCCGTCACTGATGCCGGTCTGTACCTGGCGGCGGATAAATTTCTGTGTGGGTACACTGTCGGTCAATACATAGACAAAAGTAGAATCCCCGCTGAACTCTATGGCACTTTCCGGTACGGTCAGTGCGTGGTTGGCCCGTTGGAGTTCGATTTCCGCATTGGCGCTGTAGCCGGAGCGGATGGTCACGCTGTCGGGCACGGTGATGGCCGCCTTGATTTCAAACTGGTTGGCTCCGTTGTTTTCCACGCTTTTCGGAGAAATGTATTCCAGTACGGCATCGAATTTCATGTTCTGCAAGGCTCCCAGCGTGATTTTGACAGGGATACCTTCGCGGATACGTCCCACTTCCGTTTCGTCCACATTGCCGCGGAAGATGAGGTCGCTCATATCGGCTACAGTGGCGATGGTGGTACCGTCGTTGAACGTGTTACTCATGATGACGGAGTTACCTACTTTGATGGGGACGTCCAGAATCAGTCCGTCGATGGTAGAACGAATCAGGGTACTGCTGAAGGAGGCGCTGCTCTTGGTAATTCCTTCTTTTACGATTTGCAGGTTGTCTTTGGCTGCCTGCAATTCTTCGCGGGCTTGTTTGGCGGACAGCAGCGTCTTTTCGTATTCTTCGCTGCTCACCAGCTTGCTCTTATAGAGTTTTTCCATGCGTTCCAAATCCGTTTCTGCCTGTCGTCCGTTGATTTCGGCCAGACGGACACGGCTTTCAGCCGAATTGAGCGAACCCAGTTCGGGGATGACTTTGACCTTGGCGATGATTTCGCCTTTCTTCACCGTTTCGCCGGCTTCCTTGTACACTTCCGAAATGATGCCGGAAATTTGCGGCTTGATTTGCACTTCGTCGCGCGGTTCAATCTTTCCCGTGGCTACGGTGGTTTGCACCAAATCCATGGTCTGTGAATGGAGAATTTCGTAAGCCGTGTCTTTCGGCTGCGATTTCTGATACAGGAACACGAAGGTCCCGATAAAAATCAGTGCGATCAGCACCAGTGAGATGATTTTGATGTACTTTTTCATAATGAACGTTGGTTTTTTTGTTTGTTTTGTGGCTTTATTTATTCGTCGCGTATGGCTTCAATGGGTTTGATGCTCATGGCCCGGTAGGCAGGAGCCAGTCCGGCCAGCAGTCCTAATACGAGCAAGAGGGCGCAGGCACCGATAGCTTCCCAGAAACTAATCTGGAACTCGGTGGGCGCAGTAGGGGTGGAAGTGCCCATTTCTGTCAGGTTCAGCAGGAATACGGCAAAGGTAATGCCGGCCATGCCTGCCAGAATGGTCAGTACCATGCTTTCCGACAGAATCTGTGACAGGATATCGTTGGGGCGGGCACCGATGGCACGCCGGATACCGATTTCGGTGGTCCGTTCCTTGACGGTGACCATCATGATGTTGCTCACTCCAATGGCTCCTGCCAGCAATGTGCCGAGGCCGACCATCCAGCCTAGGATTTTGATGCCCGAAAACAAGTTGTCTACCATGCTGAACATGGCTTCCGCATTGACCAGAATCACGGCCTGTCCGTCGTCGGGGTGAATCAGATGGGCTTTTTTAATCACCTGTTCCACTTTCTTCTCTACCTCTCCAATGGAATAGCCTTTACGGGCTGTATAGCAAAGCAGCTGTACTTTTTGGCCGAAGTTGTAGTTCTGTTGCATGGTGGTGAACGGGATGACGACCGAGGTTTCCGACTGTCCTTGTATGGAAATGTTTCCTACGGCCATGCTGACCCCGATAATCCGGTAGTAGATGCCGTTTACCTCGATAAACTTTCCGCAGGGGTCTTCTCCTCCCGGGAACAGGCTCTCGTAGATACGCTTTCCGATGACACACACTTTCCGTTGGTCGCGGATGTCGATGTCGTTGATGAAACGTCCGAACACGATGTTTGGTTCTTCAATCTTCTGGTATTCGGGATACAGGCCTTTCAGGGTTCCTGAGATTTTATTCTCATTGTAAATGGCATTGATGCCCCATTTGGCCAGGGTGGCAGTCACGGTTTCCAACTCGTTGACCTGTTTCCGGACCCGTTCCACATCTTTGTTTTCCAAATCCCAGTATCTTCCCTGTTGGAATCCTTTATAGGCCTTGCTGGTTTTGTTGGCACCCAGAAAACCGGAGTTGGTGGCAAAACCTTCAAATTGGCGTGACAGCAGCTGTTGAAGGCCTTTGGCCCCTCCCATCAGGGCTATCAGCATGAATATTCCCCAGAAGATGCCGAAGGCCGTCAGGAAACTTCTGGTTTTGTTGCGGGTGATGGTGAGAAGAATTTCTTCCCATGTATCTAAATCAAATCGTCTCATGATTAATCTGCTCTAAGTGCTTCAATGGGTCGGATTCTGGCTGCTTTCCTTGCCGGGAAAAGTCCGGCCAGCGTACCGGCGATAACTAATGTCAGGGTGGCCTCGATGGCGATGGAAAGATCGACCGTGGGGTTCTCGAAGAACGTCATGGAAAAGACCCCCATGTCCATGGTCTGTTTTCCAGCCACCTGATTCATGTATTCCGTGACGGCAATACCTGCCACCATACCGATGTAACCGAAGAAAGTCGTGATGGTCACACTTTCCGAGATAATCAGCCAGAGGATGGACATCGGCTTGGCTCCCAGTGCCTTGCGGATGCCGAACTCGTGGGTCCGTTCGCGGACGGTGATGAGCATGATGTTACTCACTCCCACGATGCCACTCAGCAAGGTAAAGATGCCAATCACCCAGATGGCAGTATGCAGAATCTTCGTAGCGCTTTGTTGCTGTAGGTACTGGGTGAAACGGTTCCAAATCCAGATGGCTCCGTCATCGGTAGGAGAGAATTGTTTTTTCAGCCCTAAGGTGCGGCGGTAGTCGGCTTCGAATTGTTCGTTCAAGGCTTCATTGGCCAGTCCCTTAGTGGTAAAAGTGATGTTATCAATGCTGTCTCCTTTCTGATAGATGGTTTGCAGGGTGGTGAAAGGTACCAGTGCCGAAGGAGAGAAACTGTTTTGGTCTTTGTAGATACCCACCACCTGATAGGAAACCCCTTGTGCGTTGAGGTATTTTCCGATGGGAGAAGTATGTGGGAAAAGATTTTTGACTGTTTTTTCGTGGAGGACAATGACTTTTCGCTTTTCCTCTATGTCACGTTTGTTGATGAAACGTCCTTCCTTTATCTTGATGGCTTCGAGCGAAGGATAGTTGGGAAGTATGCCGTTTAGTTCGATGCTGAGAGCCTCCTTGCCGTAGGTCAGGGTGACATCACTCTTGCTGACGGTGGCGCCTGTCTCTAAAATATGGTCGGGAAAGGAAGAGGAGGTGAGTTGTCGGTCGCTTTCTTTCAGGTAGATGCTGCGTCCTTCTTTCATTCCTTTATAAGGTTCTGAAGTCATGCCCGGATAGATTTTCATGGAGTTCATGAGCATCCCTTCCGACTGATTCTCAAATGCATGGATGAGGCCGTTGCCAGCTCCCAAGAGTACAATCAGCATGAAAATGCCCCATGCCACGGAAAAGCCGGTCAATAAAGTGCGCAGTTTGTTGCGCATGATGGTTCCGTAGATTTCTTGTATCAGTTCTGTCATGGCGGTGGAATTTTATTTCATGAATCCGTTTTGTCCGAACGGAGAGGCATGGTGGTCGATATTGTCTTCTATGCGTTCTATCAGTCCGTCTTTGATATGGATGATTTTATTGGTCTGATTGGCCACTCCGCTTTCGTGGGTGACTACGACGATGGTCAGCCCGTCCCGGTCGTGCAGTTCCTTCAAGATGTTCATTACCTCTACCGAAGTCTTGCTGTCCAAGGCTCCTGTCGGTTCATCGGCCAGAATGATTTCCGGTTTTGATATCAGCGCCCTTGCGATGGCCACTCGTTGCTTTTGACCTCCCGACATTTCGTTGGGGAGGTGATGAGCCCATTCTTTCAGTCCCAGTTTGTCCAAGTATTCCATAGCCAGTAGATTTCGCTTCTTCCGGCTGACACCTTGATAGAAGAGGGGAAGCGCTACATTTTCCATGGCGTCCTTGAACGAAATAAGGTTGAACGACTGGAAGATAAAGCCGATCATCCGGTTGCGGTATTCAGCAGCCTTGGTTTCACTGAGGTCTTTGATGAGTACATTGTTCAGGTAATATTCACCAGAATCGTAATTGTCCAATATCCCGAGAATATTCAACAAGGTGGATTTTCCGGAACCGGAGGCACCCATGATGGAGACGAATTCTCCTTTGTCGATGTGCAGGTCGATACCTTTGAGTACATGAAGGGGAGTGCCGTTGTTGTAGGTTTTGTGAATGTTTTTTAAAAGTATCATTTGGTTTGTGTTAATTGATTTTTAATCGTACTTCGCAAAAGTAGAAAAAGTGATACGTTTCTAAAAATAGTGGGTGAAAAATTTGTTCTGTTTTTACTGATTATTTACTTTTGTCCGTAGATAATTAACCCTAAATAGAGAAATGTCATGGCAATAAACATGGAAAAACCTTATGTGGTAGGTATGGATATTGGCGGAACGAACACCGTTTTTGGTGTGGTAGACTCGCGTGGTAACGTGTTGGCATCTGATTCTGTCAAAACTCAGCAATATGAAAATATCGAAGATTACGTCGATGCAGTATGTAAAAAGCTCCTTCCGTTGCTTTCTCAGTTTGGTGGAGCTGAAAAGATAAAAGGTATGGGAGTCGGTGCGCCGAATGGTAACTATTACAGTGGAACCATTGAATTTGCTCCGAACCTGCCGTGGAAAGGCATTATTCCGTTGGCTTCCATGTTTGAGGAACAGCTGGGTATCCCCACTGCGTTGACAAACGATGCCAATGCGGCTGCTATCGGGGAAATGACGTATGGTGCAGCTCGCGGTATGAAAGATTTTATCATGATTACCTTGGGTACCGGCGTAGGAAGTGGTATCGTAGTCAACGGACAGCTGGTTTATGGCCATGATGGCTTTGCCGGTGAACTTGGACACGTGATTGTAGACCGTAACGGTCGTCCGTGCGGTTGCGGACGTAAAGGTTGTCTGGAAACATATTGTTCAGCTACCGGAGTAGCCCGTACAGCCCGCGAATTCCTGGTACAGCGTACGGAACCGAGTTTGTTGCGCAATGTGCCTGCGGATGAAATCCAGTCGAAGGATGTATATGATGCTGCAGTGAAAGGCGACAAGCTGGCACAGGATATCTTTGAATATACGGGACGTATCTTGGGAGAGGCGTTGGCTAACTTTATCGCATTCTCCAGTCCGGAAGCCATTATCCTGTTCGGTGGCTTGGCTAAATCGGGCGATTACATCATGAAACCGATTCAGAAGGCAATTGATGAAAATGTATTGAAGATTTATGCGGGAAAGACTAAGTTGTTGCTTTCTCAATTGAAAGATGCGGATGCGGCTGTATTAGGCGCGAGTGCATTGGGATGGGAAGTAAAGGATAATTAATCCGTAATTATAAATTTAGAAAAACAGCCTTGGCGGGAATTCTACTTGCCAAGGCTGTTTTTTTCTATTATCCTCCTGAACATGCGGTCTTCGCAGAGGGCATGCCGGAGAATAATAAACCTAATTCTAACCTAAATAATATTATGAAAAACCTTTTTTATTCAAGATGCAAAAATAATCATTCTGTGGAATATAGGCTTGCATTTTTTTGATTTTATCCGTGAAAAAATGGGGCATATCAGTGTCTGATTTGATAATTTGAAGAGATAAATGTAAATAATGTAAATAAAGTTTGTATCTTTGCCCCGAATTTATAATTGAAAACAATATGAGTTATAATTTGCTGAAAGGAAAACGAGGTATTATTTTTGGTGCCCTGAATGAGCAGTCCATCGCATGGAAAGTGGCAGAAAAGGCTGTAGAAGAAGGTGCTATCATCACGTTGTCTAATACCCCTGTAGCAGTACGTATGGGGCAGGTATCTGCCTTGGCGGAAAAGTTGAACTGTGAAGTGATTCCCGCTGATGCCACCTGCGTAGAAGATTTGGAAAATGTATTCAAGCGTTCAATGGAAGTATTGGGCGGCAAGATTGACTTTGTGCTTCATTCAATAGGTATGTCTCCAAATGTTCGCAAGAAACGTACATACGATGACTTGGACTATGACATGCTGGCAAAAACATTGGATATATCTGCCGTATCATTCCATAAAATGATTCAGTCGGCCAAGAAGCTGGATGCCATCAATGAATATGGTTCTATTTTGGCCCTGAGTTATGTAGCTGCACAGCGTACATTCTATGGCTACAATGACATGGCGGATGCCAAGGCTTTGTTGGAATCCATTGCACGTAGCTTTGGTTATATTTACGGTCGTGAACACCATGTGCGTATCAATACGATTTCTCAGTCACCGACTATGACTACTGCCGGTTCGGGTGTGAAAGGTATGGACAAGCTGTTTGACTTTGCCAACCGTATGTCTCCGCTGGGTAATGCTTCGGCTGATGAATGTGCGGATTACTGTATTGTGATGTTCTCTGATCTGACTCGTAAGGTAACGATGCAGAATCTGTTCCACGACGGAGGTTTCTCTAGTGTCGGAATGAGCTTGAGAGCCATGGCTACTTACGAAAAAGGATTGGATGAATATAAAGATGCCAATGGTCATATCATTTACGGATAATCGTTAATGTATCGGTTTATTTTTATATTACTGAGTATAATCGTCTTTTCTGCTTGTCATTCCGATGAGCGGAGAGACGATTTTTCGTTTACAGGAATAAAAATAGCCCGATATGACCGGCTTCAGTATGAGGCTACTGTGCAGAACAGTTTTTTCTCTTTGCAGCGGATGAATACGGAATTCGCCCAGGAAACCCGTCTGCTGGTGGAAGATGTATTGGATTTGGGAGCGGTGAATATGCCTGATATTAATGAGCGTCTCTGTGCGTATTTCTCTGATACCATTTTGGTACATTTGATGGAAGATGTGGAGGCGAACTTTAAGAACATGGATCGGTTTGAAAAGAAACTGGCTCTAGGGTTCAAGCATTTGAAACGGGAAATTCCGGACTTGCCCGTACCGAGGATTTATACACAGATTTCCGCGTTAAACCAGTCGGTAGTGGTGGGTGACAGCGTACTGGGAATCAGTCTTGATAAATATATGGGTGCAGAGTTTCCGCTTTATAAAAGATATTATTATGCCAATCAGCGCCGTTCGATGTCGCCAGAATACATTGTACCCGATTGCTTTACCTTTTATCTGCTGGGGCAGTATCCTTTTCCTTGGATGGAAGGGCATCGTTCGTTGATGGACATATTGTTATATCGAGGAAAGATTGCATGGATTGTGGAGACCATCTTGGACGGAGACGGAGATGGCAGGATAGCCTTGGGATATTCTTCGGAAGAGGTGGACTGGTGTGAAGAGCATGAAAATGAACTGTGGAAGGAAATTGAGCGGAATCACTATGCTGCCGCTACCGATCCCATGGTAATTCGGTCTTATATATCTTCTGATAGCCGTCTGCTGTTCAAAGGAGAGAAAACTCCTCCGTTCTTGGGGATATGGCTGGGTATGCAAATGGTCGAGAAATATATGAAGCGTCGTCCGGAAATTGGTATAAAAAATTTGCTGGAATCTACGGATTGTTCCAGTATCATGAAAGAATTCAACTAATTGATTTGAAAAGTTCCTTATGGAAGTTGCGTTGTATTTGTTGCCTGTCACTTTGGGGGATACGGCTATAGAAAAAGTGCTGCCCTCTTATAACCGGGAGATTATTGTAGGAATCAAGCATTTTATTGTAGAGGATGTTCGTTCGGCACGTCGTTTCTTGAAAAAAGTGGACGGTGCCATTAATATTGATGAACTTACTTTTTATCCCTTGAACAAGCATACTTCTCCGGAGGATATTGCCGGTTATCTGTCTCCGTTGATGAATGGGAATTCGATGGGAGTAATATCTGAAGCCGGATGCCCGGCAGTGGCCGATCCGGGAGCAGATGTGGTTGCTATCGCCCAGCGCCGGAACCTGAAGGTGGTACCTTTGGTAGGACCTTCTTCCATCATTCTCTCTGTCATGGGGTCTGGATTCAATGGGCAGAGTTTTGCTTTTCATGGTTATTTACCCATTGAGCCGGCCGACCGTACCCGCAGGTTGAAGGAGCTGGAGACCCGAGTGTATTCCGAGAACCAGACCCAGCTGTTTATTGAGACGCCTTACCGCAACCATAAAATGTTGGAAGAGATTCTGAAAACCTGTCGTCCGCAGACGAAATTGTGCATTGCGGCCAATATCACATGTGAAGGAGAGTTTATCAAGACTAAAACGGTAAAGGAATGGAAAGGGCATTTACCGGATTTAAGTAAAATACCTTGTATCTTTTTAATTTATAAGTAGGCTCTTCTTTTTATTTGAATTCTTTCCATACCTGTGCCACTAGCTGCAGGCGTTCACATTCAATCATCAGTTCGTGGCTGAATCTGTCCGGATTCTTTTTGATGTCTTCACATGCAAAGAACTGTCCTCCAGGAAGTGACAGTTCATTTTCCTGGCTTACAGGGAGTATGTATAATTGTACAAATGCAGGAAGGAGGCCTTGCAACCGATAGCTGAGAATCAGTCGGGGGTGAATCTTCTTTAGGGAAAAAGATATTTTCTTTGTTGAAATCTGATTCCTTAGCACGATGTGCTTTGCATGTTGCTGGCTTTTTCGTAGAGGTCCTTCAAACAACGATTTGATGGGAGCATCCCAGGTTGTTGTATCTTTTGCATGCGGAGTGAGATAGATTTTCCCGTTGCAGATGGGAATGATGCGTATAATATGTTGTTCTTGTGGAGATTGCTTGGCTGCGATTTGTATGCCTACAATGTTGATGATTAGGCAAAGTAGATAAATGAGCGTCGGAATCAGGTAAATAGCCCCAAAATTATTTTCTGGTGAAAAAGGAGTCAGTTTGTTGCGCAGTACAAACAAGATAATCAAATGGATACTGGAGAGTATGACGATTAGTTTGGCCTCCAGTAAGTAGGAAGAAGTGAAATTAAGATGAAACTTCTTCAGGAAGTTCCGGTATAACTCTGGGGCGGTGATATGAATGAATGCACATACCAACAGCATGAATTCAAGCGTAGGAGTCAGGCTGTTGTGAGGAATGTATTCATATCCCGTAAACAGCCTTAAGAGGAAACAGATGCCGATACCAATTGTACCTTGCAGAAGGAAGAAATTGAGTCCTTTCAGTCGTAACACATCATATAATACCCCGATAATGCTGATGCCAAGCCCAATACCCAGCATGGTTGTGGTAGGGAAAAGATGAATACCTATCAACGTGATGATGATAGGAAGTAGTCCGAATGATACGATTTTGTCTTTGTATTTAAGCAATAGATTCATAATAGAAGAGCACCTGTTGTAAATTTTGAACAATCGAAAAAAGTAAATTGTTCATTCTTTCCGCAGATGTTTTTCAGCATGATAGGAAGACCGTACCAATGGTCCGCTTTCCACTATCTCAAATCCTTTCGCTTCACCGATTTCCTTATACTTTTGAAATTGATTAGGGTGAATGTATTCAGCCACGGGATAATGTCTGGCCGAAGGTTGCAGGTATTGTCCGATGGTCAGGATACGACAGCCGTTTTGCAGTAAATCGTCCATGGTTTCTTCTACCTCTTCCGGGGTTTCTCCGAGTCCGACCATAATACCAGATTTCGCTTTGAGTCCGTTTTCGGAAATCTGGTGAATCACCTTCAGGCTGGTGTCATAGTTGGCAACGCTGCGTACCAGCGGACTGATGCGTCTCACTGTTTCCAGGTTGTGCGACAATATATCCGGACGTGTATCGATGACCAGCTGTAATAAGTCTGCATGTCCTTGGAAGTCGGGAATCAGGGCTTCGATAGTAGTTGTGGGGCATAGCTCTCGAATCGCTTTGAGGGTGGCAGCCCAGTGTGCGGCACCCAAATCTTTCAGGTCATCCCGGTCTACGGAAGTGATGACTGCATGGTTGAGCTTCATGAGCTGGATGGACTGCGCCACCCGTTTAGGTTCGTCCGGATCCAGCGGAAGAGGCTTTCCGGTGAGGGTATTACAGAATTTGCAGGCGCGGGTACAGATAGCTCCTCCAATCATGAAGGTGGCGGTACCTTTTCCCCAACATTCACCTAAGTTCGGACAGCGCCCGCTGCTGCATATCGTATGGAGTTTATGGGTATCGACGATACGTTTGGTCTCTGTGTAACGGGCATTGGTGCCTATTTGTATTTTCAGCCATTTGGGCTTTTTGATGTGTGTCATAGTGGTTAAGATAGATTACAAAGAGAAAACGGATGACGCTGGAAGGCTTTTCTCCAGTGTCATCCGTATGATGAGTTCATTATAAGTTTTGCAGGAAGAAATTTGCCACTCTGTTCATCAGGTGATTGCGGGTATTCCCTCCGAAAATGCTGTGGTTACGGTTGGTGTATATCTGTGTCTCAAACTGAATGTTCGCTTGTATCAGTGCTTCATTGTATTCCATGAAATTCTGGAAATGTACATTGTCGTCCGCACTGCCATGAACGAGCAGCAGTTTGCCTTTCAGCTGGTGCACACGGTTGATGGCGGAAGAGCTGCGGTAGCCATCTCCGTTTTCTTTTGGAGTACGCATGAAGCGTTCCGTGTAAACCGTATCATAGAATCGCCAATCGGTCGGGGCAGCAATGGCTACTCCGGCTTTGAAGGCTCCGGAGCCTTCACTCATGGACATCAGGGTGTTATATCCTCCATAGCTCCATCCCCAGATACCGATGCGGCTTCCGTCAATATACGGTAGCGTAGAAAGATATTTGGCTGCCTGGGCTTGGTCGATGGCTTCTTTTACACCGATAGAAAGATAAGTACACTTTTCGAAGGCTGCTCCTCTTCCTCCGGTACCCCGTCCGTCCACGCATACCATGATATAGCCTTTATCGCACATCACCGCTTCAAACATGCCTCCGTCGCTGAAGCTTCCGATACCCCATTTGTCGAGTACCTGCTGTGCCCCCGGGCCGCTATACTGATGCATGATTACCGGATATTTCTTGGAAGGATTGAAATTAGCCGGTTTCATCATCCAGCCGTTCAATTCTACTCCTTCACTGGTTTTGAAAGTGAAGAATTCTTTTACAGGCATGTTCAGCTGGGCTATTTTTGCTTTCAGCTCCTTGTTGTCGAGTAGGGTGCTCATTTCCTGTCCCTTGTTATTGTTCAGGGTGATAAGCGTAGGAGTCTGTGCGCTGGAATATGTATTAATGTAATAGTTCAGGTTTTTGCTGAACAGGGCACTGTTGGTTCCGGTGCGTGTAGACAGTTTGGTTTTCTTTCCTTTTCCGTCAATCTTGTAAACGGCTGTACGCAATGGGCTGCCCTCGTTGCTGGTATAATAGAATACATTGGCCTTTTGGTCCCAGCCTAAAAATTCCTTCACCTCAAAATTCCCTTTGGTGATTTGTTTCACCAGGTTTCCGCCAATGGTGTAAAGGTAAAGATGATTGTATCCGTCTCGTTCACTCATCAGGATAATGTGTTCCGGATAAAACGCGATGTCAGAGTAAGCCTGTTCCTTGATGTATTGTTCGGCCTCATCGCGGATGGCTACTTTGCAGATGGCACTCCGCGGGTTGGCCATGTAGAGGTCGAAACGGCTTTGATGACGGTTTAGTGTCATGATAGCCAGTTTTTCGGGGTCGTCTGTAAACTTGATACGAGGTACATAGCCGTCGGAGTCTACCGGCAGTTCCATTTTGCGGGTGACATGACTCTTGATGTCAAATGTATGGACGCTGACTTTGGAGTTGGATACTCCTGCTTTAGGATATTTGTAGTTATAGCTTCCAGGATAAGTGGCATATTCTGTCTTTTCGGGTGCCATACCTTTGTACCAAGGGAAAGAAAACATGGGTACTTGGCTTTCGTCGAAGCGAATATAGGCAATCATACGGCTGTCGGCACTGAAATCAAACGCACGGTTGAATCCGAATTCTTCTTCATACACCCAGTCGGGAATACCATTCAGCACCTTGTTGTATTCTCCGTCTTTGGTTACCTGCGATTCACTGTTGCCAAAAAGTAGTTTGACCAGATAGATGTTGTTGTTACGCACAAACGCAATCTGATGGCTGTCGGGTGAGAAGAGAGGCACCTGTTGCGGACCGTTGTTTGAAAGCGGTTCAAGCGTACGGTTTCTCACGTTGTAAATGTAATATACGGCTGTGAAGGAACGTCTGTAAATCGGTTTTGTTTCTGTTTGTATCAATATCAGACTTTCGTCGGGCGACATGATGTAATCATCGAAACTTTTGAGCGTATGGTTTCTGGCAGTAGTTACATCGAAGATGGTAGCCACTTCCTTGCCTGTTTTGAAAGAATATTTGACGATTCGTTTGTGGTCCTTGCTGATTTGTGTGTAATGTTCACCATCCAGCGTCGGTTTTAATCCTTGTATATTTTGTGCGCGATAGGTACCGTTGGCTACATCTTGCAAGGTTACCTTTTGTGCCTGTACACTTACCAGGCACAGCAGCGCATAAAAAAGTACGAAAAGTTTTTTCATGACTGTCTTATTTTTGTTTTACATTTATTTTTCTTCTGTAATCGGAGGAGCGGGTTCCGGCTCCAAGGTCTCCTGTACTTCCTGCGCTTCCTTTGGCTCCTTTTCCTCCTTTTCTGTAGTTTCTTTATCCTTTATTCCGAATAGCCAGCGGAAAAACCGTACCAGGAAGTTGCGCTTCTTTGGCTTCACTTCTACAGCTTCCGAAGGAGTTTTCGAGGGAGTAGCCTGCTTGAGCAGGAGGCTGTCTGCCGGAACTACCAGGGTGGTATCCTTTTTCAGTGAGTCTGTCAATAAGGAATCCACTGGTGTCTTCGGCGTTGCCAGAAGCATTGTATCCTGCTTGAGTGAATCTGTCGGAATCGGCTGAACCAGCATGCTGTCTTTTACGGATGTGGATTGCTGAGGTGCTTTGGGGGCAACCGGAGCAGGCTTCACAGGTTGAGGACGCTTGAAGGGTACCGGTACGGAATACTTACAGCGTACCGAAATGCCGTGGTCTTGTGCCGGAATCCAATCAGGCATGACCATGATTGCATCCAATGCTGCCGTATCCAGTCGGGCGTCCAAGCCTCTCACGATGCTGGGAGAAGTAATGCTTCCGTCCTTTTCCACGACAAACTGTATCATGACAGCCCCTTCCTTTTGGGTCTTTTCTGCCAGTTCGGAAGTATGGGCCTTTCGTTTGATATAGTTGAAAAAGGCTTTCATCCCTCCGGGATACTCCGGCATCTTTTCCACCACATGATAAACCCGGTCGGCCCCTTTTTTTACCATACGTATTTCCAGTGGGCGGTCAGGCTGCTGCAGGAAAGCTTCGCTGTCCAGGTATTTGTTTTCCATACTTTCCGCTCTGACCATGATCAGATGACTGTAGTCTGCTTCAATGGTAAACTCCCCATTTTTATCAGAAAAAGAATGTCTGCCTGTGCCTTGCACACTGATTTCTGCATGTGGAACAGGTCTCCCTCCTTCTTTCAGTATCCCTTTTGCCTGAAACGTCCTTCCACTTTGTTTGAATTTCACCAAATCCTCCGGGCGGTCTATGCGGATAATCGTGTCTTGTGCCGCTTCATCCAGCCGTAAGGATTTAAGCGACTTGTTTTTGTCCGTTGGAAGATAAAAATTGGCCGTACGGGCATAATTTTTATCGGCGGATTGTTCAAACTCAATCAACCCTTGCTCATCGCTGACGTATTCATTGCTGTATCCTACAACTCTCAGGATGATGCCCTGCTGCGGATCCCCTCCTGTATTGAGTACGGTGATGCGGAAAAGTTGTTTCTTTTCTTCTAGAGAAGAAGCCTTCAGGGAGAGGGCTGTGGTTTGAAAGAAAGTGAATCCAATAAGTATATAAATGAGGTGCTTCATAACTTCGTTTATAAATATCCGCAAAGCTACAAGTATTCTAGGGTATTCACCTGTGTTCAGACGTTAATAAAGATAAATTATCCGGCTTTGTATGAAATACAGAACCGGATAATAGTCTTTGGATTATTTATTTAAAGTTCGTGTGAACTCTTTTTTGCAAGCTTACGAAGTTTAAACATACGCAAGCGTTCCATGGCATGCCGGCGGCTTAGGATGATTTGCCGGCGATAGACCATGCAGGTGGTAAAGAAGTAGACGAGGGTCTGTATCCAGAGCGCTTTGTATTCAAAGAGGACTTCAGGGAGAGTTGCCCCCATGTTGTTGATGCGTACAAATCCGTTGATGCCGAATGTGGAAGGGAACAGATAAGAGAAAATCTTCCAGAATGTCGGAACAGCAGCTCCCGGCCAGGAAATACCTGAGATGAACAGCAAAGGCACGGAGGTAAACACATAAATCATCATGCACGATTCTCTGTGATGGATGAAAATGGAACAGGTCATCGCGAAGAAGATACAGGCCAGAATGTAGGGGACGGCAAAAGCCAATAGGGTGGCTGGCTGGGCGATTTGAACCAAAGAGAACATCTTGGGAACCAAGCATAGCACGTAGGCGGTGATCAGGACGTATATAAGAAAATACGCCAGTGATTTTCCGCCGACAATGCGCAGTGTCCCCTGATATTGCCGGCTGATTGGGACCAAATCCCGAAAACGGTTGCTCTCACGGGCGGTTCCGGCAGAAAGTCCGATGCCAAGCAAAAGGGTCTGTTGTATGATAAGTATCAGTACGGCTGGAATCAGGAAGCTGGCAAATCCATCTTGCGGGTTGAATAAGGAGATGTCTTCGTATTCAATGGGAGCCGTGCTGATTTCATCCTGCCGTTCGGTGGTGTTTCCCAGACGTTTTATCTGAATCTGTTTGTTGAGTGCCAGTGAGGCATTGGTACTGGCCAATACCAAAGCTTTATAATATAACATTCCACTCATGTCACAATACACACTCACGGTGGTTTGCTTTCCGGAGGAGATGTCTTTGCTGAAGCTTTCCGGAATGTAGATGATACCATATACTTTTGTTTCTTTCAAGAGTGCCTTTCCTTCCTCCATATCCGCACAATGGGACTGGATGTGCACATCGGCACTTGCGTCAACCGAACGGATGAACTCCCGGCTGAGGGCTGTATTGCTGTTGTCAATTACAGCAGTCGGTACTTCACGGACCACTTCATTCGTATAGATAAAAGCATATACCAATGGATAAGCCAAAGGAACAAGCAGGAAGAAAATCAGTACCCCTTGATCCTTGAAGACCGCTTTCAGCTCTTGCGCGCAAATATGGAAGAGTCCAGCAAAGCCTTGTCGTATGGTTTGTTTCAATGATTCTTTTTTCATGAATGCAATGTGTTAAGGTAGGTAGACGTAATGGAGCATGGCTGTACGTAGTTTCTTTAGAATAAAGAAAGGTAGCAGCATGAACAGCAGCAAGGCTATCACCGCATGCCAGGCATAAATAACCGGATAGCCGTTCAATGCCAGATTGACGTATATCAGGAAATAGTGCCGTAAAGGGAACAATACGGACAAAGCTTGCAAGGTAGGGTGCATGGCCATTACCGGAAAGGTGAATCCGGAGATGGAGAAGGAGATGACTCCCCATAGGGAAGCTGCACTCAAGGCCAGACGCAATGACCCGAACAGTCCGAACAGGAAGACCCCGAAGGCTTGCGAAGCAAGCACCAGCAACAGTCCGGCCAGCAGCATCGGAATGATTCCGCTGTGGCAGGGATAATGCAGGAAGCCGTACAGGTATACATTGTAGAAAGTAGCCATGATGAAGAAAATGAGGGTCTGCGGAAACAGTTTTCCCGTCAGTGCCGTCACAATGGAATTATCTGCCAGCTGCATCAGTTCCTTGGAGGTATTTTCTTTGATTTCCGTGCCGATGGTATAGACCGTTGTCAGGAAAATCAGCAGCATCAGAATGCCCGGGAACAGTGTGTTACAGAGGTACACAGAGTAGTTCAACCAAGGGTTGTTCAGGGCATGCGTGGAAATTACTACCGGTTGCAGGAAAGCCAATGCCTGGTCTTCCGTGGCACCTTTGGCCAGTAACGTGGCTTGTCCGATGGCGGCCGAGGCCAGTTCCGACATGGTCCGCTGGTCCTTGTAGAGCAAGGAACCCGCTATCAGGTAGGAATAGTTGATATAGAAGGATACTTTAGGCTGCCTTTGAGCAAGTGCAGCTTCCGTAGTCCCTTCCGGAATGTAATAGAATGAGTAAATTTCTCCTCGTTGTATCGCTTGCCGTGCTTCCGTCACACTTGGGTAGTGTGCCACAATCCGGGTCTGCTGAAAAGCATCCAGATTGCGGATGATGTTGCGTGTCGTGGCAGTGTTGTCGAGGTCCACCACACCTGCAGGCAGATTGGTCGGCAGTCCGTTTCCCATCAGTGTCGTGAAAAACAGGAAACAGAACAACGGGGCAATGACCATGCAGAACAGGTACATGGGCTTGGTTGCTATGCGGAAAATCTCCCGCTGTACAACCTTGAGAAAACATTGACAGGTGGTTTTCGACATGGTTACTTTTACTTTTCAATGATGGCGGACATTCCCGGACGCAGGTTTTCTACGGTCTGCACGGGCTTTGCCTTTACTTCAAACGTTTTCAGGTCGAACTGACCCGTAGTTTTGGTCGCCTTCCAAGCGGCATAGGTTCCCAAATCCTTCATGACGGTCACCTGGAACTCCACATCCTTTTCCAGGGCAGGAATGTAGGCTTTTATCTTGTTGCCTACGCTGAAGTCCTTCAGGAAGTCTTCCCGTACGTTGAAGGTTACCCACATGTCGTCCAGCTGGGCCACATTCATGATGGGAGCACCCGTACCTACCAGTTCTCCTACTTTCGGGAAGATTTCTGAGATTTCTCCGTCGGCAGAAGCTGTCAGAAAGGTCTCGGATACGTAAGAAGAAACCTCGGCCACGGCACCTTTCGCACGTTCCACTTGGGCGGCTGCCATGGCTTTGTCTTCCCGCTGGGCTCCGTTTTTGGCCATGGTATATTGAGCGTTGGCCGCACGTTCGGTAGCTTTCATCGCTTCATATTGCGCTTTGGCTTCATCTCTTTTCTGTGCCGTCATCACTCCCTCTTCATACAGGCGGTTGACACGGTTGTAGGATTTTTCGGCGATTTCGAGTCCGGCTTTGGCTTTCTGCCACATTTCGTATGCAGCCTGCAGCTGTTCGCTGCGGGTACCGCGTAATGCTTTCTCGTTCAGTGCCTGAGCTGCTTGTTCGGCTGCCTGAGCCTGCGACAGTTTGGCCATGACATCGGGAGCTTCCAGAATGGCAAGCGTATCTCCCGCCTTTACTTTGTCGCCTTCGCTGACAAAGAATTTCAAAACACGTCCCGGCACCTTGCTGGATACCCTGTATTCCGTCGCTTCCGCCTGTCCCTGAATGATTTCAGGGCCTTTTCCTAGCGTAAAGAATCCGATGATACTCACGATGACAATCACGGCTAACAGTGTGAAGAAAGCCAGCATGATATTGTTGCGTTGCGTCTTTTCCATATTGTTGTGTTATTTTAAAATTCCCATTGATTTGTTCAAATAAAGTTCACTCATTTTGACGTCTATCTGTGCGTCGATTTTTCCAGCTTGCGCAGAGAACCAGGCCGTCTGTGCTTCCAGTACGTTGCTGGTAGGGATTACCCCTTCCTTAAATCCCAGGTTGGCATAGCGTAGGTTCTCTTCCGCTTTCTCCATATTCTTTTCGGCCATGGCCAGTTTCTTGGTCGATTCGTTGACTTTATAGGAGTTTTGTGTGACTTGCAGCTCTACTTTTTCTTTGGTGTCTTCCAGCTTGTAGCGTGCGATATTGGCTTCTGCCTTGGCTGCCTTTACCTTATAGATACCTTCTCCCCAGTGGAATATGGGGATTTTCACGATGACTCCTGCGGCCCACATTCCGCGGAATTTGTTTTCGAATCCGTTTACCAGCGACGGGTTGGTTACCAGATAATTGGCGGTCAGGGCCACCGATGGAAGGAACTCGGAGCGGGCGATGTTTACTTTCTGGCGGTAGATTTCCGAGGCCAGTTCCAGACTTTTCAGCTCTTCCCGGTTGCTTAGAGCCGTGCTGACGTTTGCTTCGGTGTAGGTGTTGGGAAGCGGCAGGTCTTTCATGCTTTCGTCAGCCAGTTGGAATTCCGTATCCAGCGGAAGACCGCAAAGCTGGCACAGCAGCATCTTCGATAAGCTCAGTCCGTTGTCCACTTGTGTCAGCATCATCTCGGCTTCGTTGACCTTCACTTTCACGCTAAGTCCGTCGGCTTTGGTTGCTACTCCTTCCGCAATCATTTTATCTACGTCCGAATCCAGTTTCTGTACCAGTTCCAGGAAGTTCTCAGCCAGTTTTTTCTTGTTGACAAGCGAAATGATTTGCCAGTAAGCCTGATCTGTTTGCAGGATTAAATCCTGCATGCCCGTGGCATGCTGCGATTCGGCCAGGCGTTCGGCATATTTGGTGATTTTGTTGTAGGCGATAATTTTGCCTCCCATGAAAATCGGCTGGGTAAGCGTAGCAGCTCCTACGGTCAGGTTACGGGTATCCGTATGGAAAGCATCTACCAGACTTTGACCGATGCTGTTCAGCCCTTCCGTCAGTCCGGCTACAGCCCCCGGAAGGAGTCCCTGCAGTCCGGCCGCCAGACCGGGATTGGCTGCGGCCAACTGTTGCATGGCTGCCTGGAATTCGGCCGATTGCATGCCTTGTTGGAGCTGTCCTCCCACGTTGGTACCCAAATTCCCGATGGTTTGTTTCTGTGCGTCACTTAACAGGGAGATTTCTTTTTGGGTACGCATGTATCCTCCCGTAAGGTCAATTTTGGGCAGGTAGTTTGTGAATGCGGCTTTTTTCTCATAGTGGGCGGCATTCACTTTTTCTTGCGAAATCCGTAACTCTTTGTTATTGGCCAGGGCAAGTGCCCGGCAGCTGTCCAGGGTGAGTATCTGCTGGGCGTGACTGCTGAGGATTGTACTGAGCAGTAAGAGTAAACTTGTAATCCTTTTCATTGCTGATGCTGACTTTATATTTGGTTGCTTATGCAACATTGCAAATGTATGACATTACAACAAATCGTCAAAGCATTTTGTTGAAAAGAAATGGTAAATTAGCTTTATTTTTCAGGAATGTATCATAGGGGTTACTTGGCGGGTTTTATCCGGTTGTAGTGTGGCTTTTGGGCAATGGGGTCAACCAATACCTGCATTTTCCCGTATGTGCGGCTCTGACGTAAAGTCGTAGTTTCGTCATTCCCTTCCGTGGTGGTCGGAAAGCTTCCATTTTCCATTTTATAAAGTACGGGTTGCAAAAGCTGATCTTGTGTGGAGCCAAGCTCACCGAGTTCCTCTTCGTAGTTCTCCTCAATTTCAAAGTCCGGCGAGAGTCCGTTCTGAAAGTATTCATAATATCCTTGGGAATTGCTTAGATAGCTTGTGGTAAGCCATAATTCAATTCCCGGAGAATCAGCACTGGTAAACAGCTGTTGGGCTACATTTTTCCCATAGGTCGATGTTCCTACTTGGAACAGGCGTCCTTCCATGTAAGGTTTCAGACAGTTGATGACGATTTCAGAAGCCGAGGCCGTATTTTCAGAAGTAATGACATAGAGGTTCTGATAAGACAGGCTGCTTCCGCCCGGCAACAAGCTCGCATCAAAGTTCAAAGTTTCGGTCTTGTTGAGCTTATCGTTGTAAATCATGTACAGGAACGGTTGTCCCATGGCCGTGGAAGGAGCCAATGCCGTACTTAGCAGTTGTGAGGTGTTTACATAGCCTCCCGGATTATATCGCAAATCGAGAATGATGTCGTCAAACTGTTGTCCGCTCATTTGTGTGAGCACTTCTTTAAGCAGGTCCGTGTTTTCATCGAATTCATTATATAAAATGTAGAAGGCTTTACGGCTTCCGGCAGATACAATGCCTGTTTTAAGCACGTCTTTTTCCTCTACGTAGCGAGGTGCCGGCATTTGTACAACGCCCAGCGTGTCAAATTCAATGTAGTTAAATTCCGGATCATCCACTTCTTCGGGATAAGGATTGTATTTCCCTAATGTGAAGCTGTAGGCTTTGGTAGGACGAGTGATATAAGTGGCATAATCGCTGGTAGATACTTTTTTGTTGTCTATGGCAATAATCCAGTCACCTCGTTTTAATCCGGCCTCTTCCGCAGGAGAGTCTGGCTGGGTGTACAACACTCTGAGGGCGTTCGTCCCATTTTCCGTACGTACCAAAGTGGCTTCTAGCCCGAAGCAAGGATAGGTGCTGGTGGCACGTGACAATACTGAATCTACATGAGAGAACACATAGCCGTTTTTCTGGTCTTTGGAAGAAACGGCAGAAGACAGGAATTCCGCAGGTTTTTTGAAAAAGTCCAGTTTTTCTTCTGCCGGAATATCTTCATAAAAAAGATAATTTTCCTGCATTACCTCGTAAATCCAGGTTTTCGTGGCAATCAAGGCATAATATTCTCCCGAACGGTCTTCACCGCAGGAAGACAGTAAGCCCATTAATGCCAGGCAACCATAAATCAGACAGCTGATATGCTTTCTCATGTTTCTAAAATTATTTCATTCGGAATGAGCCTTGTCCAATCATATTGCCGTCTGCAAAGATATATACCTGATAGGTACCGGCTGACAGGAATTCCTCCACGTCCCAATATACCGTGACGGTTTGTTCCTCACCCGTATATTCAATGTATTTCTTGATGGAGTAAGCGATGTTTCTGTCTTCATACTTGAACTGGTTGCCGGCACTCTTGGTCAGAATCTCATTGTCTGGTTTGGCAATGCGCACGTAGAGGGTTTTGTTTCCTGTCTGGGCAGTGATATTCTTGACGATAGTGAATGAAATGGCAATTTTCTTGATGTTCTTCACCCGCTCGGTCTGGCGTCCCCGTTTGTTCAAGGTCTGTACCCGGATGTTGGTGGCATCCAGCTGTGCGGCCAATGTCACTTTTTCGTTCAGGCTCTTTTTCTCTTGTGACAAGTTTGTGATTTGTGCGGTCGCGGCAGAATATTTGGTCTTCACTTCCTGATTTTCCTGCATCAGCGCCGCATTGATTTTGTTCAAGGAATCGATTTGCATGACGTAACTCCGCAAGACGGCACGTACGGTTTTCAGTTCCTTTTTCAGTCGCATGATTTCGGCTGCATCGCTTGTTTTCACCTGGCGGAGCTCTTCGAGCAGGCGTTGTGTCTTCAATTTCTCACTTTCCAGTTTTTCGCGAAGAGAGTCGTTGTTTATCTGAACCTGCAGTTCGTCATATTGTGTGGCAAACGTGCTGTATTCGTTTTCCATTTCTTGTTTTTCTACCGCGAAGAGCTGACTCATTTCTTTGTTCTTGCGTGCTTCATTAACGGCAAAAAACGATACAATGGCTGCAATTACAGCCAATATAATGATCGCGATAATTAATTTTTTATTGTTCATGATTCCGAATTTTTCGTTCGCCGCAAAAATACAATATTTATGGATACCATTTTTTATTTTTTAGAAAAATTATGGGGATACCAGTACGGCCGGCAGAGTTTCTCCTTGTTCCCACGTGCTGAGCGACAGAGTGGGAAAAAGCCGTTTCCCGTTGCCGGACACCCACTGGTTGAGTACTTGGGGCAGTTTTTTTTCAGTGACAGCCTGCTGGTTGCCGTATTTCAGTAGTGAATCGGAGGGGGTATTGGGGTAATCGTTCCCGATGGGAGCTTTGGTATAACTTTGGGGATAAAAACAACACCGGATAACATTGCTTTCCTGTACTTGCTGGCAGATAGCGTAGCATTGGCTGATATTGCCCGATACATAACAGTTTTGTATTTCTCCGTTTTTGATGAGGTTACAAATAAGGCCACCTCCCATAGAGGTTTTCTTGAATTGGCAATTGTTTACGGCGCAGTTGATGATTTTTCCGTAATGATAGCGTGTGATTCCGCTGCCGACTTTGACTTCGTTCTTGAATCTGATGTTAAGAAGCTGGCAGTTGGCGATAATTCCTTCGTTTCGGGATGATATATTGCCAAATTCTCCGTCATCTCTTAGATTTTCGATGGTACAGTCGCGCAGGATACAGTGGTTGATTTCTCCCAGATTGATTCCTGCCAGAAAAGCCGCTTTCTTGGTGTCTTGCGCTTTGTCGTATACGGCTTGGCTGAGAATCAGATTTCTCACTACGCCGGTAGCGGATATGCCGCTGAATAGACCGGCATAATAAGAGCCGTTTACCGGTTGCTCGAAGCGCAGGTTGTTCAGGCTATGTCCTTGTCCGTCGAAGACATCGTTGAAAGCCTCTTTTTGCGTGGTGCTGCCGATACCGTAGTTCCCGATCATTTTGACCCGTGCAGCTTCTTCCGGAGTGAAGGTCAGGTCCTCATTCAGGTAGTAAGTCATCCTTTCTCCGGTCTTTTTCCCGAATTCTTCTAGACTGCGGTTTCCGTAGTTTTCTCCATTTATCAGGTAAGTGAAGGCAATGAAATCTTCTACGGTTGAAATACCTTGGAGTTCTCCGGACAGCTTCAGCGGACAGGTGTAGGTGTAGCCACTTTGGAACGGGTAGGTTTCCAAGGTGCTTTCATGGATGCTTCCGGTCGTAGTGTGGAGACGTATATGGATGGACTGGCTGGTGGGAGGAATCAGAAAGCTGTATTTCCCTTCCTCATTGTGCTCCATGTAGAGGGAAGGAGCCGTACGCTGGTAGGTGATTTCTCCTGTTTCCGGGGAAATGTCCGACACCGATACGGTAGGGGTGAATTCGATTTGGCTGATTTGCGGGTTCAGCTTGTTGGATACAGTGAAGCAGATTTGTGCGAACAGGTGTCTGAAAGACAAGGTGATGCTTTCCTTGTAGGCATATTCACCTTGTGCCATGAGCTGGTCCCTTAACTGTCCGTCTTGGTAGAAATTGTGTTGGTCGCGGTAAAGGGGAGGGCAGAAGGCGGTCACTGTCGCTTTTTGAGGTGTGTTCCCCCATTTTGTCTGAAAGTCGCCTTCCCAGCTTGTTCCGTTATAGGAAAGTTCCCTTTCTTCGGCTTGAATCCCTCCTTGGCTGTAAAAGGTAAGTTTGCTCCCGAGGGGGATGAGCTTCTCCGTCGTGTTGCTACGGGAAGAAGAAGCAAAGCTGGCAACTTCTGCTCCTTGAATAAAAGAAGGTGTAGGCTGTTTTTCTGTGGATTCCTCTGTGCAGCCGGACACGAAGGCAATCAGGAGGAGGGGGAGAAATATTCTTCTGTTCATACGTTTGAGTTTTTTTCATATAAACGCAGATATATGTTTTCGTTTCCCGATTCTTTCGGGTAATTGAGGGTAAAGTTGTGTGTTCCATCGAAAAACTTTACCTTTGCGGGCATTAAGGAAACGTTTCACGAAAAATATGGGAAAAGGAAAATTAGCGAAATTTGCAGATATGGCGGAATATCCGCATGTGTTTGAATATCCGTATTCGGTGGTGGATGAAGTCCCTTTCGAGATGAAGGGACGCTGGAACCAGGATTTCTTCAAGAACGAGAATCCGATTGTTCTGGAACTGGGATGCGGACGTGGGGAATACACCGTAGGACTGGCACGCCGCTATCCGGGCAAGAACTTCATCGGGGTGGACATCAAGGGAGCCCGCATGTGGACGGGAGCCACCGAAGCACTGAATGAAGGTTTGAAGAATGTGGCTTTTTTGCGTACCAACATCGAAATCATTGAGCGCTTCTTTGCGCCGGGTGAGGTGAGCGAAATCTGGCTGACTTTCTCGGACCCTCAGATGAAGAAAGCTACCAAGCGCCTGACTTCTACCTATTTCATGAACCGTTACCGTCGTTTCCTGATTCCGGACGGACTGGTACACCTGAAGACGGACAGTAATTTCATGTTTACCTATACTAAATATATGGTAGAGGCCAATCATTTCCCGGTGGAATTCATCACCGACGATTTGTATCACTCCGGCATGGACGATGACATTCTGAGCATCCGTACCTATTACGAACAGCAATGGCTCGACCGCGGACTGAACATCAAGTACATCCAGTTCCGTCTGCCGCAGGAAGGAGAACTTCAGGAACCCGACGTGGAAATCGAACTGGACGATTACCGGAGCTACAACCGGAGCAAGCGGAGCGGACTGAAAACAAGCAAATGATTTAAAACTGAAAAGATATGACACTTTATCCGAAATTGATTATGGACGCACTGGCTACGGTGCGTTATCCGGGCAACGGAAAAAATATTGTGGAAGCGGAGATGGTGGCCGACAATCTTCGCATTGACGGGATGAAGGTAAGTTTCTCGCTGATATTCGAGAAGCCGACCGACCCTTTCATGAAATCGGTAGTCAAATCGGCTGAAACCGCCATTCATACCTATGTGTCGAAGGACGTGGAGGTGACGATTGCCACCGAAAGCAAGCAGGCAGCCCGTCCCGAACCGGGCAAGATGCTGCCGCAGGTGAAGAACGTGATTGCCGTATCATCCGGTAAAGGAGGAGTCGGTAAGTCTACGGTAGCCGCCAACCTGGCAGTGGCTTTGGCCAAGCTGGGTTACAAGGTAGGTTTGCTGGATGCAGATATCTTCGGTCCTTCGGTACCTAAGATGTTCCAGGTGGAAGACGCCCGTCCGTATGCAGAAGAAGTGAACGGCCGCGATCTGATTGTACCGGTTGAAAAATACGGCATCAAACTGCTTTCCATCGGTTTCTTTGTAGACCCTGACCAGGCTACCCTGTGGCGTGGCGGTATGGCCAGCAATGCCCTGAAGCAGCTGGTAGCCGATGCCAACTGGGGCGAACTGGATTATTTCGTACTGGATACTCCTCCGGGCACCAGCGATATCCATCTGACCTTGCTCCAGACCCTGGCCATTACAGGAGCCGTGATTGTCAGCACTCCGCAACAAGTGGCATTGGCCGATGCACGTAAGGGTATCAACATGTACACCAACGACAAGGTGAACGTGCCTATCCTCGGGCTGGTGGAAAACATGGCGTGGTTCACTCCGGCCGAACTTCCGGGCAACAAGTACTACCTGTTTGGCAAGGAAGGTACCAAACGCTTGGCAGAAGAACTGCATGTGCCGCTGCTCGGACAGATTCCTATCGTACAGAGCATTTGCGAAAGCGGCGACGCAGGTACGCCGGCTGCCCTCGATGAAAATTCAGTCACCGGCATGGCCTTTATGGATTTGGCACGCAACGTCGTGATACAGACCGAAAAGCGCAATGCTGAGCAGGCGCCTACGGAGATTGTGCATACACATTGATATACAGGAAGTTATTTTCGAAAAAGGCAGTGAGTGTAATGGCTCACTGCCTTTTTTGATTGTGTCCCTTCTACGTGGATTCAAAAACTCATAGGCGCAGATGAAAATTTGCATTTGATTGTTTTATGTTTTCCATTCGTGAAACATTCGTTTCCGCCTTGGAAACCGTATGTTTTACGGGAGGGAAACATACGGTTTGGACTCGTGAAACATAAAAAACAGAAAGTCGTTCGCTGAAAAATGACGAAGGTTATTTAAGATGTCATTTCATTTCTTTATTCCATTTTTCTTTGATGTAGCATAATCTTTCTACCTTTGTAGGGTTGTGTGTACCTATTCACGCACTTGAAAATTATAATAAACGAAAAATAAAATATTCCTATGGCGAAGAAAAACAATACGGCAGAGATTGGTTTTGAAAAAGAAATTTGGAAAGCGGCAGACCTGTTGCGAGGAAATCTTGATGCTTCAGAATATAAGTCTGTAGTTCTGGGACTTATTTTCCTGAAATACATCTCCGATCGATTTGAAACGAAATACAAGGAACTGGTGGAAGAAGGTGATGGTTTTGAGGAAGACAAAGACGAATATACTTCCGAAAATATCTTCTTCGTGCCGCAGGAAGCCCGTTGGTCGGTAGTGGCAGAAGCAGCACATACCCCTGAGATTGGTACGGTGATTGACAATGCCATGCGTCTGATAGAAAAAGAGAATCCACGCCTGAAGGGTATACTTCCCAAAAATTTTGCCCGCCCTGAGTTGGACAAGCGTAGACTGGGGGATGTGGTGGACCTTTTCACCAACATTCAGATGAAAGAGCATGGCGACACGAAAGACATTCTGGGGCGTACTTACGAGTACTGCCTTTCCAAGTTTGCCGAAGCCGAAGGCAAGCTGGCCGGCGAGTTCTACACGCCGGCCTGTATTGTCCGTACGTTGGTCGAGGTGTTGCAACCCTTTAGCGGTCGCGTGTACGATCCCTGCTGCGGGTCGGGTGGTATGTTTGTGCAGTCGGCCCGGTTTATCAGCGAACATCAGGGTAGCCTTAACAACATTTCCGTGTTCGGTCAGGACAGCAACCCCACCACGTGGAAAATGGCACAGATGAACTTGGCTATCCGAGGCATTGAAGCCGATTTGGGCAGGTTTGCTGCGGATACCTTCTTTGACGATCAGCATCCTACGTTGAAGGCCGACTATATCCTGGCCAATCCACCTTTCAATCTGAGCGATTGGGGAGCCGATAAATTGCAGGAAGACCCGCGTTGGCGTTATGGGATTCCTCCTGCCGGTAATGCCAACTTTGCCTGGCTTCAGCACATGATTTATCATCTCTCTCCCCGTGGACGTATCGGTATGGTATTGGCCAACGGATCACTTTCCTCCCAGTCGGGCGGTGAAGGTACGATTCGTGAAAACATCGTCAAGGCCGATTTGGTGGAAGGTATTGTGGCGATGCCTTCCCAGTTGTTCTATACCACAGGTATTCCCGTTTCGCTGTGGTTCCTCAACCGCGCTAAGAAGCAACCGGGGAAAATTCTCTTCATCGATGCCCGCCAGATGGGAACGATGGTGACACGCAAGCTGCGCGAGTTGGACGAAGAAAAAGACGTTCAGCGTATTGCCCGCACTTTTGAAGCGTTTGAGGCAGGCACATTGGAACCTGAAAAGGGATATTGTGCCGTGGCTACGCTTGATGGCGTGGCCAAGCAGGATTATATCCTTACTCCTGGCCGCTATGTGGGCATAGCTGAAGCGGAAGACGACGGCGAACCGTTCCAAGAAAAAATGGAGCGACTCACTTCGGAATTGTCTGAGATGTTTGAGAAGTCGCACCAGTTGGAGGAAGAGATTCGGAAACAGTTGGGGAGTATTGGGTTTAAGATTTAATAAGATGTAATAAACTTTCATCAGTAGAATAGAAGTAATATTGTGGATAAATCTATTAGTATATTAGATAAAGACTACTCTTTATGGGTCAGAGAACTTGTAAAACGCTATCGTAGTAGTCAAATTAAAGCGGCAATACAAGTAAATAAAGAATTGCTTCGCTATTATTGGGAGCTTGGTAAAGATATTGAAGAAAAACAAGCTGACAACAAGTATGGCAGTAAGTTTTACGCTACATTAAGTCGTGATTTACGTCATGCGATGCCTGATGTGGAAGGTCTGTCTGAAACTTCAATTCGTTATGCAAAAAGATTTTATTCTCTTTATAACCAGCAGTTTATGATTCTTCCACAAGCTGTGGAAGAATCTGATAAGGAAAATTTTCCACAACTTGTGGAAAGATTATACTCCGATTTGTTTTCAATTCCATGGGGGCACCATCGCTATATTATAGATAAGTGCTCAAATGATTCAGAAAAAGCATTGTTTTATGTTCGCCAAACACTAGCAAATGGTTGGAGTAGAGATATGTTGCTCAACATGTTAAGTACAAATCTCTATGAACGGAAGGGTAAGGCTTTGACCAATTTCAAGAATACACTTCCAGATATGGATAGTGATTTAGCACAAGAATTGACACGTGACCCCTACGATTTCTCATTCACTAATTTGCGAGGAAAATACAATGAACGCAAATTGAAAGATACTCTGCTAACGAACATTACTAATTTTCTGTTGGAACTAGGTACCGGATTTGCTTATGTAGGTAAAGAATATCGTTTACAGATAGCGGAGAAAGAAAAGTTTATAGATTTGCTTTTTTATAATCTGCAACTATCTTGTTATGTAGTGATTGAGGTAAAAATCGGTGAGTTTGATTTTGCTGATGTAGGTCAGTTAGGTGGTTATGTTGTTGCATGCAATCATCTTCTTCGAAAAGAAGGGCGTGATAATCCGACAATCGGATTGCTTATCTGTAAACAAAAGAACAACACTTTAGCTCAATATGCACTCGAATCAAGCAGTCAACCTCTTGGAATATCCGAATATGAACTTGAAAAGCTATATCCCGAGAAAATAGAAGGTACAATGCCATCTATTAAAGAAATAGAAGCCAAATTGGATAATCAAATAAATAGATAGATATTATGGAAGAATGGAAAACATATAAGTATTCAGATTTGTGTCTTATATTAGGAGGAGGTACACCTAAAACTTCTGTTCCTGAATATTGGAATGGTAATATTCCATGGCTTTCTGTGAAAGATTTTAATGGTGATAGAAAGTATGTTTATAAAACGGAAAAAACAATCACGAAAAGGGACTTAATAATAGTGCAACAAAGTTGCTACAAAAAGATGATATTATAATTTCTGCTAGAGGTACGGTCGGTGAAATGGCAATGATACCTTTTCCAATGGCATTTAACCAATCTTGCTTTGGCATTCGTGCTAACTCATTGGTAGATAATCATTTTTTTGTATTATATAACAAAAACTAAGGTTGAAGAATTGAAGAAATCTTCTCATGGTAGTGTATTCGATACTATAACTAGAGACACGTTTGAAAAACTATTATGTAGCATTCCTCATTTAGATGAACAAAAACGTATATCATCTTTCCTGTCTACCCTTGATGATAAAATCGAACTCAACCGCCGCATAAATGAAAATTTAGAGCAGCAAGCACAAACATTATTCAAGTCTTGGTTTGTAGATTTCGAACCATTCAAGAACGGCAAGTTTGTGGATTCGGAGCTTGGGATGATACCAAAAGGTTGGAAAGTTGGCCAACTTTTAGATTTCGGGAAAATTATATGTGGAAAAACACCCTCAAAGAATATAAAAGAATTTTTTTGTGGAGATATTCCGTTTATAAAAATTCCCGATATGCATAATCAATTATTTATTATAAATACCGAAGATTCATTATCTGTTGAAGGCAGTCAAACTCAACAAACTAAATTATTACCTCCATATTCACTTTTAGTTAGTTGTATCGCAACTGTTGGTTTGGTTGCCATAAATACAAGAACTTCTCATACTAATCAACAGATTAATTCAATAGTACCACAAAATAAGAACAGTTTATATTATCTATATTTAAACTTAACTCTGATGAAAAAACAATTGGAAAATATGGGAAGAGGTGGAACTGCAACTTTAAATATTAATACTACATTGTTTGGAAAAATTAGAATAATCATTCCTAATAATGAGGTATTAGATAAATTCTCACATATAGTAGAGCCATTGTTTAAAGAGATTGAAATATTATCAAAGCAAACATTTGAGCTTGCTTATCTTCGCGACACCCTCCTCCCCAAACTCATGTCAGGTGAACTAAAGATAAACGATTCTAACAATTAAAACTATAATGGACAATTTTCAATTCATAAAACAAGGATATTTCACTTTTGAAATAGGTGACTCTTTATCACAAAAAACAAAAGAAATACCCAATGGATATGGAGTTTATAGAATATATGCTGAAAACGGTTGATATCCGTTCACCCAAAACGGTGATATCCGTTCACTTTTCATACTCTTTACCTATGGCGATGCAAATTTATTGATTTTCGTCTGTAACGTTGCAGTTTTGATGTCTTTTTTGACGTAAACTGCTGCCTTGTAGCTCGAAGCGCACACTTGTGTGTACCAACCTGTCTAATATTGCATCAGCTGCAGTCGTGTTGCCTTTCATCACATCGTACCAGTTGGCAACCGGCAGTTGTGATATGATGATCGTAGCTTTTTGTCCATGGCGGTCTTCTATAATCTCCATAAAGTCAAGTAACTGTTGTCCGTCAAGAACTTTCATGCCGAAGTCGTCCAGTATAAGCAGGTCAGTCTGTGCCAGCTTGGCGAAGAAACGATGCAGGGTACTGGATATACGGGCAAGGCTTATTTCCTCGAAGAGCCTGTACAGGTTATAATAAGCAACCTTATATCCGTTCATGCAGGCCTGATGACCAAACGCTGTACCCAACCAGCTTTTACCGGTACCGGCAGCACCCGTAATAAGTATGGATACCCCGTTTTTCACATAGTCACAAGTGGCAAGATTAAGTACTTTCTGCTTGTCCACGCCACGCTTGCAGTCATAGATAACTTCACTTATGGAAGCCTGATAACGGAAGTGTGCTTTTTTTATCAGACGGGCATTCCGGCTTTGATTCCGGTTATCCAGTTCAGCCTGTATAAGCAGTTGCAGACCGTCTTTCAAGGAGAGCGACTCTGCCTGTCGCGTCTCCTGCATGGTAGCCCAGTAATGGGCCATTCCAGGCATCTTAAGGTTTCTTAGAGCATTGATAATTTCATCCATCGTTATTTGTTTTGAGTGTTAGAAGTCTGTCATTTGAACTGTGCTTTTCCACGGATATTACAGTGCTGCGGAGGAGCAAAGGAAGATGAAGGTTGCCCCACACCGGCACACTTGCTCTCTACCAGTAAACGGATAAAGCGATAGTTGCATCTGTCTACATTCAGGGCTGCCTCGCAGGCTTTTTGGAAAACGACCGGATCACTGCTCCTTTGCAGGTTTAGAAGCCCGTCGCAGGTCTTGTAATGAGTCTCCGGAGGCATTGTGGAAGAATAAAATATGCGGCGGATTACATCTCCCAGTATGCCGGATGCACGCTCGGCACGCTCTATGTATGATTTTGCACTCATCCCTCTGTATTCCCGGGAATTGCTTGCAAGATGCTCCTTTACGATAGTATACTTTCCCCTGTTGTAATCACGTAGGTGAGTGGCTACAAGCTCACCGTCCACATATACTTTTACCAGTGTGCGTGTATATGCGACATGTGCGGTTTTGGATATATACTGATACGGTACTGTATAATAGTGCTGGTCACGTCCAAGATAGATACAGCAGTTGGTTGACACCTTCAAATCGGTATATGACACAATCTCAAAATCTCTGTCAGGCAGTGGCATAAGATTTGGCTTGTCTACGGCAAGGAACCGTTCCTCACGCGTGTAAGGATGCTTTTGCATGCGTTTCTGGTTGTGCGCTTTCATTTTGAGTGAGGCTGCCCGGTTAAGCTCTTCCAGTGAATGGAAGGTTTCATTGCGGAGTTCGGCAAACACACGCATATAGACAAGCCTCACGGTCCCTTCCACGTTGCTTTTATCTTTAGGGTGTACGGGACGTGCCGGTATGATGACCGTACCGTAATGATTGGCCATATCCTCCATTACACGGTTAAGTGAAGGCTCATATCTGTCGGTCTTGACAACAGCAGCTTTAAGGTTGTCAGGGACAAGCATCTTTGGTACGCCGCCAAGATGTTTCAGGCACTGCGTTATGGCATATACAAAGTCTTCTGTACGCTGTGAACGTACGAAGAGGATATAACCGTAGTCGCTTGCAGGCAGAGTGGCTACAAAAGCCTGACACTGGACGACCTCACCGGTTTCCATGTCAACGTATCCCATAGTATCACCGGCAAAATCGAGGAAAAGCTTTTCGCCGCCCGTACGCATGTCGGCAAGTATGGTGGATGGCGACTCCTTCCTGGCCTCTGTGTTCTGATTGTAATGAAAACGGAACTGTGTCAGGCTGTAGTGGTCATCCGGATGCTCATTACGGTATTCTTCCCAAAGCAGCTTCAGCGTGACATGCTTGCGCTTCATCTCCTCCTGAAGATATGGAAGAAGGGCTTTGAATGTTTCAAAACGCTTGTCGCTATATGCAGGATTGCCGCCCTTGAGACGGTGCTCAAGAATGGGATCATCCAACCTGATAAGTTCATCAAGGCTCAGACTGTCAGCGTTGACCTTATTCATGTAGTTGTTCACTGTCTCCTTGTTCATGCCGATTATATCAGCAGCCTTGCGGTTGGAGATTCCGCTCTTCTTTAGTAGAAGAAGTTGTTTGATCTGGCTCATATTCTTACTTTTTCCTGCCATAGTCGTATCGTATGAAGATTGTTTTCTGCATACAAGATACGGGAAAAGAGTAGCAAGTGAACGGACATGCTCCGTTTTTTATGCAGGCATTGTCGTTTCTGTGAGAAGGTGAACGGATATACTCCGTTTTCCGTATGTAGACAACTGATTATAGTATTATTACATTCTCATTAGTGAACGGATATACTCCGATTTCTGTAGAGAAAACGGAGATTCTATCGTAATATCCAAACCACTGAACGGATATGCTCCGTTTTTTATGGCGTTTTGTGGCGTTTTTAGCTGAAATGAACGGATATACTCCGTTTTTCAGGCACTTTTCAAGGCCAATTTAGCGGTAAAACTGGATGGATTAAGCCGTTCAGAGTGGGTGGGGATGCTCCGTTTTCGGCAGAATATATGCAAACTCCAGTGAAGGTGAATTACTTTATATTGGAAAAGGAGGAACTGCCTATACAGATGGTAATTTTACGGAACAACAATTAAAGAGGCGCATAAAGAACAAACAAGAAAATATGCGCAGAGAAGATTTTTTCATCAAGAAAATAAACGAAGACAAACGATTAAAAGTTTTATATATAGAATGGTTTATTATAGATGAGAAACTTTTTCTTCCAGCATATTATGAAGCTGCCTTAATTCAAGATTATTATTCAAAGCATTCCAAACTTCCTAAATGGAACAAAAAATATTGATAATTAATATATTGACTAGCCGTTATTAATCATCTCTTGAGAATATACTTGGAAGAGATATTGCAAAAGTCAACTATCCGAAAACTTCAGATAGTTTAGCGGAGAAAAATTACTATCTTTGCGATAGTCACTCCCCAATAACATCAAATTATGGACAAAATAGAAATAAAAGGATATAAGTCTTTCCGGAATCTGACACTTGACTTGCTTCCCATCAATATATTGATAGGTTCAAACGGATCAGGAAAAAGTAACTTCCTGTCCTTCTTCGAGTTTCTGAATCGACTATATGAACAAAAGCTCACGGAATATGTGGCACTGGGAGGAGGCATAGACAAATACTTCTTTCAGGGCAGCAAGGTTACGGATACGATTTGCGCCACAATTTATTTCAAAGATAATTTCTATTCATTTGAACTGAAAGAAGGAGACAATAGATTTGTTTTCTCTAAAGAAAAGCTGGGGTATCACAATTCGTCTTTTGATATAGCCAGTTTTGGGAATGAAGCCAATATCAAGTCGTATAACGGACTGTCAAGAGGTGAATACATCAAGAAATACCTGTCTGAGATAAAGAAGTATCATTTCCATGACACGGGCAAAAGCTCCCCGTTCACCAAAGAAAGTCACATTGTGAACGATGTGTATTATCTGTATGAGAAAGGGGAAAATCTGGCGGCTTTTCTGTATGGTATCCGAGAGAATTCTCCTATTACCTACAAACGGATTGTACGTGTCATTCAGAGCATTGCTCCTTATTTCAGCGATTTCTATTTCAACGTAAGCGCAGCCGATACGGTTCGTCTGCAGTGGACAGATAAATTCAGCTCGACCATTTACGGGCCGACGGACCTCTCCGATGGCACAGTGCGCTTCATTGCGTTGACAACGCTGTTCTTGCAACCTGTTCCACCCAAGGTTATTATCATTGACGAGCCTGAACTGGGACTGCATCCCTTGGCTATTCAGAAATTAGCCGGACTGATAAAATCGGTTGCGGCCAGAGGGACGCAAGTCATTGTTGCAACTCAAAGTGCGGACCTGATTACCAATTTCGATGCCGAAAATGTGATTACTGTCAATCAGGTTGAAGGTGTGTCAGTGATGGAAAGGCTAGATCTTGGCTTTAGAAATAGGACTGGAGACTATCAGAAAGAAATGTATTCTGTTCAACGAATGGATTGAACGGTTGGAAACTTGTTAAAACGGATGCGTCATGTCATTCACGGAAGATAATTACGAAAAAGCGTTGATAGCCCTTTTCGAACAGATGGGTTACCAGCATTTGTATGGGCCTGATATTGAGCGAGATTACTATGTACCATTTTATGAAGAGCAGCTGTTGACAAGTCTCGGCAATCTGAACAGAGGAAAGCCGCGGGCTGCCATACAGGAAGCGATAGCCAAACTGAAGGATATAGATACAGGGAGCCTGAACCAGAAGAACGAACTGTTCATGGACTATTTGCAACACGGCGTTGAGGTGTCGTACTTCGATGGAAAGGAGCAGCGCAACGACTTGGTGTATCTGATAGACTATGACCATACAGAACGAAATGATTTTCAGATTGTCAATCAATGGACATTTGTGGAACATTCGGAGAAACGGGCAGACCTCATTGTGTTTGTCAACGGACTGCCTCTGGTAGTGATGGAACTGAAATCACCTTCGAGGGAGGAAACGGATGCTTCGGAGGCTTATCGGCAACTGCGCAACTACATGCAGGAGATTCCTTCGCTGTTCGTCTACAATGTGTTCTGTGTGATGAGTGACATGGCCTGCTCGAAAGCTGGAACCATTACCAGCAAGGAAGATCGTTACATGGAATGGAAAACCAAGGACGGAGATTATGAAAGTACGGATTTTGCGGACTATGATACGTTTGTTGAAGGGATTTTCCAACGTGAACAGCTGCTGGACATCATCCGGAATCTTGTCTGCTTTTCAAAAGATGAAGCAGGGGCAGCTAAAATACTGGCGGCCTATCATCAGTATTTTGCCGTGAAGAAAGCCATCGAACGAACCAAAATTGCGGTACAGAATGACGGTAAGATTGGAGTTTTCTGGCACACCCAAGGTAGTGGAAAATCCTTGTCGATGGTGTTTTATGCTCATCTGTTGCAAAACGAATTGTCGCAACCTACCATCGTGGTGATTACTGACCGTAATGACCTTGACGACCAGCTTTATACACAGTTTGCCAAATGCAAAGATTTTTTGCGTCAGGAACCTGTACAAGCCAAAAGTCGTGAAGACTTGAAATCGCTGTTGGCAGGGCGTGAAGCTAACGGTATCATTTTCACCACCATGCAGAAGTTTGAAGAGTCGCCCGAACCGCTTTCTCTCCGAAAAAACATTGTGGTGATGACCGATGAGGCGCATCGTGGGCAATACGGTTTTGAAGAAAAGATCCGGATGACGAGAAACAAGAAAGGGGAAGAAGTGGCCAAACGGGTTATAGGTACCGCCCGGATTATTCACGATTGTTTGCCCAATGCCTCGTACATCGGCTTTACAGGTACGCCTATTTCTACAAAAGACAGGGATACGGTAGAAGTGTTCGGCAACTATATTGATGTCTACGACATGACACAGGCAGTGGCCGATGGAGCTACATGTCCTGTCTATTACGAATCGCGTGTGATTAATCTGAACCTGGATGAAGCGACCCTGAAAGCCATTGATGATGAATATGAACTGTTGGCCGACGAAGGGGCTACGGAGGAACAGATAGAGAAGAGCAAAAAGGAGATGTCGCATCTGGAAGAAATTTTAGGTGCCCCTGCTACTATTGATTCTTTGTGCCGTGATATATTGAAACATTACGAAGAAAACCGGCAATATGAGCTGACGGGTAAAGCTATGATTGTGGCTTATTCGCGCACGATAGCCATGCGCATTTATAATAAATTGCTAGAACTGCGTCCCGATTGGGGAGAAAAAGTGAAGGTGGTGATGACGGCCAGCAACAAAGATCCTGAAGAATGGCATGCCATCATAGGTAACAAACAATACAAAAAAGAACTGGCCAAGCGCTTCAAGGATAATGAGGACCCGATGAAGATTGCCATTGTGGTGGATATGTGGCTGACAGGATTTGATGTGCCGTCGCTGGCTACCATGTATGTGTACAAGCCCATGAGTGGGCACAACTTGATGCAGGCTATAGCACGTGTGAACCGGGTATTCAACGGTAAGGCGGGTGGATTGGTTGTGGATTATATCGGCATAGCCAAGGCTTTAAAGGAAGCTATGCATGATTACACCCGGCGTGACCGTAAAAACTTTGGTAATCCTGACATTAAAGAAACGGCTTTGCTCAAGTTTAAGGAGAAGTTGGAAATATGTCAGGATTTGTTTCATGGCTACGATTACAGCCGTTTCCGTACAGCATCAGATGCAGAGTGTGCCCAAATCATAAAAGGGGGTGTAAATTTTATCCTATCGGCTGAAAAGCAGGAGCAGCAACAGTTATTCTTGAAAGAAGCGATGTTGTTGCACAACTCTATTACATTGTGCCGTAGTTTGCTGGATGAACCGCAACGCTATGAAGCTGCATTTTTTGAAACCGTCCGTACCTTACTTTCACGGATGACAGGAAAAGGAAAAGTGTCTAAACGTGAAATCAATGCGCGTATTGGTGAGTTGCTCAAGCAAAGTGTCAAGAGTGATGGCGTAATCAATCTTTTCTCGGATGTCAAAGCGGAATTTTCATTGTTCGATACCACATTTTTGGAGGAGGTTTCCAAGATGAAAGAGAAGAATATTGCAGTCGAATTATTGAAAAGGCTCTTGGCCGAACGGGTTTCCTTATATCAGAAGACAAATATCGTGCAAGCAGAAAAATTCTCAGACCTGCTGAATCGTTCTTTATCGAACTATCTGAAAGGGTTGCTAACCAACGAAGAAGTGATACAGGAGCTCTTGACACTGGCAAAGGAAATTTCCTCGTCCGAATCGGCAGGGAATGATTTGGGACTTACGAGGGAGGAGAAATCTTTTTACGATGCCTTGACCAAGCCACAGGCTGTGCAGGATGTCTATACCAACGAGCAACTGGTGGCCATGACCAAAGAATTGACGGAAATTCTTCGCCAAAACCGTACGATAGACTGGCAGAAGAAGGAGTCGGCCCGTGCGGGTATGCGTAAAATGGTGAAGCGGTTGTTGAAAAAATACCACTATCCTCCTGAAGAAGCCGCTAATGCTCTTGAAACGGTGATACGCCAATGCGAGCAGTGGACGGATAATGACTCCACTATAAATGAACCGAAAGTGTATTACTTTGGTGGAGTTGATCATTCAATGGCAGCAGAAGAAGACGTAGAATATCATAAAAAGTAGTGTTTTTTAAGTTACGATTTGGTCATTCCTCTTTAAACTCCAGCTCCAGCTGGATGGGGCCGGAAGTGTGGGCTGTATCTCTTTCCTTTTCTTCCGGAGGATTGGACACAGACAGCCCTAGCAGGCGGATGGCATGCTGACTGTGGTCTACTCCTTTCAACAGCCGTTTGGCCAAAGGAAGAATCTCTTCCAGACGTTGCAGGGGGTGCTTGACACTGACACTGCGGGTGATTTGGGAAAAATCGTCGAATTTCACCTTCAAGGTGAGGGTGTTTCCCTTGAAATCTTTGGTTTTCAGCCGCTCGATGAGTTCACGCGCCACGTGATACAGCTCGATAATGAGGGCCATTTCGGCTGAGAGGTCTTTCTCCAGCGTGTGTTCGCAGCCGATGGACTTGCGGATGCGGACTGCTTCCACGGGGCGGTCGTCGATGCCGCGGGCGAAATTGAAATAAATGAGACCGTTCTTTCCAAACTGCCGTTGCAGCATTTCCAATGAACATTGGCGGAGGGTATCCCCGTTGTAGATGCCCAGCGTGTGCATCTTTTTGGCCGTGATGGGCCCCACTCCCCAGAAAGCTTCGATGGGCAGATGCCGGATAAACTCTTCGGCCTGGTCGGGATGAATGGTGCAGAGTCCGTCGGGCTTCCGGTAGTCGGAGGCTATCTTTGCCAGAAACTTGTTGTAGGACACCCCGGCTGAGGCTATCAGATGAAGGTCCTGGCGGATGCGCTGTTTGATTTCCCGGGCAATGTCTACGGCCAAGGGAATCCCTTTCTTGTTGTGGGTGACGTCCAGAAAGGCTTCATCCAGCGAAATGGGTTCGATGAGGTCGGTATATTCGTGGAAAATTTCGTGAATCTGTGCCGACACACTTTTGTACACCTCCATCCGGCCCTCCACGAAAATCAGCTGCGGGCACAGTTTCTTGGCCTTTTGAGACGACATGGCCGAACGTACCCCGAATTTGCGGGCCTCGTAGCTGGCGGCGGCCACTACGCCCCTTTTTTCCGCATGCCCCACCGCGATGGGTTTTCCTTTCAGCTCAGGATGGTCGCGTTGTTCGACCGACGCATAGAAGGCGTCCATGTCTATGTGAATGATTTTCCGTTCGGTATTCATGGGAGGGCTGATAGCTTTTCTGCAAAAAAACAAAACATTCTTGGGATATCCTAAAAATCATTTGTAATTTTGCTGTTTGTAAAATCGCTTTTGATGACTTTTTGACCACAAAAAACTAAAGATATTATGATGAAAGATGAAATTAAGAAAGCCTGCGAGGTGATGCAGAAGGGAGGAGTGATTCTCTATCCTACGGATACCGTGTGGGGGATAGGATGCGATGCCACGAACGAGGAGGCGGTGAAGCGCGTGTTTGAAATCAAGCAGCGTGCCGACAGCAAAGCCATGCTGGTGTTGGTGGACAGTCCGGTGAAAGTGGATTTTTACGTACAGGATGTGCCTTCGGTGGCATGGGATTTGATTGAAATGACGACCAAGCCGCTGACTATCATTTACGACGGGGCACGCAACTTGGCTTCGAATCTGATTGCTGCCGATGGCAGTGTAGGCATCCGTGTCACTTCGGAGGAGTTCTCCAAACAGCTGTGTTTCCGTTTCCGCAAGGCCATTGTGTCTACTTCGGCCAATATCAGCGGACAGCCGGCTCCGGCTGTATTCAGTGAAATCAGCGAGGAAATCAAGCAGGCTGTGGATTATGTGGTCGATTATCGCCGGGAAGAAACCGGACACCCGAAACCTTCCAGCATCATCAAGCTGGGCAAAGGGGGCGTAGTAAAGATTATTAGAGAATAAATAGTTCCTTTCATGAAAGTGGTAGATGAGAAAAACGGACTGCTGCAGGGGTTTCTTCATTGGAGGGAGAAACACATAAAAGACAAGCAGTTCGTCTTGATTTTAAGTTTCCTGGTAGGAATCTTTACGGCCTTGGCCGCTTTTTTGCTGAAATTTCTCGTGGAATACATCAAGGAGTTCCTGACAGAGAACTTCGATTCCACAGGTGTAAACTGGCTGTATTTGGTCTATCCGGTAGTGGGTATCTTCCTGACCGGACTGTTCATCCGCAAAGTGGTGCGCGATGACATCAGCCACGGTGTGACCAAAATCCTGTATGCCATATCGCGTAAGCAGAGCCGTATCAAGCGGCATAATGTGTGGTCTTCTATTTTTGCCTCTGCCATCACCATCGGTTGTGGTGGGTCTGTAGGAGCCGAAGCTCCGATTGTGCTGACAGGTTCTGCCATCGGGTCGAATCTGGGCAGTATTTTCCGCATGGACCACAAGACGTTGATGTTGCTGGTGGGCTGTGGAGCCGCCGGAGCCGTTTCGGGCATTTTCAAGGCCCCGATTGCGGGTGTGGTGTTTACGCTGGAAGTGCTGATGATTGATTTGACCATGGCTTCGTTGCTGCCTTTGCTGATTACCAGTGTGACGGCAGCTTCTGTGTCGTATCTGCTGACGGGTACGGAAGCCATGTTCCAGTTTCACCTGGATTATCCGTTCTCGCTGGAACGTATTCCCTATGCCATTGCATTGGGTATCTTTTGCGGTTTGGTGGCATGGTATTTCACCCGTTCCATGAACTGGATTGAGAATATTTTCCGCCGTTACAACAGCCCTTATGTGAAGTTTGTCATTGGAGGAGCGATGTTGAGTATTCTGATTTTCTTGTTCCCGCCGCTTTACGGTGAAGGATACGACACCATTTCGTTGTTGCTCAACGGAACCTCTTCGGCCGACTGGGATACGGTGATGAACAATTCTTTGTTTTATGGCAACTCCCATTTGCTGGTACTGTATCTGATACTGATAATTCTGTTTAAGGTATTTGCTTCCAGTGCGACGAATGGAGGTGGCGGTTGTGGTGGTATCTTTGCACCGAGTCTGTTTCTGGGCTGCATTGCCGGTTTTGTGTTTTCCTACGTCTGCAATGAGTTCCATTTGGGAGGAACCTACATTCCGGAGAAAAACTTCGCCCTGATGGGAATGGCCGGGCTGATGTCGGGTGTCATGCATGCGCCGCTCACCGGTATCTTCCTGATTGCGGAGCTGACCGGAGGATATGACCTGTTCCTGCCGCTGATGATTGTGTCTGTATGCGCCTACCTGACCATTATCGTATTCGAACCGCACAGTATCTACTCTATGCGTCTGGCTAAGAGTGGCGAGCTGATTACCCACCATAAAGACAAGGCTGCGCTGACCATGATGAGCATGGAGAGCGTGATTGAAACTGATTTCCAGGTGGTTCGTCCGGACATGGATTTGGGAGAGATGGTGAAGGCGATTTCCAAATCCGCTCGCAATCTGTTCCCGGTGGTCGATGTGCACAATGAGTTGCTTGGGGTCGTGATTCTGAACGATATCCGTAACATTATTTTCCGTCAGGAACTGTATCACAAGTACCATGTGGAGAATTTTATGGTGGCTCCCAAGGCACGTATCATTACCACAGACTCCATGGAGGACGTGATGGACAAGTTTGACAAGACTGGCTCCTGGAATCTCCCGGTGGTGGATGAAGACAACAAGTACATCGGCTTCGTGTCCAAGTCGCGTATCCTGTCGACGTACCGTCAGGTGATGGTGGATTTTTCAGCAGAATAAACAACAAACAAGAAATATGGAAAAGAAAGACTTACGAATCGTATATATGGGTACCCCTGAATTTGCCGTGGAAAGCTTGAAGCGCCTGGTGGAAGGGGGCTATCAGGTGGTAGGAGTCATTACGATGCCCGATAAGCCCATGGGGCGGCATGGAAGTGTTCTCCAGCCTAGCCCGGTGAAACAGTATGCCGTATCGCAGGGGTTGAGGGTACTCCAGCCGGAAAAATTGAAAAACGAAGAATTTCTGGAAGAACTGAGGGCCCTGAAGGCGGATTTGCAGATTGTCGTGGCTTTCCGCATGTTGCCGGAAGTGGTGTGGAACATGCCTCGTCTGGGTACGTTCAACCTGCACGCCTCTTTGTTGCCGCAATATCGTGGGGCAGCTCCTATCAACTGGGCTGTCATCAACGGAGAGACTGAGACCGGAATTACGACTTTTTTCCTGAAGCATGAAATTGATACCGGAGAGATTATCGATCAGGTGCGGGTACCCATTGCCGACACGGACAATGTGGAAGTGGTGTACGACAAGCTGATGAAACTGGGGGGCGACCTCGTGGTGAAGACAGTGGATGCCATTCTGGAGGGAAATGTCAAGACCATTCCGCAAGAGCAGCTGGCTACGGCTACGGAATTGCGTCCGGCTCCCAAAATTTTCAAGGAGACCTGCCGTATTGACTGGAATGCAGGGGTGAAGAAAGTGTATGATTTTGTGCGTGGGCTTTCTCCTTATCCAGCCGCGTGGACGGAATTGCATCAGGGAGAAGCGGCTCCCATGTCGTTGAAGATTTTTGAAACGGAAAAGGTGTTTACTCCTCATTCCTTGAAACCGGGAACGGTAGTGACGGATAAGAAAACTTATTTTCACATCGCTTCAACCGATGGCTTCCTGCGTGTGTTGTCGTTGCAGCTGGCCGGAAAGAAACGGATGGATGTGGCCGATTTCCTTCGCGGCTATCGCCATGTGGAAGACTCCTTCGTGGAATAAGAGAATCCCGATATAATATAAAGGTGGCAGTCGCTTACATTCTGCTACCTTTTTTTGTTTTTGCACGATGCATCTTTTTCTTTTAGTTAAAAACTTTTTAACAAGGATTTTATTCGGAAAAGGTGCAGTACTTTTGTGCATTCATCATTTATTAACCAAAGCACGATAAGCTGGATATGACGGAAGAAGAATTGGCATCGAAATGCAAGCTGGCAGACAACCAGGCTCGCAAGGAGTTGTACGAGCTGTATGGAGGCTCGTTGATGGCTATTTGTCTCCGTTATATTGGTGACCGGGAAGCGGCAGAGGACGTGTTGCATGATGGGTTTATACGGATTTTTCAATCAATCGGTCAGTTTACTTATCAGGGAAACGGGTCTTTGAAAGCATGGCTTTCGCGGGTGATGGTGAATGAGGCGTTAGGGTATTTGCGGAAGCAGAACCAGCTGGCCCAGCAAGAGGTATTGGTGGAACAGCTGCCCGATACGGAAGAAACGGACGATGGTATGGACGAGATTCCACAGTCGGTATTGATGAAAATGATTGCGGAACTTCCGGACGGATATCGCACGGTGTTCAACTTATATGTGTTTGAGGAAAAAAGTCATAAGGAAATTGCACAGATGCTAGGAATTACTGAGCATACGTCTTCTTCCCAGTTCTATCGGGCAAAGACCTTGCTGGCAAAGAAAATAAATGAATATAGAAAGAAATTATAGGCAATGAAGGACGAAAAAGAGTGGATTGATCATTTACGGAACCGGATGGAGGGATATTCGGAACCTCTTCCAGAAGGACTATGGGATACCTTGTCCAAAGAACTGGAGGTACGGAAAGCTCCTAAGGTGATTCCTATATGGAGACGCTGGCAAGCAGCTGCTGCGGTACTGGTTTTGTTGGCCTCTTCATTGACGTATTGGTTCTGGTCTTCGCCCAAAGCTGATTTCCAGAATCAGGAACTGGCTGCGGAAGTAGAAGATACTCCTTTGCCGGAACATGTCCCCAGCGCCATGGAAGAGCAGATTGCAGATGCCGAGAGACCGGAAATCCATCGTTCACAGCCTTCAGCCCTTTCTTCCTCTGTACGTTTGTTGGAGGTGCTTCCGGATACGCTGCATGAAGGGATAGCCGATTTGCCGTTGGAGGCAGTTTCCTCTGAGGAGAATCGGCAGATAAATGAGCCGGCAGAAAAACGGGAGCAGGCTGAAGAGAAGGTGCGGGCAGAGCAGGAACATACCCGACAATTACAGGCGCAACGGGTAGCAGACCGGAAACGGATGGAGCAGAATGCTGTGGCGGTAAAGAAGAAAGCGGATAAGTCATCGGGCTTTTCACTCGGAGTGGGAGCTGGAAATACACCCTATAGTTCGTTGAATACATTTGACGGAATGGGCAGCTTTGTGTCACGTTCTGCCTATTATACGGTTTCCGATGCCCCCATGTCTCCTACCGATAACGGCGGATTGGCCTATAGTCAGGTCTTATTGGAAAATGCCGTTCAGACTCCCCAGACCCGTGTGAAGCATCACATGCCGGTGACTGTCGGATTTTCGGTGGCCTGGCACTTTCATAAGGATTGGGCGCTGGAAACGGGGCTGAACTATACGTTGCTCTCTTCCGATATTCATTCTGGATCCAAGTCGTATGTCGAAGAAAGTCAGAAATTGCATTATGTGGGTATCCCCGTAAAATTGCATCGTTCTATATGGAAGAACAGCTGGCTTTCCATTTATGCGTCGGCAGGAGGCGAGGTAGAAAAATGTGTGTCTGGCAGACTGGAAACAGTGACGGTGACCAATGGAGGAAACCGCTTTTCTGAACAGACGTCATTGGATATTAATCCGTTGCAATGGTCGGTAGTTGCGGCTGCCGGGGCGCAAGTCAATTTTACTTCCCGGTTGGGACTGTATGTAGAACCGGGCATCGCCTATTACTTTGACGACCATAGCAAGGTAGAGACCATACGTAAGGAACATCCGTTGAATTTTAACTTGCAGCTGGGCTTGCGTGTGAATGTGAGCAAATAATATGGATTTATTGAAAAATATACTTACCTTTGTTGAAGGATAAATCAATCAGGCTAGTAAAAAATAACAATGAAAGACATGAAAGTAGCTCCCTCTTTGCTTTCTGCAAATTTTGCGGATTTGAAGAGTGACTTGGAAAAAATCAATCAAAGTGAGGCAGACTGGTTGCACCTGGATATTATGGACGGTGTGTTCGTGCCTAACATTTCGTTTGGTTTTCCAGTATTGAAATATGTGGCTGAGCTTAGTCAGAAACCCTTGGATGTGCATTTGATGATTGTGCAACCCGAAAAATTCATACCTGAAGTGAAGGCATTGGGAGCGATGATGATGAATGTACACTACGAGGCTTGCCCGCATTTGCATCGTGTGGTACAGCAGATAAAGGAGGCAGGGATGAAGGCTGGAGTGACGTTGAATCCGTCTACACCCGTCGCCATGTTGGAGGATATCATCACGGAGGTGGATATGGTGTTGTTGATGAGTGTCAATCCCGGATTTGGAGGACAGAAATTTATTCCGAATACATTCAAGAAAATTACGCAGCTGCGTGAGCTGATTGCCCGTTACGATGCATCGACTTTGATTGAAGTGGATGGAGGGGTCAATGTGTCGAATGCTCCTTTGTTGAAACAGGCTGGTGCCGATGTGCTGGTGGCTGGCAATGCCGTTTTTAAAGCACCAGATATGCTGGAGGCCATCCATCAGCTGAAAAATGTGAAATAAGGATTGGAAACTTCACCTTCTTGGATTACTTACCCTTTGTTCCGGTTGACGATATGTCTGGCAACCGGAATTTTTTTATTCGACAGTTTTTTGCCGGAAGGTGTTTCGTGGCCTTTGTGGGGTGGAATATGCTGTATTTTACTTTGCGTAGGATTGCTTCGTGTGTCCGCCTGGCGATGGCGCTGGCTTTTCGGCGGGGTGACCGGACTGGCTTTTTTCTTGTGGGGAGGATGTTCAGTCGTACATCAGAGAGAAAAGGTGGAGTATGTGTGGGAGGATGCTCCACAAGTTTACAAGGGGATTGTGGAGACTGTACCGGAAATCAGGGGAAAGACATGGCGTGCGGAAATCTATGTGGCAGGTAAACGCTTGGACGGAAGGAAATGGCAGAAGGTGGACCGGCGTGTGCTTTTGTCATGGATGCCGGATTCTGTGGCTGAACCGTTGGCGTGCGGGGACACTCTTTGTTTCTATGCGAAAATCTCACGTCCTTTTTCAGAAAAGGAACTGACCGGGTTCGATTATGGCGATTATTTGTTACGGAAGGGTATCAGTGGCACGGGCCTGGTATATGCGGGCAATTGGTATCGTGTGGGGAAGTCCCGATGGTTGACTTTCTCACAACGGGCACGGGTTTGTCAGCAAAAAGTGGTGGAGGTATATCGGAGCTGGGGACTGGATGAGGAAGTGCAGGCCGTGATTGCAGCACTGACCATCGGGGATAAAAGTGATTTAAGTACAGACTTAAAAAATGTCTATAGTGCGGCAGGAGCCAGTCATGTGTTGGCATTATCCGGCTTGCATGTGGGAATCCTTTCAGGGTTTCTTTTCCTCGTTTTTTATCCGTTGACTTATTGGAAACGATATGGACGCATGGTGAGGATGTTATTGGTGGTGACTTTATTGTGGGGATTTGCGTTCATTTCGGGACTGAGTTCATCGGTGATGCGGGCTGTGGTGATGTTCAGTTTGTATGCCTTTGCTTCCTGTTGTTCCGAGGAACGTTTTTCGGGAATCCATTCGCTGGTGCTTGCCGCGTTTCTGATGTTGTTGTACAATCCTTTCTTTTTGTTCGACCTTAGTTTCCAGTTGTCGTTTGCTGCTGTAGCTTCCATTTTGGCGTTTTATCCGTTGTGTACGCGAGGGGTTGTGATACAAAACCGTTTGTTTCGCTATTTATTTAATTTGCTTTGTTTGTCCGTGTCGGCTCAGGTGGGTACTTTGCCTTTCGTTCTGTTGTATTTTGGTACCTTTCCGACGTATTTTCTACTGGCTAACTTGGTTGTTTCTCCGTTGGCTGCCTGTATCTTGATTGTGGCGTTGCTGGCCTTAGGATTTTCTGCTGTGCCATGGGTTGGAAGTGGACTTGTAGGCTTACTGGATGGGGCGACCTCCTTTCTCAATGAAACCATGCGGATGGTGACACATTTTTCTGGTTCTCAGCTTACTTCGGTGTATCTGTCGGCTGGGCAGGCTTGTCTGTTGGCTGGGATTTTCATTTGTTTGTATCTTTGTTGGTCGGCTGGTTTACACCGTAAAGCCCGACACTGGATTTGCTTGTTAATGGCCTGTAATGTATTTGTAGCCTTGAGTGTTGGAATGTATTTTCAGGCAAAGCCGGAACGATTGTATTTTTCACGGGCGGAAATATATACCCGTAAAGGACATTGTGTTTCCACTCATACATCGGATTCGGGCTTGATACGCATTGGTGCATTGCGTGTAGGGCTGCTCAATGACGGACGCTGGAAGACCTGCAAGACATCTTGGCGTTTACCGCTGGATTACGCCTATATTTGTAGAGGGTTTAAAGGGGACCTGTCTCATTTGAACGACCTGTTTGAGTTGAAGATGGTGATTCTGGATGCTTCTTTGGGTGAAGGTTACCGGGAAATGTTGATAAAAGAATGTCAATTACTTAAAATATCTTATTCCGACCTGTCTGTGCGAGGTTCTTATTCCATAGAGCTCTAGTTTCTGAAAATAAATTTGTACTTTTGCTCCTTCAAAAAAGAATAGTTTAAGAAAAAGAATATGTTGTCAAAAGTGATTCTTCAGGCCAACATTGATAAGGTGGAAACCTATTTCGATCGGGCTGATAAAATAGTGATTGTCACGCATGTCTCTCCCGACGGTGATGCATTGGGCTCTTCACTGGGATTGTATCATTTCTTGTCGGTACATGAAAAGACAGTCAATGTGATTGTGCCGAACGCATTTCCTGATTTTTTGCGCTGGATGTCGGGTGCAAAAGACATTATCCGTTATGACAAATATGCAGAGTTTGCCGATAAACTGATAGCAGAGGCTGACGTAATCTGCTGCTTGGATTTTAATGCCTTGTCCCGCATTGACCAGATGGCGGATGCGGTAAGGGAGGCGCCAGGCCGGAAGGTGATGATTGACCATCATTTGAATCCGGAACCGTTTTGTCGGGTAACCATTTCCCATCCGGAAATTTCATCGACTTCCGAATTGATTTTCCGCTTGATTTGCCGGTTGGGATGTTTTGATGACATCACGCTGGAGGGAGCGGAATGTATCTATACCGGAATGATGACCGATACGGGAGGTTTCACTTATAATTCCAATAACCGGGAGATTTATTTTATTATCGGTGAGTTGCTGTCAAAGGGAATAGACAAAGATGAAATTTATCGGAAAGTGTTCAATACCTATTCTGAAGGCCGTCTCCGCCTGATGGGGTATGTGTTGTATGAGAAAATGCAGGTTTATCCGCAATTCCGTTCGGCACTGATTTGCCTTTCGAAAAACGAACAGAGCAAGTTCCAGTATGTGAAGGGTGATACAGAGGGATTTGTAAACATGCCGCTTCAAATGAAAGGTATCTGTTTTTCCGTGTTCCTGCGGGAGGATACGGATAAAAATATGATTAAAGTGTCGCTTCGTTCGGTAGGAGCATTCCCTTGTAACAAAGTGGCTGCAGAATTCTTTAATGGAGGTGGCCATCTGAACGCGTCGGGTGGAGAGTTCTATGGCAGCATGGACGAAGCCATTGAATTGTTTAAACAGGCACTGGTGAAATATGAAAGCCTGTTATTGAAAAATTGATGTGAAAATTTTATTCTTGAACAATATTAGACATAATTGGGTAAATTAGAGGGAATGTTTGGGGACATTTTACTACATTTGCCTTTGTAAAAAGATATATACAGGTAATATGAAAAAGAACAATTTGCTCTTGGCTGTAGTGGGCCTGATGATGTTTGCCTTGCAAAGCTGTAACAATGGAAAGACGTACGCTGAAATGAAGGAAGAAGAGGCCGATGCCATCAATAAGTATATTTTGGAGAACGACATCAAGGTGATTTCGGAAGCGGATTTTGCAGCGCAGGACTCTACTACCAAAGAGAATGAATATGTGCTGCTGGATGAAAGCGGGGTTTACATGCACGTGGATAACCGTGGACCGGGTAAGGAAGTGCTGGGCGACGGAACCTATGACATGGTGGCCCGTTTTGTGGAAGTGGCTCTACAGACAAGAAGCGATTTGGGTATGACGGCCGGAGACACCCTGCTGGCTAACATGCACGTGGCCAATCCTTCTTATACGATTAATGGAGAGGATTTTAAATTGACCATTAGTGGCGAATCTTATTCCGCTTCATTTACTCGCAGTGATGACTATAGTATGTATGGGACGTATGGCACGGTAGCTGTACCTTCAGGGTGGCTGATTCCTTTGCGTTATTTGAAGCCGGGACGGACAAATGACTCAGAGAAGATTGCACGTGTGAAACTGATTGTGCCGCACAGTGAGGGAACTTCTTCTGCTACCCAGTCAGTATACCCTTGCTTTTATGAACTGACCTATAACATGACAAGATAACCTAAATAACTAAAACCTTTATTTATGACACTTATTAAATCTATTTCCGGTATTCGTGGTACGATAGGCGGCCATGCCGGTGAAGGATTGAATCCTTTGGACATCGTGAAATTCACTTCTGCCTATGCGACCCTGATTCGGAAGACGACTACCCTCAAAACCAATAAGATTGTAGTAGGACGTGACGCACGTATCTCAGGTGAGATGGTGAAAAATGTGGTTTGTGGTACATTGATGGGAATGGGTTTCGATGTGGTGAACATCGGACTGGCTTCTACTCCTACCACAGAACTGGCGGTGACAATGGAAGGAGCTTGCGGTGGAATTATTCTGACTGCAAGTCATAATCCAAGACAATGGAATGCCCTGAAGCTGTTGAATGAACATGGCGAATTTCTGAATGCAGCCGAAGGAAACGAAGTGTTGCGCATTGCTGCTGCCGAAGAATTTGAATTTGCAGATGTAGACCATATCGGTAAATATCGTGAGGACAATACATACAACCAGAAGCATATCGACAGTGTGCTTGCGTTGAAGCTGGTGGACGTGGAAGCTATCCGTAAGGCTAATTTCCGTGTAGCTATCGACTGCGTGAACTCAGTAGGAGGTATCGTACTTCCCCAATTGCTGGAACAATTGGGTGTGCAGCATGTGGAAAAACTGTATTGTGAACCGACGGGTGATTTCCAGCACAATCCCGAACCGTTGGAAAAGAACTTGGGCGACATCATGGGATTGATGAAAAAGGGTACTTGTGACGTGGCTTTCGTAGTAGACCCGGATGTAGACCGCTTGGCCATTATCTGTGAGAATGGGGCGATGTACGGAGAAGAATATACGTTGGTCACTGTAGCGGACTATGTGTTGAAACACACTCCGGGTAATACGGTATCCAACTTGAGTTCTACCCGTGCGTTGCGTGATGTGACTCGTAAGTATGGCATGGAATACAATGCTTCTGCGGTAGGCGAAGTCAATGTGGTTGCCAAGATGAAAGCGACTCATGCCGTGATTGGTGGAGAAGGAAACGGTGGAGTCATTTATCCGGAATCTCATTACGGACGGGATGCCTTGGTCGGTATCGCTCTGTTCCTGAGCCATCTGGCACATGAAGGAAAGAAGGTGAGCGAACTGCGTGCTACTTATCCGAACTATTTCATTGCCAAGAACCGCATTGATTTGACTCCGGAAACGGATGTCGATGCAATTCTGGCGAAGGTGAAGGAATTGTACAAGAACGAAGAAATCAATGATATTGACGGAGTGAAGATTGATTTCCCGGACAAGTGGGTGCACCTCCGCAAGAGTAATACGGAACCGATTATCCGTGTGTATTCGGAAGCTTCTACCATGGAAGCGGCAGAGGAATTGGGCAAGCAGATTATGGATATCGTGTACAGTCTGGCCAAATAAGGGGGCTTTATACGTTTATTAAGCAATAAGAGGAATCCCGGAACGAGGTGGAAGTGGTACTTCCGTCTTCTTCCGGGATTTTTTTGTAAGTTTGAATGAATAAGAAGTTGTTTTGTGTGATTTATTTCTTTTCCAACGTGATTTGAGGTGTAGAATGGGTGGGTTGGGAGTGTGACTTTTCATTGTTTTCCATCGGATGGGAATCAGATTTGTTTTCCTGAGGAAAGTCCGGAAGGAACAACGCGTAAAAGAAAGGCAGAATTACTTTTTGAGTTTCCATGACATTTGTTTTTAGGGGTTTGTTATGAAAACGCAGAAGTGTGGTAAATCCCCTACAGAAAGAGTGTTAAAAAATCTAATCTTCCACCCAAAGCAGGTCGCTCATAATTCCATCGGAGATAAATATCCCCTTTTCGGTCAGTTTCAGGATATGATGGTCCCAAGTCAGCAGGCCTTGTTTCAGATAAGACGAGGCCATACGCATACAGTAGTTGTATAAAGTTTCACCAAATACATTTTTCAATAGCTCGGTAGGGATTCCATAAGCTGTACGCAGGCGGGTGATGACAAAGTCGTTGTAGCGGGTATAGAGATCAAGCTCTTCTTTCTCCTGGCAGGGTGTTCCCTGTTGGATACCTTGTATATATTGGGAAAGGGAGGCCACATTCCATTGGCGGGAGATGCCGTTGTATGAATGGGCGGAAGGCCCGCATCCTAAGTATTTTTTGCCCGTCCAGTAACTTGAATTGTGGCGTGAATAATACCCAGGTTGGCAGAAGTTGGATATCTCATAATGTTCGTATCCATGGGCTTTTAAGGTATGAATCAGTTCCTTGAACAAGGATACGCTCAAGTCCTCGTCGGTTTCTTCCACTTTGTGCGCTTCTTTCAGTTTCCACAGGGGGGTACCTTCTTCATAAATCAGGTGATAGGCAGAAATATGCTCCGGGTGCATATCGATGGCTGTTTGCAGGTCTTTCTGCCAGTCTTCCAGTGTTTCACCGGGTAGTCCGTACATCAAGTCGATGCTGATGTTCTGAAATCCGGCTTCTCGACAGCACTGGTATGCTTGTTGAGCCTGGGCGGCTGTATGCCGGCGATGCAACAGGCGGAGGGTGTCTTCCTTGAAAGTCTGTATGCCCATGCTCAGTCGGTTGAAAGGAAGTTTGCGGAGCATCTTCACGTATGCTGGTGTCAAATCGTCTGGATTGGCTTCGAGTGTGATTTCAGCTTCAGGGTTTACAGTATATACCTTATATATATGGTCGAACAGCTGGGCAAAATCTTTTTCTTCCAGTTGGGAAGGGGTACCCCCTCCAAAGTAAATGGTATCTATGGCTTCTCCACTTAGGTAGTCTTTCCGGAGTTCCAGTTCTTTGACGAGGGCTTGAATATAGGCCTCTTTCTTTTCATTTTCAGTAGTGGAAAAGAAGTCACAGTAAATGCAACGTCGTTTGCAGAAGGGGATATGAAGATAGATTCCAGCCATAAACAATTAACTGTAAGAATTGGTTTTGCGGGTGTAAATATACGGATAATTTGGGGAGGACGGAAGAAATTTCGGATTACTATGTCTGAAAACATAGTTTAGTAACACGAAACTTTTTATTGTTTTTCTGAATTATAATCTCTAATTTGCGCTTCGTTAAAAAATAAGAGATATGAAAAGCATATCCTTTCGTTACTAAACTAAATCTTGAAATACCATGAAAGTATATCAGACAAACGAAATCAAGAACATTGCCCTTCTCGGTAATGACGGCTCAGGTAAAACCACTCTCACAGAAGCCTTGCTCTATGAGAGTGGTATTATAAAACGTCGCGGAAGAATTACTGCCAAGAATACGGTGAGTGATTATTTCCCGGTGGAGCAGGAATATGGGTATTCAGTATTTTCTACTGTATATCATGTGGAATGGAACGGGAAGAAACTCAATATCATAGACTGCCCGGGAAGTGATGACTTCGTAGGGGCTGCCATTACCGCGTTGAATGTGACTGATACTGCCATCTTGTTGCTGAACGGGCAATATGGTCCGGAAGTGGGTACGCAGAATCACTTCCGTTATACTGAAAAACTGGGTAAACCGGTGATTTTCCTGGTGAACCAGCTGGATAGTGAAAAATGTGATTTCGACCATGTGCTTGAACAGTTGAAAGAGAATTATGGCTCTAAGGTTGTTCCGGTTCAGTATCCGTTGGCTACAGGACCCGACTTCAATTCGTTGATTGATGTACTTTTAATGAAGAAATATTCTTGGGGACCTGACGGTGGAGCACCTACCATCGAAGATATTCCGGCGGAAGAGATGGAAAAAGCGCAGGAATGGCATAAGACTTTGGTGGAAGCCGCTGCGGAACATGATGAAAGTCTGATGGAGAAATTCTTTGAGGCTGAATCACTGACGGAAGACGAAATGCGTGAAGGTATCCGAAAGGGATTGGCAGCCAGAGGGATGTTCCCTGTATTCTGTGTGTGTGCCGGAAAAGACATGGGTGTTCGCCGTTTGATGGAATTCCTGGGCAACGTGGTTCCGTTTGTAGATGAAATGCCGGTGGTGCATAACACACGCGGTGTACCTGTTCCTCCTGATCCGAATGGTCCGACTTCACTTTATTTCTTTAAAACGGCTGTAGAACCTCATATCGGTGATGTACAGTATTTCAAGGTGATGAGTGGAGTGGTTCACGAAGGAGACGACTTGAGCAATGCCGATCGTGGCTCGAAGGAACGTATGGCACAGCTTTATGTGTGTGCAGGTGCCACTCGTGAAAAAGTGGATGAACTTCGTGCGGGAGATATCGGTTGTACGGTGAAACTGAAAGACGTAAAGACTGGAAATACGTTGAACGGCAAGGATTGTGAAAACCGTTTCAACTTTATCAAGTATCCGAATCCGAAATATACAAGAGCCATCAAACCGGTCAATGAAGCGGATACAGAAAAGATGATGGCGGTATTGAATCGTATGCGTGAGGAAGATCCGACATGGGTCGTAGAGCAATCCAAAGAACTGCGTCAGATTCTGGTACACGGACAAGGTGAGTTCCATTTGCGTACGTTGAAATGGCGTCTGGAAAACAATGAGAAATTGCCGATTCAGTTCTATGAACCGAAGATTCCTTATCGTGAAACCATCACAAAGGCTGCACGTGCCGACTATCGTCATAAAAAGCAGTCGGGAGGCGCCGGTCAGTTTGGTGAAGTACACTTGATTGTAGAGCCATATTATGAAGGTATGCCAGCTCCGGAGACCTACAAGTTCAACGGACAGGAATATAAGATGAACGTGAAAGGTACGGAAGTTATCGACCTGGAATGGGGTGGAAAACTGGTATTCGTGAACAGTGTGGTAGGTGGAGCCATCGATGCACGTTTCATGCCGGCTATTTTGAAAGGTATCATGAGCCGTATGGAGCAAGGTCCGTTGACAGGTTCTTATGCACGTGACGTACGTGTCATTGTGTATGATGGAAAGATGCATCCGGTAGATTCCAATGAAATTTCCTTTATGTTGGCTGGACGTCATGCATTCAGTGAAGCCTTCAAGAATGCCGGTCCGAAGATTCTGGAACCGATTTATGATGTAGAAGTGTTCGTGCCAAGCGATAAATTGGGTGACGTGATGAGCGATATGCAGGGACGTCGCGGTATGATTATGGGCATGACCAGTGAAAAAGGTTACGAGAAGCTGAGTGCCAAGGTTCCTCTGAAGGAAATGTCGAACTATTCTACTGCTTTGAGCTCATTGACTGGAGGGCGCGCTTCGTTTATCATGAAGTTTGCCAGCTATGAACTGGTTCCGACGGATGTACAGACCAAGTTGATGAAAGAATTTGAAGAGCAAGAAAAGGACGAAGCATAAGTGCTAGTTGTGATTTTTATAGATAAAAAGGCTGCGTTTCTTAAAAAACGCGGCCTTTTTTGTTTAACTTTGCTTAAACAAATCGGCTTGTTTATTTGTTATTAATCTAATATTTTATTATTTTTGCGATGTGTGTGGGTGAAAAAGTGACGATGATGAATGTTTTATCAGGTAAAATTCGGATTTTGGTTAATATACGACAAACGCCGGTTTAAAGCTTGTTAAGTAGCTAGTGTGGTATTTGTGAGGTTGTTAAATTTGCCCGTATGAAAAAGTCTACTATTTGGATATTAGGAGTTGTAATGGGACTGTCCTTTTTAAGCTTGCTTTATCTGCAGGTGAGCTACATTGAAGAGATGGTCAAAATGCGGCGCAGTCAGTTTGAAGAGAATGTGAACCGCAGTCTGGGTAAGGCTGTGCATAATCTGGAACTGGTAGAAACGAAAAGATATCTTGAAAAAGATGTCGCGGCGCAAGAACGGGCGGCACTTTTATCGAAAAGATACCAGGAGGGAAATGACGCGGGAGAGAATGTGGTAGAGCATCATCAATACACGATTACGGCTCCCGACGGTTCTACTTACTCCACGTTTGAATTAAAGACTATCATGAATCGGCCTTCCAATGTGCCGAAAGTCGTGATTTCTACGGGGAGGACTATCCCACAAACCTCACGTGCCTTGCAGGAGGTGTTGAAGGAGCGTTATGTGTACCAACGGGCGTTGCTTGACGAGGTGGTTTATAACATCCTCTATACGGCAAGTGACAAACCGCTGAAGGAAAGAATCAACTTTAAGCAGCTGGATCATTTCCTGAAAACGGAACTGTTCAATAACGGGATAGATATACCCTATCACTTTTCAGTGACAGACCGGGATGGAAAAGAGGTGTACCGTTGTTCGGATTATGTGCATGATGACGAGAAGGTTTATTCCAGATTGATTTTTGAGAAAGATCCTCCGGCCAAAATGGGATTTGTGAATATCTTTTTCCCCACATTGGATAACTATATTTTTAGTTCGGTGAAATTCATGATACCTTCCATTATTTTTACGGTGGTATTGCTGATTACCTTTATTTTTACGATTTACATTATTTTCCGTCAGAAACGCCTGACAGAGATAAAGAATGATTTCATCAATAATATGACGCATGAGTTTAAAACTCCGATTTCTACCATATCTCTGGCCGCACAGATGTTGAATGACCCGGCGGTAGGTAAGTCGCCTGTCATGTTCAAGCATATCTCCGGCGTTATTAACGATGAGACGAAGCGTTTGAGGTTCCAGGTGGAAAAGGTGTTGCAGATGTCTATGTTTGAAAGACAGAGTGTGACGCTGAAAAAGAAGGAAATCGATGCCCATGAACTGATTAACGGAGTGGTGAATACCTTCCGTTTGAAGGTCGAAAAGAATAACGGTACGCTGGATGCGGAATTGAATGCACAGGATCCTGTTATTTTTGTGGATGAGATGCACTTTACGAATGTGATATTCAATTTGCTGGATAATGCGGTGAAATATAAGAGTCCGGATCGGGATATTGCTTTGAAGATTCGTACTTGGAACGAAACCGGTAAGCTGTGCATATCCATAGAGGATAATGGAATTGGTATTAAGAAGGAGAATTTAAAAAAGATATTTGATAAGTTCTACCGGGTACATACTGGGAACTTGCATGACGTGAAAGGCTTTGGCCTCGGATTGGCTTATGTGAAGAAAATAATTACAGACCATAAGGGGGCTATCCGTGCCGAGAGTGAATTGAACGTAGGAACGAAATTTATAATAACGATACCACTATTTAAAGAAGAATAAGATATGGACGACAAATTGCGTATTTTGTTATGCGAAGATGACGAGAATCTTGGCATGCTTTTGAGAGAATATTTACAGGCGAAAGGTTATAACGCCGATCTTTTCCCAGATGGAGAAGTTGGTTTTAAGGCTTTCCTGAAGAGTAAATATGATTTGGTTGTGACCGATGTGATGATGCCGAGAAAAGATGGTTTTACCTTGGCACAGGAAATTCGTCAGGCAAATGCGGAAGTGCCTATTATTTTCTTGACGGCAAAGACTTTGAAGGAAGATATATTGGAAGGCTTTAAGATTGGTGCGGACGATTATATCACGAAACCCTTCAGTATGGAAGAATTGACTTTCCGTATTGAGGCTATTCTGCGCCGTGTACGTGGCAAACGTAATCGTGAAAGTACGGTGTATAAAATTGGCCGCTTTACGTTTGATACCCAGAAGCAGATTTTGTCTATCGGTGACAAGCAGACGAAATTGACTACGAAAGAATCTGAATTGTTAGGTTTGCTTTGTGCGCATGCCAATGAAATTTTGCAGCGTGATTTTGCATTAAAGACTATCTGGATTGATGACAACTATTTCAATGCAAGAAGTATGGATGTGTATATCACTAAGTTGCGTAAGCATTTGAAGGAAGATGATTCAATTGAAATCATCAATATCCATGGAAAGGGATATAAATTGATTACTCCGGAAGGTGAATAAGACTCAGTTTCCGAGTGAGCAATAAAAAAGCCTGAATTGAAAAATTCAGGCTTTTTTATTGCTGTTTTTTGGCTGAGAAAATTCAGTCTGTAATTCTTTTGTTCAGGATGATGTAAGCAATTAGTCCTATTACCACAAGTGCCAAGGAACCTCCTAATACGGCGTTGTTGTTCACATTACCCACTGCATAGCTTGCAATGAGAATCACAGCACCAATGATGACTAATATCACTCCTAAATTCTGTAATAAGCTTTTCATGTGTGTCTTCTTTTTATGGTTTATTTATTCATGGTTACAAATTAAAGCATAATTCTTCTATTCAAAAAATTATTTCGTGAAAAAAAACGGAAATTCAAGCATATATATACTGCCTTTTATAAAAGCTTGACAAATGTAATGATTTTTAGCTTTCTTGTAAGCATTGGCTGTGTGGAAATACGTGTCTAATCCTTGGTGTTGGTGAATATTTTGCGAAGCACTTCCTGGCTTACTCTCAGTTCTTCCAAGGTAAGTCCGTGCAAGGCTTCTTTTAATGTCTTGTTGGCAATGAACCGTGCTTTCTCTTCCAATTTCTTGCCGTTTTCGGTCAGATGGATTTTATTGGTACGGCGGTCTTTCTTGTCCGGTACACGTATCACTAAGTGCTGCTTTTCCATGTTGTCAATTAGGCGGGTCATACTGGGCTTATCCTTGAAAGTGGCGTTGCACAATTCTTGTTGGGTTACTCCGTCTTTTTCCCATAGGTAGAGTAGTACGGTCCATTGTTCAGGCGTAATTTCCATGTCGTTCAAACGGAAGTTGCGGATTAACTTACGGTTGATGGCGGCAGATACTTTCCCATTCAGGATGGCAAATATTAGTTGAATGTCAAAATTGAACTGTTCTATCATGTAATTATTGTTTAAGCAACTTTGCAAATATACGATATTTCATGTAGATTAAAATAAGGAAAAGGCTTCTTCTTGGGTAATTCATCTTTTTTTAAGAATCTTTATTGTATAAATCATTGAGAAACTTTGGTTTCTTGATTGAAAAGTCGTACCTTTGCCGCGCAAATAAAAAATCATTATTAATAATTTAATCAACGAATAGTATGAATCAATACGAAACCGTTTTCATTTTAACTCCCGTTTTGTCTGATGTTCAGATGAAGGAAGCGGTAGAGAAGTTCAAAGCTATCCTGACTCAGGAAGGTGCGGAGATCATCAATGAAGAAAACTGGGGATTGAAGAAATTGGCTTACCCAATTCAGAAAAAATCTACAGGATTCTATCAGCTGATTGAATTCAAAGCAGAACCGTCTGTAATCGAGAAGCTGGAAGTAAACTACCGTCGTGACGAACGTGTAATCCGTTTCTTGACTTTCAAGATGGATAAGTATGCTGCAGAATACGCTGCTAAGAGAAGAAATGTAAAATCAACTAAAAAGGAGGAAAACTAATCATGGCACAGCAACAATCAGAAATCAGATATTTAACTCCGCCTTCAGTAGACGTGAAGAAGAAAAAATACTGTCGTTTCAAAAAGAGCGGTATTAAGTATATCGACTACAAAGATCCTGAATTCTTGAAGAAATTTTTGAACGAACAGGGAAAGATCCTTCCGCGCCGTATTACAGGTACTTCATTGAAGTTCCAGCGTCGTATTGCGCAGGCTGTTAAGAGAGCTCGTCACTTGGCTTTGCTGCCTTTCGTAACTGATATGATGAAATAATAAAGGAGGAATAAGAATATGGAACTGATTTTGAAAGAAGACGTAGTTAACTTGGGCTACAAGAATGATATTGTAACCGTTAAGTCTGGTTATGGTCGTAACTATCTTATTCCGACTGGTAAAGCAGTGATTGCTTCTCCGGCTGCAAAGAAAATGTTGGCTGAAGAATTGAAGCAGCGTGCTCATAAATTGGAGAAGATTAAGAAAGATGCTGAAGCTGTAGCAGAAACACTGAAGGGCGTTTCATTGACTATTGCTACTAAGGTTAGTGCAACTGGTTCAATCTATGGTTCAGTAGGCAGCATTCAGATTGCTGATGAATTGGCTAAGTTGGGTCACAACATCGATCGTAAGATTATCGTTGTAAAAGACAATGTAAAGGAAGTTGGACACTACAAAGCTATCGTTAAACTTCACAAGGAAGTTTCTGTAGAAATTCCTTTCGAAGTTGTCGCAGAAGAAGCTTAATTCGTATCTGTAAATACTTGATAAATCCCCCGAATGGACGTTTGTCTGTTCGGGGTTTTTAATTTTTGTCTGATGAGTAAGGAGGCGGTAATAGGGCTGGGTGGTTGTAGATTTTGTTAGTGGTTGTTCGGGATGAGGGTGAGTAGGGAGGGATAGGAGAGAGGGTGTTGTAATGGATTGCCTCTAGATGAAAAAGGTTGGGAAGAAATAGAAGTGTGTGGAAATCGTATATTACAGCAAAAAAGGCATAAAAAAAAGTCTGTAGGCTGAGCTTACAGACTTTCAATTCTCTCTAGTGTTCGAGATTATTCAGCTACTACTGCAGAGTCAGCAGATACTGCAGCTGAGTCGCAAACTACTGCTGCTGAATCAACAACCGGAGCTGCTTCTTCAACTACTGCTACTGAATCTGAATCAGATGCTGCTTCACTGTTAGCTGCTTTGTTTCCGCAAGAAGCGAAAGAAACTGCAGCAAATGCTACGAACAAAAATACTAATTTTTTCATTTTCTTTGCTTTTTAAATCTGTAATACTTATGTTGTTTTCTTAAAACGTTGCAAAGATATAGACTTTTCTAATACGTTGTTCACTTTTGAGCGATTTTTTTTCAAAAAAATATGTTTTAAAACTTATCTGCTTGAATTATAACGTGTTGCAAAACATATTTTTTTGTTTTTTAATTTGATATTTTTTTAGAAGAAGAATGAAAAGCCCTCAAAAACTCCTAATGGAGACTTCAATCTATGCGAACTCGTTTCATGAGTCGTGAATTATGTGTACCTTTGCAGACTTCTAAAATGATAAAGAGATATGATTGATACAACTATTTTTCAGGATAAAGTAGCTGTTTATTATACGCTGGGCTGCAAGTTAAACTTTGCAGAGACTTCTTCTATTGGTAAGACTTTAAAAGAGGCGGGAGTTCGTACGGCTCGGAAAGGTGAGAAGGCAGACATTTGTGTGATTAATACCTGTTCGGTGACGGAGATGGCCGACAAGAAATGCCGTCAGGCGATTCATCGTCTTTCCCGCCAGCATCCGGGGGCCTTTATTGTGGTGACTGGATGTTATGCACAGTTAAAACCAGGACAGGTGGCTGATATAGAAGGAGTAGACTTGGTCTTAGGGGCAGAGCAGAAAGGTGAACTTATGAAATATTTGGGTAATTTGGAAAAGCATGCTCATGGTGAGGCGGTAGTGACGGCTACGAAAGATATCCGCACTTTTTCGCCTTCTTGTTCACGCGGTGACCGTACCCGTTATTTCTTGAAAGTGCAAGACGGTTGCGATTATTTCTGTTCTTATTGTACTATTCCTTTTGCCCGTGGGCGAAGCCGAAATGGAAAGATTGAAGATTTGGTGGCACAAGCTCGTCAGGCGGCAGCTGAAGGTGGAAAAGAAATTGTGTTGACCGGGGTGAATATCGGAGATTTTGGGAAAACTACCGGAGAAACCTTTTTTGATTTGGTCAAGGCGCTGGACGAGGTGGAAGGCATTGAACGTTACCGTATCTCTTCCATTGAGCCAAATCTGTTGACGGATGATATTATTGAGTATGTAGCCCGTTCCCGTCGTTTCATGCCTCATTTCCATATTCCCTTGCAGTCTGGCTGCGATGAAGTGTTGAAGTTGATGCGTCGCCGTTATGATACCGCCTTGTTTGCGGAGAAAGTGGCTAAGATAAAGTCCTTGATGCCTGATGCTTTTATAGGTGTGGATGTGATTGTGGGGACGAGAGGAGAGACCCCTGAATATTTTGAGCGTGCGTATGAGTTTATTAAAAGTTTGGATGTAACACAGCTGCACGTGTTCAGCTATTCTGAGCGTCCCGGGACACAGGCCTTAAAAATAGATTATGTAGTTCCTGCGCCTGAAAAACACGCCAGAAGTCAGCGGCTGCTTGAATTATCGGATGAGAAGACGAAGGCCTTCTATGCCAGTCATATAGGGCTGGAAGCGGAAGTACTGATGGAAAAATCCAAGTCAGGTGCCCCTATGCACGGTTTTACGAAGAACTATATCCGGGTGGAGTTGGCTCATGATGAGAAACTGGACAATCATCTGGTGAAAGTCCGTCTGGGAGATTTCAACGAAGACGAAACGTCGCTTAAAGGTACAATTTTATGATAAAGACAGCAGTGGTCATCTTGAATTGGAACGGCGAGGCAATGCTTCGTCAGTTCCTTCCTTCGGTGGTTTCCGGTTCTTGTGAAGAAGGGACAGTGGTATATGTCGCAGACAATGCGTCTACCGATGATTCGTGTGCGGTGGTAGAAAAAGAATTTCCTTCTGTACAATTAATACGTCTGGACAGAAACTACGGTTTTGCCGAGGGATATAACCGAGCTTTACAACAGGTCGAGGCTGAATATGTGGTATTGTTGAATAGTGATGTAGAGGTGACCGAAGGTTGGCTTCGGGATATGGTGGCTTATATGGATGTCCATCCCGATACAGTTGCCTGCCAGCCTAAAATTCTTTCTTATCGTCATCGAAACATGTTTGAATATGCAGGTGCCAGTGGAGGTTTTATGGACCGTTATGGTTATCCGTTTTGTCGTGGACGTGTGATGGATACGGTGGAAGAGGATAAAGGTCAATATGAGGAGATTATCCCGGTATTCTGGGCTACAGGAGCTGCTTTGCTGATTCGCCTGGAGGTCTATCGGAAAATCGGGGGACTGGATGCCCGCTTTTTTGCTCACATGGAAGAAATCGATTTGTGCTGGCGTTTGCGCAGCCGAGGATTTCAATTGGTCTGTGTCCCTTCAAGTAAGGTGTATCACGTGGGAGGAGCTACGTTGAAGAAAGAAAATCCACGGAAAACCTTTTTGAATTTCCGCAATAATCTGCTGATGCTCTATAAGAATTTGCCGGAAGAAGAGCTTGCTCCGGTGATGCGTGTGCGTACTATTCTGGATTATTGTGCTGCCCTTGTCTGGCTGTTGAAAGGTGATTGGGCCAATGTGAAAGCCGTGTGTGAGGCACGGAAGGAATTTCACCGTCTCCGCCCACAGTTCGCAGCCGACCGTCGGCACAACTTGGCGAATACCGTATTGAAAACAATTCCTGAGCGGTGGGGTTTCAGTTTGATTTGGCAGGCAAAAATAAAGGGCCGAAACACCTATTCAGCCCTTTCTAGAGTTTTGCATTAAAGTTTCTTGAGCTCTTGGTACAGGCGTTGCACCGGGAGTCCCATGACATTGAAATACGAACCTTCCAATTTCGATACACCTACGAAGCCAATCCATTCCTGCACTCCGTAGGCTCCGGCTTTATCCAAGGGTTGATATGTTTTTACATAAAATTCTATTTCGTCTTCGGTCAGCGTGTCGAAGGTTACCTGTGTCATTGCCGAGAACGTGCGTTGTATTTCTCGGGTGGTCAGGCAAACACCGGTAATCACTTGGTGGGTATCACCAGAAAGCTCCCGCAGCATCTCTTTGGCTTCTTCCAACGACTTGGGTTTCCCTAACACTTTTCCGTGGATGTATACTACCGTATCTGCCGTGATAATCAGTTCATCTTCTCCCATGGTATTACGATAGGCATCTGCTTTTTTACGTGAGATGTACATCGGTATCTCTTCTCCTTTCAGGTAATCCGGATAACTTTCGTCAATTCCCGGTAACACTCTTATTGTGTAGCCTAGGTTCAGTCCGCTCAACAATTCCTGGCGACGCGGGGAATTGGAAGCCAATACAATTTTATAATGTTGAATATTCTCCAGTGGTTTCATGTCTTTATAAATCTTCAATGGTTTACCAGCCAAAAGCGGCCTGTCCGGCCATCCATTTTCCTTGTGCTTTCAGTACCTGTTCAATCACATCTCTTCCGCAACCATATCCACCTTTGCAATGAGAAATGTATTTGCTGATGGCTTTGATTTCCGGAGCTGCATCCGCCGGACAGCAGGGCAATCCTACCAGTTGCATCACTTCATAGTCCGGAATATCGTCTCCCATGTAAAGTACTTCTTCCGGTTGTAGGTTGTATTTAGTCAGCAATTCCTGATATTCACGGGTCTTGATGGCGGCTCCCAGGCAGACATCCTTGATACCCAATCCCTCGTAGCGTTTGCGTACGGCTTCTGTTTTTCCTCCTGTGATAATGGCTACATGAAGGCCACATTTCACGGCTAACTGAAGAGCATATCCGTCTTTGATATCGACAGAGCGCATCGGCTCTCCATCCGGGTGCAGGAAAATGGTTTCCGCACTCAATACTCCGTCCACGTCGAAGAACAGAGCTTTTATTTTCGTCAAATCGTAATTAATCATATTTGGATTTTTATTTCTGATGTTCAGTTTCATATTGGTGGATATGCAGGCTCAGTATCCGGTAGATTTCGGCCAGTTGTGGTTCTTCTTCTTTCAGCATGTTCAGATGCCGGTGGATGACATTCTCGTCATACCTTCGGGCAGGGCCTGTCTGCGCTTCGACGGGCGGCAGTTCGTGTACTTTCCGGGCAGTTTCGTCAATCAGGGGCAGCATGGTTTCAAAAGGCAGCTGATGTGCCGTGAGCAAATGCTCGCAGATGGCATACATGTGGTTGCTGAAGTTGCAGGCAAATACGGCTGCGATGTGCAGGTATTTCCGTTGTGCAGAAGTGACTTCATATACCTTGGGACTCAAGACTTCGGCAATCTTTCGGAGCTGTAAAAGGTTTTCTGCCGTATTGGCTTCAATGAAGAACGGAATTTCTTCTATCCGTACTTCCCGCTGCCTGCTGAAAGTTTGCATGGGGTATGCTACGCCATAGTTCTTTTGTTTTCCTTTCCACACCTCCATGGGCATGCTTCCTGCCGTATGCAGGTAGAGCGCATTGGGATTGCAGTGAGTCAATTGTGAAATAACCGTTTCCAGTACGGCATCTTTTACCGAAACAATGTATATGTCAGCTTTTGCGTGGATTTGTGTCAGTTGGGTAGTCCATTCGCATCCCAGTATGTCTGCTAACGTACGGGCAGACTCTTCGGTTCGGCTGTACACCTGCTGTAACTGGAAGCCCTTTTGTTGCAAGGCTTTTGAAAGATGAGTGGCCACGTTGCCAGCCCCGATGCATACAATCGATTTGTTATTCGTGTTCATCATCCGCGTGAAGATAAGAAATACAATAAAACTCCAATGGCCAGCAGGACTGCAGGTAACAGAAATGTCGATATTTGTCCCAGCAGGGAAATCACCAGCCCGATGTTTTGTATCAGCCAGATACCCAATAGAATGAGGCCAACCGACTTGTCACTTTTAAACCATAGGTAAATTACGGCTGCATAGAGTAGCATGGTATCTTTCTGCATTACCCATGGTAGTCCCAGATTCCCGAATCCCACCCATTTGTCAATCAGATAGAGCAGTCCCGTCAGTACGAGGAAAACGGCGGTAGCCCGGTACGTATCCTTGTGTTTACCTATTGCTGTAGCCATTATTTTCCTCCATATTTATTAATGTGTACCTTTTCCCATTGCAGGTGTGACTCGTCGAAAGGCTTTCGCTCCATTCCTTTGTGTCCTATGGCGATGATAGACAGTACTTGTAATTGTAAGGGAAGATCCAGCAATTCGTGGACATATTCGTTGGCAGACAGACCGTTGGCTGTGAAACGTTCCCTGATTTGGACCCAGCAACTTCCCAATCCCAGATCTTCGGCTTGCAATTGTATCATGATAGAGGCGATGGAAGCATCTTCAATCCACACATCACTGGCAAGAGGGTCGGCTGTAACCACAATGGCTACCGCTGCATCTTTTACAAAGGCAGCTCCCGATTCCTTGCAGAAAGAAAGCTTTTCCAATGTGTCTTTGTCGTCGATGACAATAAACTGCCAGCAGTTGGAGCGTTTGGATGAGGGAGACATCAAGGCTGCTTTCAGTAAGGTGAGCACTTGGTCTTGGGTAAGTTCCTCACCTGTGAATTTACGCATACTTCGCCTGTTTCTAATTAAATCACTGAAGTTTTCCATAAAAAATAAGTTTACGTGGACAAATATAAGGCTTCCCTGTTAAATCCTCAATAAAAAAATGTAAATTTGCGTGACATGAGCATCCGTTTAGCTACATATTACCACGCTAAGGATGTACCCGAACTGCCGGGTTCCAACATCTTTCATTCTACCGAACTGTTTCATGTATTGGAACAGACGAAAGGATACTGTCCACGTTTACTGGTCGCTTACGAAGGAGTGACCCCTGTGGGTAAGTTACTGTGTATTTTGCGTAAGAGTACGCGCCTGAGTCGTTTTGTGGAGAAAGGATATGCGTATGGAGTGGGTGAATATTTTCCTTCCTCTTACCGAAGGGAAGAGATTTTTCGGGAATTGCTCTCGTATTTTACCCTTCAATTTGCTGATCGGGCTTTTGTGTTGGAGTTTCGTAATTTGGAAGAGCCTCTGTTTGGCTATCGCTATTTTCGTCGGAACGGTTATTTCCCTGTCCGCTGGCTACGGGTTCGTAATTCTCTTCACCATGATTCCTTGGACAAATGGATGAGTACTTCCCGTAAAAAGCAAATCAGTCACGGACTGAAGAATGGGGCTGTTATTGAGGTGGCTCATACAAAGGAAGAGCTGAACGCTTTTTTTAGCATGTTAAAACGTTATTATTCGCCCAAAATTCACCGTTATTTGCCGGATATAGGATTTTTCAGTACTTTGTTGGAACATTTTTCCCATTGTGGAAAGATTTTTATCGTGCGTTACAAGGATAAAATTATTGGGGGGTCCGTATGTCTGTTCTCGGGGAGTGATGCCTACCTTTTATTCTCCGGAGGGATGCGTAAAAGTTATCCTTTGCAGTATCCGGGTGTGCTGGCTGTATGGGGAGCCATTCGATATGCCCGTTCACAAGGATGTGATCACTTTGAGTTTATTGATGCCGGTCTGCCTTTTAAGAAATACGGTTATCGCGACTTTATTCTGCGTTTTGGAGGAAAGCAGATGAGCAGCCGTCGTTGGTTTCATGTGCGTTGGGGGTGGCTCAACCGATTACTTACCAAAATCTATGTATAGCTGTTGAAACGGAAGCCATAAAGGGATTAAGCTCTCTTTAAACAACGGGTATTCTTTGAAAAAATCGTCAAAAAGTTTCTTTTTTCACCGCAATTTTCTTTTCTTTGTCTGTGTGTATCTGATACACAGCTTTAAATTAATACCCATAAAAAACAATTCTATTATGAAAATTTCTCACATTGAACATTTGGGCATCGCAGTCAAAAGTATTGAAGAAGCCCTTCCTTATTATGAAAACGTCCTCGGATTGAAATGCTATAACATAGAAACCGTAGAAGACCAGAAGGTAAAGACTGCTTTCTTGAAATGTGGTGACACAAAAATCGAATTATTGGAACCGACGGGTCCGGACAGTACTATAGCCAAGTTTATTGAAAACCGCGGGATGGGCGTACATCATGTGGCTTTTGCAGTAGAAGACGGAGTGGCAAATGCGTTGGCACAGGCAGAAGAAGCAGGAATCCGTTTGATTGACAAGGTTCCCCGTAAAGGAGCAGAAGGACTGCATATTGCTTTCCTGCACCCGAAATCAACCATGGGAGTATTGACAGAACTTTGTGAAAAATAACCCGGCAGAAACCTCTTTTTTATTTTATCCATATTAAAGACTAATACCATGAGTAACCAACTTGAAAAAGTAAAAGAACTGATAGAGCTTCGTGCGCAGGCTCGTCTGGGTGGCGGCACGAAAGCCATCGACAAACAACATGATAAAGGAAAGTACACTGCACGTGAACGTATAGCCATGCTCCTTGATGAAGGAAGCTTTGAAGAAATGGACATGTTCGTGCAGCATCGCTGTACAAATTTCGGAATGGACAAGAAACATTATTTGGGAGACGGCGTCGTAACCGGTTACGGGACTATCGAAGGCCGTCTGGTTTATGTTTTTGCTCAGGATTTCACCGTTTCTGCCGGTTCCTTGTCAGAAACCATGTCGTTGAAAATTTGTAAGGTGATGGATATGGCCATGAAGATGGGGGCGCCATGTATCGGATTGAACGACTCTGGAGGTGCACGTATTCAGGAAGGTATCAATGCCTTGGCGGGTTATGCGGAAATTTTCCAGCGCAATATCCTAGCTTCAGGAGTGATTCCGCAGATTTCCGGTATCTTTGGTCCTTGTGCAGGAGGTGCAGTATATTCTCCGGCCTTGACAGACTTCACCTTGATGATGGAAGGTACTTCTTACATGTTCCTTACAGGTCCGAAGGTAGTGAAAACGGTGACAGGAGAGGATGTGTCACAGGAAGATTTGGGAGGTGCCAGTGTCCATTCCACTCGTTCAGGTGTGACGCATTTTACGGCAGCTACTGAAGAAGAAGGCTTGGCATTGATTCGTAAATTGTTGAGCTATATCCCACAGAACAATCTGGAAGAGCCTCCTTATGTGGACTGTATGGACCCGATTGATCGTTTGGAAGATTCACTCAACGAAATTATTCCTGACAGCCCGAACAAGGCATACGATATGTACGAAGTAATCGGTGCCATTGTCGATAATGGGGAGTTTCTCGAAGTGCAGCGTGATTTTGCCAAGAATATCATCATCGGTTTTGCTCGCTTTAACGGACAGTCGGTCGGTATCGTTGCCAACCAACCGAAGTTTCTGGCCGGTGTGCTCGATTGCAATGCATCCCGTAAAGCCGCTCGTTTCGTCCGTTTCTGTGACGCTTTCAATATTCCTATCGTATCATTGGTGGATGTGCCGGGCTTCTTGCCGGGTACGGGACAAGAATACAATGCCGTCATTCTGCACGGAGCCAAACTGTTGTATGCTTATGGAGAGGCCACTGTACCTAAAGTGACGGTTACTCTTCGCAAGTCGTATGGAGGTTCTCACATTGTGATGAGCTGTAAGCAGTTGCGGGGCGACATGAATTATGCATGGCCAACTGCCGAAATTGCCGTAATGGGTGGAGCCGGTGCTGTAGAAGTGTTGTATGCTAAGGAAGCCAAGGAAGCTCCCGACCCGAAAGCCTTCATGGCAGAGAAGGAAGCTGAATATACGAAGCTGTTTGCCAACCCGTATAATGCAGCTAAGTATGGCTATATTGATGATGTCATTGAGCCGCGTAACACGCGTTTCCGTATTATCCGCGCCTTGCAGCAGTTGCAGACCAAGAAACTGACCAATCCGGCCAAGAAACACGGTAATATTCCTTTGTAATAGTAACTAAAAAACGACAATAATGATGAAAATACATAAAAGCGGAATATTTCTGGCCCTGTTGCTGTTGGTTGGTTTCTCGTCCTGTAAAGAACAGAACACCACTTCCAAGCTGCTCATCAATGAGGTGCTGGTGGATAATGAAGCCAATTTTCAGGACGATTATGGCGTACACAGTGGATGGGTGGAAATATTCAACAGAGCATACAGTAGTGCCGACTTGGCTGGATGTTATCTGAGGGTAAGTAGTCAGCCTGGTGATACCCTTTCTTATTTTATTCCGAAAGGGGATGTGTTGACCCTGTTGAAGCCTCGCCAGCATGCCTTGTTTTGGGCTGACGGTGCACCAAGAAGAGGTACGTTCCATACGAATTTTGTCTTGAGCAAGACACAGGACAACTGGATTGGTTTGTATGATTCGGGTAAGAAGCTGTTAGACCAGGTAGTCGTTCCGGCAGGTGTGCTTCAAGCCGATCAGTCGTATGCACGTGTGGGGGATGGTTCTAAGGAATGGGAGGTAAAAGGTGGAAGCGAGGATAAATACGTGACTCCGAGCACCAACAACCAGACCATTGAAAGCAACCCGAAGATGGAAAAGTTCGAACAGCATGACCCGGTAGGTATCGGCATGGCCATTTCTGCTATGAGCGTGGTATTTTTCGGGTTGATATTGCTTTACCTCTGTTTCAAGTTTGTAGGTAAGTTGGCTGTCAAGTTGCGTAAACGCAATGCGATGAAGGCCCAGAATGTGACCGACAAGCAGGAGGCAAAGGAACGCAAGCTAGGTGAAGCTCCGGGTGAAGTGATTGCCGCCATTTCCATGGCTTTGCATGAAGCCCAAGGTGCCGACCACGATGTGGAAGAAACCATTCTGACCATCAGTCGGGTGAAACGAAGCTATTCACCATGGAGTTCCAAGATTTATACCTTGCGTGAGACTCCTCATAAGAAATAACCTCTAAAGAAAAAGATAACCATGAAAGAATACAGATATAAAATCAACGGAAATCTTTATAAGGTGACCGTGGGAGACATAGAAGACAACAACGTACATGTAGAAGTGAATGGAACGGCCTATACCGTAGAACTGGAGAAAAAGGCCGGTCCGAAAATTAAACCGGTAGTTCGCACGGCAGCTACCACTCCGGCTGCTCCTCCTCCAGCTGTAAGCCGTCCGGTAGTAGCAGGAAGCAAATCGGGTATCAAGTCTCCGCTTCCGGGTGTCATTCTGGAAATCAAGGTGAAAGAAGGAGATACCGTGAAACGTGGGCAGACGCTGCTTGTGCTTGAAGCCATGAAGATGGAAAACGACATCAAAGCCGACCGTGACGGTAAGGTGACTGCCATCAAGGTGAGCAAAGGAGAATCAATACTCGAAGGTACAGACCTGATAATCATTGAATAATTATGGGAGAATTTGCTAGTTTTTTACAGAATAACCTGGCCGATTTCTGGACCTATACCGGCTTTCATAACGCCACTATCCAGCATGTGGTGATGATTCTGGTCGGTATCTTTTTCATTTATCTGGCTGTGGCAAAAGAGTTTGAGCCGATGTTACTGATTCCCATCGGCTTTGGTATCTTGATTGGTAACATTCCCTTCAACATGGAGGCTGGCCTGAAAGTCGGGCTTTATGAAGAGGGTTCCGTTCTGAATATTCTATACCAGGGAGTGACCTCCGGCTGGTATCCGCCCCTCATCTTCTTGGGTATCGGGGCCATGACCGATTTTTCGGCCTTGATATCCAATCCAAAGCTGATGTTGATTGGGGCGGCTGCACAGTTCGGTATTTTTGGAGCTTACATGATTGCCCTTGCTTGGGGGTTCGACCCGATGCAGGCAGGAGCCATCGGTATTATTGGTGGTGCCGACGGTCCGACAGCTATTTTCCTTTCGTCCAAGCTGGCACCTAACTTGATGGGAGCGATTGCCGTGTCGGCTTATTCTTACATGGCCCTTGTACCTGTGATACAACCGCCTATCATGCGTTTGCTTACCACCAAGAAGGAGCGGCTGATCCGCATGAAAGCACCTCGTGCCGTATCCCACACAGAAAAGGTGATGTTCCCGATTGTAGGCTTGTTGTTGACCTGTTTCCTGGTTCCGTCCGGTTTGCCTTTGCTGGGTATGCTGTTCTTCGGTAACTTGTTGAAGGAAAGTGGCGTGACCCGTCGTCTGGCTGAAACAGCCCGTGGTCCGCTGATTGATACCATCACTATCCTGTTGGGACTTACCGTGGGAGCTTCCACGCAGGCTTCTGAGTTCCTGACCGTGGACTCTTTGAAGATTTTCGGTCTGGGTGCCTTGTCATTCGTGATTGCCACCGCTTCCGGTGTGATTTTCGTGAAGATATTCAACCTGATTCTTCCCAAAAACGATAAAATCAATCCGCTTATTGGTAATGCCGGTGTATCTGCGGTACCCGACTCTGCCCGTATTTCGCAGGTGGTAGGGTTGGAATACGATCCGAGTAACTACCTGCTGATGCACGCCATGGGTCCGAACGTGGCCGGTGTCATCGGTTCGGCAGTAGCTGCCGGTATTTTGCTGGGATTCTTGATTTAAAAAATCACCATAGCATAGGAAAGAGGGATGCATGTTCAACCGTGCGTCCCTCTTCTGTTTTTGTATGGGGCAAGTAGAGATGATTCTCTTTTGTCCCATTTATTTTGGTAAAGTGTCTTTATGAATATACCTCGGTACAATCGTGCGGAGACCTCGTCACGTTGCTGATAAGAGCGCGTCACGTTTGTGTCAAGATATCGTCACGTTCGTGACGAGGTAAGTTGGAATGTTGTCTTTGAGAAAATTGAGAACAGTTGTTGGAAAACGAGCATATTACTTGGGATAACTTTGTTCCTACTTCTGTATTTCCGTATTTTCTTTAAAAAAGTTTCTACTTTTGTGTAGTTTTTCTGATGGTCTAAGCGTCTAATGGTCAAAAACAAATTCATACGATATGAAAACATTGGATACTGCATTTGCGCAAATGGTCAAAGAGCATAAGAGTACCATTTATACGGTGTGTTTTATGTTCTCGAAGGATGCTGATGAAGTAAGTGATCTTTTTCAGGAAGTGCTTATTAATCTTTGGAAAGGATATGATTCTTTCAAGAATCTTACTAACGTCAATACATGGATATGGAAAGTGAGTTTCAATACCTGCATTTCATACGAAAGGAAAAAGAAAAGGCGTGCTGTTGTTCCTTTGACCATGGATATCAATCTGTTTGAAGATAAAGATGAAAGTTCCAAGCAGATTCGTCTGCTCTATGACCGCATTCATCGGCTGAATCCTTTTGATCGTGCCATTGTTTTGTTGTGGCTGGAAAATATGAGTTATGAAGAAATCGGTGCTATTGTCGGAATTTCTACCAAAAATGTATCTGTGCGTTTGTATCGTATTAAAGAAGAGTTGAAAAAAATGTCGAACCATTAACTGTGCTATCATGGAAAATTATGTAGATGAATTTGAATTAGATGAGATGAAGCAACAGATTCAGTTGCTAAGGGACAAGCTGGCCAAAGAAATCATCGTTAGTGAAAAGTTACTTAAAAACTCTACGCAGGACAAGGTTGCCTATATTAATCGGAAGAAAAGGTTTATCTATTTTTTGATAGGTTTCGCACTGGTGTATTGCAATACATTTTTCTTGTTGATGGGATATTCGTGGATCTTTTGTGTTTTTACTTCTGTGTTTTTGATTATAGCCGGAATTTACCAGCGATATAGCCATAAGGGTGTCAGTATTGATTGCATTTCAACGGGGAACTTGTTGGATATCAGCAAAGCATTGGTACGAATGAACCAGCTTGGTTTGAGATGGCTTTATTTCGGTATTCCCTTTGCTTTGTGTTGGATTGTATGGTTTATGTTCGAAAGCTATCCGAAAGTGGGAGGTGAAATGATATGCTACGGGGGTAGTGTCGGCTTTGTATTGGGTGCTGTCGGAGGAATTTTACACTGTGTTCAAGTGCGTCGTAAGGCCAAAGAGGCAATTCGTGGCATTGAAGAATACACCATAGATAATTGAGCAATTACTGATTGGTTCTTGTTGTATCTGTTTTGAAAAATAGGGGTCATTCTAATTTTGTTTTGTGCTGCCTCCAAAAAGTTTTGTGTTTAACTTTTGGAGGCAGTTTAATTTGAGATAATGTTCATTTTGTACGGGTAGGTCAAAGGTGATTTCATTTTGTTTCATTCATTTCTTCAAAGTGTTTTCATGAAAATACCTTGTCATATTTATGCCGAGGTAAGTTGGTTTCTATGTTCTAGTGAATGTTTCAATTTAATAAATGAATTGGGGCTGGACTGGTATATTGGGATTAGTCTCTTTTAGGTATATAATGGAGGATTATAAGGAGAAGTTTAAAAGGATAATTATCCACCGATTTATTCTATGTTTCTATAAACCAGCAATATAAGGGTGTCCTGATTTATGTAAAAATTAAGTTGGATATATACTGAGAAATAAGTAGGTTTTGTTTGTTGTTTTCGTGATTTTTAGGTATTGATAAACTTTTTTGGGTAGTTTACCTTTGCGATGTTCAAAATCGCAGAGAAATGAAAAAAAAAGTTAGTTTATTTTTTACTGCTCTTTGTTGTATTGCGGGAGCTGCTTCAGCTAGTGAAGTTGATTCGGTGCAGGTAGCTGAAGAATATGTGAAAACAACGATACAGAAGCAACGTGTGGACAAAGACGGATATACCCGCTTTCGTGTAGGAGGGTATGGAGAGGCTGTGGCCAGTTTCAAGGATTATGGTATTAATCGCTATTATGGAAATCCGAACGGGAATACCCGTGACCATCGGAATACGATTTCCATTCCACGTTTTGTTTTGGCTTTTGATTATAAGTTTACTCCTAAATGGATTTTGGGAGCGGAGATAGAATTTGAATCCGGAGGAGTAGGTACGGCTATGGAACTTGAAAACTCAGAGAACGGCGAGTATGAGACCGAAATGGAAAAAGGAGGAGAAGTGGCCTTGGAACAGTTTCATATTACCCGTCTGATTCATCCGGCTTTCAACGTGCGGGCCGGGCATATCATAGTGCCTGTGGGGCTGACCAATGCGCATCATGAGCCGGTTAATTTTTTTGGAACAGTGCGCCCGGAAGGAGAAACGACGATTCTTCCTTCTACGTGGCATGAGACCGGGATTGAGTTTTTCGGTACGTTTGGTAAGGGATATACCACGTTTGATTATCAGGTGCTGGTCGTAGCGGGTTTGAATGCGAATGGTTTCGACCGGAATACATGGGTAGGTAGTGGCAAGCAAGGAATTTTTGAAGAAGATAACTTCAACTCTCCCGGTTATGTGGTTCGATTGGACTATCGGGGAGTGCCGGGACTGCGTGTGGGAGGTTCTTTTTATTATTGTGCCAATACTGCCGGCAATTCCGACAAACCAGACTTTTATGAAGGCCGGAAGGCTCCGCTGCGAATTTATTCAGGTGACTTGCAGTATAAGAATGATTACGTGACGCTGCGCGCCAATGTGCTGTATGGAAATTTGACGAATTCTAAGTTTATTAGTAGTAAGAATGTCCGCCTTTCGAACAATGCTTCCTACAGTCGGGTGGTGCCAGTGGCAAAAAATGCGGCCAGTTATGCCGGAGAAGTAGGTGTTAATCTGCGCTCCATTTTCAATCACAATTGTAAGGTTCCTGTAATTTATCCATTTCTCCGCTATGAATACTATAATCCGCAGGAGAAGGGAGAAGTGGGACAAACTATGGACTTGCGTAATAAGGTGAGCATGTGGGTGGCTGGACTGAACTGGTTTGCATTGCCGAATCTGGTGGTAAAGGCGGATTATACCACTCGTCAGATTGGTACAGGAAAGATGTTTGGTACAGGGCCTTATACCAGTGAAAATGAGTTTTCCATCGGACTGGCATACGTAGGCTGGTTCTTCAAAAAATGAATCTGTTAAATCCTAAAAATGATTATGAATATGAAAAAGAATTTCTTTTATGCCGCAGCCTTTGCGGTAGGCTTGGCTTTTGCTTCAACCGCGTGCAGTAACAATGATGATCCTCAACCAGAACCGATTGATGCGGCCGATATAGATTATACATCGGAAAATGCTGCTAGTTGGAATAATTACATGAAAGCCGTAGTGACTCTGCTCCGTAAGGATGCTTCCGATTTGTATGATTATTGGGCGGTGTCCTATAAAGGAGGTGAAAGTTATGCCACAACTTTTAAAAACCACAGTGCTCCGTTCAACAGTGCAGGTTCGTGCGTGCAACAGGTGATAGATGGTTGTGTGGATATCGCCAATGAAGTGGGGGAGACAAAAATCGGTGATCCTTATTCCAAATATCAGGCAGGGAACGTGACCGAAGCGCTTTATGCCGTAGAGTCGTGGTATAGCTGGCATTCACGTGAGGATTATTCCAATAACATCGTATCCATTTGCAATGCAATTTGTGGAGTACGTAGCGAGTCATTGATCAGTGGGGCTACAATCGATAAGAGTCAGGTGGCTGGAAAATCGTTGTATGCAGCGTTGGTAAACAACGGCCAACAGGAATTGGCCGACAATACCTTGACAGCTATCAAGAATGCTTACGATAAAATTCTGGCCATACCTCAGCCTTTCCGTAATCATATCAATAGTGGACAGAGTCTGGCTGCACAGGAAGCTTGCAGTGAGTTGAGTGTATTGCTGAAAAATCAGTTGAAGCCAGCTTGTGATGCATTATCTGAAAATGTATTGAGTCCGGTGGTAGAGAATTATGTAGATGTAGTGGTGTTGCCTACTTATGCTGATTTGAAGTCGAAGGTTGGTACTTTGTATGAGAAAGTGAATGCGTTGGCTGCCAATCCGACCAATCAGGCATTTAAGGATGCGTGTGATGCTTGGATTACAGCCCGTGAACCTTGGGAAATGAGTGAGGCGTTTTTGTTTGGTCCTGTAGCCGACCAGGGACTGGATCCGAACATGGACAGCTGGCCGCTTGACCAGGCAGCCATCGTAAATATTTTGAATTCGGGAGATTACAGTCAGATGGAATGGAGCGGTGACTATTCGGAAGATAGTGAAAGTATTTCTGCCGCACAGAATGTACGTGGTTTCCATACACTGGAATTTCTGTTGTTCAAAGACGGACAGGCTCGTTCGGTGGATTGAAACATGGCTATATTAAATGAAAGAAGAATGAGGAGGATTTTGAAGTTTGTATTATATGTTTTTTTGCCTGGCTGTTTGTGGGGCTGTCACAAGGAAGGCATTGACCAGCAATATGTGGAAGTACCGGATGGATATGCATTGTCCGCCGGTACTGCTACCAATTTTCTAGCCTCGTCGAAAGCATACGATTTTGAAGCTCCATGGGTTTCGGGAATCTATAGTACCCGTTTTAATGACGGTGATGGATTGTATGACGATGTACGTACCAGCAGCAATCAGGGCGGTGGACTGGGACCGGTATATGCCGGATATTCATGTGGAAGCTGCCACCGGAATGCGGGGCGTACCAAACCGACATTATGGAGCGAAGGTGGCTCGGGAAATTACGGTTTTTCTTCCATGCTGGTGTATATTACTCGAAAGAATGGAGCTTTTTTCCAGAACTATGGGCGTGTGTTGCACGATCAGGCTATCTACGGAGTCAAACCGGAAGGAAAACTTTCGGTGAAATATGATTATCAGACGTTTGAATTTCCTGATGGAGAAACGTATGAGCTTTGTAAGCCGACTTATACCATAACAGAATGGTATGCCGACAGTATTCGTCCGGAAGATTTGTTCTGTTCTGTTCGCATTCCGTTGCGTCATGTTGGGATGGGGCAGATGATGGCACTTGACCAAACAGAGATTGAAGCACTGGCAGCCAAAAGCAATTATCCGGAATACGGTATTAGTGGGCGGTGTAATTATATCAGTGAGCGTGGCGTGACCCGTTTGGGACTTTCAGGCAACAAGGCACAGCATGCCGACCTGACGGTGGAGCTGGGATTTTCCAGTGACATGGGAGTGACCAACAGCCGTTATCCGGAAGAAATCTGCGAGGGACAGATACAGATGGATCAGGGAAGCATGATGGGGCTCTCGTACGATCAGTTGGATGTGTCGACGGAGGATATGGAAGATGTGGACCTTTATATGCATTGTTTGGGAGTGCCGGCTCGGCGGAATGTGAATGATGCACAGGTACAGCAAGGTGAGCAGAAATTTTACGAGGCAAAGTGCCATCTTTGTCATGTTACTACTTTGCACACAAAGACAAGAGGAGCTACTTTACTGAATGGAACGGAATTGCCGTGGTTAGGAAATCAAACCATTCATCCATATTCTGATTTTTTGCTGCACGACATGGGGTCGGAGATCATGGGGGTAGGGTTGAACGACAATTATGTGAGTGGACTGGCTCGCGGAAATGAATGGCGTACGACTCCTTTGTGGGGCATCGGCCTGCAGGAAGTGGTGAACGGTCATACGTATTTCCTGCACGACGGGCGTGCCCGTAACCTGGTGGAGGCCATCATGTGGCACGGAGGAGAGGCAGAAGCCTCGAAAAATCTGTTCAAACGCATGAGTAAGGAAGACCGTGATGCGCTGATTGCGTTTTTGAATTCACTTTAATTTTTAGAACTGAAACGAACGATTTATGAAAAGAATAATGATTGCGATGTGTCTGGCTGCCATGATGCCGCTGACAGTTTTGGCACAGCATGAAGAGGATACGGAAAACGGTGTTGTGTCGCTGGCCGGGAGAGAGGGATTTACCATCGCTTCTAAAAAGGGCGACTTTGTGTTCAAGCCTTATCTGCTGGTACAGACCAGTGCAAACTTCAACTGGTATGACGATGAAGGGCTGGATAAGGCGTATAATCAGGATAATGTGGCTAATTCTGGATTTGCTATTCCTTATGCGGTGTTGGGATTTACAGGAAAGGCTTTTGGAAAGGTTTCTTTCAATCTTTCACTTAATGCGGCAGCTACAGGGGCAGCGTTGTTGCAGCAGGCATGGTTTGATGTAGAATTGAAAAAACAGTTTTCCATTCGTGTCGGAAAGTTCAAGACACCTTTTTCACACGGTTATCTGACTACTTTAGGAGAAACATTGATGCCTTCTCTTCCGCTCTCGTTGACCTCCTCTGTAATCTTGCCTTATTCGTTGAATGCCGTGACTCCCAATATTGGTACGGGATTCGATTTGGGGGTAGAAGTCCACGGTTTGTTAGCAGATAGATTTGGGTATGAAGTCGGACTCTTTAATGGAACGGGTATATCGGTCAATACGGCAGGGAAGACATTCAGTGATGATTGGCACATTCCTTCCTTGCTGTATGCTGGACGGTTTACTTATATGCCGAAAGGAGTGATGCCTTCTACGCAAGGTAATCCCAATCGCCTGAAAGAAGACAAGCTGATGTTCGGGGTATCTACTTCGTTGAACGTAGAAAGCGAGAATGAAAGTACGAACGATTATCGTGCCGGATTAGAGTTTGCCATGTTGAAAAGAAAACTGTATTTGGGTGCGGAGTTGTATTATATGCGTGTCGGTTTTACCAAGCGACAGAAAATTGATGAGGCTTATCATTACTTGGGAGGATATGTGCAGGGAGGTTATTTTGTGACATCCCGTTTGCAGGCTACGGCTCGCTATGATTTTTTCAATCGTAACGGGATGGATACAAACGGATTTATGAATATGCCGGCAGTAGGAGTGAACTATTTCTTCAGGGGATGTAACCTGAAATTGCAGGCTATGTATCAGTTTGTGGGACGCTGGGGGCACGATACACAGTTGGACCGTGATAATGACGATTTGGGGATTGCTACCCATAGCGCTACGGTACTGCTTCAGTACACATTCTAAGGAAAGGAAATGGGTATGAGAAAAAATATGTTTCTATGGATACTTTGGGTGGCTGTTTCCGGATGGCTGACTGCTTGTGATGAAGGGCGAATTTATGATACCGTCTCTGTCACAGCAGAAGGAGGACGTACGGTAAAGTTTATCGGAAAGGTATCCGGCATTGAGAGTTGGCCCTCGGGCTATACGGTGGTAGTGGCTGGTTTTGATGCAAAAAGTGAATATGCTCTGACTTCTGCCAATGTGATGCCTTCGCAGGCAGAAGAGGATGGAACGATTCAGGTCGTGATGTCGGGAGTGACGGATGAGGTGACACAGGTCGAATTGTGTGTCATTAACCGTATCCGGGAGCGGGTTGTTACTTTTGTTAAGGTAGACTGTTCGGAAGTGACGGAAGATACCATCCGTCTGGAGGTAGGTGAGCAGTCGGTAGGCATGTTTCAAGCCATTCAGGAGCATGTGTTCGATTCTCGGTGTGTAAACTGCCACGGAGGAAGTACATCGGCGGCTGCCGGTCTGTTTCTGACCGAAGGAAAAAGTTACGAGCAACTGGTAGACGTGCCTTCTTCTGTACAACCAGACTGGAAGAGGGTAGAGCCGGAAGACGCTGAGCATAGTTTTCTGCACTTGGTGTTGAACGAGAATGGACATGTACACCATGACCATCAGGATATTCTTTCAGCAGAACCTGTATTATTAAATTTGATAGACGACTGGATAACTGAAGGCGCAAAGCCTTGATCGATAAATTAGATTGATTATGAGCCACAAACAACAACGAATTCACAAGTTACAAGAAAAGACTTTAGTCGAGATCTCATGTTTTACACAAGAGGAAGGGGTGAATGAATATCAAGTCATGATTCATGTCATTCGGCCTTCCTTGACATATAAAGAACAATTGGATGCGGTACTCGATACATATTATGCTTTATTGGAAAACGAATTGAAAGGGGCGGTTGCCGTGTTCAAGCGTTATTTCTTGAGTGATGCGGCCAATCAGGCTGACTGGCTGGCAGCACAAGTACCCGAGAGCACAACTTGTGCCTGCTCCATAGTAGAGCAGCCGCCTTTGGATGGCAGTAAGATTGCCATGTGGGTATATTTGCAGTCGGAGATGCAGAGTAGTTCTCTTGAAAACGGCTTGTTTGAAGTTTCGCATGGTAGTTATCGGCATTTATGGGGCGGAACGGCTTGCAATCGTGCGGCCAATTCGGAGTACCAGACCCGTTTGTTGCTGAATGATTATATTCTCCAGTTGATTGCATGGGGAGGACATTTGGCTGAGAACTGTATTCGGACCTGGTTTTTCGTGCAAAATATCGATGTGAATTATGCTGGGGTAGTTAAGGCCCGTAATGAGGTATTTGTCACTCAAGGGCTTACTCCACAGACGCATTATATTGCAAGTACAGGTATTAGCGGACGTCATGCTGATGCTGGAGTTTTGGTGCAGATGGATACGTATGCCGTATTGGGGCTTTGTCGGGAACAAATACACTATTTATATGCACGCGATTACTTGAATCCGACTTATGAGTATGGAGTGAGCTTTGAACGTGGAACGTATGTGGATTATGGAGATCGTCGTCAGGTTTTCATCTCTGGCACAGCCAGTATTAACCGGAATGGAGACATTGTTTATCCGGGTGATATTCGCCGGCAGACTGAACGGATGTGGCAAAATGTGGAGGCCTTGCTTGGAGAGGCAGAGATGTCGTTTGAAGATATTGGACAAATGTTGGTATATCTACGTGATGGGGCAGATTATGTGACGGTACGTGAGATGTTCGACCAGCGTTTCCCAGAAATTCCGAAAGTGATTCTGCTGGCTCCTGTTTGCCGTCCAGGTTGGCTTATTGAAATGGAATGTATGGGTACAAGGGCACAGAAAAACACGCTTTATCCTGATTTTTGAAATCTATGGAAGTACGTGGATGGAAAATAGTTGGAATCTTTCTTTATGTAACCCTGATTATAGTGTTGGTTGCAGCCACTTTGCTGGAGCAAGCATATGGAACTTCTTTTGTGGAAACTCATATTTATCGTTCTTTTTGGTTTTGTAGCTTGTGGGGAACGTTAGCTTGTGTCCTGTTGCGGGTGCTGGGAAAGTACCGGCTGGGAATGCGTTTCTCCGTTGTGTGGTGGCACGGCTCCCTCCTGGTCATATTGGGAGGGGCCTTGCTTACCTTTTTGACGGGAGAGAAAGGGTATGTACATCTTGAACAAGGGAAGGAAATCAGTCAGTTTGTCGGAACTTCCGATCAGGTATTACGAGAAATGCCTTTCCATATTCGATTGGACAGTTTCAGAGTGGCATATTATCCAGGTACGGAAGCTCCGATGGATTATTTAAGTTATGTGACCTGCCGAGTGGAGGGAGAAGAACGTAAGGAAGTCATTTCAATGAATCATATTCTTTCGGTAGACGGTTATCGTTTTTATCAGTCGTCTTTCGATACAGATTGGTCTGGTAGTTGGTTGAGTGTCAATTATGATCCTTGGGGCATTGTTGTGACCTATGCAGGATATGTGTGTTTGCTTTTTTCTGCAGTCAGTCTGCTGGTGAGTCGGAGGGAAACCTTTTGGAACTTGTTGCATCATCCAGCTTGGAGAAAGGTAGGCTTGATTTGTGCGCTATGGGGAATATCATTACCAGTTCTGCAGGCTCAGCCAGTGCGTGTATTGGCACGGCAGGATGCAGAAAAGTTGAAAACACGTCAAGTCATTTATCAGGATCGGGTGGTACCGTTTAATACTTTGGCCCGTGATTTTACGTTGAAGTTATGTGGGAGTTCCTCCTACCAAGGCTTGACTCCGGAACAGGTCGTAGCAAGCTGGTTACTATATCCTGAAGAATGGCAGCATGAACCAATGTTTTACGTGAAGAGTGAAAATCTTCGTCAGATGTTAAAGTTGAAGTCTGACCATGTAGCCTTGGTGGATTTATTCGACGGAAAGAGTTATCGTTTGGAAAAAGTGTGGAATGAATGGCAGAGAAAAAGACAGAGTGGGCTTAAAGGATGGCTGGAACAGCATCAGGCGGAGAAATTGGAGAAAGAGATACGGGAACTGGATGAAAAAGTGGGTATGGTCTTGATGTTGAAAAAGGGTACGCTTATCCGACCTTTGCCGACTGATGGAAGTGTAGAGCCATTGTCATCTCTTCGGGTTCTGGCGGAATTGTGCTACAATGCGATTCCTTTTTCCAAAATTTTGTTTATGTGCAACCTTTTTCTGGGAATTGTAGGCTTTTTCTGGTGGTTACGTTTTTATGTGGTAGTTCCTCAAGGCAACTATAGACGAAATTGGGTTTATGTTGTATTGAAGGTTGGGCTTTGGACATCGTGTCTTGTACATTGGGGGGCTTATCTGCTTCGATGGTATATTGGAGGTCGTATCCCGCTTGGAAATGGGCCGGAAACGATGCTTTTTCTAGCCGGTTGTCTGCTGCTGGGTGCTTGTATCTGGCAACGTCGTTTGGTGTTGCTTTTGCCGTCAGGGTTGTTGCTGTCCGGATGGGTGTTGTTGGTTGCCTGGTTGGGAGAAAAGAATCCGCAGATTACCCCATTGATGCCAGTGTTGCTTTCTCCTTGGTTGAGTATCCATGTGTCCATTATCATGATTTCATATGCATTGTTTGCCTTTATTTGCCTGTGCAGTATCTTGGCACTTGCGGTACGGAAACAGGTGGCTCAGATGCAACGTCTCACGTTATGTTGCCGATTGTTACTCTATCCTGCAGTATTGTTGCTAGGTATAGGTATTTTTATTGGAGCGGTCTGGGCTAATGTTTCCTGGGGGAGTTATTGGACATGGGACCCGAAAGAGGTGTGGGCTTTAATCACTTTTCTGATTTACGGAGCAGCTTTTCATGGGAAAAGTTTTTCCTTATTTCGTCATCCAAGTGTCTTTCACTTATATTTGATTTTAGCCTTTTCCACGGTATTGATGACATATTTTGGAGTGAACTATGTGTTAGGAGGTATGCATAGTTATGCGGGATAATCTCTTAATTATCCTTTTGAAAGATTTGTTTGTAGATTGATGCTTTTTTATTACCTTTGAGTAATGAATTTTAAACAGATGAAAGTATGAAATCTTTGAATTATGCATTGGTAGGATCACTTTGTGCATTGATTCTCGGAATCCTGCTCGTGACATGGCCTGATGTGGCGGTGAATTACCTGGTAATTACCATTGGGGTGTTGTTTCTGATTCCCGGTTTAGTGGGATTGTTCACTTATTTGGCCATGCTGAATCGGAGAAAGGCAGAGGCTCCTCGTCCGGTATTTCCGATTGTGGCCTTGGGGAGCACTCTTTTTGGAATATGGCTCATTATCATGCCCTCTTTTTTTGTGGGCGTGTTGATGTATGTACTTGGCGTGTTGCTGGTTCTGGGAGGAATCAGTCAGCTGGCCAATCTGATTGCAGCCCGTTCGTTCATGCCGGTGCCGTTTGGTGTATATGTGGTGCCGGTGCTGGTCCTGGCCGCAGGCATTACGGTGTTGTTTAATCCGTTTGAAACAGCAGAAATCCCTTTTATCGTGCTGGGAGTATCGTCCATTATATATGCTTTGATGGATCTTTTCCGGTTGCTGCGTTTCCGCAAGACAAAGAGCAAGATAGAAGATGTGGTGCCTATTGAAGAAATAAAGGATTAGTAAAAGGCCGGAGCATATCCGGCTTTTCTTTTTTCTTTTTAACTCATTGTGTATTCCTTTGTGTTGGAATCTATTGGGAGAACCTCTATATTTGCCTTGAATAAAAGAGTGATAGAATGAAAAAATTGGAAAAGCTTGATTTGTTGCCTGAAGATCAGAATATGATAGCAGGTATAGACATGACGGGCGGCTTCAGACAGTTGTTTCAGGTTTCTGCTCCTTTTCCGGGATGCCTTTTCCTTTTGTGTCTGAGGGGAAATTGTCGTGTGAAGATTCACTTGACGCATTATGAAATGAAGGAAGGAGCGCTGGCCATTTTGTTTCCGGGTGTATTTTTCCAAATTGAAGAACAAAGCACGGATTGCCGGTTTATATTTGTGGCTTTCTCCAGAAAACTGATAGAAGGAGCTAAATTGTTTTCTTATACGGTGGAATACACTCCTTATATATTTGAACGTCCGGTAATAGAAATGCAAAAAGAAAAATTTGAATTGTTCCGTGACAGTATTCGTCTGTTGATTCGTCGTCAGAAAATACAGGAAGAAATGACGGAAATGCAGGTTGGCTTGATTTATACGCAGCTTTTGCTGGCATTGGGCGGAGTATATAAGAAGAGGGGAGAGGATAATTCACCGAGGTATAATCGTAACCAGGAAATAGTGAAAGAACTGGTACGAATTATTGTGCAATACTATAAGACAGAACGCAATGTATCTTTTTATGCCGAAAAATTGCATCTGTCTCCTCAGCATTTGAGTACGACAGTGAAAAAAGTAACAGGAAAAACACTGACTGATATTCTTTCTTCCTTTATCATACGGGATGCACAGGCAAAACTTCGTTCTACAGACATGACTGTACAGGAAGTGGCTTATTCGCTGAATTTTTCGGATATTTCCTTTTTCGGGAAGTATTTCAAGCGTTACACGGGAATGTCGCCCAAACAGTATCGCAATAAATAATGTATAATTACATAAAATGAATGGAGGCAACCCGAAAGGCTGCCTCCATTCATTTTATGTATTTGTATGAGCAGGTTTTCTTAGGCGAACATCGGAGTGATGTACTGCGTGAGCAGGTATCCGCCCACTAGCAACCAGATGTAGAGCAACCCTGCCAGCAGGAACGGTTTGGCTCCGGCTTGCTTGAATTTTTCTAGGCTGGTATCTGTACCTAGTGCCGTCATAGCCATGGTCAGCATGAAGGTATCGATGTATTCAATGGCACCGTTCAGCGGAATATCCTTTACTGTTTCAGCACCTGTCAGGTATTGCAGCAGGGAGTTCACACAGATGATACCGATGAATCCAAAGGCAAACCAAGGAATGGTAATCTTGCTCTTTTCGGCTTTTCCTTCCGCATTGTTTTTCTTTCTGCCTGCCAGGGCGAAGCTCATGATGACCAATACCGGAGCTAGCATCATCACACGAATCATTTTGGTAATAGTGGCTGTTCCGGCAATTCCCAAAGTGTCGGTCGGGTCCATGGCATTTCCGGCACCTGCCACGTGGGCTACCTCATGCAGGGTACTTCCGGTGTAGATGGCTACTCCTGTATTGCCCAGGGCATCCAGCAATCCGGCACGGTACATGATGGGATAGAGGAACATGGAGATGGTTCCGAAGATGACTACAGTCGATACGGCAATGGCTGTTTTATGTCCTTCACATTTTACGACCGGTTCAGCACCCAGTACGGCAGCAGCTCCACAGATGGCGCTACCGGTAGCTGTCATGAGGGAAGTGTCTTTGTCCATTTTCATCATTTTTCCCAGCCATACACCCAGGAAGATGGTTCCCGCTACGATGACGGTATCTACAATGACCGCCGGAAGTCCTACGGCTGCGACCTGTGTCAGTGTCAGACGGAATCCGTAGAGTACGATACCGGCACGCAGAATTTGCTTCGTACAGAATTTAATACCGGGTACCCATGTTTCAGGAAGCTTGTTGCGAAGGCTGTTGGCATACAACATACCCAGGATGATACCGACAATCAGCGGACTGAATGAGAGGCTTTTGACGAAGGGGATTTCGGCGATATAAAAGGCCGCAAATGAGAATAGTGCAATCAAAAGAATACCGTGTAAGGTATTGGCTCTGTTTCCTTTTTCAAACATATAGACTTGTTTTTATGTGTATAGAATTATTGTGTTCTTGAATTTGGCGCAAAGATAGGTGTTTTTGATGGAATGTCCTATTCACCTTTTTTTATGTGTGATAACTAAAAGTAATAATGTAGGTTTATAGGTTTTTTGTGTTATCTTTGTCGCGAATTAAAAAGGATAAGGAAGAAATGAAGCTATTACTCAAGTCGTGCTTTGTGGTGGCCTTGCTGGCGGGAATGTGCCTGTTTGGATGCAAGGAAAAGGATATGTCGATGAAAATGAATAACCCGCGTAATATCAGGGGAGTGATTAGTTATAAGCGCTCGTTTGGTGATTTGAACGACGTACAGCTGGCTACAGCAAAGAAAATCGGCATTCGTCCCATCAGTACCCGTGAAGAAGCGGAAGAAATGAAAGGCCGTCTGGTGGAGATTATGGCTTGTGAGCGTTACGGGTTGGATTCATTGACACATTCCATTCCTTATCTGGTGCCTCAGGCCAGTGCGTTGCTGGATACGATTGGGGTTAATTTCTTAGATTCGTTAGAGAATAAAGGCTTGAATCCCAATAAGGTGATTGTGACTTCCGTGACGCGTACGAAAGACGACGTGAAGCGCTTACGTCGCACAAACGGCAATGCTTCGTTGAATTCCTGTCATTTTTACGGGACTACATTCGATGTGAGCTGGAAGCGTTTTGAAAAGGTGGAAGACCCTGACGGCCGTCCCATGCAGGACGTAAGTGCGGATACCTTGAAGCTGGTGTTGTCGGAAGTGCTGCGCGACCTTCGCAAGGCAGACCGCTGCTATGTGAAGTATGAGTTGAAACAAGGGTGTTTTCATATAACAGCCCGATAAATTATAGCGTGATGTTCAGGTATTTCATTTATTTGGCCTACGATGGGACCAACTATCATGGCTGGCAGATACAGCCGAATGGAAGCAGTGTGCAAGAAACCTTGATGAAAGCTTTGCATACGTTTTTACGGGATGACGCCATTGAAGTGGTCGGTGCCGGACGGACGGATGCAGGGGTACATGCCCGTTTGATGGTGGCCCATTTTGATGTGGAATGGATGTTGGAGGAAGACATGGTGACAGATAAGCTTAACCGTTTGTTGCCGCCAGATATTTCGGTGTATCGTGTCAGGAGGGTAAATCAGGATGCCCATGCCCGTTTTGATGCTACCTATCGCACGTATAAGTATTATGTCACTACGCAGAAGAACCCGTTCAATCGGGCTTATTGCTGGAGGTTGTTTCAGCCGCTGGATTTTGAGAAAATGAATGAAGCAGCCCAGACGCTGTTCGATTATACGGATTTTACCAGTTTCAGTAAGTTGCATACGGATGTCAAGACCAATAACTGCAAGATTATGCAGGCCCATTGGGATCAGATAAGTGATACGGAATGGGTGTTTACCATTCAGGCCGACCGTTTTTTGCGGAACATGGTACGGGCCATTGTCGGGACACTGGTAGAAGTGGGACGTGGGAAACTTTCGGTCGAGGGATTCCGGAAAGTGATAGAAGAGAAGAACCGCTGCAGTGCCGGAACTTCCGTACCGGGGCATGCCCTCTTTTTGGTCGATATCGGATATCCGGACGATTTATTCCCGTTTGCCTAATCTTTTTCTGTAAGGTATTTCCAAAAACGGACCGGCATATCCTTTTTGTGCTTTGCGGGGTTGAGCCGGGACTGAATACATACACTGTGAAAATAGCTTTTCCATCCCTCTTGGAAAAGCTTTTCGTTTTTATCCAGGAGTTCATCCTGCAGTTTTCCGTGGCGCAGAAAATCGGCTTGTGAGTTTTCAAACGTAATTTCATTCACCTCTTTCAGGTCGTAATAGTATCCGTATCGGCGGCGGGCGTCGTAAATAATCCATGCTTGGTCGGCAAAGCGGTCTTGAAAATGCTGGATGGTCAGTGGATACACATTGTATATTGGTTCCATGATGCCGAAATAAGTTTGGTCGGCTGTCTTTTGAAAACGCATGAATTGGAGTACCCGCATCCGTTCGCCTGCCACTTTCTTGCTTAGCTGATATACTCCAAGCACATCTGGGTCGGCAAAATTTTGTTCGATGGAACGGGAAGCATCCGTCACTTTTCGCATGTAGCGGAAAAGGAGCATCGGGGCCTCCGGGGTTTCGGAAAGCCAGCAATAAGTGAGGCAGGACAGGGCACTCCGGGAAAGTTTTCGGGAAAGCAGTTTCCATACCCGTTCTGCTTTGGTCATGTCGGTTATTACCCGATGACTTTCGTCATAGAAAAGAGGCAGCGGCTCCTTTTCTGTAAGCAAGAGGTCGGGAAAAGTCCGCCGGAAATAGGCATCGAACAAGGCGGTGAGCAGACCTTCGAATGTGGCGTCATATTGAAAAATAATCATGGCTTTTAATGGAAAATTTTCTATCTTTGGAAAAAGCTTTCGGAGAACAAAAGTAGTAAAAAACGATAAACCGAAACAAAATCAGACGTTTTTTGTTGTATACTAAAATCGAGTGAATGATGAATTACAAATTTATGTTCTTGGGGGTGATGGCCACAGTGGCCGTCTTCCTGTCGCAGCCTTCGCAGGCTTGTACCGGTATTACCTTGACGGCAAAAGACAGTACGCGCATTCTGGCCCGTACCATTGAATGGGGCGGAAGTGATTTGAACAGCTGCTATGTGGTGGTTCCGCGTGGCTATACGGCACAGTCGTATGTACCCGGCGGGCAGGATGGCATGAAATTTACGGCAAAATATGGTTATGTGGGTCTTTCGGTGGAGCAGAAGGAGTTTGTGGCCGAAGGGCTGAACGAGAAAGGACTTTCTGCCGGTTTGTTTTATTTCCCGAACTACGGCCAGTATGAGGTCTATAAGGCTGAGTGGAAGTCCTCTTCTATTGCCGATTTGCAGCTGGTAGCTTGGGTCTTGGGGAATTGCCAGACCGTGGACGAGGTGATGGAAAGTCTGAAAGAGGTACATGTAGTAGCCATTGACCCACGAGCGTCCACTGTACACTGGCGGTTTGCCGATGTATCGGGACGACAGGTAGTACTGGAGATTGTAGACGGACAATTGCATTTCTATGAAAACGAATTGGGCGTATTGACCAATTCTCCGGGCTTTGAATGGCAGCTGACCAACTTGAACAATTATGTGAATCTCTATGCGGGCAGTGCGCAGCCCCAGGAGTTTGGGAAGATTACCTTACGTTCTTTCGGGGCAGGAAGCGGTTTTCTGGGAATGCCGGGCGATGTGACTCCTCCTTCCCGTTTTGTGCGGGCTGCCTTTTATCAGACTACGGCACCCCAGCAGGAGAATGCCCATCAGACGGTACTTCAGGGATTTCAGATTCTGAATAATTTTGATATCCCGGTAGGTATTGAGTTTCAGGGAGGAAAGATTCCGGCCAATATCCCAAGTGCGACCCAGTGGACTTCGGCTACGGACATGCGGCATCGGATGATTTATTTCCGCACGATGTATAATGCATCTATCCGCAGCATTGACTTGAACAAGATTGATTTCCAGCGCGTCAAATACAGAGCGGTACCATTGGATACCGTAAAGGAACAACCAGTGATGGAAGTGTCCATCCGTTGAGGATGCGGGATAGGAATAATAAGAAAGAAGCTGCTTTCACTTGTGTGTGGGGGCAGCTTCTTCTGTTTCTGTGAAGTCAAAACTTAATTGACGTTCATCGGTCTTTTTGCGGGGAGTAGGGAGCAACAGTCTTCGTACACCGGCTGCCCCCAGTTCATGGATAGTCTTGTCGGGCAGTTCATTGCAGGTGATGAAGTATTTAGCTTTTTTCATCACGGCTCCCATCTTTTTCAGTTCATAGAAACCGATGCGCGAGAAACGGCGGGAAGCCACAATCAGGCGAGCAGATTTTACTCCAATGCCCGGCACGCGCAGGATAGCTTCGTAATCGGCGGTCTGTATGTTCACAGGGAAAAACTCCGGATGGCGGAGGGCCCAGGCCAGTTTCGGGTCGATGTCCAGATCCAGGTTGGGAGTCTGGTCGTCCACGATTTCGTTTACTTTGAACTGGTAGAAACGCAACAGCCAGTCGGCTTGGTAGAGTCGGTTTTCCCGGACCAAAGGCGGTTGCTTCAAGGTCGGCAGCCGCTTGTCGTAGGTGTTGACTGAAATATAGCCCGAATAATATACTCGCTTCATGGTGGGTTGTTCATAGAGCGAGGAAGAAACTCGCAAGATATCCTTATCGGTTTCAGGAGTAGCGCCGACAATCATCTGTGTGCTTTGTCCGCCGGGGGCGAAACGAGGCACATGCCGATAATGTTTCCGATCTTCCAGATGGGTCAGGATACCTTGCTGGATATATTTCATCGGGAGATATACACTTTGGTGGTCCTTCTCCGGAGCCAGCAATTTTAAATTTTTTTCGGTCGGGATTTCCAGGTTGACACTGAGGCGGTCAGCATATAATCCAGCTTCCTGTACCAGTTCCTCACTGGCGCCAGGGATACTTTTCAGGTGGATGTATCCGTTGAAACGGTGTACCACTCGCAAGTCTTTGGCCACTCGAACCAGGCGCTCCATGGTGTAGTCGGGATTGCGTACCACTCCTGAGCTGAGGAACAGTCCCTCGATGTAGTTTCTTCGGTAGAATTCCATGGTCAATTCCACCAGTTCCGTCACGGAAAGCGTGGCTCGCGGAATGTCGTTGCTCACCCGGTTGATGCAGTAGGCGCAATCGTAAATGCAGTAGTTGGTCAGCATGATTTTGAGCAGGGAGATACAGCGTCCGTCTTCCGAAAAGCTGTGACAGATGCCCCATCCGCCCACGGTATTTCCCACCCCTCCTTTGGTATTCTTGCGGGAGGTACCACTGGAAGCACACGACACGTCATATTTGGCGGATTCCGTCAGTATCTTTAGTTTTTGTATTACCTGCTCGTTCATATTTCTATTCCTTTCCAGATTTAAAGGTAGGGAGAGTTCCTGAAATGTGCAACGGTTTGGGAAGATTTCTCGCGAAAAACGGAAAGTCTGCGTTTAAAACCGAACAGGGTGTTCGATATCGGACACCTTCTGAAGAAGGGTTGTTGTTGGATATCAGCTGTTTATCTTTTTGGCATGGATGTTGCTTTTGAAAAGTGGGATGATTGATAAAAATATGGATAGAGAAATATCAAAAGAAGTACGAAGAAGGGTACGCAATAAGAGACTTATACGTTATGGAGGTATTGGAGCCGGATGCATGATGGTGTTGGTTTTGCTTTTTTCATGGATGCGCAGCAGTGTGAAAGAAAGCAATCTGGTTTTTTCAGAAGTGACCCGGGGAACGATTGAAGTAAGTGTGAGCGCGTCGGGTAAGGTCGTACCTGCCTTTGAAGAAATCATCAATACGCCGATTAATTCGCGTATTGTGGAGGTATATGGAAAAGGAGGAGACAGTGTGGAGGTAGGCACGCCGTTGTTGAAACTGGATTTGCAGAGCACTGAGACCGGCTATCAGAAATTACAGGATGAAGACCAGATGAAGCGTTATCAGCTGGATCAGGTGAAAATCAACAATCAAACGTATCTCAGCGATTTGGAAATGAAGGTAAAGGTGTCGGCCATGAAACTGAACCGGATGAAGGCGGAGTTGCGTAACGAACAATATCTTGACAGCTTGGGTTCGGGTACGACCGACCGGGTGCGTCAGGCGGAACTGAATTTTCAGACGGGAAGACTGGAACTGGAACAGCTTCGTCAGCAGCTGGCCAACGAACGGCAGGTGAAAGCGGCCGATTTGAGGGTGAAGGAGCTGGAATATGAGATTTTCCGCAAGGAGATGGCAGAGATGAAGCGGACCTTGGAGGATGCACAGATTCGGTCACCGCGAAAAGCCATTCTTACCTATATCAATGATCAGGTGGGGGCACAGGTGACGGAAGGAACCCGACTGGCGGTCATTTCAGACCTGAGTCATTTTAAAGTGGAAGCCGAAATTGCCGATACCTATGCAGACCAGGTCGTGGCAGGCGGACGGGCCATTGTGAAGATAGGCAATGAAAAACTGGAAGGACAAATCAGCAGTGTGACGCCTTTATCTAAAAATGGCGTGATTTCCTTTATTGTACAGCTGGCCAATGACCATTATCGCCGGTTGCGTTCCGGATTGAAAGTGGATGTGTATGTGATGAATGCCGTGAAAGAGGACGTACTGCGAATCGATAATGCCAGTTATTATGTGGGAAAGGGAGAATATGCACTTTTTGTGCGGGATGGAAAAGATGAACTGGTCCAGCGGAAAGTGCAGTTAGGAGATTCCAATTTTGAATACGTGGAGGTTATTTCCGGGCTTCAGCCGGGCGACCAAGTGGTGGTCAGCGATATGAAGGATTTTCGGAACAAGCAGAAGGTAAGGTTGAAACATTGAGTTGGATATGGATGGAAGGAAAAACTTTTCGAGACAATAATAGATGACCAAGAAAATATACAAGATTAAACTGAGAGTGAAATTTTATGAGAATGCGAAGAACTTATTTGACACAGGCTTTTACGTTACTGAAACAGAACCGTCTGTTCAGTATGCTTTACATTGTCGGTACAGGCCTGGCCATTGCCATGACCGTGATAGTGGCGGTAGTTTATTACGTGAAACTGGCTCCTATCTATCCGGAAGAGAATCGGAAAAACACGTTGTATCTGACTCATGTCAGTTTCAAATCGGAACAGGAATCAAGAACCTATCAGTCCGCTTTGTCGTATCGGGCTTTACAGGAATGGATTTATCCGCTAAAGAATGTGGTCGCGGTTTCTGCGCGTTTCAGCAATGCAATGGACTATTATATACAGCCTGCCGATCGGAGCGGGGATTTCCGTCCGGCATTGAAACTGGTAGACCCGGCTTTCTTCCGTATCTATGCGTTGCAATTTCTGGAGGGACATCCATTCACGGAGGCCGATTTGGCAAGTGGTATTCATACGGCTGTGATTTCCGATGATCTTGCTCGTCGTTTGTTTGGTGCGACAGAAGGCGTGGTGGGACGTTCGTTTTCCATGGATTATGTGAATTATCACGTATGTGGGGTGGTACGTGGAGCGAGTTTTTTGACCCGCCAGTCGTATGCACAGGTTTATGTACCTTATTCCATTGAATCAAATTACAAGGACCCCGTTGTCTCCAGCTTCCCCTATTGTGGTCTGTTTGACGTGACTTTTTTAGTGAAAGACAATGCACAAGCAAAGGCTTTACGGGCTGAAATCAAGGACTTGACCAGAAGAGTGAACACACAATATAAAGGGCAGTGGCAGATGGAATTGTGGGAACAGCCCACTTCGCATGCACTCAGTGTGTTTAAAGAGTATCCGGCGGATACGAGTTTCAGCTCTTGGAGGGTGGCAGGTCGGCTGATACTGTGGGTACTGGTACTTCTGGTAGTACCTTCACTTAACCTGAACGGACTGATAGCCAGTCGTATGGAGAGTCGTTTGCCGGAGATGGGCGTTCGTAAGTCTTTTGGGGCCAGTCGGAGTGCCTTGCTGTCGCAGGTGATGTGGGAGAATTTTTTCCTTACATTAGTGGGAGGTCTGCTGGGCTTGCTGGTGGCATGGATCATGCTTTATGTGGGGCGTGAATGGATTTTTATGTTGTTTGATTCCTGGCCGATGGATATTCCGGAAGGAGCCAATCTGTATGTGTCAGGTGAGATGCTGTTTGCACCGGTCGTGTTTCTCATTGCCTTTTTATTGTGTCTGGTGCTGAATTTGCTTTCCGCTTTGTGGCCGGCATGGATGTCGTTGCGTAAGCCGATTGTGTATTCATTGTATGAAAAGAGATAATCCGAAAAAATAGTTTGTGGATATGTGGAAACTGATTTTGAAAAATCTTTGGAGCCGTCGCCGTCGTAACGGATGGTTACTGGCTGAACTGATATTGGTGGCCATTCTTTCCTGGGCCATTTTCGACCCCGTGATGGTAGTGACTTATGAGCGACATCTTCCGTTGGGATACGATGCAGACCGCCTGTGTATGGTGTCTGTGGCTATGCTTCCTCCGGAGGCTCCTGGGTATGAGCCGCAAGCGACCGATTCGGCTTCGTTGATGCAGGCGTATTTGAATCTGGTAGACCGTGCCCGGCAGTATCCTGGGGTGGAACAGGCCGCTCCGGTACTTTCTTTTGTATATCCGGGTGCGATGGGAAGTGGGACTTCCGACTTTGTAGCAGAAGGTGATTCGGTAGTTCATTCGGCTCTCTATATCGAATTTTTACCTCATACCCATTTCTTTGAAACCTACGGTTTCCAATCTGGGGAGGGGAGTATGAGTGCGGTTCAGCTGTCGGAGCTGGACAATGGGTACTATTATATCATGACGGAAGATTTGCTGGAAGAAATGTTTCATACACATACGTATCGGAACCAGCGTTACTGGGAGGTGAATGGTACAGACACGTTTTATACGGCAGTGAAGGGGACGGTGAAAGCATGCAAGTATCTGAGTGACTGGCGTCCAGTACCGATTGTGTTCATGCCGCAGCAGCATCCGGATATACGTTCCAATCTGGACGATATGAGGATGGTCATTCGTTTGAAAGAGGGAGTCAGCATGGAGCGTTTCTTGCACGATTTCCGCCCTTGGATGCTTCGACAGCTACGTGCCGGAAATCTTTATGCTCGTGAATTGCAGTCGTACGATGAAATCAATGCGGCTCGTGAATTCAGTGATTCGACAGCACTTTATCGTCGTAACTTGAGCATTGCACTGTTTTTCCTAATCAATCTCTGTCTGGGGGTGATTGGTACTTTCTGGATGCAGACCCGTACCCGTCGGGAAGAGGTGGGGGTGATGCTTTCTTATGGAGCGACACCGCATCGTATTCGTCTGATGCTCTTGGGAGAAGGTACGGTACTGACCACGCTGGCTACTTTCATAGGCTGTTTTATTTATCTGCAATATGCGTTTAGTGAAGGGCTGAATAAGGGAAATTCCTGGATGCCGGCGGTGATTCCCAGTTGGGTGGACAATTTTGGACTGCACTTTTTCCTTGTCTCACTGGCGGTGTATGTGGTGCTGCTGCTGGTAGTATGGGCAGGTATTTATATCCCGGCTCGCCGGATAAGCGCCATCTCGCCCACGGAAGCCTTGCGGGATGAATAAAAAGCACGTGAAACAATTCGTCTGAATACAGATGCAATGATAAACTTTTAAACAAGATGCGTATGAATATGATAGAATTAACCGGAATCAATAAGATTTACCGGACCAATGAGATAGAGACACAGGCATTGGAAAATGTGAACCTGACGGTAGAAAAAGGAGAATTCCTCAGCATTATGGGACCTTCAGGATGTGGAAAATCTACTTTGCTGAACATCATGGGATTGCTGGATGCGCCTACCAGCGGTACCATCCAGATTGCGGGAGTGAAAGTGGAGGGAATGAAAGACAAGGAACTGGCTGCTTTCCGTAACTGGAACTTGGGATTCGTGTTCCAGTCGTTCCACCTGATTAATTCCTTGAATGTGCTGGATAATGTGGAGGTACCTTTACTTTATCGCGATGTTTCTGCGAAAGAACGCCGGCAACGGGCTGAGGAAGTGTTGCAGAAGGTGGGGCTGAGTCATCGTATGCATCACATGCCGTCGCAGCTTTCCGGAGGACAATGCCAGCGTGTGGCCATTGCCCGGGCTATTGTGGGAAATCCGGAAATCGTGCTGGCCGACGAACCGACCGGTAACTTGGATTCCAAGATGGGAGCGGAGATTATGGAGCTGCTGCACAAGCTGAACCAGGAAGACGGGCGTACGGTGGTGATGGTGACTCATAATGAAGAGCAGGCTAAACAGACCTCACGTATCGTACGCTTCTTTGATGGCCGCCAGGTAGGATAAGGCGGATGGCTGGTTGGAAAAATTGAGGTGAGGAACGGATGTGATACGATAAATGAGTGGATGAGTATGAAACGGAGTGTATGGATTTTATTTTCTTTTTTCCTTTTCTGTAAAGGAGGGGCTGTGGAGCCGATGAGAAAAACACATGTATTGACGCTGGACGAGGCCATTATGCTGGCACGGGTACAGAGTGTGGATGCGGCCGTGGCTTTAAACGAGCTGAAAACGGCGTATTGGGAGTATCGTACTTATCGTGCGGAATTGTTGCCGGAGGTGAATTTTACGGCCATTCTCCCTTCTTACCACAAGGCGTATAATTCGTACCAGCAGAATGACGGTTCCTATACCTATGTGCGGAACAACTACATGCAGATGAATGGACAGCTTTCCATTGACCAGAATATCTGGTTCACGGGAGGTACGTTGTCGTTGAATACCTCTCTTGATTTTCTGCGGCAGATGGATGGCAGTTCGGGTAACCGCTTTATGTCGGTTCCGTTGGCTTTGACCTTGAACCAGCCTGTCTTTGGGGTGAATCAGACCAAATGGGACCGTCGGATTGAACCGGTGCGTTATGCGGAGGCCAAGGCGGCATTCTTAAGTGCAACGGAAGAGGTGACGATGACCACCATCAATTATTTTTTCAATCTGTTACTGGCTCGTGAAAATGTGGCTATTGCCAGACAGAATCTGGAAAATGCAGAGAAATTGTATGAGGTAGCTAAAGCCAAGCGTCGGATGGGACAGATTAGTGAAAATGATGTGTTGCAGTTGCAGTTGAATGTGCTGGATGCCCGTTCCTCGCTGACTTCCAACGAGAGTGCCTTGAAGAGTCACATGTTTACCTTACGTTCTTTTCTGGCTTTGGGGGAGCATGAAGAACTGGTACCGGAGGTGCCGGATTCTGTGCCTGAAGTCCGGTTGGATTATGCAGATGTTCTTTCCAAGGCGCTGGCCAACAATTCATTCGCTCAGAATATCCGTCGCAGACAGCTGGAGGCCGACTATGAGGTGGCTAAGGCCAAGGGAAATATGCGGGAGATTACGCTGTTCGCTCAGGTCGGATTTACGGGAACCGACCGACGTTTTGACACGGCTTATCGTCGGTTAAAAGACAACCAGGTAGTGGAGATTGGTTTCAAGATTCCGATTTTGGACTGGGGCAAACGTCGCGGGCAGGTAAAAGTGGCACAGAGCAACCGGGAAGTGACGGAAAGCAAATTGCGGCAGGAATCCATGAATTTCAATCAGAATCTGTTTGTGCTGGTGGAGCAGTTCAACAACCAGCAGACACAGCTCCATTTGGCGGATGAGGCCGATAAGATTGCCCGTAAACGCTATCATACGAACGTGGAGACTTTTCTGGTCGGCAAGATTTCTACACTCGACTTGAACGATTCGCAGAGTCAGAAGGATGAGGCACGCCGCAAGCATATCAATGAGCTGTTTTATTACTGGTACTATTATTACCAGTTGCGCAGTCTCACACTGTGGGATTTTGCGGCAGGTACAGGGATTGAGGCCGATTTTGAGAAGATAGTCAGGCATTGACCCGTTTCTTTTGTGAAATTATATTTACTTTTGTCGTGTTATGATACTAATAATAGATGATGATAGTGCCATTCGTTCGTCGCTCAGTTTTATGCTTAAACGGGCGAAATATGAGGTACTAGCGGTACTTGGGCCTAAAGAGGCGATGGAAGCAGTACGTTCCATTACTCCGCAGTTGATATTGATGGACATGAATTTCAGTCTTTCTACCGACGGGGCGGAAGGCCTGCTTTTGTTGAAGCAGGTCAAACTGTTTTGTCCGGATGTACCTGTTATTCTGATGACGGCTTGGGGAAGTATTCCTCTGGCTGTACAAGGAATGCGGGCCGGTGCCTTTGATTTCATTACCAAACCGTGGAACAATGCGGCGTTGATGCAGCGTATTGAAACGGCGTTGGAACTGACGGCAAAAGAGGAAACTGCCGGTGTCTCGGTCACAGAAGCAGAGGATTTCGACCGCAGTCATATCATTGGGAAGAGCAAGGCCTTGGAAGCGGTGTTGGCGACGGTGAAGAGGGTATCCCGAACAAGTGCTTCGGTACTGGTGACGGGGGAAAGTGGTACAGGAAAAGAATTGATTGCCGAGGCGATACACTTGAACAGTCCGCGCAGGAACCAGCCTTTTGTCAAGGTCAATCTGGGAGGAATTTCGCAGACTTTGTTTGAAAGTGAGATGTTCGGACACAAGAAAGGGGCGTTTACTGATGCGGTGACCGACCGGAAAGGACGTTTCGAACTGGCGGATAAAGGGACGATTTTCTTGGACGAAATCGGTGAACTGGACTTGTCGTGTCAGGTTAAGCTGCTTCGGGTGTTGCAGGAGCAGACGTTTGAACCGTTGGGGGAGAGCCGTCCGCGGAAGGTGGATGTACGGGTGGTCTGTGCCACCAATGCCAATCTGGAGCAGATGGTGCGTGAACATACGTTTCGGGAGGATTTATTTTATCGCATCAACCTGATTACGGTGCATCTTCCGGCTTTGCGTGAGCGGCGGGAGGACATTCCTCTGCTGGCCCGTCATTTTGTGGAAAGCCGTTGCCGGGCCGACGGATTGCCGCAAGTGGAACTCTCGGGGGATGCGTTGGCATTTTTGAGTCGTTTGCCTTACCCCGGGAATATTCGTGAACTGAAGAATCTGGTGGAGCGTACGTTGCTGGTGTGTGGAAAAGACTGTCTGACGGCAGCCGACTTTCAGTCACAGTACCGTCCGGCTGCTGTTCCCACAGATTCTATGGCGGAGGTAAAAGGACTTACACTTGAGGAATTGGAAAAGCGTACCATTCTTCAGGCATTGGAGGCTCATGACAATAATCTGACGCAGGTCGCTCTTTCGTTGGGTATCAGTCGGTCGGCTTTGTATCGCCGGTTGGAAAAATATGGTATTTCGTTTAACGATTAATCGGAAGAGTGATGAGGTTGAGCACGTTGTTTTTTCTGTTGGGTTTGCTGTTGGCTCTGGCCTGGGGAATCTTATTGTCTTTCACCTTAAGTACGAAGAGTCCGTTTTTGTATGTAGGAGAAGGAGTGATTTCTTTCAGTCTGGTTATCTTGTTTTATTTTTACTGGAAGGTGATTAAACCGCTCAACAGTATTGCGAGTGGGATGGACTTGCTGCGTGAACAGGATTTCAGCAGCCGGCTTGCGCCGGTGGGACAGGCCGAAGCCGACCGTATCGTGGAGATGTTCAACCGGATGATGGACCAGTTGAAGAATGAACGCCTGCGCTTGCGGGAGCAGAACCACTTTTTGGACTTGCTCATTAATGTGTCGCCTATGGGGGTGATTATTCTGACTTTTGATGAGCAGATATCCATGCTGAATACTGCGGCTTTGCGGTTTTTGGGGTATACTTCAGCCGAGGAACTGATGGGGAAGCGGTTGGAGGAACTGGATACGCCTCTGGCTGAGGAAGTGTCACGTTTGCCTAAGGATACGACCGATACGATTCGTTTGAGTGATGCCAAAATCTACCGTTGTTCCCGGCTTTCGTTTGTAGACCGTGGATTTGCTCATCCCTTTGTGCTGATAGAGAGTTTGACGACCGAGGTGGTCAAGGCAGAGAAAAAGGCTTACGAAAAAGTGATTCGGATGATTGCCCATGAGGTGAACAATACCACGGCAGGCATAACCTCAACTTTGGAGACGGTAGGAGATGCACTGGAAACGCTGGAAGAAGAAACGGGCGATTTACGGGAGGTCATGCAGGTTTGTGTGGAACGTTGTCTGGGGATGAGCCGTTTCATCACCAATTTTGCCAATGTGGTGAAAATTCCGGAACCGAGTTTGGAACAAGTGCGATTGAACGACAGGGTGACCGCGTGCAGGATGTTTATGGAAACCATCTGCCGGGAGCGGCAGATTACGTTGCACAATGAGCTGTGTGCTGAAAACCCGAAGGTATGGATGGATACGGCTTTATTTGAGCAAGTGCTGGTGAACATCATCAAGAATGCGGCAGAAAGTATCGGACAGGGGGGTGATATTTTCATTCGTACGTCGGTGTCTCCAGTCATGCTTGAAATAGCTGATACGGGGAAAGGCATCTCCAAGGAGGTGGAAACGAAACTGTTCAGCCCGTTCTTTTCTACCAAGCCCCACGGACAAGGAATCGGACTGATTTTTATCCGCGAAGTGCTGACCCGTCATGGGTGTACGTTCTCTTTGCGGACATATCCGGATGGATTGACACGATTCCGTATTTCGTTCCCTGCACGGCGTGCAGACTTGTCCGGAAAGAACGGTTGAGCCGGTTACAGGAAGACTTTTTGAAAAAGAAGGGAAGGTTCTGCCGGTGAAACTTGCGGGTCACGGCTTTATTGTCTAATTTTGCAGGCTGTAATTCGAATTAATGTAAAGAACATGTGGTTATTACTGGCTTTTTGCTCAGCGGCGTTGCTGGGCTTTTATGATGTCTTCAAGAAAAAATCGTTGGCAAACAATGCGGTGCTCCCGGTGCTGGGACTGAATACGCTTTTTTCGAGTCTGATTTTCCTGCCGTTTATTTTGATTTCACACTTTCATCCGGAAACTTTGAAGGATACGCTTTTTTATGTGCCTTCGGCAGACTGGGAGGTACATAAGTTCATTCTGCTGAAATCGTTTATCGTGCTTTCTTCGTGGACGTTCGGTTATTTTGGCATGAAGCATTTGCCGTTGACCATCGTGGGGCCGATTAATGCGACCCGTCCGGTCATGACGCTGGTGGGGGCCTTGCTGATATTCGGCGAGCGCCTGAATGTGTACCAGTGGATTGGGGTGTTGATGGCCATTATCTCGTTCTTCATGTTGAGCCGTTCGGGAAAGAAGGAAGGCATTGACTTCAAGCACGACAAGTGGATTTGGTTTGTGGTACTGGCTGCTGTGTTGGGAGCGGTGAGCGGATTGTATGACAAATACCTGATGGGACGTTTCAACAACATGGTGGTGCAGGCATGGTACAATGTTTATCAGCTTTTCCTGATGGGAGGAGTATTGATGTTCTTATGGTGGCCCAAGCGGAAGCACAGTACACCGTTCCACTGGGACTGGTGCATCATTCTGATTTCTGTTTTCTTGTCGGCCGCTGATTTCGTGTATTTCTATGCCTTGGGGATGGATGGAGCCATGATTTCCATTGTATCCATGGTACGACGGGGAAGCGTGATTGTTTCTTTCCTGTTTGGGGCCATGATTTTCCGGGAGAAGAACCTGAAGAGCAAGGTGGTCGATTTGATTTTGGTACTGATTGGGATGTTCTTCCTTTATCTGGGAAATGTATTGGGATAAGAAAGTGAGACTTAAGATTCGTCTTTTTATCCACAAAAATGCCGGAACGTGCGATAGGCTGCGTTCCGGCATTTTTGTGGAGTACTTCCCAGTTTTTAATTCCGCATGTATTTCTTCATGCCTTCTGTGGAATAAGTCTGTAATTTTCCGTTCCTGTCCGTATAGATGAAATAGGCATCCAATTCGGGATGAGCGTTGCAGACTGCTTTGGCAGAATCCAATCCTAGTACCATGAAAGCTGTAGCGTAGGCATCGGCTGTAGCACAGTTCTTGGCAATGACGGTGGAGGAAAGAATGTTGTGTTGTACGGGATAGCCTGTACGTGGGTCGATGGTATGTGCATATTTCTTCCCGTCTTTGTAGTAGAAGTTACGGTAGTTGCCCGATGTGGCCATGCCGGCATCGGTGATTTCGAGTATGGTTTGTAATTCCTGATTGACAGACAAGGAGTCGTCAATCGGTTTGTTGACTCCAATCCGCCAGGTCTCCATCTTGGCATTCTGTCCTTTCATGACCAGTTCTCCGCCTATGTCAATCATATAGTTCTTGATACCCTTCCGGTCGAACAGACGGGCTACACAGTCTACTCCGAATCCTTTGGCAATGGAGCTGAAATCGAGCATCATGCGCGGGTCGGACTTGACGACTTCTCCGTCTGCATTCAGCTGGACTTTGTCGATACCCACAAACTGGCGCAGGCTGTCGATGGTCAGCGAGTCGGGGAACTGGGAGTGCTTGAAGCCAAATCCCCAAGCATTGACTAACGGAGCTACCGTTACGTCGTATGCCTTTCCGGTATTGTTAGACACTTCTTTGGCCAGATTGAACACGTAGACAAACAGGCTGTCAGTATGCAGGTCTGTGTTTTGGTTGATACGTGTAATGACCGACTGCTTATTGAACGGGGATAAAGAATTGTCCACCTTCTGCAGTTCTTTTTCAATCTCGTCTTTCAGGTTTTCCGACGACTGGTAAGTGATTTTATAAACGGTGCCGAACACCAGACCTTGGTCGGTCTGATAAGGCGATTGCTTTTTCAGAATCAGTACGGTTCCCACAATGAGCAGGATGAGGAAAGGTACTTGCCATTTCAGTTTGTTCTTGTTCATGAGTTATAGTAAGAATAAATGTTCTATTAAAATCTTGATGCCGATACCAATCAGTACCAGACCGCCGAAAATTTCCACGCGCAGATGGAAACGTTTGCCGAAGAAGACTCCGATGAGGCTTCCGGCCAGAGAGAGAATGAAAGAGGCCAGTCCGATGCTGGTCAGTGGCATTCCCAAGTCTTCTATTTGGGTGAGTCCGGCAAAGGCAAATGAAATGCCGATAGCCAGTGCGTCGATGCTGGTAGCTACTGCCAGAGCTAGTGTTACCTTCAGGCTGGTAGGATTGAACGAAGCCGTTTCTTCCTCTTTGAACTGGGCCCGTATCATCCGGACTCCTAGAAAGGCCAGCAGGGCAAAAGCAATCCAATGGTCGTAAGCTTCAATCAGATGCTGGAAACGGCTGGCTCCTAACCATCCCAGAAAAGGCATCATCGCCTGGAAAAGCCCGAAGAAAAAAGCCATTCTTAAGAAGGTACCCCAACGGATACGGTGCAGGATGATTCCACTGGTGACCGATACAGTGAAACAGTCGATGGCCAGACTGACAGATAATAAAAGGGTTTCAATTAAATTCATGCAAGTCAGAAGGGTAAGTTATAAATGAGATTATACGTCAGGTTGAAACTGCTTCCTGCATTTTTGCCGAAGCCAGGCACATACCATGGAATGGAATTTTCATGGCCTTTTACGTTCATCCTCATTTTGTATCTTACAGTCCAACCCATGCAAAAGCTTTTGTAGATTTTTACCTTGAGCCCAAGCACACCCTCCAGCCAACTGGCATTACTCTTCAAGCCGGAGTAGGAGAAAGGATAGGAGATTTCCCCACCATAGTTCGGGTCGTTCATGTCCGGGCCGTTCACATCGTAGCTGAATGAGGTCATGCCATAGCGGAGTCCCACGAACAAGTAGCCAGGAAGGTGCGGCTTCTTGTAAAATACGTTGTAATCCATTCCCACCCGGAAATAAGGCGCTGAGGTTTTGTAGTGTAGGTCGTTGCCATCGTTGATGGCGTCTGCCTTCCCATATCCCACTTCCACCACGGGCAGAAAGCGGTTTTTAAAATTGGCTTGTATCGATACTTCACTGTTCAGAATGTCACTTCCCAGCAGGTAGCTCCCGATACCGGCAATTTCCACGCCGATGCTTGTGCCTTGGTAGAGGGGTACATCTTCCGTCGGTTCTGCTTTTTTCGTTTCCTCTTTTTTTATCTGTATCGGCTGTGCCTTGTGGGCTCCCGGCCGCTGTGCCCATAAGGACCCGCAGAAAAGGAGGCTACTCATTAGTAGCAGTAATCGTGAAATATATCTTGAAATTCTCTTTTTCATAATTGTCTATGTTCGGGTTGGTGATGACGAGTGAATCAAGCATACGGGTAGTAGCTTCCGCACTGGTAACCTCGTAGAACATCATGGTGCCACAGTCCAGGTTGATGAAATAAGGGATGTTGCGGTGGTTGACCGTAATGATGTCCCGCTGCCGGTTATTGTACTGGAAAATGAAACGGGTCTGCTCCCCATAACTGAGAGGTAGGCTCAGCGTACTGGTATTGGTTGATTTATTAATCAGCGTATCATATATGAGGGTGTCAGCTGTTTGTAATTGTCCAATAACAGTTAGCGTGTCTGTATATTCCACCGATTTTCCGTATTGGTCCACGAAATTAAACTGTGCATACGCCAAAGCATTGGGCGGACAGTTTTCCACTTCGCAGGCCGGGAAGAAGGAAATAACCGCCAACAGGAACAGGCTGAATACAATCGGTAGTTTCTTCATCATTAAAGTTCTTTCTCGATTTGATATTTGTTTCTTTCCGGCGAGTTGCGTGCAATCAGTTCACCGATGAACCCGGCCAGGAAAAGCTGGGTTCCCAGAATCATGGTGGTCAAGGCCAGATAGAAGTAGGGACTTTCTGTAACCAGACGGTAAGGGTTTCCGCAATACATGTCGTATAGTTTGTTGGCTCCTATGACGATGACGGCAATAAATCCCAGCATGAACATGATGGAGCCCAAAAAGCCGAATATGTGCATGGGATTCACCCCAAAAGTGGAGAGGAACCAGAGCGACAGCAAGTCCAGATAGCCGTTTACAAAGCGGTTCAAGCCGAATTTCGTCTTTCCGTATTTGCGTGCCTGATGGTGTACCACTTTTTCTCCAATGCGGGTAAAACCTGCATTTTTGGCCAGATATGGGATATACCGGTGCATTTCGCCGTACACCTCGATGTTCTTCACCACGTCCTTGCGGTAGGCCTTCAGTCCGCAGTTGAAGTCGTGCAGGTTGTGTATGCCCGAAACGGCACGTGCCGTTGCATTGAACAGCTTGGTCGGAATGGTCTTCGACAACGGGTCGTAGCGTTTCTGTTTCCAGCCTGAAACCAAGTCGTATCCTTCTTCTGTAATCATGCGGTACAATTCCGGAATCTCGTCCGGGCTGTCCTGTAAGTCTGCATCCATGGTGATGACCACATCACCTTCAGCCTTTTCGAATCCGCAGAACAATGCAGGTGATTTTCCGTAATTGCGGCGGAACTTGATGCCTTTCACTTCTTTTGACTTCCGGCTGAGTTCTTCGATGACTTGCCAGGAGTGATCCGTGCTGCCGTCGTTCACGAAAATGACTTCATACGTAAAGTGGTGGGCGTACATGACGCGTTCAATCCAGGCATACAATTCGGGTAAGGATTCCTCTTCGTTATAGAGAGGTACGACTACAGATATATCCATATTTTTATTTCTAATCGATTAATTCTTTTTTTTCATGGTCAGCAGGGCCGTTGGAACAGACAATAGGATTCCATAGAAGAAATTTTGCGAAAGCAGTTGGAAAGTCAGTTGCAAAGGGGTAAGTGATGAAATGACTTCAAAACTGCTGATGAGTTGCTCTACAGAAATCTTCATGTCGCCACTGACGGAATCTTTTATATTATCCAGTTGGCTGAGATATGTATTTAATAAATAACCTTGGTCGATAAAACGGAAGTACACATAATGAGCCAGTGCAGCCAGAATGGAAGCAAAGAGATACATCAGAAAGCAGAAACTGAAGGCCTGGGTAAAGGAAAGGCTGCCTTCACGGTACTGGTTGCGGTAGCGGCGGGTATAAATATAGCCCAGTACAGGCACAAAAAGCGTCATCAGGATGAACAGTAGTTGAAGCAACGGTATGGAAAAACCGATGGGAAGAAAAATGAATTTGAAAATCCAGAACAGTCCCATGTAAGTTCCGAACCGCATGGCATATTCCTGTAGGGTGATTGGTCTTTCTGCTGTCATATAAAAAAGTTTGTTAGTGGTTACAAAAGTAGTCTTTTTCGGTGAGCTGTGGTATATAAAAGACTGAAAAATCATGTATCTTTCCATTTTTGAGCATTTTTTTTCGCGAAGGTATTGTGTATTCGGAAAAAATACCTACCTTTGCACCCGCAATCGAGAAACACTTTGACGGTGTCGCTCGAAAACAGATTGAAAACGGGTAAGTCCCATACGGCCAGCTCCCTTCGAATCCTCTAGGGCTTGATCGCAGCAAAGGTAGTTGGTTGTAGCGGCGCGATATGGTAAGCTTACCCACCCGCCTCTTTAGCTCAGTTGGCCAGAGCACGTGATTTGTAATCTCGGGGTCGTTGGTTCGAATCCGACAAGAGGCTCAAAAAAAAAGACATATTGATTGCCTCTTTAGCTCAGTTGGCCAGAGCACGTGATTTGTAATCTCGGGGTCGTTGGTTCGAATCCGACAAGAGGCTCGGAAAAGTTGGACAAGTTTGTCCGACTTTTTTTGTGTCTGTACGGATGAAAAAAGAAAAGCCACCGGTGTTGTGCGGTGGCTTTTTTTGTACATAAGTTAGTTTAGTTAAGCCTTTTGTTGGTAATATATGGCTTCTTTCCCTTTGGGAGAAGGGAGATTCAGTAAAGGAGTTAGAAACAAATAAAGAGAGGAAAATGTTCATTGTTTGTGTAAAAAAATGTGTTTAAGGTTTTTTACGCATAAGGACTTCCCATTTTTTTCCGTACTTTTGCACCCGAAAATCATAACAACTAAATAAAAAATAAAGAATGGGTGGCTTTTTCGGAACAGTCTCTAAGGCTGAATGCGTGACCGATTTATTTTACGGTACGGATTACAATTCACATTTAGGAACGAAACGCGCCGGTATGGCTACATACGCGGAAGGCGAAGGTTTCATACGTTCGATTCATAACCTGGAAAGTTCTTACTTTCGTACGAAGTTCGAAGATGAGCTTCCGAAGTTTAAGGGCAAGTCGGGCATCGGTGTCATCAGTGATACGGATCCTCAGCCCATCATGATCAATTCGCATCTGGGACGTTTTGCGATTGTGACGGTGGCAAAAATCAATAACATGGATGAGCTGGTGAAGGAACTGTTGGACAGCAATATGCATTTCTCTGAAATGAGCATGGGAAAGACCAATCCTACGGAACTGGTGGCATTGCTCATCGTGCAGGGAAAAGATTTTGTGGAAGGCATTGAGAACGTGTTCCAAAAAATCAAGGGCTCTTGTTCCATGTTGGTCCTGACGGAAGACGGGATTATCGTAGCCCGTGACAAATGGGGACGTACACCGATTGTCATCGGGAAGAAGGAAGGGGCATACGCGGCAACCAGTGAGTCGAGCAGTCTTCCGAACCTGGATTTTGAAATCGACCGTTATGTAGGTCCGGGGGAGATTTTGCGTATGCGGGCCGACGGCCTTGAACAGCTTCGCAAACCAAACGAAAAGATGCAGATTTGTTCCTTCCTGTGGGTGTACTACGGTTTCCCGGTTTCTTGCTATGAAGGGAAAAATGTAGAGGAAGTGCGTTTCATGAGTGGATACAAGATGGGACAGCAGGATGATTCCGAGGTGGATTGTGTGTGTGGTATCCCTGATTCGGGTGTAGGAATGGCATTGGGGTATGCAGAAGGAAAGGGAGTTCCCTATCACCGGGCCATTGCCAAATATACTCCGACTTGGCCCAGAAGCTTTACGCCGAGCAACCAGAGCATGCGTTCGCTGGTGGCCAAGATGAAATTGATTCCAAACCGTACCATGCTGCAGGGAAAGCGTCTGTTGTTCTGTGATGACTCCATTGTACGCGGTACGCAGCTCCGTGACAATGTGAACATTCTTTATGACTACGGAGCCAAGGAAGTACACATGCGTATCGCATGTCCGCCGTTGATTTACGGATGTCCTTTCATCGGTTTCACTTCTTCCAAGAGCGACATGGAATTGATTACCCGTCGCATCATCAAGGAGATTGAAGGCGACGAAAATGCCAAATTGGACAAATATGCGACGACGGATTCTCCGGAGTATAAGGAGCTGGTGGAACGTATCCGTGCCCGTTTTGGATTGACTTCGCTGAAATTCAACACCTTGGAGACTTTGGTTGAGGCTATCGGACTGCCGAAGTGTAAGATTTGCACACACTGTTTCGACGGTTCCAGCTGTTTCTGATAATATGTTTCGGATGTGGGGAAGATAAACAAGCATCTTCCCTGCACATTCCGGAAAATGCATAAGCATATTTTCTGTACCACACTGTGAAATATGTATCCCACACTGCGGGATATGTATTTCACAGTGTGGTTTTTGTATCCCACAGTGTGGGACAGAGAAAATGCTGTGACACAAGGGGTATTTTGTCGGGGTGTTTTTTAGAATGCCTCGGTCATGTTGAAATAAAACAGATTCTGCTGGTTGGTAAAATCACGTCCCAAATCCAGGCGTACGTTCATACGGGGTTGCACCTCGATACGGAGTCCGAGTCCGGCATTGGGAAGCACTCCCTCAATCTTTCCGGGAGTAGGTCCCATGAAGCCGCATCCGCCCCACGCCACGAAGCCCAGCCGGTTGATGACCTTCTTGATCCAGTTGCTTTGGTCGGTGTTGAACATCTGGCGGTATTCGGCCAGTGCCACGTGCGATGACTTGTCGCGGTATTGTCCCATGTAATATCCTCGCAGGTCGAAGGGAGTGCCGCTCAGCACGTATTTGTTCAAGGGGAGGTTATGTCCGAAAGAATGTTTGCTTTGTACCGTCCAGGCCAGTACCTTTCGTTTTCCTACCGTCTTGTATTGCCGGTAGTCCAGTTCTACGCGGTAAAAGCTGGTATTGCTTCCCAGGAATTTTTCATACATCAGCCCTCTCAGGTCGAAATACAGTCCTTTGTAGGGATTGGCGGGCACATCGCGCGTGTCGTAGGTCAGCAGGAAACCGATACCCGAACTGAAGTTCTTGTATCCGTCGGCTGTTCCTCCTGCCCGTTTGTAGTCGGGTTGCTCCACCAGGTATTTGGCCGGGTCCATGATATGGTCGTAGGTGATATCAATTTGAGGGCCGGCAAAGAAATCGCTTTCTCCCAGCCGGAACAGAAACCATGGGTTTATCTGGATACCGCTGTAGCGGTACTGACTGGTGGAGTCGCTTCGCAGGTAATTCTTGTTGGTGCTGTAGCCTACACCATAGAAATTTTCCTGGGTGTTTTTGAACGAGAACTGTCCGAAGATGCGGAACCGGTCGTTCTGGAAGAAAAGTTGCGGCTTCACCACCAGATTGAGTCCTCCGTTGAACATGAAAGCCAAGGCTGCGGGGATGACCGAACGGCGCATGGTGGTGTCTTTCGGGTTCATCCGGAATGTCATGAGGGCGCTACCGCCTATCAGCAGACCGAAGTCGGGGGTATAGCTAGGCCCCCCCAATATGTTATAGTGAAAGTTGCGTTCAGCTTTCTTCTTTTTCTTGAGTTCTTTCGCGGTCTGTTGCTGGATGCGCAGGCTGTCTTGTGCTTGCAAAGTTTCTTGCGCATTCCCCATGATGGCAAACAGGCAGTAAATGCAGATGAGTAGGTATTTTTTCATGCGGCAAAATTACAAAAAACGCCTGAATCTGTCTGGTCTTGTTTTAAGAGATTGTGGAACTGGTCTATCATTTTAACTTAAAAGTCTGTCGATGTGGTGGATTTTCTGTAGGGGCAAGGTAAATCATTCTTGTGTTCTAATAAAAAATGGTAAGTATTTTGGTCGTTTTTCGGGTATTTCTTACTTTTACAGAAGTAAGATATTTGTAAATAATGAAGTATATGACAGTAATTGAACGCTTTTTAAAGTATGTGACTTTTGATACACAGTCGGACGAATCGACCGGGGTAACGCCAAGTACGCCGAAACAGATGGTGTTCGCCCGTTATCTGAAGGAAGAACTGGAGAAACTGGGACTGAAAGATATTTCGCTCGATGAAAACGGTTATCTGTTTGCCACATTGCCTTCGAACGTGGACCATGAGGTGCCGGTTATCGGTTTTATTTCCCACATGGACACCAGCCCCGACATGAGCGGAGCAAATGTGAAGCCACGTATTGTGGAGAAATACGACGGGCAGGATATTCCGTTGTGTGCAGAAGAACATATCATTTTGTCACCGAAGAATTTCCCGGAGCTGTTGGATCATGTGGGCGAAGATTTGATTGTGACCGATGGTCATACTTTGCTGGGAGCCGACGACAAAGCCGGAATTGCGGAAATCATAGGGGCGGTGGCCTATCTGAAGGCGCATCCGGAAATCGAGCATGGGGATATCCGTATCGGTTTCAATCCGGATGAGGAAATTGGCCTGGGAGCCCATAAGTTCGACGTGGAGAAGTTCGGTGCGAAATGGGCCTATACGATGGACGGCGGCGAAGTGGGTGAACTGGAGTTCGAGAACTTCAATGCGGCGGCAGCTAAAGTGGTGGTGAAGGGACGCAACGTGCATCCGGGATATGCCAAGAACAAGATGATTAATTCTTTGCTGGTGGCCACTGAATACGCTTCCTTGCTTCCCGCTAATGAGACTCCGGGTACGACGGAAGGATATGAAGGTTTCTATCACCTGATTGGAATGGAAGGTGAAGTGGAAAAGACCGTGTTGTCTTACATTGTCCGCGACCATGACCGTCAGAAGTTTGAGGCGCGCAAGCAGGCCTTGTTGGACTATGCCGCACAGCTGAACCAGAAGTACGGAGAAGGTACGGTATCTGTGGAGCTGAAAGACCAGTATTACAACATGCGCCAGCAGGTAGAACCGTTGATGCACATTATCGACATTGCTTTTGCAGCCATGCAGGAAGCAGGGGTCGCTCCGAAGGTAAAAGCCATTCGTGGGGGGACAGACGGGGCACAGCTTTCGTTCAAAGGCCTTCCTTGCCCGAATATTTTTGCCGGAGGACTGAATTTCCACGGACGTTATGAGTTTGTGCCTGTCCAGTCTATCGAGAAGGCCATGATGGTGGTTGTGAAGATTGCAGAGCTGACCGCCAAAAGATATCGTTAAATCATTCTGAAAGTTGCGGACTTGTTTCTGCACAGGTCTGCAACTTTATACATCAACCTTAAAATATACTTTATGAAAACAACTCCATTTACCGAGAAGCACATTGCACTCGGTGCCAAAATGCATGAATTTGCAGGTTATAACATGCCGATTGAATATTCCGGAATCATTGATGAACACTTGACGGTCTGCCATGCGGTGGGTGTCTTCGATGTGTCGCACATGGGAGAATTCTGGGTGAAAGGTCCTCATGCGCTGGATTTCATTCAGGAGGTGACTTCCAACAATGCGGCGGTGCTTACGCCGGGTAAGGTGCAGTACACGTGCTTCCCGAACGAGACGGGAGGAATTGTAGACGATTTGCTGGTGTATGCATACGAGCCCGAAAAATACATGCTGGTGGTCAATGCGGCCAATATCGAGAAAGACTGGAACTGGTGTGTGGGCCATAACCGGGTAGGGGCGGAGCTGGAAAACGCATCCGACCGTATGGCACAGCTGGCTGTGCAAGGTCCGAAGGCTTGTGACACACTTCAGAAACTGACTCCGGTAGATTTGAAATCGATTCCTTATTACACATTCAAGGTGGGAGAATTTGCCGGTGTTCCGAATGTCATTATTTCCAATACGGGATATACGGGAGCAGGGGGCTTCGAACTGTATTTCTATCCGGAAGTGGCACTGAAAATCTGGGATGCCATTTTTGAAGCCGGGGAGGAGTTCGGCATCAAGCCTATCGGACTGGGTGCCCGCGATACGTTGCGTCTGGAGATGGGCTTCTGTCTGTATGGCAATGACATTACCGACGAGACTTCTCCGCTGGAAGCCGGGTTGGGATGGATTACGAAGTTTGTGGATGGAAAGAACTTTACTAACCGTGCGGCACTGGAAAAGCAGAAAGCCGAAGGGGTGAGCCGGAAACTGGTGGGATTTGAAATGATTGACCGAGGGATTCCGCGTCACGGATATGCCTTGCTGAACGAGGCGGGAGAAACCATCGGGCAGGTAACGTCGGGTACCATGTCGCCTACGCGGAAAATCGGCATCGGTATGGGTTATGTCAAAATAGACTATGCGAAGCCGGGTACGGAAATCTATTTGGACAACCGTGGCCGGAAGCTGAAAGCGCAGGTGGTGAAGCCTCCTTTCCGAAAGATTTCCTGATATTTTGAAATAAGATTTTGATTATTTTCAGATGCAAAGTCGTCTCAGAAAATTCTCCGACGGCTTTGCATTTATTGTTTCTATGCAAATGAAAGAAAAATTCTTGTATGCGGGTTCTTTTCTGTCTTTACTAGCTTCGACTCACCTTTTGGCAGCCGACGCCAATAAGCCTTCTCGTCCCAATGTGATTATTATCTGTGCGGATGACCTAGGTTATGGAGATTTGGAGTGTTATCATGCCAAGAATATACATACACCGGCTGTGAACAGTGTGGCTCAGAACGGAATCCTGTTTTCAAATGCGTATGCGGTGGCATCCACGAGTACCCCGTCGAGGTATTCGCTTCTTACTGGGGAGTATGCCTGGCGAAAGAAAGGTACCGATGTGGCAGCAGGGGATGCCAGCATGATTATAGATCCTGGACAGTACACCTTGGCAGACGTGTTTAAAAATGAAGGATATGCGACCTCGGTAATCGGTAAGTGGCATTTGGGGTTGGGGCATGAAACTGGCAAGCAGGACTGGAATGCTCCTCTTCCTATGCATCCGGGAGATTTGGGCTTTGATTATTCTTATATTATGGCTGCTACGGCCGACCGTGTGCCTTGCGTCTTCATTGAGAATGGCAAGGTGGCGAATTATGACCCTGCACATCCGATAGAAGTCAGTTATACGAAGCCGTTTCCCGGTGAGCCGTTAGGAGTGGACCATCCGGAACTGATGTATAATCTGCAACCTACTCATGAGCACAACAAGGCCATAGTGAATGGAATCGGACGATTTGGATATATGAAGGGTGGAGGAAAAGCTTTGTGGAAGGATGAGAATATTGCTGATTCTATCACGGCGCATGCCATTGGTTTTATCCGTCAGCACAGTAAAGAGCCTTTCTTCATGTATTTTGCTACGAACGACGTACATGTGCCTCGTTTTCCACATGAGCGGTTCAGAGGGAAAAATGTGATGGGCCTGAGAGGGGATGCGATTGCACAGTTCGACTGGAGCGTAGGCCAGCTGCTTGCCTGTCTGGAAGAATTGAAGTTGCGGGACAATACTCTGATTATCCTGACGAGTGACAACGGACCGGTTTGTGACGACGGCTATGACGACAAGGCTGCCGAGCTTTTAAACGGACATTCACCTACAGGGGGCTTGAGAGGCAATAAGTACAGTGCGTTTGAGGGGGGAACCAGAATACCTTTTATTGTATCATGGCCTGCCGGTATGCAGAAAGCAGGAACTTCTGCCGCGCTGGTTTCGCAGATTGACCTGATGAGGTCCATGGGAGAACTGTTGGGTGCGATACTTCCGAAAGGGAGTGCGCCAGACAGCGAGAATCAGCTGAATGTGTTGCTGGGAAAAGACGCAGATGGAAGAGAATGGGTTGTGGAGCAGTCGTATAACCATACTTTATCCGTGCGGACGAAGGACTGGAAATACATCGAACCGAATGACGGTCCTGCCGGTGTGCCATGGGTTCCGGAAATAGAGTCGGGAAACAGTATATCTCCGCAGCTTTATAAAATATCGGATGATTCTTGTGAACAGCAGAATGTGGCCATTGAACATCCGGAGGTGGTGTTCCAGATGCAGGATGTCTTGCGAAAGCTCAGAAAGGGTGGCCGATAAGCGTTTCCGTTTGCATCACAGGGAATAAAGGATGGCTGAAGGGTGGCATGAGCTGCTTTTCAGCCATTCAGTTTTACAAGAGGAAGGGAAGATATAAAAAAAGAGACTGTCTTTAAAAGACAATCTCTCGGAGAGCGGAAGACGGGACTCAAACCCGCGACCCTCAGCTTGGAAGGCTAATGCTCTATCAACTGAGCTACTTCCGCAAATTTGCGGTGGGCAAGGATGGATTCGAACCACCGAAGGCGTAAGCCAGCAGATTTACAGTCTGCCCCATTTGGCCACTCTGGTACTTGCCCAACAGAATTTCAAAAAAAGAGCGGAAGACGGGACTCAAACCCGCGACCCTCAGCTTGGAAGGCTAATGCTCTATCAACTGAGCTACTTCCGCAAATTTGGTGGGCAAAGATGGATTCGAACCACCGAAGGCGTAAGCCAGCAGATTTACAGTCTGCCCCATTTGGCCACTCTGGTATTTGCCCGTCCGCAACCGAGATTTAGTGCTTTTCTCAATTGCGTTGCAAAGGTACGATTATTTTTTTAACTTGCAAACAAAATCAATCATTTTTATCGCAGTAACAGCACATTCGTCACCTTTATTCCCTAATTTGCCTCCAGCACGATCTTCGGCTTGTTGCATGTTGTTGGTAGTAATCAGGCCGTAAATCACTGGTGTGTCGGTGGTTGCATTCAGTTCGGTGATACCTTGTGTGGCTCCTGCACAAACATAGTCAAAATGGGGGGTATCGCCACGCACTACGCAGCCTAATGCGATGACGGCATCCACTTTTCCGCTTTTGATGAGCTGTGCGGAACCGAAAGTCAGTTCAAAACTTCCCGGAACCGGATAAACCAATATGTTTTCATCTTTGGCTCCGTGTTTTTTCAGGGTACGGACAGCCCCTTCGAGAAGGGCACCGGTGATATTGTGATTCCATTCGGATACGACGATGCCGAAACGCATCTGTGAGGCATCGGGTACGGAGTTGAAATCGTAATCAGAAAGATTGTGATAAGCTGTTGCCATATTTGTTGTTTTTAAAGGTTATTAGAGGATAAAAGAAACCGGACCGAAAAACTGGAGTACATCCGCAGATGCTTTGAGTTTTTCGGTCCGGCTTGAATGATGATACTCTTTTATGATAATAGAAGAATGTCTTGCTGGAATTATTTCAAAGAAGCACGTTCGATGTATTTGTCAATATCCATAGCCTGGTAAGAGTTACCGTATTTGTTCTTTACCTGTTTGTAAGCGTCTACGGCTTCTGCATTCTTACCTTGCTTTTCCAGAATCTGTCCGGCCTGAATCAGGTAAATCGGACTCAGTGACATGCTGTTGGCACGTTCGGCTGCTTTCAGTAAAGTAGCCACAGCCTTGTCAAGCTGACCTACCTGTGCGTAGCAGTTTCCCAGTGCTCCCATTACGGAAGGAGCTACCAGCAAGTCGCTGCCGCTGAATTTGTCTAGGTATTTGATGGCGTCTTCGTATTTGCCGAGCTGTGCATAGCAAAGACCTGCGTATGCGTTGGCCAGGTTGCCGGCATCTGTACCGCTGAACTGGTCTGCCAGTTTCACGAAACCTGCGTAGCCAAGGCTGTCGCCTTTCAGAGCCACTTCAAAGTTGTCGGCTCCGAAATATTGTTCGCCTTTGAAAATAGCTTCAGAGGCTTTCAATTCATTGGGCTCGGCAATGAAATGCTTGTATCCGAGGTAACCTCCAACAATGACAACCAAAGCGATTACTATACCTAACAGTAAATTCTTGTTTTTGAGAAGAAATGCTTCCGAAGTGCTGAGCGCTTCGTCTACATTCAATGGGTCATGAGTGTGTTTTTGTTCAGTCATTTGATATTTGTTTTTTATTATTTTCAAAATCCACTTATTCGGACAGCAAAAGTAGTTTATTTATACTTATAAACGAAATTTGCGGGCAGTTTTTTTAATGAATCTTGCTTTTATTGTTAATTTTGTATCCTAAATAACAAGAGTTTTATGTGGCTTAAACGCATTTCAATCGTAAACTATAAGAATCTGGAGCAGGCGGAACTGACTTTTTCCCGTAAGATGAACTGTATCATCGGCAAGAACGGGATGGGAAAGACCAACCTGATGGATGCCGTATATTATCTTTCTTTCTGTAAGAGCGCAACCAATCCCATTGATTCTCAGAATATTCGGCATGAACAGGATTTCTTTGTGCTACAGGGTTTTTATGAAACGGACGGCGGCGATCCGGAGGAAGTGTATTGCGGGTTGAAACGCCGTCAGAAAAAACAGTTCAAGCGGAACAAGAAGGAATACACCCGTTTGTCGGACCATATCGGACTGATACCGCTGGTCATGGTTTCTCCGGCGGATACGCTGCTGATAGCGGGAGGAAGTGAAGAACGCCGACGGTTCATGGACGTGGTGATTTCGCAGTTCGACCGTGAATACCTGGATGCGTTGATTCGTTACAACAAAGCGCTGGCACAGCGGAATACGTTGTTGAAAGCGGAGCTCGAGCCGGATGAGGAGCTGATGAATGTGTGGGAGGAAATGATGGCTTCTACGGGAGAGATTGTGTTCCGCAAACGTCGGCAGTTTATTGATGAGTTTATTCCGATTTTCCAGTCGTATTATGCTTATATTTCCCAGAACCGGGAGCAGGTGAAACTGTCGTATCAGTCGCATGCGGCAGAGGGAGACTTGCTGACCTTGCTGCGTGAGAACCGGCAGCGGGACCGGGTGATGGGATATTCCCTGAAAGGTATTCACAAGGACGACCTGATTATGCAACTGGGAGAGTTTCCCATGAAGCGGGAAGGCTCGCAGGGGCAGAACAAAACGTATCTGATTGCGCTCAAGCTGGCACAGTTTGAATTCTTGAAGCGGACAGGAAGCGGTACTACTCCTTTGATTTTATTGGATGATATCTTCGACAAGCTGGATGCCTTGCGGGTGGAACAGATTGTGAAGCTCGTGGCAGGCGACAGTTTCGGGCAGATTTTCATTACGGATACCAACCGTGACCATCTGGACCGTATCCTGAAAAAGATTGAGGGGGACTATAAGCTGTTCGAGGTGGAAAACGGCGAGGTATCAGAACGAAAGGAAGGTTATGAAGCGGAATAATACGGAACAGATAGGGGATGTGCTCCGGCAGTTCCTTCGCCAACAGGGGCTGGAGACCCCCTTGAACGAATATCGGCTGGTGGATGCCTGGAAGGATGTGGTGGGACCGGTCATCACCCGTTACACTACGAATCTGTTTATTAAGAACCAGGTGCTTTATGTCAGCCTCTCTTCCTCGGTCATCCGCCAAGAACTGATGATGGGGCGGGAGATGCTGATTCGTAACCTGAATGCGCAAGTAGGCTCACAAGTTATCGTGAACATTGTGTTCCGTTGAGTATACACATCCTTCTTCAGTCCAAACCTCGTGCATGGGGCGGTCTGTAGGTTCTGTCGGTATGTGAGGGCAGAGCTGGAAATGAAAGCAGACACCTATATTATAGGAATGAAGTCGGGAAAGAGCACGGTCATAGTATCCCTTTCCACGTCCCAATCGGTTTCCAGTGCGGTCGAAGGCTACACCGGGAACGATGCTCAGTTCGATTTCAGCTAAGTTTTCCACTTTTCTTCCGGTCGGTTCTTCAATGCCGAATGAACCGGTCTGTAATGATTTTTTTCCTTCGTAATACCGGAATTCCAGTTCGTCTCCTTTTACCAGTGGCAGTATGATGCGCTTGTGCGGATACCACCGTTCGATAAACGCATGAGTTTCTACTTCATCGGGCAGGGAGTGATAGAGCAGGATGGTTTTTGCCTGTAAAAATAAAGGATGGTCTTCCAGCTTCTGGAATAAGCTGGAAGACCATTCCGCTTTTTGAGAAGCGGAGTATTTCCGCTTCTCTTGTGCCATCTGTTTGCGTAATTCTCTTTTGTCCATGAGATTTTATTTCTTTTTCTCATTGGAAGTCTCCACCTCAGGAGCCTGTGGGAAAGACTCATCCTTTTCCAGAATTTCTACCGCCTTCAAAACCGTTTTATCGGTTTCATTCAGGAATTCCACATACGCCTCCATGCCCAGCATGTTGTAGATAATGTTTCCGTAAAGGCTCATTTCAAAAAGCTGACGTGATTTGGCCATCAGATTGTTGCGGCGTTTCAATCCTTTCTTTTCGGCCCATGCGGCAAAATTGTTCAGCAGGTTCTGTTTTTTCAGGTATTCCTCCATCTTTTCCGAAGTGTCGTATTTCTGCAATACGCTACGGTTCTGGTCGGTGTATTCGAAGGTGTAGCGGATAATCAGTCCTCGGTTGGCCGCCATTCGGAAATAGGAAGTCATACCCGTGGTATCTTGCGGAACGAAGATATCGGGCATGATGCCTCCTCCTCCATACACCGGACGTCCCAGACGGGTGTGGTAGACTTCTGTTTCGTTCTGCTTGATACTGTCGGCCGAGAAGAACTCTCCGTGTTCGTAGCGGGTGAGCAAATCCAATTCATATTCCGATTCTTTCCCTTTTTCGTATGGCTTCTGAATGCAACGGCCCGACGGAGTGTAATAACGGGCGATGGTCAGGCGGATGGCAGAGCCGTCGCTGAATTCAATGGGTTGCTGTACCAGGCCTTTTCCGAACGAACGGCGTCCGACGATGGTTCCGCGGTCATTGTCCTGGATGGCTCCGGCAAAGATTTCGCTGGCAGAAGCCGAGCCTTCGTCCACCAAAACCACGAGCGGCATTTTCTGGTTGCTTCCCGTACCGTTGGAGTTGTAGTCCTGGCGCGGGGATTTCCGTCCTTGTGTGTACACAATCAGGCGGTTGTCGGGAAGAAATTCGTTGACCATCTGGATGGCAGCAGCCATATACCCTCCTGTGTTTCCACGAAGGTCTATAATCAGTCCCTCACAGTGCTTCTGAGCCAGTTTGGCCAAGGCTATCAGTAATTCCGGGTATGTGGTTTCACCGAACTTGTTGACTTTGACATAACCCACTTTTTCGTTAATCATGTAGGCTGCGTCAATACTTTTGACCGGAATGTTGCCACGTACGACTGTAAAATGCAGCAGCTCTTTTTCTCCCGGGCGGTACACACCGAGTTTGACCTTGCTGCCTTTTTCGCCTTTCAGGCGCTTCATAGCCTCTTCGTTGGTTACGATTTTTCCCACGAAGGCAGAATCATCTACTTCCACGATGCGGTCGCCTGCCATCAGTCCCACCTTTTCGGACGGGCCTCCCTGGATGACGCTGTTCACATGGATGGTGTCATTCTGGATGGTAAACTGGATACCGATGCCACTGAAGCTGCCTTTGAGGTCGGCTGTAACGGCCTCCAGGTCTTTGGCTGGAATATATGAAGAATGTGGGTCAAGTTCTGAAAGAATCTGTGGCATGGCTTCTTCCACCAGGTCGCTGATATTGACGGTATCCACATACTGGTCGTCGATGATACGCAACAAGGCATTCAACTTGTTGGAGGACGTGTTGATGATACCCAGTTTGTTGCCGGAAAAATGGTTGGCATAGAATGTACCGATGGCGATACCTGCAATCAGGCAGATGGCCAGCAGAAACGGAATAAAGCGTGTACTATTGTTTTTCATATTTTTATTCATTGGGGTTAAGATATACAACTTCAATATGAGCTCGTTTCAGTAGGTCCAGTCCGTCTTCCAAGCGGTATTTCTCAGCGTAGACCACCCGTTTGATGCCAGCCTGAATAATCAGTTTCGCACATTCGATGCAAGGGGAGGCGGTGACATACATGGTAGCCCCTTCACTGCTGTTGCTGGAACGGGCTATCTTGGTGATGGCATTGGCTTCCGCATGGAGCACGTAAGGGCGGGTTACTCCGTTTTCGTCTTCACACACATTCTCAAATCCGGCCGGTGTACCATTGTATCCGTCCGAGATAATCATCTTGTCTTTGACGATTAAGGCTCCTACCTGACGCCGCTTACAATAAGAGTTTTCGGCCCAGATGAGTGCCATGCGCATATAGCGCTTGTCTAGGATTTCTTGTTTATGTTCTGATGGTTCCATAATGATGCTGCCTAGTTGTTAAAACCTTTGGGGTAAAATTGAATGTAATGATTCTTGTCGAGGTTAAAGAGCTTGATGAGCCGTGAACTGCCCCGATAGAATTTCGCGTTGGTTATTTCGTCATAAAAGGTCTTGTCCAGTCCGCTGCGGTTTCCGTTAGGCTTCAGCTGGATAGAAAAGCTTTGGTCATCCCCGTTGGCACTCCATGTGCCGGTAAAGTTGAAACTGCTTCCGTTTCCTTCCACTGTGCCGTCTTCTTTGAAAATGATATTGTATTTGTCTTGGCCATCATTGATTCTGGCCAGTTCATCCCGCGTCAAAGTGGAATTGAAGTTGTTGTCATCTTTCCAGTCGCTGGTGCTGTAAGAGCCGCTCCAGTGCCATGTCTGGCCGCTGGAGAAAATTTCATGTACATCGTCTTTCTGGTTACATCCGGCCAGCAGCAGGATTAACGTAAAGAAACAGTAGATTTTGAATGTTTTCATTTGTATGTTCATTTTATTCCATTTCTTTTTAACAATGCGTCGATGGTCGGTTCCTGTCCCCGGAAGCGTTTGTAAAGCGTCATCGGATGTTCGGTGCCCCCTTTTGATAAAATATTTTCCCGGAAGGAACGTGCCGTTTCCGGATTGAAGATTCCTTTCGCCTTGAAAACCGAAAAGGCATCAGCATCCAGTACTTCCGCCCATTTGTAACTGTAGTATCCGGCTGAATAGCCGCCCGACATGATATGCCCGAACTGTACGCTCATGCAGGTGTCTTCCAGCTGTGGAAGCAGTTGGGTGCTTTGCCAGGAAGCTTTCTCGTATGCCTTTACATCTCCCTCAAACGGGGTCTGGCGGGTGTACCAGGCCATGTCGAGCAATCCGAAACTGACTTGACGCAGGCAAGCATAAGCTACGTTGAAGTTGGAAGCATCTACAATGCGTTGAATCAGTTCCTCGGGAATCGGTTCGCCCGTCTGGTAATGACATGCGAATGTATTTAAAAATTCTTTTTCTATGGCAAAGTTTTCCATGATTTGTGAAGGAAGTTCCACAAAATCCCAATACACGTTCGTACCGCTCATACTTTGGAAGCGAGTATTGGCAAACATGCCGTGCAGAGCATGGCCGAATTCATGCAGGAAGGTGTTGACCTCCGAGAAAGTCAGCAAGGCTGGTTTGTCTTTTGTGGGTTTGGTGAAATTCATGGTTACGGAGACGTGCGGACGACTGTTGGTGTCATTGTCTTCTATCCATTGCTCTTTGTAGCTGGTCATCCATGCGCCCGAACGTTTGCCTTCACGGGGGTGAAAGTCGGTATAAAGTACGGCTAGGAAACTACCGTCGCGGTCGAACACCTCGTAGGCCTGTACATCCGGATGGTACACCGGAATTTCTTGGTTTTCCTTGAAGGTGATGCCATACAGGCGGGTGGCCAGTCCGAATACGCCCGCTTTTACGCGGCTTAGTTCAAAATAGGGACGGAGCGCTTCTTCGTCGAGACTGAATTTCCGGTTCTTCAGCTTTTCTGCATAATAAGAAAAGTCCCACGGCATCAGTTCGAAGTCGCTTCCTTCCAGTTCACGGGCCAAAGTGCGGATTTCCTCCACTTCCTTCCGGGCCACAGGGGTATAGGCCTCCAGTAAGTCGTTCAGCAGCTTGTACACATGGTCGCTGTTTTCGGCCATACGCTTTTTCAGTACGTATTCCGCATAATTGGAGAATCCCAACAGCTGAGCCAGCTCCATGCGCAGGTTGACCAACCGTTTTACGATGTTCAGGTTGTTGAATTCGTTATCGTGGCAACATTGGGTGTTGTAGGCCATGTAAAGTTGTTTGCGCAGCTCTCTTTTATCGCTGTATTTCATAAAGGGTACGTAGCTGGGGGCCTGCAGGGTGATAATCCAGCATCCGTCTTTCCCCTTCTCATGAGCGGTATGGGCCGCTGCTTCCACGGCACTTTCCGGCAGTCCGGCCAAATCGTCTTCGTGTTGTAGAACCAGTTCGAAGCTGTTCGTCTCTTTCAGATGGTTCTGTGAGAATTTCAGAGTCAGGCTGCTCAGTTCCATGCTCAGCTTGCGGAAAGTCTCTTTGTCCTTTTCCGGCAGGTTGGCACCGTTACGGACAAATCCGTCGTATGACTTTTCCAACAGGCGCCGTTCTTCCGGTGTCAGCTGAAGTGAGTCCCGCTGTTCATATACCGCCTTGACCCGCGTAAACAATGTCTCGTTGAGGCTGATGTTGTTGGCATGTTCCGAAAGTTCCGGCGTCATTTTCTCCGCAATGGCTTCCAGTTCATCGTTTGTTTCCGCACTCAGCAGGTTGAACAAGACGGTGGTGACTCTGTCCAGGGTCTTTCCGGCATGTTCCAGTGCCAGAACCGTGTTCTGGAAGGTAGGCATCTCCGGATTCCCGGTGATTTGCCGAATTTCCTCATCTTCCAGGCGCATTCCTTCCCGGATAGCCGGTTCGTAGTCTTCTATCCGTATCTGCTGGAAAGGAGTGGTGTCGTGGAGGGTATGATAGGGTTGCAAAAATGGATTGTTCATAAAGCTAGTCTGTAAAAATTTAGGTTTATTCTTTTTTGTCCGAAAGGAGAATTACCTCCCTTAAATCGGGAATGCTGAACGTGCGGCGTCCCAGTTGGATTAAGCCTCGGTTCTGGAGGTCGTTCAGCACGTTCGACACATTGATGCGCGTGTCGTCAATCAGCCGGGCGAGGTCTTCCATCCGGATGGACAGTTTCTTCGGACCGTAAGGCGTCATGCAGCGCAACAGAAGAAAGTTGATGATTTTATCACGTGTCTTCCCGATATGGGAATTCCACAGTTTGTTGTAAATTACCTGGCTCCGGTTGCTCAGCATGTTCATATAGTTCAGGTTGAACACTTCATAGCGGCACAATTCGTTGAGAATGTAGGATTTCTCAATGTGCAAGGTATTTACTTCGGTCAGCGCAGTGTATGATGCCGTAAAATAAGGGCGCATTCCAAACAAGGAATAAGGCTCGATGACATTCGGACTTTTAAAGTTTTCCCACAAAGTGTATTTGTGCGGAGCATCGTTGGATTCTATCTGTACTTCTCCGTCCAGCACAAAAATAAGCTGGTCGCACGGAGTATCTTGTTTTACCAGGCAGCTTCCAGGTTCATATTTATTGAAGTGAATCTTTACTTTCTCCAGGATGTCGGTAAAGTCGAATTTCGACATCCCTTGAAACAGAGGGAGCTGTAAAAGCTTGTCGTACATTGTCAATTCCATCTCTCGTTAACTTTATTAAGTTATCTTTTAACATACAAAGTTAAGTATATTTCCTCAGTGCAGCAGTTCCTTGATTATAGGTTTTATCTTTTTTATTCTTTCTTACAGTCTGATAATGTTTGTCAAATCTTGCAGGTGTATAAAAAAATGATAACTTTGCAAAAGTAATTTGGATAATAACAATGATTGGATTTGATTTTCAACAGTTTTTAAGTGCCTTTATCGTCCTTTTTGCCGTGATTGATATCATTGGCTCTATCCCTATCATTCTGGATTTGAAGCAGAAAGGGCGGGCTGTAAATGCCCCTAAGGCCACTTTTATCGCTTTTGCGCTTCTTCTAGGTTTTTTCTATGCCGGCGACATGATGTTGCGTTTGTTTCAGGTGGATATTGCTTCGTTTGCCGTAGCCGGTGCTTTTGTCATTTTTCTGATGTCGCTGGAAATGATTCTGGATATCGAAATTTTCAAGAATACAGGACCTATCAAAGAGGCCACTCTGGTGCCTTTGGTGTTCCCTTTGCTGGCAGGTGCCGGCGCATTTACCACTTTGTTGTCGTTGCGGGCGGAATATGCGCCGATTAACATTGTGTTGGCGTTGATATTGAATATGGTGTGGGTCTATATCGTATTGAAGCTGACAGACCGCATCGAGCGCATGCTGGGAAAAGGAGGAATTTATGTCATCCGTAAATTCTTCGGCATCATCTTGTTGGCCATTTCGGCCCGTTTGTTTACAGCAAACCTTACTTCATTGATAGAGCAGTTTCAGGCTTTGAAATGAGATATACCCTGAAAAGGGTATTGTTCACTTAGAATCTAGGCGGTATTTTTGCCGCTAAAAAAGATAAATATGAAGATAGCAGCATTGATTTCGGGAGGAGTTGACAGCGCGGTAGCTGTACATCTGTTGTGTGAACAAGGGTATAAGCCAGATTTGTTTTACATAAAGATTGGTATGGATACGGATGAGGAGCTGACGTGTACGGCGGAAGAGGACATAGAACTGGCTTCTGCCACTGCCCGGAAATATGGGCTGCCGTTCCATATCGTGGATTTGCAGAAGGAGTATTGGGACAATGTGGTGGCTTACACCATCGATAAGGTACGGCGTGGGCTGACTCCCAATCCGGATGTGATGTGTAATAAATTGATAAAGTTCGGTTGTTTCGACCAAAAGGCCGGACATGACTATGATAAGATAGCTACAGGACATTATGCTTCTACACTTGTAATTGACGGGCATACGTGGCTGGCTACAGCCAAAGACCCGGTGAAGGACCAGACGGATTTCTTGGCACAGATTGATTACCTTCAGGTGTCGCGACTGATGTTCCCGTTGGGCGGATTGATGAAAGAGGAAGTGCGGGCGTTGGCTTTGAAGGCTTCCTTGCCAAGTGCCAGACGGAAAGACAGTCAGGGAATCTGTTTCCTGGGTAAGATTAACTACAATGACTTTATCCGTCGTTTCCTGGGTGAACGGCCAGGATTGGTGGTTGAGTTGGAGACAGGAAAGGTCATCGGACAGCATCGGGGGTATTGGTTCCATACCATTGGGCAACGCAAAGGGTTGGGACTGGGTGGCGGTCCGTGGTTCGTCGTAGATAAGAATGTGGATGAAAACATTATCTATGTGTCGCATGGTTATGATACAGAAAAGCAGTTTGGCTACTCCTTTTACTTGAAGGACTTCCATTTCATTACCTTGAATCCTTGGAAAGAACCGGAAACTGAAGTTTGTTTCAAGATACGCCACACGGATACCTTTCAGACTGGAACCGTCCGTTTTTCGGAAGACGGATTGCTGGTGTCCAGCGCGGAGCCGATACAGGGGATAGCCCCTGGGCAGTTCGGGGTGATTTATGACAAGGATGCTCGCCTGTGCATAGGCAGTGGCGAGATAAGAACAAGGGAATTTTTAAAGTAGAAAGGCTGACTATGCGAATTTCTTTTCAACTGAATACGGTTGCCCCTTTTCGTATGAAGGAACTTATACGCAGGCTGGAGGTACCGGTAAAGGTGACGCTTCAGGGCACGTATCAGGGAAAAAATCTGTATTATTTTCATCGTCCGGAATATTCCACGACTTCATTTGCTATTTCAGAAGACCAGAAGGGGAAGGTGGTGGTGGCCATGGACGGTTTGTCTTCTTATGATGATTATAAGTTCTTTCCTTATCTGATTGACACACTGGGGTTGTGTCTGAACGGACATAGTCCGAAACTGGTATCGGGAGAGGATGGAAAGACTTATTCTGTGTATGAACGCTTGGGAACGCAGTGGATTGAAGACTGCATAGGGGAAGAGATTGCTTCGTTGAAGGTGGTGCTTTCCGTTGTGCCCCGTTGTTATCTGGAATTGCCTAAAGAAGGTATCCGCTATGTTTCGCTCGAACAGCTGAAGCAATATGGGGTGAATCTTCATTCTTCCACTTCCCGTATTTATGGCTACATCCAGTATTTGTTGCAAAAGGGATGGCTTTTGGAAGCAACGCGGGATGAATTTATAGCCGACAGTCTGGCTTATGCCATGGACGTGGAAGTGGATGTGCCACAGCATGTATCAATCGGTCGTGTCAAGTCATGGCAGTCCGACGGTACGGAAACCTGGGAAAGTTTTTCACAGGAAGACGTGGATATGCTCTTGGAGCTGGGAAAGGAATACCGCGAAGGAACCCGTGTGGATGGAGTGGTTTTGAATGACATCGGAACGTTATATCAGGAAGGAGTCGGGGTGGATTCCGATGGCTATGAAGCTGAGTTCTGGTTCAAAGAGGCTGTCCGTCAGGGTGATTTGACCTATGCCTCGGCCAATCTGGGAGATTTGTACCGCAAGGGATGCGGTCGGTTGCCTGTGTCCTTGCCGCAGGCTTTCGAGGCTTACCGCCACTCATCCGATCCTTATGCCTTTTATCGGATTGGACAAGGATACGAAGAAGGTTGGACCGGAACTCCCGACCTCCATCTGGCTATGTTCTGGTATAAGAAAGCGGCTCAGGCAGGGCATCATCTGGCCCTTAAACGACTGTCAGAGTCGTGATTTATCTTCTTCCGAAAAGTGATTAGCGTCTTATTCGAAGCATCCTTTTGTCTGTAATAAAGCACCTTTACGTCTGGCATAGAACGTAAAGGCGTTTTTTTATGCCCGTAAATTGTGGTGTGAATGCGCGGGCTGTGATATTAGATATTGGATAATTGCAGGAAATGGCTGATATCCTCAGGCTTTTCCGCCAGCAAATCCGGGTGAAATTCCTCCAATTCACTTTTCGGCCGGAAACCCCAGCATGCTCCGATGGTGGTGACTCCTGCGTTGAGTCCGGTCTGCATGTCCACTCCGGAGTCGCCGATATAGACCACTTCTTCTTTGCTTACTCCGGCCATTTGTATGATTTCATTTACCACCTGAGGATCTGGTTTGGTCGGTACGTTGTCCCGCTGTCCGAAAACTGCCGTGAAATGGATGGCAGGAAAATATTGTCCGATGAGTTTGGCGGTGGCTTCTTGATATTTGTTGGAGGCTACGGCAAGCTGGAGATGATGCTGTTGCAGCAGGTTGAGCAGTTCTTCGATGCCGGGATAGGGACGGCTTAAATCTGCATTGTGGATATTGTAGTAGGGGACAAACTTCGAACGGATGCGTATGACGTTTTCCAGAGTCCTTTCCTGTTCGGGAAGTGCCCGTTCAAAGAGTTTGTTGATGCCGTTGCCTACAAAAAAGCGATAGGCGTCGGTCGGATGAGTAGGATAGCCGAATTGAGTCAAGGCGTAATTGGTAGCCGCGGCCAGGTCGGCAATCGTGTTTAGCAAAGTTCCGTCTAAGTCAAAAATCACAAGTTTCTTCATATCGCGTTAGTTTTTGGTGTAAGTTGATTCCACTCCGGTTTCCCTACAGTCTGCCCCCATGGGAGGATTCTGCTTGAACAAGGCAATCTTGACTTCCGTAAGGGTGGGGAAGTCCCGGAACAACCGTTCGGCAATGCGTTGGACGACGTGTTCCAGTAGGCGGGAAGGCACTTGCATCTCTTCTTTCACCACCTGAAACACCTCTGCATAATTGAGCGTATAATTCAGGTCGTCTGTTTGCGATGCGCGGCTGAAATCCGTTTTTAGCCGCAGATTGAGGGTGAATTCGGCACCCACCTTGTTTTCCTGAGGGAGTACGCCGTGGAAGGCATAGATTTTCAGTCCGTTCAGGTGAATGTACATTTCAGATTGTTTCATGTTGAAGGGGATATAAGAGAGGCATGAATCCGGCGCTTGTTCAAAGCTTCTTGCCAGATTCATGCCCGATATGGTTGAGTAATTCACTCGAATGTCATAAATTCTTATCCGCAGCGTGAAGAACCGCAAGTCTTGCAAATCAGACAGCCCTCCTGATATACCAGGGTTTCATGGCCGCAGTTCGGACATTTCACGCCTTTGGCTTCAGTACCGTCCTGCACGTATTTCTTCAGGGCTCTTTCCACTCCGTTCTTCCACGTGTTGATGCTTTCGCTATCCAGTTGCAGAGAACTTACCAGCTTGATGACCTGTTCAATCGGCATTCTCCAGCGGAGCACACCCGAAATCAGCTTGGCATAGTTCCAGTATTCTTTGTTGAACTTTTCAGAAAGTCCTTCGATGGTCATCTTGTAGCCACGTTTGTTTTCGAACTGGAAGTCGTAATGTTTGGTACCGTCTTCGTCGTAGCTCTTGATGATACGTCCGGAGGTAATAGATTTCGGCAATACGATGCCTTCCTCATCATCCTGCAGACCAGTGAAGATTTCGTAAGGTCTTCCATCGAGCAGACCGACAAATGCCACCCATTTTTCCTTGTTGTTCTGGAAACGTACCACGTCGGCTTCCAACACTTTCGGGCGTACCTCCACTACCTGAGGCGGTTTGCAGCGGCATTCCTCTTCTTCTTTCTTGTCTTTCTTCTTTGTTGAAAGCAGTACGCCGGCACGGGAGCCATCCCGATATACGGTACAACCTTTACAGCCAGAACGCCAAGCTTCTACATAAAGCTGGTTCACGAGGTCTTCGCTTACGTTGTTCGGCAGGTTGATGGTCACACTGATGGAGTGGTCCACCCATTTTTGGATACGTCCTTGCATCTTCACCTTCATCAGCCAGTCCACATCGTTGGAAGTGGCTTTATAATACGGTGATTTAGCTACCAGTTCGTCAATTTCCTCCTGTGTATAGCGTTTGTCTGGATCGTAGCCGTTCACTTTCATCCAAGTCAGGAATTTGTGATGGAACACTACATACTCTTCGAATGCATCTCCAGTTTCATCCACGAAATCTACATGAACGTTTGTATCATTCGGATTGACTTTCCGGCGACGTTTGTACACAGGCATGAATACCGGTTCAATACCCGAAGTAGTCTGAGTCATCAGACTGGTAGTTCCTGTCGGTGCAATCGTCAGGCAGGCAATGTTCCGTCGGCCATACTTCTTCATTTCTTCGTACAATTCAGGGTCGGCCTCTTTCAGACGGTTGATGAACGGGTTGTTCTTTTCACGCTCTGCGTCGTAGATTTCGAAAGCCCCACGTTCCTTGGCCATGTTTACGGAAGAACGGTAAGCTTCGAGGGCGATGGTCTTGTGTACTTTTTCAGAGAATTCAGTAGCCTCTTCCGTACCATAACGCAGTCCCATGGCAGCCAACATATCACCTTCAGCCGTGATACCTACACCCGTACGGCGTCCCAAGCCCGATTTACGATAAATCTTTTCCCACAAGTGGCGTTCTGTCCCTTTCACTTCCATGCTTTCAGGGTCAGAATCTATTTTTTCAAAAATCCGTTCAATCTTTTCCAGTTCCAGATCGATGATGTCGTCCATTATGCGCTGTGCCAATGCCACATGCTTCTTGAACAGTTCAAAATCAAAGTAAGCTTCCGGAGTAAATGGATTTACTACGTATGAATACAGGTTGATGGCCAGCAGACGGCAAGAGTCGTACGGACACAGAGGAATTTCGCCACAAGGGTTTGTTGAAACCGTGCGGAAACCTAAGTCGGCGTAACAGTCGGGTACAGACTCACGAATGATGGTATCCCAGAACAACACCCCCGGCTCTGCCGATTTCCATGCATTGTGTACAATTTTTTTCCACAGTGCCGAAGCATCAATATCCTTGGCGACCATCGGGTTGGCCGAATCAATCGGATATTGCTGCGTGTAAGGCTTTCCTTCAATGGCAGCCTGCATGAAGGCATCGTCCAGTTTCACGGAAACGTTAGCCCCAGTTACTTTTCCTTCCGTCATTTTGGCATCGATGAACGCTTCTGAATCCGGGTGCTTGATTGATACAGTCAGCATCAGTGCACCGCGACGTCCGTCTTGAGCAACCTCACGTGTAGAGTTGGAGTAGCGTTCCATAAAAGGAACAAGTCCGGTGGAAGTCAAGGCCGAGTTTTTCACCGGAGAACCTTTCGGGCGGATGTGCGACAAGTCATGTCCTACGCCCCCACGGCGTTTCATCAGTTGTACCTGTTCTTCATCAATGCGGATGATGGCACCATACGAGTCGGCATTTCCGTCAAGTCCGATTACAAAACAGTTGGACAGCGACGCAATCTGATAATTGTTGCCAATTCCCGTCATCGGACTACCTTGCGGTATGATGTACTTGAAATGGTCGAGCAAATCGAAAAGTTCCTGAGAGCTGAGAGCATTAGGATATTTTGCTTCTATGCGAGCCACCTCATTGGCAATTCGCCAATGCATGTCCTCAGGCGATTTCTCATAGATGTTTCCAAATGAGTCTTTCACAGCGTATTTGTTTACCCAAACACGAGCTGCCAGTTCGTCTCCTTTGAAATACTCCAACGAAGCATTATAAGCTTCATCGTAGCTATACGTTTTCTTTTCCACGGTTGTTTGTATATGAATAAGTTTGTTCGCAATAAAATGATAAGTCGCAAAATGTAGAAGGTCGTTTTATTTCTAACAAACGTCTGCAAAGCTAAAGATGTTTTTTTAATTCGCAAAATAAAAAAGTAAGAAGTTATCAACAGTGTGAGTGGTTTTCTATTTTAAAATATTAGATATCTGATAATTAGTGTATTATAAAATTTGACGTATTGAAAAGTTTTCCGTTTTGGAAAACTTTGCTTTTTTCAGCTTGTTTCTTATGTCTTATAAAAGTAGGGATTTTCACCGATTCTTGTTATCTTTGTAGACAATCTATAAAGCCGATATATTATGGAATCAATAAAAAACAGACGGACAATTCGCAAGTATAAACAGGAAGACATTCCTGCTGAGTTGCTCAATGAGTTGTTGGAGGAAGCCTTCCGGGCGTCCACCATGGGCAATATGCAATTATATAGTGTGGTGGTGACCCGCGATGCAAAAATGAAGGAGCGTCTGGCACCTGCTCATTTTAACCAGCCGATGGTGACTTCAGCTCCAGTCGTACTTACTTTCTGTGCCGATTTTAACCGTTTTAGCAAGTGGTGTGAACAACGGAAGGCCGTGCCGGGATATAATAATCTGATATCTTTTCTGAATGCGGCGAGTGATACCCTGTTGGTGACGCAGAATTTCTGTACCCTGGCCGAAGAGAAAGGGTTGGGCATCTGTTACCTGGGAACCACTATCTATAATCCTGAACAGATTATTGATTTGCTGAAGCTTCCGAAGCTTGTGGTGCCTGTGGCCACCATTACAGTAGGTTACCCCGATGAGTGTCCGGACCAACCCGACCGTTTGCCCATCCGGGGGATTATCCACGAAGAGCAGTATCACGACTATACCCCTTCCGAAATTGACGATATCTATGCCTATAAGGAAAGTCTGCCGGAGAACAAGCATTTTGTAGAAATCAACCATACAGAAACGCTGGCTCAGATTTTTACAGATATCCGTTACAAGAAGTCCGACAATGAATACATGTCGGAAGGCCTTAAGAAAGTACTGAAACGGCAAGGCTTCGATGATTGAGAGATAGCCGGTATAAAAAAAACAGGTGGCTTCAAAATCAAGCCACCTGTTTTTTTATCTCATTCGAAGACTCATTTCTATTTCTTCGATTTCAGCCTTAAACGATTTGTCCACGTCCACCTGGTCTTTTACAATCTTGCATGCGTGCAACACCGTGGCATGGTCTTTGTTTCCGATAAGCTGACCGATCTTGGAAGAAGACGTATCCGTATGTTTCTTTGCCAGATACATCGCTACCTGTCTCACTTGTACCACTTCCCGTTTGCGTGTCTTGGTGTGGATAGCCGTCTCATCTATCTTGTAGTGTTCGCACACCTTTGTGATGATATCGGCCACCGTCATCGGTTTGCTTTCTGCGCACTTCACCGCCTTTCTCACAATGTGCTGTGCCAAGTCGAGGTCGATTTCACGTTTGAACAAGATAGATTGCGCCAGCAAGGAGTTGACAATACCTTCCAGCTCACGCACGCTTTCGTTCACGCTTTCCGCAATGTAGCTGATAACCGATTCCGGAATCACCAGTCCGTCACGTTTAATTTTGTTGCGCAGGATGTTTTTCCGGAGTTCGATATCCGGCTTCTCCAGTTCAGCCACCAATCCCCATTTGAAGCGAGTGAGCAAGCGGTCTTCCATACCTTGCAGCATGACAGGTGCACGGTCGGAAGTCAGAATCAGCTGTTTTCCGTTCTGGTGAAGATGGTTGAAAATATGGAAGAACGTGTTTTGCGTTTTGGTTACCCCTGCAAATTCCTGTATATCATCAATGATCAACACGTCGATTGTCTGGTAGAAGCTAATGAAATCATTGAAGTGGTTGGTTCGCACGGAGTCTGTATATTGCACCTGAAAAAGATGAGCTGATACATACAGCACACGTTTCTCCGGATACAATTCCTTGATTCTTGTACCAATGGCATTGATAAGATGAGTCTTACCTACCCCCGACGGGCCATAGATAAACAAGGGGTTGAAAGTGCGTGCCGGATTCTGAGCCACAGTTTCCGCCACCGTTCTGGAGAACTCATTGCTGTTACCTTTGATGAAATTCTCAAAGTTGTAGTTCGGGTTCAGGTGCGGGTCCAGATCCTGTGGTGCCGGAGCCTGCAAAGGATTAGGCGCCTTGTTTCCATTGTACACAGGAGCCTGTTCCGGCAATGCAGAAGAGCGTTTGGTCCCTTCTATATTGACAGTAATATGGTTGGTCTTATCGGTCAGGATAGAGTACATCAACTCCGTGCCTTCACCTATTTCCTTATAGATGGCGGCGCGCAGCAGTCCCACGTACTTTTCTTCCAGATATTCATAGAAGAAAGGACTTGGGACGCCGATTGTCAATGCCTTTTCTGTATCCTCATATTTTAAAGGTACGATAGGCTCAAACCATGTTTTAAAAGCCGTAGCATTCACGTTGTCCTTGATGAATGCCAGACAACGGTTCCACAATGCAACGGCTTGGTTATGTTCAATCATACGTGCGTTGTTATTAATAAAGCGAAACTTCTACGCTTGCAAATTTCGTAATGAAATTTCAGAAAAACAAATGCCATTTTCCTTGCTTTTTATCTTGATAAATTAAGTCATTGATAAATAGGGAGTTATGAATTTGTTAAATATTTGATAAGAAGAAATTCTCTTGTGAATTTATAATTTTCTATTTATCAGATGCTTATCATTCTGCCCTTGCTGCGGAATGTTCCATTGGACAAATATGCTTGTCTTTGAGAATTAGGCGGTTGCGAATTTGTCGAAGCCTATGGGTCCTCATCTTTATTATTTAGATTATTTCTATATAATGTAATTTGGAGGAAATCTTAGCTGAGCAACTCAAATGCTTCGTTTTCAAACAAACACAGGAAGGCATTTGCTGGATGTATACCTTCCTGTGCTTATGAAGAGGAGATATTTTATTTGTCTTTCTTTCCGAACAGGGAGAAATGTACATAGCGCTTCGGATGCTCCTGCAAGTCTTTCAGCAGAGAGGCCGCGTTGGCCGAGGTTGCACTGAGGTTCTGGTATAAAGCATCGTCGTTCAGGAGAAGTCCGATAGAGTTATCCTTGCTGCTCAGTCTTTCGGTCAGCATGTGTACATTCTGGAGAGTGGAATCCACTTTCTGGAAGGTCGATGCGTAGTCAATCCCTTTCAGGTTCTCACTGATACCTTTCAGGTTTTCCGTGATGGTGGTGACATTGCTTGTCAGCTGCGGGATGTCCTTGCTCATCAAACTGTGCAGCTGCGTGCTGGTCGCATTGAGCGAGGCCGTCAGCTTTTCCGCATTGTGCAAAGTGTTTTTTAAGGCAGGGTCGGCCAACAGCTGGTTCAATGAGCCCAGAATGGAATCCAGTTTAGGCATCATCTGTTCCACCTTCGGCAGCAATTCCTGTTCAGCCTTGCCCAGAATGCCCGTATTGGCTGAGCCTTCAATTGTATCTCCAGGGGTCAGAAAAGTGGTCGATTCATGTTTGAGCAGCATGTTCATCTTGACGGTTCCCAGCATTTCAGTCACCAGTTCCGCTTTGCTGCCAGCCGGGATGCGCATGTCCTGATCTACTTCAATACCTACCACCACATGTCCCGGTTTCTGGTAATTGTATTGAAGGTCGCGTACGATACCTATCTTGTAGCCGTTGGCAAATACCGGACTTGACTGTGCCAGTCCGTTTACATCGGTAAAATCCACATAATAATAGCTCTCCGGCTTGAACATACTGATTCCTTTCAGGTAGTTGATGCCAAAAAAGAGAATCAACAATGAGCCGATTCCTGCTAATCCGATTTTTACTTCTTTCTTCATATAGTTTACTTTACTTCTATTTTTATCTGTTTCGTTTGAATTCTCGTATGGCTTGGTTGATATTGACTTTCTGCCCGTCTTTAAATGCAATGATAAACGCATCCTTGAATTTGCTGTCCACTTTGTTGCGTTTCAGGCGGAGAATCTTGTTGTAGTTCGTGTCGGCCCCATAAGTATATTTGATGATTCCGTTCTCTTCGTAGCTGTCTACGGGACTGAGCCCTTTGAACTGCCTGCTTTTGGAAGGCAGTTTGCGGTCGGAAGTCAATATCTGTATTTTGAAGACCGGCTTTCCCGCTACGCTGGCCCGTGTCACATCCTGCTTGGAGGAGACCTGTGTACGAACAGCCGGTGTTTGCGGTTGAGATGCTACAGTGGTTTCCTCTTCTTCGGGCTTGTAGGAGCTGTCCGGTTCCGCTGCCAGTTGTGCGGACGAAACCTTGCCTCCCTTGTAATTCAGAAATGCGCGATAGATGCTTTTGGCCAAGGTTGAGCTGCCTTGTTCCGACATCAGGTAAGCTTCTTCCGTAGGATTGGTGATATATCCCAACTCAATCAGCACACTCGGCATGGAAGTGGCCCGCAACACCAGAAAACCGGCCTGATGCACCCCTTTGTCCGTCCGGTTGGCATTCCGGAAACACTTTTGTACAGAGGTGGCAAAGCTGACGCTCTGTGCCATGTTCTTGTCTTGCAGAAACTCAAAAATGATGTAGCTTTCCGATGAATTCGGGTTGAATCCTGCATACCGTTGCTTGTAGTCGTTTTCGATGAGGATTACGGCATTCTCTTTTTTTGCCACTTCCAGGTTCTCTTGTGTGCGGTGCAGTCCGAGGGTGTACGTTTCTGCCCCATTGACACTTTTGTTTCGCGAAGCCACCGAATTGGTATGGATGGAGATGAAGAGGTCGGCCTTCGCGTCATTGGCTATTTCCGCTCTTCTGTGCAAGGGAACGAATACATCTCTTTCGCGGGTATAGACCACACGTGTATCCGGGCAATTCTGCCTGATGAGCCTTCCCAATTTGAGCGCCACGCTCAGGTTGATGTTCTTTTCCTTCCCTCTTCGGCCTATGGCTCCGGGGTCATTTCCCCCGTGTCCGGCATCAATCACGACGGTGAAGCGAGTTTCGGCAGCATGCGTTTCAGGGAATAGGCTGAAAGCCAGCAGCAGGCTTAGGGCTATAAACAGTATGTCGAATTTTCTCCTTTGCATAATTATAATAACGTGGCAAAGTTAATATTTTTTTATCGACTAGCTTTCCTGTGGCCGGAAGAATTCTTCCGTTGCTGTTATAATTGCTATAAAATCCGAAAAATAAGCAGGTCTTTACTTTAAATTTCCTACATTTGTATCAATCATAAAATGGAAAGGAGTATTTATGACATTAATCGACGGAAAAGCAGTTTCTGAGCAAGTGAAACAGGAAATCGCTGCCGAGGTGGCCGATATAGTGGCAAAAGGAGGCAAGCGTCCTCATCTGGCTGCCATTCTGGTGGGACATGATGGAGGCAGTGAAACGTATGTGGCTGCAAAAGTCAAGGCATGCGAAGTGTGTGGGTTCAAGTCAACCCTGATTCGTTACGAGTCGGATGTGACGGAAGAGGAACTTTTGGCGAAGGTGCGTGAACTGAATGCTGATGCCGATGTGGACGGCTTTATCGTGCAGCTTCCGTTGCCGCCCCATATCTCAGAACAGAAAGTGATAGAAACAATCGATTATCGGAAAGATGTCGACGGTTTCCACCCCATCAATGTAGGCCGTTTGTCCATCGGGCTGCCGTGCTATATTTCAGCCACTCCCAATGGAATTATGGAACTTTTGCGCCGTTATCAGATTGAGACGCGGGGAAAGAAGTGCGTCATTCTGGGCCGGAGCAATATTGTGGGTAAACCGATGGCCATGCTGATGATGCAGAAGTCCGTGCCGGGAGACGCCACCGTGACCGTATGCCATAGCCGGAGCAAGGACTTGGTGAAGGAGTGCCAGGAAGCCGACATCCTGATTGCCGCGATGGGACAGCCCAATTTTGTGAAAGCCGACATGGTGAAAGAAGGGGCCGTGGTGATAGACGTAGGTACCACCCGTGTGCCCGATGCCTCCAAGAAATCAGGCTTTAAGCTGACGGGCGATGTGAAGTTCGACGAAGTGGCACCCAAGTGCTCTTACATTACGCCCGTACCCGGTGGAGTAGGGCCGATGACCATCGTTTCTTTGATGAAAAATACGCTGTTGGCTGGTAAAAAGGCGATATATTGAGATTTTAGGTGATTTTTTCGATGAAATGTTTGCAGTTTCGAAAAAATCCTCTACCTTTGCAATCGCTTTTGAAAAGGAAGCCAACATGGTGACTATAGTTCAGTTGGTTAGAGCGTCAGATTGTGGTTCTGAATGTCGTGGGTTCGAGTCCCACTAGTCACCCTCCTTCATTTTTAACGTTTTTCATACCAACATGGTGACTATAGTTCAGTTGGTTAGAGCGTCAGATTGTGGTTCTGAATGTCGTGGGTTCGAGTCCCACTAGTCACCCCTTAAAGAGGTCTTGCATGAGCAAGGCCTTTTTTTGTATCCTTTCCCTTCTTGCAAAAACAAAAAAAATGCGCTATCAGACCTTCACAGGCTGGATAGCGCAAGCTACAATACAAAATACAAATACAACTAAACGAGATTTTGTGCTAAAATTAAAGCTTTCAAATATACGGTAAAATTTTAGACTTTACTTTTCCTTCTAGAGTTATTTAAAGATTCTTAATGCTTATACGATTCCTTGGGCCATCATCGCATGAGCCACTTTCATGAATCCGGCAATGTTGGCACCCTTCACGTAATTGATATATCCGTCGCTTTCCGTACCATATTTCACGCACTGTTCGTGAATGTTGTGCATAATCTGGTGCAGCTTCTCGTCCACTTCCTGTGCGGTCCAGCTCAGGTGCATGGCGTTCTGGCTCATTTCCAGTCCCGAAGTAGCCACTCCGCCCGCATTGACAGCCTTACCCGGCGCATACATCATCTTGTGTTCGATGAAGGCATCGATAGCTTCCGGCGTACATCCCATGTTGGAGATTTCGCCCACGCAGAGCACCTGGTTCTTGATGAGATGCTGCGCATCTTCGCCGTCCAGTTCGTTCTGGGTAGCACACGGCAGGGCGATGTCCACTTTCACCTCCCACGGGCGGCGTCCCGGCACGAAAGTAGCTCTCGGGAATTTCTCTGCATACGGTGCTACGATGTCGTTGCCCGAAGCACGCAGTTCCAGCATGTAGTCAATCTTTTCTCCCTCGATGCCGTCCGGGTCATAAATGTAACCGTCCGGTCCGGAGATGGTGACTACTTTTGCCCCCAGCTGGGTAGCCTTGGTAGCAGCTCCCCAGGCCACGTTGCCGAAACCAGAGATGGCCACCGTCTTTCCTTTTATATCAATACCTTTTGCATCCAGCATGTGTTTCACGAAATACAAGCCTCCAAAGCCCGTAGCTTCCGGGCGAATCAGTGAACCGCCGAATTCCAGTCCCTTGCCCGTGAACGTTCCGGTAAACTCACGCGTCAGTTTCTTGTACATGCCGAACATGTAGCCCACTTCGCGTCCGCCTACACCGATGTCGCCTGCCGGCACATCCATGTCCGGACCCAGATGGCGCCACAATTCCAACATGAAGGCCTGGCAGAAACGCATGATTTCCGCATTGCTCTTTCCGCGCGGAGAGAAGTCGGAGCCTCCTTTTCCGCCGCCCATCGGCAGTGTGGTCAGCGCATTCTTGAAAGTCTGTTCAAATCCCAGGAATTTCAGGATAGACAGGTTGACCGATGCATGGAAACGGATACCACCCTTGTACGGGCCGATGGCGTTGTTGAACTGCACGCGGTAACCCAGGTTGGTCTGTACTTCCCCCTTGTCGTCCACCCATGTGACGCGGAAAGTGAAAATACGGTCGGGTTCTACCAGCCGTTCAATGATTTTAGCCTTTTCAAATTCGGGATGCTGGTTGTAAATATCTTCGATGGAAAGCAATACTTCTCTCACTGCCTGAAGGTACTCAGATTCACCTGGATGCTTGGCTTCCAGGGATGACATGATCTTATTAATATCCATAATCAAATAATTTAAGGTCTGACAAAATGAAATATTTTGTATATGCAAAGATAGGAATTTACCTGTACTGACAAAGCTTTTCCTCATATTTTTCGTGTGCCGGCTTGAATTTTGATAGTTTTTCACCAACGCTCAAGAAAGATTTGCAAAAATCAGGTGAATTTCCGATTTTTGTTTTTATAAATAAGAACAAGCCTAAAAGAAGATGCCATGCTAAACAACCTGAGAATTAAACTCCGGCAGCTTTATTTCAAGGATACGCAGTTTGCCAACCTGATGACAAAGCGTATTTTCAACGTCCTGCTGGTGGCCAATCCGTACGACGCGTTCATGCTCGAAGACGATGGCCGCATCGATGAGAAGATTTTTAATGAATACATGAACCTGAGCCTGCGCTATCCGCCCCGTTTCACCCAGGTGTCTACGGGAGAGGAAGCTTGGGAGCAGTTGCGCAACACCATGTTCGACCTGGTCATCTGTATGCCGGGTTCCGACAACAGTGACACCTTCGACATTGCCCGCGACATCAAGCGGGAGTATCCCCATCTGCCGCTGGTGGTGCTGACTCCTTTTTCGCATGGCATCAAGGAACGGATGGAACACGAGGACCTGAGCATTTTCGAATACGTGTTCTGCTGGCTGGGGAATACCGACCTGCTGGTCTCCATCATCAAGTTGATTGAGGACAAGATGAACCTGGAGCACGACATCAAGGAAATTGGCGTACAGATGATTCTGCTCGTGGAAGACTCCATCCGCTTCTATTCGTCCGTGCTGCCCAATCTCTATAAGTTCGTGCTCCGACAGAGCCAGGAGTTTGCCACCGAAGCCCTGAACGAGCACCAGCGTACGCTGCGCATGCGCGGTCGTCCTAAAATCGTGCTGGCCCGTTCGTACGAGGAAGCCATGGACCTGTATAACAAGTACCAGAACAACATGCTGGGCGTCATTTCCGATGCCCGTTTCCCCCGTGAAGGCGAAAACGATGCGGAGGCAGGGGTAAGCTTGCTGCGTGAGATACGCAGGCGCGACCCATTCATCCCGCTGATTCTGCAGTCGGCCGAAGAAAGCAACCGCCAATATGCCCCGGAACTGGATGCCGTGTTTATCGACAAAAACTCTAAGAAGATGAACATCGACCTGCGCGAAGCCGTGTCGGACAATTTCGGTTTCGGCGACTTCATCTTCCGCGACCCCCATACCCTGAAGGAAGTGGCCCGCATCCATAACCTGAAAGAACTCCAGAACGTGATTTTCGCCATTCCGGCAGAGTCCTTCCTCTACCACATCAGCCGCAACCACATCTCGCGCTGGCTGTATTCGCGTGCCATCTTCCCGGTGGCCGAGTTCTTGAAACAGATTACGTGGGAATCCCTTCAGGACATTGATGCGCACCGGCAGATTATTTTCGAAGCCATTGTGAAATACCGCAAGATGAAAAACCAGGGCGTGGTGGCCGTGTTCCAGCGCGACCGTTTCGACCGTTATTCCAATTTTGCCCGCATCGGCGACGGCTCTTTGGGAGGAAAAGGGCGCGGACTGGCCTTTATCGACAATATGGTGAAGCGTCATCCCGAGTTCGACGAGTTTGAAAACGCCTCGGTCATGATTCCGAAAACCGTGGTGCTCTGTACCGATGTGTTCGATGAGTTCATGGACTCCAACCAGCTGTACCAGATAGCCTTGAGCGATGCCGCCGACGACGTGATTCTGCAGGCTTTCCTCCGGGCCAAGCTGCCCGACAGTCTGGTGGAAGACTTTTTCGCCTTCTTCGATGCCGTCAAGGCCCCCATTGCCATCCGTTCGTCCAGCCTGCTGGAAGACTCCCACTACCAGCCGTTTGCCGGCATCTATTCCACCTACATGATTCCCTATCTGGACGACAAGTACGAGATGCTCCGCATGCTGAGCGATGCCATCAAGGGCGTGTATGCCTCCGTATATTATAAGGATAGCAAGGCCTACATGCAAGCCACCAGCAACGTCATCGACCAGGAAAAGATGGCCGTCATCCTTCAGGAAGTGGTCGGCACCCAGTATGGCGACCGTTACTATCCGGCCATATCCGGTGTGGCCCGCTCCATCAACTATTATCCCATCAACGACGAACTGGCCGAAGAAGGCACGGTGAGCCTGGCGCTGGGACTCGGGAAATACATTGTCGACGGCGGCCTCACCTTGCGTGTCTGTCCGTACCACCCCACGCAGGTGCTCCAGACCAGCGAGATGGAAATCGCCTTGCGCGAGACACAGACCCGCTTCTATGCCCTCGACCTGAAAAACCTGGGGCAGAACTTCTCGCTCGACGACGGGTTCAACCTGCTGAAGCTCCATGTGAAAGATGCCGAAGCCGACGGCGCCTTGAACTTCATCGCCTCGACCTACGACCCGTATGACATGGTGATACGCGACGGCATCTATCCCGGCGGGCGCAAGCTCATCACCTTTGCCAACATCCTCCAGCACGACGTCTTCCCCTTGGCCCGGATTCTCCAGCTCGTACAGAAATACGGTCAGGGCGAGATGCGCCGTCCGGTAGAAATCGAGTTTGCCGTCAATCTGGATGCCCGTACCAAGAGCGGCGTGTTCTATCTGCTGCAAATCCGTCCGATGGTCGATGTGAAAGCCGGGCTGGATGAAGACTTGACTCAGGTGCCGGAAGAAAAGCTCCTGCTCAAGAGCGAAAACTCACTGGGGCATGGCGTGATGGACGACCTACAGGATGTCATCTATGTGAAGACCGAAGGCTATTCTGCCTCCAACAACCAGCTGATAGCCTACGACATCGAAAAGCTCAACCGCCGCTTCCTCGATGAAGGAAAGCATTACATTCTGGTGGGTCCCGGACGCTGGGGCAGCAGCGATACCTGGCTTGGTATACCGGTGAAATGGCCCAACATTTCGGCAGCCCGGATTATCGTGGAAGCCGGGCTGACCAACTACCGGGTAGACCCCAGTCAGGGCACCCATTTCTTCCAGAACCTGACTTCGTTCGGGGTGGGCTATTTCACCATCAATGCCTATATGAACGACGGTATCTACAATCAGGCATTGCTCGACAGCATGCCCGCCGTGGAAGAAACGAAATTCCTCCGCTGGGTACGGTTTGAGAAGCCGCTTTCCGTCAAGATGGACGGCAAGAAAAAACTGGGTGTGGTCGAATTGCCGGAAAGTTGAGTAAATTGGCAAGTTGAACAAACAGAATCGTTTTTTTGTTTGTTCATCAGTGGAATACAAATTATACATTCAGGTGCAGGGGCAAGTCTAGACTTAGAGAAGTCAAGGCTTGCCCAATTATTTTATTGCTATTACTAATGGTTATTTTTTGAGAAATTGTAATTAACAAAAAAAGTACTAAGGAAAGTATGAAAAGAACATCCATCAAGCTAAAATTTAGGGCATCAGTGGATCCACGAAAGGCCGGTTCACTGATATTTCAGTTGATTCGTGGGCGTAAGGTCCGCAGAATCAAGAGTGAATATAAGATTTACAAGGAGGAATGGGACGATACTGCCGGACGGATTGCATTGGCGACCTCCGACCCATCCCGATGTGGCCAGTTGCATGTCATACGTTATAATGTGGAATGGGAGCTCAGGCGTCTCGGAAAGATAATCGATACGTTTGAGCGTTCCGGAAAAGAATGGAACCTCGACCTGGTGATACGGAAATACAATCCTTATATAAATAAGGAATACAGTGTGTTCCATTTCATCCGAAGCCAGATTCTGCGTAAAAAGCAATTGGGGAAGATACGTTCCAGCGAGACCTACCAGGCCACTCTTAACAGCTTCATGAATTTCAGGCAAGGAGTCGATTTGACTTTCGATATGTTCGATTCGGAGTTGATGGAACTTTATGAGGCGGAATTGCGGAGGCGGGGAGTCGTGCGGAATACCAGTTCCTTCTATTTGCGCATATTGCGTACGAACTACAAACTGGCGGTAGAAAAAGGGCTTACGCAAGATTGCCATCCCTTCAAGCACGTGTATTGCGGCATGGACAAAACGGTGAAGCGATGCCTGTCGTTCGACGAGATAAAAAAGATGAAAGAGCTGGACTTGTCCCTCAAGCCGGCTTTGGATTTTGCCCGCGACATGTTCATTTTCAGTTTTTGCACCCGCGGCATGTCGTTTGTGGACATGGCCTATCTCAGGAAGAGCGATTTGAAGAACGGCTATCTCATTTACCGTCGGAAAAAGACCGGCCAGCTGCTCACCATAGAGTGGACCCGGCAGATGCAGTCGCTCATAGACAAGTACAAGGGCAATTCCACCCGGTATCTTCTTCCCCTGATTGTCCGTGAAGACGGCAGCGAACGCCGTCAGTATCAGAATCAGATGATGAAGATAAACCGCAGCCTGAAGGAGGTTGCCTCTCTCATGCGTTTGTCTGTCCCTTTATCCTTGTATTATAGCCGTCACAGTTGGGCCACAATAGCCAGAGGGAAATCCATACCTCTGTCTGTCATCAGTGAAGGGTTGGGGCACGATTCGGAAGCCACTACGCAAATTTACCTGGATTCCATCAAGTCGGAAGAGGTGGACAGGGCCAACCGGAAAATCCTGAGAGACCTTTAAATGCTTGTGTATAAATGGGATATCTCCTAAGATGAGACAGTCTTCATCGCGGCAAAGATAGGAAATTAAATTTATATTCAAGTATTTTTAAATCTTTATTTCATTCATAATTTATACATTTTTCGAACGCCTCACGTTCGTTAATGGAGGCCGTACCGTCACATCTGATTTCTGACAAGATTCCCGCCATTGATTCGGTCTGACCAATGGCGGGAACCTGTTTCTGCCTTTTCAGAAAATCCTTTTTCTTCCTATCTATTTCCTTGAATCTATAAGAAAATTCTCTGTCCCACACTGTGAAATATATATCCCACAGTGTGAGATTTGTATTTCACACTGTGGGATATAAAAACCACACTATGGGACAGAGATTATCCCATGAAGTTTTAAAAAATTCGTTTATTGAGTTTGGATAATTGAATGGCTGTAAATTAAGTTCTAGTTAGTTGTATATTTTGTAGATAAACATTAGTTCTATGTGTCAGTTTTATACTTGTATTCAAAAGAATCCTGATTTGTTGACCAAAATAGTTGGTCTGAAATGCTTAATTATTTGATATTTAATGATTAATTGGTAGTCCATTATCTCATCTTAGGAGATAATCTTTATGATTGCAAAAGAGAGAATCTCATTCTTGCTCATGAAATGGAGAAGATTGGGAGAAAATGTGAGGGGAGGAATATTATTTTTCTGATAAGGTGTGTTGTAACTGCTTGTTGTTTAGCGATTTATTACAGCTTGCAGGATTAGAGAGTATACCCCATATTGAACTATGAAAGACTTCTGTCAGCCTGGTCAGGGCAATCTACAAACCAATGATTTGCAGTCGCCTACAGACACAAAGACATTGCCTCAATGGTTCGTCATGCGCGACTTGAAGAGAAGCAATGCCAAGTGTCCGGCATATAAACTGCTGGATGAATTGAATATCAGGTTTTTTACGCCTATGGTGTGGAAAACCGTTGTTCGTCGTGGCAAGCGGATTCCTCAGCTGGTTCCTTTCATGCAAGATTTGTTGTTCGTTTACGATTCACGCAAGACTCTCGACCCTATTGTGGAGCAGATACCCACTCTTCAATATCGCTTTGTCAGAGGTGGGATGAGCATGCCCATGACGGTGAGAACGGAGGAGATGGAACGTTTCATAAAGGCGGTAAGTACCATGAGTGCTCCTTGTTTCTATACTCCGGAGGAAATAAAGCCTTCCATGGTTGGCAAGAAGGTGAGAATCGTGGGCGGCCCTTTGGATGGCTACGAAGGATATTTGCAGAAGATACAGGGAGCGCATGCAAAACATCTTTTCGTGGAACTGCCTAATCTCCTGACGGCAGCCGTGGAGGTGGATCCGGAGTATATTCAGTAGTAGAAACCGTAATTTTTTCAGCTATGACCTCACAGTCGGAAAATACCAAGCGGATTGCCAAGAATACGTTGATGCTGTATGTGCGCACTTTATTTACAATGTTGGTGTCACTATATACAAGCCGTGTGATATTGAACACGTTGGGAGTTTCCGATTTTGGTATTAGTAATGTGGTGGGTGGAGTCGTCGGCATGTTTTCTGTCATTTCTGGTTCCCTCTCTTCGTCCATTAGTCGCTTTATCACATACGAGCTGGGGCATGGTGATATCACTAAGTTAAAACGGATTTTTTCTACAAGTGTAAACATTCAAATCGGTATAGCACTGATTATTGTGATACTCGCCGAATGTATAGGAGTTTGGTTTGTCAATCACAAATTGAATATCCCGGCAGGTAGATTGGTTGCTGCCAATTGGGTTTTTCAATGCTCACTTTTGTCATTTGCCATCGGTCTCATTAGTGTTCCTTATAATGCTTGTATTATAGCTCATGAACGGATGTCCGTCTTTGCATATATGAGTATCTTGGAAACTATTTTGAAGTTGGCTATAGTTTACATGCTTTTCATCTCTCCCTATGATAAACTTATAAGCTATGCCGTATTATTTGTTGTGGTTTCTTTGATAATGCGATTGATATATGGATGGTATTGTAATAAACACTTTATTGAAAGTCACTATGAGTTTATATGTGATAGACCTTTGATAAAAGAAATGACTGGTTTTGCCGGCTGGAGTTTTTTTGGTAATACTGCCTATATGCTCAACACGCAAGGAGTAGATATGCTCATCAATATCTTTTTCGGAGTTACACTCAACGCTGCAAAAGGGGTTGCTTCACAGGTACAAAATGCGGTCATGCAGTTTGTGGGTAATTTTACGGTAGCTATCAATCCTCAAATCACAAAATCGTATGCTTCAGGAGATAGAGAATATATGAATAAGTTAGTTTGCCGTGGTGCCCGTTTTTCTTATTTTCTCCTTTTGATATTTGCCGTACCGATTGTATGTGAGACTGATTATATTCTACATCTTTGGCTAAAGACTGTTCCTGAGTATGCACCGACATTTTTACGATTGATGTTATTCGGTACATTAATAACCTTGTTGGGCAACACAATGCTCACAGCTATACAGGCCACAGGAAACATAAAAAGATATCAAATTTGGATAACAGTTACTGGCTGTTTTGTTTTTCCATTGACATGGATTGCTTTTAAATTGGGTTTTCCTCCTGAAGCTACGTATATAATATACATTGTCATTTATTTCCTTTTAAATTTTGTCAGAGCCTACATTGCAAGAGGTCTGATGGACTTTCCGATAAAATTATATATATTCAATGTTATTCTGAAGGTTAGTATAGTCTCTGTTGTTTCTTTTGTAATGCCATTATTAGTGTTGTATTTTCTTGAGGAAGGATTTCTTAGATTGTGTGTAATCTGTATTATCAGTTTTTTTTCAACTATATCTGTAATATATGTATTGGGCTTGGAAGAAACAGAGCGGGAAATGATATCTAATAAGCTTATAACTATAGTTAAATTAAATAAGTAATGGCACTCAAAGAATATCTTAAACGAGGATTGCATTTCATTGTTAAAGGGGTTCCGGTCAGAAAAATTACACCCACAATTGTAACATTGGCACCAAATGAATTGTTAAAAGGCCGTTACGCTTTAATAACAGGGGGACAAGTGGAATCGGATTTTGTATAGCAAAGGCGTTTCTTGATAGCGGTGCAACTGTAATCATAACAAGTCGTAACGATGAAAGACTAAAAATATCTTGTGAAAAACTTGCTGAATCATATAAAGAGAGAATATTTGGTATTGTCTTGGACAATACCAAAGTAAATACATTTGAACAGGCTTTTCAAAATGCGATATCGCTAATAGGTGGACGTCATATTGATATTCTCGTAAATAATGCAGGGATATTGGGGGGAGATATACGTACGACATCTGTAACAGAATATGATAATGTTATGAATACGAACCTTAGGGGAGTTTTCTTTTTATCGCAGTTATTCGGTAAATATATGAAAGAAAATGGAATAGAAGGTAATATATTGAATATAGCTTCTTCATCGAGCCTTAGACCTGCAGTTTCTGCATATATGTTATCTAAGTGGGGTATTCGGGGGCTTACATTGGGATTAGCAAGAGCTTTTGCTCCGTATGGAATTACTGTAAACGGTATTGCTCCGGGGCCTACAGCGACACCGATGTTGTTAAAGGATACTTCAAGAAGCTTGGCAAATGATACAATACTTGGTCGTTATGCTTTGCCAGAGGAAATTGCAAATATGGCAGTATTCTTGGTTAGTGGTTTGGGTAAAACTATTTTAGGTGATATCATATATATGACAGGTGGATCTGCACTTGTTTCTTTTGAAGGTATAGATTATAGTTTTTAATTTTTTATTTGTGTGTTTTCTCTTAAATGATAAATTTATAATGAAATCAAAGTTCAAATATACAGATGAACGAAATGTTCAGATTGTCATTGCTTTGCTGAAAGCTCATGGCATACATCGTGTAATTGTATCTCCTGGAGCAACGAATATGACCTTTGTAGTCAGCATTGAAAACGACCCTTGGTTTCAGATTTGGTCATCGGTTGATGAACGTAGTGCCGCATATCTTGCTTGTGGCATGGCGGCAGAAACTGGTGAGCCGGTTGTTATCAGTTGCACTGGGGCTACTGCATCCCGTAATTATATGCCCGGCCTGACAGAAGCATATTATAGAAAATTGCCGGTACTTGCAATTACCTCAACACGTGGAAATTATCAAATTGGTCATCTTATCGATCAGCAGATTGATCGTCGGAATCTTCCAAATGACATTGCAATAGAGAGTGTAACCATCCCGATGGTTAAGGATCAGGAAGATGAGCGTTTTTGTGAAGTTGAAACTAACAAGGCTATACTGGCATTGAAGCTCAATGGTGGTGGACCGGCACACATTAATTTATATACTCGATATAGTCAGAATTGCGGTGTAACGGAGATTCCTTATGTCAATGCTATCTACCGATATACGGTCTTTGATCAGAATCTTCCGGTGATTCCCAAGAATAGCAAAATTATTATCTTTGTAGGAGCGCATGCTGACTTTTCTGATCGCCTTACAGCAGCTGTTGACAGATTCTGTGCTACTTATGATTCCGTGGTGTTGTGTGATCATACAAGCGGTTATCGTGGAAAGTATGAGGTGCACTATCAGATTGTGTGTGCTCAGCAGCAATGGCATTCTCCTTTAGCCAATGTGGATTTATGTATTCATATAGGTGAAGTTTCTGGGGACCAATATAAGCTATATGCGAAACACACATGGCGTGTAAGTCCAGACGGTGCTTTGCGTGATACTTTCGGTAACCTCCGACGTGTTTTCATGATGCCTGAAGAAGAATTCTTTGAAAAATATGCAGAGGATAATGTCAGTCATACGGAATTGTTGGATGCCATGACGGCAGAAGTTGAGGCTGTTAAAGAAAAACTTCCAGAACTACCTTTCAGCAATGTATGGATAGCACAACAAATGCACAATAGACTTCCTAAAGGTTGTGAACTACACCTCGGTATATATCATTGTCTTAGATCATGGAACTTTTTTAAACTTCCAATTGGTATACAAGCCAAATGCAATGTAGGAGGGTTTGGGATAGATGGAGGAGTGTCTACGATGATGGGGGCTTCCTTTATACATCCTGAAAAAATCTTTATTGGTATTTTTGGAGACTTGGCCTTCTTTTATGACTTAAATGTAATCGGAAACAGACATGTGGGTAATAATGTGCGTATTCTTTTGATTAATAATGGAAAAGGTAATGAGTTTCGCAATTACAATCATCCTTGTTATTTTTTAGGAGAGGAAGCAGACTTATATGTAGGTGCTGCAGGACATTTTGGTAATATGTCACGAAAGTTGGTAAAGGATTTTTCAACAGATCTGGGATACGAATATTTGGTAGCTAGCAACAAAAGTGAGTTCAAAGCTGTAATAGATAGGTTCCTTACTCCAGAAATGACAGACAAACCGATGCTATTAGAGGTGTTTACTCAAACTGAAGATGAAAGTAAAGCTTTGGAGCAGATATTGAATATCTTTTCAGACCCTAAACTGGCATTCAAGAATACGATTAAGCAAACAGCAAAAAATATTCTTGGTAAGAATGGATATGATACCGTAAGAAAAATAGTACATAGATAACTTTTGCAAATTATATGAAGATTGCGATATTGACTTTGCCTTTGCATACTAATTATGGAGGTATCTTACAATGCTATGCCTTACAGACTGTATTAGAATGGATGGGACATGATGTACAGGTTTTGACAAGGCCTCAATATGGGCGTTCTTATTATATCATATATCCTTTAGCAGTTTGTAAACGTTTACTCAAACGCGTTGTATTGGGTAAGAAAGTTGCTATTTTTAAGGCTCCTCATCAAATTATCAGACAAAACACAAACAAGTTTATGCACCGATATATTCATCAATACACCCAAAGAAAATGGATAGCTCAGATTGCTTCTCATTTTGATGCGATTGTTGTCGGTAGTGATCAAGTTTGGCGCCCCTTGTACTATCAACCAATAGAAGAAGCATTCTTGTCTTTTTTAGGTGATGCAGATATCAAGCGCGTTGCTTACGCTGCTTCGTTCGGTGTAGATTATTGCGAATATACAGAAGAGCAGAGAAAATTTTGTTCGTCTCTCCTAAAGAAATTCAATGCCGTGTCCGTACGCGAGTCGTCCGGTGTTCAGCTTTGTCAAGAATATTTTGATACCAAGGCAGTTCAGGCACTTGATCCTACCCTGCTTCTTTCCGTCGATGACTACAGGATTCTCATAAAGAAAGGCAAGACTCAACCATCAAAAGGCAATATGCTTGTTTATATGATAGACCGGACTAAAGAAAAAGAAGCGTTTGTTGAACGCATAGCCCAAGAAAAGGGATTAACACCATTTTGGATGAGCAATGACACTGATGATGAAACTCTTCCCTTAGAGCAGCGTATTAAAATGCCGGTGGAGCAATGGCTCCGCAGCTTCGATGATGCCGACTTTGTTCTGACTGACTCCTTTCACGGATGTGCCTTTTCCATTATTTTTAGAAAACAATTCCTGGCTATTGGAAATAAAGGAAGAGGATTGAGTCGCTTCCAATCTCTTTTGACATTATTTTCTTTACAAGACCGATTGATTTTGTCTCCCGATGAATATATGGGTAATTTGTCCTCAATTGATTACGATCAAGTACAAGACCGGCTGCAGTTCCTTCAAGCTCAGTCTCTTTCATTTCTAAAAACTAATCTTTGAAAAATGAATCCTTCAATTTCTATCATTGTTCCAGTTTACAATGCAGAAAGGACTCTTAATAGATGCGTCGACAGTATCTTGAGTCAGACCTTTCAGGAGTGGGAATTATTGCTGATAGACGACGGCAGCACTGACCGGTCCGGAGAGCTTTGTGATGAATATGTTTCAAAAGATCAACGAATCAAAGTCTTTCATAAGAAGAATGGCGGAGTAAGTTCAGCCAGAAATACCGGATTAAACCATGCTAAAGGAGAATGGATTACATTCATTGACTCAGACGACGAAATACCCAAGAATACTTTTACAGATGATTGTAAATATTTTACAGAAGATTTAATTGTAGGAGCATATTATGAAGCTAAAGAAGACAAGGAATATCATCGCTGGTTCTTACATGCCGGTGTCTTCTATCAAAATCATTTATCAGAGTTCTATACCAAAAATATAAGCGCTCCCATCTTTGGAGTCGTTTGGGGAAAATTATTTAGAAATAGACTATGTAAGGGCTTGGATTTTGATACCAATATGAAAGTAGGAGAAGATACACTTTTCGTAATGCAATATTTGCAACGAGTTAAAGAATTGAGAGTTATAGACAAAGACGTATATCTGTATTATATGCCTAATAACTTCATTCTAAAGTATAGTCTTGATGTAAAAAGTTCAATATATTGTTTAAACAGGATATATCTATCTTACCAAAAACTAAAAGTACGTTCAAAAGATTTTGAAAGAAGAATTTTTGGTGATTACAAACTGATTTGTCAAAAACATATTTATCAAAATGTAAGTTCTTGGTATAAAGATGAAAGAGTGAAGTATATCTATAATTTAATCAAAGATAGTTTTTCATTAAAATATAGAATAACTTATGCATTAATGTCGTATAGTTTATTTTCTAAATTTCTAAATTTTATAAGAAATATCAATTTATAAAAAGAACATAAAAAAACGGATATATCTTTAGATGTACAAAGAAATTGATCATAAAATAAATATGCTATTCGTAATATGAATATTTAAACATAAGTTATGAAAAAATATCCCTTGATTTCGGTAATTGTTCCAGTATATAATGTTGACCAATATTTAAATCGTAGTATAGATAGTATTTTGTCTCAAACATATACAGATATAGAGGTTCTGTTGGTTGATGATGGTAGTACCGATTGTTCGGGGAAAATTTGTGATGAGTATGCTAATAAAGATTCTCGGGTAAGAGTCTTCCATAAAATAAATGAAGGTGTAAGTTCTGCTCGTAATGTAGGATTAGATAATGCAAAGGGACAATGGATAACATTTGTGGATGCTGATGATTGGATTGATAAGAATATGTATCAAAAATTGTATAATACGGCTGTATCTACTCAAGCTGATATTGTATTGTGCAGTTTTTATGAATATCATGGCTTAGGTAAAACATTTTTAATAGAGGCTATTTCTACAGAAAGTGATAAAATAGAAATTCTGCGCAACTACATATTGTCTTTTACTTCTTTATGTAACATGTTGGTAAGTCGTAATTTGTATGTCGATAATAATTTAAAAATCCCAAAGGATATTAATAATTGTGAGGATTTCTGGTTAACTGTTCGCTTATTTTATTATGCTAAAAAAATATATAGTTTACATATTCCTTTATATTATTACAATAGAGAAAATGTAAATTCTATCTTGAATAATCCTAATGAAGAAAGACGAAATAGTGAATATTTATCTTATATAGATACTATCAACTTTTTTCAAAGCAATGGAGTATTAAATTTATATGAAAAAGAGATTTCATGGCGTATATTAAGATGCAAACAAGATTTAGTTTTAAAACCTGAACTACATCATCGGTTTCTAACTATGTATCCACTCTCACATCGTTACATACTGAGTTGTCCCACTTCTTTTTGTAATCGTAAAATAAAATTGTTAATGTGGTTGCTTGTACACAAAATGAGTTTTTGTGTATCATTATTTTGTAAAATTAGAACTTTAATTGGTAGAGGTTAATTTTATGAATAGACTTAATCAGAAAAACGGTTTATCAGGTTTGATGAGAACTCGAAATGAAGCAAGACTTCTTGGACCTTGTATCGATTCTTGCATTGATGCATTAGATGAATTAATTGTTGTCTATAATGATTGCACAGATGATACGGAATCGGTTTTAGAAAAAAAGAGAAAACAGTATCCTGATAAGCTTAAGGTTTATGCATATAATCACAAAGTGCTTTCTTTTGATTTAACCCATGAAGAGTTTGAATATGCGAAGGCCCTACCAGACGACTCGCCACGTCTATATTGCAACCAATGTAATTTTGGATTATCCAAAATGCAATATAAATATGCTGTAAAGATAGATGCTGATCAAATATACTTTGCTGACGAGATAAAAAAATGGCGGGATGTATGTGCCGGGAAATATCCTTTAAAATGGAGACCGACCTACTTGTGGGGATGGTTATTCATGATATATTTCTCAGTATATAGACATATTTCTGTGAAATTGAATAGACCTGAAATATTTATGTTGCCAGATAAGTTAGTTAATATTTTTATTAATCCATATATCCGTTATGCCAAATGGAGATTATTACGAGGTACAGCATGTATAGCTTTGTCGGGTCTGAACCTTTTTAAAGATGACCAATGGTATGTTCCCTTTGACAGGTTTAATATTCATCCTCCATATAATGGAGAAGGTGACACTGTAATCTTCAAATTAACAGAGAAAACTTTTTTTTCAAGACGCTTTGCAGATAAACTTACTTATTCTTGTACGGAACTGTTCCATAATCCCTACAAGGTAATGTTTACAGGTCCAGTTTGGTTTCATTTACACGCTAATAGAACCTATTGCTGTGACAAAGTAAAAGAAGTTAGAATGGAACATCCGGATTTATTTGTCTCGCCTGAAAAATTCCTAAAAATGAATTACCGGGAGGTTTTAAATAAGATGGATCCGAAAATCAACACTTTATTTCAACGTACATTGTTCGCACTGATACATAAGATGGGAATACAACAAATTAAAAGGCATTTGTATCTTCTCAATAAAATAAAACTTTAATACTATAATCTTGGTATGAAAGGATACGATTATCTGATAGTTGGCTCTGGCCTGTTTGGAGCCACATTCGCATATTTAGCTCATCAGCAAGGGAAAAAATGTCTGGTGATTGACAAGCGTGCTCATTTAGGCGGCAATATCTATTGTGAAGAAGTGGAAGGTATTCATGTCCACAAATATGGTGCCCATATCTTCCATACATCTAATAAACGAGTATGGAATTTTGTCAATTCGCTGGTTGAATTCAACCGTTATACCAACTCTCCCGTAGCCAATTATAAAGGTAAGTTGTATAACCTGCCGTTCAATATGAACACCTTTTACCAGATGTGGGGAGTAACGACCCCAGACGAGGCCGTGGCCAAGATAGAGGAACAGAAAGCCGAGGCCGTGGCCAAGATGAAGGCGGACGGAGTGACGGAACCGAGGAATCTGGAGGAGCAGGCACAGGTCCTCATAGGAAAGGATATCTATGAGAAGCTGATAAAAGGCTACACGGAGAAGCAGTGGGGACGTAAATGTACGGAACTGCCGGCATTCATCATCAAGCGCCTACCCGTACGTCTGGTGTTCGACAACAACTATTTTAACGACAAGTACCAAGGAATTCCCATCGGTGGATATAACAGACTGATCGAGGGCTTGCTGGATGGTGTAGAAACACGTACAGGCATGGACTTCTCGACACTGAAGGATACATGGCATGAGATTGCAGACAAGCTGGTCTATACTGGTGCCATAGATGAGTATTTTGACTATTGCTATGGCAAGCTGGAATACCGGACTGTAAAGTTCGAGACGGAGACGCTCGATACGGCTAATTATCAAGGTAATGCCGTCGTGAACTATACAGAGCGGGAGGTACCGTATACCCGTATCATCGAACATAAGCATTTCGAGATGTTCGGACAGGAAGTGGACAAGTGTCCTAAGACTGTGATTTCAAAAGAATACTCCACGGAATGGAAGCCGGGCATGGAGCCATATTACCCAGTAAACGACAGCCGTAACTCTGACTTATATCAGAAATATAAACATTTGGCAGACCAGGAGCCAAACGTTATATTCGGAGGTAGATTAGCAGAATATAAATATTACGATATGGCTCCTACTATAGAGTCGGTGTTGAAACACTTCAAATTTTAATCTATCATGTACAAGAACTATAAAGTGGTAGTCAATACCGCAGCAGGACGCCGGCGATACATGCAGTATCTGATACCTTATATCGTGTCTTCTCCTATTGTAGACCGATATGATATCTGGATCAATACCCACAACGGAGCCGATATCGAATTTTTTAAACAGATAGCACACCGCTTTCCCGTCGTGAACCTTGTCTGGCAACCGGACGGCGTCGTGAATGGCAACGAAAGTATTAATGCTTTTTATAAGGCCTGCATAGAACCAGATACGATTTACTTTAAACTGGATGATGATGTAGTGTGGATGGAACCGGAATTGATAGAAAAGATGGTTCGGTTTAGAGTTGAGAATCCTCACTACTTCCTGGTCTCTCCGCTCGTCATTAATAACTCGTTATCCACCTATTTGTTGCAAGTTGCAGGTAAAATAAAATTGGACCAATATTATTCGGCAGCCTCTTCTCATCCCGTGCTTTGGGAGAACGGCTTTTTTGCCAGTGACCTACACCTTTGGTTCATACAAAACTATCTAAAGGCCGGGAAATGGAACGAATTACACCTTGGCAAGAGAGAAATGGGCATGACCCGATTTTCCATTAATGCTGTATTGTGGTTCGGAGACGAGATGAAGAAAATAGAAGGAAAGGTACCGGGAGACGATGAGGAATTTCTGTCTTGCATATATCCTACCTCACAAGGAGTGTCAAATGCTTGGAATGGAGATGCCATTGTAGCACACTTCGCATTCTTCACGCAGCGTGAAGAACTGGACAAAATGGGGATTCTCGAGAAATACGGCCGAATCTGCATTGAAAGTTGGAATAAGGATTCCATGATGAAAGATATTTCCGATTCCGTGCAAAGCATCATGCAAAACATACAATCCAAACAGGTTGAGCTTGAGAGCCTTCCCTCTCCGTACAGACGAGTGCCTCCGCGGAAGATTCCGCATGCACGCATAAAGCGGTTCATTCCGGAGATTCTGCTGGAATTCTTACGGGAGCAGCGTTTAAAAGATAGAAAAACAGGATTTATTATCCAATAAATCAGATGGAAATGTCCCAGAAAGTTTTATCAATCATCGTACCGACATACAATATGGAGAAATATCTCGCATATTGTATGGACTCATTTCTGATTCATAAGAACCTTAACAAGCTTGAGGTTTTGATTGTGAATGACGGAAGTACCGATAAGTCATTGGATATTGCCAAGAAATATGTTTCCTGCGCTGAAGATGTCTTTAAGATTATAAATAAGAAAAACGGGAATTATGGTTCTTGTATCAATGCTGCCCTACCGGTCGCCACAGCAAAATATGTAAAGGTGGTAGATGCCGATGACAGCGTAAATACCGAGAATCTGGACGATTTCGTCTCATTCCTTGCAGAGCATGACGTGGATTTAGCGCTTTCTGATTTCACACTAGTCAATGAAGATCGGATAGAAACCAAAAAGATATCTTACAATTTCGGTAAATCCTTAATTCCCATGGAACAGATTTGTTCTACAAATCGTTTTAAGGATATGGAAATGCATGCTGTCACATATAGAAGAGAATTACTGTTGAGTTCTGGATATTCCCAAACGGAAGGTATTTCTTATACAGACCAGCAATGGATTTTTAGTCCCATGGCTACTGTGAAGACCGTGGGTATCTTTAACCGGCCTGTCTATAAATACTTGATAGGCCGTGTAGGACAAACCGTAGACCCTGCAGTTAAAATAAAGAAGATGGTAGACCGTATCAAATGTGCGTTAGACATGGCTATTCAATATGAAAGACTGTATCAGAAGGTATCCCCTGCTGTTAAAGCCTATTTGGATGCCCGGATCCGTCCGAATGTACAGGACATCTACCTTACTTATTTCACTAATACATCCAAAATAGACAAGGCCCTTATTAGAGAGTTTGACCGGAAATTCAAAGTCAATGCTCCTTTCCTGTATCAATATATCAATTCGCTTAATCTCCATATCCGATTATGGAGAAGAATAGCCCAATATCCCATATTGGAAAAGATATTTTGTAAAGGCTTCTCCATTGCATTGTGGTTTAAATTATCATTCTAAGAACGTTCTATATGTCTGTTATTGTAAATATGGCCTGCGGCCTTGCCAACCGGATGTTCCAATATAGCTATTACCTCTTCCTGAAACATCAGGGTTACCAAGTACAGGTGGATTTCTATCATTCGGCCAAGCTGGCTCATGAGAAAGTGGCCTGGTACGACATCTTCCCAGAGGCAAAGATAGACCAAGCTTCTTCCTGGAATGTGCTGAGACTGGGAGGAGGCTCTGATTTCTTATCCAAGATTCGTCGCAGATATCTACCTTTTCTCACTGGTGTGATTAATATGCCTACGGCCTTTGACGCTGACCTGCCTGTTTGTGACAAAAAAAACCAATATATCATCGGTGTATTTCAGAATGCGAAGATGGTGGAAGCCGTAGAAAAGGATGTGAAACGTTGTTTCACTTTTAAGCCTTTTACCGACGAACGAAACCAAAGACTGGAAAAAGAAATGTCTGCCTGTGAGTCTGTTGGTATTCACGTCCGCAAAGGAGAGGACTACGCACAGCGAGTATGGTATCAGAACACCTGTCCCGTGGAATATTATCAAAGGGCAATCCGGCTGATTACCGAGAAGGTGAGCCATCCTAAGTTTTATGTCTTCACCGATAATCCGGCATGGGTGAAAGAGCATTTTAATGACTTCCCCTACACGCTGGTAGAAGGGAATCCCGCCAGTGGCTGGGGTAGTCATTTTGACATGCAGTTGATGAGTGTGTGTAAACATAATATTATATCCAACAGTACTTATAGTTGGTGGAGTGCATTCCTGAACGTGTATTCTGGTAAGACTGTCATTGCACCCAAGGTGTGGTTTAATTCGGACAGCTGTGCAGAATTCACTTCTGAAAGAATTTTGTGTAAAAACTGGTTGGCAGTATAAAATCACGATAGGATGGAATATAAAGTTTCGGTTATTATACCAGTTTATAAAGTTGAAAAATTTATAGAGCGATGTGCGCGGTCGTTGATGGAGCAAACGTTGGCGGATGTGGAATATATCTTTGTAGATGATGCCTCACCTGATAACAGCCTCACCATGTTACGTACTGTTCTTGCTGAGTATCCCGAACGAAGTAGCCACGTCAGGATTCTGACACATACTGAGAATAAAGGACTGCCGGCAGCTCGCAACACTGGACTTTCTGTGGCTGAAGGAGAGTATATCTTTCATTGTGACAGCGATGATTTCGTGGATTCGGAAATGCTTGAACAGCTTTATAACAAAGCTACGGAAACTGGTGCAGATATCGTGTGGTGTGACTGGTATCTGACTTTTGAGAAATCAGAACGCTATATGAAGCAACCAAACTTTGCAACTGCCGAAGAAGCTTTAAAAGCCATGTTGGGTGGAAGAATGAAGTTTAATGTCTGGAATAAATTGGTAAACCGAGAACTTTATGCCAAGAATCATATAACATTTCCTTCAGGATATGCTATGGGAGAAGATATGACAATGATGCTGCTGTTTGTACATGCTCAAAAGGTTATATATTTGCCTAAAGCATTTTATCATTATGTAAAACTAAACACTTCTGCTATTAGTAGTAATTATTCAGAAAAATATTGGGAGGATTTAAAATATAATGTATCTAGAATAGAAAAATATTTATATAATACTTATGGACATAAGTTTGATGCAGAAATAGCATTCTTAAAACTTGAAGCAAAATACCCCTTATTGATAATGTCTTCCAAGATGTCTCTGTATCGTCTATGGAATAATTTATATCCTGAAGCTAATCAGTATATTCTCAAGAATAAAAATATATCATTAAGGAGTAGGATGGTCCAAATATGTGCACGCTATCACTTATATTGGGCAGTATGGTTACATTATCAATTAATATGTCATTTAGTGTATGGTGTTATATATAAATAGTTATTTAATCTGATAGCTAGAAAATGTACAATAGTATGGCCATAATAAATTCATAAATCAGAGTAAAAAATAATGATAAGAGCAATACAAGTTTCTATAATAACTATATTAACTAGTTTTTTCTTCTTTCCTTTTTTCTTTACCTTTTTACCGTCTGTAAACACAAAAATGATTTTGGCGGCTTTAGGTTTGATTATTTTTGTGATAGATCGCTCAAACAACCATACGCAGTTTTTTGAGAATAAACTCTTTAGAATCTCTATAGGGGCCTTAGGCGTTTCATTTTGTAGTTTCCTTTCAATGACTATAAATAATACGCCTGATAATTCTTATTTAAGTTATATTATTTCCATGTGGGTATGGTTGTTTGCCGCTTATTTTTGCGTATATCTCATGCGTCAGGTACATGGGGAAGTATCTGTAGAAACGATTGGTAACTATTTGGTGGCGGTAGCTTTATTACAATGTACACTCGGTATGCTAATAAATTATTTCCCATTTATTAATAATGCAGTTAATAGTATTGTTACTGGAGAGAAATACATGATAGGAATTGAAGGTAGAATTCATGGAATAGGTTGTGCCTTAGATGTCGGTGGAGGTCGCTTAGGCGCCATACTCATCATACTGGCTTATGTGATTTTACAGTCTATCAAACGCCAGAAAGCCTGGTGGGTGTTTATGGGCCTGCTGGGATCCTTTTTCTATATCTTGGTAATAGGTAATATGATTGGACGTACTACCATCGTAGGAGCAGCCATAGCCATCGCTTATTTAGTCTTCTCTCTTTGTTCTGATCGAAAGATTGAGGCAACCTCTATCCGTTCTTTTCTATCTATTGCCGGCTTAGTGGTCATTATTGGAGTGATTATCTGCGTCGGGCTATATAATGTAAGTCCGGAAATGCATAAATTGTTAAGATTCGGATTTGAAGCCTTCTTTAATTATTTTGAACATGGTACTTTTGAGACTAATTCTACCAATATGTTATCAGAAGGAATGATATTCCCTGACAATTTTAGAACTTGGATAATTGGTGATGGATATATGGCAAGTGGATCAAATGATCCCTACTATATAGGCCCTGCCGATTATGGTTTTTATATGAATACGGATGCAGGATATTCTCGCTTTATCTTTTATTTTGGATTGATAGGCCTTTCCTCATTTATTCTTTTTTTTATCATTGTATGTAATGAATGTATAAAAGGGATAGAAAAAAATCGACTCTTATTTATAGCTATTCTTATATTAGGATTATCTATTTGGATTAAAGTCTCTACAGATATATTCTTGGTATTTGCTCCTTTTTTGTGTATTAATGATGTTAAGGAAAGTGATGATATCAATACAAATGGATACATTGAAACAATATAGAATTGGTATACTATTGATAGTAAAAAATACTTTATATTTGTTTATATGATACCTAAAATAATCCATTTTTGCTGGCTTTCAAACGATGAATATCCTTCAAAAATAGCATATTGCATTAATTCGTGGAAGGATAAACTTCCTGATTACGAAATACGTTTATGGAATTTATCACGTTTTGATATAGATTCTTCTGTGTGGTGCAAAGAGGCTTTTGAGTCACGAAAATATGCATTTGCTGCAGATTATATTCGTTGTTATGCATTGTATACAGAAGGAGGAATTTATTTGGATTCTGACGTGGAAATCTTAAAACCATTTGATGATCTTCTTCATCTTTCTTATTTTATAGGTGAAGAACAGGGGGGTAATATAGAACCTGCTGTTATGGGATGTGAAAAGGGCTGGAAATTTATGAAGGAAATGATGGAGTACTATGATAACAGACATTTTAATGTAAATGGTGTTTTTGATATGATAACATTGCCTGTAATCATGTCAGGCAATATTAATAAGAAATACAAATATATACGTATGAAATATCCTTCTGATTTTATAAAAGATGAAAATATATTTTGTGTGTTTCCCGCAACATATTTTTCACCTAAATATCCTAATAGCTTTAAATGTCCGGTTTCTTCGTATACATATTCCATTCATCATTTTGCAGCTTCATGGTATCCGATGGATAAAAAAATTTTTAGATTGATAAGACGGTTATTCGGATATAATGTTGCTCATTTTTGTTCTATAATTGTAAAAAAGATGAAATCTTTTTGTTTTAAAGGCTTTAAGTGTTGTCAATAATAAAAACCAATCTATGGAATGGATAAAAAAGAAATAAATTATCATCGTGTTGAGGCATGGGACTTACTTAAAACTTTTGCTATTTTTCTTGTGATAATGGGACATTTTTTACAATATATGGTAAGTTGGTCTCCTTTTGAATGTCCGGTATTTGCATGGATTCAGACTTTTCATATGCCATTGTTTATGACTCTAGCAGGACTCTTTGCTGGTAAAGGCTATGAGAAAAATACATTTAAAGAATATTTTACAAAACGTTTTATGCGAGTAATGTTACCTTGTATAAATTGGCTTATGATAATCTTTTTAGTAAAAGGTTTAATGGCGGATAATACTTGGTCTTTATCAATGTTAAAAGCAACATTAATCAATGATTTATGGTTTTTCAAGAGCCTTTTTATCTGTTCTCTTTTAGGATATTTGGCATATAAAAAGAAAGGGAATCGGGTATTATATATTATTTTATCACTTTTGATTAGTCAGATTTGTTTGCTGTGGAATGTTTTTATAATGTTTCCATGTTTTTTATGTGGCATGTTTATCTATAAATATTTCAATTGTTTGTTGAATAATTTAAAATTGGTCTTATGGATTTCTGGGACTTTCTTTTTAATATTATCGCTATATTTATCTTTCTCTCCTGAATATTGGATAACAGGTAAAGGGATACGTCAAGCTTTATTTAGTGGTTTAATGTCAATAGAATCAAATTTTTTGTTTTTATTGGATATTGTGGGTCGTCGTTATCTTAACATGATTGTAGGAATTGCGGCTTCAGTGTTTTTTATTATTGGATCCTATAAGTTATTTAGAAATATCAGGTTGTGGGGGCTGCTGAAAAAGTGGGCAGATAGCGGAAAATATACGTTAGGTATTTATGTTATTCAGACAGTAATTGTAGAGATTATCACGATACGATTTATTCAAGCAGATTTAGAACATTCTGCAATCTATATAATTTTGATTTTCCCACTTTTGTCAATTGGAGTTATATGGTTTAGTGTATGTGTAAATTCCTATATATCTTTAAAGAAATCGTATCTTGCGTTTTTATTATTTGGGGATAAGCCTCAACTTGTGAATAAAAAGGATTGAAGAATCAATGAAAATCCTCTATTGCACCCACTCCACATGTAACCCCGGCGGAATGGAACGTGTACTGTTGAACAAAGTGACGTACCTTTCCCAGCTTCCAGGATGGGAGATTTCGGTAGTTACTACCGACCAGCATCACCGTCCTCCGTTCTATCCCTTTCCGGAGAAGGTACGGATGACCGATCTGGACATCAACTATTCGGACGACAATGACAAAGGGGTGTGGAAAAAGATTTTTGGCTATCTCCGCAAGCGGAAGGAGCACAAACGGAAACTGACGGCACTGCTTGAAAAAGAAAGGCCGGACATCGTGGTGTCGCTTTACCCTTCGGAATCGTCCTTCATTCCGGGCATCAAGGATGGAAGCAAGAAGGTGCTCGAACTGCATTTCTGTAAGTTTTTCCGTTTACAGTATGGCCGGAAGGGCTTGTTGGGATGGATTGACAAGCTACGCACTCGTCAGGATGAACGGATTGTTCGGAGGTTTGACAAATTCGTGGTGCTGACCCACGAAGACAAGGGATATTGGGGAAACCTGCCGAACATCGAGGTGATTCCCAATGCGGCCATGCAGGTGAGCGAAAGCTACTCGGACGTGACGAACAAACGGGTCATTGCGGTGGGACGGCTGGATTACCAGAAAGGGTTCGACCGCCTGATTGAAGCTTGGGAATGGATACAGGGCACAGGGAAACTGACGGACTGGCGGCTGGATATTTTCGGCCAAGGGGAATGGCGAGAAATGCTTCAGCACATGATAGATGAAAAAGGATTGCAAGATACAGCTCGGATAAATCCACCTACGAATGCTATTATGAATGAGTATGCTCAAAGTTCTTTGTTAGTGATGAGTTCACATTATGAAGGATTTGGCATGGTTTTAGTAGAAGCTATGTCATGTGGAGTACCGGTAGTTTCATTTGACTGTAAATGTGGTCCGAAAGATATTATCCAGCACGGAATAAACGGTTTGCTGGTGCCCGAGGGGGATATTAAGGCGTTGGCCAATGCCATGATGGAGGTGATGACGGATGAGACTTACCGCAGAATGTTGTCACGGAATGCACGGAAGGTGGTCGACACATACTCGGAAGAAGCGGTCATGGCACGATGGATCCGCTTGTTTACTTCTATTACAGCACGATGAAAAAATTGCTTCAGATAAATCCTGTGTTGAGGATCTCTACTTCAACGGGACGTATCATGCAGGAAATTGGGGAACTGGCCATTCGGAATGGTTGGGAAAGCTATATTGCCTACAGCCGCGGACGGGATGGCATCAAGCCGTGCACCTCGAAACTGGTGCCGGTGGGCAACAAGTGGAGCGTGGCGTGGCACGGCGTGAAAACGCGGTTGCTGGACGCACACGGACTGGCTTCTTCGGGGGCTACCCGGCAGTTTATCCGACGGATGGAACAGATAAAGCCAGACGTGATTCATATCCACAACATTCATGGGTATTTCCTGAATTACCGGATTTTGTTCGATTATCTGGCAAAATGTGACATCCCGGTGGTATGGACGGTACACGACTGCTGGTTGTACACGGGGCATTGTTATTATTATTCGTATGTGCGGTGCAACCGTTGGCAGGAAGGGTGTCATGATTGCCCGCAGCGCGGACTGTTCCCGACGAGTTTGTGGCATGACCGGAGCGAACAAAATTATGAGGACAAGCGGAAGGCGTTTACTTCCATGCCGAAAGACCGGTTGGTTATGGTGCCGGTGTCCGAGTGGATTAAGTCGGAGATGCAGCAATCGTTTTTCCGCGGATATGATTTCCGGGTGATTCACAATGGCATCAATACGGAGGCGTTTCAGGTGTATGACTCCACGGAAGTAAGGAAGAAGTATGGACTGGGAAACAAGCATGTGCTGCTGGGGGTAGCCAGTATCTGGAGTAAGGAGAAGGGGCTGGACGATTTCATCCAGATGGCGGAACGGTTGCGGGAGGATGAGCTCATTGTGCTGGTAGGAGTCAAGCCGGAAGAAAGAAAAAGACTGCCCGGCAAGGTGGTCGGGATAGCCCGGACAGAAAATATACGGCAGCTGGCGGAACTGTATGCGGCTGCGGATGCGTTCATCAATCCCACCTGGCAGGATAATTATCCTACGGTGAATATGGAGGCGATTGCCTGTGGTACTCCCGTAGTGACGTACCGGACGGGGGGAAGTGTGGAAGCGGTGACGGAAGAGACGGGCTTTGTGGTGGAACAAGGTGACTGGCAAGGCTTGTTGGAAGCGGCACGGCAGGTGGAACAGCGGGGAAAAGCTTATTACCAAGGCCGGTGCCGGGAATATGCGTTGGCGCATTTCAAGAAAGAAGACCGTTATGCGGATTATATCCGTTTGTACGACGAACTGACAATGCGGGGGTAACCGCACGAAACCCAATCACTATGAATCCTCTTGAGGGCTTTGAATCGGAAACCTTTTCCTTGACGGGCAAAGAAAAGGAAAGGTTGTTGCGCCGGCATGCGCTTCATTGCAAATATGAGAAGGCGGTGGAGCTGTATGCGGATACCGACCAGACACTGGCGGACATTGCAGAAGCCTGCCGTGTGTCGGTAGGGGGATTGGGGAATTATCTGCGTCGTTACTGGCGGGAGCTGGTACTGAAGCGAAATCATATTTCAGCGGAGGGAAAGCAGCTGGAGAACCTGAAGATTAAGGCTGTCGGCCAACAGAATGTGAATGCACATGAGAAGTACAAGGAGGCTGTAGCAGCTTGTGATTCTTTGGAATATATCGATTTGAACCTGTCTCAGGTGGCACGTAAGTTTGGAGTGGACGGGGCTTCGCTGGCCAATTTCATGCATATTCATTATGAGGATACGCTGGTGTGGCGTGAGAAGGTACGTGTCCGGCTGGGAATTAATGACAACCTCCGGCGTGGGGCACGCATGGAGAGTGTGGAACAGTATGCGGAAGCCGTGAAATTATACCAGACCACGAATACGACGCTGCCGGAGATTGCGGATGTGTGCCAGCTTTCGGTGGGGGGATTGATGCAGTATTTGCGTTTTTACCATAAAGAATTGCTGCAGCAGAAAAGGGAATCCCGGAAAGCGGCAAAGGGATGCCAATTGCAGGGAAATCTGACGGGGAACGGACGTATCTACCGGCCTTTACCGCAGACGGAACGGAAATATGCGGAGGCGTTGGCGCTTTACAAAGATACGGCCTTGACGCTGAAAGAGATTGTGCGGCGTACGGGGGTACCGGCTGAGGGCTTTCGTTTTTATCTGCATAAGTGGCATAAAGAGTTGGTGGCTGAGCGTGCTGGTATAACAGGACCGATAGACGCACATACGAATTTGTGCCGGGAACGCCGACGGATGAAGACAGTGACAGCCAAATATGCAGAGGCGATTGAAAGCCTGAAAGCGAATCCACGGGCGGTGGCACAGGTGGCTGCGGAATTTCATCTGCATCCGGAAACGTTCAGAAACTACCTTCACAAATATGAGCCGGAACTGGCCCGCCGGCAGGGGATGACGGTGACGGAAGAAGGGCGGAAGGTGTTACATCGAAGTGAAGACAAATATGCGGAGGCGATACGTCTGTATGCCACTACGACGGATACACTGAAAGAAATTGCACGGCGGCTGGACTTGAACGAGAAGAGTTTGGGAGGGTATGTCCGGAGAAACTATCCGGAGCTGGTGAAACAGCGGAAATGCCCGTCCGAAAAATAGATAAAGATACAGAATTGAAAAATAAATTGTGGGTGTATGAATCCAGATAAGATGAAAGTGCTGCAACTGGGGAAATTCTATCCGATACGGGGTGGGGTGGAAAAGGTGGCGTTTGATTTGATGAGGGGATTGTCGGAAAGGCACATACCTTGTGACATGCTTTGTGCGGCAGAAGAGGGGGGCGACCGGAACATCCGGTTGAACGAATATGCCCGGCTCATCTGTTGCCGGACGTGGGTAAAGGCGTGTGCGACCATGATTTCGCCTTCCATGATTTTCACGTTGCGGAAGATTTGTGGGGAATACGATATTATCCATGTGCATCATCCCGACCCGATGGCCTGTTTGGCCCTTTTTCTTTCGGGGTATAGAGGGAAGGTGGTACTACACTGGCACAGTGACATTCAGAAGCAGAAAATCCTGTTGAAATTGTATCGCCCGCTACAGCAATGGCTGTTGCGCCGGGCCGATAAGATTGTGGGGACTTCTCCCGTCTATCTGGCCGAATCGCCTTGCTTGCAGGAGGTGCAGGAAAAGACGGTTTGCCTGCCCATAGGGGTGGTGCCCGTGGTGTCTGTACCCGAAGCTGTAGAGGCTGTCCGGAAGCAATATCCGGGGAAGAAAATCGTGTTCTCCCTAGGGCGGCTGGTGGCTTACAAAGGATTTTGTTTCCTGGTCGAGGCAGCCCGGTATCTGAGCGAGGACTATGTGGTGCTGATTGGCGGCACGGGAGCCTTGGAGGAAGAGTTGCAACGGCAGATAGAGGATTTGAACCTGCAAGAGAAAGTAAAGCTGTTGGGACGGGTCAGTGACGAGGATTTACCGGCCTATTATGGAGCTTGTGACGTGTTCTGCCTGAGCAGTGTACAGAAGACGGAGGCGTTCGGCATCGTACAGATAGAGGCGATGTCGTGCGGCAAGCCGGTGGTGGCCACACGAATTCCTCAGTCGGGGGTTTCCTGGGTGAACCAGGAGGGCGTGTCGGGTTTGAATGTGGAACCGGAAAAGGCGCAGGAGCTGGCGGAGGCCATTGAGAAGGTGACAGGAGACGCGGAAACCTATCGGCGGTTTTCCGAAGGGGCGAGAAAGCGTTATCGGGACCTGTTCACCAAAGAACGTATGATAGAGAGATGTTTAACGATATATTTGGAGTTATGAAAAAGGTTAATGAAGAAGATGTCATGTCGAAAGCTATGATGGCATATATGGCAAGCGGCACTTATTATTTTGGGGAGGGAATGTCGGTTACTTCCTGCAGGATAAAGCGTGTGGCGGATATAGCGGGAAGTCTGGTGGCATTGCTTGTCTTTTCACCGGTATTTTTGCTGATATCCTGGCTTATCAAACGGGAAGACGGTGGTCCGGTAATCTTCAGCCAGGAACGGATTGGATATAAAGGCAAACCGTTCACTTTGTATAAGTTCCGCTCCATGAGGGTGGATTCTGAGTCGGACGGAAAGCCGGCCTTATGCCAGAAAGATGATGCGCGGCTGACCAGAATCGGACGTTTCCTGCGGGAACACCATTTGGATGAGCTTCCTCAGCTGTGGAATGTGCTGAAAGGGGAGATGAGCTTTGTGGGACCACGCCCGGAACGGAAGTTTTTTGTAGACAAAATCAGGGCCATCAATCCGGATTATGAGCTGTTGTACAAGCTGCGTCCGGGACTGTTCTCCAAGGCTACGCTCTACAATGGGTACACCGATACCATGGAGAAGATGTTGGAACGTCTGCGGATGGATCTGGAGTACATGCGTACCCGTTCGTTATGGGTGGATATCAAGATTATCTGGCTGACGGCAACGGCCATTTTGGGAGGAAAGAAGTTTTAATTGGAAGATGAATTATGGAGCAGAACAAGTTTGGAATACGAAAAGGATTGCAGTTGCGGAAGATTGGCAACCGTTACATGATTGTGGATGCGTGTGAGAATAATGTGAACCTGAGCCATGTGTACAGTCTGAATGGTACGGCGGCATGGATGTGGGAACGGCTGGCGGAAGGTGTCTCTTCGCCGGATGAACTCGCCGACCGGCTGTGTGGAGACTATCAGGTGGAACGGGAAAGGGCTTTCCACGACGTGGAAAACCAGCTGGCGGAATGGCGGCAGTTCGGACTGGTGGTGACTGAATCCTAAAAGAATCATACACTGAAACAGAATCGGACAGTGGAGAAGATACATGCGGCATTGCTTGTGCTGTTGAGAGCCGGTTTGTGGGAGCGTGGAGTGGAAGATGCTTCCTGTTTCCCGCTGACGGAAGCGGAGTGGCAAAAGGTTTATCTGTTGTCACGGCAGCAGACGGTGACCGGAATCGTGTTCCAAGGGGTGTTGTCTTTGAGCGAGGACCTGTTGCCTTCGGAACCGTTGCTTGTGCGCTGGATGGCGGAGACGGATGCCATCGAGCGGAAGAACCGTCGGATGAATGAGGTGCTGGTGTCGCTTGTGAAGATGTTTACATCCATTGGTGTGAGCCCTGTGTTGCAGAAAGGACAAGGCGTGGCTTCGTTGTATGAAAAACCGTTGTGGCGGGAATGCGGCGACATTGATCTTTATTTTGAAAGCCGGCAGGACTTTGAGCGGGCTTCTTATTTCGTGCGCCGCTGCAAGTTGCAGGAAGAAAAAATGCCCGACCAGAGCATTGCCTATACCTGGAAAGGCGTGGCGATAGAGCATCACACCCGGTTGCTGGATTTACACAATCCTTTTCTGCGGCATTATGCAGGTCAGCTGGTGCCTCGGTACGGCTACAGCCACGTTTCTTTAGGAAATGAGGACGGGACTGAAATCACGGTGCCTTCTCCGGTACTGAATCTGTTGTTGCAGAGCCTGCATATCTTGAAACATGCTCTTGGATGGGGCATCGGGTTGCGGCAGTTGTGCGACCTGGCCCGTACCTGCTACACCTTGCATCAGGAAGTCGATGCCGTGGAAGTGAAAAGAATCAGTCTTCGCCTGGGACTGGGACGTTGGCACAGCCTGTTGCATGCCTGCCTGGTGAATCATCTCGGACTGCCGGTGGAATGTCTGCCTTATCCGGACAGGGCTTCCGAGGCTTCCCCCTTGCTCGATATAATCTGGCGGGGAGGCAATTTCGGCCAGTACAATGCCGGTAATCTGCGCCCGATGGTTCCATCGTGGAAACGGAAGTGGCAGACGGCATGCGCTTTTCGGAGAAATATGGGGTTTGCGTTCCGCTATGCCCCGAAAGAAAGTTTCTGGATTGTATCCAGTCTGTTGAAAGGACAATTCAAATGAGGATAAAATATAATTTTTCGGTAGCAGGTTTCACATTGCAAATCAGCCTGCCTCAGGGATGGAATGTAGATGCCTTGCTGCCCTCGTTCCGCGCTTTCCGTTGCCCGGACGAGGCGGAAGAGACAGAAAAACTGCTGACGTGTACGGTGTATGCGGCGGCGGAAACGGAAAGACCTTCCGGTGTGCTTCCCGGCACTTTGCTGGAAAGTACGGTCAATGATATGGGCTATGTGAGTTTGTATAAATATGATAAGGAAGCTGAGGGGTATTGTGTCACCCTTTCCGCGGAACAAAAAGGAAGATTGCATGTCATGCAGGCCGACGTTTTCTTTTCTACTGTCCAGGTATATTTGTATGAAAACGAAAGGCTGGCAGGGCATGCATTATCTTCCTTACTTCGGATTGCCTATTCGCAGGCGGTGCTTTACCGTGGGGGAATTTCCCTCCATGCTTCGGCGGTCTTTTGCGGAAACCGGGCTTTCCTTTTCATGGGCAGAAGCGGGACCGGCAAAAGCACACATGCGGCACTGTGGATGAAGTATGTGCCTGGAGTGGAACTGCTGAACGATGACAACCCCACCCTGCGTATGATTCAGGGAAAGGCATATACTTACGGCACTCCGTGGAGCGGTAAGACTCCCTGCTACAAGCCGCTTTGTTTTCCCTTGGGGGGAATGGTGCGTCTGAAGCAGGCTCCGGCCAACCGGTTTTACCGGCAGAAGGAGGTGGATGCTTTTGCGGCCATCCTTCCCGGCTGTTCGGTCATCCGTCAGGATGTGGCTTTGCGTTCGTGCCTGTACGATACACTGGTCCAGCTGGCCGAACAGGTTCCGGTCGGGATACTGGAATGCAGACCCGATGAAGAGGCGGCTCTGATGTGCCACCGTGCCTTGTCACCGTCCGACCAATGAGAATGAAACGAATAATACTTTAATTATTATATACCTGGATTATGAGAAAACAATCGTTTTTATGGGCAAGCTTGTTTGCCCTGCTACTGTTGAGTTCCTGCGCTTCACGCAAGAATTTTGTGTATTTGCAGGATATGGAAATGGGACTGAAATATCCCATCGAAAACAAATATGAGGCTGTGATTCACCGGGACGACCGGTTGAGCATTACGGTCAGTTGCAAGAACCCGGAACTGGCCATCCCGTTCAACATCTACGACGGAACGTTCCGTGTCGGGGCAGACGGAAATGTGACATCGGATGCCACGAGCAAGGTCAATGAAAAAGGCTACCGGGTGGATGTGGACGGAAACATCGATTTCCCGATTCTGGGCAAGTTGCACATCGAAGGCATGAAGGTGAGCGAGGTGCGCGATTTGATTAAGGAAAAGATAGAAGAGGGAGAATACATGAAAGACCCGTTGGTTTCCATCGAATTCCTGAACTTCAAGTACACCGTGCTGGGAGCTGTGGGAGGTAACGGCACTTACACGGTAGACGGCGACCGGGTGACACTGCTGGAAGCCATTGCCAAGGCGGGCGACCTGACGGCCAAGGCGAGAATAGACCGGGTGGCCGTGATTCGCGAGGTAGACGGCAATCGGCAGATGTTCATGCACGACCTGCGCAGCAAGGACATCTTCGACTCCCCCTGCTTCTACCTCCAGCAGAACGACATCGTGTATGTAGAGCCCAAGTACAAGAAGAAAGACAACGAAGACCGCGGCTGGCAGATTGGTACCACCCTGCTGTCTGTGGTTACGGCAGTATGTTCTCTGCTGTGGGTACTCAAATAAAAGTAACGCTAATTATTTTTTCAGAACAATATGCAGACAACCAAATCTTCTAGTAAAAACGACCAGGGACTCAACCTGGTGGATTTATTTGTCTATCTGGCTTCCCAGTGGAAATGGTTCTTGCTTTCCGTCCTGATTTGCGGAGGCATCGCCTGGTACAATTACGCCCGTTCGCCGCTGGTGTATTTCCGTTCGGCCACGGTCATCATCAAAGACCCGTCGAACAAGACTTCCACTTCCGGGCTGGACCGTTTTGACAATATCATCAACAAGGTGAATGTGGCCAACGAAATCTTGCAGTTCCGCTCCAAGAAACTGATGCGTGAGGTGGTGCAGCGCATACATGCCGAGGTGAGCTATCAGGTGGAGGACGGCTTGCGCATGAATGAGCTTTACACGCAGTCGCCCGTGTTGGTCAGTTTCCCGGATGTGCTGCCGGAGCAGAGCTTCTCGTTCACGATGACCCTGAAAAACGAGAAGACAGTTTCCTTGTCCGACTTTTCGGGCATCGCCGCCGCTCCCCGTGACGTGAAATTGAACGACACGGTGGCCATCAGCAAAGGAATAAACGTGGTGGTGACGGCGACAAACTATTTGCAGAAGGCGTGGCTGGACACACCGATACGCGTGCGGAAACTTCCGGTAGAGGCAATGGTGAACTACTATAAAAACGGGTTGGGCATCCAGCAGGAAGAGGAAGAATCTTCCATCCTGACACTGGCCCTGAAAGACAGTTCGCCGGCCCGTGCGGAGGATGTGCTGAACACTTTGATTACGGTGTACAACGAAGAAGCCATCAAGGAAAAGAACCAGGTGGCAGTGAATACCGCCAATTTCATCAGTGAGCGTCTGATTATCATCGAACGCGAGCTGGGCAATGTGGAATCCGACCTGGAATCGTTCAAGCAGCAGAACCAGATTGTGGACATCTCTTCTTCGGCAGGCATGTACATGAGCGAGTCGCAGAAATACAGCTCGGATGCCTTGGAACTGGAGACGCAGATTCGGTTGGCGGGCTTTATCAAGAACTACCTGACCGACCCCAGCAAGGAAACCGACCTGATTCCGTCGAATACGGGTATCAGCGACATGAACATCGAGAACCAGATCAGCTTGTACAATGCGGCCAAGCTGAAGCGTGACCGTCTGATAGACGACAGCAGCGTGAACAACCCCGTGGTGAAGGAGCTGAACAACTCCTTGCATGCCATGAAGCAGAGCATCATCCGGGCGGTGGACAACATGATTGTGAGTCTGGACGTGAAGCGCAACGATGCGCAGAACCGCGAGATGCGGGCACAGAGCCGTGTGACGGCCATCCCGACCAAGGAAAGAAAGATGTTGTCTATCGAACGCCAGCAGAAAATCAAGGAGGCACTTTATCTGTTCCTGCTGAACAAGCGGGAAGAGAATGCGCTTTCGCAGGCCATGGCCGACAACAATGCCCGCGTGATAGACGGGGCAGAGGGCAGCAACGCACCTATCTCTCCCAAGCGGAACCGTATCCTGCTGCTGGGCGTGCTGGTTGGCATCGCCTTGCCGGGAGTGGTTTTCCTGGGCATCCTCTTCATGGATACGCGGGTGCACGGACGGAAAGACATCGAAGGTGCCACTTCCGTGCCTTATCTGGGCGAAATCCCGCTGGACAAGGAGGCTTTGAAAGAGCATGGAAAGAATGCCTTTACCGTGAAAGAGCAGGGGGATGACATCGTGACCGAGGCTTTCCGTATTCTGCGTACTAACATGGCGTTTCTGGCCAAGAAAGACAAGCCGATGCAGGTCATCACCTTTACCTCGTTCAACATCGGTGCCGGAAAGACCTTCATTGCCCGCAACCTGGCCATGAGTCTGGCTTACATGAAGAAGCGGGTCATTATCGTCGACCTGGATATCCGTAAGGGGACATTGAGCCGGAAATTTGGGCATCACCACCATAAAGGGATGACCAACTACCTGTCGGACAATACCATTCAGGTGGACGAAATCATCCAGCAAAAGGAGCAGTTCGACTTTATCGGTTCGGGTCCGGTAGCGCCCAACCCTGCTGAACTACTGATGGACGTACGGCTGGACGAGCTGATGAACGAGCTGCGCCGCCGCTATGACTACATCATTGTGGACAATGTGCCGGTAGGGCTGATTGCCGATGCCACGATTGCCAACCGTGTGACCGACCTGACCATTTTCGTGGTACGTGCCGGCAAGCTGGACCGCCGCCAGCTGCCCGACATCGAACAGCTGTATCAGGAAAAGAAGCTGAAGAATATGGCTTTGGTGCTGAACGGGGCTAATCCGGAACGTCACGGGTATGGCTACGGGTACGGATATGGTTACGGGTATGGTTATGGATACGGGCATGAAAAGAAGAAAAAGTGAAACTTGTTTTTAAATAAATGTGTATGGAAAAACTAAATGAGAGTGAAGCGAATTATTTGAGAATTTGGAAGTTAATTAATTAAATCTAAAAAGAAAGTGAGGAATTTTTATGAAGAATCAAAAGCAAAAAGAGTATGAAACTCCGCAGACCACCTTTGTGGAAGTGGAGTTGGAACAGGGGTTTATGAAGGCCTCGGTTGTAGACAAAGATGAGCCTAATAGTGACGTCACTGCGGGTAATCAAGAGATTTCAGGGGATTATGATTTTACCGGAAACGAATGGCAATAAAAAGAAAGGAGTTTATTATGAAATTTAAATCGTATTTGAACTGGTCTCTATTCAGTGCGATGATGCTTGCTGCAATGAGCGGATGTACTGAAGAAGAGTTCGTACAAAAAGATAATAACATTCCTAAGGGAAATGGAATTGTGTTTGGAGCTAATGCAAGTTATGCGGGTGATCCTCAAAGCAGAACAGAGTATGGAGATTATGTAACTGGTGACAATGGCGAGAAAGTAAGTCAGGCTATAAATTGGGTGACTGATGATCATGTAGATATATATTCTCCAGCATCTCCAACTTTGCAACAGGTTGAATATGGTATTACGAATATTAATGATGCTGATAATAGTCATGCTTATTTACTGGCTCTAGGTGATGGATTACAATGGGATGGAGCATCTTCTACTCAGGACTTTTATGCTATTTATCCTGCTATAGAAAGTATGAGTAATACTGCTGTAAAAAATGTCGTTTCGTTTGAAAATGGTGTTCTGAAAGGGTATATACCTGTGAACCAGCAACACACTATTACACATAATACGGATGGTACTTGGACTGCAAAACCGAATATGGATTATCTGTATATGGCTGCGGTTCTGAAGGATTATCCTATACCGAGTGGTGATACCCAGGATGATGGTGTATCTTTGCATTTTGTACCATTGACCACTACACTGGAATTGACAATAAAAGGTCCTACTGAAGCACCTATCGCGTCAATAAATGTTTTTGCAAATGATGGCGATAATATTGCCGGATATTTTAGCTGTGACTTGACAAAGGCCAGTACTACAACAATTGATAATAGCAAATTGACCTGCGATTATGAGTCATCAGCTACTGTAAGGAATATGATTACGATAAGTGGGTATTATGATGATGGAGGAACTCAGAAACCGTTGGAGCTTAAAGATGGAGAATCTATTACATTTAATGTATTCCTTTTACCACATACTGATTTGGATAACATTAGTGTCAGAGTTGCCGGATTCAATACAGCAAGTAAGACAATGAAACTTGTTGATAGTAAAGGCTCATCAGTGTTGCTTCGTCCACATCAGAAAACTCGTGTTACAGTTAATGCGCCGAAAATTAGCTCTGGTGGAGTGAACAATTGGATTACAGGTATGAATGACAATGTGCTTGTTTCACAGTTGTCTATTCCTGGAACAGCTAATTCGTTCTCTAATAAATATACTGGTAGTGATGCACAAAATTATAAAGCGCAAACTATTGATTTTGAACAACAGTGGAATTCCGGAATCCGTTGCTTTGAATTGAGATGTCCAAATAGTAGCACCAATAGTCTTGAAGATGTACAGTTGCAGTGTAATCGTCAAGATCTTGGTATTACATTCGGTGAGGCTGTGGATGAAATTTGGAAAAAAGTTCAAAACTCCGGTGAGTTCGCTATGATTATGCCTGCCTTTGAATCGAATGCAGGACGTGGAACTAATGTATCAGATTTTGCCGACGATTTGAATCAGTTCTTTACTGATCATCTAGGATATAAATATACAACTTATTCAAGAGATCTTACTGTTGGAGAAGCAAGAGGTACGTTGATGTTCTTAGCTCGTATTACCAGTGAAGAAGATGGTAGTCTTAAGCTTTCGAATCCTGGACAAGGTGTATTTATAGACCAATGGGGCTCATTGAAGGATAACTGGAACAGACGTGGTTATCCGGTTGATAACTGGGCTAAGAATTCTTCTTTATCTAGTTCTATTGAGAATTCTATGTTAAATAGAGGTACTATCCCTACTTTACCAACTAAAGGTGCTGTAAATTATAAGCATAATACTACACGTGCTGATGGTACTACAGGAAGTGCGTATATTCAGGATTGGGCACGCGTTGCGAAAGAATCTAAGAACTATAGCTTATATACCTCTTACACATATGAAGGAAGGCCTACATGGGATTATGTTGTAGACTATACTCAATGTATCTATTGGCAGGAATCTTTAACAGAAAAACAAAATGACATATGGAATACTTTTGAGCTTGCCATAGAAGATAATAATAACAAACAGGGTTCGACATTCTATATTAACTGTCTAGACGGATATTATGTGGATGATGCAGTGGAGTTAAGTAAAAAACCATATATTGAGGGAGGTTCAGGTATTTATACAGATAGTAATGGTGATACTCAATCTTTGGGTTATGGTAACGGTGGTATAGCCGGCAACATTGAGTCTTTTGCGACAGATATCAATAACTGGTTCTATAATAAAATATTGAATTATGGCGCAGAAAATATCTATGGCCCGATGAATATTGTAATTCTGGATAGAGTGTATGAATCAGGTGGTGGTTCTTATTTGCCGTCAGTAATTATTAACAATAATTACCGCTTCCCGCTTATTACTAAGGATAATGCTCAGGGACAAACAGCTTCTGATGCTTCATATACTTCAGGAGGAAGTGTAATTAAATAAACAAAATGGGAAAAACAGTCATCCGGCCTAAAGCCGGATGACTTCCTTAACTCTTTTACTAAACGAGAATAGATGAAAAACATTCGATTGACAGGCTGTTTCTTAGGGTTGGCCGCCCTGATGGTTTCCTGCTCGGAGATGAACGAAGGTTTTTCTCCTGCACAAGAGCAGATTAGTATTAACGGTACGCTTGAGGGTTTCTCCGCTTTGCCTTCAACCCGCACGCAGGTGGGCAGTATGGCTGGAGACGGGGCATTACTGATGGAGTGGTCGGTTGGTGACCAGGTGGGTGTGTTTGGTGATAATACCGTGAACGCATCGTTTACGGGGAATCATACGGCTCCTGCTGCTCAAACGACTTTCTCTGGAAATATGACTTCGGGCGATGTGCCGAAGTATGCTTACTATCCGTATAGTGAGCAAGCAGTCAATCTTCAGGCTATACCTGTAACCATCCCTACAGAGCAGGCTTATGCGGATGTGAATTCGATTGCTGCATACGATGTAAAGGCTACTGATGTCATTACGGATAAGGGAAACGGAAGTTATCAGCTGAATATGCGGCAGATGGTTTCACTGGTTCGTTTTGAAATCAGTCTGACCGGCGTGGACGGTTTAGCCACAGATGAAAAGTTACAGCGTGTGGAACTGAAAACCGGTGCTCCGGTTACCGGGAGTTATACCTACGACCTAACCAATCTGGATAACGGTTTCACGGGTTCATCTGAGGCTCAAAGCACTTCGCTGAATCTGACTTTCGTCAACCAACCTTCGCTTTCGGAAAAGGTGATAGCATACGCTGTGGCAGCTCCGGGCGCTCAAGGCGGCAAAACATGGGAGTGTATGTTCCTGACCGATAAACATCAGGTTTCATTCACCACTACGGCTCTTTGTGACTTCGAGGCTGGCAAGTATTACGTTATGCCGCTGAATGCGACCGTGTTGGAAAACAATCAGGCTGTGATAGAAGAAGCTCCTGACCTGGTGGAAGAGGAAACTGCAAACTGCTATATGATTAATGCGGTTGGGGAACATTCTTTCTTGGCTACCGTTATAGGCAATGGTCAGAAAGGTATCATTCCGGGGGCTGGATTCCATACGGAGTCTGCATACATTAGTCCGAAATCTGCTAAACTGTTGTGGCAGGATGTGGAGGGTTTCGTTGATGCACCTTCTGTCAGACTTGGCGCTGACGGACGTTGTTATTATACTGCAAACCAGAATGTGGGCAATGCGGTGATTGCCGTTTATAGTGGCGAGAACCAGACCGGGGATATTCTTTGGAGCTGGCACATCTGGGGGGTAGGCGATGAAATGCCGTCTGATGAAGTATATACTAACAAAGTAGGTTCACAGTTCACCGTGATGGACCGTACGCTGGGCGCACATTCCAAGACCTCACTTTATGTTACCTTGTATCAGTGGGGACGCAAAGATCCGTTCCCGAACACTTCGGTTTATTATGTGGACGGTGTGGCGACAGAGGTGGAAACTTCTTTCCCCATCTATGTTTCACAAACCGGAACGATAGCCGAAAGTGTACAGCATCCTGCAGAGTTGCAGAAATATATCGACAACACTTATGGCAATTGGCTGGGTGAAACCAACAATTACCTGTGGGGAGACACAAACGGTACCAACCCGAAGTATCCGGATTATCTGGAAGATTCGACGGCATGTGCCGGATGGACGGATGTGAAGACCATCTACGATCCTTCACCGGTGGGATACCGTGTGGCAAACAAGTACACATGGACTGGATTTGTGAAGAGAAGTGACGGGAATACAGCCGGCATTTCCGGTACGACGAGTCGACTTGATTATATTAACTATGTCAAGTATGACAACGGTTATTATTTCAAGAAGAACGACTCGGATACCGAAGGTACATTCTATCCTCAGACGGGTAGCCGGTATGGATCGACTGGTACGATGTGGTCTGCCGGGCAAGGATCGGTGCTGATGAGAGGAGGTTCATCCAGATATTGGTCGGCTTCTCCTTATGATATCGGTGGTACAACGGATGCCTATTCGGCTTATATGTCGATAGGTTCTTATACGGACGTGAATGGTTCAACCCCATGGGGAGCAGAAAACAAGGTCAATGTCTGTGACTTCAGTTCCAGTCGTCGTGATGCCTGTGCAATTCGTTGCGTAAGAGAGGAATAAACTAAAAAATACATTAACTAATACATAATGTTATGATGAAGAAAACACTTTTTGCAGCCCTCGCGTTGGCGGCTGCAAGTCCTGCTTTGGCTCAGTCGGAGCAGACAGCACAAAACGGTGGTATCACGGAAAAAGTGGAATACACCGACGACAAATATAAAGTGGAAACCAATCACTTCTGGGACAATTGGTTCCTCACTGTAGGTGCGGGACCGCAGGTGATGTTCGGTGACCATGACAAGCAGATTGGGTTCGGCAAACGTATTTCGCCTGCGCTGGACATCGCTGTAGGTAAATGGTTCACTCCGGGCATCGGTGTCCGCTTGATGTACAACGGTCTTTCCTTGAAGGGGGCTACCCGTTGGGGAGCAGCCCACTCTACCGGCGAGCAGGTGCCCGGCTGGGGAAGCGGTATGGATTACTCCAAGTTCAAGTATTACAACCTTCGTGCCGATGTGTTGTTCAACCTTTCCAACCTGTTCTGCGGTTATCGTGAAAACCGTATCTGGAACAGCAGTTTTTATGCAGGTGTAGGCTACATGCGTACGTGGGAGGCACCTACAGCCGGTGATATTACGATGAGTGCCGGTTGGTTGAATTCCTTCCGCCTGTGTGATGCCTTGGATGCCAACATCGACTTGCGGGCTTCCATGGTGGATGATGCCATCGACGGCGAAATCGGCGGATCCAAGTTCGACGGTCTGCTCTCGGCTACCGTCGGCCTGACCTATAAGTTCAAACGTCGCGGATGGGACCGCAGCAAGACGGTGACCCGCTACGACCAGACCGAGGCCAATGCGATGCGCGACCGCCTGAACGAGATGAACCAGGAAGTAGCCCGTCTGAAAGAGGCTTTGGCTGCGGCAGAGGGCCAGCAGAAACAGGAAGTCATCAACAAGGTGATTGCGGCCAACCTGATAGTGTTCCCGATTGGCAAGACCACTCTGTCGAAAGAAGCACGTGCCAACCTGCAGCTGTTGGCTGAGGCCATCAAGGCTGGCGGTTCCAACACGGTGTACACCATCACGGGGTATGCGGATAAAGGTACAGGCAGCCAGAAGACGAACGAGCGTCTGAGCAAGGAACGTGCGGAAGCCGTTTGTGACTGTCTGGTCAATGAATTTGGTGTTTCCAAATCACAGCTTAAAGTGGAATATAAGGGTGGGGTAGACAATATGTTCTATGACAATCCTCGCTTGAGCCGTGTGGTAATTACACGTAGTAAGTAATTTTTTGTCTCCCCTTTCTGGCTTTGGAAAATGGCCGGAAAGGGGATTTTTTGTGTCAGGAAGAGATGCAGACGGAGAAGTTGTGGCTGAATAATGCGCAGTTTTTTGAAGAGATAGGCCGGATGTTGCAGAACGGGCATTCCGTGACGATGCGGGCGAAGGGAAACAGCATGTTCCCGTTCATCCGGGACGAGCGTGACAGTGTGGTGTTGCAGGGAAGGAAGGATATTGCCGTGGGCAGTATCGTACTGGTACGGTTGCAGAACGGAAGCTATGTGTTGCACCGGGTCTACCGGCTGGAAAAGGAGGCGATGGTGCTGATGGGCGACGGAAATCTGTATGCCACGGAGCGTTGCCGCCGGAACGAGGTGGTGGGCGTGGCCGTCAAAATCATACGCGACGGGCGGTTTGTGGACTGTACTTCGCGAAAAGAACTTTTCAGGGCGCGGGTGTGGCGGAAGCTGCTTCCGTTGCGCCGGGTGTTGCTGTATCTGTGCAGAAGGTGGAGGATATGAGGATAAGTTATTGTGTGAGATGGCTGTGGAAAACCTCCTGTGGTTTTCGGATTCCCATTGTCGTGTATGCAGGGATGGGGGTGCTGTATGTCGGTATTTCTCTGTTTTTTGTGTATGTCTGCAAGCACCTGATTGATATTGCCACGGGCGTATCGGCCGATGCGCTGGGAATTTATATCGCGTGGATGATAGGGTGTCTGCTGGCGCAGTTGGCTTTTTCGGCGTTCAGAAGCTGCCTGGTCAGCCGTACGGAAACGGCGTTGCAGAACGAGCTGCACCGGCGGCTGTTTGTGCATCTGATGGAAAGCTGCTGGTCGGGGCGGGAGAAACTGCACTCCGGCGACATGCTGAACCGCTTGGAAGAGGATGTGCAGACCGTGACAGGGGCGTTGTGCTCTACGATTCCCTCGGTCTTTATCACGTTTTTCCAGCTGTGCGGGGCCTTGTTCTTTCTTTCCCGTCTGGATATCCGCCTGACGGGGGTGTTGGTCTGCATCATGCCGGTGGCTCTGCTGTTCAGCAAGAGTTATGTGCGGAAGATGCGCCGGTTGTCGCGTGAGATTCGCAGTACGGACAGCCGGATACAGAGTCATTTGCAGGAGAACTTGCAGCATCGGGTCTTGATTCGTACGCTGGAATATACGGCCCAGGCAGTCCGCAAACTGGGAATGGTGCAGGAGGAACTGTGGGGAAAGGTGAAGGAGCGCACGGATTTTTCGGTGTTTTCCCGCTCTATGGTACAGGTAGGTTTCATGACGGGGTATGCCGTGGCCTTCCTGTGGGGGGTGTTCGGCCTGCAACAAGGGACAGTGACTTTTGGCATGATGGCGGCGTTCTTGCAGCTGGTGGCGCAGATTCAGCGCCCGATGGTGGACCTGAGCCGGCAGATTCCGGCTTTTATCCGGATTTTCACTTCGACGGAACGGCTGGTGGAGCTGGAGGAACTGCCGCAGGAACGGCAGGGAACGCCTGTACGCCTGGAGGGAGAGGTCGGTGTCCGCATGGAGCAGGTGTGTTATACCTATCCGGGGGGTAGCCGGCAGGTGCTGACGGATTTCTCGCACGATTTCCCGCCGGGAAGCCTGACGGCCATCGTGGGAGAGACCGGAGTGGGAAAGAGCACGCTGCTTCGTCTGGTGTTGGCCTTGCTGGAGCCGGACAAGGGAAGGGTGGTCTTCTATCACGGCAACCGGGAGGTAGTGGCTTCGCCGCAGACACGTTGCAACCTGTCGTATGTGCCGCAGGGCAACACGCTGGTGAGCGGCACCATCCGGGAGAACCTGCGGATGGGAAATCCCGACGCGACGGAGGAAGAGATGAGGCAGGCACTTCATCTGGCGGTGGCCGATTTTGTGTTTGCCTTGTCCGACGGACTGGATGCGGTGTGCGGGGAGCGGGGTACGGGACTGAGTGAAGGTCAGGCCCAGCGGATTGCCATTGCCCGGGGACTGCTGCGTCCGGGAAGCATCCTCTTGTTGGATGAGCCGACTTCTTCGCTGGACAGCGAGACGGAGCAGCTGCTGTTGCAGCGTCTGTCGGGCCAGCTGCATGGAAAGACATTGATTCTGATCAGTCACCGTGAAGCCATCGCGCAGCTGTGTACGTCGGTGGTCTGGATGAAGAAACCATAAGATTTGACTATGATTTGACAGCAAAGGAGCTGCGTCGCCATTGGGGGATGCAGCTCCTTTTTTTGTTTACAGCTTGATTGTCATCTTCTTACCCGAATAAGACACTTTCTTGTCGGGTTTCACCGTGACGGTTTCGGCAGATTGTTTGCCCGGCTGCATCAGGGTGATGTGGAAATTGCGCTTTTTCAGCATGTGCGGGAATTCTCCGCTGCGGTCGTCGATGGTCAGCGTACGGGTGGCATCGTTCCAATGGAAGCGGATGGTGGAGAACATTCCCTTTTCGTAGTTGTAGTTGTCGAATTCGTCTTCGTAGAGGGTGAACTCGCCGTCGGCACCCGGATAAACGCAGATGTCCAGGTTGTCCCACTTCTTTTCGGTAGAATATTGTACTTTTGGGCCCAGCGGCAGGATGCTTCCGGCCTTGATGTAGAGCGGCAGGATGTCTACCGGACATGCGCGTTGGAGTTCCTGTCCGCCTTCCACGGTCTCGTTGGTCCAGAAATCAATCCATTTCGTGCCTTTCGGCAAGTACACTTTCACCGGAGCGGAAGCCTTGGCCACATCGGGCACGGTGGTCACGCCCTTGTTGCCTTCCACCTTCTTGGTGTATAGCGGCTCGGTGACCGGACGTACCAGAATCTGTTTGCCGAAGAGGTATTCGTTGTCCAGCAGGATGGCCTTGCGGTCGGTGGCGAAATCCATCACCAGCGGGCGCATCATGCAGCCGTCTTCCTGTACCACGGCTCCGTTCAGACTATATATATAAGGTAAGAGGCGGTAGCGGAGTTCGATGATGCGTTTCTGTGCGTCGTAGGCCCAGTCGCCTTCCTTGCCGAAGAGGTCGATTTCGTTCAGCATCGGCGAAGAACAGTGGTTGCGCATCAGCGGCATGAAGCAACCCCACTGGAACCAGCGTACATGCAGTTCCTGATAGGCCACGTTCGTGCAGTCGTTGTTGTATTCCCAGCCGAAGAAACCTCCTAAGTCTGTATTCCAGAACGGGATGCCGCAAAGCGTGAAGTTCAGTCCGGCGGGAATCTGCTGGCGGAGTACGTCCCAGCTCGATACTACGTCGCCACTCCAGCTCAGGGCACCGTAGTGCTGCTGGCCCAGGTAGCCCGAGCGGGTCATCTGGAACACTCGCTTGGCATCCGATACGGCACGCTGGTGTTCATAGATACCCCGGTTGTGGGTCAGCGGGAAGGCATTGTGTACGGAACGGAAAGAACCGTCGGCTGTCAGCAGGTCGAAATCACTTTCCTTGGGGTTCAGGTGGTCGGGTTCCGTAGAGTCGGTCCACCAGGCATCGATGCCCATCTGATGCAAATGGCTGAGGTAACGCCAGTAGAGGTCGCGTGCGTCCTTGTTGAACGGGTCGTAGGGATGGGCTCCCGACTTGGGCGGCCAGGTTTCGAATTTCAGCAGGGCACCCATCTTGTCGAGTTCCTTGAACTGGTCGGTCCAGGGGCCGAAGCTGGCCCATACGGAAATCATGAGGTGGGCGTTGTTCTTGTGTACGTATTCCACCATCTCTTCCGGGCTTTTGAAGCGGGGTTTCGGATAGCGGGCGTTCTTGTCTTCGCCGTTCGGCAGGTAGCGCAGGGCTTCCGCATCGTCCATCTTGTTGATGTAGCGTGGGTTCATGAACTTCATGGCGTTCCAGTTGGAGTCGCATCCCCAGTACTGCCAGTCCTGTACGATGCCGTCGAGGGGAATCTCGAGTTTGCGGTACTTGTCGAGTACGCCGCAGAGTTCGTCGGGACTCTTGTAGCGCTCGCGGCACTGCCAGTAGCCCATGGTCCAGAGCGGGAACATGGTGGCTTTTCCCGTCAGGTCGCGGATGCAGGCAATCACGCCGTCCTGTGTGCCGTCTTCATAGAGGAAGTAATAGTCGGAGCAAAGGCCCACCTGTGAAGAGAACGAGGTTTCGTAGGGCGTGTCGCTGAAGTCGGAGATGCCGGGATTGTCCCAGTACACACCGTAGCCTTTTTCGGAAGTGAAATAGGGGATGCAGATGTTGGTGTTGCCGTTGGACAGGTGAATCTGCTGGTTGCGGTGGTTCATGGCCCCGCTCTGCCGTTGTCCCAGTCCGTAGATGGCTTCATCGGGGGCAAGGCTGAACGCCTGGCTCACGGTATACGCATCGCGGTTTACATCTTTCCGGGGGATGAAGTTGGTGCCTTCTACTTTTTCCTTTAACAAGGTTTTTCCTTTTTCATCGGTGTAGGTCACTTTTCCGGTGGCCACATCCAGTGTGACTTTCATCTTTCCGGCGGTCATGCACACCGTGTTCCCGTTCTGAGTGTAGGCAATCTCCACTTTTTCCGGAGTCTTGATGACGGGATAACTTTTTTTCTCGGGCATTTCAGCCGAAGGATATTTCACGATGCGCACGATGGAAGGAGAGTAAAAAATCACTTCCCCGTTCAAAACAGGTTGTGCGGTCTGGAATTTTCCCCCTTGGGCAGTCTTTTCAAAATGCTGCGCGAAGGAGGACATGCAAGAAGCCAGTGCGGCTAGGAATAGAATTTCTTTTCTCATGTTTTTCAAGGTCTTTATTGTGTGTTGTATATTTGTTTCAGGATGATGTGAAAACGCAAGTGCGTTTGGTTTAAAATGCAAGGACGTTTTACTTGAAACGCAAGTACGTTTTGAGCAAAACGCACTTGCGTTTTTTTACGGTCTTCAAAACGTTTCGAATGTCGTCGGAAGTCTTCTTATTTCTTCCTTTTTCTACCCGTTGTTCCGGTATTCCAGCGGACTCATTCCCACGTATCGCTTGAAGTATTTCCCGAAGAACGACACGTTGGCAAAGTTCAGGGAATCGGAGATGTTCTGGATGGAAAGCTGTGAAGATTTCAGCTGCGACTTGGCATCCATGATGACCATGGACGAAATGATGTCCACGCAGGTCTTCCCCGTAATCTGTTTCACCGTGGTGCAGAGGTGGGCGTGGGTAATCTGGAGCTTTTCGGCATACCAGGCCACGTTGCGCGTCTGGTTGTAGTGCTGCATGACCAGCTGGGCAAAGTTGCGGCAAATCAGCTCGCTCTTCGACAGGGTGTGCACCTCGTCGGTCTTGTTCCGGTAGAGCATGGAGATGCCTTTGTGTATGTCGGCATACAGGTTGGTGGCGATTTCCGGCCTGATTTTTTCGGGCAGAAACTCATACATCTTGATGAGCAGCTGCATGTATTCCTCCATCATTTTGGCTCCTTCTGGTTTCAGGCGGATGACGGGGCGTCCGAGCGTGAGGTACATGGTGTCGAGGAAGGAGTGCGACTGAATGTTGTGTTCCATGTATTCGGACGAGAACCCGCCAAAGTAGATGTTCAGGTCGCCCTTGATGGCGTTTATCTGGAAGATGCTTCCGGGGGTAAGCGTAATGAAGTCGTGGGCTTCCACCTTGATTTTATTCAGGTTGACCGAGGCTTCCACCTCTCCGGATGTGCAGAGTACGAAGATTTCACATTTCAGGCGTACCGGATAATTGGTGTAGAGTCCTAGCAGTTCTTTGCTGATGCCGGTGCCGATGAGCCATTCTTCCGGCAAATCTATTTTAGGCAGTTCCTTTTCCATAGTGCATAGTTTTTGCAAAGATAGCTAATTTACAGGAATTACTGCATCGTTCCGCCTGTCTTGTTGTCGCCGCCTGCCTTCAAATCGTCGTTCGTGATGCTTCGCTGTGTCTTTTTCACCTGTGTCTTCAGTTCACCGAACCGCCAGCTGATGCTGATGCCGTATCTGCGGGAAGGATAACTGCTGTTCGACCATGAGCGGAAGGTATCGGTCACGGTTTCGCTGCGGTAGGAATTGTATTTCTGGAAAATGCTGCTGGCAAAGAGCGAGATGTTCAGCCGCTTTTCTTTCAGGAAGGAGCGGCTGAGGTTGATGCCGTAATAGTAGTAGGAAGAGCCTTTTCCTTGCAGCGACACGTACGGGGTGCTTCCGCCGCCATAGAGGCTGAGGCGTAGCTCCCAGGGGATGGTCTGCTGTACGTTGGCAAACAGGTTTCCGGAGAATCCGCTGTTGTATGAGTTCAATTCCTTGCTCCGGTAGTCGGCATAGTCGCCGCCGGCGTTCAGCGAGAGGCGGGTGGTGCTGCCCGGGTTCCAGTTCATCCATAAGGCCAGGCGTGTGCGCTGGCTTTTTCCTACATTGCCGTAAGTGTTTTCCTGCACCCCGTTGTTCATGAAGGAATAGCGTTCGATACCGTTGTTGATGAACGTATAGGTAAGGTTGGCATTCAGGCTGAACTTGGCACTGAAGGTGTTGAACGTCATTCCGAGGATATGTGCTTTTTCGGTGTCCAGGTCCGGGTTTCCATAGCTGACGGACGTGGGGTTACTGGTGTCGCGGAAAGGATTCAGGTACCATATACCCGGACGGTTGATGCGCATGTTGTAGTTGGCCCGGAGGGTGGCGCTCATCCCCAGCATGTAGGAGAGATTCAGGGTGGGAACCACATCGTCGAATCCGGCCTTGAAATTACGTTCGGGCATGTAGTCGTATTCCACGTCCATGAACGTGTGCTCATAGCGCACACCGGCTTTCGCCCCGAATTTTTTCCACTTCAGCTGGTAGTCCGCGTAGGCGGCAAGAATGTGCTGTCCCTGCTGGTATTTGCTTGAAAGGTCCTGGCTGGCCTCCATCTCGCCCTGGGCGTTTTCCAGGAAGTACTGGCTGTCACTGTAATTCTCGCGGTAGATATACTTCATTCCGGCATCCATGTAGTGAACGCTGTTAAAGGGATTGACGTAATCAATCTGTGCGGTATGCTCTGCCGTGTGGGCCTCGTTGTCGAAATATTGGTGTGGCAGACTGAAAGGCACGTCTTTCACCTCGTCGTAATAAGTGTCTGCCTCGTTGTTGTTGGGGGAATTGTTGAATTTATAGGACAAGGTGAGGTATTCTCCTTTCTTCTTGAAGGAGTGCTGGTAGTCGGCATTCACGCCGATGTTTCCGAACTGGTTGGTCGACTGGTTGCGGGTGAGATAGCTGTAGCGTTCGTTCCACTCGTTGTCGCTCATGGACGTATGCGAATCGCCTTGCGTGTCAAACTTCCCTCCGAAAATGTTGGCCGAGAAGGTAATCAGGTTCAGCGTGTCTATTTCATAGCTTCCTTCAATGTTTCCAAACTGGAAGTTCCCCTTGTTCTTGGAAGAGCCTCCGGTAGACAGGTGGCGGTAGTCGGTAGATGTGAAATCCTCGCGTCCGCTTTCCGAGAGGCTGCGCGGCTGGTCCTGGTAGTTGTAGGAATAGTTTCCGGTGAGGGTGAATTTCCCTACCTGCACCGTGCCATACGCATATCCCGAAATGCCCATGTTGTTGGCATTGGCTCCGAGGGTCACGTTGTAGCCTTGCATCTTGGCATCGGTGGTGATAATGTTCAGAATGCCTCCGATGCCTTCCGCATCGTATTTGGCCCCCGGTTCCGTAATCACTTCAATGGATTTGACGGAATTGGCCGGCAGGCTTCGCAGCACTTCTTTCGGGTTGTTGCTCATCAGTGTGTTGGGTTTTCCGTTGACATGCACCTTGAAATTGCTGGAACCGTTGACCTGGATGTTATCCTCCCCGTCGACTGTGACAAGGGGTACCTTGCGCAACATTTCGAGGGTGGTGTTGGTCTTGGAATCGGGGTCATCTTCTATGCTGTAGGAAATTTTGTCGATTTCCGCTTTTACGAGCGGTTTTTGTGCCACCACTTCCACGCCTTTCAGCATCTGGGTATCGTCGCAGGTGTAGAGCGTGCCCAAATCGGCCACCCGCTTGTTTTCCGTGATGGTAAAGTGGCGGATAACGGTGCGCTTGCCTACGGATGTGATTTGCAGTGTGTAATTGCCGGTGTGAGGCAGTTTTTCCTGAAACTTCCCTTGGGTATCCGTCACGTTCAGCCGGATCGGTTTGTCGGGCGATTTGTCGAGCATAATGCGCAGGGTGGCATAAGGCTCGCTTTCGTGGGTGAGCGAATCCACGAGGGTACCTTTTACGGTATATTGTGCCTGCAGGTTGAATACATTTAGAATCAAAAAAGTAATAAAGATGCCTGTGAAATGTGCAAGTGCTTTGTGTCTCATAAAAGTTAAGATATTGGTTTTCTTTTTCAGTTTCAGTGGTTTCAAAGATAATGGAAATTTGAAACGGTTGTATGGATTGACACTTAAAAATATAAAAACAGGAAATAAGATAAAATAGTATATTTTAAAAATAGACTATTTGAAATGAGAAAAAATGCATCTAGAAGTTAATTATTGAGGAATTGATTTGGGACAATTTGAAAAATCGGCAAAAAATAAGATAATTCGACCTTGCAGAAACAATGCATATTGATTTCCTTTGCAACTGTAATTTAAAACATAATCAAGAGATGAAAAAGAGCTTATTTTTTTACATGTTTGCCCTTTTGTGTGTGGTGAATTTGTTTACTTCTTGTAGTAAAGACAAATCAATAGAGATTCCTATTGATAGCGATTTGGCAGGTAAGTATAAAGGAAAACTAGATGTTTCCATTTCGCAAGGCGGTGTAGATATTCCGGGTGGAACGGTGAACTCACAAATTATTTCTGTGAGCAAAGCCGGCAATAATACGATTAGTCTGTCTATTACGGACTTCTCATTTATGGGAATAAAAATCGGAGACATCAACTTGAATGATTGTGCGTTGACAGCCAATGGCGATAAATATGAGTTTACCGGAGTGACTACGGTTGAGGCCGAACTGCTTACGGCAGGCGTAAATGCGACCGGAGTGATTAGCAACGGAACTCTGAATATGGATTTGGATATAGATGCCACGCTGACGGGTGGAGTCAAACAGGCCGTGAAAGTGACTTATTCAGGTACTCGCCTGACGGGAAACGAGAGCAGTGAGGCCAAAATCACTTCTTTTATCTTCGATAAGGCCGTGGCCGCAGTGGATTCTCTGGTTGTAGGCGAAACGACAATCAATGAAGAGGCAAAGACCATTACTTTTATGGTTGCCGATACGGCAAAGGCCGCCTATTTGACGGCTCTGGTACCTACCATTGAAGTTTCGGCCGGAGCGACGGTGGTTCCAGCCAGCGGAGAGGCACAGGATTTCTCAAATGGCAAGGTGGTGACTTACACTGTAACTGCTGAAGACGGTACGGTGGCTGCCTATAAGGTTTCAATCAGTTCGAAAGTACTGGCTTTGAATTTTGAAGACTGGACTTACGACGACACTTATCATTATTATACCCCGGCAGGCCCTTATGCTTCGACAAACGGAGGAAGCGCTATTGTGTATAGTTCTTTGGAAGGGGTTGCTGCCAGTCATCCGGAAGTGGTGGTACCTCCTTACTGCGTGACTCAAGAAACGAAAGACGTGAAGGAAGGCACTACAGCTGCCTGCCTGCAGACCGTCAGTCTGCTGCAAGCCAAACAAGACCTGAAAAATTATGGCGGATTTGTAGGGGCATTGATGGCCACCATGGCACCGAACATTACGGCAGGAAGTTTGTTTATGGGTACATTCGAACTGAATGCGGCAGCACCTTTGAAATCGACCAAGTTTGGCGTGATGCATGAAGGAAAGCCCCTGAAATTCTCAGGATGGTATAAGTACACTCCGGGTGAGACCTATTATGACAAAGACGCGAATGCCGTAGCCGACAAAGTGGATGAATGTGACATCTATGCGGTGTTGTATGAGGCGGAAAGTGAAAGCTTCGTGTTGGATGGGGAAACCATCAAGCAGGCCGATGCGCCTATCGTGATGCGTGCGGGCATTGAGAATGGCGGTGCGACCGACTGGAAGAAATTTGACTTGAACTTCGAGGAAGTGAACGGCAAATCTTACGATGCCAATAAGAAATATAAAATAGCGTTTATCTGCACCTCCAGTAAGAACGGCGATGTGTATGAGGGCGCTCCCAACAGTAAATTGCTGCTGGACGATTTGCAGATTACCTTCGAATAATAATAAGGTAGAGGTTACTATAAAGAAAAGGGCTGAGGTTTGCGTCTCAGCCCTTTCCTTTATATAAGGTGTAATCAGAACTCATATCCGAATCCCAGGTTCAGGTAAATGGGATACATGGCAAAAGAGACCGTGGTGAAGTCTTTCTGGAAAATGTCGTTCAGTCCCCAGGTCAGGTCGGCATGGATGTTCAGGTGTTTGTAGGCTTTCCATTCTCCGCCTACCTGCAGGCCCCACTGAAACCGGCGGAGGTTGTCCGAGAAATCGTATGCAGCCTTGTTCTCTCCTTCAAAATTAACGCGGCTTCCGCTGGCATCGGGTGTACGCAGATGTCCTTCATATACATTCCCGGAAAATTCTCCGTTTATCATGTAAGAGAAATACGGTCCCGCCATCACTTTCCAGCGGTTGCTGATACGGTAGTTTGCCAGAACCGGGATGGTGAGGTAAGACATTTTCACGGTAGTCTTTACTCCTCCCGTCCAGAGGCCTTTTATTTTCCCTCCGGTTTCGCTGAAGATTTCCATGCCATAGTTCTTTACGGTAGCTTTGGTATCCATGTCTTTTTTGTCGAGCCGCAGCCCCAGGCTGACGCCCCACTTCTGTTTTGCGTCCAGCCATTTGGTGGCATTTCCTTCCAAGGTGATGGCCAACCCGGGCGAATAGCTGTCCAAGCTTCTGATTTCCTTGGGCAGAGGAAGGGGAGAAGTTCCTCCTATATTAATTCCGGCCTTTATTTCATAGTCCAGTCCGTGTGAGGACAGCCATGCCAGACCTTTGTGGGAGGCAGACTGTGCGTGACTCGTCAGAGTGAAGCCGCATAAGAACAGGGCCAATAGGGGTAGTATATATTTTTTCATGTTTTTTCTATCGGTTAGTTTTCACAAATAATTTCCACTTCATCTATCCACAATTCGCTGCCGACTGCCCCTTGGAAGTAGGCTCCCATGACGCTGGAAGAGAACACCACGGCAAGTTTGTATTTTCCGTTCTTCAGGTCTTCGGCATTGAGAGTCTTCCCGTTTTGGGGAGTAAACTCCAGGTCAAACTTTTTCCAGTCGTTTGTTTCTGTCATTTCCTGTTCCGGGATACGGGCCAAAAGCACGATGTGTTCATCGATTCCCGTCCCGTCCGGGAAAAGATTGCCGTCGAGCGAGAAGTCGCTGCTGGGAGCTTCATAGAGTGCGGCATAGATGTCGCCTCGGTCCTTTTTCCCTGGCACTGCGTTGCCCGCCTTGTCGGTAAAGGTTTCTCCCGCCTTGTATTTGAACCAGCCGGTCATTCGGGAGGGGCGTTTGGTGAAAGGAAATCCCATGTGAGTGGCTTGCAAGGGAGCCAGTACGGCATTCTGGGTGTCAAAGGAACCGATAAATAAATTTCCGGCGGCGATGGGCATCCCCAGTGGTTTACCGAAACTGCCGGTACTGAGTGTCGTGAGTTTGGCGCATTTTCCGGAATAGCCCTCGGGAGACTGTACGGTGGGGTATTGCGTTTCGTTCAAGGCCATGCCGCTCAGGTCGTATCCGGGATTCCCGCTTGCCCATTGCATGATGCCCGATGCGTTTGTCAGATATAAGACATGGTAGGGAGTGACGGTTTTCAGTTCCTCGAAAGAGTAACTTGTGGGTAAGGCCAGCTTGTTTATCCGTATAAGGTATTCGGTCTGTGTATTTCCGTCTTCGGAGGTTACCACAAAATGTCTGGAGGCGTGCTGGCTGAAATCATACAAAGGAGGGCGGTCGTTTGTTTCTGTTTCCTCCGCCTGGATGGAAGCGCCTTCAGGCAAGGTGAAAACCAGTTCCTGTTGGGAAATGTCGGTTCCGTCCAACACATAGACTTCCACCTCTTTCCTTAAATGGTCGATGGTGGCAGACTGAATCTGTGCTCCGGCGCAGCCGTCTATGGCTGCTTCTACATTGGGTGCCTCGTCCTGAATGCAGGAACTGAAGATGAGGCTTAACAAGCATCCGGATAAAATGTACTTTGAATTCATTTGGTTGATAGTTTTCAGTTTAGTATTGTATTTGCAAAGGTATAAATTTTTTCATAGGATGCTCCAGTGGGGTTCGATGGAATTTTAAAAATAGACCATTGAATTACTTTATAAAATGGTTTTTTATACTAATTATCAGATAAAAGGGATGATTATTTCTAATGTATTATTAAAAATCAGCCAAAAATAAAAAAAAAAGACCTTGTGAGGATTTTGGAATTGGTGTTACTTTGCACACTGAAAAAAGAAAAATTTTATTATCAAATGAAGATGAGAAACTATTTAAAGGCGTTTTTTTCATTGGCGATACTTCTTTTCTTGGGAAGTTGCAGCAGTGAGAAAGAACAGGAGAGTATTTCTGGACAAGGCAGCGTAATGATTGATTTGTCAACGAACCTGTCTTACAAGAGCCGCTCAATTGATGAGAGCGCTTATCAGAATGTACAAAATTACAAAGTGTCTCTGTATAAAGGGGAAGAAGCTGTTTATACGGACAAACTTTATGGGGATTTGGAGGTAGACCAAAAGGTTGATTTTGGAGTTCCTTACACATTGGTTGCTTATTATGGAGAAGACGTACCGGCTGGTTACGATAAACTCTATGTGAAAGGCAGCCAGACATTTACTGTGGCTCAGGGGGATAGAAAAACAGTGAATGTGACTTGTAAGCCTGCAAATGCAAAAATGAAGCTGGTTTACAAAGGCAACGATGACAGCGATACCTTTGAAGATTATTTTGGAGATTGCACCGTTTCTGTCAAGACTGACTACATGGACAAGGCATGGACGATGAACAAATCGAACGAAGGACAGGAATTGTATCTGAAGACCGGCGACGAAGGTGTGAAAGCTACTTTGTCGTTTGCCTTGACAGATAAAAGTGGTTCTCCTGTAACAGTGGAAGGCTTTGAGGATATGAAAGAGATAAATTTGCAGCCGTGTTACTCTTATACTTTGACTATTAAACCGAATAGTACGGATATTGCAGGAGGTAAGTTTGGACTGACTGTAACGGTAGATGACGGTGTGACAGAACAAGAAGTGACAGTGGTTATCCCGGGCGAATATATTCCAAGTTCAAAATAAAAGACGAAAGATATGAAAAGATATAAAGGTTTAATTTGGCTTTTGGGCCTTATGTTAGGATTTTCATCTTGTGAGATGCGTGATGAAATCTTAGGCAAGAATGAATTAGGCGAGAATGCCGGTACGCTGGAGCTTAGTTTGTCTTCAGTTTATAATGGGGTCGAAATGAGTCGTGCCACTGAAATTGTAGATGGCGGTACAACTACTGGCAATTTCAACGAGGAAGATGTAAATGTAGATGGTTATACGCTGGTTGTTACCAATACAGATACACAGGAAGAAGTGGAAAAAGCACTTGTCAGCGAATTGAAGAATGAAGAAGGCAAGGTGGTAATTCCATTGACTGAAGGTAATTATTCAGTGAAGGCTTATAATTACGAGGGTGAAAATGTGACGGTTTCAGAGCGCCCGTATTTCAAGGGAGAACAAACTTTCTCTGTGAAAAAAGGAGTTTCTACCAATGTGAATCTGTCTTGTAAACTTTCATGTGTGGAAATTCAATTGGGTGTGACAAGTGCATTTACAGAATCTTTCAAGGATGATTATGCGATTACGGTAGATAATGGGGATGGAGCTACTCAAGTCTTTGATAAAGAAAACTTGGGTAAAAAGTATTATTTTCAGACTCCTGAACAGCAAAATCATTTGACGGTTTCAGTTAAAGCTACTTCCATAGAAGGTAACTTTATTGAACTGAATGCCACCGTACAGAAACCTGAAGACGCAGAAGGAGGTATTGCAGACTTGGCAGACGGTGACTCTTTCTTGATTAATCTGACAGACGAAGGTTCTACAGATTCTTATCTTTCTATTGGCTTGACTGTGGATCTGACCTTCACAGAAGTGGGAGAAACCATCGAAATTCCGGTAGGGAATATCATTTATGACGGTCCTAGTGTGCCGACTCCCGGTGAGGATCCTGAACCTACGCCAACACCAGAAGAGTCCATTACTTTTGAAGGATTACCTGCCACTTATACTTGTACATACGGAGACTCTGATATTGCAGGCTTGCAGGATGTGCGTATCTTGGCTCCCAAAGGAATCAAAAATTTAAATGTGACTATTTCCGGAGAAATCGCCAGTCTTCTGTTTATGGTTGATTTACCTGCTACATTTGATATTTGTAATATGGATGAAGACCTTAAAACTAAGATTGTAGGGTTAGGTCTTGTTACAGACGAGGAATATACCCAGTTGCATGCAGGTACATGTACTGACTTTACATTTAAGCTGGGAGGTTTATTAGTTTTGATTCCACAGGTCGTAAGTTCTGGAAATAGTACGTTTAACTTATCAGTTTATGATGGAGTAAATACAAAAGCCGGCGATATTACAGTTGTTGTAAATCCAAAATAAGGGGAGTAAAAAGTTATGAGATTAACAAATATAATGATTGGATTGTTTCTGGGGATGGGTTTGGTTTCTTCCTGTCAGTCAGAAATAGAAGAAGCCCAAGGATATGGCTATCTTCAGTTATCTTCCGTTGATGTGAATAAGAGTGTGACGACTCGTGCCGATGTGACAAGTTCGGAAGCAATTGCTGTGGACGTATTGGATGAATCGGCATCGGTTGTAAAACATGCGGATGATTGGAAAGAATTAAATGATGTGCTGTTGCCTGTAGCAACTTATACTATTAAAGCTTATTCGGCTGATAAAGATAAAGAGGCACAAGGTTTTGATGCAGCTCCTTATTACGAAGGACAGACTGAAGTGGCCATTGAAGCAAATAAGGCAAAAGCTGTGGAAGTGACCTGCAAATTGGCTCAGTCTATGGTGTCTGTCAGTTATTCAGAAAGCTTTAAGAATGTATTTACAGATTATGCTTGCTCCATTGAAGGGGCTGATGCATTGAGCATTTCTTTTGCAAAAGACGAAACTCGTGCGGCATACGTGAAATCCGGACAGGCTTTGACTTTGAAGGTTGATTTTGGAAGTGGAAAAGTTTTCTCTCAGGAAATAACCGATAACGCAGAAGCTGCTTATTATTATAAGGTGAACCTGGATATTACAGAAGAAGGTAATGCTTCATTTGATATTACAGTCGATCAGACCATTCATCAATATGATGTCACAGTAAAAGTGCCCACGAAGCAGGATAATCCGGATTTGAAAACGGATGATATAAAATCGGATGTATCTAAAGTATGGGGCCAGTTCGCTTATTTGTCAGGTGCTTGTAATTTGGAAGAAATCACCTCACCGGTACAGTTCCGTTATAAAAAGAAAACTGATTCGGAATGGATTACGGTAGAGGCTGTTCAGGAAGAAGGTACAAAGAATTATTCAGCCAAAGTATCCCCATTGGATTTCAATACGGAATATGAATATTATATCTTGTGTGGGGATAAGACGGGTGAGACTCGTAGCTTTACTACAGAAGCTTTTGAAGCAATACCTAATTTGGGCTTTGAAGATTGGTCGCAGGAGGGTAAAAATTGGTTCCCAAATACAGATGCTTCGAATAGTTATTGGGCAACGGGTAATAAAGGAGTTACCATTGGTGGTAGTTCAAATAGTACGGGAGTTTCAGATTCTCACACAGGATTAGCAGCTCGATTGGAAACCGTAGAGGTTAATGCTTTCATTGTCAAGGTAAAAGCTGCGGGAAATATTTTCATTGGAAGTTATGAAACCAATATTTCAGATCCTGCGTCAAGTGTAACATTTGGTAGACCTTATGCAGGTGCCCGTCCTACGAAATTGTCTGGATACTTTAAGTATCAGCCGGGAGCTACGATGTCTAGTGGAAGTGTGCCTGCCGATCGTACTTTGACCTCAGATGAATGTGATATTTATGTAATGCTTTGGTCGGGAGACGAAACGATTGGTGAAGGACATTTTATTACTAATCAGACAGTTTCTGAATATACTCGTTTTGAAATACCAGTTGAATACACAGTCACCAATAAGCGTCCGGATAAGATTACTATCGTGGCAACTTCCAGTCGTTACGGTGGATACTTTAGCGGAATCAATGTAATTGGACAGCTGGCGGTTGGCAGTACCCTTTGGGTAGATGATTTTGAATTGTCATACTATTAATATTTTTCATGAAGAAATATTTGATTCTATTTTTAACTTTTTTGTGCGTCACTTCGGTGTACGCACGAAAAAGTTATGATCGTAATATAAAGCCTTCTCTTTTTGTACCCAAAGGTTCCTGGATGGGAGGTGTGACTTTCTCCTATATGGAATTGACGGGAGATAACTATAAGTTTCTTATATTGGACGATATAAACGGAGAGGGATATACCTTTAAAGTGAGTCCGTATGCGGGCTATTTTTTTCGGGATAATATGGCGGCTGGCCTTCGTCTGAATTACAATCGTACTTATGCCGATTTGGGAAGTATAAATTTGGATTTGGGGGATGACTTGTCGTTTGACATCAGTGACTATAAGTATCTGGAACATGAATATACGGCTTCTGGTTTCTTGCGGACGTATATGGGACTGGGAAATAGCAAGGTGTTCGGATTCTTTAATGAACTGCGGCTGACTTATGGCTATGGGGAAGGAAAGACTTTGTCGGGTTCAGACGAGAAAGCGACAGGTACTTACCAGACAACGCACAGCCTGCAGATTGGTGCGGCTCCAGGTTTGACGGCTTTTGTGACCAACAACATGGCGGTGGAAGTTTCCATCAATGTGGTGGGATTGAAATTCAAATGGGCGGAACAGACTACAAATCAGGTGGAGCATGGTTCCTATCGCCAGAGTTCGGCGGACTTTAAAATTAATATATTTTCGATTAACATCGGAATTTGTACCTATTTTTAAATTGACAGATTATGCTTGTAAAAGCTTTGAAGTATAGCTTTATATCTTTCTTGTTACTGAACTTGTCTTCTTGTATTGAGAATGACATCCCTTATCCGTATATTGAAGGAGTGATTCAGGAAATCCAGGTGGAGGGGATGCAGGGAGAAGCCGTGTTCAATAATCAGACACATACGATTGAACTGACTATAGGTGAAGATGCTTTTATAGACAGTTTGCCAATTACAAAATTGGTGGCTAATGCGGAGGCATTGATTTATCCGGATTCGACGGCTTGTATCAAACCTTCCGGTTTTCCGGATTTCAGCTTTTCTTCTTTGGATGAGTTACCGGCCAATGCCAATACGGCAGTGAATTTTACCAATCCGGTAAGTGTCTTGCTGAAGACGTATCAGGATTATTGGTGGAAAATTACGGTAAAACAGGAGATTGAGCGTACCATTGAAGTGGAAAATCAATCGGGTACGGCTCCTTTGCTGGATTTGGAAACTCATGTGGCGATTATTTATGTGACGGATGAGGCGGATTATAGAAACATAAAAATCAACAAATTGAATCTGGAAGGTTCTAAGACGGTATTGGAACCTGCTGCGGAAACGGTGACCGATTTTACACGGCCTCGTGTGTTTAAGGCCTATCGGAACGGGCGTTACATTTGCGACTGGACAGTGGATGTGCAGAAGTCTTCTGTGCCTGCTTCGGTGGAAAGCGTGAATGCATGGGCCACGAAGGCGTATATCAGCGGCAGCTTCCGGGCCGGAACCGAATTGGCGGTAGAATATCGTGTGCAGGGAGAAGAAGAATGGACTGCTTTGGATGCGGCTTCCATAACGACAACTGGTACTCGTTCTTATTCGGCTACTTTGACCGGACTGAAAAGCGGAACAAATTATGAAGTGCGTGCGCTGGCGGATGGAGGTGCGGGAGAAGCACTTTCTTTCCAGACCGAAACTATCGTGACGATTCCGAATATGAATTTTGATACGTGGACCCAGAGCGGAAAAACCTGGTATCCGAATCCGGTAGCCAACAATTTGGATGATGCGCAAGCATACTGGGCAACAGGAAACGAAGGGGTGACCATTTATAAGGAATCGAGTACGGTGCCTGTGACAGGAAGTGATGCGTATCGTGGAACCTCAGCCAAATTATATACCTATGGTGATATCCTTTTGGTAGGAGCTGCTGCCGGTAATCTTTTTATTGGTACCTATAAGACGAATATGGGGACTCCCGAGTCTAGTCCTTCTTTTGGACGTCCGTATTCGGGTGCACGTCCTACGAAGTTAAGCGGATATTATAAGTATAAGTCCATGCCTATCACTTACAATGGGACGGTTCCGGGAAACTTGAAGAATGACCAATGTCAAATTTACTTGCGGTTGTGGAATGCAGCTGGTCAGGAAATCGCTTATGGAGAGTTTACGGGTACTGAGACAGTGACGGAATACAAGAAGTTTGAGTTTGATATCAATTATACGGATACAATATCTAAGCCTGCGAAGATTACAATTGTGGCTACTTCCAGCAAATATGGAGGTGAGTTTGATGAAAATGGAAAGAAGGTCATCGGTCAAGTAGGTGACGGTAGTACATTATGGGTAGATGAATTTGAATTAAGTTATGAGTAAAGGAACAGATAGAGATATGAAGTGGTTTAGTAGTCTTTTATTAGTGCTGTTGGGCTTATGGTTGGGAGGATGTCAGGAGGAAGACGATTTGCGTTCTTCTGCTCAGACGGGTTTCCAGCTTACTTTGACGGATGAAGCAGACCAGGCTTATTCACGTACGGCACCTTCTGCACTGGAAAAGCCGTTGGCATCCATGTTTCAGTTGCGTGTGACAGATGCTACGACTGGTAAGGTTGCCTATTCTGGAGAATGTACCGAATCGGTCTTGGTGAAAGAAGGTACATACAATCTGACGGCTACTTATGGAGACAATCCTGTCATCGCATTGGATGAGCCTTATTATATGGGTACACTGGAAAATCAGCAAGTCATAACGGGGCAGATGACTTCGGCTACGATTCCATGTGCGGTGGCAAATGCGTTGCTCTCAGTGAATTATAATACGGAAAGTCTGCAGAAAGTCTATAAGGATTATGCGGTGACTGTTTCTGTCGGCGATCAGTCGGTAGAAGTGGAGGCTTCTACGGGTGAGAGTGCGTATTTTCAGGCGGGTTCTACCGTAAAGCTTGTTTTTCATGGACATTTGCTGGGTACAGGTCAGGAAGTATCGTATGATATCGCTGAACCTGTCATTCCGGAAGATCCTGATTTGAAACCCTTTACCAATATCCCTGCAAAAACACATGTGAAAATCATGCTGGGAACGGATGGAACAACTTCATCGGGTGCCGGTATTTCGGTGGAAAAGGTGGAAGTTTCTACTGTTTCTGTGACTGAAACTTTGCCTTTGGAATTCTTGCCGAAGCCTAAACTGGAATCGGAAGGTTTTGAAAACAATGTACTTTCTTTTGTGGAAACAGAAAAGAAACCTGCGATTATTAATTTGATGTTGTCTTCTCCTCTGCAGGATATCAAACTGAAATTTGATTCTAAAGATGAAAAATTTGCTGGATTGGTTGAAAAGGAATATTTGTTGTCAAATGCAGACGATAAGGCGGCTGTGGAGAATGCTTTGGGTATTACTTTGCCGGAAATCGGTGCGACAGAGGGAAGTCTTGATTTTACGTCTTTGATTCCTCAGTTGATGACAGACGCGGGAAATACGGTTTCTTCTACCATTACGGTGGATGTGGAAGCCAATAATCGCTGGGCTAGTGAGGATGAGGCCGTTAACAGGGTATACACCTTGAAATGCAACAAGCCGGAGTTCAGTATTGCTGTGGATGAAAGGAATTGCTGGTCGAGAGAGTTTACCATAGACGAAGTAAATGTAACAGCTGGAGATCCGGAAACAATAAAAGCGAATCTGGTTTATCAGTATTATGACGGATCGAAGTGGATTGATTGTACTACTCGTGAAGCTGCCAAAGGACGCATTCAGCAGTTTACACAGCGTGCAGAAGACATCTCAAACAAAGTATATAAAGTGCGTGCGCTGTATCGTGGGGTGATTGCTTCTGCTGAGGCGGAAGCTACGCTGGAAACACCGTTGCAATTGCCGAATTCGGGAATGGAAGAATGGACGGATGATAATTATAAGAATGATTACTATTCTTTTAATCCTTGGAAAGAAAAAACAGATTGTCATTGGGATACAAGTAACCTGTTTACGACAAGACATAGACACAATTCATCATTTTTGGGCATATCAACAATGGCCCATTATAATGGTTTCCATTCTGTTTCGTATACTCCAAATGCGCATTCTGGAAATTTAGCTGCTGAAATTAGAAGTACTGCTAATGGACGTGGAAATACGACTGGGGTTGATGCTAAAGATTATAATAAGGTGGCTGGTGAATTGTTTACAGGTACCACAAATGTAACGATGGGAACCAGTGGAGTATTGGGAGATGCTGATGGTAGCAAAGATACGTATGAGCGTATAAAAGATGCTTCGTTCTATAATCGTCCTACTGCTTTGAAGTTCTGGTACAAGTATGCTCCATATACTTCTGACACGTGGCAAGCGCATATTGAGTTATTAGACGAAGGTAAGAATGTAATTATTCAGAAAGATTATACCTCTTCGGAAGCGAAAGGAGATTGGACTGAGGCTGTTGTGGATTTGGATTATGTGGATGAAACATTGTATTCAAAATGTAAATATATTTATGTGATCTTTAGTTCTACAATAAATGCAGGAGCTAATATGCCATATCAGAAGATAACTCAGACATTTTATATTCAGAATGGAAGTGCCTTGTCTGAAATGTCTTTTGATGATGCGTATGTAGGTAGTGTGTTAACTATTGACGATATTTCCTTGGTTTACGACAAATAAAGAAGAACGATGAAAAAGAATATAGTATATATTTTATTGGGAATTTTTCTGCTGGCAAGCTGTCAGCAGGAAAATGAGATTCCTTCAGGAAAAGGTTATTTGTCTGTAGAAGGGATTGAATTGCAGTCGCAAGTGATGACGGAAGTCGCTTCGCGTGCGGTGGATGAAAGTTTGACTGTAGATTTGTATAAAGGAGAGCAATTTGTTCGTACTTTGACTCCGGAAGAGATGCAAAACAAGATTGAATTGGAGCCGGCTACCGATTATATGCTGAAAGCGTATAGTGCAAACTATGGAAAGGAATCTACTTGGGACAATGAAACCAAAGGAGAACCAGTCTATTATAAGGAGGTGTCTTTTGTCGTGACAGAAGGTACCACAACTGCTGTGGAGGTGCAGGTACCTATGATTACTTTCGCGGTTTGTTTGAATTTGACGGCGGTGACGGGCGACTGGCTGCAAGGTTATACTTTTACCGTGACTTCCGGGAATCGGTCGGTTGGACTCCTTGATGGAGAAACGGCTTATTTCCCTTATTCGGATTCTTTCAATTATCAGTTGTCCGTTACTAACTCGGATGGAGAATCAAAGGAACAGTCGGGTAGTTGGGGAACGGAGAATGGGAAAACGGTAGAACAGAATACGGTGTATACTGTGACTTATAATTGGGCTACACAGAAGTTGGCGGTGGAATAACCGACAATCACAATCATTCATCACAACATAAAAAACCGGGTGAAACCTGAATCTTCAAGTTCCACCCGGTTTTTGTGTAATATTAAAATCAAGCGTTATACAATACCTTGGGCCATCATGGCATTGGCCACTTTCATGAATCCGGCTACGTTGGCACCCTTCACATAGTTGATGTAACCGTCGGGTTCCGTACCGTATTTCACGCAAGCTTCGTGGATGTTCTTCATGATGCTCTTCAGTTTTTCATCCACTTCTTCCTGAGTCCAGCTCAGCTTGATGGAGTTCTGTGTCATTTCCAGACCGGATACAGATACACCACCAGCATTGGCAGCCTTACCCGGAGCGTAGAGAATCTTGGCTTCCTGGAACACACGGATAGCTTCTGGAGTAGAAGGCATGTTGGCTCCTTCGGATACGGCAAATACACCGTTCGCAATCAAAGCTTTCGCATCGTCGCCGTTGATTTCGTTCTGAGTGGCAGAAGGAAGGGCGATGTCAGCTTTTTCATTCCATGGACGTGCACCTGCTACGTACTTGCAGCCGTATTTCTCTGCATATTCACGGATACGTCCGCGGTAGAGGTTCTTCAGTTCCATGATGTAGTCCAGTTTCTCACGGTCGATGCCGTCCGGATCGTAGATGTAACCGTCGGAGTCGGACATGGTGACTACTTTGGCTCCCAGCTGAATCAGTTTTTCTACGGTGTACTGTGCTACGTTACCGGCACCGGATACCAAACAGGTCTTGCCCTTGATGTCGATGTTACGGGTTTTCAGCATTTCGAGCAGGAAGTAGATGTTACCATAACCGGTAGCTTCCGGACGGATGAGTGAACCACCGAATTCACGGCCTTTACCCGTCAGTACGCCACTGAACTCGCGGGTCAGTTTCTTGTACATACCGAACATGTAGCCTACTTCGCGACCGCCTACACCGATATCACCGGCAGGAACGTCGGTTTCAGGACCGATGTGGCGCCACAATTCCAACATGAAGGCTTGGCAGAAACGCATGACTTCGGCGTTGGACTTGCCACGCGGAGAGAAATCGGATCCACCTTTACCTCCACCCATCGGCAGAGTGGTCAGTGAGTTCTTGAAGGTCTGTTCAAAAGCCAGGAACTTCAGGATTCCCAGATTTACGGAACTATGGAAACGGATACCGCCTTTGTACGGGCCAATGGCGTTGTTGTGTTGTACGCGGTAACCCATGTTGGTGCGGATGTTGCCTTTGTCGTCCATCCAAGTGACACGGAACTGATATACGCGGTCAGGAATACAAAGACGTTCAATCAAATTGACTTTATCGAATTCAGGATGCTTGTTGTATTCCTCTTCGATGGTTCCTAACACTTCTTCTACTGCCTGATGATACTCAGGTTCATTGGGGAATCTTCTTTTCAGATCTTCCAGAACTTTCGCTGCATTCATAATTTAAAAGATTATCTGTCTTATTTATTGGTTTGATTAATTTGCTTAATCGTTTTATTTGTTGTTTGATGTGCCAAAAATATAGATAAAATTTCTTTCATGCAACAATAAATCAAGAAAAGTGAGTAAGAAGTGTCAAAAATATCTATTTAGTAACTTATTTGTGTTTATTTGTTTCTGTTTTTAAGTGACTTGATGACGGGGATAAATACCAAGGCTCCCGAAATCAGTATCATGACAATGAGCGGTCCGTCTATTTTGGGGGTGGAAGTGAGGACCAGAAAGCACAGGGCAGCCCAGCAGAGGGTCAGGATGACACATTGGGTGTGGTTAAGCGGTTTTCTCATAGTTGTAAGTTGGAAATAAATGATACACGGAGGAACAGACGGGCAAGGGGAACATGTCAGGTTTTCTTGCGTCCGTACCTCCGTGTGGATTTAATGGATTATGAAACGCTTATTGCGCTTTTTTCTTTTTGTCGACGATGGCATCGATGCAGGCAATGGCGGTGATATTGACGATGTCGCGCACGGAGCTCTCGATGTCTGTAAAGTGAATCGGTTTGTTCAATCCCATCTGAATCGGGCCGATGACCTCCGTTTCGCTCATGCTTTGGATAAGCTGGTAGGTGGCGTTGGCAGAGCTCAGGTTCGGGAATACCAGTGTGTTCACTTCCTTTCCTTTCAGGCGGGTGAAAGGATATTTCTCGTCACGGAGTGCATTGTTCAGGGCAAACTTCACTTGCATTTCGCCGTCGATAGCCAAATCGGGGTATTCCTGATGGAGCTGGCTCACAGCTTCGTGTACCTTGGCCGGGCTACCTTCAGTGTCGGAACCGAAATTGGAGTAGGACAGCATGGCCATCACGGGTTCCTGATTGAAGAAACGTACGGCTTTGGCCGACAGCTTGGCAATGTCAATCAGGGTATCGGTATCCGGATGACGATTAATCAGGGTATCGGCAATGAAATAGGTGCCTTTCTTGGAGTTCAGGATGTGCATGGTACCGAAATGTTTGTATCCCGGCTGGATGCCGATGACTTCCTTGGCCACCTTGATGGTGTTGGAATACTTGGTGTACAGTCCGGTAACAAATGCATCGGCTTCACCGGTTTCTACCATCATCATACCGAAGTAGTTGCGTTCGAACATCTTGTCGTTGGCTTCCTGGAAGTTGGCGCCTTCGCGGGCACGTTTCTCGCAGAGGATGCGGGCGTAACGTTCGCGGCGTTCGGCTTCGCGGTCGTGACGCAGGTTGACAATTTCAATGCCTTCCAGGCTAAGGTCGAGTTCTTTGGCCAGTTTCTCGATACGTTCTTCGTTACCCAGCAAAATCGGGTGACAGATGCCTTCGGCCTTGGCTTCTACGGCAGCCTTCAGCATATTGGGGTGGATACCTTCGGCAAAGACCACACGCTGCGGGTTGTGGCGGGCCGTTTCATACAGCTGGCGGGTCAGTTTGTTCTCTTGTCCCATCAGTTCTTTCAGGCGGTTTTTATATTCGTCCCAGTCGGTAATCTGTTTGCGGGCCACGCCGGATTCCATGGCAGCTTTGGCTACGGCCATGGAGACTTCGGTAATCAGACGAGGGTCTACCGGTTTCGGAATGAAATATTCCGGTCCGAAGGTCAGATTGTTTACATGGTAAGCTTCGTTGACCACGTCGGGTACCGGTTTCTTGGCCAGTCCGGCGATGGCACGTACGGCAGCCAGTTTCATTTCTTCGTTGATGGCTGTGGCACGGGTATCGAGGGCACCACGGAAAATGTAAGGGAATCCGATGACGTTGTTGATTTGGTTCGGATAGTCGGAACGGCCCGTAGACATCAATACGTCAGGGCGGGAAGCCATGGCGTCTTCGTAGGAGATTTCCGGAGTAGGGTTGGCCAAGGCGAACACAATCGGATGGGAGGCCATACTGCGCACCATATCCTGTGTCAGGACGTTTCCTCTGGACAGTCCGAGAAATACATCGGCACCTTTGATGGCTTCTGCCAAGGTGTGGATGTCGGTACGGTCGGTTGCAAAGAATTTTTTCTGTTCGTTCAAATCGGTACGTTGCTTGGAGATGACTCCCTTGCTGTCAATCATGACAATGTTTTCCAGACGGGCACCCAGTGAGACGTAGAGTTTCGTGCAGGATACGGCAGAAGCACCGGCTCCGTTGACCACGATTTTCACGTCTTCAATCTTCTTGCCTGCCACTTCCAACGCATTCAACAGACCGGCGCTGGAGATGATGGCTGTACCATGCTGGTCGTCGTGCATCACCGGTATGTCCAGTTCTTCTTTCAAACGCTGTTCTATCTTGAAGCACTCGGGCGCCTTGATGTCTTCCAGGTTGATACCTCCAAAGGTCGGGGCAATGGCCTTCACAGCTTCAATGAACTTGTCGGGGTCTTTTTCGTTTACTTCGATATCGAACACGTCGATGCCCGCATAGATTTTAAACAGCAGGCCTTTTCCTTCCATGACGGGCTTTCCACTCATGGCACCGATATCACCCAGTCCCAGTACGGCGGTTCCGTTGGAAATCACAGCCACCAGATTGCCTTTATCGGTATAGTCGTAGGCTGTATCCGGATTTTTCTGGATTTCCAAACAAGGTTCTGCTACTCCCGGAGAGTAAGCTAATGACAAATCCCTCTGTGTCTGATAGGGCTTCGTGGGGACTACTTCGATTTTACCCGGTTTGCCCTGCGAATGGTAGAGCAAAGCGGCCTCTTTTGTTATTTTTGTCATATTTTCTTTCTTTTTAGATGGTTGCAAAGAATAAAGTGTCGCGCAAATGTAGGAATAAAATAACAAATGGACTGTTTTTTTCTGAAAAAAACTATAAAACGGATTTTGTTGATATTTTTTGTCGATGTTTATCGTCAATTGGTCGGATTAATTCGGCGATATGTAATTATATCTCCGTATTATGGTTATTCTTAGTTAAAGACCGTTTTTCAGGCTGCATTTTTTTGCTATATTTGCACCATTAAAAACTAAAAAAAGGCTTAAAGTTTTCTTTTCAACGGAGAACTTTTTATTTTGAGAGAGTGAAGAATAAAATCAATTTTTAGTATGAAAATAAGTATGAGCACAAAAAGAAACAGAAGTCTTTCTTCTAGCCGAGTGGCATTCTATGCATTGACTCTTTCGGTTCTGACTGCGTGTGGTGGTCAGGGGGGTATGAAAATGGGTGATGACCAATTTGCGGTAGAGGCGGTTGCATTTACTTCCAGCAATCAGTCAACTCAGTACCCGGCAACAATCAAGGGTTTACAGGACATCGAAATCCGTCCTCAAGTTTCAGGTTTTATTGTCAAGCTGTGTGTGGATGAAGGTGCGACCGTTCACAAAGGACAGGCATTGTTCCAGATTGATCCGACACAGTACAAGGCTGCATACGACCAGGCTAAAGCGAGCGTGGCTTCAGCCAAAGCTAACCTGGAAACTGTGACTTCTACGGAGGCCAATAAGAAGATGCTGCACGAACAGAAGATTATCAGTGACTTTGAATATCAGACTGCGGTCAATAATTTGCTCTCTGCAAAAGCCAGTCTGGCTCAGGCAGAAGCTGCTTATGCGGCAGCCAAACAAAACTTGGGATTCTGTACGGTAACCAGTCCGTCGGACGGTGTGATTGGTACATTCCCGTATCGTGTGGGGGCGCTGGTTAGTCCGTCGGTTGCAGAACCGCTGACTACAGTTTCTCAGATTGGCGATATGTATGTGTATTTCTCTATGACTGAAAAGCAGTTGCTGGCCTTGACCCGTGCAGGAGGTACACTGAAGGAACAGCTGGAAAAGATGCCGGCCGTGAAACTGCAGCTGGCCGATGGAACCATGTATTCAGAAGAGGGTAAGATTGATGCTGTAAGTGGAGTTATTGACCAGAGCACCGGTTCTGTAAGCATGCGTGCCATTTTCCCGAACAAACAGAATGTATTGCGTAGTGGAGGTATGGCCAACGTTGTATTCCCTTACACCATGAATGATGTCATTCTGATTCCTCAGTCCGCTACTCAGGAAATTCAGGACAAGAAGTTTGTGTATGTGTTGCAGTCAGACAATACCATCAAACATACGGAAGTACAGATTTCTAATTTGAACGACGGGAAAAATTACATTGTAACAGGTGGTTTGAAACCGGGCGATAAAATTGTAGTGGAAGGTGTCCAGACTTTGAGCGACGGACAGAAGATTACTCCGATTACTCCAGCTGAAAAGGAAGCGAAGTATCAGAAAGCTTTGCAGGATCAGAAGGAGGGTAACATCCAGACAGCTTTTAATTAATAAATAAAGTTCGTAGGTTTTAGGGAAATCTTTGCGTCGCATGCGTGCGAGGATGAAACAGAGTTCCCGGAACTGTAACAAAAATAGTAATTAAAGAATGAAACTAGATAAATTTATTAACCGTCCGGTGCTATCAACGGTAATCTCTATCTTGATAGTCATTTTGGGTGTGATTGGTCTGGCTACTTTGCCAGTTACACAATATCCGGACATCGCGCCTCCTACCGTATCGGTAAGAGCTACTTATACAGGTGCGAACGCACAGACTGTATTGAACTCAGTAATTGCTCCGCTGGAAGACCAGATTAACGGTGTGGAAAACATGATGTACATTCAGTCCAGTGCATCCAACAACGGTTCAGCAGATATCAGTGTATATTTTAACCAGGGTACTGACCCGGATATGGCGGCGGTCAACGTACAGAACCGTGTTTCTATGGCACAGGGTCTGTTGCCGGCCGAAGTAACCAAAGTCGGTGTGACTACACAGAAACGTCAGAACTCTATGTTGTTGATTTTCTCTTTGTATGATGCGGAAGATAAATACAACATTGAGTTTATTGAAAACTACGCCAAAATTAACTTGATTCCGGAAGTACAGCGTGTAAAAGGTGTAGGTGATGCCAACGTGATGGGACAGGACTATTCTATGCGTATCTGGTTGAAGCCGGATATCATGGCACAGTACAACCTGGTACCAGCAGATATCTCCAATGCTTTGGCTGAACAAAATATTGAAGCCGCTCCGGGACAGTTTGGTGAGCGTGGTAATCAGACATTCCAGTACACCATCCGTTACAAAGGACGTCTGCAACAGACGGAAGAATTTGAAAATATCGTCATCAAGGCTCTGCCCGACGGCGAAGTGCTTCGTCTGGGAGATGTGGCCCGTATCGAGTTGGGTCGTTTGGCTTATACCTTTAATAATACGGTAAACGGTCATAAGGCTGTAACTTGTATCGTGTTCCAGATGGCAGGAACCAACGCTACGGAAACCATCAACAACTTGTTGGATGTAATCAGTAAGGCGGAAGAAAGCTTGCCTGCCGGTTTGAAGATTAACGTGGCACAGAATGCCAACGACTTCTTGTATGCGTCTATCCACGAAGTTATCAAGACTTTGATTGAGGCATTTATCCTGGTGTTCATTGTAGTGTATATCTTCTTGCAGGATATGCGTTCCACATTGATTCCGGCCATTGCCATTCCGGTGGCCTTGATTGCAACGTTCTTCGTTTTGAAGCTGATTGGATTTAGTGTGAACTTGCTGACACTTTCGGCGATGGTGCTGGCCATTGCGATTGTGGTCGATGATGCCATTGTGGTGGTGGAAGGTGTCCATGCAAAACTGGACCAGGGATATAAATCTTCGCGTGAGGCTTCCATTGACGCCATGAGTGAACTGGGTGGTGCATTGGTTTCCATTACATTGGTCATGATGTCCGTGTTTATCCCGGTAAGTTTCATGGGTGGTACAGCCGGTACATTCTACCGTCAGTTTGGTATTACCATGGCCATCTCTATCGCCTTCTCTGCATTGAATGCCTTGACTTTGTCACCGGCCTTGTGTGCTCTCTTCCTGAAACCGCATGATTCAGAACATAAACCGAAGAAGATGAGCATGATTGACCGTTTCCATACTTCCTTCAACGCAGCCTACGATTCTTTGCTGAAGAGTTATAAGAAACGTGTAGTCTTCTTTATTCATAAGAAATGGCTGGCAATGGGATTGGTAGCCGCTTCTATTGTGCTGTTGATTTTCTTCATGAAGATTACTCCGACAGGTATGGTGCCGAACGAAGATACAGGTACTATCATGGGTGCCGTGACATTGCCTCCTGGTACTTCACAGGAACGCGCCATGGAAGTGTTGGCTAAGGTAGACAGTCTGGTAGCCGCAGAACCGGCTGTTCAGTCACGTACTATCATTTCCGGTTACAGCTTTATCGGTGGTCAGGGACCTTCTTACGGTTCTGTCATCATCAAGCTGAAAGACTGGGAAGAACGTTCACTGATGCAGAATTCAGATATTATTTATGCGACTTTGTTTATGCGTGCGCAGAAAGTCATCAAGGATGCACAGGTATTGTTCTTTGCTCCTCCGATGATTCCGGGTTACTCTGTATCAAGCGATATCGAGTTGAACATGCAGGATAAGACCGGTGGTAGCCTGGATCACTTCTTTGAAGTGGTGAACAGTTATACTGCTGCCTTGGAAGCACGTCCGGAAATCAACTCTGCGAAGACTACCTTCAACCCGAGCTTCCCGCAGTATCAGCTGGATATCGATGCGGCAGCTTGTAAGAAAGCAGGTATCAGCCCGAGCGACATTCTTTCTACCATGCAGGGATACTTCGGTGGTCTGTACGCATCTAACTTCAACCGTTTCGGTAAGATGTACCGTGTAATGATTCAGGCAGAACCGGATGCCACCAAGAACATGGAATCGCTGAATGGCGTGAAAGTTCGTGGAAGCAATGGCGAAATGGCTCCTATCACTCAGTTTGTCAGCCTGAAGAAAGTATATGGCCCGGATATCATCAGCCGTTTCAACCTGTACACTTCTATGAAGGTGATGGTGGCTCCGGCTTCCGGATATACGTCAGGTCAGGCACTGCAGGCTATTGCAGAAGTAGCCAAGGAAAATCTGCCGACCGGATTTGGTTATGAGCTGGGAGGTATGGCACGTGAAGAGGCTTCTTCAAGTGGTAGTACGACAGGTATCATCTTTGTGCTCTGTTTTGTATTCGTGTACCTGTTGCTGAGTGCCCAGTACGAAAGTTACATTCTTCCGCTGGCCGTATTGCTTTCCGTGCCGTTCGGTTTGATGGGTAGCTTTATCTTTGTCAACGGATTCGGTGCACTGGGTAGCATCCCGGCCTTGAAGATGATTGTCGGTTCCATGTCAAACGATATCTACATGCAGATTGCCTTGATTATGTTGATGGGTCTGTTGGCAAAGAACGCCATCTTGATTGTAGAGTTCGCCCTCGATCGTCGTAAGCAAGGTATGAGCATCTCATGGGCTGCCGTACTGGGTGCCGCCGCTCGTCTGCGACCTATCTTGATGACCTCTTTGGCCATGATTGTCGGTTTGCTTCCGTTGATGTTTGCCTTTGGTGTAGGTGCCCACGGTAACCGTACATTGGGTTCTTCCGCTATCGGTGGTATGTTGATTGGTATGATTTTGCAGATTTTCATCGTCCCTGTATTGTTCGTCATTTTCCAGTGGCTGCAAGAAAAGGTAAAACCGATGGAATGGGATAGCCTCGATGAAAGCGAAGTAGAGTCTGAAATTGAACAGTATTCTCCTAATACGCATAAATAAGATTGATAATGAAAAAACAGATAATAGGAATGATGTGTCTGACTGCCATGATGAGCAGCTGCCACATTTATAAAGCTTACGACCGTCCGGAAACGATAGATGCCTCAGGCATCTATCGCGACCCGGCTTCGGCGACCGATACGTTGGCTTCGGACACAGCCAACATGGGAAATCTGCCTTGGAAGGAAGTGTTCCGTGATGCAAAACTGCAGGCTTTGATTGAAGAAGGCCTTGCCAATAACGTGGATATGCAGGCTGCTGCGCTTCGTGTAGAGGAAGCGAAAGTGATGCTGACGGCAGCAAAACTGTCTTACCTGCCCACTATAAACTTTATTCCTCAGGGAACGTTGAGCAGCTTTGACAAGTCGAAACCGACACAGACTTATCAGTTGCCGGTTTCTGCCAGCTGGGAGATTGACTTGTTCGGGAAAATCCTGAATGCCAAGCGGGGACAGAAAGTAGCTTACGAACAGAGTAAGTATTCTGAACAGGCTGTACGCTCACAGATTATTTGCGGTATTGCCAATACCTATTACTCTTTGCTGATGCTCGACCGTCAGGTGGAAATCACGACTGAAACGGCCGCTATCTACAAGGAAAACGTACGGGTGATGGAAGCCATGAAGATTGCCGGTATGACTACCGAGGCTGCTGTAGCACAGATGCGTGCAGCCAGCCATCAGGTAGAGGCTTCTTTGCTCGACTTGAAACGTCAGGTACGTGAAACAGAAAACTCACTGGCTGTCTTGCTGGCAAAGGCTCCGCAGCCTATCGACCGCAGTACACTGGATGAACAGGTGATGCCGGAAGAGCTGACAGCCGGAGTGCCGATGCAGTTGTTGGAAAATCGTCCGGATGTGAAGATGGCCGAAATGACCTTGGCTGCAGCATATTATACGACTAATTCGGCACGTGCCGCTTTCTATCCGGGATTGAATATCACGGGTACCGCCGGATGGACGAACAGTGCAGGAATGGCAGTGCTGAATCCGGGTAAATTGATTCTGAATGCGGTGGCTTCACTGGCTCAGCCTATCTTCAACAATGGTAAGCTGATTGCCAACTTGAAGGTATCGAAAGCGGAAGAAAAGATTGCACAGATGAATTACCAGCAGACTATTCTGGAAGCAGGTAAGGAAGTGAGCGACGCGCTGTTCCTGTACGACACGCAGAACAAGAAACTGGTGGAAGACCGTGGACAGGTAGACCAGCTGGATAAGGCGGTAACCTACACCAAGGCTTTGTTCCAGAGCGGGGATGCCACTTACCTGGAAATCCTGACCGCACAGCAGAACTTGTTGAGCGCCCAGCTGAGTGAAGTTTCCGACAACTTCCAGCGTATGCAGGCTGTCATCAACCTGTACAGCGCACTGGGTGGAGGAAGAGAATAAGTAACCTTAAATATGAAGAAACATGATTAGTCCTTTAGCTTATGTGGATCCGTCGGCCAAACTTGGCAAGAATGTGACGGTACATCCATTTGCCTATATCGACAAGAACGTAGAGATAGGCGATGATAATGTGATTATGCCCTATGCCAGCCTGATGAGTGGCACGCGCATGGGAAACGGAAATACAGTTCACCAGGGAGCAGTCGTTGCGGCTGTTCCCCAAGATTTTGCTTATACAGGGGAAGATACACTGGCCATTATCGGAAATCACAATGTGATTCGTGAGAATGCCGTGATTATCCGTGGTACTCATGCTTCGCATGCCACAAAAGTGGGCAACAATAACTTTATCATGACAGGTGCCCGTTTGTCACACGATGTGGAAGTGGGAAACGGCTGCATCATCGGTAATGGGTCTCAGGTTTCCGGTAACTGTATTATTTACGATTGTGCTATTCTGACGTCCAATGTGCTGATGCAAGGCAACACGCGTTTGGGTAGTTATTCGCTGGTACAAGGCGGATGTCGTTTCATCAAAGATATCCCTCCTTATATTGTCGCTGCCCATGAACCTATTTCATTCTACAGCATCAATACGAAGGTGTTGGAATATACCGGTATTTCTGAAACGGTGATTAAGCACATCGCACAGGCTTACCGTATCCTGTATAAGGCCAATACATCACAGCACGACGCATTGGCCCGTATTCGGGAACAGATTCCTCACGGACCGGAAATTGAGAATATCCTCCAGTTTGTGGAATCTTCTCAATTAGGTATTATCCATTGATAGAGAAAGACTGATGGCAGGAAGAAGAAGAGAGAGCAACCGTGAGGAGCTGAAAGTGCGCATCGTAGATACTGCGGCAAAGGCTTTTAAGCGTTCGGGCATTAAAGCTGTCCACATGGACGATATCGCAGGTTCACTTTCCATTTCCAAGCGGACACTTTATGAATTGTTCGGAGACAAGGAGCAGTTGTTGCTCGAGGTCTTCAGCTTTTATCGCCAGCGGGTCAATCAGGATATGCAAGAGATTACTTCCAGAGCGGAAAACGTGCTGGAAGTAATCCTTACTTTTTATGAACGTAAAGTCAACGAGTTGTATCAGGTGAATCCTTTGTTCTTCCGCGATTTGCGCAAGTATCCCAAGGTGTTGGATTTCATACATGAAGAGCAGCGGCGAAACGATGCGGACGCCGTGAAATATTTTCAAAAAGGGGTGGAACAAGGTATTTTTCGGGACGACATCAATTTTCTGATTATCAATCAGACCATGGCCATGCAGATGGATTTGCTGATTTATTCTGATATCACGCTGCATTATCCGCTGGCCGAGATTTACAGTGAAATTACCATTCTCCACATGAGGGGCATCACCACGGAGAAAGGTAACCGAATGGTAGATGAATTCTTAAAGAATATCCGGGAAAAACGTCGGAAATAAGCTTTCGTATCCTAATTCTTCAATCTTTAGATAAGCTAGGCTGCGCCTCGGCATAGTCAAAATCAGAAAACTGCGTTTTCTATTTGCCTCTGCACTCGGCTTTCACTATCTTTAGATAAGCTAGGCTGCGCCTCGGCATCGTCAAAATCAGAAAACTGCGTTTTCTATTTGCCTCTGCACTCGGCTTTCACTATCTTTAGATAAGCTAGGCTGCGCCTCGGCATCGTCAAAATCAGAAAACTGCGTTTTCTATTTGCCTCTGCACTCGGCTTTCACTATCTTTAAATAAGCTAGGCTACGTCTCGGCATAGTCAAAATCAGAAAACTGCGTTTTCTATTTGCCTCTGCACTCGGCTTTCACTATCTTTAAATAAGCTAGGCTACGCCTCGGCATAGTCAAAATCAGAAAACTACGTTTTCTATTTGCCTCTGCACTCGGCTTTCACTATCTTTGCACTCGATTTTAGAGGAAAATTCATGAAGAATAGATTATTATATACTTTCCTGTTTACGTTTTTGGTGGTGGCAGGTTTGTTTGCCTTGCATTTTCTGCCGTCTCTCTCTTTCTGTGACAAGCCTTTGAGAAAGGTGGATTTGCTTTCCGATATACGTATCAAAAAAGAGGTGATGGAACCGATGGATTCCGATACCCTTGTCTTGCCTCCTCCGGTGAAGCCGGCCTTTGTGGATACCTGCAAGAGTGGTATGGTCTGTATTGAGGAATACGTGGACTCTACCGGGCGTGGCATGAATCGTTTTTATGAGGCATTGGGACAGGTCAATGCGATGGACCGCCCGGTACGTATCGCTTATTTCGGTGACTCTTTTATTGAGGCTGATATCCTGACCGGCGATTTACGCGAGATGCTGCAGAAGCGTTTCGGCGGGTGTGGAGTGGGCTACGTGCCGATTACGAGCAAGATTGCCGGTTTCCGTCCTACCGTCCACCAGACGTTTGGTGGATGGCGCAGCCATGCCATTACGGACTCTGTCTATTTCGACCGTTCCCGTCAGGATATTTCCAATCATTACTTCATCCCTTCTCCGGGGGCGTATGTCACGCTGAAAGGGGAGAAGCGTTTTCTTTCCCGCATCGATACGTGCGACTTGTCTACGTGTTACTTCTTGGCTTCAGACTCCGTGACGCTGAGTGCCTCAGTCAATGGAGGGCAGGGGAGATTGTTCCCTGTAAAAGGAAACGGGGAACTGCAGGCCGTGTCAGTGGGCGGTCGGATTGGTTCCATACGCTGGAACGTGGAAAAGCTGGATTCGGCTGCTTTGTTCTATGCGGTGGCCATGGACCCGAAGCAAGGAGTAGTGGTGGATAATTTCAGTACCCGTGGCAGTAGCGGGCAGCAGCTTGGGCATATCCCTATGTCTATTCTCCGCCAGTACAATCGGTTGCGGCCTTATGATTTGATTGTGTTGCAATATGGGTTGAACGTGGCTTCGGAAAAAGTGTTGAACTATACGTATTATAAGGATGCCATGAAACCCATTGTGGAACGTCTGAAAGAGGCTTTCCCTGAAACCTCGATTCTGATTGTCAGTGTGGGCGACCGGGAATACAAGGATGAGAACGGTGAGCTGTGTACCATGCCGGGAGTGAAACGGCTGATTCGTTACCAGCAGGCGCTGGCCGCAGAGACGCATGTGGCATTCTGGAATATGTTTGAGGCCATGGGAGGGGAAGGCAGCATGGTGAAGATGGTGGAAAGCAAACCGCAGATGGCCAATTACGATTATACGCACATCAATTTCAGGGGAGGTAAGCACATTGCCGGACTTCTGTTTGAGACGTTGATGTACGGAAAGGAACAGTATGAAAAACGGAAAGCTTATGAGATGGAATAAACTGTGTGTCTGGATAGCGTGGTGCGTCCTGTGCCTTTGGACCATGGAGGTGTCGGCACAGGATGTGTTGCCGGTGAAATCACGCCCTGACCGTCATTCCGGTCATGTGTCCGACAGCAAGGCCATGCAGCAGTTGCTGAAATTTGTCCAGGTGAGCCATGCGATGCCTGCCAGTTTCAGGGAAACAACGGAAAACCGGATTGAAGACCCGACGGGAGAACTGCTTCCTTTCTGGCAGAAGCTTTCCGTGCTCGACCGCCCGCTGCGCATTGTGCACATCGGTGACTCGCACGTGCGGGGACATGTGTTTCCGTATGTGGTCCGCCGACAGCTGGAAGATGATTTCGGACGAGATGCGGTGCTCGATATGCAGGTGAGTTACCGTACGTCCGGATTGGCACAGGAAACGGGGGCGGCGGGAATCGTCTACCACATACTGGGGGTGAACGGAGCGACTTACGGTTCTTTCTCTACGCCGGAGAACATACAGCAGATTATCGATTTGAATCCCGACTTGGTGATTCTTTCTTTTGGCACGAACGAGGCTCACGCCCGTCGTTATTCTTCTGCCGAACATATAGCGCACATGGATTATCTGCTGGGAGAGTTGAAGAAAGGGTGTCCGCAGGCGGTTTATCTGCTGACCACCCCACCGGGGGCTTACGTGCGCAACGGCCGGAGGGGGGCCCGGGTTATCAATCCCCGAACAAAACTGGTGGTGAAGACGGAACAGGATTATGCGGCTTCCCGGAAACTGGCCTTGTGGGACATGTACCACATTGTGGGCGGCGAACGGCGGGCATGCCTGAACTGGAGTGCCGGAAACTATTACCAACGGGACAAGATTCATTTCACGCAGGACGGATATATCCTGCAAGGATTATTATTACACGAAGCGATTATCAAATCATACAACAATTATGTGGAAACTCAACTGGACGGAACTCGGAATTGACTGGGATAGATTGAAGGATGTGCTGACGTATGATTCCGCGCAGCCGATGATTTTCAGCAGCGGACTGTTTCTTTTTCTTTTCTTAGGATTCAGTCTGGTCTATCTTCTCTTGCAGAAGAAGACCACGGCACGTCTGCTGTTTGTTACTTTGTTTTCGTATTACTTCTATTATAAAAGCAGCGGGTTCTACTTTTTCCTGCTAGGTATTGTCACGGTGTCCGATTTCCTGCTGGCCCGCAGGATGGAGGTCACGGTGTCGGCATGGAAACGGAAAATGCTGGTGGTGTGTAGCTTGTGCATCAACCTCGGATTGCTCTGCTATTTCAAGTACACGAACTTCTTCTATGAGATGCTGGCTCCGTTGTGGAACGGACAGTTCCATCCGCTCGACATCTTCTTGCCGGTAGGTATTTCGTTTTTCACTTTCCAATCGTTGAGCTATACCATCGATGTGTATCGCCGGGATTTGAAGCCATTGTCGAACCTGCTGGACTATGCGTTTTATGTGTCTTTCTTTCCGCAGCTGGTTGCCGGACCGATTGTGCGTGCCCGCGATTTCATTCCGCAAATCCGGCAGCCGCTGTTCGTTTCGTCGGAGATGTTCGGACAGGGAATTTTCTTTATCGTGAGTGGCCTGTTCAAGAAGGCGGTCATTTCGGACTACATCAGTGTGAACTTCGTAGAACGTATATTTGATAATCCGGGATTGTATTCGGGACTGGAAAACTTGTTTGGAGTGTACGGGTATGCCTTGCAGATTTACTGTGACTTCTCGGGGTATAGCGACATGGCCATCGGTATTGCCTTGCTGCTGGGATTCCGTTTCCCGCTCAACTTCAACTCGCCTTACAAGGCGGACAGTGTGACCGATTTCTGGCATCGCTGGCACATCTCTTTGTCTACTTGGTTGCGCGACTACCTTTATATCTCTCTGGGAGGTAACCGGAAGGGAAAGATTCGTACCTATATCAACTTGATATTGACCATGCTGCTGGGAGGACTCTGGCATGGAGCTTCCTGGAACTTTGTGGTGTGGGGCGGACTGCACGGGGTGGCACTGGCCTTGCATAAGTTCTTCCGCAGTTTGCTGGGGCGTTCTAAGCAGTACCGTAGTCAGGGTATACGGAAATTTTTTGCCGTGGTACTGACCTTCCATTTTGTGTGCTTCTGCTGGATTTTCTTCCGCAATGCCACGTTTGAAGCCTCTGTCACCATGATTCGTCAGATATTCACGGCCTTTCATCCGGAATTGCTGGAACAGCTTCTGACGGGTTACTGGAAAGTTTTTGTGCTGATGGGAGTCGGTTTTCTGCTCCATTTCTGTCCTGATAGCTGGCAGAACGCCTGCAGCCGCGGTATGGTGCGCTTGCCGCTGGTGGCACAGGCCGTGGTGATGATTGCCTTGATTTATCTGGTGATACAGGTGAAAAGCAGCGATATCCAGCCCTTTATCTACTTCCAGTTCTAAGGAGGTGGCTTTCTGAGCGTGAGTGAGATACAACTATTTTGAGGGAGGAAAATTATTTTTTCCTGAAAAAATTAGGAGAAAAGGGGGAATAATTGTATTTTTGTCACGCTTTCGAAATATCCTTTTCGACAAAGGAAGCTGGGAAGTGTGTTTATTGGTATTTGCGCCCGTAGTTCAATGGATAGAATAAAGGATTCCGGTTCCTTCGATTGGGGTTCGACTCCCCACGGGCGTACATGATAGCTTATTAGACTGAGAATGAACGGTTTAATAAGCTTTTTTGTTTATAAACCGATACCTTTCGGAACCTGTGCGGACGAAGAAAGAAAAACGCTTCGACGTTTGGTTGAAAACGCACTTGCGTTTCAGGTAAAACGTACTTGCGTTTCATATAAAACGCACTTACGTTTTGAGTAAAACGTCAAGGCGTTTTCCGGTAAACGCAAAGGTGTTTCCGGAAGGTGAAAAAATCATTCTTTAAAGTGTACTGAAAGATGAAAAACTACATGTTTGAAATTTGCGCGAACTCCGCGGAGAGTTGTGTGGCTGCCCAGCAGGGAGGAGCCCATCGGGTCGAATTGTGTGCCGGCATGCCGGAAGGGGGAACCACTCCCTCCATTGGCGAAATCAAGGTGGCCCGGAAATTGATTGATATCCGTCTGCATGTCATTATCCGTCCGCGCGGAGGAGATTTTCTGTACACTCCTTCGGAACTTGACATCATGGAAGAAGACATTCTGGCAGCCCGTCAGGCTGGAGCCGACGGGGTAGTGTTCGGCTGTCTGACTCCGGAAGGAGAGCTCGACAAGCCGGCCATGCAGCGATTGATGAAGGCTGCCAAGGGACTCTCGGTCACTTTTCATCGTGCGTTTGATTATGTGAAGTCTCCTGCTAAGGTGTTGGAGGAACTGATTGATATGGGAGTGAACCGTGTGCTGACTTCCGGCCAGATGCCCACTGCGATAGAAGGGGCTACGTTGCTGGCGGAACTGGTGAAGCAGGCAGGCGACCGTATCATTATCATGCCGGGATGCGGGGTGAATGAACACAACATCGCGGAATTGGCCAGTGTGACGGGTGCCTGTGAATTCCATTTCTCGGCCCGTGAACAAAAAGAAAGCCGGATGCTTCTTCGCAATCCGGCTTTGTCGATGGGAGATACGGATATGGATGAATATTGTCATCCGGTCACGACCCCCGAAAAAGTTCGTCGTACCATCGCGGCGCTTACAGCCCGTGGATGACGTGGAGCAGTTGCTCGCCCATGCCGATGGTGTATCCGTGTGACTCGAAAACCACGCGGTTGAACGTATCGCCCAGGATAATCACCGGCAGGGTGGGCTTGTTGCCCAGTTTCATGTTTTCGGCCATCATCTTGAGGATACTTCCGTCCTTGTCAATTCCAAATACCACGTTCGATGGCAGGTTGGGGAACTCTTTGCGGTCGAATTTCCGGTAGGCCGCTTCGTCGGTAAAGAGCAGTACAATCGTACGTCCCCATTTTTCAAATTCCGCTTTCTTGATTTCGATGTCTTTCAGGGCATGGTTGGTAGGTTCCTGTCCTACACCCAGTACGCCGACAATGTAATAACCGCGGCCTGTGGTGCTGAGGATGGATACCTGTTCCCCGTTGTCCGGACGGGTGTACAATGCTTCAGAGTTGAAGTTGCCTATGACACGTACTTCCTCCGTATTGTCGCGCATGCAGAGCGGGGTGACCGTGGTCTTTCCTTCTTCTACCGTAAAGAAAGAAACCTGGCTCAATACGCCTCCGTTGGCCATACGGCTGCCGGTTACCAGCATGTAATAGCCCGTCGACATTTGGCTTCCGTTTTTCAGCAGGGAGGCCCAGCTGGCATCTTCCGGATGGTTCTGTAGCTGGAAAGTGCCGTTGTCGTATTTCGACAAGGTGAAGTGGGTGTAATATTTCGGGTTGTCCAGTCGGGGAATCGGCTCGTAGGTGGCCTTCAGTATGCCTTCCGACAAATTACCTCCTTCCGATTTTTCAAAGTCCACCAGCACCGGATTACCGTTCAGACGGTAGCAGATATTGCCGTTCACTTCATCTTTCCAGGCAGGAATACCCAGACTGCGGGCGGCTGCTACAAAGAAGATGTCTCTGGACTGGGAGTCGGTGACCCGGCTGCGCCATACCCCTTCCGGTGAAGTGGTTGTAAACAAGGTGCTCAGGTCATTGCGGATGGTCAGGCTGTCCTTACACCATTTCACGAGCACTTGCGGGTCGGCTTTGATTTGGGATGCCAATTCGGTGGGGAATGCCTTCTGAAAGTAGCTCCGGTAAGGTGTCAGCATTTCGCTGGCAATGCGCGGGGCCAGCACTTCTTGTACGTCCGCAGCGGTGTCCGTGCCATAAAGGTGGTCTTCCAGAATGGAGCAAGGTGTATCGCGCAAGTCCTTCTCGGCCAGTGTGCCCAGCAGCTCCAGTGCCCGTGTGCCCTGTCCTTTTTCCACGGCATGTGAGAGGAACTGCATGATGTCGGCGTAGTTGCCTCTGGATTTTACGATGAAGTCGCTGGTACGTGCTGCGTCCAGTTTCTGTTCTAGGGCAAATGCTTGGGCCTTTTCTTCTGTCGGGAAGCTGGCCACGTAGGCATTGCGGATAGAATCTTCCTGGGCCATACGCAGGGTATTTTCTTTGCGCTGGGCTTCGGTCACCTCCGGCAGGTTGGCCTTTTCGGCAGGCGGTACGATGTGCAGAGTATCTGCAAACACGTCACCCGGACGGTGGGAGAGGGTAAGGGTCACTTCCTTGTCCTTGCCGAAAGATACTTTTTTCAGTCCGAAGTGCTGGTTGGCGGAAGCATATACCAGCATGTCGCCCAGTCCGGCGGAAAGCGAGGCTTTGCCGGAAACGTCGGTAGTCTTGCTGGCTACGGTATAGAATTCTGCATAGTTGTAGAGCTTGAATTCCACATGGGCACCTTCCACTGCTTTTCCCAATGAGTCGACCACGGTGACGGTGACCGGCGCACTCTGTGCATAATTGTCGATGATATTGATTTCGGTGTAGTTGGCCGTGGTTTTCATCACGTCTTCCGGTCCGTTATAGGCTCCGAAAACCTTGGTGTGCATCAGCATGCCTCGGCTGGCCGGGGCATTGAACCATCCCAGATTCAGTACGGGTTCCGGTTCGCAGGCACCGAGGAAGTACCATTTTCCGTCCACCCAGGCTTCCACCCAAGCGTGGTTGTCGTCGGTATGTGCCCAGCGCGGTGTGTAGACCTGGCGGGCCGGAATACCTACGGCACGCAGGGCGGCTACCAGAAAGGTGGATTCCTCTCCGCAACGTCCGTAAGCTGTTTTGACGGTAGCCAGCGGAGCACTGGTACGGCTGTCGGTCGGAGTGTAGACCACTTTTTCATGACACCAGTGGTTTACTTCCAGCACTGCATCGTACATGGACAATTTTTCTACGCGGGGCATCAGTTCCTGACGGAATACTTCGCGGGCATTGTCCAGGTTTTCGTTGTTTACCCGTACGGGGAGTACAAAGTGGCGGAAAATCAGGTCCGGAATTTGGGCGCCCCAAGTGGTTTGCTTGCGGTCCTGAAGTGCCAGACGTACATTTTTCAGGTAGAATTCGCCAGAGTAGTCGGCAATATCGCCCGGCGTCATGTAGGCATATAGGAACATCATGGCCTCCCGTTCCTCCTGCGTCATTTCTTCATTGAAAACCGCAAAGAGATTGCCCCGGTTGAGAATTTCTTTTTTCTGGTTGAAATCGGTCTCTACCTTCTGACGGTAGTCTGTTTCTTTCAGAAAATGGTCGGAAGAGGTACAGGCCGGGAAAAGGCAGCTGAGCCAGAAAGCCAGAATAGGGATAACTAATTTTTTCATGTAGATAAATAAAGAGTGTGAGTGACAAGTAAAAAAGAAAAGACACGGAAACGGGCCTTTCTTCGCGTAGAAGAAAACTTTCGTTTCTGTGTCTTTTATGGTAATAGTCTGAATGCTTTTAGATAGGTTTATATTCTACAAAAGCTTCCATAGCTTCATAGCAAGCCAGTCCTAACTGGTCGTAAAGTGAAGCGGTTCCGCGGTTGCGGTCTTCACTTCTTTGCCAGAACAGACGTTCGTCGTTGCCCAGGAACGGAGCACTTTCCATCTGCGACTGATGTTTCAGGATGGAGTTACGTTTTGCGCGAAGTTCTTCCGGACTCAGCGGTACGGCCATTTCGATGTTTTCGATTTCCCATTCAGCCCATGCACCACGGTACATCCAGATGCGGCAGTCTTTCAGCCATTCAGCTCCGGCATTCTTTTCTTCATCGATGGCGGCGAATACGGCATCCGTACATACACGGTGAGTTCCGTGCGGGTCGGCCAAGTCGCCGGCTACGTAAATCTGGTGAGGTTTCACTTCACGAAGCAGGTTCAGTACGATTTCCACGTCGGCTTCACTGATAGGATTCTTTTCAATCTTTCCGGTTTCATAGAACGGGAGATCCAGGAAGTGGCAGCGGTTGAGCGGGATACGGTTGAATGTACAAGCTGTACGGGCTTCTCCACGACGGATGAGACCTTTGATGGTCAGGATGTCGCGTGTATCCATCTGGCCCTCCTTCTTGGTAGAGAAGAACTGTTTGATTTCGGCGTATTTGTCGCAGATAACCTTGTCCTCACTGTTTTCAAACAGCTGGTTGAAGCCGTTGATGAAGTGCATGAAGCGTACCACTTCTTCATCGCCTACGGCAATGTTGCCTGAGGTTTCGTAAGCTACGTGTACTTCATGGCCTTGCTGCACGAGGCGGCGTAAGGTTCCTCCCATGGAAATCACGTCATCGTCCGGATGCGGAGAGAATACCACTACCCGTTTCGGGAAAGGTTTGGCACGTTCCGGACGATACGTATCGTCTGCGTTCGGTTTTCCGCCCGGCCATCCGGTGATGGTATGCTGCAAGTCGTTGAACACTTTGATGTTGGCATTGTAGGCAGAGCCGTAGAGTGCCAGCAGTTCGCTCAAGCCGTTTTCATTGTAATCCTTGTTGGTCAGTTTCAGAATCGGTTTGTTGAGTGTGGTGCACAACCATACAATCGCGCTTCTCACCAGCTTGTCGTTCCATTCACAGCTCGTTACCAGCCACGGACGCTGGATACGTGTCAGATGGGCAGCGGCTGCCAGGTCGATGCAGACAGAAGTATTGGCATGAAGTTGCAGGTAAGAAGCCGGCAATGTATCACTTACCTTGTCCTCTACCGCACTTCGGATGATGTCGGCTTTGTCTTCGCCCCATGCCAGCAAATATACTTTGCGGGCGCTCAGGATAGTATTGATACCCATGGTGATGGAGCATGGAGGCAGGTTGTCTACTCCGATGTTGTGTGCGGCTTCCGAGCGGGAGGTCGCATCAATCAAAATCAGACGGGTAGTTGAACTGGCATGTGAACCCGGTTCGTTCATACCGATATTTCCTTCCCGGCCTACTCCCATGATGACGATATCGATGCCACCGAACGTCTGGATACGCTGTTCGTACAGGCGGCAGTGTTCCGTAATGGCTTCCTGAGGAATCGTTCCGTCCATTGTGAAAATGTTCTGGCGGTCGATGTCTATCTGGGAAAGGAAAAGTTTGTTCAGGTGGTTGAAGCTGCTTCCGGCACCTTCGGTCAACGGATAATATTCATACAGGTTGAAGAATACTACGTTGCGGAAGCTGACGCCTTCATCTTTGTGTTTCCGAATCAGTTCGGCGAAGAGCGGACGTAAGGAAGCACCTGTACCCACGGCAATGGTGCAGAATTTTCCCTCGCGTTGTCTGTCCTGTATTTTGGCTACGATTTCATTGGCAATTTGTACCACTCCTTCATCAATGGTCTCAAAGATGTTGGTGGGTATTTTTTCGAGTCGTGTCAGTACAGAACGTTCCACCGCATTTTCCGGGCGGTAGTATCTGGGAGATACACGGTTCAGTGAGATTTGAGAGCTTAGGTTTGTTCTCATGATTTAGCAAATTAGAGATTGTTCTTTTCAATGTCTTTGAAATACTTGTAAGTGCCGACTTTCAATTCGTCCGTGGCAGCTTCGTCGCATACGATGATGCCGTGCTGGTGCATCTGGAGTGCGCTGATGGTCCACATCTGTGTGATTCCTCCTTCGACTGCATGCTGCAAAGCGCGGGCCTTGTTGTGTCCGTTGCAGATAATCAGCACTTCCTTGGCAGAAAGTACGGTTCCTACTCCTACGGTCAATGCGGTTTTAGGCACTTTGTTGACATCGTTTTCAAAGAAACGGGAGTTGGCAATGATGGTGTCGGTAGTCAGTGTTTTCACACGGGTACGTGAGCTCAATGAAGAGCCCGGTTCGTTGAATGCGATGTGACCGTCGGGACCGATACCTCCCAGGAACAGGTCGATACCGCCGAATTTCTCAATTTCCTTTTCATAATTGGCACATTCTGCTTCCAGGTCGGCTGCATTGCCGTTCAGAATATGGATGTTTTCTTTGCAGATGTCAATATGGTTGAAGAAATTGTTGAACATGAATGAGTGGTAGCTCTCCGGATGAGATTCGGGAAGCCCAACGTATTCGTCCATGTTGAAAGTCACTACATTTTTAAAAGAGACAGCTCCTTTTTTATTCAGTTCAATCAGGGCTTTATACATTCCCAGTGGAGATGAACCGGTAGGAAGACCCAATACAAACGGTTTTTCTTTTGTAGGGTTCGCTGCGTTGATTTTCTTTGCAACATAATTTGCTGCCCAGTTGGACAGAGCACTGTAATCAGATTCAATGATTAGTCTCATGGTGGTTAGAATTTTGAATATTGAAATTAATTTAATTGTAATCTTCGAAAATTAGCTTACTTCTGCAAATATATCAAAGCTTACTCAGAATGTCAAATAAAAAAATAGATTTTTTATGCTTGACTTTTTAAAGAAAAATTCTACATTTGTAAATGTTTCTATAAAAAATAACGAATATGGGTCAGACTCTATTGACGAACATACAGAAAGGCGTTAAAAGTGCATTAGTAAAACAGCGTATCATTACGCATCTGATTTATGCAGGCAGCACCACAATTACAGATTTGTCTAAATCAATGGGGCTAAGCGTTCCTACCGTGACAAAATTTGTGGATGAAATGTGCAAAGAGGGATATGTGAACGATTGTGGAAAACTGGAGACCAGTGGGGGACGCCATCCCAGTTTATATGGGTTGAATTCGGATTCTGCCTATTTTATAGGAGTGGCGTTGGCAGTGCAGTCTTTAAGTTTAGGTGCTATTAATTTTAAGGGAGATGTGTTGCAGACAAAGATGGAAATTCCGTTTAAATTGGAAAATACACCGGAATGTCTGGAGCGTATTTGCCGTGAAATAGAAATCTTTATCGATGAACTTCCTTGTGACAAGTCGAAGATATTGAATATTTGTATCGGTATGACCGGACGTGTCAATCCGGAAACAGGATGTAGTTATACACACCTGACATTTGGTGACAAGCCGTTGGCTCAAATGTTTACCGACAGGCTGGGCATCAATGTCTGCATCGACAATGACAGCCGGGCTATGGCGTATGGAGAATTCATCACACGTCCGGAGAAGTGTCCGAAGAATCTTATCTTTATTAATGTGAACTGGGGACTGGGAATGGCCATCATCATTGATGGGAAGTTGTATTCCGGGATGTCAGGGTTTGCAGGTGAATTTGGACATAACTATGGATACGACAACCAGCAGATTTGTTATTGCGGAAAGAAAGGATGTATCGAGACGGAAGTTTCCTGTTCGGCATTATACCGTAAGTTTATCGCCCGTCTTCGTCAAGGAGAAAATTCCATCCTGCTGAAAGAGAAAGCCATCGATGATATTACGCTGGCCGACATTATTTCAGCAGTACGTCGGGAAGACGTGCTGGCCATCGAGCTGGTGGAAGAAATCGGAGCCAAATTAGGACGTCATATTGGAGACTTGATTAATGTATTCAATCCTGAGCAGGTGATTATTGGCGGTGAGTTTTCAAAAGTAGGAGAATACCTGCTTCCTCCGGTCATTTCGGCTGTCCGTAAATATACATTGAATCTGATGTATAAGGATTCAGACATCGTATTGTCTGAGTTAAAAGAAAAGGCAAATGTGATAGGTTCTTCTCTGTTGTCAAGAAGCAAGCTGTTTGCGTTGGAATAACGAATCCGACTTTTGAACAATAAAATAAGAATCCACCGAAAGAGTTGCACAAATACTGTATCTCTTTGGGTGGATTTTTTGTTATAGGGAAGTGGTTTGCAGACACTGGTAGAATGATTCCCAGTTTTCACTGAAAGCTTGCATGGAAGGGAAAAGCAGGTTAGCTCCTTCTTGCAAGAGTACTTCATCCGGAAGCGGTCCGGTATTCAGGGCGACTGTAAAGATTCCGGCAGCTACTCCGGCCCGTACTCCGAGTGGGGCATTTTCGATGACAATCGCTTCATCAGCTTTGATTCCCGCTTTCTGTAAGGCCATCAGGTAGGGTTCCGGATTGGGTTTCCCAAATTTTACGTCGAAAGCCGTGACCATCAGTTCGCGGTGAAAGATGTCTGGGAAGTAGTGGTTCAGTTTGTCCAACAAGGAATGTTGTCCGGAACCGGTGACTACCATAGGGATGAGGCCGGCAGTCTTTATCTTCTTCAATACTTCGAGGGCTCCAGGCATGGGAGCCGCTTTAGGAAGGCTGTTGAACAAATCGCTCTTGGTTTGATAGATTTTCTTGATTTCTTCTTCAGAAGCCTCGTAGCCTCTTTCCCGTTGGCTGACAATGTTGATGGTGGAGGCACCAGTGCGGCCTTCATGGAGGTAAGCCTCTTCTCTGCTTAGGTTCATGCCATATTGTTTCATTGCTTCATGCCAGGCCGTAGCATGGTTTTTCATGGAATCGAACAGTACTCCGTCCATGTCGAACAATACGGCTTTCAGATTGATTTGGGTAAAATGATGGGTTGTGAGATATTGATGGATATTTTGTTGAAACATGATGATACTTTTTTATAATATTCAGGCACGCATTACATGAATTCCTTTCCGCTGTTTGTCACGTCGGAAGGGTGCTTTTCATGTAATTCGTGCCTGTAAACTAAAAAACGGAGCGTTGTCTCGTTTTTTATTTCTTCAGACGGGCCTGGATAGCTTCAGATTCTTTTTCGTAGCCCGGTTTGTTCAGAAGTGCAAACATATTTTTCTTGTATGCTTCTACACCCGGCTGGTTGAACGGATTGACTTCCAGCAGATAGCCGCTGATTCCACAAGCTTTTTCGAAGAAGTAGATAAGCTGTCCCAGGTAATATTCGTTCAATGAAGGAACGCTGACACGCAGGTTAGGAACGCCTCCGTCTACGTGGGCAAGCTGTGTACCCAGTTCGGCCATCTTGTTGACTTCATCGATACGTTTTCCGGCCAGGAAGTTCAAGCCATCCAAGTTTTCTTCGTCGCTCGGGAAGTGAAGTTCGTGGTTCGGAGTTTCAATAGAAACTACTGTTTCGAAGATGGTACGTTCACCCTGCTGAATCCATTGTCCCATAGAGTGCAGGTCGGTAGAGAAGTCTACAGAGCTAGGATAGATGCCTTTGTGGTCTTTTCCTTCTGATTCGCCGTAGAGCTGTTTCCACCATTCCATGAAGTAGTGCAGTTTGGGCTGGAAGTTGACCAGGATTTCAATTTTCTTTCCGCTCTGGTACAATTCGTTACGAGTGGCGGCATACAAAGCAGCCGGGTTTTCGTACATATTTTCGTTGGCGCATACTTTTTCCATTTCACATGCACCGGCTACCAGCTGGTCGATGTCGATACCTGCTACTGCGATGGGAAGCAGACCTACCGGAGTCAGTACTGAAAAACGTCCACCGACATTGTCCGGGATAATGAATGATTTGTATCCTTCCTTGTCAGCTGTGACACGGGCTGCACCTTTTTTTGCATCGGTTACGGCTACGATGACTTTGCGGGCCATTTCTTTGCCTCTCTGGTCTTCGCATTGTTTTTTCAGCAGGCGGAAAGCAAGTGCCGTTTCCGTAGTGGTTCCAGATTTAGATATGTTGATGACACCGAATTTTTTATCTTTCAAGAATTCAGTCAATTCAAACAGATAATCTTCGCTGATGTTATGTCCGGCAAAAATAATGGTCGGTTGTCCGGCTTTCTTTTCTTGCAGCCAGGCAAAGCTGTTTGACATGGCTTCGATGACGGCACGTGCACCCAGGTAGCTACCTCCGATACCTGCTACAACCACTACCTCACAGTTTTCACGGAGAATCTGTGCGGTGGCCTTCAGGTCGTTCAAATGTGCAGTTGTAATGGAAGATGGCAAATGCAACCAGCCCAAAAAGTCATTTCCCAAGCCTGTACCTTTTTCCAGCGTTTCCATACAAGCTTTTACTTTCGGTTCATAAGAAGCCAATTTCTCTTTGGAGATGAAGTCCAAAGTTTTTTCCACGTTTAGTTTAATATTTTCCATAACTGTTTTTGAGTTTATCTAAATGAATCAGTTAATAATTTAATTTCAATCATTGGAGATATCCGCTCGTAAAGAATATTGTAGACGGCATCCACAATCGGCATGTTTACGTGCAGATGTTTGTTCAGTTCCTTGATGCATTTGGTACCATAATAACCTTCTGCAATCATTTCCATTTCAATCTGTGCGCTTTTCACGGAGTATCCTTTTCCAATCATGGTTCCGAATACACGGTTGCGGCTGAAATTGGAATAAGACGTCACGAGCAGGTCGCCCAAGTAGGCCGAATCGTTTGTGCAGCGGTTGACCGGATGTACGGTATCCAGAAAGCGGTTCATTTCCTGCAAGGCATTGGAAACCAGTACAGCCTGAAAATTGTCTCCATATTTCAGACCGCTGCAGATTCCAGCTGCAATGGCATATACGTTTTTCAAGACGGAAGCATATTCAATGCCGGCCACGTCTGTATTGACAGAAGTCTTGATGTAGTGTCCCGCCAGTTGTTTGGCAAACATTTTGGCTTTCTCGATATCCTTGCAGCCTACTGTGAGGTAAGAAAGTCTTTCCAAGGCTACTTCTTCCGCATGACACGGACCCGCCAATACCGCGATGTTATTTTCGGGGACATCGTATATCTGATGGAAATAATCGGATACAATCAGGTTTTCGTCTGGAACAATACCTTTGATGGCGGTAACGATGAATTTATCCTTCAGTTTGGTTTTTAGCTTCTTGAGGTGACTTTTCAGATAAGGTGAGGGCGTTACGAAAATCAGCGTGTCCGATTCTCTCACCACTTTGTTGATGTCTGATGAAAAATTGATGCATTTCATGTCGAAACGCACACTTGTCAAATAAGCCGGATTATGCCCCAGTCGCTTGAATTCTTCAATTCGGTCGTCACGGCGCATGTACCAGTTTATCGATTCCGCCTGGGTCAATATAATCTTGGCAATAGCTGTAGCCCAGCTTCCTCCCCCCATGATTGCTATTTTTCCGGGTAATTTCATACTTTTATATTTAATGAAAAACAGATATGAAGGGCAAGGAAATTTCTTTGCCCTTCATATCCTTTTATTCATTTATTTAATCTTTTCAATCCAGCCCGCCACTTCGTCTACAGTCGGGTTCTTCAGCTCCAGTTTATATTTTTTATTGATGCCGCAGATATCCTGATGGAGTTTCTGGGGATTGACATCTTTCATGTCGCTTACCAGGTTATATCCGGCTTTCTGGAGAACAGGTACCCAGTCTTCTGCTACACCCAATTCCGTGAACTTGGCCGGCGCATCTTTCGGGATGACTTTTTCCGGGCGCATTTGTGGGAAGAACAATACTTCCTGGATGGTGTTCTGTCCTGTCATCAGCATGACCAGACGGTCCATACCGATACCCATACCCGAAGTAGGAGGCATACCGTATTCCAACGCACGTACGAAGTCCTTGTCGATAATCATGGCTTCATCGTCTCCCTTTTCGCTCAGACGCATCTGTTCTTCGAAACGTTCCAGCTGGTCAATCGGGTCATTCAGCTCGGAATAGGCGTTGCAAAGTTCCTTTCCATTTACCATCAGCTCGAAGCGTTCGGTCAGGTCCGGATTGTTGCGGTGCTTTTTGGTCAGCGGAGACATTTCAATCGGATAGTCGGTGATGAAGGTTGGCTGGATGTAGTTGCCTTCGCAGAATTCCCCGAAGATTTCGTCAATCAGTTTGCCTTTACCCATGGTCTCATCGATTTCCATGTTCAGCTTCTGGCATACTTCCCGAATCTGTTCCTCGCTCATGCCTGTCAGGTCGTATCCGGTGAATTCTTTGATGGAATCCAGCATGGTGACACGCTTGAACGGAGCCTTGAAACTGATAACATTGTCACCAATCTTGACTTCTGTGGTACCGTTTACGTCCATGCAGATTTTCTCAAGCATGTTTTCCGTAAACTTCATCATCCAGTTGTAGTCTTTATAAGCGACATAGATTTCCATACAAGTGAATTCCGGGTTGTGCGTACGGTCCATACCTTCATTACGGAAGTTCTTACCAATTTCGTACACTCCTTCAAAACCACCCACAATCAGTCGTTTCAGGTACAGCTCACTGGCAATACGCATGTACAAAGGAATGTCCAGCGCGTTGTGGTGAGTGATGAACGGGCGTGCAGCAGCACCTCCCGGGATAGACTGAAGAATCGGAGTTTCCACTTCCACATAGCCTTTGGAATTGAAATACTCTCTCATGGAATTGTAGATTTTGCTGCGCTTCAAGAAAATTTCTTTTACTCCATCGTTGACTACCAAGTCTACATAGCGCTGGCGGTAGCGGAGTTCAGGGTCTTCGAATTTGTCGTATGCCACTCCGTCTTTGTATTTTACAATCGGAAGCGGACGGATTGATTTGGACAACACTGTCAGTTTCTGTGCATGAATGGAAACTTCGCCTGTTTGTGTGCGGAATACGAAGCCTTCAATTCCGATAAAGTCACCTAAGTCCAGCAAACGTTTGAAAACGACATTGTATAAATCTTTGTTTTCATCCGGACAGATGTCGTCGCGGGTTATATATACTTGAATACGACCTTTAGAGTCTTGCAATTCAATGAAGGATGCCTTACCCATTACGCGGCGAGACATGATACGACCGGCTACAGATACTTTGCGGGGTTCCGCATCGTCTTTAAATTCGGCTTTAATGTCAGTCGAAAAAGCGTTGGTTACATACTCGGCAGCAGGGTATGGATCAATCCCCATTGCTCTCAACTCATTCAGACTGTTACGTCTGATAATTTCCTGTTCGCTTAATTCTAATACGTTCATTTGTTAGTATATTAACTCATTTTGGCCACAAAAATAAAAAACATTTTGCAAATTACCTCTATTTATAAGGTTCTTTTAGAATAAAAAGCCTGAGAATATCAGTGTCATTCAGATTTTTGTAATAAACGATTGGATAGAAATTGGAATTTCAAAAATGTACATTTCTCCTTTGAATGGAAGTATTTTGAAGTCAAAATTTGCTTTCTGTGATTAAATTGTTACCTTTGGGCGTTTCTAATGAATGAAAAGCATGAAAATAATCTTATTGCAGACAGATATTTGTTGGGCCGATCCTGTAGCCAATGTGGCTCGTTTGGGAAAGGTCATTGATCATTACGATAAAGTCGATTTGTTTGTGCTTCCGGAAATGTTTTCTACAGGTTTTTGCACTTTGCCGGAAGGGATTGCAGAACCGGCGGACAGCCCTACCTTGCAGTGGATGAAACAGACGGCCTGTACGCATGATTGTGCCCTTGCCGGCAGTATCTCCATAGCGGAAAATGGAAAATTCTATAACCGTTTCTTCTTTGTGCATCCCGACGGGAAAGTACAATGGTACGACAAAAAGCATTTGTTCACTTATGGTGGAGAAGACAAACATTATACGGCAGGTACGGAACGTGTCGTGGTGAATTTCCGTGGTGTACGGTTTCTGCTCGAAGTATGCTATGACTTGCGCTTCCCGGTTTGGTCCCGGAATCGGGGCGATTACGATGTGGCGTTGTATGTAGCCAGCTGGCCTTCTCCCAGAGTGGAGGCCTGGAAAGCTTTGTTGCGGGCACGAGCCATTGAAAACCAGTGTTATGTACTGGGTGTGAACCGGGTAGGAAAAGACCTGTACTGCGATTATTGTGGGGGTACGGCGGCTATCGACCCGTATGGAAAGACACTTTCTGCTTGTGAAGATGGCAAGGAGGGGCAGGTGGAAGCCTTCATCGATATGAATGAGCTGGAAGCCTTCCGAAAAAAGTTCCCGGTGCTGGAGGATGCAGACGCTTTTACATTGAATTAACTTCTTATTTTATGAAAGACAATCATAAACTTTTGTTATTGGGCGACCAGGCGATAGCGCTGGGCGCCATTCACGCAGGAATTTCCGGGGTTTATGCCTATCCGGGAACTCCTTCGACCGAAATCACAGAATATATACAGGAATCTCCGATAGCGAAAGCGCGTGGGTTGCACAGCAGCTGGTGTACCAATGAGAAAACAGCCATGGAAGCAGCTTTGGGAGTATCGTATGTGGGCAAGCGGGCACTGGTTTGCATGAAGCATGTAGGAATGAACGTATGTGCCGATGCTTTTGTCAATTCAGCCATTACGGGTGTCAATGGAGGGGTAGTGGTGTTGGCTGCCGACGATCCTACCATGCATTCTTCTCAGAATGAGCAGGATTCTCGCTTTTATGGCAAGTTTGCTTTAATTCCGATACTGGAACCTTCTTCCCAGCAGGAGGCCTACGATATGATGGCGTATGCATACGACCTCTCGGAGCAGATGCGTACACCGGTATTGATGCGTATTACCACCCGAATGGCCCATTCCCGTGCGGCAGTAGAAGTCGCTGCGTCCGGAAAGGAAGTCACTTGTACGGGACGTCAGTCTGTTCCTTCCGACTGGGTGCTGTTGCCGGGAAATGCCCGTCGTCGTTATATGGAAGTCATCGAGAACCAGCCGAAACTGGAGGCTGAGTCTGAACGTTCTGCCTATAACCAGCTGAGCATGCAGGAAGGGATGGCTGAGAAAGGCATTGTGGCTTGTGGCATCGGTTACAACTATGTGATGGAAAACTTTCCGGAAGGATGCCCTTATCCCATACTGAAGATTTCACAATATCCTTTGCCGGTAGAAGCCTTGACTCGTCTGGCAGACTCTTGCAAGGAGATTCTGGTGGTAGAAGACGGACAGCCTTTCGTGGAAGAACAGCTGAAAGGCATTCTTCCTTCTAAATATGTCGTAAAGGGCCGTTTGAGTGGTGATTTGCCCCGTACGGGGGAACTGACTCCCGACAATGTGCGTCGGGCCTTGGGGTTACCGGGTGGACAGGTTTATGCGGCTGCACAGAATGTGGTACCCCGTCCGCCGGCCTTGTGCAAGGGATGCGGACACCGCGATGTGTATGATGCCTTGAATAAGGTGGCTGCAGAATATCCGGATGCAAAGATTTTCGGAGATATCGGTTGCTATACGCTGGGGGCACTTCCTCCTTTCCGTACATTGAGCAGCTGTGTCGATATGGGAGCTTCCATCACGATGGCCAAAGGAGCGGCCGATGCAGGACTGTTTCCTTCCATTGCCGTGATAGGGGATTCCACTTTCACCCATTCCGGAATGACGGGGCTGCTGGATGCGGTGAACGATCAATCGAACATCACGGTCGTTATTTCCGACAACCTGACTACAGCCATGACCGGAGGACAGGATTCAGCCGGTACCAATAAGTTCGAGGCCATCTGTCTGGGATTGGGAGTGGAGCCGGAGCATGTTCGGGTGGTGGTACCGCTTCCTAAGAACATGGAAGAAATCACCCGGGTCATTCGGGAAGAGATAGAATACAAGGGTGTGTCTGTCATTATTCCGCGCAGGGAATGTATGCAGACGTTGAACCGGAAACTGAAACAGCAAAAAGCAAAGAAACAATGAAAACAGATATTATACTTTCTGGAGTGGGCGGACAGGGAATTCTGTCCATTGCCACGATTATCGGTGAGGCGGCCCTGCATCTGGGGCTGAACTTGAAACAGGCCGAAGTACACGGAATGAGTCAGCGGGGAGGCGATGTACAGTCGAATCTGCGCTTGTCGGAGGCGCCGATTGCTTCCGATTTGATACCCTTGGGCACAGCGGATATGATTATTTCACTGGAACCGATGGAGGCACTGCGTTATCTTCCGTATTTGTCGAAAGACGGATGGATTATCACTTCGGCCACTCCGTTCAAGAACATTTCCAATTATCCGGAAGATGAAAAATTGAGGGTGGAACTCCATGCGCAGCCTCATGTGGTGGTGTTGGATGTGGAAAATCTGGCGAAGGAGAACCAGATACCCAGGTCGGCCAATGTCATCTTGTTGGGCGCGGCTGCTCCTTTCTTGAAAATCCTGAATGCGGACGTGCTGCGTGAAAGTGTAGGACGTATCTTTGCGCCGAAAGGAGAAGAGGTGGTGCAGATGAATTACCGGGCGTTCGATATCGGTCATGAATATGTGAAACAATTGAAATTCTAAAGGCTTATGAGCTGCGTGTTTAGTGAAGACCTGGTCAACTCTGTGGCCAAGGAAATGAAGGTGGCCGATTTGTCCAATGCGACCATCGGAGATGTGTTGCTGGTGGCTTCCCGTCTGGAAGAACTTACGGGTATTCCCTTTATCCGGATGGATCAGGGGTCTCCCGGTCTCCCGGCAAATAAAGTGGGGATTGAGGCCGAGAAAAAGGCGCTTGACAGGGGAGTCGGTTCCCAGTATCCGGCAGCTGCCGGAGTGGCCGAGCTGAAGCAGGCTGCTTCCCGTTTTGTAAAGGCATTTATTGATGTGGATATTTCTCCACGTGCCTGTTTGCCTACCACGGGTTCCGTTGCGGCTTCTTTTGGGGCTTTTATCGCCTGTACCCAGCGAATTCCCGGAAAAGACAAGGTGCTGTTTATCGACCCGGGTTTCCCGATACAGAAGTCCCAGTTGCGTATCTTGGGCATTGCGTGGGAGTCGTTCGATATCCATGATTTCCGGGGAGAACCGTTGCGTGCCAAACTGGAAAGTTTTCTTTCCAAAGGCGATATTGCGGCCATTGTCTATTCCAATCCCAACAATCCGGCTTGGATTTGCCTGGAAGAAAGTGAACTGAAAATTATCGGTGAACTGGCTACGCGGTATGATGCAGTGGTCATGGAAGACCAGGCGTATTTCTGTATGGATTTCCGCCATGCGTTCGGTCGTCCTTATCAGCCTCCTTTCGTGCCTACGGTGGCTCGCTATACCGACAATTATATTCTCATGTTGTCTGCTTCCAAGATTTTCAGCTATGCCGGACAGCGCATTGCCTTGGCTTGTGTGTCTGATAAGCTGTTTGATACACAGTATCCGGCCTTGGCTTCCCGTTATGAGGATTCAGGCGTGTTCGGGCCGACCTTCATCGCTTCCATTATGTATATGATTACTTCCGGCTGTACGGCCACTACCCAGTATGCCATGGCAGAGATGCTAGAAAAATCTATTACCGGTGAAATCAATTTTGTGGAAGACGTTCGTGAGTATGAACGGCGCGCCCGCCGGATGAAGCAGATTTTCACCGCTCATGGCTTTTCGGTGGTATATGACAAGGATGTAACCCAGCAGGTGGGCGATGGCTTTTTCTTTACCTTGGGCTATCCTGGACTGACGGGTGGTGAGTTGCTCCGTGAACTGATGATGTACGGGGTGAGCAGTATCTCCCTGTCGACGACGGGCAGTGAACAGCAGGGGGTGAGAGCCTGTACCTCCCGGATGCGGGAGGAACTCTATCCGGTGCTGGAAGAACGGATGAAGGCTTTTCAGGAGGACCATCCTGTGCCGAGCAAATAACCAAACTACTACAAAATAAAGAAAAACACACTATGATTTGGAATCCGAACAAAGAATGTATGCCGCGTGAACAGATGCGTGAGCTGCAGGGGAAACGTTTGTGCAAACTGGTGCAGTATGTGTACCATAATGTGCCTTTCTATCGGCACAAGATGCAGGAGATGGACCTCACTCCTGATGACATCCGGGAAATTGAGGACATCACGAAACTGCCTTTTACCACCAAACAGGATTTGCGGGACAATTATCCGTACGGGCTGATGGCGGCTCCTCTTTCGGAAGTGGTGCGTGTGCATGCTTCTTCCGGAACAACTGGTAACCCGACCATCGTGGGATACACCCGCCGTGACTTGTCTATCTGGTCGGAGGTGATGTCACGTTGTCTTTCGGCATACGGGGTGACTCGGGAAGATACTTTTTCCGTGAGTTACGGATATGGTCTGTTTACCGGCGGACTGGGAGCACACTATGGCGTGGAAAATCTGGGGGCAACCGTGATTCCGGCTTCTACCGGAAATACGGAAAAACATGTACGCCTGATTCGGGATTTGCATATCACGGGCATTGCCTGTACGCCTTCGTATGCCTTGTATCTGGCAGAGGTGGTGGAACGGATGGGTATCCGCAAGGAAGAACTGGGATTGCGTATCGGTGCTTTCGGAGCAGAACCTTGGACGGAAAACATGCGTCAGGAAATCCAGAGCCGTTTGGGGTTGAAGGGCTACAACATTTATGGATTGAGCGAGATTATGGGGCCGGGCGTGTCTTACGAATGCCAGGAGCAGTATGGTTCCCATATCAATGAGGACCATTTCTATCCGGAAATCATCGACCCTGTGACGTGTCAGAACCTGCCGTATGGCACGCAGGGAGAGCTGGTGTTTACCACATTGACCAAGGAGGGCATGCCGCTGCTCCGCTATCGCACCAAAGACCTGACTTCCCTGATTGCTGACCCGTGTCCTTGCGGACGTACCAGCGTGCGTATGACGCCGATTATGGGTCGAAGCGACGATATGCTGATTATCCGGGGTATCAATGTCTTCCCGTCACAGGTGGAAAGTGTGATTTTGGGCATGAAGGAATTTGAACCGCAGTATCTGCTGGTGGTCGACCGCAAGAACAACCTCGATACGCTGGAAGTACAGGTGGAAGTGCGCCGCGACTTTTTCAGCGACGACATCGGTTCCATGCTGAGGCTGAAGAAGACCCTGTCCGACCGCTTGAAGAGTGTGCTCTCCATCAGTGCGGAAGTCAAACTGGTGGAACCGAACAGCATAGCCCGTAGCCAGGGCAAGTCCAAACGTGTGATTGATAACCGAGTATTGGTGTAATTAAAGGAAGTGAATCTATGATAATCAAACAATTATCCGTTTTTCTGGAAAATAAGACCGGAAGAATCAATGACGTGGTGCATGCGTTGGGAGCAAATGGTATCAATATGCATGCCTTCAGTATGGCCGAGACTGCCGATTTCGGTATTTTACGCCTGATTGTTTCCGATGTGGAGAAAGCAGTCGAGGTGCTCCGGGCAAAAGATTTTGCCGTGATGTCGACCGATGTGGTCTGTCTGTCGTGTGACAATGTGCCCGGCTCGCTGGCTGTGGTATTGGAATATCTGGCCGAAGAGCAGATTTTCATTGAATACATGTATGCGTTTGCCCAGGCCGACCAGGCCCATGTAGTTATCAAACCCAATGATATGGCACACTGTCTGAAGGTGCTCGAAGCGCATCATTGCCGTGTGCTGGGGAAAGATGAACTTTAGGGGAAAGAACTGTCTGTAAAGATAAAGTAAAAAATCTCCTGCTTTCAGCCGGAAGGTTCGAATGAACTGAGGCTGAGCAGGAGATTTTTTGTATGGTTATCATTCAGTTTCCATTCCTCGATTGGAGGTCGCATTTCTATATTGTTGCTGGGTAGTCTGCTTAGAACAAGCTCCAGGAGACGGTCAGTCCGGCCATGACGATGGCCACCATGCTCATCAGTTTGATGAGGATGTTCAGGCTCGGACCGGAAGTGTCCTTGAACGGGTCGCCCACCGTATCGCCTACCACGGTGGCCCGGTGTACTTCGCTGCCTTTCCCGCCAAAGTTGCCTTCTTCCACGTATTTCTTTGCATTGTCCCAGGCACCGCCGGAGTTAGCCATGAAGATGGCCAGGATAAAGCCCGATGACAATCCCCCTATCAGCAGTCCGATGACGCCCGGTACCCCGAACAGCAGTCCCGTCACAATGGGAGCGATGATGGCCAGCAGAGAAGGAAATACCATTTCTTTCTGGGCACCCAGTGTGGAGATTTGTACGCAGCGGGCATAATCCGGTTCCGCCTTGCCTTCCAGAATCCCTTTGATTTCACGGAACTGCCGGCGCACTTCTTCTACCATGTGGGCTGCGGCTCTGCCCACCGCATTCATGGTCAGTCCGCAGAACAGAAAGGCCATCATGCTGCCGATAAACATTCCGGACAGTACTTTCGGATTCATCAGTGTGACATCGTAGTACATCATGAAATCCGTGAATCCGGCTTCGTGAATGACGACCTCCAGTCCGTTGGGAAGTTCCAGTATCGTAGTACCGATGCGTTCCAGTCCGATACGGATTTCTTCGATGTAAGAAGCCAGCAGTGCCAGTCCGGTCAGGGCAGCCGAGCCGATGGCAAATCCTTTTCCAGTGGCTGCCGTGGTATTTCCCAAGGAATCCAGCGCATCAGTCCGTTTGCGTACTTCTTCTCCCAGGCCGCTCATCTCGGCATTGCCTCCGGCGTTGTCGGCTATCGGACCATACGCGTCTGTAGCCAACGTAATGCCTAAGGTGGACAACATGCCCACCGCCGCAATGCCGATGCCGTAGAGTCCCATACTGATGTTCGTGAAGTCAAATCCCGAGGCCAGCCAGTAGGACAGGATGATACCAGCTACGACGGCAATGACCGGAATCGTGGTAGATACCATGCCGAGTCCGATGCCCGAGATGATGACCGTGGCCGGTCCGGTCTTGCCGCTTTCCGCCAGTTCCCGGGTCGGCTTGTAGGATTGAGAGGTATAGAATTCCGTCGATTGTCCGATGATGACTCCCACCACCAGTCCGATGACAACGGCACAGGAGATATAGAGCCAGTTTTCCAGTTGCAACAGCCAAAGAATCACGAAAGTGGCGATGACAATCAGTCCCGCGCTGAGGTTGGTACCCGTTGACAAGGCCCGGAGCAGTTCCCTCATGCTAGCGTCCTCTTTGGTACGTACGGCAAAAATACCGATGATGGACAAGAGGATACCGACTGCTGCAATCAACATCGGGGCAATGACTGCCTTGAACTGCATGACCGTATCGCCGGTTCCGATGTAGGCCGCCGCTCCCAAGGCCGCTGTGGCCAGAATGGACCCGCAATAAGATTCATAGAGGTCGGCTCCCATTCCGGCCACATCGCCTACATTGTCACCTACGTTGTCGGCAATGGTCGCCGGGTTACGCGGGTCGTCTTCCGGGATACCCGCTTCCACTTTCCCCACCAGGTCGGCTCCCACGTCGGCTGCCTTCGTGTAAATGCCTCCTCCTACACGGGCAAAGAGGGCCTGTGTGGAGGCTCCCATACCAAAGGTCAGCATGGTGGTGGTAATGATGCACAGTTTGGCGGTCGGATTCAGGGCATCTTCCGGGATGCATTGTTCCAGCAACAGGTACCAGAAAGAAATGTCGAATAATCCCAGTCCGACCACTACCAGCCCCATGACGGCTCCGCTGCGGAAGGCTACTTTCAGGCCTTTGTTCAGGGAGTTCCGGGCCGCATGCGCCGTGCGTGCCGAAGCGTAGGTAGCCGTTTTCATGCCCAGGTAACCCGACAGGCCGGAAAAGAATCCTCCCGTCAGGAAGGCCACAGGAACCCAGTGGTTTTGCAGGTTGAACCCGTAGGCCATGATGGCAAACAGCACCGCCAAGGCGATAAACACAATTGTGACGATTTTATATTGCTGTTTCAGGTACGACATGGCTCCTTGCCGCACGTACGAAGCGATGCGTGCCATGGCAGGAGTACCTTCGCTTTCCTGTTTCATCTGCCGGTAGAAATATCCGGCAAGTGCCAATGCCAGCAGCGATGCGGCCGGTATCAGCCAGAAGAGGGATGTTTCCATAATATCTTGATATAAGAGTTTCCTCAAACTTACAAAAAATCTCTGGAATATCCGCCGAATTGCAGCAGATTAACGCAACAGGATTTGATAATTAGGGAGTTAGAAGAAAAACGCAGAAGTTGGGCAGACAGTTGAAAACCGTCTTAAAGCAGATTAAAGCAAAAGAACGGTTTCCTAATCATTACCCGATGAAAGTGCAGATTTAACAGTCCCTGTTTCATTTTGCGGCGTTCTGCGCAGCTTTGCTTATCAATAGGTAACTCGTTGATTTATAGTTTTGCAACCAAAAAGAAACGAGTATGGCAAGAAGCACATTCAAGGTGCTGTTCTACGTGAACGGCAGTAAGGAAAAGAACGGAATTGTCCCCATCATGGGACGAGTTACAATCAACGGAACGGTAGCACAGTTCAGCTGCAAACGGACTATCCCGAAAGAGCTTTGGGATGCCAAAGGGAACAAGGCAAAGGGCAAGAGTATGGAAGCGAGGGAAACCAATCTTGTGCTTGACAACATCAAGGCTCAAATCATCAAGCATTACCAGCGTATATCCGACCGTGAAGCGTATGTAACGGCAGAAATGGTACGCAATGCCTATCAGGGATTGGGCGGTGAGTATGAAACATTGCTCGGTGCTTTCGATAAGGAAAATGAAGTGTTCAAGAAGCGTGTCGGAAAAGACAGGGTCAGGGCTACCTATACGGCAAGGGTACGGGCAAGAAACCATGTGGCGGCATTCATCAGGTCACATTACAAGCGGAACGACATCTCCATGCCTGAACTTACGCCCGACTTCATCAAGGAGTTCGCCGTGTTCCTTTCCAACGAAGCCGGACTGCACAACGGCTCGATATGGGAAAACTGCATGTGGCTGAAAGGTGTGGTGATGCGGGCACACTTCAACGGACATATACCGAGGAATCCGTTTGCCCAGTTTCATATAAGCCCGAACACGAAAGAACGTGAATATCTAACGGAGAATGAGCTGAAAACATTGATGGAATTTCAGTTCAAAGACCCCAAGAACTCCTATCTCCGTGATATTTTTGTTTTTGCCAGTTTTACTGCCCTGTCATTCGTGGACATAAAGGAATTAAGCAACGACCAGATTGTGGAAGTGAACGGTGAGAAATGGATTATTTCCAAACGACACAAGACGGGTGTACCGTTTCAGGTAAAGCTGCTGGATATTCCCTTGCAGATAATCGAGCGTTACAAGGCTTTTCAGGAAAACAATCTTGTATTTCCCAATCTCAACTATTGGTCAATATGCAAGCGTATGGGAAAGATGATAAAGGAATGCGGCATCACCAAGAAAATCAGCTTTCATTGCTCAAGGCACGGGTTTGCGACCCTGGCTCTCAGCAAAGGGATGCCAATCGAGAGCGTCAGCCGTATTTTGGGGCATACGAACATTGAGACCACGCAAATCTATGCGAAGATAACCGTGCAGAAATTGGATAATGACCTCACGATGCTGAGCGACAAACTGAGCAAATCATTCGGAAACGTGAAAATGGCAGGGATATGAAACGGGAAATAATCACAACGGACAGCTATGGTAGAATTACCATACCATCCGATACAGGTAATATATGGATGAATGAAATGGAGCTGGTGGAACTGTTCGGGGTAATCGCCCCGACGCTCCGTGCCGCCATCCGTGCCGTGTACAAGTGTGGAGTTTTGAATCCACTTGAAGCAGAAAAACGTATCAGGCTGCCCAACGGCTATTATGCGGACATGTATGCCCTGCCGATGGTGGTGGCACTCGCTTTCCGCATTGACACGTCAGGTGCCGCAATGATTCGCAATGTCCTGCTGGAAAGATTGTGCCGGCGAAAAAAGGAACAAGTCCTGCTGGTGTCAGTGAATAACAGGATGCCGTATGAATGTTAGCATGAACTTTTAATGTCCAGCCATTTGATGATTAACGGTTTAATCTGACGTAGTGACGACATGAAGTCATTAAATCCGTAAATCAGTGCGTCAGTCAATCTGTAATTATCTGCAACAACCAATCCCCGAAGACGTGCATATTCCACGACTTCGGGCTTTTTTATCTCCTTTTACCTGAAAGAGCAACCCGTTTATACTGCATTTTCTTTTGGCATGACCTATTTTGCGCCGTTCCGCATAGATTTGCGTATCAAGATTTTACCGACACTTCCGTAGCTTTGCAACCATGTTTAACCCGTTGCCGACAGAATGTAGGCAGCACTAAAACCTGTATCAAGAACATGAAGAAAAAAATCATTTGCGTAGGTACAACTCTCTACAGGATTGTAAATCGGGATTGTCATTATTCACCTATAAGGGGAATAGGACGTTACTACACGGTAAACAAAACACAGCTGGAAAAATTCTGATATTTTGATGAGATGATGAAAGTATATATAAACATAAAGAGAAACAGCAACTTACGTCTTCATCAACCTTTCAACAAGAGAATCGGGCTGATGAAAAGAGGAAGGACATATCGCACTCTACATCACTTTTCTTTTGGCGAGCGATTTGATGAAACGATGATGAATGCATATCATTTTGGTTATCAGTATATTATCCTATCACCTCATCAATTCATCGGATTTTCATCCGCCAACAAGTCTATCGAACAAACGGACGGAAGAAAATGCCACTATCCGCAGGCTGGTCGGACATCCGACCTGCTTGCTGTCCGACCAGCCGACAAGGGAAGACGTATCATATCAATGAAAAGAAAAGGTCTGCCTATACCGCTGGTACTCTCACAGGCTTTTGGAAACAAAAAAGCCATAGCTCATTAGGGCGTTTTCTTCACGCAACGCTGACGCTAATGCTAAAAACGCCCCAATGAGCCAGCGGGGTTGCACCCCTCTGGACACCCCCGTTTGCCATGCGGCATGACCGCAGCAGACGGAAACCAACAAACCAAATTGTCAAACCTGAAAACGAAAAATAAGCATGGGATATATAAGCATTCAAATCAACAAAGCGAAAGGCTCGGCTGACACGGGCGCATCCGACCACATAGAACGTAAGACCACACCCAAGAACGCAGACCCTACACGTACACATCTCAACCGTGAACTGGTGGAGTTCCCTGATGGAGTGTCCGACCGTACCGAAGCGATAAGCCACCGCATCCGCACAGCTGGCATCAAGCGGAAGATAACTCCAGACCAAGTGCGGGCAATCAGAATCGTGCTTTCGGGTACGCACGAGGATATGATGAAAATACAGGACGAGGGCAGACTTGACGAATGGTGTGATGACAACCTTCAATGGCTGCACCGTACCTTCGGCAAGGAAAATACCGTTTCGGCAGTCCTGCACATGGATGAGCACACACCGCACATTCATGCCACGGTCGTACCGATAGTAACAGGAGAGCGCAGGAAAGCCAAGAAAAAGCAGACGGAAGGTAAACGCTCCTACCGCAAGAAAGCCAATACCGTGCGCCTGTGTGCCGATGATGTGCTGACACGTGAGAAACTCGTTGCCTATCACGACAGTTACGCAAGAGTAATGGAAAAATACGGTTTGCAACGTGGCGTACGTGGCTCGGAAGCACGGCATACGACAACAGCCCAATACTACCGTGATTTGGTACGACAGACGAGTGAACTCGAAGCCAATGTGCAACAGTTACAGACTGAGCAGCAACAGGCAGAGCAACAACTTGACGAGGTAAGGCAGGAGGTCAAGTCGGAGAAACTGGAAGCTGCCAAGACGGAAGCGAAAGCCGCATTCGTGGCAAAGGTCGGTTCTCTTTTGGGCGGTGGTAAATTGAAAGAGCTGGAAGCCAACAACCGCACCCTGCAAGGCGAGGTCGCCGCCCGTGATGAGAGCATCAAGTTGTTGCAACAGCAGATGCAGCGGCAGCAAGAGGAACATAACCGCCAACTTATGGAATTGCAAGTCAAGCACCGCAGGGAGATGGCAGATAAAGAAACGGCACACCAAGAAGAAGTGTCATTCCTGAAATCAATCATCCAGAAAGCCAAGAAGTGGTTCCCGCTGTTCCAAGAGTTGGTGTACATGGAGAAGTTCTGCCTCAAAGTCGGTTTCAACGAAAGACAGACCGCCACGCTCATCAGCGGAAAGCCGCTGTTCTACGAAGGCGAACTCTATTCGGAGGAACATAACCGAAAGTTCAAGACAGAAAACGCAGGTTTCCAAGTTGTAAAAGCCCCGAAAGACAAGTCAAAACTTGTACTTTGTATCGAAGGAAAACCTATTGGAGAGTGGTTCAAAGAACAATTTAATAAATTGTTTTCTTCCGTACGCAGAACAGTTGCACCACTCAAAAAGGGTAAGGGTATGGAATTATAAACAATATCAATGGGAAATAGTAGACGTTGAGGTATACTGCCTTTTTACTATTCTCCCATTGGTCTCGCTTATAAAGTAAGTCCTAAAGTCTTGAAGTAGTTAAATATCTGTTCGTTTTCAATACGTCGCATATAATTCTCCATATATTCCCAATAAGGATTGCCGTTTTCATCCACAGGAAGAGTAAGAACCTCTTTTGCTAAACGTGTAGCACTTCTTTTGTAACCAAAATTGTATTTTCCCCTTATGCGGTCTGCTACAGTAGTGATAAACGTACCAATATATTTATTAAGATTCTCATTGTACCCCAATGTCATATCCGAAGTCGCTATAAAATCTTCTGCTTTATAAACTGAATATCCCATAGAACCTTCTCCGTTTCGGATAAAAGCTATACAATTTCCTTTTTGTACCAAATCTTTATTAGCTGTAACAAAGCAAAGCACTCCATTGTTCTGATTGGTTGCTCCAAGATAACTAATGCCGTTTTCAACTTTTTCGATATGATTAAGCCCTTTTGACTTGCCTGGTACAAGAATAGGGAATAAGTCACGAATGAGGAAGTGTTTCCAAATTACCCCCCCCATTTTACATTTGTTAACACTCATCCTATCCTTAAAGGTTTTCAACGTAGTTTTGAGGATGTCTTGTTCAATCTCCTTCATAAAGGAAGACATAAAGGCAAAGTCTATTTCTCCGGTTTGAGTTGCAGGAAGTATTAACTTTTCTCTTTTTATTCTGTTGTCATTTATTTCTCTGTTAAAACTATATTTCTCCGATAAGCGATTTATAAGCGGTAACATAAAAAGATAGGCGTATTTATCTAATCCTTCTCTTTTCAATTGAGTAACATGGTCACTTGCTACAAATTCATATTGATGAAAGAATGCACTCCCTACGCTACCGCTATTAGCTACAGTCAAACAATTAGAAAATTTTCTTACGCCGCTTTCGTTTCCAACAAATCCATCCACACCATTGTTGAGAGCGGTTGCCGAGATGTATGGAGTTCTTCCCTCTGAGTGATCGGCTTTTTTAAGCCGTTTGCCTCGCTGTATTTCCGTGAATACTTCTGTGAAATAAAATGCTTTCCAATGGGCATGAGATAATTTACCCCCCCCGTTATTATTTCGTTGATTATCAAGTATTTGCATAATTTCTCTATTGTTGGTTTTAAGATTTGTTGTTCTTTGGCTTTCATATAATCCTCCATGAATTGCCAATCGGGATTGTTATTTTCATCAATGGGAAGTAATATTCGTTGCCTTTTCAAACGTCCCGTTCCCATTTTATAACCATATCCATATTTTTCTCGTTGTTTTGTAATACACAAGGAGATAAATAAAGAAATGTATTTATTATTCTTTTTAGGGCGTAACTTCCGTGTATCATTCCCATATAAAGCCTTATATGGATGGTAAAAACAATAACCAACAGAACCATTTCTGTTTACCGAAAGACAATTACTTTCAAGCGTTTCATTACTATTTGCAACAAAGTATCCTATACCATTATTATTTGCAGTTGCTGTAATATATGGTATAAGTCCATCTAAACGTTCCCTTTCATAAATATCTCGTCCTGAAAGTATTTCAGCGACATCCTCTATAAAGAATGCATCCCAATTCCGGGAATCTAAAGAAAGATTATTCATTATTTTCTCCATCTTTTATATCTTCAAACAAATATCCTCTACCATGAGTAATCATATTAAATTCAAAGGTCAAATAATCAGCCATTGTATTCTCAAAGTCTTTCTCCGTAGGGATTTCATCATTGAAATAGTAGAACGCATGCAACCATTCATCCTCTGCCTCTATAGTGGTTTCCACACAGAATTTTGTTTCAGCCTCTATGCGTCCGAACCACACGTCAAGCAAATGTTGACGCTTATCTTTAGCACAGGCAGTTTCTTCCAGTCCGATATGCTTGCTTACAACAAACCCGTCATCCTCGAAATTGATGAATTTACATTTATGGTTTTTGTCATGAGGTATGCCAGCAGTAAATACAGCAATACATGGATTTGTTCCTACGCCGTAGAACGTATTTTTGTTGAGTGTGATAACACCTTCCAACGTATGATGTTTGAGTATGTTGTTTTTGATATTCTGTTCCTCTTTACTCTTTCCCGTTACTGAAGATTGGGGAACTATTACAATAGCCCTTGCCCCCTCAACTAATGATTCAAGCAAATGTTCCGTAAAACTGATTTCATATAAATCTGGATTACTCTTTGAACCTTGTGAATAAGGTGGGTTCATCATACCCACAGTACATCCTTTCAATTGTAATTGGCTTGGATTATGCTTTAAAAAGTCCCAATTATGCAAATTACTTTTACCATCTCCTCGAAGTATCATATTGGTTGTGGCTATAGTGAACATATAAGGTTGTAATTCAATACCAAATAACTGGTCACGTTTTATATGTCTTCTCTGAGTTTCATCTTCTGCTTGCTTAACCATCTTGTGCATGGCAGCAATAAGGAAACCTGCAGTACCGCAACAAGGATCAAGGACTTTGTCATCAACTTTCAAATCTATCAATTCGCAAAACAATTCTGTAATATGTTTTGGAGTAAGAACAATACCTAATGTCTGCCCATCCCCACCTGAATATGACATAAATTCTCCATAGAAACGTCCTAAATAGTCTTCTGCTGAGTTTTGGTAACGTATATTCTTATAGATACTATTGTAAAGAAACTCTGTGTAATGTCTTAATGGTGTCTTACCTAAAGTATCATTTTTTTCATTGATTTTCGGCGTATCTTTTATAACAGCAAATTGACTCAATAGCTTATCTCGTTTTGTATCAGGTGTTACATTAGCCCGCTGCAAGTTACTTCTTATCGCTTCGTAAATCTTTTGTCCATCAGTTTTTACATTATCTCCAATAAGAGAATCAATAGAAAATGTTTTGTATTCTATTTCTCTTAATGCCAACATAATCCCAGAAACAATCAACGGTTTTTGTTCTGTTGTCAGATTTCCGTAATTCCGCAAATCATTATGTAGTTTCTCTGCATCTTTGAGTATTTCAGCCGTTGTCTTTTCTACATCTGTTTCTTCTTTCAGGATTTCTTTCAAATAAAACTCGTCTATATTGTTTTCATTGAACGAAATAAAGGTTTCCACATCAGAAAGTTCCTGATAATCTCCACGTTCATTTATAAAAATAGGAGTTATCCGATGTCGTTTCTCATTACCTGATACACCAAATGCAAGTACCTTATGAAAAGAAGTGTGTGCAGCTAAATGAAGTCCATAGAACAAAGCGCCATTGACTGCATAGTCTTTTACACTTTTAACATCTTGTGATATTAATTTTTTGTCATTTCTGACAATATGCTTTTCAAGTGTTGCTTTATCTTCTATTACAAGCAAAAAATCTTTTACTATTCCACAATATTCAGGATAACCAACGTTTCCTGTTTGCGCTTTTGAAGCAGTTTTCAACGCTTCGTCAACTTCTTTTATATCACAACCTTGCGGTGTCAAATTTAAACCTGCTTCTTGCAATAGCCCATACACCCAAAAGTCTGTTTTAATCTCTTTTTTCGCCATTTATATAGTCTTCTTTAATTTGGTTAGGCACAAGTAAATCCCTTACATCAATATTCAGAATGTTTGCTATCTGATATAAAACAGGAATGGGAGGTTGCACCTTGTTCGTAGCATATAGATTGACCATATTGAAAGTCTTTCCAAGCCTGTTTGCTAATTCCGTTTGACTAATGCCCTTAGCATCTAATACCTCTTTTATTCGGTTCATATATGCCGTTTTTGTCTGAATTTGACAAAGGTACAAAATTTTATTTGGTAATATTGGCTTGGTATTGAAAATTGTATTATTTTTGTAGTATAAGAGTTATCGATACGTAAAGTAAAGCAGAACACAGCAATTAAGACGGTTGCCAAATCATTACCCCAAAATAAGGTAATCCTTCTAACTCGTTTAATATCAAATAGCTATATTCCTTATACAGATTTACGGAAAATCTTTGGAATAATCACATAAAATCCAGTGGATTCCGGTGGCTGAAAAGGAGGATAATGTGGCTGATGGATAGGATGATTTAAAACTATAGTGAAATAATTCGCAAAAAGCCTCGTTCTTCTTTACGTTTCCGCAGGCAGAGCCCTACGTTTCCCTTGGCGGAACCGTATGTTTCTGGTTGGGAAAACGTACGTTTCTGCTTAGGAAAACGTATGTTTCCCGCACGGGAGACATAAATCGGATAAGTCGATATTTTGATCAAGATGCTTGCATTTGTCAGATTCTCATCGTATATTGCTGGAAATTCCAGTTCTGTGAGAGAGAATAGTAAAAATATGTAAGTATTTTTCAGTTTGCAGATGGGTCTGCCCAAAAACGGCTGGAGTTCCTTCTTTGAAGATGTAGATTGTAAAGAAGATGTAACAATAAATAGCAGTTTGTTGTTTTTTTATCACTTTTAAAGACAAATTTGTGGTTTATTTTCGATATATTTGCGCACTAAGTTATAAAAAGGATTGCTCAGATGATTTATGACATGGAAATGCAGAAGACGTTCTATGCGTCGTATGCGGAAAAAGTAGGAAAAGCCCGGAAAAAACTGGGACGTGCCATGACCTTGGCCGAGAAAATATTGTATGCCCATTTGTACGACGAGCACACGATGGCTCCGTTTCGTCGGGGAGAAGAGTATGTCAATTTCCGTCCCGACCGGGTAGCCATGCAGGATGCTACGGCACAGATGGCATTGCTGCAGTTTATGAATGCCGGGAAATCTGTATCGGCAGTGCCTGCCACTGTACATTGCGACCATTTGATTCAAGCATATAAGGGAGTGGAAGAGGATTTGCCTTCCGCTTGTACCACGAATAAAGAGGTATATGACTTTTTGAAGAGTGTGGCTTCGAAATACGGTATCGGCTTCTGGAAGCCGGGAGCAGGAATCATCCATCAGGTGGTGCTTGAGAACTATGCATTCCCGGGCGGAATGATGGTGGGTACCGATTCTCATACGCCGAATGCAGGTGGCTTGGGAATGATTGCCATCGGCGTAGGTGGTGCCGACGCGGTGAACGTGATGACCGGAATGGAATGGGAACTGAAGATGCCGAAACTGATTGGCGTGAAGCTGACCGGTAAACTGAACGGTTGGGCTTCGCCGAAGGATGTGATTTTGAAGCTGGCAGGTATTCTGACCGTGAAAGGGGGAACCAATGCCATTATCGAATATTTTGGAGAAGGTACGCATTCGTTGTCGGCTACTGGGAAGGCTACCATCTGCAACATGGGAGCGGAAGTGGGGGCCACGACTTCGGTCTTCCCGTACGATGAGGAAATGAAACGCTACCTGTGTGCGACTGGCCGTGAGGAGGTTGCTTCACTGGCTGAGGCCAATGCAGCCGACTTGCAGGCGGATGCGGAAGTGGCACAGTGTCCGGAGAAATATTACGACCGGTTGATTGAAATCGACCTTTCGGCTTTGGAACCTTATGTGAACGGTCCGTTTACCCCCGATGCGGCTTGTCCGATTTCGGAATTTGCGGCCCGTGTGAAGAAGGAAGGTTTCCCGCAGAAAATGGAAGTGGGACTGATTGGCTCCTGCACCAACTCTTCTTATCAGGATTTGAGCCGTGCGGCTTCGGTAGCCCGTCAGGTAAAGGCGAAGGGACTGAAGATGCAGGCTTCGCTGATTATCAACCCAGGTTCGGAGCAGGTGTATTGCACGGCCCAGCGTGATGGCATGATTGAAGACCTGAAGAGTATCGGTGGCGTGGTGATGACCAATGCCTGTGGTCCTTGTATCGGCCAGTGGAAGCGTGTGACCGACGACCCGTTGCGGGCCAATTCCATCGTGACTTCGTTCAACCGTAACTTTGCCAAACGTGCCGACGGGAATCCGAATACGCATGCGTTTATTGCTTCACCGGAAATTGCGGTCGCTTTTGCCATTGCCGGTGACTTGTGCTTCAATCCGCTGACAGATACCCTGAAGAATGAAAAGGGCGAGGCGGTGAAACTGGATCCTCCGACAGGAGAAACTTTGCCTTTGAAAGGCTTTACGGTGGATGACAACGGGTATGTGGCTCCTTCGGCCGACGGAGGCAAGGTGGAAGTCACCATTCAGCCGGATTCACAGCGTTTGCAGAAACTGGAACCGTTTGCTCCATGGAACGGTGAAGACTTCCTGGAATTGCCGCTGCTGATTAAGACGCAGGGAAAATGTACGACCGACCATATTTCGATGGCCGGACCGTGGTTGCGTTTCCGTGGGCACTTGGAAAATATTTCCGATAACATGCTGATGGGAGCGGTCAATGCCTTCAACGGAAAGACGAACTGCGTATGGAATCAGCTGACGGGTGAGTATGAGGCGGTTTCTGCCGTGGCCAAGCAGTACAAGGCGAAGGGCATGGGCTCTATCGTCGTGGCGGAAGAAAACTATGGAGAAGGATCCAGCCGGGAACATGCAGCCATGGAACCACGTTTCCTGAACGTGCGGGTGATTCTGGCCAAAAGCTTTGCCCGTATTCATGAAACCAACCTGAAGAAACAGGGTATGCTGGCACTGACTTTTGCCGACAAGAACGATTATGACAAGGTGCGTGAACACGACCGGATTTCCATCCTGGGATTGCAGCATTTTGCACCGGGACATCCGCTGTATGCCGTATTGACACACGATGACGGCACGACGGAGACTTTCGAAGTGCTTCACACCTATAATGAAATGCAAATTAACTGGTTCAAAGCGGGTTCTGCCTTGAACACCTTTAAAAAATAAGAGAGATATGAGTAACAGCAAGATGTATATGGAAGACGGGAAACTGATGGTTCCCGACAATGTGGTGGTTCCTTTTATCGAAGGCGATGGAGTAGGCGCTGAAATTACTCCGGTATGTCAGAAAATTGTCAATGCGGCGGTAGAACTGGCCTACGTGGGCAAGCGCAGCATTGAATGGAAAGAAGTGCTGGCGGGGGGTAAGGCGTTTGAAAAGACAGGTGAATGGTTGCCGCAGGCTACGTTGGATGCATTCAAGGAATACCTGGTAGGTATCAAGGGGCCGCTCACCACTCCGGTAGGCGGAGGTATCCGTTCGTTGAATGTGGCACTGCGACAGACGCTCGACTTGTATGTCTGTCTGCGTCCGGTACGCTGGTTCAAGGGGGTAGTTTCTCCGGTAAAAGAGCCTCATAAGGTGAACATGTATATTTTCCGTGAAAATACAGAGGATATTTATGCCGGTATCGAGTGGGAACAGGGCACTCCGGAAGCGCAGAAGTTCTATAAATTTCTGCACGACGAGATGGGCGTCACCAAAGTACGTTTCCCGGAAACTTCTTCATTCGGTGTGAAACCGGTATCGAAGGAAGGAACACAGCGGTTGGTACGTGCGGCTATCCAGTTTGCACTGGACAACGGACTGCCTTCAGTGACACTGGTACATAAAGGAAACATCATGAAGTTTACCGAGGGAGGCTTCAAGCGCTGGGGATACGAAGTGGCTGAAACGGAATTCAAGGACCGTACTTTCACCATGAACGAGTATGACCGTCTGAAGAAAGACCTGGGCGAGGAATCTGCCAAGGCTGCCGTAGCCAAGGCCATCAATGAAGGCAAACTGGTGGTGAAGGACTGCATTGCCGATGCATTCCTGCAGAATACGCTGTTGCTGCCGGAAGAATATTCTGTGATTGCGACATTGAACCTGAACGGAGATTACATTTCCGACCAGCTGGCTGCCATGGTGGGCGGTATCGGCATCGCACCGGGTGCCAACATCAATTACCAGACCGGACATGCTATTTTTGAAGCGACTCACGGCACGGCGCCGAACATTGCCGGACAGGATGTGGTCAATCCTTGCTCCCTGTTGTTGTCGTCGGTGATGATGCTGGAATACATGGGCTGGAAAGAAGCTGCCCAGCTGATTGTGAATGCATTGGAAAAAGCATTCTCCAACGGAGAAGCTACGGCCGACCTAGCCCGTTTCATGCCGAAAGGAAACGCACTGGGAACAAAGGATTTTGGACAGCGAATCGTCGAACTGCTGTAAGAGCAGACGGTTCTTTTGTCGGAGTGATTAATGGATAAAAGAGTAGTTTATGAAAAAGGAATATATCGTTTACAAGCTTTCCGAATGTGCCAAGCAGGCATGCCGTATTGACAATGAACTGTTTACCAAATACAATGTGAAGCGAGGCCTTCGTAATGAAGACGGTACGGGAGTACTGGTGGGACTGACGAAGATTGGTAATGTGGTAGGGTATGAACGTACCGACCAGGGACTGAAACCGATTCCGGGCAAGTTGTTTTATCGTGGATACGACCTGGATGACATCGCCCATGCGCTGTTGCGCGAGAAACGTTTCGGCTTTGAGGAAGTGGCTTATCTGTTGCTTTCGGGGGAACTCCCGGACAGTGAACAGCTGGCTTCGTTCAAGGAACTGATTAACGACAACATGCCGCTCGACAAGAAGACCACGATGAACATCATCGACCTGGAGGGACAGAACATCATGAACATCCTGGCCCGCAGTGTGCTGGAGATGTATACGTTCGACCCGAATCCGGATGACATCTCACGCGACAACCTGATGCGTCAGTCCATCGAACTGATTTCTAAGTTCCCGACCATCATTGCGTATGCTTACAACATTTATCGTCACAGCATACACGGACGTTCCTTGCATATCCGTCACCCGCACGAGAACCTGTCGTTGGCCGAGAACTTCCTTTATATGATTAAAAAGGACTATACGCCGCTGGAAGCCCGTATGCTCGACTTGCTGTTGGTGTTGCAGGCTGAACACGGAGGTGGTAACAACTCTACGTTTACAGTACGCGTCACCAGCTCTACCCGTACGGATACCTATTCCAGCATCGCCGCCGGTATCGGTTCTTTGAAAGGTCCGTTACATGGAGGAGCCAATATTCAGGTGATCAAGATGTTCCATCATTTGAAGGAGGTGATTTCCGATTGGACGAACGTGGATGAGATTGATACGTATCTGACCCGTATGTTGAACAAGGAGGCATACGACGGCAGCGGACTGATTTACGGTATCGGTCATGCGGTGTACACCATTTCCGATCCGCGTGCGGTCTTGCTGAAGGAACTGGCCGGCGAGCTGGTGGCAGAAAAGGGATGCGAAAAGGAATTTGCTTTCCTGGAACTGTTGGAACAGCGTGCCATAGAATGTTTCAAGAAGGTGAAAGGTACCAAGAAGCAGGTATGTTCGAACGTGGACTTCTATTCGGGATTTATCTACGAAATGATGGGATTGCCGCATGAAATCTATACCCCGCTGTTTGCCATGGCCCGTATCGTAGGATGGACGGCACACCGCATTGAGGAGCTGAACTTCGAAGGTCGCCGCATCATCCGTCCGGCCTACAAGAACGTGCTGGAGGAAGTGGACTACAAGCCGATAAAAGACCGCTGATTATTGCGATGAAAATAACCGAAAGAGGCTGCAGAAACCCGAAGAAGGTTTCTGTGGCCTCTTTTGTGTTAGGTATATCGGTTTGAATTGTGTACCTTTGCGGAGTTTATTCTTACATTTCGCAGTATGAACAGTTTGAAAGGATTTTTCTATGGACTTGCCACTTCGGTGACATTCGGTTTGATACCCTTGTTTACCCTTCCGCTGATGCGGAAAGGGATGATGTTTGATTCCATTCTTTTCTATCGGTTCCTTTTTGCCACCTTTGCTTTGGGGGTGATGATGAAGGTGAAAAAGGAATCGTTTCATATAGAGCTGCGGGATATTCCGCTGTTTCTTTTGCTGGGATTGTTTTACACCGGTTCGGCCATGTTCTTGTTCTGGGGATATGGTTTTATGGGGGCGGGAGTGGCCACTACCCTGCATTTCACCTATCCGGTGTTCGTCACCTTGCTGATGTGGGTGCTGTTTCGTGAGAAGGCGTCTTGGGTGACATGGGTTGCCATTCTGCTGGCGGTGTATGGCGTGTCTGAACTTTCATTGAAAGGGGATGAATTGTCGTTTGATGTGTCGGGGGTGATTATCGTTCTCCTTTCGGCTGTATGCTATGCCAGTTATATTGTGGCAGTCAACAAATCCCGTCTGCGCGATATGAACGGGCGGAAACTGGCTTTTTATGTGTTTATTGTCAGCACGGTGATGTTTGCCGTGAAGGCGCTGACTAATCAAGGAATACAACCGGTGCCGGACGCCGTGTCGGTAGGGAATCTGGTGCTGTTGGCCGTGGTACCGACCGTCATCTCCAATATTACGCTGGTGTTGGCCGTACAGCATATCGGGGGTACACTTACCTCTGTGCTGGGAGCCATGGAGCCGGTGACGGCTGTCTGTATCGGTGCTTTGATTTTCGGCGAATCGTTTACGGCACAGGAGGCTTGGGGAATTTTTCTGATTCTGGTGGCCGTCACGTTGATTGTGCTGACCAAGACCATTCAGAAAACGTTGTCGACGGTGGTCCGTAAGATTCGTCCGCGTCATGCCTGACACGGACGAACCCCACGTGGATTCCTTATTTTCCGTATAGCTTGTTGATCAGGTCGTTCCGGCCGATTTTCCGCAGTTCATTGATGATGGCCTTACGCTCTTCAGGCTTGTACCAGAAGAAGAACATGCGCTGGGCCAGTTTTTCGCGCGGTGTTTTGGCCGAGAAGACGGGTTCCAGGGTGTAAGGATGCAGTCCGGTGTACCATGCTTCTGTGGAGACCGTCATAGGGGTCGGGGTAAAATCCTGCACCTGCTCCAGATGGAAATCCAACCGCTTGGTAATGACGGCCAGTTCGGCCATATCCTCTTCCGTACATCCGGGATGGCTGCTGATGAAGTAGGGAATAATCTGCTGCCGCAGTCCGGCTTCCTTATTGATTTTGTCGAAGATACGCTTGAACTCATAGAACTGCTCAAAGGGCGGTTTGCGCATCAGGTTGAGCACCTTGTCACTGGTATGTTCCGGTGCCACCTTCAGTCGTCCGCTTACGTGGCGTGTAATCAGTTCGCGTGTATATTCCTTGGTACTCTGGTTGGTTTTCGCGTCCTTGCTTTGGTGCAGAAGCAGGTCGTAACGCACTCCACTTCCGATAAAGCTTTTCTTGATGCCCGGCAAGCTGTCTACCGCATGATAGATTTCCAGCAGTGGATGATGGTCGGTATTCAAGTTCGGGCAGATTTTGGGGTGGATACACGACGGGCGTTTACAACGCTGACAGAGGGACGTATCTTTTCCTCCCATCTGGTACATGTTGGCAGAAGGACCTCCCAAATCACTCAGATAGCCTTTGAAGTCGGGCATTTCGGTGATGGCCTTCACTTCTTTAAGGATACTTTCCTTGCTTCGGCTGACAATGAACTTTCCCTGATGGGCCGAAATGGTACAGAAAGCGCATCCGCCAAAACAGCCCCGGTGGATGTTGACAGAGAATTTAATCATCTCGTATGCCGGAATCCGTTTGTTCTTGTATTTTGGATTCGGCATACGGGTA
>NZ_LT635783.1:1142918-3090496 GCF_900128455.1 Bacteroides mediterraneensis | reverse complement strand
TCGTATGCCGGAATCCGTTTGTTCTTGTATTTGGGATGCGGCAGACGGGTATAAGGCAGGTCGAACGACATGTCCAGCTCTCCTTGTGTCATCGGAGGATAGGGAGGGTTGGTGACCACCGCCTGTTTGCCTACCTGTTGCAGTATGCGGGCTGCGGCATAACGGTTGGATTCTTCCTCGATGTGGCGGAAATTCTGTGCCTGTTTTTTCTTGTCTTTCAGACATTCCTCATGGGAATACAGGGTAAGGTCACCCTGTCCGTTGGGATTCTCCGGCAGATGGGCAGCTTCTTTCTGCGAAATCAGGTAAGCCGTTTGCGGAATGTCGTGTGGCAGGTCGCCGGCATGCGTTTCTCCTTCCACTTTCAGCAGTCGTTCACTTAGCTCCGTAATAGGCTTCTCGCCCATGCCGTAAATCAGCAAGTCCGCTCCCGATTCCACCAGGATGGAAGGACGTAGCTTTTCTTCCCAGTAGTCGTAATGTGTCAGTCGTCGGAGGGAAGCTTCAATACCTCCCAAAACCACCGGTACATCGGGATACAGCTTTTTCAGAATTTGTGTATAGACAATGCTGGGATACTCCGGACGCATGTCGTGGCGTCCGTCCGGAGTATACGCATCTTCACTTCTCAGTCGTTTATTGGCCGTGTATTTGTTGACCATGCTGTCCATGCATCCGGCAGAAACGCCGAAGAACAGGCGGGGTCTTCCCAGTTTCTTGAAGTCGCGCAAGTCATCGCGCCAGTTGGGTTGGGGAATGATGGCCACTTTCAGGCCTTTGGCTTCGAGCATTCGTCCGATGACGGCAGCTCCGAAAGAAGGATGGTCCACGTAGGCATCCCCGCTGAAAATAATGACATCCAGTTCATTCCATCCCCTCAGTTCGGCTTCTTTTTTGGTTGTGGGCAGCCAGTCGGTCAGCTTGTATTCTTTCAAGGCAGTTTATGAATTGTGGGTTTCTTCTGTAGATTCGTCTTCGTTGTCTTCTTTCTCTTCTTTTTCTCTTTCCCATTTGATATAGAGCAGAATGAGCTGGTGCAGTCCGAAGGCTTTCATGTTGTTGTGGTAAATGACGTCGATGCACAAGTCGAGCAAATCCTTGCTGTTTTCTTCCATGGAAGCAATCAGTGAACGGATGTTCAGTTTCAGCTTGTCGAGCACGGTTTCGTCTACGATGCCGTTGCTGTCAATGAGTTGTTGGAAAAGTGAATATTTTTCAATGGTTTCCAGATGTTTTTCAGAAACGTCGATGCTTCGTGTGCCGGAAGCGTTGGCCTGTATGGTATACATAATGCGATAATTTTAAAGTTTATGTAACAAAGGTAATTTTTTTCTACGTATCGGCGGCGGTTTTTTCGGCTTTTATTTAGAGATTTTTGTGTATTTTCCCATCGGAAAATGGAGGACTGCGGTGTATCTTTGTCTGAAAGGTCAAAAAGTGCAGGAATATACCTAAAAATAGTGATTGTGGTTTTTGACTGGATTTCTTTATTTTGCCACGTAAAATGATGAATACGATATTTATGTGTAACAATACGACCCGGATGTATAAACCCACGGACAAAATGAGTGACCTGATATGCGAGAACTATGCGCTCTTGCAAGTGTTGAGCCGCTTTGGCGTTTCGCTGGGCTTTGGTGACAAGTCGGTGCAGGAAGTCTGCGCGATGAACAATGTGGACTGCAACACGTTTTTAATTGTAGTGAACTTTCTCGGTGAGGAGAGCAATCATATTCATGACCATTTGAGCGGGCTTTCCATTCCAGCCTTGATGGATTATCTGAAGCGGGCACATTCTTATTTTCTGGATTTTCAGCTGCCTACCATCCGTCGGAAACTGATTGAAGCCATCGATTGTTCTTCGGAAAATGAAGTGGCTTTTCTCATTGTCAAGTTTTTTGATGCGTATGTGCATGAAGTACGGAAGCACATGGAATATGAAAATGAAAAAGTGTTTACGTATGTGGAGCATTTGTTGAAGGGAGAGCGTTTGCCGGACTATAGTATCGGGGCGTTTGCCCGTCGTCATGACCAGGTAAATGCCAAACTGACCGAATTGAAAAATATCATTATCAAATATTATCCGTCGGGCGGTGACAATCAGCTGTTGAATGCCACGCTGTTCGATATTTTTAGTTGTGAAGAAGATTTGGCTTCACACAACCGGGTGGAAGATTATGTTTTTGTACCCGCCATTATGGAGCTTGAAAAGGAGATAAAATGAAACCGCAAGAAACAATATACATTGCTGTGGCTGAAAAGTCGATGATTGTCCGTAGCGGGCTGGTGTCTGTGTTGAGGCGTCTGCCTGATTTGTCGGTGCAGGTAATTGAAATTTCTTCGGAAGAGGGTTTGCGGCATTGTATGGAGGCACACAGGCCTCAGATATTGGTGATAAATCCTCAGTTTGGAGGATGGTTTGATGTGGCGGCCTTCAAGCAGGAATATGCCGACCAGTCAATGAAGTTTGTGTCATTGATTTATACGATGGTGGATGCCAGTCAGTTGAAAGGTTATGATGATTCCGTAGGGCTGTTTGACGATGTCGAATCGTTGTCACACAAGATTTCTCAGCTGATGAACATGGCGGAAGAAGAGGACAGCGACCAAGATTCGTTGAGTCAGCGGGAAAAGGAAATTGTGGGCTGTGTGGTCCGTGGAATGACCAATAAAGAGATTGCTGAGAAACTGTATATTTCTGTGCATACGGTCATTACGCACCGGAGAAATATCACGAGGAAGCTGCAAATCCATTCGGCGGCCGGATTGACCATTTATGCCATTGTAAACAAACTGGTAGAACTGAGTGAAGTGAAAATGAACTTATAAGTGAATCTTGCTATTTGGACCGATTCTAAAATACCCATTTTTAGGTATTGCCCGGGAAAGCGGATTCCCGTATCTTTGCAGTGTTAGTCATATAGAAATTACGTAAACCACAAAAGTAAAAGAAGTTAGTTATTAGTTGGGTGCGCCCTGCGAAGTGATTCGCGGGGCGCACGCATTTGTAACAGTTTGTTGTTCGTTTTTAAAACCTGTTCAAAATGCAAAGGAAAATTTTCATATCCGAAGAAAAGCTTTTACTTTTGCTCGGAAGAAGACTAATAACTGATTTAGATATATGAAAGTAGGATTATTTATTCCCTGTTATATCAATGCCGTTTACCCACAGGTGGGAGTAGCTTCTTTTAAGTTACTGAAAAGTCTGGGGGTAGATGTCGATTATCCGTTGGATCAGACTTGCTGCGGACAACCGATGGCGAATGCGGGGTTTGAGGAAGAGTCTGTGGAGTTGGCCCGTCGTTTTGACCGTCTTTTTGAACAATATGATTACATTGTAGGCCCTTCGGCCAGTTGCGTGGTGTTTGTGCGCGACCATTATGGTAACCTGTTGGCGAAAGAGTCGCACCGTTGTGCCAGTGAAGAAAAAATTTATGATATTTGTGAGTTCATCCATGATGTGGTGAAGCCTACCTCCTTGCAGGCTTCTTTTCCTCACAAGGTAAGTATTCAGAACAGTTGTCATGGGGTTCGCCTGATGCATCTTTCTTCTCCCAGCGAGTTGAATATACCTTATTATAACAAGCTTCGCGATTTGTTGTCGTTGGTGAAAGGTATCGAGGTCGTGGAACCGGAACGTCCGGATGAATGTTGCGGTTTTGGCGGTATGTTTGCTGTGGAGGAACATGCTGTATCCGGTCAGATGGGGCGTGACAAGGTGCAGCGTCACATTGATACGGGAGCCGAATACATCGTAGGGGCAGACAGTTCTTGTCTGATGCATCAGAACGGGATTATTTCCCGGGAGAAATTGCCCATCAAGACCATTCATATTGTAGAAGTTTTAGCAGCAGGATTATGAGTACGAAACATTCAAAAGCTGCCGAGAAGTTTCAGGAAAACAAGAAACTGGCGGCCTGGCACGACCAGACATTATGGATGATGCGTGCCAAACGTGATAAAATCAGCCGGGAAGTACCGGAATGGGAGCATTTGCGTGATATGGCTTCTGCCATTAAAATGTATAGCAACAGTCATCTTGACTTGCTTTTGCAGGAGTTCGAGAAGAATGCCCAGGCAAATGGAGCACATGTGTATTGGGCAAAGGATGCGGATGAGTATTGTGCCATTATCTATAATATCTTGCACGGGCATAATGTGCATCGTTTCATCAAGAGCAAATCCATGCTGGCTGAGGAGTGTGGATTGAATGAATTCTTGATTCAGAAAGGGATTGACGTGGTGGAAAGTGACTTGGGTGAACGGATTCTCCAGCTCATGCACAAGAAGCCGAGTCACATTGTGGTGCCGGCCATCCACATCAAGAAGGAAGAAATCGGCGAACTGTTTGTAAAGGAGATGGGTACGGAGCCGGGTAACAACGACCAGACTTATCTGACACATGCAGCCCGTAAGAATTTGCGTCATAAGTTTCTGGAGGCAGAAGCAGCCATGACAGGAGCCAACTTTGCCGTGGCTTCTACGGGTGAGTTTGTGGTATGTACCAATGAAGGAAATGCCGACATGGGAACTTCGCAGCCCAAACTGCAGATTGCCGCTTTCGGACTGGAGAAAATTGTACCCGACCGGGAAGCATTGGGGGTATTTACCCGACTGCTGGCTCGTTCCGGTACGGGACAGCCGATTACTACTTATACTTCTCATTACCGTAAGCCTCGTAAGGGGGGAGAATTGCATATCATTATTGTGGACAACGGACGCAGTAATATTCTGGCCGATCAGGAGCATGTGAAGACCTTGAACTGCCTGCGCTGTGGGGCCTGCATGAACACGTGTCCGGTGTATCGCCGTTCGGGAGGATATTCGTATACGTATTTTATTCCCGGTCCTATCGGTATCAATCTGGGTATGCTGAAAGCTCCTTTGCATTACTACGACAACGTATCGGCGTGTTCTTTGTGCTATTCTTGTCAGAACGTGTGTCCGGCAAAAGTGGACTTGGCCGACCAGATTTACCGTTGGCGGCAGAAGTTGGACGATTTGGGAGTAGCCAGTTCGTCCAAACGGACCATGTCGGGAGGTATGAAAGTATTGATGGAACATCCGGCCTTGTTCAATTTTGCATTGGCACGGGCGTCGTGGGTGAACTCATTCCCGCATGCACTGATATATAACGGTTTGAATGATTGGGGTAAAGAACATGATATGCCTCAGTTTGCCAAAGAAAGCTTTAATGAGATGTGGAAAAAGGGTAAAGTAAAATAAGGAGTCATGAGTAGTAGAGAAGATATATTGCAGAACATCCGTCGGAATACGCGGGTGCGTTATGAGAAGCCCGACTTGTCGGCCTTGGAACAGGAAGCGATAACGTATGCCAATCCGGTGGCACAGTTCACTAAAGTGGTTGCGGAAGTCGGTGGGCGTGTCGTGGAGGTAAAGGACGGTGAAGATATAAATGATTTGATTCGCAAATTGTATCCGGACGCCAAACGCATTGCCTCCAATTTGAAAGAGATTACGTGTGCCACTTTCCATCCGGACGAGGTGGCTGCATCGGCAGACTTGGATGGAACCGACCTGGCCGTGGTACGTGGCCGCATCGGCGTTTGTGAAAATGGAGCCGTCTGGGTGGAGCAGGATGTAGAACAGCGTGCGGTGTATTTCATTTCTGAGGCGTTGATTCTTTTGCTCGACCGGAAGAACCTGGTCAATAACATGCATGAGGCCTATCAGAAGACAGATACAGGTGAATTTGGTTACGGCGTATTTATTTCAGGTCCTTCCAAAACAGCCGATATTGAGCAGGCGTTGGTTTTAGGGGCCCATGGAGCCCGTGAACTGACTGTGTTGCTGGTATAAGGAGGTTAAGCTGATAAAAGAAAAAGTTCCAATGTCTTCACAAAGACGCTGGAACTTTTTTTTACCCTCGATTCAAAGAAGGGTTACTTTTGCTGCATAGTTTGGATGAAGGGTTTTGCAGCTTTGGTCATATTGTGGTTGTGACTCCATTCCAAGAATTGTGTACCTGTCCACCACAATATATTCATGACGATCACCGCCAATAAGATGGTAAAAGCTGTAATCTTGGCTTCCAATTGCTTGCTGGAGATTCTTTTTGCCTTCTCTTTTTCCATCTCGATGCTATTCACTAACCGTATTCTTTTCATATTAGCGTCTAAATTTCTTTTTTCTGACTAATAAATGGAATATAGAAAGGAATACTGCACGAAAAGACAAAATATTTTTTAAAAAAAGAAACTAGTTCACATACACGGTCTTGAAATACTTGTCAAACAGTTGTTTGGCTTCGTCCAGCTGTGCCTGGGTATTCAGCTTGACGTCTTTCAGCTTATACTCCATTTTCATGGCTTCGTACTTGTGTACCCCCAAGGTGTGGTAGGGAAGTATCTCTACCCGTTCAATCATGTGGTAGTTTTTGAAATGTTCACCCAAGGCTTCTATGTCCTCTTTAAAATAACTGTAATTTTGTACCAGTACATAGCGTAGCCAGAAAGGTTTCTGGTTTTCTTCGAGCCAGGCGGCTGTTTTCAAGGTCTGTGCATTACTTCTGGAGGTGAGGACCTTGTGACGTGCGTCATTGAATTCTTTGACATCCAGCAGCACAAGGTCGGCCAGTGAAAGAAGCTCTTTTACATCTTCATTCCAGATTCCTCCGTTGGTGTCTATGCAGATATGTATGCCCGCTTCTTTCAGTATGCGGAGCAAAGGTATCAGGGCTTTAGCTTGGAAAGTGGGTTCTCCGCCGCTGAAAGTGATACCTCCTTTTTTTCCGAAGAAAGGTTTCTGGCTTACGGCCATTTTGAGAATTTCTTCTGGAGCTGTTTCCTTACTTTCTCCTTTGGCGTCAATGGTGTCCGGATTGGCACAATACAGGCACCGGAAGTTACAGCCTTGGAGGAATACGACCAGGCGTATCCCTGGTCCGTCGTATGTGCCTAGTGATTCGTATGAATGTACTCTAATCATGAGGTAAATAAAAAATAATAGACACAAGCTACCCCTTGATTATGCCGGGGTAACCTGTGTCTAAAGTGAATATACTTTTTAGTTTCAATTACATGCGTTCGTGGAAGCTGCGTGAAATTACTTCCAACTGATGTTCACGGCTCAGTTTGATGAAGTTCACGGCATAACCCGATACGCGGATGGTCAACTGCGGATATTTTTCCGGATGTTCCATTGCGTCTTCCAGCATTTCCCGGTTCAAAACGTTCACGTTCAGGTGGTGCGCACCTTTCACAAAGTAACCGTCCATCATTGTGACGAGGTTTTCGATACGGTTTTCCATATCTACTCCCAATGACTTCGGAACAATAGAGAATGTGTTACTGATGCCGTCCTGTGAATCACGATAGCGCAATTTGGCTACAGAGCTCAAAGAAGCAATGGCACCGTTCTTGTCACGTCCATGCATCGGATTGGCTCCCGGTGCAAATGCCACGCCTTTGGCACGTCCGTCAGGAGTAGCACCTGTTTTCTTTCCGTACATCACGTTGGAAGTAATGGTCAGAATAGACAGGGTCGGTTTGGCATTCTTGTAGACCGGCAATTTTTTCAGTTCCTCATCGAAATAGTAAATCAAGTCGACTGCCAAATGGTCTACGCGGTCATCGTCGTTACCGAAGCAGGGGAATTCTCCTTCGATATCGAAGCCTTCTGTCAGGCCGATGTCGTTGCGGCGGGCAGTTACTTTGGCATATTTGATGGCAGAAAGTGAATCCACTGCGATAGACATACCTGCTACTCCGTAGGCCAAATTGATGGCCGGATCAGTGTCTACAAATGCCATTTGTGCCTTTTCGTAGTAGTACTTGTCGTGCATGTAGTGAATGATGTTCATGGCTTCATTATATACACGGGCCATTTCTTTCAATACTTTCTTGTAGTTGGCCAATACTTCTTCAAAATTCAGCACGTCGCTGGTCAATGCCGGAATGTCTTTGACCATTAGGGTTCCTGTGTTTTCGCAACGTCCACCGTTGATGGCCAGCAGCAAAGCTTTGGCGAGGTTGCAACGTGCACCGAAGAATTGGATGTGTCGGCCGATATCCTGATAAGATACACAACAAGCGATACCATAGTCGTCTGAGTTGCGGACTTCGCGCATCAGGTCATCATTTTCATATTGGATGGAAGAGGTGTCAATAGATACCTGTGCACAGAATTTCTTGAATCCTTCCGGCAATTCCGGGCTCCACAGTACAGTCAGGTTCGGCTCTGGTGAGGGACCAAGGTTGTACAGTGTCTGCAGGAAGCGGAAAGAAGTCTTGGTCACTTTAGTGCGACCGTCATTGAAACGTCCACCAATAGATTCCGTTACCCAAGTCGGGTCGCCAGCAAAGATATCATTATAAGCTTGCATGCGCAGATGGCGTACCATTCGCAATTTGATGACGAACTGGTCAATCAACTCCTGTGCATGGGCTTCATCCAAAAGACCATGCGCCATATCGTATTCAATATAGATATCCAGGAAGGAAGAAACGTTACCCAGTGACATGGCTGCACCATCTTGTTCTTTGACAGCTGCCAGATAAGCCATATATACCCATTGTACAGCTTCCTGTGCATTCAGTGCCGGACGTCCTAATTCAAGCCCGTACTGTTCGCCCATTATCTTGATTTCTTTCAGGGCTTTGATTTGTTCTGCCACTTCTTCACGAAGGCGGATACGGGCATCTGTCATCGGACCCGTAAGGTGATGTAAGTCGTTTTGCTTGGCTTCAATCAGGCGGTCTAGTCCATAAAGCGCCAGACGGCGATAATCACCGATGATACGTCCACGTGCATAATTGTCGGGAAGTCCTGTCAGGAATCCCAATGAACGGAACGAACGGATTTCTTCTGTATAGGCATCGAAGACTCCATCATTGTGGGTTTTGCGGTAGTGAGTGAAGATGTCTTTTACTCTTGGATCCACTTCCACTCCATTCTCGCGACAAGCTTTTTCTACTACCTTTATACCTCCGAAAGGTTTGATAGCACGGCGCAATACTTCGTCCGTCTGCAAGCCGACAATGACTTCGTTTTCTTTATCAATATAGCCAGGTGCAAAAGAAGTGATAGTAGAAACAGTAGATGGGTCAAGGGAGCGTATTCCGTTGTTTGCACGTTCTTCAGCCAATGCCTCCAGACATTTGTTCCAAACAGCTTTTGTACGTTCGGTCGGGCCCATCAGAAATGAAGCGTCGCCTTCGTAAGGCGTAATGTTTGTCTTTACGAAATCGGTGACGTTGATTTCATGGTTCCAACGACCTTCTTTAAAATTCATTGCCATAAATTGAAATATTAAAAGTTATGTGAATTGGGTTTCTTTAAACCGAGTGCAAAGTTAGCGAAAAAGCTTGTGTTGTACAATACCTATTTTATGGTATAGTATTAATTTGTATTAATTACAAAAACGTATGTGGTTTAGATTTTGTGGGATGGATGGGGCTGCCTTATGAAAAAAAGTCTATAAAAGTTTGCACAACTCAAAAAGTCACTCTATCTTTGCACCGCATTTGAAAGAAGATGCGTTATCCCAAAAGGTTTGGAAGTTTGGGTGAGTGGCTGAAACCAGCAGTTTGCTAAACTGCCGTACGGGTAACCGTACCGGGGGTTCGAATCCCCCAGCTTCCGCTTTGTTCGGGATAAGGAAATGGCGCTTTCGTCTAGTGGCCTAGGACGCGGCCCTCTCACGGCTGAAACACGGGTTCGATTCCCGTATGCGCTACAGTCAGCTACTGGAAGTTTGGGTGAGTGGCTGAAACCAGCAGTTTGCTAAACTGCCGTACGGGTAACCGTACCGGGGGTTCGAATCCCCCAGCTTCCGCAAAGGAGTAAGGCCGTCTCAGTAGAGACGGCCTTTTTTGTCTTTTTAATAGTTGATTCAACAAGTGATTGAGCATTTTTTTTAATGCCCTATATGGCGTTGGATATTTGGGCTTAGATATATGACAAGGGATTGGGCATCTCCAATGGAATACTAAGAACTAGAAAAGTCAGGTTGAATTTGAATAATATACATATTATTGGTATAATGTAAGGAAAATAAGTAAAAATAAAATGGAACAGTCTATTTACAAATAATAAATCCGTATATTTGAATATTGTCAGGTTACTTTATTGCTTTTATACTCAGGCTGCTCTTTATAATAGGAAATAAGTTTGGTTTGTGTTTCTATTATGGAGCTTAAGTAGGAATTTGTTGTTAAATTAAATCTTTTATTATCATGAAAAATCGTTTTTTTGCAGCACTGCTTTTGTTTGGAATTTTGGGGACTCCTGTTTGTGGACAGACACCGGAGAAGAGACAAGTGGATGAGCAGAAGGAAAAAAGAATGGAGTGGTTTGCAGATGCCAAATTGGGCATATTTATTCATTGGGGAATTTATTCGGTGAAAGGAGTATCCGAAAGCTGGTCTTTTTTCAATAAATATCTGCCTTATGAAGAATATATGAGTCAGAAGGATGGTTTTACCGCCTCAAAATATGATCCGAAAGCTTGGGTGGATCTGATAAAAGAAAGTGGGGCACGTTATACTGTCATTACAACCAAGCATCATGATGGTATGGCTTTGTGGGATACAAAAGTGGGAGAGTTGAGCACGGTGAAATGTACACCGGCAAAACGGGATTTAATCAGTCCTTTTGTCAAAGAAGTCCGTAAGCAAGGGTTGAAACTGGGATTTTATTATTCGCTGTTGGATTGGTCACATCCGGATTATCCGAATATGACACGTACTGATGTGCGTTATACTAATGATTCTGTACGTTGGAAGCGTTTTGTAGAATTTAATATGGCACAGCTGTCGGAATTGAACAAAACGTGGAAACCGGATTTGTATTGGTTTGATGGTGACTGGGAGCAAACGGCTGAGGCTTGGAATTCAAAGGGGATTGTAGATTTGTTGCGTTCGGACAATAAAAATGTGATTATCAATTCCCGTATCCAGGGTTATGGAGATTATGCGACTCCTGAACAGGGGGTTCCTATTGTGCGTCCTCAGGATAAATACTGGGAGTTGTGTATGACGATGAATGACTCGTGGGGATATCAGCATACGGATACCAATTATAAATCTCCTTTTATTTTGTTGCGTACGTTTGTCGACTGCCTGAGTATGGGAGGAAATCTGTTGCTGGACATCGGCCCGAAGGAAGATGGAACCATTCCTGAAGAGCAAGTGGCTATCTTGAAGGAATTTGGGCGTTGGACCAAGAAACACAAAGAAGCTATTTATGACACTCGTGCGGGTATCCCGACGGAACATTTTCAAGGATATACTACTTTGAATAAGGGGGGGGATATTCTGTATCTGTATTTGCCTTACAAGCCTAACGGACCGATTGAAGTGAAGGGGTTGATGAATAAGGTGAACCGGGTGTGGGTAGTAGGCAACGGAGCCATGTTATCTTATAAGGTTTACAACAAAAACTATTGGAGTGAGGTTCCTGGTAATCTTTATATTGATGTGCCTGATCGTGTGCTGGATCCGCAGATAACCGTTGTGGCCGTACTGTTGGATGGACCGGTTAAATTGTATTGGGGAGCAGGGCAGGTAATTGAAAGTAATTAATAAAAACAGGAACATGAGGAAACAAGTAATATGTAGTTTGTTTGCATTGTTAGTAGTGGGACAGCTTTGGGCGCAAAATTTATATACAAGATACGAGCGTATGCTTACGTTGCCCGAAGGTTATGTCTGCTATCGTACAAATGGAAAAATAAAAATTGATGGGAAGCTGGATGAGGCAGACTGGCAGAAGGCTCAGCCTACTTCTTCTTTTGTAGATATTAGTGGAAAGGGATTTGCCAAGCCTTGTTATGATACATCGGCTAAAATGTTGTGGGATGATTGCTATCTTTATGTGGCTGCCACTTTGCAGGAAGAAGATATTAAGGCAAAGCTGAGTCTGCGGGATACGATTATTTATTATGATAATGATTTTGAGGTATTTTTAGACCCGGATGGCGATGGGCAGAATTACTTTGAAATAGAAACTAATGCAAAGGGAGTGATATTCGATTTGATGTTGGATAAGCCTTACCGTTCAGGGGGTAATTTCCTGGTGCAATGGGATTGTCCGGGATTGCAACTGGCTGTACATCGTGAAGGAACTTTGAACAGGTCGGACGATAAAGACAAACAATGGACGGTAGAAATGGCTATACCTCATAAGGCGTTGACGGTAAATTTCTCCAACCCGGCTAAGGCAGGGAATTACTGGCGTATTAATTTCTCACGGGTGCAGTGGTTGAAGCCCGGACAGCGGGAGGAAAACTGGGTATGGATGCCTACGGGACGGATTGATATGCACATGCCCGACCGATGGGGATTCTTGTATCTTTCGGATAAGGTGGTAGGAAAAGGTACAGATGCATTTAAGTATCCCTATAACTTAGCTGCTTATAAATTGCTGTGGGCTATGTTTTATGCGCAGCTGGATTATTATGCTAAAGAGAAGAATTATCTGCGTGCCAAAGAGAATTTCTTTTTGACCGATGCGGAACTGCAGGATTTACCTGTGGGTTCGGAAATATCCGTAGAAGCTACCAGTCGTACATTTTGCATGTCAGTAACCGTACCGGAAGAAAAAGTACGTTATGTGGTGGACCAGAATGGACGGTTTACTTGTGAGGCGATAACTCCCCGGCAGGTGAAAAACTGGGTCTGGATGCGTATCAATAAAGAAAAAGGGGATGAGTTTTATAAAAAACATTTTGCCTTGATGAAAGAATGCGGTATTAGTGGAGTCATGTTTGAAGGATATGACGAGAATACATATCGGATGTGTAAAGATGCGGGGCTGGAGGCTCATTATTGGAAGTGGACGATGAACCGTAAGGAGGTCCTTGAAACACATCCTGACTGGTTTGCCGTAAACCGTAAGGGAGAGTCTTGTTATGATAAACCGGCTTATGTGGATTATTATCGTTTTTTATGCCCGAATCATAAAGGTGTGGCTGAATATCTGGCTGCCGATTATCTGAAAGAAGCGAATTTGCCCTATGTGGATGGAGTACATTTGGATTACGTTCGTTTCCCGGATGTGGTGCTGCCGGTTAGTTTATGGAAGAATTATGGTATTGAACAGACAGCCGAATTGCCGGAATACGATTATTGTTATTGTGAGGTGTGTCGGAGAATGTTTAAGGAACAGTCCGGGAAGGATCCGTTGGAATTGAAATATCCGATGGAAGACCAGTCTTGGATAAACTTCCGCTTGGATGCCATTACGCGTGTGGTGGATAAGATTACGCGGACTCTCAAGGCAGAAGGGAAACAAATTTCTGCAGCTGTATTCCCCGGTCCGTCGATGGCTCGTAAGATGGTGCGTCAGGATTGGGGAGAATGGTCTCTCGATGCATATTTCCCGATGATTTATAATGGCTTTTATTATGAAGGGCCGGAATGGATTGGACGTTCGGTCAAGGAAAGTGTCCAGACTGTTCATGGAAAAGCAAAGATTTATGCGGGACTGATGTTCCCGGATATTAAAAATACATTCGAACAGGCATTAGATGAAGCTTTTAACAACGGTGCTTCTGGCGTTTCTTTCTTTGACGGTCCGGACGAAGAATACCTTCGTAAATTTAAGGCCTACTTGGACAAGAGAGGTTTTGAAGTTGTAAAATAATCATTTATAAGTATATGAAGATAGTTAGTATGTTTGTTTCCTTGTTCGTGGCCATGAATATCTATGCGGCTGGACATAAGGAACTCCCGGCCAAGGGAGATTTAAACTTGGCGGTGTTTAATAAGGAAAATATTCGTTTTGCACCGGATACATATCCTAATTACGCTGAGGCTGATGCCAATGGCGTCATTCATTTGGTGAACGGACGTATCATTTTGAAGAAGATTCAGATACCCGATTATCAACGGGATGTAACGGTGAGTGTGAAAGTGACGTTGGCTTCAAATGGCGACCGATGGGATAAGTCGGGTTCTTGCTTTGTGATTCCCAAACATTCGGCCATCAATCTGTTGAGTATTGCACAGGGAAAAAAGAAGTTTCCGGAAATCGACAGCTTGAAATTGGAGAAGATGGTGGGAATCGTACCTGGAAAGGACTACTTGCCTACGATTGAACTGATGCGTTTCATGACGCCATTTGGGGTGGGATATTACAGTGAGAATGATGATTCGTTGTCCAGTAAGCGTCGTCCGGTCTATATTCCCAAATGGGAGAACTGTGTGCAGTGGGAGCAAGATATCACCGATTTATATCCGGCTTTGAAGGGAGAAGCCTATGTCGGCATTTTTATTGATACCTGGACAAAAGAAGGTTATGTGGCCAGTATGGAGCTGAAGATAAAGGAAACTCCGGTGACTTGCGAAAAACTGGTACGCCGTCATGTAGAGCCCTTGATGAATACGGTGTATTATATCGGGCAGACTTATCCGGATATTTTTGCGCGCAAATCAGTTTCCACTGATTTCGTATTACCGGAGAATGCAAAGAATGTACGTCTGAAATACATTGTTACCGGCCATGGAGGTCATGAAGGTGGGGATGAATTTGTACAGAAGCGAAATATTCTCTCTGTAGATGGGAAAGAGGTCTATAATTTCATTCCTTGGCGGGATGATTGTGCTTCTTTCCGTCGTTTTAATCCCGCTACAGGAGTATGGTTGATCAAACGTTTGGCCGCTTACATCAGTGAGGAAGGCTATAAGACCAAAGAAGTGGAAGAACCTTTGGCCTCTTCCGACTTGTCTCGTTCTAATTGGTGCCCGGGTTCGGATGTGGTGCCGGAGGAAATAAGCTTGAAGGACTTAAAGGCCGGCAAGCATACCTTTACGGTCAGTATTCCTGAGGCACAGCCTGCAAGCGGCAATGAATTGAATCACTGGCTGATTTCTGCATATCTGGTGTGGGAAGAATAATCTTTTTAAAAATATCTGTATGTTTTATGGAAAAAATTGGCCGGCTAACTCTCTCTATGAGGTTGGCCGGCTGATTTTTTTGAGTGTGACGATGTTATTGAGCTTCCGCTTTGATTAGCATATCGCGGATGACTGTCGAAGGTAACGTCAGGATACGTTTTCCAAAAGTCCTGTTTTCTGCTTGAGGAAGTTTGCGGAATTTGGGAACCATGCTACGGCTGAGAGTTCTAGATGTCGAGCTCTCATCGTATGTACGTCCGGCTTCTATGAGTGCTTGCTTCAATAAAGGTTCGTTCACATCCCCTATTGCATAGGGAAGCAATGGAGTATCGTCCACGGCAATGTCGGGAATCAGTCCATCGGGCATGCAGGGTGTTTCGCCTCGAGCGTTCTGATAAATATTTATCATGACGTAGGTTCCCCAATTGTTAAGTTCGGCTGGTGTATTTATATAGAAATCTTTGGCTGAAATGAGGGACCCGGTACAGTATTTCCCTTGCGTCTGGCTTCCGATAAGTTCTATCTGAGTGTAAGGCATCAGTCCTCCCAAAAGAGCTTCTGAAGCTGATGCTGATCTGGAACCTATCAGACCATAAATCTTTTCCAAGTCGATATTGGCATCTTTGGTATTCACTTTTACGGTTTGGCCCTGGTCCTGATACTCAAAATCAGTCTCAAAATGAGATTCCAGGTTTATGCCTTTTTCTTGGTAATATTGAGTCAAGGCTTTGTTATAAACTTCTTTCTCAAAAACTTCTTTGTTGGTTACTGCGGCTTGGGGGGCAAACAGAGAGGCCAGCACCTGTTCTGTGGTCACATATCCTCCGGTATTATAGCGTAGGTCGAGGATAAGTTCTTTGACTTGTTCTGCCTTGAATTTGCGGCTGATTTCGATAACCTGAGGAATGGAAGCAAAATCAAAACTGGTGTAGGCCAGATATCCTACCTTTTTACCGTTGAATTCATAGATGGAATCGCAAATGACCGGGTTTTCATACATGGAAACGGCGGTAAGTGATACTTCCTTGTTTTGGTCTTGAATAGTATAACTTTCCGGATCCAGCAGTCCGAGCGTGACAGTCAATGTACTGTTAGAATACAGATTCATGTAATTCTCGGAATTGATGATTTTACCATCCAAAGTGAGCAAGATGTCTCCTCGTTTAAGACCTGCTTTAGCGGCGGGAGAATCTTTGTATACGAAATTGACTACCCCTATGTATTGCTCTCTGTTTACTGTACTTGACATATTGTAAATGGTCAAGTTCCATCCAAATGAAGTGGTTGTGCCGTTCATATTATTTGTAAGGGAAGTCATATCGTTGGTAAGCATGGACCATTTGTCTATGTATTTTTCCCCTTCGTGGTATCTTATCCGGCTGAATGTGCCGATAGGATCATTGTTGGTTTCAATGTTCCATTGGTTCAGGTCGTCACGGATTTCTTCGTTCCACAGATAGTAAGTTTCCAAGATTTCCTTCCCAAACATGTTGGCATAATACGTTTCGGTGGATATACTTTGCGATGAATCGCTATTTGTATTCTCTTCATTGTCGGAGTGGTTGAGGGAAGAGTCATTGTCTTGTGGATCTTCATCCGTACATCCAGTAAAGGCAACACTTCCTAATAGGGTTAATAATACCCACGATAGTTTCTTGCTCATAGTTTAATTTTTGAAGGGTTTGTAAGGATATTCGGTCACAAATATATAAAAAGTGAAGAAAAAAGACAATGAGTGATATTTTTTTTCTTATAACAAGCAAGAGTGTAACAATTTGTCTAGATGAAAGAACCGGATATAAAATTTCCGCTTCATATCAAAAATGATTGGACATCTGTGATACGAAGCGGAAAAAGTTTAAAATTTATAATTCAAGCTCAGGCCGAAGACTTTGTTGGTACGATGGTAGACGTCTGTTCCACTGAGTCCGGTACCGTTGTAGCTGGCCACTTCTTTGGTGTATTTGTCATAGTGTGTCCAAAAGTAAGCCACATCGATGCTCCAGGCTTGCGTGAAGTTGATTCTGGCCCCAAAGCCCAAGGAATAGGAATCACAATAGAAGCTGGTGTCGGTCTGGAATTCATCACTGAGACCATAATTTGTCCGTTGGTAGCCCCCGCTGACGGTCAGCCGTTTGGTGATGTCCCATTCCAGGCCTGCCAGGTATTCATGTGTACCGTGTTTCAGGGTCTTTTGGCGGTCGTTCAGCATGCCTGCATGCTTGTCATCGAAGAAATGATATTCCACCGAAGTACGCAGGTTGGGCAGAATTTCGTATCCGGCGGCTACACTCAGGAAGGCAGGAATGTCGCTTGGTGTCTGCTCACCGTCGGCGTAAGGTTTCATGATAGCTTCCGGAGTACCTGCAGGCACTTCCAGTACATTGGTTTTGTTTTCGATGTTCAGGTTTGTCTTGAATTCATATTTGGCTGCCAGGTTCCAGCGTCCCAGTTTGGCATCTATCCCGAGGATAGGAGTCAGTCCCCATCCGCTTTGGTCACAGTTCAGTTCCAGGTTAGCCAGTTGGGTACCACCCAGATTTTCTTTCAGGTGCGCTTTCAGGTATCCCTCGTATCCACTGCTTACGTAATTCATTCGTCCACCTGCAAAAACGCTCAGCCAGTCATTGATTTTATAGCTTAATCCCAGTTGCAGTCCGTAAATATACTGCTTGCCGTCCATGGCGGTGTTGATGTCGTACATTTGCGGAGTGACTTTCCCGCCCGTCTGCTGGCTGATCATTCCCATGGCCAGGGCATCAAACATGGGAAGACCGTTGCTGAACGAGGCCTTTCCTCCACCTCCCGTAATGGCGAAGCTGGCAGAAATCACCCATTTGTCTTTTTTATAGAGTCCTTGGAAGCTGGGGATGAGAGGAGCAGAAGCTGTTCCTTTATACTGACGGTTGGTTCCGACGCCGTCCGCTTGTTGGAAGAGTGGGAACGTAGCATTTATTTCGCGTGTCTGATAAGCACTTTGTCCGGTCAGTGACAGATAGAATCCTTCGTGGGGCAGGAAGGAAAGTCCGGCAGGGTTACTATACACACCATCTACATCGATGGAAGCCCCTCGTGCGACCATACGGAGGAAAGCGGCATGCTGGTTGGTATTCGTAAGATAATCTCCCGCAAAAGCAGGGAAAGAAAGACACAGTGTCGCTGCACTGAGGAAAAGAATTTTTTTCATTCGTTTTAATAGGTTGTTTGTTAGAAATAGGTCGCAAAAGTAATCTAAAATTGCGCAGGAACCAACAAAATGTGCAAAATTTATTTTAAATGAAATTGTTTTACTTGAAACGAATGAAGAGGGAAGGTGATTTCAGACCTTTTCCTTTACATCTTGTGCGAAATGTGTATCTTTGCAAAAGTATGCGGTTTTTACTCAATTTATTCCTGACGTATGTACACCAATAAAGAAATCTGGCATGTGACCTATCCGATTTTTCTGGGCTTGCTGGCTCAGAATGTGATTAACGTGACCGATACGGCCTTTTTAGGGCGTGTGGGCGAGGTCGCATTGGGGGCATCGGCCATGGGAGGATTGTTGTATATCTGTGTGTACACCATTGCTTTTGGATTCAGTGTCGGTTCACAGATACTGATAGCCCGACGCAACGGTGAAGGCAATTATCGAGCCGTGGGACCGGTCATGTGGCAAGGCACGGCTTTCAGTTTCGGAATGGCCGTCTGCCTGTTGGCATTGATGTATTTTTCTGCCGGACCGTTGATTCGCCTGCTGATTACTTCCGATTCCATTTATGAAGCCACGTATGAATTCTTTGTCTGGCGCATTTGGGGCTTCCTTTTCGCTTTTGTGAATGTCATGTTCCGGGGGTTGTATATCGGGATTACCCGTACGAAGGTACTGACTTTGAACGCAGTAGTCATGGCACTGGTGAATGTGGTGTTAGACTATGGGTTGGTTTTTGGAGAATTGGGCTTGCCGGAGATGGGGGTACGGGGAGCTGCATTGGCCTCTGTCATTGCGGAAGCTTCTTCACTGGTGTTTTTCCTGCTATATACCTGTTATAAGGTAGATTTGAAGAAATACGGGTTGAACCGTTTCGGACAATTCGACATGGCGATGGTGATGCGTATCTTGCGTATCTCCTGCTTTACGATGGTGCAGTATTTTCTGGCCATGGCCATCTGGTTTGTCTTTTTCATGGCACTGGAACGTTTGGGACAGCGGCAGCTGGCCATTGCCAATATTGTGCGCAGCGTGTATGTGGTGTTGCTGATACCCGTACAGGCACTGTCCACCTCGGCCAACACGTTGGTCAGCAACCTGATTGGGGCAGGAGGAGTTTCGGGCGTATTGACGTTGCTGCATAAGATTGCCCGCATGTCTTTTTTGATTATGGTCGTCTGTGTGGCACTTTGTGTCGCTTTTCCTGAAAGTATCTTGTCGGTTTATACCAATGAAGAAGCCTTGTTGCGCGAGTCCGTATCGGCCTTGTATGTGGTGTGTGGGGCCATGTTGATTTCCTCACTGGCCAATGTGTATTTCAATGGCATATCCGGTACGGGAAACACGCAGGCTGCCTTGGTGCTTGAAGTATGCGTGCAAGTGTTCTATGCCCTCTATGTGGTAGGAGTAGGCATGATTCTCCAGGCACCGGTGGATATTTGCTTTACTACCGAGGTCATTTATTATATATTGATGCTGGCTTTCAGCCTCATTTATCTGAAAAAAGCAAAATGGCAGAATAAAAAGATTTGAGCATACTGATTTTTTTGTAATTTTGCACGCTGGAAAATTTTGATAATAAATAAAAAAGCAACATATATGTTCGATAATTTAAGTGAAAGACTGGAACGGTCGTTTAAAATATTGAAAGGTGAAGGTAAAATCACCGAAATCAATGTGGCCGAAACCTTGAAAGATGTCCGTCGTGCCTTGTTGGATGCGGACGTGAATTATAAAGTGGCGAAGAACTTTACCGATACGGTAAAGGAAAAAGCCTTGGGACAGAATGTCTTGACAGCAGTCAAGCCCAGCCAGTTGATGGTAAAGATAGTACACGATGAATTGACTACCCTGATGGGGGGAGATACGGCAGAAATCGAGTTGAAAAACCGTCCGGCTGTCATCCTGATGTCAGGTTTGCAAGGTTCTGGTAAGACTACCTTCTCTGGCAAGCTCGCCCGTATGATGAAGGCCAAGAAAAACCGCAAGCCTTTGCTGGTAGCCTGCGACGTGTATCGTCCGGCTGCTATCGAACAGTTGAAAGTGCTGGGGCAGCAGGTGGAAGTGCCGGTGTTCAGCGAACCGGATAGCAAAGACCCTGTGCAGATTGCGTTGAATGCCATTCAGGAAGCCAAGGCAAAAGGTTATGACCTGGTGATTGTCGATACGGCAGGACGTCTGGCGATTGACGAGCAGATGATGAACGAGATTGAAGCCATCAAGAAGGCCATCAATCCGGATGCGACCCTGTTCGTGGTAGATGCCATGACCGGACAGGATGCGGTGAATACAGCCCGTGAATTCAACGAACGTCTGGATTTCACCGGTGTGGTACTGACCAAGTTGGATGGTGATACACGTGGTGGTGCGGCCCTGTCTATTCGTACCGTGGTCAACAAGCCGATTATGTTTGTCGGTACGGGTGAAAAACTGGACGCTGTAGACCAGTTCCATCCAGCCCGTATGGCCGACCGTATCCTGGGTATGGGTGATATCGTTTCTTTGGTAGAACGCGCACAGGAACAGTATGATGAAGAAGAGGCCAAACGCCTGCAGAAGAAAATCCAGAAGAACCAGTTTGATTTCAACGACTTCCTGACGCAGATTCACCAGATTAAGAAGATGGGTAACCTGAAGGAACTGGCTTCCATGATTCCGGGAGTGGGGAAGGCCATTAAGGATATAGACATTGACGACAACGCTTTCAAGAGCATTGAAGCCATCATCTATTCCATGACACCGGAAGAACGTACACATCCGGAAATTCTGAACGGTACACGCCGTACACGTATTGCTAAAGGTAGCGGTACCAGCATTCAGGAAGTGAACCGTTTGCTGAAACAGTTCGACCAGACCCGCAAGATGATGAAGATGGTGACAGGCAGCAAGATGGCAGGTATGATGCAGAAAATGAAGAAAAAATAATTCTTGAAATTAAAAGAATACAGAAGCGGACAGCAGGAATCTCTCAGGAGGAGACTGCTGTCCGCTCTTTTTTATTCATATAGCAGATACTTGGCACGGATAGTCCGATAGAGTTGCAAATCTTTTTCCCAGGTCCGGCGGATTTCCGTTTCGGGCTTTCCTTGCAGGATATCCTTGCGTACTTGTGAGGTCCCCATTAATAGGTCGAACCATCGGGGACGGGTGAAGAACCGTTTCTCTGCATCCGGATAGAGGGCCTGGTAGGCTCGGTAGAATTGGATGACGTATTGCAAGGAAAAGCCTTGAGGGAGCTGGTCTGTTGTACGTAAATCTATTCCGTAGCAAGTACGGTCGCAGTACAGGGGATGCTTGTCGAATCCTTCCAGTGCTTTGGGTGTGAAATGGAAGGAAAAGGCTTTGCGCAAATCGGGTGAGCCTGCTATCTGGAACGGGAATAGGGTACCTCTTCCTACGCTCACCGCAGTACCTTCAAAAGGGCAGAGGGAAGGATAGAGTGCAATGGAAAGGTCATTGGGAAGATTGGGGGAGGGCTTCACCGGAAGCGAATACGATTGTCCGTGTCTCCAGCCTTCCACGGGGATGATGTGCAGGGAACATTGCAGTTGGTGGCCCAGCCATCCTTCTCCGTTGATCATCCGGGCCAGTTCGCCCAGCGTACAGCCGTGAAGCACCGGGATAGGAAGCATGCCCACAAAACTTTTATAGGCTTTTTCTCGTACCGGGCCGTCTACGTAATCGCATGGATTGGGGCGGTCCAGCACAATCAGTTCCTTATGATTCTCTGCACAGGCTTGCATCACGTAATAAAGTGTACTTAGATAGGTATAGAACCGGGCACCTACATCCTGCATGTCGAAAACCAACACATCCGTATCTGCCAGTTGGGAGGGAAGCGGTTTCTTGTTTTTCCCGTAAAGAGAACGGATGGGGACTCTCGTGCGGAGGTCTTTCCCGTCGTTGACACTTTCTCCGGCATCGGCCTCTCCCCGGAATCCGTGTTCCGGTGCAAACACCTGCACGATTTTGAGGTAGGTAGACAGGGTGTCCAGCAAATGGGTTTTTCCGCAAAGTGAAGTGTGGTTGACGACGAGCGAAACCCGTTTCCCTTCCAGCAACGGAAGTAATTTATCCAGTTGGTCGGCCCCGTTGCGCACAGTGGCTTGTCCTTGCAGGGCTCCAAACCAGAGACAGCATAGCCCCAGTATGTAATTCAATCGGAATCTTTTCGTGTAACTCATGGATTTTTTATAGATTTGTGAGACTTTTTACAAATATAGCACCTTTATGATGAATCCACTTGCATTGATAGACAATTATTATCCGGTAGAAAATGAGTTGAGACACATTCTGCTGGTACACAGCCGTTCGGTGGCCGATAAGGCACTGGCCATGGCCCGAAAACATCCGGAACTGAATCTGGATTTGAATTTTATTGAGGAGGCCGCCATGTTGCACGACATCGGGATTTTCGAGACCGATGCCGATGGCATTTATTGTTTTGGTAAATATCCCTATATCTGCCATGGTTATCTGGGAGCAGAGCTGGTGGCGCGTGAAGGGTATCCGCGTCATGCCTTGGTGTGTGAGCGTCACACGGGGGCCGGACTGTCCTTGCAGGCTATTCTTAAACAGAACCTGCCGATACCTCACCGCGATATGATTCCCGTCAGCCTGGAAGAACAGATTATCTGTTTTGCCGATAAGTTCTATTCAAAGACCAAACTTGATAAGGAGAAAAGTGTGGAGAAGGCCCGTAAGAGCATCGAAAAGCATGGAGACGAAGGCCTTACCCGTTTCGATGCCTGGTGTAAACTCTTCTTATAGAACTAAAAATACATAAATAAGAAAGGGTTTGGCGTTTATTTATCGGATAATGCTTACTTTTGCACCGCATATTGCGTAAGAAAACGGTAATGACATCATTTAAAAGAACCATATATTTACTGCTATCCTTGTTTGTTTTTGGCTTTTTCTGCTCATTCTATGCCGAAGCGCAGCGTGTGAGAGGAAAACGTATGCGGGGAGGGGACCGAAATTCTGTGACAGCCGATTCTCTTCAGCGGGATTCATTGGCGATGGATTCGCTGGGAATAGATACTTTGGCCGCAGACACAGCCAAGAAGAAGGAGCCGCTGGATGCCCCTGTCATTTACGAGGCCAACGATTCCATTGTCTTTACCAAGGGAGGCTATGCGCATCTTTACGGGGAGGGAAAAGTCAATTACCAGAATATCGAACTGACTTCGGCAATCATCTCCATGAATATGGACAGTAGTACGGTCTATGCAAGAGGCGTGGCCGATACGACGGGAGTGGAGAGTGGTACGCCGGTATTCAAGGATGGAGAGACCCCGTACGAATCCAAGACTATGCGCTATAACTTCAAGACGAAGAAAGGATTCATCAACAATATTGTCACACAGCAGGGTGAAGGGTATGTAACCAGTAAGAAAGCTAAGAAAGGTGCAAATGATGAGATTTACATGGGGGAAGGGATGTATACTACCTGTGATAATCCTGATCATCCGCACTTCTATCTGAAGATGTCCATGGCGAAGGTCCGTCCCAAGAAGAATGTAGTATTTGGTCCGGCCCAGCTGGTGGTAGAGGATGTGCCTCTGCCCATTGCCGTTCCGTTCGGATTTTTCCCGTTCAACAGCAGCTATTCTTCCGGTTTCATCATGCCGACGTATGGAGATGAAATGAACCGTGGTTTCTATCTGCGTGATGGAGGATATTATTTTGCCATCAGCGACAAGATGGACTTGAAGGTGTTGGGCGAAATCTTTACGAAAGGGTCATGGGGACTTTCGGCTGCATCCAACTATAACAAACGCTACAAATACAGCGGCTCTTTCAATGCCAGTTACTTGGTGACGAAAACCGGTGAAAAGAATATGCCCGACTATTCGGTGTCGAAGGACTTCCGTATCCAGTGGAGTCACCGGCAGGATGCAAAGGCCAATCCGAACAGTTCGTTCTCGGCCAGCGTGAATTTTGCCACCAGTAGCTACGACCGTTCCAGTTTGAGCAGCTTGTACAATCCGCAGCAGTATGCCCAAAATACCAAGGCATCCAGTGTGAGCTACTCCCGTAACTTTCCGGAAATCGGTTTGAATATTTCGGGAGCGTTCAATATTACGCAGAACACGCGTGACTCTTCTTTGAGCATGACTTTACCGGATGTCAATATCTCCTTGAACCGTATCTATCCGTTCAAGCGGAAGAAAGCGGCAGGCGATGAGCGATGGTATGAGAAAATTTCTTTGCAGTATACCGGAAGTATCACGAACTCCATCAGTACGAAGGACAACCTGCTTTTCAAGACGCCGCTGACCCAGTGGGAAAATGGTATGCAGCATAAGATTCCGGTTTCGGCCACCTTCAACCTGTTCAAGTATATCAACATCGTACCTTCGTTCAATTACACTGAACGCTGGTATTTGCGGAAGGTGAAGCAGAGCTACGACCCCAGTCCGGCTTCCAATGACCATGTACGCCGCGATACCATCAATGGTTTCAACCGCGTGTACGACTATAACTTGGCGTTGCAGATGAATACCAAGCTGTATGGTATGTACAAACCGTTGTTCATGAAGAGCAAGGAAATCCAGATTCGTCACGTCTTTACGCCGACAGTCAGCTATACGTATACACCGAACTTCGGTAAGTCTCGTTATGGCTATTATGATACTTATACTTATACAGACGAAGACGGAGAGGTGCGTACGGTGGAATATTCACCGTATGAAGGGGCGGTATATGGTTATCCTGGAAAAACAATGTCACAGAATATCAGTTTCTCGGTAGACAATAATCTTGAAATGAAGATGAAGTCGGACAAGGATACCACCGGTTACAAGAAAATCAGCTTGATTGACCAGCTGGGTGCTTCTCTGTCCTACGATATGGCCAACAAGAAATGGAGCGACTTGAGCATGAACCTTCGTCTGAAGTTCCCCAATAACTATACTTTCAATATGAATGCGTCATTCGCCACGTATGCCTACCAGTTTGATGAAAATGGTAATGTGGTGGTAGGCGACCGTACAGAATGGTCGTACGGACGTTTCGGACGTTTCCAGGGATACAGCGGCTCGTTCTCTTATACCTTGAACAACGATACCTTTAAGAAGCTCTTCGGCAAGAAGGATGAGAACGAAGACAAGAACAAGAAGAAGAAGGAGGATTCGGAAGACGAGGAAGAGGATACGGAGGAAAGCGAAAATCAGAATAATAACTCCAATATGCGAAAAACGGAAAAGGCTTCTGTCGATTCAGACGGTTACTTGGCCTTTAAATTCCCTTGGAGCATCAGCTTGAGTTACAGTTATAGCATTCGCGAAGACCGTACGAAGAATATCAACATCAAGAAGATGCGGTATCCGTATTCACTGACCCATTCATTGAACGTGTCGGGTAACTTCAAGATTGGAAGCCGCTGGAACATGACGTATTCTACAGGGTATGACTTTACCACTAAGGAAATGTCTATGACCACCTTGAACATTACCCGCGACTTGCACTGTTTTAATATGAGCTGTGGGTTGGTGTTCGGCCCGTTCACTTCCTACAATTTCTCCATCCGTGCCAACTCCAGTATGCTGACCGATGCCCTGAAGTGGGACCAGCGAAGCAATACGGGTAGTGCCGTTACATGGTATTAATGTTAATGCTGTAGAAATTCTTCGGCCCGGGCCAGTGTGTCCGGTTTGCCGATGTCAATCAGTTGCAAATCTTCCTTCACGCATCCGCCGAGCAGGAGCTGCTGGCAGGTATGCAGGTAAAAATCCATGATGGGAAATTTGCCGTTCCATTGTTCTCCTTCCATATAATGAAATAATTCCGGTGAAATCACATGGATGCCGCTGAACGCATATTCGCGGTATTTTCCCGGTTCATATACCAATCCTTCCGGTTTGGTCTGCAGGGTGTCTTTGTGAATCCAGCCCCTCAGGCGGTTGTCTGCATCGAACAGCAGATAACGTGAAGTCTTGCGCGGGCTGACCAGCAGGGTGGCCAGATTCTGGCTTTTCCGGTGGAACTCGTAGACTTCTTTCAGGTTAGCATTCGACAGGATGTCCACATTGTGTACCAGGAAGGGTTCCGTTCCCGTGAAGAAAGTCGCCGCTTTCTTGATACCGCCTCCCGTATCCAGCAGCATCTCGCGTTCGTCACTGATGTGGATGGTCAGTCCGAAATCCTGGTTGGCTTTCAGGAAATCGAGAATCTGTTCTCCGAAATGATGGATGTTGATGACCAGTTCGGTAAATCCCGCTTCTTTCAGTTTGAGAATCACATGCTCCAGCATGGGGCGTCCGGCCACCGGCACCAAGGCTTTGGGCATGTGGTCGGTCAGCGGTTTGAGCCGGGTACCCAGTCCGGCGGCAAATATCATGGCTTTCATTTGGCTTTCAGTAATTGGTCTATTTGTTGTTCCCGATGAATCAGGTGTACGTTGATTTTGAACTTCTCATATAAGTGTTCAGCCGTGCGTTGTGCAGAATATACCGAGCGGTGCTGTCCGCCGGTGCAGCCGAAGCAAATCATCAGGTGTGAGAAACCCCGCTCCAGAAAACGCTGTACGTGGGCATCTACCAAGGCATCGGTATGGCGCAGGAACTCCGTGATTTCTCCGTCTTTTTCCAGAAACTCGATGACCGGTGCATCCCGTCCCGTGAGCGACTTGTACTGCTCGTAGCGTCCGGGGTTGTGTACGGCGCGGCAGTCGAACACGTATCCTCCGCCGTTTCCGCTTTCGTCTGTCGGAATCCCTTTCCGGTAGGAGAAACTCATCACTGTGACCGTCAGGTTGCGGCGGTTGCGGACAACGGCAAACTGTTTCAGTTCCGTCATGCGCTGCAATACTTCGCAGAGATAAGGATATTCCGGGAAGCCTTCCTGCAACAGCTGGCGCAGGTTCTCGATGGCGAAAGGAATGCTTTCAATGAAATGTGCCTTTTTTTCGAAATAACCGCGGAAGCCGTAAGCTCCCAGTACCTGCAGCGTGCGGAACAATACCACATGGCGCAGATGGGACAGAAATTCTGTTTTTTCGATTGGCTTGTACGGGTGAAGGGCCTCCAGGTACTCGTCTATCAGTTCCTGGCGGAGACTGTCCGGATAGTGGGCTTTTGCCTGCCAGAGGAAAGAAGCCACGTCGTAATAAATCGGCCCTTTACGTCCTCCCTGAAAGTCTATCAGGTAAGGTTCTCCGTCTTTCACCATGATGTTCCGGCTTTGGAAGTCGCGGTACATGAATACCGGTTGGGTTTCCATGCTTCCCATCAGGGTCCGGCAGAGGGCATCAAAGTCATCTTCCAGCAAATCTTCCCGGAAATCGATGCCCGTCGCTTTCAGAAAACAATATTTGAAGTAATTCAAGTCCCACAGGATGCTTCTATGGTCAAAATCTACCGCCGGATAACATTTCCCGAAATCCAGCCCTTGTGCCCCTTCAAACTGCACGCGGGGCAACAGCCGGATGACCTTTTTCAGCAGGTTCCGTTCCGTCTCGTCAAATTCTCCCGTCTCTCTTCCGTGGGCGATGAGCTGGAACAGGGAATCCGTGCCCAAATCATCCTGCAGGTAGCAGAGTCCGTCGTCGGAAACAGCATGCACTGCCGGTACGGGTAAATGCTGTGCCTGAAAATGATGCGACAGGTAGATGAAGGCTTCGTTCTCTTCACGTGAAGTACCGCACACTCCGATAAGGGAAGGGCTGCCTTTCAGACGATAATAGCTTCGGTTGGAACCGGCTCCCGGCAGTGCCTCTATGCTTTCAGGGGCATGTCCGGTCAGTCGGTTATATAGGGTTTCAAGTATTTGAGTCATGTATTTGGTGCGTTAAGATTGCGGATTGAGTTTTTCGGTCAGGTATTGCCCCGTATAGGAAGCCGCACATTGGGCTACCTCTTCCGGCGTACCGGCTACTACCAGATTTCCTCCCATGTCGCCCCCTTCCGGTCCGAGGTCGATGACATAGTCGGCACACTTGATGACATCCATGTTGTGCTCGATGATGACCAAGGTATGTCCCCGGCTGATGAGGGCATCGAAGGCCTCCAGCAGTTTCTTGATGTCGTGGAAGTGCAAGCCTGTGGTCGGTTCGTCGAACACGAAGATGGTAGGCTGTGCCTTTTCGATGCTGAGGAAGTAGGCCAGTTTTACGCGCTGGTTTTCTCCTCCGGAAAGGGTCGAAGAGGACTGTCCCAGCTTGATGTAGCCCAGCCCCACATCCTGTAACGGACGCAGTTTCTTGACAATCTTCTTCTGGTTGTGTTCCGTGAAGAACTCGATGGCCTGGTTGACCGTCATTTCCAGTACGTCGTAGATGTTTTTCCCTTCGAACTTCACTTCCAGCGTGTCGTTCTTGAAGCGTTTGCCGTGGCAAGATTCGCACTCCAGCACCAAGTCGGCCATGAACTGCATTTCTACCGTCACCGTACCTTCTCCCTTGCATTCTTCGCAGCGTCCGCCTTCCGTGTTGAACGAGAAATAGCCTGCGCTGTATCCCATTTGCTTGGCCAGCGGCTGGTCGGCAAACAGTTTCCGGATTTCATCGTACGCCTTGACGTAGGTCACCGGATTGCTTCGGGAAGATTTCCCAATCGGATTCTGGTCTACAAATTCAATGTCGTTCACCTGATGGATGTCGCCGCCCAATGAGACAAATTCGCCCGGACGTTCGCTCGACTCACTGTATTCCCGCTTCAGGGCTTTGTAGAAAATGTCGCGCACCAGCGTACTCTTTCCGGAACCGCTGACACCCGTCACCACCGTCATCACGTTGAGCGGGAAGCGTACGTCGATGCCTTTCAGGTTGTTCTCGCGGGCTCCCTTGATTTCGATGTAGTTGTTCCACGGGCGGTGGCTGGCAGGTGGGTCGATGGTTTCTTCTCCCAGCAGGTATTTCACGGTATAGCTGTCGCTGCCTTTGTGCAAGTCTTTCATGTCGCCCTGATATACCACCTGTCCACCCAGTCGTCCGGCTTTCGGACCGATGTCGATGATGTAGTCGGCTGCGCGGATGATTTCCTCGTCATGCTCCACCACTACCACCGTGTTGCCCAGCTGTTGCAGCTGGCGCAGCACCTTGATGAGGCGGGTGGTGTCGCGGCTGTGCAATCCGATGCTCGGTTCGTCGAGGATGTATAACGAGCCCACCAGGCTGCTACCCAGCGAGGTAGCCAGGTTGATTCGCTGGCTTTCACCTCCGGAAAGCGAGTTGCTCAACCGGTTCAGGGTCAGGTAGCCCAGTCCCACATCCGACAGGAAGGTCAGGCGGTTCTTGATTTCACTCAACAACCGTTGTGCCACGAGGGTGTCGTGGGCATCCAAGGTCAAGGTACGGAAAAACTCCTGCAACTGGGTAATCGGCATTTCCACCAGTTCCGAGATGTTCTTTCCGCCTACCCGCACGTAGCTGGCTTCCTTTTTCAGTCGGCTGCCATGACAAGTGGGGCAGGTCGTTTTTCCCCGGTAGCGGGCCAGCATCACGCGATACTGTATCTTGTATTGGTTTTCCTCCAGCATCTTGAAGAAAGAGTCGATGCAGACCTTCTCTCTCGGTCCGTGCCAGAGGTAATCCTTCTGTTCCTGCGTCAGTTCATAATACGGCGTGAAGATGGGAAAATCGTGGGCCGGCGCTTCCCGCAGGAACTCGTTCAGCCATTCTCCCATTTTCTCGCCCCGCCAGCAGAGCACGGCCCCGTCGTACACACTCAGTGCCCGGTTGGGGATTACCAGATGTTCATCGATGCCGATAATCTTGCCGAAGCCTTCACACGTAGGACAAGCTCCCAGTGGCGAGTTGAACGAGAACATCTGGTCGTTCGGTTCTTCAAACTTGATGCCGTCAGCCTCAAATTTTGTGCTGAACACATGCAGGCGGGTGTCGTCCGACAAGTAAAAACGGAGCATGCACGTGCCGTCGCCTTCGTACATGGCCGTTTCGGCAGAATCCGTCAGTCGGCTGATGGCATCCTTGCTGTCGTCGCAGCTCATACGGTCGACCAGCAGATACACCTTGTCGCTTTCGTGGTAGGTGTAGTCCTCAATGCGTACCATCTCGCCGTCCACCTCCAGTCGGGTGAATCCCTGCTTCATGTCCATGTCCAGCTGTTCCGCCACGGTTCTTCCGTCGCGGGGAAGGATGGGGGTCAGCACCGTGTAGCGTGTACCCTTCGGATACGACAGCATGCAGTTCACGATGTCTTCCACGCTGTCCTTCTTCACCAGTTGTCCGCTCACGGGCGAATAGGTCTTTCCCACCCGTGCGAAAAGCAGACGCAGGTACTCATAAATCTCGGTCGATGTGCCTACGGTAGAACGCGGGTTGCGGCTCGTCACCTTCTGTTCGATGGCGATGGCCGGCGGGATACCCTTGATAAAGTCACATTCCGGTTTGCTCATACGTCCGAGAAACTGGCGGGCGTAGGCAGACAGGCTTTCCACATAACGTCTTTGCCCTTCGGCATACAGCGTGTCGAATGCCAGCGACGACTTTCCCGAACCGGACAGTCCGGTAATGACTACCAGCTTGTTGCGGGGGATACGTACGTCGATGTTTTTCAGGTTATTCACCCGGGCACCCTTTATGGTAATAAAATCATTTTCTGACATGTGTCTCTTCTTGTTAGATGAACGTGCGAAGTTACGAAAAATAGCTGGAATTATCAAAGCGAATACTTCCGGACGGAAAGAAGTCTTTTACGTTTCCTTATGCGGAACCGTACGTTTTCCTTGCGCGAAACGTAGGTTTCTGCATCGGGAAACGTAGGTTTTGCGCAAGGAAAACATAGAAAGTGCTTTGAGGTGGAGAGAAAGAGGTGGGGGCGTTTAATTCTGCCAACCGATTTTTGGATTCAAAAAAAGTATCTATATTTACTCGGCCAAATAAATCTGATTGGAAAGAGGTAAACTATGAGAAGAAATCTAGTGGATATGAATCGCGTGGGTCTCCTTATTATGCTTTTAGTGGGGGGTATCGTCTTGTCTTGTTCCCGACAGGACAAGGTGGTAAGTCCCGTTTTCCGTCTTGAAGGAACCGTCATACCTGCCGACTCGTTACAGAATGGTTATGTAGTCATCCTTCTGTCACCCATTTTTCGATGCTGCGTGTACGATGGCTGAAGTTTACTCCCAGTTTGTAGACCTTTCTCGTATCGTTACTTAAAGGATGTATAAAAGAATGTTCTTGTGTTTAAATATAATAAAAGACGAGTCCTTTCATAGTGGTAAACTTTCGATTCTGAGTTTTCCTAAAAATGCGAATCTATCAATCACACTTGGACATGGACATCAATACAAAAATATTCAGAGAGCATTTCCTTCAATATTATCGCCCGCTTTGTCTGTTCGCACTTCATTACCTGAAAGATATTGATGATGCGGAAGATACGGTACAGGACTGTTTCATGGAACTGTGGAGGCGGAAGGACAGGGGAATGGACGCAAGTGGCCTTAAATCGTACCTGTACTCTATGGTGAGAAACCGCTGCATAGACATTTTGAAGAAAGATTCATTGATTGACAGCAACGTGCAGCCTTCCGACCTTGAAGAGGTCCTTTCGGACGAAGAATGTGAAGAATGGGCTTACGATGAGGCCCGTATATGGACGGCCATAGACTCTTTGCCGGAAAAGTGCAGGGAAGTGTTTCTGCTGGCCAAGAAAGAGGGGTTGAAATACGAGGAAATAGCTGTCAGAATGGGTATCTCTGTCCATACGGTGAAGAACCAGATGAGCAAGGCAATTAAAACCGTAAAAGCAGGAGTGCAAAAGGTATATCTGTTCTTTTTCGGATAATTTTTTGTTTCCGGCATAGGATTTTCTGCCGGACATTCAGTCTTATCTAAAAACACATTCCTTATGAAAGATAAAGAAGAAAGAAAACTCCAGTTTGTCCTTCGGTATTATACATACGGGAAACTGGATACCCAGAAGGCCTTGCGAAAAATGATGGGCGAGGGACAGTCCCATCCGTCTGGCAGGCGCTGGCTGTATTTTTCGGGTATAGCCGCGGCGATATTCCTTTGTATCGTGGGGTATCATACCCTGTGGGGTGGAAAGGAACCTCATACCGTGTGCATCACGGCAGAGGCAGGAGTGAGCCGGCATTTTCTGCCGGACAGTACACTGCTCATTCTTTCCCAAGGGGCTACGGTATCATACGATGCGGATACATACGGAAAAGAATGTCGGGCGGTGAACTTGTCCGGGAAGGTGTATTTTTCCGTCCGCAAGAATGTACATTCTCCTTTCCTGGCTACGAGCAACTATGCCCAGGTGAAAGTGCTGGGTACCGAGTTTGAAGTGGACGAATCCAGACAGGACACGGCTACCCGGGTGTATGTAAAATCCGGTAAGGTGGTGTTCAAGGCCCGATACGGCAAAGACGGGATTATTCTTACGAAAGACATGTGCGGCATGCTGACTCATGGCGACGAAATGCCGGTGGTGAGCCGTCCGGCCTTTCCAAATCCGTCGGCATGGGCGACAGGTAAATTCGTTTACCGGAACACCCCGATTGAAGAGGTACTCAAAGAACTGTCCCTCTATTATGGCACACCCCTGTATTCGTCGGCACATTACCGGACGATTACCGGAGAGTTCAAGACGGATAACCTGGAGGAAATCATCACGTTGATTGAAAAGACACTGGATATAAAAATCACAAAGAAAAGCAGATGAAGACACGCATCCTACCCTTATTTTTTCTGGCTTCTTTGATGAATGCCTTATCCCTGTATGCACAGCATCGGGTCACAATTGAAGACCTGATGGAACAGGTGAAACAAGTATATCCGGTCAGCTTTGTGTACGATGCTTCTATCAAGCTCGACATTCCCTATGCCGGTAAGCATCTCGATATGCACAGCCTGGAAAGTGCCCTTGCTACCCTGTTCGAGCATACGGGTATCCAATGGGAAGTGAACGGCGAGTATGTGATACTTAAAAAACAATCTTCTTATACGTTAAGCGGATACGTCTATCAGGAAAACGGAGAGACGGTCATCAATGCCACCGTGTGGGATATGACCTCCCATACGGGGACACTGACCAACGAGCATGGCTTTTACAGCCTGACCTTGAGTGAAGGAACCCACAAAATCCGATTCTCGCACATCGGTAGCGGAGAACTGATGGAAGAGATTACGTTGAAGGGAAATAAAACAAAAAATATTTGGCTGAAATCGGATTACCGAATCGAGGAGGTGGTCGTGACCGCCGATTTGAATTCTCCTTTATACACCACCCAGACAGGGAAGGTATCGCTTACGGCAAAGGATTTTGTGAACGGAAACAACTTTATGAGTTCGCCCGATGTGGTGAAGAAACTTCAAAGTCTCTCGGGAGTAGCCAGCGGGACGGAACTTATCTCCGGATTGTACGTGCATGGCGGCAACAACGATGAAAACCTGTTTCTGCTGGACGGTACTCCCTTGTATCAGGTGAACCATGCCGGAGGACTGTTTTCTGCATTCAATACAGACATTATCAAGAATATCGATTTCTATAAGAGTGGCTTCCCGGCCCGTTACGGCGGACGGCTTTCTTCGGTGGTCGATGTACGTACCAATGACGGAAACATGAAGGAGTACCGGGGCAGTTTCACGCTGGGACTACTGGAAGGAAGAATACAGTTTGAAGGACCGATTGTGAAGAACCGTACTTCGTTCAATGTGGCCCTGCGTCGTACGTGGATGGACCTGCTCACGGCTCCGGCTCTCGCCATCATAAATTCCAGTCGTCGGAACAAGCAGAATCTGCGGTATGCGTTTCATGACTTCAATGCAAAGGTAACCCATATCTTTTCGGAAAAAAGTCGTGCGGATGTCAGCCTTTATTCGGGAAATGACCTTTTCAAGTTCAGGCATAAAGAATACCTGTTTGACCCGGAGCCGACCAATATAGACAAGTTCACTCTACAGTGGGGAAACTTCACTGTATCTGCCAACTGGAAATACATTTTCTCGCACAAGATGTTTGCCAATCTTACAGGGGTTTATACCCATAATCAGTCGAACTTCAATTACCTGAGTGAAGAGCGGTTGGGGTATATTGAAGGAACGAAGGGAGCCATTGTGAAAGAGCAACGCAATCGTTCCACCATCCATGATTTCGGCTACCGGATGGAGTTTGACTATCGCCCGAATGTGTGGAATCACATCCGTTTCGGCTCCAACTATATGCGCCATCTTTTTGTGCCCCAGAATTATTATTCCAAGTATGACGATGCTTCTCAAAATGCGCTGACCGACCAAATCATCAGCCGGTACAGGAGCAATGAATTCACGCTTTATGCAGAAGATGACCTGTCGGTAGGTAAACACGTGAAGCTGAATGGAGGGGTACATTACACGCTGTTTGGCATATCGGGTACGAAATATCATTCGATAGAGCCGCGTGCGGCAATCCACCTCAGGTTGTGCGACAATGCCAGTCTGAAGGTTTCGTACACGGAGATGAGCCAGTTCATGCACCAGCTTTCGGCCACTTACCTGAACCTGCCCACTGATTATTGGGTGCCTTCCACCGCGCACATTACACCGATGAAATCGCAGCAATATGCCGCAGGAGTCTACGGCAGACTTCCGTATGGCATCCGGTGGAGCTTGGAGGGATTCTATAAGACCATGGACAACCTGATAGAATATGACGGCAGCAGTGGCATGCTTAACCCGGCGGCAGACCGGTGGGAGAACGAGGTGAGAACCGGAAAAGGAAGAGCCTACGGAATGGAGACCGATATCAGTTACAGCAATGGGAAGACCTCGGTCGATGCCTCCTACACCTTGTCGTGGAGCAAGCGGTATTTCCCGGACTTCTATCCTGCATGGTATCCCGACAAGTTCGACAACCGGCATAAATTTTCCGTTCATATCTCGCATAAGTTCAATGACCGGATCGATGCATACGCCTCGTGGAACTATCGGAGCGGGAACCGTATTACCCTTCCGTCGCAACAGGTGGATGCTCCTGTCCTACCAGGAGTGGAAAGAACAAATGAAGGGATGCTGGTGTATGAAATGCCCAACAATGTCTCCCTTCCGGCCTATCACAGGTTGGATGTAGGGATTAACTTCCGTAAAACCACGAAAAGAGGGTTCGAGCGCATCTGGAATGTCAGCCTGTATAATGCGTATTGCCGGATGAACCCGCTTTATGCCACCGTACAGCAAAATCCGGACGGTACGTTTGTGGGGAAAGCTCATGGGGTGTTTCCTGTCATACCGTCCTTCAGTTATACACTTAAATTTTAAATTCGTATGAGATACAGAATGTGGTTTATCCTCTTAGGAGTCTTTGTATGCCAGTCGTGTACGCACGATTTCAGTCTGAAAGAAATGGGTGCCGAGAGCAAGGCCGTGCTTTTCTGCATGCCTTTTACGGGGAGTGATACGACCTTGATACAAGTGGCCCGGAGTCGGGTGATTCACCGCCAGGAGACAAGTACAGACGGCAAGCCTACGCTGGTGTTCAAGCTGAACGGAGAGGAGAAAGCGGTAAAATACACGGAAACAGCTACCGGTTTGCTTCCGGCTCAGTCGTATTATGTGTTGGGCAGACTGAAAGAAGATGACCGTATCGAGATGGAAGTTTCGTATCCCGATTTGCCGCTTGCCAAGGCACAAACGGTGATACCGAGGTCGTTCCCACTGGATAAACTGGAGGTGGTGCTGACAGACGGCAATTATGGCAGGGGCATACAGTTTCGCGTTTCTTTCACCGATACGGCCGGTACGGAAGATTATTATGGGATGAGAGTCATTAAGAAGAAAAAGACGGTGTATTCGATTCCTGAAATGCGGGATACCATACAGTATATGCCTGTAGACCTTGATCTGGAAAAGGAACCGTTGCTTTCAGAAAAGACCGGATTTGATGATGTGTTCGATATTTCGAAAGAGTATTACCGCTATCTGTATTGTTGGGATGACAGCAAGATAGAGGGGAAGAGTTATGTGCTGAAGGTGGGTACATATTACGATCCAGGTTATGAAGATGAAGAGCAAAAGGAAACCATCGCCTATAAAATCTATTTGTACAAGCTGTCGAAAGAAATGTACACTTACCTGCAAGCACTCAATCGTATCCAAAACAATGATTTGGGAAAATATGGATTGGCTCCCATCCGCAGCCATTATACCAATGTGGAAAACGGCATCGGACTTTTAGGAGGATGCAATGTGTACGAAAGCGATTGGATAAGCTCTCCGAAAGAAAAAGAATGATGATTGATAATGAATTAAAAACCATAAGATTATGAAGACAAGATTTTTACTTACGCTGGCAATATGCGCGTCGTTGTTTGCCTCGGTGCAGGCACAGGAATTCAGGTACGGACTTTCAGGAGGATATAATTATCACTCCACCAAGGGGAACATGCCTAAATCCGGTTTTCATGCCGGGTTGAAAGGGGAATATGCCTTCCGTGAGGCGGCGAAAGGGTTGTATGTGGATATGGGACTAATGTTTTCCTCCTACGGCTGGAAAAGCCCTTATTATTATGTGATGAACGAAAATACTTACGAATATGAAAGTACGCCTTATTATCTTCATATTCCCATTCACTTAGGTTATAAACTGAAGGTCGGGAAGAATGTCAGTCTGTTTCTGGATGCCGGTCCCCACTTCAATGTCGGTCTGTTCGGTCAAATGAAGCAGATAAGCAGCAGGCTCGGAGAAGCGGATGTCGTCAAGACGGTTTCTTCTAATGTGTTTAAGGACGGAACGATGCCCCGCTTCGACTGGGGAGTGGGCTTTCGTGCCGGAGTGGAGATAGCCCGCCATGTACAGGTAGCCATAGGATATGACTGGGGTCTGAAAAAGACTTATCAGAATAATCCCGATACCAAGTTCAGGACGTTCGTGGCTTCCTTGACGTATTATTTTTAATTATCCGCTCCGTAAATGGTAACTGCAATGAAAAATAAAAGTAAAATAGGATTTGTATTGATATGGGGCGCTGTAATTCTTTTTTTATCCAGTTGTGCAAGTTTAACCTGCAATCCATATAGCCAGAATGAAAAAATTAAAGTAACTTTGAAGTGATTGCTTTTAAATGTTTGAATGATGAAATCGGTACTTGTGTTTCTTATGCTTTTAGGACTGTCCTGTACGCAGGTTTTCGGACAAGAAAGTATCAAAAAAGATACGATAAAACTTGATGCAGGGTTGGGAAAAGATGGGGGTGAGGGACTCCTGTCCATTGACCCGTCCATGGATAGAGTGAAAATAAAGGGGCATGGAGAAAATCTGGAAATAAAGCCGGATTCAGCAGGAAACTTTGATCCTAAGTTGAAGAAACCTTTTTACATCCCGTCCTATTATGTGAACCCTTCTCCCATGTTTTTGGGAGACTATCAGGCATACGGGCGGTTTGCCCCTTATTTCTATGGGGAAGGTATGCAGACTACCTTGCCTGGTATCGGTAGGGTGAATCGGCTGGGGTGGGTGTACCAGCGGCAAATCAATGATTTTTTGGAGGTGTATGCGGGAATCAATGCCACAAAATATACTTTACCTTATAGTATCGGTCAGTCGTTCGGGGTGTCTGGTGCTATGACGTTTCGTCCCATGGATAAATTCCATCTGACGATATTTGGTGCCTATAGTCCGGATAACAGATACAATTTCAACAATACCTATTATGGAGCCACCATAGGCTACGACTTTACAGAGCGTTTGGGAGTGGATGTAGGGGTACAAAGGTTTTATGATTCACGGACAGGATGGGAAACGATGCCGGTAGTGGTGCCTTCTTATAAATTCAAAAAGTTCAAGTTAGGGGTAGACGTGGGAGGCTTGTTTTATGAGGGGATGCGGAGTATCATCCACAAATAAAAGCTTTTTGTGATTCATTAAACATTAATCGTTTGTTGAAAGGATAATTTAGGAGACGTGTGGACTGGCATTCCGTAGATAATATCTACTTTTGAGGACAGTTCTTAAAATCATATTTTATAATGAAGTCTGTCAATCTCTTTTGGGCTGTCGTGTGGGCTATCGTCACGGCAGGTTGTGAAAATCACCAAGTAGTAAATATCGAAGGTGTATGCCAAGATTGTGCTGATGGAACTCCCGTAGAGTTATATTATCTTCAGAATGATTCTGCGATTATTGTAGGTCGTGATACCTTACTTCATGGAAAATTTAATTTTAGCTTAAAAGAGAATGCTGAGATGGCCTATTATCTCTCAGTCAATGACACGCTGAATCCAGTGAGGGGAATGTTGTTTCCCGAAAAAGGGACGGTAAAAATAGCATTTGACTCAGCTTTTCATGTATCGGGCACACCCATGAATGACCTTTACAACGGTTACCTGACAGAAACCAGTAGAATCGAAAAAATGGGAGAGAGGGAATACCGCAGGAGCATAGAAGGAAAAGACAATCCGGATACATCGGTGTATGATTCTCTGGCGCAGGTCTACACCGAGTATAAAGTAAAGTTCCAGCTTGATAATATACACAATATTGTGGGCAGGACTGTATTTGTCAATGAAATCGGTTCTGTGTATGACCCTCATTTCCTCGAAACCTATCCTACGCTGCCGGAAGAAGTGAAAGCCGACAAAAAAGTACAATGGTACTATGAGCTTCGCCTGGATATGGACCGGAAACAGAAGGAGCTGGATGCCAAGATTGGTACGAAGATAAAGGATATGGAATTTCCGGATGTCGATGGAGTAAGAAGGAAGCTTTCCTCGTTTATTCCTCAAAACGGATACTTGTATATTGACCTATGGTCTTCCGGCTGTGCTCCCTGTATTGCAGAGTTTCCTGAACTGGAAAAGACATACAGCCAGTATAAGGAAAAAGGACTGGATATCCTTCTGATTTCGATAGACAAGAACAGGGATGAATTTCAGTCGGCCATGAAAAAATATCAGATAAAGTTTAATTCTCTGATTGATACAACGGAAGGTCAAAGGGTGAAAGAGAATTTTCCTTTCTCCGGCATACCGCATGGTATTCTGATTAATAGTAACGGGGAGATTGTGGCAAACCAGCTTCACAATGGATTATTGAAAAAGAAATTGGAGGAGCTGGCCAATAGCAAGTCTTGATTTAATTCATGAAAAAGTCATTTTTTACTATAATAGCCAGCCTGATTTTGCTGCCGGCTTACAGCCAGTATGCTGTCAAAGGAAAAATCATGGACTCAGAGAATGCAGTGATGCCGATGGTGAATGTGGCATTCCTGAACCAGACGGACAGCACCCTTGTCAGCGGAGCAGTATCCGACTCTTGCGGGATATACAGCACATCGCTTGCCGGGGGCGACTATCTTATCCGCTATTCTTATCTCGGTTATAAGACACAGTATAAGAATATTCAAATCAGCGCGAATCTAACTTTGCCTGTGGTGCGGATGGAAGTGGCACAGACGGAGCTGGAAGGAGTGGAAGTGACCGCATACAAAAAGCCTTTCAAGCTGGACCGGGATGGACTCATAGCCGATGTGCCGAATACGATTCTCGCTAAAGAAACCACACTGAATGACCTGCTTTGTAAGCTACCGGGCATACAGCAGCGGGGCAGCGACATTGAAGTAATCGGGAAGGGAACGCCCACTTATTATCTCAACGGCAGGGAGGTGACAGACCGGACCGAACTGGATAATCTGGCTATCGACCAGATTCAATCCGTCAAGCTGGTTACGAATACAGGTGTGCACTATCATTCAGAGCAGCGGGCGGTGATTGAAATCAAGACCAAACGGCTGGGAGAAGGACTGGCCTTTAATGTCAAGGGGAATCTGTTGCAGGGAACGCATTTCAGTCAGAATTATCAGATGAACGGAAGTTACAACGATAAGAACTGGGATTTCTTTCTCTCCTACAATTATAACCGTGGAAAGAAGGATTCGGATCTTGACATTTACCAGCAGACCCAAAGTGACACTGTCTGGAACCTGACCAACCTGAACCGGAAGCGCATCTTTCAAGAAAGTCATGCCTATACGGGAGGGGTATCTTATCATTTTTCGCCGGAATCGGAAATCGGATTGAAATATGAAGGCAAATACAGTCAGGGTAACACCTTCTCGAACGATACCCTTTCCATGATACCAGACAAAGGAGTTTCTACCTTCATCAGGAATCTCGGTGAGGTGGGTGACAAGTCGGTCAGCAACCATCTTAATCTGTATTATACAAACGACTGGGAGAACGGCTGGAGGATGAACGTATACGGAGATTATCTTCATAAGACCGACCGCAGCCAGGGTAATATCCGTGAATGGGAAAGTGACCGTTCGGAAACCTCTATGGACTATTACCGCAAGGCAGACTGGGATTTGTTTGCGGCCAAGTTCTCCTTGTCGTATGAAACGGAGAAGGCGGGAACTTTCAGCCTCGGTTACGATTTCAGCCACACCAGCGGAACCGACTATATAGAATATGTCCGTGCGTTGAATAATGGCCGTACACGTAATACGGAGATGAAGAATTCGGTCTACCTGTCATACGATTATACCTGGAAGAATCTGTCGTTGGGGGCAGGCTTGCGCTACGAACAGATACGGAGTGACCTGAAAGAAACTCATGAAAACAAGAGCCAGGACCAGACTTATCACAATCTACTGCCCTCTGTATCGCTGGGTTATAATACGGAGAAGCTGCAACAGTCCCTAACTTACTCCATTCATACGGAACGTCCGCCGTTTGATATGATGAACGACAACGCGGTGTACACAGACCGGTTTACCTATCAGAAAGGAAATCTTTATCTGAAGCAGGCCCTGACTCACGACCTGAACTATATGCTGTTTTATAAGTTTCTGTTCCTGAATTTGAATTATACCCTTACCCGCAATCCGCTGGTTACGGCTTTCTACAGTATGCCGGGAAACTCGGCGGTGACGGTCAGCTACATGGATAATTTCGATAAAATGCACAATTTGACGGGTATGGTCAATGTGCAATATCCTGTGAAGTGGTGGATGCCTTCCCTCACGCTGACCTGCATGAAGACTTTCTTCCATTACCCCGGCCCGGATGGAACTACCCTGAAAGCAGGACGCCCGCTGGTAATGCTGAACTTCAACAACAGTTTCACACTTCCTGCCGGATTCCTGTTGTCTGCCGATTTTAATTATGGGTCCAAAGGATATTATCAGTTGTACGAATCGAAGAGTTATACCTCCTTCAACCTGAGCCTGAAGAAATCGTTCCTGAATGACAGGCTTCAACTTTCGCTGGATGGGTACGACATCTTCAACAAGAACAATACACGTGCTTCAGCCCGTCTGAATGATATTATCATGTACAGTGTAGGAAAGGAAGACACACGGAAAATCGGCTTTACAATCACCTACCGTTTCCGTACCGAACGGACAATGAACAACCAGAGTGCGGCTGAAAGTGAAATGTCGCGATTGAATATGGGTAATCAATAGAAAACGACGAATGAACAGTATCCAACGATATATGGTTTTGAATTCCTTTTTGCTGGGAGTGATACCGGCAATGGGCCAGCAAAAGGAAGACAAGGAAATCAAGCTGAATGAGGAAGCGATAAAGCACATTCAGTTTGACTTCCTTCCAGAGAATATGGAGCATTATAACAAGCCTCTGGAAGCTCCGTTGGAAAAGAAATGGATGGAAGTGGACAACCCATTCGAAAGAGGTATCCCCCGAAGTTTGACAGACACCTTTATGGTGAGGAAGCCAAAGGGATATATCCGTATGTGTCCTTATTCTATCTGGACAAAGCGGGGAGAGGACCCTGTATATGATGTAACCATGGAAGGCCGTCCTCCAGAACTCATTATGAATGAGGGTCCGGACCTGAGCAAAAAGATTCAGACAGATTACGGGCATACCCTGAGACCTTCCACGGGCAGAATGTACGATATGCTGAATAACTCCACACCCATTGAAGTGGACAAAATCTTCAAGAAATATATAAGACCAATTTTTAAGAAAGATAAAAAGTGAACTCGTATTCTTTTTATTCCAAAATAAACATATAAATTAGACACAGAATCTTACCCATAAAGGATTACAGATGAATTTATATAATATGAGACTTAAACTAATTGTTCTGCTGACTTGCTGCATCATGCAGGTGGGCTGTGCGTCCCTTTGGGGAGTGCAGAACAGTAAATTCACTTCCGAAAAGATTGAAATTGGAATGAGTAAAAAGGATTTTCTGGCGCTTGTTGGTGAACCCTACGCGAAGGAAATGACAATGGACATGCATAACCGTCCCCTTGAACGGTTGCTGTATCAGGAAAGTCTTTACGACCGGGAATGGTACACTTTGACTACGGCATTTACTTTTCAGGATGGAAAACTGGTGAGTCAGGAAGTGATAAACAAAGAATATGTAGACAGAAAGACTCATTGATAAACCTTGACAATGCGATGAAGAACACACTTCTTCTCTTGATGCTGTATGTTCCGTTTCTTGTAAACGCCCAATCACGTACCCTCTCAGGAAAGGTCTCCGATAAGGCGACTGCTTTGCCTATTGGAAGAGTGAATGTGATGGTTTATGTAGAAGAGACAAACAAGCTTGTCAAGTTTGGGACAACCGGAGAGGATGGACGGTTTGCCATCCAATTGGCTGAAAATCTGACCGCCCCCATGTATGTCCGGTTCTCATGCATCGGCTATGAGACCTGCAAGAAGAGATTGGAAGAAGGGAAAGAGATGGAAGTCTTTCTGTCTCCCAAGGATATAGAAATCAAGGAAGTGGTGGTAAAAGTACCGAGGGTCCGCCTGCAGGGAGATACGATAAAGTATGATGTGCAGCTTTATTCAAAGGAGGGAGACCGCGCCATCGGAGATGTCCTGAAAAGGCTTCCCGGTATAAAAACATCGGAAGACGGTAAGATAAGCTACAATGGAGTACCGATTAACCGCTTCTATATAGAGAACAGCAACCTGTTGGGTACCCAGTATGGAATAGCCACCAACAATATCCCTCAGAAGGATGTGGCAAGTGTGGAGGTCATGCAGAACCATCAGCCCATAAAGGTGCTCGAAGGGCTTGTCTTTTCCGACCAGGCTGCCATTAACCTGAGATTGAAATCCGGTGCCAGGATGAAATGGATCGGCACCTTGAAGGCGGCAGGAGGTATCGGAGACGGGGAAGGACTATGGAATGGAGAAGGAACGGCCATGCGTTTCAGCAAAGGGTTTCAAACGTTGAATACCTTGAAATCAAACAATACGGGACAGGACATCTCAAAGGAATTGAACTCCTTCAATCGCAATGAAATAATCAATGGCCCCAATCTATTGAGGGAGTATATTGACATCACACCACCTTATTCATTAGGACTGTCGAGAGAGCGAGAACTTCAGAACCGGACGCATCAGGTGACATCTCACAATCTGTTTAAGTTGAAGAGCGGTCAGGATATAAAGTTCAGTCTGACCTATCAGAACCATCGTGAGAATACCTTGAAGAAAACCCAAAGCGTTTATTATGATCCGGCCGGCAATGAGCAATGGAGGATGGAGGAGGTGGAAGACGGAAATTTTCACAAGAATGTGCTCAATGGGAAGGTCTCAACCGAAATCAACAGGAGCGACTATAATCTTACGGAGAATCTGGATGTGTCGCTGGACTGGAAAGACCGGGACGTGCGGCTGGGCGGCTATCAGTCTAACAGCCAAAATATGTATGAGGGAGGGAAGAAACTCGCCAACGACCTGTTTCTGATGAAAAGAAACGGGAAGAAGTTCGTCAATTTCACTTCTTATCTTTTGTATCAGGCTCAGCCGCAAAGACTGAGTGTATCCAGGGAGGAATCGGCTGTCATGCAGCATATCCGGCCCTCAGAATTTTTTACAGACAATTCCGTCAGTTGGGGTGCGGTGAGTGGCCTTTTCACTTTTGACTTCAAGTCCAGTCTTGGCGGTATATTCCGGAAGTTCGAATTGGATTCATACGGTTTGGAGGCAGCGAATGTGGCGGAACGGAACAATATGGAGATGGGATTTGTCAAGACCGGTTTCAGTCCGGAAATGAAATACCAGGATGAGAAGCTGGTCGCCACCCTGAGCCTTCCCCTCAATTATTACCATTATCGCAGTGAGGCGGACAACAGCGCGTTGCGCCACGACAAGCTTTCATGGCAGACCTCACTCTATGCGGAATATCGATTGAACAGCAGGTTGAAGATTCAGGCCAGAGGAGACTACAGGGAGAATCCGGTCAGTCTGTCCGGCTTCTATCCCGGCTCCGTGCTGACCACTTACCGTACACTGACGGAAGGACTGACAGATTTCTTTCATACGGTGGATGCGTCTGTGGATGGCAGAATAGAATACAATATACCGCTGAGCGAGTTCTTTTCCAGCATCAGGTTCCGAAAATCCTGGAACCGTTCGCCGTACACCGTGTCTCAGCGGATGCAGGACCAGTATATTCTGTCAGGATATGTGGATGTTCCGCAGAAAGCGAATACGACGAATCTGGACTTCAGTGTCACCAAGGCTACCGGATGGGCGAAGGCAAAGTTTACGTTGGATGGCGGATGGTCACGCAGGGATGCATTTCTGTTCCGAAGCGAAGGGAAGGTGGAGAGCCGTCAGGATAATTTCACCCTGAGTCCGGAAATCGACATGAATGTCCTTTCGTGGATGAACGTCAATTATCGGATGGGATTCTCGCATACCAGGTTTCACATTAGTGACAGTGAGGAGAAGGAGAAAACTTACCAGCTTCAGCAGAAGCTTTCTGTCAGGTTCCTGCCTTCCGAAAAATGGAGCTTTACGGTATGTGGAGAACACTTTGCCAACAAAATAAGCCAGACCGATACCCGGCATTTCTTTTTAGGGGACATACAGGCCACTTATAAGGCGACGAAACGGCTGCACATAGACTTTCATCTGAACAACCTGTTCAACGAAAAAGAATACGCCTATACGACCTTCCTGCCGGATGCCACTAAAATAAGCAGGAGCTATACGATTCGTCCGAGGAATATCATGGTGGGTGCGTACATTTTGTTTTAGCCCTTGAGCTTTTGCCTGGTTTTTATGACTTAAATACATTACGCGATATGAAGAAATTGTGGTTGCTTTTGATTCCTTTGGCTTTCTCCCCGTCCTTATGTAAGGGGCAGCAGAAAAAGGTACTTGAACCGGCATTGCTCGAATGTCATTATACACATCTGGTTAAAAGGGATACTCTGACAGAGAACGATATTCACAGAGACAGTATGATTCTTCGGCTGGGCAAACGGTTCACTTCGTTTGTCAGTTACTATACTTGTCAGGATGATTCCATTGAGGTTCTGCCGGGGCATGCAAGACTGAAATTGCAGCGCTTCCACGCAAGGGTGTCTAATTTGGATTCCATCCGCAGAGCCGGCATCTCTACGACCAGCGAATACCTGTACAAGGACAGGCAAAAGGACTCCTGTTATGTATATGGGAGAGTTGGAGAAATAGGAAGAAAAGAAGCCGTGGTGGTGAAAGAGAAGATACCTGTAATGAAGTGGATGCAGCAGGACTCGGTGAAAATGGTGTGCGGGTATCGGTGCCGGAAGGCGACAACCAGTTTCAGGGGAAGGACGTATGTGGCCTGGTATACTCCGGATTTGCCTTTTCAGGAAGGTCCCTGGAAATTGTGCGGCTTGCCCGGTCTCATACTGGAAGCCTACGACAAGGACCGGCATTATTTCTATTCTGCGGCCGAGATAGTTCTCTCTCCCGGTTATCCGGTCACATTCTATAACTGGTATGAAAAGGAGCATAAGCCGATGGAACGGACGGAATACCTGGCCCGTCTGTATCAGCAGGAAAGCCAGTATCCCATTGTATATCAGGGGACGGAACATGGATATGACTTGCAGGAGAAAGATTATAAAAACAATATTGACTTCTAACAGAATCTGATGATGAGAACATTATTGACGCTTTTTATTTTAATGGGCTGCACCAGTGTGTGGGGGCAGATTGACAGATATATCCAAGCATTGGAACCATCCATAATGGAGTGTGAATACGACTGTACGGAACAGACTGATACGTTGGGTACGGATGTCACTACCGAAAGAGTGATCTGTAAGCATTCGGACAAATGCACCTTTTACACCTTGAGGTTTGATTGTAGCTTTGCGGCAGCGAATACAATCAAACCTCAATTATTATGAATAGACTGGAATTTGAAGAATTGGAATTACAGGTACAACAAAGCGGCCTGCCGTTGAAGTCGTACCTACAACAGATAGGTATAAGTTATTCAACCTATCATTACTGGCGTAGAAAATGTTCGGTTGACAGGAACAGTGTTAAACAGGAGCTGGTTCCCATCAGTCTTAAACAGTCAGTCATGGAATCGTCCCCTGAAGGACAAGTGCCGCATGGTGTGTCCGTTCTGTTTCCCAACGGTCTTCGTGCCCACTTCGGGAACGGGTCAGAAGAGATACTGATGGAGCTGTTCACCCAAAGTCTTCGAGGCGGCCATGTTTAACCTGAACGACACGATGCGCTACTTCCTGTGTCCTGGCAGGACAGATATGCGCAAGGGTATCAGTTCGCTGTGCGGAGTGGTACATGAGAAGATGAACAGCGAAGTGAAGAACGGGGATGTCTTCATCTTCATCGGTTCCAGCCGCAGGCTCATGAAACTGCTTCATGCAGAAGACGGAGGTATGGTGATGTATGTAAAACGCCTGGAGGCGGGCCGCTTCAAACTGCCGGAGTACGATCCCCAATCAAACAGCTATCCCATGGAATGGCGCGACCTGGTGATGATGGTCGAGGGCATTCAGGAAAATCCGCAGCAGAGGCTCCGGCGCCTGAGGGCAGAGCGCAAGGAATATCATGTATAATATGCTTCCGGAGTGAACAAAAGTGCGGATATTATTGTGTAATCCGCTTATATTTAGTATATTTACATAAACAAAACAGATGCGGACAATGGAAGAAAAGGATATACTGCTCAAGACGATAGAAGGGCTGAATGCCTCCATTGCTTCGTTGTCTGCCACTAATAAGGATCAGGCGGAACAGATTAAGAATCTGCAGGAACGAATCAAAGAGCTGACGGCTCAGATTGCATGGCTGAACCGCCAGCTCTTTGGGCGTAAGACAGAAAAGCTTCCCGTATATAATCCCGATATGCCCGACCTTTTTGCCGAAGAGTTTGCCGGACTCCGGCATCAGGCGGAAGAAAAGCGTGACGGGGCCGTGGAGCAGATAGAAAAGGAACTGGTGGAAGTCCGGAAGCAGAAGCGTCAGAACCGCAAAATGACAGAGGATCTGCCCATACTCGAAACCGAGGTTATAGAGCCGGCCGGTGTGGACCTGTCCTTATATCGTAGGATTGGCGAAGAGGTAACCAAAGTGGTCAAGCACAAACCGGGGATGCTCTATGTCAAGGAAATTATCCGTCCCAAATATGCGCTCAAGGACAGCACCCGGCTTCCTCCCGCAGGGCAGAAAGGCGTGGAGATTGCCCCCATGCCGCTGATGCCCGTCGACAAGTGCATCGCCGACACCAGCCTGCTTGCCGAGATACTGCTTCAGAAGTATGAATATCACGTCCCGTTCTACCGGCAGATACAGCAGTACCGGCATCTTGGGATGAAAGGCCTTACGGAAAGTACGCTGGACGGATGGTTCAAAAAAACGGTGGAGCTGCTCAGGCCTCTGTATGAGGAGCTCAAGAAGGAAGTCTTTTCCTGCGACTATGTACAGGCGGACGAAACCACTGTTCCGGTCATCAACAAGGAAAAGCACAGGGCCGACAAGGAATACCTGTGGATGGTAAGGTCGGTCATGAAGAAACTGGTCATCTTCCATTACGACCAGGGATCGCGTGCCGGAGCGGTCATCGAATCCCTGGCAAATCAATATCACTTCAAGGGTTATCTTCAATGCGACGGTTTTGCAGGCTATGAGACAGCCTTCAGAACCAACCCCGACGTGCGGCTGCTCAACTGCCTGGTGCATATCCGCCGTCATTTTGAACAGGCTCTGGATGAAAACCGGGAGATGGCCGAACATGGCCTGACCCAGATACAGCATATTTACCGGATTGAACACTGCTGCGATAAGGCGGGCCTGTCGTACGACGAGCGGAAGACGAAGCGCCGGGAACTGGCCGGACCTGTCATGAATACCATAAAAGTGTGGATGGAAACGGAAGGAATCAAGTACAGCCCCAATTCCCAGATCGGGAAAGCCATCACGTATGCCTATACCCGATGGGACAACATGATGGGATGTCTGGAGGACGGACGCCTGCTCTGGGATAACAATCTGGCTGAAAATGTCATCCGGCCGATTACTCTGGGACGGAAAAATTACCTCTTCTGCGGCAACCATGAGGCAGCGGCTAATATGTCGGTCATCTGTTCCCTGCTGGCCACCTGTAAGGCACATGATGTAAACCCAAGGGATTATCTGAATGATGTCATCGCCCGAATGCCCTATCACAAAAAGGCTACTCATGAGGAACTGCTGGAACTGCTTCCACATAAATGGAAGCTGCAACATCCGGAAAGTGCATTGACAAAACAAGAGGAGGAAGCCGGCAACCGGTGCTGACTGCAACATATAGGTTCAATAAAATAATAGCGACTGCAACTATTAGGTTTATAGTGACAGTCGCTATTGTTGTATATAAAGTTCAATACCTGTAGTTTAACAAATGCTTACAGTGATCTTGCGTATCGGGAAAACAATCAGCCAGTGTTACGGTTACCCCATGTTTTATAATGATTCCTTGTTCTACGATCCCACAGGACGCAAAATATGGGGTGAAATGATGATAGGGAATATCCGAAAAAGGGACTATGCCTCTTTGCCCATACCCAGAATCCTGCATGACTATATTTATAAGAATTATCCGAAGGGTAAGATGACCTCACAGGTGATGCTTGGCACCACAAATGGAATCGTTAATTGTCATATAGAGGGAGAATATGTACCACAGGACTGGGTTCTTCGGGACAGTATCAGAACCATTCAAGGGTATGCCTGTCAACTGGCGACCTGTCACTATCATGGCCGTGATTATGAAGCCTGGTTCACACCGGAAATTGCTGTAAGTGAAGGGCCTTGGAAATTCAACGGGCTGCCAGGGCTTATACTGGAAGTATATGATACAAAGAAGCATTACCAGTTCAAGCTTGTGGGTTTAAGGAAGGAAGCCCCGGATGTATGCCTGTTTAAGTTCAGGGACCACGAGGAAAAAATTGACCGTATAAAATATCTAAGGATGGAAGAGAAGGCGGAAAATAGAGGGATAACCGTAAAGCAGAAAGGGAGCGAAAGGGCGATAAGGAAAAATGCCCAGGGTCAGATTATTGCACATGACTTTATGGAAACTGACTATCATTGAAGCTATGATGGCAATACAGAAGATGGTGGGGCTTTATGGTTTCCCGGCGGCGTTGAATTTCCAGAAATAGTACCAAGAATTATTCCCTTCTTGTCAACCTTGGTGATATTAAGAAAAGGAGTGCCCTCATCTCCCTACGAGAGGGAGAGTGACACCCCTTTTGCATGTTATGAAGAGTTAAATGGAGCTTATTCAGCTATACAGATACTTACACGGTTCTCTTCTATTGTGCTAAATGGCTGTACCGTATCACCTTTGTGGTCTATTATGATACGCTGGCTGTCAATGCCTTTATCTTTCAACATCGCACCCACAGATTCTGCACGTTTTTTAGAAAGACGTTCGTTGATATCTGCATTACCTGTCTGCTTGTCTGCATAACCACAAATTGTAACTTTGCAGTCCGCATGGTTCTTCATGAATTCTGCCAGTCTTTCAATTTTCTGTTCTTCTGATGTACGTATCTTAGACGAGTTAATGTCAAAGAAGATGTTTTCTGTCATGCTGACCTTTTCTTTTTTCACAGGAGCCGGCTCTTGCACCTGTTTCGGCTCTTCCTTGACAGGAGGTGCCGGTTGCTGCGGAGTGGGTTCGTAATATACTGGCTCTGTCTTGCGCGAAGTCTTTCCGAACTTGATTGTAAATCCGGCCAGTGCGTTGAACTGCCAGTCGACATTACCCGCCTTCTTTGAGTTGAACTTATCCGACAGTATATTGGAATTTACTTCAATGTTGAAGAACAGATTTGAAGTCAGTCGCAGGTTGGTTCCTAATCCGAATCTACCTACTGGGCTGATTTTGTTGTCTTTCCATAGGTAACGCAATTCATAGCCTTTGTTGGCTAATGCAACAGCTTCATCGTTATTGAACGCTCCATTCAGACCCACACCTGCAAACAGGTATGCATTGAAGAAACGGTCTGGATTGTAGTGGCAGAACAAATTGCTCAAATCCAATGTGGCATCTACGTTTCCTTGCAGGTAATTGTACTTGTATACCTGATTATAGGCAACCCATCCTCCTTTAGCCTGCCAACCACTTATTCCGACACGCAGTCCCCAGAGCGGTGTAAACTGATAGCCCCCGTAGATGGCAGCTGCCGGAGAGATTAAATCCCCGAATTTTGCTTCACCACGGGTATGTGCGGCACCGGCCTGTACTTGCATAAACCAGTGAGGAACAAACTCAGTCTTTCCTTCTTCCTTGATTTGCAGGGAAGATTGATTGCTGGTTTGGGCTGTTGCGGCAAATGTACTAGCTACTAGCATAATTGCCATAATTTGTCTTTTGGCTTTCATAGGCTAATCTTTTAAGCAAAAAGGGAGAATGACAATGCCATCCTCCCTCCTTTGCTAATTAATGAATTAGGCTGTTAATTATTTTTCTGCTGTCAATACAACAGGGATTACACATTGAACTTCTGACAAGTCTGCAAATGTAATAGTTGCAATTACATGTAATGTATAATCTTTAGTCAATCTAGCTCCTTCATTCTTCCATGTAAATTTACCTGTTGAAGCATCCACATTCAAGATAGATCCAGCTGACATATTCTTAATAATTGTCTGGTAATCTGCATTTGTTTCATCGAATGCGTATTTTACAGTAGGTTTATCTACATGATAAGTATTTGTTGCTTTAGATGTCAATGTTAATCCTGTTCCAACATAATGGAAGATAGCATCTTTTTCTAAGTCGTTGACTAATACTTCTGTAGCAACATCTGCTGTATTTTCTCCTACTCCATTACCATAAACTTTAATGCTATTACCGTTTACACCAACGAACGGATTAATGAATTTAATATTGTAATTGTAGTTGCAATATTCACCATTAACTAATTCAATCTGGTATGTCATATTCTTAATAGACTCGGCAGTAGTCATTGCACCATCCAATGCTACAGTGAAGTCTTGTGCTTGTTCACCCATTGGAGTAACTCCAGTTACGCCTGTAGCCCATTCAAATGTCAATCCATTTGTAGTTAATGCATTAGGAGCTGTTGTTGCGTAATAGTTGAAGATATCTTTACCATTTAGCTTTTCAAAATGTTCACTTACAACAGATGACATTTCCCATTTGTCACTCGGATTCAACTGACCTTTGACAACGATTGTGTTTTCACCTTCTTTATACAATGGGTTCAAGTTGAATGCTGCACAAGTTTCTTTTACATAGAATGTCTGGGTTAAAACGACATTACCTCTTGCCTTGATATTGTCAGATGGGATTGTAATAGTTACTTTGTATTCAGCTCCCTTACCATTCACATCTTTATAAGTGTTTTGAGTCTTAACCAAGTTGTTGATGCTAACTTTAATGTTAGAAGTTTCAGTGCTTTCTACGTTGTTCAATCTTATATCAAAGTAAATACCACTATTGTTAAATGAAACTAATTCATCGGCGTTACCCTGCTGGTTGATGAGAGTTACAGTATTACCAGCCTTATTAGTTGTAGTTACTTGGATTTGATAAACATCGTCTTTACCTCCGTAATACTTCCAGAACTCTTTTGAAGTTAAGTTTGTCTTACCATAGATGACGTTGTTTACTTCTGTCCACGGCATTTCACCAACTTTTGTTGTAGCACTTGTTAAATTATTATATGCAAATGCCATTTCATTACCGATATTTCCTGTGATATCTGGTTGATCTTCACCTTCTTCAATAGTCTCAACTATGTTAAGTTTAATATAAGATGAAGCAACTAATCTCTTCACACCTGCGTTTGATGTCAGGAAAGCATCTACACGGACAACAGGAGTTTTTCCAATTGCTGGGATTAAGCTTTCAGTAAGATGATCTTTGTTTACAGAAACTACACCATCTTCCATTTTAACATACCATTGCTGGTTTGTATTTTGATCATCTTTTGCTTTGTATTCTTCCGGAAGTGAGAATTCGTAACTCATTCCTGTAAAGCCTAAATCAGAGATGAATTCACCTTTTTTGCTAGAGTACAATCCAGCACGCTTCTTCAAATCGATACTACCGTTATAATAGAAATCGAAGTTTGTAGCATCTGTTAGTTTTACGAATTCCTGGATAAAATCACTTGATTCACCTTTAGCTATACTCTTGGTACGTGGATAGAAGCCTTTGAATGAGCCTGCATTCAATGTTGCCATACTATCTGCTAACAGGACATCTATCGGAGTTGATTCTACATAAATATAGTCTGATGTAACAGGATTCTGACCAGCCCATACTTGTAATGCTGCGATATCTGATTCTTTGTTATCTGTACTTAATGCACTCGCATTGATAGTTGTCTTAACAGAAACAGTACCTTCTTTATCATTCCAAGTATAATCTGCACAATTCAATAAACTCGTTTTATCAGCAGCTGAACGAGTTGCAACTTGGCGATTGATAAATGCCAAAACTGCGTCCTGAATATTTGCATTGCTTGGGTTCAATCGGTATGCAGTTTCAATAATATTAGATTTATCAAAACCAGCTTGAGGGCTGAATGCTCTTGTTGTTGGGTCATATTTGGTTTCATCTAAATAAGTTGCTAAGTGTAAGAACTCATCCGTTGTAGTTGGATAAGGTACCTCATTGCTGACAACTTCTGGGATGAAAGCAACAGAACCAAGCTGTACACCTACATTAAAACTTATATCGCCAGTTTCCCCATTGCCTAAATCAACATTTGATAAAGTTAACTGGGTGCCATTAAATACAGCTGACATGCTACCACTCTTCCAGCTGATATCAGTAGATTCAACCTTTTCGCCATCTTTATAGATGTCAAAGCAGCCAGTTGTTGTATTGGGAACATAATATTGACCGTTTTCTCCGGCGGCTCCATTTGTTCCAACAGCTTTCCATTCTGTTATATTATTATTCTTGTACCAATAACCATCAGAGCCAATAGTCCACGTATCTCCCGTAGTGCCATTTTCTCCATTTTTGATTGAATACTTTTGACCGTCAGAAAATTCGATTTCAAATCCATTTTCTATTGACGTAACAGATTTAATGGTTTTCCCATTTTCAATTGCAGATTTCAGGTCTGCTACCGATGCTTCAATTGCGTCAACCCTTTGTGTCAAAGAGTTGATGTCATCATCGTAATCTGAACAAGAAGTTACCATACCCCCTGTGAGAAGTAAACTTCCCAAGATCAGGGCTCCATAGACTCTTTTTTTCATAGTTCTTAAAAGTTTAATTAAAAATATGTTTTCTATCTCTTTGGTGTTAAAGGATTTTGTTCCCTTAGCATCGTGATGTAAAGTTAGCCGCATTTGGCTTGTTTTGCTTGTCTAAATATAGATTATTGCGTTTATTCATGAAGAGACAAATTACAAAATGTAAATAGACAAATTTTATGATTCTACTAATCAATGAACCTTTCCGCGAAGTTTTGTCCTTTCGTGTATATATGATGGCGTTTTTTTTCTTTTTGTTTAAATTGCTTGTCAAAGTATATTGTGTGTGCTAATTATACAAGCCCTATTGAGCCATTCTGATTGATGTTTGAGGTTGAAAAAAGTTTTTGTTTTTTCTCTCTGTATGTAGGCTATTATTCAAATATTGGACTTAGCGCAATAAATTTCATTGATGTGTCCCGACAGCTATAGGGGTGAGGCCTGTCTGCCGGGGGAGGTTCTGCATAGCAATATCGGGCTGTAAATATCTTTTGTGCTTTCTACTTTTGGCATTCGTTCCTTTCGGCAAGCGGGTGCTTTTTGTCTTGTAGAATAGCTGAAAATGTGCAGAAATACAACTGTAAATAAGCTGTATATGGCTGATTATATGGTCAATATAAATGAAAATGTGTCCATTTTTTTACAAAAATATTTATCCGTGTTTTTCAATACTGCTAAAATATAATAAATAATTCACATGCCAAAGATTATATTTGTTCATTCGTGTATTTATTTGTTTGATAATTAGAATAATATCCTGTTTCACAATAGAGATTGTCGTATTTTTGAGCTGTCAGTAACTTGGTCGGGAATCCATAAATCCAGTGGTAGTTCTCTCTTTTTCTGTATGTCTTTGCTTTTTCTCTGTTTCACAGTGTGGTTTTTGTGTTCCACAGTGTGAAATATATATCCCACACTGTGGTTCTTATATCCCACAGTGTGAAACAGAGAATTTATCCTGAAGTTTATCCTTTTATGTGGGTGTATTTTGAAGAATTATGCCTGTCCGATTGCTCTTATTGGGACAGGCAGATGTGGATAGGGAGGTAAATGGTAGATTTTGAAAGAACTGCGGCTATAATTATGCAACGGTATCTGCTTTTAAAGCATTAATTCATTATCTTTGCGGCTTAATCGGGCAATTGTCCGGAAAGGGAAAAGGATATGATAAAATTTACAGATATGAAGACTAGACTATTGATGTGGCTGCTCCTGCTGGGAAGCCTGTGGGCAGGCAGCGTGCATGCGCAGGTGCGTTATCCCAAGCGGGAGTTCCGCGGAGCATGGATACAGTGTGTGAATGGACAGTTCCAAGGAATGCCTACGGAGAAGATGAAAAAGGTGTTGGTGAGCCAGTTGGACAATTTGCAGAAAGCCGGCATCAATGCCATCATTTTCCAAGTGAGGGCGGAAGCGGATGCATTGTATAAATCGCCATACGAACCGTGGAGCCGCTTTTTGACCGGTGTGCAGGGAAAGGCTCCTTCGCCTATGTGGGACCCGTTGCAGTTCATGATTGAGGAATGTCATAAGCGGAACATGGAGCTTCATGCGTGGATCAATCCGTATCGGGCCAAGACGAAGGGTACGGGTGCGTTGTCGCCGATGCATCCTTATAACCAGCATCCGGAATGGTTCGTGCAGTATGCCGGACAGCTGTATTTCGATCCGGGATTGCCGGAATCCAGAAAATATATCTGCAAGATTGTGCGCGACATTGTGAGCCGTTACGATGTGGATGCCATTCACATGGACGATTATTTCTATCCTTATCCGAATCCGGGGGAGGATTTTCCGGATAATGTCAGTTTTGCCGCGTATGGCCGTGGATTTACCCGTCGGGCCGACTGGCGCCGGGACAATGTGAACGTTCTGATTAAGGAGATTCATGAAACGGTACGTGAATGCAAGCCGTGGGTGAAGTTCGGGGTTTCTCCGTTTGGGATTTACCGGAACCGGAAAAACGATCCGAACGGAAGTGAAACCAACGGATTGCAGAACTACGATGACTTGTATGCCGATGTGCTGCTGTGGGTGAACAATGGTTGGGTGGACTACAATATCCCGCAGATTTACTGGGAAATCGGACACCCGGCAGCGGATTATGAGACGTTGATTCGCTGGTGGGCACGTCACGCAGCTGCCCGTCCGTTGTATATCGGTCAGGATGTAGTGCGTACGGTATCCAAGGCAGATTTGATGAATCCGAACCAGAGCCAGATACCGGCCAAGTACAATTTGCAGCGTTCTTTGCCGACCGTAAAGGGAAGTTGCCAGTGGTATGCGGCGGCTGTGGTAGAGAACAAGGGGCATTACCGGGATATGCTGGTGAAAGAATACCACAAATATCCGGCGTTGCTTCCTACTTCGCCGTTCATGGACGACAAGGCTCCGGGTAAGGTACGCAAGCTGAAGCCAGTGTGGACAGCAGACGGTTACATTCTGTTCTGGACGGCACCGAAAGCCAAGACGGAGATGGACAAGGCTTATCATTATGTGGTGTATCGTTTCGGTAATAAAGAGAAGGTGAATTTGAATGACCCCTCTCACATTGTGGCTATCACGCACGATGAATTTTATAAGCTGCCGTATGAAGACGGCAAAACGAAGTACCGTTATGTGGTGACTGCACTCGACCGCCTGCATAATGAATCGAAGAAGGTATCGAAGAAAATCAAGCTGTAAAGCGTAGAACTTAAAAATAGAAGTGTTCCTTTTTATTTATTTTCTGGTCTGTTTTTAGTGAAAATGAACAAAAAGGAACACTTATTTTTTATATTTAGAAAGGTTTAGAGTTTGGTGAATGGAAACATGGCCGAATGGCGAGTCTCTATGTTTCTTTAAATAAATGAATTTGTTTCGAAGGAGACAGAAACGTAACTTAAGATTTATAGGCTATGAAAAAAACATTATTGACTTTGTTATTGGGCTTGCTGGCTATTGCAGGTTATTCTCAAGCAAGATTTGACATTCATGGAGGTATGTCAATGGCGAACATCACGAACAGCGAGGCGGATATGAAAGTGGGTTATACGCTGGGAGTAGGTATGGATTATGCTTTTAATGAAATGTGGTCTTTCCAGTCTGGATTAAACTTTACCAGCAAGGGTTGTAAGACAAGTGAGGAAGGAGTCGATGCAAAGATAAATCCGGTGTATCTGGATATTCCGTTGCTGGCAGCTGTAAAGATAAATATTGCAGAGAAAAATCGTTTTGTGGTTAACTTTGGTCCGTATGTAGGATTTGGCTTGGGTGGAAAAATGACTGTCGAATCTAGTGGGGCAGAAATAGGCACCAAGTTGTTTAAAAAGGTTGGTAACAGTGATGAGGCCATGATGAATCGCTGTGCTGTAGGGTTGCAGTATGGTATCGGGTTTGAACTGGACGACCATTATTTGATTAACTTGACCGGACAGTACGGATTTACCAATATGATTAAGGACAGTTTTGCAGATGAAAGTAACAAGAACCTGGCTTTCTTGCTGACGGTAGGATATCGCTTCTGATTGCAGATGAATATCTGTTGGAGATAATTGGAGATAAAAGGAATCTATTAGTGATTATATAAAAATCCTCCTGTTTTTAGCTTTGGTTTGTCTTGCATTCTATGGCTAAAGGCAGGAGGATTTTTATTTTCGTAATTTTGGTTTGAGGCCTTCTTTCGGTTTATTATTTGATGTTCTTTCGGATTTTGGTCAGATAGGCATGCATGCCTTCCGCGTCTTTCCGGCTGATGATGTCCAGCAGTTCGTTCAGTTCCGTACGGATACCTTCCACTTGTGCCGGCGTGCGGGGATTGAACAGGATTTCCTGCAAGAGGAAATCGTCTTCGCTCAGCACGCCTTGGGCAATGGCCATGTGGCGCTTGAAGGTGGTACCCGGAGCATCCTGATGTTTCATGACGGCCGCAAACACGAAGGTCGATACGAACGGGATGGACAAGGAGTAGGCCACGGTTTCGTCGTGTTCTTCGAACGTGTATTCAAAGATGTTCAGCTTCAGACGCTGGTAGAGGTCTTTGAAGAAAATCTTGCCCAAATGGTCGCCTTCCTTGATGATGATGGCGTTTTCGGTGCTCAGTTTGTCAAGGTTGGCAAACGTGGGACCGAACATCGGGTGAGTGGACACGTAACGGAAACCGCAGTGCTCGTAGAACTCCTTCAGTCCGGTTTTCACGGAAGCGATGTCGCTGATGATGCAGTCTTTAGGCAGGAGCGGAAGCACCTGGTTGAACGCATCGAGGGTGTATTTCACCGTGGCGGCATTGATGACCAGTTCCGGCTGGAATTCCTTGATTTCATCCGGTTGGGTAAAACGGTAGCAGTTGTACATGAAACGCAGGCGCTGGGGATTGACATCGTACACGGCCACTTCATGTTCAAAACTCAACACATCGGTAAAGAAGGAGCCCATTTTTCCGGCTCCTAAAATCAATATCTTCATTTCTCGCTCCCGTGCTTATTTGTTGATGATTTCCATTTGCTGACGGACACTTTCTTCGTGAATCAGCTCGAACACCTGTTTGATGAAATCCGGGTCCATTCCGCAGAGTGAGCCTTGTGCGCCTCGCTTGTCCAGAATTTCGTTGTAACGTCCGGTTTGCAGGATGGTCATGTTGTGTTCCTTCTTGAAGGTTCCGATTTCCCGGCACACTCGCATACGTTTGGCCAGTATGTCCATCAGTTCGTTGTCACATTCGTCAATCTGGCGGCGCAGTTCGTTCAGGTTTTCCGTGGTCTGGTGTTCCGAACGGATTACGAGCAGGTTCAGGATGTAGTCGAGGATGTCGGGTGTCACTTGCTGGGCGGCATCGCTCCATGCACATTCCGGATTGCAGTGTGATTCGATGATGAGTCCGTCGAATCCCAGGTCCATGGCCTGCTGGCAGAGCGGAGCAATCAGTTCACGCTTTCCGCCGATGTGGCTCGGGTCGCAAAGGATAGGCAGATTCGGAATACGACGACGCAGTTCGATAGGGATGTGCCACTGCGGCAGGTTGCGGTATATCTTTTTGTCGTAGGAAGAGAATCCGCGGTGGATGGCTCCGATACGTTTCAGTCCTGCATTGTTGATGCGTTCTAGGGCGCCAATCCAGAGTTCCAGATCCGGGTTGACCGGATTCTTCACATATACCGGAATGTCTACACCTTTCAGGGCATCGGCAATTTCCTGTACGGCAAACGGGTTGGCAGTTGTACGTGCGCCAATCCATACAATGTCCACGTCGGCTTTCAGGCATTCGTACACATGCTTGGCCGTAGCTACTTCCGTGGCCACGTACATGCCGGTTTCTTTCTTCACCTCTTTCAGCCAGGAAAGTCCTTCCACGCCGATACCTTCAAAGCCTCCCGGTTTGGTGCGGGGCTTCCAGATTCCGGCACGGAAAATCTTGATGCCTTTGTCGGCCAAGGCTCTGGCCGTAGTCATGACTTGCTCTTCGGTTTCAGCACTGCAGGGACCTGCAATAATCAGAGGGCGTTCCTGAGAAACACCTTCCAGTTCGATGGGTAATAAATCCAATTGTTCCATGGTAGTATTTGATTTTTGTAATGTTTATTTGTTCATAACTGCTTGAATGCGTTTCAGGGCCTCTTCCAGTTGGGGTTCTTTGGCGCAAAGTGAGATGCGGATGTAGCGTTTTCCGTTGCTCCCGAAGATGAATCCCGGAGTGATGAAGACGCGGGCCTCGTGAAGAATCTTTTCGGTCAGGTCTTCCACATCGGCGTAAGCGTCGGGGATGCGTCCCCAAAGGAACATGCCTACTTGTTCCGGGTCGAAGGTACATCCCAGGGTGTACATGATTTCTTCGGCCAGTTTCCGTCGGCGTGCATAGGTCTGGATGTTGGCTTCTTCGTGCCATTCCGCACTGTTGCGGTAAGCCTGAGCGGCAGCCAGTTGCAAGGGACGGAAGGTGCCGGAGTCAATGTTGCTCTTTATCTTCAGAATCCATTGCACGAAGGTGGCGTTGGTGGCCAGCATGCCCACACGCCAGCCCGGCATGTTGTGGCTCTTGCTCATGGAATTGAATTCGATGCAACATTCCTTGGCTCCCGGAATGTTCAGGATGCTGAGAGGCTTACGGTTCAGGATGAAGCTGTAGGGGTTGTCGTTCACTACCACCAGCTGGTGACGGCGGGCGAAGTCGACCAGTTTTTCGTAAAGCTCCAGCGTGGCATTGGCGCCTGTCGGCATGTTCGGATAGTTGGTCCACATGATTTTCACCCGGCTCAAATCCATCTTCTCCAGTTCGTCGAAGTCGGGTTGCCAATGATTGTCTTCCCGCAGATTGTAGTTCACGATTTCGCTTCCCAGAATTTTGTTTAGTGAAGTATAAGTGGGGTATCCCGGATTCGGAACCAGCACCTGGTCGCCCGGATTGACCAGTGCCAGGGTGACGTGCAGGATTCCTTCCTTGGAACCGATGAGCGGCTGGATTTCCGTAGCCGGATTCAGATCTACGTTGTACCATCTCTTGTACCAGTCGGCCATGGCCTTGCGTAGTTCTGGTATTCCCACGGTGGGTTGGTAACCGTGTGCGTCCGGCTTGCGGGCATTTTCGCACAGCACGTTGATGGTTTCTTCCGAAGGCGGCATGTCGGGACTTCCGATTCCCAGGCTGATGACGTTCTTTCCTTCGGCATTCATCTGTGCCACTTCTTTCAGCTTCCGGCTGAAATAATATTCGCTGACACTGCTTAACCGGTTGGCCGGCTCTATTTTATATGGTTGATTCTCCTTCTGCATATTCTCCTAAAATTTTAAGTGCTTTGGTTAATGGCATGACTGCATCAATGGATTGTTTGTATCTCAGGTAATCGTTGAACAGGACGTCCACGTAGAACAGGTATTCCCATTCCCTTCCGATGATGGGCAACGATTGTATTTTGGTCAGGTTGATGTGATAGAATGAAAAGATGGACAACACCTGCGAGAGGCTTCCTTCGCTATGTGGCAATGAAAAGACGATGTTGGCTTTATTGATTTTCGAACGGTCTTTCAGTTCGTCGGCCATCCAGGGGTCGCATACCACCAGAAAGCGGGTAAAATTATGCTTGTTGGTCTCGATGCCTTCCTGCAGGATTTTCATGCCGTAAAGTTCGGCGGCATACTTGGAGCAGATGGCGGCATGTCCTTTCAGGCCTTTTTCCTTGATGTCGCGTGCGCTGCCTGCGGTATCTTCCGTTTCTACTACTTTCAGTTGCGGGTGATGCTGCAGGAAATCCCGGCATTGTGCCAGTGCCACCGGGTGGGAGTTGACTTCGGTCAGTGTGCTCCAGTCTTCTCCGGGCAGGCACATGATGCTGTGGCTGATGCGCAGTTTGTGTTCTCCGATAATCGTTGCCCCGCTGTCTCGGAGCAACTCGTAATTGTGAAGGAGGCTTCCGGCAATCGTGTTTTCAATGGCAATCATTCCGATGACGCTGCTGTCTTTCCGAAGGGTGTCGAACACGTCTTCGAACGTGTTGCAGCAAATCAGTTCGATTTCCTCGTCCTTGAAAAACTTATGGGCTGCGATGTCATGGTACGAGCCCGGAACTCCTTGTATGGCTATCTTTTTCATCTTGTGTAATTATAACTATAAAAAAAGTCCCGCTCCATGGAAGCGGGACTTTGTATTATCATTTCAATTTAATTTTCTTCTTACCGTATGCATGCAAACTCCCGCTTCACTTCATTGCTAAAGTAAAAGAAATAAAAGTAAAAGAAGAAGTAAGATGCAAATGTTCTCATATTCTTGTTATTTTGTTGTTATTTCTGCTGCAAAAGTAATACTTTTCTTTAAAAAACAAATATTACATCAAATTTTTTCTACTCATTTTTAAAAAATACATTCGTAATGCCGGATGTGAAGGTATTTTCTTACCTTTGTTGTATAGAGATATTTCATTAAAAAACAGCCAAACAGATAAAAGACATGAACTATAATTTTGATGAAGTGATAGACCGTCGGGGTACTTGCTGCGAGAAAGTGGACGGTATGGTGAATGTGTGGGGACGTCCGGATTTGATTCCCATGTGGGTGGCCGATATGGATTTTGCCACTCCTCCGTTTATTCTGGATGCCATCCGCAAGCGTTGTGCACATCCGGTACTGGGATATACGTTCCGTCCGGACAGTTATTATCAGGCCATTATCGGATGGGTGAAGAAACGTTATGGCATGACGGTGCAGAAGGAAGAGATTAATTTTGTACCCGGCATTGTGCCCGGACTGGGAATGGCCATCAACTGTTTCACGGAGCCGGGGGATAAAATCATGATTATGCCGCCGGTGTATCATCCTTTTGCCTGGCTGGTGACGCGCAACAACCGCCGGCTGGTGGAGTGTCCGCTGAAAGGGGTGGACGGACATTACTGCATGGATCTGGATTTGATTCGTCGTTCCATTAAGGGTATACGGGTATTGATTCTCTGCAACCCTCACAATCCGGGTGGAGTCGTATGGAAAAAAGAAGAATTGCAGGAGCTGGCCGAAATTTGTGCCGACGACAACGTGATTGTGTTCTCGGACGAAATTCATGCCGACTTGACCTTGCCTCCTTTCCATCATACGCCGTTTGCCATGGTTTCGGAAAAGGCACGCAATAATTCCGTCACCTTCATGGCGCCCAGCAAGACGTTCAATATGCCGGGAGTGGCTGCTTCGCACACCTTTATACATAATGAGGCGCTCCGGGAACGCTTTGTGAATTATCTGGATGCCGGCGAACTGAATGCGGGTCATGTGTTTGCCTGGCCTGCCGTGACGGCTGCTTACACCGAAGGAGAGGAGTGGCTGGCGCAGTGTCTGGCGTATATTCAGGGAAATATTGATTATGTGGCAGATTATGTCGAGACCCATATACCTAAGATTAAGGTGATGCGTCCGCAGGCTTCTTACCTGGTTTGGCTGGACTGCCGGGAACTGGGACTTTCGCACGAGGACTTGAACGCTTTCTTTGTGGACAAGGCCGGACTGGCATTGAACGACGGAGAAATGTTTGGGAAGGAAGGGGCTGGTTTCATGCGGATGAATGTGGGCTGTCCGCGAATCACCCTCGAAAAAGCTTTACAGCAATTGAAAGCGGCTTACGACAAGCTTTGATTAGAAGACATATAAAAGAAACGGCTGTGGAAATCTTTTTGAAGAAGCATTCCACAGCCGTTTCTTTTATATATAAGAGCGTGAATCAATAAATCCCCGTCTGCAAGTTGTTCTTTTCAAAATTATCGAAATGACCGGAAATCAGATTCTCTTTCTCAGGAGCCAGTTCGATGGCTTTTTTCATGTCTTCTGTAGCTCCGTCCTTATCTCCCATCAGCAGACGTACCCGTCCTCTTTCCTGATACAGCTGAGCGTCCTGCGGTATCAGTTCGATGGCCTCCTGATAGTTCTCCAAGGCTTGGTCCAGTTTCTTCTCTTCTGTCAGCAAGTTTCCTTTCAATAAGTAAGCCTTTACGTTAAATGGGTTCAGTGAAATCACCTGATCCAAGCATCCTTCACCTTCTTCCGTTTGCCCGAGCTGGATGTGGATGGTGGCTTTCAGCAGAAGGGCTTCTTCCTCCTCCGGATTGAGTTTCAACACCTGCTCCAAGTCGTCTAAGGCGTCTTTTGCCTGACGCATTTCCCACAAAACCTCCGCACGGAGCAGGTAGGCTTCCGTATAACTTTCATTCTGGGCAAGGGCTTTGGTCAGCATCACGATGGCCTGCAATCCGTTTTTCATGCCGTGGGCCGCTTTTCCGGCCAGGTAGTAGGCCTGAGCGCTTTTATCATCTGCGGCGATGGCTTTCTGGCAGGCTTTTTCCATGCTGTCGTAATCTTCTTGCAGGAAGCATACGCTGGCCAATGACAGCAAGGCCGGCACATTGGTGTCATCCTTTGCCACGAGCCGGTCGAGAGTGATGCGCGCATCGTCCGTCCGGTTGGCCTGAAGGTAGGCGCTGGCCAGCAGTCCCAGTGTCTCGTTTTCGTCGTTGAGCGCTATCGCCTCTTCAAAACATTTGATGGCATAGTCCAGTTTTCCCATGTTACGGGCACGGATACCGTCGTATTTCAAAATGTCAAAATTTCTCTTGTCTTGCTTTTCCTGTTCGTTTTCATCGGATTGGCTTTTTCCGAATAAAGATGATAATAATCCCATGATATGCTTGATTTGATGTTTTTTCTGTGACAAAGATAGGCAGAAAAAAGAAAGAAATTTGTATGTTTGCACCGTATTTATTTTAAAAAGATGAATCTATGAAGAGGCTTATGTTTTTAGTCGCAGCCATTTTGAGCTGTCATTCCATGCAGGCACAATATTTCTGTACGACGGAAGGGACAGAATTGCACTATGTGAATTATGATGAGATTGGTCAGAGTACTTCCGACGAAACGATGACGGTGAGCAAGGTTGTAAAGGCGGACGGGAAGGTACAGGCTTCTTATTACGATAAGATTGTGACCACAAAGGCGAAGAATAATACCAGCTATACATTGTTCAACTGGAGCTACGATGGAACGAACACGGTTTGTACGGAAGACCTGATGTACGGTCCGTATGTGGATTCTGATTCCGACCCTGATAAGTATAATGAAGCGGCTCGTCTGGGATTGCTGGAGAAGCTTAAATTCAAAGGCGACAACTCGTTTACCATTAAAGATGGTGCCAAAGGAGGTGAGAGCATTCCCGACCGTTTCTATCAGGTGGTCCGCAACATGTTGAAAAACGAAGTGAATATTTCCGGTGCAGCTTATATGGGAAACGAAACCATCAGTACCACTGCCGGAAAGTTTGATTGCGTGAAGATTTCTTACCTGCAGCGTACGAAAATCGTACTGAAAACAACGACCCTGCGTGTCACGGAATGGTATGCCGAAGGGGTAGGACTGGTAAAATCGGAAGCATACGATACGAAAGGCAAACTGGACAGCAAGACGTTGCTGGTCAAGATTGTAAAGAAATAATTCGGAACGATATACATCCATACAAAGAGGCCGTTTCATTATAATAGATGAAACGGCCTCTTTTGTCTTGTAGGACTTCATGCAAGTAATCGGGGTATAAAAAGCTGTAATTTATATACGTTCATAAGGCGGAATAAGACCTATTTTTGCTTTGTGAAATTGCATCTTTAATGTATAACTTGTTTAAATATCATTTTATGTATCTGGAAAAAATCAATTCACCGGCCGATGTCAAAAGGCTGTCGGTAGAAGAAATGAATGTATTAAGCCACGAAATACGCCAGGCTTTGCTACAGAAGCTGAGCGCACACGGAGGACATTTCGGTCCGAATTTTGGGATGGTGGAAGCTACGATTGCCTTGCACTACGTGTTCCATTCGCCGGAAGACAAGATTGTGTTCGACGTATCACATCAAAGTTATACCCATAAAATGCTGACCGGGCGTAAGGATGCCTTCCTGTATCCGGAGCTGTATGACGAGGTGTCTGGGTATTCCGAACCGATGGAAAGTGTGCACGACCATTTTGTGATGGGCCATACTTCGACTTCTGTCAGCCTGGCGGGCGGACTGGCCAAAGGAAGGGATCTGACCGGGAAAGGCGGCAATGTGATTGCGGTCATCGGAGACGGTTCGCTCAGTGGTGGAGAAGCTTTGGAAGGACTGGATTATGCGGCAGAACTGGGTACCAATTTCATCATTATAGTCAACGACAACCAGATGTCGATTGCCGAGAATCACGGAGGACTTTACCGTAATTTGCAGGAGCTGCGCGAAAGCAACGGCCAGTGTCCTTGCAATCTTTTCCGGGCCATGGGACTGGATTATCTTTATGTGAACGAAGGCAACAACGTAGAGGCGCTTATCAAAGCTTTCCAGCAAGTGAAGGATATTGACCATCCGATTGTGGTGCACATCAACACGCTGAAAGGAAAAGGATATGCTCCGGCTGAAAAGGACAAAGAGACGTACCACTGGACCATGCCGTTCAATCCTGAAACGGGAGTGGTGTTCCATTCGAGTGAAGAGCCGCAGGACTATGCCGACCTGACCGCCCGCTACCTGTTGCAGCGTATGCAGGAAGACCGCCGCATTGTGGCCATTTCCGCCGGTACGCCCACCGTGATGGGATTTACTCCCGACCGTCGGAAGGCCGCTGGGAAGCAGTTTGTCGATGTGGGTATTGCCGAGGAGCATGCTGTGGCCCTGGCTTCGGGTATTGCCAAGAATGGAGGTAAACCGTTGTTTGGGGTGTATAGTACCTTCATCCAGCGTGCCTACGACCAGCTTTCGCAGGATTTGTGTATCAACCGCAATCCGGCAGTACTTCTGGTGTTCTGGGGTTCGCTCTCGGCCATGAACGATGTGACACATCTGTGCTTCTTCGATATTCCGCTGCTCAGCAATATTCCGAATCTGGTCTACCTGGCACCGACTTGCCGGGAAGAGTATATGGCCATGCTGGAATGGAGTATCCGTCAGAATGAATATCCGGTAGCTATCCGCGTGCCGGCCACGGAACTGGCTTACGGGAATCGTCCGGTGGATACAGATTACAGTCGGTTGAACTGTTATCAGACCGTCCGGAAGGGCAACCGGGTAGCTATCCTGGGGCTGGGCTCTTTCTTCGGACTGGCGGAAGAAACGGCTGACTTGCTCAAGAGGCAACACGGGATGGAGGTCACATTGATTAACCCGCGCTACATTACGGGAGTGGATGAGGCCCTGATGGAAGAACTGAAGGCCGATCACGAGCTGGTAGTGACGCTGGAAGACGGAGTCTTGGACGGCGGATTCGGCGAGAAAATTGCCCGCTATTTCGGTTGCAGTCCGATGAAGGTGCTCAATTTCGGTGCCCGGAAGGAATTTGTAGATCGTTTCGACGTGCAGGAGTTTTTGAAGCAGAACCACCTGACCGCTCCTCAGATTGCCGCAGACATCCTGCAGCAGCTTGCCTGACGGTTCTTTTCCGTAACGATACAAACAAATGGCTCCTCCAGTGACAATGCATTTTGGGGGAGCCATTTTCTTTTTGGTTGTTCGAGTCACTTTCTATATAATTTCGATACCCTGTTCGGCACAGAGTTTCAGACTCAAGTCTTTCAGTTTGAATTTCTGGATTTTGCCGCTGCCCGTCATCGGGAACTCCTTGATGAAGAAGATGTATTTGGGAATTTTGTAGCGGGCGATTTTTCCCTGACAGAACTCCCTGACATCGAACTCGTTCATGGTGTACCCCTCGTGCAGGATGATGAAGGCCCCTACGGCTTCTCCGTATTTCTTGGAAGGCACGCCGGCCACCTGTACATCCTTGATGCCCGGCATCTTGTAGAGAAATTCCTCGATTTCACGCGGGTAGATGTTTTCACCGCCACGGATAATCATGTCCTTGATGCGGCCCGTGATGCGGTAGTTCCCGTTTTCATCCTTCACTCCCAAGTCGCCCGAATGAAGGAATCCCTTGGCATCGATAACCTCAGCCGTAGCCTCCGGATTTTTGTAGTATCCTTTCATGTTGTTGTAACCCCGGTTGCACATCTCTCCTTGTACCCCTATCGGACATTCCTCGCCGGTTTCCGGGTCGAGCACCTTCACTTCAGTAAATTCAAAATCGTGTCCTACGGTGTAGTATCTCACTTCCGGATCATCATCGATGCGGCTGTGTGTCATGCCCGGTGAGGTTTCTGTCAGTCCGTACACGCTGGTGACGCGCATGAACATCTTTTCTTCCACCTGTTTCATGAGTTCCACCGGACAGAGGGAGCCGGCCATGATGCCGGTGCGCAGGCTCGACAGGTCGAACAGGCTGAACATCGGATGATTCAGTTCGGCAATGAACATCGTCGGGACGCCATAGAGGGCCGTACACCGTTCCTTGTGGACGGAAGCCAGGACCAGCAGCGGGTCAAAACGCTCAATCATCACCTGTGTACAGCCATGTGTCAGGCAGTTCATGGTGGCCAGTACCACTCCGAAACAATGGAACAGCGGTACACAGACACACAGTTTGTCGTCGGGGGTGAATTTCATGTGTTCTCCCGTCAGAAATCCGTTGTTGGCGATGTTGTAGTGGGTCAGCATGACGCCTTTGGGGAATCCCGTAGTGCCCGAGGTGTACTGCATGTTCACGGTGTCGTGGCAGTTTACCTGCTGTTTGGCCCGTGTCAGTTCCTCGTCGTCCACGTTATGTCCCAGCAGCAGAATCTCTGCCGTGTTGTACATCCCTCGGTATTTTTCCTGTCCGATGTAAATCACGTTGCGCATGTGGGGGAAGCGCTTGCTTTTCATGTGTCCCCGTTCAAAGAGTTTCAGCTCAGGCAGCATGGTGTAGGTCATTTCCACGAAATTGCTGTCCTTTTCCCCGTCGACGATACACAGTGTATGCATGTCGGAGTTCTCACAAAGATACTCCAGTTCCGCCTGCTTGTAGTTCGTGTTGACGGTGACCGCTACGGCCCCGATTTTGGCACAGGCATACAGAAAAGTCAGCCAGTCGGGTACGTTGCGGGCCCAGATACCCACGTGCGTGCCTTTTTGCACTCCGATGGCCAGCAAGCCTTTGGCCATACGGTCCACCCGTTCGTTGAACTGTTTCCAGGTGAAGCGCAGGTTGCGGTCGGAATATACGATGTATTCTTTGTCCGGAGTCACTTCTGCCCAATGCTCCAGCCAGTCGCCCAAGGTTCTTTCAGATAGTTGTAACATGTCGTTGAAGGTTTGAGTGAGACTTAGGCCGGAGTGTAGACCACGGCCAGAATTTGTGCGGCTTGTCCTTCGGCAGCGTGTACGTGGTGCGGCACGATGGAATCGTAATAGATGGTGTCACCTTCCTTCAGCCGGTAAGTACTTTTCCCGTAACTGATTTCCAGTTCCCCTTTCAGCACCATAATGAACTCTTCTCCTTCGTGTCCGGAAAGGAAGAAATCCTTTTCGCTGTCGGCTTCGATGTCGATGATAAACGGGTCCATGTGGCGGTCGGCCTTGCTTCTTGCCAGTGAGTGGTAGTGCATGTGCTGCCGTGCCTGTGTCGCATTGTTGGAAAAGCCGATGGTATCGTCTGCTTCCCCTTTCCGGCAGATTACCGGTCCTGTCTCATTGGGCTGGTCGTCCAGGAAAGTACCCAGTCGTACCCCCAGTACACGGGCGATTTTAATCAGTGGGGCAAGCGAAGGAATGTCGATGTTCTCTTCGATGCGGCTCACCTGTTCCACGGTCAGTCCGGCGCGTTCGGCCAGTTCCTGAATACTTATTTCCTGAGTGCTTCGGAGTGACTTGATTTTTTCTCCGATAATGTTTGTGCAGTCCATAGGTTGGGTTGTTTTGAGTTTTTCATGTTTCACAAAGGTAATAAAGTTTCTGTATAAACATTTGGTGTAGTGGATAAAATACGTGTTTCTATTCCGATATGTCTGTTTTTCACTTTTTTGTGTTATCTTTGGACCGGATTATAATTTAGAATGAATATGAAGAAGCTGTTTTTAGCATTGGCTTTGATGGGATGTATGGGCAGTCATGCCCCTCTTCAGGCCAGTCAGCCGGTTCCCGATGCGGCTGGATATATTGTAAAGGTGGGCGATGAGGCACCCGATTTTGAGATGACGCTGACGGATGGCAGCAAGGTGAAACTGTCCGACCTGAAAGGCAAGGTGGTGATGTTGCAGTTCACGGCCAGCTGGTGTGGGGTATGCCGCAAGGAAATGCCTTTTATCGAGAAAGATATCTGGCAGAAACATAAAGACAATGCGTCATTTGTGCTCTACGGGGTAGACCGTGACGAACCGCTGGAACGTGTGAAGGCTTTTGCCAAGCAGACAGGAGTGACCTATCCGTTGGGACTTGACCCGGGGGCGGATATCTTTGCCAAGTATGCGGAACGCAATGCTGGAATCACCCGCAACGTACTGATTGGAAAGGATGGAAAGATTGTCATGATGACGCGTTTGTATAATGAGGAGGAATTTGCTTCTCTTTGTCAGAAAATAGAGGAGCTGCTGAAGTGATGAAGAAATATGGGTATGTATTGTTGGCCTTTCTGCTGTGTTTTCCCTTAGGGATGAACGGGCGGAAGAAAGGCAACTATGAGCCATTGCTGGGAAAGAAATATGCGTCGTATGCCGTGACTTCCAGCTCCTTGAAAGGGGCGGTCTTTTATTTGGTGAGCGGACACGGCGGTCCCGACCCCGGTTGCATCGGCAAATATCAGGGAAAGGAGCTGCACGAAGATGAATATGCCTACGACATTATTCTCCGTCTCGGGCGGGAACTGCTGAAGCGCGGGGCAAAAGTACATTTCATCATTCAGGATGCGAAAGACGGTATCCGCAACCAGGCAGTATTGAACAACAGCAAGCGGGAGACTTGCATGGGAAAAGCCATTCCGTTGAATCAGGTGGCCCGTCTGCAGCAGCGTTGCGATGCCATCAACCGCCTGTACCGGAAGGAAAAGAGCAGTTACAAGCGGGCCGTGTTTATCCATGTGGACAGCCGGGCACGCAACAACCAGACCGATGTGTTCTTCTATCATGCGCCGGGCAGCTCGAAAGGAAAGCGGCTGGCAAGAGAAATCCAGCATACGTTCCGAGCCAAGTACGACCGGCATCAGCCCAACCGGGGATTTGACGGTACGGTCAGCGAACGGAACCTGTTTGTGCTTCGGAATACCACTCCGGTGGGGGTGTTCCTGGAAGTGGGAAACATTCAGAACGCGCAGGACCAGAAACGTCTGGTCATCGCAGACAACCGACAGGCCTTGGCCAATTGGATTACCTTGGCGCTGGAAAAGGATTTCCGGAAAAAATGAGCCTAACATATAAAAAAGTCAGGTCACCTCGAAAGGGCCTGACTTTTTTGTATCAATAGGGGATTGATTATCGGTTGTTGGCTTTCAATATTTTCTGTACTCCTTGGATAAGTTCCGGATTGGGAAGGTCTTTCTTTCCAATCAACGTGTAGGCAAAATTGTCGGCCATGATTTCTTCCGGGTGGATGACGTAGCTGGTGTTTTTACCGACCTGCGTGTAGAAGTCTTCCGCTTCATCCAACGTGTAAACAATAGTTTTTCCCGCTTTCTGGATAGGGATAAAATCTCCGTTCAGGGGGACAAGTCCTATTTTCAGATAATCTACCAGTGTATTTCCCTCGTAGGACTTGTCGGTATAAATCACCATGGTGCAGTATTGTTTCTCTCCGCCGATGGTGAAAGTTCCGTAGCTGTCATAGCGGCTGATATCCGGATTAGAGATACGTTTCTCTGCCAGGTCGGACGGGAACAGGATTTCTTTCTCGATGACGGAGAACCCGATAAGCTGGTACATGTCTTTTTTGAAGTCGGCATTCTGTCGGGTCAGTAAGTGGAACAGTTCGTGTGCCACCAAGTACTGCAAGTCCTCATCTGAATTGTTTAACAACGCTTCTTCGCCGATGGCAATCCAGTTCATGCGAGTATAGGCCTGTGCGCTTCCTTCTTCTTTCTGTGTGGTTTTCACGAAGATGATTTCTTTGGGAAAGTTCAGGTTGTATTTTTGTTTCTTGATTTCAGCATCCAGGGTTTTCATGGCCTTGCTGATGCGCTCCTTGTCCTTGTCGCTCCAGTTGAGGGTCTGGTCCATAGCGAACTGCAGCAGTTCGGACTTGCGTCCTTGCGGTTTCTGCAAGCGTACGTCGATGTCAAACTGGTTCCAGTTGCGGGTATAGTCGTCCAGTTCCGTAATCAGCATTTGAGCTTCTGCACGAGTGGCAAAACGGAAAGCCGAATTGGCGAATTTATTACTCTGTGCCCACGAAGCCACAGTGGAAAAAGCCAGACAAAGTATGAAAAGAAATTGATGCTTTAAGGTCATAGTTTTGTTTTTTAGTGATTCACAATAATTCTTTGTGGTAAATATAACGTATTTTTTTGTTTTTTTCCCTGCTTTTGAGCGAGAAAAAAGTTTTAGAGAAAGAAAATGGGATAATTAGGGTTGTGTGTGCGATGGAGGGGAGGCTCGAAAACATTGTGTGATAAAGGTAAAAATGTAGGTATGTATACTATTTTTTCTTTAGAAAACAGTTCTGTCCCACAGTGTGGTTTTTGTATCCCGCACTGTGAAATATATATCCCACACTGTGGTTTTTATATCCCACAGTGTGGGACAGAGAAATAGTCCTGAAATTCGGAAAAAATAGTTAAGGGGTTGAATTTTTGTGGAAGGGTTTGAAAAGCTTTTTTCATGCAGAATCCGGTTACGAACGGACAGATACAGTGGACTCTGTAAGCGTGCAAAAAAAAAACGGGTTCTACTTTGCTAAATCTCAGCAAAGTAGAACCCGCTCTCTTATTGTATGGAAAAGAAGTGGCCTATTCTTTGTCCTTCAATGCATCGAAAATCAGTTTTTCCAGTTCGTCGGCCAGTTCCGGATTGTCCTGGATGCATTGTTTGGCGGCATCGCGGCCCTGTCCCAGTTTGGTGTCGTTGTAGCTGTACCATGAACCGCTTTTCTTGATGATGCCCAGTTCGGCACCCAAGTCGATGATTTCACCGCTGCGGGAAATACCTTCACCGAACATGATGTCGAATTCGGCTTTGCGGAAAGGAGGAGCCACTTTGTTCTTTACGACCTTCACGCGTACCTGGTTACCGATGACTTCTTCGCCGTCTTTCAGCTGAGAGGCACGACGGATATCCAGACGTACAGATGCATAGAACTTCAATGCATTACCACCGGTAGTGGTTTCCGGGTTGCCGAACATGACACCGATTTTCTCACGCAGCTGGTTGATGAAAATACAGGTCGTGTTGGTCTTGCTGATGGCGGAAGTCAGCTTACGCAGAGCCTGTGACATCAGTCGGGCTTGTAGACCTACCTTGTTGTCGCCCATGTCGCCTTCAATTTCAGCTTTCGGGGTCAGGGCCGCTACAGAGTCGATGACAATGATGTCGATGGCAGAGGAACGAATCAACTGTTCGGCAATCTCCAATGCCTGCTCGCCGTTGTCGGGCTGTGAAATCCACAAGTTGTCGATGTCCACTCCCAGCTTGGCTGCATAAAAACGGTCGAAAGCATGTTCCGCGTCGATGAAAGCGGCAATACCGCCGGCTTTCTGTGCTTCGGCGATGGCATGGATGGCCAGTGTGGTCTTACCGGAAGATTCCGGACCGTAGATTTCGATGATACGTCCTTTCGGATAACCCCCTACGCCCAGTGCCGCATTCAGGGCAATGGAGCCGGTCGGAATGACTTCTACTTCCTGCACGTGGTCGTCGCCCATTTTCATGATGGAGCCTTTTCCGAAGCTCTTCTCAATTTTGTCCATGGCGGCTTGCAAGGCTTTCAGTTTTTCACTGTTATCGGGTTTGGGGGCGTTTTCAATTCCTCCTTCAAATTCAAGTTCGTCTTTCTTTGCCATAATTATTGTAGGATTTGTGCGGCATGATCTTTGGTCTTCACTTCCTTGGGTGAAATAATCCGTTCGATGATGCCTTGTTCGTTAATAATGAAAGTGGTACGGAAGGTACCCATGTATTTGCGTCCGTACATGCTTTTTTCTCCCCAAACACCGAAGGTTTCCACAAGCTTGTGGTCGGTGTCGGCAATCAGTGTGAACGGAAGCTGGTTTTTCTCAATGAATTTCTGGTGTGACTTCTCGTCGTTGATGCTTACGCCGATGACTTCGTAGCCGGCTTTCTGGAGTTCGGCGTAGTTGTCACGGATGTTGCAGGCCTGTGCCGTACAGCCCGAAGTCATATCCTTGGGATAGAAATAAAGTACGATTTTCTTGCCTGCGTAGTCGCTCAGGCGGACTTCTTCACCTTTTTCGTTGATTCCCAGTATTTCGGGAGCTTTGTCTCCTATGTTCATAATTGTTTCTTTGTAAAAGTGGGAAAAAAGAAAAGAACCAAGAATGAAGAATGAGTGCTCCGGTTCTCCATTCTTGATTCTTTAATCATAGATAATCTTTCAATCAATTACAGTTCCAGATCGCCGTCGAACACTTCATGCCAAGGCAGTCCGTATTTGTTCAGGGCATCCATGAATGGGTCTGGATCGAATTCTTCCACGTTCCATACTCCCGGACGCTTCCACAGGCCTTTCAGGAACATCATGGCACCAATCATAGCCGGTACGCCGGTGGTATAACTTACACCCTGCATGCCTGTCTCTTTGTAAGCAGCCTGGTGAGAGCAGTTGTTGTACACGTAGTAAGTATGTTCTTTTCCGTCCTTGATACCCCGGATACGGCATCCGATGGAAGTCTCTCCTTCGTAGTTTTCACCCAAATCCTGCGGATTAGGCAGCACAGCTTTCAGGAACTGCAACGGAACAATCTGCATGCCGTTGTAGTTGATAGGTTCGATGCTGGCCATACCGATGTCCTGAATTACGCGCAGGTGAGTCAGATATTCCTGACCAAAGGTCATCCAGAAGCGGGCACGCTTGATGGTCGGGAAGTTCTTGACCAGTGATTCCAGTTCTTCGTGGTACAGAAGGTAAGAGTCACGCGGGCCGATGTTCGGATAAGTCAGGTCCTTGTGGAATTCCAACGGTTTGGTTGTAATCCATTGTCCGTTCTCGTAGTAACGTCCGTTCTGAGTGATTTCGCGGATGTTGATTTCCGGGTTGAAGTTGGTGGCAAAAGCCTTGTGGTGGTTTCCGGCGTTGCAGTCCACGATGTCCAGATACTGGATTTCGTCGAAGTGATGCTTGGCTGCGTATGCGGTATATACACCACTTACTCCCGGGTCGAATCCACAACCCAGAATGGCGGTCAGTCCGGCTTCCTCGAAACGTTTCTTGTAAGCCCATTGCCAGCTATATTCAAAGTGAGCCTCGTCTTTCGGCTCGTAGTTTGCTGTATCCAAGTAGTTCACTCCCGTTTGCAGACATGCTTCCATAATCGTTAAATCCTGGTAGGGAAGTGCTACGTTAATAACGATTTCGGGTTTAAAACTGTTGAATAAAGACACAAGTTCATCCACATTGTCGGCATCTACCTTGGCGGTTTTGATGTGAGGATTGCCAATTGCTTTGACAATAGCGTCGCATTTGGACTGTGTGCGGCTTGCAATCATGACTTCGGAGAAGACTTCCGGATGCTGAGCCACTTTGTGTGCAACAACGGTACCTACACCGCCTGCACCGATAATCAATACTTTACTCATTTATTAATTTGATACTTTAAATGCCCGGTAAACGTTACCGTTCAACATGCAAAGATAGAAAATAAATCCAAACATGGTGCAGTATTCGAGGGATATCCGTATTTTTGTAAATGAACAATTCTTAAAAATGAATTGTTTGTGTAAATGGAATTACGATTAAAGAGAAACAAGTTATGAATAGAAAGTATTTGGCAGCAGCGGCTTTTGCCAGTCTGCTGATGAGCTGCGGCGCGGGAAAGAACTCGGTAGCCGTGGCTGATTTTTCAGGGGAATGGAACATCGTGGAAGTGAACGGGGAAAAAGTGAGTGCGGAAAATACGCCTTATCTGGGTTTTGACAACACTGAACACCGCTTGTATGGTAATGCGGGATGCAACCGTCTGGTGGGTACATTCAACTTGGACACGCTGAACGCAGGAAAGATTTCATTTGAACAGGTGGGAGCTACCCGGATGATGTGTCCGGACATGAAGGTGGAACAGAGTGTGCTGGAAGCTTTAAATAAGGTGGCCGGATATGAAGAAGTCGGTGAAGGTGTATCTTTGAACGATGCCGATGGAAAATCGGTTATCCTGTTGCAGAAACGGGAAGTAAAGGAAGTGTCTTTAAACGATTTGGAAGGAACGTGGCAGATTATAACCGTCAATGGAACTGAAATCGGCAAAACGGAGAAAACACCGCAGCTGACTTTCGACCTGGCAGAGAAACGGGTGTATGGAAATGCCAGTTGCAACACCATCAATGGCGGGTTCTCTCAGGAAGAAGGGAAGCCCTCGTCTTTGCAGTTCAGCCAGATGATTTCCACCATGATGGCTTGTCCGGATATGGAAACGGAAAGGAATATTCTGGATGCATTGAACAAGGTGCGTAGTTTTGAGGTGAAAGAAAATGGTACGGTGAGCTTGTTGGGCGAAGACGGCACTGAATTGCTGACCTTGAAGAAGCTGGCTGAGGCAGAAACTGAGGCTTGATAAATCGGCAGGTCATGGTATAAGGTCCGAAGAAAAATATTATCTTTGCAGGAAAGAAGCATAAACCTTATATATATGACTAAAAAAATACTTTTGTTAGGTTCCGGAGAACTTGGTAAGGAATTTACCATTGCAGCCCAGCGCTTGGGCCAGTATGTGATTGCGTGTGACTCTTATGCAGGTGCACCGGCTATGCAGGTGGCAGATGCGTGCGAGGTATTCAGTATGTTGGATGGAGAGGCTTTGGACCGTGTGGTAGAAAAGTATCATCCGGATATTATTGTTCCTGAAATAGAAGCAATACGTACTGAACGGCTTTATCATTTGGAAAAAGAAGGTATTCAAGTCGTGCCGAGTGCGCGTGCGGTGAACTTTACGATGAACCGTAAGGCTATCCGTGATTTGGCAGCCAAGGAACTGGGACTGAAAACTGCGAAGTATTTTTATGCTTCCTCTTATGAGGAACTGAAAGAGGCAGCCAGCAAAATTGGTTATCCGTGTGTCATCAAACCGTTGATGTCGTCTTCCGGCAAAGGCCAGTCAGTTGCAAAATCTGAAGAAGACCTGAAATATTCATGGGAATATGGATGCAACGGCAGCCGTGGCGATATCAAGGAACTGATTGTAGAGGAATTCATTCATTTTGACAGTGAAATCACTTTGCTGACAGTGACCCAGAAGAACGGACCGACTTTGTTCTGTCCTCCTATCGGACACGTGCAGAAGGGAGGAGACTATCGTGAAAGTTTCCAGCCGGCTCACATCGCACCGGAACATCTGGCTGAGGCACAACGGATGGCCGACAAGGTGACAAAAGCGCTTACGGGATATGGTCTGTGGGGAGTGGAATTCTTCCTGAGCCATGAAAACGGAGTATATTTCTCTGAACTTTCTCCTCGTCCGCATGATACGGGTATGGTAACTTTGGCCAATACGCAGAACTTGAATGAGTTTGAATTGCATCTGTATGCGGTACTGGGTCTGCCGATTCCGGGCATTACGCAGGAACACATTGGTGCAAGTGCAGTGATTCTTTCTCCGATTGCCAGCCAGAAAGCTCCGCAGTACAGAGGCGAGGAACTGGTTTGTTCTCAGCCGAATACCTATCTCCGTATCTTTGGCAAACCGACCACTCGCCTGAACCGCCGTATGGGAGTTGTGGTTTGTTATGACAAGAACGACGGAGACCTGGATGCACTTCGTGACAAATGTAAGTCACTGGCTGTGAAGGTAGAAGTATATTAAAGTTGATTTATGTCATGAAAAAAGAATAAATACATTAAAATTTTCGCTGTTATGTTTAAGAATTATGTTTTAAATGCATATATTTGCCCCGCAAAATTAAACTAAACAACGTATATGGCAGAAAACAGAACAGTGAAGTATCATATTCCTCAGCGAGGAATATATATGTATTCTCATGTACATGACGGAAAAACTGAAATGATTGTGCTGAATAGTACGAGTGATGAGCAGACATTGGCTGCTGAGTACTATACTGTCTTGACTAAGGATTCTAAAGAAGGTAGAGATGTATCGAGCGGGAAGAGAATCGATTTGACAAAGAATCTTGTGGTTTCTCCTCGCAAGTCATTAATTATTGAATTCTGATGAAATTTTTTATAAAAACAGCGGAAGGATTTTTCTTTCCGCTGTTTTTTTATGCCGTTTTATACCATATCATCCCCGGTTTTGGCATATCTCACACGAATAGTCTTGTGGAAGGGGATGAAGCGTGAAACGATGGCGATGACCAGAGTGATGATAAACAGATAGCCTAGTATATGTTTGAGCGAAAGCAACAGGCTTTGTTGTTGCAAAGTGGCATAGAGTGTTTGGGTTGCCATTTGGGTGGCTTCGGTATATTCGTGTCCTTGTGAAAGATATTGATTGAGTGACTGGTTGAACTGGCTGGCGGCCAGTGGATCGGTCTGGCTGACGGTTTCCGACAAGGAATGCAAGTATTTCTGTTCCATCCGATAGAGTGCGTTGCTATAAAAAGAGGTAGCCAGAATGGGGGCCAGCACTGACCGGAAGGAAATCAGGAAAAAGGCATTGGCCAGCAGGTATTTGGGATTGAGTTCTTCTACGGCAAACAAGGCAAAGGCGATGATTAATACCAGCATGCCAAGCCCTCGCAGAAACACAGGGAGGAAAAGCATCTCGTAGGTGCTGTCGGGGGATACGGTGAAATACAGGATGCCGAAGAAGGCGGCAAAGCATCCCATTCCTCCGGCAATCAGAAAACGGAAACGCCACCGTTGCCAGCGGAACCACCAGAAACAGATGAAAGCCCCCAGGGCATAACCTGGTAACAGATAGCCATAGAGCAGATAAGTGTGTGTGCTGTCTACCTTCAGGATGCTTGTCATGTAGTTGGTGAGCAGGGTGGTGGAGGTACTGAAAAACATGACCAGCATCATATACAGATAGCCTACGATGGCTTTGGGCTGATACAATGGAGCCAAACTGACAAAGGGATGTTTGGAGTGGTATTGCTGCCAGATGAAAAAGGCAATCAGGATGGGAGCAATGACGATATAGAGCCGGATTTTGAAAGAGGAGGTCCAGTCGAGCACTTTCCCATAGTTGATGACATAGACAAGCATCAGGAGTCCGGTGGCAATGACCAGCATCTCGCGCAGATGAAGTTCGGAGAGTGGTATGGGCTTCAACGGGCGGTCGTGCCGGAAACAGATAATCACTGTCAGGATGGCAGTCATGAGGAGCAGCATCATGAAGTAGTACATATACTGCCAGTTATAATGGTAAGCCAGTTCGGCAGTAAGTACCATGGATACCTGTCCTCCGGCAAACACCAGCGGATAAAAATAAGAATAAAACTCGCTTCGTACGTTCTTGGGACTGAAAATCTTGGTGGCCCTTCGGATGAACCAGAGCATGAGGAAACCTTTCAGGAAGCCGATGAAGAAGCTGCAGATAATGACCAGGTCGATGTTTTGCGAACGGGCACATATCCAGCTGAGAAAGAATTGCAGGGTCAGGTCGGTCAGCAACAGGAACTTGGAGGAAAGGGCATCGAGCACTTTGGGGACAATGGGATAGGCCACAGCCATTCCGGCCGAAGCGGCATAATACCCCATGGTGATGTCTTCAGTGTGGGTGCCCAATGTGTTGGACACTTCAAGCATGCTTCCGGTGTAGGAACCGTTCAGCATGGTGACAGGCAGGATGATGGTGAAGATGCATATCATTCCGAGCCAGTCGGGGACCCATTGACGTACGGGAACGTCCAGTTGTTGCATGGTCATCATTTGCGTAAGGCTTCTGTTTCTACCATCATACCGGCTCTCAATTCGCTCATTTCTTCAGGAGAAATGTCTTTCAGGTCTATTCTCACGGGAATTCGCTGCTGTACCTTCACGAAATTTCCGGCAGAATTGTCGGTAGGTACCAGCGAGTATTTGGATCCGGTCGCTTCTGAGATGGCTGTCACCGTCCCATGGAAAACTTTTCCGGGAAAGGCATCGACCTTGATGCGTACTTCCTGACCAATGTAGATGTGGACAATCTGGGTTTCCTTATAGTTGGCTGTCACCCATTTGTCTGTGTTTCGGACCAGGTAGGAGATGGTTTGCCCGGCTTGTACGAACTGTCCGGGTTCAAGGGTTCTGCGTCCCATGTATCCGTCGTATGGCGCAGTGAGTACGGTATAAGAAAGATTCAGCTTGGCCAAATCCAGGTCGGCTTCCTTGCGCAGGATGGCCGCTTCGGCACTGGTGGTTTTTTTGCTGGTTTCTGTGAACTGTGATTGTGCAGCCTTATGTTGTGCCAGCAGGGCTTGGTAGCGGGCTTTTGCGGCCTCATAAGAGGCTTTTGCCTGTTCGTACTGCTGTTCGGGGACCGATTCTTCCTGCAACAGACGGGCAAAGCGGTGATAATCCTGCTCCAGTTGCCACAGTTTGGCTTTTGCTTCGGCAATGTTGGCTTCCTGCACTGCCACGTTGGTTTGTGAGGTCTCTATGCCGGAATGTAGTACGTCGCGTGAACCTTGCACATCCAGCAGGGCTGCTTCGGCCTCCTTGACCTTTATCTGATATTCGCGGTTGTCCAGTATCAGCAGCGTATCTCCTTGATGTACATATTGATGTTCCTTGAAGCGGACTTCCTTGATGTAGCCCGAAGCGCGTATGTTCAAGGGGGCTACATACTGGTCGATGAATGCATCGTTCGTGATTTCATAATGAATGTATTTCCAGAAGTAGTTGCCCACCCATACCAGTCCGGAGCCGGCAATCAGTATGCAAAGTAAGTTGAGAATGATATTCTGCAGTCTTCTCTTCCGTAGTTTGCTATGAGTATCTTTTAGTGTCATATTCTGTAGGATTGAATGGGTTATAATCTTCCGCAGACTTTCTGCAGTTGGTAATAAGTGTAAATGATTCGTGTGCGTGAGGCTGTCAGCTGGAGCTCGGCGTTGAGCAAGACAGAGTTGGCATCCAGCAAATCGGTCAGTATGGCCAGTTGGTTCATGTAACGGTTCTGCATGATACGATAGTTTTCCTGTGCCTGACGGACGGAGAGTTTCCAGGCGTCAGCCTGCTGCAAGGCTTCTTTGTGGCGGAGAATCGCATTGTAAATATCCATCTGGAGCTGTTGCTTTTTCAGTTCCTCTTCTTTCTTTTGCACGGACACCTGCAACTGGCTTTCCTTGATTTTATGGTCGGACTTGAATAAAGACGAGAGGGGATAGGAAACCGAAAGTCCGACGTTCCAGTTGTTGTTATACAAGTCGGTCATGGTACGGGTGATGGGGCGTGCCAGAGTGTTGGATGCGTACAGGTTGACATTGGGCTTGCGGGAGGCGCGATCCATCTGTATTTGGTTCCGGGCCAGTTCGGTTTCTTTTTGCAGCAGTTTCATGTCTGGGGCCTGCTCGTAAGCCGACAGGAGATAGGCTTCGTAACTTTCCAGGGGAGTCGCTTTCTGCAGCAATGTGGTGTCGGGCTTTATTATACGGTTTTCGGAATTTCCCAGCAGCAGGTTCAGTTGTTGGGATACGATGAGGATACTGTTCTCTGTTTCTTGCAGAGACAGCCGGTCGTTGGTAAGTTGCATCTCACTGCGCAGCACGTCGTTGTTAGTGATGAGTCCTTCTTTCTTCATCTGCCGTATGTCCTGCAAACGTCGAAGCGACTCTTCGATGTTACGGGTAAGCACGATGTGTTGCTTGAACAGAGTAAAGAGATTCAAGTATTGGTTGAGTAATCCCAGTTTGATGTCTGCTTGATTGCTCAATCGTTGCAAGCCTGCAATTTCTTTTTCGATATCTGCCTTACGGATGGAATAGCGGATTTTTCCTCCCTGATACAGCGGTTGGTTGAAGTCGACCGTATAGTTTTGCGACCAGTCGGGAGTGTCCGGATAGGTCGGATGGGAAAGCCCTTCCTGAAAGACCACAGGTTGTCCGATAACCCCTCCTTTGAGACCGATTTCCAGGTCGGGGAGCAAGGCCGTTTGGGCATGGCGCTTCCGTTCATAAGCCATTCTCTCTTTCAGGCTGTCGGCTTGTAAGCGCAGGCTGCTTTTTACTCCTGATTCAAAAAGCTGTTCTACAGATAGGAACAGTGAATCTTGTTGGGCCATGGCCGGGAGGATAAGAAAGAGATTTCCGATGAAAAGCAGGATTCGTAAGGTGCTAGAAATCTTCAAGAACATTTTGCACTGTTTTTAGTTCAGATAAAATATTTCCGGTTCGTTCGGTAGATAAGATATGCTCCGCGTTGGCATATACTAAATTGAGGATAGGGCGGATTTGTTCTTTCAGTTTTTCTCCTTCCGGAGTAAGATATACCAGCTTGTTTCGGCGGTCACTTGCATCCTCCTTGCGATAGACATATCCTTTTTTCTCCAGATTGTTCATCAGGTTGGTCAGGCAGGCCTTGTCTTTAGCGGTTCGCTCTGCCAGTGCCTGCTGGGTGATACCTTGTTCATGCCAAAGACTGCTCAGTACTTGAAGCATCTCGAAAGTGATTCCTGCATGATTGTCTTTTAATGTACGTTGCATGGCACGTCGGAACGCCATGCGGGTGCGGAAAATCTGTATCATGAGTTCCCGGAATTCTCCTCCTTCTTCCATGTGAATCAAGTTTTTTGTGTTTTCCGGCAAAGATACTTCTTTTTTTAGAATGGTAAAATATTTGACTAATATAAACTTGCTTAAAAGAGTAACAGGCCATTTTCCTGACGGATGATTTCTTCCGCCAGAAGATAGGCTATGACTTTACTCACTTGTTCCTCCGGTGCTTGGATTTGGGCTTTGAGCTCTTGCGGAGAAAGAGGAGAGGTTTTCAGTAAGGCACGTATCTGGCGACTGATTTCGTCAAACTGGCTTTGTTTCAGTCCGGAATGATGGTGCTGCAGGCATACATCGCATTGTCCGCAGTTGTGCTCGTTCTTTTCGCCGAAATAATGAAGCAGCATGCGGCTTCGGCAATTGTTTTCACTTTCAGCATATTCTATCATGGCCTCTATTCGCCGGCGGTAGCTTTCTTTTCGTTCCTCATACACTTCCTTGCTCAAGTAGATACGGTCAGTCTCCTGTCGTTCACGGGTGTAAATGATATAGGGAGTTTTTTTCCCGGGAATGTAGTGCAAGATGTGCTGTCGGGTCAGAAAGAGCAAAGTCTCATAGATTTGTGGTCTGCTCAATCCGGAGCGTTTGGATAGTAGCTCTTCATTAATGTACGCATAATCGGTGAAAAGTCCGGTATAGGTCCGCAGTAAAATGCGAATCAGTTTTTCCGTATCTGCATTTTGTTCATGAATGCGGTACAGTTCTTCTTTGGTGAGGGTGAACATGATTCGGGAGGCATTGTCCTGTTCATCGGTATATTCCAGATAGCCGGCACGTGTCAGGATTTTCAGCGCACTGTCGGTCTGTACAGGAAAATGCTTGAAATTGTGGCAGAATTCATCCAGATTGAAGGCGAAGGTACAGCCCAATCCGTCTCCCATGGCCATCTGGTAGTAGAAATTGATGTCTTCGTACACTTTCCGGATATAGTCTTTTTCAGGAAAAGTGTCGCTGATTCGTTGTTTTAGGGTAATCTTGTCGCGGGGGCAGAATAACAGCACTGCATACGCTTTCATACCGTCTCTTCCAGCTCGTCCTGCCTCCTGAAAGTATGCCTCGGGGGAGTCGGGTACATCGGCATGAATTACCAGACGTACATCGGGCTTATCAATTCCCATACCGAAAGCATTGGTTGCCACCATGACACGATATTCCCCTTTCAGCCATGACTTTTGGCGTAGGTCTTTGGTCTCATCGCTGAGTCCGGCATGGTAGAACGTGGCTGTGATGTGGTTTCGGTTCAGAAGCTGGGCTATTTCTTTGGTCTTTTTCCGGTTGCGTGTGTAAACAATGCTGGAACCATTTACCCGTTGTAGGATATGTAACATTTCGCCTTCTTTGTCTTCCGTGTGGCGGACGATATAGGCCAGATTCTTTCGCTCGAAACTCATGCGGAATACATTTTCCCGACGGAACTGGAGGCGCTCCTGAATGTCCTTGACCACTTCCGGAGTGGCTGTAGCCGTCAGGGCAATGACGGGAACTCCCGGAAGCAGTTGCCGGATGTCGGCTATTTTCAGGTAGGCGGGGCGGAAATCGTATCCCCATTGTGAGATGCAATGGGATTCATCCACGGTGATGAGGCTCACGTGCATGCTGCGAAGCTTGATTTGAAATATTTCGGTACCCAGTCTTTCCGGTGAGATATAAAGAAATTTGTAGTTGCCGAAAATGCAGTTTTCCAATGCAATCAGAATTTCTTCTCGCGTCATGCCGGAATAAACGGCAGTGGCCTTGATACCCCGCTCACGCAGGTTTCTTACCTGGTCTTTCATCAGGGCAATCAGGGGGGTAATGACCAGACATAATCCTTCCTGGGCGAGGGCCGGCACTTGGAAAGTAATGGATTTACCTCCTCCTGTGGGCATAAGCCCTAAAGTGTCTTTGCCTTCGCCTACGCTGCGGATGATGTCTTCCTGTATACCTCGGAAGTGGTCGTATCCCCAGTATTGTTTCAGAATTTTCAGATAGTCGGCCATGGATTTCTAGCTTCGACTCGGCTTGATGTCTTCAATCTGCAATTGGATTTCTCCTCGTTTATGGGTATTTTCTTCGATAGTATAGCAGATGTTGAACGATTGCTTGGTCTTTATGTAGCGGACTTGTGAGCTTTGGCCGAAAGCGATACCATTCATGACGTTGTTCGATTTGTTGTCTACCAACTCCAGCTTGATGTGTTCCTGGTCTCGGCCTACCACCTTGCTGGTGCCGTAATCATACACGTTCAGTGTGGCAAAGATAGGCTTGTGGTTCTCCGGACCAAACGGATTGAATTTCTTCAGGTCGAAGAAAAACTTCGGAGTGATGTCTCTGAAATCCAGCTGTGCATCAATCTGAATGGTAGCATTGGTCTGTTCCGGAAGGATGTGGTTGGTGACATATTCTTCAAACCGCCGTGTAAATTCCGGCACATTTTCCACTTTCATGGAGAGTCCGGCGGCATAGGTATGTCCGCCAAAATTTTCCAATAAATCACGGCAATATTCAATGGCTTTATATACGTCGAATCCCGATACGGAACGTGCAGAACCTGTAGCCAGGTTGTCTGTACGTGTCAGTACCACGGCTGGGCGATAGTAGATTTCTGTCAGTCGGGAAGCTACGATACCGATGACGCCCTTGTGCCAGTCTTCATTGAAGATGACAATTGACCTTCTTTCAGACAAGTCGGACAGGTTATCCACAATTTTGTTGGCCTCTTCCGTCATGCTTTTGTCCAAATCCTTTCGGGTTTCATTGTAACTGTTGATGCGGTTGGCTTTCTTCAGGGCGGAGGCGAAATCCCTTTCTATCAAGAGGTCTACGGCCTCTTTTCCGTTCTGGATACGTCCGGAGGCATTGATACGTGGTCCGATTTTGAATACGATATCACTCATCGTAATCTCTCTTTCGGCCAGTCCGCACACGTCAATGATGGCTTTCAGGCCGATACTGGGGTTGGCATTAAGCTGCCGGAGGCCATGATAGGCCAAGATACGGTTTTCTCCCATGATGGGCACAATGTCGGAAGCGATGCTTACGGCCACCAAGTCGAGCAGAGGAGTCAGCTGATGAAATTCGATGCCATTGTTTTGGGCAAAGGCCTGCATGAATTTAAAGCCTACTCCACATCCGGAAAGATGTTCATAGGGATAGGTAGAATCAAACCGTTTGGCATTCAGAATGGCCACGGCGGGTGGAAGGACTTCATCGGGCACGTGATGGTCACAGATAATAAAGTCAATGCCTTTCTCCTTGGCGTAACTGATTTCTTCTACTGCTTTTATGCCACAATCTAGTACGATGACCAGTTTGACTCCTGTTTCATACGCATAGTCTACTCCTTTTTTCGACACGCCATACCCTTCATTGTATCTGTCGGGGATGTAATAGTCTATATTTGAATAGAACTGTTGCAAAAACTTGAAAACGAGTGCGACGGCTGTGGTTCCGTCCACGTCATAGTCTCCATACACCAGAATTCTCTCCTTGCGTCCCATAGCCAGATTGAGGCGCTCCACGGCTACATCCATATCTTTCATCAGAAACGGATTGTGCAGGTCGTTCAGCTGAGGGCGGAAGAAACGCTTGGCTTCAGCGGCTGTATGTATGCCTCTTTCTTGTAGCAGCTTGCACAAGATGGGGCTAATGCCTATTTCTCTGGAGAGGGCTCTAGCTGCTTCTCTTTCTTGAAGTGTTGGAGGTTGATAGTTCCATTTGTAGTTCATTTATATATGTTTTTTTCTTTTTTCTTTATCACGTGAGATTCTTCTTGGGGTGTCTGGCATTGACAGACGAGGGATATGATGTAATTTCCCTATCAGGAAGAATCTTTTTCTTGGGGAATAAAGCACTTGTTCCCACTTCAATCCGTAAAATTAGTAAAAAGAAAGAAAAAAAACGGCTCATTCCATCTTAAATTTATGGAACGAGCCGCTTATTATTTATAATTAGTCTATATACTAAGTTTTTAGAATCCCAATTTCTTTGCGATGTCTGCAGGGATTGCTTTTTTGTTGACCAGAATATTCATGGTTTTGTATTTGACGAATGCTTTAGATGCATACCAGATGCCTTTGTACTTTCCGCTAAAGCCCCATGAGTTTTTCACCATGTAGTATTCTTTTCCGTTCTGGTCTTTGGCAATACCGTAAATCAGCATACCGTGGTCATCTGTGGTTTCCCAGTTGTCAAAAGCTGTTTGACGCATTTCCTGTGTTACGTTGATTTCAGGAAGCGGTTTGCTGGTCAGTTCTTTACGTTTGTCTGCTTTGCTTAAGCCCAACCAACGTGCCATGTCCGAACCGGTCAGCTCTGCACCTTTTGCTACGTCTGGACATACAGCTACTCCGTCACGAGTGAACCCTTCTTCACTGACGTCTGCTCCCCAGGCAAAAGTGTATCCGTTGTTGATGGCGTTATCCATTACTTCCATCAGTTCGTCAATCGGCAGATTGTATGACAAGGCATTGCGCCAGTTGTCCTGTACTTCAATGCTGAATGGCTGATAGAAAGGATGATGGGTAAATGAAGTCAGGGATACATAATCGTCCATGTTCAGTCCCAGCACTTCGTCTGCAAATGTTCTCGGCGTATAAGTCTTGCCTTTATAAGTAAATTCTTTCGGACATTCTCCCAGATAGGTGTCATAAATGGCAGTTACTCCCTTTTTCCAAACTGGAGTCAGTCTATGCTGTTTACCTTTTCCAATTGCTTCTACGTAAGCACCGGCTACTGCGTCCAGTTCGTTGTGATTCGGGAGAGAATCTCCGTATTCGATACCCGGCATGATATCTTGCGGTACCATACCATAGTTCTTGTAGCAATATACGATATCTTCAAAGCTTCCGCCCGGAGAGAATGATGCGTCGCCGTGGTAACGTACATAGTTTACGGCACGGTCTTCCATTGTTTTGTGTACGACGAACATTTCAGACAGGTCGAATTCGCCTTTTCCTGTACGGAGCAGTTCAGACTCCAGGAAACCAATGCTGGAGAAAGACCAGCATGTACCTGATTGGTTCTGGTTCTTTATGGAAGTGATTGGGTTTTCTTTTACAGTGGTGAAGGTGAATCCTTCTTCCGCTTTGTCTTTTTTCGGGCTCTTGGCATAAATGCTTCCAAAACAGAGTCCTGCTGCGGCTAATAAAATCAGTTTGTTCATTGTTTCTAGAAAATGTTATAGAGTTAATAAATAATTTTATTCATTCATGATTGCTTCCACTTCTTCAAAAGTGATAGGAATATGTTTTTCGCCTAAGAACCGAGAACCATTATCTGTAATCAGAATATCGTCTTCCAGGCGGATACCTCCGAAATCCTTGTACTTTTCAATTTCATCGAAGTTCAGGAAGTCGGTGTGTAACTTTTCTGCTTTCCATTTGTCGATAAGTGCCGGAATGAAATAACAACCCGGTTCGTCAGTAATGACAAATCCTTTTTGCAGTTTTCTTCCCATGCGGAGAGAAGCCAAACCGAACTGGGTAGAGGGTTGTACTTCTTCGTCATAGCCTACATAACATTGCCCCAAGTCCTCCATATCGTGCACATCCAGTCCCATCATGTGTCCCAGTCCGTGGGGAAGGAACAAGGCATGTGCCCCTGCGGCTACAGCCTCCTCCGTATTTCCTTTCATCAGCCCCAAGTCTTTTAGACCGTTGGTCAGCACTTTGCATACTTCCAGATGTACGGATTTATAGGTCACTCCCGGGCGGGCCAGTTCGAGTGCCTTGTCGTGGCAAGCCAGTACGATGCCGTAAACATCACGTTGTCGGCTGGTGAATTTTCCACCGACCGGGATAGTACGTGTGTGGTCGGAGCAGTAATAATTCATCAGTTCGGCACCCGCATCTGTCAGCATCATTCGTCCTTCCTGTAGGATGTGACTGTGGTCATGGTTGTGAAGTGTCTGTCCGTTTTGAGTCAGGATGGTAGCAAATGAAACCATTCGTCCGTAGGAAGAAGCGATGCCGTCGAGCACACCGGCGATGTATTGTTCCGATACTCCGGGCTTGCACAGGCGCATGGCAGCTGTGTGCATTTCATATCCTACGTTACAGGCTTTGTCTATTTCGGCTATTTCACATTCTTCTTTGACAGCTCGCAGAGAGATGACTGCTTTGATGAGTTCAAGCGAGGCATGTTTGGGAGTCATGGATGCACGGATGCCCGTCAAATCCTCAAGTAGCTGCATGTTGTCATATCGGTAGGGAGGAAGAAAATGGACTTTTCTTCGTTGTGCGATAGCCTTCCCTACCATTTCTTTCAGTTTGTCGAAAGGATAGCTTTTCTCCACTCCCACCTGTGCTGCCAGTTCTTTTACGCTTGGTTGAGGTCCCATCCAGATGATATCATCCATGTCAACGTCATCTCCAAAGAAATAATCGGTTCCATTGTCAATATCGAGGATACCGGCATAACCCGGGTGTGAATGTCCGAAGAAATAGACAAATGAACTGTCTTGACGGAATTTGTATGTGTTGCCGGGATAGTTAGCTGGGGCTTCGTTGTTGCCCAAGATGAGGATAATACCATTGCTCATTTTTTCCCGCAGGGCTTTTCGGCGCTTCTGATAAGTTAGAGAATCAAACATATTTATTACATTTTAATATCACATGTGTGAAAATAATGTTGCAAATGTAGTAAATAAAATAGAAAAAATGGCTGGAATGTATTGGAAAAACATATATTTGCAATTCCAAGGTTACTTTAAAAAGTGCAAGGTATGAAACTAGACTTTGAAAAAACAGGATTGGTTCTTGAAGGTGGAGGCATGCGAGGCGTATTCACATGTGGAGTTCTGGATTTCATGATGGATCATAAGTTGGAATTTCCTTACGTGATAGGTGTTTCTGCGGGGGCCTGCAATGGCTTGTCGTATATGTCTCACCAGCGTGGACGTGCCAAGTTCAGCAATATTGATATGCTGGACAAGTATCATTATATCGGGTTGAAGTATTTGTGGTATCAGCATAGCATTTTGGATCAGCACTTGCTTTATGATTTGTTTCCAAGTCAGATTTTACCTTTCGACTATGAGGCTTACTTCGATAATCCAGCGCGGTTTGAGATGGTGACAACTAACTGTGTCACAGGAAGGGCTTGTTATTTGGAAGAGAAAAAAGGACGCGACCGGGAACGTCTGGTTGATATTGCCAAGGCTTCCAGCAGTCTGCCATACGTTTGTCCTATTGCGTATGTAGACGGGCGTCCGATGCTGGATGGAGGAATTGTAGATTCCATTCCGGTTTTGCGTGCGATGTCGCAGGGGTATTCACAGAATGTCGTGGTCCTGACCCGTAACAGAGGGTATCGTAAGTCGGAAAAGGACATTCGAGTGCCTCGATTTATTTATCGTCGTTATCCGCGTTTGAGATTGTTGCTTAGCAGACGGTGTGCGGTATATAATGAGCAGTTGGAACTTGTGGAAAAGCTGGAAGATGAGGGACGTATTATAGCCATTCGTCCGGAAAAGAAGGTCGTAGTGAATCGGATAGAAAAGGATGTGAAGAAGTTGACCGACTTGTATGAAGAAGGCTATGCATGTGCCGAAAAGGTGTTGATGCCCTTATTGGAAGGAAAATGAGAATAAACCTGTTGAGATAAATAAAAAATCCGGAATGTGAGAATCCCGGATTTTTTATGAATTTTATTTCGCAAAGCTGACTGCACGGGTTTCACGGATAACCGTGATTTTTACTTGTCCCGGGTAGGTCATTTCATCTTGAATCTTCTTGGCTATTTCGGTTGACAGGCTTTCCGTCTGTTTATCGTCAATCTTATCAGCCCCCACAATGACACGGAGTTCACGTCCTGCCTGGATAGCATAAGTCTTGGTTACACCCGGATAAGACATAGCCAGCTGTTCAAGGTCGTTCAAACGCTTGATGTAAGCTTCTACGATTTCACGGCGTGCTCCCGGACGGGCTCCAGAGATAGCATCACAGACCTGCACGATAGGTGCCAGAAGGCTGGTCATTTCCACTTCATCGTGGTGTGCACCGATGGCATTGCAGATATCCGCTTTTTCTTTGTATTTTTCAGCCAGTTTCATACCCAGCAATGCATGTGGCAATTCAGGTTCCTCATCGGGTACCTTACCAATATCGTGCAACAGACCGGCACGTTTGGCTTTCTTCGGATTTAATCCCAGTTCGGAAGCCATTACGGCACATAAGTTGGCAGTTTCACGTGCGTGCTGCAGTAGGTTCTGTCCGTAAGAAGAACGGTATTTCATCTTACCGATGATACGGATCAGTTCCGGATGCAGGCCGTGGATACCCAAGTCAATCGTAGTACGTTTACCGGTTTCTATGATTTCATCTTCTACCTGTTTACGTACCTTGGCTACTACTTCTTCAATACGTGCCGGGTGGATACGTCCGTCGGTTACCAGCTGGTGCAAGGCCAGACGGGCAATTTCACGGCGAACCGGGTCGAAGGCAGAAAGTACAATGGCTTCCGGAGTGTCATCCACTACAATTTCTACACCCGTGGCAGCTTCCAAGGCACGGATGTTACGTCCCTCACGTCCGATGATACGTCCCTTGATTTCGTCTGATTCTATATGGAATACAGTGACAGAGTTTTCAATGGCGGTTTCAGTTGCCACTCTTTGGATAGACTGGATAACAATACGCTTGGCTTCACGGTTGGCAGTAAGCTTGGCATCGTCCATGATGTCATTGATGTACGATTGTGCCTGTGTCTTGGCCTCTTCCTTTAGGGATTCCACCAAGCGTTCTTTTGCTTCTTCTGCCGACAGTCCAGAGATGGTTTCCAGTTTCTCTCTTTCCTGTGACTGCAAGTTGTCCAGTTCTTCTTTTTTCTTTTCTATAATTACCAGCTGTGCGTCCAGATTCTCTTTGATAGCTTCAGTTTCATTGCGTTTGCGCTGAAGTTCTTCATTTTTTTGATTGAGCACCATTTCACGTTGCTTCAGCTTGTTTTCCGCCTGTTGGATTTTTTGGTTTCGCTGAGCAACTTCCTTTTCCAAATCAGCTTTTTTATTCAGGAATTTCTCTTTTACTTCCAGAAGCTTGTTTTTCTTGATAACTTCGGCCTCTGTCTCGGCTTCTTTGATAATGGTGTCATATTTCGTCTTTAAGCCATACTTAAAGAACCCATACGACAATGCACCTCCTACCAGGAAGGCCACAATCGCTAGTATTACTGTCGTCAACATTATAATTAATTTAAATATATAAATAAAAAACGCATAAGCTTTTCCGTCGGAATCCTTCGGGTCAAGCTTATGCGTGAAACTACTTTAAAATAAACGTCTTTCTCTCTATAAACCTTTATTCTGGCTTTGTTGGATACATTTTTCAATATCCTCATCCAGCTCCTTTAGTTTCTCCATATACGGACGGGTGTCGTTCCTGTCCTTCATGGATGTATTTTCATACGCTAAATCGAGTGCAACCATTTTCCAGTGTTGTATGCTGTTAAATTCTGGAAATGCACTGCGATATTTATTTAGTTTATAGTTAATCTGTTTGGCAGCTTCCCGGTATCCTTCCTCTTCCGATGGGAATATGGACACAGGATAACGTTCGTTGTCAATTAGTAGATTAAATCTCTTTTTTTCGTCCATAAAAGTATATACTTTACCGTTTTGTTTTATTCATTCAGCAAAGCGATGCATTTATCGACTTCACGCACAAGTTTCGCCAGCCTTTGTTTCGTATCGCGGAGGTCGTTGTCGTTGATACTGAGGATACGGGCGCTTTTCAAGTTGATATATTTGGTTTCCAATTCTTTCCAACTGCTTTTTAACTCATCGATTTCTGCGTTTTTTTCGTCAATTTCTTTTCTTAATGAAAGGTTCTCTTTTCTCAGTCCTTCATAAAGAAACAGCAATTGCCTTAACTTGCCTTCGAAAGTGTGCAGCAGTTTTTTGTCCTCTTCCGTCATTCGTATATCAAAAAAGTATATACAAATATACTGTATTGATTGGAATTTCAAAAATATTTGTTGTGGATTTTATTAAAAATTGTGAGTTTTGATGTCCGTGCAAATCTTTGTGCATGAATTTTTTCTGTCTGATAATTCTTTTTTACCTTTGTAGTTGCATTGAGGTGACATTAAATGCGGAGTTTTTAATCTTTTAAAAATCAAATTGTTATGTATACAGTTATTAAACGGATGGAGATTTCGGCTTCTCATCGTCTGGAACTTTCCTATGAAAGTAAGTGTGAAAACCTGCATGGTCACAATTGGATAGTTACGGTTTATTGTCAGTCGGCAGAGCTGAATGCAGATGGTATGGTGGTCGATTTCACGCATATTAAGGAGGTGGTAAAAGGACAGTTGGATCATAAAAACCTGAATGACGTGTTGTCTTGTAATCCAACCGCTGAAAATATAGCCCGATGGATTTGTGAACGTGTACCCCATTGTGTAAAAGTGGAAGTCTGTGAATCGGAAGGAAACACCGTAATTTATGAAAAAGATTAATGAGATTTTTTACAGCCTTCAGGGGGAGGGTTTTCATGTGGGCACACCTGCTGTTTTTGTCCGTTTTTCTGGATGTAACCTGCATTGTGATTTTTGTGACACGAAGCATGAGCAGGGGAGGATGATGTCGGACGAAGAGATTCTGGCGGCGGTGAGGAACTATCCTTGCCGGATGGTGATTTTGACGGGGGGCGAACCGGGCTTGTGGGTAGATGATCAGCTGGTTACCGCCTTGCATGCGGCAGGAAAGTATGTGTGTATCGAAACGAATGGAACCCGTGTACTTCCTGAAGGTATCGACTGGGTAACCTGTTCACCCAAGCAAGGTACACAGTTACGTGTGCAGAGGGTAGATGAAATAAAGGTGGTCTATCAGGGGCAAGATGTGGAGCCGTATTTGCAGATACCCGCTTCCGCCTATTTCCTGCAACCTTGTTCTTGTATGAATACTACCGAAGTGGTGGATTATATAAAAGGACATCCTGTCTGGCGTTTGAGCTTGCAGATTCATAAATTGATTGCTATTCCTTGAATTTGTTATACAAATTGTAAGAATATGCAGTTTTGTAACATTGTTGTTTTTTAACAACTATAGAAGGTGGTTTGTTAATAAATCTATTTTAGGCAGAGCTGGATATATCTTCGATAAGAAAAAAAGATACTCCCGCTAATCACTATTAGCAGGAGTATCACAACACAAAAACTAAACTAGACTTAACTAAACTATTCTAAAGGAAGTTTCACAACTTCCGCTTTTATTATGTATGCTACAAATATAGGGTTTAGATTGTTTGTAGCCAAAGAAAATCAGTAAAAAATTGGATTGTTTCAGAAAAAAATGTTGAAAATACAACAGATTTTCAAATAGTATGTTTATTAACATAATTTTGGAGCTCCTGTTTGTAGCTGTCAGATATCGGAATGTACTCCTTCCCGAAAACAATTCTACCTTTTTCTATAATTTTTATTTTTTGTTTTTGCACAATGAAAGACCGGTGAATCCGTATGAAGCGGTTGGCCGGCAGTTTGTCTTCCATCATTTTCATACTGACCAGTGAGAGGATAGGCCGAGGATTGTCTTCCAAGTGAATTTTAATGTAATCTTTTAGCCCTTCGATGTATAGAATCTTATCCAGCTCAATTTGAATCAGTTTATAGTCGCTTTTTACGTAAATATATTTCAAATCCTCGGAAGACTGTACTTCTTCTGGTGCATTCTCAGCCTTTTGGCAGAGTTCAAACCACTGTATGGCTTTATTTACGGCTGTCATGAAATCTGTATAGCTGATAGGTTTGAGTAGATAATCAAGGGCATTCACCTTGTAACCGTCCAAAGCATATTGTCCGAAGGCAGTTGTGAAGATGATGCGTGTACTGTTCGGAATTATTTTGGAGAACTCCAGTCCGTTCAGTTCTGGCATTTGGATGTCCAGAAAAATCAGGTCTACCGGATGTCCGTTCAGTAGCTCCATGGCCTGAATGGCACTGGAATATGCTCCGCATAGTTCCAGTGAAGGAGTCTTCTTCACATAGCTTTCCAGTAATCCGAGTGCTAAAGGTTCATCATCAATAATGGCGCATTTGATTGTCATGGCATTGTTTTTTTAAGATTAGTGTCTGGAATATCAATTGTCAAAATCGAACTGTATTCTTTTTGGTCGGGGCTGACCTGATGTTGCCATTCGTAATGTCCGGCATACAGAAGTTCCAATCTTTTGTGTACTTGTTCCAGTCCGATACCCGATCCACTTTTGTCGGTGAAACTTTTAGGGTAGTTGCTGTTGCGTATTATACAGTGGATTTTGTTCTCTTTTTCAGTCAATGTGATGTCAATAAAGCTGGGTTCTGTGGGAGATACTCCATGCTTGAAGGCATTTTCTATCAGTGAAATGAATAACAAGGGAGCCACAGGACTCTGACTGTTCGGATGGATTTGAAAATGGGTGCTGATTTTCACTTGAGAGGAAACTCGGATACGCATCAGCTCAATGTAGTTTCGTATGAATTCCACTTCCTTGATAAGAGGAACAAAATTTTCCTGATTGTCGTATAGCACATATCGTAACAGCTTGCTGAGTTCCTGGATGGCTTGCTGTGCCTTGTCTGTATCGAATGCAGTGAGTGCATAGATGTTGTTCAGGGTATTCAGCAAGAAATGTGGATTCAGCTGGTTGCGGAGGTTCTTAAGTTCCGCCTCCGTACGGCTTTTCACCGCTTCCCGGCGTGCCAGCTCTGTAGCACTCCAACGGAGGCTCATCCGGATGGCCACACTCAATCCTACCATAAAAATCATGCTGGTCATGTCTCTTATATAAAAGATGTATCGGGGAGGCAGGTAAGAGCGCGGGCGTACGGGAGGTGGAAAGGCAATCAGGTTGTGCCAGTAGCGTAGTCCGATGGAGGCCACAAGAATAAGAAGGATGTTCAGGAAAATGAAACGTCCGATATGTTCTTTGAAGAGTATCTTGGGAATCAGGATCAGGTAGTTGACGTAAAAAATGATAAAAAAGGCGAGCGATACCCCGGAGTGGTTGATAAATTCTTTCCAGTCGATATTTCCGTTGTCGTGTTGGGTAAAAAACAGCGGAAATCCGAAGAATAATCCCCAGCATATTGTGTGGATGATTAATTCCAGTAAGCGGTGTTTGTTGTGGGTTAGATGCACCATATTAGATTGATTTAAAGCAAAGATACGATAATTTAAGAAAAGTCCGGCCGTCACACGCAGCAAATACTTCGAAATATTACTGCAGAGATAGACGGCCGGACAGGAAACCAAAGTTATGAAGAACAAAGTAGTTCCGTTATTTTTTATTCATAACGCAGTGCTTCAATCGGATCCAGGTCGGCCGCTTTCTTGGCCGGATACCATCCGAAGAATACACCGGTGAAGGTACATACTGCAAATGACAGCAATACACTCCATGGCTGGATGAATACAGGCCAGTGGGCAACCGTCTTGATGACGAAGCTGGCTCCACAGCCCAGAATCACTCCAATCAATCCTCCTGTGATACTGATTAGGATGGATTCTATCAAGAATTGTGACAGAATATCTATTCCTCTTGCACCCACAGACATACGGAGTCCGATTTCGCGGGTACGTTCAGTTACACTGACATACATGATGTTCATGATACCGATACCTCCTACCACCAGGGAGATTCCCGCGATACAGGCCAGCAGGGTAGTCATCAGGTCGGTGGTAGTATTTAGCATGGAGCTGAGTTCCTGCTGGGTACGGATGGTAAAATCATCATCGTCTGTTTCTTTCAGCTTATGTTCTCTTCTGAGGATATTTGTGATTTCGTCAACGGCTTCTTCCGTCATGTCTTCCGTCAGGGCAGAAGCAAAGATACCGCTCAGATAGGTTTGGGCAAGCAGACGTTTCATTACTGTGCTGTAAGGTGCCAGTACCACGTCATCCTGGTCCATACCCATGGAGTTGTATCCTTTTGATTTGAGCACTCCAATCACACGGAGGGGAACCTGGTTGCAGCGGATAATTTTTCCAATCGGGTCTTGTCCGTCGGGGAACAGGTTGTCTACAATGGTTTTACCAATGACACACACTTTTGCTGCCGTACGGATATCTTCTTCCGTAAACATATCCCCTTGTTCCACGGTCAGCTGCCGGATGGTCAGATAGCCGAGGCTTACTCCGCTCACAGAAGAAGGGTAGTTGTTGGAGCCTGAAATCAGCTGTCCGGAAGCCGAAACATCCGGGCTGATAGCCGACAAGTACATACATTCATCACGTAAAGTCTCATAATTCTCCAGTTTCAGCGTTTGCATGCTCGACGGGTCCTGGCGGACACCTCCTCGCATCTCGGCTCCCGGATGAATCATAATCATATTGGAGCCCATTTCGGAGATTTGTTTTTGGATGCTCCGTTTGGAGCCCTGTCCGATGGCCAGCATGGCAATGACGGAAGCTACTCCGATAATGATTCCCAGCATGGTCAGGAAAGCGCGGAGCTTGTTGTTGGCCAATGCCCGGAAGGCTATTTTAAAAAGGTTTGTTCCATTCATAAGTCATCTCGATAAATTGTCAATCATCATCGTTTTTCGGCAGGGCAGCCAGTGCTTCCGCAGCCGAAAGAATATGGGGGTTGGTTACGTCTTCAATGACATGTCCGTCACGCAGTCGGATGTTGCGGCTGCTGTATTGTGACAATTCCGGGTTGTGTGTCACGAAGATGATGGTACGTCCTTCCTTGTGAAGTTTCTGGAAAAGAACCAGGATTTCGAAAGAAGTACGTGTGTCCAGGTTACCGGTCGCTTCATCGGCCAGGATGACCGCCGGATTGTTGACCAGTGCACGGGCAATGGCCACGCGCTGCATCTGTCCACCGGACATTTGGTTGGATTTGTGTTCCAGACGGTCGGCCAGTCCTACGGCAGTCAGGGCTTCTATGGCCCGGCGACGGCGTTCAGCGGCACTGACGGCACTGTTGTACATCAGTGGAAGTTCTACGTTTTCTACTGCCGTGGTTTTGGGCAGCAGGTTGTAGTTCTGGAAGACAAATCCGATTTTCCGGTTCCGCAGTACCGCTCTTTGCGGTTTGCTCATCGTGCGTACGGATACTCCGTCAAGAAGATATTCCCCGCTGGTCGGCGTATCCAGACATCCCAATGTGTTCAGAAGGGTAGACTTTCCGGAACCGGATGTACCCATGATGGTCACGAACTCTCCTTCCTGTATGCTGAATGAGATGCCACGTAACGCATGGACCGTTTCGTCTCCTACCTGGAAATTCCGTTTGATATTTTGTAATTCTATGACAGTCTTTTTCATGACAGTATCTCCTTATTTTTGTTTCTTCTTGTCATTTCCCGGAGGGCCTGGCATGAATGGGCTTCTTTCTCCGTCGGCAGAAGTTTCAGATGCTGTAGTATCGGCAAATCCTTTCAATACGGTTTCTGTGACAATCGGTGTTCCTTCGCTGATACCCTCCAGAATTTCCGTATGGCTTCCGTCGCTCAGGCCGATTTTCACAGGGTGAGCTGTGAAACCGTTGGCATCCATGGTCCATACTTTGTGTTCACCTTCACAGTCGGTGATGGTCTTTTTGCCTACCAGTTCTTTTTCTGGAGTAAATCGCAAGGCTTTGTTGGGAACCACTAGTACATTGTCACGTGTATTCGTATAGATGGTCACATTAGCGGTTAGTCTCGGTTTCAGTTTCAAATCAGGATTGTCTGCGGTGATGACCACCTCATAAGTGACTACCGTTTCGCTGCTGGTGCTGGTACTGCTGGAGCTGCTGCTGTTGGCGCTGCCCAGTCGGATTTGGTGAACCCGTCCTTCGAAGACATCGTTGGGATAGGCATCTACGGTGAATGTGACTCTGGCGCTGTCTCTCACTCCGGCTATATCGGCTTCGTCCACATCGGCTACTACCTGCATTTTGGTCAAATCGGCAGCGATGGTAAACAGGGTCGGTGTTTCAAAACCAGATGCCACGGTCTGTCCTTCTTCTACGTCCTTACTGGTGACGATACCATTGATCGGAGAGGTGATGGTAGCATAAGAAAGGTTTCGTTCTGCCTTTGACAGAGCCGCCTGACTTTGTTCGAATGTACTCTTGGCACGTTCGTAGTCGTATGTACTCTGCTCGTAGTCGGTTTCACTGATCAGTTGCTTTTCATGTAGCTTTTTGTTTCTCTCGTATAGTTTCTTTTGGTAATCGTATTCGGCTTTTGCGCCGTCGTATGTAGCTTGCGCTGACTGTAAATCACTGAGCAGGGTCACTCTATCCATCTCGGCTATCACTTCCCCTTCTTTTACTACCGAATTATAATCTACGTATATTTTATCAATGATACCTGATACCTGTGTACCGACCTCCACCTCAGTGACAGGTTCGATGGTTCCTGTAGCTGTAATGGAATTGCTGATGTTGCCTTTTGCTACTGTTTCGGTAACGAAGTCTACTTTGCCTTGTGCGCTCTTCTTGCCAAAAATCCAGTATCCTGCCACAGCCAGTACAATTACGACGCCAGCTGTGATAATTATTTTTTTCTTGTTCATATTGTTAGGTTATTATAATTCAATGTCTTTTCCTGCGTAAAAATCAAGTAGTGTACGGTTCAATATCGCCATATATTTGGCCTGAATCCGCTGCTGCTGTGCGCTGAGCAGGTTGTTTTTTTCTGTCAGCAGTTCTACGGTATTCTTCATGCCTAATTTGAACTGTTCGTTGACCATGTCGAAGCTGGTCTGGCTGCTTTTCAGTTTCACTTCGGCCGCTGCATATTGCTGTTGTGCATTCAGTGCGTCCAGCCAGATGGTTTCGATGTCTGTGTACAATCCTTTCTGTTTGTCCTGAAGGTTCAGCAAGGAGGAATTGTATTGGAACTGTGCTTTTTCTACCGCACTTTTGGTTTGACGGTTGTTGAAAATCGGCACGCTGATGTTCAATCCAATCATGTTGTTCCAGCCATATTTCATCTGTTGTGCCCAGTTGTTCTGGCTGGAGTTGTTGGTCATACTTGAGGTAGAGGCCGACAGACTGATTGTCGGGAAATAGCCACTTTTGGCAGAAGAAATGGCCAGCTTGGCATTGTCAATGCTCAGTTTGCTGCTCTGGATTTCCGGTCGGTTGGCCAGTGCTGTCTGGTACACATCTTCCTGGTTCGGGAGCAGCTGCATCACTTTTGCATCATCCAGCACTGGAAGTTCCAGTTCCATTTCGGCTGTACCGTCCAGTTCAAGCATCTGTTTCAGCTGAAGCTTGTAGTTTCTCAGTGAACTTTCGGAAGTCACCAGCTGATACTCGTCGTTTCCTACCTGAGATTCCAGCTGCGCCAGGTCGGCTTTTGAAATACTCCCTTGGTAAAATAGCTCTTTGGCACGTTCGTAAGTGGCCTTGCTTACTTCCAGTGTTCCTTTGTTGATGTTAACCGATTCGTCTGCGTAAAGAATCTGAAGGAAGAGTTTCGTGATTTCTTCTTTGAGGGTATTTTCGGTTTCTGCCACACTCAGTTCGGCTATTTCCTGATTTTTCTTTTGCTGTTTGATGTTGTTCAGGCGCTGTCCGCCGTTCCAGAGTGTCCATTGTGCCGACAAGCTGTAACTGCCGTTGTAAGTAGTTTTATTCGTACTACTGATAATTTCTGTTCCACTTACGGTGGCACTGTTCTCCTGATACGGACGGTTTACTATGTTCTGTCCGGTATTGAATGAAAGGCTGGGGAAGAGTGCAGCCTTTGCAGTTTTCACATCCACTTCGCTTTCCTGTAAGGAAATCTTGTTCTGCTGCAGCTGGATGTTTTTCTCCAGTGCATAATTTATGCAGTCATCGAGCGACCAGGTTTGTTTCTCCTGGGCATTGGCTGACAGGAAAGTCGCGAATGCGGCGAAGAAAATGAGTTCTCTTTTTTTCATATTTCGTTGAATTTTTACATTGCAAATGTATTCCATTGTATAATGAAGCGCAAAACAGATAGATTTTTCTACAGAATATCTCGATAAACTCTTGTTTTTTCCCGATAAAGCATTTACTTTGTAATCATTATAAAACTAGATTATGATTAAAAAGACTATCATTCGAATTTTTCATTTTTACCGTGACGGTTTTCGGGAGATGACCATCGGCCGGACCTTGTGGGCCATTATCCTGATAAAGCTTTTTGTCATGTTCTTTATACTGAAATTGTTTTTCTTCCCTTCGTTTCTGAGTGGAAAGAGTGAGGAAGAAAAACAGGATTATGTAGGAGTGGAACTGACCGATCGGATGGCAGAATAACTATACCTTATTAATATTAACCGATAAAGTGATTTTTTATGCTTGAAACAATCGACACTTCGATGATTGACTGGTCGAGGGCACAATTTGCCTTGACGGCCATTTACCATTGGTTGTTTGTGCCATTGACATTGGGCTTGGCCGTAATTATGGCAACTATGGAGACACTGTATGTGCGTACGGGAAATGAATTCTGGAAACGTACGGCAAAGTTCTGGATGAAACTTTTTGGAATCAACTTTGCCATAGGCGTGGCTACCGGCTTGATTCTGGAGTTTCAGTTTGGTACCAACTGGAGTAACTATTCCTGGTTCGTGGGCGATATCTTCGGAGCCCCGCTGGCCATTGAAGGCATTCTGGCCTTCTTTATGGAAGCCACTTTTGTGGCTGTCATGTTCTTTGGCTGGCACAAGGTGAGCAAGGGGTTCCACTTGGCTTCCACTTGGCTGACTGGGCTGGGAGCTACAATTTCTGCCTGGTGGATTCTGGTGGCAAATTCTTGGATGCAATATCCTGTAGGGATGGAATTCAATCCGGAAACCATGCGTAATGAGATGGTCGACTTCATGTCGGTGGCTTTTTCTCCGGTAGCAGTGGTGAAGTTCTTCCATACGGTATTGAGCAGCTGGATGGTAGGTGCTGCCTTTGTCATTGGTATAAGTGCCTGGTATCTGATTCGCAAGCGTGAAAAAGAATTTGCGCTGGCCAGCATGAAGGTGGCTGCAGCTGTCGGATTGTTCGCGGCACTAGTAACGGCTGGAACGGGCGACAAATCTGCCTATCAGGTGGCACAGGTACAGCCTATGAAACTGGCTGCCATGGAGGCGCTATATGAAGGAGGCACGCACGAGCCGCTTACGGTGGTCGGTGCCATTAAGATTCCGGAAATGCTTTCCTTCCTGGCTACACACAGCACTTCGGGCTATGTGCCGGGCATCAATGACTTGCAGAACGGTGGCTATACGCTTCCGGACGGTTCTACCGCACTTTCTGCGGAGGAGAAGATAGCCAACGGAAAGAAGGCTATTACGGCATTGGCTGATTTCCGCAGAGCCAAACAGCAAGGCGACGAGTCGGCTATGCAGATTGCCCGTAGCGCGTTGGATGAGTATATGCCTTATTTCGGTTATGGATATATTCAGGATAAAGACGCATTGGTTCCGCATGTGGGACTGCTGTTCTGGTCGTTCCGTGTGATGGTGGGTCTGGGTATGTATTTCATCTTGTTTTTCCTGGTTATCTTGGTACTGGTCTGGAAAAAACAGCTGGCCAAGCTAAACTGGTTGCACTGGATTGCCTTGTGGAGCATCCCATTGGCTTACATTGCCAGTCAGGCCGGATGGATTGTGGCCGAGATGGGCCGCCAGCCTTGGACCATTCAGGACATGCTACCCGTCAATGCAGCCGTGTCGAAACTGGAAACGGGTTCCGTACAGACCACTTTCTTTATTTTCCTTGTGATGTTTACCGTGCTGCTGATTGCGGAAATCGGTATTATGGTGAAAGCTATCCGCAAAGGACCGGACGAGAAATAAACTAACCGATACATTATCTTAAAACCGAAAAAATATGGATTCAACTTATATATTCTTGCAGCATTACTGGTGGTTTCTGGTTTCTTTGCTGGGTGCATTGCTGGTGTTTCTGCTGTTTGTGCAGGGAGGAAACTCTTTGCTGTATTGCCTGGGACGTACAGAAGACGAACGTACTTTGCTTGTGAACTCCACAGGGCGTAAATGGGAATTTACCTTCACAACTCTGGTCACTTTTGGGGGAGCTTTCTTTGCTTCTTTCCCTTTGTTCTATAGTACCAGTTTTGGAGGGGCTTACTGGCTGTGGATGATTATCCTTTTCAGCTTTGTGCTACAGGCAGTGTCTTATGAGTTTCAGTCGAAACTGGGAAACTGGCTGGGCAAACGTACTTATCAGTTCTTTTTGGTGTTGAACGGAGTGGTCGGCCCGCTGTTGCTGGGTGCGGCTGTGGCTACTTTCTTCAACGGCTCCAATTTCGTAGTAAGCAAGGGTAATCTGACCGATGAGATGATGCCGGTCATCAGTCATTGGGGAAACGGCTGGCATGGATTGGATGCTTTTGGCGACCCTTGGAATTTGATTCTGGGATTTGCCGTACTGTTTCTTGCCCGTTTGTTGGGAAATCTGTATTTCATCAACAACATTCGTCATGAAGAACTAAATGTCCGTTTCCGTCGTCAATTGATTGCCGATGTGGTGCCTTTCCTGGTCTTCTTTCTGGCGTTTGTCATCCGTATGTTGTTGAAAGACGGCTTTGCGGTAAACCCGGACAACGGGCTGATTGTGATGGAGCCGTTCAAATATTTCCATAATCTGGTAGAAATGCCGTATCTGCTCATCCTGTTCCTGATAGGAGTTGTGGGTGTGTTGTATGGAATCGGCAAGAGCATTTTCTGCAAGACCTATACCCGCGGCATCTGGTTTGCCGGAATCGGTACCGTGCTGACGGTGCTGGCCTTGTTGCTGGTGGCTGGCTATAATCATACGGCTTATTATCCGTCTACTGCCGACTTGCAGAGTTCGCTGACCATTGCCAACAGCTGCTCCAGCCAGTTTACCCTGAAAACCATGGCCTATGTGTCTATTCTGGTTCCGTTCGTACTGGCTTATATCATCTATGCATGGCGGGCTATCGACCGCAAGCCGCTGACCATGAAAGAGGTAAAAGAAGACGAGCATAGCTATTAGTCTACAGACTTGTCTTTTTGACTGAAACCGTTGTTCGATTATAGAGTGGTCGGACAACGGTTTTGTGTTTGAAAAAAACGCAAGTACGTTTGACTCAAAACGTAAGTGCGTTTTAATCAAAACTCTTTGACGTTTGAAGGAAAACGCAAGTGCGTTTGGAAGGAACCTTTTATCAGTTACATTTCTCTACCTTTTGTGTCCTTTTTTCTCCGTTTTTTCAGATTTTACTTGCTATTTTTGTAGTTGTATAATTTAGCATCTTATAGATTCCATGAAAAAACTATTCTTGTTGATTGTGCTTTTCATTTCTGTCGGGACCGGAATAGGAGCACAGAATTTTCCAAAAGTGATTTTTCCCGGAGATTATCCGGATCCGTCCATCCTCCGTGATGGTAAGGATTATTACATTACGCATTCACCTTTCTATTATGCGCCGGGTTTCTTGATTTGGCATTCCACCGATTTGATGCACTGGGAGCCGGTTTGCCGGGCACTGCCGGAATATGAAGGTTCCGTCATGGCACCGGATTTATTGAAATATCAAGGGCGTTATTACATTTATTATCCGACTTCTACGGGAGAAAACTACGTGATTTATGCCGACGATATCCGTGGTCCGTGGAGCAAGCCGGTGAAGTTAGAGGTAAAAGGTATTGATCCAGGCCATGTGGTGGGTGAAGACGGGAAACGGTATCTGTTTACAAACAACGGTTGGATTACTCCCTTGAGCGAAGACGGATTGAAAGTCACTGGGCCGAGCCGCAAAGTGTACGACGGATGGGAATATCCGGCCAACTGGGTGACAGAAGGAAAGGATATGTATCTGGAATCTCCGAAACTGCTCCGGAAAGACGGGTATTATTACATGATTTCGGCAGAAGGAGGAACAGCCGGGCCGGCTACGAGTCACATGTGTGTGGTGGCCCGTTCCAAATCGGTGTTCGGCCCTTGGGAAAACTCTCCGTATAATCCGATTGTGCATACATATAGTGCCAGCGAGAATTGGTGGTCGAAGGGACATGCAACACTTATCGACGATGTGAACGGTAACTGGTGGGTGGTATACCATGCGTACGCCAATGGGTATCATACTTTGGGAAGGTCTACCTTGATTGAACCGATAGAATGGACCTCCGACGGATGGTGCCGTACGGCGCAGGAAGGTATTTGTCCGGGCGGAAACCGGGAACCTGAACTGAAAATGGATGTTTCCGATGATTTTGGTGGATCTGAATTAGGTCTGCAATGGACATACTGGAAAGATTATGCACCGAAGGCTGTGGAACTGACGGGAGGAATGTTGAAGGTAAAGGCCAAAGGGCGGACTCCGGCCGACGGACGGCTTTTGCTGACTACGGCAAGAGATAAATGTTATGAAACGGGAGTGGAAGTTACCTTGAGCAATGGTAATACGGGTGGTCTGCTGCTTTATTACAATGAGCAGGCGTATGCAGGGGTAGCATCCAATGGGAAAATTTTTACTATCTATCGTGGAGAAGAGAAACCTTTGACGGCAGCCAATCAGTTGGGAAATAAGTTCAAAATAAAAATATTGAATCAGGGTAACCGTTTGAAAATGTCGGTCAGTGCGGATGGAAAGACATGGGAAGTGTTGGCCGAGAATGTAGATGTGTCCCGTTTGAATCACAATGTGTATAAAGGATTTTATGCTTTGCGTCCGGCGCTTTATGCTGCGGGAAAAGGGCAGGTAAGGTTCCGTGATTTCCGTTATCGTAACGCTATTCCGGAAGAAAAGGATATGGGAGCCTACCTGATGGTTTTTCACCGGGATGAAACGCATGGCCTGTATATGGCTGTGAGTCGTGACGGTTATACCTTTACGGCTGTCAATAACGGTGAGCCTGTATTGGCGGGCGATACCATAGCCTATCAGCGAGGCATTCGTGACCCGCATATCTTCCGCGGACCGGATGGAGCCTTTTACTTGTCGATGACCGACCTGCATGTGTTTGGCCGGCGGGACGGTTACCGGACAACAGAATGGGAGCGTGGTCCGGAGTACGGATGGGGAAACAACCGGGGGCTGGTGCTGATGAAATCATGGGATTTGATTCACTGGAATCGGGCCAATATCCGTTTCGACAGGCTTTCTGCCGGATTGAGCGAAGTGGGTTGCGTATGGGCGCCCGAAGTGGCTTATGACGATAAGAAGGGCAAACTGATGATTTATTATACCATGCGGTTCAAGAGCGAGGCCAACAAATTGTATTATGTTTATGTGAACGATGATTTCAATAAGATAGAAAGCACGCCTCAGATTTTGTTTGAGTATCCGATGGACGGAGTGTCGGCCATTGATGGAGATATTACCAAGATTGGTGACAAGTACCATTTGTTTTATGTGGCCCATGACGGAATTGGAGGAATCAAACAGGCCGTATCCGACCGGATGAACGGAGGTTATGTGTACGATGCCCGTTGGTATGACTTTGAGCCAAAGGCGTGTGAGGCCCCCAATGTATGGAAAAGGATTGGCGAGGACAAATGGGTGTTGATGTATGACATATTCAGTATTACACCTCATAATTTCGGATTTGCCGAGACTTCCGACTTCGTGTATTTCAAGAATTTGGGACACTTTAACGAAGGGGTCATGAAGACAACCAATTATACTTCTCCCAAGCACGGAGCCGTGATTCATCTGACGAAAGAAGAGGCGGATAATCTGGAGGAATATTGGAAAACACACCAGCGGAACTATAACCGTCAGGAAGTGATGCATCAGGAACTGGTGGTGAAAGGAGAATAGATGCTGACGGGTCATTCGTCAAGATTCCTGAAAGAGAAAAGAAAATGAGGCAGAAGCACAAAGGCGGGGAAAGTTGAACACGAATCAGCTTTTCCCGCCTGTCTGTTTTTTAGGTAGTTGGAATCTTATTTTTTATTTTTTGCCGCATCGGCTTCTTTGAGCATTTCTTTTACGGCTGCTTCCAGTTGCTCATCTTCGCCCTTTAATGATTTTTCGGGGGTATTGTACACGGTAATGTCGGGTTCCAGCAGATGGTTCTCCATGTACTGGCCACGCATATCCATGCAGCCTACCTGTGGGATACCGAACACGATAGTTGGGTCTATCTGGCGTTCCCACCAAACGGCAGTCATGGTGCCGGGCACAGGAGCACCAATCAGTTTTCCGATTTTCAGTTCCTTATATACCCATGGGAAACCATGTGCGTTACTGTAGTTGTCTTCGCAGACCATGACGCAAGAAGGTTTCAGCCATTTATTGAACGGATCGCTACCGATGTATTGTCCACGTGGCACGAAACGTTGGTATTCTTTGCCGCTCAGCAAAGTGGCCAGGTCGTCGTGAAGCCATCCTCCGCCATTATGACGGGTGTCGACGATGACCGCTTCCTTGTTACGGTTCCGGTCGCTCAGCAATTCGCTGTACACGGTGCGGAAGCTTGGGCTGTCCATGCCTTTCACGTGTACGTATGCAATGCGTCCTCCGGAAAGTTTTTCCACCATTTTTTCATTCCGTTTCACCCAGCGCTTGTAAAGAAGCTCATTCTGGGCCCCCATACTGATAGGTTTGATGCTCACCTGGAATCGTTTGCCATTTGCTGGGTTGTAAATGCTGAGTTGTACGTTTTTCCCGGCTTTTCCTTCCAGCATCGGGAAATAATCCGCATTTTTCAGTATCGGTTGGCCGTCAATCTTTTCGATGATGCATCCCGTGGTCACATCGGTTTTCTTGACTGCAAACGGACCTTTGGCGATGATTTCCTGTATCTTCAAACCGTCGCCGTCGTATGTGTTGTCGAAGAAAGCTCCCAGACAGGCAGTGGAGAGGGTAGCTCCCGGAGCATAATACCGGGCACCGGTATGGGAACCGTTCAGCTCGCCCAGCAGTTCGCTCAGCATTTCCTGGAAATCATAGTTGTTGTTGATGTATGGCAGGAAGCGGGCATAGCTTTCACGGTAGAATTTCCAGTCGGTCCCATGCAGGTCGGGCACATAGAACTTGTCGAGCACTTGCTGCCATACGTGATTGAAAATATATTCCCGTTCCTTGTAAGGACGATAGTTGAATATGGCTTCAAAATCAACATTCTGGATGTTGTTCTTTTCGGTGTCTATCTTCTTGATGGCTCCGTTGCTGCACAAGAACAGCTGTTTGTTTTCTTTGTTGTAAATCAATGAACCATATCCGATGTCCTTGAGCAAACGTTCGGTCTTCTGTTCCTTCAAATCGTGTACCCACAAGTCGGCTCCATCTTCAAAGGAAGCCTGGTAATACAATTTGTCACCTTTGGGAGAAAGTACGGCATCACCCAGGAAAGACGAATTTCCTGTCAGTCGGATTATTCGGTCACGGCAATTTTCCAGGTCAAAAGTGAGAGGGGTGACTTCCTCTTTTTCTGATTTCTCTTTATTTTTCTTTTTGTCCTTTTTCTTGTCGTCCTGCTTGTCCTTGTCTTCCTCCTTTTTCTCTTTTTCTTCTACGAGTGCCAGCTCTTCCTTACTCAGCCGGAAGCGTTCGTAGGCATCCAAGTCGAAGAACATGATGTAGACATCACTTTCGGCTCCCCAGCTTCCGTGGCTTCTGTAGCCGGCCCGGTCACTTTCCCAGATCATGGCCTTTCCATCCAGCACCCATTTCGCGTTGGAATCATTGTATCCGCTTTCTGTCAGGTTATGGATTTCGCCGTTGCCGGAAGCATTGACCAATGCCACGTCGCTGTTGTTCCATCCGCCTGTGCCGATATAGCCGCAAAGCAGCCAGCGGCTGTCGGGACTCCACTGGAACCACTGGTCTCCGTCGCTGTAGGAATACTCATATTTCCCGTCCATGGCAGTGCATACGGACTTGTCTTTCAGGTTGAGTACACGCAAAGTCGTGCGGTTTTCAAGGAAGGCCACTTTCTTCCCGTCCGGGCTGTATTGAGGTTGGAAAGAGGTGACTTGTGTCTGCGTAAGCCGTTCTTCCTTGATGCCGGTTGCATAAGTGAATAACTTTTCCTCCTTTTCGGTAAGGCTAGACTGATAGATTTGCCAGATACCATTCCGTTCGGAGGCATATACGATGCTTCGTCCGTCTGGAGAAAAATCTATGCTACGCTCTTGTTCGGGGGTATCTGTGATTTGTTTGGTGGTTCTGTAGTCGGTAGAAGTGACGAATACATCTCCATGGAGTACGAAAGCCACTTCTTTTCCATTGGGAGAGACAGCGATTTCCGTAGCCCCAGAGGTTCTTATCTGGTGAGCCAGTTCGGTTTCTGTTTGGTCTGTTACAATACGGATATTGACCTTTTGTGGAGATTGTCCTTCTTTTACTGTATAGATTTCACCGTCGTAGCCGTAGCATAAAAGGCCGTCTCGTGAAGCAGACAGAAAACGGACCGGATGTTGGGTGTGATGGGTCAGCTGAATCTCATTGCTTCCATCCAGGTTTCGTTTGAACACGTTGAAAGAACCGCCTTTTTCGCTTAAGTAGTAGAATGACTGGTTGTCGGCACTCCATATTGGACTGCGGTCTTCTCCGTTGAAGGACGTCAGTTTCTGATAAGTACGCTGGTGGTTGCCGTCTTCCTTGCTGAGCCAGATGTCACGCGTAATAGAAGAGGTATGATGCTTGCGCCAAGGGTCTTCGTAGCCTTTCTGATCGTGATAGAGCAGGGTGGTCCCTTCTTTACCTACGCTGATGTCCTCCATGGGGAAAGACGAAAACAAGACGGGGCGTCCTCCTTGGGTGCTGACTTCATACACTTGCGGAAACTGTGAACTGGGGAAGGACAGGTCTGCCGCATCCGGCATCACGCTTGCCCTGAATAGAAGGTGTCCCTCGTCAGTAAAAGTAACTGGCAATTCATTTCCGGAGTGGGTGGTCAGTCTTTGGGGAGTTCCGCCGTCTTTGGATACAAGGTAGATATCCATACTGCCTTGACGGGAAGAAGCGAAAGCTATCTGTTTTCCATCCGGACTCCAGATGGGATGGGTATCATAAGCCTGGTGGGTTGTTAACTGTTTGGCTTCCCCGCCTGTGGAGGCCACGGTATAAATGTCTCCTTTATAACAGAATGCAATGGTGCTGCCATCGGGAGAGATGGAGCAATAACGCATCCATAACGGATTTTCTGCAGCTCCGGCCACACTGCATGTGGCAAGCGCAGCAATAAGTAATGGAATTCTCATCAGTGATTTTATCTTTTCTTTCGGTTAAAAAAACGGTGAATACGTTGGAATATCATGATACCTGTCCGGAGTCCGTCGTAAGCGGCGATTCCGGCATTGACATGCTGCATGATATTTTCCATTTTATTTTTACTTTGTTGCGGAGCGAATAAGTCTTCAGTCAGGCGCTGTATGCGTTCCTTTGAGTCTCTGAGCTCTTGCTTCTTTTGGGCTCTCAGTTGGGAAATGATTTCCACGCTATAGTTGATTGGGTTTTTTGTCTCGTCCATTATGTCTTATTTTTTAGGGGTAGATTCGTCTAGGAACAGTCGGGCCAGAAAATGTACCATCGGTTGGAATATCCATTGTTTTCGCATGCGGTAGATGAGAACCGCCAAAAGGAGGACGACACCTCCGATGATGGCATATCCTCCGATGAGACTTCCTACAAATGGGGCCAAGGCATAAACCAGCATGAATGAGAAATAGAATAGCGCCATCATGCTGAGGATAATGAGTATGAGTATGAGTATGAGAGTGGACAGGAGTACGGTTAGTTTTTCCACTAAATCGAGCTTAATATACTGTCCTTGGAGTTCTATGTATTTTTTGACTTCCTTGAAAAGGGCTTCCAGGTTGTCGATGCTTCTATCGTTTGCAAACATAGGCAGTTATTCTAAGATGAAAAAATATAAAGCAGACTTTTCCTTGGAAAAAGCCTGCTTTATATACTTACGACAAATTTATTCAGCGTCTTTTACTTCTGCTGCTATCTGGTCGACCAAATCTTCCATTTCTGCACGGTTCAGCCGAATGCCTTTCTTGCGAAGAACTTCTGCAATTTTTCTACGGGTTTCTTCGCCTTTTTCCGGAGCAAACAAAATGCCTGCTGCAGCTCCTAATGTTACACCACCTAAGAATGCTGCTACGATACTTAATGCTTTCATAAATCTACTTTTTAAAAGTTATTACTTTACAAATCTAATAATAATCCTGATATGTTGTTCTTTTTTTATCGAAAAATGCATATCTATGTGGTATAAGGTATATAATTAACTGATTTTAATAGTCAGGCAGATTTTATATTGTTACCTTTGCAACATGTTAAACTGAATATTCATCTAATTTGTATAGATAACATGAAGAAAGTAGTTGTAATGGGAATGGCATTGTGCACTGCATTGGCCTTCTCTTCTTGTAAATCAAGTGAAAGTGCTTACAAGAAAGCTTATGAAAAAGCTAAACAGCAAGAACTGGCTGAAGCATCGGCTGCTACAGAAGCACCGGCAGAGGCTCCTGCAGTAGAGGCTGCTCCGGCGCCTGCACCTGTCGTTTCTACGGCTCCTGTGCGTGAGGAAAAAGTGGAACTTGTTTCTGGTGACGGACTGAAAGCTTACAGTGTGGTTTGCGGTAGTTTTGGTGTGAAGGCGAATGCAGATGGTCTGAAGTCCATGCTTGACAGAGACGGTTATAATGCCAAAGTGGTGTATAACGCAGAACGTAACATGTATCGTGTGGTAGTGGAGTCATTTGACACGAGAGACGAGGCTGCCCGGGCAAGAGACGCATTTAAGGCCAAATATCCTAACCGTGAAGATTTTCAGGGTTCTTGGCTGTTGTATCGGGTGTATTAAAATGTGATATAGATAAGATTTATTATCCCATATATCAGGATTGGAAGCGGCTGCATGAATACAGTCGCTTTTTTTATTATATTTGCCGCCGGAAAACTTAGACTATGTATGAAACTGAATAGGATTATAGGTATGGTATTGCTTGGTATGCCTTTGGCTATACAAGCGCAGGAAAAGGTTGTTCCCATTAAATATGGTGATATGGACCAATGGGTAACGCGTAAGATTCATGAATCGGGAATCATTGGGGGAAACACCAAACTGTTGTATGAGCTTGGACCGACAAAAGAAATAGATGGGAATGTGGCTTATGTGAATCAGGGTGGTTCGCCATGGGGCAATTCCAACGTGATGGCGAAGGTGATGGGGATTGTAAAGACGAATACCAGTGTATATCCCGAAAAGCGGGGGGATGGATATTGTGCCCGTCTGGAAACGCATGTGGAAAGTGTAAAGGTGCTTGGATTGGTCAATATTACGGTATTGGCTTCTGGTTCGATGTTTCTTGGGGATATGAAGGAACCGATTACCGGAACTAAAGATGGGGAAAAGGCGTTGAATTCCGGGTTGCCTTTTACTTCGCGTCCTAAGGCCATTCGCTATGATTATAAGGTTCAAATGTCGGGAGAACCGAATCGCATTCGCCAGACCGGATTCAGCAAGAAATCTACTGTCCCGGGGCAGGACTGTGCCATTATGGTGTGTTTGTTGCAGAAACGTACGGAAGATGCGGAAGGAAACATCATTGCCAAGCGAGTGGGTACGGTGGCTGTGAAATATAACAAGACGCAGGGATGGCACAATGGAGCTACGTATGAAATCATGTATGGAGATATTACGCATGACAAACGTTATGTGGCCGATTTGATGCAATTGGGGGCAGGCGGATATTATGCCCGCAACAGTAAGGGGGAGAGCAAACTGATTAAGGAAGTAGGCTGGGCCGAAGAAAACGAGCATCCCACTCATTTGATTCTTCAGTTCACCTCCAGTATGGGAGGGGCATTTGTAGGCTCACCTGGCAATAAGCTATGGATTGACAATGTCAATTTGGTATATTGAGATTGCAAATTACGTTTTTGAGAAGTAAAAATGAAATAAAAAATGCCCTTATATATAAATAAGGTGTAAAAGCTGATTGTTTTTGATTAAATTTTCTCCTATTTCTTGATTGACTTTCAAAAGAAATACTTATTTTTGCATCGCAATCAGGGAGAAAGGGATGACATTTTAATACTTCTCTTTGGTTACAGACAGAGTGAGTGTTTATAAAGCAATTATAAAACCTTTAAATTTTAAACAAAATGATTAAAGTAGGTATTAACGGTTTCGGTCGTATCGGCCGTTTCGTATTCCGTGCAGCTCAGAACAGAAACGATATTCAGATCGTAGGTATTAACGACTTGTGCCCGGTTGATTACTTGGCATACATGTTGAAATATGATACTATGCACGGTAAATTCAACGGTACTATCGAAGCAGACGTTGAAAACAGCAAATTGATCGTTAACGGTAAAGAAATCCGTGTAACTGCTGAAAAGAATCCTGCTGATTTGAAATGGGATGCAGTTGGCGCTGAATACGTAGTTGAATCAACTGGTTTGTTCTTGACTAAAGAAAAAGCTCAGGCTCACATTCAGGCAGGTGCTAAATATGTTGTAATGTCAGCTCCTTCTAAGGATGACACTCCGATGTTCGTTTGCGGTGTTAACGAAAAAACTTATGTTAAGGGTACTCAGTTCGTTTCTAACGCTTCTTGTACTACTAACTGCTTGGCTCCGATTGCTAAGGTTTTGAACGACAAATGGGGTATCACTGATGGTTTGATGACTACAGTTCACTCTACTACTGCTACTCAGAAAACAGTTGACGGTCCTTCTATGAAAGACTGGAGAGGTGGTCGTGCTGCTTCTGGTAACATCATCCCGTCTTCAACAGGTGCTGCTAAGGCTGTAGGTAAAGTTATCCCGGCTTTGAACGGTAAACTGACTGGTATGTCAATGCGTGTTCCGACTTTGGATGTATCTGTAGTTGACTTGACTGTTAACTTGGCTAAACCGGCTACTTACGCTGAAATCTGCGCTGCAATGAAGGAAGCTTCTGAAGGCGAATTGAAGGGTATTCTGGGTTACACTGAAGATGCAGTTGTTTCTTCTGACTTCTTGGGTGACACTCACACTTCTATCTTCGATGCTAAAGCTGGTATCGCTTTGACTGATACTTTCGTTAAGGTCGTTTCTTGGTATGACAACGAAATCGGTTACTCTAACAAAGTATTGGATTTGATCGCTCACATGGCTTCTGTAAACTGCTAATTAGTTTAAAACCATATAGCGAAAGCCGTCAGGATTTTCCTGGCGGCTTTTTTTTGCTCATTATCATGCTTGATGTGCAGAAAAAGGTTATCTTTGTTGCCGAACTTCTCAATTTGGGTTTTATGAATTATGATTTGATTACGATACTTGGTCCTACGGCTTCCGGAAAAACGTCCTTAGCTGCTGCATTGGCAGCTCATTTGAAAACGGAGATTATTAGTGGTGACAGCCGTCAGGTGTATCGTAAGATGGATTTGGGAACAGGCAAGGATTTGTCGGATTATGTGGTAGATGGGTATCGGGTTCCATATCATTTGATTGATATTGTGGAGCCGGGATATAAATATAATGTTTTTGAATACCAGCGGGATTTTTTAGTGGCGTATGAAGATATGAAGTCCAGAGGGCTTGTACCGATTTTATGCGGGGGAACAGGAATGTATCTGGAATCTGTCTTGAAAGGATATCGTCTTCTTCCCGTACCGGAAAATAAGGAGTTGCGTGAGCGTTTGTCTTCCAAGTCTTTGCCGGAATTGACCGAAATCTTAGGACGTTATAAGAAATTGCATAATTCTACCGATGTGGATACCGTGAAGCGGGCTATCCGCGCCATTGAAATAGAAGAATATTATTTAAGGCAGGATGTAAATGCCCGTTCTTTCCCGGAAATAAAAAGTCTGGTTGTCGGAGTAGATATTGACCGGGAATTACGAAGGGAAAAGATTACGCGCCGATTAAAGAAACGTCTGGAGGAAGGGATGGTGGATGAGGTAAAATCCTTGTTGGCTGAGGGTATCCATCCGGATGATTTGATTTATTATGGACTGGAGTATAAATATCTGACCTTGTATGTGATTGGAAAGCTTTCGTATGAGGAGATGTTCACTCAACTTGAAATAGCCATACATCAGTTTGCGAAGCGGCAGATGACATGGTTCAGAGGCATGGAAAGAAGAGGATTCCACATTCATTGGATCAATGCGGAGTCTTCGACCGAGGAGAATGTAAAACGAATTATGGACTTGATAAATTAAACGGATATGGCAGTAGAACCAGACAGATGGGGGGTGATATATAACCCGAAGGCCGGAAGTCGTAAAGCCCAGAAGCGCTGGCAGAATATTCGTGCTTACATGGATGAGTGTAAGGTGAAGTATGACTATGTGCAGTCGGAAGGATTTGGGTCTGTGGAGCGTCTGGCAAAAACGATGGCAAATAACGGATATCTTACCATTGTGGTGGTGGGAGGAGACGGGGCCATGAATGATGCGTTGAATGGCATTATGAATTCCGAGGTGGAAGACAAACAGAAAATTGCATTGGGAATTATTCCGAATGGAATCGGAAATGACTTTGCCAAATACTGGGGATTAAGTTCGGACGATTATAAAATGGCGGTAGATGTGTTGATTAACCGTCGCTTGCGGAAAATCGACATTGGAGTATTCTGTTACTTTGATGGAGAACAACATCAGACCCGTTATTTTTTGAATGCGGTTTATATGGGACTCGGGGCTCGGATTGTGCGGATTACCAATGAAACCCGAAGGTTTTGGGGAATTCCATTGATTTCTTATCTGGCTTCTTTGTTCTTAGTGGCCTTTGAACGGAAATTATACCGGATGCATCTGAAGGTGAATGATGAGCATATCCGGGGGCGTATAATGGCGGTAGCGGTAGGAAGTGCCTACGGCTATGGACTTACCCCTAGTGCAGTTCCTTATAACGGTTGGCTTGATGTTTCAATCGTGTATCGGCCGGAACTTCGCCAGTTGATTTCTGGTTTGTGGATGTTGCAGCAAGGCAGGTTGCTGAATCATAAGATTGTAAAGCCTTATCGCACACGTTGTGTAAAAGTGTTACGGGCCCAGAATGCGGAAGTCAGCTTGGACGGACGTCTTTGGCTGGACCGTCATTTCCCTATTGAGATAACCATTGCCCCCGAAGCGATAACTTTGATAATACCTAATTGATATGATAAAGAATATTTCTGAATTGAAGCGAGAGGATATGTTTTTCCTGTTGGCTGGACCGTGTGTGATAGAAGGAGAGGATATGGCTCTTCGTATTGCGGAACGGGTTGTGAAGATTACGGATAAGTTGCATATCCCTTATGTGTTCAAGGGTTCTTACCGGAAAGCGAACCGTTCACGTCTGGATTCTTTTACAGGCATTGGAGATGAAAAGGCATTGAAGATTCTGGCGAAGGTGCGGAGTACGTTTGATGTACCTGTGGTGACAGATATCCATACGGCACCGGAAGCAGAAATGGCTGCTGAATATGTGGATATTCTGCAGATTCCCGCTTTTCTTTGCCGTCAGACCGATTTGTTGGTAGCGGCTGCCCGTACGGGAAAGATAGTCAATATCAAGAAGGGGCAGTTCCTTTCACCGGCTGCCATGCGATTTGCGGCAGATAAGGTGGTAGAGGCGGGAAACGCTCAAGTGATGTTGACAGAACGTGGGACTACGTTTGGTTATCAGGATTTGATTGTGGATTATAGAGGTATTCCCGAAATGCAGTCATTTGGACATCCGGTTATTCTGGATGTGACCCATTCTTTGCAACAGCCTAACCAGACTTCAGGAGTTACCGGAGGGATGCCTCAGCTCATTGAAACGATGGCAAAAGCGGGAGTGGCTGTCGGTGTGGATGGCTTGTTTATGGAGACACATGAGGACCCTTCGAAGGCAAAAAGTGATGGAGCCAACATGCTGAAGTTGGATTTGCTGGAAGACTTGCTTGTGAAACTGGTTCGAATTCGCCAAAGTCTGTGATTTTTTATGTGGTGGTTCGGAAACAGAATGGGAGAATGCATGAAACGGAGTGGAATCATCTTATCTCTGTGGGTGGGAGGAGTGACAATGGTAGCCGCGCAGAGTGAGCCGATGGTTTCCTCTGGAGAAGAGTCGTTGTTGGAACGGTTGACCGACGGTCAGAGAAAGGTGGATTGGGCAGATATGAATATACAGTTCTGCTCGGCAGTGGATGCGTCTTTTCAGAATGGGAAACTGGATGAGGCGGCTTTCAAAGTGCATCGTATCCGTTTGGAAGTGCTGGGGGGATTCCATAATAAATTCACCTATCATTTCCGACAGTCTTTGAATCAGTACACGACGCCTAATATCCCCTTGGACAACCTTTCCGGGTCGGTAGAACTGGCCATGGTGGGTTGGCAGTTGAACGACAAATGGAAATTGACTGCAGGAAAACAGGCTGTTCAGTTCAGCGGCTATGAGTGCTGGGTGAATGCCATTAAAGTGCGGCATTATTCAGATTTCAATAATACGATTCCTTGTTATCAGGCGGGCTTGAATGTGGCCTATAGGATGAACGACAGTCATGAATTCAATTTTCAATTGACAAACAACCGGAATGGAGACAGCAATGACCAGTTTATGTACGGATTGCCGGAAGGAGTGGAGGCGACCAAGATTCCTTTGCTGGCTACGGTCAATTGGGACGGATATTTCGTGGATCATGCTATGCAACTCCGTTATTCGTTGTCGTATGGGCAGCTGGCCAAAAATAAAAATGTCTTTTATTTTACCTGCGGTAATGTGTGGGATAGGAAGCCTTTCTTGGGGTACGTTGATTTTATGTATTCCCGTGAAGGAATCGATTCAAAAGGATTGATTAGTGGGGTGACCGTGCAGGATGGAGTGGGACAGACTTTGTCGGATGTGGATTATTTCACGACCATTTTTAATCTGGATTATCGGGTGGCTTCTCACTGGAACCTCTATGTCAAGGGAGTCTATGAGCAGGGAAATGTATTTAAATCATCCGGTGATATCTCAGCCGGGACTTACCGTAGGGTTTGGAATGCCCAGCTTTGTGCCGAGTATTATCCTCTGAGGAACAGCGAACTGTTGTGTTATTTGCATCTTCTGTATAAGAATGTACACCTGGCGGAAAGAGCCACTCGTTGGGGAGCCGAGAGTTACAACCAGCAGCGAATTTCGTTGGGTTTGGTTTATACGCTTCCTGTTTTCTAAAGGGAACTGATTTTATACATGACATCTGTTTACGTATTCCAATAAAAAACTATATCTTTGCAGCACGAAACAGTGAGGATTATACTAAAAAGTAAAAAGATATGCTTACCATTAAACAAATTACAGAAGATACCGACAAGGTGATTCGTGGATTGGAAAAGAAGCATTTTGCTAATGCAAAGGAAACAATTGCCAAAGTGCTTGAACTGAACGATAAAAGACGGAGTGCACAGAATCAATTAGATAAAAATCTTTCAGAAGTGAATTCTACCTCAAAGACGATTGGGGCTTTGATGAAAGAGGGCAAGAAAGAAGAAGCAGAAGCAGCCAAGGCGCGTGTGGCAGAAATCAAGGAAGCCAGCAAGAGCTTGCAGGCAGAAATGGATAAGGCAGCCGAGGATATGCAGAATTTGCTTTACACAATTCCGAATGTGCCATACGAATGTGTGCCGGAAGGTTTTGGCGCAGAAGATAATGTGGTAGAAAAAATGGGAGGAATGGAAACTGAACTTCCGAAGAACGCACTGCCTCACTGGGAGCTGGCCAAGAAATATGACTTGATTGATTTTGACTTGGGTGTAAAGATTACGGGAGCCGGTTTCCCTGTATATAAAGGAAAAGGTGCGCGTTTGCAGCGTGCATTGATTAATTTCTTCCTGGATGAGGCTCGTGCTGCTGGCTATGAAGAAATTATGCCACCTACAGTGGTAAATGCTGCCTCTGGTTATGGTACAGGGCAGTTGCCCGACAAGGAAGCACAGATGTATCACTGTGAAATGGATGATTTGTACTTGATTCCTACTGCTGAGGTTCCGGTGACTAATATCTATCGTGATGTGATTCTGGATGAGAAACAGTTGCCGATTAAGAACTGTGCCTATACGCAGTGTTTCCGTCGTGAAGCCGGTTCTTATGGAAAAGATGTCCGTGGCTTGAACCGTTTGCATGAATTCTCTAAAATTGAGCTGGTACGCATCGATAAGCCGGAACATTCCAAGCAGTCTCATCAAGAAATGTTGGATCATGTGGAAGGTTTGTTGAAGAAATTGGAGCTTCCTTACCGTATTCTTCGTCTTTGTGGCGGAGATATGAGTTTCACGGCTGCTCTTTGCTTTGACTTCGAAGTCTATTCTGAAGCTCAAAAACGCTGGTTGGAAGTTAGCTCTGTTTCTAATTTTGATACTTATCAGGCCAACCGTTTAAAATGCCGTTACCGTACTGCTGAAAAGAAGACGGAATTGTGTCATACGTTGAATGGTTCCGCATTGGCTCTGCCTCGTATTGTGGCCGCTCTGCTTGAGAATAATCAGACACCGGAGGGAATCCGCATTCCGAAAGCTTTGGTACCTTATTGCGGTTTTGATATTATTGATTGATATTACAACTGATTTTATATAGAGTCGCCTGACAGATTTTCTTTGTGAGTTATGGAAGAAGGTCTGTCGGGCGATTTTTTTATGCGCCACCCTCTGTTGTCGGACATTTTGATATATTTTTGACTTTTAGGGGGGATGATTTTGGGGTAAATCTCACTTTTTGTAGAAAAAATAATATCTAGAGACAAAAAAAAGGGATTTTGGTTTTGCTATTAGTTTTTAATCATTAATTTTGAGGGGAAATAAATAACATCTTTTTAGAACGAATATTAATTTATAACCTTAATATACAACTATGAGTTATTTACGATTTGATAAGACTATAATGACAAATCTGGAAGAAACTCTGACTAGAGAAATTCTTCGTACAAATCGCTCGGGGGCTTATCATTGTTCGACTATCGTGGATTGTAATACCCGTAAGTATCATGGCTTGCTGGTAATACCCGTACCTGAGTTGGACGATGAAAATCATGTGTTGCTTTCTTCTTTGGATGAAACCGTCATTCAGCATGGGGCAGAATTCAATTTGGGTCTCCATAAATATGGGGGTGACAATTTCAGTCCTAGGGGGCACAAGTACATTCGGGAGTTTGAGTGTGAAAAAGTGCCGACTACCGTTTATCGGGTCGGAGGAGTCGTACTGAAGAAGGAAAAAGTGTTCGTGCACCATGAAAACCGTATTTTGATTCGCTATACGTTGGTGGATGCACATTCCGAAACTACTCTTCGCCTTCGTCCATATTTGGCATTCCGTAGCGTACGTCAGTACACCCATGAAAATGCGCAGGCCAGCCGGCATTATGACATTGTGGAGAATGGAATCAAGACATGCATGTATCCGGGATATCCCGAACTCTACATGCAGCTGAGCAAAGAGAATGAGTTTTGTTTCCGTCCTGACTGGTACAGAGGTATTGAATATCCTAAGGAACGTGAACGTGGATATGACTTTAATGAGGATTTGTATGTTCCAGGCTATTTTGAGGTAAGTATTAAGAAAGGAGAATCTGTGACTTTCTCTGGGGGAGTATCTCCTATTGAAACACTTTCTTTAAATGCGTTGTTCGCAGCCGAAGTGGAGCAGCGTACTCCGCGCGACAATTTTAAAAACTGTTTGATTAATTCAGCTCATCAGTTTTTGAACAAGCAGGATGGGGAATCTTATATTTTGGCTGGATATCCTTGGTTCAAATGCCGTGCGCGTGACATGTTTATTTCCTTGCCGGGACTGACTCTCTCTGTTGGAGAGATTGGCAAGTTTGAGATGATTATGGAAACTGCCATAAAAGCCGTCTATGCGTTTATGGAAGGAAAGGACAGTCATCTGAAGGTAACGGAGATTGAACATCCGGATGTACTTTTGTGGATGGTTTGGGCCATACAGCAGTATGCCAAGATGGTGTCTTGGGATGAAGCCCGAGTGAAATACGGAAAACTGCTGAAGGATGTGATGGAATATCTGGCTGGCAACAAACATCCCAATCTGACAGTGCATGACAATGGTTTGGTTTATGCAAACGGAAGAGATAAAGCTGTGACGTGGATGAATTCTACGGTCAACGGACGTCCGGTGGTTGCACGAACGGGATATATTGTGGAATTTAATTCATTGTGGTACAATGCCCTTTGTTTCGTGGCTGATTTACTGGCCGGAGACGAGGGCTTTGCTGCTTATTTACACCAGTTCTCGGAAAAGGCTGCTCCCTCTTTCATCCATACCTTCCTGAATGAATATGGCTATTTGCTGGATTATGTAGATGGAGACATGATGGACTGGAGCGTACGTCCGAACATGATTTTTGCTGCCGCATTTGATTATTCGCCACTTGACTCCAAACAGAAGAAAGGTGTGATTGACATTGTGACCAAAGAATTGCTGACTCCAAAAGGACTCCGTTCTTTGAGTCCGAAGAGCGGGGGATACAATCCTAATTATGTGGGTCCTCAGCTTCAGCGTGATTATGCCTATCATCAGGGTACGGCATGGCCGTGGCTGGAAGGTTTCTACTTGGAGGCTTATCTGCGTATCTACAAGCGGAGTGCAATCTCTTTTGTAGAACGTCAGATGATTAGTTATGAAGACCAGATGACTTGTCATTGCATCGGTTCTATTCCAGAACTGTTTGATGGCAATCCGCCTTTCCAGGGAAGAGGAGCCATCTCGTTTGCAATGAATGTAGCCGAGATTTTACGTACATTGAATTTGTTGGAGAAATATAACAATCAATAAGAGGAGGAGTTTGTATGAAAGTTTTGATGTTTGGTTGGGAATTTCCTCCTCATATTTTGGGAGGATTAGGTACAGCCAGTTATGGACTGACTCATGGACTTGCCCAGCAGCAGGATATGGAAATAACTTTCTGTATTCCGAAGCCTTGGGGCGATGAAGACCAGAGTTTTTTGCGTATCATAGGCATGAACAGTGTGCCCATTGTGTGGCGTGACGTACAGTGGGATCATGTAAAAGACAGAGTGGGAAGCTATATGGATCCGCAGCTGTATTATGATTTGCGCGATCATATTTATGCGGACTTCAATTATATGCATACCAATGATTTGGGTTGCTTGGAGTTTTCTGGACGTTATCCGGATAATCTGCATGAAGAAATCAACAATTATTCCATCGTGGCAGGGGTAGTGGCCCGTCAGCAGCAGTTTGATATTATCCATTCACACGACTGGCTGACTTATCCGGCAGGTATCCATGCAAAACAGGTATCCGGTAAGCCGCTGGTTATCCACGTGCATGCCACAGACTTTGACCGCAGTAGAGGTAATGTCAATCCGACGGTTTATTCCATCGAGAAAAACGGTATGGACCATGCAGACTGCATTATGTGTGTGAGTGAACTTACCCGTCAGACTGTAATCAATAAGTATTATCAGGATCCTCGCAAGGTCTTTACCGTGCACAATGCCGTATCTCCGCTTTCCAAGGAGATTCAGGATATTCAGGTGAAGAAGAATCCGAAAGAAAAGATTGTAACCTTCCTCGGACGTATCACTATGCAGAAAGGGCCAGAGTATTTCGTGGAGGCTGCAGCCATGGTGTTGAAGCGTGCCCGCAACGTTCGTTTCGTGATGGCTGGAAGCGGTGACATGATGAACGCCATGATTCGTCTGGCAGCAGAAAGAGGTATTGCCGACCGGTTCCATTTCCCGGGATTCATGAAAGGGAAACAAGTGTATGAGGTTTTGAAGTTGAGCGATGTATATATCATGCCTTCGGTATCCGAGCCGTTTGGTATTTCTCCGTTGGAAGCCATGCAGTGTTGCGTGCCGACGATTATTTCCAAACAGTCTGGTTGTGCGGAAATCCTTTCCAAGTGTATAAAGACCGATTATTGGGATATACATGCCATGGCAGACGCTATCCATTCTATTTGTACCAACAACTCATTGTATGAATATCTCCGTGATGAAGGAAAGAAAGAAGTGGATGGTATTGTATGGGAAAAGGTCGGCGTGAAGATTCGTGGACTTTACGAGCAAGTCTTAAAAAATTATGGAAAATAAAAACAGCAATACGATATGAAAACAATTTGTCTTTACTTTGAAATACACCAGATTATCCATCTGAAACGTTATCGTTTCTTTGAAATCGGTTCGGAACATTATTATTACGATGATTATGCCAATGAGCAAGGTATGAATGAAGTGGCTGAACGCTCTTATATTCCCGCTTTGAAGACCTTGATTGAGATGGCAAAAGCGTCAAACGGAGCGTTTAAGGTTGCATTGTCTATTTCAGGAGTTGCTTTGGAGCAGCTGGAAATTCATGCGCCTGCAGTCATTGAACTGTTGCATGAGCTGAATGCGACAGGTTGCTGCGAGTTCCTTTGTGAGCCTTACTCACACGGTTTGTCTTCTTTGAAGAATGAAACCTGTTTCCGGGAAGAAGTAGAACGTATGCGTGTGAAGATTAAAGATTATTTCGGTCAGGAACCTAAGGTATTCCGCAATTCCAGTTTGATTTACGATAATGAAATCGGAGGCATTGTGGCCGATATGGGTTTCAAAGGAATGTTGGCTGAAGGTGCGAAACATGTATTGGGCTGGAAGAGTCCTCACTACTTGTACCATTGTGCCGAAAATCCGAACCTGAAACTGTTGCTTCGTGACTTTAAGTTGTCGGACGATATCAGCTTGCGTTTCTCTAACAGTGAATGGAGTGAATATCCGCTGTTTGCCGATAAATACATTGGTTGGATTGCTTCTTTGCCGGAAAACGAACAAGTCATCAATATCTTTATGGAACTCTCTGCATTGGGTATTTTCCAGCCGTTGTCTTCCAATATTTTGGAATTCCTGAAAGCGCTGCCTGAATGTGCCCGTCAGAAAGGCATCACATTCTCTACTCCTTCAGAAATTGTGACCAAGCTGAAATCGGTAGATATGATTGATGTACCTTATCCGATGTCTTGGACCGATGAAGAAAGAGATATCAGCCCGTGGTTAGGTAACGTGATGCAGCGTGAAGCTTTTGATAAGCTTTACAGCGTAGCAGAACGTGTATATTTGTGTTCAGACCGCCGAATCAAGCAAGACTGGGATTACCTGCAGGCCAGCAACAATTTCCGTTTCATGACCACCAAACAGATGGGAGTGGCTTTGGATCGTGGTATCTATGATTCTCCGTATGATGCATTCACCAATTACATGAATATCCTAGGTGACTTTATCGGACGTGTCAATGCCTTGTATCCGGTGGATATGGAAGATGAGGAATTGAATTCTTTGTTGACTACTATACGCAACCAGGAGGAAGAACTGGTGCAGTTGAACGATGAGGTGAAACATTTGCAGGAACAGCTGAAGGAGAAAGAGCAGAAGGCAGAAAAAGCTCCGGCAAAGAAAGCTCCAGCCAAGAAGGCTGCTTCTTCCACGGCCAAGAAAACCACTTCAAAGAAAGTATAAATCCGATAAGTTATCGGAATAAAAAAATCCTGGAATCGATTGATTCCAGGATTTTTTTATGATATAGAATTCAAAAGCTTATTATTTATTGAATTTAGGCTTGGTGTAGATGACTTCCATTTTTATCTTTTCGCCGTCTTCACCACCTACCAATTTGGCTGAGTTCACTTCCAAGTCGTGAGACAGACCGATTGTGTTCCCCTGTGAGTCAGTTTCTGTCTTTACCGGAATCAGTACCAGCGTATTGTATTCATCCCATCCTTCAGCAGGTTCTTCCTTTGTTCTCATGTCGCTGAATATCTGACTGATCAGACGGTTCACTTGTGAGAATGAATAAGAATTTGTTGTGCTGCTGTAAGTGCCGAGGAAGGATGTCTTACTGTCATAGTTTTGCTTCTGTTCAAAGAAATCATTTACTTCACTTTTCCGAATGAGCAGCAAATTCTTTGGAGTTCCCATTTTGTAGGGATTGTTTGCAGAGTTTTCGCTGATATTTTTATATTTGGTAAATGCCATGGATACAGAGTTCAGTGTATCATTACCAAGTGCTTCGTACATTTCTTTTAGCGGAAGTTTCACTTCCGTGCAGAGTCCGGCAGGCGTTTTCAGGTACGTGTTGTGCGTTTCCGCAGCCAGTTTCTCCAAGTTGTCCCCAGAGTTGCTCAGACGCGTAGACATATATACCTCATTGGTTGCGGCAAACGGGATGGAAGTGTAAACTAAGGAATCCACCTTACCAGATGAACTTTCTATCAGGTAACTCACTTTCATGCGCAGCCAGATGGCTCCGATGTACAAAATCGAACCTTCTCCACTTGTGTTGTGTACATAAAATCCCGGCAATACGTTGTGGATGAAGGAGTATGAGTCTTTAAAGTTCTTTTTGTCTTCATTGTATTTCCTTTTCAGGAATGCGCTGAAAGTTTCTTCCCCTTTCGCTTTTCTGGCTTTATCCAAATCGATGACCAAAGGAGGATAGTACCCATTGGCTTTTTTGATGGAATCAATTTCCTCCTTGGTCCATGAATTGTCACGCACGGCGTAATCCTGTTCAGCCAAGGCTTCTTCATTTTTATTGTAGAAGTCTTCCGGATTATAGGAAGTATAATATAAACCTAAGTCCTCTCCATCATCGTCAATTTCTCGGTTTAACATATCCACCCTTACACGCATAGGAGCCAATGAATCGCCGAAGAAACTGGAATAAGACAGTTCCAGCGTAGTGGATACGATATCCTGCATGGTTTCCGGGAATTCAAAGTCTTCTGTACAGTTGATTTGTGTGATGAAATCCGTGGTATAGGTTCCAAAGTCCGGGTCTGTAAATTTCCCCAGATACGCATTGCTGGTACGGGAGAATACACCATTCGGATTCAAATCCGTATATTTCAGTGTCTTTGTGGTCGCTTCGAAAGTTTGAGCCGATGCCGTAATTTCATCGGTATCTGCCACGAAATCACCGATACCGGTAGTGGTATCATCACAGCTGTAGAGTGTGGCTGCAAGTCCGATTGCGGCCAAGAGCTTAAGTCTCATTTTTGTACTTTTTTATCTATTCATATTTTTATTCAGCTCCATCGAACACTTTGTCGTAGAATGCATCACATGCATCTGCGTAGGCGTCGCCTGAAGCGTATTCAAGCACCGGAATGTTCAGGCTTCGTGCATAGTCGATTACATTCTGGTTGACAGTCTCATCGTTTTGAATCACTCCGTCGGAGTAGGCTACGGCCAGTTTGCAAAGGTCTTCATAGCTTGCCGGAGATTTCATCATGCTGACATCTTCAGGAGTCACTTCCTTGAAGAGCACCTGGTCAGCGAAGTTAGGAGCGAGGTTCGATTTAAATCCCTCCTGATAAAGAGAATAAATTACCTTTGAGTCGCGGAAAGAAGGTTCGTCATAGTAAGCCTTCTTGATATAAAGAGGAACCATCGCGCTCATCCAGCCGTGACAATGAATCACATCCGGACACCAGCGTAATTTCTTTACAGTTTCCAATACCCCACGTGCATAGAAAATGGCGCGTTCACCATTGTCTTCGTAATCATTTCCATTTTCGTCACACGTCATCTGGCGGTGCTGGAAATAATCGTCATTATCAATAAAGTACACTTGTCTGCGCGCAGCCTGGATAGATGCCACCTTAATAATCAGCGGATGATCCGTATCGTCGATAATTAAATTCATTCCAGACAGACGGATTACTTCATGCAACTGATTCCTGCGTTCGTTCACAATGCCCCATTTAGGCATGAATGTTCTGATTTCGCGGCCTTTGTCTTGTATGGCTTGCGGTAAATTCTGGCCAATTAATGCCAGGTTACTTTCGGGTACGTAAGGAGTAATTTCTTGTGTAATGAATAAAACTTTTTTCGCGCTCATTGTATTATTGTTGCTCTTAACAGGTTGCAAAGATACAAAAAATAAGGCAATGAAGCGAGCCGGCAGTCGTTTATAAATCCTTATAGTATGTTAATGTATTGATAAACAGCGTGCTATAATAGTGTTTGTTCTACGTTATAGACGGGATAAATTCTGTAAATGCAGAAAGAATTTTTCTTTTCTGTTTCTTTTTATGGCAAATAAATAGTTACTTTGCAGCCGTTTTCTGAATTTATGATTAAAAACAGGAATAAGATGAAGTTAATTCGAACAATCAGTGAGCTTCGCGCCGAACTGGATGCTTTCCGCAAGGCGGGAAAGACAATCGGGCTGGTTCCGACGATGGGAGCTTTGCATGCGGGACACGCTTCATTGGTGAAACGTGCCGTAGCTGAGAATGAGGTAGTGGTAGTCAGCGATTTTGTGAACCCTACCCAGTTTAACGACCAGAATGACCTTTTGAAATATCCGCGTACCTTGGAAGCGGATTGCGCGTTGCTGGAGAAATGTGGAGCTACGTTGGTGTTTGCTCCTTCGGTAGAAGAAATCTATCCGGAACCGGATACACGCCAGTTCAGCTATGCACCGCTTGATACGGTGATGGAAGGAAAATACCGTCCGGGCCATTTCAAAGGAGTATGTCAGATTGTGAGCAAGCTGTTCTTGATTGTAGAGCCTGACCGGGCTTACTTCGGTGAGAAAGACTTCCAGCAGCTGGCCATTATCCGTGAGATGGTGCGTAAGTATCCTTTCGACATTCAGATTGTAGGCTGTCCGATTGTACGTGAAGAAGACGGCCTGGCCTTGAGCAGCCGCAATGCACGGCTCACTCCGGAACAGCGTAAGGAAGCGGTACAGATTTCCAGAGCGTTGTTTGCCAGCGTGGATTTCAGCAAATCACGGGTATTGTGCGAAACGAAAGAGTACGTGGAACAATGTATCCGCCGGGCACCGGGACTGGAACTGGAGTATTTCGAAATTGTTGACGGAAATACCTTGCAGCCGGTAAAGGCGTGGGACGAAAGCAATTACATTGTAGGTTGCATCACAGTATATTGCGGTGATGTACGTCTGATTGATAACATTAAATATAAAGGATAACGGATGATGATGATTGAAGTGTTGAAATCGAAGCTTCATTGCGTAACGGTGACAGAAGCGAACCTGAACTATATGGGCAGCATTACGATTGATGAAGATTTGATGGATGCGGCCAACCTGATTGCCGGCGAGAAAGTGCAGATTGTGGACAACAACAACGGAGAACGTTTTGAAACCTATATCATTAAAGGTGAACGTGGGTCCGGATGCATCTGCTTGAATGGAGCGGCAGCCCGCAAGGTGCAGGTGGGGGATGTGGTGATTATCATGTCGTATGCCCTGATGGACTTTGAGGAGGCTAAAACTTTCAAGCCGACCGTGGTGTTCCCGGATACGGCCACCAATCGTCTTCTGTAGGATTTATATTGAGAACAAAATAAAAGGGCGGTTCCGGAAAAGTAAAGATTCTTTTCCGGAACCGCCATTTTTTCTTCATTTTCAAGCGTTTATCTGTGTGAAAAAAACGCAGGTGCGTTTGTTATGAAACGCACTTGCGTTTTGATTAAAATGTACTTACGTTTTAAGTAAAACGTCCTTGCGTTTTTTTCCAAACGTAAGTGCGTTTTTTCAGAGGCTGACAATTTACTTCAAATCCACTTGTGGCACATCCTCCAGACTCTTTTCAATGTCTTCTTCCGTCAGAGAATAATTGGTCAGGTTGCCCGACAGATACTGGTCGTAAGCACTCATGTCAATCAGTCCGTGACCGGACAGGTTGAAGAGGATAACCTTTTCCTCGCCTGTTTTCTTGCATTTTTCAGCTTCCTGAATGGCGGCCGCAATGGCATGGCAAGATTCCGGAGCCGGAATGATACCTTCGGCACGTGCAAACAGACATCCGGCCTTGAAGGTGTCGAGCTGTTCAATGTCGACCGCTTCCATCAGATGGTCTTTCATTAGTTGGGAAACGATGACACCTGCCCCGTGGTAGCGGAGACCTCCGGCGTGAATGTTGGCCGGAGTGAAGTTATGTCCCAGGGTGAACATCGGCAACAGCGGTGTATAGCCGGCCTCGTCGCCGAAGTCATATTCAAATTTTCCGCGTGTCAGCTTCGGGCAGGAAGCCGGTTCGGCGGCAATATAACGTGTTTTCTTTCCTTCCAGGATGGTGTGGCGCATGAACGGGAAGCTGATGCCTCCAAAGTTGGAACCTCCTCCGAAGCATCCGATAATGATGTCGGGGTATTCTCCGGCCATCGCCATTTGTTTCTCTGCCTCCAATCCGATAACCGTCTGGTGCAGGGTTACATGGCTCAAAACCGATCCGAGGGTATATTTACAGTTCGGAGTGGTACGTGCCAGTTCGATGGCTTCCGAGATGGCGGTACCCAGTGAGCCCTGGTGGTTCGGATATTTGGTCAGGATATTTTTTCCGGCGCGGGTAGACATGGATGGGGAGGGAGTGACCTGTGCCCCGAAGGTCTGCATGATGCTGCGGCGGTACGGTTTCTGTTCGTAGCTGATTTTTACCTGATAAACGGCGGCTTCCAGTCCAAACACTTTGGCGGCGTATGCCAGGGCGGCTCCCCATTGTCCGGCTCCCGTTTCAGTCGTGATGTTTGTCACCCCTTCCTTTTTGCAGTAGTAGGCTTGTGCCAGTGCCGAGTTCAGCTTGTGCGAACCGATGGGGCTGACGCTTTCGTTCTTGAAATAGATGTGGGCAGGTGTTCCCAGTGCCTTTTCCAGTCCGTAGGCACGTACCAGCGGGGTACTGCGGTAGTATTTATACATCTCTCTCACCTCTTCCGGAATCTCAATCCAAGTGTCTGTCTGGTTCAGTTCCTGATGGCAGAGTTCTTTGGCGAAAATGGGATAAAGGTCTTCCGGTTTCAACGGTTCTTTGGTGGCCGGGTTCAGCGGCGGCATGGGTTTGTTGACCATGTCGGCTTGAATGTTATACCAATATTTTGGTATTTCATCTTCAGGCAAGATGAATCTTTTCTGTCTGTTACTCATAATTGCTTACTTTTTTTAAGGTTTTGCCAAAAATATGGAAATAAATGATAATAAACAACTCATTTTGCTTTTTTCTTATATGTGTTGTTTGTGTGGAGCAAATTTTGTTATGGATGGTGATATTCGATAATTCATTTTCCTTGTTGACTAGTTATGCTTCATATAGTGAAGGTATGGGTTCAATAGAGAATGTGATTATTTATGCACTATTGGTGATATTTCCTTTTTTCGTTCTTTTTTGGAAAAAGTGGGCTTTTGTAGGTATGGTAGCAGCATTCTTTTTGTCCCATATAAGGCTTTCAGCCAAATATATTGGTGGCTATTCAACTCGTCACTTTTGTGAAGGAATTCCTTTCCTTATATCTCTGTTTTTTAGATGATAAATACTAATTTTGCAAAAAAAAACTTATGAGGAAAATAATTGAAAAGATTTATTTGGTGAACAGAGCTTGGTGGGACAGTTTCACCAGTTGTTTTATAGGTACATTATTGGGTATAGGAATAACATTTTGGGTATCCGGTTATCTTGAGAAGAAAAGTAATAAAGAAATGGAACATAGGATACAGTTGCTGAGCTTGTCAAATATTAAACAATTTATAGCATCCTCTAAAACACAGAGTAAAAAATGTCTGTATATAGATTCGATATTTACCGAAGTGTTGGATTATTATCCGGACAGTATTGAATATATACCCAAAAATCTTGTAAGCGAATGCTATAATAATCTGATGAGTTACGATCTTTATGCTGCTGACGAATCCGCGGATAACATGATTAATAGTAATATTGAAGTATGGAACTCAATGGAAAATATTTCAGACATAAGCGCTATTGGTGATATATTTGCTGGTAAACGTATAATTAATTGGATGTCATCCGAAATGAACAGAATAAAAAGGCAAATATATGGGAATGTAATTCAGAATGATTTTATTTGGGGTATGGACAACCATACTGAAGCTGTTAAGGTCTTATTCTCAAATAAAGAAAATTTGAATCTTATGGTAGAATATAAAATGTATTCAAAATCGTATGAGGTTAGTATTGATTTTGCAGAAAAGCTGCTGGATCGTTTTATGAAAAATATGAATATAAGCAGCGATGATTTGAAGCTATTGGGTAATGAAAATCTTGAGGCAGATACGGCTTATCAAGAGAAGTTTTAATATGGGAGATAAGTAGGAGGAGGTTTAGAATATAAGTGGTTAAGTGTCAGTTATGTATCGAGGCCAAAGAACTGTAAAATTCTGGAAAAGATATAATTATTCTAAATCAGCCTCAGATTGGCTTTAATGTCCACGGCCTCAGTGATATTTTCTGCGTGTAGCTTCTCGAATAGTTTCTTCTTGTGAAACTTGACGGTATTGGGGGCAATAAAGAGAGTTTCTCCAATCTCCGTGTTCGATAATCCCTTGACGGAGAGCTGGAGAATCTCTTTTTCACGGTTTTTTGGATATGAAAGTTATACTCGATGGACAAGGCAAGTCTTTTTCTACCGACTGGTCATAGTAGAACCGGAATCCGGCTTCGTTGATTTCCATATGACGGCTTATCTCGTCAGACGGAACAACCTCAAAATAGAAGGCATAACCTTTCTGTTGCACTTCTTCCGGTGAATGACCGCAAAGAAAAAATGGATTGGACGATACATAAAGGAAATTCTTGCGGTTATAGTCTATGACATACAGCTGTGATTGGTGTTGCGTGCCAAAGCGTTGGCTATGGCAATACATACATCGGTTTGGGAATAATCACTGTCTGGTATCTGTATGTCTGTATTTATATATAGGGTGGAAGAAGTTGTTTACCCAAACTGGTAAGTTTATATCTACAGTAGTATAATCTGATAAATGATATGCCTGTATTCTGGGTGGATGAAAAGGCGGATAGAATCATGATTGAGTCGGCGGGATAAAAAAATCCTTTGCTTTGATTCCAACAGAGCTTTCATAGAGAACTTAACGATACCCGATGAAATTAATATCCAAGATACCTCACAGGTTTCGAAGTATTGTATAATCGGATAAGGATATTAATTCTTAGATTGGGATTATGTTATGTAGATTTTCCATACATTTGTAAATATATTCATTCACTATAGGTATGGATTATTGGGAACGACTTTTTTTATATAATAAAAAACTGCTGGTGCCTCGCATCAACCGGTTGCTCAACTGGGTTATGGGGGTGAATTTCCTGTGTGGAATGGTTTTCTTGCTCACTATCGTGTACGAATATGGCTTCCGGATTTCGGCGGGAGAACAGACGGTGGTGCATGGGGTGTATCATGCCGTTTGGATTGTTTACCTGCTGACCACCACTTTACAGATTCTGTTCCGGCAGGAAGATTCTCCGTTCAAGTTCACACCTTGGACTTGGATTCTAACCATACTGCTCTATTTCACGTTGTTGCCCGTCATTTTCAAGAAGCCGGAAGAGACTACGGGCGTATATTGGGTGTGGATTTTCTTTCACCATACTTATTATAAAGGAGCGGTGTTGCTATTGCTTTCGTTCTCGCAGCTCTCGGGCATTCTGGTCAGGTTGCTGGGCAAGCGCACCAATCCGTCGTTGATTCTGGCCGGCAGTTTCTTGGTCTTCATTCTGGTGGGAACAGGTCTGCTGATGCTGCCCCGTGCCACTTATCAGGGAATATCCTTCATCGATGCCTTGTTCACAGCTACCAGTGCCACCTGTGTGACGGGACTGGTCACCGTGGATGTGCCTTCCACCTTTACGCTGGAGGGGCAGGTACTGATTATTTTGCTGATTCAAATCGGCGGTCTGGGCGTGATGACGCTGACCAGCTTTTTCGCCATGTTCTTCATGGGAAACACTTCGCTCTACAACCAGCTGATGGTGGGCGACATGATTAGTTCCAATTCATTGAATTCCCTTTTATCTACCTTATTATATATATTAGGATTTACACTGGCTATCGAAGGGGCCGGGATGGCTGTTATCTGGTTCAGCATTCATGACACGCTGGGGATGAACTTGCGGGAAGAACTCTTTTTCTCAGCTTTTCATTCGGTTTCGGCTTTCTGTAATGCCGGTTTTTCCACCTTGCCTGGCGGGATGAGTAATCCTGCGGTTATGCAGGAACACAATCTGCTGTATGTCACCCTGGGACTTCTGATAGCTTTGGGAGGAATCGGTTTTCCGATATTGGTCAATCTCTATGAGACCGTGGCCTACTACCTGGGCTACCTGAAATGGCGGGTGTTGCATCGTGCCGGTAGGTTCCGTCAGAAAGTGCATCTGTATAACCTGAACACTAAGATTGTGCTGGTGGCCACGGGGATCCTGCTGGTGGGAGGTACGTTGGTCATAGCAGCCTTGGAATGGAACCATTCGTTTGCCGGGATGCCGGTGCTGGATAAGTGGGTACATGCTTTCTTCAATTCTTCCTGTCCGCGTACGGCGGGCTTTGCCAGTGTGAGTCTCACGTCGTTGTCTTTGCAAACCCTGCTACTCATGATTGTACTGATGGTGATAGGAGGGGGCACACAGTCTACGGCTGGCGGTGTGAAGGTGAATGTGTGTGCCGTGGTGCTGATTAACTTGTGGGCAGTGATACGCGGTGCCGAGCGGGTGTCCATTTTGCGGAGAGAACTGTCCCACGATTCCATCCGGCGTTCCAATGCGGCTATGATGCTCTATCTGTTTCTGGCTTTCGGGGCGATTTTCGCGTTGAGCCTACTGGAGCCGAAGGCCGGACTGCTGGCGGTGACCTTTGAATGTGTGTCGGCATTGAGCACTGTGGGGTCCAGCTTGAACTTGACGCCTAGTCTGGGGGATGCCAGCAAGCTGCTGGTTATCCTGTTGATGTATGTAGGACGTGTGGGAGCGTTTACCTTACTCACCGGACTGGTACGGCAAGAGAGAAAACGAAATTACAAATATCCGAGTGACAACATTATCATCAACTGACGTATGAAATATCTGATTATTGGTTTGGGCCATTATGGCAGTATGCTGGCGATGGAACTGACTGCCATGGGGCATGAAGTGGCAGGAGTGGACGGTGACAGCCTGCATGTGGACAGTGTGAAAGACCGTATGGCAGCCTCGTTTGTGCTCGATGCTACGGATGAGACTGCTCTTTCCGTGCTGCCTTTAAAAAGCGTGGATGCGGCTATTGTGGCGATAGGTGACAATTTCGGGGCCTCGGTCCGCATTGTGTCGCTGTTGAAGAAACTGAAGGTGAAACGTATCTATGCCCGGGCTGTCGATGAGGTGCATAAGGCGGTGCTGGAGGCTTTCTCCATCGACCGTATCCTGACTCCCGAGCAGGATGCCGCCCGTTTGTTGGCGCAGCAGCTGGAGCTGGATGGAGGGGCTGAGCTGTTCCAGATTGACGAAAATACGTATGTGTTCAAGTTTGTGGTACCTTCCAAACTGGTAGGTTACCACTTGAACGAACTGAATCTGGAGCAGGAGTTCGGCATCAAGCTGATTTCACTGATAAAGGGAAAACAGGTTCAGAATTTTCTGGGTATCTCCGTTTTTGAGCGCGAAGTTTCCAATGCATTTCCCGAGGACTATGCATTGCAGCAAGGCGACGGCTTGGTGTGCTACGGTTCTTATTCCCGTTTCATGCAGTTCTGGAAATCCGTCCGTTAGGTAAGCCTAACGGATGTTTCTCTTGTTCAGCGCCTGCTGGTAACGGCGTGCATTGGCTTGGTGTTCGGCAAAGGTGACGGCAAAATTGTGCGTACCCGAGAAGTCTTCCTTGGCGCACATGTATAGATAGTCATGCTGTGCATGATTCAACACGCTTTCAATTCCTTGAATGGAAGCAATGCGGATGGGGCCGGGAGGAAGTCCGGTATGCTTGTAGGTGTTGTAGGGGCTGTCTGCCTCCAAATGCTTGTGGAGGATGCGGCGCAGACCGAATTCCTGCAGGCTGAATTTCACGGTAGGGTCGGCCTGTAGCGGCATGTCGGCTTGCAGACGGTTCAGATAGAGTTCGGCCACCATGGGCATCTCTCCCCGGTTGGCGGTCTCTTCTTCCACGATGGAGGCGAGTGTGCTCACCTCCACCGGAGTCAGTCCGGCAGCCTTTGCCTTCGTTTTCCGTTCTTCATTCCAAAAACGGTTGTATTCCTTTTTCATGCGTTGGAAGAAATCTTTCGCCTGAATGTTCCAGTACACCTCGTAGGTATCCGGAATGAAGAGTGCCGGAAGCGTTTCGTAGGTGAATCCCAAAGAATCACAGAAACTGCTGTCGCACATCAGCGTGAAAATCTCCGTGGAGTCGGCCATGAGCTGGCGGTCCAGTGAATGTGCCAGGCGGGCCAGTGTGCGGACGCTGGGAATGGTTACCTTTACCGGTGTCTGGTATCCGCTGCTCAGACGGCGGAACAGGGTCAGGGTGTTGGTTTGTGCGTCAAAACGGTAAGCTCCGGTGTGAATATGCTTGTCATAAGATTTGAAGCGGGAAAGCATGCGGAAACCCGCCAGGCGTGTTCCATGCAGGTCGTGCTGTATCTTGACATAGACCGAATCGGCGGTATCGTCGCCGTCAATATAAATAAAGGTAGGCTGTGTGAGTTGAAGCGGACGGTTGAACAGCAGGCAGCAGACGCTGATGACTCCCGCCAGAAGGACGGCCGCTATGACAGACCAGAGAATAATTCGTTTCTTAGAATGCATGTGGAATAATTTTGGTGCAAAAGTAGTAAGAAAACTTCGTATCTTGCATTCTGAAGGAAAAGAATGTTCAAATTTCCTCCTGAAAGTGCGCTCTTGTACACCCTCCCAGCAGGAAAATTCTTTATTTTTGTGAACGATAAAACGACAAAAAATCAATAAATATGAAAAATGCAATTCTAGGGTTGGCTCTTTTTGCCGCGATGCCTTTGTTTGCCCAACAAAAGGCTACAGTGACTGTTCATCCGGAACAGGGAAAACAAATCATTAACAAAGAAATTTATGGTCAGTTTGCCGAACATCTGGGTACCTGTATTTATGGAGGTCTTTGGGTGGGAGAAGATTCGCCGATACCGAACATCAACGGGTATCGTAAAGACGTGTTCGAGGCATTGAAGGCCTTGAAAGTGCCGGTGCTCCGCTGGCCGGGAGGATGCTTTGCCGATGAATATCACTGGATGGACGGTATAGGTCCACGCGAAAAACGTCCGCGTATGGTCAACAACAACTGGGGAGGTACCGTGGAAGACAACAGTTTCGGTACGCACGAGTTTCTGAACCTCTGCGAAATGCTGGGATGTGAACCTTACATCAGCGGAAACGTGGGTAGCGGAAGTGTGGAAGAAATGGCCAAGTGGGTGGAATACATGACCTCTGAGCAGGGAAGCCCGATGGCAAAACTGAGAAAGGAAAACGGACGCGAAAAACCGTGGAAGGTGAAATATTTCGGCGTCGGAAATGAAAGCTGGGGATGCGGTGGCAGCATGCGTCCGGAATACTATTCCGATTTGTATCGTCGTTATTCCACTTATTGCCGCAACTACGACGGCAACCGCCTGTTCAAGATTGCCAGTGGAGCCAGCGATTACGACTACAACTGGACCGAGGTGCTGATGCAGAACATCGGGCATCGCATGGATGGTATCTCCTTACATTATTATACTGTGTTAGGATGGAATGGCAGCAAGGGTTCGGCTACCAAGTTCAATGATGAGGATTATTACTGGACAGTGGGTAAGTGCCGCGAAATTGAAGATGTGCTGAAACGCCACATTGCCATCATGGACAAATATGACCCAAAGAAACAGATTGGATTGATGGTCGATGAATGGGGAACCTGGTGGGACGAGGAGCCGGGCACCATCAGCGGTCACCTTTACCAGCAGAACACGTTGCGCGATGCGTTTGTGGCTTCCTTGAGTCTGGACATTTTCCATAAGTACACTGACCGTGTGAAGATGACCAACATCGCACAGGTGGTCAATGTGCTTCAGTCCATGATTCTGACAAAGGACGACAAGATGGTGCTCACACCGACCTATTACGTGTTCCAGATGTATAATGTACACCAGGATGCCACCTATTTGCCTTTGGATTTGCAGTGTGAACGGAAAATCGTACGCGACGACCGCATTGTGCCGATGGTCAGTGCCACGGCTTCCCGTGACAAAGCCGGAGTTATCCATGTATCTTTGTCGAACATCGACTTGAAAGAATCACAGGACATCACGCTGACCTTGGGCGATGTGAAAGCCAAATCGGTGACCGGTCGTATTCTGACTTCCGATAATATAGACGATTATAATACGTTTGAACAGCCAGATAAGGTGAAACTGGCCGACTTTAAAGGTGCCAAACTGACCAAGAACGGGTTGGAAATCGAATTGCCGGCTAAATCTATCGTAACGCTGGAAATTAAGTAACCTGATTATATCCTTTGGCTTGGTGAAGCTGAAGGAGAGTAAAACGTTGGAAATAAGCTGGATATCGTCTTCTGAATCAACTGTTTTCTTTGTGCGGTTGAGTTTCGGAAGGCGATATTCTGCTTTTGTAACACGTTTGTAATGGGGTGTTACATTTTCTTTAAGTGGATGACATCTGTTTGTAATACCAATTCAAGACCTTTGTGGTGTCAAAAAAAATAAATCTCCAAATAAGATAAAGATGAAGAAAAGAATTTTATGGTTTTTGATGGCATGTGCCTGTGTTGCGGTGCCAACTTTTGCTGAGAGTAATCCCGACAAGTCGGAACCTGCCGAGAAAAAAGGTGCGGCTATTATTACCATTTATTCTGATGTGCATTCCGGTTTCGGACATGCGAATGACGACAGGGGATTTGGATTGGACCGTGCGTATCTGGGATATCAGTATAATTTGCCTCATGGTTTGCAGATGAAGGCAGTGGTGGACTTCGGTCAGTCGCAGGATGTGGGTGATTATCATCGTATCGGTTATATCAAGAACGCGCAGATTACGTGGAAGCAGAAAGGATGGACGCTGAACGCTGGATTGATCAGTACCACACAGTTCAAGCTGCAGGAAGATTTCTGGGGCAAGCGTTATGTGATGAAGTCTTTTCAGGACGAATATAAATTCGGAAGCAGTGCCGACCTGGCATTTTCCGCAGCCTATAAGTTCAACAAGGTGGTTTCGGCCGATGTGATTGTGGCCAATGGAGAAGGTTATAAGAAAGTGCAAGTGAAAGACGGTTTGCAATATGGGGCTGGCGTGACGCTGACTCCGGTAAAAGGACTTGTGGTTCGCGCGTATGGTTCTTATAATGAGGCGGTGGAAGACGCTGAAAAAGGGATTACCAATCTGGCGGCCTTTGTAGGTTATAAAAACGATGCCTTCTCGGTGGCGGCTGAATATAACTACCAGACCAATGCCAAATATGTAGACGGTTGTGATCAGGATGGCGTGTCGGTGTATGCTTCGGCTCAGTTGAGCAAGAAAATCGGTCTTTTCGGGCGTTGGGACATGCTTTCTTCCAGGAATGACTGGAACAAGGATGCAGACGGAATGGCCGGAATGCTGGGAGCGGAGTTCAAACTAGGTAAGTATGTGAAGCTGGCTCCGAACTTCCGCCTTTGGTCGCCGAAAGCAAAGGGGGGGGAATTATCGAGCTATGTGTATCTGAACGCTTCCTTTGCCATTTAAGACGTGAGACGAGAAAAACAAATAGATTCATAACTTATATAAATGTATAACACAATGAAAAAGTTTTATTTGCCTTTAATTGCTGGAGCGATGGCTTTGTCACTCGCAGCTTGTGGTGGACAGAAATCTGCTAATGGACGTGAATCCGTGGAACTGACTGGTGCAGGAGCCACTTTCCCCTTGCCATTTTATAATATGTCATTCGAGAACTACAATGCCACTTCCGGCGACAAGGTTTCTTACGGAGGTATCGGTAGTGGCGGTGGTGTCCGTAACTTGAAGGATGGCATCGTTGACTTTGCCGGTAGTGATGCGTTCCTGAGTGATGATGAAATGAAGGAAATGCAGCCGGTGGTACACATTCCGACTTGTATGGGAGCCGTTGTGATGGCTTATAACTTGCCGGATGTAGTGAAACTGAACCTTTCGGGTGATGTGATTGCCGATATCTATGCTGGCAAGATTACCGACTGGAACGATGCCCGTTTGCAGAAACTGAATCCGGACGTGACATTGCCGGCCAAGAAAATTATTCTGGCTTACCGTTCGGACGGTAGTGGTACGACTTTCATCTTTACTGATTATCTGTCAAAGGTCAGCGAAAACTGGAAGAACACTTATGGAGCAGGAAAGACGGTCGACTTCCCGGTAGGGCAGGCTGCCAAGGGTAATCCGGGGGTGGCAGGTATTATTGCACAGACTCCTTATTCACTGGGATATATCGGTTCTGAATATGCTTTCGCACAGAAGATTGCGTATGCCAGCGTATACAACAAGCGTGGTGAACTGGTGACTCCTTCTACTGAAAGTATTTCGGCTGCGGCCGGTGACATTCCACAGGATACACGCTGCTCCATTACAGATGCCGATGCAGCCGGTGCTTATCCTATCAGTTGCTTCACCTGGCTGTTGATTTACAAGGAACAGCATTACGCAGAACGTTCTTTGGATCAGGCAAAGGCTACTCTGGAACTGATGCAGTATATGCTGAGCGACAGCGTACAGCAGACTACGGCTACCGTACACTATGCCCCGCTGCCTAAGAAGGCTGTAGAACTCAGCCTTCAGAATCTGAAAGCTGTAACTTACGATGGACAGCCGATTCTTAAATAATTAAGACGAAAGATTATGCAAGACAAAATTTTTAAAGTCTTACTTATCTTATCGGCGATTGTGATACCAGTCATTGGTGGGGGAATTATTTACTCCCTCACCGTTGACGCTTCTGGAGCTTTTGAAACATTTGGCTTCTGGAACTTCATTTTCTCGGACGACTGGGTGACCACCGCCGGCAAAGAAAGTTATGGCGCTCTTCCTTTTATTACAGGTACACTGTTGACCACGCTGCTGGCCTTACTGATGTGTATTCCTTTCTCTCTTCCTGTCGCACTGTTTACCGGTGAGTATTTCCGCGGAAAGAAAATTGCGGCCATACTGGGGACAGTGATTGATTTGCTGGCAGGCATTCCTTCTATTATCTATGGTCTGTGGGGATTCTACGTACTTCGTACGGTGTTCATGCACTTGAATCTGTCGCCGCAAGGCTCGGGCATCCTGACCGCTTCGTTTGTGCTGGCCATCATGATTGTACCCTATGCGGCTTCATTGAGTTCGGAATTCATCAAGATGGTTCCTTCCGATTTGAAGGAAGGGGCTTATGCCATGGGAGCGACACGGGCAGAAGTTATCCGGCGAGTGATTTTCCCGATGGCGGGTTCCGGTATTTTCTCTTCTTATATTTTGGCCATTGGTCGTGCATTGGGAGAAACCATGACGGTAACTATGTTGATTGGTAACACGAACCAGATGCCCGACACGTTGCGTACCACGGGAAACACCATGGCGAGTATCATTGCCAACCAGTTTGGAGAAGCAGATGGCTTGAAACTGTCTTCACTGATAGCTATCGGATTGCTGTTGTTCTTGATTACTGCCATTATCAATATCATTGGTAAGATTCTGATACGCCGTGCCCGTCATGTCTAACGCTTAAAAATAAGAAGAATTTATGTTGTACGAAAATAATATAAAATTGCGTATCCTGAAAAGCCGGTTGCTTTACATCCTGGTATGTGTGCTGTCGGGTGTGACGGCGATTCCGTTGCTGGCCATACTGGGGGAAGTGCTGGTGAAAGGCTGGAAGCAGTTGGGTTGGTCGTTCATCACGGAGGCCACGCCGAATGCCTATAAGGCGATGATGGCTGCCTCTGCCGGAGAAGCTATTCCGGGAGGAATTGCCAATGGAATTATCGGAACATTTCTGATGTTGATGCTGGCAGCTGTAGTAGCCATTCCGGTAGGGATACTCTGTGGTATTTGTCTTTCAGAATACAGAAAAAGTTGGTTCGCGGTGATTGTCAGTTACCTGACCGACTTGCTTCAGGGAACTCCGTCTATCATTATTGGTATTATCACCTACATCTGGGTGGTGGTGCCGATGAAAGGATATTCGGCCATTGCCGGAAGTGTGGCTCTGTTCATCATGATGCTCCCGTTGATTATCCGTTCTACGGAGGAAACCATGAAGGTGCTTCCGGAAACGTTGAAAGAAGCCGGACTGGCTTTGGGAGGAAGTTATTGGCGGGTGATGTTGAAGGTGATGTTGCCTTCTGCTTTGGGCAGTATCTTTACTGGTATCTTGCTGGCCATCTCGCGTGTGGTAGGTGAAACAGCCCCGTTGATGTTTACGGCTTTGGGAGGTGCGGCTATCAGCTGGAACATGACTAAGCCGATGTCGGCCGTACCGTTGCTGATTTGGGAATTCTTCAACGACCCGAACCTGCAGAGTCTGATATGGGGGGCTTCCCTCTTCCTGTTGACTTTTGTGTTATGTCTGAATTTATTAGCTAAACGAATTGCAAAGAAATGGAAAATATAAAGAATCCGATTCTCCAGATAAAAGATGTGTGCATCTCGTACACCAGCAGTGTGATGGCCGTGAAACATGTATCGGCCGATATTGAAAAAAATACGATTACGGCCATTATGGGGCCTTCCGGATGCGGAAAGAGTACCTTGCTGCGTGCGGTGAACCGTATGCATGAGCTATATAAGAATATCCGTGTGACGGGTGAGATTTTGCTGAATGGCGAGAACGTGCTGCAGATGCATCCGATGGAGGAGCGGCGACGTATCGGTATGGTGTTCCAGCGCCCGAATCCTTTCCCGACCATGAATATTTATGACAATGTACTGGCCGGATATATCCTGAACGGTATCCATCTGTCCAAGTCGCAGAAAGATGAAATCGTGGAACGCAACTTGCGGAACGTGTGTCTGTGGGACGAGGTGAAGGATGCCTTGACCAAGCGGGGTACCTTCCTGTCCGGAGGACAGCAGCAGCGTTTGTGCATTGCCCGTTCACTGGCACTCCAGCCGGATGTGCTCTTGATGGACGAACCGACTTCTGCCTTGGACCCGATTGCCACCAAGCACATTGAAGGCCTGATGGACCAGCTGAAGAAAGAGGTGACCATCTTGATTGTGACACACAACATGTCGCAGGCGATGCGTATCTCCGACCGCTCCATGTTCATGTATATGGGGGAACTGATTGAATACGATGATACGGAAAAGATGTTTAAGAATCCGGTTGACGAACGTACCCGTGCTTATCTGACGGGTAAGATGGGATAATCCGGGAACCGATGACAGGTAAAAAACAAGGGTTTGCAGCTGAGTGATTCAGTATGCAAACCCTTTCTTTATAGATAGTCTTTTTTTTGCTTAGTGGGCTGTCAACACTTCCGGCTTGGCCTTGTCGGTCTGCAGGATGTGCCACACTTCTTCTTCCGTTCCGGAAAAAGGCCCTGATTTTTCCAGTTTGATGGTCGACATGGCAGCAGCAAAACATCCGGCTTCTGCATAAGATGCACCTTTGTTGCGCATGTACAGATAACCGAGCACATAGGTATCTCCACATCCTGTGGCATCCACCACTTCTTTCGGGGCGTAGGCCGGTATTTTGTAGAATTTACCTTCGGCGTAGATAATGCTTCCCAAACTGCCCAATGTCAGCAGAACTTCTTTTACTCCCCATTGAGCCAGTTGGCGGGCGGCCTGTTGCGGGTCCTTGAATCCAGTCAGCACTTCCGCTTCGTGTTCGTTGACTTTTAGAATGTCAATGTATTTCAATGCTTTTTTCTTTTCATGCCAGTCTACAGGATATACCTGTTCGCCTTTCACTTCCCGCAAATATCCTTGTGCATCTACGGCCAAGGTACCTTTTTGTGCCAGTTCTTTGACTACTTCCAATGGAAAATCATCCGCCAATAAACTTCCCAGATGGAAGATGCGTGCATTTTCGTCTTTGAGGGCATCTGCCGTGAAAGGGTCTGCCTTTGCCAGTACACGCTGGGAACGGTTGTCCTGGTTTTCTTCGTATGTATTTTCGAAGTACACCGTATGACGGCTTGGAAGAACTTCCACTTGGATACCTTCCTTCCTCATTTCTTCCACGATGCCGTATTCGCTGGGTGCAACCGCTGTGACCAGTTTGTAGTTCTTGAAGTCATTCAACCGGCGGATTCCGTGAGAGAAATAATAAGAAGTGCCTCCCGGCATGTAAGTAGTTTGTTTTGGAGTCACAATTTTATCTAATGTAATGTGTCCGATGCAACAAATATCATTCATGGATTGGTATGTCTTTTTATGCGCTTGCAAAGATACGGATAATTTTACTGTCTGGGGAAACTGTTGATGGCTTTTTCTTCTGAATTTGTGTCTTATTTTTACGTATATTCCAATAAAAGAGGAAGTAAAGTGCTGGTTTAATCAAATAAAAGTTTAACTTTGAGCAGTTAGTCCTTTTAGAAAGTTCAGAGTGTTGGATTCTCGGAAAGGATGGAAAGTGAAAGAAAAAAAGAAATTTAGAAATGGAAAAAATGAATGTAAAGCCCGCTGAAGGTAAGCTGGGCGTATTATGCGTGGGTCTGGGAGCTGTGGCTACCACATTTATGACCGGAGTTTTAATGGTGCGTAAAGGGCTTTCCAAGCCGGTAGGCGCTATGACACAGTATGATAAGATTCGTGTCGGACGCGGAGAAAAGAAGAAGTACCTGCATTATGGCGAGATTGTTCCGATGGCCAAACTGGATGATATGGTGTTCGGTGCCTGGGATGTGTATCCGGCCAATGCCTATGAGTCGGCTATGAATTGTGAGGTGTTGCGTGAAAAGGACATTCGCCCGGTGAAAGAGGAATTGGAAAAGATTGTACCGATGAAAGCCGCTTTCGACCGCAATTATGCCAAACGTTTGGACGGAAACAATGTGAAGGATTGTGCCACCCGCTGGGAGATGGTAGAGCAGCTGCGGGAGGATATCCGTAAGTTTAAGGCGGAAAATGATTGCGCACGCGTAGTGGTGTTGTGGGCGGCTTCCACTGAAATTTATGTGCCGGTTTGTGAAGAAGTGCATGGCACTTTGTCTGCTTTGGAAAACGCCATGAAGCAGGACGACCGGGAGCATGTGGCTCCTTCCATGTGTTATGCGTATGCGGCTTTGGCGGAAGGAGCTCCGTTCATTATGGGGGCACCGAATACTACGGTTGACATTCCGGCCATGTGGGAATTGGCTGAAAAGACCAAGATGCCAATTGCGGGAAAGGATTTCAAAACCGGACAGACATTGGTAAAATCGGGCTTTGCACCGATTATCGGTACGCGTTGCCTGGGTTTGTCCGGATGGTTCTCTACCAATATTCTGGGGAACCGCGACGGACTGGTATTGGATGAACCGGCTAATTTCCACACTAAGGAGGTGAGCAAGCTGTCTACGCTGGAATCCATTCTGGTTCCTGAAAATCAGCCGGATTTGTATTCCGATTATTATCATAAGGTACGTATTAATTATTATCCTCCCCGTAATGATAATAAGGAGGGATGGGACAATATTGATATTTTCGGCTGGATGGGCTATCCGATGCAGATTAAGATCAATTTCTTGTGCCGTGACTCCATTCTGGCAGCTCCGCTGTGTTTGGATTTGGTGCTTTTGAGTGATTTGGCTGCTCGTGCAGGACGTTATGGCATCCAACGGTTCTTGAGTTTCTTCTTGAAGAGTCCGATGCACGATTATACGGAAGGGGAAATTCCTGTCAATCATTTGTTCCAGCAATATGTGATGTTGAAAAATGCCTTGCGTGAGATGGGTGGATACGAGGCCGATGAAGAGATTGACTGATGAGAAGTTGTATTTTTGACAGATAGTTTTGAAACCGGTAGTGAAAGGTGATTTCATTACCGGTTTTTCTTGTTGAATGAAAAAAATTATATTCTATTATTCATAAAAAAAGGTAAGAATGTCATTTTTCGGGAGTGAAATTTGTTGGAGACCTTTACACTATGTACTTTTACAAAATGGTTAAGTGCATATTACTTAAGTATTAAATTCAGGTATGATAAAAAGATTGTTTTTTTTACTCGTCTTGTGTGTGGGAGTTGTGAAACTTTCAGCGCAGATTACAGGGGTTGTGACGGACTCTGAAACAGGTGACCCTATTCCTTATTTGAATGTGTATTACGACGGAAAAGGAGTGGGAACCATTACTGATATAGACGGGCAATATTCCATTGCTACTCATCCCGGTTGGACTAAACTCACTTTCTCTATGGTGGGATATGGTACGGAAGTACGTAATGTGTCGGTCAATACCAAGAAGCTGGATGTGAAAATGAAGCCGGACTTGGTGTTGGATGAGGTGATTGTAAAGCCCAAGAAAGAAAAATATTCCCGGAAAAATAATCCGGCGGTGGAGATGATGAAGAAAGTCATCGCGGCCAAGAAACTGAATGATTTGGGAGTCAATGATTTCTATCATTATAATAAATACCAGAAGATTACTTTCTCTTTGAACAACATTACGACCGATTCGCTTCGGGAGTCTAATCTGTTTAAGAAATATCCGTTCTTTCGCGATCAGGTAGAGGTCTGTGAGGTGACGGGGAAGAATATTCTGCCCATATCTGTCGATGAAACAGTGACGGAGAAGTTGTACCGTAAAAATCCGCATGATGAAAAAACGGTGGTGAAAGGTATCAATTCTACCGGTGTGAACGAATTGTTCAACACGGGTGACATACTGTCGACGGTGTTGAAGGATGTGTTCCAGGATATTAATATCTATCAGGACCGTTTCCGCTTTTTGCAGTATCCTTTCGACAGTCCGATTTCGAATGCGGGTATCAATTTCTATAAGTATTACATCATGGATACGGTAATGGTGGACCGTGAGAAATGTTTTCACCTGACTTTCGTTCCTAACAACTCGCAGGATTTTGGTTTTACGGGACATTTGTATATTCTGGCGGATTCTACTTTCCGGGTGAATAAGTGTATCTTGAATCTTCCTAAGAAGACTGATATCAACTTTGTGGACAACATGATTATCGAACAGAGGTTCGGACAGCTGGATTCAGGAGAGTGGGTACTGATGGAGGATGATATGGTGTGTGAGCTGTCTTATCTGAAGAAGCTGTTGGGTTCATTTCAAGTAAGGCGTACCACACGATACTCCGATTTCGGGTTTGATGAAATCCCTGCGAAGATTTTTAAGAAGAAGGGGGATGAAATCAAGGATGTGAATGCGATGATGCGTGATGATTCTTTCTGGAAGGAGTATCGTCCGACGGAACTGACCAAGTCGGAAGACAATATGGATTCGTTTGTGGACAATCTTGCAAAAATAAAAGGATTCAAGTACATCATGTTTGTGGCGAAGGCTTTCATTGAGAACTTTGTGGAAACCGGGGTGAAGGGAAGGCCCAGCAAGGTGGATATCGGTCCGATTAATACGATGATATCCAGCAACTATATTGACGGGCTTCGCCTGAGAGCTTCTGCACAAACTACGGCAAACTTGAACCCGCATCTCTTTTTGAGGGGATATTATGCGTATGGCTTTAAGGATGAAAAGTCGAAATATAAGGCTGAAGTGGAATATTCTTTCAATAAGAAGGAATACCTGCCGCGCGAATATCCGATTAATTCGTTGACGGTTTCGTATTCATACGATAACATGTTGCCCTCAGACAAGTTCATGGGTACGGACAAAGATAATGTGTTCACTTCGTTCAAGGTGACCTCGGTCGACCAGTATAATTACGAGCGTACGGCCAGTGTGAAGTATGAGCTGGAGAAAGAGAGTGGACTAAAAACCACGTTGATGTTGAAGCATACCAATCTGGAAGCTTGTGGAAAACTGTTTTACCGTACGATGGCTCAGGAAAACCAGTTGCAGCAGGCTTTGGCATCGGGTGAACTGAGCGGTACCGAATGGGTACATTCTCCTTACAACACAAAGGATTTCTCGCTGGCGGAGGCTACTCTGGCATTCCGTTATGCGCCGGGTGAAACGTTTGTCAATACCAAGCAACGCCGTTTGCCGATTAATCTCGATGCACCGGTGTTCACTTTGCAGCACACGTTGGGACTGAAAGGCATATTGGGAAGTGATTATACGTATAACATGACGGAAATAAGTCTTTACAAGCGCTGGTGGCTCAGTTCTTGGGGAAACATTGATACCTGTGTGAAAGGAGGCATCCAGTGGAACAAGGTTCCTTTCCCGTTGCTGATTATGCCGGCTGCCAATTTGTCTTATATTATTCAGGATGAAACGTTCAACCTGATTAATAATATGGAGTTCCTAAACGACCGTTATGCTTCTTTGGATGTGTCATGGAATTTGCAGGGAAAGATATTCAATCGTATTCCTTTGCTGAAAAAACTGAAATGGCGTGAGTTTATCGGTATCAAGTGCTTGTGGGGTACACTGACTGACAAGAATAATCCGTTGCTTCCTCAAAATGCCAACGATACAGAGCTGATGCTTTTCCCGGGACATTACGATGCGGCTGGAAATTTCCATACTTCCAGTTATGTGATGGACCCCAAGAAACCGTATGTGGAGGTGAGCGCAGGGATTCACAATATCTTCAAATTATTGCATGTGGAGTATGTGCGTCGGTTGAATTACAATGAATTGCCTACTGCCAGCAAATGGGGAATCCGTTTCATGATTCGTACGGTCTTCTAATTTTTACTAAATGCATGGGCGGGTCTCAAACTTTTTGTAATTTTGTCATATAATCGAGGAATGTATGGTGAAATCAGAAATACAAAATGTGAAACTGCGGTTCGGCATTATCGGAAACTGTGAAGGGTTGAATCGGGCGATTGACGTGGCTATGCAGGTGGCTCCTACGGACCTGTCTGTATTGGTTACGGGTGAAAGTGGTGTCGGAAAGGAAAGTTTTCCGCAGATTATTCATCAGTTTAGCCGGCGGAAGCACGGTCCGTATATTGCGGTCAACTGTGGGGCCATTCCCGAAGGTACGATTGACTCGGAATTGTTCGGACATGAAAAGGGGGCTTTTACGGGGGCTATCAGTGACCGTAACGGATATTTTGCAGAGGCAAACGGAGGTACTATTTTCTTGGATGAGGTGGGAGAGCTGCCGCTTTCCACACAGGCCCGTCTGCTTCGTGTGCTGGAAACCGGAGAGTATATAAAGGTAGGTTCTTCTAAAGTACAGAAAACTGATGTACGCATTGTAGCTGCCACAAACGTGGATTTCTCAGAAGCGATAGCCGACGGACGGTTTCGTGAAGATTTGTATTATCGTTTGAACACAGTGCCCATCAAGGTGCCGGCTTTACGTGAACGTCCGGATGATATCCCTCTTCTGTTCCGGAAGTTTGCAGCTGATTTTGCAGAAAAATACCGGATGCCGGCTATTCAACTTACGGATGACGCGCGGCGTTTGCTGGTCTCTTATACATGGCCGGGAAACATCCGGCAGTTGAAAAATATTACCGAACAGATTTCCATTATTGAGACGAATCGTGATATAACTGCTGATATTCTGCAGGGATATCTGCCGGCACAGCCTGTATCGAAGTATCCCACTCTTTTAGGTGGATTGAAACCGGAAGGGGAGAAAGGTTTTCAGAGTGAAAGGGAGATTCTTTATCAGGTGCTGTTTGATATGCGCCGGGATGTGACGGAACTGAAGAAGCTGGTGCATGATATTATGGCGGAACGGGCAGGGGGGGCTCCCATGACACCTGCTTCTACGACTCCGGTTCATTATATTCCGGAAACCCCGGTCAGCTTGATGCAGACTCCTTCAGTCGTATTGAATCCGGTGACGGAAGTTGGGAAGGTTTCTAATGTAACCTCCGTTGGCAATGTATCTCCCGTGACCTCTGGTGTGAAAGTCACTCCGGCGGATGTGTCGGATGTGCAGGATACGGAGGAATATGTAGAAGAGAATCTTTCACTGGACGAAGTAGAGAAAGAAATGATTCGCAAAGCGTTGGAACGTCATCACGGGAAACGGAAAAATGCAGCGAATGATTTGAAGATATCAGAACGTACACTTTATAGAAAAATAAAAGAATATGGACTTGAGTAAGAAATATATCCGACTGACAAAGTATGTGCTTCCGGTGGTATTGTGTATTCTGACTGCATGCACCGTGTCCTATAAGTTTAATGGGTCTTCCATCAATTACGATAAGGTGAAGACCATCAGTTTCCAGAACTTCCCGAACCGTTCGGCTGCCTTTGTATGGGGTCCCATGGAGTCTATGTTTAATACGGCTTTGCAGGATAAATACATGCAGCAGACCCGTTTGAAACAGGTGCGTCAGGGGGGCGACTTGGAACTTTCGGGTGAGATTACCAATTACGATGCCTACAACAAGGGAGTTGGTTCCGACGGTTATTCTACAATGGCAGAGTTGAGGATGACTGTAAATGTACGGTTTGTGAACAATTCAAACCATGCGGAAGATTTCTCTGACCAGCAGTTTACGGCCAGCCGTGAGTATAATGCGAGCCAGCAGCTGTCATCCGTACAAGAGGAGCTGGTACAGCAGATGATTGATGAAATTGTAGAGCAGATTTTTAATGCCACAGTAGCCAATTGGTAAGAGCGGAATGATACAGCAGCGGTTACAGCAGTGGATTGAGCACCCGGAATTGTTGGGAACGGAAAGCCTTTACGAATTGAAAAGGCTCTTGGAGCGTTATCCCTATTTTCAGACTGCCCGGATTTTGTATCTGAAAAATTTGTTCTTGTTGCACGATCCTTCTTTTCAGGAAGAATTATGCAAGGGAGCTTTGTTCGTGGCCGATTTGAGTGTGTTGTTTTATGCCATCGAAGGCGAACATTTTATCATCAGGCAACATGCGGAGAAAACGGATATACCTGCAGCAGGAGCCGAAGACAGAACCTTGGATTTGATTGACCGTTTCTTGTCGGATACCAGTGGAGCAACTACGAACAGCCTGCTTCCGTTGCCGGCTGAGGCTGTGGACTATACCTCCGTACTGGCAGAGGAGTTTCCGGCCGAAGATGCGGAAACTGTGCCATTGAAAGGACAGGAACTGATTGACAACTTTATTGAAAAGGCTTCGAAAGAAGAGGGGAAAGGGGAAGTTCCCTTAATGGAGGATACTTCCTTCGGCGAAGCGCTTCCTTTGAAGGAAGAAGAGGAAAAGCCTCAGGAAAAGGAGGAGGAGCCGGAACAGTCTGAAACGGAACAGTCCGAGCCGGAGGATGAGGAGAATTATTTCACGGAAACCTTGGCTAAAATTTATGTTAAACAGCAACGATATGATAAAGCACTGGAAATTATTAAAAAATTAAATTTGAAATATCCGAAAAAAAATACTTACTTTGCAGACCAAATCAGGTTTTTAGAGAAGTTGATTATTAACGCTAAATCAAAATAAAAGAAAATGTATTTATTATTTGTCGTATTAATGGTACTTGCAGCTGTATTGATGTGCTTTGTGGTATTGATACAGAATTCAAAAGGAGGAGGCCTTTCTTCCAGTTTTGCATCTTCCAATCAGATTATGGGAGTTCGTAAGACAACCGATTTTATTGAAAAACTGACTTGGGGTCTGGCTGCATTTATGGTGATTGTCAGTGTGGCTACTGCATACGTGGTTCCTTCTCAGGCTGAAGGGTCTTCAGTCATCATGGAACAGGCGGTGAAAGAACAGAAGACCAATCCGTTGAATGCTCCTGCTGGTTTTGCTGCTCCTCAGAAAGATGCAGCTGCTACAACTGCTCCGGCTGCAGCAACTGATTCTACCAAGAATTGAGAATAAAGAAATAGTAGACAAAATGAAGGGCTGAGAGGTCTTCATTTTGGGTGCGAAAACGGAAATCCGGATGATGATGAAACGGTTTTCCGTTTTCTTTTTTGTTAATATGAATCTTTTATGGAAAACGTACAGAGAAAAGAGCGAATCCTGGCCATTGATGCGCTGAGGGGATTTGCCGTAATGGGGATTATTCTGCTCCATAATATCGAACATTTCAATTTTTATTCTTTTCCCGAACCTTCTTCTCCCGTATTGGCTCATTTGGATAAAACGCTGTGGGATATGTTGTTTTTCTTGTTCTCAGGGAAGGCTTACGCCATTTTCGCCTTGCTGTTTGGTTTCACTTTCTATTTGCAGAGTCGTAGTGCTGCCAAGCGTGGGGAGGATTTCAAGGGGCGCTACATGTGGAGATTGGTGCTGCTGTTGGGATTCGGCTTTGTAAATTCCCTGTTTTTCCCCGGTGAAATATTGGTGCTTTATGCCATTTTGGGCTTCATTCTGGTGCCCGTCCGGCATTGGAAGAACCAGTCTTTGCTGATACTTTCCGTCATACTGATGCTTCAGCCGGTGGAATGGATAAAAGTGGTGTGTGGATGGCTCAGTCCGGACTATGCACCCCGCCAGATGATTTTTTCGTTGGGAGACGTATATCCGCAGCTGGGAGGCGATTCCTGGTGGGAAATGGTGAAGATGAACTTTACCATCGGTCAGCTGGCCAGTTTGAACTGGGCCTGGTGTTACGGAAGGGTTTTCCAGACTTGTGCCTTGTTTGTACTCGGCCTGTGGATAGGCCGGATGGGGTATTTTGATTCATCTTCAGAAGCCGCCTTAGGGCGTTCACGCAATTTCTGGACCTACGTGTTGTGTTTTTCACTTCCGCTGGCAGTCGTGTTTTACTTTGTCAAGACCCTTGTCTTTTCGGTAGTGTCTCAGCCTCTGATGCTGGACAGCCTGAAGACCATCCTGAATTCCTGGTATAATTTCTGTTTTATGCTGACCATGGTCTCTGTATTCCTGTTGCTTTACTGGATGGGGAAGGGCAGGATACAGAAGATTCTGGTGCCCTATGGAAGAATGAGCCTTACCGATTACATCATGCAGTCGGTCATTGGGAGTTTCCTGTATTTCGGTTACGGACTGGCTTTGCACCAATATTGCGGTACGACAGTCAGTCTGTGTGTGGGTATCGTTTTCTTCCTGTTGCAGTTGGCTTTTGCCCATTGGTGGTTCCGCCATTTCAAGCGCGGACCGTTGGAAACCCTTTGGCACAGACTTACCTGGATGGGAACCCGTAACCGATAATTTATGCTTGGCATGAAGCCATAAAAAAAGACCGCATCGGACATACCGTGCGGTCTTTTTTCGTTGTGATTTAATGGTCGGTTTGAATTATTTCTTGAAATATCTGTTGTACAGACCTTCGAAACCTTTTCCGTGACGAGCTTCGTCTTTAGCCATTTCATGAACAGTGTCATGGATAGCATCCAAGTTCAGCTGTTTAGCGCGAGTTGCGATACGCTTCTTGTCTTCGCAAGCGCCACATTCAGCGTTCATACGCTTTTCAAGGTTTGTCTTAGTATCCCATACACAGTCACCCAGCAATTCTGCGAATTTAGCAGCGTGTTCAGCTTCTTCCCAAGCATAGCGCTTGAAAGCTTCTGCAACTTCCGGATAACCTTCACGGTCAGCCTGACGGCTCATGGCCAAGTACATACCAACTTCAGTACATTCACCCATGAAGTGGTTGTTCAAGTCCTTAATCATTTCGTCGTCGCAACCTTTAGCTACGCCGATAACGTGTTCGTCTACGAACTGCAAGCCACCTTCAGCTTCTTCCAGTTCTTTGAACTTAGAAGCAGGAGCTTTACACATTGGGCATTTTTCAGGAGCTGCTTCACCTTCATAGATGTAACCACAAACAGTACAGATAAATTTCTTCATACGTCAAAAAATTTAAGTAGTTAGTTATTATTAATAAGTTATGTTTTTTAGTTCTTCATTATGTCTTTGCCTGTACATTCCGGACAGATACCTTTGTAATACTGGTGTACCTCTTCCACGATGAATCCGTCTTTCTGGAACATTTCGGCCTCACTCGGGTCCATCTTTACAGGTACATCATATATCTTGTTGCATACCTTGCACTGAAAATGCGCATGCGGCTGCATGTCGCCGTCAAAACAAGCGTTCTTTTCATCTATGGTCAGCATCTTTGCTGCGCCATGCTCCACGAACAGTTTGAGGGTGTTGTACACTGTGGTCTTGGAGAGCGTAGGAATCTCTTTGCACAACGCCGTATAAATTTCGTCAATGCATGGATGGGTTTTGTGCTTCAGCAAATAATCCATGATGGCAATGCGTTGTACCGAAGGCTTAATCTGATGGTCGAGCAAATATTCGTATGCTGTCATATTTTTTCAATTCTGTAATTGTTACAATTCTAATTCGAAGGCAAATATACAAAGATTTTTTCTTCTAGCAAATAGAACGCTCAGTTTTTTGTTTTTTTTACTTTGTACTTCTGCGTTAAAATCTCCTGCTTCAGGATAGGGGCGTGTGTAAATATTGTTTATTTTTGCATCACTATATTATATATAACAAATTTATATGAGATTTGGTTTTGTAAAAGTGGCGGCTGCTATTCCTGCCGTGAAGGTAGCCGACTGCAAGTTTAATGCGCAGCAGACGGAGAAACAGATTGTCATTGCCGATGGGAAGGGCGTACAGATTATCGCTTTTCCGGAATTGAACCTGACCGGATATTCCTGTGGAGATTTGTTTGCCCAGAGTTTGTTGCTGGAGCAGGCGGAGTTCGCCCTGATGCAGATAGTCAACAACACACGTCAGCTGGATATTATTTCCATTGTCGGCATGCCGGTCATGGTGAATTCCACTCTGATGAATTGTGCGGTGATTTTTCAGAAGGGAAAGATTCTGGGACTCGTGCCTAAGACTTACCTTCCTAACTATAAAGAATTTTATGAGCAGCGTTGGTTCACTCCGTCGGTGGCTCATCCCGATTCCACCACCGTCCGTCTCTGCGGACAGGTGGTTCCCATGAGTGCCCGTTTGCTCTTCGATACGCCAGAGGTCTGCTTTGGCGTAGAAATCTGCGAGGATGTATGGGCGCCCGTACCCCCCAGTTCCACACTGGTACTGAAAGGAGCCGAGATTATCTTCAACCTGTCGGCCGATACGGAAAATATCTGTAAGCACCAGTACCTCCGTTCTTTGCTGGCGCAGCAATCGGCGCGGTGCCTGGCGGGATACGTATTCTCTTCCTGCGGTTTTGGCGAATCGACTACCGACGTGGTTTTCGCGGGGAATGCCCTGATTTACGAAGACGGCAGTCTGCTTGCCGCTTCCGAACGTTTCTCTTTCGAAGAGCAGCTGGTCATCAGTGAGATTGATGTGGAGCGTCTGAGAGGGGAACGCTTGGTGAACACCACATTTGCGGCTAGCGTACGGACTCATCAGGAGATACCGGTACAGCATATCAGTACGGAACTGGTTTCTTCGCGTGAATTGAGTCTGACCCGTCTGGTAGAACCGCATCCTTTCGTGCCTTCAGGCAGCCGTCAGCTGGACGAGCGCTGCGAGGAAATCTTTTCTATCCAGGTGGCCGGATTGGCCAAACGTCTGGTGCATACCCATTGCAAGACCGTCGTATTGGGTATTTCCGGGGGACTGGACTCCACGCTGGCCCTGTTGGTCTGTGTCAAGACCTTCGACAAGCTGGGCTTGCCGCGAAAAGGAATCGTGGGAGTGACCATGCCAGGTTTCGGAACCACCGACCGCACGTATCACAATGCCCTCTCCCTGATGGCTTCTCTGCAAGTGACCACGAAGGAAATCAGCATCAAGGATGCCTGTATTCAGCATTTTCAGGATATTGGTCAGGACATGTCGGTACACGATGTGACTTACGAGAATGGACAGGCCCGCGAGCGGACGCAGATTCTGATGGATTACGCCAACAAGCTGGGCGGACTGGTCATCGGTACTGGCGACCTGTCGGAGCTTGCCTTGGGATGGGCTACCTACAATGGTGACCACATGTCAATGTACGGTGTGAATGCCAGCATCCCCAAGACCTTGGTACGTTATCTGGTCAACTGGGTGGCACAGACGGGAGTGGATACCTTGTCCCGCAATACCCTGCTCGACATCATCGATACCCCAATCAGTCCGGAACTGATTCCAGCCGACGAGAACGGCAACATCAAGCAGAAGACCGAAGACTTGGTAGGTCCTTACGAGCTGCACGACTTCTTCCTGTTCCATTTCCTGCGTTTCGGCTTCCGTCCGGCCAAAATCTTCTATCTGGCCGAGATTGCTTTCCGCGGAACGTACGACAGCACGACCATCAAGAAATGGCTGACGAATTTTTACCGTCGTTTCTTTGCCCAGCAGTTCAAGCGCTCTTGCTTGCCCGACGGTCCGAAAGTCGGTTCCGTTTCCTTGAGTCCGCGGGGAGACTGGCGCATGCCGAGCGATGCCAGTGCAGCGCTGTGGCTGAAAGAATGTGAGGAACTTCAGGCTTGATTCGGAGAGAGGCAGACCGATACAGAAAGCGTCCCTCTCAAAGAAATAAAATCGTGAAAGTCAATATTTGATCCATTGGAATTCCAACGTAAAAAATCTCCTGCTTTCGTCCTTTCATCGAAGATAAATGAGGACTGAAGCAGGAGATTTTTTTAGGGTATTATTTAGAAATTGTAAGTCGGCCTGTTCAGAGCTTCTGTTTCAAGACCGCCTTCTTCTGAGAGTCAGTGTAAGTATTTTTCTGTAAAATCCTTTACCCGTTCCGTGTATTCGTCCGGGTACAGCTTGTAGGAATGGGCATGGTCCACACCCTCCGTAATCCACAGCTCTTTGGGAGCCGGTTTGGCCTCATAAAGCTTATACACCATCCACGTCGGTACAAAGTCGTCGTTGTCACCGTGGATGAACAGCATCGGCTTGCGGCATTTCGCCACCTGCGACAAAGCCGATGCCTCCTGAAAGTTCCATCCGTTCTGTAGCTGGCAGATCCAGCTGGCCGTGTAGAGCAACGGGAAAGGAGGCAAGCCGAACAATCCTTTCAGTTCCTTGCTGAACTGGTCCCACACACTGGTGTAGCCACAGTCTTCCACGAAGCAAGTCACGTAGTCGGGTGTTGCATCCCCCGACAGCATCATGGTAGTGGCCGCCCCCATGGAGATGCCATGCACCACCGCCTGCAAGGAATCACCGAACAAAGCCGGTGCCACGTCTATCCATTGCTTCACGTCCTTCCGGTCCAGCCACCCCATCTGGATGGCATCCCCTTCCGTCAGTCCCGCATAGCGCAAGTCCGGCAGCAAGATATTACAGTCCAGCGAATGGTTGTAGAGATACCCGATGTGAAACATGCGGATGGCATTGTCCGTATAGCCGTGCACGATAATCGCCGTGCGGGCAGTAGGGCGGGAAGCGTGTGCATAAAACGCATGCATCCGGATGCCGTCGGGTGCGAGGATAAACGTATCCCGGAGCGCATGATGCTCCTCCAGACTGTCCAGCCATTGGACAATCTGAGGATATTCCTTTCGCATGAAAGTTTCAGATTCCACCATGTTTTTCCCCCGGTTTTCTGGGCGGAGCGCAAAATCAATCAGGTAGAGACCTCCCCCGACGACGATTCCCACGACCAGCAGTATCACGATGCCTGCCGACCAGAGGATTTTCTTTTTTGTGGTCATTGAAAATGGATATTGAGTCTGTGGTTAGCTGTTCCAGATATCCCATGCCCCGAAAGCCTGCAACAAGAGCATTTCCAGCCCGTTTTTGACGATGGCTCCCTGGTCGCTTCCCTTCTTCATGAAAAGCGTGGTGTTCGGATTGTAGAGCAGGTCGTACAACAGATGCTGCGGAGTCAGCAGTTCGTACGGGATATTCGGACACTCGTCGGCCTTCGGATACATGCCCACCGGCGTACAGTTCACAATCACCTTGTAGTCCTGCATGATTTCGGGTGTAATTTCTTCGTACGTAATAACTTCATCATTGTGTTTGCTGCGCGATACGAACAGCGTTTCCAGCCCCAGCTGTTTCAACCCCTGATGAATGGCTTTTGAAGCTCCGCCAGTACCCAGAATCAGCGCTTTTTTGTGGTAGGGTTCCAGCAAGGCCTCGATGGAACGGACAAACCCGATGATGTCGGAATTATAGCCAATCAGTTTGGGGCCCCCTTTGGTATGCTCTATTTTGATGACATTGACAGCCCCGATTGCCTGCGCGTCTTTGTCCAGTTCATCCAGATACGAAATCACTTTTTCCTTGTAAGGGATGGTCACATTCAGGCCCACCAGATTGGGGTTGGTCTTGATGATTTGCGGAAATTCTTCAATGGTCGGAATCTCAAAGTTCACGTATTCCGCGTCAATATTTTCTGAATGGAATTTTTCATTGAAAAAGTTCTTGGAAAAAGAATGTCCAAGCGGATAACCGATTAAGCCAAATTTTTTCATAAGGTTCAAAGATATTAGTTATTTTGTCGCAAAATAGAGTGTACACGTACCCATGGTCAGTCGTTTGAACTTTACCTCGCTGAAGCCGGCCTTCCGGATAATTTCCTGCATGACTTCTCCTTGGGGGAAAGCCTTGATTGATTCGGGCAGGTAAGTATAGGCGCTGCGGTCTTTCGAAAGCAGCCAGCCCATGGCCGGAATTACGAATTTGGAATAAAGTGCGTAACCCTGTTTCATGGGGAAATGTGCCGGTTCCGACAGTTCCAGAATGACGAGATGTCCGCCGGGCACCAGTACTCTGTACATCTCTTTCAGGCCCTTGTCCAGATGCTCGAAGTTGCGGATTCCGAATGCCACCGTGATGGCATCAAACCGGCTTTCGGGGAAGGACAGTGCCGTACAGTCTTCTTTCGCAAAAGAAATCTGTTGGTCGAGTCCCAGCTGTTTCACCTTCTCGCGTCCCACGTTCATCATACCCTCCGAGATATCCGTACCAATCAGCTCGGTCGGTTGCAGCATTTGGCAGGCCTGGATGGCGAAGTCGCCCGTGCCGGTAGCCACGTCCATGATGTGCTGGGGATGATAAGGTTCCAGCAGGCGGATAGCCTTCCGTCGCCAGCTTTTGTCGATGCCCCATGACATCAGGTGGTTCAGGTTGTCGTATGCCGGTGCGATGTGGTCGAACATTTTTTCTACCTGGGCAGCCTTGCCCTCTTTTTCGTTGTATGGCTTGATATTTTCTTGTGGGTAATGAGACATGCGTGGAAAGTTAAGATGGGACAATGTGATGGTGAATCTCCCTCTGCGAATGAAAGCCGTTTCATTCCGCAAAGGGAGATTAGGGTCAGATGCTTTTAAATTAAAGCAACAAATAGTCGGTTACGTTCTTTTCGATACGTTTGGCCAGGTTGTCTGTGTCACCTTTTACGAAGCTTTCGCCCGTGATGTGCTCAAACAACTCGATGTAGCGGTCGCTGATAGATTCCACGATGGCCGGAGTCATTTCAGGCACCTGCTGTCCTTCCTTGCCCTGGAAGCCATTGGCCATCAGCCATTCGCGAACGAATTCCTTTGAAAGCTGCTTCTGCGGTTCTTCCTTTTCGAAGCGTTCCTGATAACCTTCTGAGTAGAAGTAACGGCTGGAGTCCGGTGTATGGATTTCGTCCATCAGGTAAATCTGGCCGTTGTGCTTTCCGAATTCATATTTCGTGTCTACCAGAATCAGGCCACGTTCAGCCGCCATCTGAGTTCCGCGTTCGAACAAAGCCAGTGTATATTTCTCCAGGATGGCATATTCTTCCGGAGTAGCCAATCCTCTGGCCAGGATTTCTTCTTTGGAGATATCTTCGTCGTGCATACCCATTTCGGCCTTGGTGGTCGGAGTGATAATCGGATGAGGGAATTTCTCGTTTTCTCTCATGCCTTCCGGCAGACGCACACCGCAGATTTCACGCACGCCGCTCTTGTAGGCACGCCATGCGCTTCCGCAAAGGTAGCCACGTACAATCATTTCTACAGGGAATCCCTGGCACATCACACCCACGGTAACCATCGGGTCGGGAGTAGCCAGTTTCCAGTTCGGGCAGATGTCTGTGGTAGCGTCCAGGAATTTAGCCGCAATCTGGTTCAGCATCTGTCCTTTATAAGGGATACCTTCCGGCAGCACGACATCGAATGCCGAGATACGGTCGGTAGCAACCATTACTAACTTTTCATCGTTGATGTTGTACACATCACGTACTTTTCCGTGATACACACTTTTCTGTCCAGGAAAGTGGAAGTCTGTTTTTGTTAATGCTTTGCTCATTGTCTTGTTATGTTTAGTAATGAATAGGATTCGTTATGTTCATGCCTGTGGAGTCTTTTCGGCTTCTTTGGCAGCGCGCAGTTGTTTTCTTTCCGCTTTCTCTTTTTCCTCGAACTTCTCGTAGGCTTCCACGATGCGGGTCACCAGCTTGTGGCGGACAATGTCTTTCTTGTTCAGTTCGATGAAGCTGATGCCTTTCACGTCTTTCAGGATTTTCATGGCCTGCACGAGTCCCGAAGTCTGCGAGGCGGGAAGGTCAATCTGCGTCATGTCGCCCGTCACAATCATCTTGGTGTTCATGCCCATTCGGGTGAGAAACATTTTGATTTGCTGGGTGGTGGTGTTCTGCGCTTCGTCCAGGATGACCACCGCGTCGTTCAGCGTACGTCCGCGCATGAAGGCCAGCGGTGCAATCTGGATGACGTTCAGTTCCATGTATTCCTTCAGCTTGGCCGCCGGAATCATGTCCTGAAGCGCATCATACAGCGGTTGCAGGTAAGGGTCAATCTTGTCCTTCATGTCGCCGGGCAGAAATCCCAGTTTCTCGCCCGCTTCCACGGCCGGACGGCTGAGGATGATTTTCTTGATTTCCTTGTTCTTCAGGGCCCGTACCGCCAGGGCGATGGCCGTGTAGGTCTTTCCTGAACCCGCCGGACCGATGGCAAAAATCATGTCATTCTTTTCGAATTCGCGCACCAGCTTCAGCTGGTTTTCACTTCTCGGAGTAATCGGCTTGCCCGTCACACTGAACACGATGGCATCACCCGTCTTTTCAATTTTCGGGGCATTGCCCTTCACGATGTCCAGAATCACTTCTTCGTTGAGCGAGTTGTACTGCACGCAGTGCTTCTCCAGAGCCAGGACGGCCTCTTCGAAAGCGCACATTTCCTCCTCGTCTCCCATGATTTTGATGACGTTTCCGCGCGCCACAATCCGCAGCTTGGGAAACAGGGCCTTGATCATCTGCATGTTGGCATTGTTCACGCCATAGAAAATCACCGGGTCAATATCTTCGAGTACGATATGTTTCTCTATCATTGAGTTTCTTCAGATTCGCTTGTATTTTATTTTTTGCAAAAATAATCATAACTTTTGATTGTAGAACGAGAAAGCAGAAGAAAATCTGCTTACTTCAGTTCTTTCATTTTGTAGCGTTCGCCGGTCGATTTCACCAGTTCCTGCAAGAATTCCTTGCTGTATCCCGGGCGGTCCAGCGGAGCTGTATTGCCGGTAGTCGGGCGTTGCAGCTGTCCGTTCTGCATGCGTTTCACGGCACCGTCGTTGTAGCGTACGATGAGGAATTCGCCCAGTTTCTTCCAGCTGTCTACGGCAGTCTGTGCCGTCATCTGCGTGTAATTGGTCAGAAATTCCTTGGCTTTGGCCGGGTCTTGCTGATACAGTTTCAGGGCCGTGCTTTCAATGCCTTCCTGTGCCTGTGCATAAGTATCTTCCAGGCTGTTCTGCACGGTGCGCATGTCTTCCACCATCAGGTTGTAGCGCGGACGGATCATGTCGGCCACCCAGTTGTAAATCCAGAAAGCGGAATCCCATGAGAAGGTTACGCAGTCACCGTGTCCCTGCTGGTAAGGATAAGGCACCTTGTCCGTGTTGCAGTACACCGGAGTGAAGACCGTCATGTTGGCGTCGTCCAGACCGAACCAGAGCACACCGCCAATGGCGTCGGGCAGGTTGGAACGCATCTGTGAAACGAACACGAAACCGCTCTGCTGGGTAGAGATGGGGCGTTCGTTGAAATATTCCTGTCCGTCCACCTTGAAGGTCAGCGGCGACAGGCGGTAAGGCATCTCGAAACAGCCGGCACCCATGTCCTTGGTGATGTCGAGCGGAGTACCTTCGTAGTGGTCACGCATGGCATGCTGGATGTCGCGTACCGAAATCTTCTGGTCTGGTTTCACGTAAAGCGGCATTGGCTCCTTGCTCTCGCCCTGGATATAAGAAAGGTAAGACTGTCCGGTCGCCTTGCTGAACATGTTGTAGAAGCTCCACACACGTGCCTCGCAGAAACGCAGGCCGCTGAAATCGAGCGGGCAGTAAGCATCGGCAAAGCTGAAGTCCTTGTTGTTGCCGCTGAAATAGCCTTTTTCGCGGGCAAAGGAAACCACGTCGGGTGCATACAGGCAGTTCTCCTTGTCGTTCATGTCGAACTTGTGGATACGGCTCTGGTTGGCATGAGCGGCAATGCAGTCGTCCGGAATACGGACAGCCACCCATACAGCCCCTTTCACGCCCGGTCCTTTTCCAATCATTTCCATGATCCAGGCTTCGTTCGGGTCGGCAATCGAGAACGATTCACCGCTGCTGTAGTAACCGTATTCTTTCACCAGGTCGGTCATGATTTTGATGGCTTCCTTGGCCGTGCGCGAACGTTGCAGGGCCACGTAAATCAGGCTTCCGTAGTCCATGATGCCGGTGCTGTCCACCAGTTCCGGACGTCCGCCGAAAGTGGTTTCCCCGATGGTCACCTGAAACTCGTTCGTGTTGCCGATGACGTTGTAGGTCTGTTTGGCTTCCTTGATTTTGCCCAGGTATTTGCCCGAATCCCAGTCGTAGATGTCGCGCATCTCGCCCGGTGCATGCTGGGCAGCCGGGTAGTGGCACAGGTAGCCGAACATGCCGTAAGAGTCGGCCGAGTAAGAAACGATGACGGAACCGTCGGCCGAAGCTTTCTTTCCGACAATGAAGTTGGTACATGCCCATCCGTTGGCAATACATGCTGTCAGCAGAAAGACAGCCAGCATTATTTTTTTCATTTTCATGTAGGTAGGTTGTTTATGATTTGAGTTATTGATTCTTTCAGAACTTGTATTCCTTGCGGGCCGTGTTTCCGCATTGGTCGGTCACGGTCACCTCGGCCTTGTGGGGAACTCCCTTTTTCACCTTTTCCGGGTCTTGTATCACCAGGATGCCTTTCTTCAGGCCGAAGAGGACAAACTTCCCGTCAATGTACACCTTGTAGGTGCCGATACCCGATTCGGTGTCGCTGATGCGAAACCGGATTTGCCGGTTGCTGCGCCATCCGCCCTGTCCGACGGGAGTGATTCTCGGCGCCACGGTATCCACGTCGACAGAGAAGGTGCCGAGGGAACGTATCCGGGTCTTGACCCATCCGTTCTCGTATTTTCCGCCCATGGAACTCCGCCATTTGCCGGCCTTCTGCACGATGTAGTATTTCGTGGTGTCGGCCACCGGCTTGTGGCGCAGGCCGATGGACAAGTCGCAGTAGCTGTGGATAGGCGTCCGTCCGGCATCCAGCACATAGTCGAAGGCGATGTGCGAGCTGTCCCCCTTGACGCGGGTGTGGAGCGGCACGTTGTCATATACGTAGTAGCGGGGCACCACCAGTTCCATGCCCGGTTGCTGGATGATGTTGGTCCGGTTCCAGTAAAGCATCTCGTCAGCCTCTGGCTTGTAGGCGGGAATGTCCTGCCGTTTGCCCTTTATGGTAAATGCATACGTTCTGCGGTTGCCGAAATTGTCTTCCAGCACGTAGCGGAAATGATAGTCCCGTTCCTCGTTGATGTTTACAGCACCCCGGTTCTCATCCGTGCGGAGCAGTCGGAGACGGTTGCCGGGCAACTTATAGGAACGCATAATCAGCCGCCGCGTGCGGGTCAGCTCGTCGTAGTCCGTAAACCCGTTGATCATGCGGTTCTCGTCGGGCAGCACCCGGTCGGTCGTGCTGTTGAACACTTGTACCGAGTCCACATAAAGCGTGACCGAGTGTACGCCGTAGAAGTTCGAGGTGCCGTCCATGTAATCCTTGGCGCTGATGCCCGTGTAGATTTTCCCCCACGCGTGGATGGGCTGTCTCAGGGCATTCACGTTGAGCAGTTTCTTTTGCGTGCTGCCGTTCACCACGCCCTCTCCCTGAATCGGATAAATGCCGATGAGGCTGGCCACGGGCGCCTTGCTGTCTTTCAGGAAACGCTTGAAATAAGGCATGGGGTCAATGTATTCTCCCGTTTCCGTCTGCCGCAGCTCCAGGTGCAGGTGAGGTCCAGCCGAAGCCCCCTCGTTGCCGCTCAGGGCAATGATATCCCCCTTCTTCACCGGGAACTGTCCGGGTTGGAATTTCAGGTCGCAGGTAAACGTTTCGTGCGCATACTGGTATTGGCGCACGTAAGCCTGTATGTTCTTGGCAAATGAAACCACGTGTCCGTACACCGAAGTCAGTCCGTTGGGATGGGTGATATAGAGAGCCTGTCCGTATCCTCCGTGCAATACCGCCACACGCGATACATAGCCGTCGGCAATGCAGTAAATGGGTTTGCCGGTTACCCCTTGTGTCTTGATGTCCAGTCCGTTGTGGAAATGATTGGGGCGCAGCTCGCCAAAGTTGGCGCTGAGCAGAATCGGGAAGTCGAACGGAGAACGGAAGTAGTTGTCGGTGACATTCTGGGCCTGTCCGGAGAGTACCCCCGCCAAGGTCAGTGCCAGTATCATTTTCTGTCTCATTTTTTCGTATTTGTTAAGCGGTTACAAAGATATTAAGAAATCCCGAAGCTGCAATCTTTTTGGAATGACTCTAAAAAATACGTCGTTTTTTATTAGGATAATTTATCTGAATGGTCTATTTTTGTCAGTGTTATTGATATGTAATTTATTATTTATTAAACAGTATAATCATGGAAAACAATGAATTGATTCAACAGTGTACTGAGAAAGCTCAGACATGGCTGACGGCTGCCTACGACGCCGAAACACAGGCTGAAGTGAAACGCATGCTTGAAAATCCCGACAAGTCGGAATTGATAGATGCCTTCTACAAAGACCTTGAATTCGGTACAGGTGGTTTGCGCGGCATCATGGGAGCCGGTTCCAACAGAATGAATATCTACACGGTAGGTGCCGCTACACAGGGCTTGGCCAACTACCTGAACAAATGCTTTGCCGGAAAGAAAGACATCTCGGTAGTGGTAGGGCACGACTGCCGCAACAACAGCCGCAAGTTTGCGGAAATTTCTGCCGACATCTTCACGGCCAACGGCATCAAGGTATATCTGTTCGATGACATGCGTCCTACTCCGGAAATGTCATTTGCCATCCGTCATCTGGGCTGCCAGAGCGGTATCAACATCACGGCTTCGCACAATCCGAAAGAATACAACGGTTACAAGGCTTACTGGGACGACGGTGCACAGGTATTGGCTCCGCACGACAAGGGCATCATCGACGAAGTGAACAAGATTTCCAGCGTGAGCGAAATCAAGTTCCAGGGCAACAAGGAATTGATTCAGATTATCGGTAAGGAAATCGACGACGAATACCTGCGTCAGGTACACACCTTGTCTATCGACCCGGAAGTGATCAAGCGTCAGAAAGACCTGAAGATTGTCTACACGCCGATTCATGGAACTGGTATGATGTTGATTCCGCAGTCACTCAAATTGTGGGGCTTTGAAAACGTACATTGCGTGGCCGAACAGATGGTGAAGAGCGGTGACTTCCCTACAGTGGTATCTCCGAACCCGGAAAATGCAGAAGCACTGACATTGGCCATCAAGCTGGCCAAGGAAATCGATGCCGACATCGTGATGGCTTCCGACCCCGATGCCGACCGTGTGGGTATGGCTTGCAAGGACAGCAAGGGCGAATGGGTATTGATCAACGGTAACCAGACCTGCTTGATTTTCCTGTACTACATCATCAAGAACCGTATCGCTATGGGTAAGATGAAAGGCAACGAGTTCATCGTGAAGACCATCGTAACCACAGAGCTGATTAAGAAAGTGGCCGACAAGAACCACATCAAGATGCTTGACTGCTACACTGGTTTCAAATGGATTGCCCGTGAAATCCGTCTGCGTGAAGGCAAGGAACAATACATCGGTGGCGGTGAAGAAAGCTACGGATTCCTGGCTGAAGACTTCGTACGTGATAAAGATGCCGTTTCTGCCTGCTCACTGCTGGCTGAAATCTGCGCATGGGCCAAAGACCAGGGCAAGACTCTGTATGACATACTGATGGAAATCTACGTAGAATACGGCTTCTCACTGGAAGTGACTGTCAACGTAGTGAAACCGGGTAAGACGGGTGCTGACGAAATCAAGGCCATGATGGACAACTTCCGTGCATGTCCGCCGAAAGAACTGGGTGACTCGGAAGTGGTTCTGGTAAAAGACTACAAGACCTTGAAGGCTACCGACAACACCGGAAAAGCTACAGACCTGGATATGCCGGAACCTTCCAATGTGCTTCAGTTCTTTACAGCCGACGGTACAAAAGTTTCTGTACGTCCTTCCGGCACAGAACCTAAGATTAAGTTCTACATGGAAATCAAGGGCGAAATGCATTGTCCGAAGTGCTATGCAGGTGCATTGGCCGACGCCAAAGAAAAAGTAGATGCAGTAAAGAAATCTTTGGGCATTTAAGATGCGGGGCGTGTGAGTGCGCCGCCAGAGATGATTTAAAATAAGGAATGTCATTCCCGCAAAGGCTTTCAGGAGTCTTTCTTGCTTCGGGGATGACATTCTTTTTTTTGTCAGAATGTTTGTTGTTTTGAGAAATCCCTGTCAAAAAGGGTGAAATTGACGGGCTTTTCTAACTGTGTCTGGCAGCAAAAAGCCTCTTCTGTGCAGCCGCCTTTTGGAACCCGAAAACCTCATCTGCCCCACAGCAGTCTGTAGAGAGGGAGAAGGGGAGTGAAACGGTCGTCCCGGGAGAATAAAAATGAAAATCTGGAAAAATCGCTTTGACGTTCGGAGGCAAACGTAAAGGCGTTTTACTCCAAACGTCCTTGCGTTTTCCGGCAAACGCTTAGGAGCTTCCGGGCAAACGCACTTGTATCTTTTTTGCAGGTCTTAAAATGAAGATTTTTGAGGACTTTATTTTCTATTTCAAGCGTGAATATGAAATTTTCCGGCGTGACTGAATGAAGGTTTATTTCGCTTCTTGGTGTTCTTTTTGTTGCTGAAACAGCTTTCTTGTTTCCTTCATCTCCTATTTTAGGGAGCTTTCTTTTCTTCTTGAATTTGTGGAGCTTCTTTTCCTGCACAGTTTGTGCATGAGGATTGACCTGAGGGCTGAATTTCCTTTTCTGAAGAAGAAAAAATGAGCAAAATGACAGTTGCTTTCAAAAGAAAAAGTTATTTTTGTATGTGTGCATCTAAAAAGTCAAATTGTAAGATTGTATCAAGATGAAGTACCCAATAGGAATCCAAAGTTTCGACCAGTTGATAGAAGACGGCTATGTCTATGTGGATAAAACAGATTTGGTTTACAGTCTGGTAAAGGAAGGTAAGATTTACTTCCTCAGCCGTCCGCGCCGTTTCGGGAAGAGTCTTCTTGTTTCTACCTTGAAGAACTATTTCTTAGGAAGGAAAGAACTGTTCAAAGGGTTGAAGATAGACGCGCTGGAGAAGGACTGGAAAGTCTATCCCGTATTTCATCTGGATTTCAACGGAACAGATTTCACGCTTCCCGGCGAACTGGAAAGAAAGCTCGGTTATTACATTTCTTCGTGGGCCGACCAGTATGCTTTGCCCGAAAAGAGCCGTAATTTGGGGCTGGGCGATTTCTTTGCCGAGGTCATTCGTGCGGCCCATGAGCATACCGGGAGGAGGGCCGTTGTCCTGATTGATGAATATGACAAACCCATCTTGGACGTGTTGGATACAGACGCTTCCTTGGAAGAGCGGAACCGGAATACATTGAAAGCCTTTTATTCCGCTTTCAAGAGTGCCGACGAGCATCTTCAGTTTGTATTCCTGACCGGTGTGACGAAGTTTTCGCAGGTGAGTGTGTTCAGCGGTTTCAACCAGCCTTTCGACATTAGTATGCACGGCAAGTATGAGACGCTATGCGGCATATCTCAGGAAGAACTGGATGCTACTTTCCGGGAGCCGATGGAGGCCATGTCGGAAGTGTACCGTTGTTCGTATGATGAAATGCGGGCGATGCTTAAAGCACAATATGATGGTTATCATTTCAGTAAGAAATTGTCTGATGTATATAATCCGTTCAGTCTTCTTAATGCGTTTGCTTCGATGGATATATCTGATTACTGGTTCAAGAGCGGTACGCCGACTTATCTTGTCCGGCTACTGTCTCACACCGACGAGAATATGAACGAAATCACGGGCAAGTACTATTCTGCGGAAGAGTTCATCGACTACAAGGCCAACGTGGAACAGCCGTTGCCGATGATTTACCAAAGCGGCTACTTGACGATAAAGGATTTCGATTTGGAAGAAAACACCTTCCTTTTGGATTATCCGAATAAGGAGGTGAAGCGTGGCTTTCTTACGATGGTGGCTTCCAGCTATTTTTCGAATGGAGATACTCCTTCATGGATAAGAAACGCAGTGACATGCCTTAAAAAAGGAGAGTTGGACGATTTCCGCACAAGTCTTACTTCCTTTTTAGCCAGTATTCCGTACACCATGCGCCGTAAGGAAAATGAGCGTGAACGGGAGCGTTATTTCCACTATACGTTCTATCTGTTGATGCGCCTTATCAGCGTGTATACGGTATATACGGAAAAGGTGCAGAGTCACGGCAGGGTAGACTGTATCGTGGAAACTCCAGACTTTGTTTATATATTCGAGTTTAAACTGGATGGAACAGCCGAAGAAGCCCTGCGTCAGATCAAGGAAAAAGGCTATGTGCGGGAGTACGAAGCAGACCAGCGTAAGCTCTATAAAATAGGAGCAGTGTTCTCATCTGAAACAGGTACGATAGCAGACTGGCGAACAGAGTAGCATCATAGGATGGAAGAAATAAAAGAACTCGATTTTGAGAGATCGCTAATGTCAGTTTTCGGATTCGATTGTTGGCATCCATAGATGTTTAAAATTACATTTTACCATTACTAAAACTGGATTGTCATTAATAATGTAGTGTATCATACATCCTGCTTAACCGTATTGCATATCCTTAATTAAAAAATGCGCAGAGAGACAGTTGTTTTCAAGAGAAAAGGCATCTTTTTGTATATGTGTATAAAGTAATGTAATGAATACGACATATATAGTTAAAAGAAAGAATATTATCAGGATAGGAGTACTAGTTGCTTGTATGCTTTTTACTATAGTATATGGTATATTGATATTCAATGCGTGTAAGCAACGTGAGCAAGCATGGAATAGGCAGGCTAAAGCTGTCTTTCTTGAGGCAGTGGGAAACGAACTGAAGAAATTGGATAAAATGGAGAAATATGGTTTCCATACTATCACTTCTTTATTTCAGCAAAAGACTTTAGAAACCGATATTCCAGATTCTGTGGTATTTGCATTACAAGATGGAACTCATGTTTATCATCTTCCTTTACACAGGCGGAATAATGCTTATTTTAAAGATGGAGATAAGAATATTTATCTCAGCTTAATTCTTGAGAAATATCCATTTCCTTCTGATTCCTTGCACTATGCCTGGGATAAGCAGTTGGCATTATCCGATATAAAAGGTAAAACAGGGGTCTGTTCCAGAATAACCGATTTGTCGGGAAAAGTTTCGAGCTTTGCTTCGGGAACACTGGAAGAGTTTGCTCCGTCGGATAGTCTGGTCTCCACCTATTTGGGTTATCGTCTGGAGATTGAATTATCCGGTTATATTTCTTATTCCTGGTGGAGTCTTCTACCGGGCGGAATGGTTATAACGGTTGTCCTTCTTTGGTGTATGTATATTTTTTTCTGGTTGTTTTACGACAGACTGAATCAGTTGGTTTCGAAACGAACTGTGGTGGTGGAAAAGATAGTCGAAAAAGCGCCACTTCCTGTCAAATCACGCAATAAGACCAGACATATAAAGGCCCGTGTCTACAGACTGGAGCACGATGTGTTTTTTGATGCCGAACAGCGTTTGTTTTGTGATGGTAACGGTGTCATTGAGAAACTTTCCCCTGCCATGTCTGTGCTGTTGGAGCACTTTCTCAAAGCATCCGACCACACATTGACCAAATATGAGATTTATCAGATTATGGGTAAAGACCTTGAAGAATATTCATTGGACAGCTTTTATAAAATGATTGAACGCTTTAGGAAGAAGCTTAAACAATTCTCATCCGTTACGTTGCATAGTGACGGAAACGGAGCTTATCGTCTGATTCTTCCTTTGGAGCCAACTGACATGAACTGACATTTATTGATTGCATGTGTCTGTATTATAGTGGATTGTGTTTCTTGTATGGATTGAGGTCCTGAACAATTTTTATAAAGACAATTTTTATACTTAATTTCGTCATGACAAAATTTTAAATGTAATTAAGATGAAAAGGATATCGGTTTTTCCTAAGAAGACAGAATACGATTTTTTGGGGGGGGTAACGAATAGGTCGCTCTAAACCTATGGAAATAAAGTATTGTGAAGGAAATCTTTATGAATATTCAGAAATATGTAAAATGTAGAATTGATACTTTTTGTAATTTAGCAACAAAAGGACCCAATCATGAAAATAAGAACCCATATAATTATCATAATCTGTACTACTTTAATGACTGTAGGATGCAGCCAGAATCATAAAGTAACAAAGCAAACGCCAGAACTCGCAAAGGCGGAGGAGGTGATGTTTGACCATCCCGACAGTGCGCTGCACATATTGGAGTCCATGCCGATTCCGTCTGCACGTAAAGACAAAGAGAATCATGCGCTGTGGTGCCTGCTGACCTCACAAGCAAAGGTGAAGCTGATAATGAAAATTCCTTCCGATTCGCTTGTGAAGATAGCGTACGATTATTACAAGTCTACGGATAATGCCCGTAGAAAAGCAATGTCCGCCCTTTACATGGGTGATATAAACTATGAGCTTGGCAATATAGAGGAAGCCATGCAGTATTATCTGGAAGGCAAAACAGAAGTAGAGAAAACAGAAGATTATAAAACCGGATATCTTATTATGTCTTCTTTGGGAAAACTATATTTATATCGTAGACTCAACACATACGCGCTTGAAGCATGTACTAAAGCATACGATTATGCAGTGAAGGATTCCAATAAGCGGTATCAGATGGGGGCATTACAATATCTGGCCAGATGCTATTGCATCTTAAATGAACTCCCCAAAGCTATTGAAACCTATCAGAAATGTAGCGATATAGCCGTTGAGTTAGGACTTGATAATAATGCATATTATTATGACATCCAGACTGAAATAGCACTTGTATATAAAAACAGTTCACGGTTCTTACAATCATTGGAAATTCTGAAATCCTTTCCTGTGAAATTCCAGTCATCATCACTGATTGGAAAAAATTATTTCTATCTCAAGCAATATGACTCAGCTTACTTCTATCTTAATAAAGCATTGCTCACCGATAATATCTATACAAAAGCTTCCGTATATGAGTTCTTGTACAAATTAGGGAATCAGCCCAAGTACCATAAATATTTGACAAGCTATTGTGATTCATTGCTATTCTATAATGACTCTATAACAACCCTTGACAAAGGCAAGGAGATTATAGCATACAAGGAAAAATATGACAATGAAAGACTGACAACAGAAAAGCAAAGGTTAGAACTGGAAAAATCCAATATCACTTATTGGTGGATGTTTACTATAGTAATAGTTCTGTTATTGGGTATTTTACTTATTTATATTTATCTGCACAAACGAATTGCCATACATCAGAAAGAAGAAAAGTTAACCCGTTTAGCCTTGCAACTACATGATAAAGAATTAGAAGTTGAAAAGAACGAATCATATATTGCAGAACTTCAGTCACAGTTCGAGCAGAACAATAAGAAAGAAGAGCTTTATGTTGAGCAGGTAGAGGCACTTAAGAAGCTGAAAAAGGAAAATGAGCGTTTGTCGTTGGAGAAAAATATGCTACATGAAAAGATTGCTTCCTATTCCATCTCAGGTCATGAACTGTCTGATGTAAAGACTTTATCTGACAGGATTCTGTTATTGGAAAAGAGGGAAAAAGAACTATGCTCTTTGCTGTTGACGCAAGCACCATTCTTACGTAAACTTCATCTGCAACCTGTCTATTTGAATGAAACAGAACTGAAGGATGTGTGTAAAATAGCTGACAATATTTTTCAGAAATTTACACAACGTTTGTCGAAAGAGGTGTCTGTCCTTAGCGAACATGAAATAATATTATGTAGTTTGATCAAACTCCGTTTTTCCATTACTGAAATTTCTATTTTCTTGAATATAGCTCCAGCCTCAGTATCCAGGAGTAAATTACGTATAAAGAATAAGATTTGTTCAGTGCTTGGTGAAAATCTGAAGGAAAAAAGTCTTGATGTCTGGCTTTGGGAATATTGATGAATGCATTTGTCTATTTATGAGAGTCTGATTATTTTGTAAATACTTAATATACAAGTAGTTCTTTGCCTTTTGGTTTAGAGGCCTGTCTATCTTATATCTATACTTTGGGTCGGTTTGTAATCATATAAATATCTATTTTTGAGATGTGTTTTTGTTTTATGGATTGATGCTATATTTTATTTGTAAGGTATCCTTTTTAATGACAGGACACATTTGAGAAAACAGAAAATAGTTTTGATATATTTAATCATGAAAGTGCGTATGAAAAAGATTTTTTTAGTTTTTATATTTTGAATCTGCCTGTATTCCGGTTCTGTGTGGATAAGGATGACAGGGCGATATATGCATTTTCAAATAATCCAGACCCAGTTCTTGTAAAATTTTCTTTACCCTGATTGAGTATTCCGTTATTTTTAAATTGATTTGATTAATGTATAAATATGTTTTGCATATAATATTTTTAGCCTGTCTGGTATCTTGCAAGCCCGACAAGGGAAAAGACGTGTCTGAAATAGACTTGCATCATTCAGTAGTGCTTGATGAAGACCAACTGTTGTTGGGTAAAGTAAAGGACATGTCCTGGGAGAATGATTCGGTGCTGGTCATCGTAGACTCGAATCAGGATGGTTTCCTTCATTTCGTACATCTTTCAGACAGGAAGGTGTCCGAATATGGCAAAATCGGGCAGGGGCCGGATGAGTTTCTGCTTGTCGGTGCTGTTTATCCGGATATGAACAATCGTCTGATTCTGTTTGACGTGAGCAAGAAGGAATGTTTCATGATGCAGCATGGGGATGAGGGAATCTCATTCCGATCTTTGTTCTCTTTAGCGGACTCTTTGATTTGCTTTGAGATGCTGCCGGTGCAGCACGACCGCTATATTGTAACCGGCTTGCATAAGCACAACCGTTTTACCGTTTTGGACGGCAATGGAAAGAAAGTAGGTGATTTTGGTGAATATCCTTATCGGGATGAAGAAGAAAGGAAGTTAGACGGATTTGTCCTTGGTGATGTGTATCAGGGCAAACTGGCAGCAAGTCCTCACCGTAACCGTTTTGTGCAGGCCATATACAAAGCCAAGATTCTGACTTTTTATGAGCAGTCCGGTGAGCACTGGAATCTTGTCAAAGAGATTCAGGAATCGTTTCCAAAATATAAATATAATAGTCCGGCAATAGAAACGGACACTCCTGTAGGCTATCTGGATGTGTGTGCCACTGAGAAGTATGTATATGCGCTTTATTCCGGAAAAAACTACCGGGATGATAAGGATGCGGCATTCAGCGGTTATACGATAGAAGTTTACGGATGGGACGGTACGCTACAGAAACGTTATCAGTCGGATGTGCCATTGAAGGTAATCGAGGTATCCAAAGATGACGGTAGTTTGTATGCGATAGCTTATCATCCGGACCCGGTTCTGGTTCGGTTTCCTTTGAATTTATGAAGGGATAAATCTCTTGATTCAATTTTTACAATTATTCTGTTAAGGTACTTATGAAAAATCGAGTTTTTCTGTATTTGTTTTTTATGCTTGTTTTTGTCGGCTGTCAAAAATCTGAAAGCATGGAAGATTTTGATGCCCTGTTCACTCATAAAAAAAGTGTGCTTGTTAAGGACTGTTTGTCGGAAGAGCTTATTATGGGCAGGCCTTTCTATATGATATATGCTGACTCTTCTGTCATTTTTTATGATGATCTGGGAGACAGTCTGTTTACAATGGTCGATCTGTCAGACAATAAACGTATCTACCGGTTTGGGGAAAGAGGACAGGGAAGTAGGGATTTCCTGCAGGTAGCTTCCTTGCAAAAGGATAAGGCCGATTCGTGTGTCTGCGTATATGACTATTATAAACATAGTCTGATACGGATAAATCTGGAAAATGTGAAGAAGGGGTTGCCGTATTATACTAAAATAACCAGTGATACGATTAACAGCATTGATATGTTATTATCAAAGTTTAATAACACATTTGTGGGGCTGGGATTTTATGAGAAAAGCATGTTCGCGTTGATCGAAGGGGGAAGCGATGAAAAGTATTTTTATGAGTATCCTTACAGAGATGATAAAGAAAAGAATATAGACAACCGTTTAAGAGGAATGGCCTATCAAGGAATGTTACGCTCAAAGCCTTCTTTGGATAAGTTTGTCTATGCCATAAATTTTGCTCCTATTTTTATGCTGTGTTCTGTACAGCCGGAAGCGATAGTCAGAACATACCAGTGGGTAGGAGGATATCCTATATACAGGACTGAAGGGAATGAAAAATATCGTACCGCTCCTATGAGTGCAGAAAATAAGATGGGATTTATCAGTGCTTATGCTACGGACAGATATGTTTATCTGTTGTATTCGGATAGGACGTTGAAAGACTATAAGGAAAAAGCCTTTATGGGAAATGTGATATATCAGATAGATTGGGATGGTAACCCTGTGAGCAAATATGAAACGGATTTGCCATTGTCGCAAATATGTGTATCCAATTCTGATGATATGGTTTATGCGATAGCCAACAGAGAAGAGAATCTATTGGTGGAGTTTGCTTTATCTGGTGGAAACGAATAAGGTTTTTTGAAATCCGCTGAAAATAATTAGCTGTAAGAGAATAAGTTTATAGGTAGTGAATGAATGATAACAGAAGAATTAAAACAGTAATCAGAATTGCGTATGAAAAATATTTTCTTTCTTTTAATAGTTTTAGTTTTATGTTCATGCAATGGAACTGACCGAGAAAAAGAGATAGTTATAGAGGATAATATTATAAATCCTGAGGTTCATCGAATTGAAGCAAAGCAGCTATTGAATGTTGATAAAATAGGAGTTTATGATACATTATCTGTTTTTATAAATAGAGGTACTGATAGTATCCTTTATATGTATGACTCTTCGGATTTTGCCTATAGAGGAGCTTGTGGAGTCATAGGACATGGACCTGAAGATTTCCAGTTCCCATTTTTTTTAAAGAAAACGAACGATAATAGCGGTCTTATAAGCCTTTACGATGTTAATGCAGCAGCCTTTAAGGACATAAATGTAAAAAAGATTCTTCAAAAAAAGCCCGATGCAATAATGGCTATGAAGATGCCGACTATGCTTATAGGTTCACCTGATTTACATTTAAAGAGTGATTCTTGTTTTATAGGGAATATTGATTCTGGTAGCGGATTGTATTTCATTTATGATTCGAATGAGGATAAGATAAATTGGGTTGAATTTCCCAAAATCCTACAGTTGCCTCAGGGTGATTTCACAGTTATGAATATGAATCGTGTAACTCTAAACTTTGCATCCAATAGAGTTGTTTCGGCAATGGGATATTATAATCTGCTATTTCTTTATGACTCGAATAACACTTTAATGAAGACAGTCCAATTAGGGGATGAAGAAATTAGTCCGACAGTAGTTGATGGCGATCATCTGAGTGGAGATAATATGATCTGCTGTAGAGATATAACCTCCTCAGATAAAGCTGTATATGTATTGGAACAGAATATAAGAGAAAAAGATTTTGAGAAGATTGATAATGCTTCTTCCAGAATTGTGGTTTTCGATTGGGATTTGAATTATCTGAAGACTTATATTCTTCCTCATTACTCATTGGGTTTTGTATATGACCAATATCATGATAGAATCTTATACACGGCATTAAATCCCGAAGGTGGAACCGATGTCTTTTTCTTTTATTTAAATACAGAAGATAAGAAGTAATTGTTTAAAGTAAAATACTATAAGTTGAATGTCAGAATTCATTTGGTAAATGAATATTTAATTGTGAGAATATGAAGAATTGTTTTTATCTGCTTTGTTGCATTTTCATTCTGGCTGCATGTCAGGAAAAGAGCTTATCAGGACCGATACAGGTTGACCTATCAAAGACAGAACATGTAATAAATTATTCAAGTTTCGTAGATTCTACAGCATTTGTTACACTTGAGCTAAGTGACAGCTTGCCAATCAACGGTGTTTCAGGACTGTTTTTTGATGACGGTAAACTCTTTGTCAAGGATAGCGGGCAGGAAGGCATTTTTGTCTTTGATGAAAAAAGCGGACAGTTATTTGCGCGGTTAAATGCGTTCGGTGAGGGACCGGAAGAGATAAAGCGTATCGGTGCGTGGTGTTTGGATCCTTATCGAAAACATATATGCATCTTTGATAAAGGAGACATGAAGTTAAAGGAGTATGATTATTCAGGCAATTACATATCCTCCTTTCCTATGGAATCTTTCTTTCTGGACATGGTGAAGTTGGAAAAAGAAAGTCTGGTTTGTTTTTACCCTGTTTATGCAGGTCATGAACAGCCTGAAGGTGTCTGGCTGGATAATATGGGACATTTTAAAAAGAGTCTTTCTTCGCATGTGACAGAAGCTTGCAGGTTCCACTATTTTCCCGTGATGTATAATTGGAACGGCTCATCTGCTTACTATTATGACAGGAACTGGGATGAACTGTCCCTTGTAACAGCCGACACACTCCGTTCGATGTACACCTTTGATGTAAAACAGGCAATTCCTCTTTCAGTGAAAGGAATGCGTGATTTGACGCCTCAAGAACTGGACGGTCGTTCGATTGTTCACCAGTTTGCCTGTTCGGATCGTTTTATCCTGTTTTCCTACCATACATTCCATCGGTCTGATATGATGAGTAAGGACATCACATGGGTGCTGTTCGATAAAAGAACGGGAAAGGTTTCCGTTTCGAAATTTCTTAGAAATGATTTAGGTGAAGGAGATGAAATGAAAGGTTATGTTTTGTTTTACAAGAATGATCATACGTGGGTACGGGTTGATGACACTTTGGATAGTGTGATTCGGTTGGAATACTTGTACTTGCGATAATACTGTTCTGAAGATGTATGTGGTGACTCGTTGTTGGAAATCTAAGTTTATTAATGTTTAAGTTGTTATTTCCAAGCGATTACGAATAGGATAAGATACTGCTCGGTGAAAGTGTAATTCTGAATGTGAAGTATAAAGCCGAGGAGTCTGGTGATTTCCGGCGTACTATAACGATATATGGCAATATCCCCGAGAAGTCCTTTACTTTGGACTTTTGGGGAACAGTCAAAAAATGAGAGACAACAAAGAGTGGAAACATGAATTACGTGTCTGCAAACAAAATTTAAAGTAAAATGAAAAAGAATATTTTGAAATTAGTTTTTACATCCTCATTTGCTTTGGTTGCTGATTATAGTGTATATGCTTCACAGCAGGAAGTTGAAATGTCAGATTTGGCGATGGCTAATGTGGAAGCATTGGCTACTCCAGAGGCAATTCGTTGTACGAGTCTAGGCATGACTCTTTATTATTGTAAAAATAATATGATGATGTTTTGCTATTGCGATGGAGCGCGTCCTGGTAGTGGATACGTAAAATCCAATACACTATAAATAAACAAAGTGGTATTTAAAAAAATACCACTTCCATAATAATGTGATTAATATGAAAAAATTTCAATTTTTAGTTCTTTTATGCTTTTTGTGTGGATGCAAACAAAAAGAATCACCTATGGCCCTGTATGGTTTCAACGTGGCCGAGCAGGTTTGTTTTCATCCGGTCAAGAGTGATTTCCTCTTTAAGCCAACCGCTATTGAGGTCTTTGATTCACTGGTTTTGGTTCATGACCCTGTAGAGAATAATACGTATACATTGTTCCGCCTCGGTGCATCTTCCCCGTTGTTATCTGGAGGACAAAAGGGTTCAGGACCCGATGATATCTTATATGGACAATTTATTGACAAGATAAATGAGAAGGAATTTCAGGTGGTTGACATTGCGGGCAGAAAGACGCTGGTCTATAACCTGGACTCGATTTTGCAGACCCGTACATTCCGTCCCGTCCGTTCTTTCTTCTATAGTGAAGCTGAGTCTCAAAAAGTGGAGGGGATGCAATATGCATATTATGTGGATGATAGCCAGAAAATAGGATTGGGCGACAGCAAGTATGGGAAATATTTCTGCCTGGCACAAGACACCGTCACTTATTTCGGGAATTATCCCGAAGAAGAAGGCATGAAGATGTCTCCGTTTTATCTGTATCAGGGCGTATTGCATATAAATGACCGTCGGGATAGGATGCTGTACCATTCCCCGATAGGATATTATTATGAATTGTTTGCCAGAGAAGGGGGTACCTGGGAATCCTGCTTCAAGGAATATATACCTACTGAACACACGGAGGATGCCGTAACTGAAAATACTCCGATGGGAATTTGTTCGGCTGATTTGGATGACGAGTTTGTATATTTATTGTTTTCCGGCCGTACAGGAAAGCAATTTCCCGAAGAGACTTTTCTTGCCTCTCATATCTTGGTCTTAAATACCCACGGAGAAAAAATCAAGAGCCTTGAAACAGACAGGCTTAACATCTCAATAGCTGTTGCGGGTAAACAACGGCGTATTTATGCCATAGCCAAGAACCCGGAAACGGGAGAATATGAGGTAGGGTATTATTCTTTGACAAAATAAATAACTGTAGATGAGAATCATGTAATCAGTGACTCTCCAGAATATCAAATTTTAATACGGTAGGATGAATACTTTAATGGCAAAGCTGTAATAATCAATTATAAAGAAGTTTTAATACGATGCTTAAACTGAATAACAAACTTATTATTTTATTGTACTTACTTTGTCTCACAAACTGTACAGATAAAGGTTTGTCTGATATTGATACGGATTTCCCAATGAGTTCAGTAATCATGTCGGTAGATTCCATAAATCTGGAAGAAAAGGGACTGTTACTGCCTTTTTCCGTTTCCTATATTGATTCATGTTTTATTTTTTCTAACATTCGCATAAAAGATCGTCTTTCTATATGGAATCAAAAAACCAACGAGGTGATCAATACTGCTCATATAGGTAACGGACCTAACGAAATCATACAGTATTTGCCTGTATCCAATAACATGAGTGAATTTCTATTTGCAGATAGAATTAAAGGAAAAATCTTCAAGTTGGACCTGAATAGTTATGAGTACAAAGAGATTATACAGATTAATGAATCTATAAATCGTTTTTATTCATTAGCAATGCTTGACTCTACTTCAATCATAGGCACAGGAATGTTTGAACAAGGACGCTTTCTGATATACAACATTGCTGATAGCACTTATGTTTGTGAAGAAGAATATCCAAGCAATAAAGACATTCAGCCACTGCAGCCTTACCAGAAAGCGGCATTGTACGCTGGTACTTTAATAGGGGTGCATCCGGATAAAAATAAATTCGTTGCCGCATATAAAGGACTAATAGATTTTTACAATATTGATGAATCCTACAATCTATCACCTTCGGCGCATAGATATTATCATTTCCCTCAATTTGCCATTCCTGAGGAAGGACCTGTTATAGCCCACAAGAAAGAGGAAGCGGTAGGCTTTTTATCATTGTCGTATGATTCATCATACGTCTATTTATTATATTCAGGTTCGTCATTGTTGGATAAAGAAAGTTCGGCCTATACCAGTAATATCGTACTGGTCTATAATTGGGAAGGAACGCCAGTCAAACGATATGTTTTAAATCACAGCGTTATTTCTATACATATTGGGAATAATATGTTATGGTGCATAGGAGAGAATCATAAATATCTGTATAAATATGCTCTTAGCCTATAGTATCCCTAACATAAATGTAGCGACTGAAATGAACTGTTTTCTTCTGTTTTATTGGCTGGTTGCAGTTCATCTTCTACAGAAACTTAACAGTGAAATATAAAGCCGAGGAGCCTGGTGATTTCTGGCGTACTATAACAATATATAACAATATCCCCGAGAAGTCCTTTACTTTGGGCTTTTGAGGAACAGTCAAAAATAAGAGATAAAAAAGAGTGGAGATATGAAACCTAATGTCTAGCAAACCTTTGTATCCATATCCCACTCAGTGTTAAACCCATCCAATTGAAGAAAGGAGGTGTTACCGATGCAAAGGTAATTATTATTTTGAAGCACTACAAATCGGGGATTTGTTGCTTTTCGGAGAGTTAAGAACTTGAGATTTAACATAAAATTACAACTACAAATGAAAAAGAATTTTATAAGAACTGCATTCGTTGCAGTATTCGCTTTAATGGCCGGTTATAGTGTATATACATCACAACAAAAGCCTGAAATGTCAGATTTGGCACTGGCTAACGTAGAAGCATTGGCTGGTGGAGAGAGCGGTACAAATACAACATGGTCATGTAGAGGAAGTGTTAATAAATGTCATGCCAAGTGTGGGTTATGTGGGACTGAAATAGGCCCCTCTAAAGGAACTTTAACGGGAAGTCATTCTTGTTCTTTGTGAAAATAGAGTGATGTCATACTAGTATTATAGTGTATTTATGAAAATGAAGAAGCTGTTTTTTTACTTGCTTTTATTGGTGTTTCTGAGCACTGCTGGATGTGCTAAAAAGAATGCGTCGGTCTATTATTCCAATGGTATCAAATCGGATAGTATTTGCACCGTGTGCCGAAAACGGAGCATCCCCACCCACTCTGAACGGCTTAATCCATCCAGTTTTACCGCTAAATTGGCCTTGAAAAGTGCCTGAAAAACGGAGTATATCCGTTCATTTCAGCTAAAAACGCCACAAAACGCCATAAAAAACGGAGCATATCCGTTCAGTGGTTTTGGATTACGATAAAATGTCCGTTTTAGTATACAGAAATCGGAGTATATCCGTTCAGAGATAAGAATGTAATGATACAATAATCAGTTGTTTACATTCGAAAAACGGAGCATATCCGTTCACCTTCTCACAGAAACGACAATGCCTGCATAAAAAACGGAGCATGTCCGTTCACTTGCTACTCTTTTCCCGTATCTTGTATGCAGAAAACAATCTTCATACAATACGACTATGGCAGGAAAAAGTAAGAATATGAGCCAGATCAAACAACTTCTTCTACTAAAGAAGAGCGGAATCTCCAACCGCAAGGCTGCCGATATAATCGGCATGAACAAGGAGACAGTGAACAACTACATGAACAAGGTCAACGCTGACAGCCTGAGCCTTGATGAACTTATCAGGTTGGATGATCCCATTCTTGAGCACCGTCTCAAGGGCGGCAATCCTGCATATAGCGACAAGCGTTTTGAAACATTCAAAGCCCTTCTTCCATATCTTCAGGAGGAGATGAAGCGCAAGCATGTCACGCTGAAGCTGCTTTGGGAGGAATACCGTAATGAGCATCCGGATGACCACTACAGCCTGACACAGTTCCGTTTTCATTACAATCAGAACACAGAGGCCAGGAAGGAGTCGCCATCCACCATACTTGCCGACATGCGTACGGGCGGCGAAAAGCTTTTCCTCGATTTTGCCGGTGATACTATGGGATACGTTGACATGGAAACCGGTGAGGTCGTCCAGTGTCAGGCTTTTGTAGCCACTCTGCCTGCAAGCGACTACGGTTATATCCTCTTCGTACGTTCACAGCGTACAGAAGACTTTGTATATGCCATAACGCAGTGCCTGAAACATCTTGGCGGCGTACCAAAGATGCTTGTCCCTGACAACCTTAAAGCTGCCGTTGTCAAGACAGACAGATATGAGCCTTCGCTTAACCGTGTAATGGAGGATATGGCCAATCATTATGGCACGGTCATCATACCGGCACGTCCCGCACACCCAAAAGATAAAAGCAACGTGGAAGGGACCGTGAGGCTTGTCTATATGCGTGTGTTTGCCGAACTCCGCAATGAAACCTTCCATTCACTGGAAGAGCTTAACCGGGCAGCCTCACTCAAAATGAAAGCGCACAACCAGAAACGCATGCAAAAGCATCCTTACACGCGTGAGGAACGGTTCCTTGCCGTAGACAAGCCAAATCTTATGCCACTGCCTGACAGAGATTTTGAGATTGTGTCATATACCGATTTGAAGGTGTCAACCAACTGCTGTATCTATCTTGGACGTGACCAGCACTATTATACAGTACCGTATCAGTATATATCCAAAACCGCACATGTCGCATATACACGCACACTGGTAAAAGTATATGTGGACGGTGAGCTTGTAGCCACTCACCTACGTGATTACAACAGGGGAAAGTATACTATCGTAAAGGAGCATCTTGCAAGCAACTCCCTGGAATACAGAGGGATGAGCGCAAAATCATACATAGAGCGTGCCGAGCGTGCATCCGGCATACTTGGAGATGTAATCCGCCGCATATTTTATTCTTCCACAATGCCTCCGGAGACTCATTACAAGACCTGCGACGGGCTTCTAAACCTGCAAAGGAGCAGTGATCCGGCCGTCTTCCAGAAAGCCTGCGAGACAGCCTTGGATGTAGACAGATGCAGCTACCGCTTTATCCGTTCGCTGGTAGAGAGCAAGTGTGCCGGTGTAGGGCAGCCTTCATCTTCCTTTGCTCCTCCGCAGCACTGTAATATCCGTGGAAAATCACAGTTCAAATGACAGACTTCTAACACTCAAAACAAATAACGATGGATGAAATTATCAATGCTCTAAGAAACCTTAAGATGCCTGGAATGGCCCATTACTGGGCTACCATGCAGGAGACGCGACAGGCAGAGTCGCTCTCCTTGAAAGACGGTCTGCAACTGCTTATACAGGCTGAACTGGATAACCGGAATCAAAGCCGGAATGCCCGTCTGATAAAAAAAGCACACTTCCGTTATCAGGCATCCATAAGCGAAGTTATCTATGACAGCAAGCGTGGCGTGGACAAGCAGAAAGTGCTTAATCTCGCCACTTGTGACTATGTGAAAAACGGGGTATCCATACTTATTACGGGTGCTGCCGGTACCGGTAAAAGCTGGTTGGGTACAGCGTTTGGTCATCAGGCCTGCATGAACGGATATAAGGTTGCTTATTATAACCTGTACAGGCTCTTCGAGGAAATAAGCCTTGCCCGTATATCCAGTACCCTGCATCGTTTCTTCGCCAAGCTGGCACAGACTGACCTGCTTATACTGGACGACTTCGGCATGAAAGTTCTTGACGGACAACAGTTACTTGACTTTATGGAGATTATAGAAGACCGCCATGGACAAAAAGCTACGATCATCATATCACAACTGCCGGTTGCCAACTGGTACGATGTGATGAAAGGCAACACGACTGCAGCTGATGCAATATTAGACAGGTTGGTACACACAAGTGTGCGCTTCGAGCTACAAGGCAGCAGTTTACGTCAAAAAAGACATCAAAACTGCAACGTTACAGACGAAAATCAATAAATTTGCATCGCCATAGGTAAAGAGTATGAAAAGTGAACGGATATCACCGTTTTGGGTGAACGGATATCAACCGTTTTCAGCACACCGTGGAAGCTCATACATTGAACGACTCTTCCATATGGCGTTTCCCTTTGCAGATGGAATGTACAGACTCTTTACTCGTGATACTGGACTATATGGAGGATTGTTATTTTCATGTGTACACATTGTCCGGGAATCCGAAAGGGAAGTTTGCCCGTAAAGGGCAAGGACCTGGCGAACTTTTGTCAGCCAATCAATTTCATTTGTCGCCAGGGAAAGACACGCTTTATGTTTACGATGGCGTTTCGCGCAAATTGGTAGCATATAATCTGGACACCAATCTGGAAAGAGACTGGTCTTTTACCGAGTATAAGATGGATTACAGCATTCTTCCTCCGTCTGAAATACCTTTTATCATATACGATTTGCTTCCGCTGGGAGGAAACCTGTTTTTACTCAAGGCTAACCAGCCTAAGTTACGTTATGGCTGTATCGATTTAGCCACAAAACAAATAACATCCGTGTATAAGGATTTCCCGTCTGAATATGTAACCGGTAATGCGGAGGAAATCTGGTCTGTATTTAGCAGTGACACGCGCACATTCTTTAAACCTGATTATGCAAGGATGTTCAATGCCACTTATATTGGCGGAATATTGGAATTGTTTAGTGTAGGACCAGGCTGGAAATTGACCATGGATACGACTTTATGTATTTATGAACCAGTCTACGGATTGGCAGAAGGAGCTGTCCCGGCATTTGTCGTAGGTAACGAGAAAACCCAGTTGGGATTTGAAGATGCTTATGCGGGAGACGAGTTTGTTTATGCGTTGCTACATAAGGAAGGAGATGCGATGGAGCCTGAATCGGTCATTTTGTTTGACTGGCATGGGAACGTTGTTAAGGAAATACGGACTGGTCAACGTTTGGCACGTTTTTGTGTGGACGAGACGCATAATGTCATTTATGCACTGGCGTTGGATGAAGAAAACGGTTATAAGTTGGTACGTATTTGCAGTGATTTAAATACGTATTTCATGTGACTTTAATAATCTTTTTCATGTCCGATTGTTTTGAGTTGTTTCATATTTTACTTAATCTTGAGTTTGTAAAAAATCAGATGCTTGTATAAAATATATGATAGGAATTTCTGTGTTTCCGTTTGTTGCTATCGTAATCCTGTTCTTGTATGGATGTCATTCTGTATCCAAAGAAATATATCCGTGTTATATGGATTTTCTGCAGACGAAAGATCTGTCGTCGGTAAATGTTATTTCTTGCGACAGTGTCTATCTGCGCTATCCTTACCGAGTGGAAATTAAGAACAGTCTTGCAGTCATTATTGACCGGCATCCGGAAATCTGCTTTCTTCACGCATTTATCTATCCGGAATGGAAGTATGTTATTTCATTTGACTGGCGTAGCGAAGACACTGATGAGATTCTTTCTGCCTAGCGTGTCCGTATCATTTCTCCCGATTTCGTATGGGTAATTGATTCGAGCCGTAGGCAGATAAGCCACTGGTGTATTTCGTCCTTATCGGGGTGTGGAAGAAACATCCTTGAACGAACATCTGATTCGTACTCTGGATTTCTGGGGAACCGTCAGAAAGTGAGAAATAAAAAAAGTGGAGATATGAAACCTATGTCTACCAAACGTTTGTTTTCATATCCCACTCCATGTTAAACCCATCCAATCGAAGAATTGAAAATCGACGAAGTCAAAGGAGGTGTTACCGATGCAAAGTTAATTATAAAATCATAATTGAGAGAATTGAGGTTTATTTCCTCTAGTGTATTAATAAAAACAACTATAATAAAAATTTTTTATGAAAAAGTCAGTTTTTAAATTTTTATTTGCAACAGCATTTACATTGGTAGCTGGTTATAGTGTTTATTCTTCACAGCAGGATGCTGAAATGTCAGACTTGGCTTTGGCTAATGTAGAAGCATTGGCACAAAGTGAATCTAATTGTGCTGAGTGGATAAAAAAACAATGTTATTTAGTTTTTACTACCGATTATGGAATTGATTATTATGCTACATGTCCTGAAACTACAATGGGTGGAATCGGAGAATGTGGAGCTATAGAATCTCATAAACCTGCTGGTATGTCAATAATTAGTGAATGTCTAGAATGTATACGTGAATATTAAATTATTCTCATTAGAATATTTAATAACTTTAAAAACAGTTTTAATGATTTAAAGAAGATCATTTATAACTTGCGTATTCGGTAAGATCCAAAGTGCGCAAGTTATTTTGAAATTTTTATTTAACATTATCATTTAAAGAAAGATGAAGCCTATTATATTATTAGTTCTGCTTATATCCTTTTTTACTGTTTCATGTGATAGAGTTACAGAAAAATCTTCTAATATCGCTCAGAAATATATTACAGATTCATGTACAGTCATTTCACTTGAAAAGAAGGAATTACCTATAGATTTGCTTTATCCTACAGATATTCAGGTTGTGGATACATTCCTGCTGATTTTACAACATCATAATGAAAATATTATACAGACATATAGCACTTTGTCATTAAAACATCTGGGAAGTTTCCTTAAAAAGGGAAGCGGGCCAAATGAGGTTATGACTTTCGGATTGATAGCACAATCGTATACAGAGTCGGGAAATCCCAAAGTTATAATACAGTCCTACCCTAATTATCTGGGTGTTCTTGACATAAAACGTTCTCTTGAATCAGGACAGACGGTATATGATAAACAATATAAATTTGAGACCCGTTTGGGGAAAGAACTGTTTTTAGCCTCACATAGTGTCTATGTTTTGGATTCTTTAAATCTGATGATGACAAAAGACCCTTTACGCTCTGGAGTTAAGAAAGACAACAATTTCTTTTGGGAGTTTTATAATACGGATAAGGACATTATAACCCAACGGTTGAAATATGAAGATTTTCCTTATATAAATTCTTTTTTGAAGGAATCTTACAGGGCATTAAAACCAGATCGCTCAAAGGTTGCATTATTTTATAGATTTTTCGATATGGTTTCCATAGCTGATTTAAAATCAGGAAATGTTGTACAGATTATCCCGGAGGGTAAATCTATAAACTCAAGTATAGTAAAAGACATTGATTCACGTTGTCTATACTATAAAATGGGTAAATGTACGGATGATTATATATTTGGTCTTTATGCAGGTGGGTTAAGTGTATTAAAGGAGAATGATTCAAGGTTTAATGAAAACTGTTCTTTGAGGGTTTATGACTGGAACGGGAATTTATTATATAATTATCCATTTGGTGATAACATAAGGATGTTTACGGTAGATGAAGATCAAAGATTCCTGTATGCAGTAACAGATTCTGATTCTATAATCAGATATGATTTGAAGAATGTGTCTGTTTCAAAAAATCTTAAGTTTCAAGAGGAATAGAAAAGTAGATAATATTAATCATTCTGCGGTTTTACCATCAGGCCTATAACACTGAATAACGGGATATCTGATTACATAGAATTTCATCATTTCTCATTTGGGGCATTAGCGGTAAGGAGAATTGGGTATAGATATAATTTAGGTACATTTATTCTTTAGAAGGAGTCAGAAAGTAGATAATTTGTAATAATAAAATATAAGTCATATTTGAATGAAGTATTTATGAGAACACACTACGTATATGTGCTGCTGCTTGCCGCCGGAATGTGGGCCGGCTGCAGCGAGAAAAAAGACGACACTTTCGGAAAGGAAAAGGAAGGAGTGGAAACGGTTCTGCCCTCACAGGTGAATGAGGTCACGGTAATGACACTGAAGAGGACCACGTTCAACCATGAGCTGGTGAGCAACGGCAAGGTGACGGCCTCACAGTATGCGGACCTTTCGTTCCGCCTCACTTCGGAGCCTGTGGCGCACATCTATGTGAAGAACGGCGATGCGGTGAAGAAGGGTCAGAAGATAGCCGAACTCGACCTGTTCACCCTGAAGAACAGCCTGGAGAAGGCGGAGATAGCCCTGCGCCAGTCGGAACTGGAGATGAAGGACGTGCTGATAGGGCAGGGGTATGCGCCCGACCGCATGCAGTCAATCCCCAAAGACATAGTACGGCTTGCCGAGGTGAAGAGCGGCTACGGCCAGAGCCGTGCGGCATACGAGCTGGCAAAGTTCGAGCTGGAGCAGGCGGTGATCACCGCACCGTTCGACGGGGTGGTGGCCAATCTGGAGACGCGGGGTTTCAACCGTCCGGACGGTACGAAGCCCTTCTGCCGCGTGATAGGAAGCGGGGGCATGGAGGTGGCCTTCAAGGTGCTGGAGAGCGAGCTGCCGCTTGTCAGGCGGGGAGACCGGGTGGAGGTGGCCCTGTTTGCCGGGACAGCCGGGGCATGCAGCGGTACGGTGTCGGAAATCAACCCGCTGGTGGACGAAAACGGGCTGGTGAGCGTAAGGGCCAGGGTGAACGGCGGTGCAAGACTGTTCGACGGCATGAACGTGCGTGTAAGCGTGAAACGCTCCGTTCCCGGCCAGCTTGTGGTGCCGAAGACGGCGGTGGTGCTGCGCACGGGCAAGCAGGTGGTGTTTACCCTGAAGGACGGCAGGGCGGTGTGGAACTATGTGACCACCGGACTGGAGAACATGACCGAATATACCGTGACAGGCGAGGGCATGGAGGAAGGGGCACAGGTCATCGTGACCGGAAACGTGAACCTTGCGCATGAGGCTCCCGTAAAAGTGATACCTTAAAACATGTCCGTACTATGGTAAGATTTCTGATAAAAAGACCGATAGCGGTACTCATGGCTTTCACCGCCTGCTTCATCGTTGGGCTGGTGACTTACTTCTCGCTGCCCGTATCGCTGCTTCCGGACATAGACATTCCGCAGATCACCGTGCAGGTGAGCGGGGAGAACTCGTCGGCCCGCGAGCTGGAGAATACCATGGTGGCTCCACTGAGAAGGCAGCTCATGCAGGTGTCGGGGCTCAGCGAGATGCGGAGCGAGACGCGCGACGGGTCGGGCATCATCCGCCTGTCGTTCGATTTCGGCACGGATACCGACCTGGCCTTCATCGAGGTGAACGAGAAGATTGACGCGGCCATGAACAGCCTGCCCAGGGATGCGGCAAGGCCGAAGGCCGTCAAGGCGAGCGCGACGGACATCCCGGTGTTCTACCTGAACATGACGCTGAGGAAGGATGTGCCTTACCGGGAAACGGACGGGGATGCCTTTCTGGAGATGTGCACGCTGGCGGAGAACGTGGTGAAGCGGCGCATCGAACAGCTGCCGCAGGTGGCCATGGCCGACATGACGGGGGTGCCGCAGAAGATGCTGCGCATCGTGCCGGATATGGGCAGGATGGAGAGCCTGGGCATGGGCATTGCCGACCTGGAGGACATCCTCTCGTCGAACAACGTGGAGCCGGGGAGCATGCTGGTGCGCGACGGGTATTATGAATACAACATCCGCATCGCCTCCATCCTCCGTACGCCGGAGGACGTGCGGCAGATCTGGTTCAACCGCAACGGACAGGTGAGGCAGCTGGGGGACATCTGCGACGTGCAGACGGTTACCTGCAACGAGACGGGGCGCTCGCTGGCAGGAGGAAAGCGGGCGGTGACGCTGGCCATCATCAAGCAGGGCGAGGAGAACATGGACAACCTGCGCCGTGAGCTGAAGGAGACCACGGACTATTTCACAAGGATATATCCCGACATTGAGTTCAGCATCAGCCGGAACCAGACGGAGCTGCTGGACTATACCATATCGAACCTGCAGCAGAACTNGCTTTTCGTCACGGGGGAACCCGACCTGGTGGCGCAGCTCCGCAGGACCGACCGCGCATCGGTTCCGGAGGCGGGGGAAGTGCGGGCCATAGAGGATGCCATGGCCCGGGAGACCGGCTGTGCGCCCGAGGGCACGCCTTTCCGCAGCCAGCTGGACCTGGAGGTGGACCGCAGCCGCCTGCTCCTGTACAATGTGGACTATGACGAGGTGGTGAGGGTGCTCCGTACGGCCCTGAAGGACAACCAGGTCTCTACCCTGCGTTCGTACCAGCAGTATCTGCCCATCGGCATCGCCGGAAGGGAGATGAGCGTGAACCGCATCCTGGCGGAGACGCTGGTGGAGACCCGGACGGACGCGGCATCGGGAGAAAGGAACTACATCCCGTTGCGCGAGCTGGTGCGCATTGTTCCCGGGGAGGACCTGAAGGAGATCACTGCCGGACGCAACGGGGAGTACATCCCGGTGAATTTCTATGAGGTGAAGGATGTGCCGCAGGTGATGGACGGCATACGCAGGGCGGTCGACGGTGACAGCCGCTGGGAGGTGTCGTTCGGCGGAAGCTTCTTCTCGAACAAAAAGATGATGGGAGAGCTGACGGTGATTCTGTTCATCTCGGTGCTGCTGATGTATTTCATCCTCTGCGCCCAGTTTGAGAGCTTCCTGCAGCCGCTGATCGTGCTGGCGGAGATTCCGATGGACATCGCCTTCGGACTGGTGCTGCTGTGGGCCACGGGGCATACCATGAACCTGATGTCGGCCATCGGCATCATCGTTTCCTGCGGTATCGTGGTGAACGACTCCATCCTGAAGCTGGACTCCATCAACGAGCTGCGCAGGGAAGGCATGCCGCTGCTGGAGGCCATCCATACGGCAGGTCACCGGAGGCTGAGGGCCATCATCATGACGACGCTGACCACGGTGTTCGCCATGGTGCCCCTGCTCTTCACGTCCGACCTGGGTTCGGAGATGCAGCGTCCGCTTTCGGTGGCGATGATCGGCACCATGATGGTGGGCCTCGTCATCAGCCTTTTTGTAATCCCTCTTATTTACTGGTTTATCTATAGAAAACATGAAGTCAAGAAGATTTAGCATACTGTTCCTGCTGCTGCTCTGCGCGGCGGGAATGAAGGCCCAGCGTGTGCTGCGGCTGGATTTGAAGGAGACCATCACGATGGCCAACGACAGCTCGCTGTCGGCTTTCCGTTATCAGAACATGTACCTGTCGGGCTACTGGGAGTACCGCAGCTACAAGGCGGCGCGCCTGCCGAGCCTCACGCTGAACATGACCCCGGCGCAGTATTACCGCTACATCACGCAGCGTTACGACTCGCAGGAGAATGTCGACGTGTACCGCGAGCAGCAGATGCTGAGCGCCAGCGCGGGGCTGAGCGTGGCGCAGAACTTCGACCTGCTGGGCGGTACGTTCTATGTGGACACGCAGCTGGACTACATGCGGAACTTCGGCGACACGAAGTCGACGCAGTTTTCCAGTATCCCTTTCCGTATAGGCTACCAGCAGGAACTGCTGGGCTTCAATGCCTTCCGCTGGGACCGGAAGATAGAGCCTTTGAAGTTCGAGAAGGTGAAGAAGCAGTATCTCTACAATGCAGAGAGCGTGTCGGAAGAGGCGGTAAGCTATTTCTTTACCCTTGCCATGGCGCAGGCCGATTATGAGCTGGCGCGGGACAATGTGGCCACCACCGATACGCTGTATGCCGTCGGGGAGCAGCGCCAGAAGATTGCGGCCATCTCACAGGCCGACCTGCTGACGCTGAAGCTGGACAAGGTGAACGCGCGCAACACGCTGAAGAATGCGGAGATCGCGCGCAAGCGTGCGATGTCGGCCCTGGCCACCTTCCTGAACCTGGACCGCAACGCGTACATCGAGCTGGAGCTTCCGTCGCGTCCGCGGTATGTTGACGTGCCGGCCGACCGGGCCATGGTGCTGGCGCGGGAGAACAATCCGACGTACCTGGAACAGCGCCAGAACGTGCTGGAGGCGGAGCGTGAGGTGGACCGCACGAGGAAGGAGTCGCGCTTCAATGCCAGCTTCAATGCCAGCGTGGGCTTCAACCAGGTGGCCGACAACTTCAGTGCGGCGTACCGGAACCTGCTTCAGCAGGACCTGGTGTCGTTCACGGTTTCCATTCCGCTGGTAGACTGGGGCGTGAGAAAGGGCAAGTACAACATGGCCAGGAACAACCTGAACGTGGTCAAGATTGCCGCCCGTCAGGAAGAGATCAGCCTGGAGGAGGACGTGATGATGACGGTGAGTGACTTCAACGTGCAGCAGGACCTGATAGCCAGCGCCTCGGAGGCGCTCGACCTGGCGGAGCTGGCCTACGACCAGACGCGCAGGCGTTTCATTATCGGCAAGTCGGACATCAGCAGCCTGACGCTGGCCCTGAACCGCCAGCAGGAGGCGCGGAAGAACTATATACAGGCGCTCCAGAACTACTGGCTGAACTACTACAAGATCCGCAAGCTCACGCTGCACGACTTTGAGACGGGCATGTCGCTTTCCGACCGTTTTGATTTTGAGAACCGTTTGAGATGAAGGGGCCATGAGCAGGAAAGAGAAAACAGAAGGCCGGCCGCTGGTCTGGTCGTCGTTCACCCTGATAGTGACGTTCGTGTGCCTGTCACTGGTGGGACTGGCGCTGGCGCCTCTGCTGCCGGTGAAGCTCTCGCCTTCGCGCGACATGCCGGGGCTGTCGGTGTCATTCTCCATGCCGGGCAATTCGGCCCGGGTGGTGGAGACGGAGGTCACCAGCCGTCTGGAGGGCATGCTGGCCCGGGTGAACGGCATCCGTAGCATCAGTTCCACTTCCGACAACGGGGGCGGGCGCATCGACATGGAGCTGGACCGCCATGCGGATATCGGGGTGACCCGCTTTGAGGTGTCCACCCTTATCCGGCAGTTGTGGACGCAGCTTCCCGAAGGGGTGAGCTATCCGCTCATCTCCACGCAGCGGAGCGATGAAAATGCCTCGCGTCCTTTCATGACCTACACGCTGAACGCTCCCGCCACGCCCATTGTGATACAGAAGTACGGCGAGGAACACATCAAGCCGCTGGTTGCGGCATTGGACGGGGTGTATAAGGTGGAGCTGAGCGGTGCCACGCCCATGGAGTGGCGCATCGTGTACGACAATGTGCAGCTGGAGCGCATCGGGGTGGGGGTACAGGATATCCTGACCGCCATTGAGGAGAGGTACGGCCGGGAGTTTCTGGGGATTTGTGAGCTGGAGACGGACCATGGGACGGAATGGATACGGCTGGTGCGTACCACCGAAGGCAGTCCGGAGGGGTTTGTCCCCTCGGAGATTGCGGTGAAGGCGGCCGACGGGAGCATGGTGCCGCTGGACCGGCTGGTCAGGGTGACGCGCACGGAGGAGGAACCCACATCGTACTACCGCATCAACGGGCTGAACTCGGTGTATCTGTCCGTTACCGCCTCGGAAACGGCCAACCAGCTTGCCCTGGCAGAGAAGGTCAGGAAAGTGATAGCCGAAGCGGAGGCCGTGATGCCGGCCGGATACGAAATCCATACGGGCTATGATGCCACGGAATACATCTCGAAGGAGCTGGACACGATTTATTTCCGCACGGGAATCACCGTGCTGATCCTGCTGCTGTTCGTGGCGGTGATTACGCGCAACCTGCGGTATCTCTTCCTGATAGTGGCCGGGCTGGCGGTGAACATTGCCGTGGCCGTCATCCTGTATTATGCGCTGGGGCTGGAAATCCAGCTTTATTCGCTGGCGGGCATCACCATCTCGCTGAACTTGGTGATAGACAACATCATCGTCATGACCGACCATATTCTGAGAAGGCGCAACCTGAAGGCGTTCATGTCGGTGCTGGCGGCCACGCTGACCACCATCGGGGCGCTGGTCATCATCTTCTTCCTCGACGAGAAGATACGCCTGAACCTGCAGGACTTTGCGGCGGTGGTGATTGTCAACCTGGGCATCTCGCTGCTGGTAGCCCTGTTCTTCGTGCCTCCGATGATAGAGAAAACCGGTCTGCAAAGGGGAAAGCCGGCGCATCCGCGGCTGTGGGTGAAGCGGGGGGCCGTGCATTTCACCCGCTTTTACCGGGGGATGGTCGTGCTGCTGAGCCGCTATCGGGCGGTCGCCTTCCTTCTGCTGGTACTTGGTTTCGGACTTCCGGTATTCATGCTCCCGGAGAAGATAGAGGATGCGGAGCAGAAGGGAGCCTGGGCGGAGTGGTATAATAAGATTTTCGACAATACAACCTACCGGGAAGACATCAAGCCTGTAGTGGACAAGGTGCTGGGCGGTTCTCTCCGTCTTTTTGCCGAGAAGGTGTACGACGGCAGCTACTTCAACCGTGACGAGAGTGAGGTGGTGCTGTATATCAACGCCACCCTTCCCAACGGCAGTACGCTGGAGCAGATGAACGTGCTGATCAAGAAGATGGAGACCTACCTGAGCGGGTTCAAGGAGATACGCCAGTTCCAGACATCGGTGTACAATGCGCGCCGGGCGAGCATCCAGGTGTTCTTCAAGAAGGAGTACAGCCATACGGGCTTTCCCTATGTGCTGAAGTCGGACGTGGTGAGCAAGTCGCTGACCCTGGGCGGGGGAAGCTGGAGCGTGTACGGGCTGCAGGACCAGGGCTTCAGCAACGACGTGCGGGAGAGTGCCGGCAGCTTCCGCGTGAAGATGTACGGCTACAACTACGACGAGCTGGGGCGCTGGGCGGAGGAGATGAAGAAGCTGCTGCTTTCCCACCGCCGCATCAAGGAGGTGACCGTCAGTTCGGAGTTCTCGTGGTGGAAGGACGACTATACGGAGTTCTATCTGGAGTTCGACAAGCGCAGGATGGCGGAGGAGAACCTGACGGCCTACGACTTGTTTGCGGTGCTGCGTCCGGTATTCATGCGCGACCAGCTGGCGGGCAGCATCCTTTACGACAACGGCGTGGAGTATCTGCGGCTGTCGTCCGCCCAGAGCCGGGACTATGATGTATGGGCTTTCATGTCGGTGCCGTTCCTGGTGAAGGGCAAGCAGTACAAGCTCTCCGACCTGGCNCATCCCTTTCCGTATAGGCTACCAGCAGGAACTGCTGGGCTTCAATGCCTTCCGCTGGGACCGGAAGATAGAGCCTTTGAAGTTTGAGAAGGTGAAGAAGCAGTATCTCTACAATGCAGAGAGCGTGTCGGAGGAAGCGGTAAGCTATTTCTTTACCCTTGCCATGGCGCAGGCCGATTATGAGCTGGCGCGGGACAATGTGGCCACCACCGATACGCTGTATGCCGTCGGGGAGCAGCGCCAGAAGATTGCGGCCATCTCACAGGCCGACCTGCTGACGCTGAAGCTGGACAAGGTGAACGCGCGCAACACGCNTACCCTCCGGAAACGCCTTCCGATGGGGTATACCGTGGAGAGTGACAGTGCCTATTGGAGCTGGGGGAAGGAAGACCACAGCCAGTATTTCCTGCTGCTGATTGTCATTTCCATCATCTTCTTCATATCGGCCATCCTCTTCAACTCGCTGAGCCAGCCGCTGGCCATCATCTTCGTGATTCCGGTGTCGTATATCGGGGTGTTCCTCACGTTCTATCTGTTCGGCCTGAACTTCGACCAGGGAGGTTTCGCTTCCTTCGTGCTGTTGTGCGGCATTACGGTGAACGCAAGCATCTACATCCTGAACGAGTATAATGCCATCCGCAGGAACTTCCCGGGACTGTCACCGCTGAGGGCCTATACCAAGGCCTGGAACGTGAAGGTCATTCCCATCTTCCTGACGGTGATGTCGACCATCCTCGGTTTCGTGCCGTTCATGATAGGCGAAAAGACCCCGTTCTGGTTCCCGCTGGCCGCCGGAACCATCGGCGGACTGGTGATGTCGGTGATCGGTATCTTTATCTATCTGCCGGTATTGAGTGTGTCGGGAACGATTCGGAAAACCATACGGAGAAAAAGGAAATGACCGATGGTCATAAAAAGATAAAAGAGGCTGTCTCAAATTGAAATATAATTTGAGATGGCCTTTTTTGTGTCTGCAAAAAAAATCGGGCAAGCCCCAACTTCGCTCAGTCAGGACTTGCCCGTCTCCCTAATTTTTTGTATCTTAGGGAATCAAGCAATATATCCCAAAGATAATGTTTAAAAACTATACCTCCAACGATAATCTGCTTTTACCTCCGTGTTTAGGCGATTTTATTCCCCAGAACGACCCGGTCCGGGTTGTTCACCGTATCATTGAACAGATCAGCCTGGAAGAACTTTACCGCAAGTACTCCGTCAAAGGCTGTCCGGCCTACCATCCCCGCATGATGCTGCAGATTCTGGTATATGCCTATCTGCGCAACATCTATTCCAGCCGCCGCATCGAAGAGTTTTGCCGCAATGACATCCGCTTCATGTGGCTGACCGGCAATGTGACTCCTGACCACAACACCATCAACCGTTTCCGCAGCAGTCGGCTGAAGGATGTGCTCAAGACCGTCTTCGCCACCATCGTGAAGTTCCTCGTGGCGGAGGGCTTTGTAAGTCTGGACGTGGCCTGCACCGACGGGACGAAGATGGAAGCAAACGCCAACCGTTATACGTTCGTCTGGGGCAAGTCCATCCACACCCGCATCTCCAGAATCGCGGAACAGCTTGAGGAAATATGGCGGTACGCCGAGTCCGTCACCAAGCAGGAGTTGCGCGACTCCGCTCCCGTCACTTACCAGGACATCACCCCCGAGAAGGTGGAAAGGGCGCTGGAGCAGATACATGAAGCCTTGGAGGGAACGGATGCGGACCGGAAAGTGAAGGCCAAGGTTCGGCGCGTGAGGAAGGCATGGCCCGAACAGCTGAAGAAATATGAATCCCAGGGAAAGATTCTCGATGGGCGCAACAGCTACTCCAAGACAGACCCCGACGCCACGTTCATGCGGATGAAGGAGGACCACATGAGGAACGGGCAGCTCAAGCCCGGATACAACCCGCAGGTCAGTACCAACAGACAGTTCATCCTGAACTATACCCTCCACCAGTGTGCCGGTGACACCTCCACCTATCCCCTGCACATGGAAGACTTCCATTCCCTGTACGGCAGATATCCTGACGTGTCCGTCTGTGACGCCGGATACGGAAGCGAGGAGAACTACCTGTACGCCTTCAGGCATGGCATTGAAACCTTCATAAAGTACAGCTATTTCCACAAGGAACAGAAAAGGAGCTTCAGGAATGACCCGTTCCTGTCTGCCAACTTTTACTATAATGAAGAAACCGACGGGATGTACTGTCCGATGGGACAGAGGATGAAAAGACTCTCCGATGTAAAGCGGACGACGGACAACGGTTTTGTACAGACCATCTCAAGGTACAGGGCCCGGAACTGCAAGGGCTGCCCGTTAAGATGCCGGTGTCACAGAAGCCGGTCGGAAAGGATTGTGCAGGTAAACCACAGGCTGAGGAAAATCAAGGAAAGGGAACGTGAGAAACTCCTTTCTGCGGAAGGTCTTAAATACCGGAGCCAGCGGCCGCAGGATGTGGAAGCCGTATTTGGAAACCTCAAGAACAACAAGCACTTCAAGAGGTTCCATCTCCGTGGACTGAAGAAGGTGGAAATTGAATTTGGCCTGCTGGCCATAGCGCATAATCTTGCAAAAGTAGCCTCTTAGGAGGCTTCTGACCAAGAAAAAACCGTTTAAAGCGATGAAATCTGTAGAAAGAAACTTGTAAATTCCTTTTTTTGAGAAAAATCCAAACGACTTCAGTCTGATATGAAACGACAGAGGCCATCTCAATTCATTTTGAGACAGCCTCTTTCTTTGTGATGTATGGAAGACTAATACCTTAGTTATTTCAGCAGTTTCTGAGCCTGTTTCAACATCTTTTCAGCTTGTTTTACGGCTTCTTTCAGTTCCTTGCTTTCAGCACCATTCGCTTTTTTCTGAGTCTTTTCCAATTGTGAGGAAAGCTGCTGGATGTGTGATTCTACTTCTTCTTTCTTTACATCGGCTTTCTTTGATTTAGCCAACCATTCTTTCATGCCCTGGACTTTGAGGGAAAGAGTAGCAGTTTCAGCAGTCAATTCAGTAGCTGCTTCTTCTTCCGGAGTAGCAAATGCATGGTGGAATCCTTTCACATCGTTCCAGTGTCCGCGAGTAAAGTCAGGGAATGCAACAGCTGCGCAACCGTTATCCATAGAGATGGCTCCCAGTTCTGCCAGTGAGCACCATTCAGCCAAGTCGTACACATCCATATCCAATGGCAGTCCATTCTGCAGACAGTATACCAAACGGCTGTCCATGATGAAGTCCATACCACCGTGTCCACCTACTTCCTTAGCCATTTCACCGTATTTCTTCAGAATCGGGTGCTGGTATTTTTCAACCAATGCCTGCATTTCTTTTTCCGGAAGGAAAGAATGAGAACTCAGGTTGTCTACCTTTGGCTGTACGCCGGAAGCTTTCATCTGGGCTGCATCTACAGCATAGCCTTCAATCGGATACTTGTTGGCGAAGCCTTTTGTTCCGGTCAGCTGGTACAAGCGGTTATAGGGTTGCGGGTTCATCACGTCGTGCTGGATTTCGATGACCTTTCCGTTGGCAGTACGGATCAGGGTAGTGGTGTGGTCACCGTTGCGGAATTCTTCGCAAGGTTCACCGGTTGCTTTTTCTACCAATGCCTTACCGTGTACGGATTTGGTATCCATAGCTACCAGTGTAGTCATACGGTCGCCACGGTGAATATCGAGTGCTTGAGCCACAGGGCCAAGTCCGTGAGTGGCATATACATCGCCCCGGTTTTCCTTGTTGTAACGCAGACGCCATCCCAGTTTATCTTCTTTTCCATTTTTCCAGTAATAAGGCCAGAAATCATCCAAGTTGTGGATGTAAGCTCCTTGTGCACGGATGACTTCACCGAACACCCCCTGCTGTGCCATGTTTAGCGTATTCATTTCGAACCAGTCGTAGCAGCAGTTTTCCAGAATCATGCAGTGCTTGCGGTTCTTTTCTGACAAGTTGATGAGTTCCCAGCACTGTTCCAAGTTCATGGCAGACGGTACTTCAATAGCCACATTCTTACCATGTTCCATGGCATATTTGGCAATAGGGAAGTGGTGGTCCCAGTCGGCTGCGATGTATACCAAATCGATGTCATCGCGTTCGCAGAGTGCTTTGTAGCCTTCTGCACCAGAGTAGATGGCAGCTTCGGGCAGGCAAGCCTTTTGCAAATAGCCCTGACATCTTTCAGCCCGGTCTTTTTCGTAATCACACAAAGCTACGATTTTGGTGCCGGCTATGTGGGTGAAGCGTTCTACGGCTCCCGGACCACGCATACCCAGTCCTACGAAACCTACGCGGACTACATTCATTTTCGGGACAGTCAGTCCGAGCACACATTCTTGTCCGGCCGGACGTTCAGGGGATTTAATGACGATGGTACCTTTGTTCCATTCCCATTGGGTGGAAGGAGAAAGGCTCTGTGCAAGCATTTGAGCCGGTGTACAGGTTAAAGTTAATACGGTGCAAGCACCTAAAATCATTTTTCCAAAATGTTTCATAGCTTTAGTTGTTTTGAAATTGAGTTTTACTGTGGGCAAAGATATAAAAAAACATTATTACACAAAAGTTTTTTCTATAAAACGTTTATATATTAAAAAAGAATAGTAATCAATACTGTTAAAGGAAATAAAATGGGTTATATCGGATGTGCTTTGTAAATAAAATAGAAGATAAAACATACCTTATTAATATATTACCAATTATATATAGATTGTAGGAACTACGTGTTTATCTGAGACTTAAATGGTAAAATTATTGGGGAGGTAAGAATGGGATTGGATGATAAACTGATAAGAAAAACGTGTTGTTTCTTACGAATGATAATTTATTTGAAAAAAAAGTGTCATTTTATTTGCATGTTACAAAAAAGCCTTTACCTTTGCAGCTGTAAATAAGAAAAGATAGCAGATATGATTACATTACACACATCAGTAAACCTGGCAGTCCTGCATATTATTCGCGTCCTGGTCGTGGCACCAAGAGGTGAGAAAGGTTCGTGCATGTAGTTATATGAAAATGATATTGTAGAAAGCCTTTCTCACCAAGCGTTGAGAGAGGCTTTTTAATTGAAAAGAAAGACGAAAATGAAACATCAGTTACGTAGTTCGATGAGTACCGAAGGCCGCCGTATGGCAGGTGCCAGAGCATTGTGGGTGGCCAATGGAATGAAAAAGGAGATGATGGGAAAACCGATCATCGCGATAGTGAACTCTTTTACGCAGTTTGTACCCGGTCATACGCACTTGCATGAGATTGGTCAGCAGGTGAAAGCAGAGATTGAAAAACTGGGATGCTTTGCGGCTGAGTTCAACACCATTGCCATCGACGACGGAATCGCGATGGGGCATGACGGGATGCTGTATTCTTTGCCTTCGCGCGACATCATCGCCGACAGCATAGAATATATGGTGAACGCACATAAGGCAGATGCCATGGTGTGTATTTCCAACTGTGACAAGATTACGCCGGGAATGTTGATGGCTTCCATGCGATTGAATATCCCTACAGTGTTCGTCTCAGGTGGACCGATGGAAGCTGGAGAATGGGGCGGACAGCATCTGGATTTGATTGATGCCATGATCAAGTCGGCCGATACTACCGTGAGTGATGAAGATGTGGCAGAAATAGAACGTCATGCGTGTCCGGGTTGCGGAAGCTGCTCAGGTATGTTTACCGCAAATTCGATGAACTGCTTGAATGAAGCAATTGGATTGGCGTTGCCGGGTAACGGTACGATTTTGGCCACTCACGCCAACCGCAGGCAGTTGTTCAAGGATGCGGCGGCACTGATAGTGAAAAACGCTTATAAATATTATGAAGAGGGAGACGACAGTGTACTGCCGCGCAGCATTGCTACTCGTGAGGCGTTCCTGAATGCCATGACCCTCGACATTGCCATGGGTGGTTCTACCAATACGGTGCTTCACTTGTTGGCGGTGGCTCATGAAGCGGAAGTGGATTTCAAAATGGACGATATTGACATGCTGTCACGTCGTGTGCCTTGTCTTTGTAAGGTAGCTCCCAATACACAGAAATATCATATTCAGGATGTGAATCGTGCCGGAGGTATTTTGAATATTTTGGGTGAACTGGCCAAAGGAGGATTGTTGGATACTACGGTACACCGGGTGGACGGTTCTACACTGGCAGAAGCCATTGCCAAATACAATATCTGTCGTCCGGAGGTAGATGCAGACGCACAGCGCATTTATTCGAGTGCGCCGGGCGGTAAGTTCTGCATACAGTTGGGAGCACAGAATTCGACCTATAAGGAACTGGATACCGACCGTACAAATGGATGCATCCGTGATTTGCAGCATGCGTACAGTAAGGATGGCGGCTTGGCTGTATTGAAAGGGAATATCGCTCAAGATGGTTGCGTGGTAAAGACCGCTGGAGTGGATGAGAGTATCTGGAAGTTCTCGGGCCCGGCTAAAGTGTTTGATTCGCAGGAAGCTGCTTGTGAAGGAATTTTGGGTGGAAAAGTGGTCAGCGGTGATGTGGTAGTCATTACCCATGAGGGACCGAAGGGAGGTCCGGGCATGCAGGAAATGCTGTATCCTACCTCTTACATCAAATCCAAGCATCTGGGTAAAGAGTGTGCGCTGATTACCGACGGTCGTTTCAGTGGAGGAACTTCCGGGTTGAGTATCGGACATATTTCTCCGGAAGCTGCGGCTGGAGGTAACATCGGTAAGATTGTGGATGGAGACATCATCGAAATAGATATCCCCAACCGTTCCATCAATGTGAAACTGTCTGACGAAGAACTGGCCCAGCGCCCGATGACGCCCGTGACCCGCAACCGTAAGGTTTCAAAGGCATTGAAGGCATACGCCAGCATGGTGAGTTCGGCAGATAAAGGTGGAGTGAGAATTGTAGAATAAGGAGAAGCTTATGAGTAAAGAAAAGATATCAGGTTCAGAAGCATTGATGCGCTCATTGGAGCATGAAGGGGTAAAGACTCTTTTCGGCTATCCAGGAGGAGCCATCATGCCGGTGTTCGATGCGTTGTATGACCATCGGGACAGATTGAACCACATTTTGGTTCGTCATGAACAAGGAGCTGCACATGCGGCTCAGGGATTTGCCCGTGTATCGGGAGAAGTGGGAGTTTGTTTGGTCACGAGTGGGCCCGGAGCGACCAATACGATTACTGGCATCGCTGATGCCATGATTGACAGTACGCCGATTGTGGTGATTGCCGGTCAGGTAGGGGCTTCCCTGCTGGGTACGGATGCGTTCCAGGAAGTTGATTTGGTAGGCATTACGCAGCCTATCTCCAAATGGAGTTATCAGATACGCCGTGCGGAGGATGTGGCTTGGGCGGTTGCCCGGGCATTTTATATCGCTCGGAGTGGTCGGCCGGGACCGGTGGTACTGGACTTCGCCAAGAATGCACAGGTAGAAATGACGGATTATGAGCCGGTGGATTTGGATTTTATCCGCAGTTATGATCCGGATCCGGAAACAGATTCGAGAGCTGTGGCTGAGGCGGTGGCTTTGATTAATGGGGCCAAGCGTCCGTTGGTACTGGTAGGACAGGGCGTAGAGTTGGGAAATGCCCAGCAGGAATTGAAGGAATTCGTGGAAAAGGCGGATATTCCTTGTGGATGTACGTTGTTGGGCTTGTCGGCCTTGCCAAGCAATCACCGTTTGAACAAAGGTATGCTGGGAATGCATGGAAACCTGGGACCGAATGTGAAGACCAATGAATGTGATGTATTGATTGCAGTGGGTATGCGATTTGATGACCGTGTGACCGGTAAATTGGATACGTATGCCAAACAGGCCAAGATAATCCATCTGGATATAGATCCGTCGGAAATCGGAAAGAACGTGCCGGTGGATGTGCCGATTTTAGGTAACTGCAAACGGACGCTTTCATTGCTGACCGAACTGATTCAGCCACAGAAACACGAAGAATGGATTGCCAGTTTCAAACCGTATGAGGAGAAAGAATATACACAGGTAATCGAAAAGGAAGTGTTCCCGAAGGATGGTCCGATTAATATGGGTGAAGTGGTCAATGCGGTCAGTGAGGCTACTCACAACGAGGCCATTCTGGTGACCGATGTTGGTCAGAATCAGATGATGGCTTGCCGTTACTTCAAGTTTTCCAAACCCCGTAGTATTGTCACTTCCGGTGGTATGGGAACCATGGGATTCTGTCTGCCGGCAGCCATTGGAGCTACATTTGGCCGCCCCGACCGTACCGTATGTGCTTTTATGGGAGACGGAGGCTTACAGATGACCATGCAGGAACTGGGTACGATTATGGAACAGAAATCGCCGGTCAAGATTATCCTGCTGAATAATAATTATTTGGGTAATGTGCGCCAGTGGCAGGCCATGTTCTTCAACCGTCGCTATTCTTTCACACCGATGATGAATCCTGATTACATGCAGATTGCATCGGCTTATGGAATTGCTTCACGCCGTGTGATGGGACGCGAGGAACTGAACGACGGCATTCAGGAAATGCTGTCGACCGACGGTGCTTTCCTGTTGGAGGTATGCGTGATAGAAGAAGGAAATGTGTTGCCGATGACGCCTCCGGGAAGTTCGGTCAACTATATGTTAATGGAATGTTGAGAGGAGAAGGAGGAAGAATATGGATAATAAAACATTATATACAATCATTGTTCATTCAGAAAATATTGCCGGTATATTGAACCAGATTACCGCGGTGTTTACCCGTCGCCAGATCAACATCGAGAGTCTGAATGTGTCGGCTTCTTCCATCAAGGGAGTACATAAATATACCATCACTTGCTGGACTACTCCGGATGTGATTGGCAAAGTGGTGACACAGATAGAAAAGAAAATGGATGTGATTCAGGCACATTATTTTACGGACAAGGAAATCTTCCAGCGTGAAGTGGCGATGTATAAAGTGTCCACTCCTGAGTTCCAGTCGAATCCGGAAGCATCCAAGGTGATTCGCCGTTACAGTGCACATATTGTGGAAGTCAATCCAACTTTCTCTATCGTGGAGATGGTGGGAATGAGTGCGGACATCACTTCGCTCTATCAGGAACTGAAGCAGTTGAACTGCGTGCTGCAGTTTGTACGCTCTGGGCGTATTGCTGTTTCTACCAGCTGTTTTGAGCGGGTGAACGAATATTTGGCGCATCGCGAAGAAAGATATCGGAACCAAAAGAATTGAATCTATGACAGAAGAAAGTAAAGTTGGTACTTACCGGTTTGTAGCCGAACCGTTTCATGTGGATTTCATGGAACGGCTGACAATGGGCGTGTTGGGCAATCATCTGCTGAATTGCGCTGGGTTTCATGCGGCCGACAGAGGATTCGGCATTGCCACGTTGAATGAGAATCATTACACGTGGGTGCTGTCCCGTCTGGCGATTGAGCTGGAAGACATGCCGCGTGCGTACGAAGACTTTACAATCCAGACATGGGTGGAGAATGTGTACCGTCTTTTTACAGACCGTAACTTTGCCATTCTAGACAAGGATGGGAAGCCTATCGGATATGCCCGTTCCATTTGGGCGATGATTAGCATGGAAACCCGCAAACCGGCCGATTTGCTGACGTTGCATGGCGGTTCGATTGTGGACTATGTGTGTCAGAAGGACTGTCCGATTGATAAGCCGGGACGCATCAAGGTGACGCATCCGCAACTGATGGGAGAGTATCGGGTGAAGTACAGCGATATTGATTTGAACGGACATGTGAACAGCATCAAATACATTGAACATATTCTGGATTTGTTCCCTATGGAAATGTTCCGAAAGAAACAGGTCCGCCGGTTTGAGATGGCCTATGTAGCCGAAAGCTATTACGGTGACACCTTGAGCTTCTTCCAGGAGCAGACCGGAGAAAATGAATATGATGTGGAAGTAAAGAAGAACGGTGCGGAAGTAGTCGTTCGAAGTAAAGTGATTTTTAGAGATTAAATTAGTATATCAACTTGCAGCCGGAAGGTTGCGTAAAAAGATTGTAAAAAATTATGGCACAGATGAATTTTGGCGGTGTGATTGAAAATGTAATCACCCGCGAAGAATTTCCATTGGAAAAAGCACGTGAAGTATTGAAAGATGAAACCATTGCTGTAATCGGTTACGGTGTACAGGGACCGGGACAGTCATTGAACTTGCGCGATAACGGTTTTAACGTCATTGTCGGACAGCGTCAGGGTAAGACTTTTGAAAAAGCTGTAGCCGACGGATGGGTACCGGGAGAAACCTTGTTCAGCATTGAAGAAGCCTGCAAGAGAGCGACGATTATCATGTGTTTGTTGTCGGATGCAGCAGTCATCTCTGTATGGCCTACTATCAAACCTTGTCTGACAGCAGGGAAAGCATTGTATTTCTCTCATGGTTTTGCCATCACTTGGAATGACCGTACTGGCGTAGTTCCTCCTAAAGACATTGATGTCATCATGGTGGCTCCGAAAGGTTCTGGTACTTCTTTGCGTACCATGTTCCTGGAAGGACGTGGCTTGAACTCTTCTTATGCTATCTACCAGGATGCTACTGGTAAGGCATACGACCGTACCATTGCATTGGGTATCGGTATCGGTTCAGGTTACCTGTTCGAAACTACATTCCAGCGTGAAGCTACTTCCGACCTGACCGGTGAACGTGGTTCTTTGATGGGAGCTATCCAGGGATTGTTGCTGGCACAGTATGAAGTGCTGCGTGAAAACGGACATACTCCGTCGGAAGCATTCAACGAAACCGTAGAAGAGCTGACTCAGTCACTGATGCCGTTGTTCGCTAAGAACGGTATGGACTGGATGTATGCAAACTGCTCTACTACCGCACAGCGTGGTGCCCTCGACTGGATGGGCCCGTTCCACGATGCCATCAAACCGGTAATGCAGAAATTGTATCAGAGTGTAAAATGCGGTCATGAAGCTCAGATTTCTATCGACAGCAACTCTCAGCCGGATTATCGTGAAAAACTGAATGCGGAATTGAAAGCATTGCGTGAAAGCGAAATGTGGCAGACTGCTGTGACTGTACGTAAACTTCGTCCGGAAAACAACTAATTATTGTCTGTAAAGAGAATGGGAAAGCCGTTCGGTGTTGGAAGACGCCGGACGGCTTTTTTCGTGGGGTAAGGATGAAAAGAATCTGTGAGATTTTGTTACCTTTGTGCCGGTGCTATAGAATGAATATGAAAAAAATTGCTATTTTTCTGCTGGGCTGTCTTTGCGTGGCAGGGACTGTGTTTGGACAAAGTCTGGAGCAGACCACAGAGCAGCGTCTGAAGGATTTTTTTGCCAATTATGAAACTTCGTATGCGCATATCGGCAAGTGTAAGCTGGAACGTTTTGAGCTGGAACATGATAAAAAAGTATTGCGCGTGTATGCCAATCCCACTTTTGGTTACCAACCGTTTACGGAAGAAAATGTGTCGGCCATTTATCGCCTGCTGAAACAGTCGCTTCCGGGGCCGGTGAATTATTATACCTTGCAGGTGTATGCGGACGGAAAACCGATTGAGGAACTGGTGCCCAATGCGTTCCGGAAGAAACAGGACAAGACCCGTTTGTACGGCAAACTGGAAGCGAAGGGAAACCCGTGGGTGACCAATGTATCGCGTCCGTTTGATATCAGCCGGGGACTGGAGGGGCGGCATGTGGCCGTGTGGCAGAGTCATGGAAAAGTGTACCGGAACGACCGGAATGAATGGTGCTGGCAGCGACCCCGCTTGTTCTGTACCACGGAAGATTTGTTTACCCAGTCGTTCGTGGTGCCGTATCTGATTCCGATGTTGGAAAATGCCGGAGCCGTGGTCTTCACTCCCCGTGAACGCGACTGGCAGCGCCACGAGGTGATTGTGGACAATAACACTTGTACGCCGGGCAGTCATTATCTGGAAGTGGAATACAAGAAATATACGTGGAAGGATACTGGTCGGCCGGGATTTGCCCAAAAGTATCAGCAGTATCCGGATAACTACAATCCTTTCAAAGATGGTACGGCGAGGTATATTGCTACCCAGGGTCAGCCGGAGAAGGCTTTTGCCGAATGGATTCCCAATATTCCGGAAAAAGGAAAATATGCGGTGTACGTCAGTTATCAGACACTGCCGGAAAGTGTGTCGGATGCCAAATACTTGGTCTTCCACAACGGAGGAGTGACCGAGTTCAAGGTGAACCAGCAGATGGGAGGAGGTACTTGGGTGTATCTGGGCACTTTTGAATTCGACAAGGGACGGAACGATTACGGTATGGTGGTGCTGAGCAACGAGAGCTCCCAAAAGGGCGTGGTCTGTGCCGACGCGGTCCGTTTTGGCGGTGGCATGGGAAATATTGTCCGCGGCGGACAGGTGAGCGGAGTGCCCCGTTACCTGGAAGGGGCGCGTTATTGGGCACAATGGGCCGGCATGCCTTATCCGGTGTACAGCAAGAGCCAGGGAGAAAATGATTATAACGATGACATCAATGTCCGTTCGCTGATGGTGAATTACTTGAGTGGCGGGTCGGTGTACAATCCTTCGGAAGAGGGGCTGAAGGTGCCGTTTGAGATGACGTTGGGACTGCACAGCGATGCGGGGTTCAAAATGGATGATGAACTGGTGGGTTCCTTGGGAATTTATACGACTGACTTCAACGACGGGAAACTGAACTGTGGCGTTTCCCGCTATGCATCGCGCGACCTGACAGATATGGTGCTGACAGGACTGCAGCGTGACATCTCTTCCCGTTTTGGAGTGCAGTGGGCCCGGCGGAGCATGTGGAACCGGAACTACAGCGAGACCCGTCTGCCGGCAGTACCTTCTATGATTCTGGAATTGCTCTCCCACCAGAATTTCGCCGATATGAAATGGGGGCATAATCCCGATTTCAAGTTTACCGTAGGACGCTCGGTTTATAAATCCATCTTGAAATACCTTTCTACCATGCACGGTACGGATTATGTGGTGCAACCACTTCCGGTGAACCATTTCGCCATTCGGGAAGGGAAAAAGAAAAATACCTTTACCCTTAACTGGAATCCGGTGGAGGATGTGATGGAACCTACGGCCAAACCGCAGGGATACATCGTCTATACCCGTATCGGTTACGGCGGATTTGATAATGGAGTATATGTACGCAAACCGGAATACACGGTGAAAGTGGAGCCGGGACTGGTGTACAGTTTCAAGGTGACTGCCGTCAACAAGGGAGGAGAGAGTTTCCCTTCGGAAATTCTGTCAGCCTATAAGGCTAAACGTAGCAAAGGCACGTTGCTGATTGTGAACGGGTTTGATGCCACCTCAGGTCCGGAGGAAGTCAATTCGGCCTTGCTACAGGGGTTTGACCTGAAGTCGGACCCGGGCATTCCTTACGGGCAGACTCCTGCTTATTGCGGTTACCAGCAAGGATTCAATCGGGATAAAGCCGGACTGGAGACAGGCGATGGGCTTGGGGTCAGCGACAATGCGTTGGAAGGAAAGCTGATAGCTGGAAATACATACGATTATGTGTTTGTGCATGGCAAGGCCATTCAGCGGGCCGGACGCTATTCGTTCGTGTCTTGCAGTGATGAAACCTTGGAGAGCGGAAGTACGGACCTGAGTCAATATGACCTGGTGGATTTGATTTGCGGAGCCGATGCCAAATCCTTCTCTTCGGCTATGCAGGAAGCTCTTACCCGTTACTGTCGTCAGGGCGGACGTTTGCTGGTGAGCGGTTCTGCGTGGGGAGCAAACTTGCAAAAGGGAGATTTTGGGAAGAATGTGCTGAAGTGCGTATATGGCGGCCGTTTCAGTAATCAGACCTCAGCCTCCGTGCAGGGAGCCGGGGTACAGTTCCAGATTGAAGGAGGAGCTAATGAAACAGTTTATGCCGTTCCCTCCATGGAATGTGTGATGCCTGCTTCCGGAGCCTACTCTTCTTTCGTATACACCCAAGGGAATTATGGCGTAGGAACCGTATATCGTGGAGAGAATTACCGAACGTTTGTCTTGGGATTTCCGCTGGAATGTGTGGAGAATGCCGAAGTTCGTAATCACTTGATGCAGACAGCCGTGAAGACCTTGTTGTCGAAGAAAAAACGTTGAGATAGAATAGAAATAAATAACCATCAAATACAGTGTCAATATGGAAAAAGATTTTTTGAAGGTCATTGAAACGCGGCGCAGTTGCCGTAAGTATAAACCGGAACAGATTACGGATGAAGAGCTGAAGGCTGTGCTCGAAGCAGGTACTTATGCACCGACTTCGCGCGGCATGCAGTCGCCCTACATTGTGGCCGTGCAGAAGAAAGAAGTGCTGGCCCAGTTGGCCCAAATGAATGCCGAAATCATGGGAGTTACCTCAAATCCTTATTACAATGCGCCTACCTACGTGTTGGTCTTTGCACCTTCACTGGCCAACAATCCGGTACAGGACGGAAGTTGCGTGCTGGAAAACATGATGCTGGCAGCGCATGCACTGGGATTGGGCAGTTGCTGGATTCACCGGGAACGCGAGATGTTTGCCACGGAAGAAGGCAAGCAGCTGATGGAAGAATGGGGACTTCCCGAAGGACTGATGGGTATCGGAGCCCTTTCCTTGGGCTATCCGGAGGGAGAAGCAGCTCCGGCAAAACCGCGTAAACCGGACTATTTTCGGGTGATAAAATAAGGCATAAAAAACGCAAGGACGTTTCAACCCAAATGTCCTTGCGTTTTCCTTTAAACGCACTTGCGTTTTACTTAAAACGTCGAAGCGTTTTGTCTGTTGTTTTTGTGAATTGTTAAATTGTTGATTTCTAATATTTTGTGGTTTGTGGAAAGATGAATAATTAAAGCTGGTATGCATAAATGATTGGAAAATTTCATTCACGCATACCAGCTTTTTTAGGATATCTTCTGAATATTCTTGCTTGAAAATAGACTAGAATTCATAGCTAGTCTTCTTATAAGTTTGTCCATCTATGATAACTCCTTGTGTTCCGTTGGAGAATACTACTGTCGGAGTGTCCAATTTGGTTTGTACTACACCATCCATGTCTACCACTTCATCAAAGAACAAATACCACCCCATTTGTTTTCCTTTATAATATAACTCACTGGTAAATGAGCGTCCCGTCATAGTATTGGTGGTTTGCGAAACCGTAGCATACACAACATTTTTTTCCTGCTTTTGGTAAAAGCCATAGGAGGTAATTCTTTCACCATCGGTCATATTTTCTCGTTTTTGATAAACAAAATGTAGATTGTCGTTGGGCTCTACCAATCCTTTATCTGTTCTGGCAATTTGATTTCCGGCAGAAACACGTCCCACTGTAGTCGAAATAAAGGCGGTGTTTCCGGTTCTTACATCTTTGACTTCGTACCAAGAACCTTGTTGAGCCACAAATTCATACATTGCTCCATTGGAAGCTTTTTCTACAACTGTTGATGAAGTTTGTGGGGCTTGACGAACATTTACATTTTGTTTGGTAACAATCACTACTTTTTCGGGTATTTTATACTCTTGTGCGTTGAGTGAAAAGAAAACCCCTGAACAGGCTGTGAGCATGAAAGATAAAAATACTTTTTTCATAGATTCTTTTGTTTGATAGTTAAATTTGTTTTATCCCCTTTTGTGGTCAGTTTCAATGGACTGACATCGTATGGCAAATATACTGTTTTTTTATAATATTGATTTAAGAATGTCTGTTTTTATAAAGGAGAAAGTTTTGGATAAATATTCAAGACTTTGTGTTTTCATGCTACATGGGGGAGATAGAAATTATGGCTTATGAAATAAGATAAATTTACTTCATAAGCCATAATGTAGTTATAGGAAATTATATAATTGTTGAGATTGTGTTATCTTATCGGCACAATTTCAAAGATTTCCACTTCCCCTTCCAAACGAATTTGACTGACATTCTTGTCTGCCAGTTCGATTCTTGCATAAGGAGTTTCAATCATGGTTTCAGACAGTGCCTTGCCTTTCTTGTCCACTTGCACGCATTTTATCGGGGTGGACAACTGGTTCATCAGTAAGGTATAGGCCTTGACATCTTTGTCTACTCCGAAAGTAATCGCTTTTGTGCTTTGGTAAGAAGTGGACAGATTGTTGTCGAAAGCATAGATTGCTTTGCTCAGTGTATCTGCCTCAAGCGTAAAGCCGAGGTTGTCCGGGCGGAGCGGGTTTACGTCGAACGAGCGGACAGAGGCATAGTTGGTGCGTTTGGAATCCAGTCGTTTCAGGCGGACATAGCGTGCCTTTTCCGGAGCACCCTGCCAGTGGATGATGTATTGTTGGTTTAGTTCGCCGGTAAGGGCTTTCCAGTTTTGTCCATCGGCAGAACATTCCACTACGGCATGGTCGAAATAGTCCACATCGTCTTTGGAATTTCTTCCCTGAAGGATGGAGATTTCCGTCACATCGCGTACGTCGCGCAGGTCTACCCCAATCCAGTCGTTCGCTTTCTGGGCAATTCCAGAAGTATAGAAAGTTGTAGAATCATTGTCGAACATCAGTTTAGTCTGTACGGTATGCGCACTGCTGAAAGAGCCGATGCCTCTATAATCGGTCGGTACTTTTCCCGACAGTTTCTTCAGATATCCATGCGCCATGTCGTCCATCGCATGCTCATAGAACGGCTGAAGTTTCAGGGTGCCCGACTTGTGTGCTTCGTAGTTTTTCCGGTCTTCCGGTGTCATGATGTTTTGTACATATCTCGTCCAGAAAAGCGCATCGTCCTGACCGGAGCGGTAAATACGGGCCAGTTCGATGGCCTGTTTACCACGTGTGCCCAGTTTACCGAACTCTGTCAGCCAAGGACGGAGCTCGTTGAGCAATGCCTTGTTTTTGCAACCGTTTTCCATGCGTGCAGGAACGCTTTCTACTTTCTTGAATTCTTCTTCCAGGGCGTTGGCTGCCGCATCGTTCCAGTCGGCAATACGGAAAGTCCGGGTTTCCCAGGATTCATCCCGCCGGTATCCGTTTTCAGTATCACTGGAATGAATGGCAAAAGTGCGGTAAGCTTCTGTAGCATCGGGTACCAGTTCAGCCAGTCCCCGTTCCCAGTTGTCAATGGCATTGTAGTCGGCGATGTTCCAAGCATAGTCGGCCACTCCATACAGGGCCAGTTTGGAGGCTTCACCGTGTTCCATCGGATTGCTGATTACGCCGCAAGTCTCCTGGGCCGTCAAGCTGGTATCCAGTCCGTAGACCGGTCCCTGGAGCAGGAAATTACGGATGTAGTCAGTTACCGGGTAGTTCCACCAATAGTAAGCCGGACGTTTGATGCGGGAATTGATGAAGTCGAGGGTTTCAGGGGTCAGGTCACTACACACTACATCGCCTGTCCAGAATACCTTTATTTCAGGATTCAGTGTTTTCCCGTAGATGGCCAAGCTTCCTTTTTCGGTCGGGTTGGCCCAAAGTTTGGAATAGTCGGTCGGGCAGACCGTCAGTGGAGACACATCTCCTTTTATTTTCACAAATTCCTCGGTCAGGCGGTTCAACAGTTCCGTTTGTTTCAGCGGGTTGGTACCCTCGCCCGAGATGTCGTCGAAGAAAATGGCGAAATGCCGTACCCCCAAGTCGTACATCCAGTTGAATTTCTGAAGCAGATTATGATAGTCTTCTTCATTCCATTTGATGTCCTGTCCCGGATGAATGGCCCACACGAAGTCCACGTAATTCCGGTTGCTGGCATCCACCAGTTCCTTGATGTGTTGTGCTTCTTTTTCCGGATAGGGCAGACGCCAGTTCGGGCAGCTGTGATAGGGGTCGTCTTTAGGACCGTATAAATAAGTGTTCATCTTGAACTTTCCATAGAAGTCAATCAGCGACAGGCGGACTTCGTGTGACCAAGGTGTGCCGTAGAAACCTTCTACCACACCCCGGTTAGGCAAGTCCGGATAATCGTTGATTTCCATGCAAGGCAGTGTCCCGTTGGCTGAAACCGGGCTTTCTGCCAGTTGCTTCAATGTCTGGATGCCATAGAATGCACCACGTGCGTCGTAGCCGATGATGGTGATTTCCTTTTTGCCAATTACCAGAGAATAGGCTCCTGAGATTTCCTTTACGTTTGCTTTCCCAGCAGCTTTCGCTCCGAAGTCAATGGTGAGCTTGATTCCTTTTTTGTTCTGTGTGAGAAAGTCAAGACTGGCTGCAAATTTCTGCTGCTTGTCTTTCAGGTGGATACCTTGTGTAATGGGGCAGGTGTTATTCGCATCCAGTTTCATCTGGTGAGGGGTGGGGTTGATGATCAAACCTTTGTGGTCAATTTTTTTACCAGGGATAGCCAGTACGTCCTGCTTTTCAGAGCGTTGGGAGGAGAGGTCGAAGTCTGTTTCTTGTGCCGATAAAGTGCCGTACATGAAAGTACATAAGATTCCGGCAGTCACGCATTTTGCATAATGATTCATTTTCATAAGAATGGATGTTTTAGGATAAATACAAGGTGTTTGCTTGCTTAAAACTTTGATTCAAAGATACGACTTGTTTCTGAATCGTGCAAATAGTGTATGAGACATTGTGGCTTTTATTGGCAAAATGAGGAAAAAAAGAGAATAAAATGTGCGTATTTGACTGATTGTTGGCATAATTATCTAAAAACGATTATCTTTGAATCGGCAAGTCTGTTGGAGTATGACCAGGATGTTTGGAGGTTCTGGGTGTATATTCTGTTTATTAAAAAAACAGTTTGTCATGATGATATATCCTTGTTTATTTTATTTCTAATTTTATATGAGAATGAATTTATGAATGTAAGTCAATTAAAAAAATGGATGCTGTTTGCTTTGCTGATGCCCTCATTTCTTATGGTATGTGCTCAGAATAAGGTGATGCCCGGAAGTCTGGATATAATTCCAGTACCCAATGAAGTCGTTAAGTCGGAAGACGGTTCTTCTTTTGTTATCGATGGTTCGACAAATATATGTTATCCGGAGAATAATGAGAAGATGAAAAGGAATGCGGAGTTTCTGTCTGCTTATATAAAGAAACTTACGGGCGTCGATGTGGAATTATCTGTTGAGGCAAAGGAACATGCAATTGTGTTAAGCTTGGATAATACCTTATCCCATGATGAAGAGTATGAGCTGAATGTTTCGAAGGAGCAGATAACGCTGAAGGGTAAAACTGAGGCCGGAGTATTCTATGGCATACAGACATTGCATAAGGTATTGCCTGTCACAGAGGGGAAAGCGCTTGCGGCCATTCCCTGCGGAGTCATAAAAGATTACCCACGTTTTGGTTATAGAGGCTTTATGGTAGATGTAGGCCGGCATTTCTTCGGAGTGGATTATTTGAAAAAGATTATTGATATGCTGGCCTTGCATAATATCAATTATTTTCACTGGCATCTTACTGAAGACCAGGGTTGGCGTATTGAGATAAAAAAATATCCGAAACTTACAGAAATAGGCTCTAAACGAAAATGTACCATCAAGGATTGGGAAACGAAAGAAATGGATAGTATCCCTGTCAGTGGGTATTATACGCAGGATGAGGCGAGAGAGATTGTGCGATATGCAGCTGAACGATATATTACAGTGATTCCGGAAATCGATATGCCGGGTCACATGCTGGCCGCGCTGGCTTCTTATCCTGAACTGGGATGTACAGGAGGACCTTATGAGGTGGCTACTACTTTCGGGGTATTTAGGGATGTGCTGTGTGGAGGAAATGAGAAAACGTTGCAGTTTGCCAAAGATGTGATAAATGAGATAATGGATATTTTTCCTTCTCCTTATATTCATATAGGTGGAGATGAATGTCCTAAATATCATTGGAAGACGTGTGAGAAATGTCAGCAAAAAATCAAAGAACTCGGATTGAAGGATTCGGAAAAACATACGAAAGAAAATCAGCTTCAGGCTTGGTTTATGGGAGAAGTGGAAAAAGAAATCCATAAACGTGGCCGAGAAATGATGGCTTGGGATGAGATTCTGGCCGGCAATCCTGCCAAATCTACCATCGTAATGGCATGGACCAGTCCGGAAGCTCGCCTGAAATCCATTGAAGGTGGATATAGGACGATAGCTTGTCCGATTTCAAATCTGTATTTCAGTAATCCTAAATACAATCAGTTAAAAGGGTTGAGCAGTATTGAAAGGGTATATTTGTTTGAACCGGTTCCGCAAGAAGCTACTTCTGAACAGAAAAAGAATCTGATAGGGGCGCAGGGATGTATCTGGACGGAATGGACCAAGGAACGGATGAAAATGGAATGGCAAATGATGCCGCGTATTGCGGCTTTGGCGGAAATTCAATGGAGTATGCCTGAGAATAAAGATATTCAGGATTTCTTGAGACGTTTGAAGCATCAGATAGACATATATAAGCTTTATGGGTATAATTACAAGGAAGATATACATGAAGCGTTGGATAATAAGTAGTTCAATGGTTGTATTATTCTGAGAGGTGGGAAATACGGAACTCGAGGGAGTTCCGTATTACTCACTACAGAGATGATGCAAATCTATTAAAACACAGATTGAGGGGCTTATAACAAATCTGTTGTTTATAGAATAATGAAATGAATGGAGAAAGGCTGACTTGTTTGGAGAGTTTTTAGGACTAGACAAGTTTGTAAAAAAGGAAGGACAATTTGTTCTTCTTTTTTTTGTTGATTTAATTTTTATTGATATATTTGTGAGTATGACGGAAATAACCTAAAATTTAATACAAATAATGAATCGTTTTTATTCTTTTGTTAGCAATATGTTTATGTGGGGGATGTATTTATGGACAGGCCCCAACTAAAGAACAATTACTAAAATTGTTCTTTCAGGCCCATAAGGCCTTGAATGAGAGTAATCGAACAGAAGCTATTCAAATCTATAAACAGATTTTAAAAGTTTCTCCTGGGTTACCTGACCCTTATCTGCAATTAGGAGATATTTATGCTTCCATGACAACGGATAAAGAAGCTTTGGAAAAGGCATGTATGTGCTATGCGAATTATTTACGTTTACGTCCGGAAGCAACTAATGCTGAGGAGCTGAAAGCAACCATTTCTAATCTTACTTATCAAATTAAGGGTATGACAGGGAAACAGCCTGATATGGCATTAACTACTCCAGTTGTGACTGTGCCTGTTTTGAGTGGAAATGTGGAAGTTCCTAAAGTAGATAAAACAAAGCCTGATATGATTCCTGTCGTTTTATCAGGTAGCATGGAGAAAGCTGATTCAATGGTTTTATCTTCTACGATAAAAGAGGACATTCCAATTTCTGTACAACGTGAAATTACGGGACGCTGGGTTTCTGATAAGTTGGGAAATAATGGAAGAGAGATGTGGATTTTTGATATAGAATCTGAAAAGAATCAATTATGGATTACGTTAAATGCAGACTCTTATGCGAGTGAAAATAAGGACTATGCTTCTTTGATTGGTATGAAAGTTCAAGGTTTTGCTGAAGGAGATGAGATTTGCTTTGATTTTCAGGTTCAGAAACAAAATGAAGAACGGAAGAACTTTTCTGATTTTACACAGATTGTAGATGATATATTTAATGTAGATTGGAGTAATCTGTTATCTGCTGATGAAAAAGCAGAGGAGGTTTTAGTTGCTGATTCTGCAACTTTGGCTGATACATTGACCGTACAACCTGTACGTTTTTATTCCTATGAGTTTCGAATGAAATTTGATGGATTTAAATTAGCTGGTAGTATGGATTCGAAACTTATAGAGAAATCTGTGGTTGAAAAGGAATTGTTTACGACAAGTGAACCTTGTATGTTTTTTAAGGCTCCTAAGGATTATTCAGGTTTTAAATATCATGAAATAACAGAAGCAGAAAAGATGTCAAATCCTGCTTTACGTGAGTTAGTTAATAGAAAAACACGTGAATCTTCTGAAAGTGTGTCTGCTTTAAATGATTTGGGATGTTTGTCTTTTTCGGGTCTAGGTATGCCTCGTAATTTGCGGATGGGAGTTGCGTATTTTATGGAAGCTTCTATGAAGAATAATCTTTTTGCAATGTTGAATATGGCTAAGATTTATCAGCAGGGATTGGGCATTGATAAAAATCTGGAAAAGGCAAGAGATTTATATAATAAGGCCTACGCTGCAGGTTATACTGATGCAATGGTTTTGTGTGGGGATTCGTATTGGGAAACATTTGCGGGGAGTCAACCAGATTATAGTCAGGCTTTGGCATGCTATCAGAAAGCTTTTCTTCGTCGTTGCCCCTATGCAGCCTATCGATTAGGATGGTTATATAATGAAGGGTTAGGGGTAGAACATAATCCTCAAAAAGCATGGGAATATTATCAACAGGCAGTTGCTATGCAATATGCTGATGCAATGACTGATGTCGGTATATTTTATAGGGACGGCATTCTTGTGGAGAGAGATTATACGAAAGCTTTGGATTATCTAAATAAAGCAGCAGCAAAAGGAAACATCCGAGCTATGTATGAATTGTATCAGATGTATCTAAAGGGGGAAGGTGTAAAACCTGATTTTATTTTGGCGAAGGACTGGTTGCGTAAATACTTTGAATCAGAAGAAATTGTTTTTGGATATACAACAATGAAATCTCAGATTCATTCTATTATTTATTCTAAAGTTGAATAGTTAAGTAAATGATCTAGGATATTTTATATTCGGCACAAAATATTGTATCATGTCATTGTTAAATGTAAATCATGAAACGTATGAAAGTGCTGAATTAATCGAGGTTGATCACCTCAAACAAGAGAAAGGTTTCTGGCAAAAAAGCTGGTGATATTACTTTCAAACGTTTTCTTGAATCATTGGTGCAAGGGATGGGGGAATAAGAAAATGCAGAGGATACCTTTACCTTTTGAGGTAAAGAAGAAAACGGTGATTGTGCTTGACAATACTTTTGTCCATAGTAATCGGAAGATAAAGGAACTGAGAACGATAGGGGAGACAGAGGATTATTTCTTTATTATCTTTCATTATACTCTCGTTGGTATGAGTTTATTTGTAGATTAATTATATGTAGAATTAATTTTTTTGAATGGTTACTTATGTGTAAATTTTTATGGATTATATGGATAAGTTTTGTGTTCTGTACTCCTATGAGTGGAAATGAAAAAGATGATATACAGTTTGTTAGCCGTAAGTTGAAGCAAATTGCAGATCAATTGCCTGAAGGTAGTTTGTCTTCTGTAGATACTATAATGGAGATACCTATGATAATTGAAGGAAAGTCGATTGTCATGCAGTACAATGATAAAGGCCAGGTCTGTCATTTGGGGGTTTCGTTGTTTAGTGAGGCTACAAAGCAGATTTTAGATGTGGGGCTTTGTAATTTTCTGGAAAGATTTTTTTTAGAGCTTTTACTTCAGAAAGATGCTGTATCTATTGATCGTAAATTGCAAGAATATCATGTGGTCATGTATGTAGACGGACAGAAAGTGGTGGTAAAAAACGCAAAATCTTTTCAGAGGGTTTTAGAAAAGATGCGTATGCCAGTTAATTTTTCTATGCGTCAAAAAGGGAAGGAGGCAGAGGCTGTTTGGTTGTTTTCTCCTCATGCATTATCGATAACTTTTCCATTGTATCGTGAGTTGATTGATGGTATGGATAAAATAGAATCTGATAATGAGCTGTTTCATCAATTACAAGTTGCAGTATTAAATGAGGTTCATATAAAGGACAATCCTGTAAATGAAAAAAATTTGGTAGCAAAGGAGAATGGTCTTTATGTAGAAAAAGGAGATGCTTTTTTAATACCTTCATTGACAGCTGATACATATTATATGAAAAAAGGAGAAGAATATATTCCGGTGTTTCAGAAGCAATATCCAGAGTATTCATTAAATAATCTGTTTTTGACTTATGCGAATGGAGAAGGAAAAATTTTGCAGATAACTCATCGGAAGTATGGGCATTTTACTCCGGTAATTTCTATACCACTACTTAATTTCCTAGCATATTTTGAGAAAAATTTTATAACGGCCTGTCATTCAGGAATGAATAAACAAGGGAATCTAGAAGCAATAGTAGTTTTTAATCATAAAAGATTAAATTATATTCATTTATTAAGGGTGGAAACAAATGAGAACCAATTGTTTGTGAAAAATCCTGTTCTGAAGGCTGATTTTTATTCAAATATACCACAACATTTTATAAAAAGTTTGTTACAATGAAGGTGATAAGATTGATATTGTTTTTAACGATGTTTCCAGTAATTGGCTTTGCGCAACTGGAGCAAACGAAATTGGTTTTAACCGATGGAATAGATGATGGTTTGGTAAAACAGGTCATTGAAAATAATGTGTCATGGCTTTTGCAAGAATGTAATAAAGCCGTAATGACAGGTGATAAACCTGATATTGAGGGGGATAATATCACGAAGGATGCTCGTAAGGCAATTAGAGAAATGTGGGAGACTAGTCCGATGGCCTGTCCGATTTCACAGATTGAAGAGATTTGTATTCAAACGAGTTCAGGATATCAAGTGCGTAATATACCTGTAACTATGATGGCTGCCAATGATTCTGTAAAGGATCAGGAAGTGGTAATCAGCTTAACAGATCGTGGGATAATTGATGGAGTATCGATAGCCATAAACGAGCATAAATATCAAGAAATTATGTCAGAACATGAATCTGTATCAGATTTATATCGTCGTCAGGTTATCGTTGATTTTGTGGAAAATTATAGAACTTCTTATAATCGGAAAGACTTAAAATACATTGAATCAGTATTTAGTGACAATGCTTTGATTATTACAGGCAAAGTAATTAAAGAAAAGCCAAAGTCCGATTATGCATTACAATCGCTTAGCTCTGAGAAGATTGTCTATCAGAAGCGTACTAAAAAGGAATATATTTCTAATTTGAAAAAGGTATTTGCATCCAATAAGTATTTAAATGTCATATTTGATGAAGTAGAGGTTATACAACATCCGAAACTGACTGATATTTATGGGGTTACACTGAAACAGGAATGGAACTCAGATCGATATCGTGACGTTGGTTTTGTCTTTTTGATGATTGATTTCCAAGATGAATTACATCCGTTAATCCAAGTACGTACTTGGCAGCCAGAAAAACTTGATGGAAAAGTTTTGGCTAGGGATGAAGTATTTAATTTAGGGGATTTTGATATTGTCCGTTCGTTAGTTAATGATTAAATTTGAAATACTATGAAAAAGCGATTGATTTTTTTATTGATTTGTGTGATTGGTACAGTTTTTACATCGTTTGCACAGCGTAATCTGGAGGTGAAAGATGTTAGTTCCGGATTGAATGTTTTTTCTGGAAAGGATACTGAAGCTGGTATGGTTATTTCTTGTCCGGCAAATATTTCTTTGACTTTTGAGTCTAGTCATGATAAAGTAGTTGATGTATATAATACGGAACAGAAAGGTGAAGAAATGTATTATTATTTACGTTTTCAAACAGGAAAAAGATATCGTGGACGTAAATTAATAATTCGTACTTCAGGATATGCTCCTGTGCTGATTATGGCAGAATTAAACCCCAAAGAACTGAAACAATATAAGCTGATAGACCCGGACGTGGCGTTCGTTTATGGATGTTATTACGAGTACAGAAAACGGGGAACAGATTTTTTTCAAAAATGTATGTATGGGGAAGCTAAAGAGCAGTATAGTATAGCCAAAGAATGTTCTGATTGTCCTGCTGATTCTAATTTGGATGAACTGATTGCATCGATTGATACAATTATTGTTTGTCAGGACAGGGCAGAAGAAGCTTATCAATTATTAGATTATGAAAAGGCTAGCATGTATTATGGCAGGATATTGGAATTGAATCCATCTGATACGAATGCTTCCAACAAGCGTTATGAATGTATTCATTATTTTGATACAGATTGTAATAAATATTATGATGCGGCTGAAGTGTATTATGAGGACGGTGAATATGATAAAGCTCTGGAATTGTATCAGAAAATTGTAGACCAGAATTGTGGAAATGCTGTACAGGCAAGTGAGAAAGTTAAAAATATTCGCGTAATGCAGCAAAGTAGAAATCAACGCGTGCAGGTATATGCTTATGAATATAGTAAAAGTGCACCTATTGGTATAACCATAGGAAAGTATCGGCAGCGTAAGGTTGGAGGATATTTTAGTTTGAGTTTTCATCCAGATCTTTTCAAGGCGTTGCAGAAAGATTATAGCAAACAGTTGGAGGCCGAAATGAATTTATCTTTTGGATGGACTGTAAATCCTTTGCCTAAATATCCTGTATGGATCTTTTTTGGTCCAGGATATACCGGAGTCGGTGAATTTGTAGGTGAAAATGGAAATCCTTATATTGAATCGGATGAAGATTCTTCTTTGAGTGATAATGGTGGCAATCGAAACTCAGAAAAAAAGGATCCTTCTTTTAAACTTTATAGTGCTATATCAGCAGAAGTCGGTCTTTTAGGTAAAATAGGTCCATTGGTATTGCGTTATACTTGCCAGTTACGTTTTTCAGTCTCTAAAGAATATGAAGATAAGATAAGCAGATCTCGTCATGTGTTTGGCGTAGGCTTTTGCTTTTGATGTTTAGAGATTAATAAATCAAGGATAGGAACGGTAGAGGTGATACATACATCTCTGCCGTTTTATGTTAAAATAAGAATCATTGGTATGAAATTTGTCCGTATAATAATAAAAGTTTTTTTATCTCTCTTGGTTTTACTTGTTATACTTTCGGGAGGGATATTTTGTTATCTGAAATATAGGCTTTTAACACCGGAACGGTTGTCTGAATTAGTTGCCCGCGAAATTAATAGGCGTGCTAATGTGGAATTTTATTGTGAAAAAGTGGATTTGAGTTATTGGGATAATTGGCCATTTATAGAGATTGTAGTAAAGAATGGAAGTTTTCAAATACAAGATAAGTCTATAAATGCGGAAGCACCATTTGCCGGAAAGTTTAAAAAAATATCGGGGTCTATTCAGTTACTTAAATTGTGGAAGGAACATGTTATTAGTATTGATAATATTTTAGTAGAAAATCTCGAATTGGTTTGTAATGCTGAAGAGCAGATACCTAAGTTAACAAAAAAGGAAGGTCATAAATTTGCTTCTAAACTTTTGTCGGAAATAGATAGATTGCAGATTTTGCAGGGTAATATTAAACTAAAAATACCTCACCGAAAACAAATTTATAGTTGTAAAAGTGCTGATATATTGATTGAAGGAAAGTTGGGGCAAGATTTTTCTGATATTTCATTGTCGGCCTCTTCTCCGTTGGTGCAAGGTACAGGTTTACCATTAGATTCTATTTCATTTGATTTGTTTTGTCATGTTGAATTAGATAAAGAACATGCAGGTGTTGATTTGTCAGATGCTCATTTTAAGATAAATGACTTTCCGTTCAATTTGGAAGGAAAAATTATGAACTTGAAAAGAAAACAAGTGCCTTTTATTGATTTACAATTTGATTTAGGGGCATCTCGTTTAAAGGATCTGATAGCTTTTATACCATCTGATTATTTCCCTATAAAAGAAGATTATCAAATAGATGGAACAACCATTTTGAAAGGTACAATACACGGTGCTATGAAGAGGGATTCCTTGCCGGATTTACACATTCTGGGTAGTTTGGAACAAGGTAAGATTCATTGGACAGAGCTAAGGGAGGATTTAGAGAATATTCAATTAAATTGGGAGATGAAGTATTCATCTGCCAGTGCTGATTCATGTTTCCTGAGATTAAATCGTTTTTTTGTAAAAGGTATGCAGAGTGAACTAAATCTGGAAGGAACTGTAACGAATTTTGTTCATGATCCGTATATTGAGGCTTGTATAAAAGGGAATCTGAATTTTGATTACATTGGAAAGAAGGTACTGATGGATAAGAAGATTACATTGGCAGGGATGATGATGGTAGATGCAAGATTAGGATGTGCCGTTAATGAATTAAGGAAAAGAAATTATCATTTAATAAAGGGAGCAGGAAAATTAAAAATACAGGATGTCGTATTTGATCATTTAGAGAAAGAGATACATTTTTTCATTCCTGATGTTTCTTTAGATTTTGGTTACGCTAAAAATGCTAGTGATTTTATAAAGCAGACAGAAGTTTTTTCCGGGGTTGCCCAGATTGATACATTGTGTCTATCTTATAAAAAAAAGTTATTCGTTAATTTATCTGATTTGCACTTACGTTCCAATACGGCAATTTCATCGCGAAAGGATGAGGTCTCTCCAATCACTACTCATTGGAACTGTAAATTGTTGGATGCCAGATGGAATAATTCATCAGCCTGGACCTCTATTCAGAATTTAGAATTACATGTGGGAATTAAACCAATTGGAAATAATCTATTAAATGGTGAAGGTGGACTTATGTTTAAAGCTGATAAGTTGAGGTTCTTAAATCCATATAGGCAACAGGCTTTTATTTTTGATAAGATACAACTAATTTCTGAAATTCGTCCTGTTGAAGAAAAACGAAGGACAGGCGAGAAGCATAATCTGAAGGGAGTTTTGGAGTTTGAACGATCTCAAATGTATATCCCTCAGTTTCCGATGTTGACTTGTATAAATCATGCCTATTTAGGTTTTCAGAATCATCAGCTGACATTGAATCGGCTTCATGTGCAAGCCGGTAAATCTGATTGCTTCCTATCTGGTTCTTTGTCTGTGGGAGATGCAAAAAATAAGAAGGTTGGTACACCACAGGTGGAAGGCTCTCTTCGTATCCTTTCGGCTAATATCGATTATGATGAGTTAGAGAGGACTTTGTCTTATGGGGTCTCTTCCGAAAAGTTAAAGAATAGTAAGATGATGGCATTCGGAGACTTGAACAACTTAGAGAGTCAGTTGCATGTACAAAAGCCTATTCAACTAAAACAACATCCTGTTTATATTCCTGAAAATATTGCATTGGAACTTCAATTTGACCTTGATCACATGAATTATAGGAATGTGGATTTACAACATGTGCAGGGAAGTGCTTTTGTGAGAAACCAAGCTTTAAAGGCTCATTTAACTACACGTTCAAACTTAGGAAAAGCCGAATTAGATTTTTTGTATAATAGTTTGAATAAGGATAAAGTTACTACTTGTTTTGATTTAAAGTTAAAGGATTTTTTAGTCGCACAAGTACATGAGGTGATTCCTACTGTAAAAACCATATTCCCTTTAATAGAAACTATGGATGGATTAGTTAATTGTCGATTGACAGCAGTTGGTCCGGTGGATAATAGGATGCTTCCTTTATTGGGAAATACTGATGCAATTTGTTCTGTGGATGGACGTAATCTGATTTTGATAGATAATGGAACGTTTAAAGAAATAGCACGTCGTTTTCGATTTAAGAATAAGGAGAAACATGAGATAGATAAGTTATCGGCAAATTTGATATTGCATAAGAAAAAAATTGAAGTATTACCCTTTGTTTTACAATGGGATCGATATAAAGCGATTGTTGGAGGGGAGCATAGTATAGATCTTACATACAATTATCACATGGATTTGTTAGATTCACCGATACCCATTGATTTTGGAATAGATTTAAATGGCAAGAAAGGACAATTTAAATATAAATTGCGTAAATGTAAGTATAAAGATTTATTTAAGGATGGAGGAATTCAATATGATGAAGAAGTTGAAAAACGTTTAAACCGGATTCGTCAGGTAATTATACATCAGATGCAATAGAAATTAAGGTGTTTTTTTGCACATAAAGGTGACCTTGAATGTTGGTTTCATAACTCACTTTTTAGTTATAAATTAATGGTTTATATCGAAAATCGTTACTATTTTTATAGGCTATTTTTTAGTAACGATTTAGTAACGGAACTTTGTCAGAAGTGGGCATTTGAATGTCTTTCGGTTGTCCACCGGATAAATAGAAAAAGAGGCTGTCTCAAATTGAAATATAATTTGAGATGGCCTTTTTTGTGTCTGCAAAAAAAATCGGGCAAGCCCCAACTTCGCTCAGTCAGGACTTGCCCGTCTCCCTAATTTTTTGTATCTTAGGGAATCAAGCAATATATCCCAAAGATAATGTTTAAAAACTATACCTGCTGAAAACGGTTGATATCCGTTCACCCAAAACGGTGATATCCGTTCACTTTTCATACTCTTTACCTATGGCGATGCAAATTTATTGATTTTCGTCTGTAACGTTGCAGTTTTGATGTCTTTTTTGACGTAAACTGCTGCCTTGTAGCTCGAAGCGCACACTTGTGTGTACCAACCTGTCTAATATTGCATCAGCTGCAGTCGTGTTGCCTTTCATCACATCGTACCAGTTGGCAACCGGCAGTTGTGATATGATGATCGTAGCTTTTTGTCCATGGCGGTCTTCTATAATCTCCATAAAGTCAAGTAACTGTTGTCCGTCAAGAACTTTCATGCCGAAGTCGTCCAGTATAAGCAGGTCAGTCTGTGCCAGCTTGGCGAAGAAACGATGCAGGGTACTGGATATACGGGCAAGGCTTATTTCCTCGAAGAGCCTGTACAGGTTATAATAAGCAACCTTATATCCGTTCATGCAGGCCTGATGACCAAACGCTGTACCCAACCAGCTTTTACCGGTACCGGCAGCACCCGTAATAAGTATGGATACCCCGTTTTTCACATAGTCACAAGTGGCAAGATTAAGTACTTTCTGCTTGTCCACGCCACGCTTGCAGTCATAGATAACTTCACTTATGGAAGCCTGATAACGGAAGTGTGCTTTTTTTATCAGACGGGCATTCCGGCTTTGATTCCGGTTATCCAGTTCAGCCTGTATAAGCAGTTGCAGACCGTCTTTCAAGGAGAGCGACTCTGCCTGTCGCGTCTCCTGCATGGTAGCCCAGTAATGGGCCATTCCAGGCATCTTAAGGTTTCTTAGAGCATTGATAATTTCATCCATCGTTATTTGTTTTGAGTGTTAGAAGTCTGTCATTTGAACTGTGCTTTTCCACGGATATTACAGTGCTGCGGAGGAGCAAAGGAAGATGAAGGTTGCCCCACACCGGCACACTTGCTCTCTACCAGTAAACGGATAAAGCGATAGTTGCATCTGTCTACATTCAGGGCTGCCTCGCAGGCTTTTTGGAAAACGACCGGATCACTGCTCCTTTGCAGGTTTAGAAGCCCGTCGCAGGTCTTGTAATGAGTCTCCGGAGGCATTGTGGAAGAATAAAATATGCGGCGGATTACATCTCCCAGTATGCCGGATGCACGCTCGGCACGCTCTATGTATGATTTTGCACTCATCCCTCTGTATTCCCGGGAATTGCTTGCAAGATGCTCCTTTACGATAGTATACTTTCCCCTGTTGTAATCACGTAGGTGAGTGGCTACAAGCTCACCGTCCACATATACTTTTACCAGTGTGCGTGTATATGCGACATGTGCGGTTTTGGATATATACTGATACGGTACTGTATAATAGTGCTGGTCACGTCCAAGATAGATACAGCAGTTGGTTGACACCTTCAAATCGGTATATGACACAATCTCAAAATCTCTGTCAGGCAGTGGCATAAGATTTGGCTTGTCTACGGCAAGGAACCGTTCCTCACGCGTGTAAGGATGCTTTTGCATGCGTTTCTGGTTGTGCGCTTTCATTTTGAGTGAGGCTGCCCGGTTAAGCTCTTCCAGTGAATGGAAGGTTTCATTGCGGAGTTCGGCAAACACACGCATATAGACAAGCCTCACGGTCCCTTCCACGTTGCTTTTATCTTTAGGGTGTACGGGACGTGCCGGTATGATGACCGTACCGTAATGATTGGCCATATCCTCCATNTATACCTCCAACGATAATCTGCTTTTACCTCCGTGTTTAGGCGATTTTATTCCCCAGAACGACCCGGTCCGGGTTGTTCACCGTATCATTGAACAGATCAGCCTGGAAGAACTTTACCGCAAGTACTCCGTCAAAGGCTGTCCGGCCTACCATCCCCGCATGATGCTGCAGATTCTGGTATATGCCTATCTGCGCAACATCTATTCCAGCCGCCGCATCGAAGAGTTTTGCCGCAATGACATCCGCTTCATGTGGCTGACCGGCAATGTGACTCCTGACCACAACACCATCAACCGTTTCCGCAGCAGTCGGCTGAAGGATGTGCTCAAGACCGTCTTCGCCACCATCGTGAAGTTCCTCGTGGCGGAGGGCTTTGTAAGTCTGGACGTGGCCTGCACCGACGGGACGAAGATGGAAGCAAACGCCAACCGTTATACGTTCGTCTGGGGCAAGTCCATCCACACCCGCATCTCCAGAATCGCGGAACAGCTTGAGGAAATATGGCGGTACGCCGAGTCCGTCACCAAGCAGGAGTTGCGCGACTCCGCTCCCGTCACTTACCAGGACATCACCCCCGAGAAGGTGGAAAGGGCGCTGGAGCAGATACATGAAGCCTTGGAGGGAACGGATGCGGACCGGAAAGTGAAGGCCAAGGTTCGGCGCGTGAGGAAGGCATGGCCCGAACAGCTGAAGAAATATGAATCCCAGGGAAAGATTCTCGATGGGCGCAACAGCTACTCCAAGACAGACCCCGACGCCACGTTCATGCGGATGAAGGAGGACCACATGAGGAACGGGCAGCTCAAGCCCGGATACAACCCGCAGGTCAGTACCAACAGACAGTTCATCCTGAACTATACCCTCCACCAGTGTGCCGGTGACACCTCCACCTATCCCCTGCACATGGAAGACTTCCATTCCCTGTACGGCAGATATCCTGACGTGTCCGTCTGTGACGCCGGATACGGAAGCGAGGAGAACTACCTGTACGCCTTCAGGCATGGCATTGAAACCTTCATAAAGTACAGCTATTTCCACAAGGAACAGAAAAGGAGCTTCAGGAATGACCCGTTCCTGTCTGCCAACTTTTACTATAATGAAGAAACCGACGGGATGTACTGTCCGATGGGACAGAGGATGAAAAGACTCTCCGATGTAAAGCGGACGACGGACAACGGTTTTGTACAGACCATCTCAAGGTACAGGGCCCGGAACTGCAAGGGCTGCCCGTTAAGATGCCGGTGTCACAGAAGCCGGTCGGAAAGGATTGTGCAGGTAAACCACAGGCTGAGGAAAATCAAGGAAAGGGAACGTGAGAAACTCCTTTCTGCGGAAGGTCTTAAATACCGGAGCCAGCGGCCGCAGGATGTGGAAGCCGTATTTGGAAACCTCAAGAACAACAAGCACTTCAAGAGGTTCCATCTCCGTGGACTGAAGAAGGTGGAAATTGAATTTGGCCTGCTGGCCATAGCGCATAATCTTGCAAAAGTAGCCTCTTAGGAGGCTTCTGACCAAGAAAAAACCGTTTAAAGCGATGAAATCTGTAGAAAGAAACTTGTAAATTCCTTTTTTTGAGAAAAATCCAAACGACTTCAGTCTGATATGAAACGACAGAGGCCATCTCAATTCATTTTGAGACAGCCTCTTGTCTTAAATTGTCTACCTGATGTCTTAGGTTCCAGCGGAGAGACAGGCTCTCGAACCTATACATTCAAGAAATATCATAAAAATGCAAATTATTGATAATCAAATATTGTTTGAAGTGCATAGTAAATCCAAATCTTTCTGAATATCTTTTGCTATTCCAAATATTGGGTGTATATTTGGGTGTAGAATTTCAAACGCACCCAATTATGAATATCAAACGAAACATCATTTTTGCATTGGAAAGCCGGAAAAAGAACGGTGTGCCAATCGTGGAGAATGTCCCCATCCGTATGCGTGTCATATACGCAAGCCAGCGCATTGAGTTTACAACGGGTTACCGCATTGATGTAGCCAAGTGGGATGCTGACAAGCAGCGAGTGAAGAACGGGTGTACCAACAAATTAAAGCAAAGTGCATCTGAAATCAATGCCGATCTGCTGAAATACTATACCGAAATTCAAAACGTATTCAAAGAATTTGAGGTACAGGAAGCCATGCCCACTACCCAACAATTAAAGGACGCATTCAACCTGCGAATGAAAGATACAAGTGAAGACCAGGAAGACGTAAAGATAAGTTTTTGGGAGATATTCGATGAATTTGTAAAAGAATGCGGCAATCAGAATAACTGGACTGAATCCACATACGAAAAGTTTGCAGCCGTAAAAAATCACCTTAAAAACTTCAAGGAAGATTTAACCTTTGAATATTTCAATGAGTTCGGACTGAACGAATATGTCAATTTCCTGCGTGACAAGAAAGATATGAGAAACAGTACCATCGGTAAACAAATGGGATTCCTCAAATGGTTCTTGCGATGGAGCTTCAAGAAAGACTATCACCAGAATATAGCATACGATACGTTCAAACCGAAATTGAAAACCACCCCCAAGAAAGTAATCTTTCTGACATGGGAAGAGTTGAACAGACTGAAAGACTATCAGATACCCAAGGACAAGCAGTATCTGGAACGTGTCCGGGATGTTTTCCTGTTCTGTTGCTTTACCAGTCTGCGTTATTCAGATGTTCGTAACCTAAAGAGAAGTGATGTCAAGTCCGACCATATAGAAGTCACCACCGTTAAAACGGCAGACAGTCTGAGTATTGAGCTGAACAAGTACAGTAAAGCCATACTTGAAAAATACAAGGACATCCATTTTGAAAACCACATGGCATTGCCTGTTATCAGCAATCAGAAAATGAATGATTATCTGAAAGAACTGGGAGAACTGGCAGAAATTAACGAACCTATACGTGAAACCTACTACAAAGGAAATGAACGTATAGATGAAGTTACACCGAAATACGCATTGCTCAGCACGCATGCAGGAAGAAGGACATTCATCTGTAATGCGCTGGCTCTAGGTATTCCTGCACAGGTTGTAATGAAATGGACAGGGCACAGTGATTACAAAGCCATGAAACCTTACATTGATATAGCCGATGATATTAAGGCTAATGCAATGAACAAGTTTAACCAACTATAAAAGTATCAGTCAGTTTCATAGATTATCATTTATTAAAGTTATCTTTGTCAGACAAGATTTATTAATATGGAAAGTGACAATAATCATAATATAGACAAAAGGAATTTTGACGCTTTTGTCCATGCTGTCGGTTCGGAAATAGAACAGGCGCAAGTCCGTCTCATTACAGCTGCCAATGCCCAGATGTTGTTCCATTATTGGAAGATGGGTAACTATATCCTGTATCAGCAGAACTTATATGGCTGGGGAGGAAAAATTATCAATAAATTGGCTCAGGCTATCCGCTTCAACTATCCTGAGAAGAAAGGATATTCTGTCAGAAATTTATCCTATATGTGTCAGTTTGCAAAGGCTTATCCTTTAAGTGTATTGAGGAAACTCATAGAAACGGATACAAAGTCCACTATCACAAGTGTACAGAATATTACAGAATCAGTCCAGGAGTTAAACAATACTGTATTTACGCAAGAGCCTCTTGCGCAAATACAACCGGCAGACAATAAGGAAACTACAATTATGCAAGAACCTCTTGCACAAATTCCGGATGTTACCGGAACAATATCCAGAATTTGCCAAATAGCAATTGAAGATATGGAAAGAATATTCCTATCATCACCTGTTGCAAGGATAAATTGGGCAAGCCATGTGGTCATACTCAATAATCCGCTTCTATTGGGTGTAAGATACTGGTACATGAAACAATCGGTAGAAATGGGCTGGAGCAGTAATGTGTTGAAAATGCAGATTGAAAGCAATCTGTATGACAGACAAATCAAGAGTAACAAGGTAAACAACTTCACTGCCACACTTCCGGCACCTCAAAGCGATCTTGCCAATTATCTGTTAAAAGACCCGTATATCTTTGACTTGGCAGGAGCAAAGGAAAAGGCTGACGAAAGGGATATAGAAGAACAGTTGGTAAAGCATGTAACCCGTTACTTGCTGGAAATGGGTAACGGCTTTGCTTTTGTTGCCAGACAAAAACATTTCCAGATTGGGGACAGTGACTTTTTCGCCGACCTGATCCTATATAATATCAAGCTCCACGCCTATGTTGTCGTGGAATTGAAAGCAACGCCATTCAAACCGGAATATGCAGGGCAGTTAAATTTCTATATCAATGTTGTAGATGATAAACTGAGGGGAGAAAATGATAACAAGACCATCGGTCTTTTGCTGTGCAGGGGTAAGGATGAGGTCGTGGCACAATATGCCTTGGCTGGATATGACCAGCCGATAGGTATCAGCGACTATCAATTGAGCAAGGCAGTACCCGAAAATCTGAAATCTGCCCTACCGAGTATAGAAGAAGTGGAAGAAGAACTGACCTTATTCCTTGACAAGGACAAGAACCCATAATATAAAGTATATGGCAGGAAAGATACAGACGATGATTCCCCAATATGGAGAACTCAACAGAATATACAGAGACTATATAGATAATTACGCTTTTTCTTTTGACAGGCAGAAATTCATATCGGATTTCTATCAGGAGTATAATGACATGAAATCCTTTGAAGCCGCTATCCTTGAACTGGTGCTTGACAAGCAAAAAGAGCAATACACCTTGATACTCAACAGCCTGAAAACTGAAATAGAAAAGAGCATACAGGCTTATGAGATACGCCCGTTAAGTGACAGAGCCATAGAACATGCTTGCTATCAGCACATGGAAAGGTATTCTCAGGAAATTGAAGCCCAGCTGGATGTTACAAGAAGTCTGAGCAAGCCGCTGAATGAAGCCAACAACAGGTATGATTCCATTGGTTACAGGGAGCATACAGCCGAAGAGGAAAAACAGGCAGAGAAAGAATATGAACGCTGCAAGGCTGAATATGACAGGGAAAAAGCCAAACTGAACAAACTCTATGATCAGCAAAAGGCTGCAAGAACAGAGGCATTCCAATACATGAAGAACTGTTGTGCGGACATATACCGTCAAAGCTGCCTTTTTCTGGATATATTGAAGAAATACATTCCTGACGGAAAGCAAGAGAATAAATCAAGCGAGCCAATCAGTCAGCAGGAAACGACAGAAGAACAACAGGAATATTTCAGCATGAAATTACTTTCGCTCATTCATGAGGTGTGCATAGGAGAACAGTTCGAAGAAATTTCCGCACTGGATTTCTATGCCAATATGAATCTTCACCCCTGCAACTGTAAGCTGAAAATAAAACCGAGAGAGAAAATACGTGTATGCTATCTGATATTCCTGATGAGCGAGAAACTCTCCAAACAGGACAGGGACAAATGGAAAGACAGAATACTGAAACTGCTGGATATTGACGACAGCTACTACAAATCCAAGTACAAGGAGCCTGTTTCAGATTTCCCCAGTGACAGCAACCAAAATTTCGCCAAGGAAATGGAACATATATTCAGATAATCCGTGATATATCCTGATACTTTACGAAAGTTCCACTTTTACCACTCAAATTAATTTTTGAGTGGTATTTTTATTATCTGATATTCAATAAGATACAACGAAATTCAGATTATATCATCCCCATCCTTACCACCCGTATCCATATCTAATTTTGCATCGTTCGAGAACAGAAATAACAGCCAGTGCGCAGGGCTGATTGTTTAACGACTAATTAGATTGGACTATGACAAATATCCAAGAATTATTATCCAAACCCGTCTGGCAGATGACAGGCGAAGAGTTCATCATGTTAAGCAGGCACGCATCCGGTCAGCCGGAAGCGCAGCCGCAGCCCGTAACGGACACAGGCAGGAAGTATGTGTACGGAATACTCGGCATAGCCAAGCTGTTCGGGTGCAGCCTGCCTACCGCCAACCGCATAAAGAAAAGCGGAAAGATAGACAAGGCGATTACCCAGATAGGGCGCAAGATTATCGTAGATGCGGAATTGGCTCTTGAGCTTGCCGGGAAGAAAACAGGAGGACGGAAATAATGGGAGGTATGCTTATGGACTATATGAAAGAAATAAAGGAGATTTCGGCAGAACAGGCAATAATCCTTTGGCAAGCTTCACGCCTGAGCCTGTCGAAAATCTACGAGAAAGCACCTGAGATTCTAAAAGTGCAAGGTTCGGTCATTGGTACACTGGGCAATTTCAGTGCATCCATCGGCAAAGCCAAGAGTAAAAAGACTTTCAATGTATCGGCTATCGTAGCCGCCGCATTGAAAAACGGTACGGTACTGCGGTATGTGGCAGAACTTCCGGAAGATAAAAGGAAGATTCTTTATGTGGACACAGAACAAAGCCATTATCACTGTCTGAAAGTCATGAAACGTATTTTACGGCTGGCCGGTCTTCCTGATGACAGGGACAATGAACATCTGGAGTTTCTCGCTTTGAGGAAATACACGCCCGAGCAGCGCATCAGGATTGTCGAACAGGCTATCTATAATACACCGGACATAGGGCTTGTAATCATAGACGGCATCCGTGATATGGTATATGACATCAACAGTCCGGGAGAATCGACACGCATCATATCCAAACTGATGCAGTGGACGGATGACAGGCAGATACACATCCATACGATACTCCACCAGAACAAAGGCGATGAAAACGCAAGAGGGCATATCGGTACGGAGCTGAACAACAAGGCGGAAACCGTTCTGCTGGTGGAAAAGGACAAGAGCAACGGGGATATAAGCAATGTTTCAGCCATGCACATCCGTGCAATGGATTTCGAGCCTTTCGCTTTCCGTATCAACGACAATGCATTGCCTGAACTCATAGAGGGGTACAGACCCGAAGCGAAGAAACCGGGAAGACCGGAAGAGGAAAAGTTCGACCCTTACAGGCATATTACCGAACAACAGCACCGCATAGCACTGGAAGCGGCTTTCGGGCTAAAAGAGGAATACGGCTACAAGGATCTGGAAACCGCCTTAGTCAAGGCATATATGTCGGTAGGTGTAAAACTGAACCATCAAAAGGCGGTATCACTTATCATCATGCTCCGGAACAAACGGATGATAGTACAGGAGAACGGCAGGAAATACACGTTCAAGCCGGACTTTCACTATTAGACCGTCTAACTTGTAATCACTTCACTTTATTCGGCAGGTCTATATATTAAGGATAAAGCGAAGCGGTTGCAGAGAATGTAAAACCGCTTCACTTTATTACCGTATTCTATATATACGAAAATAAAGTGAAGTGATTATACAGACCGTACTTCATAAAAAGGTACGGGCGAAAAGAGAAATAAATATTCCAACCATTATTCAAACACTCATCTTATTATGGATATACAAACAGCAAAACAAATCAGGATAGCGGATTTTCTGTACAGTTTGGGACATTCTCCCGTCAAGCAGCAAGGTATCAACCTGTGGTATAAATCCCCGTTACGGGAAGAGACAGAGCCCTCGTTCAAAGTGAATATCGAGCGCAACCAATGGTATGATTTTGCAATTGGTAAAGGTGGAAATATCATTGCACTGGCACAGGAACTTTACTGTTCCGACTATGTACCTTATCTTCTACAGAAAATCGAGGAACAGACACCACACATACATCCCGTGTCTTTCTCTTTTGGCAAGCAATCATTTTCCGAACCGAGTTTTCAGCAATTGGACATTGTGCTGCTGGCTTCTCCTGCCCTGCTTGCCTACCTACAGGAAAGAGGGATAAACACGGCACTGGCGAAAAGAGAATGTAAGGAAGCCCGTTTCACCCACAACGGCAAACGGTATTTCGCCATTGCCTTTCCAAACATATCTGGAGGTTATGAAATCCGCAACCGATATTTCAAGGGATGTATCGCACCAAAAGAAATATCCCATATCAGACAGTCAGGAAAGCCAAGGAGTGCATGTTACGTTTTTGAGGGATTTATGGATTACCTTTCTTTTCTTACCTTAAGGCTGGAAAACTGTCCGCAATCACCCGACTTCGACAGACAGGATTACATAGTTCTTAATTCCGTAGCCAATGTTCCCAAGGCACTCTATCCGTTGGGAAGCTATGAGCGCATCCACTGTTTCTTTGACAATGACCGTGCAGGAATGGAAGCAATACAGCAAATCCGAAAGGAGTATGATGCTACTCGGTATATACGTGACGCCTCGCAAATCTACAGTGGATGTAAAGATCTGAACGAATATTTACAGAAACGAATAGCCGATAGGAAAGAGCAATCGCAATCTGTCAAAAAGAGGAATGATACGCTATCCAAGAAACCGAAAAGCTTCCGGTTATAGCCCACTATAACTACACGCTTCGCTTACGTAGTTGTGGGCTCTCCCGAGGGGATTAGGGCTTTGCCCTAATGACCCACTCAGGGCGTTTCTCCCCTGAGAACCCCGAGCAAAGAGTGACCCTCTCTTTGCAATCTCCGCTTATGGGCTACACCCCTAAGAACCCTGTGCGGCAATGAGCAGACAACAGAATATTTTATCAACAATCCGAATCAAAATTTAAGAATATGGCAACAAAGTCAAGCATACATATCAAGCCCTGCAGAGTTACATCAAGCGGGGCTCATAACCGGAGAACTGCCGAGTATATGCGCAATATCGGCAAATCTCAAATCTACATCGTGCCCGAACTTACTGCCGATAACGAGCAGTGGATAAACCCGGACTTCGGCAGTCCTGACCTGCAGGCGCACTATGAAAATATCAAACGGATGGTCAAGGAAAAGACCGGACGTGCCATGCAGGAAAAGGAAAGGGAACGCAAGGGAAAGAATGGAAAGATTATCAAGGTGGCGGGATGCTCACCCATCCGTGAAGGAGTATTGCTTATCAGACCGGACACCACACTGGCTGATGTACGCAAATTCGGTGAAGAGTGCCAAAGACGCTGGGGCATCACTCCGCTACAGATTTTCCTGCATAAAGACGAAGGGCATTGGCTGAACGGTCAGCCGGAAGCAGAAGACAAGGAGAGCTTCCAAGTCGGTAACAGATGGTTCAAACCAAATTATCATGCTCATGTCGTATTCGACTGGATGAACCATGAAACTGGAAAGAGCCGAAAGCTCAATGACGAGGATATGGCAACCATGCAGACCCTTGCTTCCGATATTCTCCTGATGGAACGTGGACAGGCAAAAGCTGTCACAGGTAAAGAGCATCTGGAACGAAATGATTTCATCATTGAGAAGCAGAAAGCCGAACTGCAACGTATAGAGGAAACCAAGCGACACAAGGAACAACAAGTAAGCCTTGCCGAACAGGAACTCAAACAGGTAAAAGCAGAGATACGCACGGACAAACTAAAGAAAACAGCCACCAATGCTGCTACCGCCATAGCAAGCGGTGTAGGTTCTCTTTTCGGAAGCGGTAAGCTGAAAGAACTGGAACATCACATCGAGCAGCTACATCAGGAAATTACCAAACGGGACAAAGCTACTGATGAATTAAAAATTCAGATACAACAAATACAGGAACAGCATAGCAGACAAATTCGTAATCTTCAAAGAATACATAATCAAGAACTTGAAGCCAAAGACAAGGAAATATCACGATTGAGCACCTTGCTTGAAAAAGCCCACAAATGGTTTCCCATGTTCAAAGAGATGTTGAGAATGGAAAAATTATGCGCTGTTATCGGGTTTACCAAAGACATGATAGAAAACCTCTTGACAAAGAAAGAATCCATACAATGTAGTGGCAAAATTTATTCCGAAGAACACAGGTGGAAATTTGACATCAAGAATGATATTTTTAGGGTTGAGAAACATCCGATGGATAGTGGTAAGCTTATGCTGACCATAAACCGACAACCCATAGTACAATGGTTTAAGGAACAATGGGAAAAGTTACAGCAGAATCTACGTAACTCGGTGCAGAGAGAGCAAAAATCCAGAGGATTTAGAATATAGAATAGCCTATTATTAATAAAATCAAGTATCTATGCATCCAAACAGATTGTTTTTATTACAGAATCAAAATCCTAAGAATTTATAAAAAATGAAGCCTAAAGAAGTTTTGGAAAAATGGATAGATTGCTTTAACAAAGCAGATGCTTATCATATAGCAGAGCTGTATGCTACTAATGCAGTAAATCATCAAGTCGCAAACGAACCAATAATAGGTAAAGAATCAATCTACAAAATGTTTGTGAATGAATTTGCCACTGCTAAAATGGTTTGTATGGTGGAAAATATTTTTGAAGATGGCGAATGGGCTATCATGGAATGGAAAGACTCTCTTGGACTTCGTGGATGCGGATTTTTTCATGTAAAAGATAACAAAATCGTCTTTCAAAGAGGGTATTGGGATAAACTTTCATTCTTGAAGCAACACAATCTTCCAATTGAATAAGTACTATCAGAATACGGACTGGGAAATTGAAATACCCAGTCCGAGTTATATAATGAATTTTACTTGTTAAACTATTTAAAGTCAGTTGGATAACAAACCATACCTTTCACATTCTCAGTAGCTCCAGGTATTAATTCAGCCACCATGCAATATTCATGAGAGACTTCGAAAGGAAATTCAATTCCTAAATCGATAGCCTTGCGATAGCCAAATCGAGGATAATACTCTTTATGCCCCAATACGACTGCTGTGCCGTAACCCAAAAGTGCTGCCCTCTGATGGGCTTACTGAATCAACATCCCCCCCAATTCCCTTACGCTGGAATTCCGGCAAGACTGCCAATGGAGCTACACTCAGGGATGTGACAGACTGGGTGTCACTGTCTATCTTTACTTCTGTAAGTAAGATATACCAGACAATTTGTTTTTCTGTCATTTTCTTGTTCTTATCTAATTGTTAGGCTCATTGTTGTTATACATTGTTTAATTATAGATAAATCGTGAATATCCTTCTCTCTTAAATCGTAGCCCGAATGGAATACTTGTTGCCCTTTTGCAGAAATGCAAGGGATGCTTCTGCCTTCAAAGACTGCTGTTCCAAAATAGTCCGGTTGAAATTCATACCAGCCTCCATCCAAGTCGGCTTGTTTGGAAGTGCCGTCCGCATTCAAGACAAAAGGATGGATATCAATATAGCCTAATTCTTTGCTATACAGTTCCATACGGGTGGGCAACCAATTTGTTTCAATTTGATATCCTCTCTCCTGCAAAAGATCAAGGAGTTGGTCTGTATAATTGGCATCAAAATCAATGTCAATATCTCTATGCAAGCGGGTTTGCTGTCCGTACAAGACATCCACTCCCCAGCCTCCATCCAACCAAAACTGCATGTCCAGGCTTTCCAACAAGTCCAAAACTTGAAATAACTCTGTAATCGTAGTGTGTTCTTTCTTTGTCATATAATAATTCTTTAATAAATAATACTATGCGTAATTATCCAACTGCTTGATTGAAGAAATAAAATTTGCACCCACTCCAATCAGAAAGATAACCCATCCGCTGATCATAAAGACGGATGTGATACCCCATGCTTCCACCCAATATCCTGAAGCTACGATACCCAGCATTGATGGAAAGGTACTCAAACTAAAGATGAGAGAAAAAGTCCGTCCAAGCATGTCCGAAGCCAAGTTCTGCTGAATAATAGCGATGAAAAGCGCATGGTAAATGGAATAGGCTATGCCTCCTGTAAATGTTAGGCAAACAAAACCTATAAATGCGCTTGATGGTAAATAACTGGCGCTAATCAGATACAATCCCAATATCACATAAGCCGTATGCATCACTAATGTTTGCTTGCTTTTCAAAGCCTTACAGGCAAGTACTAAACCGCCCAACAATGCCCCTGAGCCCCAACCCATTTCCACAACTCCCATTTGCAAAATGTTTCCGTTGAAATGCAGAAGCGTCATAAAAGGAAATAACGTAAAAACAGGCATAAGGACAAAAGTCACCAGCGTAAAGCATACGAATAAAGGCAAAATGCCCATTGTACGCCGCAAGGTATGCCAACATTCCGTCAGTTCTTTTTTGAAATCTGGAAGAACTTTCGTTTTTTGAAGAGAAGGAATCTGGACACAAAGTAAGGTCAGACAAGCAGCAACAGCTCCGATCACATCTATGAGCAGAATATACTGTATGGGAAGCCAAACAACGAGGCTTGCCCCTACAACGGGAGCTATCACCTCACTGAAGGATTGAATGGAATGGTACAAACCTGATACCCTGACAAGATGGTGCTTGGGAATCAGTAGAGGGATGCTTGCCTGTAAAGCAGGTGCATGAAACGTACTGCCTATTGAACGACAAGCAGTCAATAGATAAAAAAAAGAAAGGTCTTTATAACCCTTGGTTATCACAATAAAAAGACATAGGGTACAGAACGCGATGAACAAGTCCGAATAAAACATCGTTTTCTTTCGATTCCATCTGTCAACATAGACCCCGGCAAACAAGCCTAATACAAATTGTGGTAAAAATCCAGCTAAAATAGCCAGAGATAAAGCTGTCGGGGATTTAAATTCGTTGCTAATCCAAAAAATAATGGAGAAGCCAACAATCGTACTTGTTAAAATAGATATGAGTTGGCCTATTCCTATCACGGCCAAAGTTGATTTCCAATGATTCATTGTGCTAATATTTCATGCGTTTATAGATAAGTACTTTCGTACATTAAGCAAAACGAAATTCTATCCACACAAAAAACTTGTATTATAATCCACTCCTGACGTTGGAATACAATAACAAATACTTTCAGGACGATGTAAAGTCCTGAAAAATCAAACTGAATGGATAGATAAATATTAGTCTTTTCTCATCGGATTCTTTTAATATCGCTACTCTTTTATTATGTAGTGGTTGTATTATCTTAAATAAAACAAAAACACCCGACTTTACATTCTTGGGTGTAAAACTGGGTGTTTGTTTTGCAATTTGCTGATTTTCAGCGTTTGTTGCGGAGAGACAGGGATTCGAACCCCGGGTACCTCGCGGTACAACGGTTTTCAAGACCGCCGCAATCGACCACTCTGCCACCTCTCCAAAACTCTTTTTAGGAGTACCTCGTTTTTTGAAGGCGGTGCAAAGATAGGCATTATTTTTTATTTAGCAAATATTTTCTGAAAAAAATCGTCCGGATGAGAATATGGAACAGGGTGAGTGAGTATTCCGAATGTAAAAATTGTCGTATTTGAAATAAAAAACAAGATGGAATAATAGGTAGTCCTGCATTCCCTTTCGAAAAATGATTATCTTTGCGCTACTTTTTACAGAATATAGTTTTATCACATCACCAAGTGCATATTTATGAATAAGAAGATTTTTCTTAGCTGGCTGTTAATGGCCATTTTAAGTTTGCCGGTATTCGCCCAAATACAAGAACCGGTGAAGTTTAAAACCGAGTGGAAATCTGTATCCGCTAACGAAGTAGAAATTGTGTTCACCGGAAAAATGGAAAAAGGGTGGCATGTGTATTCCACGGAATTGCCTGACGGAGGTCCGGTATCAGCTACTTTTAATGTAGACAAGCTGGAAGGAGTGGAACTGGTGGGAAAGTTGAAACCCGCAGGTAAGGAAATTGACAAAATGGATCCGATATTTGGCATGCAGGTCCGTTTTTTCGAAGGAACAGCCACGTTTGTGCAGAAGCTCAAACTAAAAGGAGGAAAATACGAAGTGAGCGGTTATTTGCAATATGGCGCTTGTAATGATGAGAACTGTTTGCCTCCTACCAATGTGGACTTCTCTTTCAAGGGAGAGGCTGCGGGGGGACAGGCTGTTGCCTCTACGGCCATTGAAAAAGAACCGTCGACATCGGAGACGGCTGATTCGGTTTCGGTGGCATTCACTCCGTTGCAGATTGGTGCGGACTCTGATAATGTGGGGACTTCCGATTATTGGAAGCCCGTTATCGAGGAACTGAAATCGTTTGGTGAGAATGTGAATAATGAATCACGCTCCTGGCTTTATATCTTTTTTGCCGGTTTCGTAGGTGGATTGCTGGCACTGTTCACTCCTTGTGTATGGCCCATTATTCCGATGACGGTAAGCTTCTTCCTGAAACGTGCGAAGGATAAACGGAAAGGAATCCGGGACGCGTGGACATACGGAGCTTCTATTGTGGTGATTTATGTGACATTGGGATTGGCCATTACGTTGATTTTTGGGGCCAGTGCTTTGAATGACTTATCCACAAGTGCCATTTTTAATATCTTGTTCTTCCTGATGCTGGTGGTTTTTGCGGCTTCTTTTTTCGGGGCATTCGAAATCACACTTCCTTCAAAGTGGAGTAATGCAGTAGATAGCAAGGCAGAGCAGACCACCGGGTTGCTGAGTATTTTCTTGATGGCCTTCACCTTGTCATTGGTTTCTTTCTCTTGTACCGGTCCGATTATCGGTTTCTTGCTGGTGGAAGTTTCTACTTCTGAAAGTATTGTGGCTCCGGCCATCGGTATGCTGGGATTTGCCATTGCATTGGCCTTGCCTTTCACCTTGTTCGCATTGTTCCCTTCTTGGCTGAAGTCCATGCCGAAATCTGGAGGATGGATGAATGTCATCAAGGTGACGCTGGGATTCTTGGAACTGGCATTTGCGTTGAAGTTTCTGTCTGTGGCCGATTTGGCGTACGGATGGCGTTTGCTTGACCGTGAGACTTTCTTGGCATTGTGGATTGTGATTTTTGGTTTGCTGGGTATGTATCTGTTAGGGAAAGTCAAGTTCCCACACGACGATGACGAGACCAAGGTGAGTGTACCCCGTTTCTTTATGGCGCTTTTCTCATTGGCATTTGCTGTATATATGATTCCTGGATTGTGGGGAGCTCCGTTGAAGGCTGTCAGCGCTTTTGCACCGCCTATGCAGACACAGGATTTCAATTTGTATAAGAATGAGGTGCATGCGAAATTCAATGATTTTGATGCCGGTATGGAATATGCCCGTCAGCAGGGAAAGCCGGTAATGATTGACTTCACAGGATATGGTTGTGTGAACTGCCGTAAGATGGAGCTGGCGGTATGGACAGATCCTACTGTAAGCAAGATAATGAATGAAGATTACGTACTGATAACCCTGTATGTGGATGAGAAAACGAAATTACCGGAACCTGTGAAGGTGACAGAGAATGGCACGGAACGTACATTGCGTACGGTAGGTGACAAATGGAGTTACCTGCAGCGTTCTAAATTCGGAGCCAATGCTCAGCCTTTCTATGTATTACTCGATAATGAAGGAATGCCGTTGAACAAATCCTATTCGTATGACGAGGACATTCAGAAGTATGTGGAATTCCTGCAAACTGGATTAAAAAACTATAAAAAATAAATATAATCATGATTTCACAGTCAGAAAGAGAACGTATTATCGCACTCATTCGACGGGAAGTCGTTCCGGCTATCGGTTGTACGGAACCTGTGGCCGTGGCTCTATGTGTGGCTAAGGCCACAGAAGTCTTGGGGTGCTGTCCGGAAACCATTACGGCACGGCTTAGTGCGAATATATTGAAAAATGCGATGGGAGTAGGAATCCCTGGTACGGGAATGATTGGCTTGCCCATTGCCATTGCGTTGGGAGCTTTGAAAGGAAAATCCGAATATGGGTTGGAAGTGTTGAAGGACATTACTCCCGAAAGTGTGGAAGAAGGCAAACGGATGATTGCCGGACAAGGGATAAAAATAGAACTCAAGGAAGATATTGAGGAGAAACTTTACATCGAAGTGACTTGTACTGCCGGGAAGGATACTGCTACGGCTATCATCAGTGGAGGGCATACGAATTTTGTATATGCAGAACGGAATGGTGATGTCTTGTTTGACCATAGAGAAAAGACTGGAGCTGAAGCTGATGTGGAAGAAGTCGATTTGAATTTGAAGAAGGTGTATGATTTTGCTACGACTGCTCCGTTGGATGAAATTCGTTTCATCCTTGAGGCAAAGCGTCTGAATCTGCAGGCAGCGGAACGTTCTTTCCAAGGGAACTATGGTCATGAGTTGGGTAAAATGTTGCGTAGCAGTCAGCAGGAACAGCATATCATGGGTAGCAATACGTTTACCCATATCCTTTCTTATACCTCTGCCGCATGCGATGCCCGAATGGCTGGTGCTATGATACCGGTGATGAGTAATTCCGGAAGTGGAAACCAAGGTATCGCAGCCACACTTCCTGTGGTAGTGTTCGCTCAAGAGAATCATAAATCAGAAGAGGAGCTGATTCGTGCTCTGATTTTGAGCCATCTTACAGCTATTTATATCAAGCAGAATTTAGGCCGTCTGTCCGCGTTGTGCGGTTGTGTGGTAGCTGCCACAGGCAGTAGTTGCGGAATCACTTATCTGATGGGAGGCGAGTATAAGCAGGTGGCTTATGCCGTGCAGAATATGATTGCCAATCTGACAGGTATGATTTGTGATGGAGCCAAGCCGAGTTGCGCATTAAAACTGACCAGCGGGGTCTCAACGGCAGTCTTTTCTGCGATTCTGGCGATGGAAGGAAAATGTGTGACTTCTGTGGAAGGCATCATTGAAGACAATGTGGATTTCAGTATCCGTAACCTGACCAAGATTGGTTCGGAGGGAATGAACGAAACCGATAAGCTGGTGTTGGACATTATGACTCACAAACATTGTGATTGAGTAACTGGGAATGAAACAAACTGCAGAAACAGACTACATACAACAGCTCATTTCGGAGGGTGAGCATGTACATCAGGATTTTAAATTTGCCATATCCGATGCGAGGAAAATAGCCAGAAGTTTGTCTGCTTTTGCAAATACCGAAGGAGGACGGTTATTGGTGGGAGTGAAGGATAACGGTAGGATTGCCGGGATTCGTTCGGAAGAAGAAATCTATATGATAGAAGCGGCTGCCACGATGTATTGTCGTCCTCCGGTAATCACGGAAAATCGTGTGTTCAGGGTGGAAGGAAAAGATGTGCTGGAAGTTGAAGTGAAAGAGTGTGCGTGCAAACCGGTTTTAGCCGTCGATGAAGAGGGTAAGTCCTGGGCGTATGTGCGTATTGCCGATGAGAACATTTTGGCATCACCTGTTCATCTTCGAATTTGGAACCATGAGAAAAAGGACGAAGTGGTAATGACCTATACCGACAGGGAAAAGCGTTTGCTGGAGGTATTGGGTAGCCAGGGGCTGCTTACATTGAATAGGTGTAGTCGCCTGACCCGTCTTTCTCGTCCGGAAGCATGTCAGTTGTTGGCCGATTTTATTCGTTTTGGACTTGTTGAGCAAGTTTTTCAGGAGCATACATTCTTTTACCGCCTAAAAGAAGATGCCGTGTGGGAAGATTCCCTGTTTCCGGAAGTAAGCCGGTGATTGCGTTGTCGGTTTTTTGTATTATCTTTGCATCCGTAGAATTTAATAAAAAGACATTATGAGTATATTTTCGAAACTTTTTGGTAAAAAAACTACCGATGGAGCTGACGAAACGGTACGTGTCGGTGGCATGGAAGATTTCATGACCTTAATCCGTGTGTATTATCAGGCAGTCATGGCGGCTCAGTTGGGTATTAGTAATATTCATTTCTTACCGGATTTGGCTGTATTTAAACGTACGTTGAAGGTACCAACTCAGAACAATAAGTTAGGGATTGCAGAGCGTGCACGTTGCCGTAAGATGTTGATGGATATTTATGGGTTGGAGGAATCTTTCTTTAAGGAAATAGATGGGTCTATTAAGCGTAACTGCCGCAATGTGAACGATATAAAGAATTATCTTTTCATGTTCCAAGGGTTCAGTCAGGATTTGATGATGGTGATTGGAAACCTGATGCAATGGAAGTTCCGCACACCTGGAGTTTTCAAGAAGTTGTTGCGTAACATGACGGAAAAAGCAGTACATGACATTCTGACCAAAGTGGATTGGAAAGATGATGGTGTACGTAAAACGTGTGGAAATATTCGTCAGTATCAGCATGCGCTCGGTTATTCGGAGGCATGGATGACGGAATACGTTTATAAGATTGTATTGCTGGCTAAAAAAGAACCGAAACCGAAGGCATGACAGTGAACGAGAATCTGCTTTCAGGAGTGGAATGTCATCCGCTGGAACCTTTTCTGCCGGAGAATGCGGTCTTGTTGATGTTAGGAAGCTTTCCTCCACAGAAGAAACGGTGGAGCATGGATTTCTTCTATCCGAATCTCCAGAATGATATGTGGCGTATTTTCGGGCTTATCTTTTTTGAGGATAAGGAGTATTTTCTCAGTCCGGAAAAAGTATTTGACAAGGCACGTATTGTAAGTTTTCTGCAAGAAAAGGGGATTGCCTTGTATGATACAGCTTCGTGTGTCCGCAGATTGCAAGACAATGCTTCTGATAAGTTTCTGGAAGTGGTTACTCCTACCGATATAGGCTTGCTTCTTCAGCAACTTCCTGCATGTCGGGCAGTAGTCACTACCGGGCAGAAAGCAACGGATGTATTGTGTGAGCAAATGGAGGCAAAAGAGCCGACGGTGGGAGGAGAGAGCACGTTTTATTTCAGGGATCGTAAATTATCTTTGTTTCGGATGCCTTCTTCCAGTCGTGCCTATCCATTGAAGTTGGAAAAAAAAGCAGAATATTATCGCCTTATGTTCAGCCGTTTATCTTTGTTGTGAGGAAAAGAAGGTAAAATATTTGGCAGAATCTCTTGCGGTTTCCAAAATTTGTACTACTTTTGCAACCGCAAACACGGGAATAGCTCAGTTGGTAGAGCATCGGTCTCCAAAACCGAGTGTCGGGAGTTCGAGCCTCTCTTCCCGTGCCGAGATAAAAAGCTGTAACTCAAAAAGTTGCAGCTTTTGTTCGTTTATCCCCAGGACGAAATCGGGACGCAAATTTTCTGAATGTCAAACCGTATTACGCTTTCGAATTCGAAAAACGTAATAAAAAAATGTACTCTTCAAAAAGAAAAAGTTCATCGGTTTTTTGTATAATTTCTTATACAGAACCCAAGCTCCACACAGGTAATAACTGGTATATTGATTTCTATTCTTATGACCCATTGGAGCAGAAAATGAAAAGAAAAAAGTATATGCTTAATGGCATCGCCAAAGTTTCAGACCGCCGTCGTCGAGCTAATGAAATCATCACCAATCTTAATGTCAAACTCCGTTCCGGATGGAACCCATGGGCGGATGTCGAGAATTCAAGGCAATACACCCCGTATGTAGATATTATCCAAAGGTATCATATATATCTGGAAAAACTGTATGCGGCTGGTACCATCAAAGAGAACACTCTGAAGGATTACGAGAAGCGCCTGCGAGTATTTGAAGAATACACGGCGAAGCACATCCCAGCAATCGTATATGCATATCAGATTGACCAGTCTTTTATATCTGACTTCTTAGATTATGTACTGCTCGACCGTGATTCATCAGCCAGAACCCGAAACAATTATCGTACCTGGCTGTCTTCACTTTGCAGCTGGATGATGGAAAAGCAGTACCTTATCAAGAATCCGGTAGAGAATATCCGCATGTTACAGGAAGAGGAAAAAAAACGGTCTGCCCTATCGTCTACCGATATACAAAAGCTGAAGAAATACCTCAAGAAAGAGAATCCGTACTTTTTGTTCTTGTGCCAGTTCGCTTATTATACCTTTATCCGTCCGGACGAAATAACCAACATCAAGCTGTCCGACATCTACTTGAAGGAACAAAAGGTATTCATCGCATCGAGCATCAGCAAGAACCGCAAAGACGGCATGGTCGGTTTGAATGACAAACTCATTAAAGCAATGCTTGATCTTGATGTTTTCAGCAACCCTGGAAATTATTATCTATTCGGTAAAGGTTTCAAGCCCTCAAAAAATAAAGTAACCACTAAAGTTTACAGAAATTACTTTAATAAGGTACGTGAAAAACTTCGATTCCCAGACAGTTATCAATTCTACTCCCTGAAAGATTCAGGAATACGTGACCTGGCCAATGCTGAAGGTATTGTCATTGCCCGTGACCAGGCGCGCCACGCGGATATCTCCACAACCAATAAGTATCTGAAGGGTAGCAATATGACGGTACATGAAGAGACCAAGCATTTTGAAGGAGAATTTTAGTAGAGTATCCGTTTCACAACGAATACCTACAAAAAATATGAAGAAAACTCTATTCAGAATCTGCAAGATAAAAAATGCCCTCTGCTATTTTATCCATACCTTTAGGCGTTATTTTATAGTGTACTTCTTTACAGTAGTATTTTTTATTGCGTATGACAAAAATCCTATTTAGGTCATATACTTTATTCGTCAAAAACTGAAAAGTATATTCGACTGAAGTATCTATCTCACGTTTATTCTTATAGACTCTATTAAACAAACCATTATCTCCATCCAGGGTAATTGTATAATCGGGCAAGGTAAGAATACTCTGATCACCGCCAAGCGTAGTCGGTTTTTGAATGAAATATCTATCATTCGAACCCATTGGCATTTTATCCCAATACTCACCTGGGTATTCATTAGGACCTCGATTTAATGCTTTTTGTATACCATAATAAATACCGACATACAGCCTGTCAGGGATATCTGTATTATTGCCAGAACTATTTATCAAATCATTAATGGCAGTGCTTTCAGGATCCACTCTTAACTTTTTTACAGCCGGACCAATCAGGTAGCGTCCACCTGTAGTACTATGTATTTCTATTTTTTCGACTTCAGCAGGTACAATCTGGAATGAACTTTTATCCCGTGAATCTAAATTACCCGCATCCTTGAATCGGTCAACGATTATCAGACCTTTTTTGGTTTCTCCAGAAACAGAATAATCGGTAACAACATAATCAAGCCCATAGTCTTCTGAATGTAAGATATAGGGGCCGGAATAATACTGATCATACTTGGTTTTAAAATCATCCCACTCAGGACTGGAAACAGTAGAACAATTCTCTCTTACACCCTCTTTCAATTTCAGGTAATTGTAATATTCATCACTGGGTAAATCATAAGATACATAAGTATATGCAAACGCATAATTCGTATCCACGTCGTATGTCTTTTCGGTACTGTCATCAACAACATCGTCTAAATAAACAATATCCTGATTTTCAAAATATTTATTTAAACTGATTATATTGAATTTTTTATCTATCTTATCTATAACAATGATACAGTCAAGGTATAATTCAATCTGCTCAATAAACTCATTTATCGTCCAGTCAGGCAGCAGCTCTTGTAGTACTGAATCCTTATATGGATTAACGATAAATAATCTGCTCCATACAGGATCATCCTCCAGCTCATTTATTCCCTTTGTGAATCCTAACTTCGTTATCAAATTCTCTATCACATACAACAGATAATACTGAGGAGATATGTTTTCTACATCTGTGAAGGATATATCTTCGCCCACCTCTACGTTGTTTAATATCGAAAAACTTCCGTCCGATTCAGTGTAATTAACCACCGGCGGATATACGACGTTGTTTTCCGGAAATTTACCGAATAACGTATCAATAGCCTGCTGCGAAGTCATTGAAATCCCATCAAGAACCATACTTCGTATATCCGTATCACCCCCTTCGTAATTCAACTGGGAATTACCAGCTACGATCTGAATTTTAGCGGTATAATTTTCAATCGAAAGAACAACCTCCACACCTGATATTATTTCAAGGGCTCCTGACATTAATGTCGCCTTACGGTTCTTTAGTCCTTTTGTGACATCAGACCTGTTGATATTCTGATAGATTCTCCGATTACCAGGATCTCTCAAATCGATATCTATATCATAAGTATATTCTCCATTGCGGGTGAAATACGGATTCTCTGTTATCAATTCGAGTTCAAAATTTTCAGAAAGTACAACCTCCTGACCGTCGATGAATAATCTGGTCATAATTTAATCCTCCTTGATACATTGTTTTTCATACGAGCCACCAAGTCTTGAGCTTCGTTTACTCCCATCTTGCCAGTAGCCCGAGTATATGTATAGATCGGTTCATCCAATCTCTTATTAAGTGAATCAATAACCTTTACCGCCTTCAGCATAATAACAGACATTCCGTTATCAGCAGGTACACTTTGCTGATAGTAGGTATTGTTTGTTGTTGATGCAACACCTGATAAAACCGCAGAAACATCTTTTGCAGTCAGGCTACCGATGGTATTGTTCCGTTGCGCCTGATCAATTAAGTCCAGAACCGGACGAACAGCCGGATTCTGCACGGCATAACGGTTAGCGACAAATTCACCAGCATGGACTATACCTTTGGGCTCATCATGTCTTCCGGTACCGGTATAACCACCCGTTTCAAATCCACTGATTATAGCCTTTGCACTCTGAAATGCAGCTGTTATCAATGCTATTTCAGCAGCAGCTTTAACAATCCCGACCAGTCCCAAAGTAGCTATATTCTTCATTTGTGTTTCAGCAATATAAGCTATCATCATCTTCTGAAGACTATCCAGTATGATTTTTAGAGTTTCCTTCATAAAGTCGCCCAAAGAAGTTTCTGAATCTGTCAACATTTCCGCAAACGCTTCACCAAATTGTTGTCCGATGTTTTGCGCAAATGAAAGCTGCTCTCTTACCTTACGCTGATTTTCTTCATAATTTTTACGAGATTTTTCAAGACTCTCTTTCTGTTTTTTGTCAATAATCTCAGCTTTCTTTTCTTCGGAAATTTCGGAAGAAGAAAGTACCTGATCATAATATTCATTCTGAATGTCCATCAGTTGCTGACGATATTCCTGCTCGGATGACAAACCGTCATAATGTTTTTGCGTAGCTTTCTCTATCTCCAACTGGTATTGCTTCTCCAGCCTTGTGAACGCTTCTTCGGATGATTTTTTAGCATCTTCTTCATCCAATTTCTCACACTCTTCTTTGTACTTAATTCGTGCTTCGAGGATCTTCTGCTCGATCTGTTGCCGTTTCTCTGGTTCCAGTCCGGCAATGGCCAGCATGTTCTCGAGGTGACGCATCTCCAGATCTTCCATAAACTGACTATATTCCTGCTGTGTCATCTCGTCGCTGGCGAGGTACGACTTCTTCAGGTCTGCCAGTTCATCGTAGTACCGTTTATTCTCTGCCGTTACCTGAGGATTTTCTTTTGTCGCAGGAGAACTATTGCTTCCGCCTTCAGTTGGATTTGGGTCTGAATCCACAACCGGAGTTACTATATCAGGAATTTTATCAATGATATTTTGAAGTTCTGTCCTTTGTTTAGCCAAAGCTTCAATCGCTTGTCTTTGCGCTTTGAATTTACCATCAAGTCCCTTCAGCAGAACTTTTCTAGTAGTTTCATTTATATCGTCACGCTCCTGAATACGTTTTTTTTCTTTTTCAAACTGTTCGTTGTAAGCAATCTCTTCTTTTGTAAGTTTATCCTCTATAATAGCCAACTCCTCTTGAGCGTCCGTTTTAAGATTCTGTTTCTGACGATCATTCAGTTTGCTTAAATTATCAGCACGCTTATTTATATCAACAAACGAATCTGAAATTTTAGTCATTTTCTCCAATTCTTCATTGTATGACTTCTGCTCGTCTTTGGCTTTCCGAGTATTCGGAATCACGTAAGTCATCAGAGCCGTTGCAATAGCCGTCAAACCAGCTACAGCTAACCCAAAAGGATTTGCCTTTAGTACCGTATTGAAACCTCGTGTTGCTACTGTTGCCAATTTTGTCCAGGTTTCGTACAGCTTGGTAGCTATTGTGGATGCGTTTACCGTAACTGTATATGCAGTTATAGCAGCAGTTGATGTAATGATAATTCCTTTGTACTTTATAAACCAATCTATCAGTTTTGGAAGAGCCACGATGATCTTTGTTGTCCATCCGGTCAGGAGTGATAACGATGGATTAAGCCGCTCCATCAGCTCGATACCTGCCTCCTTGATACTATTACGGTACTGCGCCATCTTAGCTTCGTTGGTATCAGAGTTGATAGCTGCCTGTTCCATAGCGATATTGGTATCCGTCACGGCTTCGGTATATTGACGCACCTTATCTGCATTATCTATCAAGATGGTAGCGGCAGAGTAGGCTTCTTCGCCGAACATAGTCTGGATCTGTGCAGCTGACAATGACTTTTTATTCAGATTCTCGAGCGCAGTCTGTAAACCAACCACTTTCGGATTCGTTTCATCCGGTCCAGTCTGTAATACCAGGAAGAACTTACGAAGTGCGGTACCTGCCGGCTCTGCCTCCAGCCCTTTCTCCGCCAGCATCTGGATTGTACCTTGAAGCTGTTCAATACTTACTCCAGCTCCGGAGGCAGCCACACCTGCATTCTTGATTGCGGCAGCCTGGGCCGATACATCAGCTGCACCCTCTTTAGAACCGGCAGCCAGTACGTTCACGTAACGCGCCGCCTGATCAGCAGATTCGCCATACATATTCAGAGAAACGGTAGTAGCCGTTACAGCATCCTTCAAGTCGATTTTTGCAGCCGCCGCCAGACGCATGGCTTCGATAGTAACGGCGTTTAGGGCTTCTTTATCTTTTAGCAGTTCCGGCTTCTTAGAGCCGACCAACATATATGCCTGAAGAATCTCGTCGGATGACTGACGGATACGTAAGCCAGATTCATCCATGGTAGTAGACAGTTTCTCTGCCTGTTCGGTAAGCCACTGAATAGATGAATCATCCAATCCAGTCAAGGCTTTTAGCTCAGCCTGAGAGGATTCCTTGGAGTCACGGTTATTACGAAGGGTGTTCAATGCCATGGAAACTCCGGTGAGTGTAGCAGCACCAGTCGCCAGTAAACCTCCCCACTTCGTCAGCCCGTTATTGAAACGAGAAATCCAGCTCTCGGTTTCCTGCACCTCCGTCTTGATCTTCTGGAGTTCGGCCGTCACCAGTTTAGCCTGCTGCTGATAGTATTTCCATTCCGCAGATCCTCGCTTGATGTGACCACTGTTTAGTTGTCGATTAATGGCCGTCAGAGTAGCACGAAGTTCTTTCGGCGTCGCTTTATCAAGGTTGTTCATCACCTCAGTAAGCGCCGTAGTATCTTTTTTCAACGTCTTAATCTGCGCTTCAGTCTTACGAAGCTCGGATGTAACCTGTTTAATCTTAGACGTATCACCAGCTTCGTAAGCATCAGCCAGTTCTTTTTTTAATCCGGATGCTATCGCCTCCAGATTCTTGAGTTCCTGCTTGGCTTCCTCGCCATTTACCCGGACCTCTACGGTCGCTATCTGGTCTATTGCCATATTATGCTTTTTAAGATTGAACGAACTTTGAAAAATGCAAACAACACAATGAGAATCAGCCCTACAACGGTGAACGCCACACAGAATTTTTGCCATGACGTAAGCTCTTTCTCCACCTCTACCATTTGCACAGTCTTTTGGATAATTGTACTGTCTTTGCCTGGTATGAATACTGTATCTGAAGGAACCTTAAAGTCCGCCATCAGATTACCCATAGAATCCAATTTGAACCAGAGGCGTGCGTTTTCCGACTGTACCATATCCAACCAGGAAAGCACAACCCTACCATTTGAATCACACTCCAACAAAGCCCGGATGGATGCGGAATCCGCAGGCTTGAATACCGGTATCAGCTTATCATGTACGATGATCTGCGTGTGATTGTCGGAAGTAAGGTGTTTCCCTGTCTTGCAACCGAGAAACACCGAACAAAAAACAATTGTAAAGAATGTAAGAATAAATGATCTCATAATAAATTCCAGCCTGATTCAACATCCGACATTACGGCAGGAACACCGTTCTCTACCTGGGATATAGCAGCTGCAAAAGCGCACATGGTTGCCTTATCCTCTACATCCGGAACGTAGATAGTCGGTACCTGCATTTCCTTGCATACGCGAGAAATGTATCCGGATGTGTTGTTTTCGGTTCTGGGTGCCCAACGGCTGATGAAGTCTGCAATCGTCTGACATCCGTACTTACGACGGTAGTTCTGCAGCAGCTTGATCAAAGCCCGATAACCATGTGACATGTCTTCGAATTCTTCGAAGGTGTTGTCTTGTTTCTTAGATGCAGGAACTTCACCCTGCCAGTCGGTAGCATCTGAATTGCGGATATTGCCTGGATTGTTATTCCGTAGGCCTCGTGGTAACTGTTTCATCTTTTCACGCCCTCCTTAATCGTTTTGATAATCTTTTGAGCTTCATCCGGTGTAGCACATTCCATGATGCGAACGGCCATATCTGCAACTTCGGCTGCATGACTCTTTTTCTTTCGAAGATTTTCAATGATGGATAAACCTTCTACAATCATCACGCCAAGAGTCCCAATGATTGCTCCATAGGGTAGATTATACCAAGGGAAACACAATCCCAGTATATCAATCATAATGAAGAACAACAATAACCTGAAGTAATCGACAATTTTAGTACCGGTCTTACGCAGTGGCCGACTACAGATTTTTTCTTTGTTAGCCCGGGCTGCATCGATCCCTGTCCATAAATCCAGCAAACAAACGCTGCAAATCAGTACTAAGCAAATAAAGATGATCATCACGCCTGAGCGGATGTCTTGTGTGATAAATTCTACATATTTTTCCATGTTTATTTTGTGTTTTTCTCAAAAGTATAGTGCCATAAGGTAGCATAAAAAGACAAAGTCTTGCAAGATATCTTGCAAGACTCAAGTATCAATCAATAAAATTTATTTTTACTTATTCTAAACTTACCAAGCTAGAGAGATCTAATTGGCTTATTTAAAATAAAAGAAGCCAACATCTTTTTTTTATAAAAGTGTTGGCTTTTTATATTGATGAAATTTAAAATATTCCTTTTCTAATATTTATTTACTTACTTTCTCCTGAGTTCTTTGTTTTTACCCGCTCCCATTTAGGAACATAAGTAGAATCTTTTATTGTATTAAACCACACAAAAGGTTGATCTTGGATTTCATTACTAGGGAATAATCCTGCAACATCATTAATAGATACTTCTAATATAGTAATAAAGGAAACTCCATAAGACTCTATTGCGTTAGTCAATACCTCATTTGTTGATACAGTATCCGGGGTTGCTAAAATCCAATTTAAAGCTGTGTATCTCCACCATTCCCAGTTATTTTTTTTTACCAAATCAGAAAATTTCTGATCACATTCAACTGATTTTATATCGCTTAAAATAACTATATATATTCTCATTTAGTTTCCTCCTTGTGTGTTTTAGAATTGCCATTAGAACTAAAAAATATATATCCTGAATCGCTCTTTACTCCTCGAACAAATACTTTCTGCTTTTCGCTTAATGGTTTCTCTTTTACGCTATTCCCAGATGAAGAAATATTTTGCTCCATTGCTTTCATCTGTAGATTATACCTCTCAGATCTTAATAAGTCTGGCTTTTTTATTATACAATAAATAAAAACGCCAATGAAAACCAATGCAAATACAACAACTATTATAAGAGCTATAAAAGCTAATAATAAAGCGTCAACGTAACAATAATATATAGAACATGCTAATATAACAGCAACAATACTAATTATAGGTCTCAATACATTAGATTTATATCCTTGTGATGTAGCCCGATCTATTAAAATGCTTAACCAATTATTCATAACTCTTATTTTTGAGCAAATGTAATCATATATTTTTTTCATGGCAAGTTAATTCATATTGATTCTTTGAAACATCGTATAGAATAAGTTGTTTATTGAGAATAAATTTAAGGAATGATGAGTTCACTAAACTTACCGAGTTATTCTACTATTTATTCTATTATATCATTATTACCATAAGGTGTTTGTCCAATACTTAGTACAACATTATTATCAGCATTGTTGTTAATAACATTAGATATTGCAGTTTGATATATCTCAGCCATCATAGCATACCCAGCAGGTACATAATGCCATTCGTAAAAAAACTTATTAAGGGTTTTAATACCATCTCCTTTATCTTCTCCTGCTATATAGTCTTTTATTATCTCATTATATTCAGTCATTTCTACTAAGAATGTATGAGAAGATATGTGAGTATCTTTTACTATATTTCTTATAGCCTCATTTGTTTCTAAACGCGTATCAACGTGAGGATAAGGAATTGTAAGGCAAAATATAATAGCCTCAGGCGCAATTTCTCTAATAAGTTGAATAATACGAGCGTATTGGCCATAAAATGTTAAAGCATTTTCATCTTTGTTATCCCAATTAATATCATCAATAGTACCAATACCTCCAGTATCTAAATTTGTTCCCATTCCAATTATATATGCTTGACAAAGATTATCAGGATTAGAAATCAATTCAGGACATTTATTACTTGTATCAGTAAACCATGTTGTTGCTGTTGCACCTGAGAAACCAAAATTTAAACATTTTTGACCATTTTTTCTTGCTAGTATTTGCCCCCAAGAAAAATGTATATTTCTATTTTTCTTTTCACCATTAATAGGATTAGTCATATAACCTACAGTAAGACTATCACCAATAACACCAAATTTGTATATACTTAAAAAAGATTCTTTAGTAATATTGATTATTCCTTTAGATATATCAGATATACTTTGTTTATTATTTTCAACATCTTCAATAATACCTGCTTGTTTAGAAGTCAATTCTACTCTATCTAAAGGATTAAAAGTAACACTGATATATCCATCTTCGGGCATAGTATATGATGTATTAACGTCAATAGGAGTGTCAAGACCTAAAGCATCCTTTCTAAGTAATTCTTTTCCTTCATTATTAATAATAATATAATAACTATTTCCTACTGCTAAGAAAAAATCTACATTTTGAACATACTTAAAAACATCTCCTTTTTTTGCTTTAACTTTATAATAAGCATTCCAAGAGCTGTTTATTTCTCCGGGCGCAGTGTTGTTATTTTTAATAGGCGGAGTAATTGTAGATAGCAAAAATTTGTTCTGTGTATTGCGCAATTCATCTATATTTGATTCTAATTTAGCAAATTTATCTTTATTATCTTGTGATAATTCAGCTATATTTTTATCGTTTTTCTCTTGATTTGCATAAATTTTATCTAATATATCACCGTAACTAGTAAGTGTAAAATTAATTTCATCATCACCAGCCCCTTTAAAAACACGCAATGCCTTGTATTCTTTTTCTAAAACAACTTTAATTGATTGACCTACTCGTAAGCCTCTAAATAAAGCATCATATTCAGTTCCACTTTCATCTATTAAGCCAAATATGTTAATATCATTTGTTCCATTATATTTATTTAAAGTTATTGTAAATACATCACCAATTTTTACAGGGCTAATATCTACTTTCCAATCCGTTGTAGTGTATTTTTTTGATTGTTCACTAATTTTTGTATTTATTTCTTCAATACCTTCAAGTACGCCAGCTTCTTTTGTTAATAATTCGACTATATCATTTTTAGTAAAAGTAACACTGATATATCCATCTTCGGGCATAGTATATTCTACATTAGCATTAACAGGAATATCAATACCCGAAGCATCTTTACGAAGTAATTCATCTCCATTTTCATTTATTATTATATAATAACTGTTTCCAATAGCAAGATAAAAATTGGCTAATTGTTTATACTTAAAAACATCTCCTTTTTTTGCTTTAACTTTATAATAAGCAGGAAAAGAACTATTTATTTCTCCTATTATAGTATTATTACTTTTTATAGGTGGTGTAATCGTAGATAACAAGAATTTATTCTGTATACGTTGTGAATTTTCTAGCTCGGTAAGTTTTTCATCCCGCTCTTTCAGCTCTTCATCAGTCGCTGTTTTGTCATAATAGTCTTGTTCGAGCTTGTCAAGATGCTCGAGCATTTGTGTACCGATACGTGTAGCAGTATTCTGTTTGTTGGTTTTCTCATCACGAATCTGTATTGCCAGTTGTTTTAGTTCTTCGAATGTTTTTGTTGCCATAATCTTGAGTTTTTTACGAAGTAAACTTACCGAGTTATACTACAAAAAGACATAAGTTTATTTACGTTTGCGAGTCCCATACAAACGTGATTTGAGTGTTGTGCTGCGCTTATGGTTAGCTTCTTCGATTTTATCGACCAGCAAACCGCAAAACTCTTCTCCGTACATGTACGCCATCTGTTCTTTCAGCACCATGATCGACGCAAAGTAAGGACGTGAGAACCATTCACGAGGTTTACGGGGATTGCCAGATGTATAATATCCACCAGGCTTAGGACCTACTTTTCGAGGGACGTTAAGTCCGTGTTCCTCTCTATATATAGGATTTAAAATCTGCAAGTCACCGCCATTACCCTTAGTATACCCTTTGCCGACACCCATGTCCTGGTAGATACCGTACTCAAGAAACTTGTGCTGGATAGTAGATACAGAGTCGGTGGATGATATCACGTTATCCCGAATTTGCTGATGCAATGAGTAGGTATTTATGACGTGCAGTCGTTCGATTTTCTCACGCCAGATTGTCACCATCATTTCCGCCCAGGCTTCCTGATATTTCTTACGATCTTCGTCAGTTGCTGCCGGTCTGTTATTGTCTGTCTTAGCCATCCCATTCGTCCTCCTTATAACACAGATCAGTCGGTTCAGTCAGTTCGGCCATGAAGTACAAGCCGGTACAGCCGGATATGAAATACTCACCCAGTTCACGGGTGTAGATTCTGGATACATTCAGGAAAGATAAGTCCAGATCTTCGTATATGTATTTATCACGGATCATACGAGAATGGAATTGTCGGAAGAGTTGCCGACAGATATCCAGCTTTGCCGCACGATCAGTCATGTCATCGTAGCGGTAACGGATTAGAAGAAACACCGTGAAGGTACGCTTCTTGAACCATCCTCCCCCGATCTGTTCGGTGGCTGCATCGTTGGTATCGTCGATGCAGACGAAAGCGGACTGTTTCCGGAAATTGTCAAGCACATCCTGGAGTGAATTGATACCGCTACAGGAACATGGGAAAAAGGCGTTGGCCTTGGCCAGCTTGTTTTTCTCGGTCAGCTCCTTGAAATAGGTGTGCCCGTCGAAGAATTTACTTGTGTCCATTTTGTCTTGATTTTAGGATTTGAATATCGTGTGCTTTGGCGTCCAGTTCTGTCAAGGCCCGCCAGCAATCCATCTGCAAAACTTCCTTTTCTTTCGTTACATCGCCACCTGTCAGTGCCCGGATTTGGGCGTTCATCGCACCCATCAGGTCGGGTAGTTCAGGCTGATCAGCGTCGGCCGAACGGTGAAACGGCTGAAAGAAATGCGGAAACAGAGAAGTGAAGTACAGCTTAATACTACCCCACCAAAGGAACACGGAAACCAATTCGTATTCTTTGATCCGGGAAAAGGCTGCCTGCAACGAACCTTTTATGCCCGGCTTTTTCTTATAGAGATAACTATACAGGGATTTAAGCTGGGAAACGTTCTGCGAATACAGGTAGCCCTGATAGTAGTTCTCACAACAAAGGTAATCTTCGAAGCTCAGGCCGTGCAACATCGCATCGATGGCACACCGACCGCCGATCTTGTCCAGTCTGACGGGATAAGCATTGGGTTCGGAAATAAAATCAATCTGCCGGAGAAAGCTGCGAATCTGCCAGTCCTGAAGAATGAATCTCAATTTCTTGTGCCAGTTCAAACGGAAAGTACACAGCCAGCCTTCTTTAATCCTCCTGCGAACACGTATTCCAGTAAATCGCATAAAGACATAGGTCTTTGCCTTGGCCGGAGGAAACAGCGTGATGACCAGGAACACATATCGAAGCTGTTCCTGGTTGAGTTCCTTCCAGGAAGTGGGAAAACGAAAATTGAGGATTCTACCCCCAAAAGTATACGGAATCTTCTTTTTCATTCTGGTAAGTCTGGAAATGTTTGACTTTGTATGCCTCGGAGTCCTTATAACTTGTGAATACCTCTACCTTGGATTCCGCATAATTCTCGATACGTTCCAGCATGCTCTTTGCAGCCGGCCAGTGTCCCATGATACAAAATCCGATAAACTTGCACATATAGTCTGCCATGGCGGTTTCTTCTTTTGTGAAAGCGTTATGCCGAGCCTGTTCGAGGATATGATCGAAAAACTCTGACGACACATGCTGCCGGATCTTTTCTTCCGCCTGATACATTCTCGTGCGAAACTCATTCAGCTTGGAACGATGTACGTCTGAAGAAGGAAATTCAACATACATCTTCAGCTGTCGGGCGGTATATATCAGGTTGGGGATATTGATACGGGCCTGTGCTGTGTCTGCCCAGTCGGTACCGACCAGCAGCTCCAAACACCGATCGTAGGTATCTTCGGCTGCATTGGTAACTTGCTGCAACAGGTTCTTGACTCTGTCGGCCGAAGCCGGAGCCAGATTCTGATTAGACACCACACCGAAACCGGTCGGAGTCAATACCAGATCGAGCTGCGGAATCTGCTCCTGATAGGTACGCAGACAAACCAGCTTTGTGACCGCCTGCTCGAGTCCAGGAACCGTATCTAATTTATCTGCCATGTCACCCAGCAACACATGATTAATGCTCTGAAGGGTATCGTCCAGGTGAGGAGCAATCATATCGTATACCTCTGCCGTGGAATTGGTGGCAGAGGAACATATCTTCTCGAAAATCTCTTGTGAAAATGTAATAGCCATATTGATTCGTTTTAAGATTTGCTTTCAAGATCCGAAGCTGTCTTCTGTTTGGCATCGGTGTTCTGGTCGAGTGTAGTGAGTAGCACCATGGGAACATCCGGATAGACCTTCTCGCTCCAGCCATTGTACTCGATGACGATGTTATGCGGAATGTTCATCAGATCATGAAAAGGTATCTCCAGTGCCTGCTTGAGCGTGAACAGCTCGCGCTTGTCTGAACCGGAGTTGTTGCTCTGCCCTTTACCCGGAGTGGCACCTACCAGATTAGGATGAATGTTGTCGCCATAGCAGGTGATGTTACTGGCTTCCTGAATATCTTCGCTCCAGTCACCACCCTCCTTGCCGGTTTCAATCACGTTGATGCGAACCATACGGACTTCACGGCCGTTCGGATCGATGTAGTAACCGGTGATCCAAACCTTACCGCTGTTCTCAATGCCGGAAACGAAGTTCTTGATGTTTTCTTTTTCTTTCTTGATGCGCTCCATCTTTTTCAGCGGTTCGGTGATATGATCTTCTTCACAGATGTTTCGCCAGTAATCCTTGTGAACCTCGACCTGATATTTTACGCTGGCATGGTTGCGGAGCTTAGCCTTCTTGCCTTTCCCGATCAGTCGCTTGATATCGTACCAGTCGCCCCGGAAGATGCTGGTGTAATAAGGAATTGGATAATACTGGAACCCCGGCGTCGGGAAGCGTACCAGAATAGCAAATTTCCGTTCGCCGGTACGAATCCTTGTTTCGCCATCGCGCCCAGGTTCACGCCCCATGAGTACCATCAGATCACCCATCGGGTCGCGCGGATCAAGCAAACGAATGACTTCGTAATCCTCCGGACGGAGTGAAACATTATCACGGAAATTGGCATAAATCACATGATTGATTTTGCCATTTCTCGCCTTTTCAAAACGGCAATAGCAGGCTTCTTTATGCACCAGACGGTTAATTCGCTTGCCATCCTGAGAAAGAATAATGACCGACACACAAAAGAAAAAGTATTTCATGTCTGTTGCCTGCTCGAGCTGGAACAACGGCAAGCTGTTGCGAACCAGCCAGCGTTTGATTTCGGGATGGGTTGTCGGCTGTTTGGTATCAACGTCCATATACTTCAGTCCGGCACCATAACAAGTAATGACATTGAACAGCTTGTTCTGGCTCATCACTTCATCAACACCAATCATCTTGATAATATTAAAAGGGAGCTGATTGTCTTCACCGAAATTTACATATACCATGCCTTTCCGATTCGGAACAGGTGTCGTTCTGATATTCGCGTCTTCGTCAAAAACCAAGCTGCTGTCCTCAACGGATGCCATTTCGGCGGCTACATTGGAAACCTCGATGTTGAATATCTCACCAGGAATGAAGTTGTCGTCGTATTGTGAAATTGTTTTGTCCATATTAGAGATAAATTGTCATGTTGTTTATTTCGAAAAGAGATATATCGCGGAAAGCCCGGATCAAGCCGGATGCCGGAAGACGAACACGATGGACACCCCGGCGCCAATGTGAGCCGACACACACTGCACCACGGTATTCCAGAATGTCGCCTGTACTGAGTTTCCATAACTTCAGGTTACAAGGCTGCCCCGACTCGAGCAACCTCAATGCGTCTTTGATATGTATTACGTTCATAGGCTTTAATTGTAAGTATCATCGAAAGAATCATCGAACACTTCCGGGAGCAAATGAATCCGCTGCTGACAGCGAGAAGCCAAGATGTATGTAACGGTAAATGAAAACAAGCCATCGTCTTCATCGCTCCGGCTGGTATCACTTTCTATAATGGTTATCGGGATATCTCCGGAATCGTCCATCAACCAGGCTTCCGTAGTTCTCGCCAAATCATCTGCCAAAGCAAACATAGATTCTGGAATATATCCTGTATTGAGCGTGTGCTTACGCTGCTCGTCTACGTAATAGGTCTTGTACTGACCGGCAAAGTATGACGCACTCCGGGTAAGCTCCGGTTCTACCGTATCGCCACCGATAAAGTAGAAAGTTTCTACCAATCCAAATGAGTTACGGAACTTCAGACCAATGGCCTCCGGTTCTGACTGATCCACATGGAAAACCTGTTTCCGAGAAGCAGCTATTACAGCGTAACGTAACAAATGATATCCTGACAAGTTAAATCTCGAAGGAGATACGTCGACCGAATAAATACCGTATTTAGTTACAAGACTTAACGGAACAATTCTCTTTAATAGCCGATTGTCATCATTTACAAATACACATTCAGCCGTAACTCCAGTAGTTGCCTCTTCCTCAGTCAATAGCCCATTGACGAAGTACAGAGTCTCTGTCCGGCCAAAGGAAGTAACTTTGTCACGTCCCGCCAGTGTAGTAAGAAAATAGCCATTCACAAAATCTTCCGCGGAACAAGGAACAACAGAACGACACAACAAGACTGTGAAGGTTTTAGAAATGGAAGTTTCTCCGGAAGCGGAAACCGTATAACTAAACTGAAGAAACGGTGACGCAATCAGATAAGGTTCCATCAGGGAGAACATATCGAGTATCCGTATCTGATTGCTTGCATCCGGCGTATAATTTTCCTGCAATATGATGGTATCGCCTTGCTTCAGGACAAAATCCACCTGTTTGTCTGCACTGATCGTAAAATTGTCCAGCTGGGAAGACAGCACAAAATCGGGTATATCTTGAGGAATAGTGAGCATACATCTTTGTTTTTCTCAAAGATACCCAGCCCCGGAAATGGGTAAAAAGACAAAAGGTGCAGCATCATTACGACACCACACCTTTTTTATACATACAGCTACTTGCGCAACATGATCCACGCCGGACGGCCATCGGGGGAAATGGTTAGTTCATAGCCCAAATCCACCATCGCCCTAGCGATATCGTTAATGCTGATCTCTGCCATATCAGACAGTTCATCCTGGATCTGCTGTGAAGTTTTATAGATTACATCATCTGTTACTTTATCGGCAGGAAGATATTCCTGAAAGTAACGATAAAGAATATATTTGTCGAATTCTACTTTTTTATTTGCCATGATCTGCCTCCTTTCTATCGTTCAATGCGGTTTGAATCAATTCACTGAGCTGCTCCATCTCCGGACGTGTACAGCATAATTTATCACTTCCATACATGTGCTGAAAACGGTTGATATCCGTTCACCCAAAACGGGGATATCCGTTCACTTTTCATACTCTTTACCTATGGCGATGCAAATTTATTGATTTTCGTCTGTAACGTTGCAGTTTTGATGTCTTTTTTGACGTAAACTGCTGCCTTGTAGCTCGAAGCGCACACTTGTGTGTACCAGCCTGTCTAATATTGCATCAGCTGCAGTCGTGTTGCCTTTCATCACATCGTACCAGTTAGCAACCGGCAGTTGTGATATGATAATCGTAGCTTTTTGTCCATGGCGGTCTTCTATAATCTCCATAAAGTCAAGCAACTGTTGTCCGTCAAGAACTTTCATTCCGAAGTCGTCCAGTATAAGCAGGTCAGTCTGTGCCAGCTTGGCGAAGAAACGATGCAGAGTACTGGATATGCGGGCAAGGCTTATTTCCTCGAAGAGCCTGTACAGGTTATAATAAGCAACTTTATATCCGTTCATGCAGGCCTGATGACCAAACGCTGTACCCAACCAGCTTTTACCTGTACCGGAAGCTCCCGTAATAAGTATGGACACCCCGTTTTTCACATAGTCACAAGTGGCAAGATTAAGCACTTTCTGCTTGTCCACGCCACGCTTGCAGTCATAGATAACTTCACTTATGGAAGCCTGATAACGGAAGTGTGCTTTTTTTATCAGACGGGCATTCCGGCTTTGATTCCGGTTATCCAGTTCAGCCTGTATAAGCAGTTGCAGACCGTCTTTCAAGGAGAGCGACTCTGCCTGTCGCGTCTCCTGCATGGTAGCCCAGTAATGGGCCATTCCGGGCATCTTAAGGTTTCTTAGAGCATTGATAATTTCATCCATCGTTATTTGTTTTGAGTGTTAGAAGTCTGTCATTTGAACTGTGATTTCCCACGGATATTACAGTGCTGCGGAGGAGCAAAGGAAAATGAAGGTTGCCCCACACCGGCACACTTGCTCTCTACCAGTAAACGGATAAAGCGATAGTTGCATCTGTCTACATTCAGGGCTGTCTCGCAGGCTTTCTGGAAAACGGCCGGATCACTGCTCCTTTGCAGGTTTAGAAGCCCGTCGCAGGTCTTGTAATGAGTCTCCGGAGGCATTGTGGAAGAATAAAATATGCGGCGGATTACATCTCCAAGTATGCCGGATGCACGCTCGGCACGCTCTATGTATGATTTTGCACTCATCCCTCTGTATTCCCGGGAGTTGCTTGCAAGATGCTCCTTTACGATAGTATACTTTCCCCTGTTGTAATCACGTATGTGAGTGGCTACAAGTTCACCGTCCACATATACTTTTACCAATGTGCGTGTATATGCAACATGTGCAGTTTTGGATATATACTGATAGGGTACTGTATAATAGTGCTGGTCACGTCCGAGATAGATACAGCAGTTGGTTGACACCTTCAAATCGGTATATGACACAATCTCAAAATCCCTGTCAGGCAGCGGCATAAGATTAGGCCTGTCTACGGCAAGGAACCGTTCCTCACGCGTATAAGGATGCTTCTGCATGCGTTTCTGGTTGTGCGCTTTCATTTTGAGCGAGGCTGCCCGGTTAAGCTCTTCCAGTGAATGGAAGGTTTCATTGCGGAGTTCGGCAAACACACGCATATAGACAAGCCTCACGGTCCCTTCCACGTTGCTTTTATCTTTTGGGTGTGCGGGACGTGCCGGTATGATGACCGTACCGTAATGATTGGCCATATCCTCCATTACACGGTTAAGTGAAGGCTCATATCTGTCGGTCTTGACAACAGCAGCTTTAAGGTTGTCAGGGACAAGCATCTTTGGTACGCCGCCAAGATGTTTCAGGCACTGCGTTATGGCATATACAAAGTCTTCCGTGCGCTGTGAACGTACGAAGAGGATATAACCGTAGTCGCTTGCAGGCAGAGTGGCTACAAAAGCCTGGCACTGGACGACCTCACCGGTTTCCATATCAACGTACCCCATGGTATCACCGGCAAAATCGAGGAAAAGCTTTTCGCCGCCAGTACGCATGTCGGCAAGTATGGTAGATGGCGATTCCTTTCCGGCCTCTGTGTTCTGATTGTAATGAAAACGGAACTGTGTCAGGCTGTAGTGGTCATCCGGATGCTCATTACGGTATTCCTCCCAAAGCAGCTTCAGCGTGACATGCTTGCGCTTCATCTCCTCCTGAAGATATGGAAGAAGGGCTTTGAATGTTTCAAAACGCTTGTCGCTATATGCAGGATTGCCGCCCTTGAGACGGTGCTCAAGAATGGGATCATCCAACCTGATAAGTTCATCAAGGCTCAGGCTGTCAGCGTTGACCTTATTCATGTAGTTGTTCACTGTCTCCTTGTTCATGCCGATTATATCAGCAGCCTTGCGGTTGGAGATTCCGCTCTTCTTTAGTAGAAGAAGTTGTTTGATCTGGCTCATATTCTTACTTTTTCCTGCCATAGTCGTATTGTATGAAGATTATATTCTGCATACAAGATACGGGAAAGAGTGGAAAGTGAACGGACATACCACGTTTTTTATGCAGGCATTGTCGTTTCTGTGAGAAGGTGAACGGATATGCTCCGTTTTTCGAATGTAAACAACTGATTATTGTATCATTACATTCTTATCTCTGAACGGATATACTCCGATTTCTGTATACTAAAACGGACATTTTATCGTAATCAAAAACCACTGAACGGATATGCTCCGTTTTTTTATGGCGTTTTGTGGCGTTTTTAGCTGAAATGAACGGATATACTCCGTTTTTCAGGCACTTTTCAAGGCCATTTTAGCAATAATTGTGGGTGGATTAAGCCGTTCTGAGTGGGTGGGTATGCTCCGTTTTCGGCACATACATGAGAATAGTGTATTGTTCAAACAGAACTTTACCATCCTCGTATGCCTGATATTTGTCTACGCGAAACGTTGCGGGTTGTGGCGTGTAATCGGTCATCGCAAACCTCCTTTCTTACAAAGCAGAACGGAACAAATAAACCAGCACAGGCAAGCAACGGCAGCCAGCCAATGAATAAAAAAGGAACAGCTAAGAATGCTGAAGGAAGCAAGTACTTGAGAAACAAGCACAGCCTGACGGTTTGATACTCTCTCTTCCATAAGAGCGGAAAAGATACAATTCTTACGGTTCAGCCATAACGATATACGGCTTTCTCTTGCCTGGTTTGCAGGCAATGCAATTTGATTTTTCATTTTTGTACAGCAGTTTAAAATGAAACAATATGTTGGTTAAAGAACGGAGAGGAAACAAAAAAAGTTCCGCTCCCCGCTGCTGTACACCTGAATCAGGCCGTGGGTCCATTAAGACTCCACACGGGACGGAACTATAAGATATAATAGGCTATGCCTTGGACATAAAAAATGCCCGCAGCAAAGTTATTTGGCGAGCCATCTCGCCTGATTCAAATGTACAGCATTGCAAATATGAGGATTTATTTTGGAATGGCAAAAGAAAAAGCGGAAACTTTTTGGGTTTCCGCTTCTTATAGAGCCTTTGAGTTATGTTTTCAGTATGCGTGGCTAAAGAGTACTGTGAAAGAATAAGTTTAGGTTATCACTCTCCTTTGAGGGATTTTACTAATTCGTCTTTTGCTTCTTTATGCATTTCTGCTTCCAATACATCATAGGCTAATAACACATCTTTAATTGCTTTTATTTCTGTATTAGTAAGTTTTCGTGTGTTAGTGTATTTTCCGCTCAAACGCATTTTTACACTTTTACCATTAACCATTTTTCTTAAGAATGCAAGTAAATCATCACTCACACGAACGTCTATCCATTCCCATACTCGTGTATCATTCTCAGTCTTTTTATCTCTATATTTATCAAATGGTATATCAAATGTGTTGCCATCATACGAAAGATAAGCAGATTCAAAGAAGATCCAATCTTCTCCTTCATAAGACATCATCAACCTTAACCAAATACTACTATCATCTTGACCTATATATATTGATGTATAATTAGTATTTGTATAATGTCTAAAATATGGATTTTCATACCAAGTAATATGGTTTATGTCGTCATATTTTTTTCTTAATTTATTTACAGCTTGCAATCGCTCTTTCTTCTCAGCTTCGGCCTTCTCCTGTTGTTCTTTTTCGTACTTAGAAACCAAATCTTTCACCATAGCATATTCCTTGGATTCGGGATGATATTTTTCCAATTTACTCTTAATAGATTTGAGCTCATAAATATCGCCTGATTTGTACAACTCATCAATGTTTGAGCATAATTTTTCTGGACTATTTCTATAGCCTTCTAGTTCTGGCATTACCTTATTCAAAGAATCTTTGAGCAAAGTAACCTCAGATGTCAAACTTTGAATTTTACGTTCCATTTCCCCATTATTACAAGAAGAAATAATGGTACTACATGTAATTAAAATAAGATATTTTATTTTCATATGCTATAATTTGTAATGTCGTTATTAATTCTTTAATTTCTCTAGGCTTTTCTCATACTTTAATCTATTAGATTCTGAAAGTTTATTCTTTAGAGCATATTCAAGCATTCTTTTTTCATTTGATTTATCATTCAACTTCCGATAACATTGGATAATTCTGTCTGTTAAGTTTAAAACAAATTTATCCTTATTGAAGTAAAAAAGATAAAGGTCAAGTGCCTCTTTATATTTACCTTCCTTTTGAAGAGAATACGCTTTATCAAGTTCTTCTTTCTCGTTCTGTTTGTTGATGCAATATTCAACAGATTTTAGTCGTGATTCATATTCAGGAATGCATTCTTCCTTGCCTTCGTCTTTACAAATTGCTATAATTTGCTGAATCAATTCTTTTTCCTTATCATAGGCTTTCATTTTACGATAGCAAAAGCAAGCCTGATGTAAAGAATACAAACCAGATTCATTTGAAGCGCATGACAAGAATATTTCAACAGCTTTCTCTGGTTCACTATATTTTAATTTTTCAGCAAATACCAAATCAGGATTGGCTTCATGGGCAAGGCTACTCTCTGTGATAATTTTAACTGAAACTCCATTTCCAACATATTGTCCGTTTTTCGACATCATTTTTTGAACGTTCAAATCATCCTCAGGAATTCTTGCGTCTGATGGAAGGTAAGCGTCGGCATAGATAAAAGGAATATTGTCACTGGTCACTTTGGTCACGACACATTTATGGATATTGTCTTTGTAAACAAAAAAGCACATGGAATATTTTTTCTCTACATAACCAATATGATGCCCATCGGAAGTTAATACCATCATTGCAAATGTGTCATGATCATTGTGTGGTTCATGGATTAAAGTCAGTTCATCGCCTACATGAACATTTCTTGCTGCATTAATATCGGCTTGAGAGCGATAGGATGTACCCTTCACTGCAAAATTTACTTTTTTTGCAGTGGAAGGTGTTGGAATATGTGTGTGCGTATTAGAGGTATAATCAGATAATTGGGAGTTACTTCTATAATCATTCGTGGTACTTGTTTTACTATCTATATTTGAGGATGAGCTTCTCTCTGTTTTTTTAAGATATGATACGAATACAAGTCCAACCAGTGCTGCAATGAATATTATCCAAATCATAACGATTTATTCGAATCATAAAGTTGACTTTTAGTTTTATAATTTAAAATCAATAATTATCCTTCAGTATTATTTTCATTATATCCTGATTTGCCAAAAAGATATCCTAAAGATAGTGTTATAATAGGGAATATACCTGACCATATTTGTGATAATAATTCATCATCATTTTTTATCCAATAAATGACGGCTGATACTATACTACCGCCAATAATTAAAGATAACACTATAACTGCAGTAATATTTTTAGCCGAATTTTTTGAATCACCAAAAAATAATCCTACACGTCCTAACTTCTTATTGAGAAGATCCTTCTGATGAGCATTTTCTTTGTCGAACTTATCCAAAGCAAACTTATGCTCCTCTCTTTTTATCATCTGCTCATGAAGAAGCTTTGCTGGTAAATTTAAGTTTCTATAAGAATTATCTGGTATATCTACATAATTATTATTTTCTTTCATTTTTCTCTCCTTCTATTTCTTTAAACAAATACCAAGTATATACAAATAGGTAAGTGCCGTTGCTTATTTCATTTATTGCAAAATTTAGTCTCAATGAATGATTACTTAAAAAGCCTAACTCTATCATATCTTCTGTTGCGGAAAAAATATTGCCAGTAATATTGTATATACTTAGTTCCATATAAAGTATATTTCCGCTATCATCTTTAACTAAACGAGTCTGATATCTAGAGTCTGAAGGAGTTCCATCTTCTTTTTTTTCTTCTTTGCAAATTACTCTAAAATTCAAATTTTCAAAATTGAATTCTATATAATCGTTTTTAGGTAATATAATGTTACCTGCATTTATTATTTCATATTTGTCATTTTGAATATTAATTTTCATTATATACAGTTCTTTTATAATTTAACTTCCTTAAAATATTTAATAATGTAAATGATAAGTAGTATTAATGTTGCAATAATGTAGAAAACAGAAAAATAACCTAATATTTTGTGTGAAAGTAAAATATCCGAATTCTCATCTGGAATAGGAGAGATAAGCAAAGACCATCCATACAATATCAATGAAACAGTAGCCAAAGCCAGAACAAATAGATTCAGCTTCTTTAAGCTTTTCATGTATTTAACTGCAAATTTAATTTCAGTATATAAATATGTTGATGGGCTTTGTTGAATTTTTGCATCGTGACTTATTGCTTTGTAGTAAGACCGTTTGGAAACAATAAAAGAGTAGATGACTGTAAAAATAGTTATCTCCACCCCAAACATTGTTATTGAAAAGGAACCAATGTTTTTTAATAATATGATAATAAGTTCATTCATTACTAAAGAATTGACGAGCAGCCCCCCGAACTTTTTCTAAAATAAAATCAGAATTATACATTCGAGGAAAATCTCTTGCCAACATATCAGTTTCATAATTATAAACTTGTTCAATAGCATCTGCTATAACTTGCTCTTCATTAACTTTGTGAATATACTTCAATTCTTGATTTTCTGCAAGTGATACAGATATTTTTCGTTCTGAATATTGACATTCATTCTGTCTATTAACGAATCTTTCCACATCTTCTGATGGTATGTCTTGATATTCAAAATTCTTTATTTTTTTTACAGTTGCCCGGACTTGTTGTCCTCTTATATCCAGATTTTCATTCTCATTGTTTGAGACTACAACATATTGAACCTTTAGACATGAAATCAAGCCTTCCCGTTGAATCATCTCATTTGCGGCATTAGATTTGACATTCTTAATTTTTAATTTCAATACTCTCTGTAGTGTCGTTTTAACAGTACTAATAACATCCTTGTCTGTCTTGCCAGGATCTACATATACAAATGTAATCCAGTTATTTGATATTTCTTCTCCTCGATTATCAATATTGGGATATAAAACAGCACAATTATACTGTGTGGCCAAAGCATCTTCTTGAGAAATGATAGATGGATTTTCTCTTTCAGCTGCTTCCAGTGCTAAGTCTGTAAATCCCTTCTTCTTCTCTGATATTCTTAGTAAGATTACAGGAATATCCCCATCCTGATATACATCAAAATCAATGTGGTGTATTTGTTTAGTTATACTTTTCCCACGTAGTTTCGACCCTATCTTATGTTCGTTATCCCTATTATTATATGAGTCTATTTTATGAACCATATTTGTTACCATTTCTGCATAAGTATGAACAACTTCTACAGGGCTTGTTACAGGCTCTGAAATGTAGGCAGGAATTTTTATTTTGTTTAATTCTGCTTCTTGATTATTTCTCGGCATGGCATTATAATTTTTATTATTATTTTAATAGTCGCAAACTTACAAAATATTCAGAGTCAGACAAAGAAATGGATAAAAAAAGGAGCCTGTAAAGAGGCTCCTCCTATTTTTCAGTCAAAGTAAAGTGTTGAATTAAACAGTGATCTAAAAACAATTTATACCAGATGTACCATACGCATATCATCAAAAAAATTATGTAAGGCTGTTTCAATTTTTTCAACTTGTGCCTTACGCGGTTTTTTCAAACCAGAAGCATAATGTCCTAATTGTTTTTGATTAATACCGGTAATTCTCTCTAAAGCAGCTTTTGTAAATATGCCGTTATAATACTGTAAAAATGACTGTACATCAAAATGCCATTCGATTTCATAGTCACCTTTGAGTTCTTCAGGAATATTCTTTTCATCATTATATTCTTTAAACAAAGAAATTGATTTAAGAATATCTTCCTTCACTTCTTTAACTGATTCACCCTCACCATAAATTCCAGGGATGTTTTCAGCCCAGGCACTAAATAAATCAGCGCCTTTTTCGATTGTAACATTAATAGTAAACATAGCCATTCAGGTTTTATGTTTTAAGCTCTATTTAGCTTATATTTTAACATTAAGGAAGGAGCTTATTCAAGCTCCATATCCTTAATGATTTTTTTCCTCAGGCCTTCGCCTATTTCTTTGCTTCCATGATACGGGACCGGATATCGGATCCCATTTTTGTCTTCATAAATCCGATGACTTCCGTCACCTTCTCCTTGCACCCAATGCCATCCACGCCTCTTTCCGCGTTTAATCAGTTGGCGATGAAATTCTGAACTTTTTATCATTGTTCCTCCTTTCTGTTTTGGTTCAGCAATGCAAAGGTAGTAATTATTCTACCATTTCCAAAGAATTGATAGAAAATTTTCTACCTTTTAGAAAAAATCCAATCCATTTTCGCCGATTTTAGGCGTTAAAAAACAAATACCTTATTCCCCGCCGCCCGATTTTTGCCGCCAACGAAGTGACAAAGCGGTAAAATCGGGCGGCGGGCGGCTGTTACGCTACCCACCTCCCTAAAACGTTTCTACAGCCGATTACAACCCCTACAAGCGTTCCTCATCCTCATAACTAAAGTATTCCTTATCACCATAAACGATATGGTCTAAGAGTTTTATATTCATAGTATTGCCTGCATTCTTCAAACATTCAGTCAGACGGTTATCGTCATTACTGGGTCGGCTGTTTCCTGACGGGTGATTGTGGCAAAGTATCAGCGACGTGGCGTTACATTTCAGAGCTTCACGCAAAATGACTCTTACATCTACCTGCGTACTGGTTATACCTCCTACAGAGATACGTTGTTTCCTCACAACACGGTTAGACTGGTTCAAGTAAATAGCCCAACATTCCTCTACTTCCAAATCTTCCATATAGGGTTTCATCAGGTTATAGATGTCCTCACTATGCCGGATAATTACCCTGCTGCTTCTACGGTCTATGATACGTTTGTAAAGTTCAATCACGGCGAGAGCCATGTCCCTGCGTGCCGGTGTCAAAAGCTGGCAAACATCTTCTATCGACACATTGTCGCCACGCAATAACATCTCATTAACTCGTTTACTGGTTTCTCTGTTGTTCGTCAACTGATAGACTACTTCACTATCTGACAAATGTCTGCACTCTCCACAAAGTTCAAATAAATCTTTCATAATGTTGGTTATTAAATTGTTATACAAATAAGGTTTTTGCTAAAAACATACCTCCCAAAACTGAAGCCCCCAGCGTTTCAAGATGGCAAGCAAAACGGGCGTAGGAATAACCTCGAGTAATTACATCGTCAAAAACGAGTACTTTCTTTCCCTTGAAAAACTCCTTGTCGAAATTGACTACCTGCACATTATTGACGTGCTTTCCTGACTTGCTTTCATGGATTGCCAGCCGTTCACCTTCTACCGTGATATGGTCGTATGCACTGACTGCGCCCGACAACCGTGCAACTTCCTCTGAAAACTGCTTATATCGGATTTCATTTTTCCGTTGGCTACTGGCAGGAATGCAAGCAAACACGATGTCACTCGCTTCGTTACCGTACTGCTCACGGATTTTCTTGGCAACAAGCTGGGCGGCAGAAACGGCACATTTCCCATCCTTAAAAGCCCATACAAAGTTTCTCACCTGCCAATCTCTTGAACTGGCTTTGTACTTTGTCGGCAGATAGTCAAAGAAGTTGAACATGTACTTTCTGCACTGGTTTAGCATGGATTCGGTAAAGGTTTTCATGGTCTTAAAATTTATTCTGGTGCCGAGCTCGGGAGTTGAGCCTTTATTTCTGCTCTTCCTGCTCTGAGCTTTTTTTTATTCCGTTCGCTGTCGCTACGGTTTGTTTTCGCCTTTTACACCTGCCAGCAAAGGTGTTCCGAAGCGTATAAAGACAAGTTTTCACGAAAAGCAGAGCCTTGAATACTACCTGAGTCTTGTGAGGGTGGAGATTTTTTCGAGAACAGCGCCTGAACTTGGCATACGAAGCGGAACATTTACCTTTGCAGGTACAAAAGGCATAAACCATAGCGGAAGTGATACCGAATTATTGGCGAAGAGCAGACAAAGAAGAGCAGTCAAACAATACATAGCTTTAGCTATACCGCCAGTAGGGAGAGCAACGGGGCGGGTGGGCCGCTGCGTGAACGCCATCGCCAGCCAGAAAGACTATCGAGTGTCTTTCTACCTTTCTACCCGATAAATTTTGGGAATTTCTCGGGTGCCAGCAGATTGTGTAACAGTAAATTAGCAAGCAAAAACAGGCTTAAACAGGCGGATTTATTCTGAATTTCCGCTCATCCGATACAAAAACAGCACACAATCAATCGATTACCCCCTCAAAATACCGCATTTTATGCGGGCGTCGGTTTTCCGACCCCCCACCGCCCTACGCCATAAACCTAATTAGCACCTTTGATAAAAGCGGAATATGTAACGGCACAAACGTCCACACGCACGGTACACGCTATCGCACGCATAAAAAAACAGCCCCGACAACCATTCGCACGGTCGCCAGGGCTACACCTTAATATAAAACTAATTAGCTATTGAAACTTACATTGATGATGTCACGAAGATATCGTCGATCATCTGAGGGAAACGCTCACAACCGATACACAACGTATCGAAAGCATCCGAACCGTCCGTTCTCGCCTGAAGCTGGTCTTCTTCTGTTTCAGCCAACTTCTCCCCTCTCTTATCCTTACCACCATTGTACACACCAGCTGTCTGTACAGAGATAAGCAGATCCTCGTTGTTCTGTTCGTTGAAGAATGGAATGAGCTTTGCCTTCCCTGCAAACATACGATTGATTAGCAGCCACTTCTCTATGTGTTTCATCGGGGGGCCTATATAGACGGAATTAACTTCCCAACCTCTGTCCTTGAAAGCACGCTCGACGACGTAATGAAAGTCTTCGTCATTTACTGCATAGTTGGAACCCAGGGCCGTGCTGTCGTAATAGAAGTTAACCAGCTTGTTTCGCTGGTGCCGGTAATATTTGCAGAAGTCATCCACCAGGGCCTCGAGCTTACGTTCATACTTTACCCAGAAAGATTTAATCACCTTCAGCCGGTTCCGGTCCGGCTGGCCGGCTACCAGCCAGTTGATGTTGGCATTAAAGTCAAAGGCGATGCAGATGGGCTTATCCCTATCGAGGTCTGCATCCATCAGGCAGGAAGGCTCCTTGATTTTGTCGAACTGATATTCCAGGCTGTCCAGGTAGCTGAAGTCAGTCGCATTGTATTTGTGCCCTTCCGTCATGCTGGAGTAGAAGCCGTCTCGACTGATACCGATACGTCGGCAGAGGATGGCCGTCTGAAAGGTAAGCGGAGGAAGGTCACGCTTCATCTGGTTGATGAATGCTTCGCCCAGCAGCTGCATATTCTCGATCGTGGAGAACTCACGATATAAAACAGCAACAGAACCCATCCGGCATACATCACGGTTCAGGGTGCGCAGATAGTCTTTCAGATATAAAGGTACAGGTTCTGATTTAGCCTGAAGGTCACGGATTCGTTTCTTTGTTCGCCAAATCTCATGCACTGTCGCCTGGATGACTTCAATCAGTTCCGGATCGCATTTCTTCTCGTAATCCAGAAACTAGGAACCTTTCTTCGTCACCGGCATATCAGAAGTAATCAGCATGCCGTGATGAAAGTAGTGATGACCGAAGTATTGTTTGTTACCTCGGTTCGCCGGAAGGGTTTCATCCTTCAACTGCTCGAAGTCAATATACTTTGCTTCGTCGATGTCGAGATAATCAAGAGAGAAGGAGTTGGAGGTTCCGGAACGGTCCTGGCTGATGATGTAGCCGATGGATCCGTTGTAGAATGAAATCACATTCTCCCAGTTGTCAGGCTGGAAGATAGGTTCACCCCACCCCCACGACTTCGGCGGCTTCTTTCCGATGGTCCAGTGCACATCACGTTTGAATCCCCATCGCTGCCAGTGGATCAGCATGGACGGGATGGTGTTGGTGAGGGCACGTTTACAGTTGGCCGCCACAAAACCGGTGATGCTTCCGGGCATACGCTGCATGTTACGCAGGTTGATGGCGGCATGAATCGGACCTTTACCCCAACCACGTCCGGCACAAAGCACTATGTCTTTTGCCGGGGTGAATAGAACCTGCTGCTGGGTGTCATGGAAGTATTCTCTCATGGTTCGAGTGCCTCCTGTGATTTTTTAGGGTTGAAAATGTCGTCTTCGTTGAAGTCTGCATCTTCGAACTGGATGTCCTGGACATCCTCATTCATGTACTGCTTTATCTTATCCGCAATGCGCTGCCGGATGTTCGGTATCGGTTTAATTCCGATAATCGTCGGGTCGCTGTCCGGCTGGAAGGGTTGCACCACAATCTTGTCGTAGCCTAAATCCTTGGCGTCCTCTTTGTCGAGTTGCATGTACTTGGCGTAATAGTTGTCGCAAGCGGCCATCGCCCTGGCATCCTTCATTCGCTTGGCCATCTCGTAGCTCTCTTCGTTGCGCTGGATGAAGCGGTAGCGATGGTAGTCCTTGGTGGCTTTGTTCAAATCACCCAGCAGATACTTGATGATCCGAATATCTTCGTAAGCAGCTGACTTCTGTATCTGGTATCGCTTCTGAAGTTCCAAAACGATTTCCTGTTCTCGTATGCGCGGGTACTGGAGCCAATAATTATACATGTCCCGAAGTCTGAGCAGACGCTGCTGAATGACTTCGGGAATGTTACGCTCTTTCATCTCGTCGACCGAGGCAAAGAGATTTTCTTTTGCAATATCAATTGTTGCGGGTAATGGCATAGTTATAAATCTTCATCGGAATCCATATCTCGGATATAAGAACCTACCAGCTGTACCGCCAGCGGACTACCGGCTTCGGCCAGTTCCAGCTCATTCTGCCGGATCTGCAAAGCTCTTTCGGCTTTCCCCTTACGGTAAGCAATACTGACCGGATGGGACTTGTCGGATATGATTTCTCGCAGACGGCGTTCATCTACGTCCATCAGAACAGCGATATCCGACACTGGAGTGAGCATCGCAGCAAGTTCCTTAATTCTGTTAATCTGTGTTGAAGTGAATTCCATTGAGGTGTAGGCTTCGGGTATTAATAATCTCTGAAAACTGGTCTCGCAAAGTGAGAAAGATGTCAGGCTGTGTCGTGATCATCGCACATTCTGTCCGGTTGCCTCGCGTCTGGTTCTGACTGGTAACGACTGTAACCATCCAGCGATCGTTCTCGATAAGCAATACCTTGGAATGGTTTTCCGTGAGGTACACGTCATCGAATACGGAAGACATAAAGGTATACAAGTTGACGGTCTTTCGAGCTGCCTTCAGGTCAGCAAGCAGAACGGAGTGAAGGATCATCTTCCGTTTGCGAAGCGAAAACAACCGGCGCAAGAACTCTTCGGATGTAGAAAAGGTGGATACATAGACCTTAGCCGGTCCGGTCTGTGACAGGATGTACTCAAGAACATCAAAAAGCTGAAGCCGGTTATCCAGGTATGCTTGTAACGGCACATCGGATAACGGCTTCAGCAATCGGTTTACATGTTTCATGCTTTCAACCCTAATTCACGTAAGGCATTCACCTGGTCTTCTCCTACGTTGTTTCCGGTGGAGATAAGGAAGTCGTATCTCTGCTGTACTTTGGCCAGCAGCTTCTCGTACTTCTCCTGGTCTCCGGATTCCTTCAGCTCTGCCAGTTTCTTCTTGTTGTCTGACAGATAGCCGCGGGCTGCACTGACTTTTTTGGCCATTTCAGCGGGGTCTTCAGGTGATTCACCTTCTGCTCCGCCGGCACCCTGAGTGTCCGGATTGAAATGGTCGTACTTGTTCATGTTATCCCGATATCTGGCATCCAGCTCTTCCAGTAGCTTCAAGTATTCGTACCTGTCGCATGGAAGAGCATCCTTCATGGTTTTCAAAGTCTCAAAAGTCTGCTTCAAGCGGAAATAGATGTCTTTGTTGTCTTCCCACAGCTGACGAATTTCTTCGGGCAATGAATCGTGATCCGCGCGTTTACCCTTTGCGATGGTAGCTTCTTGCGGTGTGTCGTCATCGGAACTGATTTCAGGCTGGAAGGTGGCCAGTGTTTCAGCTACGGCTGGAACCAGCTCTTTGTCCATCTTGACCACGTCCTGAATCGTCTTTCGGTCCAGGCGGATGGCCAGGTGTTTCTTCAGCTCATACTCAATCTTGCTTGCAAACTTCTGCGGATTGTGGGAAATATTCTGATAAAGGATGCGGTTACGGGTCAGCTTGAGCACCATTTCCGCACCTTTCATCAGGTCACGCTTGGCCGGCTCCGTATTGAGCCAGCCTTGCATGTTTATGGTGAACTGTTCATCTATGTACATAACTGTAGCCTCCTATTATTATCCACTCGGAAGGATTGCGCTACCATCCGCTCCGGAGATATCGCCATCTTCTGTTTCGATTTTGCCTGTGTAGAACGGTGACGGGCAAATGTCCGTACACTGTGCCGTGAGGGTAGTTCCCGCTGTACCTGTTTCTCCTTCGCCGGAGGTCTGGGAAATTGTTGTATCAGGATCATAAGCTTCTGAACCTACCACGCGAAACTTTCCGTTACGCTGCTGGCACAGATAAATCATCTCATCATTATTTGCCTGTCGACAAAATCCTGATGCTTCTTCGTCTGTACCGGCATATAACAATGTGGCTTTGTTAAGAATCGTTTTGGAAGGCTTTTCACCTTGTGAATCAGAGGCAATGTTGGATTTGGTGGTCAATACCTCCAGGTACTGCCATTTCTTGTCTGCCGCCAGCACAAAGTCGCCTTCGTATGTGGCTAATGCAGCCATGCTCTCCGCTCCGTCAATGTCAGGAAGCACCGGCCATTTTTCAATCCAGCTTTTCGGAATGAAGAAAACCTTACGTCTGATACCTGGCTGTGAGGTCTGACCTGGACACCAGGAAAGGGATTCGTACATCCCTTTGCTTGTACAATCTACTGCCATAATTTACCCTCCTATGCCAGCGAGAACCGGAGTTGTACCGTCGACGGTACCAACCAGCAGACGCTCTTTAGAAATTGATTCAAATTCTGTACCGAAGTACATTGTAGCGATGTAATCCAGTTTGAATGCATGATGCTTCTCAACGGTAATGTTCTCCGCATCGGCACCATTGCCAAAACCTACGAGCATATTGCTCTTGGTTGTCAGGTGGATGAACGGTGAACCTGCCTTATTCGCCAGCGGAACCAATTCGCAACGGCCATTGGAACCTTCGAGTACCGTTTTTTCAAAACTGGTGTTATAAGGTACATGCCCCACAGTCGCCTGGTAATCGTCTACATAATTATCGTACACTCCCTGAGGAATAAACAATTTAGTTTGCGTTTCACGCAAAACCGGATCAGCTGCACGGTAAAATGCTTTCAAGACATCTACGGCGTTATCTTTACTGATTGCTTCGATGGTGAACATATTACCCAAATCAGTAGAGATTTTAGCTGCGTCTTTTTCAGTTTTGGTAATGGTGTCAAAACCATTGAAAAGTTCTTTGGTCTTGGTTCCACTGTCGTTACGTTTCGCGTTCCAAATAGAAGCATTCAAGTTACCACCCATTTTCGCAGTCAGGAAAGCCAGCACCTGGCGGGCAATATCTACATTTTTCAAAGCCTCTCCTTTTGTAATCAGATTACCGTAAATGGTCTGCCATACAGAGTTAGGAGAAAACTTCTTTACTACACTACCGAGAAAGGTTTCTAATGTACGCGGATTGATAGATACTCCATCAGTATCTTCACGTCCTTCGTCATAAGGTCCCAGCTCAATATCGCCAGATAATTCGCCTACCACTTCTTTACCGCGAACACCCGGTCTTTGTGTCATGTGCTGTAAAGTTGTACCCAATGCCAGTACCGGCATCATCAGTAATTCTTTTCGATAACGAACAGCCGACTTGGCCAGCTGCTCATCCGTAATTTTTACGTATCCAGTTGTGTCTGCCATCTTATAACAAATCTTTTACGTCGTTAAACAATTCTTTAGCAGTGTTTAGTTTTGCAATGTCGTCATCCTCACCTTCATCACCATTGATGTGTGTGGTTTCCTCACCATCATTTTTTTGCAGGTTTTCATTCTGCTTCTTCAGATCGGAAATCTGATTGTCTTTATCAGAAGATTCCTGCTCCAGATGGGCGATGTGGTCATTGAGGGCCTTGACCTGATCTTCGGTAAGCATCACCTTACCATCTTTGTCAACTTCCACACCCTCGATTTTCAAGATGGAATTGACTTTCTGATAATCCTTTTTCATTTGTGTTGTTGAATGATTGAGTGGTTTATTTTGTGCCTGTGGAGTATCCGGCTGGTGTCCCTTGAAGAATTTGTTCACGAAATTGTTGAACCAACTGGGTGCGGTTTCTGCTTCCGGACTTTCGGTCTTGTCCTCCATCGCAGGCAAAGCCGGAAGATGGAACATGTTGAAACGGGTCTTCATGGCATCGTCGAAGTTCAGTTTTGAACCTTCTTCTACGATTTCATCAATGAATCCGTATTCAAGTGCTTCTTGTGCAGTAAGCCAGCGGCCCTCTTTTAAAATAGGAAGAATGTCATCTACCTTTTTCTTGCACTTGTTGGCGTAGAGATTGGCCAATACCAAATCCATCTTATCATTCTCCAGCTTGTTAGCCTTCAGATCATCAATGAGCTGTTGAATCTGGTCGGCATTGTAATTACCCCAGGCATCCACCCAGTTTGACACCTTATGAATAAGGTAGAATGCATATCTGGACATGCAGGTTTTCTTGGCACCGGTAGCCAGGATGGTAGCCGCGCTGGCTACGTATCCATACAGGTAGCAAGTCACGTTGCCGTGATCAAGAAACTGCTGCCGGATGTCGAGCGCATCGTCCACCGAGCCACCGAGGGACGATACACGCACATTGACAGGCTTGTTTTTCAAACCTGACATCTGGCTTCGGATATAGTTCTTTGAATATCCCCAAGGACCGATGTGTGAATCAATACTAATACTATAATCCATGTTGTCGAAAATTAGTCTACGCAATATTATACCTTATATATATTGCATAAAAAGACTCTAATCTAATATGGCAAGCATTGGAATAGGGGAGGTCAGGGTTACTGTGACGGTAACACCTGCCCGTCCACTGGCTGCGGACGGAAAAGTCTCTTCGTTTTGTATGACGGGGTAAGGTTTTTCGGATGAACCAATCAGGAACTGGGAGCCGGTGACGGTTGTTACCTTGAAGCAGAACTTTTTGGCACCAGGTAGCAGCTTCTTTGACCGGAACATGGTGAGTTTGGTGGTGAAAATGCGTTGTTTGTTCTCGATTTTGTCGGAAATCTCGACTGAACTCAGCCCGATGGTCGAAATTGGGCTGAATTGCTGGTAGACATTCAGCCATACTCCCCGGTCGGCTATGATGTCTGAATGCTGAAGGTGATAGGCCTCGATGCATTCTACTTTTCTAATGTTCTGAATCAGATGTACCATGATTTTTGTTATTGGATTATGTGTGTTCGGTGTTGTTTGGGTTTGTACAAAAACGGCCTACTCATCCGAGTGTTTTCTGGTTAAAGAACCTAAAAAGATACCTCTCCGGCTATAACTGGTCCTCATACGGTAGTATTTCTGTCTGACAGTCTCCGAATAGTCGTCATCGATGCCGTGCATTTCACACCAGGCAGCGATGGTCTTGTTCAGGCCGCAATCGCGCTTAGTCAGGTCGCTCATCTCATTCCAGAGGTTCGCCCGGAACAGGTCTTCGATGGTCTCCTTTACAGCTGCCTTGGCTTTTTTGCCCAGGTAGTTATAATATTGCGGCGGTTTGGCTTTGCTGTCGGGAATGACGATGGCTGTCAATTCGTCTTCTGCCATTTCCGGCTGAACTTCCGGTGGTCTTTTCCGGAGGAACCGGCGGATGACAGCATTCTCATTACTCTGCGGTGGAAATACCACCGGATTTCCCAGGCTATTGTGAAGCCATTGCTTTAAATAAGGCTCCAGTTTGATATAAAACACAATGTGGCTCATAATGAATTGATTATTTATTATAAATATAATATATATATTACTTTTTAGATAAATAAATTTGTCATTAATCTGCTCCAAAAGCAAAAAGTATATTTCCAGATATGACATACTTTTTGCCTTCTACGCCTTCTACACTTTCTACAGAAAATAAAATATACTGGTAATCAATAGTTTATAATTTTATAAGGCTTCTACAATTGTAGAAATTATGTAGAAAATGAAGTAATTTGTAGAAGGTTTTAACAAAAACAGCATTTTGTAGAATTTTGTAGAAGGTTTGTAGAATGTATGTAGAATATATAAATATCTCATTATTAACATTGTAGAAGGTGTAGAAAGTGTAGAAGCCTTTTTCACCCCATTTGAAAAAGGGTGAGTACTGCTCCGGGCATATAAAAAAGACGCAGCGTCCTCACGACGCCACGCCTTTCTACAACTCTAAAACCATTTTTATTACTCATCTAAATCATCACTTGTGGTCTCATTGCCTTCCACCTCTACCTCGAGGTTAATATTATAAGTATCCTTAATCATCTTGTAATCGAAACACAGGGCAATGTCCGGTGTCGAGGTCTTTTTGTAGGATATTCCTCCAGTGGGAGTCGTTTCTATTTTCTGAACTTCCACACCACGCTGTATGTTTTTGAACCGGACTGAGTTCTTTTTACCCATGTATTCCTTGGAGTTCTCCAGGTAGTACACCAGCGAGCCTTCCGGAAGAATTGAATCGCCAACTTGCTTGCCGAACTTTTTATACAGCATGAAGATGCGGTTCTTGCGCATCATCAGGATGGCCTTGGGTTCCTGGTACTGCTGCTCGATCTTTATCAGGTTGCTTTTGAACTTATTGACATATTCTATACGGTAGTCACCTTCGATAAATATCTCACCATCCTGCTGCAGATAAGATACCACATTCCAAAAGTTGGCCAGTTCATTGTTGCTTTTACATTCTGCGTTCTGACGGACTATGCCATCCAGTGTAACCTTGCAAATATCCTGGTATGAAAACGGCAAGTCAAGTACACCCTCGAGCGTTCTGAAGGCTGCCAGCGGTATGATCCAGTTACGCAAGATTCGGTCTTCCACTTTCTCCGCCCCCAGTCCTTCAATAATGTCTGACAAACAGGAATGAAAGTTGCTGACGAACTGTTGCTCCATCTTGGCCCGATGACGCAATATCTGAAGGGTCAGGTGTGACAGGCCTCGTTTGCGAATGTCTACCAGTTCGCTGTATCGTTTCTTTTCCGCATCGGTAAATTCTGATTTGGAAAACGTCAGGAATATAAGTCTACTGAAGAGAGCTATATCAGCTGTTGCCATCTCCTGTCCGGAAAGGATGACTCCTGAGTCAACGGCTGTTATCTCACGCTTCTTGTCTCTGTCCATGTTGATACGGCTGCGCCCGGCTCCATCCCATAAACCTTTCAAGTATTCGCGTTTGTCGATGTCAATGTTATTTTTAAACTCATCAATATGTACCAGGGCGTTTGAACATTGTGCTACCAGCTCGGCCAGTGCCGGGATAGTGGCATTCTGAATGTTGGGAGGTGTGTTGTCGATAATGAACAAGGACATCAGGCTGTGACCGAGCTCTGACTTTCCTGAACCTTTCGGCCCGAACAGGTTCAGGATGGGGAAGCTCTTGGTATAACCGGTAATCACATCGCGGAACAATGTGGCCAGGAGGAAGCAGATACCCACTTTTGCATTATCTCCGAAAACTCCTACCAGCTTGGAAAAGTAGTCTCTCATGGAGATGCCGGAGTAGTTCAGGTGGACAAATCGTCGTTCGAACTGGAACAGCTTGTCATCGTCCCGGTAAATCAGACTGGAGGCCGGAAGGTAGTAGTTTCCTTTATCGCCCAGGCGAACGATGCCATAATCATCTACCGGGTGCCATTCGGTGTCAAATACTCCATTGCCGAACGCATAGAATCCTTTACGCTGCCACCCTAACTGGGTAATCTCCACTGCGGTTTCCGTCTGTTCATAGAGATACATCTTCAGGCGTGTCATTTCTTTTTCGGTAGCCAGCCAGATATAGTTACCCAGTCCTTCGACCTTCTGTTTGAACTTTGATAACGACACCAGGTCTTCCTGCTTCATCTCCACGATTTCCTCCTGGCGGTTCTGGTTCTTGATGCGGTACAGTCGTTTGGGGTTAAGAGAGTCCTTGATGTGAAACATCGGTTGCATCACGAAGTTTGACCACTGATATTCTTTCCCGTCGTTGGTCGAGTAATAACAGTTGTTGGACTCAAAGAACCCATATTTGGCCAGCAAATCCCGGTTGATGGTCTGTGTCTTGTCTGCCCTGGATTCGGAAATTTTCTTCTTTTCACGGTTGATGGCCGTCAGCCAAAGATTCTTATGGTTATAGATTTTCTTCAGCTGCTCCAGGTACATTTGTTCTGTGACTTCATCGCCAACCATGGCCACCATCTGGGCAATCTTGGATACGGCTGAACTTTTGTCTTCGGTGGAACCGTCAGCCTTGAAGGCATATCCGGCATACCAAGTGATGAAATCTACTTCGTCAAGGTCTTTGAACTTGGTACGGCTGGTGCAGTAAGAGTCCGGATCATTTTTCGTATTTCCTTCACCACAGGGAATCTCCTTTACGGATACGGAGAAACCGCACTCCATAGCCAGTTGGCCGGACTTGATGACGGCTGCTATTCCGGTACCGTATTGTTCGCCTGGTTTGATGGCGTCCGCGTCCGGAAGAAAGCAAAGGGAAGTGGCATACCTTTTAATCTGGTAGAACTGTTTCTTTGTCCAGGCAGCACCCAGTGAGGCAATGGTGTTGTTTATTCCGATGGATTGCAGGCGCATTACATCGGGGGCACCTTCCACACAATAAAACTTTTCTTCTTTGGCAGCCTGTCTGATGGCGTTGTCAATACCGAATATGCTGTCGGACTTGTCATATATATCGCTTTGGCAAGAATTGAGGTATTTGGGAGTGCCATCCACTTCGCTCATGTCGCGGGCAGTCCACCCGATGATGTTCCGGAACCGGTCGCGGATGGGTATCATGATACGGTCACGATAGAAATCATAGTACCCGTCACCCTCCTTGCGCTTCCGGATCAGTCCGCACTCTACCATCAGGTCGGCAGAGTATCCGGCCTTGATGGCTGCGTCTGCAAAAGCGGACCAGGAAGGAAGTGCATAACCGATACCCTGCTCCTGAGGATATTGCTCACCCCATCTCTGTTTGATTTTGGCCCGTGCGGCGTCAGCTTCTGTTTTTTGCAGGTTCGCAAGAAAGTATTGAGCCGCAAATTCATTTATTGCGAACATGGACGCACGTTTGCGAATTGCCTTTAGCTCTTCCGGATTTTTCTCTTCTTTCTTGTCTTCTATATCGATACCGTATTTGTCGGCCAGCCAGTGACATGCCTCTGGGAAGTTCATGTTATTTATTTTCTCCACAAACTTAATGACGTTGCCACCTTCTTTGCAAGCACCGAAGCAGTACCATAAGCCGCGTGCCTGGTCTACCATGAAGGAAGGGGTGTCTTCCTGATGGAACGGACAGCATGCCTTGTATCTGACTCCGGACCGTTGCAGCTGGACAAATTGTCCTACTACGTCTACTATGTCGGCACGGTCAAGAATCTTTTCTATGTCTGAGTTGGAAATCATGTTTTAGAGTGTTTTGGATACCGGCAAATATCAGGCATTTGCCGGCTTTATAAAAGATAGATTAGAAGTGTATGTCGTGGTCACGCAGACGGGTATTGTTGTTGATGTTGTAACAACGTCCATAGCCATCCCATCGGACTCGTTTTCGTCTGGGGGTATTTTTTGAGATACCGTTGTTCAACGATTTTCGGCATATTATGATGTAACCGGTCACCTTACGTACCAGCATGTCAGAAGTGTAATAGACGTGCTCAATTTGTTTTGTATGGAAGACGGATTCCCATTCTTCCATTTTGTGTAATTTCATGTTTCCCATAATACCACTGTCTAATCTGCATAATAATTTTTATTTTTTTTCCTGAAATCTGATTTTATAAGTGCCAACACATCTTCTTAATTCAGAATCGAGATTTAAATATTTAATTGACACAAACATTTGAAGACATCGTATTGATTCTTGATTCCCTCCATAGTTCTTGCATAGTCTAATATATTTCCTAGCATGAAACTTTTGCATCCTTCTACGTTTAATCAGGTGCAGTTTATTGAGTTTTACTATATCTTTTTTTCTTGTCATAATTCAATATTCTTTTAAGGTTATATGTACATCCACAAAGCAACCACCGAGGCCGGATAATGCGGTCGGTCGTGTATAAGTAACCGTGACAAGGGTTTGTCCCATGAATGTTTCTATCTTGTCTATAATTGCTTCCATTGGCTCTCCTAAGCCTGTGGCTTCGGCAGAAACCATGACCAAATCTCCTTCTTTCATATGTGACCTCCTTGTTCTCCCATGTTTGGTTTTAATCGATTTGGGTCTCTCAGTTTTTTGCTCAAATCTATCAGTCCTTTCAGGTCGTGTACAAGAGTATCCAATTCATTGTATCTTTGCTCAACATTATATAAGATTGTCTGCTGACGTGTAGTGGCTTCTCCGATTTCTTGTATGCTCAGGTATTTCTTATATCTTTTCTTTGTTTTAGCCAGTTCTTTTTCCAATGCCTTTGTTATTATCTCACCGGCAAGGTCCATTTCTTCTAATGTAAATCCTATGTATTTGTTAAGAAGCATTGGAGATTTTAGGTTGGGTGAAGTGACGTATTCCATAATTTTATTTTCTACTAATCAATATTTTACTTATTCATATTGTTGTACCAGGAGATTATCTGGGTAGTATTTTTGAGGTTTAGTTTTACCTTAATTGCCTGTATGGTATTGTGTACCGTATGGATTGAGATATATAATCTGTCTGATACTTCTTGCGGGGTCAGTCCTTCGGCTAGTGCAGCTGCTATTTGTAGCTGTCTTACGGTAAGGGCTGATGTACGTTTGGGATTGCATATCACATTCTCATACTGACAGTCACCGGAACCTCTCAGAGGACAATGTACTTGCTCGATATTGATATTCCCGTCGATAAAATCTATCTTTTGGGTATCCAGTTCTCCACAATTACATCGTATGAAGCGATTCACTATTCTGAATTTTTGGTATCTGGAATTTTTGCTTGACTTGGAATAGCATTGTTCAAGTGCGCGGTACGCATCGGAATAACACTCTCGTATGGTATCAAGCAATTCATCCACTACTTCCCGGCTGGATTCTGATAGCCGAGTCGTATAGTTGCCGTCATCACACATTACATAGCCTGATGGCGTGTTGTAGAACTCAACTTGATTTCTCATTTTCTTGAATAAACCTCTCTATCGCTTCGCGTTCAAGTTTGGTCCATGAATTGTTTCTCATCTTGTAGAAGAAAGAAGGGTAGGATATTCCGCACAATTCAATCACATCTTGAATGAACTTACTTTTCACTTTACCCGATAGAGATAAATAATAGTTAGATATTACCATTTCTGTTACTTTTTAGATGATTATATTATTTGCTATTGATTTAATTATTAATTTTATAGTGCAAACTTAAAGATTTATTGATAATAATCAAAGTATTGTTTATTGTATATTCAATATTTATTGATATTTAGAATGACTAAAAATTAAATAATATATGCTTGTACCTCAAAGAATAGTTGAATTAATAGAGAGCAACAGATTGACTAAGAAGGGTTTCTGTGAAAAGGTTGGTATATCTGTGCAAACTCTAGAAAACGTTTTAAAAGGCTCAGATATAGGTTCAAAGAGATTAGAAAAGATAGCATTATTTTTCGGAGTATCAATAGATTACTTCTTTGATAATGAGAAAATGCCTCATTCAAGTATAGGTCATAGTGTAAATGGTAATGGAAATCTAGTTTCAGGAGATATAAGATTGAACGAGTGTCAAAGGGAAATTGAACATCTTAAAGAATTGTTGTCTGAAAAGGAACGTACAATACAAATTCTATTAAATAAGAATTAAAGCAAGTATGTTCAAAGGATATATCATAGAACAATTAATACGAGAGAGGAAGGTTAAGAAAGCTGATGTTTATCGTTATGCTGATATACAAAAAGCCACTCTTGATAATATAATAAAAGGAACAAACGTTCCTAACTGCAATACATTAGAGAAGATTGCTGATTTTTTCAATGCATCTATAGATATATTTTTTGAAAGAGATAAAAATGATAATACAATGTATAATGGTAATGTTATCAAACAATTATTGTTAGATAAGAAGGTTACAAACAAGGAACTTTTAAGATACCTTGGTACTGAAGCCAATGCTTCTTTGGCTCAGATTGTCAACGGGAATCCCACCGTGAAACGTCTGGAGAAAGTGGCGGATTTTTTCGGGGTGTCGATGGACGTGTTCTTTGAACGGGAGAAACCTTTCAAGGCTTATCCATCAGCTCATGGAGATAATGAGCAGCAGTACAAAGAAAAAATCGAATTGCTGGAGCGTCTGCTTGAAGAGAAAGATAAAAGAATTCTACTCTTAGAGCAAATGAATCAGCTGGTTAACTCCACTGAAAGTCGGACGGATTTGGGACAAACAATATAAAATAATCACATAATTCGAAAACGTAACAGCTTGAATATCAAGATGGGGAAGGAGGGAGAAAGTTTCCATAGAGTTCGAGCCTCTCTTCCCGTGCCAAAGGCTACAACTTGAAAAAGTTGTGGCTTTTTTTGTGCTTTGAATAATTCTTGAGTCAATGTAAAAACAAAAGGTCCGAAACTATGTGAGAGAAGTTTCGGACCTTTTGTGTATTTTGTCTGCGTGATTGTTTAATCCAGCACTGTTACCCATCCGTATGGGTCAGCTTCGTCTCCATATTGGATAGCGCGCAGCTTGTGGTACAGTTTCTCACTGATAGGACCTGGTTTTCCATCTTTAGCAATTACGTAAGATTTGTGATTCTCCAAGTCATCAATGCGTTCGATAGGACTGATAACGGCGGCTGTGCCACAGGCACCGGCTTCCTCAAAAGTGGTCAGTTCTTCTTCTGGAATCGGACGGCGTTCTACTTTCAATCCCATGTCTTCAGCCAGCTGCATCAAGCTGCGGTTAGTGATGGAAGGCAGAATAGAAGTAGACAACGGAGTGATGTAAGTGTTGTTTTTGATACCAAAGAAGTTGGCGGCACCACATTCGTCAATATATTTCTTTTCCTTGGCATCCAGATAGAACTCACTGGCATATCCGGCATCGTGTGCGATTTTGTTGGCACGGAGGCTGGCTGCATAGTTACCGCCTACCTTGTATGTACCGGTTCCCAGTGGAGCAGCACGGTCATATTGGCGGATGATGACATACGGATTCGTAGCAAACCCACCTTTGAAGTAAGGGCCTACCGGAGTCACAAATATGACGAAAAGGTATTCATTGGCTGGATGTACACCCACTTGTGCACCTGTACCAATCAGCAGCGGACGGATATAAAGAGAAGCACCGCTTTCGTATGGCGGAATGAAGCGTTCATTGGCTTTTACTACTTTCTTTACAGCTTCACAGAATGTTTCGGTCGGGAGTTCCGGCATCAGAATGCCGCGGCAAGTACTCTGCAAACGCTCGGCATTGGCTTCCGGGCGGAAGATACGGATTTTACCGTCTTTTCCCCGATAGGCTTTCAACCCTTCAAAGGCTTCTTGTCCATAGTGCAGGCAAGTGGCAGCCATGTGAATGTTCAGTGTTTCTTCTGAGCAGAGTTCAAGCTCTCCCCATTTTCCGTCGCGGTAATAGCAACGTACATTGTAATCTGTCTTCATGTATCCGAAGGATAGATTCGACCAGTCTATTTCTTTCATGGTTATCTATTTTTATAAGTTTTTTGAATGTCTTTATAAACTAGCAAGCAAAAGTACGGTTTATATTTACAAATTCCAATTTAAAACCTTTCTTTTTTGACATAAATAAAGAGAATATCACGATACCTCCTCTTTTTGAAAAAGAAAAACTTGGTTTTAAAGAGGTATGTGGCTGTAACCCGGTGTTTTGGGCAAATAAACAGGGAAGAGCAGAAGAGATTAATTCTGTGTCTCCTCTGTTTTTTTCAGTTTATCATCGGTGTAAAAATAAAGTTTTTCGTAAGTTTGCATGGAATAAAATAATATCTAAATTCGGCAAATGGAATTTGGATTTGTTTATATAGTATCAAAATGCGACAGAAGTCGTTTTTTATTTTGTAAAAATGTCATTTTGAAAGGAAGTAAATTCGGATGAATCTGCAAGTGAAACATATATTATTTATTTTCTTGTTTTTATGCATGCATGTGCGGGCTTTTGCACAGGAAACTATTCTTCCTGCCATTCAACAGCAGGAACAGATATTGAAGTGCCATCCTGAAGATACAAAGGCTTTAAAAGAATTGTGTTTCCTTTATTTATATAAGTCTGATTATCGGAAAGCGATTGAATACGGGGAGAAGCTTTTCCAACTGGGGTATAAAAAACAAGACTATAAGTTCAGTATCCTTTACGCCCATATCGGGTTGGGGCAGGCATACGTCATGCTGGGGGATACCTCGGCGATAAACCATCTGGGACAGGCCATGTTGTTGGCTAAGAGTGAGAAGAATGATTCCGCCCTGTGTTCTGCGTATAATGGGATGGGACTTTATACCAGCAACATCCATAAAGATTACTATTCTGCCTTGCACTACTTCTTTGAAGGGATAGAAGCGGCACACCGGTGTCACTATAAAGAACTGGAAGCTATTCTGCTCGGGAATATTTCGAGTATTTATTTTTTGAAAGAAGATCCGGCGGGGCTAACTTATTCGTTGCAGACCTATGAGATGGGGCACGAACAGAATTCGGCCTACCTTATCTTTATTGGGGCTTTGAATGCCTCGTACATGTATTATCTGTTGCATGACTATGACAAGGCTTTGCCCTACATAAAGGAGGCGGAGTTTATCATGAAGCAGAACGAGTATTACAATCAGGGAAATGTGTATGCCATCTATGGGATGATTGAGTTTGCCAAAGGCAACCGGCAACAGGCCATAGAATACTATAAGAAAGGATTGGCCTTGAATGACATGAACCAGACCTCGTATAAGGTGTTGTTGCTGAATGAATACGCTATAGCTCTGGCTGAGGAGGGGAAGAATCAGCAGGCCATCGACTTGTTGTTCAAGGCGTTGTCGTTCACCAAAGAAGAGAATTGTGAGATTTATCGGAACAGGGTGATTAATACCTTGTCGGTCTGCTATGAGAATATGGGACAGTATGTCGAGGCATTGGCGTGGCAGCGTAAACTTCAGCAGGAGACCGACAGTATTTTCAATACGGACAAAGAAAAGGTGCTGAGTGAGCTGCGTATCAAGTATGATACGGAACATCAGGCAAATGAAATTCGGAAAAACAAGCTGATTCTGTTGCAAAAAGAGAAAAAGGAGCAGGCTCTCGTGGGGATTCTGGTCCTTGTACTGTCGGTGGTTTTTGCCTTATGGTATCGTTACAAGCGGCAGAACCAGCTGTACACTAGTATTGTCCGTCAGCATCAGGAGGCGATTCGGAAGGAGCAGCAGTTGAAAGAGGTCATTTCCTCACTTCGGAGGCAACAACAGGAAGCGTCTGCTGCACCGGTGTCTTCTGTGGGGGAGAAATATGCGGCTTCTTCGTTGACAAACGAAAAGAAGAACTCCTTGTTCCAGCGTTTGGAAAAATTGATGCAGGAAGAAGAGGTTTATAAAGAAAATCTGCTGACTAAGGAGCGGGTAGCCGACTTGTTGGGGACGAACCGGACATATCTGTCACAAGTCATCAATGAGCAGACACAGCAGAATTTCACACAATATGTCAATAATTACCGGATTAATGAGGCCATCCGTCTGCTGAGCGACCCGGAAACTGACATTCCGCTCAAAGCTGTGGCCTCGGAAGTCGGTTTTAATTCCATGAGTACGTTCTATAAGATATTCCAGAATACAGTGGGTATTCCTCCCAAACAGTACCGTAACAAGGTGATGTCGATGCATAAAAATGCTTGAAAGTCTCTTTCTCTAACAAAATGTTATTCAAATGCGGCAATTGTCGAATTTGGATACGCGTTTAATATCAATGTTATATCTTTTTTTTACATTTTTGCACATAGGAGATTTGCAAAGAATGTAGGAAGACATCAGTTCATAACTTCAAAAAAGATATAAGTATGGGAAAAAACGTATTGCACGACATTCGGCTCAAAATGAGCTTTCTGCTATTGTGTGCTATGCTGGCTTTGTCCGCATTTCCGGCTTATGCCCAGCATGAGCGCACCATTCATGGCATTGTAGTGGATGAAAACAAGGAGCCGCTTCCTGCTGCACATGTAAGGCAGGTCAATGAGGACCCGAAAGGTTCCATTGCTGCTGTAATCACAGACATGCAGGGGCATTTTACGCTGACACTTCCGCGGGGTACGAAGGAGATAGAGGCTTCTTATTTAGGGTACAAATCTCAGCGTGTACAGCTGACTTCAGACAATGATTATTACATAGCCCTTCAACCTTCGACTGAATTGCTTGATGAGGTGGTAGTGACCGGTTATCAGACTATCTCGAAGGAGCGTGCTACCGGGGCATTCTCAAAGGTGGATGCCCAGAAGTTGGAGACGCAGCGTCTCAGTGACATGGGTTCCGTATTGGAGGGGCGTGTGGCTGGATACAGCGACGGGAAAATCCGAGGAGTGACTTCCATGAACGGGCTGACTACTCCGTTGTATGTGATTGATGGTTTTCCTGTGGAAAAAACCACGAACGACGGGTATGGAAACTGGGTGGAAAGCGTGCCCGACCTGAATATGGAGGACATCGAAAGCATAACGGTCCTGAAAGATGCGGCGGCTACTTCTATTTATGGAGCACGTGCGGCCAACGGTGTGGTGGTGATTACGACCAAGCGGGCCAAAAAGGACGAACTGAATGTGTCTTTCTCTGCTACACTTACCGTACAGCCTTACGCTACGTATGCGGATAAATATCTGGCTGGTTCGGCCACAATGGTGGAACTGGAAAGGGAATGGGCTGTCCAGAATCCTCATCTGAGTGGGGCCGATGCACAAAGTTATGCACAGACGGTACTCGATAACATGTCTTATCCTACACAAGGTATCCGTAACATCCTGAATTATTATGCGGGGCATATTTCAAAGGAGCAGATGGAAAGCAACCTGGCAGGGCTGGCATCTCAGGGATATCGTTATTATCGGGACGTGGAGAAGTATGGTAAGCGTAATCCTTTTTCCCAGCAGTATAACTTGAATATCGGGAAGGGAACGGAAAAGAATACGTTTAATGCCTCTGTTTCTTATCGTAACAATCAGCTGGAGGATAAATTTTCTGAAAACAGAACCATCGGCATCAATTTGCAGAACTCTACGAAAATGACTTCTTGGCTGACACTGGATGTAGGGACGTATCTGAACTACGGTAAAGGTACTACACAGTCTTACAGCCTTCTCTCACCGGGATATACTTATATGCCATACGATGGACTGGTAAACGGTGATGGTACGTATTACACCAATACAGAAGCCGACCGTTATAGCGTATATGACTTGAACCTGCTGCACAATAACGGATTGTATAATCTGGATATCACACCGCTGGATGAGATGAAGATGAATCAGACCAAAAATCAGGATTTCAGCAACCGTACGTTTGCCCGTCTGACGTTCAGGTTTACCGACTGGTTGAAATATACGGCTTCTTTCCAGTACGAATATGCGGAATACAAGACTGAACAGCTGAAGAGCAAGGATTCGTACGAGGTGCGCAATAAGGTCAACACCTTCTCTATTTCCAACAATGATGGGACATCGACGTTTGCTCTGCCGTATGGAAACATCTTTTTCACTTCTGCCAATACGACGCATGCGTATAATTTTCGTCAGCAGCTGGACTTCAGCAAGACTTTTGCCGAGGTACACGATGTGACCATGATTTTGGGTACGGAAACCCGGGAAAATAAATTGGATTACAATGACCGCACGCTGTATAATTACGACCCTCAATTGCTGACTTACAGTTTGGTTGACGCGGGGCAGTTGAGCAATTTCCGCGGACAATGGGGGTATGGCTCTTTTGGACAGCAGGATATGTCCTACATCCGTGAACTGGTAAACCGGTATGTGTCTGTATATAGCAATGCAGCTTACACTTACGATGGGAAATATATGGTGAGCGGAAGTATCCGCTGGGATAAGACCAACCTGTTTTCTACGGGTTCCAAGTACCAGAAGCGTCCTATCTGGTCGGTGGGTGCCGGATGGAACATCAGCCAGGAAAAGTTTTTCCAGGTGCCGTGGGTGAATATGCTGAAGTTGCGTGCCAGCTACGGTATCGGAGGTAATATTGCCAAAGATTCGGCTCCTTACATGATTGCGTATTATAATACCAATAATCAGGTGGGAGGTATTCAGGGTACCATTTCCAGCCGTCCGAATCCGAACCTGCGTTGGGAAAAGACTACGACGCTGAATATCGGTGTGGACTTTGCCTTGCTGGGCAACCGGTTGAACGGTTCACTGGAATTTTACAACAAGCTGGGCACGGATTTGCTGGCCAATACCAATGGAGTGTCTACGGAAGGATGGGGATACAGCACCTATTCCATCAATAACGGAAAAATGACAAACCGGGGATTTGAACTGACCTTGTCGGGGGATATCATCCGGAATAATGATTGGAACTGGAATGTGAGCGGAGTGTTAGGCTACAACAAGAATAAGGTGACTTATATCAATGTGGAGGCACCGGTGTCATATCTGGTGATTGATTATCCGACGGCTTATCCGCGTGTGGGAAATCCGTATAATGCGATTTACGGATACCAATGGGCTGGATTAAGTGAGACGGGTACTCCGCAGGTGTACGATGCCAAAGGAAACTTGTACACAGACATGACTCCTACCGAAATTGAAGATTTGGTTTATTTGGGAACTACCGTACCGGTTTACAATGGTTCTGTCAACACGAATCTGCGCTGGAAGAACTGGGAACTGGCAGCTCAGTTCTTATTTGAAGGTGGACACAAGATGCGGAATACCAATGTGGCTTTCATTGGTTCTGGCATGAGTCCGGTAAGCAAAGACATCGAAAATCGCTGGCGGGAACCGGGGGATGAGGCCTATACCAATGTGCCGCGTTATATTTCGGCAGAGAGTGAGCTTTATAACTATAACTATGAGAGTATGTATGCTTATTCTTCCATCAATGTGCTGGATGCCACCAACTGGCGGCTGAGAAACCTGTCGTTGACGTATCGCATTCCGGTCAGTGTGTGCCACAAACTGTATGTAAAGAATGCGCGCATTATGTTGGGTATGGAAAACGTGTTTATGGTGGCCAAGAGCAGCAATGCCAAATACTTGCTGGGCGGTTATGCCAGACCTAACTACTTGTGCGGTGTGTATCTGAATTTCTAACCTCGATTTTTATAGTATGAAACGTATGAATAAGATATTATATTTGGGGGCTGCGCTGGTTTGCCTGTTGCTCAGCTCATGCAATGATTATTTGAATATAGCGCCGAAAGGGAACAAGATTCCTACCACGCTGGCCGATTTTGAGGCTTTGCTGCGCGACCAGTATACTATCGGCCGGACTCCTGTGACCAATGCGTTGTATCTGCTGAATGATGTATATCTGACCAATTCGCAGGTGAACACGCCGAGCTTGAGCCGTGCCAACTATATGTGGGACGAATCGGCCGACCGTATTGTGCTGAATAACTCCGATGAGGGAACTTACTACGTGCTTTATGGAGCCATCTCCAGCTGTAATCTGATTGTAGAGAATGTGCCTACGGCCACTGAGGCGACAGATGCCGAGCGGAACGAGGTGATGGCGTATGCCAAGGTGATACGTGCGCTTTGCTACGATGTGCTGGTCAATTATTATGCCGATACGTACGATGCGGCAACGGCTGCCCAAAAGCGCAGTGTACCCCTAATTACCAGTGCGGAGATTGATGCGCCTTACACGCAGGTTTCCATTCAGGATATGTATGACTTCATTATCCAAGATGTAAAGGAGGCCATTGAGATGGGATTGCCGGCCCAGTCCATGACAGCCATTCATCCTGACTTGGGGGCAGGTTATGCATTGTTGGCCCGTGTGTACTTGCAGATGCAGAATTACAGTGAGGCTTTGCGTTATGCCAACCTGGCTCTGGCACAGAATGACCAGCTTTACGACTGGAACGCATTTTATGAAGAGCATAAGGCTGCAATTGATGATCCGGACAATTATGACAAGATTGCCACCCCTATGCAATACGATTATGTGGAGAACTATTACCTGCGCTTTGGGGAACAATCAGTGTACGATAGTTACGAAAAGAATATTCCGGTGGAAAGAGCGGCACGTTTCGAGGAAGGGGATGCCCGTTTTCTGTCGCGCTGGAAGTTGAAGACGGATAATAATGATACGTATTACAAGGCATTGGAGTCGGGCTATTTCAATCATGGGGGACTGACCACCTGTGAGGTGTATCTCATCAAGGCGGAGTGCCAGGCACGGCTGGCTGAAGGCAGCGATTATTCCGAAGCGATGAATACACTGAATACCGTACGGATTACCCGTATCCGTCCTGAGGTTTATCGTCCGGCTGAGGCTTCTACATTGGAGGAGGCGCTGTCGCAGATTCGCCGCACCAAGGACAATGAACTGATTTTCTCTATCGTGCCTTTTGCGGATGCCCGCCGTTATAATCTGGAAGGTACGTATGCCCGGACGCTGACCAAGACTTATGAGGGGAAGGAGTATACCTTGAGCCCGACATCTCATTTGTGGACCATGCCTTTCCCGGCCGGGGCACTCAATAATCCCGGAAACGGAACAATCGAACAAAACGTCACTAAATAAAATCGAATTATGAAAACGAAGAATTTCTTTTGTATGGCCACTATGGGGTTGATGGCGATGGCATGTACCAGCCAGCCTGCGGTAGATGGTTATGTGTTGAAAGGTAATATTGAAGGTTTGCCCGACGGTACACATGTGCAACTGGTGCCGGTCAGCCATGACAGTGAGCTGCCTTTTGCCGATACGACGGTGGTCAACGGACAGTTTGTATTTACAGGAAAAATGGAAGAGCCGAGAGCTTTCCATCTGTTGGTGAAAGATGCGTATGGTTCGCGTAATCTTATGTTGGAAAATGCCCAGATGGAGGTTACGGGAAAGCTGGTGGCCAAGAAGGAATCTGACGGGGGAGTTTCCTATAATCTTTCTTCTTTGACGGTAAAGGGCTCTCCGCTGAGTGCGCGTTATGATTCGTTGCTGTCTGCGCGGACGTATCTGGACTCGTTGTATGCGCTTAATGGCCGTAAATTTGCCGCCTTCGACAGCCTGATGATGGCGGCTTATCAGGTCAAAGATCAGGCGAAGATTCAGGAACTGCGGCAGAGCGAGGAGGGTAAGGCCAGAGCAGCTGCCGATAAGGAATTTTTTACTACGGTAGACTCATTGTATCATCAGGTAGTCATGGCCAACAAGGATTCTTTCTGGGGACCTTTGATGATGATTTCGTTTACCAGCTACCTGAGTGAGGACATGAAACCGTGGTATGAAGCACTTTCTCCTGCGGCCAAACAGTCTTATTACGGGCAGAAGGTGAAAGAGGAGCTTTATCCGGCAGGAAAGGAAGGAACGAAGGTTCCCGATTTCAAGGTGAAAGACAAAACCGGAAAGGAAGTGTCGCTTTCTGCATTACGTCAGGGCAAGAAGTATGTGCTGATTGATTTCTGGGCTTCCTGGTGCAACCCGTGCCGGAAAGAAATCCCGAACCTGAAGAAACTGTATGCGCAATATAGCGGAAAAGGTTTTGAGATTGTGAGCATTTCCATCGATCAGAAGAAAGCCGACTGGGAAAAGGCCTTGAAGGAAGAAGGACTGACTTGGCCGAATTTCCTGGACGAAACAGGAGTAGCCGCACTTTATAAGGTGAAATTCGTACCGACCATGTATCTGATTACAGCCGATGGAGTAATGGTGGGTGAGAACCTGCGCGGTGAGGCTTTGGCTACGAAATTGAAAGAGCTTTTTCAGTAAATGTTGAATAAAGCAAGAATCTGATACGGAAATCCTGTAAGGGATTCCGAATACGGACGGTGCATGAATCTGAGCAGTCGGATTTGTGCACCGTTTTTTTATGGAATGAATGAAGAAATCCATTCGGGTGTAGAGAGGAGGGGGATTCCTGACTTCGGTCGGGAGAAAGGATATAAAAATGGAGGTACACTTCAAGCGCACCTCCATTTTGTATCATGTTCCGGTAGTTCCGGGTTATTTCTTGCGGTTGGCTTCCACCCACTTGCGGGCATTGACGAAGGCTTCCATCCACGGAGTAATCTGGTCTTCGTTCTTGCGGTCGAGTGGATAGTAGGCATTTTCCCACGGGAAGCAGGCACGTTCCAAGTGAGGCATCATAGCCAGATGACGTCCGTCCTGGCTGGCAATACCGGCCACGCTGTAGTCTGAACCGTTCGGGTTGCCTGGGTATTCGTCGTAAGAATACTTCAGTACTACGTTGTAGTGGTCTTCCGGATAAGGCAATGAGAACTTACCTTCTCCGTGAGCCACCCAGATACCCAGTTTGGAGCCGCTCAGTGAACCGAACATCACACTGCGGTTCATCGGTACGGTCACGCCCAGGAAGGCAGATTCAAACTTGTGGGAATCGTTATGCAGCATCTTTCCTTTCTTCTTGTCTTCCGGAGTAATCAGTCCCAGTTCCATCATCAGCTGGCAGCCGTTGCAGACACCCAGTGAGAGTGTATCCTCGCGGGCATAGAAGTTGTCGAGGGCTGCTTTGGCTTTCGGGTTGAACAGGAAGCTTCCGGCCCATCCTTTGGCAGAGCCCAGTACGTCGGAGTTGGAGAATCCACCACAGTAAACTACCATATTGATGTCTTCCAGTGTCTCACGTCCGCTGACCAGGTCGGTCATGGTCACGTCTTTCACGTCGAAGCCAGCCAGATACAGCATGTAAGCCATTTCACGTTCACCGTTGGTTCCCTTTTCACGAATGATGGCTGCCTTGATGCCGCTCGGTGTACGGCGGTTCGGGTCGAGTCCGAACTGTGACAGCTTGCCGGTGAACGACTTGTCGAATACGAATTCCAGCGGCTGCTGCTTGTAGTTTTCGAAACGTTTCTTGGCACAGCCGTTCATGCTCTGCTTGCGGTCGAGCAGGTAAGAAGTAGAATACCATACATCGCGCAAGTAGTCGATGCCGAACTGATAAGTCGCATCGTGGAAGGTAGCCAGGATGTGACGTTCTTCGGTCGGCACACCAATCTTCACGTAACCCACACCGGCGTCTTCCAGGATCTTCTTGACTTCTGCCTTGTGCTTGTCGGCTACCTGAATTACTACACCCGGATTTTCAGCAAACAGAATCTTCACGATGTCATCGCACTTAATCTTGTCGAGGTTGATTTCCATACCGCCGTCCACGTTGGCAAAGCACATTTCCAGCAGGGTTGTAATCAGACCACCGGCAGAGATATCGTGTCCGGCCAGAATCAATCCCTTGTTGACCAGTTCCTGGATGGCCATGAAGGCATCGCGGAAGTATTCCGGGTTCTGTACGGTCGGCACGTCGTCGCCCACCTTGTTGAGTGACTGTGCGAAGGCAGAACCACCCAGACGAAGCTGGTCGAAGCTGAAGTCGATATGATAGAAGGTTGATTTCGGTTTGTTGACCATGATCGGAGAAACCACTTTCTTGATGTCGGAAACTTCACCACCGGCAGAAACGATGACGGTTCCCGGGCTGATGATTTTTTCTCCGTTCGGATATTTCTGTGTCATGGACAGGGAGTCCTTACCGGTCGGTACGTTGATTTGCAGTTCGCAGCAGAAATCAGACAACGCTTTCACAGCCTTGTACAGACGGGCATCCTCTCCTTCCTGTGAGCGGCAAGGCCACATCCAGTTGGCTGATAAAGAAATGCTGTCCATGCCGTCGGCCAGCGGAGCCCATACCAGGTTGGTCAGTGCTTCCGATACAGCCAGTACGGAACCTGCTTCCGGATTGGCCAAGGCAGCCTGCGGAGCGTGTCCAAGTGCAGTAGCGATACCTTTCTCGCCACGGTAGTCGAGGGCTACCACGCCGCAGTCGCTCAACGGCAACTGCAATTCGCCCTGGCACTGCTGGCGGGCAATCTTACCTGTGACGGAACGGTCTACCTTGTTGGTCAGCCAATCCTTGCAGGCTACGGCTTCCAGCTGCAGCACACGGCGCAAATATTCATTCAGTTTGGTCACATCGTAAGAAACGTTTTCATAGTGACGTTCCACACTCTTGTCTACCATATAAGTTTTCGGAGAAGAACCGAACATCTGGTCTACGGCCAAGTCGAACGGACGCACGCCGTCAGCCTGTTCGAAGGCAAAGCGATGGTCGCCGGTCGTTTCACCCACCACGTACATCGGGGCACGTTCGCGTTCCGCAATCTTGCGTACATGTTCGATGGCCTCGTCTTCAATCAGCAAGCCCATACGTTCCTGTGATTCGTTGGCGATGATTTCCTTGGCCGACAAGGTTTCGTCGCCGATAGGAAGCTTGTCCATGTGAATCAGACCACCGCAGTCTTCCACCAGCTCAGACAGACAGTTCACGTGTCCGGCAGAACCGTGGTCGTGGATAGACACAATCGGGTTCACATCTTCCTCGCACAAGGCACGTACTACGTTGTAGGCACGTTTCTGCATTTCGGCGTTGGCACGCTGGATGGCGTTCAGCTCGATGCCAGAAGAGTAACGTCCGGTATCTACAGAAGAAACGGAACCACCTCCCAGACCGATGCGGTAGTTGTCACCACCGAGTACGACAATTTCATCTCCAGCTTCCGGGGTGCCTTTCAGGCAGTCACGCTGTGTACCGTAACCTACACCTCCTGCCAGCATGATGACTTTGTCGTAAGCATATTTTTCGTTGTTCTCTTCGTGTTCAAAAGTCAGTACAGAACCACAAATCAGCGGCTGTCCGAACTTGTTACCGAAATCGGAAGCACCGTTGGAAGCCTTGATCAGAATCTGTTCCGGAGTCTGGTATAACCATTTACGCACCGGCAGGATGTTTTCCCAGTCGCGTCCTTCGTCCGTACGTGGATAAGAGGTCATGTACACGGCAGTTCCGGCAATCGGCCAGGAACCTTTACCACCACCCATACGGTCGCGGATTTCGCCACCGGTACCGGTAGACGCTCCGTTGAACGGTTCTACGGTAGTCGGGAAGTTGTGAGTTTCCGCTTTCAGTGAGATGACGGTCTTGATATCTTTGATAATGAAATAGTCAGAAGTAGAGTGGTCGGCCGGAGCGAATTGTTCTACCACCGGACCTTCGGCGAAGGCCACATTGTCTTTGTAGGCCGAGATAATCTTGTTGGGGTTTTCCTGAGTGGTTTTCTTGATCATCTGGAACAGAGAAGATTCCATTTCCTGTCCGTCGATGATGAATGTACCGCCGAAGATTTTGTGGCGGCAGTGCTCTGAGTTAATCTGTGCGAAGCCGAATACTTCCGAGTCGGTCAGCTTGCGTCCCAGGTCTTTTTCCACCTTCAGCAGATAGTCCATTTCTTCGCGTGACAGCGCCAGACCTTCCTTTTCGTTGTATTCTTCCAGGTTTTCGATGTATATGATAGGCTGCGGTTTGATGTCCACCGTGAAAATGTCCTGATTCAGTCCGTGGTACATACGTTGCAGCATCGGGTCATGGTCGGCGTTCTCATCCTTTACCGGGAAATATTCCTCGATACGGCGGATGCCCGTGAGGCCCATGTTTTGGGTGATTTCTACTGCATTTGTACTCCAGGGGGTAATCATTTCACGACGTGGACCGATGAACCATCCTTTCAGGTTGTCTTCATTTTCCACAGTAGCGTCGCTGTAAAGCCAGCATAGTTTCTTGACGTCTTCAGCATTCAGCTCCTGATTGCATTTTGTGGCAATCACACTGTTTGTGGGTGTTCTGAAAAATAGAATCATAGCACTTGTATGTTATAATGAATATTCAATGCGCTTTTAAAAGTGGTACAAAGGTAGGGAAAATCCTCGGAATAAACGAAAAAAATAGAAGTAATGTTATCGCTTGTAGGGTGGAAGGACTGTGTTGTTTTCACATTCCGCGGAATATGCCTATCTTTGCACCTCAAATCAAAAAACTGTTTCTATTTTATGTGGTTACAATTACTGTTTGTCTTGTTGGCCATTGTGGTCGGTGCACGGGTTGGGGGCATTGGATTGGGTGTGTTCGGAGGCCTCGGTCTGGCTGTTCTTACGTTTGTGTTCGGTCTGGAACCGACCGCTCCTCCTATTGATGTGATGCTGATGATTGTGGCCGTGATTGCAGCGGCGGGTTGCATGCAGGCTGCCGGAGGATTGGATTTGATGGTGAAATGGGCGGAGAAAATCTTGCGCCGCCATCCTCAGCGTATCACTTTGCTGAGTCCCTTGGTGACTTACCTCTTTACCTTTTTTGCCGGGACGGGGCATGTGGCTTATTCCGTGCTCCCGGTCATTGCCGAAGTGGCCCGTGAGACGGGTATCCGTCCGGAACGTCCGATGGGGATTGCCGTCATCGCCTCCCAGCAGGCTATTACGGCCAGTCCTATTTCCGCGGCCACGGTCGCTCTTTTGAGTATGCTGGCCGGATACGACATTACTTTGTTTGATATACTGAAGATTTCCATCCCCTGCACCTTGGTGGGGGTATTAGCTGGCGCGCTGTATTCCATGCGGGTGGGCAAGGAACTGGAGGATGATCCTGTCTATCAGGCCCGTTTGAAGTCGGGGGAACTTTCGGGCGCGAATTATTGTACGGCCGAGGTACTCCATCCCGGCAAGGCGCTGACTTCTGTTTTGTTATTTCTGGCTGCCACGGTGGGTATTGTGCTGTTTGGCTCCATCGATGGCCTCCGCCCGTCGTTTCAAACTTCCGAAGGTGTGGTAATGATGCAGATGGCGCACATCATAGAAGTGCTCATGTTGTCGGTAGCCGCATTGATTCTGCTGCTGACCGGCACCAGTGGCATGAAGGCAGCCAAGAGTTCGGTCTTCAATGCGGGCATGCAGGCAGTGGTGGCTATCTTCGGCATTGCCTGGATGGGCGATACTTTCATCTCGGGCAACATTGCGGTGATAAAGGATGGAATCTTCGGCATGGTGACCGATATGCCCTGGCTTTTCGGAGTGGCTCTGTTCGTCATGTCTATCCTGTTGTTCAGTCAGGCAGCTACCATTCGTGCCTTGCTTCCTTTAGGTATGGCGTTGGGCATTTCGCCCTACATGCTGATTGCTCTTTTCCCGGCAGTAAACGGATATTTCTTTATCCCGAACTATCCGACGGTGGTGGCCGCCATCAATTTCGATACTACGGGCACGACCCGTATCGGGAAGTATGTGCTCAACCATTCGTTTATGATGCCGGGACTGATTTCCACTTTTGTGGCCGTAGGGTTGGGCATTCTGGCGGTACTTTTCGTGTAATGCGCATGCGAAAATAAAAGTATAAGGATGTGATGCGGGAAACGGACTCATCCATTCTATGTTTTCTTTGTGTGAACCGTATGTTTCTCTGCCGGAAAACGTATGTTTCTCAGTCGGGAAACGTAGGGTTCCGCCTTGGAAGACGTAAAAAAGAATTAAAGGCTGATAATTTATCGCTTTGAGCTTTTCCCGATTTGTTCTTTTTCTGCTATACATGTAATGATAATCGCATAAAAATGTAGGTACTTTCGTAAAAAAGTAGCATCTTTGCAGTATGAATTGGATTGAACAGGTTACTATACTTGATTTGTTGCTGAAAGGATTGATTATCGGAATCGTGGTTTCTGCTCCTTTGGGCCCGGTCGGTGTGCTCTGTATCCAGCGTACGCTGAATAAGGGGCGCTGGTATGGCTTTGTCACGGGAATAGGAGCGGCGTTGAGCGATATATGTTATGCGTTGATAACCGGATACGGAATGAGTTTCATGGATGAACTGATTCTGAAACATCATATTTTCCTGCAAGTGGTGGGAAGTATCATGTTGCTGGCATTTGGTATTTATACGTTTCGTAGCAATCCGGTGAAGTCCCTTCGTCCGGCTTCGGGCACGAGGGGTACATACTTGCATAATTTCGTGACGGCTTTTTTTGTCACCCTGTCCAATCCGCTCATCATTTTCCTGTTCATCGGTCTGTTTGCCCGTTTCTCGTTTGTCATGCCGGGCAGTCCCATCGGCTTTCAGCTGGTAGGCTATCTGGCCATCATTACAGGGGCATTGGGCTGGTGGTTCAGCATTACGTATTTCGTTAATAAGGTGCGTTCGCGATTTAATTTGCGCGGCATCTGGGTGCTCAACCGCATCATCGGTGTCGTGGTCATGATAGCGGCGGTGGTAGGAATCGTCCTGGCCATTGCCGGCAAATCTTTTTCTTGATAGAATATGTATATTTCTCAGCAACTTAAAAAAAAGAATATTGCCGAATACCTGTTGTATATGTGGCAGGTGGAGGATTTGATTCGGGCCAATGGCTGCGATATGGGGAAAATCCGGAAGAACATCATTGAGCCTTATCCGGCTACGGACGAGCAGAAGCTGGAGCTGGCCCGTTGGTATGAAGACCTGATTAATATGATGCAGCAGGAGGGAGTGATGGAAAAGGGTCATCTGCAGATTAACAAGAATGTCATTGTCTGGCTGACCGACCTGCATTTGCGTCTGTTGCGTTCACCTAAATTCCCGTATTACACGGCGGCTTATTACAAGGTATTGCCTTTTATCGTTGAGCTGCGAGCCAAAGGGGGCGACAAGGACGTGCCCGAGCTGGAGACTTGCTTTGACGCCATGTATGGGGTGCTGATGCTGAAATTGCAGAAAAAGGAAATCAGCGAAGGAACGGCCAAGGCAGTGAAAGCCATCAGTGATTTGCTGGCTATGCTGGCCGGCTATTATATAAAGGATAAGGAAGGCGATTTGGACTTGGATTAAAACACATATACTGAAAATGAAAAAGATATTGGTGACGGGAGCCAACGGACAGCTGGGTAATGAAATGCGTCTGCTGGCGAAAGAGCACAAAGATTTTGAGTATTTTTTTACCGATGTGGCGGAACTCGACATCTGCGATGAAAAGGCCGTTATGGACTTTGTTTCGGCGCATCAGATTGACGGAATTGTGAATTGTGCGGCTTACACGGCGGTCGATAAGGCGGAGGACAATGTGGAACTCTGCGACAAACTGAATCGTGTAGCGCCGGGTTATCTGGCCAAGGCGGTGCAGAGCCGCGGCGGTTGGCTGGTGCAAGTGTCTACGGACTATGTGTTCGACGGAACCGCTCACATCCCTTATCGGGAAGAAGACACTCCTTGTCCGAATTCCGTGTACGGCTCTACCAAATTGGGAGGAGAACAGGAGGCCTTGAAGTATTGCCCGAATACGATGATTATCCGTACGGCATGGCTGTATTCTAGCTTCGGCAACAATTTTGTAAAGACAATGATTCGGCTGGGGAAGGAGAAAGAGACGCTGGGCGTCATTTTCGACCAGATTGGAACACCGACGTATGCACGCGATTTGGCTCAGGCTATCTTTGTGGCATTGGAGAAGGGGATTGTGCCCGGTATTTATCATTTCAGCAACGAAGGGGTTTGTTCCTGGTATGATTTTACCAAAGCCATTCACCGGTTGGCAGGTATTACCCGTTGTCACGTGTTGCCGCTTCACACGGAAGATTATCCAGCCAAGGCTTGTCGTCCGCACTATTCCGTGCTCGACAAGACGAAGCTGAAGAAGACCTACGGAGTGGAGGTGCCCTACTGGATGGACAGTCTGGCAGAATGTATTGAAAAATTAAAACAATAAATATGGCAAATCAGGAAATAGCAAGAAGACGAACATTCGCGATTATCGCGCATCCGGATGCCGGTAAAACCTCGTTGACGGAAAAGCTGTTGCTTTTCGGTGGGCAGATTCAGGTGGCCGGAGCCGTAAAATCAAACAAAATCAAGAAAACGGCCACGTCCGACTGGATGGACATCGAGAAGCAGCGTGGTATTTCGGTGACTACCTCCGTGATGGAGTTTGACTACCATGACTATAAGATTAATATCCTCGATACGCCGGGTCACCAGGATTTTGCCGAAGATACATACCGTACGCTGACGGCGGTGGACAGTGTCATCATCGTGGTGGATGGAGCGAAGGGTGTGGAATCGCAGACCCGTAAGCTGATGGAGGTTTGCCGTATGCGCAACACGCCGGTGATTATCTTCGTGAACAAGATGGACCGTGAGGCCAAGGACCCGTTTGATTTGCTGGATGAACTGGAAGAAGAGCTGGTTATCAACGTGCGCCCGCTGACGTGGCCGATTGAGAGCGGTCCGCGTTTCAAGGGAGTATACAACATCTACGAACAGAAGCTGAATCTTTTCCAGCCGTCCAAGCAGGTGGTGACGGAGAAGGTGGAAGTGGATATCCATACGGAAGACCTGGACAATCATATCGGTAAGCCGCTGGCAGACAAGCTGCGCAGCGAACTGGAACTGATTGAGGGGGTTTATCCGGAATTCAATGTGGACGATTACCTGAAAGGGGAACTGGCTCCAGTGTTCTTCGGTTCGGCCTTGAACAACTTCGGTGTGCAGGAATTGCTCGACTGCTTTGTGGAGATTGCGCCGAGTCCGCGTCCGGTACAGGCTGAGGAACGTATCGTGATGCCGGAAGAGCCTAAGTTCACAGGTTTCGTATTCAAGATTACGGCCAACATCGACCCGAACCATCGTTCGTGTGTAGCTTTCTGCAAGGTATGTTCCGGCAAGTTTACCCGTAACACGCCGTATCTGCACGTGCGTCACAACAAGACCATGCGTTTTTCTTCACCCACGCAGTTCATGGCCCAGCGCAAGACTACGGTGGATGAGGCCTGGGCAGGTGATATCATCGGTCTGCCGGACAATGGTACATTCAAGATTGGCGATACGCTGACTGAGGGCGAAATCCTGCATTTCAAGGGATTGCCCAGCTTCTCTCCGGAAATGTTCAAGTACATTGAGAATGCCGACCCGATGAAGACCAAGCAGTTGAACAAGGGTATCGACCAGCTGATGGACGAAGGTGTGGCACAGCTGTTTGTCAACCAATTTAATGGCCGGAAGATTATCGGTACGGTAGGCCAGTTGCAGTTTGAAGTGATTCAGTACCGTCTGGAGAATGAATACAATGCCAAATGCCGTTGGGAACCGTTGAGCCTCTACAAGGCGTGCTGGATTGAAAGTGACGATCCGGCAGAACTGGAAGCCTTCAAGAAGCGTAAGTACCAGTATATGGCCAAAGACCGCGACGGACGCGATGTGTTCCTGGCCGACAGCGGTTATGTGCTTCAGATGGCACAGATGGACTTCAAGCACATCAAGTTCCATTTCACCAGCGAGTTCTAAAGAAGATAAGATATAAACATATAAAAAGGCAGGAAAGTGAATTATCGCTTTCCTGCCTTTTTTATATCCTTAAATTGGGATATTTACTGAATGTTCTATTTTTAGTTTTGGCGTGTCGGTCAAAATCTGCTTGTGTTTTCCATAAATCGTTTGAATATTTTGTATTTTTTATCCTCTCTATTAATTACTATTAATATTAGTAGTTCTACTAAAACTTTTAGTTGTTTGTCCGATAATTTTCATATCTTCGTATAGTATTAATCTTAAATGAGCTGTTTATGAAGAAGCTGACACCAAAAGAAGAAGAAATAATGAATATCTTATGGACCCATGGTCCTTTGTTTATCCGTGAAATGTTGGCATTCTATTCGGAGCCGAAACCACATTACAATACAGTAGCTACTCTGGTGAAGCTGTTGGTAGAAAAAGGCTTTGTCAGTTATCGTGCGTTTGGAAACACCTACCGTTATGAAGCAAAAATAACAGAAAATGAATACAAGGGTTCGGCTATCGGAGAGATTGTTTCTCAATATTTTGATAATTCTTATACCAAGGTTGTTTCTCAGTTTATTGAAGATGAGAAAATGAACTTGGAGGAACTGAAGCAGTTGATAGCTCAGATAGAGGAGGGGAAGAATAATCGTAAATCTTGAACCTATGGTAGTCCTTTTAATCTATTTACTGAAAAGCTCTTTCTGCCTGACATTGTTCTATGGATTCTATAAGCTACTTTGTGCTTCGACCACTCGCTTTTCCTTGAACCGGTGGGTGTTGGTGGGCGGAATGTTGACCTGTCTGTTATTGCCTTTCGTTTCTCTGGAATTAGAGCATGAACCTTTAGTGCAGTCTCCTTTTAGTCTTATGGAGGAATGGAAACAGCCTGTTGATGTAATATCTGCTTCTGCTACAGGTATGGTGGAGATTACTCAGAAGGAAGCCAATTATTGGGATTGGCTTGTGTTATTGATGGTGGCTTATCTGTCGGGATGTGCCTTCATTCTTTTGCAATGGGTTGTAGGCTATATCCGTCTGTTCCGTTGGATAAACGGGCAGGAATATAAAGAATGTAATGGATTACGATGGGTGTTGTATGATATTCCTGTCCGTCCTTTTAGTTGGGGAACGTATATCGTCATGAACAGTCAGGAGTATGAAGAATATTCTCCGGTCCGTTTGCATGAGGAGATGCATTGCCGGTATGGACATTGTTATGACAATCTGCTGATACAGTTTATCTTAATCTTTCATTGGTGGAATCCGTTGGTGTGGAAACTGAGGTATGAACTTAATGGTGTTCATGAGTATCAGGCCGATGAAGGTGTATTGAATCAAGGCATCGATGTAAAAACATATCAATTATTATTGGTGAGGAAAGCAGTGGGCTCAAGGCTCTACTCTATGGCTTGCGGTTTTACTCACAGTTCACTTAAAAAACGTATATCTATGATGTCGAAAAAAAGAAACAGTAAGTGGGTCCGGCTGCGTGTCTTGTTAGCCGTACCTTTGGCTGCAGGGGTCGTGTATGCCTTTGCGAGGCCGGAAGTGAAAGAAACGGTAGCGGATTATGGTGCAGCTCTTCAAACAAAGCATCAAGGAAAAGAAAAATCCGGATTAATGGTGAGGGACACAGTACAGCAGCGGAATGCAGACAATCTGATGCTGGATCATATTTCGTCGGAAAAGGCGTATGTGCTGGAATTGTATTGTAACCAGCGGAATCAGTTTCTTTTCGGGCCTGAAAATCATATTTCAAAGAAGAAGTTTGTTGATTATGGAACCATGATGGACGAGGCCAAGAAGCAATTGAAAGACTCTTTCGTCAAATTGTATTCTGAGCAGAAAGAGGAAATGTCTCCTATCGTTGTCCGTATTGTAGCAGACCGCAATACAAAGATGGGGGCGATAACTATTGCCAAACAGAAACTGGTAAAAGCGTATGATGAGGTCAGACGGGAGCTTACGAAAACTTATCCTCAGGAATTGGTGAATGAATGTTTGATTTCCCGTTTCTATTATGCTTCTCCGAAAGCATATGCGGATGTACCGGCGGGTGTGGCCGATAAGAATGTTCCGTTGCCGGGATATGAAGTCCGATTTTTGAAAGATAATGTGATAGTAGGTGAGTTGGAGGATTTTTCTCTGGATGAACTTTCTTCGAAAATCAAGCAGTTATGTGAGGGAAATAAGGCTGAAAACCTTTCCGTTTCGCTAAAGATACCTTCAGATGCTTCTGAAGGGGTGGTATATGATATCAAGCAGGCATTACGTGACGGATATATGCTTAAACTGAATCTTATGAGTGGTTTTTAGAATTGATTCGTGTAATAGTCTGTATTTGAAAACTTAGTTTTAAAATTTATGAAACCTTTTTCCTTTTATTTAAGTCTTATATTCGTTGTATCGGTGTTTGCTTCTTGTCAGAAGGATGGTAAAAGCATTGTTACTCCGGTATCCAGTGGTAGGCCTTATGAGGTACTGGTAGTTGCGGATGACAGATGTTGGAACAGTCCGGATAGTGCGCTTTTCCATGTACTTGATACCGATGTACCGGGATTGCCCCAACCGGAACGTTCTTTCCGGATTTCGAGAGTTCGTCCGGAGTATTTTGACCGTAGTACTCGTCTGTTCCGCAACATTATTATTGCGGATATTCAGGACATCTATACGCAAACCAAATTCAAGTATATCCGTGATGCATATTCTTCTCCACAGATGATTATGACTATCCAGTCGCCGAATCAGGAAGAGTTTGCCGAATATGTATCCAAGAATGGACAGGTGATTATTGATTTCTTTACCCGGGCAGAAATGAACCGAGAAGTAAAACTATTGGAGAAGAAGCATAATGATGTCTTGTCTGCCAAGGTACAAAGTTTGTTTGATTGTGATATCTGGATGCCGGTAGAACTGGCTTCGTACAGGGTTGGCCAACAGTTCTTGTGGGCTTCCAGCAACCTGAATGATTTGAACTTTGTTATCTACACTTATCCGTATACCAGCAAGGGAACTTTTACAAAGGCATATTTCATAGAAAAACGAGATTCTGTGATGAAAGCCAACATTCCGGGAGCAAAAGAAGGTATGTATATGGTGACTGCCGATTCTATTTTTGTAGAAGCTCGTAATATTGCAGTGCAGGGTGATTATGCATATGAAGCACGCGGTTTGTGGGAGATAGAGAACGATGCTATGGGAGGCCCTTTCGTTTCACATGTTCGTGTTGACCGTACGAACGGTCGGATTGTCGTAGTAGAAGGTTTTGTTTATAATCCGGGCAAACTGAAACGTGACCAGATTCGTAAACTGAATGCTGCCCTTTATACCTTGAAACTTCCTCAGGAGAAAAAGACGGGAGAACTTCCTATAGACAATCAGATTTCGGAAGAAAAGGTAATGAAAGACAACTTATGAAATATAGTACATTTATTATATCGTTGATTGGCATTCTATTGTCCCGTTGTAAAAGCATAAATTGAATTCGAAGCCGGCATTTCCCCTTTTGGGGCTGCCAAACCTTATTTGCGGGAGAATATCTAGAGATACAAAAAGCCAACTAACTCACAATGCTTTGTGCGTGAATTAGTTGGCTGATTTTATAACATTTAATGAGTATTTTTTATATCCTTAAATTCGTTTCCTTTGCCAGCTTCCTTTTTTCAGGTAAATATAACTCAACAGGCCGATGGCTCCGGCATATACATGTTCGGAGAACCAGCATACGGCTACGTCCATTTTCAGGAGCAGAATGATGAGGACGATGAAAATCAGGTAGCAGGTCAGGGCAATCATCTCCAGCAGAAAAGCAGCCCGGGTATCGCCTGTACCCGATACAGATTGGAAGAAAATAAATCCGGCACACTGGAAGAGGTAGCTGGAGCAGAGCACCCAAAGCGTAGGGACGGCGGCATCTACCAAGTCGGGCATGTCGGTGTAGATACGGAGCACATACGTAGGCAGACAGGCTATCAGCAGGATGACAGGCCAGACAATGCAGGTGCAGAGCCGTACGTGCTGCCGGATGGTCGGCATGACATAGCGTGCTTCTCCAGCTCCGAGCAGGTTGCTGACCAGAGCGCTACAGGTGGAGGCAAAAGCCGTAATGGTCATGAACGGCACGCTCGACACGTTGCGTACGATGTTGGTGATGGCCAGTGAACGTTCGCCCAGGTGCTCGATGAAGATGAAGAACAGAAACCAAGTGCTGATGGATACTGCGTTCTGTATCATGGTCCATAGTGATACGCCCATGATGCGTTTCAGTTCTTCCCATCGGAACGTCACCTGTTGGTTCAGTCCGTATTTGGTACAGTCAACCCGCCGAACGGTGTAGACGATGAAAAAGAGCATGGATACCAGTTCTGCCAGTGAAGAACCGATGGCCGCCCCGGCAATGCCCAACGCCGGAAATCCCAGTTTCCCGAATACGAGGATATAATTGAAGAGCACGTTCGATGTGACCATGACGATGGAGTTGAGCGTGAGCGTCTTGGTTTGGGTGGTACCTACAAAGAAAGCTCGGAACATGATGGCCACGAACGAGAAGAAAAAGCCGAACACCCGCCAGTTGATGTAGCTCACGGCTGCCTCACAGACACGGGGAGACGCTACTACGTGCGACAATATCCAGGGAGAAAACAGTTGGGACAGGGTAAACATGACTAGTGCCATGGCCAGCAGGAAATAAATTCCCTGATAGAAAATGGAACCGATTTTCCAGAAATTACCTTCTCCGTTGCGGCGGGCAATCAGAATCTGCGAGCCGATGCTGAAACCGAATCCCAGCATGAAGATGGCAAGGTAATATACGCCCGCAATGGCCGAAGCACCCAATTCCACTTCGCCCACCCGTCCCATGAAGGCCGTATCGGTCATGCCGATAAGCTGTTCCATGAGCAAACTAATCAGGATGGGGTAGGTCACCTTCCATATTTCGCGGTTGGTATATTTCGTATGCATAAAAAACGGGTATCAGATGATGGGGAAATGTAGTGCAAAGATACGATAATTCTGCATAAAAAAAGACCATCCTTTTGCAAGGACAGTCTTTTGTTTGTCTTTTTCTGAAAGAAGAATTATGCTTCAGCAGGAGCTTCAGTAGCAGCTTCTTCAGCAGGAGCAGCAGCTTCTTCTTCTGCCTTGGCAGCAGCCTCAGCTTCAGCTTTTGCAGCAGCTTCAGCAGCTTTCTTTTCAGCTACCTTCTTCGCGATTTCTTCGTTTACTTTCTTTTCAGCTTCCAGACGTGCTTTAGCTTCAGCTTTCTTAGCTTCTTCTTCTTTAGCTTTCAAAGCAGCCAGACCTGACTGTTTGTTTTCTTTCCAAGCGTTGAATTTAGCTTCAGCCTGTGCTTCATCGAATGCGCCTTTAGCTACACCGCCCAGCAGGTGTTTCTTCATGTACACACCTTCACGAGACAAGATGTTGCGTACTGTGTCAGTAGGCTGTGCACCTACCATTACCCAGTGTAATGCACGTTCAAAATTCAAATCTACTGTGGCAGGATTGGTGTTCGGATTGTAAGTACCAATTTTTTCAGTAAATCTACCATCACGTGGTGCTCTTGCGTCTGCAATAACAATTGAATAGAACGCATATCCTTTGCGTCCGTTTCTTTGCAATCTGATTTTAGTTGCCATTTTTTTTATTAGTTTTTTAATGTAAATGATTTGAATTATGCTAATAACCCGTATTAGCGGGTGCAAAGGTACAACTTTTCTTTTGTTCTACAAATAGTTGCGCCAATTATTTATTGATTTCGCGCAGCCATTTTTCCAATTCGCCTGTCCATTGGCGTTTGTAAGGGAAACTGTCGTTATATCCCCAGCCATGTCCTCCCACCGGATAAATGTGCAGGCTGGCAGGGACTTTGTTGTTGACGAGGGCGGTGTAGTAGTTTATGCTGTTGGCCACGGGGACCACCGTGTCATCGCTGCTGTGCAGGATGAAAGCCGGTGGGGTCTGTGGGCTGACCTGTTGTTCGTTGGAATATTTTTGTTCCAGTTCCTTCGAAGGATTCTTGCCTAACAAATCATCATGGGAGCCTATATGTGTGTAACTCGGATCCATGGTGATGACCGGATAGAACAGAATCTGGAAATCCGGGCGGGTTTCTGCATCCGTGAAATGAGTGGCTACCGTACTGGCCAGATGCCCTCCTGCCGACGACCCCATGATACCCAGTTTTTTCACATTCCATTCTGTGGCGTGCTGCCGCATGATGCGGAGGGCTTGCTGGGCATCGCTCAGCGGCACTTCGTGATGTCCGTTGGGCATGCGATAGCGTAGCACGGCATAAGTGATGCCTTGGCTGTTGAACCAAGCCGCCATATCGTGGCCTTCGTGTCCCATGGCCAAAGTCCAGTATCCTCCTCCGGGACAGGCCACGATGGCCATCCCGTTACTTTTTTCAGCCGGATAGACGGTCAGCACGGGAGCATCCACGTAGAGCGGTCCGTCTTTGATTTGTTGGGTCATTTCGTTGGTGTTAGGGGCACCGTCGGGCCATATCTTGATTTCAATGCCTTTTTGGGCAAAGAGGTGGCTGGATATCAGCAGCCACCCCATGAGCAGTAGTTTTTTCATGTGTCGTATGAGTCAGAGGTTATTTTTTTAGTTTCATGCTGGCCTTGACCAGATAGGCTATCAGCAGCAGATAGACAATCAGTGATACCAGCTCACTCATCGGATTGTTCAGCCATTCCTCGTGGATGAGGTTGATGTTGCAATAGCGCATGATGGCGCTTACCACTCCCATCAGGGCACCTCCGGCGATGAATCCGGAAGCCAGCAGCGTACCTTTCTCGCCGCGTGCCGTGTTGATGGCTTCGTCCTTGCTGCGGGAGGTCACGTACCAATTGATGGCACCACCCACCAGCAACGGGAGGTTCAGTTCCAAGGGGATGAACATACCCAGCGCGAAAGCCAGGGCAGGCACCTTGCAGAAGGTCAGTACGAGTGCCAGTACCGCACCGATGCCATAGAGCAACCATGGAGCACCTACTCCGTTCATCAGCGGGTCGATGACAGCTGCCATGGCGTTGGCTTGTGGGGCAGCCAGTTGTCCGCTGGTGAATCCATACGAATCGTTCAGTACCATGATGACGCCACCTACGGTAGCTGCCGAAACCAGTGTGCCGAGGAACTTCCAGCTTTCCTGCTTCTTGGGTGTGCTACCCAGCCAGTAACCGATTTTCAGGTCGGTGATGAAACCGCCGGCCATGGACAATGCGGTGCAAACCACGCCACCCATTACCAGGGAGGCCACCATACCCGTGGCACCTTTCAGGCCTACGGCCACCATGATGACGGAAGCCAGAATCAAGGTCATCAGGGTCATACCCGATACCGGGTTTGTACCGACGATGGCGATGGCATTGGCCGCCACGGTGGTGAAGAGGAAGGAGATTCCCGCTACCAGCAGGATGGCTACTACGGTATGCAGGATGTTACCTTGCATCACGTCGAAATAGAAGAAGAGTACCACGAGCAGCAGGGTGAACAAAGAACCGAAGGCGATGATTTTCATGGACAGGTCTTTCTGTGTGCGTTCCACGCTTTCTTCGGTCTTCTTTCCTTTCATCTCATTGGCAGCCAGACTGACCGCACTCTTGATGATGCCCCATGAACGTACGATACCGATGATACCTGCCATAGCGATACCTCCGATACCGATGCTCTTGGCATATTCCTTGAAAATGAGTTCGGGCGACATGTCTTTCACGGCCATGGTGATGTCCGGATTCCAGGCATTTAGCACCTGGTCGCCCCAGAACAGGGAGATACCCGGTACGATGACCCACCATACCACCAGAGAGCCGGCACAGATGATGGCCGCATATTTCAGGCCGACGATGTAACCGAGTCCCAGCACGGCAGCGCCCGTATTGATTTTGAAAACCAGTTTGAACTTGTCGGCAATGGTCTCGCCCCATCCACAGATACGGCTTGTGAAGTTCTCGTTCCACCAGCCGAACGTACCCACAATGAAGTCGTACAGACCACCCACCAATCCGGCCATGAGCAGCGGTTTGGCCTGGTCGCCTCCCTTTTCACCCGACACGAGCACCTGGGTGCTGGCCGTAGCTTCCGGGAAAGGATATTCGCCGTGCTTGTCTTTTACGAAATATTTACGGAAGGGAATCAGGAACAGGATGCCCAACACGCCTCCCAACAGGGAGCTGATGAACATCTGCATGAAGTTGACCGTCATTTCCGGGTATTTTTCCTGCAGGATATAGAGGGCCGGCAGGGTAAAGATGGCACCTGCCACGATGACGCCCGAGCAGGCACCGATGGATTGAATCATGACATTTTCACCCAGTGCGCCTTTTCGTTTGGTCGCACTGGAAATGCCCACGGCAATGATGGCGATAGGGATAGCTGCTTCGAACACCTGTCCCACTTTCAGGCCCAGGTAAGCGGCGGCAGCCGAGAAGATGACGGCCATGACAAGTCCCCATGTCACGGACCACAGGTTTACTTCAGGATACGTTTTTCCGGGAGACATGAGTGGTTCGTATTTTTCTCCCGGTTTGAGCGGACGGAACGCGTTGTCGGGCAATCCCGTCGGTTTTTCTTGTGTCTCTTTCATGAATAATATTGCATTATGATTTGATTAATATTCTTTCGGGTGTCCAAAAGTAGTAAAAATCATTCATATTCATGCAAAAGGCACCTTATTTTTGCGCTGTAGGAAAACGCAAGTGCGTTTGAAGTAAAACGTCCTTGCGTTTTAATCAAAACTCTTTGGCGTTTCAAACCAAACGCAAGGACGTTTCCGGCCCCCTTTCTGAGGCATAAAAAAACAGGAGAAACACCCCGTGGATGTCTCTCCTGAATGAGTATGAAAAACGGTTGTTTTTTAGTTGTTTGCATCGGCTGATGCCGGTGTCATGTCTCCCTCTACTACCAAGCGGGTGATTTCGTTCTTGGAGTTGGTGCGCAGGGTGATGGTCTTGCGGAAATGTCCGGGGAATTTGCCGGCTCCGTTGTAAGTCACTGTCACTTCACCGCTTTCACCCGGTTTGATGGGTTCTTTCGGATACTGAGGTACGGTACATCCGCACGAAGCGATGGCCTGATGAATCACCAGCGGTCCGTCGCCCGTATTGGTGAACTTGAACTTGCAAGTCACTTTCGGACTGTTTTCCGAGAAAGAGCCAAAGTTGTATGTAGTCTTTTCAAACGTAATCTGTGCTGTTCCCTGTGCAATGACGAACAGGATGTTCATTACGCACAACAAGGTAGTAAATAAAATCTTCTTCATTTTCTTTTGTTTTTAATCCTTACTCTTGACAACTTCGCAAAGATAGTGTTTTTATGCTAAAGGGGTATGTTTGTGCAGTTTTATTAACATACTTGAAGTGTTGTTATCTGTTTACCTGTTTTACCCCTTTCACGGTTTTTATCTTCTTGATCAGCGATTCCAGCTTGGCGTTGTCGTCCACCGTCACGGTCAGCATGCCCGAGAACAGTCCGTCGTGAGAGTCAATGCTGATAGACCGTAGCAGGATGTTGTTTTCCTTATTGATGATGGACGTGATGTTGGTCACGATACCAATATCGTCATGTCCGATGATACGGAGGGTGATGGGATACTGCTTTCCCTGGCTCTTCCCGGCCCAGCGTGCCTTGACGATACGGTAGGGGAAGCGGGAGCGCATTTCCTTGGCATTCGGACAGTCGCAACGGTGAATCTTGATACCTCCGTTGATGCTTACAAAGCCGAACACTTCGTCGCCGTAAATCGGGTTGCAGCATTTGGCCAGAGTGAAATCCAGTCCCTTGAGGTTCTGGTCGATGACCAGTACGTCGTCCTTGTAGTCCTTGGCATCGGTCGGCTGCTGGATGTTGAACGATTCCGCACTGCGGTAGCTGATTTCTTCGCGCTGCTCGGTCTCCTTCTTCTGCATGTCGAGGTACTTGTCGATGATGTCGTTCACATCGATTGACTCGTCGGCAATGCTTTGGTAGAAATCGGTTACGGTCTTGAAGCCCAGTTTCCGGATGAGGCGCATCAGGATGGCTTCATCGTATTCCATTTTCCGGTTCTTGAATTTCCGTTCCAGGGTTTCCTTGGCGAATTCGGTCTGGCGGGCTGCAATTTCTTTCAGTGCCTGACGTATTTTGTTGCGGGCTTTCGCCGTGGTGACGAAGGTCAGCCAGTCGCGTTTCGGCGTCTGAGTGTTCGAGGTCATGATTTCCACCTGGTCACCGCTGTTCAGTTTCTGGCGGAGCTGCACATTCTTTTCGTTCACGCGGGCACCCGTACACCGGCATCCCAGGTTGGAGTGGATGGAAAAGGCAAAGTCGAGTACGGTGGCTCCCTGTGGCAGTTTGTACAAATCGCCTTTGGGAGTGAACACAAACACCTCGTCCTTGTACAAGTCCAGTTTGAACTGGTCCATGGCATCCAAGTCGTTGTCGGAGTTTTCCAGCGTTTCCCGGATGGAGTTCAGCCATTCGTCCAGACCGCTTTCACCCTTGATGCCTTTGTATCGCCAGTGAGCGGCCAAGCCTTTTTCGGCAATCTCATCCATACGTTCCGTACGGATTTGTACTTCCACCCATTTACCTTCCGGTCCCATGACAGTGATGTGCAAAGACTCGTATCCGTTGCTCTTCGGTACGGACAGCCAGTCGCGCAGACGTTTGGGGTTGGGCAGGTACATGTCGGTTACGATGGAGTAGGCCTGCCAGCACTCCTGCTTCTCTTTGTCGAGCGGAGAATCGAGGATGATGCGGATGGCAAACAGGTCGTACACGCCTTCGAAGGGGCATCCCTGCTTTTTCATCTTCTGGTAGATGGAGTGGATGGACTTGGTACGTCCTTTCATGTGGAACTTCAGTCCGGCCTCTTCCAGTTTTTTCTGTATCGGTTCGATGAATGCGTCAATGTAGCGGTCGCGCGCCTGTTTGGTGGCATTCAGTTTATCCTTGATATAATAGTACACGTCGTGCTGCGTGTATTTCAGCGACAAATCCTCCAGTTCCGATTTCAGCTTGTACAGTCCCAGTTTGTGTGCCAGCGGGGCATACAGGTAGGCCGCTTCGTTGGCCACTTCCAGTCGGGCTTCTTCGTTCGGGCTGTCCTTAATCTGCCGCATCAGGTTCACACGGTCGGCTATGATAATCAGGATGACCCGCATGTCTTCGGCAAACGACAGAAGCAGGTTGCGGAAATTTTCCGATTCGATGATGGGACTCTTGGAATACAGTTCGTTGATTTTTACAAGTCCCCGGATAATGCCGGCCACGTCTTCTCCGTATTCCTCCTTGACAGACTCCAGGCTGCACAAGTTGTATTTCACAGACTCATGAAGCATGATGCCCAGAATCGAGGCACGGCGCATACCGATTTCTTCGGCTACGATAACAGCCGTCTGCATGTCTTTGATGATGGGGTTCATTTGGAAGACATTCCGCGGAATGGTTCCTTCCGACATGGCTTTTATGAGGTGGTTCTTCAGCTTGTGGCAGTCATCTTTTTGTAACGTGTCTTTTGATAGTAATAACAGCCTTTTATAAAGCTGAATCAGTTGTTTGTGCTCTTCCGGCGTGAAAAATTCATTGTTCTCCATAATGCCTCGTTTTGTTGTTTGTGGGTAAAGTTACTTTTTTTTCATCGATATGGTGCATTCTTACCGTATTTTTTCTATTTTTGAGCATGATTCTGAATGCAGAAAGAATATTCATTACCTAAATAAAACAATATGTTAACACACGAAGACAAAGAATTGTTGGCCAAGAAAGGCATTTCGGAAGAGAAAATTGCCGAACAGTTGGCTTGTTTTGAGAAAGGTTTTCCGTTCCTGAAATTGTCGGCAGCGGCTTCTGTAGAAAACGGAGGCATCATGAAGGCTGAAGACAAAGATTTCGAACGGTATCTTGCGGCATGGGATGCTTATAAGGATGGGGAGAAGAAAATTGTCAAGTTCGTACCGGCTTCGGGAGCTGCCAGCCGTATGTTCAAGAATATGTTTGAGTTCTTAGGGGCGGACTATGACAAACCGACGACGGATTTCGAGAAGAAGTTCTTCGACCATATCCATGACTTTGCGTTCTACAACGACCTGAATGCGGCTTGCATGGACAATACGGGTAAGAACATCGACGCTTTGCTGTCGGAACAGAACTACAAAGCAATTGTGTCCAATTTGCTGGAAGCTGCAGGGTTGAACTACGGTGCCCTGCCGAAAGGACTGCTCAAGTTCCACCGTTATGCCGACGGTGTACGTACACCGCTGGAAGAACATCTGGTAGAAGGTGCGTTGTATGCAGCCGGAAAGACAGGTGAAGTGAATGTACATTTCACGGTGTCTACCGAACACCGGGCTTTGTTTGAAAAGCTGGTGGCTGCCAAGGTGGGCGAGTATGAAGCCAAATACGGCACGAAATATCACATCAGTTTCTCAGAACAGAAACCGAGCACGGATACGGTGGCAGCCGATATGGAGAACAAACCTTTCCGCGACAAAGACGGCAAACTGTTGTTCCGTCCGGGTGGTCATGGGGCCTTGATTGAGAATCTGAACGACCTGGATGCCGATATCGTATTCATCAAGAACATCGACAACGTGGTGCCCGACCGGCTGAAGGCAGATACCGTGACTTACAAGAAATTGCTGGCCGGTGTATTGGTGACTTTGCAGAAGCAGGCTTTCGAATACCTGGAACTGCTGGATAGCGGTCACTATAGCCACGAACAGCTGGAAACCATCATCCGTTTCGTACAGCAGCAGTTGCGTTGCCGCAGAACGGATTTGAAAGAACTGGAAGATGCGGACCTGGTTATCTATCTGCGTAAGAAACTGAACCGTCCGATGCGTGTGTGCGGTATGGTGAAGAACGTGGGTGAACCGGGCGGTGGTCCGTTCCTGGCCTATAATCCGGATGGAACCATCTCTCTCCAGATTCTGGAAAGCTCACAGATTGACATGAAAGACCCGGAAAAGAAGGCCATGTTCGAGAAGGGTACCCACTTCAATCCGGTGGATTTGGTATGCGCCATCCGCGATTATAAAGGCCGCAAGTTCAACTTGCTGGAACACGTGGATAAGGCTACCGGCTTCATTTCTTACAAGTCAAAGAATGGAAAAGACTTGAAGGCACTCGAATTGCCGGGCTTGTGGAACGGTTCAATGAGCGACTGGAATACCGTGTTCGTAGAAGTTCCTTTGAGCACTTTCAATCCGGTAAAGACTGTGAACGATTTGCTGCGTGAACAGCATCAATAAATTGGGATAGACCGATTGAATCATAAAAAAGTCCGCTTGTCTGCGTAAGACGGGCGGACTTTTTTTGTCTTCTTGTATACTGGTTCTTTATTTTTACTGTGCCTCTTCGTTTTGCTGTGACAGCTTTTCCCGGTATTCTTTAGGAGAGATGCCTAGGTTCCTTTTCACATATTTGCCGAAGAACGACAGCGTGGCGAAATTCAGTTCGTTGGCAATTTCCTTGATACTTTTTTCGGGGCGTCTCAGCAGATATTCCACGTCTTTCATGACATAGCTGGTAATCAGGTCGGAGGCGGTTTCCCCGGAATTCTCCTTGCAGATGGCCGACAGGTATTTGGGGGTGACGAACAGTCGGCTGGCATAGTAGCTCACAGCGCGTTCCTTGGGATAGGACGCAACCAGCAGTTCGATGAAAGCATTGAACAAATTACTGGAGGAATTGAAGTTGGTGGGTGGCAATTGGATGTATTTTTCCATGGCATCCTGAAACTCATAAATGAAGGCTTGCAGGAGGGCATTGATGAGCTCCTTCTGGTGGCGATGGGGAGCTCCGGTCAGTTTGGAATACAATAGGTTGTAGTATTGATAAAAGAGCTGGCTTTCTTCTTCATTGAGCGAAAGAATGGGATGCTGTTCCAGATACAACCGTGAACACCAGTTGCTGGTGGAAGATGACATGACAAAGATACGTTTGGCATATTCAGAGGAAAGACAGAAACCATAGCAAATAAAATCTTTGTCTACGGTTTCGTGTTTGAGTAAAGTCTGCGGATGACATATCAGCAGGTCATTGGGACGTATATCATAAGATTGGTTATTGATGGACAGGGAGGCTGTCCCTTTTTGGCACAGGATGGCTAAAAAGAACCCGGCTCTTATCATTGAGGTTGATTTGTTTCCATTCTGTTCGCTTGTTTGGTTCATTCTGATGATTTCTTCGTCCTTGTAGGCAGCTACTTTCTCCATAATTTCGATGCTGGACATCCTGATAAGTTCGATTTCCTTTTCCATAACTCCTTTAGTTCTGATTCGGATGCAAATGAACAGAATGTTTTCCATTTATCGGTGTTCTATTTTTCTTTAGGAGTATTCTATTTGGTGTATTTCGCAGGAAGACGGAAAAATGGAACACTTCTAAGGTGTTCTATCTATCCTATGTAGTGTGTAATGCCTTTTTCTTTGCGCTCACAAATCGTAGACATACTAAATAGGATAAGATTTATGAAAGAATTGCATTGGATGGCCATAGGCTCATTGGTGGTCTTGATGTCAGGATGCGGAAGCAGAGAGCAGGCTTCGCAGCAGGTGGAACCTGTAAAGGTAAAAGTCATGACCGTAGCGTCATCAGTTCGGAATGAAACCGTCCGTTTTTCGGGTACGGTACAAGAGGAAAACGGGAGCGCGTTGAGTTTTCCGCTGATGGGAAGAGTGAAGTCGGTACAGGTGGATTTAGGAAGCCGGGTGCGGCAGGGACAGTTGCTGGCTACCCTGGACGAAGCGTCCGTAGAAAGTACGTATCAGGCGGCAAAGGCGGCCTTGAAGCAGGCGGAAGATGCCTACCGGCGTATGAAGGAGCTGCATGAAAAAGGAAGTCTGGCCGACATGAAGTGGGTGGAAGTGCAGAGCAAGTTGCAGCAGGCCCAGTCCATGGAGGCAGTGGCCCGGAAGAACCTGACAGACTGTCGGCTGGTGGCTCCGTTTGCCGGGGTGATTGCCGAAAAGAACCTGGAAGTAGGGCAGAATGTGGTGCCCGGGGTACAGGTCATGAAGCTGGTGTCCGACGACCGTCTGAAAGTACGGATTGCCGTGCCAGAAACGGAGATCATGCACGTGACGAAAGGTCAGAAAGCAGTGATAGAGGCTCCGGTGCTGAACGGCAGACAGGCAGAAGGGGTGGTGATGGAGAAAGGTATCCAAGCCAATCCGCTGTCACGGTCGTACGAGGTGAACATCGGTATTCAGACACCGAATACGGGTTTGCTTCCCGGTATGGTGACGGAGGTATGGCTGCAGGATGCCGACAAGAGTCAGACCTGCGTACTTCCTGCCAGCGTGATTCAGCTGGATGAAAGCAACCATTATTTCGTGTGGGTGAAGGGGGCAGACGGCAAAGCCTCCAAGCGCGTGGTGACGTGTGGCAAGTTCACGGCAAGCGGAGTAACGGTGGTGGCCGGATTGAGTGAAGGAGAGGAAGTGATTGTGGAAGGCCAGCAGAAGGTGTGTGAAGGCACGCCGTTGGCTATATAAATAGGTTAAGCACATGGAAAAGAAACGGAACATAGTAGAGTGGGCCATGCATTATCGCCAGATTGTGATACTGGTGACATGCTGCCTGGTGGCATTCGGTATATACAGTCTGCCGCAGATGCAGAAAAATGAGTTCCCGGATTTTACCATACGACAGGGAATGGTGATTGCCGTGGCTCCCGGGAACACGGTCAATGAGATGGTGGAACAGGTGACGAAGCCATTGGAAAACTATATCTTTACCTACAAGGAGGTGAAGAAGGAAAAGACTTTTTCGACCACCCGCGACGGAATTGTCTTTGTGCAGGTGGAACTGAACGACGACCTGAACAACAAGGATGAGTTCTGGAGCAAGTTCAAGCACGGAGTGGCCGCGTTCAAGTCGGAACTGCCGCCGAATGTGCTGGCCGTGCAGGTAATGGATGATTTCGGCGATACTTCAGCACTGCTGATTACCATGGAGAGCAAGGACAAGACCTATCGGGAACTATCGGACTACATGGACGAACTGGAAAACCGCCTGCGCCGTATTCCCAGTGTGGGCCGTCTGAGTGTGAGCGGAGAAAGGCAGGAGCAGATTTCTATTTACTTGGATCCGGAACGTCTGTCGCATTACGGGCTCAACGAACAGCTCATCGCCGGACAGTTGTTCGCCAAGGGCTTTGTGATCACCGGCGGACGCATACAGACTCCTCAGTATGTCTTGCCGGTACACGTGGAGAAGACGTTCAACACGCTTTACGACGTGCAGCAGCAGATTGTGTACAGTGACCCCTCGGGCAATGTGGTACGCCTGCAGGATGTGGCTCGCGTGGTGAAGGAATACCCTCATGCCGACAGTTACATCAAGAACAACGGTACGAAATGCATCTTGCTGAGTGTGGAGATGAAAAAAGGCAAGAATATCGTACAGATGGGCGATGACATTAACCAGGTGCTGGAAGAGTTCAAGAAAGAACTGCCTTCGGAAGTGAACATGTACCGCATCACGGACCAGGCGCAGGTGGTGGGCGACAGTGTCTATACTTTTTTGCGTGAGCTGGTCATTGCCATTGTGGCCGTAGTGATTGTGGTGATGCTGCTGCTGCCGCTGCGGGTGGCACTGGTAGCCGCTTCCACCATTCCGATTACCATCTTTATTTCGTTGGGACTTTTTTATGCCTTTGGCATCGAACTGAATACCGTGACGCTGGCGGCCCTGATTGTGACCTTGGGAATGATTGTGGACAATTCCATCGTCATTATCGACAGCTACCTGGAGAAAATTGGAGAGGGGATGTCGCGCTGGCATGCGTCCATTTACAGTGCCACGCATTTCTTCAAATCCATCTTCTCGGCTACGCTGGCCATCAGTATCACGTTCTTCCCCTTCCTGATTGTGATTCGGGGTATGATACACGACTTCCTGCTGAGCTTCCCTTGGGCCATTACGTTGATTCTGGGCATCTCTCTGCTGGTAGCTATGCTGCTGGTACCGTTCATGCAGTTTTGGTTCATCCGGAAGCCGGTACCTTCGCACAAAAAGGGCTTCTCGTTCATGGAGTTTCTGCAGACCTATTACAACAAACTATTGGACAAATGTTTTGCCCATCCTTATATCACCCTGATGGGAGGGGTGGCTTCCGTCGTCATCGGTATCTTCCTGATGGGAAAACTGCCGCAGAAACTGATGCCGGTGGCCGACCGTAACCAGTTTGCCGTGGAGATTTATCTGCCTACGGGAACGGCGGTGGAAAAGACCGCCTGGGCGGCCGATACGATGGAACAGGTGTTCCGCAAGGACCCGAGGGTGGTTTCCGTCACTTCGTTTGTGGGCTGTTCTTCGCCTCGTTTCCATACGGCATACGCCCCTCAGCTGGGAGGAACCAACTATGCCCAGCTGATTGTGAACACCAAGGGCAACAAGGAAACCGAGGAACTGCTGGATGAATATTCTCCACGTTACACCGATGCCTTCCCCGATGTGCGGGTAAGATTCAAGCAAATCAGTTTCAGCCAGGCGGTTTATCCGATTGAGCTTCGTCTGAGTGGTGAGAACCTGGATTCATTGAAAACCGTAGCCGGAAAATACCTGAGCCTGTTGCGCCAGATGCCGGAAATACGGCTGGCACAGACCAATTTCAGTGAGCCGCAGACATCGGCCAAGGTGGTGCTGAAAGAAGATGAGGCTTCACGCCTGGGCATCCAGAACGCCCAGTTGGAAACTACGTTGGCCATGCGCTACGGCGACGGACTGAAGGTGGCCCACGTGTGGGAAGGCGATTATGATATTCCGGTAGCCCTGAAAAGCGAGAAAGCCGACTGTGCCGGTTTCTCCGACCTGGAAAACGAACTGATTCCGGTGTTGGGAGGTACGCAGGTGCCTTTGCGTCAGGTGGCAGAAGTCGTGCCCTCTGTGAAAGACGGGCAGCTGGTCCGCCGGAACGGAGTCTATACGATTACGGTGATGGCCGATGTGTGCCGGGATGTGAATGTGGCTTCCCTGACCAGCGTCATCAAGGAAAAACTGGCTTCTATCCCTTTGCCGGAGAAAGTGACACTGACTTACGGGGGTGACGACGAGCAGGACAACGAGAATCTTCCTCCCATCATGGGAGCGCTGGCCATTGCCGCCTTCATCATCTTCTTCATCCTGCTGGCCCATTTCCGGCGCATCAGCATTGCCCTGCTGATTTTTGCCAGCTTGACGCTCTGCCTTTTCGGAACGGCTGTGGGTGTGCTGATTCAGGGGGTAGACTTTGGTGTGACCTGTACGCTGGGTATCATCAGCCTGATGGGTATCATTGTACGTAACGGCATTATCATGATTGACTATGCCGAAGAGTTGCGGGCTACGGAGAAACTCTGTGTGCGCGATGCCATTTACCATTCGGCCCGCCGCCGTATGCGGCCTATCTTCCTGACTTCGGCTGCGGCTTCCATGGGAGTCATCCCGATGATATTGGGCAAGAGCGGACTTTGGATGCCGATGGGTACGGTGATTTGCTACGGTACGCTGATTACCATGCTCTTCCTGCTGACGGTGCTTCCGGTGGCTTATCTGGTGATATTCAGGGGAAGTACCCGGAAACGTGCCCGGTTGGAGGCCTTGGAAAATGCCTGACGGGGCAATTAGGAATCAAGATAAAGAAGAATCATTATGAAAACGAATCGAAACAGAATCATAGCTTTTCTATTGATAGGTGGGGCGTGTGTGAATCTGGCCTTCGGGCAGAAAGCCTACACCTTGGATGAATGTATTCAGGCTGCCTTGACAAACAATGTGAAGATGAAGAATGCCCGTAACGAACTGGAAATGGCCCGACAGGACAAGAAGAAGGCGTTTACCAATTATTTCCCGAGTGTCATGGCGGCGGGTACCGGCTTTATGGCTGATAAAGGGCTGATGCAGATGGATCTGGCTCCGGACATGCACATGTCGATGCTCAAGAACGGAATAGCGGGAGGAGTGAGTGCCTCCCTGCCGCTCTTTACCGGCGGACAGATTGTCAACGGGAACCAGTTGGCCAAAGTGGGGGTAGAGGTGAAACGCCTGCAGCAGAACTTGTCCGACAACGAGGTGACGCTGACCACGGAACAGTATTTCTGGCGGGTGGTCACTCTGCAGGAGAAACTCAAGACTTTGGGCAAGGTGGAAACGCAACTGGAGCGTATCTTGCGCGATGTGGAGGCTTCGGTGGAGGCAGGCGTGGTGACACGCAACGATTTGTTGCAGATGCAGCTTCGCCGGAACGAGACCAAAAGCAGCCGCCTGCAGCTGGAGAATGCTTTGTCCATTTCGCGGAACATGCTGGCGCAATATACGGGCCTTGGCTCCGATTCCCTGGCAGTGGCCTTTTCCGTCGACGACCAGCTGCCTTCTCGTCCGGACAGTCTTTACTGCGATCCGGAGTCGGCTTTGGGACTGACCAGTGAATATGCGCTGTTGCAACAGAATGTGAAGGCCAGCCGTCTGCAATACAAGATGGAGTTGGGCAAGAATCTGCCTACGGTGGCCATTGGCGGAGGGTATGTGTATCATAACTTCTTACCGGAAGACCAGCGCTTCTGGGTGGGGTTTGCCACGGTGACCGTGCCTCTGACCGGATGGTGGGGAGGCAGCCATGCCCTCAAGAAGGAGAAACTCCAAGTGAAGAACACGGAAAACCAGTTGGCCGACCAGGGAGAGCTGCTGGTTATCCGCATGAAAAATGCGTGGAACGGGGTGAATGAGGCCTACGAACAGATGAAGATTGCCCGTCTGTCCATTGAACAGGCCACGGAGAACCTGCGTTTGAACACCGATTATTACAAGTCGGGCACCTGTACGATGAGTGATTTGCTCGATGCGCAGACCTTGTTTCAGCAAAGCTGTGACAAATACGTGGAAAGTTACACGGATTATGAACTGAAAAAACGGGAATATCTGCAAGTCACGGGGCGCCGTTGATTGTTTTTTCTTGGTGCGAAAGGCCGTCTGGAAGTACTTCTAGCGGCCTTTCTTTATAAAATATTGCATATTAATTGCATATTAATTTAAAATGGCTTACCTTTGCACCGTGATTCGGAACCCGAGGGAGCGGATGAGTCCGCTTGCTTGCGAAGGGTTCGTCACAAAAAGTAAAGAATCCCTTGGAGAAGAGAGACAGCCTTCAAGGCCTTTTTTATGTTTCCCGTGAGGGAAACGTACGTTTTCCACTTGGGAGACGTACGGCTCCGGGTGCAGAAACGTACGTTTTCGCGCCGAGAAACATAGAAGGGGGGCAGAAGTTTTTCTCATGATGCAGGGAGAGTTTGGAAATCATAAAAGAGTAAAGTATGAGAGTGTACGGAACATATAGGATTATTCAGCGGAAAGCGGGTACGGCGATGTACCGGCTGCGCCTGTCACGTGTACACTGGTTCAGCGGATTCCTTCACGAAAGTTTGTAAGACAGAGAGTTGCGCCGTTTCTGACGCATGGTGGAAATTGCTTGTAAACTTTTAATTTCGGATTTTTTATGTGGAGTATTATATTGACTGTCCTGGCAGGGGTTCTGTTGGGATATGTCCTTCGTACGTGTGATTTTTTGAAGAAAGTGAATCAGACCATTTCGGTCACCATTTGCCTGATGCTGTTTGTACTGGGACTTTCAGTAGGCTATAACCCGTTGATTGTGAAGAATCTGGGTTCGTTCGGAGGACAAGCCCTGCTGCTCAGTGTGGCCGGCATTACGGGAAGCGTGCTGCTGGCACGGCTGGTGTATCTGTGGTTTTTCAAGGAAGGAGGTGAGAAATGAAAGGAAGTCTGTTGGTACTGTCCATGTTCTTCATGGGCTGTCTGTTAGGTTACGTGTGGAATGTGTCCGGTTGGGAAATGGGAGATATGCACCAGTTGTCGCTGTATATCCTGTATGCCCTGATGTTTCAGGTCGGTGTCAGCATTGGAGGAGGCGAAGATTTCAAGGCGCTGATTCACGGTTTCCGGTGGAAGATGCTGCTGATTCCTTTGGCTACGATTGGAGGAACCTTGTTGTTCTCTGCCTTGGTCAGTGTGCTGCTGACCCGCTGGAGCGTGTTCGACTGCATGGCCATCGGTAGCGGGCTGGGATATTATTCCCTGGCCTCCATTCTGATTGTGGAACTGAAGGCTCCGGTCATCGGGACACAATTGGCCACGGAACTAGCTACCATTGCCCTCTTGACGAATGTCATCCGCGAACTCGTGGCGCTGGTGGGAGCCCCGCTGATTTGCAAGTATTTCGGAAAACTGGCCCCTATTTCGGTAGCCGGGGTGACTTCTGTCGATGTGGCCCTGCCTTCCATCATCCGGGTGTCCGGCAAGGAGGTGGTGCCGATTGCCATTTTCCACGGCATCCTGGTGGATATGTCCGTTCCGTTCTTCATCTCTTTGTTCTGCAAGCTGTAAGAACCTGATTCTTGCCCGCCGCGCAAAGAGATGAACAGAACGGGGCAGCCGCTAGATGTCCAGCCCCATGATGTAATCGTTCATGTAATACCCGTTGCCGATGGGGAAGTCACCTTCGCGTACCTTCTTCATGCCCATGTGCTCATAAAATCCCAGTGCCGGATTGTGACGGTTCACGTTCAGTTCCATCCGGCAAGGTTCGGGATGAAGTTCCTTGATGCCTTTGATGGCCTGCTCGAACAGTTGCCGTCCGAGTTTGTATTTCTGGAAGTAGGGAAGCACATAAATCTTCTGCAAGTGGAAGAGGTCAGGCCCTTCCTGCTGGATGGACACGTAGCCGGCCGGTTCGCACTCCTCGTAGGCGAGGTAGTAAATGTGGTGCTCCTTCTCCATCTGGTTCTTCAGGCTCTCGGCAGAATACATCCACTCCATCATGTAATCAATTTGTTCCGGGGTTAGAATCTTCTGGTAAGTGACCGGAAAGGTCTGCTTGGCCAGTGCCCGGATAATCTCAATGTCTTCGATTGTCGCTTTTCTGATATTAAACATAGGCGTTTTGTAATAAAATAAGTGTGTTTTCTACAAAAGTACTTTTTCTTTCGATTGCTTTGCTTTTATGGAGATAGAATCTTGTTAAATGTTCTAAAATTATAATACCTTGCAATACATAGTATCTAGATAAAGCCTATATTTGTGTCATACAAGATAAATGAGATGAAATGAATGTAGACAATGTAAAATCACAGATGCGCAAAGGGATGTTGGAATATTGCATCCTGCTGCTGTTGCACCGGGAGTCTGCCTATTCTTCCGACATCATCCAGAAGCTGAAGGAGGCCCGGCTGATTGTGGTGGAAGGCACACTCTATCCGTTGCTGACCCGCCTGAAGAACGACGGACTCCTGTCGTACGAGTGGGTGGAGTCTACCCAGGGACCTCCCCGCAAGTATTACGGACTGACTCCGGAAGGAGAGAATTTCCTGAAAGAACTGGAAAGCGCCTGGGACGGACTTTCCGATACGGTAAACCATTTAAGACAGAACATTTAAAACCTGCATGACATGAAAAAGACACTGACTGTAAATTTAGGAGGCACCGTATATCACATCGATGAGGATGCCTATATCCTGCTGGATAATTATTTGAATAACCTCCGTTATCATTTCCGCAAGGAAGAAGGGGCGGATGAGATTGTGCGCGACATGGAAGCCCGCATCGCCGAACTGTTTGACGAAGCCTTGCGCGGCGGCTTGCAGGTGATTACGATAAAAGAGGTGGAAGAGGTCATTGCCCGTATGGGCAAGCCCGAAGAGCTGAATGACGGGGAGGAGGAAAACGCATCCGCCTCGGGCGAGAAGGCTTATGGCAGCGAATCGACGGGAACCAGCCGTCGTTTGTTCCGTAACCCGGACGACCGTGTCTTGGGTGGAGTCGTATCCGGCCTTGCAGCCTATTTCGGCTGGGACGTGACCTGGACCCGTATCGTCTTTATTCTGGCCGGTTTCCTGATTCATGGACTGATTCTGGCTTATCTGCTGGCTTGGATTATCATTCCGCTGGCACAAACGGCTACGGAGAAATTGCAGATGCGGGGGGAGCCCATCAATGTGGAGAACATCGGCCGAACAGTGACCGACGGTTTTGAGAAAGTGAACGACTACGTACATTCCGAGAAGCCCCGTTCGGCTTTGCATAAATTGGGAAACGGGGTGGTAGCTGTGTTCGGTTTCTTGCTGAAACTGTGTCTGGTGTTGTTGCTGATTTGCTGCGCGCCTTTCCTATTGGTCGGTTTGGTCGTGCTGTTTGCCTTGCTGATGGCTGCTACGGGAATGATTGTCAGCTTGCCTACCTTTATATATAATATCATACCTTGGGTAGACTGGAGCAGTGTGCATACCATTCCAGGTGTGATTGTCGGATTGACCGTGTGCGGACTACTGGTAGTGGGTATCCCTATTGCCGGACTGATTCAGGCCGTCATGCAGTCGTTCGGAAGCTGGAAGCCCATGGGTACCTCTGCTAAAGTGGTGCTGGTGCTGTTGTGGATGGTGGCCCTGGCCGTAGGAATCGTGTTGTTCTTCCAGGTGCCTTTCCTGACGGAACCCCTTCTGACTACTCCTTTTTGGGGAGAGTTCCTCTGATTTTGTCAGTCTCCATAGTGTGTCTGGAGACAAGAATGTCACATAAAACGGCCAAAATGGCAGTCCGTGTCAGAAAAAAATGCTGGCACGGACTTTTTTTTCTTCTGGCATGACATTTGTCTTTTATAGGGCGTAACGCTTCGGCGCTACAGAATTAACTGATTAGAAAATAATAAAAATAGATACAATTATGGGAAAGATTATTGGTATTGACTTAGGAACAACAAACTCATGTGTTGCAGTATTTGAAGGTAACGAACCGGTGGTAATTGCCAACAGCGAAGGTAAACGTACCACTCCTTCAGTAGTAGGTTTCGTTGACGGTGGCGAACGTAAGGTAGGTGATCCTGCCAAACGTCAGGCTATCACAAACCCGAAACGTACGGTATATTCTATCAAACGTTTCATGGGTGAAACTTACGATCAGGTTCAGAAAGAAATTGCTCGTGTACCTTACTCAGTAGTAAGAGGCGACAATAACACTCCGCGTGTAGATATCGACGGACGTCTGTACACTCCGCAGGAAATCTCAGCCATGATTCTGCAGAAGATGAAGAAGACTGCTGAAGATTACTTGGGTCAGGAAGTTACTGAAGCTGTCATCACCGTTCCGGCATACTTCTCAGACTCTCAGCGTCAGGCCACTAAGGAAGCTGGTCAGATTGCCGGTCTGGATGTAAAACGTATCGTGAACGAACCGACTGCAGCTGCATTGGCTTACGGTGTGGACAAGTCTAATAAAGATATGAAGGTAGCCGTATTCGACCTTGGTGGTGGTACATTCGATATCTCTATCCTGGAATTCGGTGGTGGTGTATTCGAAGTATTGTCAACCAACGGTGATACTCACCTGGGTGGTGATGACTTCGACCAAGTAATCATCGACTGGTTGGTTCAGGAATTCAAGAACGACGAAGGTGCCGACTTGACAACTGATCCGATGGCTATGCAACGTTTGAAGGAAGCTGCTGAAAAGGCAAAAATTGAATTGTCTTCTTCCACTTCTACTGAAATCAACTTGCCGTATATTATGCCGGTTGCCGGTGTGCCTAAACACTTGGTAAAGACATTGACTCGTGCAAAATTCGAAGCTTTGGCTCACAACTTGATTCAGGCTTGTCTGGAACCTTGTAAGAAGGCCATGAGCGATGCTGGTCTGAACAACGCAGATATCGATGAAGTCATCTTGGTAGGTGGTTCTTCACGTATCCCGGCTGTACAGAAGCTGGTTGAAGACTTCTTCGGCAAAGTTCCTTCTAAGGGTGTAAATCCGGATGAAGTAGTAGCCGTAGGTGCTTGTATCCAGGGTGCCGTTTTGAACAAGGAAGCCGGTGTAGGTAACATCGTATTGCTGGATGTCACTCCGTTGACATTGGGTATTGAAACAATGGGTGGAGTAATGACCAAGCTGATTGATGCCAACACGACTATTCCGTGCAAGAAGAGTGAAGTCTTCTCTACTGCGGCTGATAACCAGACGGAAGTTACCATCCACGTATTGCAGGGTGAACGTCCGATGGCTGCTCAGAACAAGTCAATCGGTCAGTTCAACTTGACAGGTATCGCTCCGGCTCGTCGTGGTGTACCTCAGATTGAAGTTACATTCGATATCGATGCCAACGGTATCTTGAAGGTATCTGCAAAGGATAAGGCTACGGGTAAGGAACAGGCCATCCGTATCGAAGCTTCATCTGGTTTGAGCAAGGAAGAAATCGACCGTATGAAGGCTGAAGCTGAAGCTAACGCAGAAGCTGATAAGAAGGAAAAGGAACGTATCGACAAGCTGAACCAGGCAGATAGCTTGATCTTTACTACTGAAAATCAGTTGAAAGACCTTGGCGATAAGATTCCGGCCGACAAGAAAGCTCCTATCGAAGCTGCCCTCCAGAAACTGAAAGATGCTCACAAGGCTCAGGATTTGGCTGGTATCGATGCAGCAAGCGCTGAATTGCAGACTGCCTTCCAGGCTGCAAGTGCAGAAATGTACGCTCAGACGGGTGCACAAGGCGGTGCTCAGGCAGGTCCTAATGCAGGTCAGGCAAACAACGGTCAGAGTTCAAACAGCAAGAACAATGATAATGTACAGGATGCTGACTTTGAGGAAGTGAAATAAGTATCGATAAACAACGATAAACATCCATAAAAAAAGGTATGGAACCCAAGTGGTTTCACACCTTTTTTTGTTTTTATTAGAGTATGTATGCTATAGATAGTGCTTACTTTATTATGGATTTTATTCCATAAACAATGTGACATCATGTCCTAATTACTGTTCTTTTTCCTCTGGGCCAATGATGAAAAACGTAGCTTCTATTCTATCATTCCGTAAGTAACCGATGAAGCTAAGTATATAACTATCGGTAGTTTCATTGGGCTTCAGTCTTTTTCCATAAGGACTTTTTATGACGATGGTGTCATTATTCATTTCATATTTTGATTTTCCTTTCAAAAGATATAACGTATTTTTGGTTTGGAAAGAAACAGAATCACTGCTTGTAAAGGTGAGGGAAAGACTCTGAGTACTAAAAGTTTTTCCTATAAGCCTCGTAGAGTTTTGTGTACTTTGATTTTCTGGTAAATCCTTAGAACAAGAAAAAATAAATGCACACAATGAAATAATTAATAGAGATTTTTTCATAATGTTCAGGTTGGTAAAAAATATGGTTCTTTATAGCACTGGATTCTTGGTGATTCAAGGAACTTATTATTTTTATGATAACAAAATAGTAGAAGGAATGGTTCATTTGCAAATTTATAAATGAATAGATGTTTATAATTTGGTTTGTGATTTCAATAAAAAACTGTCTCAAAATGAACTGCACCCCAAAAGTTAGACACAAAACTTCTGGGGTGCAGTTCATTTTTTTAGGAGGAGATTAATGTAGCTTGTAATTATATACTTTCAAATTATTGATGCGGCTGGAAAACTTTCCGGCCTGTTCCAATGGGAATACCAAGGTGCATGAGCGATACATTTTGTCCTTTCCACCTTCGTTATAGTATAAAGTCTGCTTGCCTAGTTCTTCTACCAGCTTTCCGTTTACGTAGAGACGGGTAGACTGACTGTCGCCTTCAATGGCCAAGTTTGCTTTACCCGGTTTTACCCGATAGTCGAAAGTATAAAGATAACCGTCGCGGGCATAACCTAACATACCGCTGAGTGGGTCTGACAGATAAAATACAGCATCGCGTGAACGGAACAGCTCGGTACCTTTAGTTTCATTGGTCCCTTCGATGTCAAAACTTACGGTATAATCGTAGCCAATTTCGCGATGTGGAGTCTTCATGTTCGGATATACAACGTCTGTTTCATAAACGAGTTCTTTACCGCTTCCGATGCGGCCCAGAATATTCACTCCCGGAGCCTCGCTCAGAGTGATGCGTTTCTGATTGAACTCGGCATAAGGCAGCTTGGTGTCTTTGCCGGTCCACATCTTCACGGCCATAGTCTGCATGGCTGGGAATACACGATGGTGTACATCCTGCATGGAGATACCGTTTCCCACATGGTCGTTCCATACGGCAAACATACCGCCCAAAATGGACGGATCCTTCTCGTCGAATACTTCATCGCCTATTATGGCCGGAGTCCAGTTTTCGTATAGATACTGGCAGTTCAAATAGTCGTTGTAATAACCGGCCTGTGGTACGATATAAACCAGTCCGTCAGGAATACAAATCATCTTGTAACCCAGCTTTTTCATCTCACGAGGTTGTGCGTAATTATTGTACCACAGATTCAGAATCACGTTGTCCACTTTCACGGGAGTGTCACCCTGCGCATGTGTCAGGGCACCCCAGGCACATGCCTGCTTACCGTACTTCTCCACATATTTAATGTAATGGTCGGTGAAGGCGCGAAATTGCTCTACCACTTTCTTGTCCTTGTTGGAGTATTCGTCGGTACCGATATTTACCCGCTTGCCGCAGAACACCGGATTATCGCCTTCGAGATATTCCTTGAACAGTCCGTCCATAAATTTATAAGTCTCCGGATTGTCTAGGTCCAGATGGTCCATGCCATAAGTTTGGCTGCCAATCTCAGGTTTATAGTGTGTGAAAGCCAGGGAATGAGCCGGAGCATCAATTTCCGGAATGATTTCCACATAGTTATTCTCAGCCAGTTTCTGCAGGTCGATAAACTGTTGTTTGGTGTAGAAACCATCCTCGGCGGTCAGGCCCGGATAAGTGTCGCACTCCAGACGGAAGGCGGCATAAGTTTTGTTCCAGTCGTTGTCAAAATATTGTTTGAAGCCGTTGTCGTTCAGATGAAGCTGCAGGGTGTTCATCTTGTAGTAAGCCATGAACTTCACATAGTCACGCAGGAAGTCGATGGTAAAGAACTTGCGGGCACAGTCGAACATAAAACCACGCACGGCATAGCTCGGGAAGTCGCGCATGGTTCCCTTGAACAAACTGCGGGTATCCGACTGCTCTGTCATCTGTAACAGGGTACGGGTGGCCCAGAAAACGCCTGAAGTTTCCGGTGCAGAGACAAGCACCCGGTCGGTAATCCGGATGTCATAACCTTCTTTTGGCATCTTGCGGTCGGGTTTGAGTTGGAATACAAAGTTGCCGGCTGTGGACTTGCCTACGGACACTGGCATATACACACCGAACATTTCTTCATAGTCGGCTGCAAAAGCTTGTGCCACACGGAGCAGTTCCGTTTCTCCCGAGGTACATACAATCCGTGATGAGGCGGTGGGTGTAAATTGACCGTCGCCTCCTTTCCATTCCTTCAGTTCCGGAATAACGAAAGGTTTGACGTTTTGTGCCCATACGGCACCTGACAGACAGCATACACCATATGCCAATAAAACTATCTTTTTTAGTCTTTTCATATTGGTAATTTATAGATTAGTAAATAAGTCACGAAATGTACAAATATTCTCTGGCTTTGCCATAAATATTGGGGGTAGATGTGGTGTGATTTATGTATTTCAGTGGCTTATCCTGTTTTCGTTTTTTACGAAGAATGATAGGGAGATGGAAATTTATATTTATTCTCCCAATCTGAAATCTTTCACGTAATCAGCAGTCAGCTGTAAATTTTCAAAAGTTGAGACACATTCGTTCGATTGAGGAGCCTGGCTACAGATACCCAGATAAATCTTATCCCCATATTCGTTTTTATAGAGACGGACCATCTGCCATGTCTTGCCGTCCAACGAATAGTAATTGGCTATGGTTTGCGTGTCGGATGATATTTTAAAATAAATGGATTCTGTATCCTCATTTACCACCTCATGGTTGTTGTCATCGGAGGTACCGATGGTTCGTACGCTTACCACCCGATGGGTTCCTCTTTCATCTTGCTCAAAACACAACTTCTGCCACAGTGTGTCATTGGCATACGCAAAGAGGACAGCTGCGTTGTAGGTTCCTTCCGGAATGAAACCCGTTTTGACCTTGGCAGAATATGTGAAAGGTTTCTGGTTGTCTATTTCCATAAAAAGGATGGCGGCATCATCTTGTGATATTTTTCCGTTAGGATCACAGAAAAAGTCTGCTTGAGGTTTGGCACGAAAGGTGACGATACCTGCTGAATCACTCACTTGTTTTTCGGCTCCGTTGAGCGATTTGGTAAAATGAAGGCCATTTAAAGAGACGTTACAATCTGTCAGTCTGGAGCTTTCTGCAATTGGTTGGGTTTTGTCTGCTGTTGGATGCGAGCAAGCGGCTGTCATTATCGTAGCCATGGCTAAAAAAAGATATTTTTTCATGATACTTGTTTATATTAAAAGTTTATGATTTATTCAATCTGAGAAAGGGCTTTCTATTTTCAAAGTCGTTATTTGGGTACATGTTCACTTTATGCTGAGATTTATACAGGAAAACCGACTTTGTCTTGCTCGGTGATTTTTCGTAAGACACGGCAAGGATTTCCGGCGGCCACGACCCCTGAAGGTATGTCATGAGTGACCACACTTCCAGCACCAATCACGGTATCATCGCCTATCGTAACGCCGCTGAGGAGTATGCTGCTACCTCCAATCCAAACGCGATTTCCTATCGTAATCGGTTTCGGAACTAAGGCACCGGCTATCCGTTCAGCCGGATCAAGTGAATGATTGGCGGAGTATGCACTTACATTCGGTCCTAATAACGTGTGATTGCCTATTGTGATCTGTCCGCAATCAAGCAGGGTACATCCAAAATTAATATAGACATCACTCCCAATCGTAATGTTTTTTCCGAACTCGCAGGTAAAGTTTGGTTCCAGCCAAACACGTTCACCCACTTTCTTGAAGAGTTGACGCATGATTTCCTGACGGCGTTCAATTTCGTGGTCTTCGGTACGGTTAAATTCCTTGAATAGTCTTTTGGCTTTCACTCTTCGTTCAAACAAATCCGCATCAAAGTCATTGCAGATTTGATGCGCCTGCATTTTATCCCATTCTGTCATTTTTGTTTTGGTAGGTTTTATTTTAAGTAAGTGATTAAAATGTTCTTATATCCGTATAAAATAGTAGTATCGTCTATATAGAAGAGATGCGGATGTCGCCATCGCGTCAATGTGGAGATGGTGGTATCTTTTGCCTTCTGAGCAATATTTCGGCTGTTTGCTTAATCAATTAATCCCAGCTTTTTTGCTTTATGGCATGCTTCGGTGGTGTTGTTCACTTGCAGTTTGGCTATGATATTCTGCCGGTGACGGTCTATCGTATGTTTGCTGATTGCCAGTCTGTCTGCAATCATTTTACTGGATTTCCCATTTTGTATCATTTGCAATATGATTTTTTCCCGATCAGAAAGAAGTTGACTCTTATCCGTGAGAAGAATTTTTTTCTCGCCTGTCATCGTATTTATCAGATAAGCAGCTTCACTATCTTCTGAGGTCAGATTGTATAAGCAGAGAGAATAGCTTATCCCTTGTTGCCCGTCTCCTGCGAAATAGAAGATACGATGCTTCCAATAGTGGTATTCACTCTCCTTGTCACACATTCTCATGGTATTTTCAAGATACCAGGAAAATATATCTTTTGAATGAGAGGAAGATATCTTGCGGAAGAAAGTCAACTCTTGCAGACATCGTTTTTTCCAGTCGTCCGGATGAATCCGGTTGTAAATCTCTTCTTCCCATACGGAATCCACCGTTTGAATGGTGCTTGGTTTACCTAGTCCCAATATTTTACAGGACTTTCCGAAGAAGATATGGCTTTTCCCCGTACGCAAATTACTTAATACGGCAATGGAGTTTTCGCAGATAGAGTAGGACTGTGCAATAAGACACAGGCGTTGTTCCTCGTCTTGTGCGTGTACTCCATCCATTTGTTGATGGAACTTTTGGTTTAATCTCTCATCTATTTCTATCATACATTCAGGTTACAGTGCCACAAAAGTATACAAAGTTTTTTCGAATCAGGATGAAATGAGTGTATTCCTGATAAGATATGGTTATAAATCAGTATGGAGAAAGTGGTCGTTTTTCCTCTTGTAATGCAAATTTCTTACAAAAATCATTAGTCATATCATAAATTTCTGTACTTTAGGCGCTGAAAAGTCTTATGGTAATCATTTAAAGGTTATAATTGGACGTTATAAATCTAATACTTTTTGTTTTACGCTCACGTTAACTATTAAACAATGAAAAGGAAACTCTTATTTATACCGGTCTTGTGGCTTTGTTGCAGCTCAATCTGTTCTGGTGCATGCATAGATGAAGTGCGTACATTTTATACGAATTATATGACGAACCTTTTAAATGTAGATTCGAATAATGAAGCATTGTGTAAGAAGTATTTAACCGAAGAATTGGCTGCCAAACTCCATAGAATGGCTTATGCTACTGGAGGCAATCCGATTATACGGGCACAAGATGTGAATTCAGATGCAATCAAGACATTGAATGTAAGAGAAATTGCAGACGACTGGTGTATGGTAAGTTATCTTTGGGATAAAAAAGATAGTACCAGTCTGGTAGAGATTCCATTGAAAGTGGGATATGTGAATGACCAATGTAAGATTGTATATATTACCCCGATTGAAAGCGATACCCAATATGGAGATGAGTGGTTGTCTTGTTTTGAAAATGTAGCTTCTTATAAAATAGATAGTTCGTCGGGAAAATCATTGGTCGAAAGTTTTTATAAAGTTTATTTGGCTACCTATTGCAGTATGTGCGGCGATTTGAATGCCAAGTTGCAGTCTTTACGTCTGTCCAATCTGTCTCACACAGCTTTGGAACAATTCAAGAAAGCAGAACAGGAGTATTTGCAGGATACTTTCGAGGGCTATGACCTTTTGGTGACGAATTTTGATTTCGACAGTATGTGGTTCAAGAGTCTGAAAGTTCTTCCGTTGGACACTGATAATTACCAGGTTACTTATCAGGCAGGAAAGTACACACATCAAATGAATATTCAGACTACATACCAAGAAGGCAGATATTGGATTGGTGCCATCACTGGCGTTCATTAATTCTACTTCGTTATTTCTTTCTGCTCAGTTCCGCCCGTATGCGGCTGAGCGACTGAGGCGTAATCATCAGATAAGAGGCGATGTGCTTTAGCGGGACATGCTGCAGCAATTCCGGATTCTGCTCCAGCAGGGCAAGGTAACGTTGTTTCGCCTGTGCGGCTCCTCCGTTTATCATCCAGTTTTCCATGTCCAGAAACTGCCGTTCGAAAATGACTCTTCCGATGTTGGCAAAGGCGATGGAAGAGGCAAAAAAAGTCTCCATCTTTTGCTTGGAGATGCGGAAGACCGTGCTGTCGCTCATGGCTTCGATGGAGGTAAGAGAGGGACGGTCGGCCACGTAGCTCCACGAAGAGAAGAGCGTGTCTCCTTCAGAAGCAAACCAGAGTGAAATGTCCACTCCGTCGCGCAGATAATGTCCTCTCCAGATTCCTCTGGCCACCAGGTAGAGACTGCTGTTGCGTTCTCCTTCCCGTACGATGTGTTCCCCTTTTCGGTAGGTGAGTCGTTCCATCTGTGCCAGCAATTGCTCGGATTCCGAGGCACTCAGTCCATATTTTTCGTGCAGTATCTCGCTAAAAGTTTTCATTCCTTTGGGTATCTATGTCGCTACAAAGGTAATAAAATCTTAGTTTCGTTTGCCGCGGCAATAGAGAGTGAGGACAAAAAGAAAGGTCAGTAGCTCGGAAACGGGGACGGCCAGCCAGATTCCCGGCACTCCGCATAGCAGCGGCATCAGCCAGAAGCAGAGTAACACGAGGATAAATCCGCGCAGCAGGGTGATGGCCATGGCAGGGCGGTCGCGTTCCACACTCTGGAAGTAGCCGATGGATACGATGTTGATGCCGAAGCATACGAAGCCGGAGGCAAACAGAGGAAGTCCTTCTACGGCGAGGTCGTGTGCCGGATAGCGGCTGTCGATGAACCAGGAGGCTATTTGGGAAGAGAACAAGGCCGTGACGGCGAAAACGATGATGCCGCAGGAGATGGCGGTCAGCAGGGCCAATCGGAAGGCTGCCCGCACGCGTTCCGGGTGTCCGGCTCCGAAGTTGTAGCTGAGAATAGGTTGGGCCGACTGGGCAATGGCATTGTACACCATGAAGATGATGGGGAAGAAATAGCAGGCGATGCTGTAGGCGGCTACCCCGTCTTCACCCAGGTAGTGGATAAAGACGTAGTTCCCGGCAAACATCATGGTGGCGATGGCTGCCTCACAGAGAAAACTGGACAATCCCAGCTTACACATATAGCCGGTGTTGCGGAGGGTGAGCCGCAGGCTTTTCCAAGACAGTTTGACTTTACACAAACGGAGAATGTGCTGAGGCTGCATCAGATAAACCAGAATCATCAGGGCACCGACGATGTAGCCCAGACTGGTGGCCAGGGCGGCTCCGAACATGCCCCATTTGCAGACGAAGATAAACAGGTAGTCCAGACCGATGTTGAGTAGGGCAGGGATGATGTTGCACACCATAGCGTAGTTGGGTGAGCCGTCCAGTCGCACGAAGAACATGCCCGAGCTCAGCAGGGCACTGAACACCAGGAAGGGCACGAACCAGTACATGTATTCGGCGGCGAGAGGCAACAGGCGGGGTGAGCTTCCCAGCAGTAAGGCTATTTCTTCCACGTTGCAGAGAATGACTGCGGCGTAGGCGATGAGCAATAAGGAGGAAACTATGACAGCCTGCGTGATATTGATGCGGGCCACCTTTACTTTCCCTTGCGACAGGTGAATGGAGGCCACGACCGAGGCACCGATACCGAACATCAGTCCCACGCCCGTATTAATCAGGAAGAGGGGAGCCGTGATGTTGACGGCGGCCAGGGCGTCGCTGCCGATGCCTTTCCCCACGAAGATGCCGTCGGTGATGATGAAGATGGCCGAGAAAATCATTCCCAGTACGGTAGGGATAAGTAATTTTCGGAACAATTTCGGAATGTCCATGCTTCCGAAGTCAATACTGTCTTTCATGTCTTTTCTCTGTTTCTTGAATTTGGCTGCGAAGGTAAGTCAATTCCAGCATTAAAAAATTCACAAATGATAATAAATTACTGCCTGAAAAGGGGTGTTCCGAAAACGTCTTTGTGTTTTTTCAGGGATGATTTAAGGTAAAAAAGCGCCTTGGATTACCTTATTTAACGCCTTGATTCTCTCTCGTTTCACAACTTTAGTGTACTTTTGTACACTTATTATTTTTTGAGGATAACGAGAGGATATTTATGGCACAGTCTAGAGAGATGACATCAGGGCCAAGTCTGCCGCTGATTTTGAATTTTACATTTCCTTTGTTGCTGGGCAACCTGCTTCAGCAGACGTATTCGCTGGTGGATGCGGCCATTGTAGGGCGATTCTTAGGTATTAATGCCTTGGCTTCCGTGGGAGCCAGCACATCGGTGGTTTTCCTGATACTGGGATTCTGCAACGGGTGTTGTGGTGGTTTCGGCATTCCGGTGGCCCAGAAGTTTGGGGCCCGCGATTATGTCACGATGCGGCGTTATGTGTCGGTCAGCCTGAAGCTGGCGGCCGTGATGTCGGTGGCGGTGGCCATTGTCACGAGTCTGCTCTGCGGATTTATCCTACGTTCCATGCAGACACCTGAGAATATTTTTGAGGGGGCTTACATTTATTTGCTCATCACGTTTATCGGCGTACCGTGTACGTTTTTCTACAACCTGCTTTCCAGCATCATCCGTGCGTTGGGAGATAGCAAGACCCCGTTTTGGTTCCTGTTGTTCTCCACGTTGCTGAACATTGTACTCGATTTGTTCTGTATCCTGACGCTGGGATGGGGTGTAGCCGGAGCGGCCATCGCCACGGTCTTCTCTCAGGGACTTTCGGCTTTGCTGTGCTACATCTATATGTACCGCAAGTTTGACATCCTGAAAACCGAGCCGTCCGACCGCCGTTTCCGGAAAGACCTGGCCCGTCAGCTTTTGTCTATCGGGGTGCCGATGGGCTTGCAGTTTTCCATTACGGCTATCGGCAGTATCATGTTGCAGAGTGCGAACAATGCATTGGGTACGGCCTGTGTGGCTGCCTTCACTGCGGCCATGCGTATCAAGATGTTCGTGATGTGTCCGCTGGACAGTCTGGGTATGGCCATGGCTACGTATTCCGGACAGAACTATGGTGCCGGAAAGCCCGACCGCATCTGGATGGGTATCAAGTCGGCCACGCTGATGATGTTGGTCTATTCCGTAGCGATTGCCATTGTAATGTGGGGACTGGCCGACAAGTTTGCCTTGCTGTTCATTTCGCCCGAGGAGACGGAGATTATGAAAGATACCGTGTTGTTCTTGCACATCAACACGTCTTTCTTCATCCTGCTGGGGTCGCTGAGTATTCTCCGCTACACCATTCAGGGGGCAGGTTATACGCGGCTGGCCATGTTTTCGGGCGTAGCTGAAATGATAGCCCGTGTGCTGGTCAGTCTTTTCCTCGTACCGGCCTGGAAGTTTTGGGGCGTCTGCTTCGGCGACCCGACGGCCTGGCTGTTTGCCAACCTGTTCCTGGTGCCGGCTTTCATCTATGTGTACCGTCGCTTGAAGGAGATTGTGGCAAAGGAAAGACGGGTGCCCGTCAATTCCTGATGGGCAGTCGTTTCCAGACGGCAGGCGGTATCAGGTGCCAGAGGGCTACCATGATGCGGTAGCGCCAGTCGATGAGGGCGATGCGTTTCTTTTTTTCCAGGGCTCGCACGATGTGACGGGCTACTTTCTCCGTGGACATCAGCATGGGATAATGCTTGCCGTCGTTCAGCAAGCCGGTGGCCACGAATCCGGGCCGGATGTCGGTGAAGTGGATGGGGAGATGCTGCATGTAGGCCAGCTGTTCCAGGGAGTCGATGTAGATATTCTGGAAACGCTTGGTGGCGGAGTAGGCCGGGGCGGCTCCCAGTCCTTTGGTACCGGCAATGGAGCTGATGACAGCGAGATGTCCTCCTTGTTGCCGGGCAAAATAGCGGAACGCGGCGGTGACCATCCGTACGAACCCCGTTCCGTTGGTTTCGAGTGTCTGGAGTTCGATGTCCGGTGACAGTGCGTAATTCTGGTGTCCGATGCCTGAACAGTGCAGGTAGAGGTCCATGCCTCCCATTTCATCAATCAATTCCTGCAGGCGGTCGGGTGCCTCTGCCTGACAAATGTCGATGGCTCGGATGTAGATGCGGTCCGGAGCCAGCTGCTGCAATTCTTTCAGTTTTTCTTCGCGTCGGCCTGCCAGTCCGAGTATCCACCCCTTCTGGAGCAGTTGCAAGGCCGTTTCTTTTCCGATGCCGGAAGTGGCCCCTACGATAAGGGCCCGCTGGATAGGTTTCTTTTTCATCAGTTAGTACGTATTTCATAAAGGAATTCCTGCGAAAGCGGGAGTCCTTCAGTAGGGTTACAATGGATTTTTCCGCATAGGGGCATCTGCGGCTGGAGCGGTTTCAGCTCGGGGGAAAGGTGGTTGCAGAAGGCCGTATAGGAGTGGTTGTTCCTGCAAGGTCCTGCATCGTCGCGATACACCAATACGTAGTGGTTCAGGGGACGGGCATGCACCAGCTGGTTGATTTGCAGGGCCAGGTCGCGCGCTTCCCGTGGTGAAATGCGGTCGAACAGGCTGGAGAGGTTGAAAATCACCAGCTCGGTCAGTACCGAATGAGTCTGCCAGAACATCGGTCTCACGGCCGACAAGCGGGGATACGAGCTTGTCTGAATGTGCTTGTAGGCCGGGGTCTGAAAGAAGGCTTCGGCGGTTTCCCCCATCTCCTGCATCGGATAGATACCCACATAGGTCAGGTCCAGGTGAGGCAGGGAACGGCACACATCGGCAAAGGCCAGTCCCGAGGCACCTGCCTCACAGGAAAGGTCACAGAATACCACCCGGCCGGAGACTTTCCGAATCAGGTTGTACAGCCAGTTGCCGCTTCCGGTGAAGAGGGCCTGTGCTGCTGCATATTGTTTCCGCAGATAGAAATAGTTGTATGCCTGGCAGAAAGTCTGCGGAGTCATCTCCTCGGGTAAGGCACGGAAGTCACACCGACCGTAAGCCGTGGTTTCACGGTAGTGCGCCTCGTTTGCCTCCCAATCCTGCGGAGGCAGAACCAGTTGCTCGAAAACCTGCTGGAAGTGGGCGGGCAAGGAATAGCTGCCTTCCTCTAGTTCCCAGTTCCGGCGGTAAGACGGGAGGGTGAAATTGCCTTGACAGAACGATTCGGAATCCGTTTCCAGGTAACCGTTGTGCAGGCGGATGTATTCCAGCAGTTTGTAGAATGTGATATTGGCCCCGAGAATGTGTGGGTTGCCGGTCAGCAGCAGTTGCTTGCGGGCCCGGGTCAGAGCCACGTTCAGCTTGCGGTCTATCAGGAAGGTGTCTTCCTGGAACGTGTGGGCCGTCAGGAAATTGAGCTGACTGAAATTCTGTACGGTAAACGAGTAGATAATCACATCCCGCTGGCTCCCCTGGTAGCGTTCCACCGTGTCGATGGAGATGTCCAGTAAGGCAGGTAGTTGGAGGCAGGCTATCTCTTTCCGGATCATGGCAATCTGGTTGCGGTAGGGCACGATGACACCTACCGTCCGGTTGGGGTCGAAACGTGACTCTGTCAGGCGGTAGATATGAGCCAGCAGGGTGGCCACGATACGGGCCTCGTGCGGGTTGGTCTTGTCGGAGCCGCTGAGACTTTCGGGAACTTCTGCCGGGATGAAGACCATTCTCCGTTCCAGCAGCAGGCGGTCGATGGTGTCTTGGGCAGCTAATCCAGCTTCGTAGGGCATTTCTTCCAGCTGGTGAGGTAGCGGCACACACTCCAGTTGTTCCCGGTAGTAGAAGGTCTGGTTGGGGAACTCGGCAATGGCCGGATGCATGCGTCCTTGCCGACGGAGCACACTGCGGCACGTGTCGGGACTCGACTTATACAAGCGTTCAAAGAGGGAGTTGCGGCAGTCCTCCAGTCCAATTTGTCGCAGGAGGGGGTCGGTGACGGCAGCTTCTTCGGCACTTTGCTGGGCAATGGCCGGAAGCTGTTTGTAGTCGCCCACCAGTACGAACTTGTCGATGGCGTTATGCTGCTGATAGCGGGCCGAGAGGATACCGAGCAGGTCAGGCTCCAGTATCTGCGAGGCCTCGTCGATAAGCGCCAGCTGGAAATGCTTCAACGTGAAGAGGTTGAGGCGACTGTTGAGGGAGGTCGTGGTGGCCACGAAGATGCGGGTGCGGTCGATTTTCTGCCGGATGTCAGTCAGCTTGGGACAGTCGGCCAGGCTGTGCTTCAGCAGGTAAGGTACGAAACGCTTGTCGCACGACAGTTCGCTGCCGATGCGGATGAACGGAGTTTTCCCGGCAATGCCGGAATCGAGAAGCATGCCGCAGATTTCGTCCACCGCCCGGTTGGTGTACGACAGGAGCAGGATGGACGTATCCGGTTCGCTCAGAGCTTCTTCCACCATGTAGCGCAGGGCACACGAAGTCTTTCCGGTACCCGGAGGGCCTACCAGCAGGAAGTAATCCTTGGCTTGTTTCTCTTTCCGGATGAGTTCGTTGAAACGGCCGTATTCACCATTCAGAGTGACTTCCTCCTCTTTCAGTTCGGGGGTACGTACTCCTAACAAAAGTTCTTTCCGGTCGGCCCGGGCAGACAGAAAGGCGTATAGTCCGCGGAACCCGTTGTTGGCCGAGGTATCGGAAAAATCATGTTCGATGGCGAAAAGGTCGTCTCTGCCCCCGATAATATCTTTGTTCTGCTGTCCGTTGCGCAAGACCAGTGTCATGCGGTCCGGGCGCAGTGCCAGGATGTTTCCCTTCATGAGAATCTGTTTTCGCAGGTCGGGTTCTCCCTGGTAGGAATACAGAATCACCATATCGCCTGTCCGGAAATTGGGCAGGAAATCTTCTTCCTGAGTCGGAATGTGCAGTTCGATGAGGTCGTATCCTTTGCCCGGTCCGCTGCTTTGTTTCTGCAGGATGGTCAGTCCCAGCAGGATATTGCCGGCCTCCAGTTTCTCGTGCAGCGGGATGTGCCAGTTGCCGGCAAATCCGTGCGAGGCATCACTGTTCCCTCCAGTCTTGCTGAGAATCTGTTCCTTTGCCACGAACGTGAAGAAGCGGTTGAAGTAAGCCCGTTCCAGCGGGGTGCAGCGTTTCAGGGTATTGATGGCTGTCTGCAACTGCGGTTCCTGGTAATCGTTCCACAGCTTTCCGCTCACCTGCAGCTCGTTCAGCAGGTCGGTGCTGAGGGAATCCACCACCTCGCCGATAGCTCCTTCGCCCAGCTGCATCTCGTTGTGTACGATGTAGTTGCGGAGCTTGATGCTTTCCCGGAACAGGTTTTCGGAAAAATGCTCCAGCAGCAGTCCGTCGGCATACTTGGAATAGAGTAGGAAGGTCTGCATGTGTTCCGTTTCTTGTCCGAAATTGTATCGTAGCACGCCCTGATAGAGCATCATCTGGATGAAATGGTCTTCCTTGTGGCGGTGGTTGTATTCGTCGCGCTTCCCGGCCTTTTGTTCGATGAGCACCTGAAAGTCTTTCTGCATCATGTCCACACGTCCCTGCAGCCCCAGTTTTTCGCAGATGAAGGAGGCTTCGAGCAGGGTGCTTTTCTTGTTGAAATGCCGGATGTTGCGGGGCAATACATCATGTACAAACGAACGGATGTTCATCATCTGGGCCTGCGCCTGCGCATGGAAGTCGGCTGGGAGTGAGCAGGTACAGAAATCGAGAGCCGAGGCGGCAAAGAATTTCTGGATGCTACGCGGGTAGGTGACCGGCTCCTGGGGCTGTTCGTTGATGTAGTCGTCGAGAAACTGGCTGGCCAGGTTACCCATCAGGATGGGAGCCGTATGGGCTCTCGGCTTGATTTTATTCATGAAATAGTTGAGCGGATGATGTCCGTATTCCCGGAAACAGGCCGCCAGCGAACTGATGTCAATCAGGTAATCGGGATGGATGACGATAAGGTTCGGAATGTAATGGTTCTCTTCGTCCACCCGCACATCGAGCAGGTTCAGGGGCAGGTTTTCCCTCAGCAGTTCCTTCAGATACAGCAAATCGCCCTGATACCCTCCCTTGGCATAGTTGATGATAATGAAAGGGTCGGTCTCGCTGTCGGTCGCCGCAAAAATCTGGGTGTCGTTCCAGCTGGTTACGGAAGCCCGCACGTAGGGAATGTGCGACAGGCGTGTGCCTTGATAGGGACGGTTGGAGTGAGGGATTTCCGGAAGGATGGAAGCCGGAATATCTTCTTCAAAGCCCAGCGAGACAAAGCGTACCAGGGCACGCAGGTCGTAAAGGTATTCCTGCATGTCGGCCTGAAAACGGTCGCCCATGGCAGCATTGCAGTTGCGGCGCATGGTCTGGATGGCATATCGGTCGGAGGGAGTCATTTTTTTCTCCTTGCAGATGTAGTCCAGACGGGAAAACAAGTTGGCAAAGGAGAGGGTGACCCCCGTGGTCAGTTCATAACAAGCCTGCTCCAGCACTTTGTGGAGCAGGATGTATTTGGCTTGTAAATTGTCGGGAGCGGCCGTCGGCTGACGGTGAATCTGTTCGATGCGACGGAACAAATCGAAAGATTGGAGTTCGATACGGGACATGTGCGAAAAGGGAAGGCCGGCGTTACTGTTTGATTAAGTGATAGATACGGTAAGCCTTGGTGAGTCCGTTGAATTCTCCTTTGTACTGGTCGGTCACGTCTTCCTTGATGAGGCAAACTGTGTTTGTACCTTCAGCGGATTCGGACGTTGTTGTCCCTTCAGCTGTCGTTTCGTTTTCAAACAGCATGAAGGTATATTGCTGCTTGGTACTTCCTGCCATGGTAGCCTCAATGCGCAGATAGGGTTCTCCTGTATCTTCCGTGTATTTGAGGGTACGTTCAAAAATGCCAAGCTGATAGTTGCCGGTGCTGTTCGGGAAAATTCTCAGTTCCCCATACGACTGGGAAGCATCTGAATAGATGAGGGAAAAGCGTCCTTCTGTCTGGAGAGGGGATTCCTCTACGATGCGTGCCTTTAAGGTCGATTCATCTCCTTTGGTGAGGTTATCGCCTTCCACTTCTGCTTCCAGACTTTTCACCCGGTATTCATCTGTAGGATTGCTGACCAAGATGGATACGGTGTAGCTGTTTCCTTTCCGGTCGGAAATGGTGGTAGAGGTCTGGCCGATGCTGACCGGAAGGAAGGTCAGGGTTTCTCCATCGTAGCGGTAGTCCGCAATGGTGGCATCTCCGTTTTTGAGAGTGTAGTTCCCATCTCCTCCCCGGATGAAGAATTTTTCGCCTGTGCTGAACAGACTGAGTTCTATCGTACCGTCGGTTATTTTTTGCTGGTTGTCCACGCTGACGAGGTAAATCGGACCATTATCGTTTTTGCAGGCTGCGAAGAGCAGGATGCAGGTTGTCAGGAACATTCCTTGAATAAATTGCATGAGTTTCATAAGTCGTATAGTTGAATTCTTGCTTCAAATATACGACTTTTTTGGGATTTGTGAAGGGTATGTAGCAAAAACTAAGGTTAGTCTGTCTGGCTTCTTCATGTAAAAGCGACCGTGAGTGTCTGAGTACTTCTCTTGCAGTACTCTGGTACTCCCTTGGCAGTACTGTAGTACTTCCTTAGCAGTACTGCAGTACTGCCAAGGAAGTACTGAAATCAGATAAAATGCTTTCAATCAGTTCTTTTCTTTTAGCTTATAGTCGCCCGCTTTTTCGTCAATCAGGTGCTGCAACTCTTCCAGCGATGATACTTTTCCCTGGAAGGTGATGACAGCCTCCGGAGGAGTCAAAGTGACTTGGGCGGTAGCGCCTTCTACGGTATTCAGCACTTTTTCTACCCGGGTGCGGCAGTGGTCGCACATCATGCCTTCCACCAGGTAGGTCTTTTGGACACTGGAAGTGGCTGAGGCAGGTGAGGGGGAGGTTACCGGCTGTGTGGTTTTCGCCTGTTCTTCCATAGGTCGTGTTTCCACCGGTTGTACTTCCACGGACTGTATTGCTTCCGCGACGGCTGCCGATGCTTGGGTGTGTGTTAATTTTTTCCGTTTCAACCGCAGGCTGTTGCTTACCACACTCACACTGCTCATGGCCATGGCAGCGCCGGCTATCATCGGGTTCAGCAGGAAGCCGTTGAGGGGATACAGGATACCTGCCGCCACGGGGATGCCAATCAGGTTGTAGATGAATGCCCAGAACAGATTTTCGCGGATGGTGCGTACCGTGGCTTGGGAAAGGCGGATGGCATCGGTGATTTTGTTCAAATCGGAGGAAATCAGGGTCATCTTGGCCACGTCCATGGCAATGTCGCTGCCTTTTCCCATGGCGATGCTGAGGTCGGCCTGGGCCAGTGCGGCACTGTCGTTGATACCGTCGCCCACCATGGCTACCACTTTCCCTTGGTGTTGCAGTTCCTGAATGAACTGGGCTTTCTGCTGGGGAAGCACTTCTGCCTGGAAATGGGTGATGCCACATTGTTCCGCAATCTTCCGGGCGGTTTCCGGATTGTCGCCGGTTAGCATGTAGGTGGAGATTCCCATTTCCTGTAATTGCATCACAGCTTCTTTGGAGGTCGGCTTGATGCGGTCGGCAATGGCCACCACTCCCAAGGCTTGCTTCTCATCGGCCAGCCAGATGACGGTCTTGGCTTCCTCGCTCAGGCGGGTAGCTTCTTCGGCCAGAGAGGCGGGAATGGCAAGTCCGTGTTGCTCCAGCAGGCGACGGTTGCCGGCATAATAATAGGTACCGTTGATTTTTCCACGGACACCCAGTCCCGTCAGGCTTTCGAACCCTTCCATGGGGAGAGGTTGCGCAGCGAGATGGTGTACGATGGCCTGTGCCAGCGGATGTTCCGATGCACTTTCCAGGGTGAAAAGGATGCGTGACAGGGGGGCTTGCGACAGGCCGGCGGAGAGGTCGGTCACGGTCGGGTGTCCTTCGGTCAGGGTACCGGTCTTGTCGAGGACGATGGCATTGACCTTGCGGGCGGTCTCCAAGCTGTCGGCATCTTTGATCAGGATACCGTTTTCAGCACCTTTCCCGATGCCCACCATGATGGCGGTCGGCGTGGCCAGTCCCAACGCGCAGGGGCAGGCAATGATGGTCACGGTGACAGCGGCCAGCAGTCCATGGGTAAATCCGTTCTGACTATCCAGCAGCACCCATGCCAGAAAGGCCAGTAGGGCGATGCTCAGGATGGTGGGAACAAAGATGGCGGCAATGCGGTCGACCAGCTGTTGTACGGGGGCCTTGCTGCCTTGCGCTTCCTGCACCATGCGGATGATGTGGGCCAGCACGGTCTCACTGCTTACCTTGTCGGCTGTAAAACTGAAACTTCCTTTCTGGTTGATGGTGCCGGCAAAGACTTTTTCGCCGGGGACTTTTTCCGAGGGAAGCGGTTCGCCGGTGAGCATGCTCTCGTCTACATACGAACGTCCCTCATCTACCGTACCGTCTACGGGTATACGGGCACCGGGTTTCACCAGCAGGCGTTGTCCGGCTTGTACCTGTTCCACGGGAATCTCTTTTTGGGTGCCGTCCGGACTCAGGAGGGTAACGGTAGCCGGTTGCAGGCCCATCAGTTTCTTGATAGCCTCGGAGGTGTTGCCTTTGGCTCTTTCTTCCAGCAGTCGTCCGAGCAGAATGAACGAGATGATGACACTGGCGGCTTCAAAATAGACATGGGGATGAATGCCGCGGCTCATCCAGAATTCCGGCCAGAACAGGTTGAAGAGGCTGAAGATATATGCGATGCCCGTGCTGACGGCTACCAGCGTGTCCATGTTCGACGTGCGGTGTTTCAGCTGTTTCCAGGCATTGCGATAGAAATCCCGCCCCAGCCAGAAGACAACGGGAGTGGCAAGTATCCACATCACATAGTTGGCATAACTCCAGTCCATGAAGCACATGCCGATGACGGCTACCGGAATGGACAAGGCCAGGGAGCAGAGAGTGCGGAACTTCAGTTTACGGTATTTCTGTATGTGCGCGTCTTCTGCTATTTCTTCTTTGTTAGCGTGGGTGTCGATGACCAGGTCGTAACCAGCTGCCTGGATGGCACTCTTCAGCGCTTCCGGTGAGCAGCTCTCGGGATTGTACTCCACGGTGGCGGTGGCAGCCGCATAGTTCACGCTGGCATGATACACCCCTGTCTGACGGTTCAGGGTCTTTTCTACTCGTGCAGCGCAGGCGGCACAGCTCATCTCTAATACGGGAAATATTTGCGTAGTTTTAGTGGTATTCATTGGTCCTTTATTTAGAATGGGACAAAATTACAACATTCCCATCGGATTCAAAAATTTCTGTTTCATATTTATTTATCAAGAGAAGGAACGATTCTTGAACAGAATTAGTTACATTTGCGCAAAAATAAAATACAACTATTATGTCGGAATTGGCCCCTCTTATCAGTGATTTGGCATTAATATTGATTAGTGCCGGAGTTATCACATTGATCTTTAAAAAATTAAAACAGCCCCTTGTATTGGGATATATCGTAGCGGGTTTTGTGTGCAGTCCTCATTTTACGTTTACTCCTTCGGTGGCAGATGCCGACAATATCCAGACTTGGTCGGAGATTGGCGTGATTTTCTTGCTCTTTGCCTTAGGACTGGAGTTCAGTTTTAAGAAACTGATGAAGGTGGGGGGCTCGGCGGTCATTTCGGCCTGTACCATTATCTTCTGTATGATTATGGTCGGGATTTTTGTGGGATGGCTGTTCGGCTGGAAGCAGATGGACTGTATCTATTTGGGAGGTATGCTGGCCATGTCGTCCACGACCATTATTTATAAGGCATTCGATGATTTGGGATTGCGGCAGCAACGTTTTGCAGGCTTGGTGCTCAGTATCCTGATTCTGGAAGATATTTTGGCTATCGTGTTGATGGTGATGTTGTCCACAATGGCGGTGAGCAAGAACTTTGAAGGCAGTGAGATGATTTACAGCATCGGCAAACTGGTGTTCTTCCTGATTCTGTGGTTTGTGGTGGGGATTTACCTCATTCCGTTATTCCTGAAGAAGTCCCGCAAGCTGATGAGTGATGAAACGTTGCTGATTGTGTCGTTGGCCTTGTGTTTCGGCATGGTGGTGCTGGCGGCGAGGGTGGGATTCTCTCCTGCTTTCGGGGCCTTTATCATGGGTTCTATTTTGGCCGAGACCATTGAATCGGAGCATATCGACAAGCTGGTGGCTCCGGTGAAAGACTTGTTTGGGGCCATCTTCTTTGTATCGGTCGGCATGATGGTCGACCCGAACATGATTGTGGAATATATCTGGCCGATTCTCGCTATTGTGGTGGCCATTCTGGTAGGACAGACCATTTTCGGTACGGGAGGTGTGTTGCTGTCCGGTCAGCCGTTGAAGATTGCCATGCAGTGCGGATTCAGTCTGACGCAGATTGGTGAATTTGCATTCATCATTGCCGCATTGGGTGTCAGCCTGCACGTCACGAGTCATTTCCTGTATCCGATTGTGGTGGCGGTATCCGTCATTACGACCTTCCTTACTCCGTACATGATTCGTTTGTCGGGTCCTGCCTATACTTTCATAGACCGTCATTTGCCGGTGTTCTGGCGGCATTTGCTGGAACGCTACACGGCTGGTGTGCAACCGGTGAACCATCAGAATAACTGGAAGAAACTCCTGATATCCATCGTGCGTATCACCCTGATTTACCTGGTGCTTTCTGTGGCGATGGTGGTACTCTCTTTCAATCTGTTCCTTCCGCTGCTGGTATCTGCTGCGGGAGATTTCTGGGGAAAGGTGGCAGGAGCCGTGGTGACGATTGCCTTGATTGCGCCTTTCCTGCGGGCCATGATTATGAAGAAAAACCATTCCATCGAGTTTAAAGCGTTGTGGGCGGACAGCCGTTTCAATCATGCTCCCTTGATATCCATCGTGTTGCTGCGTATTGTGTTGGCCGTATTGTTTGTAATTTACATCATCAAACATTTGTTCCAGGCTTCCGTAGCACTGATGGCAGGTATCGCCATTTTGGTTGTATTGCTCATGATTGCTTCCCGTTTCCTGAAAAAGCAGTCCATCGGGCTGGAACGTACGTTTGTACAGAACTTACGTTCGAAAGAGATGCGTAAGGCGTATTTGGGAGAAAGCCAGCCGGAATATGCCGGGCGCTTGCTCGACAGAGATTTGCACTTGTCGGATTTTGTCATCCCGGCCGATTCGCTTTGGGGCGGGAAAACCTTGATGGAGCTGGACTTTGGAAAGAAATATGGTGTGCATGTGGCTTCCATCATCCGGGGAGCGCATCGGATTAATATTCCAGGCGGAGGGAATCGCATTTTCCCCAACGACAAATTGCAGGTAATCGGTACCGATGAGCAGTTGTCCGCCTTTTCTTCCCAGCTGGAAAAGATAGCAAAAGGACATACGGATGAGGATTTCGAGGAACATGAGATGTACCTGAAGCAGTTTGTGGTGTCCCGTAAATCGCCGTTCTGCGGACGTACTATCCGGGAAAGCGGTATCCGTAATAAATATCATTGTCTGGTAGTGGGAATCGAATCGGCAGATGACAGCAAGCTCCGGCAACCGGAGGTTTCCTTCACCTTGCAGAAAGGTGATGTGGTATGGGTCGTAGGAGAGGAAGAAGACCTGAAGACTTTGTTTGCGGTATCGGAAGTTCCTGAGCCTGAGATGGCGGAATGAATAGGGAATAAAGAGAATCGGGCTTTGCAAGATTGGAATATCTTACGAAGCCCGATTCTTTTCTGAATGTTTTTTCTTTGTGTTATTCTTCTTCACTGTCTTCTTCTTCTTCTTCGAAGTCGAAGTCAAAATCATCCATGTATTCCGGTGTGAAGAACTCGTCCAGATCTCTTCGTTCCTTTTTGGTGGGACGTCCGGTACCTCTTGCGCGGTCTACGAAGCCGCTGATTTTGCTCATCTCCAACAGTTCATATTGGTCGGGTGTCGTGACGTTTTCCATCACATCAGGAACCAGTTTGGCACCCACCCGTTTTTCGATGGCCTGCAACACCTTGAAGGAATAGGTAACGGGTGGTTTTCTGACCTGTACCACATCCCCCGGTTTGACCGTCCGGGCTGGTTTGGCCTGCGCGCCGTTGATAGCGATTCTTCCTTTTTTGCAGGCTTCGGCCGCAATCGTTCTTGTTTTGAAGATACGTGCGGCCCACATCCATTTATCTATTCTTGCTTCTGGCATGTGCTTATTTGTTGTTATACTGGTTCATGGTATTGTTCAGTCCGGCCAGGCAGAAACTTTTGATGATTTCCTGCGCCATTTCCAGACGTTCCGGCATCAGTTTCATGGCTTCCTCGTCGAAGTGTCCTAATACGAAATCGATTTGTCCTCCTCTTGGAAAATCGTTGCCAATGCCGAAGCGAAGGCGGGCATAGTTTTGAGTTCCTAGGGTAGCGGCGATATGTTTCAGACCGTTGTGTCCGGCGTCACTTCCTTTTCCTTTTAGTCGCAACGTCCCGAAGGGAAGGGCCAGGTCATCCACTACGATAAGCACATTTTCCAGAGGAATTTTCTCCTGTTGCATCCAGTAGCGTACAGCGTTTCCACTGAGGTTCATATAGGTGGACGGTTTGAGCAGGATTAACTGTTGTCCTTTTAACGACAGGTGTGCAGTTGCTCCATAACGTCCATCGCTAAAAACAATATTGGACGCCTTAGCCAAGGCGTCCAATACCATAAATCCTATATTATGACGGGTTTCACGGTATTCTTCACCGATATTCCCCAGTCCAACAATCAAGTATTTCATTGAAAGGATTTTTGAGTGTGTAGGTTACTGAATTATTTACCAGCAGCAGCCTGAGCACCACGAGCGGCACGAGTCAATTTAACTGCGCAAACTACAGCTTCTTTTGCGTTCAGCAATTCCAGACCTTCGTAGTTCAATTCACCTACTTTGACAGTCTTACCCAATCCCAGCGGAGTTACGTCGATAACCAGACGTTCCGGGATGATGTTGTACAAAGCTTTCACTTTCAATTTACGGATCTGCAGAGCCAATTTACCACCGGCTTTCACACCTTCTGCCAAACCTTCCAGTTTTACAGGAACTTCCATTACGATAGGTTTGTTTTCATCAATCTGGTAGAAGTCTACGTGCAGAATCTTGTCTGTTACAGGGTGGAACTGGATATCTTTCATGATGGCATTTACAACCTTACCATCGATGTTCAAGTCTACTACATAGATATGCGGTGTGTATACCAAATTACGCAAGCCTTCTGTTGGAACAGTAAAGTGAGTAGCAACTTGGTTGCCGTTTTCATCTTTCTGGATTCCGTACAATACGCAAGGAACACCATTTTCTTTACGAAGTTCACGAGTGGCTTTCTTACCTGTTTCAGTTCTCAAAGAACCTTTGATTTCAATTGATTTCATTTCTAAAAAATTTTTGTGTTACTCTAAATTAAGTTGATTTTCTTTGCTTAATTCGCCATCACACGATGTGGTATATCACACGATGAGCTTGAAAAAGCGGCGCAAAGGTACGCATTTTTTTTTGTTTTCCAAATATTCCCCTAATAAAATCCTGTAATTCAGCTGAAATTGGTAAGCTGAGTTTCTTTTAGAAGTCGATGTCTATTTTTATTTCGCCAGATTGTTGCGGAGTGTCTTCAGTGGTTGAGGCTTCAGTATGGCTTTCAGAGTGAAACTCACCTTGTTCGTGGGCAATGAAGTCGATAGCTTGCTGCAAGCCATGCATGAATTTTTCAAAATCTTCTTTGTACAAGAATATTTTGTGTTTTTCAAAATTCACTTGAGGATCGTCTTTATCAAGCGAAACCACTTTCTTACTTTCCGTAATGGCAATGAACATCTCGTCTTTTCGGTTTTTCTTTACATCCAGGTAGTAAATGCGTTTTCCTGCCTTGATGGCTTTGGAGAATACGATTTCCTTGTCGTTTTCAATAGTTGTACTTTTCTTCTTTTGTTCTTCCATAACTCACTGTTACTAATAAAAATGCGCCCAAATTTGAATATTTTTTTGCAATGTGCCAAGAGAGAACGGAGAAAAATTGTCGATTCTATGAAAAAAAGAAAAAATATGGTGCCTTATGGTGGGTGGTAAAAGAAATTTGCTTATTTTTGCACACCTAAAAATGTAGTTTTGTTTATATATTATGATCAACAGAGTTCTTATCCGTCTGAAGATAGTTCAGATAATCTATGCGTATTATCAGAACGGTGGTAAAAATTTGGATACTGCAGAAAAGGAGTTGTTCTTCAGTCTATCCAAAGCGTATGATTTGTACAACTATCTTTTGCTTTTAATGGTAGAGGTGACGAAGTATGCCAGCAAGCGGCTGGATGCAGCAAAAAACAAGTTAGTTCCTACCAAAGAAGATTTATCTCCCAACATGAAGTTTGTGGAAAATCGTTTCATCGCGCAGCTGGAAATAAATAAGCAGCTGAATGCTTTTTCAGCGTCTCAGAAGAAGACTTGGGAAAATGAAGGCGATTTTATTAAAAATCTGTGTGAGCAGATTATGCAGAGTGATATATATAAGGAATACATGGCCAGCGAGACTTCTTCTTATGACGAGGATCGTGAACTTTGGAGAAAACTTTACAAAAAAATCATTTTTAATAATGCAGCGCTCGATGAAGTGTTGGAAGACCAGAGTCTGTATTGGAACGATGACAAGGAAATCGTTGATACTTTCGTCTTGAAAACTATTAAACGTTTCAATCCTGAAAACGGGGAAAAGCAAGAACTTCTTCCGGAATTCAAGGACGAGGAAGATCAGGATTTTGCCCGTCGTTTGTTCCGTCGTGCCATTTTGAACGCCGACTATTACCGTCACCTGATTAGTGAAAACTCAAAGAACTGGGATTTGGACCGTGTGGCAGTGATGGATGTGGTCATCATGCAGATTGCCTTGGCTGAAATCTTGAGTTTCCCGAATATTCCGGTAAATGTGTCTTTAAATGAATACGTGGAAATCGCCAAGCTGTACAGCACTCCAAAGAGCGGCGGATTCATTAATGGTACATTGGACGGGATTGTTAATCAATTAAAAAAGGAAAATAAGCTGACTAAAAACTAATATATTTGTCAGGCTATTATTAATCTAAACCGAGAAAACGTATGAATTTGTTAGCTGTTGTTTTACAGGCTCAGGGAGGAGCAGATTACTCTTTCCTTATTATGATGGTGGCCATTTTTGCCATTATGTACTTCTTTATGATTCGTCCCCAGAACAAGAAGCAGAAAGAAATTGCGAAATTCCGTAAAAACCTCGAAGTGGGTCAGTCTGTGGTTACTGCAGGTGGAATTTATGGAAAAATCAAAGAAGTAGAAGACAATACAGTTATAGTTGAAATAGCTGCTGGTGTAAAAATCAAAGTAGATAAGAACTCTATTTATGCAGACGCACAGGCTCAGCCTGCGAAATAATTGTCAATGGATATGTTCGATAGAAAGAACATAAAGAGATATTACTTGATATTTGTACGACAAATCAGGAACTTCTTGCTCAGTACCAAGAGCAGGGAGTTCCTGATTTTTCTGTTTTTTGTCTTCGTGTCCTTGTGTTTCTGGTTCCTGCAAACCATGAACGACACGTATCAGACGGAATTTAAGATACCCGTCCGTTTGAAAAACGTGCCCAAGGAGGTGGTGATGACCTCTGAATTGCCAAGCGAGATTCGGGTGAAAGTAGAAGACCGGGGTACGGTTCTGTTGAATTATATGCTAGGAAGAACGTTCTTTCCGCTGACATTTAATTTTGAGGATTATCAGGAAAGGGGACCTTATGTGCGAATTCCGCAGGAAGAAGTTCTGAAAAAAATCAGTGCCCAGTTGAACAATTCCACCCAGTTGCTTTCTGTCCATCCGGATACGTTGGATTACATCTATTCCAAGGGGATAGCCAAAAAGGTTCCGGTAGCAGTAGGAGGGGAGGTCTCGGCTGGAAGGCAATACTATGTGTCGGAGATTCGTGTGATTCCCGATTCGGTAGTGGTTTATGCGCCTCAGGGTGTATTGAACACAGTGCTGACAGCTTATACACAGCCTTTTCATTGGACCAATGTGACAGATACTTTGAGAAAACACCTTAATTTGCAAAAACTGCATGGGGTGAAGTTCGTTCCCTCCTCGGTAGATGTGATGGCGTGTGTGGATATGTATTCGGAAAAGACCCTTGAGGTTCCCGTGGTAGGCATTGGCTTTCCAAAGGGAAAAGTGTTGCGTACTTTTCCATCAAAAGTACAAGTCACTTTTCAAGTGGGTTTGAAGAATTTCAAGTCGGTAAGAGCACATGATTTCTTGGTGGGAGTTCCCTATTCGGATGTGGTAGAGAATAAATCCGACAAACTGACACTGATGCTAAAGCAGTATCCGGATGTGGCTACACATATCCGAATCAGTCCTTCATCCGTTGATTATCTGATAGAACAGGAAACAGTAGGAGCCGAGGTCAAAGAGAAAACAGAAAAATGATCAAGATTGGAATTACAGGAGGAATTGGTAGCGGAAAATCATACATATCCCATCTGTTGGAACAGAGAGGGATTCCGTTGTATGATACTGACCGGGAGGCCAAACGGCTGACTGTGACGCATCCTCAGATACGGAAGGAGCTTTCGGCTTTGCTGGGCACGGAGGTTTATCGAGCGGATGGAACCTTGAACAAGCCTTTGGTAGCTAATTACTTGTTCTCTTCTTCGGAGCATGCCGGGCATATCAACCAAATTATTCATCCCTGTGTGTTCAAGGACTTCCTTGCGTGGGCGGACCGTCAGGCTGCCAGTGGGGCAGAGGTTGTAGCGATGGAAAGTGCCATTTTGTTTGAGTCGGGTTTCCAAAAAGCAGTAGATTATGTGGTGATGGTATATGCTCCTTTGGATTTGCGTATAAAGCGGGCCATGCTTCGCGATTCAGCATCCGAAGAGCAGATAAAAGCACGCATTGCCGCGCAGATGGACGACGAGGAAAAGAGAAGAAGAGCCGATTATGTTCTCTTTAATGATGAAAAAATGTCGTTGGAGATGCAGATTGCTGCATTGGAAGCATGGCTTGCCAGTAGAAAAACGGGTAGATAGTTTGTGTATGTCGTTCGTCCGTTGTATTTTTGTCACTCGTAATCAAATTTTAATTATAGAGAAAAGACTATGTTGAAGACTATTTTAGCTATTTCTGGAAAACCTGGTTTGTACAAACTGATTTCTCAGGCAAAGAATATGCTGATTGTGGAAACTGTCAGTGCAGAAAAGAAAAGAGTTCCAGTTTATGCCAGCGATAAAGTGATTTCATTGGGCGATATCGCCATGTACACAGATGCGGAGGAAGTACCTCTGAGTGAAGTGCTGGAATCTGTCAAGAAAAAAGAAAACGGTAACGTGACTGCGTTGGACTACAAGAAAGCTTCTGCAGAAGAGTTGCATGCGTTTATGGCAGAAGTGTTGCCGAACTACGACCGTGACCGTGTACATACCAGCGACATCAAGAAATTGATTCAGTGGTATAATCTGCTGGTTTCAAACGGAGAAACAGATTTTGTAGAAACAGAAAAAGCGGCCGAATAAACGGAAATACGTACGGCTTTTCGGCGTACGGTGAGAAGAATGTGAACTGTCTCAGGACAAACGGATGCGTTGTTCCGGCTACGGAGTGCGGCATTTGTCCTGAGGCAGTTTTATTATATACCCCGGAAGCCTCAAACGACAGTAAGGAAGATATGAAAAAGATTATATTGATTACAGGCGGTGAACGCTCAGGAAAAAGCAGTTATGCCGAACGGCTGGCTCATGAGCTGACCTCATCGCCGGTGTATATGGCCACAGCGAAAATCTGGGATGAGGAATTTCGGAAGCGAGTGGAGCGTCATCAGCAGAATCGTGGACCCGAATGGACGAATATCGAGGAAGAAAAGGAGCTGAGCCGTCACGACATCACCGGCCGGGTAGCAGTAATCGACTGTGTGACGCTTTGGTGTACGAATTATTTTGTGGAGCAGCAGGATGTAGCCTTAGCCTTGGAGGCCTTGAAGCGGGAATTCGACCGCTTTACCGCGCAGGAGGCGACGTTTATCTTCGTTACCAATGAGATTGGAATGGGAGGCGTTTCCCCCAACGAGGTGCAGCGCCGGTTTACCGACCTGCAGGGCTGGATGAATCAATATATCGCTTCCAAAGCTGACCAGGTAGTACTGATGGTTTCTGGCATTCCGCTTAAAGTGAAAGGATAAATCATGCGTAAATTTACTATTTCCCCTATAGCCTGTCCGGAGTTGGAACAGGCAGCTCGTGAAAAGATTGACAACCTGACGAAGCCCAAGGGTTCTCTGGGACGTTTGGAAGAACTGGCTTTGCAGGTGTGTATGATACAGCAGACTTTGTCACCCTCCTTAAAATGTCCGCACAATCTGCTTTTTGCAGCCGATCATGGCATTGTGGAAGAAGGCGTCAGTGCATCTCCTAAAGAAATTACCTGGCAGCAAATCAGTAATTTCCTTCACGGAGGGGCAGGCATCAATTTCCTGTGTCGCCAGCACGGTTTCCGACTGGTGATAGTCGATGCCGGAGTGGATTATGACTTGCCTTATGAAAAAGGGATTGTGAATATGAAGGTGCGCCGGGGTACCCGCAATTTTCTGTATGGCGATGCGATGACTCCCGAAGAGATGGATTTGTGTCTGGAGCGAGGTGCACAATGTGTGGACCGGGTGAAGGAAGCTGGTTGCAACGTCCTCAGTTTTGGCGAGATGGGAGTGGGAAACACTTCCGCTTCCTCTTTGTGGATGAGCTGCCTGACGGGAATCCCCTTGGAACAGTGCGTCGGTGCTGGTAGCGGTTTGTATGGCGAAGCCATGACCCATAAATTCAAGGTGCTTCAGCAGGCCCTTCAACATTTCCCTGGAGAGCATACGGTGGAAGAAATCCTGTGCCGTTTCGGAGGGTATGAGATGATGATGGCCGTAGGCGGCATGCTGCGTGCGGCCGAGCTGCGCATGGTCATTCTGGTAGATGGATTCATCATGACCAACTGCATGCTGGCAGCTTCCCGCCTGTATCCGGAAGTGCTTTCGTATGCCGTGTACGGACATCAGGGCGATGAGAGTGGCCACAAACTCTTGTTGGACTATCTGCATGCCCGTCCGTTATTGAACCTGGGATTGCGCTTGGGAGAAGGAAGCGGTTCGGTCTGTGCCTATCCGATACTCGATTCTGCGGTACGGATGTTGAACGAGATGGACACCTTTGCACATGCTTCCATTACCAAATATTTCTGAGCGTATGCATAATCTGTTGGCTGCTTTGATGTTTTTCACTCGTTTGCCTTTCTGGCGGATTTGCTCCGTGCCGTCCGAGTGTTTTCGGCACGTGGTGAGTTACTGGAGCCTGTGCGGATGGCTCACGGGTGGGGTGATGGCCCTTGCTTTCTGGCTTTTTTCTCTGTGGTTTCCGCTTCCCGTAGCGGTATTGCTGGCACTGTGTGCCCGTCTTTTCCTCACGGGTGCCCTGCATGAGGATGGCTTGGCCGATTTCTTCGACGGTTTTGGCGGAGGACGTGACCGGGAAGGGATTCTTCGTATCATGAAGGACTCCCACATCGGGAGTTACGGAGTGCTGGGACTGATTCTGTATTACCTGTTGTCGTATTCCTTGCTTGTTTCTTTGCCGGTGCAGGTTATCCCTTGGATGTTGTGGGTGGCCGACCCCTTTTGCAAGTTTGTGTGCAGTTTTATGCTGGTGTTCCTGCCCTATGCCCGGAAGGTGGAAGAAAGCAAGGCCAAGGTGGTCTATACCCGCATGAGTACTTCGGAGTGGGTGGCCAATGCGGTAGGGGGACTGTTGCCTCTGTGTTTGCTACCAGCTGCCTGTTGGGGGATGCTGTTGTTTCCCTGTGTGCTTTTTGCCGTGTTGGTATGTTTGCTCAAGCGTCGGCTGGGAGGATATACCGGCGATTGTTGCGGAGCCCTGTTCCTGTTGTGTGAGCTGGTGTGCTGGCTGGGAGCGGTGGCGATTACTTATAATTTTTAAGGATAAATAGAAGATGAAAGTATATTTGGTTCGACATACTTCGGTCGATGTGCCTTCCGGTATGTGTTACGGTCAGACTGATGTGCCTCTGCGAGCTTCGTTTGAAGAAGAAGCGGCGGTGTGCAGGGAAGCCATCCGGCGCATCGGTATCGACTTTACCCGTGTGTATGCCAGTCCGTTGTCCCGTTGCACGCGCTTGGCCGCCTATTGCGGCTTCCCGGATGCGGAACGTGACGACCGGTTGAAAGAGATGCACATGGGCGAGTGGGAGATGCAGCGGTTTGATGAAATCACCGACCCGCGTATTCAGGAGTGGTACCAGGATTACCTGCGGGTACGTACTACAGGCGGAGAGTCTTTCATGGACGTGCTGGCCCGGGTATCTGATTTTCTGGATCACTTGGAACGTACCTCAGGTCCGGTGCTGATTTTTGCCCATGGCGGGGTGCTGGTGGCTGCGCAGGTTTATGCGGGAAAGGTGAGACTGGAAGATGCCATGCAGGCATTGCCTCCTTACGGGGGAATGGTGGAAATCGATTTGCCGCTTCCCCGCTTGCATCCGGTCATGTTGGCCGGTACGGGCAGTGATGTGGGGAAGAGTGTGCTGGCTGCGGCCTTGTGCCGTATTTTCTTGCAAGACGGGTATCATCCGGCTCCGTTCAAGGCCCAGAACATGGCGCTCAATTCGTATGCCACTCCCGAAGGACTGGAGATTGGTCGGGCACAGGCGGTGCAGGCTGAAGCGGCGGGTATCCCGTGTCATACCGATATGAATCCCTTGTTGCTGAAACCCACTTCCGACCGGACTACCCAGGTGGTGCTGAACGGCAAACCCATCGGCAACCGGAGTGCGTATGAATATTTCCGTATTGAAGGGCGTGAGGAGTTGCGTCGGGAAGTCAATCAGGCCTTTGACCGGCTGGCAGCCCGTTATAATCCGATAGTGATGGAGGGGGCCGGCAGTATCTCGGAACTCAACCTGAAGGATACCGATTTGGTGAATCTTCCCATGGCGCGTCATGCTAACGCCGATGTGATTCTGGTAGCCGATATCGACCGGGGAGGTGTGTTTGCCAGTGCTTACGGTTCGGTGGCACTGCAGACTCCGGAAGACCGCAAGTGCATCAAGGGAATCATCGTCAATAAGTTCCGTGGCGACCTTCGTCTGTTTGAGCCGGGTGTGAAGATGTTGGAAGAGATTTGCGGCATTCCGGTACTGGGCGTGATACCGTATTATCAGGACATTTACATTGAGGAAGAGGATTCGGTGGAACTTTCCCTGAAGCAGCGGAAAGCGGTGCAGGGAAAGGTCAATGTGGCGGTGGTCTTGCTCCGTCACCTGTCCAATTTTACCGATTTCAATATACTGGAGCATGACGCACGGGTGAATCTGTACTACACGAACAACGTGGAGGATTTGCTGAAAGCCGATATCATCCTGTTGCCGGGAAGCAAGAATACCCTCGGCGATTTGTACGAATTGCGCCGTAACGGGGTGGCACAGGCCATTCTTCAGGCCCGCCGCAACGGGGCAACCGTCATGGGAATCTGTGGCGGATACCAGATGATGGGACAACGCATTGCCGATCCCGACGGGATGGAAGGCGATGTCTGTCAGTTGCCGGGACTGGGATTACTGCCGGTGGAAACGGTCATGGAGGGAGAGAAAGTGACGCGGCAGGTGCGTTTTTCTTTCCTGGAATCCGGTACGCCGGACTGTACGGGGTATGAAATCCACATGGGGCGTACCTCGGCGGTAGACGGGGCACCAGTGGCTCCATTGGTTTATCTGGAGGATGGAACTCCGGACGGATGTGTGGTAGACCCGAAATGTGCAGGCTCCTACATTCATGGGATACTGGATAATCCGGCAGTCATCGAGTGGCTGTTGGCACCTTATGCCGAGAAGCTGGCACAGCCGGCGTTGGATTATGCCGCTTTTAAGGAGGAACAATACAACAAACTGGCAGACTATGTGCGGAAGCACCTGAACCTGCCGTTGCTTTACCAAATACTGACGAAAAATGATTAACGGACACGGAGACGACGCCTTTCGCTATGCGCATATTCGGGCCAATTTCAGCTCGAATGTGTATCACCGGGTGAATCATGACGGGTTGAACCGCTATCTGGCCGAACGGCTCTCGTGCATCCGTTCCTATCCGGAACCGGAGCCCTATACGCTGGGGGCGGAATTGGCCCGGCTGTATGGGGTGCGTCCGGAGGAAGTGTGCGTGACCAACGGAGCTACGGAGGCCATTTACCTCATCGCGCAGGCTTTTCGGGGCAGTCGTTCCCAGGTATGGATACCTACATTCAGCGAGTATGCCGACGCCTGTCGTCTGCACGCCCATCGGATAGAAGGTATTTCCAGCGTGGAGGCCTTGACGGAGGAAGAAGGGATATGCTGGCTATGCAATCCGAACAACCCGACGGGACAGACGTGGGAGGCGGATACGCTGCGTCGTTTGATTATGCAGTATCCCCGGACCTTGTTTGTTATCGACCAGTCGTATGCGCTTTTTACGGAGAAAGAGGTACTTCCCGTGGACGAGACTGTTGCCTGTCCCAATGTCTTGCTGTTACATTCCATGACCAAATGTTTTGCGGTACCGGGACTGAGACTGGGTGCTGTGACGGGAAACGAAGACCTTCTTCAGCGGATACGGGGCTGCCGCATGCCATGGTCGGTGAATGCGTTGGCCGTGGAAGCCGGACAGTATTTGTTGCGTCACTTGGAGGAGTACCGGATGGAGGTACCGGCCTTGCTGGCAGAACGGAAACGGGTGGCCGAGGCGTTGGAAGCTACGGGTGGGGTGGAGGTGCTCCCTTCGGATACCCACTATTTCCTGGCTCGTTTGCGGAAGGGAAGTGCGCCCGACCTGAAAGCCTATTTGGCCGAACGTCATGGGCTGCTCATTCGGGATGCATCCAACTTTGAAGGACTGGACACCCGTTATTTCCGCATTGCAATACAGACAGAAGAAGAAAACAATTTATTAATTGAAGGCATACGCGAATGGATACGTGGATAGAAATGGGACTGATTCCCCTGTTGGGAGGATGCTTGCTTGATAAGTTATTGGGCGACCCTTTGTGGCTGCCCCATCCGGTGGTAGGATTTGGGAAACTGATAGTCCGGTGTGAACGGCGGGGTAATCAGGGGGTACATCGCAAGCGGAACGGAGCGCTGACAGCCGTAGTCCTGATTCTGCTGGTCTTTCTGGTAAGCTGGTGCCTGCTGGAAGGAGCTAATCGGGTACATCCCTGGTTAAAGGTAATCCTTTCGGTGGTGGCTGTGTTCTATTGTCTGGCTGGGAAAACGTTGATAGACGAGGTGCGGAGGGTATTTGAAGCTGCCGACATCTCCTTGGAAGCAGGACGGAAACAGGTGTCGCGCATCGTAGGTAGAGATACTTCTGCCTTGTCGGACCAAGAGGTACGTACGGCAGCTTTGGAAACCTTGGCCGAGAACCTGAGCGACGGGGTGATTGCCCCTCTTTTCTGGTATTTCCTGCTGGGTGTGCCCGGTATGCTGGCATACAAGATGGTGAATACCCTCGATTCCATGATTGGTTATCGGAACGCACGTTACAAGGACTTCGGTTGTTGGGCTGCCCGTATAGACGATGTAGCCAATTATCTTCCGGCCCGATTGACCGCCCTGCTTATGGTACTGGTGTCCGGTCGCTGGTCGTTGCTGAAGTTTGTGGCCCATTACGGACGGATGCATGCCAGTCCCAATTCCGGTTATCCGGAAGCGGCTTTGGCCGGTATCCTGAACTGTCGTTTTGGCGGGCCGCACGAGTATTTCGGGGAGACAGTCTACAAGCCTTTCATCGGCAGCAATCCTCGTCCGGTAAATAGTGACGACATGCGTCGGGCTATCTGTATCAACCGGTTGGCCGAAGGGGGGATGGTGCTTTTGATGGTGGCTGGATATGTGTGGTTTTGGGGAAACATCATCGGATAATTCTTTACTTTTGCATAGAGAATGTTTTAAACAATCAATAAAATGAAGAAAATAGCTTTACCTACTCGGAACGGAGTAGTAGACGACCATTTCGTTCATTGTGAGTTTTATACGATTTTTACGGTGGACGAAGAGAACCGCATCACGCGTACGCAGGTGCTTCCTTCTCCGCAAGGATGTGGCTGCAAGTCGGATATCGCGTCCAAACTGCAGGCCGACGGAGTGACGGTGATGCTGGCAGGAAACATGGGGGCCGGTGCACTGGCCAAGCTCTCGGCTTGTGGCATTACGGTCATCCGAGGCTGTCAGGGTTCGGTGATGCAGGTAGCCGAAGATTACCTGGCTGGAAAAATACAGGATTCCGGAGTGGAATGTGCGCATCATCATGAAGGAGAAACGCATCAGTGCGCACACCATTAATTTTTTCCCCTTTTCATTTAAGATGAAATGAAGGGGAAATTTCTCTGTCCCACACTGTGAAATACAAAAACCACAGTGTGGGATATATATTTCACAGTGTGGGATATAAATTCCAAACTGTGGAACAGAGAATCCTTATGAGCATTTAAAAGAAAATGCGGGGATGATGAAAAGAAAGCAGCGGTGGTTTCACATCCCGGAAAATTCGTATCTTTGTGATTGATTTTCAATCATGCTTTTATGAATAGGATTATTTTCTTGTTGCTGGCAGCCGTTTTAGGGGGAATGACGCTGACGGGCAACGCGCAGACACAGATTGCGTTTATATCGGACGCACATATTCAGGATATTGACGGGCATCCCGAACGGGTACGTTCCATGGAAGTACAGGTACAGTCTACTCGTTTGTTCAATGAAAATTATTATGCTTTTCTGACTGCGTTGAACGACGTAGCCCAGAGAAACATTCGTCTGGTGGTCTTGTCGGGTGACCTGACCGACAATGGGCAGTTTTTCAACCAGCAAAAGATGAAAGAGATTCTCGACGGTTATACTCGTCGGAAGGGAATGCGGTTTTTTGTCACCACCGGCAATCATGATCCGGCGCTTCCGTTTGGACTGAAACAGAAGAATGTGAACTATCTGGCTGCCGACGGCACTCGAGTAACGCGGGAAGATTCATGTGCCGGCTATGCCGACCAGATGAAGTGTTACGCGACCTTCGGCTTTTTCCCACAAAAGGAATACCGATATTGGGAAACCCCATTTACTTCCTACACGTATGAAAAATACAGCTATAAAGAGGCGCAAAAGGAAGGGGGGCTCGAAAGAAGAACCTATACCTTGTGCGATTCGCTGACTGCAATAGATGCCAGTTATCTGGTGGAGCCGGTAGACGGACTCTGGTTGCTGGCCATCGACGGGGGAGCCTATCTGCCGAAAGGTATGAAAGAGGGAAAGATGGTGTACCAAGGTTCCAGTATAGGATATAATAATGTACTGGCACATAAAGCCTTTTTATTGCCGTGGGTACGGAAGGTGGTGGCCGAAGCCCGGCGATTGCATAAAACGCTGGTCACCTTCTCACATTATCCGCTGGTGGATTTCAACGACGGTGTGTCGGACTACGTGAAGAAGATATGGGGCAACCGTCGTTTCGACTTGGATCGTGTGCCGGAAGCGGAGGTGAGCGAAGCTTTTCTGGAAGCGGGTATTCGTCTGCATTTTGCCGGACACATGCACGTGAATGACACGGGCATCTGGGAAGGAAAGGATGGAAAGAAACTTTATAACATACAGATACCTTCGCTGGCTACCTATATGCCGGCCTACAAAATTCTGACCATTGAGCATCCGGAAGAGTTCCGGGTGGAAACGGTGACGCTCGATTCGGTGGCAGGATTCGCTCAGTTGTTTCCTTTGTATCAGGCTGAATACCGTTCGGATTCCTTGAAAGGCCGTTCGCCGGTGTGGAACAAAGAAATTCTTTCTTCCTGCACATATCGTGAATTTTGCGATTATCAGTTCCGTGACTTGGTACGTGTGCGTTTCATTCCGCGCGATTTGCCGGAAAGCTGGAAGCCTTACTTGAAGTTTACGGGGGCCCGCTTGCTACAGGAAGTGACCGGGGAGGACAAATCGGCGGAGGCCGAATGGACGCAATGGCGCATGGAAGACATGATTCTCGACCTTTATCGCTTGCGTTATGCCGACCGGCTTGCCTTGAGAGATATTCCGTCAGAGCGTTTGGCTGCTTATCGTTATTTGTTTGACCGCACGCAGACCTCTGCATCGGCTTCACCAGCGGTGGAATATGTACGGGATTTGTCGGTCTTGTTCCAGGCATTCCTGAACGGGGAACCGTGCGTGAATTTCCGGATTAACCTGAAAAATGAGGAAATAGAAGCGGAATAGACCGAAAAGTGTACTATTTCCCTCCTGGTTTGCATTATTTTCCTCTTTTGTTACGTTACGTTTATCTAATTTTGTGTCAGGTTCATTAGGGAAAGTCCCGAATGAATCTGACCGTTCCTTATCATTGTAAAGTAATAAGGTAGGGATGGTTGTGTATGTAAATTGCTGAATACTAGCTTATTAAATACAAATTTAATCGTCTGGAAATATTTTTGTAATACCGTCGGTTTACCTTTGCCGTCGAAAAAATAGATTATTTCTAACTAAAAATTTGTATTATGCTTAATGTACAATCAGAAAGGAAAAGAACATTGACACAAGGCTTGTTCTTTGTGTTGTTTTTATTGAGTAGTACCTTGGCATTTGCTCAGAACCAGGTGAGAGGTGTCGTAACCGACCCGACTGGTGAGCCTTTGATCGGGGTGAATGTACTTGAAAAAGGAACCACCAACGGTACGGTGACAGACATTGACGGAAAATATACTGTAAATGTACCGAAAGGAAAAACACTGGTGTTTTCTTTTATCGGGTTTGTAACACAAGAAATAAAAGTAAATTCAAACGTGGTAAATGTAACGCTTAAAGATGATACGGAAACCTTGGATGAAGTGGTAGTCATCGGTTACGGTAGCATGCAGCGTAAGGATGTGACCAGCTCCATCACTTCCGTAAAGGCAGAAGACCTGAACGTGGGTGTCGTAACCAGCCCTGCACAGATGCTGCAAGGTAAAGTTCCGGGACTGACAGTGGCCAACACCAGTGACCCGAACGGTTCAGCTTCCATCTCTTTGCGTGGTGCTTCCTCACTGCGTGCAGGTGAAGCCATGGAGCCGTACTATGTAATCGACGGTGTGCCGGGCGCCAGCCTGTCACTCATCGCCCCGGATGACATCGAAAGCATCGATGTGCTCCGCGATGCCTCTGCCACCGCCATCTACGGTTCGAAGGCAGCCAACGGTGTAATCATCGTGACAACCAAGAAAGGAAAGAAGGACGGACATACCAGCGTAAGCTACAGCGGCTACGTGGCATGGGACAAGACGATGAACACTCTCGACATGATGTCGGCAGACCAGCTGCTGGACTTTGCAAGCAAGAACAACATCGACCTGTCTCCGTATTATGACGTCAACAACCCGGCCAATACCAACTGGCAGGACGAAGTGCTCCGCACCGGTTTCAGCCATAACCACAACGTATCCATCAACGGAGGTAACGAGAAGACCAGCTACAGCGCCTCCATCAACTTCATGGACCGCCAGGGTGTGGTACGCGGCACCAGCATGGACCGTCTCAATGCCCGTTCTTTCGTACAGACAAAGGCCCTGAACGACCGCTTGGAACTGGCCTTCAGCGTCAATGCCAGCGTACGTAACAGCTCTACAGGTCCTACCGGCGGACAAGGCCAGAGCGTATTGGATGCCATGTACTACTACAGCCCGCTGGTTCCCGTCAAAAATGCGGACGGTTCCTGGTATGGCAACACACAGATTTCACAGAACTTCAACCCGGTCCGCATGATCAGCGAAGACCGCTATGACACGAAAGAGAAGCTGCTGCAGGGAACGGCACAGGCCACACTCCACATCCTCGACGGTCTGGACTGGAACCTGAACCTGTCTTACCAGAACCAGCAGTACATCTACAGCAACTACAACAGCAGCAAGACTGAATTGCCGAGCGTGGCTTCACGTAATGGCCAAGCTGACCGCAGTACATTGGAAAACACTCGTAAGCAAATGGAAACTTACCTGAACTGGAACCATACCTTTGCCGATGCGCACAAGGTGGGCGTCATGCTGGGTTACTCCTGGGAACAGGCCGACAACAGCGACGGTTTCGGTTTGAAGGTGTACAACTTCTACAACGATGACCTGACTTATCACAATCTGGGCGTGGCCAACAACATCTCCATCAACGATGTGATCAGCAACAACCTGTCCACCCTGCGTATGATTTCCTTCTACGGACGTGTCAACTACAGTTTCAACAGCAAATACCTGTTGCAGGCCACTGTACGTCGTGACGGTTCTTCCGCATTCGGTGTCAACAACCGCTGGGGTACCTTCCCCTCTGTATCTGCCGCATGGCGTATCACGGAAGAGGATTTCATGAAGAACCAGAGCGTGTTCGATGACTTGAAGCTGCGTGTCGGCTACGGTGTCAGCGGTAACTCACTGGGATTCGATGCCTTCTATTCCCGTCCTATCTACGGTTCTACCGGCTGGTTCACTTACGTGGATGCCAACGGTACTTCCTCACAATACCGTATCTTGGGTGCTACCCGTAACTCAAACCCGGATTTGAAATGGGAAACCACCGGCATGTTCAACATCGGTGTGGACTTCGGCTTCCTGAACAACCGGCTGACCGGTACCATCGAATATTATGACAAGCGTACCAGCGACTTGATTTTCGACTATGCGGTTTCCACCAACCGTTATCCTTACGGATGGATGACTGCCAACGTAGGTGACATCAGCAACAAAGGTGTGGAAATCACCATTAACGCCGTTCCGGTGAAGACACACAACTTCACATGGAGCACCACACTTAACCTGTCTCACAACAAGAACGTGGTAGAGAAACTTTCAAACGACACATATTCTGTAGAATACAGCGACCGTGCCAATCCGGATGTAGGTGGTTACACCAGCACACAGGTACAGCGTATCATGGAAGGTGCCCCGCTCGGACAGTTCTACCTGTATGAATGGGCCGGCTATGATGAAAACGGAGGCTCCATCTTCAACGACTACGATGCCGACGGCAACCTGATCGGTACTACAGACGCTCCGGCAGACGAAGACCGCCGTCCTCACGGATCAGCCCAGCCGAAACTGACTTACGGATGGAACAACGACTTCACATGGAAGAACTGGACGCTGACCGCCTTCTTCCAGGGTGTGGCCGGTAACAAGATTTTCAACGCCACCCGCTGCTACTACAACAACGTGAGCCTGGTAAGCAACGGTAAGAACGTGCTGGCAGAAGTGGCTGAAGGACAGAACGCACACGACTCACGTGCACAGGCTCCGTCCGACCGCTACCTGGAAAACGGTTCCTACCTCCGTCTGTCTACCTTGACTTTAGGCTATAACTTCGGCAAACTGGGCAACTGGGTCAACAACCTGCGCCTGTATGCCACTTGCAACAACGTATTCACCATCACCGGTTACAAAGGTGTAGACCCTGAAATCAGTCTGGGCGGCCTGGAACCGGGTATGGACTGGCGTAATACCACTTACCCGCGTACACGTACCTTCATGGTGGGCGTAAACGTGAATTTCTAACCCTTAACACAGGAGATTTTAAGATATGAAAACAAGAAATATATTGACTGGTGCCTTNCAGCCCGCTGGTTCCCGTCAAAAATGCGGACGGTTCCTGGTATGGCAACACACAGATTTCACAGAACTTCAACCCGGTCCGCATGATCAGCGAAGACCGCTATGACACGAAAGAGAAGCTGCTGCAGGGAACGGCACAGGCCACACTCCACATCCTCGACGGTCTGGACTGGAACCTGAACCTGTCTTACCAGAACCAGCAGTACATCTACAGCAACTACAACAGCAGCAAGACTGAATTGCCGAGCGTGGCTTCACGTAATGGCCAAGCTGACCGCAGTACATTGGAAAACACTCGTAAGCAAATGGAAACTTACCTGAACTGGAATCATACCTTTGCCGATGCGCACAAGGTGGGCGTCATGCTGGGTTACTCCTGGGAACAGGCCGACAACAGCGACGGTTTCGGTTTGAAGGTGTACAACTTCTACAACGATGACCTGACTTATCACAATCTGGGCGTGGCCAACAACATCTCCATCAACGATGTGATCAGCAACAACCTGTCCACCCTGCGTATGATTTCCTTCTACGGACGTGTCAACTACAGTTTCAACAGCAAATACCTGTTGCAGGCCACTGTACGTCGTGACGGTTCTTCCGCATTCGGTGTCAACAACCGCTGGGGTACCTTCCCCTCTGTATCTGCCGCATGGCGTATCACGGAAGAGGATTTCATGAAGAACCAGAGCGTGTTCGATGACTTGAAGCTGCGTGTCGGCTACGGTGTCAGCGGTAACTCACTGGGATTCGATGCCTTCTATTCCCGTCCTATCTACGGTTCTACCGGCTGGTTCACTTACGTGGATGCCAACGGTACTTCCTCACAATACCGTATCTTGGGTGCTACCCGTAACTCAAACNTCTGGCACTTACCGCATTCGGTTGTACCGATCTGGACGTTAATATTGAATCCCAATATACCGAGATGCCCAATTCGGAAATCGCCATAGAGGCCCAGATGAGCAACGCTTTCTATGGATTCCGCAACGCCATTGGCCGCCGTTTCGACGAGGGCGTATCCTGCAACTCGGATGAGTACACAGCCGTCAGCTTCGACGGTGACTACCTGAACGGTCGTGATATGGCAAACTTCTCACTGCACATGATCGACCCGACCAACTCAAAGAACCAGCTGAACGTGTTCGATGAGCTGCAGAGTGCCATCACCAACTGTAACCGTGTCCTGTTCGACCTGAGCGCCGGCGGTGTGTCCGACGAGGACCTGGCTCCGGTACGTGCCGTGCGCGCCTTCTACCACTTCATGATCATGGACCACTGGGGTGATACTCCTATCATCGACCACCTGCTGGCCGACGACGAAAAGATTGACCGTTCCCCGCGTGCCGACGTGGCCAAGTGGATTGAATCGGAACTGCTTGCCGTACGCGACAACTGCTACGAGAACGTGGATGCCTCCACTTATGGCAAGCCGACCCGCTGGATGGTGGATGCCCTGCTGGCCAAGCTGTACATCAACTGGAACGTCTATACCAAGGACGTGACCAGTTCAAGCTGGAACGCCAATGACAAGAATGAGAAACTGAATGAGTGTATTAAAGCCTGCGACCGTGTCATCGCTTCCGGCCATTTTGACCTGAGCGACGACTACAAGACCAAGTTCATGTATACCAACGGCTCACAGATCAAGGACTTCATCTACGCCATGCCGTATGATGCAGAAACAGTTCAGGGTATGACCTTCGCCCGTTTCCGTACATGGCGTCGTGGTCAGAACAGCAACGGTTTCTACAGCATCGAAATGAGTAACTCAGTGGGTGGTAATATGGCACTGACTCCTGAATTCGTAGAATTGTTCTGCCTGCCGGGTGACCGTCGTAACGACGTGATTGCCGGTAGTACCGGTGAGAACATCGGACTGCCTTCCTTCGACGTATACCAGTATGACAATGCCACCGGTGACCCGACCAACATCCGCAACACGTATGGTGGTGAGAACGTGACTTTCACCAAGGCCATCACCTTGAAGGAAGACCTGACAGCCAATCCTCCCATCGTGCCTAACGCCGACCTGAACTGCGGTGCGGACCTGAAGGGCTGGACACAGGGTTACCGTTCCATCAAGTTCTTCCCGGACATCAACGACTATAACAACTTCAGCCGTAACCAGGACAACGACGTGCCAATCTTCCGTTATGCAGACATTATCCTGATGAAATGTGAAGCTATTGTCCGTGGTGGTACAGCTACTAACGGCGATACCCCGATGAGCCTGTTCAACCAGATCCGTGCGTATGTGAACGCTCCGCTGCTGGACCACGACCCGAGCCTGCAGGAAATCCTGGATGAGCGTGGACGTGAATTCCTCGACGAGCACTGGCGTCGTAACGACCTGATCCGTTTCGGAAAATTTGAAGAGCCTTGGGGCTTCAAGGACCAGTTTAACCCGAATGCAAAGAATCCTCAATACCGCTTGTGGCCGTTGAGTATCGATGCGTTGAACAACAATACCAACTGGAAACAGAATCCGGGTTATTGATAGAAAAAGATGAATAGCAATGGCTCCAGATGACATTTGACCATCTGGAGCTTTGCTCGTCTCTATATAGAATGTTAAACTTTATATGAATTGCTTATGTGGAACACGAAATCAGTGTGGCTGTTTCTGTTAGGATTAGTCTGTATGGGAACAGCGGGAGGACAGGCTCCCGGAGATTCTTTTGAATACGCTTCATACGTCGACCCGCGCATCGGGTCGGAAGGGCTGGGGCGTGTGTTTGTCGGACCGTCGTGTCCGTTTGGAATGGTGAAACCTTCGCCGGATTGTACGCCTTCGCCCAACAGCGGATGGCTGCCGATGCCTGAACGGGTGGACGGCTTTGCGCAGGTGCACGTCAGCGGTACCGGAGGGGGACCGAAATACGGGAATGTGTTGGTGACTCCCTTTAGTGACGGTATGGACCGTGTAAGTCACATTGATTACCGCGAGTATGAAACGATTCAGCTGGGATATTATGATACCCGTTTCAAGCAGAGTGGCATCCGTACGGAAATCACCACGTCGAACCGGGCTTCTTTCTATCGTTTCACGTATCCGGAGGATTCCTTGAAATCATTGGCGGTGGATGCCGGTTTCTTCCTGGGAGAAAGTCCGATACCCGACGAGCGGGAAGCACAGCAGTTTGTCGGTTCCGAAATACAGGTGTTGTCTGACCATGAGGTGGCTGGTTATACCCGTATCCGTGGTGGGTGGAACAATGGAAAGGCGTACACGGTGTATTTCTATGCGGAAACCGACCGTCCGTTTGTGCAGTCGCTCACGTGGAAAGGCAACCGCATCACCGATGCACAGTCGCAGTATGATTCAGCAGAAAAAACTGGGGCTTTGCTGCGTTTTGCGAAATCCGACAAAGTAGTACAACTGAAAGTGGGTATCTCTTTCCTGAGCAGCCAGAAGGCCAGGTTCAATGCTCACTCAGAAATTCCTCACTGGTCGTTCGAAGAGGTACATAACGGTTTGCTGGCGCAGTGGGAAAAGTTGTTCCAGAAAATAGAAATCGACCCGTCTGCTCCAGAAGCGAAAAAACGTATGTTCTACACCGCTTTGTATCACACCATGCTGATGCCGGTAGACCGTTCGGGGGAAAACCCGCTCTGGAGCGATCCGGAACCTTATTACGATGATTTTTATGCCATCTGGGATACGTATCGCAGCTCGTTCCCGTTGATTACATTGATTGACCCGCAGCGTCAGGTGGATATCGTACGCTCGTTGATTAATATCTACAAACGTGACGGTTACATGCCGGATTCTCGTAGCGGAAACAGCAACGGACGTACGCAGGGAGGTTCCAATGCGGAAATCGTGATTGCAGATGCGTTTGTAAAAGGATTGAAGGGGATTGATTACGAATTGGGCTTGCAGGCCATGCTGAAGGATGCCACGGTTCCTCCTGGCGATAACGAAGAAGCCGAAGGACGTGGGGGACTGATTCCTTACCTGGAATTGGGCTACATTCCTCACGGTATTGACCGTGCCGGCAACCGCACCATCGAGTATGCTTATTGTGATTATGCCATTGCACAGGTGGCCAAGGGGCTGGGTAAGGAAGACTTGTATCAGCAATATATGAAACAGTCTGAGAACTGGAAGAATCTGTGGCGCAGTGATTACGAGCATGCAGGTGCCAAAGGTTTCATCATGCCGCGCGATAAGGACGGCAACTGGCTGGATTCCATTCCATTCGGACACTCCACCCGGGTGCAGCCGAAATTCAAATATACACCGGTCATTTTCGAAGGGCCGTGGTACACTAAGTGGTGGAGCATGTTTTTCTATGAAGCCAGTTCGTGGGAATATTCCTTGAGCATTCCGCACGATGTGCCGGGCTTGATTGAAAAATGCGGGGGAGCTGAGGCTTTTGAGAAACGCTTGGATATTTTCTTCGACAAGGACTTCTTCAATGTCAACAACGAACCTTCGTTCCTGACTTCCTGTCTGTATCATTGGCTCGGAAAGCCATGGCGTACGAGCGACCGTATCCGCGAAATCATTGCAAAGAATTACAATGACGGTCCGGTAGGATTGCCGGGCAACGATGACTCGGGTGCTATGTCATCCTGGCTGGCTTTCCACATGGTAGGCTTGTATCCCAATGCCGGACAGGATTACTACCTGATTCACACGCCGCTACTGGCTTCCGCTACTTTCCATCTCGCAGACGGGAAGGACTTTAAGATTGTGGCACAGGGACTTTCCGATAAAAACTGTTATATTCAGAGTGTGACACTGAACGGAAAGGATTATCCGTATTCTACGTTGCGCCACAAGGATATCATTGCCGGTGGTGAACTAGTATTGAAAATGGGAAAGAAACCCGGAAACTGGGGAAAGGAAATGGGACTGGATAAATAGAGGAACGCGTATGAAAAAGAAATATCTTATCGGTTTTTTTGCGGCATGCCTGCTGGGTACGGGCATGCTGCCGGCACAGACTGTAGTGTCAGACACATTGAAGTTCGTGTTTAAGTTGCACGGACAGACCCGCCGTTATCAGGTGGTTTTCTGTGAACAGGATGGTGGTTTACGGATGAACTGGGGTATAGAGCGTAATATGCACTGGCAGTCGGGCAGTTACACCATGACTCCGAAGGCCTTGGAAAGCGGAAGTCAGCTGTGTTTCTTGCAGCCGGACGATGGAAACCACTTGCAGCTGTCGGATGCGGAAACCGTGTATGTAGTGCCGCAGAACGTCTTGAAACAGTTGAAGGAGACGGGAAGCATGGACTTTAACCACACAACCTATGACCGGGTGGAAGATGCGTCGGAGAAGAATGCCGGACGTCCGTTGCTCCACGTGGTCGACCGTTACGAGGGCGGAGAAATGTGGATATGGGACAATCCGTCGTTGCCCATCATCTGGCGGATGGCAAACAATCCGCTGGAGGTGAACTGGCAGGTGGAAGTGATGAAGAAGTGATGAAATAGAATATATCGCAGATTTTGTTTTTTTGTCGTACCTTTGCAGAGCAAAAACAGAAAGGATTTAAATCATGCATACAAGAGAAGAAAAACTGGAAGCGTTCGGACGTCTGCTCGACGTGCTGGACGAGTTGAGGGTGAAATGTCCGTGGGACCGCAAACAGACTAACGAAAGTTTGCGTCCGAACACCATTGAAGAGGTGTATGAACTCTGTGATGCCCTGATGAAGGACGACAAGAAAAACATCTGTAAGGAATTGGGCGACGTGTTGCTCCACGTGGTGTTCTATGCCAAGATTGGCAGTGAGACCGGTGATTTTGACATCAAGGACGTGTGCGACAAGTTGTGCGACAAATTGATATTCCGTCATCCGCACGTGTTTGGGGAAGTCAAGGCCGATACGGCGGAACAGGTGTCCGAGAACTGGGAGCAAATTAAACTGAAGGAAAAGGACGGCAACAAGTCGGTTTTGAGCGGTGTGCCTGAGGCTCTTCCTTCCCTGATTAAGGCCTATCGTATTCAGGACAAGGCTCGCAACGTAGGCTTCGATTGGGAAGAACGTGAGCAGGTGTGGAACAAGGTGAAAGAGGAAATCGGAGAGTTCGAGGCAGAAGTAGGACAGATGGACAAGGACAAGGCGGAAGCCGAGTTTGGCGACGTAATGTTCAGCCTGATTAATGCAGCCCGGCTCTATAAAATCAATCCGGACAATGCGCTGGAGCGGACCAACCAGAAGTTTATCCGCCGTTTCAATTACCTGGAAGCGCATACCATCAAGGAAGGGAAGAACCTGAACGATATGTCGCTGGAAGAGATGGATGCCATCTGGAACGAAGCAAAGGCGAAAGGTCTCTGACAAGGGAATGCACCTGCAATGTGTTTCAAAGTGTTGCTCTTTTAATGTGATTGGACGTTTCTGGAAAAATATCTTTCTGAAAGAATAACATATTGAAAGATTTTTCTACCTTTGCGAAACATAAACAAAAATTTTAAAAAAAGGAAATGGTGAACAAAGCTATTATTACAGTCGTAGGCAAGGATACCGTGGGTATCATTGCCCAGGTGTGTACTTATCTGGCAGAGAATAAGGTGAACATTCTGGATATCTCTCAGACCATCGTACAGGAATATTTCACAATGATGATGATTGTGGATATGACCAAACTGGAAAAACCTTTTGAAGAGGTTGTTACCGAGCTGACCAATGTCGGTGCGGAAATCGGGGTGCAGATTAAGTGCCAGCGCGAGGAAATCTTTGATAAAATGCATCGTATCTAACGAAAAGGAGAAACGGTATGATCAATATAACAGAGGTTCTGGAAACCAATAAGATGATAGAGCAGGAAAACCTGGATGTGCGTACCATTACGATGGGTATCAACCTGTTGGATTGTGCGGACAGCAACCTGGAGGTGCTTTGTCAGAATATATACAATAAGATTACCGGACTGGCAAAAGACCTGGTCAGAACGGGAGAGGACATTTCCAAGGAATTTGGTATTCCTATCGTGAACAAGCGAATTTCCATCACACCGATTGCATTGGTGGGGGGAACGGCCTGCAAGACGCCGGATGATTATGTGCAGATTGCCAAAACTTTGGACAAGGTGGCCGGAGAACTGGGGGTCAATTTTATCGGCGGTTATTCTGCGATTGTTTCTAAAGGAATGAGCCGCAGCGATGAATTGCTGATTCGTTCTATTCCGAAAGCGCTGGCTTGTACGGAGCGTATCTGTAGTTCCGTGAACGTAGGTTCTACCAAGACGGGTATCAACATGGATGCGGTGAAACTGATGGGTGAAATCATCAAGGAAACGGCCGAAATGACCAAGGAACGCGACTCGTTGGGTTGTGCCAAGCTGGTGGTGCTCTGCAATGCCCCTGATGACAACCCCTTTATGGCAGGTGCCTTCCACGGCGTATCCGAACCGGATGCAGTGATTAACGTGGGTGTCAGCGGTCCGGGCGTGGTAAAATATGCCTTGGAGCAAATCCGCGGAAAGAGTTTCGAAGTGCTTTGTGAAACCATCAAGCGCACGGCATTCAAGATTACACGTGTGGGACAGCTGGTGGCTCAGGAGGCTTCACGACGTCTGAATGTGCCGTTTGGTATCATCGACCTTTCACTGGCTCCGACGCCGGCGGTGGGCGACAGTGTGGCCGAAATTCTGCAGGAAATCGGATTGGAATATCCGGGGGCTCCGGGAACGACGGCAGCCTTGGCTTTGTTGAACGACCAGGTGAAGAAAGGAGGCGTGATGGCGTCTTCGTATGTGGGGGGACTGAGCGGTGCCTTTATTCCGGTAAGTGAAGATCAGGGAATGATTGATGCCGTTGAAGCAGGTGCTCTGACCATTGAGAAGCTGGAGGCCATGACGTGTGTCTGCTCAGTAGGGCTGGACATGATAGCCATACCGGGAAGTACAACTGCCGCTACCATTTCGGGGGTAATCGCCGACGAGGCAGCCATCGGCATGGTGAACCAGAAGACCACGGCGGTGCGCGTGATTCCGGTGGTAGGCAAGGAAGTGGGCGATACGGTGGAATTCGGCGGCTTGCTGGGTTATGCACCCGTAATGCCGGTCAACCGTTACAGCTGTGAGGCTTTCGTGAACCGTGGCGGACGGATTCCGGCACCGATTCATAGCTTCAAGAACTGATATTGAAATCGAAACAGATAGATAAGAGGGAGGCTCAGCCGGTTGGACAACCGTTGAGCCTCCCTTTCTCTTATAACCTTAATACGATGGTAATTGTATTTACTCTTTACATATAACAACTGAAGGCGGAAAATGTTTTGCCGGAGGGCAGAAAAAGTGCTAGGACACTGCCGGATTTGTGCTATCTTTGCGACGGAAATATTTTGACCTGTATGACGGATTATTTGAATGAACTGAATGACAGTCAGCGCGAGGCGGTGATGTACAACGAGGGACCCTCCCTGGTGATTGCAGGAGCCGGTTCTGGAAAGACGCGCGTGCTGACCTACAAGATAGCCTATCTGCTGGACAACGGGTATGAGCCGTGGTCCATTCTGGCATTGACCTTTACCAACAAGGCAGCCCGCGAGATGAAGGAGCGTATCGCCCGCCAAGTGGGGCCGGAGCGGGCCCGTTATCTCTGGATGGGGACTTTCCATTCCATTTTTTCCCGTATTCTGCGGGCGGAGGCTGAGGCGTTGGGCTTTACGTCCAATTTCACGATTTACGACGCGACGGATTCCAAGAGCTTGGTGAAGACCATTATCAAGGAAATGAATCTGGACGACAAGGTGTACAAGCCGGGCATGGTGCAGGGACGCATCAGTCAGGCCAAGAACCATCTGGTACTGCCGGAGGCATACGCGGCAAATGCAGAGCTGGTGGAGGCGGACCAGGCGGCGAAGGTGCCGTTGGTGCGGGAAATTTATGCGCGCTACTGGAACCGTTGCCGGCAGAGTGACGCCATGGATTTCGACGACCTGCTGCTTTATACCTATTTGTTGTTTCACACGCGTCCGGACATCTGCGACAAGTATGCGGCACGTTTCCGTTATATCCTGGTGGATGAGTATCAGGACACGAACTTCGCCCAGCATAGCATTGTGCTCCAGCTTACGCAGAAACAGCAGTTCGTGTGCGTGGTGGGCGACGATGCACAGAGCATCTATTCCTTCCGTGGGGCCAACATCGACAACATCCTGAATTTTACCCGTACCTATAAAGATGCCCGTCTGTTCAAGCTGGAACAGAATTACCGGTCCACGCAGACCATTGTCAACGCGGCCAACAGCCTGATTGCGAAAAACCGCGACCAGATTCGGAAGGATGTATTTTCAGAAAAGGACAAAGGGGAGCCTATTGGGGTGTTTGCAGCCTACAGCGATGTGGAAGAAGGAGAGATTGTGGCCAATAAGATTGTGCAGTTGCATGCGAAGGAAGACTATGCCTATCACGACTGTGCCATCCTTTACCGTACGAATGCCCAGAGCCGTATCTTCGAAGAGGCGTTGCGCAAGCGCGGTATTCCGTACCGTATCTATGGGGGACTGTCGTTCTACCAGCGCAAGGAAGTGAAAGACGTCGTGGCCTATTTTCGGATGGTAGTGAATCCGAACGATGAAGAGGCTTTCAAGCGGGTCATCAATTATCCGGCGCGCGGCATCGGGAATACGACGCTGGGTAAACTGGCGGAGGCTGCCAGCCGTTTTCAGGTGAGTCTGTGGAAGGTGTTGTGCGAACCGCTGAGCTACGGGCTGACATTGAACAAGGGTATCCATACCAAGTTGCAGGGCTTCCGTGACCTGATTGCGGAGTTTGTGACGATGGCCCAGGAAAAGGATGCCTATACGGTGGGCATGGAACTGGTGCGCCGTTCGGGCATCATGGCGGAAGTGTATCAGGACCGCTCGCCCGAGAATCTGAGCCGACAGGAAAACATCGAGGAACTGGTGAACGGCATGCGTGATTTCTGTGAGGGACGGCAGGAAGAGGGGAATCCTCATCTGCTGCTGGCCGATTACCTGTCGGAGATTGCCCTGCTCACCGACCAGGATGAAGACAAGGGAGAAACGCAGTCGAAGGTGACACTGATGACCATCCATTCGGCCAAGGGACTGGAGTTCCGCAACGTGTTTGTGGTGGGGATGGAAGAGAATCTGTTTCCCAGTCCGCTGTCGTCGGCTTCCTATCGGGCATTGGAAGAAGAACGCCGCCTGTTTTATGTGGCCGTCACCCGGGCGGAAGACCACTGCTACCTGTCGTATGCCAAGAGCCGTTTCAAGTATGGTAAGATGGAGTTCTGCAACCCGAGCCGTTTCCTGAAAGACATCGATGTGCGTTACCTGAAACTGCCGCAGGAGGAACTGATGGTCGGGCGCATCGAGGAAAAGGCCAGCCGTTTCCGGAAAGAGGCCAGTCGCGCTTCCTACGAACGAGAGCCTCGTGAAAGCGGACCGTCGATGTTCGACGGAGGCCCGATGCCGGAAGAGCCCCATCGTTTTGTGCCTCCTCGCACGTTGCGCCGTATTCCGGATGCTACTCCTTCCACTGCTTCTTCTAGTCCGTCGGCAGGGGAACTGTCGGCCGGCATGTGGATAGAGCATGAACGTTTCGGCAAGGGAGAAGTGACCAAGGTGGAAGGCAGTGGAGACAACTGCAAGGCAACGGTGCAGTTCCAGCATGCCGGGGTAAAGCAGCTCTTGCTGAAGTTCGCCCGTTTTAAAGTAATCGATGAAACAAAATAAATAAGAAAGACAATGATAAAAGACTGGGACAAGATACCCTCTCCGTGCTATGTCATGGAGGAGGAATTGCTGAGAAAGAATCTCACATTGATTAAGCACGTGGCCGATACGGCAGGGGTGGAAATTATTCTGGCGTTTAAGGCCTTCGCCATGTGGAAATCATTCCCGATTTTCCGGGAATACATCCGATACACTACGGCCAGTTCCGAATACGAGGCCCGTCTGGCTTTCGAAGAGTTTGGTAGCAAGGCACATACCTATTCACCCGCCTATACGGCACAGAACTTTCCGGCTTTCCTGAAATACAGCAGCCACATCACCTTCAACTCGCTGTCACAGTTTGAACGGTTCTATCCGATGGCCAAGGCGAATCCGGAACCGGTGTCCTGCGGCATCCGTGTCAATCCCGAATATTCGGAAGTGGAGGTGGAGCTGTACAATCCTTGTGCACCGGGTACCCGTTTCGGCGTGACGGCCGATTTGCTGCCGGAGCAGTTGCCGGAAGGAATCGAAGGATTTCATTGCCATTGCCATTGCGAATCGAGCTCGTACGAACTGGAACGCACGCTTCAGCACATTGAGGAGAAATTCAGCCGCTGGTTTCCGCAGCTGAAATGGCTGAATCTGGGAGGAGGCCATCTGATGACACGGGCCGATTATGATGTGGACCATCTGATTCGCCTGTTGCAAGGGTTGAGGTCGCGCTATCCGCACCTGAAAATCATTCTGGAACCAGGCTCGGCCTTCACCTGGCAGACAGGACCGTTGGTGGCTTCGGTGGTCGACGTGGTGGAAAGCCGGGGCATACGGACAGCCATTCTTGATGTCAGCTTCACCTGCCACATGCCCGACTGCCTGGAGATGCCTTATCAGCCACGGGTGCGTGATGCAGAATCGTTACCTGCCGATGCCGTAAAAACCGCTTCGAAAGAAGAGCATGTGTACCGGTTGGGCGGTAACAGTTGCCTGAGCGGTGACTACATGGGCAGCTGGAAGTTCGACCATGAGCTGCAGGTGGGTGAGCGGGTTGTGTTTGAAGACATGATTCACTATACTATGGTCAAGACGAATATGTTTAATGGTATTCATCACCCGTCGATTGCCATTCTGCATACCGACGGCGAGCTGGAGGTGTATCGCACCTTCCATTACGAGGATTATCGCGACCGCATGTGCTGAGTCTGTTGTGGAGTCTGTCTAGGCGTTGGTTGGAAAACGCTTAGACGCTTTGCTTCAAACGCACTTACGTTTGAAGCAAAACGCAAGTGCGTTTGGATTGAAACGCAAGTACGTTTTCGTTCAAACGTCCTTGCGTTTTTTTTGTAGGTTGGAGAACCTTTCTTTTTCCTTTCAAAAAGTCTTCATTTCCAACTTCTTCCGACCGGAAATAAGGCAGGAGTACCTTGGAACGGCAAAATGCCTTCACTTAAAAATATCACTTTTTTCAAAAAAAGATACCCGATTGTTTTGGTAGTTTCAAAAAAAGGACTACCTTTGCACTCGCAATCGGGAAAATGATGAACGGTTGTAGAAATGATGCGGAAATAGCTCAGTTGGTAGAGCATAACCTTGCCAAGGTTAGGGTCGCGAGTTCGAGTCTCGTTTTCCGCTCAGTGAAAAAGAAAAGAGTTGCGCTAAGCAAATGCCCAGGTGGCGGAATGGTAGACGCGCACGTTTCAGGTGCGTGTGTCGAGAGGCATGCAGGTTCGAGTCCTGTTCTGGGCACCACGAAAAAACAATTCTTTTCTTTTTCTTTTTGGAGGAATGGCGGAATTGGTAGACGCGCCACTTTGAGGGGGTGGTGACAGTTTATGTCGTGTGAGTTCGAGTCTCATTTCCTTCACAGAAATTGCGGAAATAGCTCAGTTGGTAGAGCATAACCTTGCCAAGGTTAGGGTCGCGAGTTCGAGTCTCGTTTTCCGCTCAAGCATTTTTGATGCGAGAAGGTCGAAAGGCCGTAATGCCCAGGTGGCGGAATGGTAGACGCGCACGTTTCAGGTGCGTGTGTCGAGAGGCATGCAGGTTCGAGTCCTGTTCTGGGCACTACATTGCGGAAATAGCTCAGTTGGTAGAGCATAACCTTGCCAAGGTTAGGGTCGCGAGTTCGAGTCTCGTTTTCCGCTCCAATTTGTTTACTGAAAATTTGCGGAAATAGCTCAGTTGGTAGAGCATAACCTTGCCAAGGTTAGGGTCGCGAGTTCGAGTCTCGTTTTCCGCTCGGAGGAGAAGACAGCGCCAGTTGTTTTCTCTTTTTTTATGCGTTTTCTAGTGTGGATTTTTTTGAATATCTATTGCGGGTATTATAAGGAATTTGATATATTTGCGCCTACAATCAGAAAAAGGAAAAAGTCATGAAAACGTATGATATTTATTTCTCGGACGGAAGTTCGAGCGACAATAAGGGGTTTTCCATCAAGACTCCCGAAAAGGCCATCCACATGGCGGAAGATATGCTGGTGAAAGGCAACAGTTACATTGACGATTATGCCGGGGGTACAATCTCGGTTGTGGCGTCCGATGGAGAAGTGGTATGGAGCAGTCCGATACCGCCCAAGAAAAAGTGAGAACGTGTGTAGTATATCATTAAAACCATAAGAATTTATGTTTTCTGGAATAGTAGAAGAATATGCGGAAGTGGTGAAGGTGGTAAAGGATCAGGAAAACCTCCACCTGACGCTGAAGTGTTCGTTTGTCGACGAGTTGAAAATTGATCAGAGTGTGTCTCATAACGGCGTGTGCCTGACGGTGGTGAGCATTCAGGACGGCACTTACACGGTGACGGCCATGAAGGAAACCATCGAACGTTCCAATATCGGCCTGCTGGTTCCGGGTGACAAGGTGAACGTGGAACGCAGCATGATGATGAACGGACGGCTGGACGGACACATCGTGCAGGGGCATGTAGACCAGACGGCGGTTTGTACGGCCATCGACGATGCGCAGGGTAGCTGGTACTTCACGTTCAAGTATGATTTTGACAAGGAAATGGCCAAGCGCGGCTATTTTACGGTAGACAAGGGCTCCGTCACGGTGAACGGGGTGAGCCTGACTGTCTGCAACCCGACGGCCGACAGTTTTCAGGTAGCCATCATTCCTTACACTTACGAGCATACCAACTTCCATACTATTAAGGTGGGCAGTGTGGTGAACATCGAATTCGATATTATCGGAAAGTATTTGAGTCGCATGATGCAGCTCACGAAATAAGGGCCAGTGAGGTTCTTGCTTTTCAGGCGCAGTTCCCGGAGCACTTCCGGAAGCTGCGCCTGAATCGTTTATAGGTCTTTGAGTAAAATCTGACTGTTTTTTTCCGTAAACTCCTTGCGGGCGTCTATCAGGGTTTTCCAGGCAGCCGAATAATGGGTGGGGTCTACCTTGAAATCCTCGGCCCCGTTGGCATCCAGCTGGCTGAGGAGGGTGCCTACGCTCAGCTGGTTGATGTCGATGCCGGGGAGGTATTGAGGTTCGCGCGACTTTTCTTCCCCTCCGGCCCCCGCTTCGTAAATCAGCCGCATGTCCTGAAGCTCGTATAAGATGCTTTTGGTCAGCCGGATGGGGATTTTATGTTCTTTGCTGAGGGCTTCTGCCGTGTAAGGTCTGCCGCCCGTGGCGAACCGCTTGCAGATGGAACTCAGGATGATGGTGCAGAAAAAGTCGTGGAAGCGGCGGCTGATGTGGGCTGTTTCCTTTCCGAAATTGAAGGTGGAGACGTTCTGGCTGATGTAGCTCATTTCGGCGCCAAACAGGCAGATGCTCCAGGAAATCTGTGTCCACAGCAGGAATAGAGGGATGGCGGCGAAACTTCCGTAGATGGCATTGTAATTCGATACCCATATCTGGCTGTTGATGTAAAAGTACTGGAAGGCTTGGAACGCACTTCCGGCCAGTATGCCGGGCAGCCAGGCGTGTGTCAGTTTGACTTTCGTGTTGGGCATGAAAGTGTAGAGTCCGATGAACATTCCCCAGATAAGAGCGTAGGGGATGAGGCGGACAAAGAATTTCAGTATCGGGGCCAGTACCATAAAGTTTTGCATTTCCTTCACGTAGGTAGTCATGAAGATAGTGAGGCCGCTGGAGGCTACCAGCAGGATAGGAAGCAGTAGAATCATGGAGAAGTAGTCGGTAATCTGCCGGAATACGCTGCGGGGTTTCTTGACTTGCCAGATGGCGTTGAAGCTGCGCTCGATATTGTCAATCAGCAGCAGGATGGTGCCCAGCAGCATGATGAGGCCGATGCCGATGAAGACACCGCTTTGGGCGTGTTCCAGGTAGGAATTGATCCAGCTGATAATCAGTTCGGCCTGCGAACCGGTCATTCCGCTCCGGAACTGCGACTCGATGAGGGTGTCGAATCCGAAGCCGCGGGCGATGGCAAACAGCAGGGCCAGGATGGGGATGATGGAAAGCAGGGTGCTGTAGGTCAGTGCGGAGGCACGTACCACGATGCGGTCGTTGATGAACTGGATGATGGAAAGATAGACAATCTTGAGATAAGTATAGAGTTTCCACTGGAGGTGAGACACCTCATCTTCTCGGATGCGCCATATTCCATCGTCGAGGAAATGAATCAGCGCTTTAATTCGGGCATTCATGGTTCGTGTGTTTATGGTGAAAAAGAAAGCAGCCGGTCTATAAGCCGGGTTCTGTCACCCTGCAGGTGCAGGGGAGCCTGTCATTTATCTACGCCTGCCGTCACCGGCAGGCTCTAGCGGTCCACCCTCCGACGTGGGGCGAGCAACCCTCGTTGATGCCGGTTTACATGACCTTACAACTCCTAAGATGCACAGCCCGCATATCACTATACGGCTGGTAGGCTCTTACCCTACCTTCTCACCCTTACCTCCGGGTGGAGGCGGTTATTTTCTTCTGCATTACTCTGCCTTTGCAGGCGGCTTTCTGTTAGGAAGTAGGATGCTCTGTGTTGCCCGGACTTTCCTCTTCTACCTATATATAGTATCAGCGACAGACCGACCAGCTGCTTTCTCTGTGCAAAGGTACGCAAATAAACGGAATTTGTGCTATAATTGGCGGGATTCTTTCATTTGGACCCTTCTGAATGGAATCTGGCGGGCAGGACGATTTGTCAGCGGTGTCACTATTCCACTGGTAATGAATGTAAATTTGGCAGATTTGGCAGTTAACTGCGGTTAATGCTTTTCTAGGCATTGTTAAAAGACGGAAAAAAGAACCGGGGAAGAGTACACTCGTATGGAATTTGTTCTACTTTAGCAAATGAAAAGTTAAAACAATATCGAAATTAACATTTTAAACAATAGAAGATATGAAAACAACAACTAAGTTTGCGATAGGTTCAGTAGCAGTCATTGCACTGAGTGCCGGAGTGGCCGGCGTTACGGCGTATGCCATGATGGAGAAAAATCAGGCAAACGCGTCTTTTTATGAAGCTTTTGACACTGCATCTCCTTTGCGTACGGCAGCGTTCGACGCATCCAGCATGCAGCCGGTCGATTTGACAAAAGCGGCGGAAAGCACGTTGAACTCCGTGGTACATATCATGTCTATTCAGCGTAGCAAGATTCAGACAATTCAACAGCCCGATATATTCGATTTCTTCTTTGGTGACGGACGAGGCCGCCAGCAACAAGTTCAGACTCCGGAACAGAGAGGTTTCGGTTCAGGCGTCATCATCTCCAAGGATGGTTACATCGTGACCAACAACCATGTGATTGACGGAGCGGATGAAATCAACGTGAAGCTGCACGACGGACGCGAGATGAAAGGTCGTGTCATCGGTACGGACCCGACTTCCGACTTGGCATTGGTCAAGATTGAAGGAGATGATTTCCCGGCTATCGTGGTCGGTAACTCCGACAACCTGAAAGTAGGTGAGTGGGTACTGGCAGTCGGTAACCCGTTCAATCTGGGGTCTACAGTGACCGCCGGTGTGGTCAGTGCGAAATCCCGTGGTTTGGGTGCCAATCAGGTGGAATCCTTCATCCAGACAGATGCCGCCATCAACCAAGGTAACAGTGGAGGTGCGCTGGTCAATGCCAAGGGTGAATTGGTAGGTATCAACGCCATGCTGTATTCTCCGACAGGAGCGTATTCCGGTTATGGTTTCGCCATTCCGGTAAGCATCATGACCAAGGTGGTAACCGACTTGAAGCAATATGGTACCGTACAGCGTGCATTGCTGGGTATCGGCGGTCGTGACATGGGTAACGAGGTTTATCCGGATGAAATCCGTAAGGAACAGAAGGAGCTGGGTGCTACCGAAGGTGTACAGGTGGTAGAAGTAACCGAAGGCGGTTCAGCCGACGGAATCTTGCAGAAGAACGATGTTATCCTGAAGCTGAATGACAGCAAGGTGAAGACCATGGCCGACCTGCAAGGTATGCTGGCTAAGTATCGTCCGGGTGACAAAGTGAAGGTGACTGTTTTGCGTGACAAGAAAGAAAAGACCTTTACCATTACCTTGAAGAATTCTCAGGGAACGACTAAAGTAGTAAAACAGGCAGATATGGAAATCCTGGGTGCTGCCTTCCGTGCTGTGCCGAAAGAACTGAAGGAACAGTTGAACCTGGGCTATGGGGTGGAAGTAACCGGTGTCAGTGACGGAAGAATGAAAGACAGCGGTATCCGCAAAGGATTTATTATCCTGAAAGCCAATGGCAAGCAGTTGCGTAGCGTACAGGATTTGGAAAACGTGATGAAAGCCGCTTCCCAGTCAGCCGATCAGGTACTGTTCATGACAGGTGTATATCCGTCAGGCAAACGTGCCAACTATGCTGTAGATTTGTCACAGGCAGAATAACATAATTAAGGTAGAAAGATTTTTCCACATGAAGGCGCTTCGAACCTCCGAAGCGCCTTCTTTGGCTTCTGGCTATAGGAGCGGACAATCCGTACGTGGAATGAACAATCGGACCGTCTGCTCTGTTTCCTTTTTGACGCGCGGTTGACAAAAAGAGAGAATGAAGGCAGGTTTAAGAAATTTATAGATTCTTTCTTCGGAAAATCGCTGTCAGAATAAAAAATTTTATGTACTTTTGTACCCAAATCATTTTATATAGAATGAGACAGTTAAAGATTACTAAAAGTATCACTAACCGAGAGGGCGCTTCTTTGGATAAGTATTTGCAGGAAATCGGTCGTGAAGATTTGATTACTGTAGAAGAGGAGGTAGAACTCGCTCAACGTATCCGTAAAGGTGACCGTGCGGCATTAGAGAAACTTACACGTGCCAACCTACGATTTGTGGTGTCTGTAGCCAAACAGTATCAGAACCAGGGCTTGAGCTTACCGGATTTGATTAATGAAGGTAACCTGGGCTTGATTAAGGCCGCTGAAAAGTTTGATGAAACCCGTGGTTTTAAATTCATCAGTTACGCCGTTTGGTGGATTCGTCAGTCCATTTTGCAGGCATTGGCAGAACAGTCACGTATCGTGCGTCTGCCGTTGAACCAGGTTGGTTCATTGAATAAAATCAGTAAGGCATTCTCTAAGTTCGAACAGGAAAACGAACGTCGTCCGTCGCCGGAGGAACTGGCCGATGAACTGGAAATTCCGGTAGACAAGATTTCGGATACGCTGAAGGTTTCCGGTCGCCACATTTCCGTGGATGCTCCTTTTGTGGAAGGAGAGGACAACAGTCTGCTGGATGTGCTGGTGAACGATGATTCTCCGATGGCCGACCGCTCTTTGGTGAATGAATCACTTTCGAGGGAAATTGACAGGGCACTTTCTACGTTGACCGAAAGGGAGAAGGATATCATCCAGATGTTTTTCGGTATTAACACGCAGGAAATGACGTTGGAAGAAATCGGCGACAAGTTTGGGCTCACCCGTGAGCGTGTTCGCCAGATTAAGGAAAAGGCAATTAGACGATTAAGACAAAATTCTCGTAGTAAGCTGCTCAAATCTTATTTGGGATAAGGTAGAGATTGATTTCCGAAAAAACAGAAGGGATGTATGAAGATAGGCTCAGTCTTGATACATCTCTTTTTGTATGTATAAAGGCTTTTTCTTTGTTAATTTATATGTCTTCTTTCTGTTTTTACGCATAATTGTGTACTTTTGCCCACATAAATTGATGAATTATGCGTTACACAAAATTTTTCTGTTTCCTGTTTATGATGGTATTTGCTGCTTCGGCATTCAGCAAGCAGCCGAAAGATAAAAAAAAGTATGGGGTATATCTGGCCGGTGTTTCTGCTTCGTTTACGGACTCGCTGGTGTATTTCACTGATGTGCAGTTTTTGGACAGCGCAGCTGTGGATGACAAGGACATGCTGGTGGGGCGTGCTTTATACAGCATCCAGTTGAAAGATTATCTGGAGCAGAAACAGAACGGGAAGAATCGTACTTGCTTTATGTTCTTTAGCCGGAAGAAGAAAAACGTGCAGAAAGAACTGAAAAAACTGAAGGAAAAATATACCAAGGGAGGTTCGCTGTTCCTTCAGGAGGTAAATCCGGAGTTTAAGTTTGAAAAACCCGACGTGGAATGAGGCAGATGAAGAAATGGCTGTATGGCCTGTTGGTAGTCTTTCTGGTAGCATGTTCCAATGAGATACCGGAACAACAGCCGGCCAAGCATTCTGGACGTACTGTGCTGGCTTATCTGATATCGAACAATCAGTCAGGTTCCTTGGATACTTACCTGCGCAATAATGTGATAGATATGTACACGGCGTTAGGAAATATGAATGAATCGTGTACGCTGTTGGTGTTTTATCGCCCTAATTCGAATGATACTCCCTTGGGCAATCCTACTTTAATGAGTTTTTATACTGACGGGCGTGGAAATATCAATAATGTGCCGGCATTGACAGGGGAGAGTCTGACCTTTTTTGGTATCTGTCAGGTAGCAGAGAAAAAGGAATATACGATGAACAGTCAGATAGCTACTGATCCTGTAATGATGGAAGAAGTATTTAAGGATATGCAGGCAGTAGCTCCTTCCGACAGTTACGGGGTGATTTTCGGTTCACATGGTACCGGCTGGATGAAGGGAAATTCGGTGCCGACCAAAGCTTTTGGCGACGATAGTGGCTATCATATTAATATACCGGAGTTGGCAGATGTTCTGAAAAATAGTTTTGCGAAGAAACTTGATTTTGTACTGTTTGATGCCTGCATGATGGGTACTGCAGAAGTGTGTTACGAATTAAAAGACGTGACTTCACATTGTGTGGCTTCTGTTTTGGAGACTCCTGTCTATGGATTCCCTTACGACCAGCTGCTTTCTTATTTATATACAGACGACGTGGATTATTCGGCTGTATGTCATGAGTTTATTTCCTTTAATAAGATTAATAACCTGTGGGGAACCTGTGCGGCAGTCGATTGCAGCCAGATGGAAAACTTGGCCGAGGCGGTAAAGAATAAATTGGTAGAATGGCAGGATGCCTTACCTTCTGTCGGTCTGGAAAATGTGCAGCAGTATGGGGTGAACAGTTATCGGTATTTCTCATACGATGTGCTTGATTTCTTTCGGGAATTGGGCCGGAAACATGGAGTGGCTGAAATGGATTTGAATACGGAAATTGCTTCTGTACAGACCGCTTTGAATCAGGCGGTGATTGCTAAGGAATGTCTGGCAGGGCCTGAGTATGAGTTTGATGGGGTGGTGATAGACGATACTCGTTTCTGTGGAATCGGCATGTACATTCCGGGAGAGTATAATCGATATGTGACGAATAAAACTTCTTGGAACAGTTACTATACACAATCTATCGCTTGGTATCGTGCGGCAGGCTGGGATGCCTTGAACTAACCTGATAATTGCTGACTTCTTGACGCTTTGTGTAAACTTTCTGTGTGCTAAATTTGTTTTTATAGTTTAAGCAGATTTATCGTTATGTGGAATTTTATCAAAGAGTTACGTCGGAAAGACCACCCGCGTTACTTGGGTGGACTAGATTTCTTTAAATACATCGGTCCGGGCTTGCTCGTGACCGTCGGTTTCATCGACCCGGGCAACTGGGCCTCCAATTTTGCGGCAGGGGCCGATTTTGGTTATTCGCTCCTGTGGGTCATTACCCTATCTACTATTATGTTGATTGTGCTTCAGCACAATGTGGCACATTTGGGTATCGTTACTGGGCTTTGCCTGAGCGAGGCAGCCACGAAATACACGCCCAAATGGGTGTCGCGCCCCGTGCTGGGCACGGCGGTGCTGGCTTCCATATCCACTTCCCTTGCTGAAATTCTGGGAGGGGCCATCGCCTTGGAAATGCTGTTTCATATCCCCATCATCTGGGGAGCCTTGCTGACAACGGTGTTTGTCGTCATCATGCTTTTCACCAATTCTTATAAACGGATTGAGAGATCCATCATAGCCTTTGTTTCCGTCATCGGATTGTCTTTTCTCTATGAACTGTTGCTGGTGGAGATTGACTGGCCGCTGGCGGCCCGTTCGTGGGTAGTTCCCTCCATTCCCCAAGGGAGTCTGCTGGTCATTATGAGCGTATTGGGAGCAGTGGTCATGCCCCACAACCTGTTCTTACATTCGGAGGTGGTGCAGAGCCGCGAGTACAACAAGCAGGACGATGCTTCCATCCGCAAGCTGCTGAAATATGAATTTTATGATACTCTGTTCTCCATGGGAGTGGGCTGGGCCATCAACAGTGCGATGATTCTGCTGGCGGCGGCTACGTTCTTTGCTCATGGGGTGGAAGTGGAAGAACTGCAGCAGGCCAAAAGTCTGTTGGAACCCTTGCTGGGCAGTCAGGCGGCCCTGGTGTTTGCCTTGGCCCTGCTGATGGCCGGTATCTCGTCGACGGTGACGAGTGGTATGGCAGCAGGTTCCATCTTTGCCGGGATGTTCGGCGAGTCGTATCACGTGAAAGACATCCATTCGCGGGTAGGTATCCTGCTTTCCCTGGGAGTAGCCTTGGTGGTGATTCTGTTCATTGACAACCCGTTTCAGGGACTGATTCTCTCACAGATGGTGTTGAGCATCCAGTTGCCGTTTACCATTTTTTTGCAAGTGTGGCTGACTTCCTCCCGGCGTGTAATGGGTTCGTATGTCAATTCTCGCTGGAGTACGTGGGTACTCTATACCATGGCGGTGGTGGTGTCAGTGCTGAACCTTGCACTGTTGTTTTCGTGAATATTTCTTAGGCTTCGTGTGGAGCGAGTTCCATCATTTTCTTTTTGAAATGATACATCAGCATGAGGGCGGCTACCGCAAAGGCCAGTCCGTCGGACAGCGGCATACTGAACCATACCCCTTTCAGTCCGTAGACAGGCGGCAGCCATGCCAGTCCCGGAAGCAGGAAGAGCAGTTGGCGGGAGAGGGACAGGAAGATGGAAATCCGGGCTTTTCCGATGGACTGGAAGAACTGGGTGATGACAATCTGTGCCCCGACCACAGGGAAGGCCAGAATACCGATTCGCAAGGCGAGGATGGCGTCGTCCATCAATTCCTGGCTGTCGGTAAACATTCCCACGAAGAGTCCGGGGAACAGTTCTCCCAAGGCGAATCCTACGGTGGTGATGATACAAGCCGCTGTAATACCCAGTTTCAAGGTACGTTTCACCCGACTAAAATGACGGGCTCCGTAGTTATAGCCCGTAATGGGTTGCATGCCCATGGTGATACCCATCACAATCATGACAAACAGCATCTGGATGCGGTTGAGGATGCCGAAAGCCCCGATGGCCATGTCACCCCCGTAGTTGAGCAGGCGGTTGTTGATGAAGATGACGATGCAGCAGGCACACACGTTCATGACAAAAGGCGACATGCCGATAGCAAAAATATTTCCTATGATTTTCTTTTGCAGGCGAAGGTTGGGCCGGTGGAAACGGATATAGCTTTTCGGGCTGCAGAAGTGATAGAGCACCCAAATCATGCCGAAAAACTGTGAGCAGACTGTGGCCAGTGCCGCTCCCCGGATTCCCCAGTCGAACACGAAGATGAAGATGGGGGCCAGGATGATGTTGCATCCCACCGTCAGCATGGATGAGAGCATGGCTTTGCGCGGATAGCCCGTGGCCCGCATCACATTGTTGAGTCCGATCATGACATACGAGATGGGACTGCCCAGCAAGATGACCTGCATGAAGTCGCGGGCATAGGGCATGGTCGCTTCGCTGGCCCCGAAGAAAAACAGAATCGGTTCCAGAAAGATGAACGCCAATCCCCCGTAGAACACGGCATTGATGACACAGAGAATCGCCACATTGCCCAGAATGTCTTCGGCCCCTTTCTTGTCTTTCTGTCCCAGACGGATGGAGGAGAGTGTGGCACCTCCCACACCCACCAGCGTACAGAACGCCACCAGCAGGTTCATGAGCGGGAAGGTGATGGCCAGTCCCGAGATGGCCAGTGCCCCCACACCGTGTCCGATGAAGATACTGTCGATGATGTTGTAGAGCGAGGTCAGCGTCATGCCGATGATGGCCGGGATGGAATATTCCAGCAACAGTTTCCCGATGGGAGCCTCTCCCAGGATATGCGGATTGTTCTCTTTCATGCGAAATTTGTTTATTTTAATTCTCAAAGTTAGGAATATGAACCGATATTTCAGAACTTTGCACCGTTAAATCAAACTAAACATCGAATGGACATAACGAAATGTGTAGCCGCCCTTTTTGATTTCGATGGGGTGGTGATGGATACCGAATCGCAGTACAGTCTTTTTTGGAACAAGGTAGGGAAACAATATCATCCGGAATATGAAGAATTCGGACGGGTTATCAAGGGACAGACCCTCAAGCAGATTTACGACCGCCATTTTCAGGGTATGGAGCAGGAACAGGCTGAAATTACCGACCGTCTGAACCGTTTTGAGACGGAGATGAAGTATGAATACGTGCCGGGAGTGGAAGCGTTCATGCGCAGCCTGCGTGCCCATGGCGTGAAAATTGCCATCGTGACCAGCTCGAACGAGAAGAAGATGGCTAACGTCTATGCCTCACATCCCGAACTGAAGGGATTGGTCGACCGGATTCTGACGGCCGAAATGTTCCATAAGTCGAAGCCGGAACCCGACTGCTTCTTGCTGGGGGCAGAGGTATTTGAGACGGTACCGGAGAACTGTGTCGTTTTTGAGGACTCGTTCCATGGCATTCAGGCCGGAAATGCCGCAGGGATGGCTGTCGTGGGGCTGAGCACGACCAATCCGGCGGAAGCCATTCAGAATCAGTGCGCTTTGGTGATTCCGGATTTCCGCCATTTTACCTACGAGGCCATGATGAACTTGCTGTAACACTTGTCTGATTCAGAAAAATCGGCTATTTTTGCGGAAATTTTACTAAATCGGAAAAAGAATTATGGCAGGATATCTTTCAGGTGATACTCGCAAAGTGACGACTCACCGTTTGATTGAAATGAAACAAAGAGGTGAAAAAATCTCCATGCTGACCTCTTATGACTATACCATGGCGCAGATTGTAGACGGTGCCGGAGTGGACGTGATTCTGGTAGGAGATTCGGCTTCGAATGTGATGGCCGGGAATGTGACCACCCTTCCTATCACGGTGGACCAGATGATTTATCATGGCAAATCGGTGATGCGCGGCGTGAAGCGCGCACTGGTGGTAGTGGACATGCCTTTTGGCTCGTACCAGGCCGACCCGTTCGACGGGGTACGCAATGCCATCCGTATCATGAAAGAGACGCATGCCGATGCGTTGAAGCTGGAAGGCGGAGAAGAAGTCATCGATGTGATTCGCCGCATCATCGGAGCCGGTATGCCGGTGATGGGACACCTGGGGCTGATGCCGCAGTCCATCAACAAGTATGGTACCTACGGCGTGCGGGCCAAGGAAGAGGCTGAGGCCGAGAAACTGATGAAAGACGCCCGTCTGCTGGAAGAAGCCGGCTGCTTCGCACTGGTGCTGGAGAAGATTCCGGCCGAACTGGCAGCCCGTGTGTCCAAGGAACTGACCATTCCCGTGATTGGTATCGGTGCCGGAGGTGGAGTTGACGGACAGGTACTGGTGGTGACCGATATGCTGGGTATGACCAAAGGATTCAGCCCGCGCTTTCTGCGGCGATACGCCGACCTGAATACGGTGATGACGGATGCTATCGGGCATTACGTAGCCGATGTGAAGTCGAGCGACTTCCCCAATGAGTCGGAGCAGTATTAAGCCTGTTGTTTTTTGACAAAGCATAAAGGTGCATGGACTGTAGGACCGGGCGGTCAGTTTCCGGCAGGTGGTACAGTCTGTGCATCTGTGTTTTAGACAAGATAGAGACGAGAAAAGAAAAAAAGAATGTGGAATCGTAATTTTAATCTTTTACTTACAGCGAATTTTTTCCTGTACACGGCGGTGTATATGCTTTTCCCGGTGCTGCATCGGTGGATGGTGGGCGAGGGAGGCTATACCAACCTTCAGGCCGGAGGTACCATTGCCATTTTCGGAATTTCCTTGTACATCTTCGGCGTTTTCAACAATTATCTGGTCGATACGTTCAAGCGTAAAGCTGTATGCACACGCAGTATCCTGTTGCTGGCGTTGGTGGGACTGATTTATCCTTATTCTCCGGGAATAGGGACCATCGTCTGCCTTCGGGTATTGCAGGGAGCCTTGTTTGGGGTTGTGCTGATGTCGATGGGAAGTACGCTGGTCATCGACGTGACGCCCAGCCATTGTAGGAACAGGGCCAACCTCACTTTCACTTGGTCGGGTGTACTTGGCATGCTGTGTGGCATCTGGGGTGGATACAGTCTGGGGGACTTCCTTTCCTTCCAGCACGAACTGTACCTGTTTGCCATTCTGTGTGTGATACCTATCCTGCTGGTATCGATGGTGGAAGTCTGTTTCCGTGCGCCGCTGGATTTGCCGCTGATGTCGTTCGACCGCTTTCTGTTGTTCCGTACCCTGCTTCCGGGACTGAACATGATGGTGGTTCCCTTCATTTTGGGGGTGGTATTCAGCACGATATTCGATAGTTTTTTCTACATTTGTGCAATGGCCGGATTTGTGGTCTTCCTGTTGCTCGACCGGATGTTCCGCAGCCAGGCCGACGGACGCTTCCTGAATGCCGCAGGTCTTGTGCTGATGGGCCTTGCCTTGCTGATGCTTTACCTCTCGGACGGCCGCGATTCCCTGTGGGGGGCCGGATTCCTGCTCGGACTGGGCATGGGACTGTCTCTGTTGCAGTTCCTGCGGATGATGATTTATCTTCCGTTGCATTGTGAGCGGGGGACGGGTTACCACACTTACCAGCTTTTGTGGGAGTCGGGCGTGATGCTGGGCGTAGTGCTCGGGAAATACGTGGAGGACTCCATGAAACGGCAGTACCTGCTGGCCTTGCTGGTCTGCATGGTGGGACTGCTGGTCTATCAGGTAGCTATTCACCGCTATTTCGTGCGACGAATGAAAAACAGATAACTTAACCAATATAAAGAATATGGCAGACGACAAGAAAATTATCTTTTCAATGGTGGGAGTGAGCAAGTCATTCCAGAACAACAAGCAGGTATTGAAAGACATCTACCTATCCTTTTTTTATGGCGCGAAAATCGGAATCATCGGTTTGAATGGTTCCGGTAAGTCTACGTTGATGAAAATCATTGCCGGACTCGACAAGAATTACCAGGGCGAGGTGGTGTTCTCGCCGGGATACAGTGTCGGCTATCTGGCACAGGAGCCCCAGCTCGACGACACGAAGACCGTGAAGGAGGTCGTGATGGAAGGGGTGCAGCAGGTGGTAGACACGCTGGCCGAATACGAAGAAATCAATCAGAAGTTCGGTTTGCCGGAGTATTACGAAGATCCGGAAAAAATGGACGCCCTCTTTGCGCGTCAGGCTGAACTGCAGGATATCATTGATGCTACTGATGCGTGGAACCTCGACAGCAAGCTGGAGCGGGCGATGGATGCCCTGCGCTGTCCGCCGGAAGACCAGCTGGTGAAAAATCTCTCCGGAGGTGAACGCCGCCGGGTGGCCTTGTGCCGTCTGCTGTTGCAGAAGCCCGACATCCTGTTGCTCGACGAGCCGACCAACCACCTGGATGCGGAAAGCATCGACTGGCTGGAACAGCACCTGCAGCAGTACGAGGGAACGGTGATTGCGGTAACACACGACCGTTACTTCCTGGACCACGTGGCCGGATGGATTCTGGAACTCGACCGTGGTGAAGGTATTCCTTGGAAGGGAAACTATTCCAGCTGGTTGGAGCAGAAGACCAAGCGCATGGAGATGGAGGAAAAGACGGCCAGCAAGCGTCGCAAGACGCTGGAACGCGAGCTGGAGTGGGTGCGCATGGCTCCCAAGGCCCGTCAGGCCAAGGGTAAGGCCCGTCTGAATTCGTACGACAAACTCTTGAACGAGGATGTGAAGGAGAAGGAAGAGAAACTGGAAATCTTCATTCCGAACGGTCCGCGTCTGGGCAACAAGGTCATCGAGGCCAAGCACGTGGCCAAGGCGTATGGCGACAAGCTGCTCTTTGACGACCTGAACTTCATGTTGCCGCCTAACGGCATTGTGGGAGTTATCGGTCCGAACGGTGCCGGAAAGACCACACTGTTCCGCCTGATTATGGGACTGGAAACGGTGGACAAGGGCGAGTTTGAGGTGGGTGATACCGTCAAGATTGCCTACGTGGACCAGCAGCACAAGGACATCGACCCGAACAAGAGTGTGTATCAGGTTATCAGCGGAGGCAACGACCTGATTCGTATGGGCAACCGCGACGTGAACGCGCGTGCTTACCTGAGCCGCTTCAATTTCTCCGGTTCCGACCAGGAAAAGCTTTGCGGCATGCTTTCGGGTGGTGAACGTAACCGTTTGCACTTGGCCATGGCCCTGAAGGAAGAAGGCAATGTGCTGTTGCTCGACGAGCCGACCAACGACATTGACGTGAACACGCTCCGGGCGCTGGAAGAAGGTTTGGAAGACTTCGCCGGTTGTGCCGTGGTCATCAGCCACGACCGCTGGTTCCTCGACCGTATCTGTACGCACATCCTGGCATTCGAGGGAGACAGTCAGGTGTTCTACTTCGAAGGTTCCTATACGGAATACGAGGAAAACAAGATGAAGCGCATGGGCAATGTAGAGCCGAAACGCGTGCGCTACCGCAAGTTGATGGAAGACTGATTTTCAGCTGTTTATATAATGTATAAAAACGCTTCGACGTTCGGGATGAAACGTCGAAGCGTTTTTGTGTAAATGCACTTGCGTTTAAGCTCAAACGCAAGTGCGTTTTGGGGCGGTGGGTAAACCTCACTGAACCAGCATGTTTTCCACTTCTTCCAGACTGCCGTCCGTTTTTTCGGGAGTGACGTGCAGCAGGCGGGCCAGCAGGGAATAAAGCGATACGTTGCGGAACTTCGGGGCTTCATAGCCTTTCTTGAAGTCGGGTCCGCAAGCCCGGAACATCACCTGCATGTCATCGTAGGTCGGGTCGAAACCATGGGCTCCCGGGAGCGTCCGGGTACCTTCTTCCACCAGCCAGCCCAAGTCGGGCAGCACGAGGACGTCGCCCACCCGTGGATTGCTGCCGTAGTGCAGGTAAGCCGGAATCTCTTCTTTCTTCCATACCCGCACGTGGTCCAGTCCCTGCAAGGCCTGATACACCGAGTCGCGGTATTCCGGTTTCGTATAAATCTGTGCCGGCAGGTTACCGTCAATCAGCATGTACCATTTCTCGTTCAGCAGGTGCTTGATGGGCACAAAGCGGTCGGCACTTACCGTGGCCATGCCGTGGTCGGCTGTCACAATCAGGTTGATGTCCTTTCCGAAAGGCAGGCTCTGCAATCCCTCCCACAAGTATCTCATGAGTCCGTCCAGCTCTTCAATGCAGCGGCGTGTTTCCTTACTGTGCGGGCTGTAGCTGTGGCCATACGTGTCGGAATCTTCAAAGTACATCATAATCAGTTGAGGCCGTTCTTCTTCCGGCAATTTCAGTAACCTCAATGCCTCGGCCACACGTTCAGTCTGTGTGAGCCGCGGTTTCTGGTCGTACACACGGTAGTAGGTGGGGTGCTGCCCCTTGACGGCGATGTCGGAGCCTACCCAGTAGATATTGCCCGTCTTGATGCCTTGCTTCTGTGCCGTAATCCAGATAGGTTCGCCGCCGTAGTAGGCAGGGTTGTTGCGGGTTTCCGGCTTGGTCATTTTGTAAAGTTCCTTGCGTTCCGGGTCCCAGAACGTATTGGCCACGATGCCGTGGTGGTCGGGCACCAGTCCCGTGGCCATGGTGTAATGGTTGGGGAAGGTTTTCGACGGGAAAGAAGGAATCATGGTGGCCTTCACCCCTTCACGGGCCATCTGGTCGAAGAACGGGGTGTCGTACATTTTAGGATAATCCCAGCGGAAGCCGTCGAGGGAAACAATCACGGTATAGTGTTTGCCGGCCCAAAGAGTGAGGCAGAAACACCAAGCGATGCACAGGGAGATGAATTTTTTCATGAATCTGTTTTTTGTTTGAGAATGAAAAAAGAAAGGTGTATTGCCTTTTCCTTGTGGGCAATACACCTTTTATGAGAAGGGTCAGTCTTTCATTAGAAAGTCAGTCTTACACCCACCTGGCAGTGCCAGCGTGAGCTGATGTCACTCTTCTGGATTTCGGCCTTATTGTAAGAGAAAGAGGCAATCTTGTTGCCGTCTGCATCAGTAGAAAGGCCGTTCATTGTCAACGGTGACAAGTTGTAGGCTGAGCTGTAGCTTGCTCCCCATTTCTTGTTCAGCATGTTGGCAAAGTTGATGATATCGAAAGTGAATTCCAGTTTGCCGACACCCTGCACATTGTAAATGGTCTGAGCCAGGTGCAAGTCGATTTCATGTTCCCAGTCGCTCAGGTTAGAGTTGCGTTCTGCATACTGGCCTCTGTGGTTCTTGGCATAGCTGTCGTTTTCAATCCACTGTTTAAAGGCCTGACGGCTCTGTTCTGCACTCATGGTTACATTTCCATTTTTGTCGGTAATGTCTACGAAGTTCATTTTGCTCAATTCGGCATCGGTCGGGATGTAGAGCAGTGAGTTACCAGACCATTTGTCACCGTTGTAATCAGACTTTTCGTTCATGGTCAGGCTGTAGCGGCTGCCGGAGAATCCGTTGTAGATGACAGAGATAGTAGTGCTGGTCCATCCGTTCCAGTATTTCGGGCTGTTGTAAGAAGCCTGAACCATTACACGGTGAGGAATATCAAATTTAGAGAAACCAAGTTCGTTTCCAGAGTTGGTGTCTACTGAATAATTGTATTTCCAGTTAGAGTAGGCTACAGAGCTTGTACCGTCGTTTACAGATTTGGCATGTCCGAAAGTATAAGATGCAGACAAGTCCAGACCGAAGTTGAAGTGTTTCTCCAGCAAGGCAGACAATGCGTAAGTATATCCCTTGTTGGTGTTCTTCAGGTTGATGATGCTGTAGTAGTTTCCTGAGTTGAACTGGTAGTAAGGAGCAGCAGAAGCTTCATTGCCGGCTACGGCATATACCTTGTTCCCACTCTGGGTCAATGCCAGATTTTCAAAGAAGACGTTGTTCATGGTCTTTGAGTAGATACCTTCCAAAGTCATCTTCACGTCGCCTGGCAGTTTCTGTTCCCATGCCAGGTTCACACGGAACACTTGCGGGTATTTGAAGTTTTTGTCTACGGTTACGATATCAGGTTTTGCGGCAGCTCCGCTTTGTGAGTTGGCTGCACCCAGCGGGTCGTCTGCATATTGTCCCAGTTTCGGTGCGTCGTAAGTGTAGTTTCCATCTTTATCTTCCGGTGTGATGGTTGTTCCTTTACTTTCCATACCGGTGTTGTTGAAGGCATTCGACAGCCATACGAACGGCACACGTCCGGTAAAGATTCCGACACCGCCACGAATCAGGGTGTTGTGTGAATCGTCGGTGTACCAGCGGAAACCTACACGCGGTGAGAACAATACCTTTGCACTTGGGTTCTCTCCCACACGGGCGTTCAAGTGTTGTGCTTCGGCAAACTCGTTAAAGGTTTCGTTTGTAGTCGGGTTGTTGAAGATGACCGGAATATCGATACGCAGACCGTAAGTCAGGTTGAAGTTTGTGCTGATATCCCATTTGTCCTGTGCATAGAATCCGAACTGTCCGGATTTCATGGCCGGAGCCCATTTGGTATCACCGCCAGTCAGTGCCGGGTCGGTATATTTGTACGAATATTTGTACGGTCTGTCGGCAATGAAGTCTTCCAGTGAGTTGTAATACCATGAACCGTTGGAAGCCTGGATGAACAGGTTTTTCATCCGGTAGATTTCATTGTGTGTACCGAAGGTCAGCGTGTGGTTACCCAGATACCAGGAAAGGTTGTCTTCGAAGGTATAGATGTCCTGATCCAAGTAGTTGGCTCCGGAAGAATATTCCGTACCGATGTTGGCCGTGATGTTGGTGCCATCCGGTGCCGGAATGTTGCTGATTTGGACGGTAGGTCCTTGATAGGCCACGTCACGGTGGTCACGGATGAAGCTGGCAGAAGCACGGAGTTCGTTGTACAGGTTCTGTCCCAGATGAGAGTTCAATTCGGCCACGATAGAGTTGGTCTTGTTGTTCATGCGGTAACCACTGTTTTCGAACATGTAGCTGGTAGAGCCTACGCCATAGTTGTCATCGTATGAATTGTTGTGCTGGTAACGCAGAGCCAGCTTGTGGTTCTGGTTGATGTTCCAGTCGATACGTGCCAGCAAACCGAAAGATTTGTTGTCGATGTTGCGCTGTCCATATCCATCGCTGAAACCTGTCATGTCGTAATACGCGTCTGCAATCTGTTTGGCCTGCTCAGATGTCAGATAAGAAGTGGTGTATCCCGGATAAATGCTTGACGGATACGATTCCTTCTTGGCTTCTGCACTGACGAAATAGAACAGTTTGTCTTTCACGATGGCGCCGCCCAATGTTCCACCGAAGGTACGGGTGTATTGCTGGGTGAGCGGAGATTTTTCATAATCACGTACGGCACTGTACTTGCCATACATGTTCTGGTTGTTGAAGTAAGTGTAGGCTGAACCGTGTGTGGTGTTGGTACCCTGCTTGGTGATGGCGTTGATACCACCTCCGGTAAATCCGCTCTGGCGTACGTCGAAGGGAGCTACAACCACCTGGATTTCCTGGATGGCATCCATTGAAATCGGGTTGGCCCCCGTCTGACCGCCGTTGGTTCCGGATGCAGACAGACCGAACACGTCGTTACTTACCGTACCGTCAATCTGGAAACTGTTGTAGCGGTTGTTTGAACCAGCGAATGTGATACCTCCGTTCTTGGAAGTCATGGCCATCGGCATGTTCTTCACGATGTCGTACACGTTACGGTCGACTGTCGGAGTGTTTTCGATTTTCTGTGTCGAGAAGTTATGGGCTGCTCCGGCATTTGCCTTGGCATCGGCTACCACTACTACTTCGTCCAGCAGTTCTGAACTTGGCTTCATTTCAGCATTCAGGCTGAGAGTGTTACCCAGTTCGAGGGAAATACCTGTGTAGGTTGTTTTGTTGTAGCCTACGTAGGAGATTTCAATTTTGTAGGGACCACCGGTACGCATACCTTGGATGGTGTAACGTCCGTCTACGTTCGTGACTGCACCGTAAAGCGTACCCGAAGGTTCGTGAATGGCTACCACTGTAGCGCCAATGACCGGTGCTTTGGTTTCATCGAGAACTTTTCCGCTGATAGCAGAAGTGGTTACCTGAGCATTTGCGCCTGCCGCTACGGCTGAAACGACCAATGCTGAAAACAGGAATTTGGAATGATGTACCATAAAAATTTAATTAAATAAAAAATGTAAATCTATCTTTAGTGTTTGTCAGTTTAATACTTGTTGTTTCTGCTTAAATAAAGTCTGATTGTCAGAACTTTTCGATTGCAAAGTTAAAAAATCTTTTCAACCCGTAGAGTCTATGTTTGCGTTTTAACAAATCGGTCAATACATAATTAACTTTTTTGTTTTCGAAAAGAGGGTGCTTGCGATGAACTCTTCTTTTTCTATTGTTGATTGTGTGAGAATTACGTTGGGAGATGGGCTTGTAATTGTTTTGTAATTTATTTAATTAATCGGAGTCCTATATATCGTGTTACTGTATAGATTCCGCATTTACTTTTCGTTTGAATTTATAAGCCAGTTTTTCTGACTTTTGTTTTTTTGCGTATTTTTGCGAGCGAAAGAAAAAGGTATGAATAGGAACATGAGGCAAAAATTGGAGGAAAATAAAGGGATACCGGCAGGCTTGTTGTGGATGTTGGCTATTATATCCGGATTGTCGGTGGCTAATTTGTATTATAACCAGCCGTTGTTGAACCGTATCAGTGAGGATCTGGCGATTTCGGAATTTACGGCGAACCTGATACCGATGACTACCCAGATTGGTTATGCCTTGGGACTGTTGTTCATTATTCCGCTGGGCGATTTGTATAAACGAAAACATATTATTGTGGTGAACTTTCTGTTGCTGGTGGCGGCCACGTGCAGCATCGCTTCTTCCACGAACGTGGCTTATATTCTGGCCGCTTCGCTGGTGACGGGTATCTGTTCGGTGATGCCGCAAATCTTTATTCCGATAGCGGCACAGTTTTCACTCCCGGAAAATAAGGCTCGCAACGTGGGTATGATGGTCAGCGGTCTGCTGACAGGGATTCTCGGCTCACGGGTGGTCAGCGGATTTGTAGGCGAATACTGGGGATGGCGTACCATGTATTATATTGCGGCCCTTCTTATGTTGCTGTGCATTTTTCTTGTGCTCCGGGTATTGCCCGACATGCCGTCGAATTTCAAAGGTACTTATGGCGGCCTGATGAAGTCGTTGTTTACACTCTACCGTGACCATCCGACCATCCGGATGGTGTCTGCGCGGGCCGGCTTCTGCTTCGGAAGTTTTCTGGCTTTGTGGGCATGCCTTGCCTTCAAGTTGAGTGGGGAACCCTTTCATGCCGGAAACAATGTGATTGGAATGCTGGGACTGTGTGGCATTGCGGGAGCGCTGACGGCTTCTTTTGTGGGCAGTCTGGTGCATAAGCTGGGGGTACGTTTCTTCACTTATCTGGGTTGTGTGCTGATGATGCTGGCCTGGGCGGTGATGTATGTCTTCCAAAATTTCTATCTGGGCTTTATCGTGGGCATTGTGGTGATAGATATTGGTATGCAATGCATTCAGATAAGCAATCAGACGTGTGCCCTGTCGTTGGCACCGAAAGCGACCAATCGGGTGAATACGATTTTTATGACAACATATTTCGTGGGTGGCTCACTGGGGACTTTTCTGGCCGGGACATGCTGGCATGCATTTGGCTGGGCGGGAGTGACAGGGGCTGGAATCGGGCTGGCGGCAGTGTCTCTGCTGATTACGCTCTTTTCCCGGAATTGACTTTAATAGGAGAAATGTAAGATGAAAAAGAATGTGATTTATCTGAACGACTGGCTGGCTATCCATCCTTATACGACTGTGTGTCCTTCGGACGGGTTCTATGTGGAACTGGCCAACCGGCTTTATACGGTGTGTGATTTGGAGGAGGTGCCGGAGTCGTACCGGAAGAAAATATGTCTGTATGCGGCTGCGTATTTGGAAGATATTGTGTCGGGATTGGGCCTGTGGCAGGCTTTCCTGACGGCTCACACCCGTTTGTATGGACGATGTCTTCCTTTTTATCCCATCGGGAAGAATTATGTGAAGGGGGAGGTCAATGAAGAAGACCTCTGTTTCCTGATTTGGAACACGTGGCAGAAGGCTTTGTTCAAACATCCGTATGTGAATCCGCTGGATGGACGTATTTTGCGGCAGGCAAAGGCTTTTCTGCCGCTGATGGAGGAGGCTTATGAGCAGGCTCCTGAGAACGAGTGGCTGCAAGCGTATTTTGCGGGGTATACGGATGATAAAGAAGCCGACCGGAAACTGACCTGGCTGTTCGGGCATACGTATCTCACGGAACCTTCCATGTGGCCGTATATCGACCGGGTGACACCGACCGACCGCTTTATTGTGCCGGTGGGGCCTTTGGCGTTGTTCTTGCATGAATGGATTGACCTGCTGGCCGGCAAGAATTCGAAAATATGGGCATCCATACCGGGGCTGTATCCGGAAGAGCCGGTTGTACCGGATGCGGTATTGGAAAAGAATGCGGAAATCTACCGCCTGTTTACGTTGTGGACAGGTGGTAGACGGATTATCTATCTGAATGGATATGATTCATTGAAGCGTTTTCTGGTAGAAATACTCCAATGGCCGGACGATGAGAATCACACTTTGCCACAGATGAAGGCCAACCGTAATTTTGTGTTGATGGTAGATGAGCAGAAAGGGCTTTTGCTGGCAAAGGATGTGTGTGAGTATATTGCCGATGCGGAGAATCCGTTTTACAATCAGGAAGAGGCTTCGCACAATGCTTTCCGTATGCTGACCGAAGAAATGCTATGTCCGCCCGATTTGCTGACGTACTGTATCTGTGAGAACCTGTTGCCGGATGCCGAATTGCCTGAGGTGGGAGAGAAGATGCTGGTGAAGTTGAATGCTGACTTCATAGCCCGCCATTCATTGCTCTACTATTACAGAGGCGACTGACAGGGAAGGCAGATAAGGAAAAAGAGACCCCCCTGGAGGTTGTCTTTGTTTCCAGATTCTCTTGGAGAAAAGATTTTCATACCGAAGAGTTTTTTATGTTTTCCGCCCCGGAAACCTATGTCTCGCAATTGAGAAACATAGGTTTCCGGGGCGGAAAACGTACGTTTTGGGGAAGGGAAACGTAAAAAGAATCTATGGCGTTCTTCTGAAAACAAACGGGCGTATTCTGAATAAATAATATGGCATTCTAAGTCTGAATGTATGGTAATGTTTCCTTTTTTAAATAAATTAACCATTTGAATGGATAAGGTTTACGATAAATTCGTAGATTTGCGAAAAGTTCGTAGAAAAAACTGATTCGATATGGAAAAACTGACTTATCAGGAAGAAGAGGCCATGCGCTTCATCTGGCATTTGGGTCCGTGTTTTGTGAAAGAAATCGTGGCCCGTTATGACGAGCCGAAACCGCCTTACACCACGGTGGCTTCGATTGTGAACAACCTGAAACGGAAAGGCTACCTGAAGGCCGAGAAGTTTGGGAACACTTACCGCTATACGCCGCTGGTGGAGCAGGAGGAATATACCCGCAATTCGGTGGGCAATCTTGTGCGCAACTATTTCGCCAACTCTTACAAGGAGATGGTGTCGTTCTTCGCCAAGGAGCAGAAAATCTCCAAGGACGAGCTGAACGAGATTATCGACCTGATTGAGAAGCGGAAAGACAAATAGGGCATTTTAGAATTATATTTACTCACCTTTTAAATTCCTTTTTATTATGCTATATCTTCTTCAAGTCAATTTCGGACTGGTCCTGTTTTACGCCTTGTACAAGCTGGTATGTACGCGGGACACCTTTTTCCGTTCCAGAAGATTCATTCTGCTGCTGGCGCTGGTGTTGCCTTTCGTGTTGCCGCTGGTCGACGTGCGGGAATGGCTGGAAAGTCGTGGCAGCCTGATCATGCTGACGCATTTTGACTATTCGGTAGTGTTGCCGGAAATAGTGGTGGGAAGTGAAACAGCGGAAGCGGGAAACGGCGTGTGGGTGTTGACTGATTGGGTGAAATACCTGTACCTCGCCGGAGTGCTGGTGCTGTCTGCCCGGTTTCTCGTGCAAGCGTGCAGTTTGTGGCATCTGATCTTGCGTACACCGGAGAAGACGATAAACGGCATCCGTGTGAAATGCCTGAATGGCTCGTCCGGACCCTTCTCTTTCTTTGGGTGGATTTTCCTGAATCCGGCGACGGTGAAGGAAGACGAACTGGACGAAATCCTGACGCACGAGATGGCGCACGTAAAGCAGCGACATTCCGTCGATGTGCTTCTTGCCGAGATGGTCAGCATCTGTTGCTGGATGAACCCTTTTGCCTGGCTGCTGAAACGGGAAGTCCGGCTCAATCTGGAGTTCCTGGCCGACAAGAGAGTCGTGGAAGCGGGATTCGCCACCAAGAGTTATCAATATCACCTGCTTGGGTTGGCTTATGGCCACAAGTATGGATTATCCAATAATTTCAATTTCTCTCATCTTAAAAAACGTATCATTATGATGAACAAGAAAAAATCAAACGGAACAGGGCGTATCAAATATGCACTGTTCATGGTTCCGGCCTTTGCTCTACTCGTTGCCGGAAACATCTCCTGCTCGCAGGGAGCATCCGAAAAACAGGATGCCAAAGAAGAAACCGTCGCACCGGATTCCGTGGTAGCAGTTCCTACTGACAGCGTGGCAAAGGACGAAGTGTTTATGGTAGCGGAACAGATGCCTGAATTTCCGGGAGGAATGAAGGAATTGTTGAAATTCCTTCAAGATAACCTGAAATATCCGGAAAGTGCCATGAAGAACAATTTGCAGGGACGGGTAATCGTGCAGTTTGTGGTAGAAAAAGACGGAACCCCTACCGAGTTCAATGTGGTTCGTGCGGTGAATCCGGATTTGGATGCAGAGGCTTTGCGCGTGCTGAAGACCATGCCTAAGTGGAAACCGGGCATGCAGAGGGGAGAGGCCGTAAGAGTGAAATACACCGTGCCTGTTGCGTTCAAGCTTCAGTAATTTGCTTTTTTGAGTCCGCTTTCAAATGGGTTTTACGTATGCTTTATGTACTTCTGAGAGAAGTTGAAAGGAAGAAACCGCATTTGAAAGCGGGCTCATTTTTATAAAAATAGAATACCATGAAAATTACCGCAATATTATTTTCCTCTATCTTATTGGCTTTGCCGGGTTACGGACAAAATAGAGAGACGGACTATCTGTCGCATGTACTGGAGAAAATGAATGCCGTGGAATCGGTGACCTATCATTGTGTGATAAAGGCATGGGAACCGGGAGACACAGAGCCGGTGTACAGTGTGCCAAGAGAAATTTATGAGCATGTGAATCCGCAGGATACGGCTGTGGGGTATTCTTTCTTGTGTGCCTCGGATAAGGAATTCAGGCAACCGCTTTGGGTATATGACGGAACTGTGTTTGCTTACATAGAGAAAGAGGAAAAAGAAGTACGGATAGATGATTTCACTCAGAAAAGTCCCCTTCCGTTCAGAGTTATTATGCCGCAAGCTTTTGGTTGCATGAAATCCATTCTTGAGTATGCATTGAATACTCAGGATAGCATAGTCCTTAGCTTGAAGGATGAGGGGAAAGATTATCTGATGGAATTGAGTATCCATACACCGTATCAGGTGGAGTTCTTTGGTAAGGCTTGTTACATGCCGGAGAATCCGTATATATATGATCCGACATCTATTTACAAAATCTGGATTTCAAAAGAAGATGACATGCCTTATCGTTATCGCAGGGAGATGCAGCATAGCATCAGTGAGAATATTTGTTCCGATTTTGTGTATAATCCTGCAGGAAAGGGAAAAATTGTAGCGGAAGATTATTATCCGGCAGATTATGTGCGGCGTATAAAAGGAGAGAATTCTCAGAAGGCGACAGTGGATATGACGGGTAAAAAAGCTCCAGACTGGACGCTTACTGATATGAAGGGTCAGAAGGTTTCTTTAAGCGGTATAAAGTCGAAGGTCATCTTGTTGCAGTTCACAGGGATAGGCTGTGGACCATGTAAGATTTCGATTCCTTTCTTGAACAGGTTGAAAAAAGAATATGCAGTGAACGAGCTTGAAGTGCTGGCTGTGGAAACGTGGGGAAGGTCGAAGTCGTCTTGCGAAGCCTATGTGAAAAACCAGGGAATAGAATACAGTTTTCTGACTGCCGAGAAGGAAACAATAGCTAAACTTATAAATGATTATCAGGCTGGTAGCGGAGTTCCGCAGTTTTATTTGATAGGTAAAGACCGCACGATAATTGCAAAGTTTCAAGGCTATGCAGAAAAGACAACAGACACGGAGATTGAAAAGAAGATAAAAGCGAATCTGTAGACCGAAAAAACGTATTCTCCAAGTCCTTGCATTTTCTGTAGATTTTTCTATACATTTGCAGCCGTACATTAATATAAACAAAAATAAGACATAATGAAAAATCTAAGAAACATGCTGGCAGCCGGTCTGTTCATGGCCGGAATTTGCTTTACTGCCGGCGCACAGACACAGATTCCGCTGGAAAACTTTTTCAAGAACCCGGAAAAGATAGACTATCAGGTATCGCCCGACGGGACCTACTTCTCATTCATGGCTCCCTACGAGAACCGCATGAACCTTTTTGTACAGAAAATCGGATCGGATACGACCATCCGCATCACATCTGAAACGGAACGTGACATCGCCGCAAGCATGTGGGCCGGCAATAACCGCATCCTTTTCGTCAAGGATACGGGGGGCGACGAGAATTACCAGCTCTATGGCGTGAACATCGACGGTTCTGACCTGAAATCGTACACCAATTTTCCGAAAGTCAGAACCAATATTATCGACCCGCTGGAAAAAATCGATTCACTGGTCATCATCGGCATGAACAAACGTAACCCTCAGGTTTTCGACCCGTATCGCCTGAACCTGAACACAGGAGAACTGACCCTGCTGGCCGAGAACCCAGGCAATATACAGGGATGGATGACCGACCACGACGGCAAGCTGCGTGTAGCCATTGCCATAGTAGATGGGGTCAATAAGCAGATACTATACCGTGAAACGGAAGGCCAGCCGTTCCAACCGGTATTGACCACCAACTTTAAGGAAACCGTCGGTTTCGCTGTCTTTACGCCCGACAACAAGATGGTCTATGCACTGACCAACGTCGGACGCGACAAGACCGCACTGGTTCTGATGGATCCGAAAACCTGCGAAGAGAAGGAGGTCCTGTACATGAACGACAAGTACGACATCTCGGGCTTCAGCTACTCCGAAAAGAAGAACCGGCTGACAGTAGTAGCCTGTGAAGGGCACAAGGACATGATTCGCCACTATTTCGACAAAGAAGAAGAGGGGATACGTAAGAAACTGGAAGCTCAGCTTCCGGGCTATAACGTCAGTATCACCAGCCAGAGCAGAGACGAGAATATCCGCCTGATCCATGCCGGCAATGACCGCACATACGGAAGCTACTACCTCTATAATGTGAAGGAAAACAAACTCACCAAGGTGGCCGACATAGCGCCTTGGATCAAAGAAGAGGAAATGTGCGCCATGAACCCGATTACCTATACCAGCCGTGACGGACTCACCATAGAAGGTTACCTGACCCTGCCGAAAGGTTATACCATGGAAAATGCAAAGAACTTGCCGGTTGTGGTCAATCCGCATGGAGGACCGTGGGCACGCGACACCTGGGGATACAATCCGGAAGTACAGTTCCTTGCCAGCCGTGGCTATGCCGTACTGCAGATGAACTTCCGTGCCTCAACTGGATACGGCCGCAAGTTTACCGAACTGGGTTACAAACAATGGGGACAGACCATGCAGAATGACATTACCGACGGAGTAGAATGGCTGATCAAGAAAGGGATAGCCGACCCGAAGCGGGTGGCCATTTATGGAGCAAGCTATGGAGGTTACGCTACCCTGGCAGGAGTGACCTTTACTCCCGACCTGTATGCCTGCGCCGTCGATTACGTAGGAGTGTCCAACCTGCTCTCGTTCATGAATACGATTCCTCCCTACTGGAAACCGTTGCTCGACATGATGCACGAAATGGTGGGCGACCCCGCAACCGACAAAGAAATGATGGAAAAATATTCGCCTGTATTCCATGTAGACCAGATTAAGGCTCCGCTGTTCATCGCCCAGGGTGCAAACGACCCGCGCGTCAACAAAGCCGAATCTGACCAGATGGTAGAAGCTTTGAAGAAACGAGGTGTGGAAGTGGAATACATGGTAAAGGAAAATGAAGGACACGGATTCTATAATGAAGAGAATAAGTTCGACTTCTACCGTGCCATGGAGAAATTTCTTGACAAGCATCTGAAATAAACACTTCAGCCTGATTGTTATCAAACCGGATTCTCCAAAATCCTTGCATTTTCTGTAGATTTTTATATACATTTGCAGCCGTACATTTAAACAAAGAGAAAAACAGATGCATCGTATCGCTTCCTATTCACGCAAAGTCATGCTTCGTTTCCGTCGTTGGAGCCGGAAGGAATATGCTGCGTTCGTGAGCCTGCATCGCCATGTCACCATCGGACAGGTGGGACGGGGAATTGCGGATGCCTCACTGGGCAAGCAGAAAACGGCAGTGTGCGAGGGAAAGAAAACGGAAGGGATGTCATGGACTGGTTTTTCAGAGGAGGATGCACTCTTTGGAAGCGGAGGACCGGGACTCGGAGGAAGTTTATTCGAGATGGACCGGAAAGGATTGTGGTGTCTGCTGGTGCCGCAAAGAGAAGAAGTGTCTGCGCCGCTGCTTTTAGATGAACTAAATAAAATAACAATAACCGGAAGGGGTGTACCCGTTTCAGGTAAAGTCTGACAGACTTTACTGAAGCGGGTACACCCCTTCTTTTTTTAAATAAATACGTATGGAAAGATTACAGAAACTGGAAGAGAAAATAAAAGAAGGACAGGTGCTGACCGCAGAAGAGGCCTTGTGGCTGTTGGAGGAAGCACCTTTTGACGCATTGTGTGAAACGGCCCATCGCATCACGGTGGCATACGCTTCCCGGAAGTTTGACATGTGTTCCATTATCAATGCCAAGTCGGGACGTTGCCCGGAAAACTGCAAATGGTGTGCCCAGTCGGTACATCATCACACGGGCGTGGAGGAATATGGACTGGTGAGCGAAGAAGAATGTTTACGTCAGGCACAGATGAACGAAAACCAGGGGGTATCGCGCTTCTCGCTGGTGACCAGCGGACGCCGACCTTCGGCAGGAGAGTTGGAGAAATTGTGTGCGCATTTTGAGTATGTGCGGGCGCATAGCGGCATCAAGTTGTGTGCATCTTTGGGACTGGCCACGGAGGAACAGCTTGCGGCGCTGCACCGTGCGGGAGTGAGCCGTTATCATTGTAACCTGGAGACGGCGCCTTCGTTTTTCCCGAACCTGTGCTCCACGCATACCCAATCCCAGAAGATAGACACGTTGCAGGCAGCCCGAAAGGTGGGTATGGACGTGTGTAGCGGAGGCATCATCGGCATGGGAGAAACGCCGGCCCAGCGGGTGGAACTGGCGCTGACCTTGCGGGAACTGGAGGTACAGTCCATCCCGCTGAACCTGTTGCAGCCCATCAAGGGAACACCGCTGGAACATGCGAAACCGCTGACGGCGGAAGAGGTGTTGCGTACGGTAGCCATGTTCCGCATGGTGAACCCGACGGCTTTCCTCCGTTTTGCCGGAGGACGTTCGCAGCTGAGTGAGGAGACGGTAGACCGTGCCTTGTATGTGGGCATCAATTCGGCCATTGTGGGCGATTTGCTGACTACCCTTGGTTCCAAAGTATCAAAAGACAAAGAACGTATAAAAGGAGCAGGATATGAATTGTGAGAAACTGTTTGACGAATTTGACCGGGACCACTTGTGGCATCCGTACACTTCGACCTCGAATCCGCTGCCGACGTACAAGGTAGAGCGGGGAGAGGGCTGTACGCTGACCCTGGCCGACGGCACGGAGCTGATTGATGGTATGTCGTCGTGGTGGTGTGCCGTGCATGGATACAATCATCCGGTATTGAACCGGGCGGTGGAGGAACAGCTCCACCGGATGTCGCATGTGATGTTCGGGGGACTGACCCATGAACCGGCCATTGAACTGGGAAAGGAACTGCTGAAAATCGTACCTCCCAGCATGGAGTATATTTTTTATGCCGACAGTGGGTCGGTGGCCGTGGAAGTGGCTTTGAAGATGGCGGTACAGTATCAGTTTGCAGCCGGCCATCCGGAGAAGAACAATTTCGTGACCATCCGTTCGGGGTACCACGGAGATACGTGGAACGCCATGTCGGTATGCGACCCGGTGACGGGTATGCACAGCCTGTTCGGCTCGGCCCTTCCGATACGCTATTTCGTGCCGGCCCCGCAGTGCCGTTTCGGCGCGGAATGGGACGAGAAAGACATCGAGCCGTTGCGGGAAGTCATCACGCAGCACCACGGCGAGCTGGCGGCCCTGATTCTGGAACCAATCGTACAGGGAGCCGGAGGGATGCGTTTCTACCATCCGCAGTATTTGCGGGAGGCGGCACGCCTCTGCCGGGAGCACGGTATGCTCCTGATTTTTGACGAGATTGCCACGGGCTTCGGGCGTACGGGCAAGCTCTTTGCGTGGGAACATGCGCAGGTGGAACCGGACATCATGTGTATCGGCAAGGCACTGACCGGAGGGTACATGACCTTCTCGGCGGTGCTGGCTTCGGAAAAGGTGGCCGACTGCATTTCTTCCAAGGAACCGCGCGCTTTCATGCATGGGCCTACGTTCATGGGCAATCCGCTGGCGTGTGCCGTAGCACTGGCTTCTGTCCGGCTGTTGTTGTCGTCTGGCTGGCAGGAGAAGGTGCGCCGCATCGAGGCACAGTTGAAGGAGGAACTGGCACCGGCGGCTGCGTTGCCACAGGTGGCTGACGTCCGGGTACTGGGAGCCATCGGGGTGATTGAGACCAAGAAGCCGGTCGACATGGGCTGGATGCAGCGGCGGTTTGTGGAAGAAGGTATCTGGGTACGTCCGTTCGGACGGTTGGCCTATATTATGCCGCCTTTCATCATCCGTCCGGAGCAGCTGACCAAGCTGACGAGCGGTTTGTGTAAGATTGTGGGCGAAATGCCGGAATAAAAACAAGGAGAAACATCATGGAAAATGAAATACAACCCGGATGGGAAAGGGATTTCCAGCAGGAACTGGAACAGCTGGAGGCGTGCGGCAATTTGCGTGTGTTGCCGGAAACCTGCTGTGACGGGAAATGGATTGAAGCCGACGGACGGCGGATGCTGAACCTGTCGTCGAACGATTACCTGGGACTGGCTTCGGACAAAGCGTTGCGCGAGGAATTTCTGCGGACGGTGAAGGAGAGGGACTTGTGCTTTTCTTCCTCGTCCTCACGGTTGCTGACGGGCAACTTCCCTGCTTATCGGGAATTGGAAACGTTGCTGGCTTCGCTCTTCGGGGCGGAGAGTGCACTGGTGTTCAGCAGCGGGTATCACATGAATACGGGGATTCTGCCGGCGGTGACCGATGCGAATACCTTGATTCTGGCCGATAAACTGGTGCATGCGAGCCTGATTGACGGCATCCGCCTGTCGGCGGCCAAGTGCATCCGCTACCGCCATCAGGACTATGCACAGTTAGAGAATCTGCTGGCTAAGTATCACGGTTCGTATCACCGAATTATCATCGTGACAGAAAGTGTGTTCAGCATGGACGGTGATGTGGCTTCGCTCGACCGCCTGGTGGAACTGAAGCGTCGTTATGACCACGTGATCCTGTATGTGGACGAGGCGCATGGCATTGCGGTGCGGGGGGCGCACGGACTGGGGGTGGCCGAGGAACAAGGCTGCCTGAAGGAGATTGATTTCCTGTGCGGTACCTTCGGCAAGGCGATGGCTTCTGTCGGGGCGTATGTGGTGTGCCGGAAAGTGATTCGGGATTACCTGGTGAACCGGATGCGGACGTTGATTTTCACTACGGCATTGCCTCCTCTCAACGTGGCTTGGACGCGCTTCGTCTTGTCGCGCTTGGAGGAGATGCAGGCACGGCGGGAGCACCTGGCACAGATTTCGGGGCTTCTGCGGGCGGCTATCCGTGAAAGCGGGGCCGATTGCCCGTCGGAAAGCCACATCATTCCCTTGGTGGTAGGAGCCAACGAGAAGGCCATCTGGAAGGCCATGCAGATGCAGGAACACGGCTTTTATGTATTGCCCGTGCGTCCGCCTACGGTACCCGAAGGGACGGCACGGTTACGTTTCTCGCTGACCGCGTTGATTGAAGAGGATGAAGTGGCGCGTTTGTGTCACGAATTGAAGGAATGAATCGGAAAGAATTGAAGGTATGAAACAACTGTTTATCAAGAAGGAAGGAAACCCGGTGTTGCTGCTTTTCTTTGCGGGCTGGGGTTCGGACGAAAACCTGTTTGGCAGTCCGGTCCCGGAAGGGTGCGATTACTTGCTGTGTTTTGATTACAAGAATATGGACTTTGACTACAGCCTGTTGGACGGCTATCAGGAGATACGGGTCCTGGCCTGGTCTATGGGCGTATGGGTGGCCTGCCAGACATTGACAGGGAAGGATTATCCCTACGGGATGAGGCTGGCTGTGAACGGTACCCCTTATCCCATCCATGACACCAAAGGGATTCCGGAAGCCATCTTCCGGGGAACGCTGGAGAATTTCTCGGAACCGGTGCTGGTACGTTTCCGTCGGCGGATTTGCGGGTCGGCGGCGCAGGTGAAACTGTTTTTGGCACATCATCCTTATCGGACGTTGGACGATTTGCAGCAGGAACTGGCAGACGAATGGACGATGGTGAAGGCCCTTCCGGTGTGGGAGTGGAGCTGGGACAAGGCGATTGTCGGGACCTCGGACAAGATTTTCCCGCCGCAGAACCAGCGGGAAGCCTGGCAAGGCGTACCGGTGGAAGAGAAAGATGTGGAACACTATGACGAGGAGCTGTTCCGGCAGTTGCTGAGCGGAGAAAGTAGTTTATGGACAAGACCCTGATCAGTCGGCGTTTTGCGAAGGCCGTGGGTACTTACCTGGACAAGGCTGACGTGCAGCGTTACGTGGCGTCGCGGATGGCGGAACTGACGGGCCGTTATATTCCGGCAGACGTACCGGAACGGGTGCTGGAGATTGGTTGCGGCACGGGCATGTTCACGCGGATGTACCTGAAACAGGCAACTCCGGAAGAGATGTGGCTGAACGACCTTTGTCCGGAGGTGAAACCCTATCTGGCCGATGTGCTGGGTGAGAAGGTGCATTTCGTGGCGAAGGATGCGGAGACGCTGGCTTTCCCGGAAGGGCAGGACCTGATTGTGTCGTGCTCGGCGGTGCAGTGGTTTGACGACCTGCCGCGTTTTTTTTCAGGGTGCCGAAGGCTGCTGCACGAGGGGGGCTACCTGGCTTTCAGTACTTTCGGCCCTCACAACACGGAGGAGGTGGCGACGCTGGCTTCGGCGGGGCTTTCGTATCCGTCGTTGGAGGCACTGCGGAAGATGCTGGCTGCCCGTTACGAGGTGGTGTATGCCCACGAGGAGCAGTTGCGCCTTTCGTTCGCTTCCCCGCTGGAGGTGTTGCGGCACTTGAAAGAGACGGGAGTGACGGGTACGGCGGCACAGGCCTGGACGCGTGGCAGGCTGCAGGAGTTTTGCCGGAATTATACGGAGCGGTTTTCGGATGAGCGGGGCAGGGTGTATCTCACCTTTCATCCTATTTATATGATATGTAGAAAATAAAATACTAAAAGCGATACGGAAATGAAAAAAAATGTATATTTTGTGAGTGGCATCGACACGAACATCGGAAAGAGTTATGCCACGGCCTATCTGGCCAAGACATGGAACGAGCGGGGTATTCGCACCATTACGGAGAAACTGATTCAGACGGGCAATACGGACTTGTCGGAAGACATCGAGCTGCACCGTCGGATTATGGGTACAGGCTTGTTGCCGGAGGATAAGGAACGGTTGACGATGCCGGAGATTTTTTCTTATCCCTGCTCTCCGCACCTGGCTGCAGAGATTGACAAGCGTTCGATTGACTTCGACAAGATTGAACGGGCTACGCAGGCGTTGAGTGAGCGTTACGATGCGGTGCTGCTGGAAGGGGCCGGGGGACTGATGGTGCCTTTGACGCGCGACCTGCTGACCATTGACTACGTAGCGCAGAAACAGTATCCGCTGGTGTTCGTGACTTCCGGACGACTGGGAAGCATCAACCATACGTTGCTGAGCTTGGAGGCGATGAGCCGCCGGGGCATCCGTCTGCATACGCTGGCCTACAATCTTTTCCCGGAGGAAGACGATGAAATTATCCGTCGGGATACGGAGGAATACATGCGCGATTTGCTGAAACGGGAATATCCGGAAGCAGAGTTCGTGGTGATTCCGTTTTTAGGTAATAAATAAAAGGAAGAAAGTGAAACAGGGGTATTATCATTTACTGGCTATTGCCGTGGTGGTGGTATGGGGGCTGACCTATATTTCGACCAAGGTACTGATTCAGCATGGGCTGCATCCGCATGAAATCTTTTTCTACCGTTTTCTGGTGGCGTATGCAGGTATCTGGCTGATTGCTCCTCGTCGGTTGCTGGCTAATAGCTGGAAGGAAGAGGGGTTGCTGGCATTGGCCGGTTTCTTTGGCGGGTCGCTTTATTTTTATACGGAGAATACGGCGTTGGGAATGACGCAGGCATCGAATGTGGCTTTTTTGCTGTGTACGGCTCCTTTGCTGACGGCTTTTCTCTCGGCGGCTTATTACAAAGAGGTACGTCTGGGAGTACACCTGTTGGCGGGCTCGGTACTGGCCTTGTGTGGGGTCGGTCTGATTGTTTTCGGAGGAAAAGAAGGATTGAAAGTGTCTCCATGGGGAGATTTGCTGATACTGTCGGCGGCTTTTTCATGGGCCTGCTACAGTCTGGTGATTCGCAGATTGTCGCATTATCCGGTGTCGTTCATCACCCGGAAAGTGTTTTTCTACGGATTGGTCACTATCTTGCCGATGTTCGCTATCTTTCCGTTTCGTGGCAATGTGGGGATATTGTCACAACCGGCTGTGTGGATGAATCTGTTGTTTCTGGCGCTGGTGGCCTCGCTGGTCTGTTTTGTGGCTTGGAACGTTGCGCTGAAAAAGATAGGGGTGATGCATACCTCCAATTATATTTACCTGAGTCCGCTGGTTACGCTGGGCGCTTCCATGCTGATTTTAGGGGAAGTACTGACGTTCACTTCGGCAGTGGGGGCAGCTTGTATTTTGTGCGGGGTGTACTGGGCAGAAAAGAAAAGTGGAGCGTGATGCTCCTTGAACGGCAAGTTTAGGGAAATCCCTACCTTGAAATAGGGATTTCCTGCTTGATGGGGAGAAATATCTTCCTATTTTTGTACCAGAATAAAAAGGTAAAACCGTTAAAAGATATGACTATGAGGAAGTTGAAAGTATTTGCTTCGTTGATATGGGCAAGTTTACCGCTTTTTGTGGCGGCCCAGAGTAACGACGACCTTTACTTCGTGCCTAAGAAGAAGGCAGAAACGAAGAAGGAGACCGTAGTAGCCCCGAAGCAGAATCAGGGGACAGCGGTATATTCTGCATCGTCTACTTCCACTCCGGTGGTGGTGAAGGATGCGGCAGGAAATACGCGTGATGTGGACGAGTACAACCGTCGGTACACTTCACGGGAGAACACGTTCTCCATGCAGAACGATACGCTTTACATACAGGAAAAACCGTATGGAGAGCGGGGAGAATGGGTGAACGGCTTTGAAGGTTCACAAGATGATTATGAGTATGCCATGCGCATCGTCCGTTTCCGGAGCCCGCGCTATGCCATTCCGGTGAGCAGCCCCTTATACTGGGACGTGGTATACGGAGCCTTCCCTTCCTGGGACTGGAACGTATATGACGACGGACTGTATGCATACGTGTTCCCTACTTACAGCAATCCGTTGTGGTGGGATTGGAGATGGAACTGGAGCATTGCCGGACCGAGCTTTGGCTGGGGATGGTATTCTCCATGGTACTATAGCAGCTGGTACTCTCCATGGTATTCTCCTTATTGGTATGGTGGCTATTGGGGAGGTTACTGGGGTGGTTATTGGGGTGCCGTCGGGCATCACCATTATCCGCATTATGGATGGGGTAGTGCTTATCAGGGGCGTCCTTATTCCTATAACAACCGTCGTGCGGAGAATGTAGCACGGAGAGGTACTGTAGGCCCTGTGTTCGACCGTAATGGAAGAACGGGAGGTCGTGTCGTAACCGGTACTGACGGTATACGTTCTATCCGTCCGGATGGTGCTTCCAGAGTGCGGAGTACGGGCACAAGATATACGCGTCCGTCGCAGGGATTAGGTGAGTCCACTTATTCTCGTCCCAGCAGCACACGTCCGAATTCCTATCGTAATACGGATGTGTTCAATCGGATGAATCAGAACTCGAACCGGACGAACGGATTCAATAATTCACGGACAAATTCAAATTCTTCTGTCAGGAGCTACAGTAATTTTGGAGGAGGTAGCTATCGTTCCACTACGGGTGGCGGCAGTTCTTCCAGAGGTGTAAGTACCGGTGGCGGCGGTGGCGCTCGCAGAAGATAAATGTGTAAATAAAATGAAATTAAAGATGAAAAAGAGATATATGTATGCGGTGGCCTGTTCAGTGCTGTGCAGTGCACAGGCCATGGCGCAGACTGCGTATGATGCGGCCCGCTATGCAGGTGATGAATTGAATGGTACCGCTCGTTTTGTCGGAATGGGTGGAGCCATGAGTGCCTTGGGGGCAGATATTTCGGTTATTGGTACCAATCCGGCAGGTATCGGTCTTTTCAGAGGCCACGATGTGTCTACGTCTTTCGGGATGAATATCACAAAGGCGGAAAGTGACTTTAATGGGAGTGTGATGAATGACAAACGGAATAAGGCTTCGTTTGACCAGATTGGTTTCGTGTATTCCACGAAAATCGGAAACCGGACGACACTCCGTTATTTGAATTTTGGTTTTAACTATCATAAAAGTCGGAACTTCAACCGTGTGCTTGCAGCTGGAGGTATGCTGGGCGGACTCTCACAGACGCAGCAGATGGCCAATCTGGTAGGTGGTTCCATCCACTCCATCAGTGATATGGATGATATTTATAATTATGGGCTGGAAGGGCATAGTGGTCTTTCGAATCCGTATGATCCTTATTATTCCAATTATCCGTATCTGGGCGTCATGGGTATCCGTACGGAACTGGTCGGAGTGGGAACATTGTCCAATGGAAAGCAAGCACCGATGGGCTGGAACGGTAATGCAAACGGTTTCCGCAGCCGGGAAGAAGGTGGAATCAATGAGTATGATTTCAACGTGGCCTTTAATGTGGAGGACCGGATGTATTTCGGTATCACGCTGGGTGTGAACGATGTAAACTATACGCGCAGTACCTATTATTCGGAAGATGTGTATGATGGGAATCATTCAGGTTATTATGAATTGCGGAATGCATTCCGTACGGAAGGAACTGGATTGAACTTGAAACTGGGTGCTATTTTCCGTCCGATAGAAGATTCTCCGTTCCGTTTTGGTCTGGCCATTCATACACCTACCTGGTACAGTTTGACTGACAAACATTCTTCGGAGATTTATTCGGAACTGAATTATAAATTCGAGGATGAAGCTGACAATATGCAGTTCAAGGCTGATGAACGGACGACGACTTATGCAGGAGAGTCTTTGCAGGATTACCGTTTGGTGACTCCGTGGAAATTTAATGTCAGTGCGGGAACTACTTTGGGAAGTGCATTGGCATTGGGTGCGGAATATGAGTATGCCGGTTATAACGCTTGTCGGATGTCTTACAATGACGGGACTCCAATGGAGAACCAGAATCAGTACACCAAGTCTATCCTGAAAGGACAACATACGGTACGTATTGGGGCGGAAGCGCGTATTGCCTCTGCTTTCAGTGTAAGAGCGGGTTATAACTTCTCTACTTCAGCGTTTAAGGACGGGGCATACAAATCCCTGAATGCAAACGATATACGTACCGATACAGAATATATGAATGACCTTTCCCGCAATACGGTCACTGTAGGTTTAGGCTATAGAGGAAAATGGTTCTATACGGATTTGGCTTATAAATATGATGTGTATAAGTCTGACTTTTATGCCTTCAGTTCTGAGGCTTTACCTGTTACAAAGGTCACCAACGAACGTCATCAGCTGTTGCTTACGCTAGGCGTTCACTTCTAAGCGTTCATTGTGTTTGTTTTATTTTAATAGGGAGTTGCTTTTATTCACTGGGGCAGCTCCTTTTTTTATTCTTTTTTGTCGCGATATTCTTTCTTTTTCCAGAAATTGAATCCCATGTAGATACGCAGGCTGCCAAAGGAATTGGTCATGGAAAAGGTGGGTTTCCGGTAATCATAGGTGTGGAGTACGAGTGAAGCTCCTACATAATATTTGCTGTTGTTCCACGTGATGCCGGCACGGGTAATCAGGTCGAAGTTAATGTCTCTAATCCATTGTGCCCAGCTGGTACCGCTCTGGGTGGGCTGGTCGTTGATACGTGACTTCTTGTAAGCTACGGCCGGGAGCAGAGACACATTCAGCAGGCAGTTCTTGGCAAAGACCCAGTTGTAACCATATCCCACACTAAGATTGTAGTCAGTGTAACGCAGGCTGTGGAATTGCAGGGAAGAGCTGAGTTGTTGCTGCATCTCGTCGGGAAGCTGGGTATAGTCGAAAGAAATGTTATGCTGTGAGTAAGAGAATCCGGCCAGCAGAGAGCCACAGCTTTTGCGTTGGTTGGTTGACTGGCTGTAGGCTGCCGGATAGGAAAAATGTTTGTGATTGAAAATCCAGTAGGCATTCAGTCCTTTGATGTTGCTTTGGAAGCCGTTGAACTGCGTGTTTGTATAGTCCTTGCTCAGACTGAAATTTTCGTACGAAGAAATTTTGAAATCACTGCCTGTTTTCCGGTAGTAAATGTCTACTCCGAATTTGGCACTATACAGATTGAATACAAACTCCTTTCGGGGAGCCTTGTTCTTTCCTTTCCCCAAGAGGTCTTTGATGTCGAAGGAGACTCCCAGAAAAATCCATCTCCATCCGAAATAGACCCCCAGTTTGGTGTTGATGTGAGGAGCAAAACTCAAGCTTTGTCCATCGTTGCTTCCCAAGCGGTAATGTTCATACCAGGAACTTTGTTCCAGCATGAAGGCCAGATTATATTTGTTGGGAGAAATGTAGGTGGTATCTACCGTATTCAGTTTAATGCCGGCTTTTTTGATTTCTTGTCCGGTCAGTTTGATGGTACGTACAATACCGTCGGTCAAGCTGCTCAATGAAAGTCGTGGTGCAGATATTGGAGTAGGTTCGGTTATACCCACACTGTCTTGCTTCTCTACTTGGCCCGTAAGATGGGACGGGTAGAGAAGAAAAACAAGCAGTATGGTCAACAAGGAGAGTTGTTTCACTCTATAAGTTTGTTTTTACAGTTTGTTCAGAATGCGGTCCATGACCCAGTTGGTGGGGGTGGCACTGATTCCATCGCAGGTGCAGACGGCTTTGCCTTGCAGATGTTCCACTACAGCTTTAATCAGTGGAAGCTGTACGTGAGGAGGATTGGGAGGAAGTATCTCTTCGCGTCCACGTTCGGTGTGCAAGGCTATCGGGTCGTAGGTGAAGACAGAGAAACAAATCATGCCTTTATCTCCGATAATTTCGATGCGGTCTTCTTTGGCCGACTCGTGTGCCACGAAGCACCAGGAACCGGAACCGGGCAGACCGGAATCGAACTTGAAACAGGCACTGATGGTGTCTTCCGCCTCATACAGTCCGCCGCGGTTGCTCTTGTAGCCTTCTGCTTCGAGGATGCAGCCGAACATGTCTTGCAGCAAATCCAGCTGATGGGGAGCCAGGTCGTAGAAGTACCCTCCGCCGGCAATATCGGGCTGCACACGCCATGGCAGGTTCTTGCTGTTGTAATCCAGTGCCCGAGGCGGTTGTGCAAAACGAATCTGTACGTTGATGACGTTACCGATTTCTCCTTCATCGACCAGTTGCCGTACTTTCTGGAAATAAGGCAGGTAGCGGCGGTAGTAGGCTACGAAACAAGGCACACCTGTTTCCTTGGAGATACGGTTGATGCGGGCACAGTCTTCGTAACTGGCGGCCATCGGTTTCTCGATGTAGACCGGTTTTCCGGCTTTCATGGCCATGATGGCAAAAGTGGCGTGCGAAGAGGGAGGTGTGGCAATGTAGATGGCATTCACATCTTCATCTCCAATCAGTTCTTGCGCATCGGTGTACCACCGGGGAATCTGGTGGCGTATGGCGTAGGATTTCACTTTCTCTTCTTCACGGCTCATGACTGCTACCACTTTGGAACCTTCAATCATGTTGAAGGCCGGGCCGCTTTTCTTTTCGGTGACTTCACCGCATCCGATGAATCCCCAGTTTACTTTATCCAGTTTGATCATAGATGAGTGTTTTTAATGAAAATACTTTTTGTATAGTTTCCGGTAGTCTTCACTTTTCATATACTGGTCGAGCCATACGTTCAGACTGTCGAGCAGTACAGGGGCGTGTTTGGGCACTCCCCAGGCATAAAACTGAGTGAAGCTGATATCGGTGTCAATATCCAGATTAGGATACAGCTCAATGTTGGCCTTGGCGATATTCTCATCGCACACGGCATAATCGATGTCTCCTCCTGAAACCATCGCCATGAGCTGTTCGGGGCCGTATTGGTCGATTTCCTGTATATAGATGGTATCGGCTATTTCATTGATGAGGTTGTGAAGACGCAACAAAACCGGAGAACCTTTGACTACATGAAGCGTTTTTTCACCCAGTTCCAGTTGGTTGTGGATGTACAGGCTGTCTTTCCCTTTCTCTTGTTTGCGTTGTACCAAGATTTGTTTGCTCAGCAGCAGGGGGTGGGTGAAGAGCAAGGTATCTTTCGAACGGGTGGTGACGACGGTTCCTGTAGCTATCAGGTCATATTTCCCTTCGGTGAGGTCTTTCAGGCGTTCTTCAAAACTCATTTCGGGAGTAATTTCCAACCGGAGATGCTTGGCTTGTGCAAAGGCATTTAAAAGTTCGTAGTCGAAGCCGGAAATACTGTCCTGGTCGGCATGGTAGCTGATGGAGTTATACTCTGTTACCGCACGTAGAACGCCCGAACGGAGAATGTCGGGATAATCACGGGGAGTGAACTCCGGATGAGGTTCGTGGTGCGAACAGAGACGGATCAGGACCAGCAAGATGACGACTCCGACAGACAGGTAAACAAGTTTGCTTCTCTTCATGGGCATTAATCAAAGAAGTTCCATGAAATGCCCACCTTCAGGATACGAGGGTTGAGCGGATAGTGAGGGGCGAGGAAATAACTCTTCTCGCCGGTGCGTTGCAGCAGATTGTACATTTGCACGAAGATACGCGTACGCTTCAGGTGCAGGTTGATGTATCCGTTGATAAGCGGATAGCCTCCCACCTTGTAGCGTGTATCCGGGTTCTGTAGGTAGAACTGTCCGATAGCCGGTGCATAGTCGGGAGCATAGTATTGTGTGAAGTAGCGCATGTCTGCTCCCATTTCAATCTGAAGTACGTTCTTGGCCAGTCCGAACTGGAGGTACAGGTCATGGTAAAGCACGAGCTCCGGTAAAGGCAGTACGGTTTCGTTGCTGGTTTTCTGGTAGGTAATTTCATTGTCCAGATGGAGAATACCCAGCTTGAAATCCTGCCGCAAGGTGGCGCTGAACACCTGGATGCTTCCGGAATATTGGCTTACGCCCATGTTGTTCTTATAACTGGTCACCTCATTGGAGTTGGTGTATTTCACCGATGTGTTGTCCAGATAAGTATAATTAGTGATGTTTTCCACTCCGGCTTTCAGCTGGGTCCGCCAGCGGTCGATACTGAGTTTGCCTTCAATGCGGGTGCGCATGATTTTGCTCAGGTCATTGTCCCACCAATAGTGTTTGGAATGGAAATGACGATAGTAGAAAGTCGGATTCAGGTTCTTGATGTAGGCATTGGCCTCCAAGCGTACCGTATCATTGAACAGGCGGAAATTCAGGTCGCCTTGTCCCTCCACGCTGAACTGTCCGGCATCCTCGCCAATCATGGCGATTTCGCCCAGCACATTATAGTGGAGTGTCTTTCCCTGTGACTTGATGAGCTGGCCTCCGATGGAGAGCACGTTTTCCTTGTGGCTGGTAGGAATACGCCGGCCCGCTGTTCCCGTAATAGTATCCGTCAAGGTGAAGTTACGGTGTTCGAAGCTGGCAAACACCGTCAGTCCGGCCTTGGCCCACTTGTTGAATCCTTCCCGAAGGGCGATACCCACGGTGTTCTTGATGGAGAAGTTCTTGGTGACATCCAGCGAATCCTTTCCCAGATAGTTGTGCTCGAAATACGCCTCGTTCTGAGTGGTATTGTAAGAAATGTATTTTCTTCGGTTGATATCCACATTGACGGTATGGATGAAGCTGGTCACCGGAACAAACTCTGTTTTGGTGATGGTATCATTTTCCGTGGTTACGTCACGATAGAACCCTAAGTTGTAGCGATGGGTCAGAAAGGCGTGATATCCCGTGTTATGGTTCCAGATGTCCGACAGGTTGGTCGGGATGGAGTAAGTTTCATACGTACGGTTTCCTTCTGCCATCTCCAGCGGGTTGGTGATGTAACGGTCATCTGTGATACCTCCGTTTTCAGCCACTTTCAGGTTGTCATTGATGAAACTGAAGTGCATGTCGTATTTGTCGCCGTGATAATAGGCGAAAAGGTTGCCGTTGAACAGGGCAGTCGATTGGCTGGCATATTTACCACGTCCGTAGGTATAGTCGATGTCGAAGCCGAATCCCATCCGTTTGTTGACATTGACGGCAAAATACGCCTTGAAACGTTCTTCTCCATAGCGACCGTCGCCTTGTTTGAAATAGGTCAGATTGGTGAATGGGGATTTGGTGTTGGTATAAATCACGTCGTTTGGCTTCCTTACGGTGAAATCGTACGGATCAGTGAAGAAAAACTGGCTGCTTTCTTTCCGTTCAAAAAACACGTGCGAGATACGTGGAGAACCCAGGTTACCCAGATAAGTGTAGTGTCCGGTAGGTCCTCCCGTGTCGTTGGAGTTCTGGAATCCGTGTTGCAGTGTATCTACTGGAACTGGAGTCATTTCGCCGAAGCGTGTGTCAATTTTCCAGGCATTCAATCCTACCGGTACCGTATTGGCGTCGATGACGGAGGTTGTATCTATCGGGTTTCCATTCCGGTCATACCTGTTGTTGTCCATTCCCGTGGCAGACATTCCTTGTCCGTATTGTGAAATGGTGTTCTGAGCGAACAATGTGCCGCACAGAAACAGGAGTATGGCTGTAAAAAGTATTTTCTTCATAATGGGACAAAGATACAATAAAAAAGCGAAAACGGACGGTTGTATCTTTCAAAAAGTAGGTGAGTCGGGTGGATTCTGAAGGTGCAAGGAAACCAAAAGGCTGCAAGGAAACCAAAAGGCTGCAAGGAAACCAAAAGGCTGCAAGGAAATTCTACAGGTAAATTTCTTTGCAGCCTTTTGGTTTCAGAGATATATCGGTTTCCGAGGGAAATCAGACTTCCTTGATGATTTCCATGCCGATTTTGATGGCCTCTTCGTTCATCGGAATCAAATGATGGTGACGTTCGGGCAGCGTCTTGCGAAGTGCCTTTATTACACTGTCAATGGATACGATAGGGCGTATCTTGAGCAGGCCACCCAGCACAATCATGTTGAAGGTCTTGGCCATTTTCCGTTCGTTTGCCTCGTCCATGGCATCGATGCGGTACACATGGATGTCCTTGCGGGTCGGGGGATTGATGATGCCGTAGCCGTCATAAATCAGTACGCCGCCCGGTTTTACCTTGCTCTCAAACTTGGCAAGCGAAGGCTGGTTCAGAATGATGGCTGTATCGTATTTGCTGAGAATCGGGGAAGAGATACGTTCGTCGCTGACGATGACGGTGACGTTGGCCGTACCTCCACGCTGTTCGGGACCGTAGGCAGGCATCCAAGTCACTTCCTTGTTTTCCATCAACCCGGAGTATGCCAGGATTTTTCCCATGGAAAGTACCCCTTGTCCTCCAAATCCTGCGATGATAATTTCTTCTTTCATAGGTATGCGAATGATTATTTAATATCTGTAGTATCTTTCAGGTCGCCCAGCGGGTAGAACGGGAACATGTTCTCTTCCATCCATTTGTTGGCGGCTTCGGGTGACATTTTCCATCCGGAGTTGCAGGTAGACACAATTTCTACCAGGCTGGAGCCTTTTTTCTGCATGGAGCATTCAAAGGCTTTGCGGATGGCTTTCTTTGCCTTGCGGATGGCAGCCACTGACTGTACGGACTGGCGGGTGACGTAGGCCGTTCCTTGCAGGGTAGCGGCAATTTCCGTCATCTTCAGCGGGTAGCCGTGGATTTCCGGCACACGTCCGTAAGGGCAGGTGGAGGTCTTCATTCCCACCAGTGTGGTCGGGGCCATCTGTCCACCGGTCATACCGTAGATGGCGTTGTTGATGAAAATAATCGTAATGTGTTCGCCACGGTTCAATGCGTGGATGGTTTCTGCCGTACCAATGCAGGCCAAGTCACCGTCGCCTTGGTAAGTGAATACCAAGCGGTCGGGCCAGAGGCGTTTGATGGCGGTGGCCAAGGCAGGCGCACGTCCGTGTGCGGCTTCCTGGCAGTCGATGTCCAGGTAGTTATACATGAATACGGCGCATCCCACCGGACTTACTCCGACGGCTTTCTCGGCCATACCCATTTCGTCGATGACTTCGGCAATCAGTTTGTGGACTACTCCGTGGCTGCATCCCGGACAGTAGTGCATCGGGTTATCGTTCAGCAATCGAGGCTTCTGATAAACCAGATTTTCAGGTTTGATTATATCTTCTTTTGTCATAATTGGTTCTCCTGTAGTTTATCATAGAAAGAAACGGAACACGAACTCCATCATCTTCAGGAAAAGAGAGGCACCGCACACGTAGAAGAATACGGTCTTGTCGTCGCCCAAAGTGAAGTAGAGAATTACGGAAATCAGTGCACCGATCATAAACAACACGTTTAAGACGGCTCTTATTCTGTCGGTATCCATAACTTATTTGATCAGTTTTTCTTTAATGGCTTCGATTACTTCATCCGGATCGGGAACGATACCGCCCAAGCGTCCGAAGTGCTCTACCGGTACTTTGCATTCTACGGCCAGACGGACGTCTTCAATCATCTGTCCGCTGTTCAGTTCCACGGTCAGGATACCTTTCACTTGTTTGGCTCTTTCTTTCAAAGCCTTGCTGGGGAAAGGCCACAGGGTAATCGGGCGGAACAGACCGACCTTGATTCCCTCTTCGCGGGCATGTTCCATGGCTTTCTGGGCGATACGGGCACACGAACCGAAGGCTACAATCAGGTATTCCGCATCTTCTGCGTCCAGCTCTTCATAGCGCGTTTCTTTTTCTTCGATTTCCGCGTATTTGGCCTGCAGGTGCAGGTTACGCTGTTCCATTACCGCCGGGTCAAGTTCCAGCGAAGTGATGATGTTTGGCTTGCGTCCTTTGCAGCCGGTGGTAGCCCATGGACATTGTGCCAGGATTTCCTCTTCTGTCCGTCGGGGGCGGAATTCCGGAAGCACCACTTTTTCCATCATCTGACCGATGACGCCGTCGGCCAGAATCATGGCCGGGTTGCGGTATTTGAATGCCAGGTCGAAAGCCAGACCTACAAAGTCGGCCATTTCCTGTACGGAAGCCGGAGCCAGTGCGATGAGGTGATAGTCACCGTGTCCGCCACCTTTGGTGGTCTGGAAATAATCGGCCTGACTCGGCTGGATGGTACCCAAGCCCGGACCGCCTCGCATGACGTTCACCACCAGACAAGGCAGTTCGGCTCCTGCAATGTAGGAGATGCCCTCCTGCTTCAGACTGACACCAGGGCTGGATGAGGATGTCATGACCATTTTTCCGCTACCGGCGCCTCCATACACCATATTAATTGCCGCTACCTCACTTTCGGCCTGAAGCACTACCATTCCGGTGGTTTCCCAAGGTTTCTGTTCGGCAAGCGTTTCCAATACTTCAGATTGGGGAGTGATAGGGTAACCGAAGTAACCATCCACGCCGAAACGGATGGCGGCATGGGCTATAGCTTCGTTACCTTTCATAAGAACAACTTCTTCTGCCATAATTCTTAATTTTTGCTTGTTGGGCATTTTTTATTCTTCACATTTTGCTCTGTATACGGTGAGACATCCGTCCGGGCACACAATGGCGCACGAAGAGCATCCGTTGCAGGTATCTTCCACTACCTGCTGTACAAAATTATATCCTTTTTGATTTACTTTTGGGGTGAGTGACAGCACGTGCAACGGGCAAGCTACCACGCACAGGTTGCATCCTTTGCATCGTTCTGTATTTACTACAACCACACCTTTCATTTTAGCCATAGTTTTATATCTTATTGATTAAACATATCTTTGTTATAAAAGTTAAGTATATCCATCATCATTGCTCTGGCTTCGGATGCCGGACTCTCCGGGTCCAAAGAGATTGCTTCCTGATAATTGTTCAACGCACCTTGCCAGTCGCCTTTTTTCCGAAAGGCGTTTCCCAGAAGATAATAAGCTTCCGGAAGGGGGGAAGAAGCCGTGAGGAGTAAATCATTCAGGCAGGATATAGCGGTGTCTACATTTCCTTCATTTATCAGTTGTCTGATGTGATTCAGTCGTTCATTCATGAGCTTTTATATCATATTGTAACCTCACAAAGATAGTCTTTAATTTGGTATAAGCGTCATTTTTGCGGAATAAATAGCATTTTTTTCTGAAAAAAATTTTTTTGAGTAATTGCATTTAACTGATAATCAAATGTATATATGTTACTTGTTTTTGTTTCATCTGAAAAAGATGCATAATCAACCATTTGCAAGGCGGAAGCCGATGAGGCTTTTCTTTTGACTTCTTGTCAGAATCTTCCTGAAAGGTTGAAAAATCTTTGAAAGTGTCGTTATTTCTTTTAACTTTGTGGCAATTTATTCATAAAGAAACAACTAATAATTAACTTTATCAGATAAAATCATGAACAGAATTCTTCAGAAGGAACATTTTTCCGAAAAAGTTTTTAAGCTGGTCATTGAGGCTCCCTTGATTGCGAAATCGCGCAAGGCCGGGCATTTTGTGATTGTCCGTGTAGGGGAAAAGGGAGAACGCATGCCGCTGACCATTGCTGCGGCCGACCCGGTGAAAGGAACCATCACACTGGTGGTACAGGAGGTAGGGCTTTCGTCCACCCGTTTATGCGAACTGAATGTAGGCGACTATATTACGGATGTGGTTGGTCCGTTGGGAAAAGCTACTCATATTGAGAATTTCGGTACGGTGGTCTGTGCCGGAGGAGGAGTGGGAGTGGCTCCGATGCTCCCCATCGTACAGGCATTGAAAGCTGCCGGCAACCGGGTGATTACCGTATTGGCCGGACGTACCAAGGAACTGATTATCCTGGAAAAGGAAATGCGGGAAAGCTCCGACGAAGTGATTATCATGACCGACGACGGTTCTTACGGACAGAAAGGACTGGTGACGGAAGGAGTGGAAGCGGTCATCAAGCGCGAGAAGGTGGACAAATGCTTTGCCATCGGTCCGGCCATTATGATGAAGTTTGTCTGCCTGCTGACGAAGAAATACGACATCCCGACCGATGTGTCTCTGAACACCATCATGGTGGATGGAACGGGTATGTGTGGTGCCTGCCGTATCACCGTGGGAGGAAAGACGAAGTTCGTGTGTGTGGATGGTCCGGAATTTGACGGCCATCAGGTGGACTTTGACGAGATGCTCAAGCGTATGGGTGCTTTCAAGGACATCGAACGGGAGGAAATCCATAAGCTGGACGAGCATCCTGCAGTATGTGAAGCGGAACAGAGTGCTTCGGGCCGGAATGCGGAGTGGCGCGAAGCGTTGCGCAAGCGGATGAAGCCGAAAGAACGTACCCTGATTCCGCGGGTGAAGATGAACGAACTGGACCCGGAATACCGTTCACACAGCCGCAAGGAGGAAGTGAACTTGGGGCTGAACGAAGAACAGGCGCTGACGGAGGCCAAGCGATGTCTGGACTGTGCCAATCCTTCCTGTATGGAAGGTTGTCCGGTGGGTATTGATATTCCGGGCTTCATCAAGAACATTGAGCGTGGAGAATTTTTGGAGGCGGCGCGTACGTTGAAGAAAACCAGTGCACTTCCGGCTGTGTGCGGACGTGTCTGCCCGCAGGAAAAGCAGTGTGAGTCGAAGTGTATCCACTTGAAGATGGGGCACGAAGCAGTGGCCATCGGTTACTTGGAACGTTTTGCAGCCGATTACGAGCGGGAAAGCGGACAGGTTTCGGTCCCGGAAATTGCGGCCAAGAATGGTATCAAGGTGGCGGTGGTCGGTTCGGGACCCGCGGGATTGTCGTTTGCGGGCGACATGGCCAAGATGGGGTACGACGTGACCGTGTTCGAGGCCCTGCACGAAATTGGCGGTGTGTTGAAATATGGTATTCCGGAGTTCCGTCTGCCCAACAAGATTGTGGACGTGGAAATCGATAACCTGTCGAAGATGGGTGTCACTTTTGTGAAGGACTGCATCATCGGGAAGACCCTCAGTGTGGACGATTTGGAGAACGAAGGTTACAAGGGAATCTTTGTAGCTTCGGGTGCCGGATTGCCTAATTTCATGAACATTCCGGGCGAGAATTCCATCAACATCATGTCGTCCAACGAATACCTGACCCGTGTGAATCTGATGGATGCGGCCAGTGAGGACGCCGACACTCCGGTGACCTTCGGTAAGCGGGTAGCTGTGATTGGAGGTGGAAATACGGCTATGGATTCTGTGCGTACGGCCCGCCGTCTGGGAGCGGAGAAGGCGATGATTATTTACCGTCGTTCGGAAGCAGAAATGCCGGCCCGTCTGGAGGAAGTGAAACATGCCAAGGAGGAAGGTGTGGAATTCCTGACCCTGCACAATCCGATTGAATACATTGCCGACGAGAAGGGTCGGGTGAAACAAGTGGTGTTGCAGAAAATGGAGTTGGGCGAGCCCGACGCCTCTGGTCGTCGCAGTCCGGTACCCATCCCGGGGGCTACGGTGACATTGGACATTGACATGGCCATCGTCAGTGTGGGAGTTTCGCCGAATCCGATTGTACCTCATTCCATTCCGGGCTTGGAACTGGGACGTAAGGGTACCATCGCAGTGAACGAGGACATGCAGTCGTCCATCCCGACCATCTATGCCGGAGGGGATATCGTACGCGGTGGAGCTACCGTGATTCTGGCTATGGGCGACGGACGTCGTGCGGCAGCAGCCATGAACCGCCAGCTTCAGAAACCATGAACCTTTGCGGGGAAATAGCATAAAAAAAACGCAAGGACGTTTGAAAAAAAATGTCCTTGCGTTTTCTTTAAAACGTCCTTGCGTTTTAGATAAAATGTCCTTGTGTTTTGAGTAAAACGTAAGGACGTTTTTTTATGGGGTTACTGGCGGAGCAGCGTACGTGTGATTTCACCAGTGTACATGGTGTATGATTTGCTGCTATCTGCTTGGATATTAAGTGATTTCAGGTCGTCAGCCGTCATTTTCTGGCTCATGGACTTCTTGCACTCAATCACTGCAGCCGGTTGGGTGCTTCCCTGTGCGTAGAAGGTAATCTTATATTCCGTGCACTGTTCCATCAGGGCGCTGAGGGCGATGCGGTCTTGTGCAATCAGCAGGTAGGCCACGTTCTTGTTGAACATTTTTCCGAAGCCTCCCCAGTTTTCCGGTTTGATTTCGATTTCTTCCTCATTGGCCGTCAGGGTAATGCGTCCGTTCTGCAGCTGGCTGTTCCAATTGTCAGTAAGTTTTGTCACATCCACATCTTTCAGTTCGCCGGTCAGTGCCGGAGCCAGTGGGGTGGCAGGTACGGTTGTGGCAGGAGTTGCCTCGTTAGCCAGTACTTTTTGTCCCAGTGCATCGGTAGCCGATTGGAAAAGCTGGTCTTTCAGGTCGATGGTCTCGCGGCGGAATTTTCCACAGATGGGGGCAAGTTTCGTTTTCTTCTTGTTCAGTGCCATGTCATCGGTAATCCATTCTTCGGCTGTGTATTTCTGTCCTCCGTCACGGTTTTCGTCATACCAGTAGCGGATGCGGGTCATGGTCATCTGGCATACGCCGTCGGTCACATGGATAAGGTACTGATAATAGATACGGGTGCGGTCCAGTGAAAGGGCGGAGGAGGAGAACACAATGTATTCCTCAGCCGAAGCGGCAATGTCACCTTCTTCTTCACTCGTATAAACCACCCGGCTCTGCAGCTTTCCATCGGGTTTGAAGCGGTTGTTGGCCCAGTCAAGCATTTGCTGGTACAGTTGTTCTTTGGAGAGAGAAGGAGCCTTGATTTCATGAGTGAAAGTCACTTTTCCCTCTTCCAGGGTAATGGCTCCCGCCAGATACTTTGGGTCGGAGTTTTCTTTTTTATCCTTGGCCATGCCGAGCAAGGGCAGACAGGTCAATAGAATGAATAACAGTTTTTTCATGATTCGTATACTAGTTTACAGTTTAATTTCGTTGGCTGAATATGGTAATGCCTGCCATATTGTTTGTAAAGATAGCCATTTTTTTTCTCTTAAAGACTAGAATAGGATTTCTTATCATTTTTTTTGTGAACGGCTGTCATTCTGTCATTTGTGCGCTAGGTATGATATTTGTGGAATTTGTCAGGATAAAAAGATTTTGAGTGATATGAATACAGCAAACGACGGAAGAGTGGTGATTATGAATTTCACGGGTGTGTACGACTGGGAACGTTTTTCCCATGAAAGGAATTACACGTGGGTGGATTGCACGCATCTGAAGGGTATGGAATGTTATTGTGACAAAGAAGGGGCCGACACTTTGAAGCAATTGATAGCCGATTATCCCGTCAAAGCCATTCATTTTATTGATTCCGGCAACTATCATTATTTGACAAAGTTCTGGACCGACAAGATTCGGCAGCCTTTCTCATTGGTGGTGTTTGACCATCATCCTGACATGCAGCCTCCGCTGTTTGAAGGTGTAATCTCTTGTGGAGGATGGGTGAAGGATGTGATGGATACCAATCCTTACTTACGGAATGTGATTCTGGCAGGGGTGTCGGAAAAATTGAAGGAGGTTATTCCGGAGGCTTATCGGGAGCGGGTGATTTTTTATGGCGAGAAGGAACTTTCGCATGAAGAGGCTTGGAAACGGTTCTCTGCACAACATGTGGAGGGGCCGGTGTACTTGTCAATTGATAAGGATGTGTTGGATGCACATTCTGCTGCGACCAACTGGGATCAGGGGGAGCTGTCGCTGCCGGAACTGGAGCAGCTGCTGTCGGTGGTGCTTCATCAGGAGCAGGTGATAGGTGTTGATATCTGTGGAGAGTGTCCTACCACCTTGGATATTTTCAAAGAGAAGCAAGAAGTTGCTCTTGATAGCCGGGCCAATCAGGAATTGTTGGATTTTTTTCGGCGGAACCAACCGGAGAAATGAAAAAATCCCGTTTCCAAATCGGATGGAAACGGGATTTTCTATTTTGTCTCAATGAATAAGATTTCTCTGAATAACCTCAGAAGAATGGTTACCGAACCGGCATCTTGTCAATCCTTGCCTGATGACGTCCGCCTTCAAAGTCGGTCGTAAAGAATTCCGTCATAATCTTGTCGGCAGTGGCCTCGTCGATGAAACGTCCCGGCATGACCAATACGTTGGCATCGTTGTGCTGACGGGCCAGATGGGCGATTTCCGGAATCCAGCAAAGTGCCGCGCGGATACCTTGATGTTTATTCAGCGTCATGCTGATGCCTTCTCCGCTTCCGCAGATGGCAATCCCCGGATAGCACTCACCTTTTTCTACGGCCAACGCCAATGGGTGTGCATAATCGGGATAATCGCAGCTTTCAGTAGAATAAGTACCAAAATCCTTGTATTCCCATCCCTTAGCTTCCAGCCATTTTTTTACGTATTGTTTCAATTCAAATCCGGCATGGTCGGATGCAAGTCCTATTGTTTTCATTAGAGCATTTCTTTTACTTGGTTATACACATTTTCTGCGGTGAATCCCAGTTTTTCATCCAGCACCTTGTAAGGAGCAGAGAAACCGAATGATTCCAGCCCCCAGATTTTGCCGTTGGCACCTACGAGTCCGAGCAAGTTCACCGGCAGACCGGCGGTCAGACCGAATACTTTGGCTCCGGCAGGAAGGATGCTTTCCTGATATTCCTTGCTCTGGCTGCGGAACAAGCCTTCCGACGGGACAGATACGATGCGCGTCTTGATACCGTCTTTGTGCAGCAGTTCAGCTCCGGCTACCAGGGTAGAAACTTCAGAACCGGAAGCTACCATGATGACATCCGGATTTTCATCAGAACCAGCTACGATGTAGGCTCCTTTGGCAGCCTGTGCGTAGTCTGTGCCTTCCGGCAACATGTTGATGTTCTGGCGTGACAGAATCAGGGCAGACGGAGTGTCGGTATTTTCCATAGCCAGTTTCCAGCATACAGTCGTTTCTTCGGCATCGGCCGGACGGAGAACCAGCATGGAGTTCTTTCCGTGATGGTTTTTCAGTTTTTCCATCAAACGGATTTGTGCTTCCTGTTCCACCGGTTCGTGTGTCGGTCCGTCTTCTCCTACGCGGAATGCATCGTGTGTCCAGATGAATTTCACTGGCAACTGCATAAGAGCAGCCATACGTACAGCTGGTTTCATGTAGTCGGAGAATACGAAGAAGGTACCGCAAGCAGCAATCACACCGCCATGCAAAGCCATACCGATGCAGCAGCAAGCCATGGTCAGCTCAGCTACTCCGGCCTGGAAGAAGGCACCGCTGAAGTCACCGTTGGTGAAGGCGTGAGTCTGTTTCAGGAAACCGTCGGTCTTGTCAGAGTTTGACAAGTCGGCAGATGCACAAATCATATTGGGAACCTGCTGTGCCAATGCGCCCAATACGGTAGCCGAAGCATTACGGGTTGCATCGTTTGCCTTTTGCTGGATGTGAGCCCAGTCAACTTTCGGTGCGGCACCGCTGAACCATTCTTTCAGCTGTGCGGCTTTTTCCGGATTGGCGGCAGCCCATGCAGCTTCTTCTTCGTGGCGGGCAGCTGTGATGGCTTTCAGCTCTTCTGCACGTTTGGCGTAAATTTCTTTTACGTCGTCGAAGATAACGAACGGATTTTCCGGGTCACCTCCCAAGTTGAGTATGGTATTCTTGTAAGCATCACCACCCAACGGAGCTCCGTGAGTCTTGCAGTTGTGCTCGTAAGAAGTGTTGTCTGCTTTGCGGGCACCCTTACCCATGATACATTTACCGATAATCAGGGTCGGGCGTTTGCTTTCTGCCTTGGCGGCATTCAAGGCCGTGCGGATTTCTTCACAGTCGTTACCGTTGATTTCGATGACATTCCATCCCCATGCGCGGTATTTCATGGCTGTATCTTCCGTGGTTACGTCCTTAGTCTCTGTAGACAGCTGGATTTCATTGGAGTCGTAGAACATAATCAAGTTGTCCAGTCCCAAGCATCCGGCAATACGTCCGCTACCCTGAGAGATTTCTTCCTGAATACCTCCGTCTGAAATATACGCATAGATGGTTTCTTTTGCAAAGGTAGGATTGCCTGTGCGGGCTGCCAGAAATTTGGCTGCGATAGCGGCACCTACGGCAAAAGTGTGACCTTGTCCCAGCGGACCGGATGTGTTTTCAATGCCACGCATCACGTCCACTTCCGGATGTCCCGGAGTAGGAGAACCCCATTGGCGCAGTTGCTGTAATTCTTCCAATGTGAATTTTCCAATGAGTGCCAATTGTGAGTACAACATCGGAGACATGTGTCCCGGGTCAAGGAAGAAACGGTCGCGTCCTTCCCATTTCGGGTTCTGAGGGTCATATTGCAGGAACTCAGAGTACAGTACATTGATGAAATCGGCTCCACCCATTGCACCTCCGGGATGACCGGATTTCGCTTTTTCAACCATTGATGCAGCTAAAATACGAATATTGTCAGCGGCATGGTTCATTACTTGTTTACTGTTCATATTATTAATTTTTTAATTTGTATGCTACATAAGGCAGACACCGCTATGGGTGCCTGCTTCTTGAAATTATGAGCAAAGGTATGACATTTATATGTAAATTACAAAGTGGAAGTAAGTTATTTATTTTACATTTTTTTACTTCTTGTATTTTACTGCGGCCTCTTCTACAGGCAGACAAGCCTTGTATTTTTCAATATAGGCGTTAAATCCGGCTACGTCTTCTGCCGTAGGTGATACCTCTACGCCTGCATTGCCTGCGAATACTTTTTCGTCAAGAAAATCGGCCAGCGACTGCTTCTTGTCATTGTTTACCAGGTAAGAACCCAGCAGGGCGATACCCCATGCTCCACCTTCACCGGCTGTCTCCATGACAGAAATCGGAGAATTGATGGCAGCGGCAAGTACTCTTTGTCCCACGCCTTTGGTGCGGAACAAACCGCCATGCCCCGTAATGCGGTCTACTTTGATTTTCTCTTCGTTGAAGAGGATGTCATTCCCAATTTTCAGTACGCCTACAGAAGCATACAGGTGGGCCCGCATGAAATTGGCCAGGTTGAATTTGTCGTTGGCTGTACGCAGGAACAACGGGCGTCCTTCTGTCAGTCCTGTCACAGGTTCGCCTGAGAAGTAGTTGTAAGAAATCAGTCCGCCACAATCTGCATCGCCTGTCAGCGCGTTGTTATACAGTTTGCCGAAGATTTCATCCATGTCTACCGGCATGCCCATCAGTTCCTGATACTCCTTGAACAGATTGACCCATGCATTCAAGTCGGAAGTACAGTTGTTGCAGTGTACCATGGCTACCAGACTACCGTCGGGGGTAGTCACCATGTCAATCATTTCATACGGTTTTGACAGGTCTTTTTCCAATACAATCATGGAGAAGGAAGAGGTACCTGCCGATACGTTACCCGTGCGTTGCTTGACAGCATTGGTAGCTACCATTCCAGTGCCGGCATCTCCTTCCGGAGGACATACGGGTATGCCTGCTTTCAAGTGGCCTGATACATCCAGCTTCTTGGCACCTTCTTCGGTCAGGCAACCGGCATTTTCACCGGCCAGCAAGACTTTGGGCAGGATGTCGGTCAGTTTCCAGCTGAATCCGTAAGGAGCTACCAGCTTGTCGAACTTGGCTACCATTTCGGCAGAATAGTTCTTTGTGGCAGGGTCGATAGGAAGCATACCGGAAGCATCGCCGATGCCCAGTACCTTTTCACCGGTAATCTGCCAGTGTACGTAGCCGGCAAGTGTGGTAAGGAACGTAATGTCTTTTACGTGCTCTTCCTTGTTCAGGATGGCCTGATAAAGGTGAGAGATACTCCATCTCAAAGGAATGTTGTAGACGAACAGTTCAGACAGTTCGGCAGCAGCTTTTCCCGTGTTGGTATTTCTCCAAGTGCGGAAAGGTACCAGAATCTCTTCCTTGTTGTTGAAAGCCATGTAGCCGTGCATCATGGCACTGATGCCGATGGCTGCAAGCGTTTCTATTTCTATGCCATATTGTTTCTTTACGTTGGCGCGGAGATCGGCGTAACAATCTTGCACGCCAGCCCAGATAGCTTCAATGCTGTAGGTCCAGAGTCCGTCTACCAGCTGGTTTTCCCACGTGTGGCTACCTTGTGCGATGGGTTTGTTTTCCTGGTCAATCAAGACAGCTTTGATTCGGGTGGAACCGAATTCAATACCCAGAATGGCCTTGCCTGCCTCAATGGTTGACTTAGCATCTGATTTCATATCAAAATCAACAATTTAAAGTTAAGAAATAAAGCGATAGGAAAAATTAAAAGTGCTGCCAGAAAGAAATCTTCTGTCCAGCACTTTTAATGAAACTGACAAAGTATTAGCAGAGTGCTTTGTTCAGCATGTAGTATACTTCGTTCATGCGAAGTTCTTTCTTGAATTCACCGATGGTAGTGTCTTTGTTGATATGTACCATTTCAATACCGGCGATTTCAGCATAGTCTTCCCAGTATTCTGCAGTCAGGTCGTATGAGAAGCAAGAGTGGTGTGTTCCACCAGCCAGAATCCATGCACCAGCACCGATTTCGAAGTTAGGCATCGGTTTCCAAAGGGCAGAAGCAACCGGCAATTTAGGCAGCGGTTTCGGTTCGATGCATTCTACATCGTTTACAATCAGACGGAAGCGGTTGCCAAGGTCTACTACAGTAGCTGTGCATCCTGTACCTACTTTGGAAGTGAAGACAAGACGTGCAGTCTGGCTCTTGCGGACACCGATACCCAGGAAGTGTACTTCCAGACGAGGCTTCTTGGCAGCAATCATCGGGCAAACTTCCAGCATGTGGGCCTGCAGGATGGCACTGTTTTCACCGTCGAAGTTCAGTGTGTAGTCTTCCAGGAAAGAGCATCCGTTAGGCAAGCCCTGATTCATTACCCATACGGTACGGTACAAAGCAGCTGATTTCCAGTCGCCTTCTGCTCCGAAACCATATCCTTCTGCCATCAGGCGCTGAGAAGCCAATCCCGGAATCTGGTCAAAGTGGCTGCCGTCTGTCTGACCCAGGTCGTCGAAGTTAGTCGTGAAACCTTTGGCGCCTTTTGCTTTCAGGATGGCACGGAGAGCCAGTTCAGCTTTGGCTGAGTTCCATACTTTCTGGTAGGCTTCTGTAGATTTGTCTTCCAGTTCTGCGTCGTGGTCGTATTCGCTGAAGTAAGTTTTTACCAATGCATCCACATCTTCGTCTTTTACAGCCTTGTGGTATTCCATCAGTTCGCTTACCGGGCAGTAGTCTACATGGTATCCCATGCGCTGTTCTGCTTCTACTTTGTCACCGTCGGTAACGGCTACGTTGTTCATCTGGTCGCCGAAACGGATAATCAACATATCCTGAGCGTCAGCCCATGCAGCACATACACGCATCCAGACAGCAATCTTCTTCTGAGTAGATTCTTCTTTCCAGTAACCTACTACCACTTTGCGACGGACACGCATGCGAGTGCAGATATGACCGAATTCGCGGTCGCCGTGAGCAGACTGGTTCAGGTTCATGAAATCCATGTCCATTGTGTCCCATGGAATTTCTTTGTTGAACTGAGTGTGCAGGTGGAGCAACGGTTTTTTCAATTGCTGCAAACCGTGAATCCACATCTTGGCCGGAGAGAAAGTGTGCATCCAAGTGATGATACCGATACATTTTTCGTCATTATTGGCTGCTTTGAATACGGCTTCTACTTCTTTTGAAGAGTTGGCTGTTCCTTTATATACCACTTTCACAGGCAGTTTGCCGCTGGCGTTCAAACCTGCTACCATTTCGTTGCTGTGTGCGTCTACTGCGATGACTGCATCGCCTCCGTAAAGGAGCTGAGCTCCGGTTACGAACCATACTTCATATTGGTCAAATGTGTTCATAGTGATTGTATTTTATAATTAATTGGTTGGCTTTGTTGTTATTTCTTTTGTCCGTAGTAAGCGTTCGGACCGTGCTTGCGGCTGAAGTGTTTTTCTACCAGCAGCGGATTCATGGTCAGGTGCGGGTTGACAGCGTAAGCAATGCTGGCCATCTTTGCCACTTGTTCCATGACTACGGCATTGTGTACGGCATCGTGTGCATCTTTACCCCATGAGAAAGGTCCGTGATTCTTTACGAGTACTCCCGGAGTATGTACCGGATTCATGCCCTCGAAGCGTTTCACGATGACATTTCCCGTTTCCAGTTCGTAGGCACCCTTCACTTCCTCTTCTGTCATGTCGGCTGTGCAGGGAATTGCCTCGTGGAAATAGTCTGCATGAGTGGTACCGATGTTCGGAATGTCGCATCCGGCCTGTGCCCAGGCAGTGGCGTAAGTAGAGTGGGTGTGTACCACTCCGCCGATTTCAGGGAAAGCTTTGTAGAGAACCAGATGGGTAGGGGTGTCACTTGAAGGGCGCAGATTGCCTTCCACCACGTTTCCTTCCAAATCGACTACTACCATATCCTCAGCTTTCATTTCATCGTAAGACACTCCGCTAGGTTTGATGACTACCAGTCCGCTTTCACGGTCGATGGCAGACACATTTCCCCACGTAAAAATCACCAGTCCGTGCTTTACCAAATCCAGGTTTGCATGGAAAACTTCTTCTTTTAGTGCTTCTAACATGTGATTAAAGTTTAAATTTCGGGTCCTTCTGATATGCCTTGTCATTAAATTTATAAAGAGAGGCGCCTCTTCTGGATCCTGTTTTATCTATTTTATCAGTTTTCTCAATAAATCCCATTTCTGCGATACGTTTGCGGAAATTGCGCTTGTCCATCGGTTCTCCGTAGATGGCTTCATATAAGCTTTGCAGCTGAGTCAAGGTGAACAGCTCGGGAAGCAGGTTGAAGCCGATGGGGGCTCTCGATGCCTTCTGGCGCATGATGGCACGTGCTTTCTCCACCATCTCGTTGTGATCGAAGATAAGTTCGGGAATTTCATTGATGTTTATCCAGTACGCATTGTGCTGCTGCACCAGTTCCCGGTCGTATTCGTTGATGTTGATAAGCGCATAATAGGCCAGTGAAATTACGCGTTCTCCCGGATCGCGGTCTACGGCACCGAAGGCTCCAATCTGGTCCATGTACACATTTTCCAGACCCGTCAGCTCGCTCAGTACCCGTTTGGCCGCATCGTCCGCACTTTCATTTTCCTGGATGAATCCTCCCATCAGAGACCATTGGCCCATTGCCGGCTCAAAATTTCGTTTCAGCAGCAATAAGTTCAGTTCTCCTTTTTCGAATCCGAAAATGATGCAGTCGATGCCGACGTAGAATTTGGGATTATGATTATAGTAAGTGGTCATTCAATTTTTGACTTTTTGTTCTTTTCAACTAGGTTTCTTGTGGGGCCTGTCATTTCTCCACTGTAAATTTGAAGATACAGTGACTCTGGTAAGTTTGTCCTGGAGCCAGAATAACAGAAGGCCATTGGGGCTTGTTGGGGCTGTCGGGATAGTGTTGTGTTTCCAGACAAACGGAAGCCCGCTGCGGATAGGCGATGCCTTTCTTTCCTTTCACCGTTCCGTCCAGGAAGTTTCCTGTATACACCTGGATACCTGGTTCATTGGTGTAGACCTCCAGGCTGATACCTGTGGTAGGACAAGTCAGTTTGGCAGCCAGCTGGTTGATGTCACCTTTGGTCTTCAATACCCAGTTATGGTCGAATCCGTTACCGAATTTCACTTGTTCGTTGGTAAAGTCTGTGACATCCGGACTGATGGTCTTCGGCGTGTTGAAGTCGAACGGAGTATCTTTTACTGCCATCATTTCGCCGGTGGTCATGAAGGTGCTGTCTACCGGTGTGATGCTGTCGGAAGCCACATAAAGCACGTGGTCAGTAGCCGGTTTTGAAGGATCACCGCTCAGGTTGAAATACGAGTGGTTGGTCATGTTGATGACAGTCGTCTTGTCGGTAGTGGCATCATACTGGATATCGATGGCATTGTCGGCTGTCAGGGAATAGGTTACATGAGCCGTTACGTTGCCCGGGAAGTTATTGTCTCCGTCCGGTGATTTCATGGTCAGCACAAGGGTACTGTCATTGGTTTGATTGGCTTCATATACCTGATATTGCCATCCGGTAGGACCGCCGTGCAGGCAGTGACCGAAGTTGTTTGTCGGAAGTTGGATTTCTTGTCCGTCAAGAGTGATTTTACCTTTGTTGATTCGGTTGGCATAACGCCCGATGGCTGCACCGAAATCACTCGGAATATGCTGGTAGTCAGCAATGCTGTCGAAGCCGAGAACTACATCGGTCATCTTGCCGGTTTTGTCTGGAACCATAATGGAAACCAGTCGTCCTCCAAAATTGGTGACACAGACTTCCATCCCTTGATGATTTTTTAAAGTGTAAAGTTTTACAGGTTTTACACTATCTACAAGCGTTTCAAAATTAGCTGGGTCCAAACCCGATAAGGTCAGTTTGGGAGCTTCCTGCTTTTGACTGCATCCGCAGAAAAAAATCAATGCAGCACTCATGCCTAGAAGTGATTTCTTCATGCTTTTCATAAATTTATCTTTAATATTATTTGTATGGTGTAAAAGTAACACTTAAAACAATTACTTGTTCATTTTTTCAAATGTTTTTCAACATAGAATGCATGTTTTTCGGTAGTTTCCCTATAAACGTGGAAGAGGATATACAATTTCCTGCATATCCTCTTCCATTATAAGCCGTTGTTTTTCGGATTACCAGAAATATGCATAGAACAATGCACACAGGACTACAACACCCAATGTGGCAATGACATCCCACATATTCCAGCTTTCACGGATGGCTTTCTTGTAGTCGCCTGTGAACGTGATGGCAGCAATCTGTTCAGATGTCGGTTTGGCAGTAAACATGGATACCACGTACATCAGAATGACGATGAATACAAGCAACCACACTTCGAAAATCAGCCAGTTGGTCTGCCAGAACCAAGAGGTGTATTCCCAGAATGCACCGTCCATGACAGCTTTGCCTGAGTCGGTGATTACATTAGTCAGCAAACGTACCATACCGATAAGGAAGCCACCGATAAGTCCCCATTCTCCGGCTTTCGGAGTGATACGCTTCGAGAAGATACCAAGGGTAAATACAGCCACCATGGCAGGAGCAATCAGTGATTGGATATCTTGGAGATAAGAATACAGGTTACCCATGTTCATCATGATAGGCATCCAAGCCAGTCCCAAAAGTACGACTACGACGGTAGCGATACGTCCTACCATTACGTAATGGCTTTCACTCATGCCTTTTTTCATCGGCTTGTAGAAGTCTTCTGTGAACAAGGTGGCGCAGCTGTTGAAGAAGGCAGCTAAAGAAGCTACAAGGGCACAGATGAAACCGATGGTTACGATACCTTTCACACCGGCCGGCAGGATATTCTTTACCATCATGGCGAAAGCGCCGTCTGTGTCGTGTGTGTTGGTGATATCCATGACGATGCTGCTGCCGGTCTTTTGAGAGAGTGCGAAAGCCACCATACCCGGAATCAGGAACATGAATACAGGCAACAGTTTGAAATAACCGGCTGCGATTGTACCGCGGCGTGCACGGGCCATGACTTTGCGGTTGTCTTCTCCTTTAGTTTGTCCGAGTACACGTTGTACGATATGCTGGTCAGTACACCAGTACCAGAAACCGATGATGGATGCTCCGAGGAATACTACGTAGCCAGGGAACTGCGGATACATGGGGTCGGCAGGGTCGGTGTGGAACATGTGGGTTGTACCGAAACCGTCGTGTGCGGCGTTACATGCGGCCATCATTTGTGACCATCCTTCCGAAATACTGCCGTCACCGAGCATGTTCAAACCCAGGAATAAAACGAGAAATGAGCCGATGATTAATATCGGGGTCTGGATGGCAGATAGTGTCATGACTCCTTTCATGCCGCCGAAAACTGTGAATACGGCTGTAATGAAGATAAGACCGAGTGCACCCCACCAGAATGGAAGTCCGAGCAGGTATTCGAAGAAGATACCGCCGGTGAAGGCTGTTACGGATACTTTTGTCAGCACGTAGGCAATCAGAGTGATGATGGACAACCATGAACCGGTGCGCTGGGTATAGCGGAATTTCAGGAAGTCCGGCATGGTGATAATTTTCCCCATTTTATTATTCAACAACTGGTAAAAAGGAACAAACAGCCATCCAAGGATAAGAATCATCCAGCCTTGCATCTCCCAGTGTGCCATTCCCACACCGTCTTTTGCGCCTGTACCAGCCAATCCTACCAGATGTTCAGAGCCGATGTTGGCTGCAAAAATGGCAGCACCGATGATATACCAAGGTTCTCCTTTTCCGAAAAGGTAATCCTGACTGTCGGCACCTTTCATCTTTTCATGATCTTTTTTGATTGTACGGTAAACAGCCCATACAATAGCCATGACCCCGACGGCGAGAACCAGCCAGTCGAGCCAAATAAACTCAGTTGAATTCCAATTCATAATTGTAAGTATTTTAATGATTTGTGTATTGATTCCGTGGCTATCAAAAGTTCCTGTTATTTCATTTGTTTTTCAAAGTGTATTAGTAACACTAATTCGACTGCAATATTACGGATAAGTGTAAAATTACACTAATAAATTCTCATGTTTTAGAGCATGTTTCTTCGTTTTTTTTGTTTCTCTTCCGGTTTTAACTTTTAAGGGAGGGAAGTAGGGGAGTTTATGTGGGTTTTTGCAGTTTCCCCGGCTTTTACTTGTTGTCTTATAGTGTGCGGGAGGGGGGAGAGCTTCTTTAATATTGGAAAGGTGATGGCTGTGGGTGAGGAGTCTATGATAATGTGGAGAATTGAAAAGTCCCGGCAGGCTTCTTTGGGAAGGGGGCGGGACTTTCAGCTTATTTATGAGTGATATGTTTTGTAGTTTTATTTTTGCAGCATCTGGAACAGTTTGTCCAGTTTCGGGGCCATGATAATTTCTGTCCGGCGGTTTTTTGCCCGTCCTTCAGCACTTTCGTTGTCGGCAACAGGCATGAATTCACCACGTCCGCAGGGTTGTATCTGAAGTGGATTGACTTGGTATTTTTCAATCAGAATACGCACTACGGAGGTAGCTCGGATAACGCTTAAGTCCCAATTGTCCTTGAATTGTGCAGTGTGGATGGGCTTGTTGTCAGTATGTCCTTCAATGTATACGTCTATTTCCGTCTGTTTGTTCAATACCTCGGCTAGTTTCCCCAAGGCTTCTTCACCTCGTTTGTCCAGTTTGGCACTTCCGGACTGGAACAGCAGTTTGTCCGACATGGCTACATACACTTTCCCGTTCTGTTCCCGTACTGTCAGTTCGTCACTGCTGAAGCCGAGCAATGCATCTTTTACACTGCTGAGCAGGTCTTGTACTTTGGCATTCTGCTGGTCAATCATTCCTTGAAGTTGCTGAATGGTTTTTTCCCGTTCGTCCAGTTCTTTCAGTTTTTCTCCTAGCAGAGAATTCAGCTTTTCCTGTTCGTTCATGTTGCTGGACAACAGCTGCTGATAATGCCGGATGGAGTTTCCCTGGCGGTTGGTGTCTTGCTGCAATTTGTCTATTTGCTCACGCATCTTTTCCATTTCATTGTGGCATTCATTCAGCTGGCCTTGCAGGTTATCTCCTCTAGAAAGGGCTTCTATTCTGCCGTTTTCGGCGATAAGGAATTTTTTCTTGGTTACGCAGGATGTACTGCCTATTATTAAAAGTCCTGCGAGTGCGATTAAGGGTGTTTTTCTCATTGTTTTATATTTTTCTGCAAAGATATACGAGTTTACGCTATATCAGATAATATAAAAGCCTTTTTTGAAAAGAAGGTGCCTTTGTTGAGAAAGAGGAGTTTATCATAAGATATTGTATTGTCAATGTCTGGTTGTTTCCTAATGGGCAAGTTTAAATCCTGTCATTTTGAAATATGTTGTATATCAATTTGTTATAGGTTTTTCCCTATAGGCTGGGAAACTGTATTTGAGTTTGACTCAAAACGTAAGTGCGTTTGATTTAAAACGCAAGTGTGTTTGACTCAAAACTCTTTGGCGTTTTAGTTGAAACGCAAGTGCGTTTTTTTGTGGGTGTCAAAAGTCTTCAAAAGTCTTCATGGATTTTCTTGTGCGCTCTTCTTTATGTATATATGTATTCCTTTCTTTAGGAAGATGTTCGGTTTATATGCAGCATAGGTTTATACATATCAAATGTATACGCTCGCGCCCGCGCGAAATACATAATGTAGGCATGTTCCCGTCCGTTTCCGGAGGCGTCGGAAAAATATGTCCTGCAACACATTCTGTTTCAGTGACTTATAAAAATCTTCAAAAATTTTTGAAAAAAAGAGTGTGATAAAAGTTGCGGAAGCGGAAAAAGTGCGTACCTTTGCAACCGCTTTCGAGAGGGAGAGCCGCTGAAGATGACAGACTGGTGAAGAGAGGCAGACTTTCAAAGGCGCTGCACCCGAGTATCTTACCTTGCAAGAACGCAAGGGAGCGAGAAAGGGATAAGCCCCGCGAGGTCACCCTGAAAAACTTTTTCGAAAAAAAACTTCCGGAAAAATTTGGAGGGAAAGAAAAAACGCCTTACCTTTGCAAACGCTTTCCCGCTGAAACGGGAGCACGAAAGAAAGATAGTTCTTTGAAAGACTTTAGATAAACAAACGAAGATGTAGTACAAGAAGTAGTCTTATATATAATGTATATATGGGATGAAACAAGAACCGTCAATAACCTGAAAAGGATATAGAAATCGGTTTCCTGAAACAGAGACAACAATGCTCGAAAGAGTGAAAAATATTTTACAATGAAGAGTTTGATCCTGGCTCAGGATGAACGCTAGCTACAGGCTTAACACATGCAAGTCGAGGGGCAGCATGAACTTAGCTTGCTAAGTTTGATGGCGACCGGCGCACGGGTGAGTAACGCGTATCCAACCTTCCGCTTACTCGGGGATAGCCTTTCGAAAGAAAGATTAATACCCGATGGTATCTTAAGCGCACATGCAAATAAGATTAAAGATTTATCGGTAAGCGATGGGGATGCGTTCCATTAGATAGTAGGCGGGGTAACGGCCCACCTAGTCGACGATGGATAGGGGTTCTGAGAGGAAGGTCCCCCACATTGGAACTGAGACACGGTCCAAACTCCTACGGGAGGCAGCAGTGAGGAATATTGGTCAATGGGCGCGAGCCTGAACCAGCCAAGTAGCGTGAAGGATGAAGGTCCTACGGATTGTAAACTTCTTTTATAAGGGAATAAAGTCACCCACGTGTGGGTGTTTGTATGTACCTTATGAATAAGCATCGGCTAACTCCGTGCCAGCAGCCGCGGTAATACGGAGGATGCGAGCGTTATCCGGATTTATTGGGTTTAAAGGGAGCGTAGACGGGTCGTTAAGTCAGCTGTGAAAGTTTGAGGCTCAACCTTAAAATTGCAGTTGATACTGGCGTCCTTGAGTACGGTTGAGGCAGGCGGAATTCGTGGTGTAGCGGTGAAATGCTTAGATATCACGAAGAACCCCGATTGCGAAGGCAGCCTGCTAAGCCGCGACTGACGTTGAGGCTCGAAAGTGTGGGTATCAAACAGGATTAGATACCCTGGTAGTCCACACGGTAAACGATGGATACTCGCTGTTGGCGATAGACTGTCAGCGGCTTAGCGAAAGCGTTAAGTATCCCACCTGGGGAGTACGCCGGCAACGGTGAAACTCAAAGGAATTGACGGGGGCCCGCACAAGCGGAGGAACATGTGGTTTAATTCGATGATACGCGAGGAACCTTACCCGGGCTTGAATTGCAGACGAATTGCTTGGAAACAGGCAAGCCGCAAGGCGTCTGTGAAGGTGCTGCATGGTTGTCGTCAGCTCGTGCCGTGAGGTGTCGGCTTAAGTGCCATAACGAGCGCAACCCTCGTGTCCAGTTACTATCAGGTAGTGCTGAGGACTCTGGACAGACTGCCATCGTAAGATGTGAGGAAGGTGGGGATGACGTCAAATCAGCACGGCCCTTACGTCCGGGGCTACACACGTGTTACAATGGGGGGTACAGAAGGCAGCTACCGGGCGACCGGATGCCAATCCCGAAAGCCTCTCTCAGTTCGGACTGGAGTCTGCAACCCGACTCCACGAAGCTGGATTCGCTAGTAATCGCGCATCAGCCACGGCGCGGTGAATACGTTCCCGGGCCTTGTACACACCGCCCGTCAAGCCATGAAAGCCGGGGGTACCTGAAGTGCGTAACCGCAAGGAGCGCCCTAGGGTAAAACTGGTAATTGGGGCTAAGTCGTAACAAGGTAGCCGTACCGGAAGGTGCGGCTGGAACACCTCCTTTCTGGAGAGGAACCGACGAAGGTTCTTGCCTTGTACTGCAGATGAGTTTGTTTTTCGATATAAGAAGAGAGAAAGATGAAGCCGAGTCGGAACGGACGAGGTTGAACTGAATCACACAGTCAATAGTTTGGTTTTCGCTTTTAACTGTTAACCTTTAACTATTAACTGACACAGTCCTATAGCTCAGTTGGTTAGAGCGCTACACTGATAATGTAGAGGTCGGCAGTTCAACTCTGCCTGGGACTACCTCAGAAAAAACTTCGCTTTTTATTTGCAGGTTTGAAAGGAAATGACTACCTTTGCAGCCGCTTTGAAAAAAATGAAGCATGAATCTTGGGGGATTAGCTCAGCTGGCTAGAGCACCTGCTTTGCACGCAGGGGGTCAACGGTTCGAATCCGTTATTCTCCACTTGAAGGGTTAAAAGGCAAGAGTTGAAAATTAAAAGTGATTTTAACTGTTAACTATTAACTTTTAACTGAAAAACGGTCTATGACATGATGTAACAAGCAAAAAGTAATTTTAGTACGAAAGCTAAAAGTATATATCATCCCGCACCCGTTGAAAAACGGAGTGTGCACGTGATAAGGAAAGTAGGAAAGGGCGCATGGCGGATGCCTTGGCTCTCGGAGGCGATGAAGGACGTGATAAGCTGCGATAAGCCGCGGGGAGGTGCAAATAACCTTTGATCCGCGGATTTCCGAATGGGACAACCCGTTATCTTGAAGAGATAACATCCATCTTCAGATGGANCAGCAATGGTTGGTAGGGGAGCATTCCATTCAGCGTCGAAGGCGTGGCGTGAGCCACTCTGGAGCGTATGGAAAAGCAAATGTAGGTATAAGTAACGATAAAGGGGGTGGGAAACCCCCTCGCCGAAAGACTAAGGTTTCCTGATCAACGCTAATCGGATCAGGGTAAGTCGGGTCCTAAGGCTCANTAGCCCAAACCTCAGATGTTACGGCATCTGAGGGGTTGTAGGACCGCGACATCGCAAGAAATCTCGTGAATGGAACTGTTTGGAAAATCAGACCGAAGACGGTGAGAGTCCGGTACATGAAGCGAGAGGAAGCGTAGCGGTATCCTGAGTAGCGCGGGACACGAGGAATCCTGCGTGAATCCGCCGGGACCATCCGGCAAGGCTAAATACTCCCGAGAGACCGATAGCGAACCAGTACCGTGAGGGAAAGGTGAAAAGCACTTCGAACAGAAGAGTGAAAGAGTACCTGAAACCGTGCGCCTACAAGCGGTCGGAGCGCGCAANTTGAGACGGGCACGCCAGTGTTCGTGGAGCCGCTGTTGAAATACGACCCTTCGTTTGTTTGAGTTCTAACTCCAGGCAGGAGGACATTGCTTGGTGGGTAGTTTGACTGGGGTGGTCGCCTCCAAAAGCGTAACGGAGGCTTCTAAAGGTGCCCTCAGGACGATCGGTAACCGTCCGCAGAGTGTAATGGCATAAGGGCGCTTGACTGGGAGACAGACAAGTCGAGCAGGTAGGAAACTAGAGCATAGTGATCCGGTGTTTCCGTATGGAAGGGACATCGCTCAAAGGATAAAAGGTACTCCGGGGATAACAGGCTGATCCCTCCCAAGAGCTCATATCGACGGAGTGGTTTGGCACCTCGATGTCGGCTCGTCACATCCTGGGGCTGGAGAAGGTCCCAAGGGTTGGGCTGTTCGCCCATTAAAGTGGCACGCGAGCTGGGTTCAGAACGTCGTGAGACAGTTCGGTCTCTATCTATCGTGGGCGTATGAAATTTGCGTGGCTCTGACACTAGTACGAGAGGACCGTGTTGGACCGACCTCTGGTTTACCGGTTGTGCCGCCAGGCGCATCGCCGGGTATCTAAGTCGGGATCGGATAAGCGCTGAAAGCATCTAAGTGCGAAGCCGGCCACAAGATTAGATTTCTCAGGGTCGTTGAAGACGACAACGTTGATAGGATGCAGGTGTAAAGCTGGAGACAGCAAAGCCGAGCATTACTAATTGCCCGAAGGCTTTCCTTATCCGCGCAGGGCGGATGGAAAAAGCATCAAAGGATGATATATACGTTCAGCCGAGTGCTGAGATTGCTTGCTTGTGAGTCATGATAAAATATGATTGATAAGGAGAATGGATAGGTTTTCATTATTCATTATTCATTATTAATTGAAAGGATATTAAGGTGACTATGGCGCGAAGGTTCCACCTCTTCCCATTCCGAACAGAGAAGTTAAGCTTCGCCACGCCGATGGTACTGCGTACAAGTGGGAGAGTAGGTAGTCGCCGTTTTACAGAGAGCCTCGAGATAGCAATATCTCGGGGCTTTATTTTGTGTCCTGTTCAGTTCTTTACAAAGTCTGGTAGGATATTCTGTATTGGTCTTTTTTAGAGATATTTCAGTCAAATATTCATGATGAATATAATTGCTTTGAATAAAAAAGTTGCTATATTTGGACTGTGAAAAAAATCTTATATTAGCAGTAAACTTTAATAAATATATATCATCATGGAAAACAAGATTCAAGAGCTAACCGATAAAATCTACCGTGAAGGGGTAGAGAAAGGAAATGAGGAAGCTCAACGCTTGGTAAGTGAAGCTCAGGCTCAGGCGGAGAAGTTGATTGAAGATGCGAAGAAACAGGCCGAATCGATACTGGCCGAGGCAAAAAAATCAGCTGATGAATTGACTGAAAACACGAAATCGGAGTTAAAACTTTTTGCAGGTCAGGCGTTGAATGCGTTAAGGACCGAAGTCGCTAATCTGCTGACTAACCAGACAGTGGAAGAGGCAGTGAAAGGTTTTACTACGGACAAAGAATTCCTTTATAAATTTATTTTGACATTGGCTGAAAAATGGTCTGCCAATGAGCCTATTGAAATCTCAGTGAAAGATGCGGAGGATTTGAAGAAATATTTCACCGTAAAGGCTAAGGCTTTGCTGGATAAGGGGGTTACGATTAACCAGGTGAATGGAATGAAGATGCTGTTCTCTATTTCGCCTGCGGATGGCTCTTATAAAGTGAATTTCGGAGAGGAAGAGTTTGAAAATTATTTTAAAGAATTCCTTCGTCCTCAGTTAGTTAAAATGTTGTTTTAATCCAATGGCATGAGCAGCTATTATTACTTGGTAGCCGGTTTGCCTTCTTTGTCTTTAGACGATGGCAAGCTGAGCTATACCGTTGAAAACTTTAAATCTGAACTTTATCCTTCGTTGTCTAATAAGGACAAAAAACTGATTGATTTGTTTTACCTGAAATTTGATAATATAAATCTACTCAAATTATTAAAGGATAAGGACTCGGGAGTGGACGGGCGAGGAAATTTTTCTGCCGAAGATTTGCTTCTCCTGATAGAGGCCGTTCGGCAGGGGGATGCTCGTGAGAAAAAATTCCCTTCTTATTTGTATGATTTTGTAGCATTGTATCTTCAGAATGCAGGTGAAGAACATTTCGTTGCTGAGGAGGCACTTGCGGCTGCCTATTATGCGTATGCCATGAAATGTGGTAATCGCTTTGTGAGCCGCTGGTTTGAGTTCAGTCTGAATGTGAACAATATCCTTTCTGCTTTTATCTCTCGTAAATATAAACTGGAAGTAGCTCCACGAATAGTGGGAGATACCGAGGTCTGTGAACTGTTGAGAATGTCGAATGCGCGTGATTTCGGCTTGGGCGAGCAGTTGGAGTATATGGAAGACTTGCAACGTATTGCAGAAATGGATGAACTGGTGGACCGGGAAAAGAAAACAGATTTGTTGGCTTGGAAGTGGCTGGAAGACGAGTCGTTCTTCAATTATTTCACGGTAGAGCGTTTGTTTGTCTTCTTGTTACAGCTGGAGATGATTGAACGCTGGATTTCACTGGATAAAGAAAAGGGAAGCGAACTGTTCCGTCAGATGATTCAGCATTTGAAGGAGGAAGTACAGATTCCGGAAGAGTTTAGAAAATAGTAAAAATAAAATAGAATGGCAACAAAAGGAACTGTGATAGGCGTAATCGCCAATATGGTTACATTGACAGTCGACGGTCCGGTGGCACAGAATGAAATCTGTTACATTTCGACCGGAGGCGACCGCCTGATGGCTGAGGTCATCAAAGTAGTGGGAAAAAATGTGTATGTACAGGTTTTTGAAAGTACACGTGGACTGAAAGTGGGTGCGGAAGCCGAATTTACGGGCCACATGCTGGAAGTGACATTAGGACCGGGCATGCTTTCGAAAAATTATGATGGTTTGCAGAATGACCTTGACAAAATGGAGGGGGTATTCTTGAAACGTGGCCAGTACACTTATCCGCTGGACAAGGAGAAGAAATGGTTATTCAAACCCATTGTGAAAGCCGGTGATGAAGTGGGCCCTTCTGCTTGGTTGGGCGAAGTGGAAGAGAACCATCAGCCATTGAAGATTATGGTACCTTTCCAGCTTCAGGGCACTTATAAGGTGAAATCCATTGTAGCGGAAGGTGAATATACGATAGAAGATACAGTCGCAGTCTTGACGGATGCGGAAGGCAACGAGATTCCGGTGAATATGATTCAGAAATGGCCGGTGAAGAAGGCGATGACCAATTATAAGGAGAAGCCGCGTCCATATAAATTGCTGGAAACGGGTGTACGTGTCATTGATACGATGAACCCGATTGTGGAAGGAGGTACGGGATTTATTCCGGGACCGTTTGGTACAGGAAAGACGGTGCTTCAGCACGCGATTTCCAAACAGGCTGAGGCGGATATCGTGATTATTGCAGCTTGTGGTGAACGTGCCAATGAGGTAGTGGAAATCTTTACAGAGTTCCCGGAGCTGGTAGACCCGCATACAGGACGGAAGCTGATGGAGCGTACAATTATCGTGGCCAATACTTCCAATATGCCGGTAGCTGCCCGTGAAGCATCTGTGTATACGGCTATGACGATGGCTGAATTTTATCGTGCCATGGGACTGAAGGTCTTGTTGATGGCCGACTCTACTTCTCGTTGGGCACAAGCTTTGCGTGAGATGTCCAACCGTATGGAGGAACTTCCCGGACCGGATGCGTTCCCGATGGACCTTTCTGCCATTATCTCCAACTTTTACGGTCGTGCGGGATTTGTACACCTGAACAATGGACAGACGGGTTCTATTACTTTTATCGGTACGGTATCACCGGCCGGAGGTAACTTGAAGGAACCAGTGACCGAAAATACGAAGAAGGTGGCCCGCTGTTTTTACGCTTTGGAGCAGGAACGTGCCGACCGTAAGCGTTATCCGGCTGTAAACCCGATTGATTCTTATTCAAAGTATCTGGAATATCCTGAATTTGAGTCCTATATCACAGAGCATATCAATGGAGAATGGATTGGCAAGGTGACAGAACTGAAGACTCGTCTGTTGCGTGGTAAGGAAATCGCCGAGCAGATTAACATCTTGGGTGATGACGGTGTACCGGTGGAATATCATGTGATTTTCTGGAAATCGGAACTGATTGACTTTGTGATTTTGCAGCAGGATGCGTTTGACGAGGTGGATGCAGTGACTCCGATGGAACGTCAGGAAGAAATCGTGAATATGGTGATTGATATTTGTCATACGGATTTCAGCTTCGACAATTTTGTGGAAGTAATGGACTACTTCAAGAAGATGATCAATATCTGCAAGCAGATGAACTATTCACCGTTCCGTTCTCCTCAGTACACGGAGTTCCGGAAACAGTTGCAGGATTTGGTGGATGAACGAAAAGTAAAATAAGTGAAATCAATAAATGGGTAGAAAATGGCGACAAAAGCTTTTCAAAAAATATATACAAAGATTAGCCAGATAACCAAGGCCACTTGTTCGCTGAAAGCGACGGGGGTAGGTTATGATGAACTGGCTATGGTAAACGGCAAGCTGGCGCAGGTGGTGAAGATTGCCGGAGATGAGGTGACCCTGCAGGTCTTTGAAGGTACGGAAGGTATTCCGACCAATGCAGAGGTCGTTTTCTTAGGTAAGTCTCCTACACTGAAAGTGAGCGAGCAGCTGGCCGGACGTTTCTTCAATGCTTTCGGTGAACCGATTGACGGAGGACCGGAGGTGGAAGGTATGGAAGTGGAAATCGGGGGTCCGTCGGTGAATCCGGTCCGTCGTAAGCAGCCTTCAGAGCTGATTGCAACGGGTATTGCCGGTATCGACCTCAACAATACGCTGGTGTCCGGACAGAAGATTCCGTTCTTTGCCGACCCAGACCAGCCTTTCAATCAGGTAATGGCCAATGTGGCCCTGCGTGCGCAGACCGATAAGATTATTTTGGGTGGTATGGGTATGACAAACGATGACTACCTTTATTTTAAGAATGTATTCTCGAACGCAGGTGCTCTCGATCGTATCATCAGTTTTGTGAATACCACGGAGAATCCGCCGGTAGAACGTCTGCTGATTCCGGATATGGCATTGACTGCTGCCGAATATTTTGCAGTGGAGCACAATGAAAAGGTATTGGTATTGCTGACGGATATGACTTCGTATGCCGATGCGTTGGCTATCGTGTCCAACCGTATGGACCAGATTCCGTCGAAGGATTCTATGCCGGGTTCACTTTATTCCGACTTGGCGAAAATTTACGAAAAAGCTGTACAGTTCCCGAGTGGAGGGTCTATCACGATTATTGCGGTGACCACCCTTTCGGGAGGAGATATTACGCATGCAGTGCCGGATAATACAGGTTACATCACGGAAGGTCAGCTCTTCTTGCGTCGTGACAGCGACATTGGTAAGGTAATTGTCGATCCGTTCCGTTCATTGTCACGTTTGAAACAGCTGGTAAGCGGTAAGAAGACCCGTAAAGATCATCCGCAGGTGATGAATGCCGCCGTACGTCTGTATGCCGATGCAGCCAATGCCAAGACCAAGATGGAAAACGGTTTCGACCTGACCAATTACGATGAACGTGCGTTGGCTTTTGCCAAGGATTATGCCAACCAGTTGCTGGCCATCGATGTGAACCTGAACACGACCGAAATGTTGGATGTGACTTGGGGACTGTTCCGGAAATATTTCAAGCCGGAAGAGGTGAACATCAAGAAAGAATTCGTAGATCAGTATTGGAAGAAATAAAAATATAAGACTTTAAAATGGCAATAAAATTTCAGTATAACAAGACCTCTTTGCAACAGCTTGAAAAGCAGTTGAAGGTCCGTGTGCGTACGCTCCCTATCATTAAGAATAAGGAGAGTGCCTTGCGCATGGAAGTGAAACGCTGTAAGGAAGAAGCTGCCGGGCTGGAGGAACGACTGGAAGCGCAAATCTCCTCATACGAGCACATGCATGCCCTTTGGAATGAGTTTGATGCCTCATTGGTAAGGGTAAAAGATGTGCATCTGGGTGTGCGGAAGATTGCAGGTGTCCGTGTTCCGTTGCTGGATGAGGTGGAGTTTGATATCCGGCCATTTAGCTTATTCTGTAGCCCGAAGTGGTATGCCGACGGTATTCATCTGTTGAAGAAACTTGCCGAAACAGCTATCGAAAGAGAGTTTACGCTTGCTAAACTCGATTTGTTGGAACATGCACGAAAGAAAACCACTCAGAAGGTGAACTTGTTTGAAAAGGTGCAGATACCGGGTTATCAGGATGCGCTGCGGAAAATCAAACGCTTTATGGAAGATGAGGAGAACTTGTCAAAATCCTCTCAGAAGATTTTGAAGTCTATTCAGGAGAAAAGAAAGGAGGCGGAAGTATGATTGCAAAAATGACAAAGGTTACTTTTTTGGTGTACCATAAAGAGTATGATTGTTTTTTGAAAAGTATCCGTGACCTGGGAGTCGTACATGTGGTGACAAAGGCACAAGGAGGGGCCGAGAATGCTTCCTTACAGGAAAGTATCCGCTTGTCGGCCCGATATGCTTCTGCCATCAAATTGTTGCAGGGAATGGGAGTGCCTTCTGTTGAAGCCTGTGAAGGGAACGCGGATAGTGGAGAACAAGCTTTGCGGCAAACGGAAGAATTGCTTCATCAGTCACAGCAACTTGCCCATCGCCTTCAGGCGGTGGAAAAAGAGACGGCCGTATTGGAACCATGGGGCGATTTCGACCCTCAAAATATTTCCCGCTTACAGGCTGCCGGTTATCAGACAGGTTTTTATATCTGTTCGGAAAAGCAGTTCAAGCCGGAATGGACGGACTTGTATCATGCTACGGTCATTAACCGGGTTGGTTCGAAACTCTATTTTGTAACGATTACGAAAGGTGATGCTGTGCTGGAACTGGAAGTGGAAACAGCCAAGTTACCGGAAAATTCACTTTCCGTCTTGCAACAAACCGTCACCGATTTGAAGGCGCAGCAGGAAACGCTTCAAAATAAATTGAAGGAACTGGCCGGAACTGTAATTCCGGATTTGCAGGCTGCCCAGCATCGGGTACATTCGCAGATTGAGTTCTCGAAGGTAGTATTGAGTACCGACGTATTGGCCGACAATAAGCTGATGTTGCTGGAAGGATGGATTCCAACGGAGCGTGTAGCGGAAATGACCGAGTATCTCCGTTCGCAGGAAGTCTATTATGAGACAGCTGCCCCTGTACCGGGAGATGATGTACCTATCCTTTTGGAGAATAAAGGTTTCTTCCGGTTGTTTGAGCCGATTATGCGGCTGTATATGTTGCCGAAGTACAACGAACTGGACTTGACACCGTTCTTTGCTCCGTTCTTTATGCTGTTTTTCGGTCTCTGCCTGGGAGATTCCGGATATGGCTTGTTCATGTTGCTGGCCGTTACATTGTATCGTTTGTTTGCCAAGAAACTAAGCGTATCCATGAAGCCGATTCTGACTTTGGTGCAGATTCTGGGCGCTTCGACCATGGTGTGCGGTTTGCTGACGGGTACCTGTTTCGGATTTAATCTGTATGATATCCAACTGCCGTTTTTCCAGACTTTGAAAGAATCCATTTCGCTGGATAACCAGCAGATGTTCAATCTTTCACTGATTTTGGGAGGAGTGCAGATTATTTTCGGTATGATTTTGAAAGCTGTTAATCAGACCATTCAGTTTGGTGTGAAATATGCCATTTCCACTATCGGATGGATTTTGATTCTGGTCAGCACGGCGGTTGCTTTTGCGGCTCCGGGCGTAATGGCAATGGGAGGTACGCTGCATCTGGTCTTTCTGGGTATTGGCGTACTGATGGCTTATCTGTATAATAGTCCGGATAAGAATGTGTTTGTCAATATCGGTTTAGGGCTGTGGGACAGCTACAATATGGCTACCGGCTTGCTGGGTGATGTCTTGTCGTATGTCCGTCTGTTTGCTTTGGGCCTTTCCGGTGGCATTCTGGCCAGTGTATTCAACAGTCTGGCTGTCGGAATGAGCCCGGACAATGTGATTGCCGGTCCTATCGTCATGGTACTGATATTTGTCATCGGCCATGCCATCAATATCTTTATGAATGTGTTGGGTGCCATGGTGCATCCGATGCGTCTGACCTTCGTGGAATTCTTCAAGAATGCTGGGTACGAAGGAGGAGGAAAGGAATATAAACCTTTCAAGAATTAATATAACAAAGTAATTAAAAACTAAAAAACAAATAATTATTATGGAAATGAATCTTTTGATTGCCTACATTGGCATTGCGATTATGGTTGGTTTGTCAGGTATCGGTAGTGCGTATGGTGTAACCATTGCAGGTAATGCATCCATTGGTGCGCTGAAAAAGAACGACAGTGCTTTTGGTAACTTTCTGGTATTGACCGCGCTTCCAGGTACACAGGGTCTGTACGGTTTTGCCGGTTACTTTATGTTCCAAAGTATTTTTGGAGTATTGACTCCGGAAATCACAGCCATTCAGGCTTGTGCCGTATTGGGCTCAGGTATTGGCTTGGGATTGGTAGCCTTGTTCTCTGCTATCCGTCAGGGACAGGTTTGTGCCAACGGTATCGCAGCCATCGGTCAAGGACACAACGTGTTTGGTAATACTTTGATTTTGGCTGTATTCCCTGAATTGTATGCCATTGTAGCTTTGGCTGCTACCTTCTTGATGGGTTCTGCTTTAGCTTAAAAATTAATTAATCGTTACATTTCCCCGTGGTATGGTCTGGCTGTATCACGGGGAAATTTTTTTGAAATTTCTGCTACATTTACAAATCTATTATCTATTTGATATTCATGTTATTATAATGCTTCTTGTTAGAAGGTACTGACAGAATCCCCACTGTGACCATAAAAAATTTCGTTTTTTTCTTCCGTTTCAATATTTTTTGTATCTTCGCGGTTGATTTAGAAGATATTAAAGACGATGATGAAACAGCTACTAACACCTGATTATATTTTCGAATCTAGTTGGGAAGTATGTAATAAAGTGGGTGGCATCTACACTGTATTGTCTACAAGAGCAAAGACCTTGCAGAATACTTTCCCTGATCGAATCTTTTTTATAGGGCCAGATGTCTGGCTGGGTAAAGAGAATCCTCTGTTTGTGGAGGAACCTAAACTTCTTCAGGCATGGAGGGAACATGCAATCAAAAAAGATGGGTTGAATATTCGTGTGGGACGCTGGAATGTTCCTGGAAACCCCATTGCAATTCTAGTGGATTTTACTCCTTTTTATAAGGACAAAAATGATATTTATACGCAAGCATGGCTTGACTTTCATGTAGATTCTCTGCATGCTTATGGGGATTATGATGAAGCTTCCATGTTTTCATACGCAGCCGGGAAAGTCGCCGAAAGTTTCTATAGGTATAATCTGACAATGACCGATAAGGTGATTTATCAGGCCCATGAATGGATGACAGGACTGGGGGCACTCTATCTGCAGAAACATGTACCGGAAATAGCCACAATCTTTACTACACACGCAACTACCATCGGACGTTCCATTGCCGGAAACAATAAACCTCTCTATGATTACTTATTCGCTTATAACGGTGACCAGATGGCCCGTGAACTGAATGTGGAGTCCAAGCATTCCATTGAGAAGCAGACTGCGCATTATGTGGATTGCTTTACGACGGTGAGCGATATTACGAACAATGAATGCAAGGAATTACTGGAGAAGGAAGCCGATGTGGTGTTGATGAATGGTTTTGAGGACGATTTCGTTCCGAAAGGTGAAATGTTCGGGAAGAAACGGAAGTATGCAAGAGCCTTGCTTTTGAATTTGGCCAACAAGCTGTTGGGTACCCATTTGGATGATGACACATTGATTGTGGCAACCAGCGGGCGTTATGAGTTTAAGAATAAAGGAATCAATGTGTATTTGGAAGCCTTGAACCGTTTGACACGTGAAAAGAACCTGACGCGTGAAGTTTTGGCTTTTGTCAATGTGCCGGGCTGGGTAGGCGAGGCGCGTGAAGACCTGAAGCAGCGTCTGGAAAGCGACCAAGAATACGATACTCCGTTGGAATGTCCTTTCATTACGCATTGGTTGCACAATATGAGTCACGACCAAGTATTGGATATGCTGAAGTATCTGAATATGTCCAATGCAGCAGATTCAAAAGTGAAAGTCATTTTTGTACCTTGCTATTTGAATGGAAAGGATGGCATTCTGAACGAAGGCTATTATGATTTGGTAATTGGGGCAGACATGAGTGTCTATCCTTCTTATTATGAACCTTGGGGATATACTCCGTTGGAAAGTGTGGCATTCAAAGTGCCTGCCATCACTACGGACTTGGCCGGATTTGGCTTGTGGGTAAATTCCTTGAAAGGACATCCCGGAACATTGCAGGATGGGGTAAAAGTGATTCACCGTACTGATTACAATTATTCAGAAGTGGCAGATGTGATTCGAGATACCATTACAGAATTCTCCAACCTTCCGGAATCTGAAATTGAAGTGATTCGTGAAAACGCGTCCGGGATTGCGGAAAAGGCATTATGGAAACATTTTATCCGCTATTATTATGAAGCGTATGACATCGCTTTGCGTAAGGCAAAAGAACGTTGCACCTCTTATAAAAAATGAACTATATAAAATATTAGTGATATGAAAATCAAGACAAACTATGCTAATACTCCTGTGTGGAGGGAAATTAATGTGAAATCCCGTATTCCGGAATCATTGAAGATGCTGGAAGTGATGGCTCGCAACATTTGGTGGGCATGGAATGACGATGCCACTGAAATGTTCAAAGAACTGGATCCGGAATTATGGCGCGCTGTAGGGCAGAATCCGGTTGCCTTGTTGGAACGTTTGAACTACGAGAAACTGGAGGCATTGTCTGTAGATAAGGAAATGCTGGGCAAGATTAATGCAATTTATGATAGATTCACCGAATATATGTCTGCAAAGCCGGATAAAAGTCGTCCGTCTGTCGCTTACTTCTGTATGGAGTATGGTTTGACTCACGTACTGAAAATTTATTCCGGTGGTTTGGGTATCTTGGCTGGTGACTACTTGAAAGAGGCTTCAGACAGCAACGTAGACATGTGTGGTGTCGGTTTCTTGTATCGTTACGGTTATTTCACTCAGAGCCTTTCAATGGACGGACAGCAGATTGCCAACTACGAGGCACAGAATTTCGGCAGTCTGCCGTTGGAACGTGTGAAAGATGAAAACGACCAGCCGATGGTATTGGATGTACCGTATTTGAACTATTACGTACATGCATACGTATGGAGAGTCAATGTGGGTCGTGTACCTTTGTATTTGCTGGATACCGATAATGAAATGAACAGCGAATTCGACCGTTCCATCACTCACCAGCTGTATGGTGGTGACTGGGAAAACCGTTTGAAACAGGAAATCCTGTTGGGTATCGGTGGTGTGCTGCTGTTGAAGAAACTGGGTATCAAGAAAGACGTATATCACTGCAACGAAGGACATGCTGCATTGTGTAACGTACAGCGTCTGTGTGATTACGTGGAAAGCGGTTTGACATTCGATGAAGCATTGGAAGTGGTTCGTGCTTCTTCTTTGTATACTGTACATACTCCGGTTCCGGCTGGCCACGATTACTTCGATGAAGGCCTGTTTGGCAAATATATGGGCGGTTATCCGCAGCGTATGGGTATCAGCTGGCAGGATTTGATGGATTTGGGACGTATCAACCCGGGTGACCCGAATGAACGCTTCTGTATGTCTACCTTTGCTTGCAACACTTGCCAGGAAGTGAACGGTGTGAGCTGGTTGCACGGAAAAGTTTCTCAGGAAATGTTCTCAGGTATCTGGAAAGGCTACTTCCCGGAAGAAAACCACGTTGGATATGTTACTAACGGTGTACATTTCCCCACTTGGTGTGCTTCTGAATGGAAAGCATTGTACAACAAATATTTTGACAAGAACTTCATGCACGACCAGTCTAATCCGAAGATTTGGGAACGCATTTACAATGTGCCCGATGAAGAAATCTGGAAGACCCGTGTGGCTTTGAAGAACAAATTGATTAATTATATCCGCGACCAGTTCCGTGACACGTGGTTGAAGAACCAGCGTGACCCGTCGCGTGTGGTTTCGTTGATGGATAAGATTAATCCGAATGCTTTGTTGATTGGTTTTGCCCGTCGTTTTGCCACTTACAAACGTGCACACCTGCTGTTCACTGATTTGGACCGTTTGTCTAAGATTGTCAACAACCCGGACTATCCGGTTCAGTTCCTGTTTGCCGGTAAGGCTCACCCGCACGATGGTGCCGGTCAGGGATTGATCAAGAAGATTGTAGAAATCTCTAACCGTCCGGAATTCCTGGGTAAGATTATTTTCTTGGAAAACTACGATATGAAGCTGGCCCGTCGTCTGGTTTCTGGTGTAGATATCTGGATGAATACTCCGACACGTCCGTTGGAAGCTTCCGGTACATCTGGTGAAAAAGCCCTGATGAACGGTGTGGTTAACTTCTCTGTTTTGGATGGATGGTGGCTGGAAGGCTATCGTGAAGGTGCCGGATGGGCATTGACCGAGAAACGTACTTACCAGAATCAGGAACATCAGGATCAGCTGGATGCAGCTACTATCTACAGTATTCTGGAAACAGAAATCCTGCCGTTGTATTATGCTAGAAATAAGAAAGGATATTCTGAAGGCTGGGTAAGAACCATTAAGAACTCTATCGCTCAGGTGGCTCCTCATTATACCATGAAACGTCAGCTGGATGACTACTTTACGAAATTCTATACCAAGGAAGCTACTCGTTATCATGCATTGGAAGCCAACAACTATGAAGAAGTGAAGAAAATTGCTGCATGGAAGGAAGAAGTGGCTGCCAAGTGGGACGAAATTCAGGTGGTTTCATTCAACAAATGTCAGGATTTGTGCAACGGTAACGTAGAAAGCGGTAAAGACTATAAGCTTACTTGCGTGATTGATGAAAAGGGTCTGGACGATGCCATCGGTGTAGAACAGGTAGTAACTTACACCAATGCGGAAGGACGCGAATACATCTATGCAGTCAATCCGATGAAGATGGTGAAACGCGAAGGCAATCTGTTTACCTTTGAAATGATAGCCGGTTTGTCGAACGCGGGTAGCTTTAAGGTAGCTTACCGTATGTTCCCGAAGAACGACGCGCTGCCTCATCGCCAGGACTTCTGCTATGTACGTTGGTTCAATGAATAATAACTGTTTATTCAGATAATTATAAGCCATTCCGGATACCTCAGAAGGTCTGGAATGGCTTTTTTTGTTTTAAAAATGCTATGCCATGAAAATATTGATTGTAGAGGACGATGCGGATCTTCGTGAAATCACCACTCGGTCGTTGGAAAAAGAACGTTATGTGGTATCCCAGGCCCCCGATTATAAGACCGCTTTGCGCAAGGTGGAGGATTATGACTACGACTGCATCTTGCTGGACATCATGTTACCCGATGGTTGTGGACTTGATTTGCTGGAAGAGCTGCAAGCCTTGGGCAAGCGCACCAACGTGATTATTCTCTCGGCCAAGGATTCGTTGGAGGACAAGGTGAAAGGACTCGACCTAGGCGCGGACGATTATTTGCCGAAGCCTTATCACCTGGCCGAACTGCATGCCCGTTTGAAAAGTCTCTTCCGTCGTAACCAGCGTGAAGGCGAGAGGAAGGTGACCTATGGCAATGTGGAAATTATTCCCGACCATTTTAAAGTCATTGTGGGGGGGACGGAAATCGATTTGAACCGTAAGGAATACGATATTCTGCTTTATTTTATGTTGCGTCCCGGACGGTTGGTGAACAAGACCACGTTGGCCGAGTCGGTGTGGGGAGACCACATCGATCAGGTGGATAATTTTGATTTTATTTATGCCCAAATCAAGAATCTGCGCAAGCATTTGAAAGATGCGGGAGCTACGGTAGAGTTGAAAGCCGTATATGGTATAGGTTATAAACTGGTAGAAGAATGAAACTGTTTCATCTGGTCATGTGGCGCATGTCTGCCATTCTGGTGGTCATCCTGACGTGTTGGGCCGTGCTGTTCTATTTGGCCGTCATGGAGGAAGTGAACGACGAGGTAGACGATTCCCTGAGTGACTATGCGGAATCGCTGATAATCCGTTCACTTTCAGGTGAAAAGATGCCGGATACGAGTAACGGTTCGAACAACCAGTATTTCCTCTATGACGTAAGTGCAGAATATGCGGCCTCGTATCCAAAAATCTCCTATCGGGATGAAATGGTGTACATTACGGCAAAAGGCGAGACTGAGCCTGCCCGCATTCTGATGACCATTTTCCAAAAGGATGACGGGGGTTATATGGAGCTGGTGGTTTACACGCCAACCATTGAGAAGTACGACCTTCAGCGGGCCATTCTGGGATGGATTGTCTTTCTGTATGTACTTTTGCTGCTGATGATTCTGGCCGTCAATGCCTGGGTGTTCCATCGCAATATGCGTCCGCTGTACACTTTGTTGAAATGGCTGGAGAACTATCGGCTGGGAAGCAAACGGGAACCGCTCGATGAATCGTTGCGGATTGTGGAATTCCGGAAGCTGAATGAAGCGGCCAATCTGTTCTCCGAACGCAGTGAGCAGCTTTATGAGCAGCAAAAACTCTTTATCGGGAATGCCTCCCATGAGATGCAGACTCCGCTGGCCATCTGTCGCAACCGCCTGGAAATGCTGATGGAAGATGACACCCTGACCGAGAAGCAGCTTTCGGAGCTGATGAAAACCCACCGCACACTGGAGAATCTGACCCGTCTGAACAAGTCGTTGTTGCTTTTGTGCAAGATTGAGAACCGCCAGTTTACGGATGTGAAGCCGATATGTCTGAACGAACTGCTGCTGCACTATCTGGACGATTATAAGGAAGTATATGCATACCGCTGTGTGCAAGTAAATATACACGTAGAAGACTGTTTTCGCCTGGAGATGAGCGAGTCGTTGGCCACGGTCTTGCTGACCAATCTGCTGAAGAATGCCTTTGTGCATACAAGTGAAGGGGGAACAATCGAACTCACTTTCACCGACTCTTCTTTTGAAATTCGCAATACCGGAGAAGCTCCCCTGGACAAAGACCGCATCTTTGAACGCTTCTATAAGGAAGGGAAGAAAGAAGGTTCCACAGGACTTGGTCTGGCGTTGGTCGATTCCATTTGCAAGGCGTATCGGCTCCGTCTTTCCTATCGTTTTGAGGACGGAATGCATATTTTCACCATTCTTTCTTGATTTTTTGTCGAAAAAAGGTAATTCTTCAGAATCTTTTCAGAATTGCCTCTCATCTTTGCAGTACAATAAATCATTAAAGTATTCATCCTAAAAAAATAGACATTATGAAAAAGTTAGTTTTCCTGCTCGTGTGTGTGTTCACTGTATCAACCGTGGCAATGGCCGATAACGAAAAGCCCATCCAGGTGGGACAGTTGCCTACCAAGGCCCAGACGTTCATCACTACTTACTTTAAAGGTAAAAAAGTGGCATTGGCCAAACAAGACAGTGATTTGTTCAGCAAATCGTACGATGTGATTTTCACCAATGGTGAAAAAGTGGAATTTGACAAATCGGGTGAGTGGACAGAAGTGAAATGCAAGTCGGCCATTCCTTCACAGATTATCCCTGCTGCCATCCGTACGTATGTGAAGACCAACTACCCGGATGCTTCCATCATCCAGATTGAACGTAAGCGCAATGAATATGAAGTAAAACTCTCCAACCGTTGGGAAATTACTTTCGACAGTCAGATGCGCGTGATTGATATCGACGACTGATTCCAGACTATTTCTATGATATGCAGCCCGTTTCTCTGAGAAGAGGAGCGGGCTGTTTGTGTATAGTGTTTTCCTTTGTTTTGGAAGAAAAACCATTGTTTTTGTCATGGTTTTCTTTTCAGGTCTGTTATTTTTGTAGAGTAAAAAATCAAATAGCATGAAAAAGTGGTTATGTGTGATAGTTTGTCTCTTTTCTCTCTATGCCCAGGCACAGGTATGGACCATGAAAGGAAAAGAGCCGGCCGCTCCCGGCACATGGTGGTGTTTTCGTAATACGGTAACATTAGACGAAACGCCTCGTTCGCTGGAACTGCGTCTGGCTGCCGATACGAAATACTGGCTCTGGGTGAACGGTGAACTGCAAGTGGCGGAAGGAGGATTGAAACGTGGGCCAAACCCTTCGGATACTTACTGTGATGTCATTGCTTCACTTCCCGCCCTGAAAGCCGGAAAGAATACCGTGGCTGTGCTGGTGTGGTATTTTGGCAAAGACGGTTTCAGCCACCGCAATTCTCCTACAGCAGGCATCAGCTTCTCTCTGTCCTGCGACGGAAAGGAGGTGGAACCCGATGCAAAATGGCGGATGAGGATGCATCCGGCCTATTATGTGCCGCAAGGAGAGGAGCCTAATTTTCGTCTGGCAGAATCGAACATCGGGTTCAATGCAGCCAAAGACATTCCTTTCCAGTCGCCCGACTATGACGATAAGAAATGGGAGAAAGCCACCGAAATTTCGTTGAAGAAAGCGGGTTGGAACCGGCTGGTCGACCGTCCGATACCGTTCTGGAAAGACTATGGCCTGAAACTCTACGCACGCACCGAGATGCAGGGCGATACCCTGTTGCGGACCTATCTGCCTTACAATGCACAGGTCACCCCTTACCTCCGTTTGAAAGCTCCGGCCGGCAAGTGCATCCGTATCCGTACAGATAACTACCGGGGCGGTTCGGCTCCCAATGTGTTTGCCGAATATCGCACCCGGGAAGGCGAGCAGGAGTTTGAATGCAAGGGCTGGATGAACGGCCACTATGTGCAGTATGAATTTCCCGAAGGAGTGGAGGTGCTCGACGTGAAGTACCGTGAAACAGGATACGATACCTCTTTTGCCGGCGGTTTCGCTTGCGACGACCCGATGCTGACCCGTTTGTGGAACAAGGCGCAACGCACGCTGTACATCACCATGCGCGACACGTACATGGACTGTCCCGACCGCGAACGTGCCCAGTGGTGGGGCGACGTGGTGAACGAACTGGGCGAGGCCTTCTATGCCCTCGACGAGAAAGCTCACCTACTGACCCGCAAGGGGATTCATGAACTGATGGGATGGCAGCGGGGCGACAGCACCATCTTTGCCCCCGTACCGGCCGGAAACTACAAGGACGAACTGCCTATGCAGATGCTGGCCAGTGTGAGCCATTATGGTTTCTGGACCTACTACATGGGCACGGGCGATTGTCAGACGATTCTCGACGTACTTCCTCGGGTAAAGAAATACATTCATGTGTGGAAAACGGATTCCCTGGGATTGGTCGTACCTCGTTCCGGCGGATGGACCTGGGGCGACTGGGGAGAGAACAAGGATATGACGTTGCTGTTCAATCTCTGGTACGTGATTGCCCTGAAGGGATACGAAGAGATGAATCGGTTGGCTGGCGAGTCGGAAGAAGCCGCCTGGGCACACACTACTGCCAACCGCTTGCGGAAAGTATTCCACCGCACGTTCTGGAACGGCAAGTATTACATTTCTCCGGATTATCAGGGAAAGCCCGACGACCGTGCACAGGCGCTGGCTGTCGTGTCGGGTGTCTTGCCCGAAGAACTGTATCCGGTCATCCGTCCTTTTTTCTCCGAGTGGTATCACGCCAGTCCGTACATGGAGAAATACGTGTTGGAGGCCCTCTGTACAATGGGCTATTATCAGGACGCCTTGAACCGCATGAAGCTGCGTTACCGCGCCATGATTGAAAGCCCGCTGACCACCTTGTGGGAAGGCTGGGGCATCGGCAGTGAAGGTTTCGGAGGCGGTACTTACAACCATGCTTGGAGCGGCGGTCCGCTGACCATTCTTTCGCAGTACATTGCCGGCATAGAAACTGTGGAACCAGCCTTTCGGACTTTTCGGGTGGCTCCTCATCCGGCACATTTGAATTTCATCCGTACGCAGGTCCCCTTGTCGGGTGGCCGCCGCATCGTGCTGGAAATGGACAAGTCGGCTCACGGCGGAACCATGTATCTTCGGGTGCCGGAAGGTACGTCTGCCGAAGTGGAGCTTCTTGCCGAATTTCGTAGCTGGCGTGTGAACGGCGAGCCGAAAAGTGAACGGCAGTTGAGGCTTTCTGCCGGAGAATGGCGGTTTGAGATGCAGGCAGATTAGGCCCGTTTTTGATGATGATATGTTGAAGGCTGGGAATCGGGAGGCTTCCGGCCTTTTTTATTCAAACGCTGGTATATTATGGGGAATATGTCTTTACGTTTTCTATGTTTCCCTATCGGGAACCGTACGTTTCCCGGTGCGGAGCCGTATGTTTTCCGTAAGGGAAACGTAGGTTTCTGCCTGAGAAAACGTAAAAAATGACAGGAGGTTTTCGGATGAAGGACTTGAGGGTTTGGAAAAAGGTTGGACGGAATCTTTTGAATACAACTGTAGCTTTTCTCATGCTTAATCATTACATTTGCAGATATGTCACTATTGGTAAGATAAAAGAGCTGCAAGTAGAAATGAAGGACTTGTTGAAACAGGAAGAAGAAAGCAAGAAGGATTTGTTGAATCTGTTTAGGAAGTTAGGGTATGGAATTGAATGACAAAATAGTAATCTATCGTTCGGAAGATGGAGAAACACGGCTTGAGGTCAGAATAGATCAAGATACGGTATGGTTGAATGCCTATCAGATAGCTGAACTATTTGGGCGCGATTCAAAAACAATCCGTAAGCATATAGCGAATGCCATAAAAGAAGAGCTTGCAGGCGAAGTGGTTGTCGCAAATTTTGCGACAACCACAGAACATGGTGCGATAGAAGGTAAAAGCCAGACACATGAGGTACGTTTCTATAACCTTGATGTCATCATTTCTGTTGGTTATCGGGTCAAATCAAAAAAAGGTGTAGACTTTCGCCGTTGGGCTAATAGAGTGTTGAAAGAATATCTGGTGAAAGGCTATGCCGTCAACAAGGCTTTGACCGAACAGCGTTATACTGAATTAAAGCAATTGGTAACGGTCTTGGGCCGTACAGTCAAGGCACAGGAAGCACTGACATCGGGAGATGCGCTTAATCTGGTAGAAGTGGTTTCCGATTACGCTTATGCTCTCGGAACGTTGGACAGATACGATTATCAGCAACTGGCGGTAGAGCAGACCACTAACGAAGTAAAGTTCCATGCTACCTATGAGGGAGCCATGCAGGCCATAGAAGAGCTGAAGGAAAAATTCGGTGGAAGTCAGTGGTTTGCCCATGAGAAGGATGATTCCTTTAAAAGTTCCATCGGGCAAATATACCAGACTTTTGGCGGACAGGAGCTTTACCCTTCTGTGGAGGAAAAAGCGGCTATGCTGCTTTATCTCGTCACGAAAAATCATTCGTTTAGTGATGGCAACAAACGTATTGCTGCCACCCTTTTCCTGTGGTTTATGGCTGGTAACGGTATTCTCTACAATCCGGATGGGAGTAAGCGCATTGCTGACAACACCCTTGTGGCTCTTACGCTGATGATAGCTGAGAGTCGTACAGAAGAAAAAGATATTATGGTGAAAGTAGTAGTCAATCTGATTAACAAGAACAACTATGAGTAAGGAGAATTATAGACGGCTGGGTGATTATATTCGTAAGGTGGATGTAAGGAATCGGGATTTGGGAGTCAAAGAATTTTGAAACTGCATCAACCGCAATGAAACGGGGGCTACAGACTCAATGACAACAATCTACGTCGTTTTTATTGTTCGGATACTTACAAACGGCTATCTGACGAAACTACCAAGTTGTGGCACTATGGTCCCGTAGCCCTTTATCAGGAATTTACGGACGAATTGAAACAGAAAGAAAACGAATAGAGAGATTTCATCCATCTTTTCCAAATTTGCAGTAACTTTGCCGCGCATTTTTGAAGAAGGTAAAAAAGATGGATAACAGTGTGGATAAGAAACGGAGCCGGAGCAACGAGATTGATATGCTCAACGGGCCGTTGTTCAAGAAAATTCTGGTGTTTGCCCTTCCGTTGGCAGCCAGCAGTTTGTTACAGGAACTTTTTAATTCGGTCGATGTGGCCGTGGTGGGGCACTTCGTGGGAAGTGAGGCCTTGGCGGCTGTGGGAAGTAATGCGCCTGTCATCGGCTTGCTCATCAATCTGTTCATGGGTATCTCCATGGGAGCCTGTGCCATTATCTCCAACCATATCGGTCAGCGGGACGACCGGAGTATACGCCACGCCATCAATACGGTGGAGCTGGTGGCTCTGTTGAGCGGAATATTTCTGCTGTTGCTGGGACAGGTGGCAGCCAAGCCGATTCTGACGTGGATGGGAACCCCTCCGAATGTGCTGGACCAGGCCGTGACCTATCTGCGTATCTATTTCTTGGGGATGCCTTTCATCATGGCATTCAATTTCGGGGCGGCGATTCTGCGAAGCATGGGCGATACGCGTCGTCCGCTGTATATTCTGGTCATTGCCGGGGTGGTCAATACGTTGCTCAACCTGCTGTTCGTGCTTTGCTTCCACATGGGAGTGGCAGGTGTGGCTGTGGCGACGGGAATCTCTAATGCGGTAAGTGCGGCGCTGATTATCAGGCTGCTGTGTAGGGAGAAAGAACCTTTCCGGCTGCATTTCAGCAAGATGAAGATTTATTCCACGGAACTGAACCGTATGCTGCGTATCGGTGTACCGGCGGGTTTGCAGGGAATGATTTTCTCCATTTCCAATGTGGTGGTGCAGTCGTCCATCAACAGTTACGGGGCCGATGCGATTGCCGGTTCGGCGGCAGCCGTCAATTTTGAATACTATTGTTATTTTATCATCCAGGGATTCAACGGAGCCGCTATCAGTTTCATTGCGCAGAACTATGGTGCCGGAAGAATGGACCGTGTGCACCGGGTATTCTGGATTTGCATGGGGTCGAGTCTGGCTTTCTGTGCGGCGTTCAACTGGCTCTTTGCCTGGCAGAGTGATTTCTTTTTGGGATTCTTTTCCAATGTGCCGATGGTGCATCACTATGGGATCCTTCGCATGCACCTGGTGTTGGCTTTGCAGTTTATTGCCAGCAGCTATGAGATTGCAGGTTCTTCGTTGCGGGGTATGGGGAAATCGCTTACTCCGGCCTTGCTGACGGTCTTCGGTACCTGTCTGCTCCGAATGGTGTGGGTGTATGTGGTGTCGCCGATATGGAGGGGATACGATGTGCTGATGATTGTGTATCCGGTATCATGGGTAGTCACTGGCCTGCTGGTGCTGACGGCCTACTGGATGACGATAAGGAAAAAGGTGGCGAAAGCATAAAAAAAACAGCCTCGGCTTGAAAAAGCTGAGGCTGTTTTTTTATAAAAGAGTTAATTGGATTATTCCCATTCGATGGTGGCTGGCGGTTTGGAAGAGATATCGTAGCAAACGCGGTTCACGCCTTTTACTTTGTTGATGATATCGTTGGAAACCTTTGCCAGGAATTCGTATGGCAGGTGAGCCCAGTCGGCTGTCATGGCATCGGTACTGGTTACCGCACGTAAGGCTACTGCACGTTCGTAAGTACGTTCATCACCCATTACTCCGACACTTTGTACCGGCAACAGGATAACTCCGGCCTGCCATACCTGATGGTACAGGGCAGTTTCGTTTCCGTTTTCATCTTTCACCTTCCAGTCGCGCAAGCCCTGGATGAAGATATCGTCGGCATCCTGCAGGATACGTACTTTCTCACGGGTGATGTCGCCCAGGATACGTACGGCCAGACCCGGACCCGGGAACGGATGACGGGTAATCAGATGTTCCGGCATACCCAGTTCGCGACCTACGCGGCGCACTTCGTCCTTGAACAGGAGACGCAGAGGTTCGCAAAGTTTCAGGTTCATCTTTTCGGGCAGACCGCCTACGTTGTGATGACTCTTGATGACGGTTCCGGTGATAGACAATGACTCAATGCAGTCGGGGTAGATGGTACCCTGTGCCAGCCATTTCACGTCGTGAATCTTGTGGGCTTCTTCGTCGAATACGTCTATGAAACCTTTTCCGATGATTTTACGTTTGCGTTCCGGTTCGGTCACTCCAGCCAGTTCAGTGAAGAATTTCTCACTGGCATCCACGCCGATTACGTTCAGTCCGAGACATTCATAGTCGTGCAACACGTTCTTGAATTCGTTCTTGCGCAGCATCCCGTGGTCTACGAAGATACAGGTCAGGTTCTTGCCGATGGCCTTGTTCAGCAATACGGCTGCCACTGAAGAGTCTACGCCGCCGCTCAGTCCCAGCACCACCTTGTCGTTGCCGAGCTGTTCTTTCAAGCTGGCCACTGTGGTCTCGATGAAAGAGGCTGCGCTCCAGTCCTGCTTTCCTCCGCAGATATCTACCACGAAGTTCTTCAGCAGTTGGGTACCGTCTTCTGTGTGGAACACTTCCGGGTGGAATTGTACGCCCCAGAGTTTTTCATTCTTTGCCTGGTAAGCAGCGATATCCACTTTGTCGGTTGAAGCGATAATTTCGAAATCGTCGGGAATGGCAGTGATGGTGTCGCCGTGGCTCATCCATACCTGAGAATGTTCGCGGATGCCTTTCAGCAGCGGGCTTTCGTGGTTGAAGGTAGCCAGGTGGGCACGTCCATATTCACGGGTGTTGGCCGGTTCCACTTTTCCTCCGTAGGTGTAGGCCATGAACTGTGCACCGTAGCAGATGCCCAGGATAGGATACTTTCCGCGGATGTGGGTTAAGTCTACTTTAAAAGCCTTTTCGTCGTACACGGAGAAAGGGCTTCCCGACAAGATTACGCCGATAACCGACGGGTCGTCGTGCGGAAACTTGTTGTAAGGAACAATTTCGCAATACATGTTCAGCTCGCGCACACGGCGGCCGATAAGCTGCGTGGTTTGTGAACCGAAGTCAAGAATAATGATTTTTTCCTGCATATTGTGTGATGTAAAATATGTATTCTATGCGTGCAAAGGTACGCATATTTTTCCTAAATCCGATGTGTGCCTCTGATTTTATTTGAAACAGAGAGTTTCAGTTTGCACGGTTGGGAAGGGCGGTATGTTTTTTTAAGTATTATATATGAAGAGGTAAGGAATAAATTTGTACTTTTGTCGGCGTATGAGCAGAATTTTGGCAATAGATTATGGCAGAAAGCGCACGGGGATTGCGGTGACCGACCCGATGCAGATTATTGCGAACGGGCTGACTACGGTGCCGACGCACGAACTGATGGACTACCTGCTGAAGTACGTGGCCCAGGAAAAGGTGGAGCGTATCATTGTGGGGCATCCCAAGCAGCTGAACAACGAGGATTCGGAAAACATGAAGTATATCAAGCCTTTCCTTGCCCAGCTGAAGAAGAAACTGCCGGAAGTTCCGGTGGAACTGGTGGACGAACGGTTTACTTCCGTGCTGGCGCATCAGGCCATGCTGGACGGAGGCCTGAAGAAGAAGGCTCGCCAGAACAAGGCGCTGGTGGATGAAATCAGTGCGACCATCATTCTGCAGTCGTATTTGGAATCAAGAAGAATGTAACTCAAAAAACTTAATAAAACAGAATATGATTTTACCGATTTATGTGTATGGCCAGCCTGTGTTGCGACAGGAGGCCGAAGATATTACGCCGGATTATCCAGGCTTGAAAGAGCTGATTACAAATATGTTTGAAACGATGGACCGAGCAGACGGCGTGGGACTGGCTGCTCCGCAGGTGGGGCTTCCCATCCGGGTGGTGGTGATTGACTTGGACGTGTTGTCGGACGACATGCCGGAGTTCAAGGATTTCAAACGTGCCTATATCAATCCTCACATTCTGGAAACGGGGGGAGAGATGGTATCTATGGAGGAAGGCTGTCTGAGTTTGCCGGGCATCCATGAAAGTGTGAAGCGTCCGGACAAGATTCATGTCACTTATCTCGACGAAAACATGCAGCCGCACGACGAGTGGGTGGAAGGTTATCTGGCACGTGTGATGCAGCATGAATTTGACCACCTGGAAGGTACCATGTTCATCGACCATCTGTCTGCTTTGCGCAAGCAGATGATTCGTGGTAAACTGAATGGCATGGTGAATGGCAAGGCTCGTTGCTCTTATAAAGTGAAAACAGTCAGATGATCAGAAGATTCCTATACATATTATATATAGGTATGTTTTTCCCGATGGTTGCCCTGTGTCAGATTAATACGGACAGGGTGATGACCATCGGGAAAAATGCACTTTATTTCGAGGATTATGTCCTCTCTATCCAGTACTTTAATCAGGTGATTGGGGTGAAGCCTTATCTGGCAGAACCGTATTTTTATCGCGGGCTGGCCAAGATGAACCTGGACGATTACCAGGGAGCGGAAGCCGACTGTTCGGAAGCGTTGCAGCGCAACCCGTTCGTGGTCAATGCGTATCAGGTGCGGGGTATCTCGCGTATCCGGCAGCAGAATTATCGGGGGGCCATCCAGGATTACCGGAAAGCTTTGGGAATGGATCCGGAGAATATCAGCCTGTGGCACAACCTGGCACTTTGCCGGATGCATGAGGAAGAGTATGCGCAGGCACGGGCCGACTTGGATACGCTGATTCGTATCGCTCCTCGTTATACGGATGCGTATCTGATGCGTACGGAGGTGTCATTGAAGCAGAAGGATACGTTGCAGGCCATGACGGATGCCGACAAGGCGATTGAAATGGACCGTTACAATCCGGACACATGGTCGTCAAGAGGTATGCTGTTCCTGCAGCGTGGAAAGTACAAGGATGCGGAAGCGGACCTGACGGAGGCCATCCGTCTTTCGGTGCGCAATGCGGGTGTGTATATCAATCGTGCGTTGGCTCGTTATCACCAGAACAATTTGCGCGGAGCCATGTCGGACTATGATTTGGCATTGGATGTGGACCGGAATAATTTCATCGGTCACTACAACCGTGGTCTGTTGCGTGCGCAGGTGGGAGATGACAACCGTGCCATTGAGGACTTCGACTTTGTGCTCAAAATGGAACCCGACAACCTGATGGCCCGGTTTAACCGAGGACTGTTGCGTGACCGTACGGGGGATTATCCGGGGGCCATCGAGGATTATTCGGCGGTGCTGAAGGAGTATCCGAACTTCCTGGCCGGTTATCAGTATCGTGCGCAGGCCAGACGGAAAGTGGGCGACTTGAAAGGCGCGGATGCCGATGAGTTCAAGGTGCTGAAAGCACAGATTGAATCGCAGAACGGAACAAAGAAGCAGACGGCTTCGGCGGACAAGACGCGTAAGAAATCGGACAAGAACGTGGAGAACTACCGTAAGATTGTGGTGGCCGACAACGATGCGGAGGACGACCGTTACAAGACGGATTATCGGGGCAGGGTACAGGACAAGAATGTGACCATCTTGCCGCAGCCGATGTTTGCGTTGAGTTATTACGAGCGTCCTGAAGAAGTGAAACGGCAGATTAACTATTATAAAGGTATTGATGATATGAATGCCCGTGGGGTTCTTCCACATCGTCTGCTGATTACGAACAACGAGGCTTCGCTCTCGGAAGAACAGGTGAAACAGCATTTCGCATCCATCGATGAACAGACGGCTGCCATCGTGAAGGAACCGAATGATGCGTTGCATTACTATGCGCGTGCGCTTGATTTCTATCTGGTGCAGGACTTTGATAACGCGTTGAAGGATTTGGATGATGCCATCCGTTGTGACTCTACTTTCTTCCCGGCCTATTTCAGTCGTGCGCTGATTTACTACAAGCAGTTGGAATACCGCAAGCGTGACCGGAAGTATGAAGTGGAAACAGTGGATAACAACAAGGACTTGCAGGTGCGTTCGTATGACTATAACAAGGTGCGTGAGGACTTGGACCGTGTGATTGAGTTGGCTCCCGACTTCGTGTATGCGTATTATAACAGAGGAAATATTCTGGCTGTAATGAAAGATTACCGGGCCGCACTGGTGGATTACAATAAGGCCATTGAATTGGATCCTCGTTTTGCGGATGCGTATTTCAACCGCGGACTGACGAATATCTTCCTGGGTAACAACCGTCAGGGTATTCAGGATTTGAGTAAGGCCGGCGAGTTGGGAATCTTCTCTGCGTACAACATTATCAAGCGATTTACTGCGGTGGAGGAGAAATAAATGAATGCAATTTTCTTCTTTAATTAAAAAGTTTATATTTTTGCGTCTCAATAACAGATAAACACATAAAGACTATGGTTAAGATAACTTTTCCTGATGGCTCTGTTCGTGAATACAACGAAGGAGTTACGGGTCTGCAGATTGCAGAAAGCATCAGTTCCCGTCTGGCGCAGGATGTGCTGGCATGTGGTGTAAACGGCGAAACTGTAGATTTGAATCGCCCTATCAACGAAGATGCGAATTTCGTTCTTTATAAATGGGATGACGAGGAAGGCAAGCACGCCTTCTGGCATACAAGTGCACACTTGCTGGCTGAAGCGCTGCAGGAATTGTATCCGGGTATTCAGTTCGGTATCGGTCCGGCCATTGAAAACGGATTCTATTATGATGTAGATCCGGGTGAAGCTGTCATCAAGGAAGGCGACCTGCCTGCCATTGAAAAGAAAATGGCTGAACTGGCTGCCAAGAAAGAGGAACTGGTTCGTCAGAACATCTCGAAAGATGATGCGCTGAAGATGTTTGGTGAAAGAGGAGAAACTTATAAGTGTGAACTGATTTCCGAACTGGAAGACGGTCACATCACTACTTATACGCAGGGTGCGTTTACAGACTTGTGCCGTGGCCCGCACTTGCTTTCTACGGCTCCTATCAAGGCTATCAAGCTGTTGTCGGTAGCCGGTGCCTACTGGAGAGGCCAGGAAGACCGCAAGCAGATGACCCGTATCTACGGTATTACTTTCCCGAAGAAAAAAATGTTGGATGAATACCTGGTGATGCTGGAAGAAGCCAAGAAACGTGACCACCGTAAGATTGGTAAGGAAATGGATTTGTTCATGTTCTCGGATACGGTAGGTAAGGGACTTCCGATGTGGTTGCCGAAAGGTACTGCACTGCGTATCCGCCTGCAGGATTTCTTGCGTCGCATCCAGTCACGTTACGACTATCAGGAAGTGATGTGTCCGCCGATTGGTAACAAGCTGTTGTATGTCACTTCCGGACACTATGCGAAATATGGCAAGGATTCTTTCCAGCCTATCCACACTCCGGAAGAAGGGGAAGAGTACTTCCTGAAACCGATGAACTGCCCGCATCACTGTATGATTTACAAGAACTCTCCGCGTTCTTATCGTGACCTGCCGTTGCGTATCGCAGAATTTGGTACGGTTTGCCGTTACGAACAGAGTGGGGAGTTGCACGGATTGACTCGTGTACGTAGCTTTACGCAGGATGATGCGCACATCTTTTGCCGTCCGGACCAGGTGAAGGATGAATTCCTCCGCGTGATGGACATCATCTCTATCGTATTCACTTCCATGGGACTGGAAAACTTTGAAGCACAGATTTCTTTGCGTGACAAGGTGAACCGTGAAAAATATATCGGTAGCGATGAGAACTGGGAAAAGGCTGAACGTGCCATCGTAGAAGCTTGCGAAGAAAAAGGACTGAAAGCCAAAGTAGAATACGGTGAAGCTGCATTCTACGGTCCGAAACTGGACTTCATGGTAAAGGATGCCATCGGACGTCGCTGGCAGCTGGGTACCATCCAGGTAGACTACAACTTGCCGGAACGCTTCCAGCTGGAATACATGGGTTCTGATAACCAGAAACATCGTCCGGTAATGATTCACCGTGCACCGTTCGGTTCAATGGAACGCTTTGTTGCCGTATTGATTGAACATACAGCCGGTAAGTTCCCGTTGTGGCTGACTCCGGATCAGGTGGCCATCCTGCCTATCTCTGAAAAATTCAACGACTACGCCGACAAGGTTCGTCAGGATTTGAAGAAATACGACATCCGTGCCATCGTGGACGACCGTAACGAAAAGATTGGTCGTAAGATTCGTGACAATGAAATGAAACGTATCCCTTACATGCTGGTTGTCGGTGAAAAAGAAGCCGAAAATGGTGAAGTAGCCGTACGTAAGCAGGGTGAAGGAGACAAAGGAACCATGAAAATCGAAGATTTTGCAAAAAATATTGCAGAAGAAGTTCATAATATGATAAATAAATGGTAAATTTGCAGCCGTTTGCAGCCCCGTATGAATTTGGAAGGCTGCAAACGGATTTTTCAATATTAATTTATAATTCAAAAAACAAACAAGGAAGACACTATTTTTAATGAAAAATGACACGTTAAAGGGGCAACATCGAATCAACGAACAGATTCGTGCCAAAGAAGTACGTATTGTGGGAGATGATATTGAATCGGCTGTATATCCGATTGCGCAGGCTTTGAGACTTGCGGAAGAACATGGAGCCGACTTGGTCGAAATTTCACCTAATGCTGTTCCTCCAGTTTGTAGAATTATAGATTATTCTAAATTCCTTTACCAGCTGAAAAAACGCGCAAAGGAACAGAAGGCAAAACAGGTGAAGGTGAACGTGAAGGAAATCCGTTTCGGACCTCAGACTGATGAACATGATTATAATTTCAAGCTGAAACATGCCATCGGCTTCTTGCAGGATGGTGACAAGGTGAAGGCATACGTGTTCTTCAAGGGACGTTCCATTTTGTTCAAGGAACAGGGTGAAGTATTGTTGCTCCGTTTTGCCAACGACTTGGAAGACTATGCAAAGGTAGAGCAGATGCCGTTGCTCGAAGGAAAGAGAATGACGATATCGTTGTCTCCAAAGAAAGCAGGAGCTCCGAAGAAAGCGGCCAAACCTGAAGCTGCCAAACCGGTTGAACCGAAAGAATGAAAAAAAGTGCGTAACGCGCCGGTATAGTGCGTTGCCACGTTGAATAATAATAATTAAAAATTTAACAAGATGCCAAAGATCAAGACTAACTCCGGTGCAAAAAAAAGATTCACTCTTACCGGAACAGGTAAAATCAAAAGAAAGCACGCTTTTCACAGTCACATTCTGACTAAGAAGACTAAAAAGCAGAAAAGAAACCTTTGCCACATGGGCTTAGTAGACAATGCTAACTTGAATCAGGTAAAGGAACTTCTGTGCATGCGTTAATCTTCACGAGAGCGTACACGTATCATTTAAATTATTAACCGAATGCTTAGCCTCAAGTCCGGTTGTAAAATATCGGCGCTATCATTCAAAAAGAATTAAAAAACTATGCCAAGATCAGTAAATCACGTTGCTTCTAGAGCAAAAAGAAAGAAAATTTTAGGTTTAACCAGAGGTTATTTTGGTGCAAGAAAGAACGTTTGGACCGTTGCTAAGAATACTTGGGAAAAAGGTCTGACTTATGCATACCGCGACCGTAAGAACAAAAAACGCAACTTCCGCGCATTGTGGATTCAGCGTATCAACGCAGCTGCTCGTCTGGAAGGTATGTCTTACTCTAAGTTGATGGGTGCATTGCACAAAGCAGGTATTGAAATCAACCGTAAGGTGTTGGCTGACTTAGCCATGAACCATCCGGAAGCTTTCAAGGCTGTAGTTGCTAAAGCTAAAGCTGCTTAATTCTCTTCCGGAAACGGAGACAACGTATAAAGGATGCCATATAAATGGCATCCTTTTTTTATGCAATCTCTTTGCAGATTCAAATTATTGTCGTATATTTGTCATACAAAATTGAAGCCGTACTTGCAGAATCGGGAAACTCATCAAATTATAAGAAATACCGAGACAAGCGTCTTCTTCCAATGGCGGGCCACGCCTTCGGGTAGCATTTATGCCGGTGGATTACAAAGGAAGGGGGGCACTCAAAACCTGTCATTCGGAGTTTCGTCACGCCTCGGGTACGGCTTCTCCTTTTTCTAGGGCGAGGAATCTTGGATGTATCAGAGTCAAGGTTCTTCGCCTTATTTGTATGTGAACGTTGAACGTAATAGGATTCGTATGATTTTTTATTTTTCTGGAACGGGAAATTCGGAATGGGTGGCCCGGCAGTTGGGGCAGTATTTACAGGATACTGTATATAAATTGACGGATTTACTGAGCGGAAAACCAGACTTCCCGCAGTCTTCAGATGGAACGCTGGGTTTTGTGTTCCCTGTTTATTCGTGGGGACCTCCTTCGGTGGTATTGGAAGCACTGGCTAAGTTGGAATGGAAGGGAGTGCCTGACTACCTGTATTTTGTCTGTACCTGTGGCGATGATACGGGAAAGACGGCACAGGTGTTTGCGCGGGCTGCGGCTCGACAGGGATGGCGTTGCAAGGCTGGCTTTTCGGTGATGATGCCCAACACATACGTTTGTATGTCGGGATTTGATGTGGATGAACCGGAACTGGCGGCTCGTAAGTTGAAGCAGGCTCCCAGTAGAGTGGAAGATCTCAGCCGGAGGATTATCCGACGGGAAGAGGGATTTGATTGCCATGAAGGAAGTGTGCCTTGGCTGAAAACGTATGTGGTACGTCCGATGTTCAACCGTTTCATGATCCGTCCGAAAAAGTTTTATGCATCGGAAGCATGTATCGGTTGTGGGCTTTGTGCCAAAAGTTGTCCGTTGGAGAATATCCGTATGGTAGAAGGACGGCCACAATGGGGCAGCCGTTGTGCGATGTGTCAGGCTTGTTACCACCATTGTCCGAAACATGCGGTATGTTATGGCAAGCTGACGCAGAAGAAGGGACAGTATTTGAATTCTTTATTAAAATAACCGTAAATCTAAGATGAAACAGATTTTAATGTCGTTGTGTGTGGGCGGTATCCTGATGGGAGCCTGCACCGGAAAGAGTGAGCAGAAAACAAGTGTGACCTATGAGGCAGACACGTTGCTGATGCTGGTGGGCAGTTATGCAAAAGCCGACCAGGAAGGGGTGAAAGTATATCGCTTCAATCAGGAGACAGGCGATGCCGTACAGGCCAGTGCCTTGTCGGGAATCGAGAATCCTTCTTACCTGATACCAGATCAGGACGGTACACACGTGTATGCCGTAGGAGAAACCGAGAAAGGTTTTACGGCCAACGCCCTAGCTCTGGATACTTTGACCGCCAGTCTGTCGCTGGTGAACAGTCAGTCGACCGGAGGAGCGTCACCGTGTTACATCACAGTGAGTCCGGACGGGAAATTCGTGCTGACGGCCAATTACATGGGAGCCAATATCACCGTCTTTCCCCGTCTGGCGAATGGAAGTCTGGGAGAAGGGCATGCCATTGCTTTTCAGGGAAAAGGAGCCGACAAAGAACGTCAGGACCAGCCTCACTTGCATTGCGTGTATTTCACGCCCGATGGCAAGTTCCTTTTGGCGAATGACTTAGGCACCGACCGTATCCACGCGTTTCCGGTGAAACAGGTTTCCGGTACACAGGCAACTGATTTGTTGGATGAGGCTGCCGCTTTCGACATTGAACTGGCACCGGGTTCCGGTCCACGTCACGCTTGTTTCGACAAGCAAGGGAAACATGCCTATCTGTTGACAGAGCTTTCAGGAGAGGTCGTGGCATTTTCATACGATGGAAAGACCTTGACGCAGCAGCAGGTCATCAAGGCAGATACGGTAGGTGCGAAGGGAAGTGCCGATATCCATCTTTCACCCGACGGGAAGTTTTTGTATGCTTCCAACCGTCTGAAGGCGGATGGAGTGGCCATTTTCAAGGTGTCTCCTGCCGACGGAACCCTGACGAAGGTCGGTTATCAGCTGACGGGTATTCATCCCCGTAACTTCACGATTACACCCAATGGCAAGTACTTGCTGGTAGCTTGTCGGGATACCAACGAAATTCAGGTATTTGCCCGTGATGCAGAAACCGGTCTCTTGCAGGATACAGGAAAGACCATCCACACTGATAAGCCGGTCTGCCTGCAATGGGTCATGAAATAAATCTTTATAAAATTTGATTATACGGCGGGGAAAGAGAGGCGGAAACAGCTTCCTTTCCCCGCTGTGCTTTGTACACTGATTTGTCCTCCATGCAGGCTGACAATCTGTTTGCAGAGGGTGAGTCCGATGCCCGAACCGTTGCTTTTGGTGGTGAAGAAAGGGACAAAGATACGCTCTGTCACCTCCGGCAGCATGCCTTCCCCGTTGTCACAGATTTCGAAGACCAGCTCCTGCGCATGAGCTTCCACGCGGACACGGATATCTGGATGCGTCCGATGGGCACAAGCTTCGCGGGCGTTCTTCAGCAGGTTGATGAACACCTGTTCCATCTGTGTGCGGTCGGCCAGCCATTTAAGGCGAGAAGACGGATATTCAAAATGAAATTCCGGTTCCGGATAAAGGCGTTGCAAGTCGGTAAAGAATTGTTCCAGGGGAATTTCCACCTTGACGGGGGCAGAAATGCGGGTCAGCTTCCGGTAATTCTCCACAAACTCCAGCAATCCCTTTCCCCGGCGGTAGATGACTTGTAATCCTTGCTGCACATAGGTGCGTGTACGGGCATCGTCGGGATGTTCCTGACTCCGTTCGTTCAAGGTGTCTGCCAAGGAAATAATCGGAGTGATGGAATTCATGATTTCATGCGTCAGCACCCGTATCAGTTTCTGCCAGGCTTCCATTTCTTTGTATTCCAAGGCCCCGTGAATGTTTTTCAGGCTGATCAACCGGCAGGTCCGTCCTTGCAGCTGGATGTGCGTGACAGATAGGGAGAGGTCGAAAGTGGCATTTCCCTTTTGCAGGTGGGCTACCTGCCGGTTTTCCTGAACGGCGGTACTGATTTCTTCCGGCAGAAAGGCACAATGCCCCCACAGTTCGCGGGCCGCCTTGTTCATCCATTCTATCCGGTTGTCCCGGTCGGCTACAAGGACGGCTGTATCCACCTTGTTCAACAGCATTTCATAGTATTGGTGCTTCACCTCCTCATCCAATATGCGGGTGCGGAGATTCTTCAGCGCCATTGAAAGGTCGTCGGCCAGTTTCTGCATCTGTGGGTCGGCAAAAGGCGCACAGACCCGTTGCCCCAGGTCATTCTGCTTCATACATTCCACGAGGCGACCCATGGTTTCGGTCTGACGCATCTGGATGCGGTATAAGTGATAGCAGATGCCCACCAGCAGCAGTCCACAGATAATGCTGCAGAACAAAAGTGCATGCTGGATGGCCAGTACGCCTGCGGTGATGCAGAGAACTAAGCCCACAATGTGCAATATGAGGTGGTATCCATACGTTTTCATAAGCCCCATTTTTCCAGTTTCCGATACAATGCAAAACGCGTAATTCCCAACAGTTCGGCGGCCTTGCTCATGTTTCCTGCACTTATTTTCAAGGCCCGTTCAATCGCATTCTTTTCCAGTTTCTCCAGATTCAGTTCTTCCGCCAGCGCTTGCGGACGAGGCGTATTTCCCTGCGGAAACAGGAAGTCATCCGGTTTCAGAAGTCCGTTTTCACTCAAGATGACGGCCCGTTCCACGGTGTGCTGCAATTCGCGCACATTGCCCGGCCATTCATATTTCAAGAGTTTGTTTTTCGCTTCACGCGTCAGTCCTTTGATTTCCTTGCGGTATTTCCGGTTGTACTGACTTAAGAAATGCATGGCCAGTAACAGGATGTCCTCTCCGCGTTCCCGGAGGGGAGGGATGTGCAGTTCCACGGTATTGATGCGGTAGAGCAAGTCTTGTCGGAATTTCCCTTCCGCCACCAGCTGGTGCAGGTTGGCGTTGGTGGCACAAATCAAGCGGACATCGATGTGTATCGGACTTACTGCCCCCAAGCGGGTGATGCACTGCTTTTCGATGGCCGTCAGCAACTTGGCCTGCATGGGCAGGGACAGGTTGCCGATTTCATCCAGAAATAATGTACCCCCCGAAGCCGTTTCCATTCTGCCCGGTTTCGCTTTCCGGGCATCCGTGAAAGCACCCTTTTCGTATCCGAACAATTCACTTTCGAACAGCTGTTCCGGGATGCTTCCCAAGTCGATGGGAATGAACACCTGCTCCCGTCGGGGTGAGAAGAAGCGCAGCATGCGCGCCGCCAAGTCTTTTCCCGTACCGTTTTCTCCCAGTATCAGCAGGTTGGCATCCGTATCGGAGAGCTTGTAGATGGTTTCTTTCACTTTTTGCATGGCCGGAGAGTCGCCAATCAGTTCCGGCAGCGTGTCGTCTCCTTTCAACGCCTGCACTTCATTCTGCAACCGTCCGACTTCCTGACGGGAACGGCTCAGCTTTACCGCAGATGACAAGGTGGCCAGCAATTTCTCTTTCTCCCACGGCTTGGAAATAAAGTCGGTAGCTCCGGCTTTGATGGCCTGTACCGCCTTATCGGTATCCGCATACGCCGTCATGAACACCACTACCGCCTGCGGGTCGAGGTGAAGAATTTGTTTCAGGTAATCTAGTCCTTCCTGCCCGCTGATGGCATCCCGCTGGAAATTCATGTCGAGCAGAATCACGTCGGGGTGGAAAGTCGTCATGAAATGAGTAATCCGGGAAGGTTGCGTGGTGACCCGTATTTGTTCCATATAAGGCTCCAAGAGCAGGTTTAACGCGAAGAGCACGTCTTCGTTGTCGTCAATGATGAGTATTTTTCCTTTTTCTTCCATACAATATCAAGGTGTCTTTCGCAAAGATAATGCTTTTTTGCTTGTGCTGTATGTGCACTTTCGCACGCTTTTTGTGCGGATGCGCACGCAAACTGGAGTTGCTGAATTTTGCTATTTCTCGTATAACCAATGTGTTATCCGTATGGCACGGTTTTTGGAACTAAAAAAACAGATAACTATGCGTATGAAGATGGAACACAAAATAGGATTACTTATGGCTTGTCTGCTTTTCTGTGGACAAACCGTGTGGGGCGAGAAGCTGACACTGCAAGAGGCCATCCGGATGGCACAGGCCAGTTCTCCGGAGGCCGAAGCTGCCCGGCATACCTACCGGGCGGCGTACTGGAGTTACCGTTCGTTTCGGGCAGACTATCTGCCTGAAGTGAGTTTGTCGGCATCGCCTTATCTGAACCGGCAGATTAACAAGGTAACCCAGCCCGATGGTACGGAACTGTTTCTCCGCCAGAACCAGTTGGCTACCGACCTGACGCTTTCCGTCAGCCAGAACGTCTGGTTTACGGGAGGTAGCTTTTTCATACAGACCGCAGCCCAGCGCATGGATGAACTGGGTGAGAAAAGTACGGCCTATAACACCCAGCCTTTCACGATAGGTTACCAGCAGTCGCTCTTTGGCTATAATTCCTTGAAGTGGAACCGCCGCATTGAACCGGTCCGTTTTCAGGAAGCCAAGAAAACATATAGCGAGACGCTGGAGCTGATTGCTTCGAAAACCTGTGAACTGTTTTTCGCGTTAGCCGCTGCCCAGTCCGATATGGAGATTGCCCGTGCCAATTATGCCTCTGCCGATACCTTGTATCGCTATGCCCGCGGGCGGTATCGCATCGGCAACATTACGGAGAACGAGATGTTGCAGCTGGAGGTGAACAAATTGACCGAGGAGACCAACCTGATGAAAGCCCGTATCAGTGTGGAAGACGCGATGCTTACCTTCCGTTCTTTCTTGGGTATCCGGGAGGAAGAAGAGATAGAGGTGATTCCGCACGACAGTGTGCCGGCTTTTGAGGTGCCTTTGGACAAGGCACTGGAACAGGCTCATCTGCACAGTCCGGAAATCGAGACCTACCGGCGGAGGCAGTTGGAAAGCCGCAGCCAGTTGGCTTCCGCCCGTGCGAGTCGGGGATTGAAGGCCGATTTGTATCTTCAGTTCGGGCTTTCGCAGACGGCCGACCGGCTTCGGGATTCCTATCGTAATCCCCTCGACCAGCAATACGTGAGCCTGTCGGTAGTGATTCCGATATTGGACTGGGGAAGAGGAAAAGGAAAGGTACGTGTGGCCAAATCGAACATTGAACTGGTCAAGACGCAGGTGGAGCAGGGCATGAACGACTTTGAACTGAACGTGCGGCAGATGGTGCGGCAGTTCAATCTTCAGGCGCGGCAGGTGGAAGTCGCTTCCCGTACCGATGAAACAGCCCGTCGGCGGTATGAAGTGGCCCTCCGTCTTTACCTGATGGGCAAATCGTCGGTGCTCGATTTGAATGCGGCCACCACCGAGAAAGACACCTCCCGGCGCAATTATATCGAGGCCCTGAAAACCTATTGGATGCTGTATTATGGACTTCGCAGCCTGACGCAATATGATTTTTACCGGAATTGTCCGCTGACTGAAACTTTACCTGAAATATAACACAAACCGATTATGGATATACAATTGAAAAAGAAACCCTGGTACGTGCGCTATCGTTTTTATCTGGCAGGCGGCGTACTTCTGTTGGCCGGACTGATTTATGTGATTGTACTGGCCTCCGGTCCGCAGCGCTTACGCATTGATGCAGGCTCCGTGCAACTGGCCGAGGTGAAGCAGGCCCCTTTCCGTGAATACGTGGACGTGGAAGGAGTGGTGCATCCCATCCTGACCTTGATGGTCAATGCCCGCGAGTCGGGTAATGTAGAGCGTATCGTGGCCGAGGAGGGCAGTTTGCTGCGGCAGGGAGACACTATTTTGGTCTTGACCAATCCCAACCTGTTGCGTGAGATAGACGACCAGCGGGATGAATGGGAAAAGCAGCGCATCTCTTATCAGGAGAAATCCCTTGAAATGGAACAGAAAAGTCTGACCCTGAAACAGCAGACACTGGAGGCTGCTTACGAACTGAACAAGATACGGAAAAGCTTTGCCCTGGAGCAGGAAGAATATCGCATGGGCATCCGTAGCAAGGCGCAGCTGGAGGTGTCGGAAGATGAGTTCCGTTACAAGACGGCCTCCACCCAGCTGAAGATGCAGAGCCTGCAGAGCGATTCGGCCATGACGGTCATCCGCAGGGAACTGTTGCGCAACGACCGGGAACGGGAACAGAAGAAGCTGGAGCGTTCCTTGGAGCGGATGGAAGAGCTGGTGGTACGTGCGCCGTCGGATGGGCAGCTTAGTTTTGTGAAGGTCACATTAGGGCAGCAGGTGGCAGCCGGAGAGAATCTGGCGGAAGTGAAGGTCATGTCGCAGTTCAAGGTGCATGCTTCCCTGAGCGAATACTACGTGGATAGGGTAACGGTAGGCTTGCCGGCGTCTGTGACTTACCAGGGAAAACGTTATGCTTTGAAAGTGAGTAAGGTGGTGCCGGAGGTGAAAGACCGCACCTTTGATGTGGACTTGGTCTTTACGGGAGAAATGCCCGAGAACGTCCGTCTGGGAAAAAGCTTTCGGGTACAGATTGAGTTAGGACAACCGGAACAAGCTTTGGTGATTCCACGCGGTAATTTCTATTCGCAGACCGGCGGTCAGTGGATTTACAAACTCAATGCCGACAAGACCCGGGCGAGAAAGGTTCCGGTGGTCATCGGGCGCCAGAACCCCCTGCAATACGAAATCACCGAAGGTTTGCAGCCCGGCGATTGGGTGATTACCACAGGATATGATAACTTTGGCGACGCGGAAGAGCTGGTGTTTAAATGAAGGAACCAGATGCTTCCAGTACTTCCCCGAAAGTACCGGAGTACTGCCTAAGAAGTACTGGAGTACTTTCAAGGGAGTACTGAAGTACTGACAGGGAAGTACTGAAAACAATTAAAGTGAAGAATTACAGAAGGTTGGGAAAATAATAGTGAATATTGTAAACAGTGACTCTCCGGAGTATCCTATAGTAGAATATAATGATTGATGTATGAAAGGGAAAATAAAACACATAACTATTGCTTTGGGAATCTGTCTTTTGTTGGCAATGATTGTACTGGGGCTTAAAAACCGTAATACTATATATACCAGGTTTTTGGGAGATGTCCAGACGCTTTACATGCAGGCAGACAGTTTGTACAGACAGAAAAAATATGAGGACGCCGCGACACTGTACTCAAAACTGGCAAGAATTGACAGTGCAAAGCGTTGCCAGTTTATTTTAGGTGACATATATTATCAGGGGAAGACAGGGGTAAGGAATTACAAAAAGGCCATGAAATTATTCCTGAAATCGGCAGATAACGGCAATGCGGATTCTCAGAACAATCTGGGCTATATGTATGCGTATGGCATAGGAACCGACATCGACTATTCTAAAGCCAGAAAATATCTCAGTCTGGCTGCTTTGCAAGGACACTCCCAGGCGCAAGTGGGATTGGGCAGCCTTTACAGGCATGGCTGGGGAGTCACCAAGAGCTATTCGGAAGCGTTCAAGCTGTATAAAAGGGCTGCTGCGTATAATAATACGGACGCAATGAACAATCTGGGCTATATGTATACTTTCGGTTACGGAACCTCAACCAGCGTGGGCGATGCCATATACTGGTTTGAAAAATCTGCTTCAAGAGACAATGTTTCCGCATTGTTTAATCTGGCTGTGTTTCATATAGAAGGGCATGGATACCCCAAAGATTTATCGAAAGGAGCTGAACTTTTTTCAAGGGCGGCTGAATTGAATTCTCCCGCGGCGCAGTTCAATCTGGGATTGATGTACTATTTCGGAAAAGGTGTTGAGAAGGATTATGCCAAGGCAAAACATTTGTTCCAACAGGCTTCTGCCCAAGGACATAACCATGCGTTGGAATTTCTCATGAAGGTGGAGAATAAGGAGAAGGTTTCTGAAACCGATTCAATTTTTGATTGGAAATTGAAGGCGATATAATGTGGTATTAAAAATACCCGATTTTATAATTGTTGATATGAATGAGTGAAAAGATATGATTGCACATTACCTGAAAATAGCCTGGCGTAACTTGCTGAAATACCGTATGCAGAGTGTGGTCAGTATTTTAGGACTGGCCGTGGGCTTGGCATGCTTTGCCCTTTCTGCCTTCTGGATACATTATGAGATGACGTACGATACGTTTCATCGTGATGCAGACCGTCTGTATCTGGTCGGAGTGAATGACGATAGTTTCGGGGGGTCTTCCGCGAGCTTCACGCCTTATGCCTTGGGACGTTACTTGAAGGAACATTACTCGGAAATTGAAGATTACTGTTTGTTTGAGACAGAAACTTTTTTTGTGCTGAAGGATAACCGGATGCTGGAGTTGCCCATGCTTCTGCCCGATACTACCGCTTTGCGGATGCTGGACTTCCGTACCTTGGAGGGGGATGAAAGTTTTCTTCGTGCCGGTTCCACAGATAGCCGTATTGCCATTACGGAGAAGACCGCAAAACAGCTGTTTGGCACTACGGATGTGATTGGCCAAACCGTGACCAATGCCAACTGGAACAAGGAATATACCATTGGCGCTGTAGTGAGCGACTGGGGAGCGCACACCAATTTCCCGTACGCCTTCCTGGGCAACGGAAGCGGACGGAAAGGCTGGGACGATTATACTTACCGGACACTTGTCAAAGTGAAGCCAGGTACGGATATCTCCCGATTGCTGGAGAAGATGAATGCCCACTTCCCCGAAGAACTGACCAAAAGCAGGTTTCAGGAGAACACGGGACTGACACGTTTCTACCTGGAGCCGCTGACGGGCCTTCGTGCCACGGAAGGTTTCATCCTTAAAAACAACCAGACGGTGCAGTTCCGTTATATCACCTGGTTTGCTGTGGTGGGCGGACTTATTATCGTTTGTGCCTTTATCAATTACCTGACGATTTATATCGACCGTTTCCGTACGCGCAGAAGAGAAATGGGGTTGCGGCAGGTTTGCGGGGCAGGACTGCGTTCGTTGGTTATCCTGCTTTGTACTGATTTTTTGTTGACAATTCTGGCGGCCTTGGTCGTGGGGATGGTATTGGTAGAGTTGCTGATGCCGGTCTTTCTCCGGTATACGCTGATTCAGGATGCTGACTTTTCAATCTACCGTTTAATTTTGTTCTACATCCTGTCGGTATCGGTCGTCATGATGGCCATCGTGGTGCTGTGGGTATGGCTGTTTCAGAAGCGGTCATTGCATGGAAATATGCATACGGGCAATGCGCTTTCGGGTATCGCTTGGCGGAAAGGAAGTGTCATTCTCCAGCTGACGGTCTGTATGGCTTTCATCTTCTGTGCGGTGGCCATGCAGCTGCAACTGCACCATTTGCGGAATGTGGATACAGGTATGGACTATCGCGGACGGGCAGCCGTCAGCATTTGGATGAATGTGGACATGAACGTATGGGCCGAGAAAATCAAGTCCTTGCCGATGGTGACGGAGGTGGTACGTCCGGTTTACTGGCCGTTGTTGGGTATGGGAGCTTATTCATCGTCCTTGATAGATGGAGGAACAGGTATGGAAGGCCGTTTGAAGGACCCTTTGTCTTTTGATGAAGTGTTGGCAGGTGAAGACTTCTTCCGTTTTTACGGTATGCAGCTGTTGGCAGGCGAATGGGTGTCGGAAAAGTCGGATTATCGGCAGGTGAACATTCTGGAAAGTACGGCCCGCCGGATGGGTTGGACTCCTGAAGAAGCTGTAGGCAAGCAGCTGTTTTTTGTTGATCGCAAGACAGAGCCGATGACCGTTATCGGGGTGGTGAAAGACTGTGCTTATAAATCGCCTACTGAGAAACTTCCCTGCACGATGTTTGTCAACACCGACCGGGTGGAGTGGATGCACGCCCGCTGTTTTGTCCTTTTTAAATACCGTCCGGGTACGTGGGACGAATGTCGCCGTCGCATTGAAGAGATGCAGCGTGCCGAGCTGCCCGACCGTAAGCTCTTTCTCTATAGTGAAGAAGAACGTTACAACGATTATCTGAAGTCGGAAGATGCCTTGTCGTCATTGCTTGGGTTCTCTTCGCTGGTGTGTATCTTCATTTCGATATTTGGTATCTACTCGCTGGTGACATTAGCTTGCGAGCGGCGCCGTAAGGAGATAGCTATCCGCAAGGTAAACGGAGCTACGGTGAGGAATATCCTTGGGATGTTTTTCGGGGAATATGCTCTGTTGTTGGTCATCTCTTCGCTGATTGCCTTCCCTGCTGCCTGGTGGGTGATGAGACGTTGGATAGAGCATTATAACCGTCAGGTGGAAATCGGATTCCTTCCATTTCTGCTGATTTTTGTCGGTGTTGCCCTTTGTGTGACGGCTTGTATCGGGCATCGCATTTGGAAAACGGCGAAGGAGAATCCAGCAGAGGTAATAAAGAGTGAATGATATAAAAGAATGATATAGAAATAAGAAAAGAAAACAATATGAACACACTACGCTACGCCTTACGTTTCCTGCTTCGTGCACGGACGTACACCCTGATTAATCTGTTGGGGCTGGCTTTCAGTCTGGCCTGCTGTATTATTTTGCTCCGATACATCCATCGGGAACTGACGGTCGATGCGCATGGACAGGACCTGTCAACCATTGTGGTGCCGCTTCGGGACGTTGATGGGACGGTATATCCTGGGGAGAATCCGGTGCAGGAGAGTGACGGAGTATTTGCGCTTGACCGGAAATGGATACGCGAACAGTGCCGGGTAGTGGAGGAGGAGAACGCCTCCATTCTTTCTGGTGACCGGGCTTTCCAGTCGGATTTGCTTGCAGTAGATTCCACATTCTTTCATTTCTTTTCTTATCAGGTGGTGGAAGGAAGTATGGCTCTGTCTCGTCCGGATGTGGCGATTCTGACCGAGAAGTATGCCCGCAGGCTTTTTGGAAAGGAATCGCCCATCGGGAAAAAACTGATGTACGGTAAGTGGACGCTGACGGTGACAGGAGTATTGAAAGAACCGGTCTGCAAGACTACATGGAACTTTGATTTGTTGGTATCGCGTCAACTGAAGCCTGACTGGGGCAAGCTGAATACCGAACTGATGAGGGTGGATCCGCATCTGAACCTGGAGGAAGTGAACAAGCAAACGAATGTGTATCGGAAGTATCCTTATGATGAGCGTGCGTTGTGCCGGTATAGATACATAGGCTGGAAAGATTTTTATTTCGAATCTTCCATAGCCGATAAATACAATCGTATCTTTCAGTTTGGCAACCGGAATTATGTGTATATTTTGTCGGGTGTGGACATCTTCTTGTTTTTGATCGGCATTTTGAGTTTCGTCAATTTGTATTCCGTCACCATGCTGAAGCGTACAAGGATGTACGGCCTGAAGAAAGTGTTTGGCATTTCCCGTGGAAGACTCTTTGTCGAGATGTACCTGGAGAATCTGTTGCTGATGGCTGGGGCAATCTTGCTGGCTTGGGGAATCATAGAACTTTCTTCCCGTTATATCACCCACCTGTTTGGAGAATCGGTACCGGGTACCTTTTTTGACTGGGTACTGACGGGGAGTCTGCTGGTTGTGCTGCCTTTGTTGGCCTCTTTCGTTTTTTATGTACGCTACGGACTGAAGAATCCAGTCAGTTGCATGCGCTTCTATCAGGCCGGGAAAAGCAAGTCCGTCTATCGTCAGGCTTTTCTGTTTGTACAGTATGCCATTACCCTGTTGTTGATAATACTTGCCTTCTACTTCCAGCACCACTTTGATTTTCTGATGCATACTCCTCATGGTTATACTACACAGGGGATTTTGTTTGCTGACTTGTATCGGGAGAATAGCTACAGTGCATACGAAAGCCTTACATCCGAGCAACAGCAAAGACAATGGGCCTGCCGGGAGGCGATTGATCAGAAACTGGATGAGTGTCCTTTCATAGAAAGCTGGATGACTTCTTCCCGGGACTTCCTGCGCGGTTATTTTACAGATATAATCAATGACAAAGGAGAGAAGTTTCCTTTGTATGTCATGTTTACTTCAACGGATTTCATGAAGATGTTCGGATTGAAAGTGAAGGAGGGACAGATAGGTGACATTGATTCGTATGAGCATTATCAGATTGCTTTGAATGAGACAGCTATGAAGACTTTGGGGTATGACACCTTGGAAAAAGCGGCTGTGCGGAGTGTCTCGCCATTATGGATGGCCATGGTGCAAGGAAAGGTGGTGGAATACGGCACGTCCATGATGCCGGTAAATGCGGTGGTAAAAGATTTCTTTCCGCAACGGCTTACCGACGGTGTTCCTCCGATGCTGCTGGTCATTTCCTCCAATTCATTGGGGGCTGCATTGATAAAAGCGGTACCCGGCAGAGAGAAAGAGCTTGTGCCATACTTGAAAAAGATAGAACAGGAAGTGTATTACACGGATGATTTTACTTATCAGTGGATGGACGATAAAGTGGCAGAAATGTATAAGGACGATGAACGGACGTCCGATATTTATACCTTGTTCTCGTACATGGCTATTTGGGTTTCCTGCTTGGGCTTGTTGGGCATTTCCTTGTTTGAGATTCGTCGCCGTTATCGGGAAATCGCCATTCGGAAAGTAAATGGGGCTACACGCCGCGATTTGTACCTTTTGTTGGGACGCAGGTATCTTTTGGTTCAGTTGCTTGCTTTTGTGGTAGCGGCTCCTGTGGCCTGGCTGGTGATTCGGCATTACACGGCCACTTTTGTGGAAAAGGCTCCAGTCACTGTCGGCTTGTTCCTGATACCCTTCCTGGTAGTGATGGTATTGTCAGTCCTCACGTTGCTTTGGCAGGTGCACAAGGCTTCCCGCATCAATCCGAGTGAAGTAATGAAAAGTGAATAATAAAAAAGAAACAAATTTATATGAACACACTACGCTATGCATTACGTTTCCTGCTCCGAGCACGGACGTACACACTGATTAATCTGTTGGGGCTGGCTTTCAGTCTGGCCTGCTGTATTATTTTACTTCGATATATCCATCGGGAACTGACGGTCGATACCCATTGTGTGGACCGGGAAAATGTATATGTGTCTCGTTGTCAGATTGGTGAGAACGATGCATTGGTCTCTTCCACATTGAATGGCGATACGCTGGCTGTAGACCCTTCACTGGTCATGCAACGTTCACGGGTCACACTGCTGGATCATGACATGATACGTTACAAGGATAATCGTTTCCAGGTAAATATGATAGTGGCCGATACGACTTTCTTGAAACTGTTCCATTATCAGCTCTTGCAAGGAGAAAGTTCCCTTTCAAAGCCTGGGATGGCTTTGCTGAGTGAGCACCTGGCACATAAGTTGTTTGGCAAGCAGAATCCCATTGGAGAAACCTTTGTCTTGTCTACCGGGAAATCAGTGACCATATCCGGTATTTTTGTCACGCCGAAGAATAAAAGTTTTTTGTTGGTGGATGCCATTCTTTCCGAAATGCCGGGAGCACTTTGGGAGAGAATGCCCATGGAGTTTGTCCGTTTTGTACCGGGAGTGGATATTCAGAAATTGAATGAGGCAGGCAAGACGTTGCGTCCTACACGGGTGGGTGACGGCAGCATGTACACTTTTTCCCTTCTGTCGTTGAAGGATGTGTATTGGGAGTCCCGTTTGTTGTACCGCACTTCTCCTACGATGTGTGTGTCGGGCAACCGCGCTCAGTTGTATGTCTTGTCGGCCATGTGTATCTTTATATTCTTTATCGGTCTGCTTAATTACCTCAATTTGTATGCGGTGCTGATGGGCAAGCGGTTACGGATTTACCTGATTCATCGGGTATGGGGAGCAGGTTTCCGTTCACTTTTTCTATTGATGTATTGGGAGAATCTGGTGCTGTCGGCATTGTCGTTGCTGTTAGCTTGGACGGTGGTGGAACTTGCTCAGCCTTTTGTCAATCGTGTCTTTGATACGGTATTTACTGTCGGGGCGTTTGACGTATGGGTCTCATTGGCTTTAGTGGTGTGGTTGCCGCTGCTGATATCATTGTGTACGGTATTTCGGTGCTGGAAATCCCCGTTGGGCATGTCGCTGGTTTGTTCGGGGAATGACCGGAAATCCATACGCTTGCGTCAGGGATTCTTGTTCGTGCAATATACGGTGACCATTGTACTGGTTGTCCTTGCTTTGTTTTTTCATCGTCATCTCAACTTGCTGTTGAATACTCCACCGGGCTTTCGGACAGAAAATGTGATTCAGGCCAACCTTATATATGAATCAACGGATTATGCTTCTTATACCGATGAATCGATACAGGCCCGGAAGCAGCGGATTGCGCAGATTGATGAAGCATTGAGCAAATGTCCGGATATCTCATGTTGGACGGCTGATGTGTATTCCATTCTGGATTTCGACTATACGTCAGAGTTTCAGAATGCGAAGGGGGAAACCGTTTCATTGAATCAGAATTTTGCCACTCCTGGATTCTTTACCTTGTTCAACCTGAAGCTTGTGGAAGGAAGATTGCCTGTCGAGGAGGATGGATATGTGGTGAATCGGGCTGCTATGCGGGCATTGGGATACACCTCTTTGGAGGGAGCTACCGTGTTGGACCTTCGTATGAAAGAGGCGGCGCCTGACTTTCCGGCCCGACCGATTGTGGGGGTGATAGAGGATTATTATAGCGGACATATATCCAAGGGGATACGCCCCATGCTTTTCATGGTTTTTCCTACTATGCAGGGAGATGTGTATCATATTGCGTGTCAGCCGGGTCGGATTCCTCAGGTGATAGATTATCTGCGGAAGTTGGAAAAGGAAGTGTATGGCACGGAGAATTTCCAGTATTCGTTACTGAAGGACGATGTGCAGAAGTTGTATAAATCCGATCGGCAGGTGGCTACCATTTATTCGGCCTTTGCCTTTATCGCCATTGTCATTTCCTGTCTGGGGTTATTCGGCATTTCTTTGTTCGACATCCGCCAGCGTTACCGCGAGATTGCCATCCGAAAGGTGAACGGTGCCATGCTGAAAGACCTGTATGTGCTGTTGCTCCGTCGTTATGTGGGGATGCTGTTGCTGGCAGCCGTAGTGGCAGTTCCGTTGGCTTGGCTGGCCATCCACTACTATACCGCCGATTTGGTGGTGAAGGCTCCGGTGACGGTCGGCTTGTTCCTGACAGCCTTCCTGATAGTAGCGGTGATTTCCGTGGCTACGTTGCTTTGGCAGGTGCACAAGGCTTCCCGCATCAATCCGAGTGAAGTAATGAAAAGTGAATAATAAAAGAATGAATTTATGATGATTGCACATTATTTGAAAGTAGCTTTCCGTAATTTGTGGAAATACAAGACACAGCATCTGATTGCGTTGGTCGGAGTAGGGGTGGCCTTGCTGTGTTTCAGTATCTGTCTCTACGTGGTCCGTTATGCTTTCAGTACGAATCATTGTTTTGCAAACTATGAACGGATTGCCGAACTCAATATTCGTGACATGAAAGAAGAGAAGGTGTTGAATTATACTCCTGCGACGTTGGCCGAGGAACTGCGTCTTCAAAAGCCGGATGGGATTGAGGCGTTGTGTGTGGTGGATTATTCACCGATAGAACGTCCTTTCAACGTGGAGATGCCCGACGGGAAGCAGTTACCTTATTCCTTCGCCGTGGCAGAGACGGATTCTTCCTTCTTTCAAGTACTGACTCCTCAAATTTTGTGTGGTTCGGCTGAGGTAGCTAAGATGATGCCAAATTCATTGGTTGTGAGTGAGAGCATGGCACGCCGGGTATATGGGGATATTCGTCAGGCGGTAGGAAAACAGCTGGTACTGATGCGCCGGTTGTACACTTCGCCGGATTCTACTCCACGTACCGGTGGAACGGTTTATACCATTCAGGCAGTGATTGAGGATATTCCAGAGAACAACAGTATTGCTTTTATGAAGCATCTGGATATGTTTTCTCTCAACGATTCGGAAGGAATCATTCAGAATGATGCCCGTTATGCTATTATCGGTTCTTTTACGTATGCGTTGCTGCGTAAAGGTTTTACTCCGGAGCAACTCAATGAGTGGTTTTATCGCAGCAAGCAGACGCATCGGATGCATGATACAAGCTTTGCGGTGGAAGCTCATCCGATGGGAGATAGGGACTGGAATGGGGGACTGCTTCGTACGATGGTATGGACTACAATGGTAGCCGGGGTATTGATTTTACTGGTGGCCTTGCTCAATTTCTTTCATCTGCTCGTGGGGTCTTTTCTTACTCGTATGCGTGAATTCAGTATCCGGCGAATGACGGGAGCATCCGGAGGCAGTCTTTTCGTCCAACTGTTCATACAGTCTGCCTTGTTGGTTTTGCTGGCCGGCTTGTTGACCGGTGTCTGCATCGAGGTGATGGCTCCCTGGTTGAGACTGGAAATGGCCGGTTTGTCTTTGCAGTTTGATACTTCTCTGCTGATGGTACAGAGCTTTGAGTATCTGGCTGGCCTGTTGGGAGTATGTGCTTGGGTGTGTGGAATAGTTGTGTGGAAGGTACGTCGCACGCAGGTGCATGCGGGGGTATCGGGCGGTGTACACCGGGGAGGAAAGAGACGGCTGCGGAATCTGTTGTTGGGAGTGCAGTTGTTCATCTGTTGGGTTTTTATCTCACTGGCAGCGGCGCTTTATCTACAGTCGGATAAAACGGGACGTACCTTGTTCGGGACATTGAGCTTGGAGGAGAAAGAGCAGATTTTGAGCGTTCCGATGGATTTTTCCTTTATGAACACTGTGCAGAAGCTGGATCTGATACATCAGTTTAAAAACTTGTCGGGAGTCGAAGAGGTACTTCCGGCCGACATCAATTATTTGGGAGGCGTTTCCGGTTCGGGTATGTATACGGAGAAAGACAATAAAGACAGTTATGTGGATGTAAATGTGATGCGTGTAACTCCCGGTTTCTTTCGTTTCATGCACATTCCGATGCGGTCGGGACATACGCTGCGTGAATCGTCTGATTTGGTGATAGACGAGGCTTTGTCTCGTCGTCTCGGAAAGGACATCATGGGGAAACCGCTTTATAATTATGACGGAGATGCCTACACGGTTAAAGGAGTGTGCCAGACATTTGTGTCCAGTGTGTATTATGATAGTGAAGGATTTATATTCCTTCTGAGCGGGTTCGACGATTACTGTGGGCATTGTTATGTGAAATGTAAGGAGGGGCAGACGGAAACCGTATCTCAAGAGGTCCGGAAGATACTGAAAAAAACGTTGCCGGAAAGTGTGGAAGTGAAGGTCAGCACGTTCATGGACGACATCCGTGAGTCACAGGCGCTTGAGTTCAAGCTCCGCGGAATTGTATTGTTCTTTTCGGTAGTGGTGCTGGTGATTTCGTTGTTGGGCGTGTATTCAGCCGTGACCATCGACACGGAATATCGGCGGAAGGAGATGGCTATCCGAAAGATTAACGGTGCTGGAATGCGTCAGATAATCTGGCTGTTTGCCCGGCTTTATGTGACTTTACTGACGGTGACGGCTGTGTGGGGATTTGTGTTGGTTGAATTCTTGTTGAGGCAGTTTAGTACCTTGTACACGGTGTTCTTCCGGCATGGGGTGGCTTTCTATTTTTGCCTCTTCCTGAGTGTCTCCTTGTTCGTCGCCCTCACGGTAGCTTTCCGTATTTGGCAGGTGTCCCGGGTGAATCCGGCAGAAGAAATCAAGCGGGAGTGATGAGATAACATGGTTATGTAGCTTTAAGAGATATAAAAAAATGGTTGCACATTATTTGAAAGTGGCTTTCCGCAATTTGTGGAAATATAAGTTTCAGCATATAGTCTCGGCTTTGTGTCTGGCGGTAGGCGTCTTAGTCTTTTCGCTTATGATTCGTTTTGTAAGCGTAATGAGTGAAAAGGCTGATTATATAGGAGGCGAACGGGCTATGCAACTGAATATTAGTAAAAAGGATTTTGCCGGTGATATTCCTTTCTATGAAGAAGATGTCCGGAGGCTGGAAAGCCAGGTTACAGGTATGCTGGATTCTATCTCAGCCTTTTCCTATGAGGCCCATATAGACGTGGAGGTGGTAGGAATAGATGGGAATGAAACCCCGTATCAGGTGACTTATAAAACGGCAAATCCTTCAGCTTTTCTGTTTTGGAAATTACCTCTGCTTTATGGTTCCCGCTTGCCGGAAAGAGAAGATGAAATCGTTGTTTCTGCTGCTTTTGCTCGAAGGATAGCTGGCGGTGACAATCCGGTCGGTCGGGTGGTCCGTCTTGCTTCGCAGACTTCCGCTAATGGTATTACGGATTATTCGATTGTGAATGTAGTGGCCGAAAATGAAAAGGGCGGCTCGCCGAGGACAGAATGTTGGTTCCCTTTGTCATTGAAACCGAAAGCGTGGCTGCAAGTCTATGCTCTTTGTGAGCAGGGGGTGTCTCCGGAAGCGCTGAAAAAGCGTTTGGCGGGGATGAATTGGATACGTGGAGAGGAGGTGATGCATGTGAAGGCTTTTTCTTTGAAAGAATTGGAGGAAAGCAGGAATACAGATTTGGCCTGTTTTTTCTTGCTCTTCATTTCTTCCTTGATTCTGCTGTCGGGACTGATTAATTTCCTGAAGTTTACATTTCAAATGTTTTATGCCCGTCAGCGGGAGCTGGCTTTACGTAAATGTGTGGGCTCCGATTCAAAAGGTATCTTCTGGTTGCTGTTTTCTGAAGTGTTCATCATGCTGACCATTGCCTGGTTCCTTTCTTTGATAATGGGAGAGGTGGCAATTCCGCTGGCCCGTACTTGGTTGCCTTTGGAGAATATAGTCTGGATGTCTGCTTCGTCTGTCTACGGTCTGCATACACTGGTGTATTTGGGTACCTTGTTGCTTTGCGTTCCTCTGTTATTGATTCCGGTGTGGCGGGTGCGTAGAGTGAGTCTGATTCATCAGATTCAGTTCAATCGCGGGAAACATGTTTTTCGTTCCCTGATGATTGGGGTTCAACTGGCGGTGTGCATTTTCTTCCTTGGAGCGGTGATGGTGGTGCATTTGTCATATACAGAACTGTTTGGAAAGACTTATGCTCCTTTGGCTACGGCAGAAGAGGAACGGGGCCTTTCTCTTTCTTTGGATACGGAACGTATTCGTCAACATTGGGATGAGATTCGTTCAGAACTGGCTGCTTTACCTGAAATTGAACGTTTGGTCACACTGGGGGATGAAACTTTAGATGGAAATCTATCTTCCTATCTTTATACCTCCTATCAGAAGGCAGATCATTCAGAGGTACGGGTTGCTGTAGCTCAGGGAGATCCGGCTTATTTTGATTTTTTCCATATTCCGCTGGCTGGGAAACGGATGGAGGCAGAAGCGGAAGGGTATGTATATGTCAATGAGGCGTTTGCCCGCTTGTTACAGGCTGAACATGCAGAAGGTACGGTGATGCTTGATGGAAGAAGTTACCGGATTGCAGGGGTGTATCATGAACTGTATAAGCAGGTGATACTGGATGGACGGATGAACTTGTCGGTATTCTTCCCTTCTTCTCAGGCAACTACTTGTTTGCTGAAAATTGCATCCGGTAGCGAGGTAGATAAAGTAACGAAACGAGTGATTGCTTTGTGTCGCCAGTATGTTCCGGAGACCTTGCCGTTACACATTCGAAAGTTAAGTGATGTCCGGCAAACAGACACTGCTACTATTGGAATGATGAAATATGCCATGGGGATATTGGCAGGCATTAGTGTGTTGTTAGTGGTTTTGAGCGTATATTCATCGGTGGTGATGGATGCGGAAACCCGACGAAAGGAAGTGGCCATTCGTAAAATAAATGGGGCTTCCCCATGGAACATCGGTTTGCTGTTCGCACGAGGGTATGCCTTGATTTTTCTGATAGCTTTTGGGGTGACTTATCCGGTGCTGAGGCTTGCCATGATTCAGGCATTGAGCGATTCCGGCTTGCAGTCCGTTTACGGTTGGGCCTGGGGAGTCTGTCTGTTTGTCGTAGTTGCGTGCTTGGTGGGACTGACTGCATGCTGGCAAATATTCCGGGTGATGCGGGTGAATCCGGCAGAAGAAATCAAGCGGGAGTAATATAGTATAATAACCTAAAATGAATAAATAACCATGAGAAAACAAGTATTAGCCTGTCTGCTCTTAGGTGCATTGGGAGCGCAGGCACAAGAGAAATTTGTGGTGGAAGGACAGTTGAAGCACATTCCCGATGGAACCGTGTTCAGTTTGATGAAGCGAGAGGGGAATGTAGGGAGTATGGCGGCTACCGACACGTTGCGGAACGGCACATTCCGTTTTGAACTGACTACCGCCGGAAACGGGCTGGAACGCTATGATTTGATGGCACATGACAAGACGAGTTTTCCACCCATGTCGCTCAGCTTGTGGGTGAATCCCGGAAGTCGTTTGCTCGTACAGGGAGAAAATCCGTATATTTACTCTTGGAAAGTAGAGAGCGATGTGAAGGAACAACAGTTCCAGCAGCAGCTGATGCAGGCTTCCCGCAAGGAATGGGAAGAGTTTCAGCGGTTGTCCATGCAGAAGTTTGAGCTGATGAGGTCGGCTGCACAGGGAGGAAACAAGGAACAGGCTCGTGCAAAGGTAGACAGTCTGCAACAACTGACGGATAAGTTGAGCGATCAGATTACGCAGCATACTATCGCACTTATGAAACAGTCGCCGGTTAATGCCGTCTGGATGGATGAATTGTATCGAATGGGGATGTCGGTGAAGTTCCGTAAAGACTATCCGTATAAGGAAGACGTGCAGCAGTTGTACGATTGTCTGGATGCCGCACAGAAAGAGACTTTTGAAGGGAAGAGCGTGTACCTGGCTTTGAATCCGCCAACCGTGGTCAAGGCGGGCGAGGAAGCTGCCGATGCGGATATGTATGATTTGGAAGGCAAGGTTCACCATTTGGCAGGGTTTCGCGGAAAATACGTCCTGCTGGATTTCTGGAGCCGGGGATGTGGCCCTTGCATGATGTCGCAGCCGGAGCTGAAAGAAATCAGCGAGATGTACAAGGACAGCCTGGAGGTGGTCAGTTTGAGCATTGAGAACCGGAAAGGATGGGAAGAGGCTTCTAAAGCGCATGCCATGACTTGGAATAACTGGAACGATTTGGAGGAAACCAATGGATTGTATGCCCGTTATGGCGTCAGAGGTATTCCCCATTTTGTGTTGATTTCTCCGGAGGGAAAGGTAGTTGACAGTTGGAGTGGATATGGAAAAGGGCTGTTGAAGCTGAAAGTCAAAGGCATGTTGGCTCCCAAACAGCCGATGCGTATCGAATGGAAAGACGGTCACAAACTGGTGCATCATCCGCGGAAGAAAACAGAGAAAGTGGATGTGTTGACCATCCGTCAGGTGGAATTGACTGACTCGGCTACGGTGCTTCGCGTGCATGCACGGTATATTCCAAACTATTGGATTCGGCTGGACAAAGCGACTTTTTTGATGTCGGATAAGGGGGTGAACTATCCGCTCCTGCGCAGTGAAGGTTTCGCAATAGACGAGCAAGTGTTTATGCCTGATAGCGGAGAAATGGATTTCACGCTCTATTTTTCTCCGCTGCCCGAAGATACCCGTTGGTTTGACTTTTCGGAAGGCGAGCACGTGGAAGGGGGATACTATATCGAAGGCATCCGTCTGACAGAATAATAACGTACTAAAATTGACAATGGATGATACTGAGTGTTACACTGAAAATGATTTTGCGAAGCTGGTGGCGGAACAAGGTGTTTTTCCTTGTTTCGGTAGCCAGTCTGGCATTGGGATTAGCCTGTACCAACTTGCTGATGACGTACTTTGTGCACGAGCATGGGTTGGAAGGGCGTAATCCGGACCGTGACCGTATGTTTTTCCTGCAGCAGGATGACCCGATGACGGAAGGGAAACGGGTGGCTTTTGCTGGAGCCGAGATTCCTCCGCAACTGAAACAGAACTATGCCGAGGTGGAGGACTTTCTTCGGTTAGGGAAACTGGATTTGCTTTACTGCAAGGTGAACGAGCAGAAGGTGGAAGGGGATTTTAAGATGCTGTCGGCCGATACGACCCTGACGAGTTTTTTTGATTACCGTGCGGAAGAAGGTAGTTTGAGTCAGGTACTTTGTCAACCGGGAAAAGTGGCGTTGAGTGAGGCTTGTGCCCGTCGCCTTTTCGGAGAGAAACAAGCGGTAGGAAAGCAGGTGGAGGCACATTTCCGCTTTGGAGAGGCCCGTACGTACGAAGTGGCGGCAGTACTGAAGGAACGCGAACAGTCGCTTCTACAGTTTGACATGCTGATAGCACACGATCCTGATTTCTTCTGGGGTGGCCTTACGTTGCTGAAGCTGACTCCGGGTACAGATGCGGGTCACCTGGCTGATAAACTGAACGCGGACAAGGTGCCTACACTGATGCCCGGTCAGACGAAATATTATTTGGATCCGCTGGACGCTATTTGTTTTACGACTCCCGACGATGCTTCCCAGCAGACGCTCGATTTTGTCAGTCAGACACCTGTGCAGACTCTCTATATCAGTCTGCTGGCAGCCGTGCTGATACTGGTCATTGCCTGCTGCAACTATACCAACATGAGTTTGAGCCGCTTGCTGCAACAGCTTCGTATGATTCATGTGGAGAAATTGATGGGGGCTACCTTGCGCAATATCCGTCTGCAACTTTTCGGGGATGCTTTCCTGACGGTGGTGCTGGCGTTCGGGCTGTCCATTTTGCTGGTGAACGACTGCTTGTCACTGTTTAATGACCTGTTGGGTTCGCGGTTGACCATGACGTTCTTCTTCAGTAGTCAGATGTTGCCGTGGTTGCTGTTGTTTATTCTGTTGGTGTCGGTAATACCGGCATGGTACATCAGCTATCGCCTGTCACGTTTGTCGTTCACGGAATACCGTACGCTTTACAGTGGCCGGCGCAAGCAGCGCTTTGTGGCAGTACTGGTAACAGTGCAGTTTGTGATTTCCATCGGTTTGTTGCTGGCTACGCTGACAGCCCGCAACCAGATGGAACTGACCCGCCAGCGGGCGTCACGTTACGAAGGCTGCATTGAAATAGGAGATGCTTTTGGCGCTCCGCTGGCTCCTTTCAAGGCGGAACTGGAGAAACGGGTGAAAGGCATTGAATCCATGACCCTTTCCAAGGCTTCGGTACTCAGTGCCTGGATACGTCAGTTGAATGTGCAGCGTCCCGGTGGGAAGGAAGTGCGTACCAATCTGCTGACCTTGGAAGGCGACTCCACTTTATTGCGTACCTTGCGAATTGAACAGTTGAGTGGAGAATCTCCTTCCCGCCTGTTGGAGCGTCAGGTCTCTCCGGCATTGGTGAACGAGAGTTTTGTCCGGCTGTTGGTGCCTGTGGGTACGGAAGTGGTCGGACATGCCTTGCGTGAGTTCGATACGGAAACACAAGACAGCTTGGCTGTGATAGGTGGTGTGGTGCGTGATTTTTCCGTCAATTCACTGGAGGAAGCCGTAACGCCCCTTGTCATCACACTGCTGTCGGCAAGTGACTTGCAGAAAGGATTCTATCTGCAGCTTCGTCTTCGTCCGGAAAGCCGTGAGGAGGCCTTGCGGCAGATAGAGACGGTATGGAATGAGATGAATCCCAACCAGCCTTTCAGATATACGGACATACATCAGGAGTTTATGGCACGCAATCAGAAAGTGCTTTCCTTGTCGCATATCCTGACGTTCTATGCCGTCATCGGTCTGTTGCTGACAGGCTTCGGGTTGTTTGGCATTGCCTGGTATGCCACCCGTCAGCGGATACGTGAAATCAGTATCCGCAAGGTACATGGGGCCACACGTGGGCAAATCATTTGGCTGCTCAATAAGCCGTTCTGCCTTTATGCTATCGTAGCCTATGTGGTGGCCATGCCCGTTGGCGGGTGGTTCATGCTACATTGGCTGGAGCAGTTTGCCTACCGTGTCCCGCTTTCGGCCGGTATCTTTGTATGGCCGTTGCTGGTGGTGTGGGGCCTCTCGGCACTCATCGTCTGTCTGCAAGGTTGGATATTGAGTCGGGTAAATCCGGTAGAGTGTATGAAACAAGATAATTAATTAATAGTCAAGAATGGAGACTGATAATGTGATTCAATTAAATTTTAAGCGTATGATTAAAACAGAAAATTTACAGAAAGTGTTCCGCACGGATGAGGTGGAAACTTGGGCATTGAATAATGTAAGTATCGAAGTAAAAGAAGGGGAATTCGTGGCCATTATGGGCCCTTCCGGTTGTGGAAAATCTACTTTGCTGAACATCTTGGGACTGCTGGACAACCCCACCGGAGGAAAGTATTACCTGAATGGGGTGGAAGTAGGCAGCTACACCGAATCGCAGCGTACCTCCTTGCGTAAGGGCGTGATTGGCTTCGTGTTCCAGAGCTTCAACCTGATTGATGAACTGAACGTATATGAGAACATCGAACTGCCCTTGCTGTATCTGGGAGTGCCTTCGGCAGAACGTAAGCGGAAGGTGGAGGCAGCCATGGAACGGATGGGGATTACGCATCGGGCCAAGCACTTCCCGCAGCAGTTGTCGGGAGGTCAGCAACAGCGTGTGGCCATTGCCCGTGCGGTAGTGTCGGGCCCGAAACTGATTCTGGCCGATGAACCTACCGGTAACCTGGATTCCAAGAACGGACGGGAAGTGATGGGGCTGCTGACCGAGTTGCACAAGGAAGGCACTACCATCGTGATGGTGACACACTCGCAGCACGATGCCGGTTTTGCCGACCGCGTGATCAACCTCTTCGACGGACAGGTGGTGACGGAAGTCAACCTGTAAGGAGCAGGTTGTGTTTTTCTATAACTGTTTCTTGAACCGACCGGGCGACATGCCGCTGTGACGCTTGAAGAACTTGCTGAATGCGGCCTGGTCGGCGAAACAGAGTTTTTCGGCCACGTCCTGTACGGTATAGGCCGGATTGAGGAGGCAGATTTTGGCCTCTTCCATCAGACTTTCATTGATGAGCTGATTGGCCGATTTACGGTAGGCCTTTCTCAGTTTGGCCGACAGGGCGTCGGGCGACACACAAAGCTGGTCGGCATACCATCTCACAGTGTGATGAAAGCGGCAGTGGGTATGCATCAGGTAAAGAAAGCGGGGAAGCGTTTCGTCCCATGGGAGGACGGGCTCTTCTTCGCTTTCCTGTTTATAGGTACGGAAAATGATGTTCCAGATTTCCAGTACCAGGGAACGGAGCGTGTTCTCCAGAATTTCATGCTGAAAATTGTTTTCTGTCTGTGCAAGGGTGTGCCGCAGGATATCGAACAGGACACGGATACGGGTGATGTCGTCTTCCTTTAGCGTAAGGAAGGGCGCTTGTACATATCGGTAAATGTAAGGCGTAACCCTCGGTCGGATACATTCTGCCGCTTGCAGGAAGAGTTCCCGGCGGGTAATGAGCAGGCAACCTTCAAACTGGGCATCGGTTTTCAGGTCGGTCCATTGGTGAGGTTCGATAAACTCAATGTAGGCGGGAGCCTGGATAGCCATGCGCCCCTCGGGCATTTGCAGACTGAGTTCTCCTTTTAGCATGAGCAGGGAAACCGTGTGCTGGGTATCGATGGTACCCTTCCGGAAAACCTCTTCGCCTTGTACATGAAAAAGGCCCATCAGCTCGTTGTAAATCATTCCTTCCTCTTTTTCCCCTTTGGAAGACAATGGCTTCAGCCATTTGGTAAAAGCATATTCTCTCATCTTATTGTATGGTTGTATTGTATTTGCGCGTCTAAAGTACGTACATAAATCTATGTCTGAAAGTCTTTTTGTATGTTTTAGAAATCGTAAACAGAATAAATGCTAAAGAGAGGATTCAGACAAATGTTCTTAGGATTGGGACAAGTGTCTTGATAGGGCAGGCTTCTAAATTTGCGCTTGCTATAACAACAGAATGAGTCAAATCAACTAAAAAGAGAACAAGATGAAAAAAGCATTTGTTTTTGTCGGAACGTGTCTTGTGACTTTGCTGGGACTGCTGACGGCTTGTACACAGTCGGCCGGTACTTCGCAGGAGGGCGGATACAAGACCATGACCGTAAAAAAAGAAAATCGTCTTCTCACCAACAGCTATTCGGCGGTGATGAAAGGAAGGCAGAGTGTGGAAATCCGTCCGCAGGTGAGCGGTACGATTACCGACATTTGCGTGAAGGAAGGGGCCAAGGTGCAGAAAGGGCAGGTGCTCTTTGTTATCGACCAGGTGCCCTATCAGGCAGCCTTGCAGACGGCAGTGGCCAATGTGAAGAGTGCGGAAGCGGCGGTAGCTACGGCCCGTCTGACCTCGGACAGCAAGGAGGAACTTTTCAAGGAAAAGGTGGTTTCTGATTTTGACCGCCAGACGGCACGGAATTCCTTGCTGGAAGCAGAAGCCAGTCTGGCACAGGCTAAGGCAGCCGAGACCAATGCCCGCAACGACCTTTCTTATACCGTAGTACGCAGCCCGGTGAACGGAGTGGCAGGCATGTCTTCTTATCGAGTAGGGGCCTTGGTCAATTCGTCCATCACCACTCCGTTGCTGACGGTCTCCGACGACGAGGAAATTTATGTGTATTTTTCTCTTACGGAAAACCAGATATTGTCGCTGGTCCGCCAGTATGGAAGCGTGGAAAAGGCGCTGGCGGGCATGCCTAAAGTGTCGTTGCTGCTGAGCGACGGTACGACGTATGCCCATGAGGGTACGGTGGATGCCATCAGCGGTACCATCGATACGGAGACCGGAGCCATCAGTCTGCGGGCTGTGTTCCCCAATCCGGAAGGCATGTTGCGCAATGGAAGTACGGCTACGCTGGTACTGCCTTATACCAAGAACGATGTGATGGTGGTTCCGCAGGAAGCCACTTTTGAAATCCAGGACAAGGTGTATGTGTATAAGGTGAACAAGGAAGGTAAAGCCGAATCGGCTCAGGTGACGGTCTTCCCGCTGAACAACGGGCAGGAATACATTGTGGAGAGTGGCTTGCAGGAAGGCGACGTGATTGTGGCCGAAGGGGCAGGATTGATTCAGGAAAATACGCAGATACTTTCCGTACATACTGAAAAATAGGAGGGTGCCATGAAACTGAAGACTTTTATCGACCGGCCTATCTTGTCGTGTGCCATTTCCGTGCTGATTCTGATATTGGGAATCATCGGTCTGAGCAATCTTCCCATGGAGCAGTATCCCGACATTGCACCGCCCACCATCATGGTGTCGACCACTTATACCGGTGCCAATGCGGAAACGGTGCTGAAGAGTGTTATCGCTCCGCTGGAAGAAGCCATCAACGGGGTAGAGAACATGACGTATATGACTTCCACGGCGACCAATACGGGGTCGGCTTCCATTACGGTGTATTTTGCGCAGGGAACCGATCCGGACATGGCAACTGTCAACACGAAGAATCGTGTGTCGGAAGCGGAAGGACTGTTGCCGGCGGAAGTGACCAAAGTGGGAGTTACCGTGGAGAAACGCCAGAACAGTATGGTGAAGATTCTGGCATTGTACAGTCCCGACGACAGTTACGACCAAAATTTTATCAACAACTATTTCAAGATTAACGTAGAACCTCGTCTTTCCCGTATCACGGGAGTCGGAAATGTGAACGTGATGGGAGGGGATTATGCCATGCGTATCTGGATGAATCCCCAGAAGATGGCCCAGCATCAGCTGGTGCCGGCCGATGTCATCGCTTTGCTCGACGACCAGAACGTGGAAGCGGCTACAGGTACGCTGGGCGAGGATTCTGAAAATACATTTCAATACACGCTCAAGTACCGGGGTCGGTATGAAACGGCAGAAGAGTTTGGCAACATGGTACTCAAGGCCTTGCCGACAGGTGAAGTGCTCCGCCTGAAGGATGTGGCCGAAGTGGAACTGGGTGCCCAGACTTATGCCTATAACAGCCAGATTGCGGGCCACCCCGGTGCTACGTGTATGATTTCGCAGACCGCCGGCTCGAATGCCAACGAGATTGTGAAGGAGGTGGATGCTTTGATGGCAGAAATCTCGAAAGACTTGCCCAAAGGGCTGGTGCTGACCGACCTGATGAGTACGAAAGACTTCCTGGATGCGTCGGTGCATGAGGTGGTGAAGACCTTGATTGAAGCCATCATTTTGGTGGTATTGGTGGTTTATTTCTTCTTGCAGAGTGTACGTTCCACCATCATTCCGTCAATCTCTATTATCGTGTCGCTGGTGGGTACGTTTGCCTTCCTCTATGTGGCCGGATTCAGTCTGAACCTGCTGACCCTCTTTGCCCTGGTACTGGTGATTGGTACGGTGGTGGACGATGCCATCGTGGTGGTGGAGGCCGTGCAGGCCAAGTTTGACGAAGGTTACCGCTCTCCTTATAAGGCGACGGTGGCTGCCATGGACGGCATCTCTGCAGCCATTGTCACTACCTCGCTGGTGTTCATGGCGGTATTTATTCCTACCTCGTTCATGGGAGGCACCAGTGGGGTGTTCTATACGCAGTTCGGTCTGACCATGGCGGTGGCAGTGGGTATCTCGGCCATCAATGCCTTGACCCTCAGTCCGGCATTGTGTGCCCTGATTATGACGCCTCACATGGACAAGACGACGGGCGAGAAATTGAGCTTTTCTTCCCGTTTCCACCATGCCTTTGAGGCCTCGTTCAACCGCTTGGTGCTGAAATACAAAAATGGCGTTTCGTTCTTCCTGCGGCGGAAATGGATTGCTTGGGTTTCCTTGGTGGCAGTTTGTGCTTTGTTGGTTTTCTTCATGCGGACCACAAAGACGGGACTGGTACCGGATGAGGACATGGGTACGGTCTTTGTCAATGTGACTACCCCTCCCGGAAGCAGTCTGGCACAGACCCGCAAGACGATGGAAATGATTGACAAGCGTATCCGTGAGATTCCGCAGATAAAGACGTATTCCAATGTGACAGGTTACAGCATGATGGGCGGACAGGCCGCTTCGGGAGGAATGCTGATTATCAAGCTGAAGCATTGGGATGAACGGGAGAAAGCAGAGGACAATATCAATGCGGTGATTTCTGCCATCTATCAGCATACGGCAGACATCAAGTCGGCCAAGATTTTTGCCTTCGCCCAGCCCACCATCATGGGATACGGTATGGGTAGCGGTTTCGAGATGTATGTGCAGGACCGTGCCGGAGGCAGTGTGGACGATTTGCAGAAGTACACCCAGAATTTCATTGCGGCCCTCAACAAGCGTCCTGAAATTTCCATGGCCTACACCACTTTCGATACGAAGTTCCCGCAGTATATGGTAGAGGTGGATGCTGCGAAGTGCCAGCGGGCTGGTGTCACCACGTCCGATGTGTTGAGTGTGCTTTCCGGATACATCGGTGGTAATTACTCCTCCAACCTGAACCGTTTCTCCAAGCTGTACCGTGTCATGATTCAGGCACGCAAGGATTACCGTCTGGACAAGGAGTCGCTCAACAACATGTTCGTACGGACCGAAAGCGGGGCCATGGCACCCGTGGGACAGTTCATCACCCTGACCAAGGTGTACGGGGCAGAAACGCTGACACGGTTCAACATGTACACTTCCATTCCGGTGAACGGAATGCCGGCCGACGGATACAGTTCGGGAGATGCCATTGCAGCCATCGAGGAGGTGGCAGCGCAGACTTTGCCTACCGGCTATGGGTATGAGTTCAGCGGTATTACGCGTGAGGAATCCGGCAGTACGGGAAATACCGTGATTATCTTCATTATCTGTATCGTGTTCATCTACCTGATTCTGTGCTCACTGTATGAGAGTCTCTTTATCCCGATGGTGGTGATTCTGGCCGTGCCTTTCGGACTGATGGGAAGCTTCCTGTTTGCCAAGTGCTTCGGATTGGAGAACAACATTTACATGCAGACCGGATTGATTATGTTGATTGGTTTGCTGGCAAAGACAGCCATCTTGCTGACTGAATATGCTTCTGCCCGTCGCCGGCAGGGAATGAGCATTGTGCAGGCTGCCGTGGCGGCTGCCGGAGTCCGTTTGCGTCCGATTCTGATGACGGCGCTGACCATGATTATCGGCTTGTTCCCGCTGATTGTCGCTACGGGGGCCGGAGCCAACGGAAACCGTTCGTTGGGTGTCGGTACGGTAGGAGGAATGCTGGTCGGTACGGTAGCCCTGCTGTTTGTGGTGCCGGTGTTATTTACCGTGTTCCAAGTGATTGAGGAAAAGGTGATGCCGCGCCGACATAGAGAAGAGGATACGGATGCCTGAGGTCCGGGCGGAAATAGTTAATCTACTAAAGACGATTTTGATATGCAGAAAAATATAAGTCATTTAGGAATGCTCGTTTGCCTGGGCAGTATGCTGACCGGGTGCGGCATCTATACCAAATACCAGCAGCCGGAAGTGCAAACCGACGGACTGTTTGGAACGCTCCCGGAGGAGGTGGATACCACCTCCTCACTGGGGGATTTGAAATGGCAGGAATTGTTTACCGACGTTTCTTTGCAACAGCTTATTGGACGGGCTCTGGAGGCCAATACGGATTTGAACGTGGCTCGCCTGAAAGTGGAGGAAGCACGGGCTTCCCTGGTTTCGGCCAAGCAGGCCTACCTGCCGTCTGCACAGCTGGACCCGGAAGGGGCGTTGAGCAGTTACGACGGGAGCAAACCCACCAAAACCTACACGTTGGGAGCTTCTGCCAGTTGGGAACTGGATTTCTTTGGGAAGCTGACCAATGCCAAACGGAAAGAACGGGCGGCATTGGAACAGAGCGAGGCGTATCGGCAGGCGGTACAGACCCAGCTGATTGCCACGGTGGCGGAAAGTTATTACACTTTGCTGATGCTCGATGAGCAGGTGGCTGTGACGGAAGAAACAGTGGAAAGCTGGAAAGAATACATCCGTAGCCTGAATGCCCTGATGCGGGCCGGACAGGCCGACCGTGCGACGGTGAATCAGGCAGAGGCCTCCCGTTTGAATACGGAAGCGTCTTTGCTCGACTTGCGGCAACAGGTGACCGAGATGGAGAACAGTCTTTGCAGTCTGCTTTTCTGGACTCCGCAGCACATTGCACGCGGCACACTCAGCGAGGTGAATTTCCCGCAGACCCTGTCGGTAGGGGTGCCGCTGGATTTGCTGGCCGGTCGTCCCGACGTAAGGCAGGCAGAGGCCACGCTCAAGCAGGCCTTTTATGCCACCAATCAGGCACGTTCCAGCTTCTATCCCAGTGTGACGTTGAGCGGTGCGGCCGGATGGACCAACAGCGGAGGAGCGTTGGTGACGAACCCGGGGGCCTGGCTGCTACAGGCGGTGGGCTCCCTGGTACAACCCCTCTTTCAGCGCGGGCAACTGATAGCCAACCTGAAAATCAGTAAGGCGCAGCAGGAAGAGGCTTTGCTTCAGTTCCAGCAGACGTTGCTGGATGCCGGTACGGAGGTGAACAATGCCCTGAACCAGTGGCAGACGGCCCGGCGGAAAACGGAGCTCGACCAGCAGCAGGTGGGGCACTTATCGGATGCCCTGCACGATACGGAGCTGTTGATGGAGCATGGGACGATAAATTACCTGGAGGTACTGACGGCCCGCCAGTCGTTGCTGACGGCCCGGTTATCGCTGGTGGCCGACCGGAACTCAGAGATTAAAAGTGTGATAACCCTCTACCATGCATTGGGTGGGGGATGTGAAGAGGAATAAAATAACGCGCAATGAAAAAATTGCTATATGTGGGAATGTGCCTGTGTGCCTTGTTTTTCTTGTTTGCATGCGAAAAAGACGACGTGAACAGTTACACTCCACTTCCCAAACTGCATTTGGGAGAAACTTTCAGATACAAATGTGAGCCGGAGAATTATATCCGGCTCGAATATGATACCTTGGACGAAGCGGCTGTATTGAACTTCTACAAGGACGAAGTCACTTCGCTGGATTACCTGGACTACGATGAGAATTCCTGCACTTTCTCCTTCCACAAGGGAGAAACCGGACTTTACCGTATCAGCTGGGATTATACGTTGGAAAATCCTTTACGGATATTATACGGGCAGAACGGCATGTGGTACCGGATGAATACGACCGGAACGAACGAGTACCTGCTGGAGGCCAACGATGGAATGGCCGTAAAGGTGGTGGCCTATCGTTCCAGCTACGATTCCGTGCATTGCACCATCGACCGTTTTTGCATTGAAGAATACAAGGCGGAAGAATAAACAGAGTGACCGGTGGCCGGTCTGTCTTCATCTTCCTGAAGGCAGTGCCGGCAGCTCGGCCTCTATACGGTTTTCCACGTCATCGGGCAGCTTGGAGAAGAAATCCATGCCCGTCACTTTTTCTACAGAATCGACCGGTACCAGGTATTTCTGCAGGGCCTGATGATGGGCCTTGTTGTCGAACAGGAAGCCCATGGCGATGGGATTTTTCCGGTTGTAAATCAATACCACCTTGAAGAACCGGTCGGGTACGGCCACCCGATGCTCTCCGATACGCTTCGGCTGTTTCTGGTCGTAAATCGGGCCGCAGGCAATGTACACCGTGCCATATTTTCGTGCCCAGCTGCGGCACAGTTCTTCCAAATCGCCCCAGTCATCACGGTTCAGCTTCTGGTTCTGCGGACAGATGTTGCTCATGTAGAACGATTCTTCCATCGCCTTTTTGCTCCACTTCATATCGGCAGCCGGTGCCATGTGCCCCCGGTCGTAACCGGAGTGCGTATAGTCTGCATGCTCCACGCGCGGTTCAGGCAGGTCCGGGTCGGGTACGAAGCGGTTTTTCCGTTCCTCGTCTCCCTTCGTTTCCTGGCGGGTCAGTTCCCAGGCCACCCAGTTGGGCGTCTTGTAGAAATTATTGTACGACACCGTGTAGCCCGTGCGTTGCAGCTGGATTTCCTCCCGTTTCTTCAGCACGACCGGAATCTCCAGTTTGCTGCTGATGCGGTTCGTGGCCGACGGCGGAGCGGCTTCTTCTGTCGCGTTCTTGGTGCCCCGTTGCGATACTTTTTCCCGGGCCTTTTCCAAGGTTTCCGAGATTCCTTTTTCCAGCCCTTTTGCTTCGGGCAGGTTTTGCTGGTTCTGGTAGAAGTATACCCCTCCACCGAGAATCAGCAGCAGGAGGATGAACCCTTTTAACGAGCCGGTGGAAGAGCCTCTTTTTTTCTTTGCCATAGTACGTGCGGTTTAAACCAGTTTGAAACGCATCCGGAAGATGCCGTCCTTGTAGTCGTGGCTGATGATTTTGAACGTACCGATTTCTGAGGTATTCTCTACGTGCAGTCCGATGCACAGACATTCGTCGTAGTCGCCCACGTGTACCACGCGCACCGTGTCGGAGGCCCCTTCGGGCAGGCGTTTCAAGTCGAAGCGTCCGGCGGCATCTTCTTGGGTGGTGAATTCCGTGGTAACCGGCAGATGACGGGCGATGACTTCGTTGACCGTATTCTCAATGCGGGTGATGTCTTCGTCCGAGGGAGCCTGTGGAAGCGCGAAATCAAGTTTGCTTTTTTTCCGTTCGATGTGGGCCGATACCGCCCGTCCGCATCCGAAAAGATTCACCATCGTGCGGTTGACGATGTGTTCGCAGGTATGCATGGGAGGATATTCCTGCTTGTGGTGTTCGTTAAGTTGAGTGGTTTGTTCCATAATTTATTTGATTTGGCGGCAAAGATAGAAAATCTGAAGAGATTTGTCGACTTTTGAGGGCTTTTGAGGGCTGAAAAAAACGCACTTGCGTTTGAAGGCAAACGCACTTGTGTTTTACTTGAAACGTACTTGCGTTTTGATTAAAACGTAAGTGCGTTTTGGGGAGACCTGATTCACGTATCTGGATGCCCTGTTTCTCAGTACTTTCCATTTTTTTTCGGGGCAGTGTTTTTCGGGGAAGAACAGCCGGGACCAGGAATGACCCGATTTGTGGGAGAAAACTATTTTTGTATGGTCTGTAGTGCAGGTTTAGGGTCTTTGGGGGGAGGGAAAGGTGATTATCTTTTCAGGTTTCGGAAAAATCTTATTATTTTTGCGTGATGAACCTCAAATATTATTATCATGAAATTTATTGGAATTATTCCTGCTAGATATGCATCTACACGCTTCCCGGCCAAACCGCTGGCTCCGCTGGGAGGCAAACCCGTTATACAGAGAGTCTATGAGCAAGTGGCCGGTGTGCTGGACGAAGCATACGTGGCTACGGACGACGAACGTATCGAAGCGGCCGTGAAAGCCTTCGGTGGAAAAGTGGTGATGACTTCCGTCGACCATAAGAGTGGAACCGACCGTTGTTACGAAGCCTACTGCAAGGTGGGCAGCGGCTACGACGTGGTGGTGAACATTCAGGGCGACGAGCCTTTCATCCAGCGTTCGCAGCTGGAAGCCGTGAAGGCGTGCTTCGACGAGGAGACGACCCAGATTGCCACCTTGGTGAAACCGTTTACACCGGCCGACGGATTCGATGCGCTGGAGAATGTCAATTCGCCGAAGGTGGTGGTGGACAAGTGGATGAATGCCCTTTATTTCAGCCGTTCCATCATTCCTTACCAGCGCAACCGCGACAAGCAGGAGTGGCTGGCCGGACACACATATTACAAGCACATCGGACTGTATGCCTATCGGGCTTCGGTACTGAAAGAGATTACCGCCCTTCCACAGTCGTCACTGGAACTGGCCGAATCGCTGGAGCAGTTGCGCTGGCTGGAGAACGGCTATTCCATCAAGGTGGGCCTCAGTGAGGTGGAGACTATCGGTATTGACACCCCGCAGGACCTGGCACGTGCCGAGGAATTCCTGCGCAATCACGGGGAGGCTCTATGACGCAGCTCGACCGTAGTGTGGCTCCTGCCATCCGCCAACTGGAGCATTTCTCCATCTTGCAGCCGGAACTGCACCGCATGCGCAACGGCATGCCGCTGTATGTGCTTTCGGCGGGCAATGAAGACGTGATTCGTTTCGACTTGCTGGTACGGAGCGGACAGCTCGACCAGTCGCAGCCGCTTCAGGCAGTGTTTACCAACCGCATGTTGCGCGAAGGAACCGTACGGATGACCTCGGGCGAGATTGCCGAGCGGCTGGATTATTACGGGGCTTGGCTGGAACTTTCTTCTTCTGTCAACTGTGGGTTTGTCACGCTTTACACGCTGACCAAATACCTCGACCAGACGTTGGAGATTGTGGCCGGAATGGTGAAGGAGGCGGTATTCCCGGAGGAACAGTTCCGGATTATCTGCGACATCAACCGCCAGCAGTTCCTGGTGAACAACCAGCGGGTGGATGTGCTGGCCCGCAAGCAGCTGAACCGTTCGTTGTTCGGCACCGCGCATCCTTTGGGCCGGTATGCGGAGCTGGAAGATTATGAACGTATCCAGGTGGAGGCGTTGAAGGAGTTTTATCACCGGCATTATCATTCGGGCAACTGTTCGATGTATGTGTCGGGCAAGGTGACGCCGGAGGTTATCCGATGCATTGAGCACCATTGGGGAGAGGCTCCGTGGGGCAGCTGTACGTCGGACAAGGTGGAGCGGACATGGGATATCGTGAAGGATACCCGCAAACGGATTTTCGTGGAGAAGGAGGATGCCTTGCAGAGTTCCCTCCGCATGGGAGGTTTCTCGCTCGACCGCAAGCATCCGGACTATCTGAAATTGCGGGTGCTGGTCACGTTGTTCGGCGGCTATTTCGGCAGCCGGCTGATGTCGAACATCCGCGAAGAGAAGGGATATACCTACGGTATCGGGGCCGGACTGGTGTCTTATCCGGGCACGAGCCTGCTGGTTGTCAGCACGGAAGCGGCCAACGAGTACATCGAGTCGGTGGTGACGGAAGTGTACCGTGAAATGGACCGCCTGCAGCAGGAAAAGGTGCCGGCCGAGGAACTGGAGATGGTGCGCAATTACATGCTGGGCGATATGTGCCGTTCGTATGAAGGGGCTTTCTCACTGTCGGATGCGTGGATATTCATTGAGACTGCCGGACTGAAACCGGATTTCTTCGATGCTTCGCTGGCAGCCATCCGGGAAGTTACTTCGGAGGAGTTACTCTCACTGGCTCAGCAGTATTTCTGCAAAGAAAACTTAATAGAGGTGGTGGCAGGTAAAAAAGTATAAACCTGTCGGTGCGGGCAAAAGTAAAAAGACTATTTTTGAACGGATTTAAAAAAACAGACCAATAATAAGGATGAACAAACATACATTGATTTTATTTACTTTACTGACTTTCGGATCGGTTTCGGCTTCGGCCCAGATGTCGTTGGGATACTATCAGTTTAAAGACGGATCGGAATATACCGGTGAACTGAAGGGACGTAAACCGAACGGGAAAGGACGGACTGTCTTCCGGAACGGGGATGTGTACGAAGGCGAATATGTGAAAGGAAAACGTCAGGGGGAGGGAACCTATACCTTCAGTGACGGCGAAAAATATGTGGGGCAATGGTATGAAGACCAGCAACACGGGAAAGGAACATATTATTTTATGAACAACAACCGTTACGAGGGAATGTGGTATGCCGATTTCCAAGAAGGAGAGGGTACCATGACTTATTATAACGGGGACTTGTATGCCGGCACGTGGCATCATGACAAACGGAACGGACAAGGCACTTACACCTGGAAAGATGGGGCGGTCTATACGGGCGAATGGAAGAACGACCTGAAAAACGGAAAAGGTACCATGGTTTGGGAAGACAAGTCGAAATATGAAGGCGAATGGAAGGACGGCATGCGTCACGGAAAGGGGACTTTCTATTATACCAACGGCGACAAGTACGTGGGCGACTGGAAGGATGATGTGCAGGATGGAAAGGGTATCTATTATTTCCAGAACGGCGAACGTTACGAAGGTGATTATGCCAACGGGGAACGGACGGGACGTGGTATCTACACGTATCCCAACGGCGACAAGTACGTGGGGCAGTTCCTGAACGGCTGGCAGGAAGGACAAGGCACGTTCACCTGGGCCAATGGGGCTGTATACGACGGACAGTGGGTGAAGAACCAGCGCTCGGGTACCGGAAAATACAAGTGGGCCAACGGCGATGAATACGAAGGCCAGTGGAAGAATAACATGGCGGAAGGAGAAGGTACCTTGCGTATGGCCGACGGCTCGGTTTACACCGGAGGGTTCGTGCGGGGCAAAGAAGACGGAAAAGGGGTGCTGATTGACAAGGAGGGCGTACGCTTTGAAGGCTTCTTCAAGCAGGGAAAGAAAGACGGTCCTTTTATTGAAACGGATATCAACGGGAATGTCATCCGGAAGGGGACTTTCAAATACGGACGTTTGTTGGAGGAGAAAAAATGAACTGGGAATTATCCGAACTGACGTGGAAGGTGCGTGAACTGGCCGTGGAAACCGGCGCTTTTATCCGTGAGGAGCGGAAGAAGTTCAGCCGGGAACGGATTGAGAAAAAACACGCACACGACTATGTGTCGTATGTGGACAAAGAATCGGAACGAAGAATAGTGGCCTGTCTGCGGGAATGGCTTCCCGAGGCAGGTTTTATTGCAGAAGAGGGGAGCGGAAGCCATGCCGACGAGGAATACTGTTGGGTGGTGGACCCGCTGGACGGAACGACGAACTTCATTCACAACCATGCACCTTATTGCATCAGTATTGCGTTGCGCAACCGCGAGGAAATCCTGTTGGGGGTGGTGTATGAAATCTGTCGTGACGAGTGTTTCTGGACTTACAAGGGAGCGCCTTCTTTCTGCAACGACCGGCAGATACGGGTTTCGGAGGTGGCTTCGCCCGACGATGCTTTTCTGGCTTTTGGGTTGCCGTATGATGCGGATGTCTACAAGTCGGTGTTCAACCGCCTGATAGAGAATTGTTACGGCAATGTGGCGGGTATCCGGGTGGTAGGTGCGGCGGCAGCTGAAATGTGTTACGTGGCCGACGGACGCTTTGAAGCCCGTGCCGAAGCTTTCACTTGCCCGTGGGACGTGGCAGCCGGCATCTTGCTCGTGCAGAATGCGGGAGGCCGGGTCACTGACTTTGCGGGAGGTGATTCGTGCTACACAGGCCGGGAAGTCATCGCATCGAACGGAAAAGTGCATGATTTTCTGCTGAATCTGTTGCGGTAGTACAAAAAAACACCTTTTTGTGCGACGGATAAGATTTTTTTTGTAAGTTTGTGTAACTCAAAAGAAAAAGATATGGATATATCGAATATATTGAACTTCCTGAAAGTGCTGGCGGCAAACAACAACCGGGAGTGGTTTCAGGAACATAAGGCGGAGTATTTGAGTGTGCAGGCTGACTTTGAGGAACTGCTGGGCATGGTTATCGCCCGTATCTCCCTGTTCGACGAGAGTGTGGCGCATGTGCTTCCGCAGGATTGTACGTATCGTATCTATCGGGATGTCCGTTTCTCTTCGGACAAGTCTCCCTACAAGACCCACATCGGGGGCTATATCAATGCCAGAGGGAAGAAATCCAATCACTGTGGTTATTATGTGCATCTGGAGCCGGGCAACTGCATGTTGGCCGGAGGGAGCTGGTGCATGCCTGCCGATATGTTGCGGGCAGTACGGCAGTCGGTGTGTGACCGTATCGACGAGTTTCGGGCCATTGTGGAGGATCCGGCTTTCCACCAATATTTTCCGGTGGTAGGGGAGACGCATCTGAAAACGGTACCGAAGGGATTCCCGAAAGATTTTCCTTATCCGCAGTATATCCGCTGTAAGGATTTTACGGTGGCCTGTCCGCTGGAGGATGAATTTTTCTCCCATCCGGATTTTCTGGACCGGATGACAGAGATATTCCGGCAGCTGAAGCGCTTTGCCGATTTCACGAATGAGACGATAGACGAGTTTGAATAAAATATTTAACTACTTAAATGTGAAATGATATGGTAATTGACAAATTGGAAAACCTGGAGAAATATGTTTCACTGAATCCTCTGTTTGCGGAGGCGGCGGCTTTCTTGAAAGCGACCGACCTGCAGGCTCATGAGGCGGGGAAAGTGGTGTTGAGAGAAGGGGAACTGACAGTGAACTTCTCGGATGTCTGTCCGAAAACCAAGGCGGAAGCACGCCTTGAAACGCATAATGAATTCATTGATATCCAGCTTCCGTTGTCGGGGGTGGAAGTGATGGGCTATACGCCGCGTGCCGACCTCCCCGAAGCGGCGTACGATGCGGAGAAGGATATCTCTTTTTATGAAGGAGCGGCTACTGACTATCTGACCGTAAAACCGGGGATGTTCGTGATTTTCTTTCCGGAAGATGCACATGCACCGGGCGTGACTCCTGAAAAAGTGAGAAAAGTGATTGTAAAAGTTCATGTCAAATAAATTCTAATAACTAATACTATGGACAAGGTATTGAATATCATAAAGAATGATCCTTGGCTGGAACCGTATGCCAGCGCTATTAACGGTCGTCACCAGCATGCAATAGAGAAAGAAAAAGAACTGGTGGGAAAGAAGACTTTGTCGGACTTTGCAACCGGACACATGTATTTCGGCCTGCATCACACGGATAAGGGATGGACGTTCCGCGAATGGGCACCTAATGCCACGGAAATTTATTTGGTAGGTGACTTCAACGGCTGGCAGGAAAAACCGGCTTTCCGCCTGAAACGGGTGCGCAAGACGGGCAACTGGGAAATCAATCTGCCGGAGAAGGCCATGAAGCATGGCGACTTGTACAAGCTGAAGGTGTACTGGGAAGGCGGATGCGGCGAACGTATTCCAGCATGGACTACCCGTGTAGTACAGGATGAACAGACCAAGATTTTCAGTGCGCAGGTATGGAATCCGGAAAAGCCGTACAAGTTCAAGAAAAAGAGCTTTACGCCGAATGTGTCTCCGCTGATGATTTATGAGTGTCACATCGGTATGGCACAGGATGCGGAAAAAGTAGGCACGTACAATGAGTTCCGTGAGAAGGTGCTTCCCCGTATCGCGAAGGATGGGTACAACTGTATCCAGATTATGGCCATTCAGGAGCATCCTTACTATGGCAGTTTTGGCTACCACGTGTCCAGCTTCTTTGCACCTTCTTCGCGTTTCGGTACGCCGGAAGAACTGAAGCAGCTCATTGATACGGCACATCAGATGAACATTGCCGTCATCATGGATATCGTGCACTCACACGCCGTGAAGAACGAGGTGGAAGGACTGGGTAACTTTGCCGGCGATCCTTGCCAGTATTTTTATCCGGGCGACCGTCGAGAACATCCGGCATGGGATTCGCTTTGCTTCGATTATGGAAAGAACGAGGTGGTTCACTTCTTGCTGTCCAACTGCAAATACTGGCTGGAGGAGTTCCATTTCGATGGTTTCCGCTTCGATGGAGTTACCTCGATGTTGTATTACAGTCACGGACTGGGAGAGGCTTTCTGCAACTACGGCGACTATTTCAACGGGCATCAGGATGACAATGCCATCTGTTACCTGACACTGGCCAACCGTCTGATTCACGAGGTAAACCCGAAGGCCATCACCATTGCCGAGGAAGTTTCGGGCATGCCGGGACTGGCGGCACCTTTCGAGGACGGTGGTTATGGTTTTGATTACCGTATGGCAATGAATATTCCGGATTACTGGATAAAGATTATCAAGGAACGCAAGGATGAGGACTGGAAGCCTTCTAGCCTGTTCTGGGAAGTGACGAACCGTCGTAAGGATGAAAAGACGATTTCCTATTGTGAGAGTCACGACCAGGCGTTGGTGGGCGACAAGACCATCATCTTCCGTCTGATTGATGCCGACATGTACTGGCACTTCAAGATTGGCGACGAGAACGGCGTAGTGGAACGAGGCATCGCCTTGCACAAGATGATTCGTTTGCTTACCGCCTCTACCATCAACGGAGGTTACCTGAACTTCATGGGAAATGAGTTCGGTCATCCGGAATGGATTGACTTCCCACGCGAAGGCAACGGATGGTCGTACAAGTATGCCCGCCGTCAGTGGCACTTGGTAGACGACCCGACACTGTGCTACCATTATCTGGGTGATTTTGATGAGAGCATGGTCAAGCTGATGCGCAGTGTGAAGAATATCCAGAAATCGGATGTCATCGAGGTATGGCACAACGACGGCGACCAGATTCTGGCTTTCCGCCGGAAGGACTTGGTGTTTGTGTTCAATTTCAACCCTACCCGTTCGTTTACTGACTACGGCTTCCTGGTTCCGAGAGGTGCCTACGATGTGGTGCTGAATACGGACAACAAGCAGTTTGGTGGCTTCGGCTTCTCGGATGACAGTCTCCGCCACTTTACCTGTGCCGACCCGCTTTATGCAAAAGATAAGAAAGAATGGCTGAAGCTGTATGTGCCGGCCCGTTCTGCAGTGGTATTGAAACGAGTGAAAGAATAATTTTGTATGAGTGATTACACAAATGCACTTTATAAGAAGACTGCACGCATCATGATTGCTGTATGCGGTCTTCTTTTTTCTCTATTTAGCTTTGTCTATCTCTACGTGTTCCAGCGCGATGTGCTGGAAGCGCTTCATTTTTCGCTGGCGCACGGTAAGACAGTGTTTGCCCCGCTGGCCAGTGCCATCGTTATTACCCTCATCCTGTTGCTGCTGCGGTGGGGAGTGAACAGTCTGCTGGGGCTGAAAGGAAAGGTGCGTGCCTTGGCGTATGTACCTTCATTTCTGGTGCTCTGTGCCCTGACCGATGTGGGGCGTGGAGTATATATGTCCAGCTATCATACGCCGTGGACGTGGTTGCTGCCCTTGCTGGTGTTGTTGTTTGTCGGCCTCGGCTACTGGTTGCGCGGACTCTTCCGGGTGCAGTTGAACCAGGAAGGAAGCCTTTGGGGACTGGTGAACAGTAACCTGACCATTCTGCTGGGCTTGTGTGTGCTGACGGTGTGTGTAGGCAATACCAACCGGGGCTATCACCACGAGCTGGAAGCGGAACACTATCTGCGTGTACGGGAATATGACAAGGTGTTGGAAGTCGGAAAATATTCGCTGGAGGCCAGCCGTAACTTGACGGCTTTCCGGGCAGTAGCATTGTCCCATTTGGGACAGATGGGAGACAAGCTGTTTGCTTATCCGCAGTATTACCGTTCCGACGGATTGTTTTTTGAGTCGGATTCCCTGCATACGCTTCGTTATACGAATGATTCCATCTATTATTTGCTGGGAGCCCGTCCGTATGCCGGAGAAGACCGTCTGGTGTTCCTGCGTAACATTTGTTATAAGGGTACGGGGAAATATACATCTCTGGACTACTATCTTTCCGCCTTGCTGTTGGAAAAACAGCTGGGGCAGTTCATGGAGGCTGTTCCTGATTTCTATCTGCCGGAAGATACCCTACCTCGGTATTATAGGGAGGCGGTGGTGCTGTATCATGCACAGCAGAAGGATACCCTCTATCCGGTGACAGACAGTCTGATGATTGGACGTTTCAAGGCTTATCGTACACTTCAGCAGAAAGATGGTTCTTCGTTGGAAGAGCGGAATCGCATGCGGCGGGAATTTGGTGATACCTATTGGTGGTATTACGACTATCAGGAATAAGAAGCATTTGTGATTGGGATAAAAAATTAAGAGAGACTGCCGGGGAAATGCAGTCTCTCTTATTTTTAAGAACAAACGCCTTTGTCCTTACAGCTGATATTTTCACAAATACCAATACTGTTCTTATCTATTACTATGAAAAACATCTTTATAACAGCTGGTGTAATTGGAATGTTCAAAAGGAAATGTTTATTTAACACTTGTTTTGGTTTTGATTCTATCTTTTACACATTCCCTTGAAATCACAATACGTACATTGGTCTTCCTCCTCCGTTTGATTGAAATCCAGTTCCGGATTGAACACCTCTTCCAGAAGCGCTTTCAGCCGGCTGCGGAACTCTTCTTCCAGGATGGCAAAGTCCTCTACCGGAGTGGTTTTGTTGTATGATTCCTTGAGCTGGATAACCGGTGAATAGTCTTCTGCCGCTGCCCGGTGAATATAGAGCAGGGAAGGGGCTACTTTCCGGTCGTCGTTTCGTTCCCGTAGCTTCCTGCATACGATGGCGGCATACAAGAAGGTCTGGAATACGTAGTTGGAACGTTTGGGACCCGGTGTGAACAGAGACTCCACACTGGGTGGAGTATCGGCTTTTCCGCCTGTCTTGTAATCCACGATACGGAGCACATTGTCCTTGCTGTCCATCCGGTCGATAATACCGCCCATGCGCGAACGAATCACCCCTTTGGGCGTGTGTATCTCGATGTCCTCCATGACGGGCTGTTCGGAACCCACGAAGGTGAAAGGAGCATGACGCAGGTCATTGCGCAGCAGTTGTTGGACGTAACGCAGGATGACGGCCGAGTTGATGAGCTGGATGCCGTTGTATTCCGGACGTTCGTCGGCAGGGAGGTGGAAGAACAAATCCTTGAACCCGTTGTCCACGTAGTTCTGCAGCTTTACTTCCTCTTTGAGCAGGGTTTCCAAAACCTCTTTATTGATGACTTTCCCATGTGCCGTAAGGTCCTTGTAGATATGCTCGGCTGCATAGTGGAAGATACTTCCGAACTTGGCCGAGTCGATTTCCGCACTCACTTCATCGGGTGCCGAAAGTCCGGCCACATACTTGTAGTAGAATTTCAACGGACAGTCGAGGTAGCAGTTCAGGGCCGAGGGAGAGAAGAAAGCTTTCGGATTCACCCGTATATCGAATACCTGCTGCATCCGTTTCAGAATGTCGGCTGATTTGGGGATGCGGATGGGGGAGGATACGACCGGCGACTGCTCGGCTTCCAGCTGTTTCCGTTGTATCGGATAGTCCCATTCAATCAGCAGCTGGAGCATGAAGCGCGACATCTCGCCCCGGTTCATGCCGTCGCTCACCGTATTGTACACCAAGGTCGCTTTTTCCGCCCGTTGCAGCAGGCGGTAGAAGTAATAGGCATAGACGGCAATCTTGTGGTCGATGGTGGTCATACCGAATGCCTTGCGCAGGTTGTAGGGGATGAACGAAGAATCGCCGCCCGCCTTGGGCAACTGTCCTTCGTTGACCGACAGTAGGATGACATGGCGGAAATCCAGGTTACGGGTTTCCAATACTCCCATCACCTGCATACCGATGGCCGGCTCGCCGTGGAATGGAATGCAGGCGGCCGACATGACCCGCACAAGCAGTCGGTGGAAGGTGGCAGGCTGCACTTCCAAATCCTTGCTTTCGAGCAACGCATGGAAGCGGTTGACCATGGTGAAGCTTTTAAACAAGGCTTCCCGGTAGAGCTGGTCGAGGGCATCGCTGGTCGAGGCCGTCTGCTTGCGGTACAGCTGTGCCACCTGCTTCAGAATATCGGCCAGCCGTTTGCACAGCTCCTGGTTGTGGGTGCAAGGTTTGAACAGCAGTGACAAGGCCTCATCCCGTTCCAGTTCCGACGGCAGCGGATAGAAGCGGTTCTTCTCTGTCAGCTCCTTTTCCAGCGGAGTGGCTGCCTCCGAAAGCAGTTGCGTGTACGGATGCTTCAGTACACTGATGACTTCGGCAAACTGGTAGCGTCCGCTGCGGGAGTTATAGCCTGAGATGTGCAGCTCCAGCAGTGTTTTCACGAAACTGTAGGCCGGAGTTTGCGAAAGCGGGAAACCCATGGTAATGTTGATGTGGCGCACGTTCTCCGGCAGCGAATGTAATACAGGTTGCAGCAGGGCTTCGTTGCAGAGCACCACCGCCGTTTCTTTTTCGTTCTCCGTCAGGTTTTCCCGAATCCATTGCGGAAGGTAGCGCGCCTGCCCGTTTTCCGTAGGCGATTCGATGAAGGTTATCTCTTTCGGGTGATTCAGGTGGTCGAACAGGGCCGGCGGCAGTTCCGACGGGAAATTCTTCAGGTTACGGCGGATGAACTCGCCCGCCTCGTGCGGATGCTTGTCCAGGTAGAAGGTGTCGTAATCCCAGTAGAACAGGGCTTTCCCGGCTGCGTGCAGCTTGCTGAACAGAGTTTGTTCCACTTTGTTCAGCACGTTGAATCCCACGAACACATAGGTATCGTAGGGGAACTTCTGTACGTCCATCGTTTCCGTCACCTCGCGGTAGAGCATTCCTTCGTAGGCGATGCCTTGTTCGCGGAGCCGTTCCTTGTATTGCGTATAGATGTCGCCCAGCACGTCCCACAGCGAGATGAAACGCCGCTTCAGTTCCGTGACCTGCTCGATGGAGAAATTGCGGAAAAACTGGCTCAACGCTTCCTTCTGTCCCTCCTCCAGAAAGTCATATTCAGCCGTCAGCTTGTTCAAGTCTTTCAGGTTGCTGAACAAGGCCTTCGTGTCGACCAGATTCTTGTCGGCATCGTCGAAATCACTGATGAGCATCTCGCCCCAGAAATAAAAATCGTCTAGGCTCTCCTTGCTTCCCGTCACTTCCCGGAACACCTTGTAGAGGTCGCACACCAGTTTGATGGAGTCGCCCGTAACCCATTGTGACGACTGGCGGAACAGCTCACTGATGCTCACGTAGGCTGGCGACCAGACCGGACGGTCGGACTCCTGCGCCAGATATTCGTTGAAAAAGAGGCTGGCACGCTTGTTCGGGAACACCACGGCCACCTTGGTAAAGTCTCCGTGCAGCTTCCGGTACAAATCAGCGGCCACCTGCTTCAAAAAAGTTTCCATATATTGTATTGTCGAAATAGTGTGGTAAATAAAAATAAACTCAGGCCGGAAGCGTCACTTCCTCCAGCTCGTTGGCAAACACATACCAGAGGAATCCCCGGATGTGGGTGTAGCCCATTTGCGTGAGCAGGTTCATGTATTCCTGCACCTGTGTGCGATAGGTCTCGTTCTTCTTTCCGAACTTGAAGTCCACCACGACCACCTGCCCGTCTTTCCGCATCACGCGGTCGGGGCGGCGCGTCTGCATCTGTCCCTCCTCGTCGGTGTACACAATGGCGCATTCGTTGTAGAGCTCCCAAGTGCCGCTGAACCAGTCCTTGGCAGCCGGATGCTGCAAAGCCCGTCGGGCCAGCGCTTTCACCTGTTTCATCTGTTTTTCCGATTCGAAGATACCCTCGAAGTTCAACCGTTCCAAAGCAGGCGATAGGTCGTCCGCCTTTTCGATGTGGGCGAACACCTGGTGCAGCAGCTGTCCCTGACGGATGTACTGTCCACGGCTGTCCTCTGTCTCATCCCCCTGGATAAAGTCGGCCGAACGGTTCGACTGCTTGAACTCGATGTGCGTTTCAATGCTTTCCATCTTCACGGGAACTCCCTCCTTGGGCGAGGATAGCCGGTTGGATTTACCCGCCTTCTTCTCGTCGTGAGCCGTGCAGAGCTCCCCGTATTCACCCACCGCATCATCCTCCGGGTCTTCCTGCGCAAGCGGCAGTTCCACTTCCTGCATCAGCGGCAGACTGTCGTACAACAGTTCCGATACCGTACCTTTCTGACCCGCCTTCGCAAAAATAATCAGGTTCTTGCAGGCACGTGTAAACGCCACATAAAGCAGGTTCAGGTTGTCCACCCATAGCTGCAACTTTTCCTCCAGGTAATCGTCGTGGTACACCGATTCCGCCATGGCACTCGAGTAGTTCACCGGTACGATGTCCAGGCGGTTGAACGGCGGGATATCCGTTTCCTTTCCCGTGCCCGCCACGCTGCACCATATCAGGTGGCTGTTCGTCTCGTTCTCCATCTTCCAGTCGCAGAACGGCAGCAGCACCGTGTGGTATTCCAAACCCTTCGATTTGTGGATGGACAGGATGCGGATGCCGTCGATTTCGCCCGAAGGAATGGTTTTCGTGTTCAGCTTCTCGTCCCAGAAACGGATGAAAGCCGTCAGCTCCGACGAGTTGTTCTGCATGTATTCCGTCACCGCATCATAAAATGCATAGAGATACGCATCCTGTTTCTCGATGCGCTGCATGTCGAACAACACGAAGAGCTTTTCCAGCAACTCGTAAAGCGGCATGAAGCGGAGTTCGTTTGCCTGCAACTGGAAAGCTGCTGGCAAGTAATTCTTGGGGTCGTCGAGCAGCACGGTGTTGAGGCTGATGTCCTTTCGCCACACTTCCTGCTGATAGGCCACCGCCAGACGGGCCAGCGCAATGCGGTCGTCGGGCGAAGACAGGTAACGCAGTCCGTCGATGAGCATGTTTACGGCCAGCGAAGCGTTCAGCTGGAAAGCCTCGTCCGAGACGATGCGGTAGGGGGTATGTTCGTCGAAATAGGCTGCAATGTCGGGGATGCTCCGGTTCTTCCGTACCAGAATGGCCATCTCATTGAGCTGGATACCCGTTGCCGTGAGCCGTTCCACCTCTTCGGCCAGCTGTTGCAAGGTGGCCTCCGTATAAGGCCGCTCCTTGGAATCCTGCAGGAAAGTCACCTTCACGAAGCCTTTCTCGTCTTTCTTGGCACAACGTTGCCGCACGTCACTGTACGCCTGTTCCAGCTGCGTGCAAGGCGTGCCCTGTTCCTCCTGATACCGTCGGTTCAGCGTCTGGCAGGCCGCCGTGAAAAATTCGTTGTTGAAACGGATGATGCGCGCCTCGCTTCGCCAGTTCGTGTCGAGCGTACATTCCTTGATGCGGAAACTCCGGTCGTGCCCCAGTCCCGCGAGGATTTTCCAGTCTCCGCTTCGCCAGCGGTAGATGCTCTGCTTGATGTCGCCCACAATCAGGCTGCCTTCCTTCTGCGCCAGACTCTCCTGCAAGAGCAGGTGGAAATTCTCCCACTGCATGCGCGAAGTATCCTGAAACTCGTCAATCATCACCGTATCGATGGTGGTGCCGATTTTCTCGTAGACGAACGAAGCGTCGCCTTCCCGAATCAGGCTGTGGAGCAGGGCGTTGGTGTCCGACAACAGGAAACGGTTGTGCGCCTGATTCTGCAACCGCACCTCCTCGTCGATGTGCGCCAGCAGCCGCAGGTTGTTCAGGTAACGTAGCGAGAGGTCGCACGAATTGAGCAGCAAGCTGTTCTGCGGACGCCGGTTTTCCGCTTCCTCCAGTAACGGCATCAGTTCCGAGGCCGCCAGCGAGCGGATTTCGTCGCGATGGGAGGAAGTCTTCGTGGTCCAGTTCTCTTCACTTTCCAGACACTTCTCCACGGTCGCATTGCGGATGTCGCTGCCCAGTTTCCCGTTGGCCAGCTTGTTGAAATAACTGCCGATGCCCCGCGAGCCGTTTTTCAAGTCCGTCGGCGTCAGCCCGTGCATTTCGAGCAGTCCCGTAAACTGGTCGCTGAATCCCTTCATAAATTCCAGCACCTCTTCGCGGATGTTTTTCAGTTCCTCCCGATACGCCGGGATGAACTTCGGGTCGGCCAGTTTCCGGCGCAGTCCTTCCCCTTTCTCGATATAGTTCTCATCGAAGATGTTTTGTCCGAAACTCTTGATGTCCTTCGACACATCCCAGCGCCGGTCGTTTGCAATCCGTTCCTCGATGTACTCCAGCAGCCAGTAGAGCACCGGCGAGCGGCGGTCTAGTTTTTCAATCATGGCATCCACGGCATCGCTCAGCACCTCCGTATTGTTCAGCTCAATGGACAGGTTGGCCCCCAGCTCCAGTTCCCGTGCCAGGTTGCGCATCACCGACTGGAAAAACGAGTCGATGGTTTCGATGCGGAAACGGCTGTAGTCATGAATCATGTACCGCAAGGCCTCGCGTGCCGCCTCCCGGATTTCCCCGACCGACTTGGCCGAGGTCTTCTGTATTTCCTTCAAGTAACCGTCCGACCCCTCATCGGCTGTGGCAATGCCATACAGCTGTTCCAGAATACGCTCCTTCATTTCCGCCGTGGCCTTGTTGGTGAATGTCACCGCCAGAATCCTCCGGTACGCATACGGGTCTTCAATCAGTTGTCTTATATAATGTACGGCCAGCGTGAAAGTCTTGCCGGAACCGGCAGACGCCTTGTAGACTAAAAGCTGGGGATGCTGTTCCATGTGTGATGTGGTTTTTAAGTTTTTGTCAGACAAACTTACGGAATTTTCGTGGAAAAACCACAGAAAATGCTCGATAACTATTCAGAGGAAGAGGAGGGAAGACAAGGACGATAAGCCGGAAACCGCTTGTTCCTCTTTATGTTTCCCACGGCGAAAACGTAGGTTTCCCGTATGGAAAATGTACGGCTCCGCATCGGGAAACGTACGTCCTGCGCGCGGGAAACGTAGAACACTTCAGGGCTTTTTCTTCTTAATGTACCAACGTTTTTTAGATAAAACGCCGGAATAATTTGTATAATTCAAAATAAAAGCATACCTTTGCGCCGCAATTAAGGATGGTTCCGTAGCTCAGCTGGATAGAGCAACGCCCTTCTAAGGCGTGGGTCCTGCGTTCGAATCGCAGCGGAATCACTTGAATGTAGCATAATTAGTAAGGATGGTTCCGTAGCTCAGCTGGATAGAGCAACGCCCTTCTAAGGCGTGGGTCCTGCGTTCGAATCGCAGCGGAATCACAGAAAAGAGGAAATCAAACGGTGAAATGCCATTGGTTTCCTCTTTTCTTTTTTAGCAAGTCACCTTAAAGCCTTAGTCACCTAAAAGCATGAGAATAGGGAGGAACACTCGGCTGCTTTCGGCTTGGTCGGCCTGCCTGACTGCCTTTAAAGAAAATGACTTAAGAAAAATTCTAGCCCAAATGTTTGTAGTTTATAAAAAATGCATATCTTTGCAGCCCGATAAAACTGGAAATTTTATTTTTGAAGACACAAACCTGACGAGCTTAAGCTAAACTATTGAGAAAAATCATATCGAAGGCTATATTGGAATAAGCCTGTATTCCAAATTATTTTAAAAAAGGTAGAGAAAGAGTGCAAAGATGACAGATGCAGACTGATACTGTTCCTGCAGTAGAAGGAAGTACCTGTACAGACTTTTCACACCCGTTTTGTAGCAAAAACAAACTAGAATTTTAACCGGTTCTTGATTGCTGGCCAATGCGACGTTGTCCTGCCTGGGGATGATGTGCCTTGTCGGCTGTTGTGAACCCTAAAAATGTGATAACTATTTAATTGTCCAACCAATTCTTAAATCATCTATGAAAATAGAAAGAGCTACTCAACTGCTATTCCTGTTGCTGCTTAGTCAGGGAGGAAATGCAGCGTACGCCAGTTTGCCGAGAGGGGCCGGTGAGCCTTCCGTGCAAGTAACGGCACAAACAAACAAAATCACAGTCAGTGGAACCGTTGTAGACGCGAATGGAGAACCTCTGGTGGGGGTGAGCGTGCTGGAAAAAGCGACCAGCAACGGTACGATTACCGATATTGACGGAAATTTCGTGTTGTCGGTCACAGAAGGTTCCACTTTGGAAATTTCCTACGTAGGTTATAAGAGTCTGACGGTTTCATCGAAGGAGGCACTGGGTGTGCTGGTGATGAAAGAAGATTCGGAACTGCTGGATGAGGTCGTAGTGACTGCTTTGGGTATCAAGCGTTCCCAGAAAGCCTTGAGCTATAACGTACAGGAAGTGAAAAACGACGTACTGACAAAGGTGAAAGATGCTAACTTCGTGAACAGCCTGAACGGAAAGGTGGCTGGTGTGAATATCCAGCGCAGTGCTTCGGGAGTAGGTGGAGGCACGCGCGTGGTGATGCGTGGTAACAAGTCCATCAGCGGAGACAACAATGTGTTGTATGTGATAGACGGTGTGCCGATGGGCAACCAGGCCGACCGCTCGGGCGACGGAACAGGTTTCGGCTCGGGACGTACGTCGGGTGAAGGTATTGCCAGCTTCAACCCCGAAGACATTGAGAGCCTGTCGGTGCTGACCGGTCCTTCGGCTGCCGCCCTCTACGGAGCCAGTGCGGCCAATGGAGTCATTCTGATTACCACCAAGAAAGGAGCCGCCGGCAAAGTGAATGTCAATGTGTCTTCTTCGGCAGAGTTTTCGAAAGCCTTTGTGCTGCCGAAATTCCAGAATACGTATGGTAATGTGAGCGGGGAGGCCGCTTCCTGGGGTGAGAAACTGGCGATGCCTTCTTCTTACAATCCGGCCGATTTCTTCAATACAGGAACCACCTTTACCAACTCGTTCAACCTGTCGGTGGGCAACGACAAGAACCAGACCTATGTGTCGGGCTCGGCGGTCAATGCGAAGGGCATTGTGCCGAACAACAAATACCATCGTTACAATGCCATGGTGCGGAACACCACCAAGTTCTTTAACGACAAGCTGACCATGGACGTGTCTGCCAGCTATGTGCGTGAATACGCCAACAACATGCTGTCTTACGGTACTTATTTCAACCCGATTCTGGGTGCGTATCTGTATCCGCGCGGAGAGGATTTCAGCAAGGAGAAATATTTTGAACGCTACGATGCGGAGTTGGGCTACAACGTGCAGTCGTGGGCACCGGGCGATTTCGGTATGGCGGTACAGAATCCCTACTGGGTGGCTTACCGTAACATCCGTCCGGAAGTGAAAGACCGCTACATGCTCTATGCTTCATTGAAATACGACATTACGGATTACCTGAACGTGACTGCCCGCGGTCGTCTGGACAACACCTATACCGAAAGAGAGGACAAGCGTTACGCTTCTACTCACGGTACGTTTGCCAAACCTTTGGGACGTTATATCTATTCCAATGAAACTTTCCGTCAGAAGTATGCCGACGTGATGGCCAATTTGTCCAAGCCTTTTGCCAACGATTTCTTTGCCAACGTCAACGTGGGTGCTTCTTATGAGGAATATGATACGAAGGGAAGAGGCTACGGCGGACAGCTGCTGCTCATCCCCAACAAGTTTGCTTACGACAACATCGACCCTTCTACCGGAGTGCCTTCACAGACGGGAGGAGACAGCCGGAAGATGAACATCGGTGTGTTCGGTTCGGCAGAAATCTCCTGGAAATCGGCAGTGTACCTCACGCTGACAGGACGTGCCGACAAACCTTCGCAGCTGGTCAACAGCAAGTCGCCATGGATTTTCTATCCGTCAGTCGGTCTGTCGGCCATTGTGACGGACTTGTTGTCGGACAACCTGCGCCAGTCCATTTCTCCGGTGCTGGGCTTCCTGAAGGTACGCGCTTCTTATACTGAAGTAGGTTCACCGATTCCGTATACCGGACTGACTCCCGGTACGATTACGCACTCCATTGAAGGAGGGGTTATCAAACCGTTCAAATACTATCCGCTTCCGGAGCTGAAACCCGAAAGAACCCGCTCGTATGAAATCGGTATCGACTCCAAGTGGTTGAACAACACTGTTTCGTTGGGAGTGACCTTGTATAAGTCGAACACCTACGACCAGCTGTTGCAGGCCAAACTGTCGGAAACTTCGGGTTATGACTACATGTTCGTACAGGCCGGTAACGTGGAAAACCGTGGTATCGAGCTGACTTTGGGTTACGACCAGACATTCGGTGACTTCTCTTACAGCACCTCGCTGACGGCCACGGCCAACCGCAACAAGATTATCGAGCTGGCTTCGGACGTGAAGAATCCGGTGACCGGAGAAACCCTTGACCTGAGCGACATCAAGGTGGGACGTTTCCGCCTGCGCGAAGGAGGAGAAATCGGTACCATCTATGCCGAAGAACGCCTGAAACGCGACCAGGACGGTTATATCGTGTATAACGAAGGACAGACCATTACCACCGAATCGACCGAGCCTTACAAGCTGGGAAGCGTCAACGCCAAGTGGAACCTGGGCTGGAGAAACGGCTTCTCTTACAAGGGCTTCAACCTGAACTTCCTGGTGACAGCCCGTCTGGGTGGTATCGTCATTTCGAAGACACAGGCCGTGCTCGACCAGTTTGGTGTATCGCAGGCTTCGGCAGATGCCCGTGATGCCGGACAGGTGATGGTGGGCAACGTCCCGGTACGGCCAAAGGATTATTACGAATCCATCGTCAATCTGGATGCCTACAATGTGTATTCGGCAACGAATGTCCGTCTTCAGGAAGCCAGTCTGGGCTACACGTTCCCCAATTCCTGGTTCAAGGGCACCTCGTTCCACAATGTCAGCCTTTCCGTTTACGGTACGAACCTTTGGATGATTTACAACAAAGCTCCATTCGACCCGGAACTGACGGCTTCGACCGGTACGTTCGGACAGGGATATGACTATTTCATGCTGCCCAGCCAGCGGACTTATGGAGTGAGCCTTAAATTTGGATTCTAACAACTCAAGAAAAACCGAAACAATATGAAGATAAGAAAATATTTGATACCCGCATTATCTGTATTGGCACTGGCTTCTTGCAATTATGAGAAGATCAATACGAATATCTACGGGGTGACAGAAGAAGAAATGAAACAGGGCGGACTGCTGTATGGAGCCCCTTTCCTGGATATGCAGAAACTGGTGATTCCCATCGGTTCTCCTACGGAATCGACCGGACCGGGTAACGACCTGGCCAACACGGATATCATGTCGGCTGGAAACTACATCGGCTATTGGGGTATGAACAACAACTGGAACTTCAACACGGAGTCGACCTGGAATTTTACGGATGGCCGTATGAGTTACGCCTACCAGAATTTCTATTCGAAGCTGTTCCGTGCGTGGAACGATATTTACAAGCATACGAAGGAGTCCGAAGAGCCGGCCGACAAGGAAGTGCAGGCCGTGGCCAATATCGTCAAGGTGATGGGGTGGCTCCGTGCCACCGACGTGTTCGGACCGATTGTGTATACCAATGCCGGCAACGGTGACATTGCCCCCAAGCTGGACGCTCAGGATAAAGTGTACAAGGCCATGCTGGCCGACCTGAAAGAGGCTTCTCAAGTGTTGGGAGGTACGGCTACAAAGGTTCTTTCCTCTTATGACGTGATTTATGACGGTAATCCGCAGAACTGGACCCGTCTGGCCAATTCACTGATGCTGCGTATGGCGGTACGTGTCCACTTCAAGGACATGGAACTGGCAAAGGAATATGTGACGTATGCTTTGGATCCTTCACATGGAGGTGTCATCGAGAACATGGCACAGGAAGCCAAGATTCAGAGCACCGACAAACTGCCGCTGATGAACTCCATGCTGCCTACGGTGGAAGATTACGGAGAATGTCGTATGGGAGCCACTATCTGGGCTTACATGCAGGGATATGATGATCCGCGTCTGACAGCTAATTTTGTGGCTGTTTCAGGTAACAGTTTTGTTGCTCTTCCTCCTACAAACAACAATCCGTTGAATGAGCGAGCTAAAGCAGGGGCCTCTAAGCCCAAGGTAAGTGCGGCCTCTCCTTTGTTCTGGTTACGTGCATCGGAAGTTTCTTTCCTGAAAGCGGAAGCAGCGCTTTATCAACTTACAAGTGGTAATCCGAGGGAATTGTACGAAGAAGGTGTGACGAAATCGTTTGAAGAAAATGGAGTGAGCGGGGTTGCTGCTTATTTGCAAAGTACGGAACTTCCTTTAGATATCAGAGCTTATTCTTTGCGTTACAATTACCAGTATGCTTGTGTACTTTCCACAGGAAATGTTTCTCCGAAATGGAACGATAAGGACACGGAAGAAGTGAAGTTACAGAAAATTATCACACAGAAGTACCTGGCACTTTATCCTAATGCCGTGGAAGCATGGACAGAATACCGCCGTACGGGTTATCCTTACCTGCTCAAGCCTGCTCATGACAAAGCCTATGCAAGTATCGGTGCTCCGGAAGATGCCTTGACACCCGAACGTTTCCGCTTTGCTCCGGCAGAATACGGTACGAACCCCAACATGTCGGAGGTGCCTACCCTGTTGGGTGGAGACGACCAGGGAGCGACCAAACTGTGGTGGGTGCGCGACAACCGTCCTAAACAACCGAAATAAAGATTAATCTGCTAAAATGTTTAAACACACCAAGAGATGAAAAGTATCATGAAATATATCGGAGCCTTGCTGGTAGTGGCAGGGTTCGTGGGTTGCTCCGATTGGAACATACCCGAAAGAGAAGTATTCGAAAACCAGCAGGGGCTGGAAAAATACATACCGCTGCTGGAAGCAGAATCGGAAGCCGACCTGACACCTACCATGCGGGAATATTTTGCCAAACTCCGGGAATATCGCAAGACCCCTCACGTGAAAGGATTCGGATGGTTCGGAAACTGGACCGGAAGAGGCAGCAATGCACAGAACTACCTGAAAATGTTGCCCGACAGTGTGGACTTTGTGTCCCTGTGGGGAACCCGTGGCAATCTTTCGGAAGAACAGAAGAAAGACCTGAAGTTCTTCCAGGAAGTGAAAGGCGGAAAAGCCCTTCTGTGCTGGATTGTGCAAAGTCTGGGTGACCAGATGACTCCTCCGGGAAAGGATCCTCAGCAGTATTGGGTTCAGGAAAAAGGAAAAGGTAACTTTATGGAAGGTGTGAAAGCATACGCCAATGCCATTTGCGACACTATCGAGAAGTATAATCTGGACGGTTTCGACATTGACTATGAACCTAATTATGGCCATTCCGGTAACATGGCTAATTCTGTTCGAATTGATGAGAAGTCTGGAAATACCCAGATGTTTGTGTTCATCAAGACTCTTTCCGACCGTTTGCGTCCTGCCGGAAGATTGCTGGTGATGGACGGGCAGCCGGAGAAACTTTCTACGGAAGCTTCCAAGTATATCGATCACTATATCTACCAAGCATATTGGGAATCTCGTACGGAATATGTGATAAGCAAAATACGGCAGACACATTTGGAGGACTGGGAACGTAAGACCATCATTACCGTGGAGTTTGAACAAGGCTGGCGGACCGGTGGAGTGGCAGGTTATACGAGTATCCGTCCGGAAATCAATGCCTATCCGGAAGGCCGTCAGATATTTGACTATGCTACCCTCGACCTCCCTGGCGGAAAGCGTATCGGAGGAATCGGTACCTACCACATGGAATATGATTTTGCCAATGATCCTCCTTATAAGTGGCTGAAGGAAGCCTTGTATTTGGGAAATGTAGTTTATCCGGGTAAGTTTGAATAAAAATTGAATTATGAAGAAAATATTGTATTTCGGAGTTTTGGCCGGCAGTTTGCTGGTCAGCTCCTGCCAGAATGAATTATATAAAGATGCGGCCAGCGAATACCAGGCATCGCAGGGAGCCTATATCAAAGGCGGAGAATCGTCGCAGGTCTTTGTGGAAGAAGGACAGGAAGTCGATGTGAAGTCCATCACCGTAGCCTTGGTACAGCAGGAACAGACCTCCAGAACGGTATCGGTGGAAGTCGGTAACGCCTCACAGCTGGAAGCATATAACAAGAAGCACGGTACCACTTACCTGATGCTTCCCCCTGAAATGTATGAGGTGAGCAAGGAAGTCGTGTTCGATTCGAAGCAGACTTCCCAGTTCTTGCCTGTGAAGCTGAAAAATGTGAAGTTTTCTTTGCAGGGAAGCTATGCGTTGCCCGTGAAACTGAGTGGCGGTACGGTGCCGGTCATCTCCGGAGAGGCTGAGTCGCTGATTGTGCTGGAGCAGCGTATCAATACCAAATGCCTGCGCATGCACGGTTATGGTAGCGAGGACAAGGAAATGTTCCCGGCCGATTTCAAGGTAGACCAGTGGACCATGGAAGTGATGGTGAACCGTAGTGCTTACGCATACAATAACCGTTCCATCTGTGGAACCAAGCTGGTACCTGGTTCCGGAGCTCTTGACGAGATTTATCCTCGTTTCGGCGACGTGACCATCCGTCCGAACCAGTTGCAGATAAAGACCGGTAACTCTCAGATTGACGTGCCTGCCGATGTGTTTACGGCACAGCCCGACACATGGTACATGCTTTCGTTCGTGTACGACGGAAAAAAGAACTATGTATATGTGAACGGAGAGCTGGTGGCAGAGCGTGAAATCCGGACAGGTCCTTACGGTCTGGTCGGTTTCTGGATTGGCGGTGCCAATGAGCTGGTGCGTGAGGTACGTTTCTGGAAAACGGCCCGCACACCGCAGCAGCTGAAGCAGTTCATGTGGAAGATGGTAGACGGAAGTGACGAGAATCTGGTGTTGTATTATCCGTTGAACGGTAAGAAGCGTGATAAGGACACCGGCGAAATTACAGACGATGAAACCATGCTTTGGGACTGGAGCAACAATGCCAAGCATCTGAAGTTCCCTTCCGGAGCCAAGTTTGACGATAATGGCGGCAAGGGCTTTGTCTTCCCGCTTGTTGATTAGTTTTAGATTTTGATTACGAAAGGCTGTCATTTCCTTCGGGAGATGGCGGCCTTTTTTTGTGCGGTTTTTGTGAGGAAAGAGGAACGTAGCCCTAGATTTATGTAGATTTTTTGTTTCCATTTTAGTATCTTTGAATCATTGGAGACAACTTCGCAGGTCTGCAAGATGTTCAACATCTCGTTGTGATTTGCTTTCATTTTAGTATCTTTGAATCATTGGAGACAACGAATCACGCGAAATCACTTTGTCTTGTTTTGTTGTGATTTGCTTTCATTTTAGTATCTTTGAATCATTGGAGACAACGAGATGGCAAGAAAGCACTTTCAGGAACTTGTTGTGATTTGCTTTCATTTTAGTATCTTTGAATCATTGGAGACAACTAACTCCCTGGCCGGAAGTGGAACGGCGCAGTTGTGATTTGCTTTCATTTTAGTATCTTTGAATCATTGGAGACAACGGGAGATGGAGAATGTGTATAACGATAAATGTTGTGATTTGCTTTCATTTTAGTATCTTTGAATCATTGGAGACAACAATTCTATCTGAAGTCAGATTACAATTCGGGTTGTGATTTGCTTTCATTTTAGTATCTTTGAATCATTGGAGACAACCGATTTGTCGGAAAAGATGGTGGATCAGGTGTTGTGATTTGCTTTCATTTTAGTATCTTTGAATCATTGGAGACAACTATTACAAAATTAGAAGAGGATGAATTTGGTTGTGATTTGCTTTCATTTTAGTATCTTTGAATCATTGGAGACAACCAAGCCGCCCCATTTAGCAAAACCGTTGTTGTTGTGATTTGCTTTCATTTTAGTATCTTTGAATCATTGGAGACAACTGGCAACTGTTTGTATCTCCACAAGAACTGTTGTGATTTGCTTTCATTTTAGTATCTTTGAATCATTGGAGACAACACGATTGTGGTTATTCGCTGTTTATCAGTGGTTTAGGATGATCTTTAGAAAAAAGAATTTGTTGTTTCTTAAATAATAAATCCCATATTTAATATGGGATTTATTATTTTAAAAGAGTTCTAATTGTTGACCTGGCGTTTTTACCCCACTGGCTTTTTTCCCATAAAAGAGTTCGATTTCACCAAATTGTTTGTCTGTAATGCATAGGATTCCTACTTGTCCATGTTCTGGAAGGAAAGATTTAACTCTTTTTATATGAACGGCTGCATTTTCACTACTGGCGCAGTGACGTACATAGATGGAAAATTGAAACATGGTGAATCCATCTTTTTGTAGATTCTTGCGAAAGTCTGTATAGGCTTTTTTATCTTTCTTTGTTTCGGTTGGTAAATCAAAAAGAACTAGAATCCACATAACTCTGTATTCACTGAAACGGTCCATTATAATTCTGGATAGATGATTTTACGTATTTCTCCAGAAAAACATTTGTATAAAGAAGCTGTAGTCTGACCTGCTGCTACCATTAAAGGACTTCTTTTCCCGTTGATTCTGACCTCTATGGTGGGGATAGATAATAAGGTCGCTTTTGCTTCTTTAGTAAGTTCCAGAGTATTTTTAGCGTATAAGGTATAGACAATCTGGTCTACAAACGGTCGATAGGGTTCCATGATGTCATCAGCTAAGCAATAGGCGTTATATCGGTTATGATGGTGAATCCCTAATGTAGGCAATAAACCACTTGTTACAAGACTTCGTGCAATCACTGCACGGAGAATGGCATAACCATAGTTCAAAAGATTATTGGGAGGAAGGCCTTCCCGTTCTCTTGTAAATTCTTTAATGTCGTGAAACAGTGTTTTCCAGTAAAAGGCTGCGGCCCGGGCTTCAAGGTTATCTGGGTCTCCACTACGGACATCATTAGCCCATATTCGCATGCATTTGATGTCTTCTTTTATGCATGAGGTTAGGACAGCTGCCTGGTTATTAATTTTGGATTGGATGGTTTGTTGCCATAGCTGTTTCTTTAAAGGAAGAGAAGCATCCAGTTGCTTTCGGAAGCGTTCGTTTTGAGTAGTATTCCCATAGAGGGGAAGCATTAACCCTACGGGCATACTCTTGCTATCACAGGTGATAAGGGCACAATTGTTTTCGAGTAGGGCTTCAATAGCTCCAGAAGTGATTGTGATTTGTTTATTGTCCAATACCACTACTCCTATATCTTCAATCGGTCGTGTGATTTCAGATTGGCGCTTCATGGTTTCCGGAAGTGAAGCGTTTTTCTCCACTTCCGGTAATTTTATGACAAGTTGGGCATTTCGTAAGGATAGGTATGCCGGATTTCCAAAATACAATGTTTTTTTTATCATAAGCTAATTGATGAAGTTATATTTCCTAGCCTGTCTATTTTAATGGGAATGCATATTTCTTTTATCATTTCATTTTGCCAAGATTTTTGTGCTTTGTTATTACTCCCGAGTTCAATAGTCTGAATTATGGGATTTGCTACAAAGTATGGTATGAAATGACATTCCCCCTCTGTACAACTTACCATCTTGTAAATCCTGTCTTTTTGTATTGGTTGATTGATGTGCCCACATTTTATTTCCTCTTGAGTTGGAACATATACTAAATCATTAGGAGACAAAACATATTTAGGCAGATTTCCTTTACTGTCTTCAGGAGCCGGTGACAATCCTTTTTTCAGCCGTTCAATGACCACATTTAATGAAACAGAGGCGAAACTGCGTTTGTGCTCTGTTTCGTATATGGCAAAAAATAAGTTTGTACCTTTAGCAGCTTCTACGAACTTTTCTGATTTGTTACCCGTTTGTCCTACTGTAAACTTTTCAGCTTGTTCGTATGTCCGCACTTTATATATTGGTTGATGCCATTTGCCATTATTTAAGGATATAATGTTTTTGTTCATCCATTCAATGCCTTCAGGGGAAAATGCTTGGTTTGGATCGTTATTATTTTGCTCTAGATGATGTAATAGAATTTGTTGTATTCCTGTATCCGCAACTTTTTCTTCAATTTTCTTGTTATTGAAACTTGTATCTAGGGATTCGCGGCTTGCAAAGAAACGTTCTTTTCCCTCTTTTGTGAAAGAATAGAATTGGATTTTCTTCAGGTTTACATCCTGCCAAGTATCTTTATTTTCCTCAAAATATTTTTTTATTTGCTTTTCGTTAAATCCTTGTTGCAATAATTCTTTTATTCTTTTCTTTAAATCTTTTTCTACAATCCTTTGTGGATTTTCTAGCGCGGCTTTTAGAGAGACGGTGGTTATTTTGCGTAAATTAATCTCTCCATATACAGTCTCTTTGTGCATGGGTTTACGGATAGCCCAGCTATCTCCTGTTTCTTGCGCACATTGTACCTTTTTCCCATTTTGATAGCGGAAATAGTGATTAGTCGTTTTATTGATGATACGTAAATTTTGCTTGAAACTGACAATAATATTCGCCAGAGTTGCATAAACATCTTGGGTAAATGTTTCCCACGGTTTGTTTATTATCCATTGATAATTTCCTGAAGCATCGGTTTTTGTCTTTTTACATAAAATCTGACGCAGGTCCAGGCGTGAGATTTTTGCATTTTTGCTGGCTGATTCATTGTTCAGATAATTAACTATATTCCGATTTGCACAGGCTATGACAATGGCATCCATGGCGTGATGACGATGGTCAATACGTTTTTTGTTGAATCCCTTTTGTAATGCTAAGGGCATGGTGGGGATTATCTTATTGTGGGTGTTGGTTGTGGTGAAGTGGTCGCTGTTTGTAATTTCATTTAACCGCAAGAAACGAGGCAGAATAATTTTATTCCATATATCATTAATTCCCCAGTCTTTTTTCAGACGGTCGGTAACACCCCCGGTACAAACAATGATATTTTTGGAAGTGGCCTCAGATTCTTCTTCACGAACAATATTCGACAATAATGATTTGATAAACTTGCTGATGTAACGACTGTCGTTTAACTGCCGTTGGATAAACTGTTCAGGAATATCTTCCATCAACAGTTTCTTCATCTTGACCGGGTTGTATGAGTAGTGTTCTTTTACAAACAATTCATAGGCCTCCACGGTTTGTATTTTTACTTTTTGTCCGAAGCCTAATTCAACTATTTTCCCTGAGTTGTTCTTTATGAACTCATAGCCTAGCATATTTCCTTTGAGCTTGTTGACCTCTGCTTCACAAATAACTTTGTTTGTGAATGAATCATCAAAGTAGCGAGATTGTGGGATAATATGTTCAATTTCGTAGGCAGGAGTAAACAGTTTTCCCAATGGAATCATGGCTCCCGTATAAGGTGAGCGATATTTCTGTTCCAGCCAGCATTTGTAGCGTAATACATCAGAAGTAGAGGGGCGTTTTTTTGCATCAGTTTCATTAAACTTTTTCAGGATAGTGGCTATATCTTCCGGCATATTTTTAGCTTCTTCGTGTAAGACTTCTTCTTCATATATGCGTAATAAATCCTGTTGATTGGGAGAGTGGGGACGTACATTCTCGATTTCAAATTCCGGCTTTGCAAACTCAGTGAGAAGTGTCTTGATACGCAGATTGGTATTTTCGTTTTCTTGTATTTGCTGGGTGAGTCTTTTGCGTTTGTCCGCAGGATTCTTCATTTCACGTCCCAATTCGACATGAATTTCATCGATATGGCCTATTTGTTTCCATATATCGCGTACAGTACGTAAAGTTTCCATTATAATCTGCTCCACGATAGGATTATGCAGTGAATGTTGCTTGAATGATTGTAAGTAAGCATCAATATCTGAAGGTTGCTGCCATTTCGTAATGTCTTTTATTTCAGAGTGTCGGTTATATACAATATAGCATGCTAACCATGAAGGTAGTCCCTGGAATGAAGAGAGGCTATCTAAATGGATAGTCTTTTCTTTTATTCTGTGTGCGGTTGCTTCGTCCATTTCTCCGTTCAGAATTTGATGGATGCGGGTGAGGGTTGCGTTATCTATTGATTCTGGATGCCAGTATTTTCCCATTCGCATGAGAGGAAGCAGTTTTTTGAGGGCTTTGGCAGAATAGGAGCCATAGTCTTTTTTGAATGGTGGTATTTGTTGGAAAACATCTGCAAACTTATTTCCCAACTTGTTTTTATCAGCAAAATGTAGCAATGCTTGCCGGAGCTCTTCTTTATCTGAAATGGAATATAAAATATGCCAAAGTTTTTCTTCCATATCGGTAGTCAGAAGCGATTGGTCTATACCTGCTTTTCCCCAATAGAATAGTATTCTGGAATGTATCTCATTGCAGGGATATGTTTTATCTTCCACGTAATTCCAGCGATAGTTTGCCACATTTTTCTTTAATCCAAATGCTGGATATTTGAGAAACGCATCTTGTTTGATTTCTTTCTTTTGGTTGAGCCAATCAAAAAGATTCACATAATCGTCTGCATTTTTCAGAAATTCATTAGTTACATCTATGTCTGTGGTGAACTTTCCATTGAGGGTCCCTTCTTTTTGATAGATTCTCAAATTGGACAGGAACTGCCAAAGACGGAATTCCTGGAAGAGGGGATGAGATTTGGCAATACATTTCACCGGGACGGTATGGATTTCTCCGGTTTCCTTATCTACATAAGTATGCTCCTCATACGGGCAGTCGCTGATGAGTGATTTCTTGCTTTTCAGTGGACGTTGATAGAATATGACATCCTCAACGAGCAATTTGGACATACTATATTTAGAAATTGTATTGCGATGTGCTTCGTTGCTGGGATACAACTCTTCAATGCAGGCTTGCAACAAGTTTTTGTCCTGTAGTTCGGGGTGGAACTTTTCTTGTGTCGTTAGTATTTGATAGAGTTCTTCCTTGTAATACTTACGTTCGATGGTGCGAATCAGTTTTCCTCGAATTTTTTGGTCGGGTGCTTGTAATAATGTATCGTAAATATAAGTACCAACTTTCTTTCCTGAAACGTTCAGCTCTTTTTCGGTTTTAGCTTTGACAAGTCCCCATTGTTCTTCCCATTCCTTCTCAGTGGGAATTTTAAAACGGCGGGTGAGCTCTCCATTTTCATCACATTTGTCATTTCCATTTTTATCCAAATCTATGCTTACTATGATATCTTTCTTTTGCCCTTTCCAGTCGGGCATGTTTTTCCCAAACCATTTACCTTTTTCTCCATTTGCTAAAGTGAGGATAAAGATTTTTAATCCTTTATAAATTTCTCCAGTATCAACGATTTCTGTTATAATTTGATTGTCAAAATATTGCCTTGTTTTAGGTGCGGGCTTTTCGGCTTCTTCTTCCCGTAGTTGGTAGTATCCTCTTTTTTGGTTGAAATTTAGAAGAATCCAAGCCAGTTCTTCTTTCTCTATTTTTTGTGTAAGGGCTTTTTTGCGTAGGTAGAATAAAGTCCAGTCGTAAGGTACCTTTTTAGCACTTCCATCTTTTTGTGAAAAGTCTTTCAGCATTTCTTGAAAAGATTTTTGAAAGATAAAGTGTGGTAAATGGTTTGCTCCTTTTTCCCAAGCTAGCTTTGGCTCTGAATTAGCTATAAATTTTCCATATCGGTCTAATTGAGCAGCGTAAAGGGGTGGGAGGAACCCTAATAGTTGCAATACGCGGTGTAGTCTTTCCCGGCGAAGCTTTTTCCGTTCATATAATCGTCGGGTATTGCGGTATTGTGTGCGGTTAGCTGTTTGTGAAACGGTATTTCCTTTATTGAAATCTCCTAATTGGGCGGCATCCATAGGAATAATTCTGCTGCCTGCCGCGTTGATTCCTATGAGTTGTTCTTTTTGAGTGTTTTCATCAGTTGTGGCATTAATAACTGCCCATCCTATGCTGTTGGTTCCTAAATCTAATCCTAAAATGTGCTTCATAACTTTGGTTTATTGGGTTGTTTTTCAAAGCTACTAACTTTTTATGAGAAATGTTTGTTTCTCCCGTTTTTTCTTCCTAGCTTTGTTATACTAAAATGAAGCAAATCACAATAAGGATTATTCCGTTGTGAAAACATTTAGGCTCTTGCCCATCGTCCTTTATCGGTGGGCTTTTTTATGCCGTTTCTGTTTTGAATCTCAGTGTAAATTCTCCCTTGAGTATTTCGCAAGGATTTGGGCTTTCTTTAAGATATAGATCAATGGCTTCTGTCATGTGCTTTTCAATTGCTTTCAGGTCATTGCCTACTGTGATAATGGGAACTCCTTCGATGTAGGCACTTAAGTTGCTGCCTGCGTTTTCTACAATTACTTCAACTACTTTCATGACTGTTATTGTTGTATGGAAAAAGATATGGACTTAATAAGCATGCACATAGTAAGGCTATCTACTTTTCTGGTGCTTTACCAACCCAAAGGGCCATGATACGAAGCTACGTGTCATTTGTGGGTACATCGTTTATTGTGCCTTATGGAGTGCAATAAAGTCCTCCCACGTGGAGTTTTCTTACAATACTATAAGGATTTATCATCGGGGAAGGACTATTGATAAAAACATGCGTAAATTCAAAAGTTATACCTATAGATTGATTTTAAAATCAAAAAAGTATCTTATAGCCACTCCAATAATGATTGCCACCAGTCCGAGGACTATATCGGTCATATTCCATTTTCCTCCATAATAATGGCATCTGTCTGAATTTTCTTTCATTGCGAGTAAGATGACACCTACCGACGGAGAAAACAAAATGGTAGCCAAAAGGTAGGTCACAAATCCAATTATATTATTCTTCATATTGTTTAGGTTTATAGAATTATCCTATGATATTACCAATATTCTTGTGAAGCCGTAAACACAAAGGTAGTTTAAGGTGTTCCGGCATAAAGAATATTTTTGCGCAAATGTAATCATATATTTTTTCATAGCAAGTTAATTTGCGTCGGATGATAGATGAAAAATCCCCTCCCAAACTCATTCATAACGGAGAGTTCGGGAGGGGATAATTTTATCTATATCTTCGGCTGTACGGATTATTTATATTCGTCCCAGCTCTTGATTGCGATGTCGTCGATGCTCATCGTGCAGAAGGCATGGATGAAGGCGCTTGCCAGACGGGCATTCGTAATCAACGGAATGTTCAGGTCGATGGCAGCACGGCGGATTTTGTAACCGTTGTCCAGCTCGCCGGCGCTCAAATCACGCGGAATGTTGACTACCATGTCAATTTCCTTCTTGTGTAACATTTCCAGTGCCTGCGGTTTGCCTTCTTCGCTCGGCCAGAATACGCGGGTGTTCTCAATGCCGTTTTCAGTCAGGAACTTGGAAGTACCACCTGTAGCGAAGATATTATAGCCTTTGTCCTTCAATTCATGGGCAGCTTTCAGCATTTCCACTTTCTGCTTCGGCGTGCCGGTAGACATCAGGATGTTCTTTTCCGGAATGCGGTAGCCTACAGAAAGCATGGATTTCAGTACGGCACATGAAGTGTCTTCACCGATACAGCCTACTTCACCGGTAGAAGCCATGTCGACACCCAGTACCGGGTCGGCTTTCTGCAAACGGTTGAAGGAGAACTGACTGGCCTTGATACCTACATAGTCGAGTTCGAAGAGGTTCTTTTCTGGCTTTTCTACCGGCAATCCCAGCATGACTTTCGTAGCCAGTTCGATGAAGTTGATTTTCAATACCTTGCTGACAAACGGGAATGAACGGCTGGCACGCAGGTTACATTCAATCACCTTGATGTCGTTTTCGCGAGCAAGGAACTGGATGTTGAACGGACCGGAGATATTCAGTTCTTTCGCAATCTGACGGCTGATGCGCTTGATGCGGCGTACGGTTTCTACGTACAGTTTCTGCGGCGGGAACTGGATAGTGGCGTCACCTGAGTGAACTCCGGCAAACTCGATGTGTTCGCTGATGGCGTAGGCAACGATTTCACCGTTCTGTGCCACGGCATCCATCTCTACTTCCTTGGCATGTTCGATGAACTGGCTGACTACTACCGGATGCTTTTTGGATACGTTGGCGGCCAGCTGCAGGAAGCGTTCCAGTTCTTCCTGGTTGGAGCATACGTTCATGGCAGCACCGGAGAGTACGTATGACGGACGAACCAGAACCGGGAAGCCAACTTTCTGAATGAAGGCGTTGATGTCTTCCATGGAAGTCAGTGCGCTCCATTCCGGCTGGTCTACGCCGATGCGGTCAAGCATAGCCGAGAACTTGTCGCGGTCTTCTGCGTTGTCGATGCTCTTGGCAGAAGTTCCCAAAATGTGGATGTGCTGTGCATCCAGACGGAGAGCCAGGTTGTTCGGAATCTGTCCGCCGGTAGATACAATCACACCGTGCGGGTTCTCCAGATCGAGGATATCCATCACACGTTCGAAGGTCAGTTCGTCGAAGTACAGACGGTCGCACATATCGTAGTCGGTTGATACGGTTTCCGGGTTGTAGTTAATCATGACGGAACGGTAGCCTTCCTTGCGGATGGTGTTCAGGGCCTGTACGCCGCACCAGTCGAATTCTACGGATGAACCGATACGGTAGGCACCCGAACCGAGTACGACGATACTCTTGTGGTCGCCTAGGTAGTGTACATCGTTGGCCACACCGCTGTAGGTCAGATACAGGTAGTTGGTCTGTGCCGGATATTCAGCGGCCAGTGTATCGATTTGTTTCACTACCGGAACGATACCTACGCTCTTACGGTGCTTGCGGATATCAAGGATGGCATCTTCCATGTCGCCTTCGTAACCGATGGCGCGTGCCACCTGGAAGTCGGAGAATCCCTGACGTTTTGCTTTATAAAGAAGTTCGTTCGGAAGCTGTGACAGCAGTTTGTGGTTGTTGCCCCACTCGTGCAGCTCTTTGGAAGTCTGCATGATGTTCATCAGCTTGTCGAGGAACCATTTGTCAATCTTGGTAAGGTCGTGAATCTGGTCTACGGTGTAGCCGGCACGCATGGCCTTTGAGATGACGAAGATACGCTTGTCGGTCGGTTCGCGCAATGCCTTGTCTACATCGGCAATCTGAAGTTCCTTGTTTTCTACGAAACCGTGCATGCCCTGACCAATCATACGCAGACCCTTCTGGATGGCTTCTTCGAAAGTACGTCCGATGGCCATGACTTCACCTACAGACTTCATGCTGGAACCCAGCTCGCGGTCTACGCCGTGGAACTTACCCAAGTCCCAGCGAGGAATCTTACATACCACGTAGTCCAGTGCCGGTTCGAAGAAGGCTGAAGTGGTCTTAGTGACAGAGTTCTTCAGGTCGAATAATCCGTAACCCAGACCCAGCTTGGCAGCGACGAAAGCCAGCGGATAACCGGTTGCTTTAGATGCCAGGGCAGAAGAACGGCTCAGACGGGCGTTTACCTCAATCACACGGTAGTCTTCCGATTCCGGGTCGAAGGCATACTGTACGTTACATTCACCCACGATACCGATGTGGCGGATGATGCGGATGGCCAGTTCACGGAGTTTATGGTATTCGCTGTTGGTCAGTGTCTGTGAGGGTGCGATAACGATACTTTCACCGGTGTGGATACCCAGTGGGTCGAAGTTTTCCATGTTGCAGACCGTGATACAGTTGTCGAAGCGGTCGCGCACTACTTCATATTCTACTTCCTTCCAGCCTTTCAAGCTCTTTTCTACCAAGACTTGCGGAGAGAAAGAGAAAGCTTTTTCGGCCAGCACGTTCAGTTCTTCTTCGTTGTCGCAGAAGCCGGAACCCAGACCTCCCAGTGCGTATGCTGCACGGATGATGACCGGATAGCCCAGTTCCTTAGCAGCACGGCGGGCATCTTCGATGTTTTCTACCGCTTCACTCTTGATGGTCTTTACATGGATTTCGTCCAGTTTCTGTACGAACAGCTCACGGTCTTCCGTATCCATGATGGCCTGTACCGGAGTACCGAGTACGCGGGCATTGTACTTTTCGAATACGCCTGCCTTGTAAAGAGCTACACCGCAGTTCAGGGCTGTCTGTCCACCGAACGACAGCAGCACACCGTCGGGACGTTCCTTGGCGATGACTTTCTCTACGAAATAAGGAGTGACGGGCAGGAAGTAAATTTTGTCGGCCACACCTTCCGAGGTCTGCACGGTGGCGATATTCGGGTTGATCAGGATGGTTTCGATACCTTCTTCCTTCAGGGCTTTCAGGGCCTGTGAACCGGAGTAGTCGAATTCGCCTGCTTCACCGATTTTCAGGGCTCCTGAACCTAATAATAGTACTTTCTTTATGTTATCTTTCATTGTTTTCTTCGTTTTTTAATGGGATTACAGCAACTTTACAAACTCGTCGAACAGGAACTCTGTATCGGTCGGACCGCTGGCAGCTTCGGGGTGGAACTGTGCCGAGAACCAAGGATTCTTCTTGTGGCGGATACCTTCGTTGGATCCGTCGTTCATGTTGATGAAGAGCGGTTCCCAGTCGGCTCCCAGCGTGTTGTTGTCCACTGCGTAGCCGTGGTTCTGAGAAGTGATGAAGCATTTGTCAGTGCCCACCAGACGTACCGGTTGGTTGTGGCTGCGGTGTCCGTATTTCAGCTTGTAGATTTTAGCTCCACCAGCTTTTGAAAGCAGCTGGTTACCCATACAGATACCGAAGATAGGAAGTTTTTCGTTCTGCATGGCTTTGCGGATATTCTGTACGGCCGCATCGCATGTGTCCGGGTCGCCCGGACCGTTGGAGATGAACAGGCCGTCGAATTGCAAGGAATTGAAGTCATAGTCCCAAGGCACGCGGATAACTTCCACGTCGCGCTTGAGCAGGCAACGGATAATGTTTGATTTCACGCCACAGTCCACGAGCACTACTTTTTTCTTGCCTTCGCCTTCGTTGTAGCGGATGATTTCCTTGCAGGAAACCTTGTCCACGTAGTTCACGCCGGCGTAAGTAGCCTCCGGGATGTTGTCCGGTTCATCGTCGAACACGATTTTTCCCATCATCACACCGTGTTCACGCAGCACCTTGGTCAGTTCGCGTGTGTCGATGCCCGTGATGCCCGGAATCTGTTCACGCTTCAGCCAGTCGGCCAGGCTTTCTACTGCATTCCAGTGGGAATACTTTTCGCTGTAGTCGCTCACGATAATCGCTTCGGCATGGATTTTTTCACTTTCCATGAAAGTGGGCAGTCCGTTTGCTTCGAACGTGAACGGAGGCACGCCGTAGTTACCGACCAGTGGATAAGTCAGTGTCATCAACTGACCGGCATACGAAGGGTCGGTCAAGCTTTCAGGGTATCCGGTCATTGCCGTGTTGAACACCACTTCACCGGCTACCGGTTTCTCATAGCCGAACGACTTGCCGTGAAAGCGGCTCCCGTCGTCGAGGATCAATGTTACATTTCTCATTACCTTATTACAAATAGTCTTATATATCTTGTATTATTATTCTTTTGCGTTCGTATATACGAAAAAACGCCCGGATTTGCCGAAAAGCAATTCCGGGTGTAAATAATAAAGGGAAACTCAAATATTCAGGGAAAAAATGACATGAGGGAAAAAGAGAATGGCTTCCGGCATTCATCCAGTCCGCCGGAATTCCGAATATGTGTGTATTCTTTCTATGTCTTAACCAGTAATCCATTAAACTCTTTTGTCACGTCATAATTCGGAGTGCAAATATACACATTTCTATTCAAATGAAAGGGTGATTATCGAAAGTTTTTACAAAAATATTTCTTTTTCGTCTCTTCATTTCTTTTCTCCGTCCTTGTTTGTCTTTTTGTTTGCATGATAGAAAGCAGCAATTCTTTCAGACGTTGTTCCCTTTTGCGGGTATAAGTGGAAAACCGTTGAATTATATCTCAGTAATTATGGGGTAAATGGTGCAAGATTTAGGTACCAAATCTTCTCTGTGGGTCGTGAGACGGGGGATGTGGATAGAAAAAATGCAGTTTTCTTGAAAAAAAACTCATTTTTGTTTGGCAGGTTTCAGGAAAACAGTAATTTTGCAACCGTTTTCAACGAGACACGTTGCCGAAATAACTCAGTTGGTAGAGTAATTCATTCGTAATGAGTAAGTCGCGGGTTCGAGTCCCGCTTTCGGCTCCCATTTAGAACCGCTTATTACACTGTAAATTAGGCGGTTTTTCTATTTTCTACAGCTTATTGCGATGATTAAAAAAAAGGATTTGGATTGTAAATTTACAATCCTGTGAGTATCCCTGGAGTATCCTTAAATTTTTTAATCATTATGGCAACTCTATCACTTACCATTTTTAAGGCAAAAGTATTAAAGGACGGAAGGCATAAGATAAGAATTGCACTCCGCCACAAGCATGAAACAACATATATCGTCACACGATTCATTATTTCAGAGAACCAGTTTAAGAACGGCCAGGTCGTGAAGCATCCAGATGCATCTGCGATAAACCGGAAACTCAGGAACATTCTTGATGACCTTCAAGAGAAATTGGACTCGATAAAACATCTGGAACTTTATTCCTGCCGTCAAATTAAAGAAATCATATCTACTGACAATCTTTCCGAAGAACGAACTTTTTCATCGGCATGTGGAAGTTTTGTTGATTATCTTAAATCTGAGGGAAGAGATTCATACGCATTGTCTATTGAAAGGGTGGGGAGGTATTTTCGGGACTTTGCAAGGGGGGACATACTTCTCTCAGACTTAACCCCGTCATTAGTCCAGAATTTTGCGGCATTCATACGGAAGCGGAAAGTGACCGAAGCTACAGTAAACACAATGCTTGCTCAGATGAAGTCAGTAATCAACAGAGCGATAAGAGAGTGGAACATATCTTATGACATACATCCTTTCGTAACCACGCGAATATCTGCGGCTCCAATCAGGAAACTTGATTTGACGGTACAGAATTTTAACAAGATTCGTGAATCTTCACCAGAAAAGAGAAAGTTGATTATGGCACGTGACCTTTTTTGCCTTTCCTTTTATCTGGGAGGAATGAATCTTATAGACATTATGCAAACAGACTTTAGAAAAGACGTATTGGAATATTCACGCTCAAAGACTAAAGGAAGAATGCAGTCGGATAATGTGGTCACCTTTACAATTCCATCTCAGGCAAGAGAGATAATATGCAGATGGATGGATAAAAGGACGGGAAAGCTTGACTTTGGGTATAAATTCACATATCACAACTTTTCTCAGTATGTTACGTATTCTCTTGGAGATTTGGCTGAGGAATTGAATATTGATGAACGAGTTACATTTTATTCAGCCCGCAAGTCTTTCGCCCAGTACGCCTCTGAAATAGGTATTCCTGACGGTATAATAGACTACTGTCTGGGCCACTCGGACAAATCAAAGGGAGTTATCCGGTACTACACCAAAGTCCGGCAAAAACAGGCGGATATGGCCATATCTCGTGTGATTGATTACGTGGACAACCCAGAAAAATACAAGCAATATATTGAACTCCGTTCTGATATTATGATGATGAGAGGATAATGGAAAAGCCCCTTCTGGATATTAATCTGGTCGGGGCTTGTCGCCTCAGAAATAAGACGAGCTTCTACACCACAAAGATGCATATAATTTTCAAGAAAAGTTGTATATAATTTTGAGAAAATATTGTATTTAAAACTGCCACAAGTTGTAATTGACAGTCACAGCCAATACCGGAGACAAACCATTTCGTCCAACGCCATATCCAGCCGACAACCCAAGCCCCCATCTCTTTTGCTTATTTGACACGATTCTATCTCTGTACACGTACTGTGTCACCGTCTTTTGATAGACTTTGATTTCATCCAGCCGTGGAGACACACCGCTGATTTTAGCATAGTAGTTGCTGTCACGGTATTCCTTGTATTCACGCAGGTGCCAGCACGTGTCACTCACATGGATTGTGTCAGAGTTATCAATCCAGGCAAGATAAGGTACAGGGAATAAAATATACTGAGTATCCACTTCAACCTTTGTAACCACATGAACTGATGTAATTGTATCGGAATTACAGATATTACCCTTAGTTGGTGAACGGCTGCACCATCCTAAACCGAAAGCCAGTACAGTTATTAAAAGATATGGTAAGTATTTCATGGCTTGACTACAATTTCAGGGATGAACGGATATTCCGTACGCACATCGAAGCAGGGACACATCTTAGTCCACTCTTCAGGTTCCACAATTCCATCACCGTCCAAATCTGGCGATGTGTCACGATGGCCCAATACTTCCACAATCTGGTACTTTCCGCAAAGCTCCTTAATCAGTTTGGCCAGCGCCTTCTTCTGCGCCGGCGTCCGTGTATCGGCTGCTTTACCCTGCGCATCCAGCCCACCGATGTAACAGATGCCGATACTATGCTTGTTATAGCTTACACCACTAAAGCCTTTTGAATTGCAATGAGCGCCGTCGATGGTCAGACTACGGCCAACTTCCACCGTACCATTCAACCGGATAACGTAATTATAGCCAATCGTAGAAAATCCTCTCTGTAGGTGCATCTGGGTGATTTCCTTCTTACCGATGTCCAACCCGGCTTTTGTGGCTGAGCAATGGATTATAATAGCATCTATCTTATTCATTTCTTCTCCTCCTTAGTTACTTCTTCGATTATTTCTCCAGCAGCCGCATACTTCTTCTTTATGTAACCAACCAGCAGCCGCTTAATGGAAACCTTGTTCTTGATTCCATGAATTTCACATACATGTTCCATGATTGAGTCAAATTCAAATACAATAGCTATTCCAAGTCCGCACATTGACGATACCGTATAGGAACAAATACCTACAGGCTGGAGAATAGCAACACCAAAACCGAATCCCAGCACCAGATACGAATTATATTCGATGAACTTACACATCGTCCGGCGTCCAGCCCTGCTAAACCTGAAATCCTCACCTCGTTTGACCACGCTGTCAATGATACCCAGGACAAAATCAGCTATAATCATGGCTACAATGAAGACCAGCATCCAGCGAAGCTCAAAGACAACGCTTCTTATCTCTCCTACAAAGGAGTAAGCCCCGGCAACCAGCAGCTGCGGGGCTATGATGGTAACTAGGTTCGGCATTATTCATCCGATTTCTTTCCGAACAGCTTGGCCAGCCATTCCGAAGTAACTAACGATACAATTCCGGTCGATGCCAGGGCTACGAACAACGCATCAATCACCACAACCCAGATACTTGCGTCTGCCGGAGGAAAGCCGAGATTCATCCACCACGAGAAGAAGGTAACAATCACACCAACTACAGCCGTCACCCACATTGAAACCCACTTGTTCATTGGGTTCTGGAGCTTAGAAGCGATGAAACCAACAACTGAAGGCACTACTACTGTAACAAGTCCGGTGAAACTGCAAAATCCGGTCAGGAACTCCGGAACGGAAGGTTCTACACTAACGGAAGTTTCCGCAAAAACACTCACTACGCACATCAACAGTGCGACACACATGAAAACGAATCTTTTCATCTTACTAAGGTTTTAGATTAAACAAAAACGCCCACAAGCGCATCCCAGTATGGAACACGCTGATGGGCGTTATCTCATAAGTCACACACAAATCTACTCATTTACCTTCCTTTTCCAACGAAGGAAAATAAGTTAAAAACGAACAAAGAATAAAAGGTTTCAAAAAGGATGACAAGGCGTGTCAGTAGAATCTGGGTAGAGTATAAGAAATCTACCCAAACTCTACCGGACGGCGAAATTTGGTTGAAAATCGAGCCGTTTTTTCCGGGTTTTTACAGCCTTCAAATCCCGAAGAATTGTTGATGAAAGAACCTCCGAATAAATCTCAGTCGTCTTGACCGATGTATGGCCAAGCAGTTTCTGAACTGTCGTTATTGGAACCCCTTGATGGATGAGTAGGGTCGCACATGTATGACGGGCCGTGTGGTAGGTTATGTGCTTCTTTATACGTGCCATTCCGGCTATCTGTGCGAGGTATTTGTTCACATCCGAATTACATCCAAGGCTGGCAAATTCTTCTATGTTGTAGCGGTCCAGAATGCCCAATGCCTTACCTTCGAATAGAAGATGTAACGGAAGGCGTAGTTCTATTCCGGTTTTGATTGACTTGAAATGCAGCCACTTTTTACCATTAACCTTGATAAAGTTATCCGGAGCCAACTGGCAGAAATCAGAGAATCGCAAGCCGACGTAGCAGCAGAACAAGAAGGCATCGAGCACATGGCGTAACTTCTGGTCGTTTACTTCCAAGTTCTCCAGCTTTTTCAGCTCGTCCGGAGTAAGAAACTCGTGCCGGCCTTTTTCCTGCTTTATCTTGAATTTACGGAACGGGTAAGCGTCTGCATGAATGTATCCCTGATTGATAGCCTCATTGACCAACGTACGCAGCTGTCGAAGGTGTTTGGCCACCGTATTCACTCCGTTTCCTTTTTCCCGTAAATATGCCTCAAAATCCTTCAGGAATGTGTACGTGATGTCTTTAAAATCCAATCCTGGGCGGAATTCTTGCAATACATTTATAGTCGTTACTAGGTTGTCTTTCGTGCTTTGACGTCTGTCTGAGTGCTTTACGTATTCCTTAGCAAAAACTGGGAACGTAACAGAAACAGGGGTATCTTTCTTTATAGCATCCTTCAATAGTGACAGTGTGGCCGGGATACCCCTCTTCCAGAAAGACAATTCTATGGCCTGCAGGTGAAGGATATACTCGAAAAGCATAGCGTTCAGGTCATTGGATTGAGGATGATTGCAGACCTGAGCTATTTGCTTATCCCAGTGTTCCGGACGTAAGTAAATGTTTGTTTTGAAGTATATTTTACGCTGATTGAGGGATACTTCGACTTGTACTAGAGCTGTTCCTTGCTTATTGAGTTGTTTCTTGCGGTTGTAAACAAGGCGGTATCTTATTTTTTCCATTTTTGCGCCCGAAGATACGTTGTTTGCGTTGTTTCCACAAATTTGTATTTGTGGGAGAACTACTGCCAGAAGTGATTCTTACGAAAAAAGGAGTTGTTGGTAAAAACACCTTAGAATCAAAAATGTTACCTACCGGGAACAATGAAATTCTTTATCAGCTTACAATTAATGATAACACAATAGGTCATACAATATCTGCATTAATTATCGGTTATTGCACTAAGTCTTTTGTATTGACAATCAATTCAACAATAAAAGATTATTCAGATTTGGAGATAAAGAAAATTAGTGGTGATGTCAGTTCCTTGGAATTCTATTGTGATGGTACTGCGATTTACTTTAAAAAGAAATCCACTGTTACTGGAATTTGTAGTCTCACGCTCATAACCAATAATGCAGGCCCTTACTTTAAACCACTATTTACACCAGCATTGTCAAATAATACAGAAGGAATGAATCTTTTAAAAATCTCATAATAGGAGGCTTCTGGCCTCCTATTATGAGACTTATTCCCATTGCGTCCAGCTATTTGCAGATGATTTAACCCTTTGTACGGAAGTATTCGTCGTAAAAGAAGTTACACGCTGCACCGTGATATTAGCCCCTTTTTCATCACCATAAACTTCAAGAAGTCCGAAAATCGGAGGTTTGTTATTGCCGGTGTGTGATGATAATATTTGATAGGTTCCTGGTTCTATGATAGTATTAACATCGACGTCTGTCTCTAAAACTCCCTTCCAGTGCAACCATGAGGGGTTTATCCCAAGTAGTCCTCCCACTTCCGGACGAGGTGGGAGGACTACTACCAGTTGTCACTACAAAAAAAAATGGGTTGATGGACAAGAATGACAAAACATATATGCCTTTATATAGCGCAAATGAATTTACTCACATTGGTAGAATGTGGTCTAAAATTAGTTCAAATATTAATTGTGATTCCATTATTGAACTGATGATAACATCGAATGGATATGGTATATCCTATCTACTAATAAGTTTTGAAATATCACCGAAAAAAGAGTTTAAGTATAATACGATTTATAAAAGTGGTGTTTTATTAGATAATATCTTAAAGTATAAAATTGTAGATGATAAATATGTAGACATATATTGTGCTCGTTCAGGAATAAAATTGTTGGCAAAAATAAAATCTATTGGCACTGGGTCTCAGTTTGAACTTTATATGTCAGGTCTTGATAGTTTACCCGACGGGGTACAAGATATTGTCATTTAGATTAAAGGAATCAGGAATTTATCCATACTAACTAGGTATAAATTCCTGATTATAATTAACCTAACGCCACCCATCCTTTCCACACATTCCTATCTAAGTCAAATGTTCTATAGTAAACTTTACTAGAAGTAATTCCAATCTGGGAGAACCATCCTGAATTGTTTATCCGTACAGACATAACACTTATAGCACTTATACCTTCAGGTTTATTCTCAACATTCCTGAACATTGATATTCCAAAATCCTTTTTAAAATTATTTAAGTCTGATATTCCTATTGAATCTTCTTTCATATTTACATAAATTCCCAGTAGTCCTCCCACAACTTCTATATTCTGCTTAATTACTTCGTTAAATTCGATTGTTTCCATAATTATTGTTTGTTTTAGAATTTACAATTTTTAGATTAATTCAAATTATTGACTAACCAATAACCTTTTGACTCATAATAGGTATGTATATGCAATCGTCCAGTAGCGGCAAAATCATACGAACTCACTATGCTATTGTTCTCTACTTTCATGTTCCCATATACCTTAACCGATGTATCCCCTATGTTACGGATGATAACAGTCTGTCCATCGACTAGATTCGCAGATGGCAGTCTTACATATCCGCCAGAAGATGGGAAATCAAGCACAATGTAAGAAGAACTGCAATCGATAACTGAACTTGTCGTTATCGTCCTCGTTGGCAAACAGAACTGTCCATAACAGCTTATCCCCTCAGCGACCAATGCAGGATAAAACTGATTGAAGCCATTATTGTCACCACGACCAACTCCAAGGCGTCCATATATCTCCGCAACACCTTCTACATACAATGCCCGGTCTAACACATTATTCCTCCTCCTTTTAAGATATAAAAGAAGATTGTATTGCGCAGAAGACGGGTCAAAATCAAAGACATTGTATGGAACGCCAGTTATCCAGTTCGGCCTTAATGACATTTCTGAATTTCTGCTGTCGTCCTTATAATATAATCCATCGCTACCATCCTCTACTTTCAGCGTCATTTTACCTAGATCACCGCTTGTCGCATTTATCTTACCTGTTACATCTACATTCTTAGCTACAAGACCGTCAGCATCAATCTGACTAGCCTTAATTTTTTCAGCTAGAAGCAACTTTGTGGCAACAAAAGTCCAGTCTTGCGCACTTTCCCAGTACCCGAGATATCCATTAATGGATGTCACAGGGTCATTTTTACCAGATGATGTATGCGACTTTGTACACAGATAAAGCTTCTCAAGATAAATGACCACATCATAGAAATCTTCTCCATCGGAACCGGACAGGTATTCCGTGCCTGTCGCCCAGGTACGCATTCTCATCTTCGCTCCTTGTTTCCCCCAACTGCTTTTCAATGTCGGGGTAGACCATGCACTCCAGGTTCCGCTCGTGATTTTCACGCTGTACGTGGAGAGATGATATACACTGACTACTATCTGACAGTCCGTATCAGCCGTATAGGTGTACATCTTTTGCTCGCTTACCGAACCGCTCGCTTTAACAATAGGAGTATAAGACCTATTGCTGTATTTGGATATGACAGAAAACCCTGTACCGGCAGTCAGTACTTCTATTGTCTGCCCAGAAGGCAAGTCAAAAACTTCACTGTAGGAATATCCATTTGAATAAGAAGCTACACCATTCGTTCCAATCCAGTAGTTCCTCGTAAATGAGCTTGATGACAAATCTCTTGTCACGTACGAATCTTTTTTCTGCCTTCTGCTCTCCCACAGATAAGGAAGGCTTGCAGATACTCCCAAAAGCTGTGAACTCCAACCTTCAGGTACAGAACCTTCCGCATTGGAAGAAACCGGTGTGTCCGGAACTACATTATATTGAGTCAGCTTGTAGATGTATTCGTAAGAAATAACCTCTTGAATACCAACCAGCGAAAAGCATCCTGTTACAAGTCCCATATCCTCTAAAATTAAGCGGTTGCACTTACCGAACCTGACAGTCCCATGTCTGCTCGCTTGATATCCTCGTATGTTACGGAAACGGATGCAGCCGAAAACGTAGCACCGGATTTCCCTGTCAGCGTGAACGCATTTCCGGCATTGTCCTTTATATTCCAGCTCCAGTTAGACACACCTCCGTCCGTACCGTCAGAACGCTTCCGTGCTACCGGCTTTACGACTGCCGTCTCACCGGAGCGGATGGCATTACCCGTAATCCCTGTAATATTGAAATCCACATAGTACGGGTCAGAATAGTCGGTAATCTGCGTAAATCCGGAAGCTACCACACTGCCACCTGACTTGATGTCGCAGCGTAACTTCAAGATATTGTCGATGTCGCCGGTAGTGACCTTCTGTGTACGTGACGTACCCCAGTTCGTATCTCCGGTACCGAGCAGCTTCACCCACTGGAACGTGTATCCGGAATAGTCCGTAACCTCAATACCGTCCTTATACAGAGAGGCCGTACAAGTCAATGATTCTCCGGCTTCCGTCAATGCCCCTCCCTTGTCATCGGAAATGATTACATCGTATGCGTTACCTGTACTCTCCTGGATGACCACATCCTTAGACAATTCGTTGAACGCGATTGACTGTCCCCCTACCTCGATGGTGCCCGACACGCTGATACGGTCATTGTCATAACCGGATATAGGAACCAGATTCTTCATCACACGCAATGCCGGTAACTGGTAAGATTGAGAGCCGATAGTGGCCGAATAGTTGTCAATTTTCTTGAAATAACCGGTCATGCCGCTATTTGTGGACAGCCCGTCAGAGCCGAAATTAATTGTTACGCCGTTGTACTTGTAAGTTATTGTCTGAGGAGTCATAATTGCTCCCGTAGCCACATCACGCAGAATAACCACCAGCGTAGGCTTCTTGTTGTCGGCCAGTTTCTCAAAATCCGGAGTGAACTGACTGGTTCCCTTGTTGTAGCGCTGAACAAGCGGTGTACCTTCCACACGCAGGAATCCGTTGATTGTCGTACCGTCCATCAGTCCGATTAGCGTAAATGCACCTTCCAGTTTCATGACTCACCTCCTTCTTCCATATCAGATACAACGACATCATTATCTCCATCCGTTTTTTCTGGACCTGTACCCGATTCTGTATCGACAGTCTCATACAGTCCGCTGGACTTCTGTTCCTCAATCATCTTCTTCAGTTCTTCAGCAGAAGATACTATCTGCACATCACCCACGCTACCGATTACCCGCAACATGGAGAAATCGGCAATGGCCCTACCGTCCGGCATGCGCTCGAAATACTTGATTCCTTTGGATTCAAGCACTTCTGGTTTCACTAACAAATATCCCATATCATTCAAATTTTGTGGCTATAACAGCCTTGTTATTACTAATCATTACCTTACTTCCGCTGGTCACCAACGCCGTGACCGCATACATCTTGACCTCCGCATACACGGCCATGGAATACGCCTTGTCGAACCCCAATGATGAGGGTACGAAGCTGATGGTATTACCTTTCCCGATTTCCTTGTCAGACACCCCGGCCTTCCCTGATTTCGCTTTCCACGTAATCGAAAACAGCTTGTCATTGTAGGTTATCACCTGCTTGTTGTCCGTCAACACACATTCAAATTTGACGTTCGTGCTCATCGAAGCATTAATCTTTGCTCCTGAAAGCTGCCGTATGCTTGCTCTCAACGTCTTCGGCATTTCAACCTTGACTGTGGATGTCACCTGCAGGTTCTCCAGCTCCGGAGCGGAAGGGCGCGTTCCTGTATAATATGCAGCCCGGCAACGGAATGCAGCCGTCCTTACGAAACGAGCGTCGAACGTAAGCGATTTCGTCCAGTTTCCTTTGCTGTCCTTTCCGGAAATGAAGATGTCCAGTTCGTCTTGTGTAATCTGACGCCAGGTAGAATTGTCGGTGTTGATTTCCCACCAGTATGCCGCATTCGCATCCGGCACTTCCTCCTTTCCGGAGAAGAGCTGTGCCGAAATAGTGTGCATCCATCTTCCGGAGGAATCAGCCTTCTCACGTGTAGGGTCGATAAACCACCCTTTTGGCTGGTCCATCAACCGCATGTTCAAAACCTTTGTGTCATACAGAGCTGTATAGAGTGATACGCTGCGCTCCACCTTCACCTCTGTGTTTTTTCTCGTATCCGTCACCGTGAAGATGGCGAAAATGTCTATCGGTGTATTCGCCTCTACATTCTTCTTCACCTTCAAAGAATAGGTCGGTGTACCATCGTCGGAGATGACGTAATTTTCACCATTGGCGATGCGGTTGCTACCGTCTGACTTCGGAACTCCTTCGTACCATTCCACACCTGTCACTGTCTGTTCTCCTGACATCATCTTTTCAGGGTCGGAAACCTGCACGTAAGGCATCAGCACACAGGGGACAAGCGAACGGTCCGGCTCATACTCTTTCGTGTCCTGATTGTAGGTCTGTGCGGTATTCCCGCTCAGGACTTCAATATCTGCGATAAAGGAAATCGGGTCTACATGTACCGATATGTCCTTTACATTCGTGTTTATTGCCATAATCTATATTTTGATATTAATACTATTTTCCACTTTCTCAAAGTCTTCACCGACCGGAATAAACACCCGGCAGATGAAACTGATTTTCCGGTATTCATAACCCCATCCGCTACCCATATCTTCATTGGTAAGCCGGATGACATGTTTCTGTCCATCCACGTATGTAGGCTTCCAGCTGTTATCAGCCGGTACGTTGCCTGTATCACGTAGCCATTCCACTTCTACACCGGTTGTGGCCATCAGGATATCGGTGATGTCGCGATTCCCGTAACTAACTACGGCTGTGACATCCGTATTGACCTGCGACAGGAAGAACTGCCAGCCGTTCGAACTTTCGAAGTCAAGGTGATAGTTCTTGTCCCCTTCAAGCAGCACCCATGATGGCGAGTTCCACACAGGCTCGTCCAGCGTCTTGTCTACGATACAACCAAACTTGCATCCGTAATGATAGACGGTGTGCTGCTCCAGCTCCGTATATGTGTGCTGCCCGTCGGGGTATATCTTCTCGTTCTGTATGAAACGATACGGCTGTTCCGACTGCGCCACGGATAGAGACCATTCGCCGCGGTCCACCTTATTAGATATGACATCACCATTGTAGTCGTACTGGTACAGCCTTTCGCAGACGATAGTCTTGGCCATGACGCCCACATCTTCGGTGGTGACCGGCAATTTGTCCAGCGCCGCGATGTTGGGGAACTTTCCGATGCTGATGGCATAGTTGTAATCCTCGAGAATCGGCTTGTAGACATTAGCCAGGAACATGATGCGCCCTTCGCGGCTGGACAGGAGCCAGCTCTGCGCACGTTCGTTCACTTCTCCGGTGTCAGGCAGCACCGAGTTACCTCTTCGGGTTACGTTGTATCCGGCTGCAGGTGGATAGTTCTTGCCTCCTGGCACCTCGCTGTCGGGATAGAGCACGACGGTGAGCGTGTTGTCATTGACATTTTTCGTCAGGCAACGAAACCAGCTGGTGTAGTAATCAGTTCCTCCAGTCAGCAGGTTGTTGACAATTGAGTACATCACGTCGTTCTCAAGGAAGTTAGTTACATCATACTCTGTACGCTTCTCCATCCACAGTTTGTAGGTACCGTCTCCCAGGTCCTCCACCTTTTCGATGCATCCGGCGTCGCTAAAGGAGAAGTCACCTGCCATCGCCTGAATCTCATTAATGATAAGACGCATGACAACAAGCGCATCACGTACCTCCAGCCTTGAGAACTGTCCGCGCCCATCCGGGAATATCCCAGCTCCCTTTCCGGCAATCATTGAATCGATAAACTCACCGAATTTCAGTAAGAAGTTAGTGCCGTCTGACTGGTCTTTACGTAGAAATGTTCTCAACGTTCTTAATGCAGAGAATACATTGCTGTCACTAGGGGTAGTTGAATCATTCACCCTGATAACATATACTCCATTACCATTCCCGTTATAACTCTGTCCTTTGTAGGTAAGTGAGTCAACTTTATCCTCGATTTCTCCGATACGTGAGTAGGGCATACTCTCACCGATGGTATATACCGGGCTGTCCCAAGGGATGTCCAAATTCATTTCCCATCCCAAGACGCGTGAGATACGCCCGTTCTCGAAATAAGTGTCATCTACCAGATTGATGCGTTGGCCGAACTCGAACGTGCGGGAAACCAAATCTTCTTTTACCCATGAACTTCTGAGGGTAGTAGGGTAGGTGCCATCGTCCTTCTTCACCTTATCGGCGTACTTCTGTGCCTTTTCCTTCAGTTCCTGTTCGGCTTCTGGGATATACTGGTCGGAAACCAGCTGGATGTCAAATCCGGAAAGAACATATTCGTCACCATTGGCAGGATACATCATATCATCAGGTAGGGGACGACCGTAGTCTTCATTTCGAACAATCTCCCATAGCTGCTCGCCGTGAGTCTCGTCCTTAGGTGTGGGATTGAAGATAACGCCGAACTCCATGCCATTCAGTTTTCCGGACTGGAATCTGATTTTCAGTTCTTGGCCTTCGATGATATATTCTTCCTTGAACTCAAGCTCGGTATCCTTGTAGCGGTAATAGGTAATGGTTTCTTTCGTGCCGTCCTCGTTGTCCACTTCCTCGGTGCGTGTGTGTACATCGGAAAGGGTCCCAACACGACGGGGATAAACATCGTCGAAAACCACCACATCTTCGATGGCTTCTTCCTGCGACATTCCTTCGTATGCGTCAATATAGGGAGTGTCAGAAGGGAGCATAAGCCGCTTCTGGACCACACCGTTCACCACGGTCTGCTCGTCGGTCGGACGGTAGTTCGTGGGGATATTCTTCGTTGAACCGAAAGCATAGATGCGGGTGGCATAAGTGCCCTGACTTTCGCTGCGGGTGATGGCCGACGCTTCGACGCCACGCTCGATTTTAACGGCATCTCCGAACTCATTTCGCCCAAAATGAATCACGTTGTCCGTTATCCAGCAATCGCAGTTCCACTTATCCTCGCCCGCCATAGAAAATAAGGCATCCAACAGGTTCATGTTGTCGTAAGTCATCGCCACTGCCTTATTCTCTACAGAATCGTCTATGCTGAATGTAAAGTCTGTTCCTTTATAGGTATATCCTAAAGCCTTTAGATTACGAAGAAACACACCAAGCTGTACATCAAGGGATGCAGTAAGCGACCATGACGCTTCGCTGCCTGCATGCTCCGGCGTGTACTTGAAAACCTTGTTCTTCCACTTCCAGTAGTAGGCGTTCATCTGAAGCTCATAGTCATACCCTCCGGTGTAGGTGTTGTAAGTCGGCTTCTGAAGGTCAGTTATCTCATAAATTTTCGCCAGCTTTCCGCCGAGTGATTCATCCAATACGCCGGATAGGTCCACGTAGTCACCCAGCTTGAAAGGAATGGGAGAGGGTACCGAGAAAGGGAGGATGATATAGTCCTCTTTCATCAGCGTAAACTTCCCCTTGGCCCCCTTGTTGATAGAGGTGGAAAACCTTGTCTTTCCGGATATGTCCTTGATTTCAATCATATCCCCAAAGTTCATAAATAGAAAATGGAAGCCCTAAAAATCAGGACTCCCATTTGAAACAATAACGGGAATGTTCGTTATTCGCTTCTGTCCATAGGATTCGGTTCTTCAAATTTACTTGAAACCTTGCCGAAACAGCGGTCCAAACTCAATCCATAAGAAACACTTTTACCCAGGTAAATCAGCTTGTAAACCTCATTCCCAAGTACCGGCACCTTGATATTCACTGCTCCTTTCTCCAGTTCTGCCTGAAAGGCTTTCTTTTTGCTTCGGTAATCACTTTCCGAACTGCCTTCAATGGTGAACTGAAGAGTGATTTCGCGCGAATCCACTTTTGCGTTGTCTGTTATCACACGTTTTCCATGTTCCAACCGGCTCTCGTTCTCAATGTAGTCTTTCATTTCGTTGAACCCGTCGATGGCGTCGAGGAAACCGTCTCCCATACGGGCGCCCCATGTTTCCAGTGCGTCTTTCCCATTGATAAATAAATCTCCTGTCATAGTCTTGCTGTATTACGTTTCACTTCGGCGATGTCAGTCTTTATATCTTTCAGGTATTTGGCTGAATCTTCTGTATTCTCTCTGATTTGCTGCAACTCCAGATAGGAATTGGCCAGAATGGTACGTGTCTCGTCGGCGATGTTGTACATTCCAGTTGCTTGTGCTGTCAAGGCACTGATGGAACCTCGCAGTTCAGTAATAGCCACTGTCTGCTGCTGTTCTGCAGTCTCAATGCGAAGATTTGACTCATACACGGCAGTAAACCGCCCGCTCAGTTCCCCGGCATCCTCGTGCGTCATTTCCGTACCGAATCCGCGGCTGGAGGCCGATTGCTGTTCTTGCGTTTCTTTATTGTCATACCCTACAGCGGAAGCAATATCATCGCGTTCTTTAATAGCATCACTTACGATTCCATTCCATTTGCCTTGTAAATAGTCAAGTTCATTATCATCAAGGGCTCCATCCTCCATTCTTTTGGCAAAATCTTCGTACCATTCATTCAATCTGTCATAGTACAATTCTCCAATCTTGTTTGAAAGCATGGCTCTCATGAAATACTCGGACATGTTGTCGGCAAAATCTTCGGCAGAAGCATCCATATCCATTAGCGTGTCAATGAAACTGTCATACATCGAATCGAATGTCATTCCAGTAAGTGATTCATTGAGTTGTGTTTCCAGTTCTTCTATTTTTCCGGCTTGTTCAATGTAATCATCCAGCTTTTCAGTCAGCCTACCTCCATATCCTCCCTTTCCGGTATTCTGTATCTGCGTCCACATATCTACATTCCCCTTCAAGAGTTTCATTTCTTCAGGAGAAAGATCCCAAAGACTTCCATTCCAGTTCCTTCCTATTTGATTGCTGAAATCATTAATTTGGCTTTGTGTGAATCCTCCCCAGTAATAATTCCAGCTATGATGGTTTCCTGAATAACGGGCTTGTTCCTGTGCTATTTTCAGATAGTTTGCGTTTTGCTCATCTTGATACTTCACGGCTTTCCTTGCAGCATCGACTGATATTGCACCTCTTCCGGCTTTTACGGTGTCATTCAGAGCGTCAATACTTCCCTGAAGTGCTTCATTTCTGTCTGTCAGTCGGTCTATAGCCTCCTGCACCTCCTTGGCATTGCTCCCAATAGAAGTAAGTTTACTGAATCCACCGAAAGAAATAGCGTCAAAAATGCTTCCAATACCTTTCATTAAGGATTCTCCTATAGATACAAACAAATCTCCGGACAGCACATCTTCAATGATTCCAGACACGGCACTGAATACGGAGTCAAGGAGTCCGCTAATTACTATACTTATCCCATCCTTGAATATGTCAATTATAGAAAGAATCCATCCGACAACGGGAACGCTTTCAAGCGAATCAGCAAGTTTTCCAGCAGCCCCACCAACTCCTTTTCCTGCTTGAATCAGTCCATTGTAGATATTTGTGAGTCCTCCGGAAGTTATCTGTTGCAATCCCTGTACCACGTTATCCATATTGGCTTTTAATGCAGTGGCTGTTTCAGACATCCCTTTCTGTGCCTTTTCAACATTTTCTGACTGCATTTGTACATTTGCAGATGCCAAATCAGCATTGCTCTGTGCATTTGCCAATGTTTCCTTTGCTGCATTTTTCTGCTCTTCAGTACCGTTTTTCAACGCATTCTCATATTCTTCCTGAGCTGTGACAAGACGCTCCAATGCATCCGCTTCCTGCTCCTTAGCAAGATTAAGACTTACAACTGAATTTTGATATGCTTGTACATCATCACCAAGTTTCTTGAAATCCAATCCTCCTGCACCTCCAAGAGATTTTTCCATTTGATTAACCGCATCAACAATGGCTTGCTGGCTTGACGCGTCTGAGTTTTTGAACTCATCGGTCTGCATGTATTTCCTGGCATCTTCAAGAGCAGGTTTAATCATATTGGAGAACATTCCTCCGAACTCACCAAATACTGTTACCCAATCTATATTTGCCTTTAAAGCATTTGATTCGATACCGGAAAGTTTGCTGTCCCGTTCTTTCCCTAACCTTATCTTTTCGGCATTTGTTTGGGCTTTGGCTATCTTGTCGGCATATTCTTGTGCAATGGCATACTTACGCTGTTGGAATGTGCCGTATTCTTGAAGATAGGAGTTTAACGCATCCTTTTCAGATTGAAGTTGATCTAAATCTAGGCTGTAAAGTGATTGCTTACGCTTGTTCTCGGCGTTAGTCTTCATCTGCTTCACCTCATCAGTTTCCCCATATTTGGCTTTAGCCTTGTTGTAAGCATCAATCTCTTTTTGGTAATCCAGCTCAATTTGTCTGCGCTTCTTTTCAGGACCTTCTTCCATCAAGTTGATTTCTTCCTGCTGATTGGTCCTGCGAAGCTGAAGGAGTTCTTCTGCAAGCTGTTGCTGCTCCTTCTTTTGTCGCTCGGCATTTTTCTTCGCATTATTCTCTTGTTTGGTCAGAGTGTCTCCTGTTACACCACCGAGCGATTTATATGATTTTTCTGCTTCTTCCAACTCTTCTACTGCTTTCTTATAGGCTGACTCAGTGCCTTTTTTAGCATCCTCTACAGCCTTTAATTTTGCTTCGTAAACAGCTTTTGCTTCTTTATATGCTTGCTGATACGTCTTTTCCGATGCTTCTCTTTGCGATTCCAGGCCAGATATGGTGCCGTCAATCCCTTTTAACGCTGCTTGCGCATTATTGAACCGTATTTGAACGTCAATAGGAATTGTTGCAAAAGGAAAATTCTTAATTTTTTCTTGCTCTTCCTGCAATATTTGTCTTGCTATATTGTATTCGCGTATAATCTGCTCACGATTACTTCTTGCTTCCATTAGCTTGACTTCTACAGGTTTCGAGTTTTCCTCTGTTTCCTTTTTCAGTCGATTATATTCGCTCAGGGCTGATTTCCACTTGTTAAGATTTGCTTTTGCTGATTCTATTTGTGAAGCGATTAATGGGGCACCTTGCCCCGCATTTTTTAAAGAAGCATTTAATGATTTTATTTTCTTCTCCCATTGTTGAATATTCTTTAGTATGTTTTCATAACTGTTCTTGTCTCGTTCCTTATTCAGTTCTTTATTTGCTTCTGCAAGATTGAGTACTGCCAGTTGTTCACGGGTATAAGCAGAAGAAAGTGCAGGAGAATACCTTTGTAGTTCCTCATAGGCCTTTATCTTTGAAAACTCGGTTTCTGTCTCATCTTGGATAACGCGTATCAGCTCTTCTATTTTTTTCTTGCGTTCCTCTTCCTGATTCGAAAAATTCTTTTGTTCTTCATTGAATTTTTGCTGTGCCTTTTCCGATGCGGTTGTGCTGTCATGAAAGGCCCACATTGTAGCAACAAGCCCGGCAAGAACCGTAGCTACCAGGACATACGGGTTGGCTTTCATAACCGTATTCAAAGCCTTTTGTGCTATCATTTGGGCTTTAGTAACCAGTATTGCAAGTTCCATTCTGGCCGTTAATGTATCCTGAGCTATTCGCACTACAATAAGAGCGGTTTTATATGTCCCGTATGTAGCAATCAGTCCTATCAAAATCTTACCAACAGTTTCATAGTTCTCAATAAGACCTTTCAATCCTGAAATACCTGCAGAAGCAATTCCCTGAGTATCTTTCCCAATCTCATTCAACATTGTATCCCAAGCATCTCCAAGGTTACTCAACTGACCTGTAAGAGACTTAGACTGTTCTTGCATCAGGTTATAATAGATTCCTGATTCACTAGTCATATTTTTGAAGGCCTGTTCTACTTCTTTAAATCCTACCTTGCCTTCCTTTACTAAACCGGAAACTTCATCTTTTGTCACACCAAGCACTTTTGCCAGTTCCTCGTAGATGGGAATACCACGTCCTGCAAACTGACGAATATCGACAGCATAGGCCCTTCCTTGTGTCCTTAATGTGCCATAGAGATAGGCTATTTCACTAAGCTGGGAGCCAACACCGGCGGCTACATTCCCCAACATTACAAGCTCATCACACACATTCTCGGCTGACGAGCCATAAGCAATCATTTGCTTGGCAGATGATGCCACCCCTTGAAGGTCAAAGGGCGTCTTTGCGGCAATATCCACCAGTTCCGACATCAGTTTATCTGCTTTTTCCTTACTTTTCAGCATGGTTGAAAAAGCAATTTCAAGCTGCTGGAATTGTCCTCGTACATTGACAAGTTCTGTGGCAAAGTTTTTCAAGGCAGTTACTCCACCTATTACACCAAGTACTTTGGTTAAGGAAACGGACATCTTTTCATTTGCTTCGACCGTTTCGCCAGCTTCTTCCTTAAAAGCTGCATATTCATCTTTCAGTCTCTTTACAGAAAGACGGGCTTCAGCCTGCTGCTGAGTCAAACCAAATAAAGTAGCTTTTTCTTCATCGAGAGTCTTCTTTGCAGATTGGTATTCTGATAATAAGCCTGCAGCTCCCGTCGGATTTCTTTTTAAAGCTGTTTTATAAGCATCGCCCAACCGCTTAACATCATGTTCTACGTCTTTAACAACTCTTTTCTGGTCAATAATTTTTTGAGTAAAATCATTTACAGATTGTGAGGCATTGTAAATATTGGATTTAAAGTCTTTTTCCATCACAGCACCGGCCTTGGCCGCCTCAGTTACCAGTCCCATCATCTGCTGACGGGTGGATGCCAGTTGCGTTTCTAAAGCCTTGGCGGCTGCGGGGGATTTGTTCACGTCCATCTTTTTGAGTTGGGATTCCAGCTTCTCACATTCCTGTCTCAAACGAATAACTTCGTCATAGTCTGAACTGACTTTAAAGTATAGTGTAGCCATATCTATTTCTTGTTTCTTCTTCTGCGCGAAGCCATGTCCTTACCCTTCACCTTTGTAACCTTCGTCCCTGTAACGGTATGGAGCTTGTCACGCTGCATTAATACTAAGTTTCTGTATGGTATCTCGTAGACCACTTCCCGGTATGACAGATGCAGATTTTCCATGAACGACGCTATCTGTCCCAATAGAGTATCATTCCCTACAACCTCGGTTTCGCTGCCAGCAGGCTTACGTTCCTCGCCAAGCTGACAGCTTTGAGAAAAACCTTTGAGTCAATCATAGAGAGTGCTTCATCCAATGCGTTCACATTCTCTTCGTATGTTCCTTTTCCCAGTTCTTCGCTCAAACTTTCGTCACCAGCTATCAGCCAGGAAAGAGCCTTGCTGTAAGCCTCGCTTTCTCCCAAGGAAAGCAGGACTTCTCTCAAATTGTCTGCTTCTTGTACGTCTGACAGATGGGAGATTGCCCCGGCCAGTTTATGGACAGTGGGAGGGTAGACCGTGTAGGCTTTCCCTGCGACAAACACCGTCCTGAAATCATTTCCGATAATGGATTCTGATACTATTTTCGCTCCTTGATTCATTCTGATAAAAATTAAGGGGTGAAGCCATAAAGCCCACCCCCGTTATGGAATTCAAATTCTACCTATTGGATAGGCATTAAACACCTGCTTTTACCTCTTCTGAGTCAAACCAGTATTCCGGAGAAACTGCCGAATTTTTCGGCTCCAACTCCACAGCACTCACCGGAAGTCCGATAGCCTTATCGGTAGTCGCTTCGCGGGCACCGATGTCAGCACGGGGAATGACGCAATACTGGTCGTCTTCGGTCAGGGCAACAATCAGCTTTTCGATGTTCACCTTACCTCTCGCACGCTTCCAACCCTTGTCGGTGTTGATGACATCACCTCCCATGAGGTCTTTCTTTGTCGGATAGTCGTACTCACCAATCGTAAAGTTGACGGTTACGTCACCCATCTCCTTGTCGCTGCGATAGGTCTTGCCGGTAAGCTGGTTCTTATAGTTCGTTCGGCTCGCTTCCGCTTCTTCGAGCGTCCATGTGTCGCCATGAATATTTTTAACTTCTTTCAATGTGTCACCCTGCAAAAGAGTGTACAGAGCTTGTCCGGTCAAATCCGCGGAAATCTCGCTCGTTTCTCCATATAAAAGTTTTTTGATATTCACGGCTGTGATTTTCTTTGCTTCTGCCATATTATTTCACATTTAAAATTTCAAACAAAATTCTTACATTCACATAGTGACACTTTAAGGCTGTGTCCTCCTCGGTTCCGATTGTGTCGATGGAATAATGATAGGTGGTACCATCATAGCGTCCGGTTACACCGTTAAATAGTCCTTGAGCCTGTTTCTCGAGTTCGTTCAGCCGAATGGTGTTGGCTTCACCTTCTTTCAGGTCTGGAACGCAAAGGTTCACTTCTGCGAAAGACTTCTTCCAGTACGTTCCCGGCTGTTGTTTCTTTGCGTGAATGACAATCCTTTCGGATTTCAATTCGCCTGTCAGTTTCTTGCCATGGGGAACGATTTCAATGCCGAAAGGCTGGCAATCACGGTAAAGTATGTTCGCTATATCGGTAGTTACTATCATTTGATTTCCTCCTTCAATCGTTTCTCAGCGTATAGGGCCGCACCAGTCAGGACTTCGTAGCCTTTAGATTCCACGAACGAGGCGTATTCAGCTTCATTCCTTAACTCCAATCCATCATCCTGAACTGAATACTTGTTTGACTTACGGAGCGTTCCGGTCCGGTTCTGATAACTACCGTTCTTTACAGCATAATCGACAGCTTCCTTTCCGACCTTATCCTCAACGGCTTTCACTTCGGCATAACCTTGGTCGAAAAAGCTATCAACGTCCGAGAAATCAAACTTTACAGCCATATTTCTGAGTAACCAAAATAATTCGTATTCTTTATCATGTAAACCTTGCCAGTTCCCCGGATATTCTCACCGTCCATACATCTGACTTCATCACCAGCCTTCAGAGAGATTTTCTTCTCGCAGACTACGTGATAGTTCGGTCGGTACACCTCGCCGTTCTCCGAAGTAAACTCCTTGGTGGAGTTATCGTCACACCGGCACTTGCATACGTCCTGCCAGCTTTCTCCACCTGTTCCGGGAATGGGCCGGCCAAATTCGTCCGTGTCCATCGGAATGGTGACTTTAACCTGTAATGTATGCGGAGCGAATATCATAGGAATCTGACTTTAGGTTTATCTGACAGCGTGTCTTCAAGACCGTACTTCTTACACAAGAAAGAGTAGTATTCCTTCAAGCCCTGAGTATTCCAGGACATAGAAAAGCCGTTCTCGCTGATGGAAGTGGCACGGAGTAATAGAGAGGGGATGAACTTCGCCATTGCCACCGACACAAGACCGATGTTTGGCGGGCCCATCTCATCCTCTCCGCTTATCCCAGAAGACAGACTTATCTCCAAAAGGTCAGCCTCCGACAAGTTAATGCCGAAGGTCTGAAACTTCTGTGATATGTAGTCGTTTACTGTCATGCGTTCATGGTTGTCAAATCGATGTTCACAATCAGGTTCGGATTTGTAATCTGCGGAATCCACTCAGCCGTGTATTCCAGATAACGTCCGTTCTTGTCCTTGTAACCGGAGATAAGCATATCACCGTCGGCTTGGGTGTAGTTACGTCCTGGTACGCCATCCACGGCTTCGTACGGAGTATGGAAGCGCATGTAACCAACCTTATCCTGCGGAAGTAAGGTAATGCGGTCGTCTGCGTAAATCTGCACGTTCTTTCCGGTCTGGTCTTTCACGTAATCTTCCTTAATCTCAATGGCCGGAAGGCCGATGCCGGTAAAGACTGAGGAAGCCAGTTGAGAAGTAATCAATCCAGTTGACATATACATTTCGTTACTGGTAAGCTGCATCTTGAACTTGTCACCAAATTCCGCTGAGCCGATAATATTCTTCACGAAAGTGCCACGTGACATAATCATCTTCTGGAAATTACCATAGTCCGCTTTCAGTGCATTAATCTGCTGCTGCAAATAGGTAATGAATTTAGTCTTCGCACCGGTATCAGGCTTAATAAACTTGAACGGCAATTCAATGTTGAGAAGGTCAACACCTCCGGCATTGTCGTCCTTGTTCTTGACTGTTGCTGCTCCTGTCATCAAGAGTGAACCTACGATAATATCCATACGTTTGTGAGCTGCCAAGAGTACCTGACGGTAATCATCGTAGATGAAGTTCACGATTTCCTGCATGGCTGCTACTTGGTCGGCAGGTTTAGCCGCATTGTACTTGTCAATCAAGTCTTGCAAATCAGACAAACGGTCAATGGAAATCTGGTAAGCATCGCCAAGATAAGCGATTTCACCATAACCTGAACCGATGTTCCGGCGTTCCCGGATAGGCTTCTCTCCGTAGCGTGAGTTGATGGAACCTGCCATCACTCCAGTAACCTGACCGATGTAGTCCTTGAACACACGGGTAGTCGTTCTACGGAAATCGAGGTACTGCTGCCAGTAGATTGTATCCTTACGTGTCTGAAGGACGCGCTGGATAACGGCGTTAACGATGTTGGGGTCGTTAAACAGTGTATGAATTGTTAGCATCATATCTTAGTCCTCCTTTCTTTATTTGCTTGCAATTATACCTGCTGCTCTCAACGATGCTAGAAGAGCATTAATTTTATCTTTCTCATCACCACCTGCTGCATCATCAACTTTTGCACCCTGCTTTACCAATCCCAAGGAACTTGAGTTAGCTGCCTGATAGGTAGTGTTATTGTCCGTCCAAGGTACTTCTACATACGCCTTTCCACCTTCCAATGCTACTGGATATTTCTTTCCGCTTTGAGAGAATCCCAACTGAATACCTCCCATCACAGAATCAGAAGCTTCTGGCAGTTCATACGAAACACCAGCCGGGGATTGCACGCCTGTAGCGTTGAACTGGAAATGCGGCATGTTAGCCTTATCAATGTCAGAGAAAGGCATAGCCAACTTAGTAGGCTCAATCTCGAATGCTCGCATCAAAAGAGCAACTAATACAATGCCTTCTTCTACTTGTACTCTTCCGTACAAAGCTGAGTTAGCAACTACCTTTGGAGTAGTACCGCTTACAGCTGTAGCCTCATAGAGTACGGTACCAGCTTCCAATGTTTCGCCAAAGTCGGCAGCCAGTGTCAACTTATCGAAAACTTTGTTTGATTTGTCAATACTATTGATGGTAGCTCCATGAGAACCATTACCCAGATGCATACCCACATAGGCCAAAGAGTTTTTCTTGATTTTCAATGTGGTATTGGAACCGGTGGTAAACTTTTCATAGACTTCTACACGGATAGCCACCTGAGCGGTCTTCTTCACTAAGTCGGCGGCAATCGGAGTGAAGGATGGAAGAAACGAACCAGCAACAAGGTTGGTCGTCTCCAGTTTGTAAGGGCCTCTACGTCTTACTCCGGTAGAAACATCATAGCGTTCCTCGATGGACGGTTCAGGCTCAATGTTGTACTTAAATCCTGCTGACATAAATTACTTGTTTTGTTGTTCGACAATTTGTTTTGTGTCCGCCTCAATCATTTTGGCGAACTCGCTCGCTTCCTTCTCCTGCTTCTGTTCGGCAGTCTCAGGAGCTTTTGAAAACTGAAAACCGCTGTTTGACATATCCTGCTTCATGTCCTTGAAATAGGTATCCAAGTCCGTGTTCTCAGGAATATTACGGTCTTTCAGCATAAATTCGGGAATACCGTACTTCTTAGCCACTGCCGAGATTTGAGAATTGCGCTGCGCCTGCGCTTCATTTTCCTCCATTTTGGCCAGCTTGTCGGCAAACGGCTTGATTCCAGCGGCAATGCCATCGGCAATCATCTTTGCGATGTCCGTTTCCTGCGGCTTAGGAGGGTCGTTTGGTTTCGGTGGTTCTGGTTTCGGATTCTCGATTGGTCTCCCGTCTTTCAGTCCATGCTTCTTCTCGTAGTTTGAAACAGCGGAAGTCTGAGCTTGTCCTGCACGGAAATCACCATAGTTTTGCATCACGTCCTGAAAAGAGATACCCTCAACGATGGAGGTCACCTTAGTTTCGTCCGTTACACCCTCTGCCTTCTTTGTGGCAATTCGGGTAAGTGTAGCAGTGTCCACCCCAGCGAATTTCTGTTGCAGTCCTGCCAAGATTTGTTCAAATATTGTCATACCGTATGAGTTTGATTAATAATTTCATACGGTAAATTTACTTATAGAGAAAGGGAAGGGGAAATTTTAAGGCTAACGATACGAAACAATTAAGAAAATGTTCGTTTTTAAGAGAAAAAGAAAATAGCGGCACCTCGAAAGGCACCGCTACTCAATTCGTCAATATTTTAGATTTTCATCCGTATTCTTTGTACAATCCCCGTAATTTTTCTGACTGAATTGTTCTATTTTTCAGATTTACTACTGGAGCTTTTGAGAGAGGAAAGCTGTTTCTGTTTCTCAATGTCGTTCTTCTGTTTCTCAGCCTGCTCTTCCTTGATGGCTTCAATCTCGTCTAGAACTGCATCCACGTTCCCCACAAAGGTAATGGCCCGCTGTTGCGACCAGATTTCACCGTCCTTGGCCTTGATAGCAGTGTCTATCTTGTCTTTGATGTCCTCCAGTTTATATGGCTGCATCTGTACATCCACATCAATAGTCTCGGAGGCTTCTTCTAGGGTGGAATTCACGGAACCCAAAGCTGATATGAGGAAATTTACACGTCGTTGCATGAACTCGCCGACAGTTTCATTTAGGTTCTCTACATTAAGGTGGGTAGACATGAAAACATAGTCAAAACTCACACCGGATACGGCGTTTCCTGTACCTTTCAGGGAGTCAAAAGAGATTCTGGGTGTATTGGTCAGTCCGTATATCTGGCTCAGCAAAGTTTCCACCTCGAATTTTACGGTGTCAGGCACCTGAGACCAGGTAAGGTACTGGGCATTTGCTCCCTGCCCGGTTAGCTCGACCACCCTGTTCTTGAACTCACCGGAGAAATTCTCCACGTTACCAAAAAGCATGAGGATAGGGAAGAAGTGGTAGTCGATACAGTCCGCATAACTTGACAGTAGTTTCTCCAGTCTTACACGAAGACTCTTTATCTTTTCACAGTATGCTTCCGGACGGTACATATAAATCACCGGCATCTTCTTGAACCCATGAGCAAATGAACCTTTGTCTGACCAGCTGCTCGTCAGCTCCCACTGGTAAACCATGTCCTTGGTAATGGTCATAAAGCAGGTAATCTCCACGTCATTCAGGTCTTTTTTCTTGTATTCACGGGACAAGGCAACCAAATCCCCTTGGTCATTGAAGAAAGGGTAGAGCTTGTCGCCACGGAACGGGGACCAGATGGCACTCTTCAGACGGTATTCAGGCTTTGACTTGCCGAATATTCCAGAAATCTTGCGCTTGAGCTTGGCCCAGAAACCATCATCCCTAACCACATACCAGTACTCGGCCACTTCCTGCTCGGCCAGCCATGCCCGGACTACCTTCTTGTTCTGGTATTTCAATTTGTTCTTCTTGAATACCTGCTTCAAGGCAGAAAGAAGGCTTTCCTCCGACTGGTCTGGCTGACAGTCAAGTATCGGTTCTGTCCCCACGGTGAAGGCCGTCTGAATATTCACAATGTCCTGCTCGATAGGAAGTGCAATCCGGTTCGGGTCAACTTCCTTCCTTACCGCCGGCTCGACATATTCTTTCCTGGTTGTCGGGTCTGTAATCCGTTTCTCAGGCTGGGTAGTGATTTTGATTTTAGGGTATTTCTCTTCATCTATCACTATCTCGTGCTTGTTCGGATTCCAGTCGTTGTAAAGAGCATGAGCGTTTGGTTGCTCGGTCTTTCGTCCCTTCTTCAGATAGTAGATTTTTCTCTCTACTTCCGGCATAGCTAAAATTTCTTCTAAAGTCATATTTCAAAGTTTAATGTCCAAATATTCCTGAAACATCTTTCGGTTTCAATATACGCCCAAGCAACTCTCCTAAAACGTAATACCTTGCTGCATCTATGCAGTTGTGCACGAGCACTCCGTTTGCGAAATACTCGTGTTCACCCTCTATCGTTAAATCATAAACTTCACAATAGCTTTCACTTTTTGTTATTACGTCTGATAACTCCTTGCAATTTATGCGCACATTCATTGGAGCAACATTTGGGTTTGAGGTATTTGTTACCCATGAATGTTTTTCCGCAATATTGGCAAACCATTTCAACATTGCATTCGGGTGATGTGTATTGCCATCTATGGTGACATTTTTTTGAACAGAACCGCTGATGTACATTTGTTGGAGTGTATTCTGCGCCACATTGTTGACATTTCCAGCGTTCGTTAGATAATGTTTCATCAACCTTTCTTCTGCGTTCATCCCAATTTGATTTAGTAAACCAAACCTTACTCGCGTGTTCTCTTGTTTTATACTCTGATAATTTTTCAGGATGCAGTTTTTGATGTTCACTTGGAGTAACCGCAACAAGATTGCCAATGTCATTATTGAGCGGATTATGGTCAATATGGTGTATGACTTTGCCACTTGGAATTTTCCCTTTATAAAATTCATACACCGCGTGATGTAAGAGTTCTTGGTGGTATCTACCATTCTCTTTCCATTTGTGGTAATAATAGTTGGGGTGTTTCCCATTTGGGTATCTCCGATACTCTTTCCCATTAAACTCGATAGAACAAACAAGTTGTCCCCTTTCGTTAATTTTCCGTACTTCTTCCATTTTCCGTTTACGTTAAATTTATGCTCTAAGGTAGCAAAAAAAGTTCGTTTACACAAGCCTATAACAAACTCTTTTTCAGTTACTTTCTTTATTCCGTTGTTGTGCTTTTGAAGCACTTTCCTAAATCCTTTCCGCGTCAAAACATAATCGCCAATTTGCACATCTTTAATTGGTATATCGCCTTTATTTGTCGTAATAAGGGTATCACCTCTAAAGCAGTGGTTAAAGGCATCAACAGGAGTGTTTATGTATCTTCCGTCTTTATCCTTATCCCAAACATAGTTTCGCAATTCATTCATAAGGTTGTAGGAACGCTTTGTTACAAATATTTCCATGCTTTGCATTTTATCAATACCTGCATTTATAGAGCCTTGACCCTTTTCAACAGGATAGATATTTATGCCTCCATTATGAATTTCTTGGATAAGTCGGGGGTCGGCACTATCAGCAATGACTTTTAGATTCCACGGTCTCAAAGATTTGATTATATCCGTAGATAATAGTCCAGTTCTATAATCAATCTCATCCAAATACAAAGCGTTATCTATTATTCCACAGCGGACTGCGGCGGTACTATCTACGCTATAACCAAAATCCAGTCCGATAGCCACCTTCTTGCACCACATAGGGAACTCATCGACGATGCCCCATTTCTTGAACACGGCACCTTCGGCCACGTCCGCCCATCGGCCGATAACCACATGGGCGTACTTCTCCGGATTCTTCTCCTTCATTTCCTTGACTTCATTCAGGAACTCAGGAGAAAGATTCTCGATATTGTCGAAGTAAGTCGTATGAATGTGTAGAACATTTGGATGAGTTGAGATTTGAACCGGTACACCGTCAATCTCCACCAGCCGATGGGTATTCTCGATGTATTTCTTGTAGATGAAGTGATTGGAGTCACAGGGATTCATGATAATGATAATCCGGTTCTGGATTCCCTTCTTACGAATGGAGAGCATAATCTTGTCAAACTCTTCCTCACTGGTCCACTCCTCTGCCTCATCACAGACAAAGGTGGTGATGCCCTGAATGGATTTCAGCTTGGCCGTCTGATTTCCGGAAGAAGTCTTGATACCCCGGAACATGATACGACTGCCGGTCATCCGGTTTACGATGTCCGCCTTGGTTGTCTTGAAATACTTCGTGGTTCCGTCCAGTTCTATCTTCTCCATCATTTCAGGAATGATAGACATGCCGGCAGATACCATCGTGTAACGGGTGTATAGAATCTGGTGGACAATCTTCTCCACCGGAGTCTGCTCAAAAGTCAATCGTTCGATGAAGGTGGAAGCGTTGAAACTCTTTCCCGATCCACGGCCACCGGTGATGAGGATGATGAACTTCTCCTTATCGGTGTATAACGGATGATATATCGTCTGGGGAACAATCATTTCAATTTGTCTTTAATCCATGAGTCAATAGAAATTCCGTGGTCAATGTCCTTTGGAATATCGGCTTCCTCGTCTTCTCGGTCTCCAAAACCTTCTTTTCTTCCTAATGTGGAAAGTAAATAGCGAATCATATACCCATCTGGACGTTCACGCCATCCGATAAAGTTCCCATTTTCATCTTTCTCAGGGATACCAAGCGCAAGTACACGTGCAGATACAAGGCATTCATCTACCAGAGAACCTCTTTCGTCGGTGATAGCATCTTTGAACTGGCTGTCTGTTCTGGCCCAATCATACACGGTTTTTCGGGTTACATTGAATACAGCAGCAACTTTAGAGAGATTTCCACCTGTTTTATGAAGAATCTCTCTGAATTTCAATATGTCTGGCTTCTTTCCCATGCGCGCGTATCTGTTTATTTTGATTACTCAATTCCAAATTCGACCCTATCCATAAACTCCTTTCCGTCAATGTAACGTTCATCAAATTCATAACCGAACATTTCCATGAAGTTTGCTCTTTCCGTTGGGCTATTAAAGGACAGCACTACATAACTCAGCATTCCGTTATCTTTCTCAAAGCTGTTTTGATTACTAATTCTGTCTTTTATCTTTTGTACTTCATTGTGACGTGCAATTTGATTTTCTTTTGAATCCTCATAAAAATTATTGGAACGGTTAATGCCTTTATTTTCATCACCATCTTTAGTAGATTCATCTATGGCTGATAATGAATCATCCAATATATCTTCCTTTCTCCAAATATCATCATTAATAGAAAAGTCTAAATCACCAATTCCGAGCATATTCAAATCGAAGTCATTCAGTCCGGCAAGGCTATAATCAATACCATCAAGCATATCTTTTAGCATATCTGAATCAAATTCGCCCTGTACACTTCTATTGTTCATAAAGATGTTCTGCTCTTTTTCAGTCTTTTCATCCATTCGAACTACTTCAACACGAATTAGATAGTCATTTTCTTTCGTGTCAGAGTTATACTTATTCACCTCATCTATAATCGAAATACGCTGATGCCCTGACACAAGATTACCTGTAACTTCATTCCAAACTATACCGCCTAATAATCCTATACGTTTTAAGTTTTCTTTCAAGCTCTTGCGAGCTTCTGGGGCAATTTTACGGGGATTATAATTGGCAAAATTTATGATACTTCGTTGTATCTCCCTACTTTCCGGTTGCGTTATTTTATTTTTTGTCATCATCCTTTACTACCTTGCGCGTTTTTTAATCCTACATAAAATCTTTTTGGTACTCCTTGTTTTACTTGTGCAGGAGAAATCGTGTCTGAGCCAAAGTATCTGAACATATTTGTTCTATATCTGCTTGTAACAGAATTGACTCTATCGCGTACAGAGTGCTGCCTGTTTGTGCCTAGCCCATATTGACGAGCTGCACGATACAGAATACGCATTCTTTGACTTTCTAATTCCGATAACGATTTTTTTCTGACTCAATACCTCTACTTTCTGTGTTTATATTCATAATCGAAAATTAGCTTTTCAGAGTATGGGAACTCTTCCAAAATACGTTTAAAATCATGTGGATATCTGTGTCGCATCATGAGCATTGTTTTTAAATCAATGGTAAAACCTTGACTTATAGCACCTGGATTATATACAAAAGGTTGTATTAATCCTCTTAGTCTAATATATTGAAGCACTTCTTTATTCGTCCATAATGCAAGAGGATAGACCATACCTTTGTCTGTTATATAACCGGACTTCGCAAACTTCTTTAACCGCATCCGCTTCATGTATCCATCTACACCTTTCATCCCGCTGAATGCGTATGTTATGCCTGTTTCTTCTCTTACCGCCTACTCTATTTCACCTATTTTTCTCGGTTTTACTGAGTTGTCAGGATCACGAAAGAAACCACATGAAATGTAATAGTCACGCTGAAAATGTTCTATTTGGCGTACTTCAACATTCTTGTAGTGATTTTCTGCCCATCTGATATAGGGCTGCACGTGGTCTAAGTCAGGTATCAAGTACATATAATAGCATATAACCTTATTGAATACACCTGCAAGCATATCCAACAAGGCTATACCATCTTTACCACCAGCAGAATAATACAATACAGCAGTATCCGTCTTTTCTCGGATACTGCGTATTATCTGCATAGAGAGTGCATACTTGTTCATTATTTGCCTCCTGCACCAGCAAAGGCGGCATTTAAGTCATATCGCCTTTGTTCTCTACTACCTAACTGTGAAGCACTTGCCGTATTTCTACGGTTTGCTACCAGTCTTCCACCTAAACCGGCACCATTCATATTTCGTCTTGGCCCGGCAACTCTGTTAATTGCTCTTGTGACTCAGCTTTAGACTATTTAGATTAAATATTCTCTGTACTTATCACTTTGCCAAGATGATACCATACTTGGCTTATAAGATATTCTACACCGTTTTCAACTCTTACAAGGTCATTGCCTTCTTCATCGGTAAAAATTACATATTCGGCTGACTTAACTTCTACGGTTAGACGTGGTGCATCTTTGCGCCTGCCGTTTATCAGATACAATGCATCATATTTAACTGGTACAACCTCTATTTTTTCGCCATCGTCAGGTATATCCTCTTGCCTTGTATAGTCTATCCCTTTATGTCTGAAATAAACATATTTCTTTACATTTGAGGGGTAAACATATCTGTGTTCTACATCTTGTTTACCGTTTAGGATGTCTTGAAAACATTCTTTGTTAATCTGTAATGTCAATACTTTCATAATCGTGTAAATTTAAATGTCAGTTGCGGGGACGTGAATCGAACACGCGACCTCTACCAAGTCAAAGTAGCAAGCTACCACTGCTCCACCCCGCGATAGTACCTTTATCACAAAGATACCTAATTATGAAGACAATTATAAATAACAATTCAACGCATACGAAACATTAAGCCAAATGTTTGCTTTTATACACACGCCAACTTAATGACGTGTGTATGACCGGTTTTTAAGCTGCCGATTTACTGTTTACTAAATCAAGTATAAACTTTCTACCAAGTTGCGTCCAACACAAGTATTGCTTTGCAACCTGCATACCAGTGGTATCACTTGTATAGGTGTGTGTCCTGTACTTGTCATAACCTAATCCCCTGTATTTGGCATAAAGCATGTAAACCCCATTCTGGTTGTACAATACGCCTAAATCTTTTAGTATCTTGTACAGCTTTTTGGCACTCATGCCAAGTTCGTTGGCTATGATATTTGTTGTTATCAATCCTTCGCTTTGAAGGACATTGTCGAAGTAGGCAGCTTTTGGCGCCATCAGTCTGTTCTGTTCTTCTACCAGATTCTTTTCGGTTTCAAGTACAGATATTCGTTCTTTCTGCCTTTCGATGGTTGAGTTTGCTAACAGGATGGCTTTTGCCATGATTTCTTCTGGCGTATCATCCGATTTTACTGCCATATAACCGCCCTTGGTACGGATTTCTTTCAGTATGGCTTTTACGCCTTTCTTGAACTGTTTGGCTATCGGCTTGCGGCTTTGCATCAGGACTTCATATAAACCGTTCTCTGTGAGCATCCAGACTTGACGGTTCTGACCTGACCGGAATAATGTTCCGACCAGCCTTTCATCTTCGTCTACTGTGTTTACGAGTTTATTAAGGCTGCTTACATCGTATTCAATCCACTCTGCTACATCTTTAGCAAGAAACAACGGATTCTCTGCATTGCCGTAAACAGTAAGTTCTTTACCTAATAAAGTTGTTCTCTGTAAAACCTGCATCTCATTCATATTTTTTGAATTTAAATTACCAATCTGATTCTTTACACACTCTGTCAATTCTTTATTGTTTGCGAAATACATCAAGGCTATCCCGATTTCTAGATACTGGCCAAAATACATGATTTCTCTTAGTTTCAATCCGTTTTCGGCTGCATACGTTTTTATTTGCGACATGTTCTTTGATTTCCATTCGCTTATGCTTATCCCGACATCAGAATTAAGCCCCCTGCAAGAAATATATATCCTGCCATTGTAGGTACAATAAGAAATTTGCTTATCTTTGTACCGTATGAATTGGGATTCATTTATGGTTTCTTTGTTCATACGCTGTAAAACCTGAATTAAACATATCCTCATTGATGGCCGGTCAATTCATCAATGAGGATTTTATTTTGACCGTAGTAGCAAGCTGGGATTCGAACCCATTTACACCTGAATGTCTTGCCTTGACCTGTCACGCCTGACATATAAAAAAGGCAAATCTTAAAAGAGGTCTAAAGTGGCTGTTTACCCCTTGAAAGAAATGCCTTGAATATCCTTCTAACGCTACAGCCACGAAGCGCATTTCGTTCTAAGGCAAAGTTACCAACCGCCAAATATTTGTCCTAAAGATTACCGTGTTCAGAACAAACATTTGGCTGATTGTTTCAAAATCGTCGTGCGTGAGAGTTTAACTCAGAATTTTTCTATACATTTCTACCTTTCCCAAAAGTTCTTCTGCGGATTCATTGGTTAGACCAGAATATATAAATTGTTTACATGCCCTGTAAACCATAATAAATACATCCACTTCAATAAGGGTATAATGTTCGAAATTAGGCTTTATTCTTGGATACAAAAACCTTCTACAGTCAGCCATGTAAGGTTTGTTCATATTCTCTTTGAATCCAAACGGATAATACTTTTCTTTATATTTCAATAGTATCTCTTTAGCACTTTGATTATCTAATCCACTTCGAATCATAGATGTTGCAATATCTACTAACTTGCAAAATGCTGATTCTTCAAATCTTAGATAAGGCTGTGTCATTGAAGCTATTTGACAAAATTGGTTGTATTCTTTTGCGCTAATAGCCTGAATGTTTTTGCCATACGCATCTGTTACTATATTCATAATCACGCTATTTTTATAAGGTTACACTTCTTAAAACATCTGTATTCGTTTTTCTCTGTATCAAAGTACACCTGGCAGTTATCTGCCGTTTTCTTCGTACCTTTGGTTTCAGGTATTCTGCCGCTCATTAAAGTACCGAAAGCCTGACGCAGCGTGCCGTCTGTTTTCTTGAAATAGAACTCAACCACCTTCTTATGAAGCAATGCACGAAGTTTGATATTAGTCCAAGCGCATTTCAACGCCTCACTCATTGAATAACCGTTCTTGTGTACAAATGACCAAGCAAGACTCATAATCTCTTTTAATTGGTTTCTTTTTTCTGTTGCCATAACCGTATATCTTTAGTCGTTTAATATTATGCTACCAATCTTTCAACGCTTCTTTCAATCTCTGAAAGGTCGCAATCCACATCCATCTCGTTGCCGTCCTCGTCATAGGATTCTACGCTATCAATGCAAACAGAAACGTAAGTAGTTACCCATGCGCCTGTACCGTTGAAATAATCATCTTCGCAATAACCGTCAATCTCAAAGCTACCATTGACAACTACCAAAGTATTGCTTACTTCTACCTCAAAAGAGAATGTACCGTTGTTGCCTTCGATGTTTTCTACTATCGCATTTGCTATTGTTTCGTTTATTGCTTTCATATTATGTAATGTTTTAATTTTCGATTACGATGCAAATGTAATATAAATCGTTACAATAGGCAAAATAAAAAGAAACATTTAACACTACTTTAACAAATAAATGTACCGATATAACGTTACAAGTGGTTTTTATTTGTATATTTGCATCGAATATTAAAACACTGCAATATGAATTTAAGAATAAAAGAAGTGATTAAAGAAAAAGGCATGACTATAACAGAGCTTGCCGATAAGATGGGTATCAATAGGGTTAATCTTTCTAATATGGTAAATGGAAACCCAACGGTAGAAACATTAAATAAGATTGCTGATGCTATTGGATGTCCGGTAACGGAATTATTCGAGCAACCAAAGAAAGACTGTCTTTCAATCTCCTGTCCTCATTGTGGGAAAGATATAAATCTTAAAATAGAATAATTATGGAAACGCCTACTAAAGAGAATACCCTTTATTTACCTATAAAGCAAGTTTATTTTGACCAGATAATAGCAGGTACAAAGAAAGAAGAGTATAGAGAAATCAAAGAAGGTATTACTGCAAACCGCTATTTGCTCAAAGATGGAAACGGCAAATATGTTCTTAATCCAAATGTAACCCAACCAGATAAAGAATATTTCATTGACGACTATAATAACGGAAATTTTCCGTTTGTACCTAAACCTTACAAATATTTGTATATTGCCGTTGGATATGCCAAAGAACGTGATACGGCTTTAGTAGAGGTTGACGGCTTTAGGTTCATACCAAATATGATACGTGCTGATTTATATGCTTTTTGGCAAATAGCTTTTCATTTAGGTGAAATAATAGAAGTACATAGAAAATAGACAAAAGCCGGAAGCATAACGCTCCGGCTTTAACTTTCTCGTACAATAACAAAAGCGACTTAGAATTGAACGGAAAGCAGTTCTTTACCAATGGCATGAATGCCATCCAATATCCTTTTTTTCTGCATTTCTCCTACAGGAGCGCAACCTGACTTATAACGCCTCATAAGCCCTTCATTTATTCCCAATCTTTTAGCCAATGCGGTTGCCGAAATGAACGGGAACTGTTTAAAGAAGCCTGACAAGTCATAAACATATTCAAACTCCAATTCGCCATTGTTTAATTCAGGCGGTATCTCCTTCCCTGCTTCTTTAGACATTTCAATATACTCCTGCGGAAAGTTCTCAAAATCAGCTTTGGCTTCCTCCAATGTATCGCCATAGGACATAGCCCAATCAAACCCTTCCATCATAATAACAAACCCTGTATCGGACTTGCTGATGATTGCTTTTACTTTTTTCTTCATAATCGTGCAATTTATGTTGGAATGAAGTGCAGGGCTTATTTTAGCCCTGCTTTCTTCATTACTTTGTTAAACTCATTTGGCGGTACTTCTTTACTACCATGCCGACCGACTTTAATCAAGTAAGGAAAATCCTTGTGAGCGTAGTAGCGGTGGTCTGTTTCCTTGAAAATATACCAGCCAGCCTGCTCAAGTCTTCTGTGCATTTCACTAAATTTCATATCGCTTTTGTTATTTAACAATACAAAGGTAACATTTTCGCTACAATTATGCAAACTTCATTGTAACATTTTCGCTACAAATAATAAAAAATGCTGGAGCTTATACAGCACCAGCAGCTACTTGATTAGTCCTTTGTTTTTCAGCCGTTCTAAAATCTGATTGTAAAGATACTCAATATCCTGCCGGAAATCCTTGTACTGCTGGTAGATAAAGGAAACATCGGCAATATTGTTCGAAATTACACACGGGGACACATCCGGGAACACGCCGGAAATCTCTGCTCGGATGCCATTCGTCAGCCGGCCGCCAGCCAACACGCTGGGGGCAAATAGGAACAGAACGATAAAGAGGAACTTCTTCCGCTGAGTAACGCTCTCAGGATTGGGATGGCAGTCCATCCCGGAAAGGATCTCCTTGAACCAGCCGTAAATCTCCGGAATAAGCGACAGATCAGTCAGCACTGGTAACGAAAGCTCCTGCTCTCTTTCCGATAATCTTGATTTCTGTTCACGTATTGATTTCAACTCCACGATTGACGAAAATTCTTTTGTCATAGCACGATAGTTTTAGAATGAATTAGTATATTTGCATCATAATCGTGTGTGGGAGTTGGCTTCTAATCGTGTGGGCTGGCTCCCTTTTTTATGCCAAGTGGTATGCGTTCAGGATGGCGAAAGTGTAGATGATGACCGTAACCAGACTGTCCAGGAATATCGCCCATGCTCCCAATTTTTGAATCCGGCTGAAACTCATGGCCAAGACAACAAGGAAACATACCCACTGGCTTGAAAACAATCCTATACCCAAAAGCATAAGCCCGACGGTATCCATGAACAATGCAACATGGAGCCACGGATGTGCCATCAGATACCATCTTTTTGATGTCTTATCCAGTTTTTGAAAGACTTTCACATGTCGGTACAGGGATTTACATCTAAACAGCTTCGCAAGCTCATACAGGGCTTGCAGAATGATTAAGGCGTAGAATATGTGTTTCATGGTCAGTAGCTTTTATCCCCATGCTTATATGGGCGTAGTTCATTGTATTTCATCTTCTGTTCGATATGCCAGAAAATGTCGATATCTTTTTGTACGCAGAAAACCAATATTTCAATTAAAGACACTCGAAGAAAACTGCCGAATGAATGGGTATCAATGTAATCTGTATCTGTCATGTTACATACCATCGAGAAAACAGATTCTGTGAAAGTCCAATCGAAGAATCCTTCAGAACATTTCAATTCATCAGAATTGACCTCACCCAAATCCACATTCCTAAGTCCGGCCAAATCCAGCATCCGGATGCATGCATCAGAAAGTTCGTCCTCCACACTATCTTTAAGATAATATTCAAACGTATCACGATAGGCTTTATCATAGTTTTCTCCATACAGCTTCATCTCGTGTATGTAGTAATCCAATTCCTGATTGAACTTTTTGGTATCTGCATGTTTTCCTTTCCGGTCAGCTTCCACCGCTTCCATCAGTTCAGATATGACCAGACAGAGGAAATGTTCATCACTCAGGTTTTCTTCGTGCCAACCGTGGACTACTGCGCACTTGTAGGCCTTATCTCTTAATTTATTTAGATTCATAACAGTTTACTTTTCTTTTCAATAATCATCTCTGCAATCTTTCCGTATGGATACGACGTAAGACGGTCTCTCATTTCTTTTGAAATATCGTTTCTCCAGTATCCTGAATTTAATTCATCACATATTTCATTATACAAATTATCAAATAGTGATTTATTCCTTTTCATCCTACCAGGATGCGTCATCCAGCCAAACAACTGCATAAAATAATTCTTTATTTCTTCTTTTTTTGTCGGAACACTTATCGTAAATGTTTTCATCGCTTAATCCTCCAAATTATAATTCCAAAATCCTAATTTCCCTTTCACATTCAGAATTGGCTTGTCAAACAGAACCGCATCTTTCAGCACCAAGTTCCAGCAACCTTTCTCTGCCCACACTGAAGGATGGTTCTGTACGCAATCTTCTATTACTACGCTGCCAATGATGGCACCCTGCGGAAGCTTCTCATTATCTCCATAAAGTTTATTCTTGTGAGGAAATACTTTCTTTAACTGTGTTTCTGTTAGTGCGCTCCATCCTTCCTTGACTGTAGTCTTTGCAGCATGGATAAGTACCCTTTGTCCGATATACTGCTGAGGGCACTTCCATGTCCGGTTCTCGATGTCCTTAATACCGTGAGCGATTAGACTCGCCCACGGCTGTTTGATGGATATTGCTTTCATTTTTTTGTTTTCTTTAGTTCAGCAATCAAAGAATCAGCAAACTCAACAGCATTTACAGCCATAAGACCGTACTTTTGAGTTAACATTTTAGGGTCTATCATGTGAAGCATAGCTTCCTTTGCTATTTCGTATCTGCGCTGTTCCCAATCCGTATTCTCCCAATCAGTAATGGTAAGATACGTTGCAGGAATGTAATGCATACTTCCTTCAAACTCGCAAAGGTAACACATACCGTATGGTGCATTAAGCACATCGGATGCATCTGCTTCCATGCCTTTAATAATTGTTACTTCTGTACCTTCTGATAATATTTTACAGTACCAATCCCATTCTTTTATTAGTTTTGCTTTCATTTCTTCTTTGGTTTATATTCGTCTGTTTCTTCATCATATTCATAGCAATCTGGGCAGTAATGTTTTCCGTCTATTTCAGTCCAACCTGCTTCTTCTGCATCTTCAAAAGCCTGACTCCCATCTGTCCAAGCTACATATCCTAAATTCTCGTTTACGTGTGTCTTGCCGCATCTGTCGCATACACATGCATACATATCTACTCTTTGTATCATTGTTTATTCCTCCCAATTATCTGTTGTTCCTAATAGATGTGCAGTTTGTTCGTTATAAGGGATGCACTGAGCCCAAACTACATTTCCAGTACACATATAATTACATCCATCTGAATTATTTAAAAATATATCTGCTTTCCAAAAACCATCATCATAATCCCTCACAAGCACCTTATCAAACGGTTTAAACTGATACTTCTCTTTTTTATTCAGTTCAATACTCAAATCGTATTTATCTTCTGTTCCTCCATTCTCCCATGATTTATATTTTCCTTCAGAAGTATATAATTCTGATTCTTCAAAAATACCGTTTTCAACCAATGCCATTAATGGATATTCACCAGATAAAGATTTGTAATTCCAACAAACAATTCGTACATTTACTCCATCTTTTCTAACTATTCTACCTTCTACCTCACCATTTGTTATTTTCTTTGCAAGTTCCAAATCAAACGGAACTTTTACCATTTTCTTTTCCATATTCATTCCTCCTTTCCACCTATCCAAGCAGCCACCACATGACTACCAGAAACAGGTAATACAATTTCGTTTTCATTTATTATTTCTCCTTTTTTCTACAAGTTGTTCAAGCCTCTTTTCGCACTCTGCACACTCGAGTTTCTTGCGCTCCAGTTTCTCTCTAAACTTAACCAGCTCCTCGTCTGTATTCTCGTCAAAGAATAGATTGTTCTGGAGGTTGTACCCGATGTATTCATTCATCCTGCGTTCTGCTTTCGTTATCTGGGCTTTTGCTGATATAAGTTTACTAAGGCAGGAACTCACTTCAAGCGACTCTCCTGAACGCTTGTCGTAGTAGTAAAAAGAAGTGTACACATCATTCCTCGGATACTGGCATTTCAGTCTGGCCACCCTCCATCTGATTACCCACATCCTTCTTTCGTACACTTCACGCGGAAGGTCGTATGTATATAGGGTGACAGATTGATGACCGTAACCATAGCAGATGCTGATTTGCACCCAATTCTCGATTTTCAGCTCCTTTTCAGCTTTGGCCAAATCCTTTGCGTACTGATAAAAATCACTCACGCTTTCCTGCTTTCCCATATCATTCAAATTTCAATTCAAGTTGGCTACTCGGCTCTTTATAGCCAGGATTAGCATAAAGGAAGGACTTTCTCAGTGCTTCGGAAATCTTTTCACGCATAGTCTTGGAAACATGATTCTTGTCAGCTTCATTGTTTATTAGTAGGCATTTCTCAAGGCTACCATTGATAGGTTTTTCATCAAGGAATAAGCTGTACTCCGTGAAAATCCGGTTTTGCTGCTTGCCTTCCTTTTCTTCCTCATCAGTCTGGTATCGTTCAATCACTGTGTCTTGTATAGTTCTCAGACATCTTTGTCCTCGTTCACTCCGGCATCCTTGTATTTCATTTTCGAACATGACGGACAATGCACGTTTCTTACGGACGTTGCCTATTCTTGACCATCCGTAATAGACTTTCAGTTTTCCCATATCACGCCACCTTTCGTTTTCTGATTATCTCCTTGCAAATCGCCTCACAAAGCACCCGTGCCATGTTCACCTCTACGGCATTCCCGATAAATTTCTTCTGGTCTGACTGAGGGCCAATAAGCACATAGTCTTCAGGGAATCCCATTATCTTCTTGAGCTCTGAAATCCGAAGCATACGCATCTTGATGTCGATGATACCATACAAAGCCATAAACTCCTTAATCTTGATTGTCATTGGACTGTCATCAGGTGTAACCTGTATGCCGATACCTCCTTCAACCTCTACCAGATAAGGCGGCATTTTGTCCATTCTTGCTATCAGTGTGAAACAAGGGTTATTTACAGAACCTCCAGCACTGGCAAACTGAGGATTCATCAGGTAATGCCATTTTCTGTTTGCCGTGATGGTCTGTGAAGGCTGGTCGATGCTGCTCCCTACATTGGAGAAAGCTGTGTTCATTATCCACGGCTTCCGGTAAGGAACCTGTTTCATAAGAACCGGAGTAACCAAATTTTGCTTGGGCACCGTCATTATTGCCGGACATGGTGTTTCAACGCTTCCTAACTGACCTCCACCGGAATAGTAGTTCATAAAGAAAGGCGTAACCAAAGATAGCCTGTCTTTTGTAGTTACCGTCGGCGCAGGTTGTTCTACCGAATGATTGTGACCGTTGCCATAATAGGCCGACACGAAAGCGTGATGGTCTTTACAGGTGATTGTTCCAGCAGGACCTTCCACAGATATGTTCTTACTATCCGGCTGTCCGCTGAATTGCTTTGAAAGAAAGTTCACCTTGGCCAATGCAAGCCGTCCTTGTGTTGCCACAACCGGGCATGGCTCGTCAACGCTTGGTGCCTGGTATTTACCTTTCCGATTCATAGAGTTGTACTTCACTAAGAAAGCCTCCTTACCTCCGGCCACGAACTTAATCAATCCGGCATAGATGCGTTCAAGAGTTTTCTCGGCCAGCGGTTTCTTCCGGCAGAAGATACTTTCTCCCTCATCGGAGAAGTCAAGCACATCCTTGACAGGCTTCCACTTCTCCAGCCGACCGAACATATCGTTTTTCCCATCCTTGCAGTGTGTCGGTTCTGGGAATACAATAGGAAGGCCACGTTTAGCAAAGATACCGAAGAACCGCTTGCGGGTAGTATAGGCACCATAATCGGCAGCGTTCAGGATTCGCCAGTCGAAGTCGTAGCCGTATCGCTTCACATTCCGTTTCCATTTCTCGTAGCAACGGCCTTTGTCCTTACTGATGGGATGCCCATGTTCGTCCATATCTCCCCAGCTCATAAACTCCTCTACGTTCTCTATCTGTATATAGTCAGGGTTAATGGCTTCGATGTAGCGGAACAGATGCTCAGCCAGTGTCCGGCTGTCAGCGTCCCGTGGCTGGCCGCCTTTGGCCTTACTGAAATTCGTACATTCAAGGCTGGCCCACAGCACAACCAGTGCATCAGGATAAATCTTCTTCATTCGTTCCACATGGGCCACCAAAGGAGACAGTTCCAGTGTTCTGATGTCCTCCGTGAAGTGCAGCGCATCCGGATGGTTAGCCGCATGGCTGGCGATGGCGTTTGCATCGTGGTTTACACATGCTATCACTTTAGCGCACTGTTCATCTTCGTAGCGTGCGTTTTCTACTCCGGTACTGGTTCCACCGGCACCGCAGAAAAGGTCTATATAGAGTAACTTTATCATATCAGTTCCATCTTTGAGGTCGGTTGTTGATTCTCTCCAAGTACGCAGCTATCTTCTTTTCCACGTTCTCACCGTTGCGGACGAAGATTCGTGTCCTAGTCTTGTCACCGGGGACAGCCACATACTTTCCATGTTTCTCCATCTCCCGCTGCCGGGCGATTTTCAATTCGGTTCCAGAAGGGTTCTTCTCCAAATCCACCTTGCGTGGAATCATCGGGTCATTTTCTGTTATCATTTTGCAAGATATTTGTTGATTATGTTACTTACTACCAGTCCGGCTTCATCACACATACCGGCAAAGTTGTCAGACAAAGAGGTATTATTCTCTTCATCAGGTATTCGTACTATACTTCTCAGCTCTTTCAATACGCGCTTTACCTGAAAAACCACTTGGGCATCTATTCCGTTTGATTCAAGTTCAGACTGGAACTCCAGTGCAGCCCCTTCAAGCAAATCGGAGTAGATGAACAGCTTGTGCATCTTGCGAAGCATTTCTACCTTGAACTCTGGGGTATAGTCCTGAAGAAGCTCTCCCAAGGAATGTGGCTCCAGTTCTCTTTCAAGGGATTCAATTTTGTTCTTGATTTTCTGTGCTTTGGCAAAGTTCATGGATGAAATCAAGGAAATGTACTTCTGTCTCAGCTCATTGAGCTTTCTTTCTGATTCTTGTCTTGTCATTTCTCTACTTTTCTGATGATTAAATACTTCGGCTCACCCTTACGGAGATTGTCAAGGGTCTCTTCGTCTACTTCCGCTTCGGTAAGCCTGTTTACGTTCATGTATTGCGGTAGACGGTATTTCTCGCGCAGCCTCCTGATTAGGTTCCAGTCGCGCGTTACCCAGCAGATTGTGATTTTCATTTTCTCAGGCTTTTACCGCTGAACAGTACGGTTTTCGTTATAGCCCTCAGCCGGTCGATGGTTCTTTCCCCATATTTCTCTCTAAGCTCGTCTATCGTGAGGTTGGTAGTAAGAATGAGAAGTTTTCCCTTCTTCTCTGCCTCGTCCGCCAGCTCAGCGAAAGCAAGCCTTTTTTCTCCGTATTTCACGCTTAAATTCTCTGTCCCTATATCGTCCACGTAGATGATGTGTTTTTGCTTCACAGCGTCCAAATCAGCGTTCATCTGCTGTGCATCGTAGCAGCTTACCACCTTTCCGCAGTAATGGTTCAGGAGTAGGGGAAGAATCTTTCCGCAGATAAGGGTCTTTCCGCGTCCGCAGTTTCCAAAACACAGAAGGCCGCGGCCTTCATTGCCGGCCAACCAGCCTGCCACCTCTTCGTACTCCGGCAACCATTGGGCATTATTTCCGGTGAAATACCTGATGCCGGCCCAGAGAACTTTTTTGGCATCCGGAACTGATACCTGTACGACATTCGGGATAGGGGAGAAGCCCGTATCTTTGAGCCGTGCGATTGTCTGTTGAAAATTTATCTGTTCCATGTTTACCATCCTTTCTTGTATTTTTCGGGTGAATTGTCTTTCAGGACTACGCCCAAATCGGTTTTTGAAGGAATTTTCTCACGGCTGGCCCAGGTTGCCAGTCTTCTGGGAAGTTCCCATGTCTTTTCCAGTTCATATCGCATACGGGTGCCGGATTTGTTAAGCTCACTCCAGTAATCGAAGAAAGCACGAATCATTTCCTTCGGGTACTGGCCGACATAAGGAACCAATAACTGGTAGAAAGAATCTTTTCGTGAGAGAGTAGCGGCTTTAGCCGCGTCTTTCTTTGCTACTACGTTAGTAGTAGTTTCTTTATTATTCTTCTCCTTTATTTGCTTTGTGTCACCCGTGTGTCGCTTTTCGGCCTCCTTTGGGGGCTGTGTCACTTGCTGTGTCGATACTTGTGTCATTAGCAGTGTCACTTGCGAACGTAAATCATTGATTTCCTGAATGATATCTGTGTCACTCATTGTGTCATTGCTTGTGTCACTTGCTGTGTCAGTAGGATTTCCGTTGTAGTCATTGTATTTTACCAAGGTTATGATATTCATTCCTTGTTCTTTGGAAAGAGTTATCATGTTCTCTCTTTTCAGAAAGGCAAGAAAAGTCCGTACCCGTCTTTCAGTCCAGTGCCAACGCTTTGATAAAAATCTTATGGATGCAGGATATTGTCCTCTTGTATAAGAGACTTCTCGACCTCCGATACTCTCCATACGGGGCGTTGCCTCAAATCGTGCTGACTGAATCAGGTCAAGCCACGCTTCGCAACTGCTAAAAGTCCGGGCCTCATTCCACATATCATTCGAGAAGAACTTGCGGCTTAGTTTTATATATCCTTCCATAATCTTAGAATCTTACGTTAGTCAACTGCCTGTTGTTGGAGTACACAGCCCACTTGCCGTTTCCACCATCCACCAAGCGTAAATCCTTGACTTCGCCAAATCGCTTTTTGTTCCCACAAAGGTCAACAATCCATCCGGCTTCCTTGCTCGGATGCGGACGGATGGCGCGGCCAACTATCTGGTACCATAGGGCCAGTGACATAGTAGGACGTGCAATAACAACCGTGTCTAATTCGGGATAATCGAAACCACAAACAAGTACGCCGACATTGGCCACCACCGGAATTTCTCCGGCCTTGAACGCTTCAAGAATACGCTCACGCTCTTTCTTCGGCGTCTCACCCGAAACGATGGCCGTTCCGGGAATGGACCAGGTAAGGCGTTCAGCTTCTTTCAGAAACCTTGTGAATACCAATATACCTTTACGCTTTACCCCGCTTTTCGGATTCATAAGCCTTTGCACAATGCTGACCAGAAACCCGTAGAAGTCGATACGCTCATACTCCTTTACGACAGACTTGTCGGTATAGTCTGCACCGGTCGTGTTCACCTTCAGGTTAAGTTCGTTCCATCCTAAAGGGTTCATTTCATAATAGTTCAGCTTTGACAGATAACCCATATCCAATAGAGTAGAGATTTGAACCTGATAAATCACCTCAGAGAACACACATGGGCGTGTGCGTGTGATGAACTTCAACATGCTGCCGAAATCCCTGCTTGATGAAAGACGGTAAGGTGTGGCCGTCAATCCAAGGACTTTACATTTCAGCATCGAAAGAAATCTCTTATACATTCCGTCTTTCGGGTTGACCAGATGGCACTCGTCAATTATTATGTTCTTGAAGTGCTGGAAGAGTTCCGGATGGTTGACTACGCTGCCGATGGTAGCGAATGTTATTCTTGAAATCTCTTTCCGCCCGAATGATGCAGAATAAATGGAACAGTCCAGAATCCCATACGAACAGAGCTTCAGATAGTTCTGTTCCAATATTTCCTTACTTGGCTGGAATACCAGCGTGTGCCCTTCGAGGCGGCTGGCGATGTCGGCTATTACCAGACTCTTTCCGGCACCGGTGGGCAGCACCATGATGGCATTGTTCTTCTTTGCTTTGTTGTCAAAGAAACTGACAGCCGCGTCACTGGCCTTCTGTTGATAATCTCGTAATATGTAACTCATAAGCCTTTCTCCTTACTTAACTTATCTCCCAAAGCTTTGTAATACTTTGTAAGAGTGCGATATTTCACGCACTCTTTGAGAGAATTATTTATAATAATCTTTTGCATATTTCCATTTGTAACCGTAGGCTTGCGCCCTTTTTCCTTTTAATACCTTGCATATCTGCGAGGAATTATAACCTAAAATTCTTTCTACATCTCTTATTGAATCAAATTTTCTCACAAATGAATCATCTGCATTGAGTTGGATTATTGAAAGGGAAAATGGATGATTCTTTCCTGTACCACATCCAGGTATATTCCCCAAAGTTTTAATCGAATGATGAATGTTTTGCTTTTGAGTGCACCATTCAAGGTTACTATATATATTGTTTCTCCGATTCCCATCTTTATGGTTCACGACAGCACCTTTAGTATATCCATCGCAAAAACAAATAGCTACAAGTCTATGCACTTTCAAACATTTCACTTTCCCGTATTTGGATAGATAAACGAGAAAATAACCTCCTCTCAAATCGGGGTTTTGCTTTAAAATCCTTCCGTTTGTTATTCTTGTATAATTGCCACATTTTGTAATGTGCGACAAAGAACGAATTCTGCCCATATTAGAAACTTGATATAACCCCTCGAATTGCGGTATATCTTTCCAAACTTCTTCCATAAGGATATATGATTTAAGGCGGCCACAAAAGTAACCGCCAAAAGTTTATAAAGAATGAAGAATATTAATCTCAGTTGTTTCGGCAAGGAGGGTTTTCAATGCCTCTTGCATATTCACATAAGAATCGTAGAACTTATCACAAATGGAATCATAATCTGCATCTTTGTTATCAGATTCAAGCTGTTTGTACTCTTTGTAAAAAGATTGCTCGATTGACCTTAAAGAAATAAGCAAGTTTAGCACATTGCCGTTGATGACAGAATAAGCCGTTTCGTGGCTAGACGTAGATAAGATGTTACTATGCTTCGCATCTACTCTAATCTCGTTGGTTCTTGGCATTGAACGAAATTTGAGTTATTAGAAATAAGAAAGGCTATCGCCTCCCGTTCCGCCAAGAACCGACACCGTTAGTGATAACGAGCATCCAATGGGATTTGATAGCCTTATATCTTTGCAGATTGTACGCTTACAAATGAACATAAAAAATATGCTCATTAATCACTTTATTATGTCGTTGTTCTTGGCGTGAACATTGCAAAGATAGCTCAAATTTCTGAAATACCAAGTAATTTCCTTATTTTTCTGTTCTCATTTTTTTGTTCAATGCTTGGTAGTATTTTATCAGTTCTTTAAGTTCAAAGTCATTCCATTTCTTTGTTTGGTTATGTTTCCATTCAAGAATTTGGAATTTCTTCTCACCAATCCGATGTATCAACGCTTCACGTAACTTATGCAAGTGTTCCGCATTGAAACGGTTGTCGTAACGGCATTCTGCCATACAATTATCTTCATCAAACCGTGTGGAGTTGCTTCTTCTGCTGAAATAATGGGAGCAATCGGCTTGTTCAAACGGAAGAATCCTGCCGCAAGTCGGACACTTGAAATATTTGTAGCCAAATGGTTTGCTATCTCTTAATCGTATGTATAAGCTGAAAACTTTATCGAGCTTGGCCACTAAATCCGGCTTCTTCTTTACTTTGATACCTGCCTTGTCAAATAACGGCAAAGGCTTTTCTTTCTTCTTTTTAGGTTTTCGTTTTATGTAGTATGGCATTGTACTAATGGTTTACATAGTTCAACAACTCTTCTGCAATCCTTCACATCGAACATACCTATGTGACAGATGTCATGTGGTATCCCAAGTTGGATGGATAACCACAAATAAGCCTTATTCCTATTCGATGTATTTGGGATATGCTTCTTCCAAATTTTGTTTATAAAATTGGTCTTGGAGATTTGGTCAAAATAAAAATGTGCTTCTTTCTTGGCCTTTCGTAGTTCTGCATTTGCCAAACGTCCTAATGCTTGGTCTGTACCTTTATGTACGCCGACATAAGCCCTACAATCACGACAGAGATAAATCATACCGTATGAACGTCCATAGATTACAGAACTATCTACATATTCGGTAGGTTTACCACAATAGGGGCAAATCTTACCAGTAAATATTTCATCCATAGTTTGAAATTTAAAAGCCCCGAAGCGTATCCTCCGGGGCACATCACACATTCCAATCCTTTCCGATTTCGCGTTACCTTTCAGATAGAGTCAACGGCTAACCGATGCCGCGCGGATAAAACCTGCGCTATCTTCGCCCTACTTTCGGATTTAAAGCGGATTTCTCTTAAAAAAGGGTTGTGGACGCAACGGGAATCGAACCCGCCCAACCATCACGGTTTTACTTGCCTCATATATTAGCTAATTCAATGAAACAAGTGTATGGAGATATTGCGCAATTACTCCATACTAAAGCACGTCCTGTGCTTGCGCCCGTAAGCCCGTCTTTCCGGGCTGTCAGTTATACTTCGATGATTACGATGTCAGGTGCAACACTTTTAATTGCTTCAATCTGTTCGTCAATCACCTTGTTCTTGTATTCTTCAATGGCCTCATTTGCACCAGCAGAAACCAAAGAAAGAGAAACTTCCCGTCCATCCACATCGGCATAAATCTCAACTTCGATTTCCTCACACTGAAAACCTTTGAAAAGAGGGATGTTCAGTTTGAATGATTTGGGCAGGTTGGAATCAACTACCTGCGAATAGTTGTCCGTCTTGTTTCCGTTTTCTTCCTTGCTGCGTTCGATGTCCTGATTCACCTTGGCCTTGAAATTCTTCAAAGTAGAAACCAGCATCATGTTCTGTGACTTGTCCTTGAAGAAAGCACGGTGCATCTTGAAGAACTGGGATAGCTTAATGGGTTCCCACTTCCTTTCCGCATTGATACCGAACTCCTGCATTTCCTTTGAAGCCTGTAAAACTCCACTAATTACTGTCTGGTAATAATTGGTTTCATCAATAGTCAAAGCCAGACACATCTTATCACGGTTCACAATGATATTGGCCGATTTCTGATTAATCAGTTCGACACGCTTCTCCAGCCATTTGAAAGGTGCATCTATCGTTCCATTGATAACTACTCTCTCCGGTTCTTTCGGGTCAAGAGCTACGGATGCTTTGCCTTCTCTCAATACTACTTCGATTGGGGTACCATTGTACTCTTTCGGCACTACCAAATTGATTTTGTTTTCACTCATAATTAATTGTTTGTTCCAGTTTTACGGTTAATACTAAATACTGTTTTCTGCATTTCTTGCGGCATGATTGGGCGGCTGTAAACCAGTTCACCTAACTTGTTGTAGAATCCGGCCATCTTTTCTTCGTGGTAGATGATTTTGGCACATTCTTCATTTTCCACGAACTCCGAACCTCTTTTGATGTGGTCCAAAAGTTCCTGCTTTTCTTCGTTCAAAGGCTTCAGGCGTTCTTTGAAACTCTCCATAGCCTCTTTCTTTTCCATCTCGACATCGTTGATGGTGATTGACACCTCAGCCAAGGTCTCTTTCTTCTGAGCCAATTCTTCGGGGGTAAATCGGTGTGTATAGCCGATTTTCTCTACTGCATCAGCATTGTCCTGAAGGAACTTCCATCGTTCCTGTTCGGGAATGTCTTGTCCTAAAAATTTGTCCATAATCAAATAAACTCTTTATTACGTTCGATTTCTTGTTGTGCGTAAATAAGCATCTGTTGTTCGTTGGCTGCCGGCAGATATACTCCAGCCACGGATGCGCTCCAGTTACGGAAACGGTCAATGCTCAAAGTCATTTCACCTGTTGTAAGTTCTGCTGAACTTCTCAGGTAGGTAACTTCCTTTCCTTTCTTGTTGACCGTCTTTCTCTCAAACAAATCACGGTTGCATGTCCTTTTATAGAAGTCAATCTTTGCTTCTTCAAGGCTGCAACCGTACTCACTTCCGAAATACCTTAAGAGCAGATGCAAATAGCTGTTCTGGGCCAGCGTGCGGTTAGGAAGTTTCTTTCTTACTTCCACAACCGCGCGCTCTTGGAACAGTTTGTTTACATAAGCCTTGAACTTGGGTATATCATACTCATTTTTCAGATTGAATATGCTCATAGGCTAGAACGGTAAGTCATCTTTGGGATTTCCATTTGCATCCACTTCCGGCGGAAACTGCTGCGGCATCGGTCCCGGCTGGGTAGGTGGTTGCTGTGCTGGTGCAGGTTGGTGTACTGGCCGACGGGCTTCCAGTTTATAGCAGCGGATGGATACCATCCGTTTCACCTGTCCGTCCTGATTTGTCCACTCTCTGCCCTGCAGGGCAAAGGAAACTGTTATCACATCGCCGTATCTGAACTGGTCAAGTTCTGAACATTTATCACCACTTACTTCAAGCGGCAGGATATTCTCGTACTGACTTCGTTCACCTGTATAGGGGTCGTGTGTCGTGGCATCAAGCAAAAATTCACGTTTCACAAACGGGTTTCCACCGTTTTTGGATGGGATTTCTTGGGGCGGGCCAATATAAACCAGCCGTCCGGTTACTTGGTTACTCATCTTCTGCAAAAATTTTCTTGTCGGTTATCAAATCTCTGTTGTCATTCAAGAACCGTATAAAGTCCTCACAATGATTTATAAGGATAGGTATATCCCGTGCCGGCACGAAAGTGTAGCTTTCTGTATAGGTTGCCCTAAAATCCGTAATATTATACTCAAACAACCTCACATCACTACCGTTCTGCATCAGACAATACGGATAAACCATGTGCTGCCAGTGGTCTTTGAATTTACCTACATAGTAACTTCCGGTAGTCTTTATATCGTGAACAGACAACGGCATCAGTTCATCTATATATCCATATAGAAGAACATTTCCGAAGCATGTAGGCAAAGTTGCTTCAACACGTTGCTGGGTCAAGGCCCCTTTGTAATAGTTTGCAAACTCGCGGCAAAGTGAAAGGGGAAAGTCAAACTGTCGGTTGTTGTAAGTGGCTCGCAGTCCTACTATTGACTGTCTGCCATCAACCATATCAGACAGCAGTCTTTCCACATGTACCTTGTCTGACTTCCGGTCCTCAATCATACAGTCTATCACCTCATTGAAAGCCGTTCCCTTGTCGGCTGCTTCACTGTCGAAAGGGACACGGTTAATCGTGTCAATCAGGCTTTGGAACTGCTTTTGCCTGAACTCTTCAGGGGTATGTGGGGGATTCTCGCTGAATCCCCAATACCTTTCCCAAATGGCATCGCTTTTCAGATAGCTTGTGAAGGCATCGAGAAGCGTTGCATAAAACTTGAATTTAGGCTGCTTTGTCTGCATAGGTCTTGGTCTCTTTGTTGAATACCAGCCCAAGGGCTTTTACCTTGGCAGCAAACAGGTTTCTGGCCATACTCAAAGAACTGCCCACATGCTCGAACTCGTTAATACGGGAAGCGAACTCATTGGCTGACTGGGCGTCGGTGATGAATTCGATATTCTCTTTGATTTCGGCTATCACATGGTCGTACTTAGCAGCTTCTTCTTTCTTCACCTGAAGCATGTTCAGGTAAGGACGGATGACTTGGGTAGTGATGAAGTCGTTCTTGGCTGTCGGGTTGCCGTTCTTGTCGAGTATGTTAGGTACAAACATGATACCCGGCAGGTTACAGGTATTCTTTCCGTCGTTTCTTGATGTGGGGTCGAATGTGATTGTACGCTTCTGCACTCCATTCTCGTTTCGCATTTCAAGGTAGCCGAGCAAGTCAAGTTCTGTTACGATGGAATTATAGGATTTCTCTCGCAAAGCAGGGATGAATACCGTATCGTCACCTTCTTTCCGGGTATCACGGTGGGCCACAAACACCACGTTCTTATTCAATGATGAAAGCGTTCGTGTCATCCATGAAAACTCTGCATTGATACCGCCCCAATCTTTGATTTGTGGCTGGCGAGTTCCGCATTTATAGGAAATAATGAAGTCCATCATCTTGCCGATGGTATCCACTACGATTGTTTGGTAGGCCGAGAGGTCTTCTTGCAATACCTGTTGAACATCCTGCCATGAACTTACCTGTACGATGTCGATACTGTCCAAGTGGGCCATATTCACACGCTTTACACCATTATCAAAGTCGAGCAACAAAGGTTTCGGTGCGCTCAAGGCTACTGTTGTCTTACCCATACCTGCCTGACCGTAAATCATCATCTTAACGGTGGAAGGAATTACTAACTCATTGGATTTTTTAATCAAACTCATATCGTAATAATTTAAATGTTAATATATTAGTACATCAATTTCGCATGTTTTATCACATCCCAGGCATTACAAGCCCATCGGCTGTGTGGCACCCCTTCTTTGGTCTTGTACCTTATCCTTCCGGATTCACACAATTCTTTCAGCCTTTTCAGACCTCCTACTATTGACGCAGCTTCGTACTTTCCGAAAGACTTGTTGTTCAAGACGATTTTCAATACATCCTCGTTTATCATAAGCATTTTATTTTAAGCAGATAATTGCCGAGAAACCCGGATACTCTGTGGCCGATACCCGGTATTTCACGTCCATTTTGTTTTTAAGTGTCCCGATCAAGCGGAGGTCACGGTTACGGCGTGAGGCTTCCAGCTTGATTCCGTTATGCCGTTTCTTGTCATAGGGAACCTTGTAGATGTCCCCTTTCTTCATTGCGTCAAACAGACGCACAGTCTGATAGTTTTCGTCTACTGTAATTTCTCTTACCATAGTTTAAAAAATTTGATGTTGCTGGCAGAACGGGACTCGAACCCGTGACCTTTCCGCTAACCCTACGAAATGTTCTACTATCTGAACTACCTGCCAATAAAAATGCCGAACTTCACAGCCCGGCATCCACTTTTTATAACCAACACTAATCAACTAAAATGACCAACGATTTGACCATGTTCTTGAAGTTCTCGAACTTCTTCTCTATTTTGTCTTTCTCTTCACAATAAAAAGAGACTGAATTTCTTGATGATTTCAAGTCTACTTGTAACTCTTCTGCGTATGCCACAAGTTCATCCTGCGTCATAGCCTTCAATTCTTCATTTGTTTTCATGTATATTCCGTTTTAAATTATTGATTTTCGTTTCTATCTCCTTGTCGAACTGCTCCCGTCTGTCCAGTTCCCGTGAGCGTGCGGCCAGAATGGCACTGATGTCTGCAAAATCATCGCAGATGCTCTTTATTATTTCTCTTAACTCTTCCATCTTTGTCCATTTTATAAGCGGCCCAAAAGCCAGTTATCACAAACCCTGAAAGCCCAATCCAATAGACCGGGTTCAAATCCTGATTGAAGTGCATCACTAGTACGGACAATGCACATAAAGCAAGTAGCATTTTCATAACCGTGTGTTTTAAAATTCGTTCCCGTGGGCGTTCCGGTGGTTGCCTTACTACTTATCCAAGGTTGGGTAAGCCACGGGTATATATAGTTCTTGCTGGTGTCTAATCAGTGAAGATTGTCTTTGTAGCCGGCCTACGGCCACCTGCAATCGTATAAGTCGTTTTTGTTGTCGCGGTGATTAATGCGCTGCGTTTGCTTATTGTCAGTCCCTTACTCGCACCCTTTTCACCGTGCCGCTATCGCTACTCAGTCGTCCGTTTCACGTCAGGCGTAGCGGTACGCCTAAAATTTCCATCATGTCAAAGAACCAATCAAGTAGAACCCTGCCCGATTCTCGCTATCGGTTGCCGTTCAGTCCGTCAGCAGGGTAGGTGAGTTACAAGCGTATCACAGGCAAGCCTTGTGATAGCTGAAGGTTGATGTAGTCCATGCCGTCATCTTCTGGCAGGTTGTATTCTTCAAGCAGGGCTTCGTATTTGTCCACCTCTTCAGTAAGTGTTTTGATGTATTCTTGCTTGCTGTCAGCGTTGAAAGTCCTGCATACAGTCTCTTCATCTGCGTTATAGGCGAAATTCAGGTCTTTGTACAGCCCGTCAAGTTCTTCTTCGATTTCGTGGCGTGTCATCATAGTCATGCGATATTTAAAAGGTTAGCTTTCTTGAAGCATCTGTATTCTTGTCTCTCTGTGTCGAAGTACACCTGAACGGTGTCATTCTTCTTTCTGTTGTCACCTGATGTAGCAGGTATCAGGTTTTCTTTCAGCGTGCCGTATGCTTCGCGAACAGAACCATCTACCTTTTTGAAGTAGAACTTTACGATTCTTTGCTTCATTGCAGCTTTCAGCTTTATGTTTGCCCAAGCGCATTTCAACGCTTCACTCATAGAGAAACCGTTTCTCTTTACCAAAGTCCACGCCGTCAGCATGACTTCTTTTAATTGGTTTTTGATTTTTGTACTCATAATCGTGTGGGGTTAGTTGGTTTTACTATTTTTATTTCGTATATTTGTTTCGTATCTTAGTTTCGATATGCAAATGTAGTACTAATTAGTATAGAAACAAAACTAATCAGTATAAAATGTTTTACCTTTTAGTATTATTAACATTATGACTATTAACGAAAGATTTGCTGAAATACTTAAATCAAAGAATATCAGCGTAAAAGATGCAGCTTCATTAATAGGTAAATCAGATGTCTATGTAAGAAAGCTGATGAGAGCAGGTGAAAGTTTTGGGATAGAGCCAGTTCTTTTAATACTAAATAGTATTGAAGATGTAAATGCTGACTGGCTGCTTCGCGGTAAGGGTGATATGTTCAAATCATCAACTGTTACTGAAGTTTCAAGCACAACCGAGAATATCTCAGATCGCTTACTATCTATCATTGAAAGCCAGCAACGCACCATTGAAAACCTTTCCAAGAAATGAAAAAGTACACCCCACAAGAAAAGGATGAAGTCTTAAGCAGATTCTATAATGACAACGTTGGCAATTATACACCTATAATTGAAATCATAGAAATACTCGTATCTGATGGATATATAAAGCTTCATACATCTGTAAATGGCAGTGCATATCATATCACAGATAAAGGAAAAGGCTTCTTCTTGCAAGGTGGATATGTAAAAGAGCGGAACACACGAAGAAAACAAACCGTCACATTCTATTTCAACATGTTGATTTCCGCTCTCGTCAGTGCAATCGTTTCCTACATCGTCAGTTCGATGAACAAATGAAAGCCACAATTGCAGATACTACAGCACTTACAATGGCACTACAAATGGCGTTAAACGCCGCTTCTTTCCAATCTTCTTTTTCCATATACTCTGCATCAAAATTTCAAAGAACTAATTAGTAATTTATTGCTATTTATATCGCCATTTATAACCACAGCATTTCTTCGTCCGTCCTCTCAAACACATAGAAATAGCTTGTTTGCTTACCCCTATGGCTTTTGCGGCTTCTGTTATGCTTTTATATTCTTCTGTAAAACCATTACCGATACACAATATTACTTTCTGATTATAATATGGTTTATCGTGTCGAATTGTATGGTGGGCGTGATAAAGGTTTTCCGCATTTGTACACCATTCTAAATTGTCAGCTCTATTGTCGTCTTTGATTCCGTTCTTATGATTGATGAATGTTTTACCGTCAATCTTTGGAATAAAGGTTTCTGCAACCAACCTGTGCACCTTAAACCTTTTTTGCTCTTTACCATTACCCAAATACACTGTAAGATAGCCATCCTTATCCTTGCTGCCTTTTAGAATTTTAGGAGATGTTTTTGTTTCAACAATGGCTTTATTAAACACTTTAGTCTTATGTGTTTTAGACAATGATAACACATGCCCCATATTGGATATTTGGTATCTACCTTCGTATCCTCTTATGTCTTTCCAAACTTCTTTCATAATGTTTTTGAGTTAATAATACGATGCCATGCAAGGCTCATAATCTCGTGCAATACATTTTTCTTCATAATCGTGTGAGGGTTAGTTGTTTTTACTATATTTGTTTCGTATCAAAGTTTCGATATGCAAATATAACCATAATGATTATATTGTCAATATGATTATACGATAATTTATCTCTTTCTAAAGTTAAATAGTGTTATATGATTGATATTAAGAAATTTAGAACTGACAATAATATCTCTCAATTAGAGATTTGTACAGTATTGGGTATAAAACAACCTTATTTATCTGCTATAGAAAATGGTAAAAGACCTTTAAATGATGAGAAATTCACTTTGCTATATAAGCAATATGGCGATAAGATAATGAAATATAAAACGACAGAACGCCCAATTCTTCTTATTGATGAAGCAGAAACTAGTTTGCATCCTAATATTCAAAAATATTTATGTGATAAATTAAAGCAAATAGAAACAAGGCCTCGTATTCCTTATGATGCAGCGGCAGGAACACTTACAGAGGCAGTAGAGGGCATTACAGAATATCAATGTGAGCAGCTTCCTGTTATAAGTGCTTTCCCAAAATATGATTTTACAATTAGAATTACTGGCAAAAGTATGGAACCTGAGTATTTTGCCGGAGATGAGGTTGCCTGCCTTAGAGTGAATGAGAAACAATTTTTACAATGGGGAAGAGTTCATGTACTTGACACAACACAAGGGATAGTTATTAAACGTATTTATGATGCTGGAGAATCTATTCTATGTCGTTCATACAATTCCGAATTTCCTGATTTCTCAATACCTAAAGAGAATATTCGTTCATATAATTTAGTTGTTGGAAGTTTAAGGCTTTAGATCATGAAATTCAACCAATACCTTTGGAACCTGTACAAGAACTCACCTGACGGTAAGTCTGCCATATCCGCCTTTTCAGACAGAAAAGAGTGGATGGAAGAGGAGTGCCTGTTCGAGAAGTACAATCCTAAAATCAGGGATTCCTTCAATTCAGAAATGATTTGTGGAATACTCGAAGACTTCTGGTGCTACAAGGTATCTGAACATGAAGGAACAGAATTGCAGTCCTTGGATGAAGCCGGTAAGCTATATGAAGAAATTATATCCACCGGACTGATAATAGAATCAGAGGAAGTCTTAAAGATAGGGGACTTTGACCGGATGCTTGAACTTATTCCATTCCTGTCAATGGAGTTGAATTATTTGTTTGAAGAATATTTCTTCCCATATATCTACATTGACGAGTTCTATCAGCTTACAAATCTTGCGGACTACTTTGAAATAGAACTTCCTACAATTCCAAAGAAACCTGATTATAAAGCCAGATGTATGTATTACTGGGAATTATGTAAGGTGTTCTACAAATTCAGGACGGAGAACGGATTGTCACCTGACGAATTTAGTGCTTTCATGTATGATTATGCTCCAAATGTTCTTGGTACAGAAGAAAAGGGCAAAATGCCCCAACCATCGGCTGCATGGTTCATTGGTGGATTGATTGAAGGATATGGTACTCATTGGACTACCGGATTCTGGCAGACAAACATAGACACTAAGAGGGGAGACATTCTTATTCATTATGAAACTTCTCCTGTGAGTGCCATTACTTGCCTGTGGATTGCGCAGACCGATGGAGTAGTAGACCCATTCTTTCACTATTATAGCAATACATATATCGGAGACAGGATAGCTATACCTAAGATTTCATTGAAAGACCTGAAAGCTGATGGATACTTTTCCAACCATCCGCTCGTAAGGAAAAATTTCCAAGGAGTTAACGGGTGGCCGGTTAGTGGAAAGGATTATTCTGAACTTCTTCGTATGCTTGCGGCCAAAGGGTTTGATACGTCCGCACTTCCACAAATCTACACACCTTCATTGCCGGAAGGAATCACAGTTGAGAATGAAAGAGATGTTGAAGTGAATCTATTGGAACCACTGCTGAATAGTATGGGATGGTATGAGCACAAGGACTACGTACGCCAGCTACCAATCCATGCAGGAAGAGGACACCGGATTTTTCCGGACTATGCGCTTCACTATGATAACAAGCCGGAAGAAGAAAAAGCAAAAGTGTTGATTGAGGCAAAATACCACATGAAGAATAATCAGGAAATAGAAGCGGCCTTCCTTCAGGCCTTTTCTTATGCCAAGCTGCTTCTGTCCTCGGTAATCATTTTGTGTGACAAGGAATGTATCATGGTTTATGATGACAAGAATGGTTTCAGTAGAAGCCGATACAGAAAATACTATTGGGAGGACATGAAGAATCCCGATTTGTATAATGAATTGAAGAACAAACTTAATACTTGATGTTATGAAGAATATATTGTTTTCTTTCTATGTGATACTTTCTTTTTTGCTTGTATCATGTTCGAATAATGACTCCCCAAAATGGACGGAAGAGACCTTAAGTTTGACTCAAGAAAATCTTGAAGATGGTGAAGGTACATATATTAAAAATTTCGATGGAGAAAATTATGTGTATCTGGTTTTCAAGAATGGCGAAATGAAGGTACTTCTTGTAAACGTATATCAACGCGAAAAGGGAACATATTTGTATCAGATAACAGGAAATACAATTTCTCTTACAAATGAGGAAACAGGAGAAGTTTATCAGATTGGAGCAAAGCTATTAAGACAAGGAGAATCTAAAATTGAAACATATCTTATTTTAGATGGTGATAATCTCCCTGAATACATTCAGCCGGAAACATATACCAAGTTGTGATTGCAGAAAAAATGTTCCAATGAGTATCCTTATTTAGCTCAAAATTAATTATAAATAACTGATAACCAGTGATTTCATTAATTCTTTAGATAATCATTCGTAATGAGTAAGTCGCGGGTTCGAGTCCCGCTTTCGGCTCCGAGTGAGATCCACTTAATATCAGCGTATTAAGTGGATTTTTTTATTTTCCAAAGAGGTCTTCGGGAATCAACGGCTCAACGTAAAAGCGCAGTTCCCGGTAATAGGGGATAACTTTTTTTTATGATGAAATTTCAGGGAGATGTCGTACTTTTGTGTCACGAAACTAAAAAATTACGATTATGTACCAATCTATTCTTCGTCCCTGGTTGTTCCGTATCGATGCGGAGAAGATTCACAACCAGATTATTTCTTTGCTCCATGTGTATCGTCATCTTCCGTTGGTAAAAGGAATGCTACGTGCTTATTATCGTCCAAAGGCGGCTCCGTTCCAATGGCGGAACCTGACCTTCTGCAACCGCGTGGGTTTGTCTGCCGGTTTTGACAAGGAAGCAAGTTGCTTCGACGAACTGAGTGATTTGGGCTTCGGATTTCTGGAAGTAGGAACGGTGACTCCGGAAAAGGTGTCAGGAAATCCTTCCCCGCGCATTTTCCGTTTGCCGGAAGACCATGCGTTGGTGTCGCGTACAGGTTTCAATAATCCTGGCAAAGAGGTCTTTTTGAGAAACCTGCAACGGAAACGGGAAGGAAAATACATTTTAGGAGTTAATATCAATACCAATACGCCAGCCGACGGGGAACGGGCCGCAGCGGATATTACAAGTTTGTATGAGGCGTTCAGTCGGTATGCAGATTACTATACGGTTAACTGGGGTAGCATGACACCTGAGATTCTGGCAGGGGTATTGACGGCCCTTGAATCCTATAAGCAGCGTTTGGAAAAACCGGTATTTCTGAAACTTCCGGCCGATGTGCCTTTGGATAAATTGGAGGGTATTATTACCTTTGCGAAGAAGCATCATCTGGATGGGTTTATTGCCACCGGACCGACTCAAGACCGTTCGCTGTTGATCCATTCCAGTCAGGCGGAAGTGACGGAGGTTGGAGCGGGAGGAATCAGCGGACTTCCGGTCATTCATAAGTCGGTGGAGGTAATGAAATATCTGTCGGCTCATGCTCCCAAAGAGATGCTGTTAATCGGTGCTGGAGGAGTGATGACACCGTTGGAGGCCGATGCCATGCGGAATGCAGGCGCTCATCTGGTGCAAATATATTCCGCATTCATTTATGAAGGTCCCGGCGTTGTCAAGCACATAGCCGAGGCATGCGATGAATAAAAGAGGATTTAGAGCTACAAAATATGGAAATGAACGAGAAAAAAGCAGCCGACTGGCAGTTGCATGAATTGTCAGACCGGATGGTGACTTACAATGCAGGTGACCCGAAACGGATACAGCACCTCATCAAGGTGCATTATTTTGCCCGGATGATTGGCTTGTCGGAAGGATTGGACGCGGCTACGCAGCTGATTCTGGAAGCGACCGCAATTGTACACGACATTGGCATCCGGATTTCCGAGAAGAAATATGGAGTGTGTGACGGGAAACATCAGGAACAGGAAGGTCCGGCGGAGGCTCGGAAACTGCTGACCGAGATGGGCACATTCTCTGAAGCGCAGATTGAACGGATATGCTGGCTGGTGGGACATCATCACACGTACGACTGTATAGAGGGAATGGATTATCAGATTCTGGTGGAAGCCGATTTTCTGGTCAATATTTATGAAGACAACCTGCCGGTAGAAGCTGTCCGGAAGGTACGCGAAAAAATCTTCAAGACAAAGACAGGCCTGTCATTGCTCGACAGAATGTATCTGTAAGCAAGACGGAAGCCGTTGGATGGCGTCTTTTTGAGGCGGTAAAGTGTCTCAAAAAGACGCTTTTTTTGTAGGGTCAGGTGAAAAATTCTGGCAGATACCGCCATTTTGTGGACGGATGATAGGGTGGTTGTCTGATGAAATGTGTATTTTTACCCGTGAATAGACAGATATACCATGAAAAAACAAACCTTATTTCTTTTTTTATGTGGCCTGTGTTTGTGGATGAATACGGCCACGGCGATTGAATATAATGTGCTTCGGCACGGAGTGGTGGGCGATGGAAAAACACTGAATACGGATAGCCTGCAAGCGGCTATCGATAATTTGCATGCATCGGGAGGCGGTCAGTTGTATTTTCCTGCCGGACGGTATCTCACCGGCAGTTTGCAGTTGAAATCGAATGTGGTGCTTTATTTGGAGAAGGAGGCGGTGCTGCTGGGAAGTACGAGCCCGTATGATTATCCGGGTTTCAGCACGGAGAAGGAACTGAAGGTGAACGATGACCATTTTGACCAGGCATTGATTTATGCCGAGGGGGCGGAACATATCGGTATCCGGGGTAACGGTTGTATTGACGGACAGGGTCGGGAACTGGCCTTGACGATTGACAGTCTGCATCATACGGGAGAGCTGGTGGATAAGCATTATAATACATACCGTAAGCGGCCGAATACGCGTCCGAAGCTCCTTTTCATCCGTGGGTGTCGCAATGTGGAGATTCGCAATGCCCGTTTCCGGAGCAGCGCCGCGTGGGGATTGTCGTTTTCATTGTGCTCCGACCTGACGTTGGACAGTCTGCATGTCGAAAACCGGGCTTACTGGAACAACGATGGGATTGATATCAGCGATTGTAAGAAGGTACGCATCTCGAACTGTTACATCAATTCAGCCGACGATGGCATTTGCCTGAAATCGCACAACCGGGGGGCCTGGAACGACGGGGCTTCTATTTCCAACTGTCACATCATCAGCAGTGCCAGTGCCATCAAGTTTGGGACGGAGTCACTTGGCGGATTCAAGCACGTGAAGATTGACAGTATCTGGGTGAAGGATACTTACCGTTCGGCTATTGCCATTGAGTCGGTCGATGGAGCGGAGATTGAGCATGTGCAGGTTTCCAATGTACATGCGGTGAACACGGGCAATGCGATTTTTATCCGTCTGGGGCATCGTTCGGGAGACCAGCCGGGTTACTTGCGTCATGTGTCCATCAAGAATGTGTATGTGGAAGTGCCTTTTGGCCGTCCGGACCTTAATTATGACTTGCGGGGACCTTCGGTGACGTTCTTCCATAACCCGTTCCCCAGTTCCATTTCAGGCATACCGGGGCATGACATTGAAGATGTGACCTTGGAGAACATCGAGATTGTGTATCCGGGTCGTGCTACGCGGGGGATGGCTTACATGTCGGTGAGCCGGTTGAAGGATGTGCCTGAAAATGAAAAGGGATATCCGGAGTTTACCATGTTTGAGGAACTTCCTTCGTGGGGATTTTATGTGCGTCATGTGAAAGGAATTCAGCTGCGTCACATCAAACTGCGTTTGCAGGAAGATGATTTCCGTCCGGCTTTTGTGTTCGACCGTGTAAGCGGTATTCGTCTGACAGGGATTGACCTGCCGGAGGACAAGCAGGCAGGACAGGTAGTCTTGCGGAAATGCACATTACAGGAAGTGGATGCCACCGCAAAGAACCAGTTGCAGGAGGTAGATTGAGTAGAGGCCGGAAAGGTCAATAATATATAAGGTGAAAAAACAAGTATGCCTTCCTGAAGCGCTTAACCGGCGGATTCAGGAAGGCATATTTTTATTCAGTTCGTTTCAAGTTATTCCAGACAAGCATCCAAGTCTTTAATCAGCTGTTCCTTGTCGAGGTGCAGGCCGATGAAGACAATCTTCTGCATGCGGTCACCGTAGCGTTCGTCCCAGTCTCTCACCAGTCCAGGTTCGCGTTTCATCATTTCAATAAGCTCGTCTTCGGGCATGGTGGCATACCAGAGTCCGGCTTCCGTAATCTGTTTCTGGCGTCCGGCCTGTTCGAAGAGGTACGACATGTCACGGTTGTGGGCAAAGTAGCATACCCCTTTGGCACGAATCACGTTGCGCGGCCATTTGGTTGCCAGGAAACGGTCGAACTTATGGATATCGAAGGCCGGACGGCGGTAGTACACGAAACTGCTGATACCGTATTCTTCCGTTTCGCCTTCGTCATGGTGGTGTTCGTGGTCGTGATGATGGTGTCCATGCTCGTGGTCATGTTCATGCGCTTCGTGCTCGTGGTCATGCCCGTGTTCTTCATGATCATGGTCATGGGGATGTCCTTCGTGCGCATGGGCTTCGGCCTCTTCTTCCTCGGTCACCGGACGTTCTATTTCGTGAATCCAGGCTGCAGAAGTCGCTACCTTTTCGTAGTCGAAACGGTGGGTACCGACAATCTTGTCCAAATCTACCTTTGCGTAATCACATTCGATGATTTCCGCACGGGGCTGGATGTTACGGATGATGCTTCGGATGCGGGCCAGTTCTTCCGGGCTGACTTCAGAAGCTTTGTTCAGCAGGATAGTAGAACAGAACTCTATCTGCTGAATCAGCAGGTTGGCAATGTCTTCTTCTTCCAAATCCTTGCGGGTCAGTTCCTTTCCACAGTCAAATTCGCTTTGCAGACGAAGGGCATCGACCACCGTCACGATGTTGTCGAGGCGGCAGGTTCCGTATTTGGTATAGGCTCCACCCAGTTGTGGAATGGAACAGATGGTACGGGCGATAGGTTCCGGTTCACATACCCCGCTGGCTTCGATGACGATGTAGTCGAAACGCTGCATTTTCATCAGTTCGAAAATCTGTTCGATGAGGTCGGTGCGGAGCGTACAGCAGATGCAACCGTTCTGCAGGGCCACGAGGCTGTCTTCCTTTTGGCCTACGATACCGCCTTTCTGAATCAGTTCCGCATCGATATTGACTTCACCGATGTCGTTCACGATGACGGCAAACTTGATTCCTTCACGGTTACTCAGCAAATAATTCAATAAAGTGGTTTTCCCGCTTCCCAGATAGCCGGTGAGCAGGAGTATAGGCATGTCTTTTGTTTTCATCTTATTGTTCTGTTTTTTTACGTGCCTGCAAAGTTAGTGTTTTTCTGCATACGGTGTCACTTCTTTTCGGCAGAACACGGGTTTAACTTTCGTTATAGGTCGGTGTCACATAGGTGACAAAGTTTCTGGAGGGGAGGCCTTATCTTTGCACTCGTAATCAATAAAATGGAAATCAATAAAAAAGAAAAGAATATGGAAACGAAAGACTGGAAATATACGAGTGTGGGACAAATTGTAGCCGATGACTTTGCAGCAGCGAAAGTGTTTAAGAAATATGGCATCGACTTCTGCTGTCATGGCGAGGTGACGTTGGAAAAGGCTTGTGCCGATTTGGGCTTGTCGGTGGAAGAAGTGGAGCAGACATTGGCGCGTCAGGAAGAGGCTGGGAACGGACGGATTCCGTTTGCTTCATGGCCGTTGGACTTGCTGATGGATTATATCCTGAAGATACACCACCGCGGTATCCGTGCCAATGGACCGGAGTTGTTGGCATTGCTTGAAAAGGTGGAGCGTGTGCATGGAGAGGCACATCCGGAGCTGCACGAACTGAAGGTGTTGGTGAGTGAGTCGCTGGAAGATTTGGAGATGCACTTGCAGAAAGAGGAGAATGTGTTGTTCCCGTATCTTTATGAGCTGTATGCGGCGAAGGAACAGGGGCAGCGTATGGCACCGATGCACTGTGGTACGATTTCCAATCCTATCCGGGTGATGAAGATGGAGCATGAAGGAGAGGGAAACCGCTACTTGCACATCATTCAGCTGACGAATCATTTCGCGGTGCCTCAGGATGGCTGTGGCAGCTACCGTTTGCTGATGCAGGAACTGGAGGCGTTTGTGGATGCCTTGTTCGAGCATATTCACCTGGAAAACAATCTGCTTTTCCCGCACTTTGAGGAAATAGAACGAGTAACGGTGTATTAATTTAGTAGTATGAATGAAAAGGAGTGCTGCCTACCTGGAGGTAAGTGGCACTCCTTTTTGTATAGAATAGAGGGGTGAATCAGTAATCTATCTTATCCAGAATCCCCGCCAGGTAGGCAATGGTCACTCCGTAGTTGGTCATGGGAACCTGCTGGGTGCGGGCCCGGTCGATGCGGTTCAGCACATACTTGCGGTTGAACATGCAGGCCCCGCAATGGATAATCAGGTCGTACGGGGTCAGGTCTTCCGGGAAGTCCGTGCCCGATACGATGTCGATTTGCAGGTTCTCGCCGATGCGCTTGCGGAGCATGTTCGGAATTTTCACCCGCCCGATGTCTTCTGCCAGCGGGGCATGCGTGCATGCTTCGGCAATCAGTACCCGTGATTCGGGAGTTAGCCGGGCGATGGCATTGGCTCCTTCCAAGTAGTAATCGATGTCGCCTTTGTATTGGGCAAAGAGGACGGAGAAGGAGGTGAGGCGGCTCTCGGCCGGTTTCTTGTCATACACCGTGCGGAACACCTGTGAGTCGGTAATAATCAGCTTCGGCGGACGGGCCAGGGCAGCCAGCATGGCATCAATCTTATCGGTGGTACAGCTCATCACCAGGCATTTGCGGTCCAGCAGTTCCCGGATGGTCTGTACCTGCGGCAGGATGAGGCGGCCTTTGGGGGCCTGGATGTCCTGCGGCATGACCAGCATGACGGTGTCGTTTTCTTCCACCAGCCGGCCTACGATGCCTTGTGCCATGGTTTCATCCGGCAACTTGTGCCGGAGGCTGCGTAGAATGTCGTCCAGCCCTTGTCCGGTGAGGGTGCTCACCAATAAGGGTACTTGTCCGCATTGTTTTTCAATGCGGCGCATGGTCTGTTCGGCATCAGGCAGTTGGTCACATTTGTTCAATATCCAGATGATGGGTACATTCTTTTCCTTCAGCAGGTGCTGCCAGTGCAGCTCTTCGTCCAAATGGTCGTCGGTGCAGACCATCAGGGCGATGTCTGTCTTTTCCAGCGCACGCTGTGTCTGGCGGATGCGAAGTTCGCCCAGTTCGCCTTCATCGTCGAATCCGGCCGTATCAATGAACACGCAGGGACCGAGGCCATGGATTTCCATGGCCTTGAAAACCGGGTCGGTGGTCGTGCCGGGGATTTCCGACACGAGGGCCGTGTCCTGGTGCGTCAGGGCATTGATCAGCGACGACTTTCCGGCGTTGCGTTTGCCAAACAGACCGATGTGCAGTCGGTTGGCACGGGGAGTATCGTTCATACGTCTAATCAGTCTTTAAGTCCTACATTTAGAAACGGAAGTCGCGCTTTCCTTCGGCAATCCGTTCCAGATTTTCCAACGCTCTTCTGCGGATGGCGGGATTGGGAATTTCTTCCATCTGTTTGCGGATCATGTCTTCTGCCAGACGGCGTGTCTCCGGTGAGGCATAGTCATAAAGATATTCCTGAAGTGTCATCAGGGCATTGGGCGCACAGCAGTTGGCAATCTGTCCGGTCTTGACCAGCGACATGAAACGGTCGCCCGTACGTCCTTCGCGGTAGCAAGCCGTACAGAAGCTGGGAATATAGCCCAGTTTCAGCAGCCAGGCCACGATTTCATCCAGGCTGCGGTGGTCGCTCACGTCGAACTGGGCCGAGTTCTCTTCCGGCAGTTCTTCGGTGGCATAGCCTCCCACGCTGGTGCGGGAACCCCCGCTGATTTGTGATACGCCGAGGGCCAGCACTTTTTCGCGGGAACGTTGTGATTCACGGGTAGAGATAATCATACCGGTGTAAGGCACGCTGATGCGGATGACGGCCACAATCTTCTGAAATATTTCGTCGGAGATGGCGTTCTCGAAGGTGGAAGCATCGATGTCGTCGGCCGAGCAGATACGCGGCACACTGATGGTGTGCGGGCCTACGCCGTAGGTCGCTTCCAGGTGTTCGGCATGCATCAGCAGTCCCACAAAATCGTAGCGGTAAGTGTTCAGGCCGAACAATACGCCGATACCCACGTCGTCAATGCCTCCTTGCATGGCGCGGTCCATGGCTTCCGTGTGGTAAGCATAGTTGCTCTTCGGACCTCTGGGATGCAGTTTCTCGTAGTTCTCCTTGTGGTAGGTTTCCTGAAACAGGATATAAGTACCGATGCCAGCCTCTTTCAGACGGCGGTAGTTTTCTACCGTAGTGGCGGCAATGTTCACGTTCACCCGTCGGATGGCTCCGTTCTTGTGCTTGATGCTATAGATGGTCTGGATAGACTCCAGAATATATTCAAGCGGATTGTGGATAGGGTCTTCGCCGGCTTCCAGTGCCAGACGTTTGTGTCCCATGTCCTGCAGGGCGATGACCTCGCGGCGGATGTCCTCCTGTGTCAGTTTCTTGCGGGCGATGGTCTTGTTCTTCGCGTGGTAGGGACAATAGGTACAGCTGTTCACGCAATAGTTCGACAAGTATAGCGGGGCGAACATCACGATGCGGTTGCCATAGAATTTCTGCTTGATTTCGCGGGCCAGACGGTAGATTTCCTCCACCAGTTCCGGGTCGTTGCACTCCAAGAGTACGGCGGCCTCGCGGTGGGAGAGTCCCTTGCACAGGCGGGCCTTTTCAATGATGGAACGTATCAGTTCCTTGTCCTGGCTCTTGCTTTGGGCATATTCCAGGGTATCCAGAATTTCTTCGTGGCAGATAAATTCCTCTGCCTTTTGAGAATCAATCTTGTACATAGTTGCAATGTAAGTTATAACGTCTTGCCGGGATAGTCTCCGCGGCTTTTATCTATTTCATATCCGATGGCTGCCAGCCGTTGTGCCAGCAGGCGCAATCCTTCGGCGGCTTCCGAGCCCATGGAGGCTTTGTGGTCGTACAAGGCATATTTCTTCCGTTGTTCTACCGGCGAAAGGTTGGGCATCACCACGTTACCGCCTGCCAGTATACCTTTCTCCCGTCCGTCGGGAGTGAGGCTGGCCAATGCGGTGGTCGAGGGAATCAGTGCCTGCGGGTGCATCAGCCGGAAAATGGAGAGCAACGTCAGGGTCTGCGTCAGACTTCCGGGCGGACAGGAAGCAAAGGGAGTGTCGTGATGCGGCAGGAAAGGTCCGATGCCAATCATCTGAGGGCGGAACTGCTCAATGAAGAGAATGTCTTCCACCAGGTTATCGACGGTTTGTCCCGGACTTCCCACCATGATGCCGGTACCCGTCTGGAATCCGATGCGTTTCAGGTCGTCCAGACACCGCAGACGGTTGGACAGTGACATGCTGTCGGGATGCAGCCGATGGTAATGGGCTTCGTTGTGCGTCTCGTGACGCAGCAGGTAGCGGTTGGCTCCCGCCTGAAAAAAACGTTCGTAGGAAACGGTGGGGCGTTCACCGAGGGAAAGGGTGATGGCCACATCGGGAAAGGTGGTGCGGATGGCGGTCACTACTGAGGTGACCCTTTCATCGGTCATATAGTTGTCTTCGCCTCCTTGCAGCACAAACGTACGGAATCCCAGTTCGTATCCGTGGCGGCAGCAGGCCAGAATGGTTTCCTCATCCAGGCGGTAGCGTTCCAGGTGGCGGTTGCTTCTCCGGATGCCGCAATACAAGCAGTCGTTGTGGCAGCAGTTGCCCACTTCGATGAGGCCGCGGATATAGATTTTATTGCCGAAATGGCTTTGAGCTACCGTGCGTGCCTTTTGCATGAGAAAGTCGAGGTCTTCCCCCCGGCACTCCAGCAGAAGGGTACGCAATTCACCGGGAGCCAGTGTCTGCTCCCGGTAAAGGCGTTCTATCAATTCTTTCATGGATTATTCCTGATTGCTGTTTTCGTACTTGAGGGTACGTTTCAGCAAATCCTGGTTCAACTGGCGTTTTCCGGCCACCGGGTCGTTGTGTGCGCTCGGACCGGTCACGCATCCGCCTTCGCAGGCCATCATTTCAATGAACTGGGCGTCTACCTTGCCCGTCTTGGCGTATGCACGAAGCACCCCGATGTTCTTCTTCGTGAAGTCGGAGAACTGCATAATCTTGATGCCGTTGGCTTTCGGGCCCAAGTAAGCTTTCACTGCTCCGGCCACACCACCAGCCTGTGCAAATCCGTGTGCCTCGCAGACAGATTCGTAGGCCACCTTATACGGATTGGCTTTTTCCAGTTCGATGCCCAGTCCGCGGAACATCGGGTGAAGTTCTTCGAAGGTCAGCACGTAGTCCACACATTCGTCGCGCTGTGCCTCTTTCCGTTTGGCGATACACGGGCCGATGAAGACCACCTTGGCATTAGGGTATTTCTGTTTGGCGATGCGGGCTGCATAATACATCGGAGAGCCGGTGCTCGATACGTAAGGCTTCATGGCCGGAATGTGCTTGTTGACCAGCTCGATGTACGACGGACAGCAGGAAGTGGTCATGAATTTCTGTCCTTCTTCCAGTTTCTCCAGCAGCTCGTGTGCCTCGTTGCTGGTGGTATGCATGGCACCTTCAGCCACTTCAATCACATCGGCAAAACCGATTTCTTTCAATGCCCCGTAAACTTGGTCGATGGTGGCATCGAACTGTCCCAATACCGACGGAGCCGGGATGGCAATCACCTGTTCTCCCTTGCGGATGGCTTCCAATACGTCGAATACCTGGGAAATTTCGAAAATGGCACCAAACGGGCAGGCATTCAGACACTTGCCACAGTAGATACACTTGCTTTCGTCGATGTGCTCGATGTAGTGTTCGTCCTTGCTGATAGCCTTTACCGGACAAGCTTCCTCACACGGTACCGGGATGTACACGATGGCATGGTACGGACAGCTCTTGTGGCAGATGCCGCAGCTGATGCACTTGTCGTGGTCAATACGTGCCTGACCGGTTTTCTTGTCGAAATGCACGGCACCTTTCGGACAGTTCATGTAGCAGCTTCTGGCTACACAACCCCGGCAAAGGTTACTTACCTCGTAGTTCACCTGCACGCAGGAAGAACAAGCCTCGTCGATGACACAGAGAATGTTTTCCTTGATTCTTTCCTTGCGGTCCAGTGTCTTGCGGGCATATTCAGAAAGGGGAGTCAGCTCGTCCGTTTCGTCGGTCATATCCCAACCCAACAGCGGGAGCAGCTTATATTTGGTAACGGCACGTTCCTTGTGGATACAGCAGCGTCCCACCGGCTGTGAACGGCGCGGACTGAGTTCCAGAGGAATACGGTCGATTTTCTCTACTAATTGATTTTCTTTCCATAAAGCAACCAGGTTTTCCAGCAGTTTGTGCCGGACAATCATTACGTTGTTTGTAAAAGCCATAATTGAGTAAAAGGTTTGTTAGTGTTATAGTTATCCTAAATTGTATATACGAAGATAAGTGCGGCGGTTATTCTTCCGTTTGTCCTTCTGCCGCTCTCAGAATCAGGGTTGTGGCACCGAGGGTGATGACGGCTCCGTCTTCAATGCGGACGCGCTCTTTCGGGCCCAGTATTTCGTTCATCAGAAAAGTGCCCGTGATGCTGTCGTTGTCACGGAGCGTATAAATGATTTTTCCTTGTTTGTCTTTTTTGACGTTGATGTAGCAATGCCGGCGGTCCAGGCTCGGGTCGTTGCTTTCGATGGGAATGTCGATGTCGTTTCCCTTGCACCGGCGTCCGATGAGGTTGTCGCCTTCATGCAGCGGCAGCACCTGTTTGTAGGCAAACACGTTCTCTACGGCCAGTACATTGCCGAAGTCCTGCACGCCTTCCTTTTCGTCCACCACCTCAGTCTTGCGGTTGGCCGCGTTCAGTTTGGACTTGCCGATACGGATGCTGAACTGTTTCTTGCAGTTGTCACAAATAAAGACGAGTGACTGTCCTTCTTTATATTTTGTTTCATCAAACTGGATGAAATTGTCACATTTGGGGCATCTTACTCTTTTCATCTGTCTTTAAAGCGTATTTATTTTGAAGTGAAAACCCAAGCATTCTTGAATCCTTCCTGATTGCGCAGTTCCTGTACCTTTTTATAGGCTTCTCCCGAACTGGCATAACCATCCAGTGCGATGCGGAAACGTCCGTCAGATTCCAGCACTTTGCAGTTCTTGTAACCTTTTTTCTGCAGCTTTTTCAGTTCTTTCTGGGCATCACTGTCCGTGGTCAGGCTGGCCACGATGATATAAGCCTTCTTTTTGCTTGTAGCGGTGGCAGGTGCCGGTGCGGGAGCAGCCGCCGGTTTGGCTGCCGGTGCTTTTTTGACAGCCGGTTGGGTTTCTTTCTTGACTGCCGGAACGGCTGCAATCTTTTCCGTCTTGACTGCTACGGGTTTGAGCGTATTGACATTGTTGCGTACGCGTTTCTTCTTTTGCTGTTTTTGGGCAGTCTTTTGAGAGGTAGACTGCGGGGCTGTAGTCTGTATGCTGGTGGCTACCGACTGGTTACGGATGGCATCGAACATACTGAACGAGCCGAGGGATGCATAGTTCGCATCGTCCATGTAGGTGTTTTCTACCGGTACGGACAGGATGAAGAACAGGCATACGGCGGCAGCGATGGCCACTGCATTGCGCGTGAACTGCCGCAGGGAGAAATGTCGCTTTTTGTCCGTGGCGGGACGGCTCACCTCCGGAAGTTTGTATTCCTTCGGTTCGTCTGCGGGAAGCGCTTTCAACAATGGGAGCGTAAAACTTTCCAGTCCATACAGTCCCGGTGTAAAGAAAGACGGGGAAGCCGGCTCGAAGGCATAGCCTCCATTCATATTATAATAAATCGTACCTACATGGTCGAGGGTGACCTGTCCCTGCTGGTACAACTGGTCTTTCATTTCAGTGACTACCTTTTCAATCCGGCGGGTCGCATCGGGGAAGTCGGTGTTATAGGCCTGCATGTACGACTGGACCAGAAGTCCGTCGTTCATCACCAGCTGCGGATTGAATCCAATGGTGCGGAGGGGCGGCTGGAATTCTCCTGTTTGTGTGGAGATGGCCGCTTGCCGTCTGTGGGCAATGAATCCTCCCAAGCCGGGAACGATAACGCAATCGTTTTCCAGCAGTAATACTTCTATGTGTTTTGCCAATTCAATCATATTGCAAAAATAATACATTTTTCTTTTATGTGGGACATCTTTCAGGGGGCATTTTTCGGTTGGCATTTAATTTTGTTGTATTTTTGCTGCGGTAAATGTAGAAATCGATTGACGCATGAAAAAAACAGGCTTGATAATGCTTCTGTGGGGTATAGGATGTCTGGCAGGATGTATGTCTTCCCAGCAGAAAGAAGCGGAAAAGCAGGAAGAAGACCAGGAGGCCATGCAGCAGTTGCAGGGTATCTGGCTGGACGACAACACCGAGGCTCCTTTATTCAAAATTCAGGGGGACAGTATTTATTATGCCAGCCAGATTAATGCACCCATGCCTTTCAGCGTGCGTCATGACACGATGACCATCCACAGTGCCCGTCCTATCTATTATTTCATTGAGGAACGGAAGGCGTACAGCTTGCGTTATCGCACCTCGATGGGAGAGGTGGTCAGCCTGCATAAGGCCGAGTCGGACACGCTGTCGTTCGGGACGGTGGTTCCCGTGCGTGAAACGGAAAGCGAAGTGTTCGAGAAAGATTCCGTCATCCTGTATGGGGGAGAGCGCTACAGAGGATATGCCTACATCAATCCAACCAAGAAGCGGGTGACACTGGTCAGCATCAATGAGGAAGGTCTTCCGGTGGAGAATGTCTACTACGACAACATCATTCATATCTGCGTATATAAAGGAAAGGAACGTTTGTTCTCCAAAGACATCAATAAGGAAATGTTTGCCCGTGTGGTGCCGGCCGATTTCTTGCACACTGCCATTCTGAGCGACATGGATTTTGTGAAGGTCGACGAAAACGGTTACCGCTATGTGGCCACGCTTTGTATTCCCGACGGGGCTTCGTGCTACAATGTGCGGCTGGATGTGAGCAAAGAAGGCAACATCGTCTTTTCCCGCTGAGTGGTGGAATCCGATGGAAGTGACCTTTTATAATCATAGACAAATCCTCCTGTGTGAGTCCTTTTTCAGGTAACTTCACACAGGAGGATTTGTATGTGTGGGCTTTGTGTTATTCGGCCTGTTCCTTGAGCGAACGGTTGATTTGTTCGATATAATCCAGGATTTCTTCCCGTCCGGTCTTCTTTTCAGAAGAGGATACGAAATATGGAGGTAGTTCCTCCCATTGTTCTTTCAGTTTCTCCAGGTAGCGGCTGACGTTGGTCTTGGTCTTTCCTGCACTCTGCTTGTCGGCCTTGGTGAAAATCAGGGCGAAGGGGATACCGTTCTCGCCCAGCCATTCGATGAATTCCAAGTCGATGCGCTGAGGGTCCAGGCGGCTGTCCACCAGTACGAAAAGACAGGTGAGCTGCTCCCGCTCCAGTACATAATATTCGATGAGTTTTTGGATTTTCTCCATCATCTTCTTCCCCCGTTGGGCATAGCCGTAGCCGGGAAGGTCTACCAGATACCATTCCTTGTTGATGAGAAAATGGTTGATGAGCAAGGTTTTTCCCGGCGTGGACGAAGTCATGGCCAGTTTGGGATTCTTGGTCAGCATGTTGATGAGACTGGATTTCCCCACGTTGGAACGCCCGATGAAGGCATATTCCGGCAGTTGGGTCTGTGGGCACATGTCGGCCCGTGAGTTGCTTACGACAAACTCTGCGCTGGTAATGTCCATAGGTCGAAATTGAGTTGTTTGATGCAAAGGTAATCGTTTTTCCCGTTCCCTGCATACAGTCAAAGGATTTTATCCGTATTTTTGCCTTCCGTAAATAAAGAAAACAAGCATGAATCAACAATATCCTTCCGTTTTATTGGAAAAGGCAGTGGGCGAGTTTGCCAAACTTCCCGGCATCGGGCGGAAAACGGCCATGCGGCTGGTCCTGCACCTGTTGCGTCAGGACAATGCCACGGTGGAAGCGTTCAGCAGCGCCATTTCCACGCTGAAAAAAGAAGTGAAGTATTGCAAGGTGTGCCACAATATCTCCGATACGGACGTGTGCCGTATCTGCTCCAACCCTTCGCGCGATGCGACCACGGTGTGCGTGGTGGAGAACATACGCGACGTGATGGCGGTGGAGAACACCCAGCAGTATCGTGGACTGTATCATGTGCTGGGCGGGGTGATTTCGCCCATGGACGGCATCGGGCCTTCCGACTTGGAGATAGACAGCCTCGTGGAGCGGGTGAAGTCGGGCACTGTCAAGGAGGTGATTCTGGCGCTGAGCTCTACCATGGAGGGCGACACGACCAACTTCTATATTTTCCGGAAACTGGCCGGATGTGACGTGAAGATTACGATGATTGCCCGTGGAATTTCCATCGGCGATGAATTGCAATATACGGACGAGGTGACGCTGGGACGTTCTATCGTGAACCGCGTGGCGTTTACCGGAACCCTTTAAATGATAGGAAACAATGGAAAAGAAAATCAATCGATTGCTCCGTGTGCTGGAGGTGGAATTTGCCCTGTTCTGGGTGTTGGCCGTGGCGTGGTGCGTGTTGTATGAAACGGATATCTTGCTTCAGGGCAGCCGGGTGGGAGATGCTCGGGCTGAATACATCCTGCAGACGGTGGGGATTCTGCTGGCGGTGTGCATGATACCGTTGTCGTTGCGCATGTTCAGCCTGTCGCTGGTGCGCCGGGTCCGTGAGTTGTCACTGCCGGAGGCATTGGTGAGCTACCGCCGCTGGTGTGAAATCCGTCTGTCCTTGCTGCTGGCTCCGGTGCTGTTCAACCTGACGGTGTATTATTCTACGTTTAATCTGACCAGTCTGCTGTGTGTCGGTATGTTGCTGGTGGCCTCGCTCTTCTGTGTGCCGGGTCGCAGCCGGCTGATGCGGGAGCTCGATTTGGAAAAAGAAAAGGAGGAACAGTAGGATGGGACTGACAGCCAAGTCATCGCAGGAAACAATCCGTCTCCGGGCTCCCGAACCGGAGGATTTGGAGGTGATGCTTTCGTTTGAGAATGAGGCGGAGCTTTGGGAGCTGGGTACGGCTACGGGGCCGTATTCGCGGTATCAGATGAAACGTTACATTGCCGAAAACCAGAATGATTTGTTTGCCGACGGCCAGTTGCGTCTGATGATGGTGCGTGGCGTGGAGGAGGTGGCTGGCATGATTGACGTCTTTTCGTTCGATGCGCGTCACAGTCGGGCGGAAGTGGGACTGGTGGTGCGGAAAGACTTGCGCGGAAAGGGCATCGGAGGAATGGCGCTCGCGTTGCTGGAGTCGCATTGCTTCGGGTTGCTCGGTCTTCGCCAGTTGTATGCCTATATCCCGGTGGGGAATACGGCAAGCCGGAAACTGTTTGCGGCGGCAGGTTATACGGAATGTGGCATCCTGAAAGACTGGATACGGGTGGGAAACTCGTATCAGGGTGTCTGTTTGTGCCAGAAAATCAATTGTTTATAATTCTGTAGACATTGTTTGAAAATCGTGTGAAAAAACGCCTTTACGTTTGTCTCAAAACGCACTTGCGTTTTACTTCAAACGCACTTACGTTTCAGTTGAAATGCACTTGCGTTTTGTTTGAAACGTAAAGGCGTTTTGAGGCGAGTGGAAAAAGTCTTTACGGGCATCAGAACGAATTGTGTAAGATAGAACGGCGGCAAAAATGTTATTGCGGTTTGTTTATCAGCGAGTTAAACGAAAACGGGCTTTCATGTGAACGAAAAACGAAATGTGACATTACTTTACATAGGCTTTACATCTAAACGGCCTAAACGCGGGCTTTAAATGCGTTTTTGTTACATCACCCTATAAATATCACCTAAACGGGGCTGGAATAGGCTGTAAAGGCTTATTTCGGCCTTTTTTTATGCATGTTTAGGCGTTTAGAAATCTGTTTAAGTACCCATTTAGACGGGAAAAACAAGCGGTTTCAGAATCTCTTTCTTAAATGTTAAAAAAGGGGTTGGGGATACCTTTGGGGATACCAGTTGGGGATACCCTTTTTTATTTATTTTACGCGCAAAATAAAAAGTTGGGGATACCTTTTTAACTGGTTTTAAGTCGTGTATTTGGTAGGAGATTGCTTTTTTCGTGTGCTATTAGTGTGTTTTAGTCTATATTTTGATATAGATAGTATTATATATTTACGCATTGATTATGCGGTAAAATTAATGTAAGTTGCTGATTTATAGTGTTTATTTGGATGATAATACGTATTTTTACGGTGAAAACGTGTGTGCGTGTGGAAATGATGCAGAATAGTTCAGTAGGTAGAACAGCAGGATATAATTCGCTTCCCTGTATTGTCCCCGGTTCGAGTCCGGGTTCTGCCCCAATACTTTGTGATTTTGCGTTTTTATAGGTATTAGATTTAAGGTGAACGCTCCCGGTGAAAGTCCGGGAGCTTAATTTAAAGGAGTATGGCAGGATTTATCCGGACGATATTAGAGAACCAGCGTAAAGCAACCTTATATGAATTTGCACTGCGTGAAATAGTTTGCATCGTATGCGAGCAGGGGCATAGTGTGATACCTGTTTTAGAAGACAAAGTGGCAGACAGGGCATTGCAGGAGGTGCAACGTATAGTAAAGGGTTTGTCAGCATCCCAAAAGAGCTTGAATGAGGCTGATTAGTGTAGCTACACTTCCCCAAATGGCTAACCATAGTTTTATTTTTGCATCCTTTTTCTTCTTTTCTTCTTCATTTCTCTTTTCCCAATACATGGACGTAAAACCGCCGGTCTTGACAAAATACATTCCCGCAGGAGTTATGTGAAAAAGGTTTCCTGCCAGTCTTTTGGCATATCCCATCGGTTCAAGAATTTCACCTATTGCAATATATTCATTTAACTCATCGTCATTTGTTACAGGCGCACACACTTGGTTATTAAATGTGGTGGCCATTTTTAAAAGGCTATCTATTTTCTGAGCCAGTTCTTCAGTCATGGTAATATTTACCAGTCTCATAGCTACTTGTCTTTAAATCGGATTTAAATATTGTCTAATTTTAAATTATGAATACTTGCTACCATTTTACAGCCTTGTCAATAAATTGTTTCAGATGCTTTTTTGTTGACTCCATTCGCACAGAATCTGGAGATGAAACATATACAGAAGTTACATCGCTTTTGGTAATCTCTCCATCAGCTCCAATTATATATGTATTAATAAATAAAGAATCACCGAAATCTGTGGAGCATAAATATGCATGAATGATCTTTTTACCTATATAATGCGGAGTAAATTTAGATTTAAGTTCTTTCATTTCTTCATAATAACCTATAGTTTCATCATGAATAAAAGCTGAATCTAATTGTGCTTGTGCTTCTACAAGTTCTTGATACTGTTTAGTATCTTCAACCTTTGACATGGCACTATCAGTTACAGAGTATGCAATCGGTTCATAAGTCCAGGTTTCAGGTAAAGAGGATTGAACAAAATCTGATATTGATTTTTCAATTCCTTCTTCAGATGTATTGTTACATGAACAAAAAAATAAAAATGCAGTGAAAAGTATATGTGTAAATATTTTCATACAAACCTAAATCATTAATGTACATAAATTAAAAGAACTTCCTGATACTTCCCAAAACAGCATATACTTTAAGGATCATGCTGATGGGGATTTCCTGTTCGCAGAACTCTTCGCTTTTGTTCGAAGGGATGAGCCGGACAAAACCTTCTTTTTGGCTTAACCTGACTCTTTTTACTGTGCGGTATTCCTCTGTGACGATGCCGTATATTTCTCCGGCTGGAAGATACTGGATAGGTGTGGTTACTTCACGAAGTGCGATAATGTCACCATTGCTTATCTCCGGCTCCATGGAGTGACCGGTGAGGTTACACCACACCACTCCTTCCTGGTTATAGGGAGGATAATTGATGTAGAAGTCAGGATTTCGCGTCTGGTCATTCACAATCACATCGAATCCTCCTATAAAATCCACGTTAAAGTAGGGTGCGCCTTCGTATGTTTGGTTTACGGATGGCAGTTTTTCTTCCTTTTCAGAATCAGAACTGAGCATGTTGCCTTCGCCTGTAAGGAGCCAGTTCATATCTATATCTACACATTTTGTGTATATCACATCAATATCAAATGTTTTGCGCCCATACCAATTGGTTATAGTATTAGGAGCAACGCCTAAGAATCTAGCTAATTCAGCATTGCCTTTGAGCTTATAATACTCTTTAATGCGGTCTAATACCAATGGTTTATCTAAAATATTTCCCATATTGTGTGATTTTTATATGGATTTTATTTGTATTTCCCAAAATGTGTGTATATTTGCAGAGTCTTCAATACCGAAGACGCTCTAAAGGTAGAAAATAATCTTTAAAAACGCAAATTATGGATAATGCAAACATTCAGCAGACAACAAGTCTGCAAGTATTCTACAATGAGAATGAAAATGTGAATGTAAGAACACAAGTTATTAAAGGCGAACCTTGGTTTGTAGCCAAAGATGTAGCAATGGCTTTGAATGTAACATGGTCAAGCCATACACTTGATAGCATCCCTGAAGATTGGAAAGGGGTGGTAAATCTCACCACCCCTTCTTCTGGGGCTCGTGGTGGTGGTCTTCAAACTTTGAAAGTAATCAATGAAGCAGCCGTTTATAAACTTGCATTTCGAAGCAACAAGCCGGAAGCCGACAGGTTTGTCAACTGGGTGACCGGCACAGTGCTTCCCAGCATCCGACGCACCGGAAGCTACTCGATAAGCAATAATCGTCCGGAAAGCACGAATCGTCTTCCGCTTCCCAAGTTCCGTCCGTATTTCGGTCAGTGGAAAGAAAACATGAAGCCCTACATCAGCCGTGCGGAGCTTTGCCTTACAGCCGAGAAGCAGCGTGTCACGCTGGGGCATGTGCAGAAGGTGTATGCCGGAACCTCAATGAGTTATCCGGTTGCAAAATGCATCCAGGCTCTGGCAAAGAAAAACCGCCAGGAAGGGCGTACCTATCCGGAGAAGAAACCCGCTTACGAACAACTTTGCATCACGTGGGAGGAATGAAGCTATGAAAGAGCATAAGATTGATTATAAAGAGCTGGAGAGGATATTGGACGAGATGATAGCACACGCACAAACAGCCAAATCCGAATGTCGGAAAGAACACCCGGATTTGGTTACATTGTGCGACAACAGCATAGAGGAGATGTGGAATTTAGTCAGTGAGGCCGAAAGATGCATCTGTCCGCTCCACTGAACTGTCATAGATATATGCTTTCAATCCCGGATTCCAGATGTTGATACTACCGATTATAATGTCCAGTGCTTCTCTAAAAATAATGGTTTCATGAGAATGGGCTTTAAAACTGATCATGATATTTCGGGAGAGCACATCTCCTTTCCTTGCAGATTTAGCTTCCTTCACAATGGATGCATTAAAAGCTTTTGCAAGCGATTTGATCCGATTGGATTCGATAAGACAGGTATCATGCCTGTTAGACTCAACTACGACAGAGTAAAAAGACTCATAAACATATACAGTACTCATAATCAAAATAAAGTTAGTTTGTTTAGCATCGCTACAAATGTAGCAAAACCGTTCCGGTTCGTGAGGGATAGGGACGGACTTTTAACCGAATAATAACAACAAAAACAATAACGAAATGGCAGAAATAAGAAAACTCATTAAAGCAAGCCGGGAGCTGAAAGAAGAAATAGCCCGGAAACTGAATGTTACAACCCGTACAGTGGATGCCGCTCTGGCATACGACACTAAAAGCCCTACAGCAAGACTTATCCGTTCGTATGCCTTGAATCACGGAGCAGAACTATACGAGTTGAAAAAAATGGAGAATCCTTATTCTGAAATCATCAACCTTTAAGACGGAGAATATGAATCTGACAAGATATACACTTGAAAACATAGAATCTCAGCTTGACCACGTATGTGAGCTGATAGAATTGGTAAAAGGTAATAGAGGATTTCGCGAGTCTGTTCAAGACGAAGAGTTTTGTATGCTATTAAAGATGCAGGCTAATCTGTTTCAGGAAATCAAGAAAAGAGAAAAACATCAACCAACTGCATAAGTGATGAATTCTTGCCATTCCGGTTCGCGAGAATAGGGATGGACTAAAATCAAAACCATAGAATCATGAAACGAATCAATACTACTACACGTAACCTGCTGCTGATACTGACAGCCGCGTTGACCAACTGCCTTATTGATGGCACGATGAACCTGATAGTTACAATCTTCCTTTGCCTAGCACTTATCCCAACGGCACGGCGCATGGACAGGGAATCACGTAACCAGTAACACACACGGCTTGCAGAACTTAGTAAGGTGGCTGCCGTCCGGGTTCAAGTCCCGGAGCCGGACTACAATCTTAACGAATTAATCATGGAAATGTACGGAAACACATTATGCGTCAGCTTTACGGAGCTTGTGGGGAGCGGACTTATCAGCCAGCCCACCTATAAGAAATACATTCGTGAAGGCAAGCTTACCCTCCTCCAGCGGGGAGGTAACGGACGCGAGGCCCTGATTGCCTACCGCTCCATGCCGGAACGGCTCCGTGCAGCATACGATGACACATTCAAGAATGCATACGAGGAAATGAAACAGCGTGAGCAGGAAAAGTACATCAACACACAGATTCGGTTCGATGCCGAAGCGGTACGGTTCTTCAAGGAATTTGAGCCGCGTATCGAGCCTGCCAGACAACTGGAATACATCCTGAACGCCCAGGTGATGAACGAGATGGTGCGTACGGAGAAGGCACGCAGTGTGGAACACGCTAAAGGTGGTTTTGCCCGCCGCGCGGAAACATGGAGCAGCGTGCTGATTTGCTGTGAGCGTCTTCGCGAAATTACAGGACACACACTGCCGAAGAATCCGGCCCGTCTGCGTGAGAAGTTCAACGCTTACAAGCGTGAGGGTTACGGAGTGCTGGTTAGCGGTAATCTGGGTAACAGTGCGGCTCGCCGCATTGGTAAGGCAGAAGGTGCTCTTTTGCTGAAGCTGCGCCGAAGCAAGTTCCCGGTCTATACCGATATGCAGCTCTTTGAGGAATACAACCGTCAGGCGGTGCTTCGCGGATTGAAAACCATCAAGAGTCCTACCACGATGCATAGTTATTTGAATGATCCGGCGGTGATGGTGTGGTGGTATGCCGCTGTGAACGGAGAAAGGGAGTTCAAAAACAAGTATATGCCAACCTTCGATACGGTGATGCCGCAGATGCCGAACTCGCTGTGGTACTCCGATGGTACGAAGATAAACCTATACTACCGTGCCTACGACGAACGGCAGAAGCGATGGGTGGCCCGCACCACGGATGTGTACGAAGTGATGGATGCCTGTACGGAACTGTTCCTCGGCTACTTTATCGGCGACGGCGAAAACTTCTACAACCAGTACATGGCGTACCGCATGGCACTACAAACATGGAAGGTGAAGCCTTATGAGATAGTAACTGATAACCAGGGAGGTCACAAGAAGCTGGCCGCACAAGGATTCTTCAAGAAGCTCTGTCACTTGCACAAGACCACCATGCCGCACAACGGTCAGAGTAAATCCATCGAGTCCGCTTTTGGACGATTCCAGCAGCAGGTACTTCACAAGATGTACAACTTCACCGGTCAGAACATTACGGCGAAGAAGCTTTCAAGCCGTGCCAATATTGACTTGGTAATGGCGAACATCGACCGTCTGCCTACGCTGGAGGAACTGAAACAGCAGTATGCCGACTGCCGCGAAGAATGGAACTCGATGCAGCACCCTACCAGCCCCACCGGCATGACTCGCCTGGAAATGCAGACAGCCATTGAGAATCCACAGGCCCAGACTCTGGATGAATACGAGGCCCACGAAATCTTTATGCTGTTCTCTCAGGCTCCGGTTCAATACACCAAGGAAGGTTTCATCTTCCGCATGAACAAGCAGGAATACAGCTACATGGTGTATGGCGACGACGGACTGGTGGACATGAACTTCCACCTGCAGAACGTGGGCCGTCAGTTCCTCTACCGCTACGATCCGGAGGATATGACCCGCATCGAACTTTGGGCGGTTACCGACACGGGTGCCAAGTATGCGGCAATCGCCACGCCGAAGGTCACCATCCACCGTGCTACCCAAGAACGCACCGAAGAAGAGAATGCTTACCTGTTTGCCCAGCTGGATGCCAACCGCCGCACACGTGCGGCCATGCACATCGCACAGGAAGACCTATTCATGGAGGAAGCGATGGGCGAGGCATACACACAGCTTCGGATACCTCGTCCGGTGGCCGTCAGCGAAAAGCAGCTTGACGGATACCGAGAGGAAATGAAGCACGGAACGCTGGAAGCCCCGGTACCGGCCCCCGACACGAAGATTCCGGAAGAACCTGTACTGACAGACGAACCGCTGACCTTCGCATCAGCCGGTGACTGGACAAAGAAAGTATCGAACACGACGTTCGATGAACTGGACAGCTTGGGAAAATTCTAACTGATTGATTAAACAATACTTAAATACCTATTAAAACAATGAAAGGATTAACAACAGAAATGAAAGAACAGGTGCGTAGCGCACTGATTGCCTACCGCTCAAATTACCCTACGTTGAACCGTGCCGCAGAAAGCTTGCAGGGCGTAAGCTCGGCCACCGTGAGCCAGCTCTGCAACGGAAAGTATGAACTGATCAGTGATGAAATGTTTATCCGTATCGCTTCGCAGATAGGCTTTGCATTTGATTCATGGACACTACACGAAGGAAAGACCTTCAAGGAAATCACTTATGCGCTGACCGATGCACAGGCTTACAAGAACGTGACCTGGGTTGTGGGTGATGCCGGATGCGGAAAGACAACGGCAGCCATCGAATACCGCCGCACGCATCGCAATGTGTTCTATATCCTCTGTTCGGAAGATATGCGCCGTAGCGACTTTGTGCGTGAGATAGCCAAGCAGGTAGGCGCACCCACCGACACCACAAATCTTCGCGATATGCTGGAGAATGCCATCAGCATGATTTCTTTCCTGGGAAACCCGCTGCTGATTTTCGATGAGGGCGACAAACTGACCGACAGTGTGTTCAACTACTTTATCAGCATCTACAACCGTCTGGAAGGGCACTCAGGTATTGTATTTCTCAGCACGGATTATATCAAACGTCGGATGGAAGCCGGACTTCGCTACAACAAGAAGGGTTACAAGGAAATCAACAGCCGCATCGGACGACGTTTCTTCGATGTGTCTCCTACTGATCAGAATGACATCTACGCTATCTGCCAGGCCAACAACCTGACCGACCGTGCCGATATAGAAGAGGTGATTAAGGATGCAAAGAGAAGCGACAACGACCTTCGCCGAGTGAAAAGATGCATCCATCGCCAGAAGCGGATGATTGAGGCCCGTATGAAGAAAGGAGGCGGCAATGAATAAAGAGGATTCCACACCGCCCCCACAGAAAAAGAAGTTCACTTTCGACCGTAATGCGAAGGGGGTTCGTGAACTTCTTTCCATGAAGTTTGACGTGATGGATTTTGATGGCCCCTGGTACGATGCGTTTGGCACACCGGAGCGCAGAGGAGTCTGGATCATCTGGGGAAACTCCGGAAGCGGAAAGACCAGTTTTGCCCTCCAGCTCTGCAAGTATTTGTGTCGTTTTGGGCGCGTGGCTTACGACAGTATGGAGGAAGGTGCCTGCCGCACCATGCAGGATGCCATCCGGCGTACAGGAATGATGGACGTAAACAAGAAGTTCCTTCTTATCGACAACGAAAATATGGAGGAACTCAGCATCCGACTCCGTCGGCAGAAAAGTCCGGACATCGTGGTTATCGATTCCTTCCAGTACACCCGAATGACGTACCGCCAGTACATCGACTTCAAGGAACAACACAAGCGGAAGCTGCTCATTTTCATCAGCCATGCAGAAGGGCAGTTGCCAAACGGACGGGCCGCCAAAGGAGTGATGTACGATGCCTCGCTGAAAATCTACGTCGAAGGCTTTAGGGCCTTTTCCAAAGGACGCTTCGTTGGTCCCGTCGGTTACTATGACATTGTGCCGGAGAAAGCACGGCAGTATCACGGAGAAGAATAATCTATAATCATAAAATCACATGAAAACAATAATGAAAGAACGAACAGTGACCCCGCAACAGATTAAGGCACTGCAAGCCCAGTTTCACAAGATGGGTTTTTCCGATGAAGACCGTCACGGGTTTATCAGCCAGTTCACCGCTGGCCGCACCGACAGCACCGCCGGACTGACCAAGGAAGAAGCCGGACTGCTGCTAACCCGTTTCAATCGTGAGGCAGCCGAGCAAATCCGCAAACAGGCACGTGCATTGGTGAAACAGATATTCTCCCTGTCGTTCCGTATCTCCTGTCTGAACAAGAACTATACGAACGACACGATAGCAGACTTTGAAATGAACAAAGCGAAGATAAACCAGTTCTGCCGCACACGAAGCAAGTTCCGCAAGAACCTGACGGAAATGTCGCTGGAGGAACTGAAGGAAGTAAAAAGACAATTTGAGGCTATGGCCAGAAAGGAGGAATGATATGAGAAAGCAATCACAGATAAACCGTGCCATCGAGCACTTGAAGTCTTATAACGACGCTGCGAGCCGGATACAGGTGGAAGTCCTGGAAATGAAGTGTAGCGAATCATGGGTATTCAATCAGTATGTGCGCGACGTTCCGGAGGACGAACGAGACGAAACTCTTTTCTATGCCGCACGCGATGCGGCACAGTTCCTCGCCGGAAAGATTGGTATCAGTGCCATCTGTCCGGATCTGGAAGACGAACCGGAAGAGGAAGAAGAGGAAACAATCACTATTAGCCTATCGGAGTACAAAAAGCTTCTTCTTCGCCTGGAAAGAGTGGAAAGGAGGTTGGGCCTGAGAGTGGGCGATGTGGCACCGGCACCAAGGAAAGACATTTCCGAAGCCCCCGATGAACTGATAGGTCAGGCAGATGCGTGCCGCATGATTGGGTGCGCAAAGACCACCATCAAGCAATGGGCTAACAAAGGACTCATTACCCGTTATCAGAAAGGATACAACGTGTACTACAGCAGACGCGAGCTGCTCGGAAGCTCGGTAGTAAGAGATTACAAGGACAGTAAATCAAACAAGGAATAGCTATGGAACAGACAATCGAACAAATCCAGAACGAAATCATGAGACGCATGCAGCAGTTTGACTTCTGCGACCGCGTAACGATACTCCGTGAGCTGGAAAACTTCTGTGGCCAACAGGCCGACGAAGCAATGAAGATGGATTACGATATGGCTGCAATGGAGGACATGAGGGATGAATAGAAAGAAATACATCGTATGGAGAGTTCTATTTTACTATCCTGACAGACCGAGTAAGAGCATTCGCACATGCTGGCGTACAGACGATGTGATGGGTGTTAAAAGAATAATGCAAGGCCTTAACCCTGAAGGAAAAATACGTTTGTGTTATACAGAATTTAAATAACAATTAAAACTTAATTAAAATGGCAACAAAAAGAACAAAGAAAACAGTAATCAGCGGAGTAAGCCGCGAACAGTACGAACAGGCATTTGCCGAATTTGCAATGGCTGACGCAAAGGTCCAGTCACTCACAGCCAAGATGGACCAGGAAATGACAAAGATCCGTGAGAAGTATGCAGACCAGCTGGCAGAATTGAACGCGACAAAAGACAGTTCATTCGAAGTGATGCAGACCTACGCCACCGAAAACAAGGATACGCTGTTCAGCAAGAAAAAGAGTCTGGAATCGGCACACGGTATCATCGGTTTCCGCACCGGAAATCCGAAGTTGAAAAACCGGAAGGGATTTACCTGGGCAGCCGTGACGAACCTCTGTAAAGAGTTTCTTCCACAATACATTCGCACCACCGAGGAACTGGCAAAAGACAAGCTGCTGGCCGACCGTGACGTTCCGGAAGTTGCGGAACAGTTTGCCAACATCGGTGTAGAAGTGGTGCAGGACGAATCTTTCTATGTCGAACCAAAGAAGGAAAGCGATGCGGTCCAGACGGCCTAAATACAGTTATCTCCGTCGCGGTCACCTTTGGATTGTGTATCGCAATGAATACACCCAGTCCACATGTGAAGGCACTCCCATCGCGGAGTGCCGCTCACCGGAGGAAGCGAGGGAAATGGTTTATAAACTTAATGGATGGAAGAAAAATGGGAAAGTACAGAATTGAAAGAGAATTTATCAAGAAACCTATTCCAAAATATGCATTGGAAGTATCTGGATACTATCACAAAAGATTTCCAATTAAATCTCTTACAAAAGAGGAGGCAAAGGAAGAAATGGACATCATCGAAAGATACTTGAACAATTTTGTGTACATCGTTCGAAATTCCAAAAACACACTTGGCGTAACTCATAAGATAGAACGAACTGATAACCGCATTACGGTATACACGCTCTACGATACACCTATAATCACATTTTGGATTGAGGAGGAAAAGGAAGATGAATAAGTTATTCTGTTGTAAATGTGGAAAAGAGATTAATCCGGATGCAGGATATTACAACGCACCATCCGGTCCTCATTGCATATCCTGTTGGGCAGGGAAAGATATAAATGATAGGATAAAAGAGTATGGGAAAGGAATATATGTGATTAAGACTGGAGCTGGAGACTACTTGAAAAAAGGATACCCAAAACTTTCATCGGATTTTTCGTATGAATTATGCTTCGTGAAAGACATTAAGAATGCAAGAAAATTCAGAGGTTTTATTGAGGCTTACAATTTTCAGAAATTGTCTCCTTTCCTGGAGAAATGCGAAATCATTAAATTGGAATAACAATGGCAGAGCTCACCTTTGATTCACCCATCCGGCGCGACAAATGGCCGCGCTGGATGATCAAGCTACACGAATACCTGAAAAGGATATATGTAAGACCCATTCATGAGGTTGGATTCTACGACTACGACCGTCTGAAACAAATAATCATTGGAAAGATACTCTCGCTGAGGAAAGATAAACTGATAATGAACAGCACATCTACATTCGTTTACATCGTAGATGGTGGGGATGGGATGAGAGTCGTAGTCCTTCGTAACAACATAATCGTAATCACCTATTACCTGGAATAATGAACAATCGCACGCAAATCATCCTATTCACATCCTTTTCTATCATTCTTGGTCCGGTCATCGTGTTGGGATTTATCCTGAAACTGACAGGAAAGATTCTTGACATTATGGGCTGGCTCTGCTGGATGGAACCACGAATGGCCCGGAAAGGATGGGATGAACTAATCAAAAAAATCAAAGAATCATGGAACACAAATTAGGAGAAACATTCACATGGAACGGACATACGCTTGAAGTGGCCGAAGTGGAAGATCCGGACAAAGCATGCAGCGGATGCTGGTTTTTTGAGCACTCAATCAGCTGCTACGGAAAAGGCCTTGATTGTATGGACGATTCGAGGAGAGACCACACTAACGTAATATTTAAGAACTCAACAAAAATAGAAAAATTATGATGCACAACTGGTTTACATGCAAAATCCGTTACGAAAAGACAATGGAAAACGGAATGAACAAGAAAGTCACCGAACCCTACTTGGTAGACGCACTCAGCTTCACCGAAGCCGAAAGCCGTATTATCGAAGAAATGACACCTTTCTTTCAGGGAGAGTTTGTTGTGGCTGGTGTAGCAAGAGCAAACTATAATGAGATATTTCCAAGCGAAGAAGAGTCTGCCGACCGCTGGTATAAATGCAAACTTTGGTTTATCACACTGGATGAAAAGACCGGAGTGGAAAAGCGTACCGCATTTAATGTGCTGGTACAGGCTGCCGACCTTCGAGATGCCATCAAGAAACTGGATGAAGGAATGAAGGACACTTTGGCCGACTACGTGATAGCCTCCGTACAGGAAACCGACATCATGGACGTGTACCCCTACTAAGCAGACCCTGATGTGAAACCCGAATTTAATGATGCAGACAGAAGATGAAAACAGAAAAGACCTATATCCATCGCCGGGTATGCCTCTGCCGTCAGTGCGGAGGCACCGGCACAGTGACATTTTATGCCGAAAAGGATGTCCGACGTGAATATCCGCAACAGAAGGTGTGTCCGCAATGCCAGGGAAGCGGACGAATCTGGCTCAGCGGACAGGTGGTTAAAAACATAGAACCCTATGCAGAACCAGAACCTTAATCTGTTCAAGCCTCGCAGGGTGGCGGCGAAGATACACTACAGCATGATCAGTCAGTTCATGTTCGTGTGGATTAAGCACAGCCGCCCCTGCGACCTGAAAGTGCAACGCTCCAAGCAGAACCCGGAATACCTGGGTATCTGCTTTGATGTATCCAATAACAACACAATTGACATGATGCGTGATTTAAAAAAAAGTCTGAAAATTGAAATTATTGATTTATGAAAGAATATATGAAACAAGTGCCGTTTACGATAGACATGGCGAAGAAGATACACGGAGGACAGATACAAGGTGAAATCAAGACCCGTGAAGGCGGTAACGTAAGAGGATTGATTTTCAACGTAAACAACGAGAAATGGCCATTATGCGCTGTTATAACAAAGAATAACGGAACAGAAATAGTGTTATCATTCAATGTAGACGGTTCTGCACTTCCTTACATGGATACATCTGTATTTGACCTTACATTGTATGTGAAAAATGAAAACCGAAAGAAAGTATATATCTCCATACCGATAAGCGGGAAAGACATTACAGAAGTCAATATTCATGTAGATTTGGCAAAGAAGGGTTTGGAAAGTAATGATTACAATCCGATAACACCATTCGACGCATCGCCAGACTCAAACGCATCTTATGCAGAACACATGGGGAGAGACATTCAGGCTCTCTTGGAATGCGATGCAGTCTATTTCTGTCGTGGATGGCAAGAAAGCAAAGGATGTCAGGCAGAATACGAAGTAGCTAAGATTTACGGTATACAAATGATTTTTGAATGATATGAACGCAAACGATCAAGAAAAATTATGCAAAGACGGGTATGTCATTCTCAGAAGAATGGATACACCAAGTCCTCACATTAAGTACAAGAGTAAGTCGAATCCAAGGTCAAAAAATATGATGGTAATTACCAAAGCAAGGCTTATCGTGATAGGATGATGACAGAATTGCTCAAAAATGAGAAATACATTGAAGACTGATACAAAAATCCCCGACATTCAAAAGCCGGATGCCGGGGATTTTCATTTTTAATTATTCATAAACTAAAGTTCCCCGAGTAATTACATATCGTCCTTGTAGCGTTGTATGCATGTGAAAAGATGCATGAATATGCTATTTTATGTGTGTTTTTTCGTATTTTTGCAGAAAGTCAGCAGGGTAATATGGCCAGGAAAAATCGTCAGAAAATAATAGGTATGAGCTATGCCTTCCGCGTGCAGGATATTGTGCGGATTTACGATGAGCATGCACGCAGCGGACTGTCGAATAGGGAAATCCTGCGACGTTACATCTGGCCGAAATATCGTATCTGCGAAAAGACTTTCTACAACATCATCAATGCCAGTGCCGACCCACGTGTGATGGAGCGCATCGCACAGGCGGAACGGCAGCTGACACTTTTCGGTTAAAAGGTCTGTGTGGCCTGGCAGGTGAAATCGCTGATGTCTTCCACCAGTTCCTCATGGTTGTGGTTGGTGCTGCTGCCCGTTCGGCGGGTCATGCAGACCGCTTCATTCCGGGCAGACAGGAAGAAGTTGAACAGGTGCGCGTCAATCTTATCCAGCAGGTCAAAGCGTGCCAGCGATTCCTCCTGAAACATACTCCCATCCTTTGCACTTCCTTTCCATTTTGTGACCACATGCAGCCGGAATGGAACGTCTGCCTGCTGGACGGTTCCGCTTAGCGTGCGCCATTGCACGGGACGGAATTCGATGAACACTGCCGGGGTGTCAAACGGTTCTTCCTGCTCGATGAATTCCACCTGCTCGTTCCACAGGTCAATGTGCCGGATAAGCGGCTGTCCGCTTTCATCCTTCAGTTCTTTCAGTGCTTCGGTCAGGCCGAGATAAAGCATACGTCTCATAGTGTGTCAAAGTTTTTAGCGTTATTGTAAAAGATTTCTTTCAGCAGTTTTTCCAGGTCGGGATGGTTGCCGATGAACTGGCGTTTGGGTATAGTAATTTTGCTACCTACCTTTTTCAGGGCCATGGCACGATAGAACTCCGCTTCGGCGGTAAGGGCACGGTTCCGCTTGTTGTTGCGTGGTGCGCCGTTTTTCTTTCGTTGCAGGTTGTAGCTGAATCCGTCGGCAGCCCTTCCGCCGGTCACGGTCTGATAGCGGTACCAGAAGTACTTCTTCATCTTCCGTGTCACGGTGATGGTGCCTCCTTCATTATGTATCCGGGCATACGGTTCAGTGGTCTCGATTACCACGCTGTCGCGGCTGGTGATGCGTCCCGTGATGCTGCGTCGCAGGTTCCCTGTGCGGACGAGCAGCCCCCGGCTCTTGTCGTCGTTGAACTTGCGTCGTGCCCACTTCTGGTTGAAGAAGGCTTCGCGCTCAAAGTTACGGTCAAACTCTTCCAGTGCTTCCGTCCGTATATCCTTCAGCGTCTCCCTTACCAGCAGGTTGATGCGCCGCTGGAGGTCACGTGTCACCTGATTTGATTTTTCAGCCATTATGCATTGTTTTTTAATGAATTAATCGTATATTTGCAAAAGAGAGAGTGACTCGAGGTACTGGGTTGGATTGCAGATCCTTCACTAAAGGCTTCAGTCGCTCTCTTTTCTTTTTTTCAGCTTCTCCACGATGGAATAGAACTGACACTTTCCGTCCACAAGTTCCCTGATTACGGCAAAGGAATCCTCATCGGCTATACGGATGCGTAGGTAATGATATTTCATGACCATGGGATTTCCTTTTTCATCCGGACGTTCCAATACGTGTTCGGCATCTTTCAGCAGATTAATCAGGTTGTAGACCGCTTCGTTCTTTGCCCTTACATACTTGTGGGGCTGGTTCAATGCTTCCTTGATTCCGTTTGAGGTGAATTCCACCGGATTCTGTATTCCCTGTACCAGCACGGTTTTCCCGACCAGATTTTCTTTGGCCCACTGACGGACAGCCTTACGTTGTTCCTTCAACTTTTCTTTTCCGGCACGCATTTCCTGCAGCAACCTGCACGCCCGGCATACCTCATTGTCCGGAATGTCGGCAGCCAGCTTCATCTTGTCTGGACGTACTTCGCACTGGTTGCATTTGCGCAGGGTGTATCCGTTGTATGCCGGGAAGGTGGTCATCCGCTTGCCGGGGTTGAACATGAACATTTCCTGATACTTTCCGGCAGTGGCCTGACTGCCCAGGTTCATGGCTTCCTGCTCGTTGCTCACGGGGTATTTGTCCTTGCGTACCTGCACCACGGTACAGCGGCAGTTCCAACCGTTAGGCGGGAAATATTTGTCCCAGAACGGGCTTTCGATGGGCAGGGTGATGTTGTGCAGCATCCGGTGGGTACGACGTACACGCTTGTCTCCCACGGTGCGGTATTGCAGGTAGTAGCGGTCGCCGTCCTGTTCGAACTGTTTCCACCGTGCGGCCATCAGGGAAGATGCCTGTGCGAAGTTGTATTCCGTACGCAGGTACTGCACATTGTAGGTGTCATACACCTTTTGAACTTCATTTAAAAACTGATTAAACGGTTTTCTGTTTCCTTCCTCATCCAACAGGGAGGGGAAAACCTCGTTCAGTTCGTGGAAGGTCTTGATACCGCTGAACACGTAGTTCGACTCCTTCAGACGTTGCACCGATATGTCGTCCAGCTTGACTTCCTTCAGAGCGGTGTCCACCGCTCCGTCCAGTACGTCGGAATGAGTACGGATAAAACGCTGCACCTCTTCGACAGTCAGGCTTTCGGGCGATACTTCTGCCTGCTGATAGAGCCATCCCATGAGCAGCATCCATCCGGCTTCCAGGGTGGGGAACTCCATGGCTTCTTCCGTTTCTTCCTCTTCCTCAGCCGCCAGTTTCAGGATGTCGGCGTACCGCTGATGCAGCCCCTTATAATCTTCGGGGCTTAGTCGAAAAAAGGGTGTTCCCCTTCCGGTAATACCAGCTTTTTCCCTTCCTTTCCGGACTTCTGTTGTGTAGTTTTCTTCATATCCGGCACCGTGATGGAAGAAGTGTCTTTCTTCCGCTTCAGCGGGATGTTGTATTTGTCTACAAAGTATTTTGGCTCCACTTCGTAATGCTCCAGCAGCAGACGCTCGTAGGCCACTTGCTGTTCGGGCGTATAGTCTACCGACTCATCCCACGCGAAGCGGAATCCTGTCAGCGGGAATCCGTGACGGATCATGCGGGGAATAAGCTGCCAGTTCACCAGGTCGCGGATGAGGTCGGCATCCTTCTGAATAAGGTTTTCCAGCATCTTACGGTGTACCTCGCTCTGCGAAAGACTGGCTCCGTCTTCCATGGTCATGGTCACGGTAAGGATTCCCTTCGATATTTCCGAATTGCAGCGGTCGATACGCTTGTCGTACACATTGAACGCATCGGCACGGGTGCTTTCCTTCAAGTCGATGGTCGTTCCTTCGGGGAACAGTCCGTAAGCGGCTGCTCCCATGTCGCGCAGCATCCGTTCAATACGGTCGTATTCCTTCGGGTCGCGGCTGGTGGTAGTCGCCACTCGCAGCGGCATACCGAATATTTCTCCGAACATATCCCAGAACGAACACATGTTCTTTTTAGGAATGGTCTGCTGGGCGCATTTCAGATACAGACCCAGATTATGCGTGCCTCCGGCTTCGATGCACCAGTCTTTCATCTCGCTGTTCCGGTAGTCGTAGCCCACCTGCCAGGTGTCGTTTTCGTGGGTGATGATGACACCGTATTCGGGAATGACGTGGGTACGCGGAATCAGGCTTACCCGGTTGTAGGCCATCCGTCCGTCCACTTCCACCACGTCGCCCAGTTCAATAAGTGAATGACCGTAGTAATTGCTTTCCAGTGCCATTCGCATGAATTCCTTAAACCAGGGAGCCTCCAGCAGTTCCGTCAGTTCCGGATTCTCCACACCCTTCGCGTCGCAGAGCTTGAAACTCTTGTTCAGTACGAATCCCATGCGCTGTTGCACGCATCCGGTCAGGTGCAGGTCGGCATCCACATCGGTATAAAGATTCAGCAGACGGGTACGGTTTGGGTTGTCTACGTTGATAGCCATCTGCCATGCACGCCGCCAGTCGGCCAGGTCACGCCGTGTCAATGCTTCCGTGAGCAGCTGGAGCTTGACACTCATTTCCTTGATGCGCCGTCTTTCGGCGGCATTCATCCGGTTGAGATATTCTATTTTCGGTTTCTTTGCCATAGTAGTTACCAGATATAATTGTTACGTTTGTCGGAGCCGTAGCGTATACCGGCGCCGGTTTGTTCTCCTTCTTCGCCCGTGGGTTGCAGCTCGGGCAGGTTCATGACCGCCTTGCCTGACTGAACCTTCTCCAGATAGGCGATGGCGTTTTCAAACTGTTCCTTCCGGATTTCGTAGCCCATCTTCTGTGGCAGACTGAGCACCATGAAGTAAAGTGCCAGGTCGGCCACCAGCCCCACGAGGTCAATGTTTCTATCTTCTCCCTCGGCAGTGAAGGCCGCTTGCATGTCATAGCGTCCGTCCAGGTAGCTGGATATCCGGTCCATGGCACGTCGTTCGGCCAGCAGGCGGTTGTCGTCCGTAGACTGCTGGATGATTTTTAGCGCATCGCTGCTCACCTGTATGTAGTCTTGTTCGGTGATAAACATAGTTACCATGAGTTTTTAGGAGGCCGGCGAACACCCAGCCGGGGTGTGAACGAAGCCTCACGGGTTTGTTTCTGTAATTTATAGATAGCTCCCTCGCAGGCATCGGGAAAGTCGTCGTGTGCCCGGCTTCCCTGCTCGAAGGCCAGCGTCTGGTCAATTCCGGAACGGAGGTCGGGGTCTTCCTTCAGCTTCTCGTTATACCAGAAGAATCCTCGTTCCCACAGCGGACTGACGGCTTCCACACGGGCGAACTTGTCGGGCTTCTTCCGTTTGTCCGGCATGATAGGAAGCTGGTAACCTCGTGCGTCTCCTTCTCGCTGGAATTCATCGAGGATGGTATCCTGCATGAAGTTGGCTTCCATGTAGATGCTGACTGCCGCATCTTCCGGCAGTGACTCGTAGACATCGTAGAGCCAGCGGACCATTTCTCCCACGCTGCACTGGCGGCAGAAGGCACGCAGCAGATGCAGTTCCCGGTGGGAGGCGGTTTTCAGTCCACGCCTGGGGCGACCTATCATGGCGGCAGCCTTGTAGTCGTTCTTTCCGGAGGATTTCCACGAAGGGTCGATGTAGAGCACAATCTGCTCGTAGTATTTCAGCTTCAGCATCCGCCTCCATCGTATCCACCGTTCCTGAAACACGGCTCCCTCGGTGATAGGGTTGTTCATGTATTCCTTCTGAAACGAGCGGTAGCCCATGAACTCCTCGCGGTCGCGCAGCTTTTCGATGGTGTAGAACTCCGGCCAGGCTGGATTCCCGTTGCGGTCGATGGCATTCACCTCGATAGTTTTCACGGTAGGCGTGTCGATGATCTTCTGTAGCACGGAGTTTTTCGCGATAAGGTTACCCACCATGATGAAACGCCCGTCCTTACCGCCGAAGCAGCCGAACAGGGCTTCCTTGATCCAGTTGGTCATTTCCCGTACACGGGCTTCGCTCCGGCACATTTCATCGTCGTCGAGGTCGTCCACCACGATGTAGTCCGGACGCATTTCACGAAAGCGCAGACCACGGGGTGACTGGCCACGGCCTCGGGAGAAAAAGGCGCACTGGTCTTTGGTGACAAATTCGCCTTCCTGCCACATGCCGCTGTTGTACTGTTCGCTAAAGTCCCGGATGATATACTGGTTGTACTGCAGTTCTGCCTGAAGGTCGCCCAGCAGACCGTCGGCACTGTCCTCACTCTTGCCGACCAGTACCATAACGTGCAGCTCACCCCGGAATTTCAGCCAGAGCGGGATGCCGATGTCCAGGTGTACCGACTTGGCATGACCGCGCGGCCACTTACAGACCAGCCGCAGTTCCGGATGAGCGGCGATGTAGCGTGCCGCCTCGTTATGAAACCGGGCATTCGGGCACTGGCAGTAGTGCGACAGGTAGCGCTGGCAGAAACAATCGTAATCCTTCAGGGCACGGGCGATGTTCCGCTTGCGTTCCGCTTCGGTTTCCACCCGTTCCTGCGAGGTCATCTGTTTCACCCGCTTGCAGTGTTCCTGCCATCGTTTCAGGGCTTCTTTCTTTTCCTGTTCCGTCATGCTCAGCCTCCTTTCTGGGCGAAGAGTTCATTCAGGTAATCGTTGTGCAGCTGGTTCACGAGCTGGAACAGTTCGTTGGTCAGCAGGGGATACTTGTCACGGTTCGCAGCCAGCCAGTTCTCAAAGTCAATCATGGTGTCGATTCGGTCTACCACGCTGGCTTTCTTCTCCAGCTTCTCGATGGCCGTGGCCGTCTTGATAAGCTTGTCTCCCAGACTGGCCAGCATATCTTCGTTGCCCGGCTCGTTCGCCTTGTCGAGCAGGGAGTTGATGGAAGACAGCAATTTGTTCACCAGTTCCGGACGGGTGATATTGCGTGCCGCCTTCATCTCTTTCCAGCCGAGGGTATTAATCCACCGGCTGAGCGTCTGACGGCTCACTTCCACTTTCTGAAGAATCTCTTCCTGCGAAAGCCCGCTCATGTAGAGCACCCGTGCCAGCTCCTGTTTTGTGTCGTTTTTAGCCATGTTTTACCTTGTATTTATATTCGTTTACGACAAAGTTCATCCATTTTCGTGCATCCACGAAAAAGGGGTGCAAGCGTTACAGAGAACAGTGCAGCATTTACACACTTCCTTGCAACCGTTACACACTTTTTTGCCCGGACGGGAAAGGCAGAGTAAGTTTGCGTCAAACGAACGGAAAAATGGCAAAACGAATCAGAATATCGAACGAAACGCTGAACTGCTACGGCACGTGGATCCGTACCGAAGGCATTGACCTGACGCAGTTTAACCGGAATCCAGTACTGCTCTGGATGCACCAGCGGGGCGTGGTAATAGGAATGATCAAGGACATACGCGTAGCGGATGGAGAAGTGACCGGCGAACCCTGGTTTGATGAGGTACGCGAAGAATCGCGTCTGGCAAAGCAGCAATGGGAAAAAGGCACGCTACGTATGGGTTCGCCCAACTTCGAGATACTGGAAACGAGCGAAGATGCTGCCTTGCTGAAACCCGGACAAACCCGTCCTACCGTGACCCACTGCAAGCTGATGGAATACAGTATGGTGGACATCGGCGGTAACGATGACAACATCCGGCTCTCTTACGAAGGGCGGGAAATCAGACTGGATGCAGGAGGCGGATGCGACCTACCGCTGTTGAATGAAAGCTTTAATGAAAACCAAACATTACAGACAATGAACGAACAAATGAAAACCATCGCCCTGATGCTGGGGCTGGCGGACACCGCCACACTGCAGGAAGTGCAGAAACAGATTAACGTGTTGCTCGGCTACCAGACGGCTAACGCGACGCTGCGTACGGAAAAGGAGAAACTGGAAAAGGAACTAGACACCCTGCGGCTGGCAGGTATCACTAATCTGGTGGAGGAAGCCGTAACAGCAGGAAAGATTGAAGCAGGGAAGAAAGCCCACTTCATCGAGCTGGGAAAGAAGGTAGGGCAGGAAAGCCTGAAACTGACCTTTGAGGCCATGCACGGCACGGTAAAGCCGTCGATGATGCTGAACCGCAGTACCGACCGTACGGCTACCGGCGAATGGAAGAAACTGAGCGAAGTTCCGGAAGAGGAACTGAAACTGATGCGAAAGGACGACCCGCAGCAGTACCGCAGGCTGTACAAGGCTGAATACGGTGTGGACTGCCCCGAACTTAACTGATTGTTGAACACAAATTAAAACACGAACATGAGAAAAGAAATCGTAAAATTCGTAACCGGCACACTGGTGAATGTGCTGATGAGTATCGTTATCCTGGCTTGCCTTGGAATTCCGAACGCAGGATTCTGGGGGCTGATTGTAGGAGTGGTGCTTCCTATTGCACTGGGTAAATTCCTTCCGAAAGGTGCGGCACTGGAAGGTGTCTATACAGAAGTCTGGACGGGCGAGCTGGTGAAACAGCTTCGCGGAGGAATGACTGCCTCGTGGCTGGACGGAGTATCCGATTATTCGGCTGCGGTGAACAACGAAGTGGTGCATCTGGTAGATGTGGGTGGCGACCCGGACGTGCTGATTAACAACACGACGTATCCCATCGCCGCACAGGAACTGGAAGACGGGGATATTGCGTTGGGCCTTGACAAGTTCCAGACCAAGAAAACTGCCGTATCGGACGACCAGCTCTTTGCCATCTCCTACGACAAGATGGGCAGTGTGATCGAGCGTCACGGTGATGCCATTACCATCGCCAAGTTCAAGAAAGCGGCCCATGCGCTGGCTCCGAACAGCAATACGGCGAAGACTCCGGTGGTGCCCACTTCCGGAGATTTGGATAACGGACGCAAGAAATGTACCCGAAAGGATATTATCGCCTTGAAACGCAAGCTGGATGCCTTGCAGGTTCCCACCGCAGGCCGCCGTCTGGTGCTCTGCTCAGACCACGTGAACGACCTGCTGGAAGACGACCAGAAGTTCCGCGACCAGTATTACAACTACACCTCCGGAAAGATTGCCAACATGTACGGCTTCGAGGTGTACGAATTCGAGAACTGTCCATACTTTACCAAGGAAGGAACAAAAGTTCCGTTCAAGAACTCGCCTTCGGGCACTGACCATCAGGCATCCTTCTGCTTCTACACCAAGCGGGTGTTCCGTGCGCAGGGTAGCACAAAAATGTATTACCGCGACGCACAGACCAACCCGGACTACCAGCAGAACGAAGTGAACTTCCGTCACTACTACATCGTACTTCCGAAGAAGATGGAAGCCATCGGTGCCATCTACAGTTATGACGGTTCTACTGCACAGACATCCGACCAAAGCGTAGAACCTGACAAGAACTGGGCTGAGACCAGACGCGAAGCGGAAGCTTCCAAAATGGCCATGGCTATGTCTGATGGAGGAGAAAATGGCGTGAGCGGACTGGAAGAAAAGTTGCAGGAAGACCCGGCGGCCGGTGAGGAACTTGAAGCATAAGGAGGAATAAGTCATGAAACACTTTACAATGGGTGAACTTTGTGCCAGCACCACCGCCGACGCTCATGGAATCAAGAATACACCGCCTCTTCAGGAGGCAGGTAATCTGAAAGCCCTGGCCGACAACGTGCTTGACCCGCTCCGCGAATGGTACGGAAAACCTATTACCGTCAATTCAGGGTACCGTTGTCCGCAACTGAACCGGCTGGTAGGAGGTGAGGCAAGCAGCCAGCATCTGAAAGGAGAAGCTGCCGACATTACGGCAGGAAGCAAGGAAGAGAACCGGAAACTCTTTGAGTACATCCGTGAGAATCTGCCTTTCGACCAGCTGATTGACGAAAAGAATTATTCCTGGGTGCATGTGTCGTACAAGCGCGACGGAAATAACCGGAAACAGACATTGAAACTTTAAAGACAAACCTGCCATGAGCGATACAATCAGGGAAATTATACAATGGCTGTTCGCTGGCGGAGGGCTGTTGGCCCTGATTGAGCTATGGCGGACACGCCGGAAAAACAAGGCAGCATCGCAAAAGGACGTGGAGTCATATTTCCAGACCATGTACGAAGCGAACGGGAAAACCATGATCGGCCTTCAGCATAAAATTGACGAATTACAGAACTTAACCATCAGACAGGATGAACGCATATTTAAATTGGAACGCATTACGCGCCGGGCTGCTGTGTGCCGTTATTGGGGCAGTTGTCCTCTCCGTTCAGAGCTGCAAAAGTACAAGCAGTTTACAGGAGAACCGGACAGCCGTCCGAAAGGACAGTCTGACGCAGACCGCAACGAAGGTGACTGCTTACGAACCGGTCCCGATGACGCAGACGAGTCTGGCACTGGATGCCGACCGCCTCCTGCTTCTTCCTACATTGCCTGAAGGCGTCGGCCTCACTGCGCACGATGGCCGTTTGTCTCTCCGTGCGGAGAGCGACGGGAAAGGTGGTGTGAACATCACAGCGCAGCATGAAGGTGAAGAACGCAAGGTAATCCAGGAAGAGAAAACCACTTCAAACCGCATCCGCGATGAAGCGGAAAGTCAACTGGAAGAAGTGAAGGAAACACGCCCTGGAGTGCAGGGATGGCTGACAGGAACAGCCCTGACCCTGCTGGGGATTTCCCTTATCTGGCAACTGATTAAATATTATTTAAGCAAACATTAAAAACGACAAGATTATGGATAAAAGCAACGGACTGATGTATGGTGTGGCAGCCGTCAAGTTCAAAACATCGGAAGGACAGGAAAAGACACTGGGCTGGCTGGATGAAAACGGGATGCAGCCGGCAGGGAATGCGCCTACCTTTATGGATGTGAATGCCGCACAGGTAACAGACGGACCGGTAGACAGCATCATGACCAATCCGGGAAGTGACGCGTTCACGATGAACATGATTCGGTTGAAAGCGGAGGACATGGTGGATGTGTTCGGCGGAAAAGCAGAGGCAGACGGTTCCTATACGCCCCCGACAAAGAAGGTTGTCAATGGCGTGCTGACCATTTCCATGCATTCCGGACATAGTTTCCGTGTTTTCAATTCCCGATTGAGCTGTAACGGATGGCAGAACGGTATCAATATGCAGAATGTGCTGGCAATGGGTATCCGTGTGGATATTCTGAAACCCACAGACGGTAAGGAAAGACGATACCGCATCTATCCTCCCGGAGTGGAGCCTGATACCGCAGACTCAACCGCAGACGCAGCAGGATAAGTATGAAGGCACAAGATATAGAACTGCTGGCAGGCATCTCCCTCAGTGACGGGGGAATCAGCCTGCCGCTTCATACGGTGTTGCGGAAGCGTCCGTTCCGCATTACGATGAAGACACCTACCACCCGGAGCCTGATCCGTGTCAGCCAGCGCTACCTTCGTATCGGGGTTACTCCGGAAGAATACGACGGATACAATCTGGACCAGCGCATCCGGTTTGTCTTCCTGCATGGTAAGGACATCAGCCGTATTGTGGCATACGGAATCGTGAGAGGGCCTGTACTGGGAAGAGTGCTGAACCGCCCGGTGGCCTGGATACTCCGTGAACTGATGACACCCGACGAACTTGCAGCCGCCTGGCGGCAGGTGCTGAACAGTACATCTACCACGTCTTTCGGGATTATTATCGCATCGGCAGCAGCCTTGAACAAGATGCAGCCCTTAGCGAGCCGGAACGAAAGCGCAAACGACAGGAGGAGTTAAAGAAGGGACATACGGAACCTTCGCATAGCCTTTTCGGCGTGATAGGTCAATTAGCGACAGAAACGGGCTGGAGCATTGACTACATTCTTGACAAAGTGAATGTTGTCACCCTACAGCTCATGATGGCAGACATTCCGCACTGGGTTCCTCCGCAGAAGCCGGACCTGATGCAACAGATCCGTGAGATGGAGGAGCGGGAGAAACAAAGAAACAGTCACACACAAACCGATAAAACGAATACGACAAAGGGGATGAACCCGATGGAGTTCTTTACCCATTATGCAATAAAAGATTAATGATATGGCAGTACCTGTGGAACTGGAAATATTCATGAAAGACCTTACCAAGGCCGGACTACAGAGCGTGGGTAAGAATGTGGATGATGTGGAAAATCAGACTATGAAACTGATTGAAGCATTGAAGCAGGTACGTGCCGAACAGATCAAGCAGCTTGAAGCGAACAAGCAAGCCGGAAAAAGATACACGCAGGAAGCGGCCAACGTACAGGCTTTGACCGGACAAATCAACGGATTGAAAGCTGGTCTGAAAGACTTGCAGAAAGCAAAAGAGGAGGCAGCCAAAACACCTTCAATCGACATCGACACGGAAGCCGTTACGCGTAAAACAAACAACCTGAAGATGCAGTTCAGTCAGGTGGCAAGAGAGCTGCCTTCGCTGGCAATGGGGCCGCAGATGTTTATCCTCGCTATCTCCAACAACCTCCCGATGTTAGCGGATGCCATCGCGGATGTACGCAAACAGAATGAACTTTTGGCTGCATCTGGTCAGAAGAGCGTGCCGGTATGGAAGCAGCTGGTAAGTTCCTTGTTCAGCTGGCAGACCGGACTGGTTACTGCAATAACATTGATAATTGTATTCAATAAGCAGATTTCCGGATGGTTATCGTCTTTATTCAACGTAAAAAAAGAACTTTCCGAAACGCAAAAACTACAAGAACAACTTAACAGCGCAAGAAGAAAGGGAGGGGAATCAGCTTCGGAAGAATCAGCTAAACTCAAGATATTATATACTGCTACGCAAGATTCCACTAAATCCATGAGAGAAAGGAACAAAGCGGTGGATGAATTGCAAAAAATGTATCCTGATTACTTTGGGAAGCTTAGCAATGAAGCAATTTTGGCTGGAAATGCGGCTTCAGCTTATGATGAACTGACCAAAGCAATTATCCGTAAGGGACAGGCACAGGCGGCTGAAGATATTGTGTCTGATTATTCTAAGAAAAACTTCCAGTTGCAGCGTGGCATCAATGCGGACACAAATTGGACAAATCAAAACAAGGCCGCATACGAAGCTGCATTGAAGGAACGCGATAAAATGTGGGAAAATTATCGTAAAGTAAATCAAGGAAGTGCAATTGTAGATAGTGCTGCAAAATCATGGATTAGTAATACAGCAGAAGGGAAACTGATTGAAGAATACGAGCGGCGCATGTCAAACATAAAGAAGTACTCTGATGAAATTGCAAAAAACAATAAAATAGTAGAAGGTGTAGTCAAACAGATAGACACATCAGCTTACAGTACTGATTTTTCAGGAACTAAAACAGGAACAGGAACAAACAAAGAAAAGACAGACTATGCCTCCCAGCTGGCTGATGCCCGCGTAAAAGCACAACAGACTACAGAGAAACTCCGCATACAGATTATGCAGGAAGGTATTGCAAAGCGGATGGCACTGGCCAAGCAGGAATACGATGACAGCATTTCCGAAATCGACAAGCAAGAGCGCGATACAGTGGAGAAGATGAACCAGGCACGGAAGCAAGGTGACAACATTCCTCAGAGCCAGTATGAGGAAGTGAAGAACACGGCTAACACCAACCGCGTGCTGGCGGAACAGGTGTACAACGAAAAGATCTATCAGATTGAACAGGAATATCGCGACAAGGCCACACAAAGCCTTATCGACTACAATAAACAATACGGCACATATCAGGAAAAGCGTCTGGCCATTGCAATGGATTACGCCCGGAAGATTGCCGCTGCGGAAACGGAAGGAGAAGCTAACACACTTGTGCGTGAACGCGACGACAAGCTGGCCAACCTGGACTTCGAGGAAATGAAGAAAGGGATGGACTGGGACAAAATCTTCGGTGATCTGGAACGGGTTTCCACCGATACACTGGAAAGCCTTCGCGAAAAGTTGAAGGAATACCTGGAAGGCATAGGCGATGACATCAGCCCCGAGTCCTTCAAGGAAGTAATGGATGCGTTCAAGGATATTGACTCCGAACTGGCCGACCGTTCCCCGTTCGAAACGATGAAGAAAGGCTACGAGGACTACAAGTCGGCAATGGAGGAAGTGCGCTCAGCCCAAAATCTGTTGAACCAGACACAGATGGGCGGAAGCGTAATTGTAGAGGAATACGACGAAGCGACAGGAACGATTACCCGTAAGTTGGTCACACAGGCCGAAGCCGAAGAAAAATTGCGTGCTGCACAGGATAAACGATACAGCGCACAGAAAAGTCTGACGGAAGCGGCTAATTCCATCGGGCAAAAGGGAATGGCTGTTGTCAATGCCGGAAACGACATTGTGGACATGCTGGAAAACTTTGGCGTGAAGGTTCCGGAAGCGGTTACGGATACACTGAATGGAGTAAGTCAGGTAATGAGTGGACTGGAAAGTATCGACTTGACAAAACCTTTCAGTGCCATTACTGGCTCAATTAAGATTCTGACTGGAGTAGGGAACACCATAGCCGGACTGTTTGGTTTCGGCGGGGCGGATTATTCCGGCTATGAAAATATGAAGTCGAAGTATGAGGGACTGATTACAATCTGGGATGATCTTATATCAAAAAAGCAGGAATACATCGACATAGACTACGGAACAGAAGCTCAGAAAGCAGCCGAGGAAGCGAAGAAACTGGTAGATGTGCAGATTGAACGCCAGCGGCAGCTGATGCATTCTCTTTCTGGAAGCGGGTCAAGCATCGGTAGTCACTCTCTTGGATACCGTGTAAATGACCGTATGAGCAGTTCGGACTGGGACAGACTTTCAGAACTGACCGGAGCGAATATACGTGAATTTGGCGATGTAATCAACCTGGATGAAGATGTCATAGGTAAGGTGCTTCAAGACGAAAAGTTTGTGTCGGTACTGACCGCTGTCAACTCTGAGTTTGTGACCTACATTCAGAATATTGACAAGTACAGCGAACAGTTGCAGGAAATTGCCGAACAGGAGAAGGAAGCATTTACCGGAGTCAGTTTTGACGAATTCCGTGACAGCTTTACCAGTATGCTGTCGGACCTCGATGCCACAAATCAGGATTTTGCGGATAATTTCGAAAAGTATCTACAGAATGCGATATTCTCCTCAATGGTTGCGGATAAGTATAAAGAAAGAATTCAGAGCTTATATGACTCATGGGCGAAAGAAGCGGCAGATGGCACTATCGTGTATGATCCTTCTAAGGCAAGTTTTTTTTCACATGGTAAAACAGAGATAAACAAAGGCCTTGACGAAAAAGAAGCTGAAATGCTACGCAATCAATATCAGAGTATTGTAGACGATATGCTCGCCGAACGAGAACAGATAATGAATGCTTTCGGATGGTCTTCATCTGCGGATTCCGGAAGCAGCCAGTCTCCCAGCAGCGGTGCGCTGACCACCATGAGCCAGGACAGCATATCCACCTTTGAAGGAATAGGACGAAACATGCAGACGCATCTGGCCAATACGGACAAGTTTGTGCAGGAAATCCGCAACACGCAGAAGCAGGACAGCCAGACGTTGGCCACCATAGCCGGACATACGGCACACCTGGTGGAGATACACGAGATATTGAGTGATATGAAATTGAACGGTATAACACTGAAATGATATGGACCTGACAGGATACCTAACAATTAACGGAACGGACGCATGGACGGAATACGGTGCTTTCCTCGGCGAGACGGAAGAAGGCGGACACGTGAACATGGATGCTTTGCTTCGAATGCCCAAGGCAAAGGACATTACCACCGTAGAATTCCGCGAAAGGAATGGGGTAGAGCTTCCTCAGAATCCGGACGTAAAACTGAGCAGCATCGAACGGACCTTGCAGTTCTGGCTACGTGGAACCTCCGCAGCCGACCGTCTGGACAAATATCAGCGTATGATGACACTGATTACGTCCGGTATGCTTGCTGTCTCCGTGAAGAATTACCGCACTTACAATATGGTGTATCAGGATATGCCGGCAGATCCATCATGGTACGAAAGCTACGAAGGAGACCGCTTCTATGTGCTGTTTTCAGTAAAATTTCTGGAGCCACAGCCTTCGATTTAGGAATTGATTAAACACTGATTAAATGGAACTGAAAATATACGATAAAGCCAACAATCTTCGACTGACAGCCAGTCCGAACACTTCTTCTACCGTCACAGAGGAAATAGGTGGAGAATGCAGCGTATCTGCATCCTTCACACATACCTCATACGTGCCGCTGGATGTGGATGACTACATCGAACTGGAAGGCGTGCGATACAAGGTGAAGTCCCGTTATCGTCCGAAGCAGAAGAACACGCAGACTTACGAATACAGCGTGAAGTTCTATGCGCCAATACACGACGCGGAAGATACGCTGATGCTGTTCCAGGAAGGTGGTACCACATCTGAATTCAGTTACGACGGTGGTCCGCGCGAACACCTCCAGTTATGGATTGACAACATGAACCGCCGTGCCGGTGGTAACTTGTGGAGCATCGGAACCGTGATTACTGCTGAAAACAAAACTATCGACTACCGGAACGTAAAGTGCTGGGATGCGGCTTTCGGTAGTAACGGTATTGCAGAGACTTTCGGCACAGAAATGTGGGCGGATGGTTATGTAATTAATCTTTGCAAAGCTGAACGAGGAGAAGTAGTAGAGCTGGGATACCTTCAAGGACTTACCAATCTGGCACAGGAAGATAACGGAGAAGTAAAGTTCTTTACCCGTCTGTTCCCATTGGGCAGCACACGCAATATTGATGCGACGAAGTACGGGTATTCTCGTCTGCAACTTCCAAGTAGGGAAATATATGTGGACAAGAACGTAGACTTGTACGGCGTGAAGGAAGAAACGGAAGAAGCTGCGTTTGCTGAGATATATCCTCAGTATGTGGGTACGGTTTCGTCGGTTCGCACGGAAGAGAAAACCAGCGAGGAAGGACGGAAGTACACCGTATATTACTTCAAGGACAACGGAATGAACTGGAATCCGAAAGACTACGAGATCCCGGATTTGGACTATATGATTCAGTTCCAGACGGGCGAACTTGCAGGACGAGGGACTGACGGTTCCTTTCAGGCCGCATGGCACGAAGACACTGGAGAGTGGGAAATCATCAACGTATATCCGGATGATACGACCCAGATACCTGGCGGAGCGATTATCCCAACTCCAGGCGACCAATACATTCCGTGGAACTTCGCCATGCCGCAGGAGTACATTACTGCAGCGGAACAGGCGTACAAACAGGCTGTCGATGACTTTCTGAATACCTACAGCTTTGACCCTAACAAATACACCGGAACCACGGACCGGAACTACATAGAAAAGAATAATACACCGCTACGCATCGGGTGGAACGTGCGTCTGCTGTCAGAACAGTATTTTGGCACCACCGGTGGATACAAGGATACTCGTATTACCAAGGTGCAGCGCAAGCTGAATGACTTGTGTCAAGCCACGATTACCTGCTCGGATGAGGTAGGGACGGGGTGGAAGTCATCGGTAGATAACTCGTTGAACTCGCTTCGGTATGAAGTGTCCAGACAGGCGGAACAGACGATGATTGATATACTGAAAAGTATAGATAGGAATACACCTTCTGACAATAATGTATATTCTGCTTTGGCTTCTCTTTTAAGATTTCATCGGAAGGACAAAACGGACGAAAACCCGTATCTTCAAAGATTCATGAAAGGGATTGAACTGGGAAAATTTGTATCCGGTTTGCTTGGAACTGGGGGAGCTATACAGATAGACGATGACGGAAACTCTCATGCTGAGTTTGATTATTTGAACATCCGTAAGAAAGCCCTTTTCACTGAAATTACGGTGCAGGAGCTCAAACACATTGGTGGAGCACTGATTATATCTCCGGCTTCCATGATTATCTCCAGCGTGCAAGAAACAGATACAGGATACAAATGCTATTTTAATAAGAAAAACAGTGATGGACGTACAATTTATAATGAATTTGAAAAAGACGACCAAGGACGTTGCCAAACATTCAATCTTGAGAAGCAGGAAAACGGACAGGTAGGAAATCGTTACTGGTGGCGACTTGTTACGGAAATAGGAGATGATTATGTGGTGTTTTCAAAAACCGATGCAGATATAGGAAGCGACATTCCGCAGGCCGGCGATCAGGTTTCTCAGTTAGGAAACCGCACGGACGTAACGAGACAGAACGCACAGATTTATTCCGCCTACGGGTCTGACTCACCTTCACGCAAGATGTATCAGGAAATCAATTCATACAGCCTTGTCGGTAAGGTAATCAAAGATGAATATTTTGATGTGGTCACAGGCCGTTTCAAGGAAGTCACATACGGAGACTCATACGTTGGAGCGAAAGATGAAAGCACTTATGTAAAGTACGACCAAGAAAATGGTGTGGAAGTAAAGGGTAAAGTCAGCATCGAATCAGGTTCAACAGGAGCAGGTAACTTTACTGATTTACCTGATGAGATATATAGTGCAGTAAAGATAGGTGGTGAAAACCTTTTGCTGAATACAGGATTTTTAGGGAATTATGAAACATTAGAACTTGATTCAGCAACTCCCCTACAAGAGAATACAAAGATGTATAACACGACACTCTACAAGTGGAGTGGTACAGCAACTCTGAATGAAGATTCAAATGCAGTATCCGGTGTATCTGCTACGTTAGGCAGACTTTCACAAGGATTAATGCTCATTCAAGATGAAAATTATGTAATAAGCTACAAAGCAAAAGGAACTTTATTACAGATTGTTGTCGGAGGAAGTACGATTACTCAAAATCTGACTAACGATTACAAAAAGTATTCTCATGTGTTTACCAACAACAATGTCACATCAGTTACAATCTCAGGAAGTGCTACAATATGTGACATTAAGCTGGAACGTGGTACGATACCAACAGACTGGTGTCCTTCTGTCTTAGATCCTGATTCAGTTAAAGATGAATTTAAGCATCTTTGGTACTTGCAGGATGCAATGAAAGGAAGTACAGAAGTGAACGGAGGCCTTGTGTTAACTTCAATGATACAGGTAGGGAAATGGGTTAATGGTGTCATGGAGAAAGTAAATGCAGGTATCAGTGGAATCTACAATGATGACACAGATGTGTCTGTGTGGTCTGGTGGAACGTATGAAGAAGCCATCGCGACAGTACAGAAAATACTTGGAGGAGAAACGCCTACAGATGAAGAATGGAAGTCTATGGCGAAGTTCGTGGCAACGCATGGAGGCGATGTGTTTATTCGTGGATACATCTATGCCCTGGGAGGATATTTCATGGGCATAGTAGATTTGGGTGACGGAGTGACACGTCTCAATGCGGATGGAACCGGATGGATAGGAAAGAAAGATGGGCAGAAACCGTTCATTGACTTCACGGGTGACAGGTTAAAGGTAAATGGAGTCCTCGAAGCCGGAGAAGGGTCACAACTTGGAGGACTTCGCGTAAATGCAAATGGAGCATTGCTTGGATATAGCATGACTGTGTTGGGTTCGATGTCGGGATTTAACCTAATACCTAACAACGAAGATTTTATTCGTAATTTCATTATTAATAATATAGGTCGTGCTCAGATTTATGAACTTATATTTAACACTTTCACTACGGGCAGATTTGAAGTTCTTCTTCCAAACTTTCAGCAAATTTCTGAAAAAATACCTGGAATTGAAATGGGCGCAAATGGATTTTATATAGACATACTTGTTCCTGCTTATTCATCTTTCATAGGCGTTTCAGTACAGAACAACTCTGAATTTGCGATACATCTTTCTGATGGAGCAAAACTATTCGACCAGAATGGAAATGAGATGACAGAGATTGTGTTGAGTAAAGGTGATGTGCTTGGCATGGTATGTATTCTCAGAAGCATATTGAACCCAGGTCCATTGACCCAATCTGAAGTTCATTATTTTATAAAAACATTAAGACAGTAACTATATGGCAAACCTTTCTGAAATAAAAAAAGAATCGAATTGGGGTGACGCAGCAAGTACAATCAATTCAAATTTCCAAAACATAAATGTGGATTTGGAAAAAGTAAAATCTTCGACTACAAAGTTTAAGGGATACTTTACAACTGAAACAGCACTTAAACAGGCATATCCATCCCCTAAAGTTGGAGATACTGCATTTGTGGGAGAACCTTACCCTGGAACGGTGTATGACGTGCAAAGCAATGGAGCATGGCATAATACGACTAAGGCTCCTGATGCAGACTCTGTTGATCTAAACGACTATGCAACTAAAGAAGACTTGAAAGACGTAGAAGACTATGCAAAGAAAGCTACTGCTGAGTATAATGTATCTGTTTTTCATCCAACCAGCGGAACGTCAGGATCGAACCGATATGACCTTGCAGGGGCTATTGCGCAAGTTCCGGCAGAACTTAGGACTGCAGGGCTTACCGTCAGCTTCATTAATTCAGATGGAGACACGGAGAAATGGGAGTTCGGCGGAGGTTCCTGGGCGGTCGGCGGCTTTGAGAAGGTAGGGGCTGGGAAACTTAGCAATCTGGAAAATAAATTTGGTAGTGTTATCAATTACATATACGGATATTACACAAGCAGTGCTGATGGTGCTTTGATTTATTCAATAAACAGATGTACTACTGGGTATATTAGAGGGAACTATACTATTACTTTAAATGAAGGTTACCGTATTGAAAATATTGTAGCATTTGATTTAACAGGTGAATATGTAAAGCGTTTAGGCATAAATGACGATAAGACTGGACTATTAACTAGAATTACATTTGTTAAGACTGATGACTCTGTTTTCAATGGCAATGAACAAGCTATTAAATCTTTACACTTTATTGATAATAATAGCTTTATAGGTACTTATAATGTTACGGACACTCCTGATAGCCAACAAACAACGTTTGCAAGTTTTTCAATCAAGAAAGGTTCTTATTTAAATATAAGGCCTAAAAGTGATGGAAGTTGGAATAGACTTTTAATCGGAATAAATGGGAACAATTCTGATAGATTGTTCGATTATATGGAGAATGATAAAGATTATTATCATTACTGCGACAAAGACATTAGCAGCCTTTGGGTATATGTTGTTGGTTTAACTGGAAGTTTAGAAATCGGATTAAATGCAGGTTTGACAGCATTAGCTAAAAAACAGCCACAGATTGATGAAAATATAAAATCCACAAAAAATGACTTAATTAAACAATCTGGTAGTATTGTCAATTACATATACGGATACTACGCAAGCAGCACTGATGGAGAACTTGCTGCTAGTAATAATAGTAATAGAACAACAACTGGATTTTTATCTGGCGCATATAATTATTCTTTAAATGAAGGCTATAGTATTGAAAACATTGTGGCCTATGACTTAACAGGTAATTTCTTAAAGCGGTTAAATTCCACTACCGAAATAACCAGTGATATGTTGATTCGCTTTTCTTTTAAGAAATCAGATGATTCTTCTTTTTCAGGTAACGAAAAAATAATTAAATCACTAGAAAAGAAAATAATAGGAACCGGAAATGTGTTATCAGGGAAATCCTATACCTCTTTGGGAGATAGTTTCACCCATGGAGATTTTGCCAACGCTGGTGAAGATGGCAATACAACACCTGATACTGAATTTAATGATAATATATATGATTATGATTTGAAAATGTACAAAACATATCCTTGGTGGATTGCAAAGAGAAACAATATGAAACTTGCCGAAAACGGAGCATCCCCACCCACTCTGAACGGCTTAATCCATCCAGTTTTACCGCTAAATTGGCCTTGAAAAGTGCCTGAAAAACGGAGTATATCCGTTCATTTCAGCTAAAAACGCCACAAAACGCCATAAAAAACGGAGCATATCCGTTCAGTGGTTTGGATATTACGATAGAATCTCCGTTTTCTCTACAGAAATCGGAGTATATCCGTTCACTAATGAGAATGTAATAATACTATAATCAGTTGTCTACATACGGAAAACGGAGTATATCCGTTCACCTTCTCACAGAAACGACAATGCCTGCATAAAAAACGGAGCATGTCCGTTCACTTGCTACTCTTTTCCCGTATCTTGTATGCAGAAAACAATCTTCATACGATACGACTATGGCAGGAAAAAGTAAGAATATGAGCCAGATCAAACAACTTCTTCTACTAAAGAAGAGCGGAATCTCCAACCGCAAGGCTGCTGATATAATCGGCATGAACAAGGAGACAGTGAACAACTACATGAATAAGGTCAACGCTGACAGTCTGAGCCTTGATGAACTTATCAGGTTGGATGATCCCATTCTTGAGCACCGTCTCAAGGGCGGCAATCCTGCATATAGCGACAAGCGTTTTGAAACATTCAAAGCCCTTCTTCCATATCTTCAGGAGGAGATGAAGCGCAAGCATGTCACGCTGAAGCTGCTTTGGGAAGAATACCGTAATGAGCATCCGGATGACCACTACAGCCTGACACAGTTCCGTTTTCATTACAATCAGAACACAGAGGCCAGGAAGGAGTCGCCATCCACCATACTTGCCGACATGCGTACGGGCGGCGAAAAGCTTTTCCTCGATTTTGCCGGTGATACTATGGGATACGTTGACATGGAAACCGGTGAGGTCGTCCAGTGTCAGGCTTTTGTAGCCACTCTGCCTGCAAGCGACTACGGTTATATCCTCTTCGTACGTTCACAGCGTACAGAAGACTTTGTATATGCCATAACGCAGTGCCTGAAACATCTTGGCGGCGTACCAAAGATGCTTGTCCCTGACAACCTTAAAGCTGCTGTTGTCAAGACCGACAGATATGAGCCTTCACTTAACCGTGTAATGGAGGATATGGCCAATCATTACGGTACGGTCATCATACCGGCACGTCCCGTACACCCTAAAGATAAAAGCAACGTGGAAGGGACCGTGAGGCTTGTCTATATGCGTGTGTTTGCCGAACTCCGCAATGAAACCTTCCATTCACTGGAAGAGCTTAACCGGGCAGCCTCACTCAAAATGAAAGCGCACAACCAGAAACGCATGCAAAAGCATCCTTACACGCGTGAGGAACGGTTCCTTGCCGTAGACAAGCCAAATCTTATGCCACTGCCTGACAGAGATTTTGAGATTGTGTCATATACCGATTTGAAGGTGTCAACCAACTGCTGTATCTATCTTGGACGTGACCAGCACTATTATACAGTACCGTATCAGTATATATCCAAAACCGCACATGTCGCATATACACGCACACTGGTAAAAGTATATGTGGACGGTGAGCTTGTAGCCACTCACCTACGTGATTACAACAGGGGAAAGTATACTATCGTAAAGGAGCATCTTGCAAGCAATTCCCGGGAATACAGAGGGATGAGTGCAAAATCATACATAGAGCGTGCCGAGCGTGCATCCGGCATACTGGGAGATGTAATCCGCCGCATATTTTATTCTTCCACAATGCCTCCGGAGACTCATTACAAGACCTGCGACGGGCTTCTAAACCTGCAAAGGAGCAGTGATCCGGTCGTTTTCCAAAAAGCCTGCGAGGCAGCCCTGAATGTAGACAGATGCAACTATCGCTTTATCCGTTTACTGGTAGAGAGCAAGTGTGCCGGTGTGGGGCAACCTTCATCTTCCTTTGCTCCTCCGCAGCACTGTAATATCCGTGGAAAAGCACAGTTCAAATGACAGACTTCTAACACTCAAAACAAATAACGATGGATGAAATTATCAATGCTCTAAGAAACCTTAAGATGCCTGGAATGGCCCATTACTGGGCTACCATGCAGGAGACGCGACAGGCAGAGTCGCTCTCCTTGAAAGACGGTCTGCAACTGCTTATACAGGCTGAACTGGATAACCGGAATCAAAGCCGGAATGCCCGTCTGATAAAAAAAGCACACTTCCGTTATCAGGCTTCCATAAGTGAAGTTATCTATGACTGCAAGCGTGGCGTGGACAAGCAGAAAGTACTTAATCTTGCCACTTGTGACTATGTGAAAAACGGGGTATCCATACTTATTACGGGTGCTGCCGGTACCGGTAAAAGCTGGTTGGGTACAGCGTTTGGTCATCAGGCCTGCATGAACGGATATAAGGTTGCTTATTATAACCTGTACAGGCTCTTCGAGGAAATAAGCCTTGCCCGTATATCCAGTACCCTGCATCGTTTCTTCGCCAAGCTGGCACAGACTGACCTGCTTATACTGGACGACTTCGGCATGAAAGTTCTTGACGGACAACAGTTACTTGACTTTATGGAGATTATAGAAGACCGCCATGGACAAAAAGCTACGATCATCATATCACAACTGCCGGTTGCCAACTGGTACGATGTGATGAAAGGCAACACGACTGCAGCTGATGCAATATTAGACAGGTTGGTACACACAAGTGTGCGCTTCGAGCTACAAGGCAGCAGTTTACGTCAAAAAAGACATCAAAACTGCAACGTTACAGACGAAAATCAATAAATTTGCATCGCCATAGGTAAAGAGTATGAAAAGTGAACGGATATCACCGTTTTGGGTGAACGGATATCAACCGTTTTCAGCAAAACTAACCAATTTAGCTGTCAATGGAGCTAAATTAATAGATTACGCGAATGAGGAAAAGCTAAATCAGATACCCATAGATAGTGATTACATTACGCTAAAATTTGGTATTAATGATAGCCACCAAAGTGTTCCAATCGGTGATATTGATAGTGATGATACAACCACTTTTTATGGAGCGTGGAATTATATTTTGACATGGCTTATAACCAATAGACAAAATGCAAAAATAGGACTTATAGCATCTAATGGTTGCGACACTATTGAATATTCAAATGCTACCGTAGAGATAGCAAAAAAATATGGATTGTTGTGTATTAATGAAGAAGGCGAAAAAGTCCCATACTTTTATAGACAAACCTTTAAAGTGCAAAAACAGAATATACCATCTAATATTGTGTCATTAAGAACTGCACAATATAAAGTTTCCCCCCAAAATGGCCATCCTAACGTGGAAGCACATAAGTTTGAAAGTGCATTCATTGAAAACTTTTTACGTGGTCTGTGAGAATAACCCGGTAATATCGAGTTATTCTACTTGTAAAAAACGTACAGATACTGTATGTAGATATACCATGATAAAAAAATCGTATACTTTAATATAGAGCTACGCTATTATTAAACAAAGGAATTAGGTAAAGGCTGTTAAACGTTGATGATGTTAATTACAAGATTTGCCTGTGATGTAAATGACTTTTATTATCTTTGTTATGGGAAAAATAAAAAACAGTCCAACATATTAATATGCTAGACTGTTTTAATTTTTATTATTATGAAATATTTAATTGAATTGCTAATTAGGCTCTTAGTAGAGCTTATTAGCGTCTTTTTAATTAGTTTTTTTACTAATTAAAAGGTTTGGAGAAGAATGGGAGGTTGCCGTCTCCCATTTCTTTTACCGAGTACAAAGATAAGTTGATAGCTCTACAATAAAAAAACAATTAATAGTTTTAACCTTAAAAACAGGTTACAAAACATAAATAGCACCAATGTTTTAATCTGCCATCATGTCATACGTTATATCAGTTTACAACAAATACGCATATCTAAGAACGACATAATATATTGTAATCATAAATATAGTTTCCGCCCCAGAGCATCAGTTTTAGGCGGATTACTCGGTCAAAGATTTTCTCTGTATAAGTAATCGAAAAAACAGTATAACCTTCTATAAAATGTTAGGTTTACTAATATCTTCTACAAGCTTCGTAAGAAGTTCTCAATAAATGTACTTTCATATTCATGCGCTTTTGTATTAGGATGTGAATTTGTTGATGATATTCTCTGACTATTAAGTCTAGCTTCTTTTGCAGAAAAAGAAATGTTTGGATTAGTACTTCTTAACATCATAGGAGTTCTTTCATCTCCATTTATGTCAATATAAGGAATGCCCCATTTTTTTGCTATAGCTATTGTAGCTACACGATATTCATCTGTTTCGCATCCATTAGAGACAATTATACCTAATTTAGTAAATGGTCTATTTTCAATAACCCATTTAAGCATAACATTCCACGCTCCATAAAAAGTATTTTCGGTTTCATCATCAATAGTTCCTACTTCTATTTCTCCAGTATTATCTTCACCGTCTCCTCCACCACTTCCAGGTCTATGGTGGCTGTCGTTTATCCCGAAATAAAAAGTTGCTATGTTAGCATCTTCTCTAATCTGTTTATAATTACTATTAGATACTTGATTATTGATGTTGGTAAAAGCATTAGTGAAAGAACCATCAGCTGGAGTTGCTAGTGTTCTTCCACCCATAGACATATTTTGTAATATCATATTATTTCTATCTGCAATAATATAGCCATATACTTTATTTTGTCCAGCATACATACTATCTTGTGGCATTTTATCAGCATCTGTTATTTCAGAAGAAGAATAACCACCATAGCTAAAACTATCTCCGCAATATGCCCATATTAATCCTTCTAATCTATTTGATGAAGTTCCTAATTGATTATTTAAGGATTTAATACCTTTTATTTTTTCTTTAACATAACCAGTAAGGCTTGATATATCTGTTGATGTCACTGAGAATCTAACTAAAGCACATTCAGGATACTGAGACCTAGCCATATCACTGCTCTGTATTCTTGCTGAACTTATGTAGCCAAGATATGTTTTAGATGAATCATATAGATATGCAATAATATTATTGTCACATCTTATCTTGTAATCTATTGCACTGTAATAATTGGGGGTATAAACTCTACCTGTATTTACAACATTATTTCCTGTACTTGCATCAATTCCACCAGTCGTAAATGTAGGTATCGCATTTGTTAGCATATCTTCTATTGGAGCTTCAATAACAGAATCTCTTACAGTTCCGTAAATATTGTCAGACATCTTAATATTTAAGCCAAACACATCTACAGATGCATCTTCCGTTAAGTGTAAAGTTTTAGCAAAATAATATGCCATTGGATATAAACTGATAATATCAGATATTAAAGTTTTTACAGATTCATATCCTAAATACTTCTTATTAGCATCATACACAGATATATACGAGCCAGTAACAGTTACATCTGTATTTATCCTTGTATGTTTCACATCGGAGTTTTCTGTGAAATGAAATAGACAAGTATTTAACCTTGTCTTGTCGTTAATTAACGTACCATCACTGCTTGAAATGCCTCCAACTCTCCAATATTTTTTGTTATTTAAATCTATAGGTATTATGTTGTCATATAAAATATTTTTTGTATCCAAAACATTATCAGATAATTTTTCAACGTCAATACTAAGTTCTGTCAGTGTTTTATTATTAGTTGAAGACGCATATCCTGATAGGGTATATTCTGTTTTAGTAATAGAAAACTTTGAAAATTCTGCTGATGGGTATGTAGATAATGCAGTTTCACTTTTTTGATTATAATTAGCTGATATGTAACCTAAATACGCTTTGTCTTTGTCATATAAATATACTATAATAGTAGCATCTGATTTTAAATTATAATCTACCTTATAAAAGTTATCAGTCCTTACCCTGCCTGAATTCTCTATACTATTCCCAGTGTTTGCATCAATACCACCTTTTGAAAATATGGGTATACCAAATATATTCTCATACAGCCAGCTAAGTTTCCCAGCCCCTACCTTCTCAAAGCCGCCGACCGCCCAGGAACCTCCGCCGAACTCCCATTTCTCCGTGTCTCCATCTGAATTAATGAAGCTGACGGTAAGCCCTGCTGTCCTAAGTTCTGCCGGAACTTGCGTAGATTCACTAAAAAAAGGAGGAAATAACCTCCTTTTTTTATTCTATTTCTTAGAAAATTGCGTTAGTAACATATTATCACTAACTTTAGCATATATCATTGTAGTTTCAGGTTTCCTATGTCCAATAACTTTTTGTATTGTAGTTAATGGTATATTTCTTGCTAATAGCCTTGTAGCAAATGTGTGCCTTGCTATATGTGCTGATATATGTTTTATCACTCCATATTTCTTTGCTATTCTTTGTATCTTTTTATTCCAAGTGCTATTACTAGGTATTGAAAAGAAATGTTTTAATCTGTCTTTATATCTGTATAAAATTTGTTCAGCACGACCATCGAATAAAAGATTGAGAGGAATTTTTACTGGAACACCTGTTTTAATCGATGTATAATTTAGCCATAATGTTTCACGATCTTTAATGAGATTACTTTCATTTAAAGACACGAAATCTGAATATCTGCATCCTGTATAACTCATAAATAAAAATTGATATACAACTAATTCATCATTTTCTTTTTTCTCACAATTAACGATCTTCTCTAATATTTTTATATCGTTTTCTTCTAAAGATTTAATAGGCTTTTCTGAAGTTTTAATTTGAATTTTTGAGAAATCTATATCATTAACATGCCGTGGATATATTTTTTTTGCCTTATTGTAATATGTTCGTAGGATTTTAAGATGTTTTTTTATCGTAGTAGATTCGTAGCGCCTATCATTAAGGAATGTGTGATTTCTTAGAAAAAGATAAAAACCTTCAACATAGTCTTCGTCTAAATCACATAATAAACATTTTTTCTTATAACATTTTAGCATAGCTAGAGTGTTTTTATGTAATTTAGATGTAGAATCTCTTATATTATCAGTAGAAATATGATTCTCAAAGAACAAATAAAAATCATGATACGAATCTTTTTCATTCCAAATTTTAATTAGACTACTCAAAGAAATACCTTCTTCTGATTTTGAATACTCCATGTTTTGCAAATCATATACACATTTTCTTACAGTTCTGTTTAATTCCAAAGAATTTGGATTGTTAACAATCAATCCGTTATCTTCGTCCCACTCGTCACTAAACACACGTACTCCTGTATCAATAGGTACAATTCTAACACCCTGTTGGCATCTTATATATATGCCAACCATGCCTCCGCGAACACTTTTCGCGTAGACAGAAAACTTGATTTTTTTCATAATGATGTTTATTAAATGCACTTATAAGATACGAAAAAATATCCACAAATGCAAGTAATAATCAGGAAAATAGTATATTTGTTGACGATAATTCATAATGAATTATTAAATGCAACGAAGAGGGAGGTTATCAAGTGTGATAATCCCCTCTTTATTCTTTTAATTATCAAATTAAATGCTTATATTTGTGATAATTACGAACACAATATATTATATCAGATGTCAAAAAGCGACATATTCAGAAATATTCTTTCCGCAGTAATTGAAGAGACGGAAATACCTGAAGAGAAAATATTATCAGATTCTAGGACAACAGAAGTTGTAGATGCACGCGCCTTCGGGAAAAGTTTGGTTATACATGCAATCTTTACGATAACTGACTCTCTTTTAATGAAAGTGGTCTACATTAATTTGTAGACCACTTTTTTATTAAGCTCTATTTAAATTCTGATTAATTTCTGGAATATATTTTTAAATCTATTATTAATAGAAAAATCACATTTTGTTTTATATTAATAAATATAAAAACAACACAAAACGTTTTGATTAATTCTTACAATTCGTTTTTCGGCTTGTATCTTCGGAAATCCTCGAATAACCTCAAAAAAGAAAGGCAGCTCATCACATCGGATAAGTTGCCTTTTTTCTGTCGGGGTAGCGGGATTCGAACCCACGACCCCCTGCTCCCAAAGCAGGTGCGCTAACCGGACTGCGCTACACCCCGAACGTTTGTAATAACTTTTACTTTTCTTGACTTCTGTCGGGGTAGCGGGATTCGAACCCACGACCCCCTGCTCCCAAAGCAGGTGCGCTAACCGGACTGCGCTACACCCCGAAGTGTCTTTCTCAAAAGCGATGCAAAGGTAGGGCTTTTTATTTTAATATGCAAATCCGGACACCTCTTTTTTGCGTATTTCAGGGAAAAAACGCCGTAAAAAAGGTATCCGGAAAGGTTTTAGGGCTTATTTCTGCGGTTTCAGCCAGCGGTCAAGCCAGTTGAAGAAGGTGCGTTGCCAGAGGATACCGTTCTGTGGTTTCAACACCCAGTGGTTTTCGTCCGGGAAAATCAGCAGTTCGGCAGGGATACCTCTCAGCTTGGCGGCGTTGAAGGCAGCCATTCCCTGTGAAGCCAGGATACGGTAGTCTTTCTCGCCGTGGATGCAGAGAATCGGAGTGTCCCATTTGTCTACGAACAGATGGGGAGAGTTGGCGTAGCTGCGCTGTACGGCCGGGTTGCTCTTGTCCCAGTACGGACCACCCAAATCCCAGTTGGTGAACCAGAGTTCCTCGGTTTCGAGGTATTGCTGTTCCATGTTGAAGAAACCATCGTGGGCAATGAAGGCTTTGAAGCGCTTGTTGTGGTGTCCGGCCAGCCAGTATACTGAGTAGCCTCCGAAGCTGGCTCCCACGCATCCCAGACGGTCTTTGTCCACATAGGGTTCCTTGGCGATGTCATCGATGGCGCTCAGGTAGTCGTCCATGCAGTGGCCGCCATAGTTGGTGCTGATTTCTTCCAGCCATTCCATACCGAATCCCGGCAGTCCGCGACGGTTGGGGGCAATGATGATGTAGTCGTTGGCGGCCATGATCTGCAAGTTCCAACGGTAACTCCAGAACTGGCTGACGGGGCTTTGCGGTCCTCCTTCACAGAACAGGAGGGTGGGGTATTTCTTGTTCGGGTCGAAGTTAATCGGATAAACTACCCAAGAGAGCATGTCTTTTCCGTCGACGGTCTTGGTCCAGCGGGGTTCAACCTTGCCCAGTTTCAGCTGGCTGAAGATGTGGTCGTTTTCTTTTGTGATACGGGTCACCTCGTTTTTCTTTTTCAGATCGACCGTAAACAGTTCGTCGGCTTCGCTCAGGGAGTGGCGGGTGGTGAGCAGTTGCTTGTCGTTCAGCATGGCCACGGAAGCATAGTCATACATGCCGTCGGTGAGCTGTTTCACTTCCCCTTTCAGGTTGGTGCTGTGAATCATGCTGGTGGCATGCCATACGCCTGTGAAGTAGAGGGTCTTGTTGTCGGGTGCCCAGCAGTAACTGTCCACGCCCGACTGGAAGGCTTCGGTCACGTAGATTTTCTTTCCGCTGTTCAGGTCCATCACGCAGAGACGGTTGCGGTCGCTTTCGTATCCGTCGCGTTCCATGCTTTGCCAGGCGATGTTCTTTCCATCGGGAGAGAACTGCGGGTTAGTGTCGTAACCCATGTTCTTGTCGGTGGCATCTTCCTTGCAGAGGTTACGGGTCTGCTTGGTTTCCACATTGTATATATAGATGTCCGAATCGGTGGATACGGCATAATCCTTTCCGGTCTTTTTGCGGCAGGTGTAGGCCACAGACTTGGAGTCGGGGCTCCATGCGAGCTGTTCGATGCCGCCGAAAGGTTTCATCGGCGATTCGTAGGGTTCACCGGCCAGGATGTCGGTGGCTTCACCTACTTTATTGTCAGTAAAGGAAGCCACGAACGGATGGGGAACGGTTTCTACCCATTCATCCCAGTGCTTGTACATCAGGTCGTCGATGACTTTTCCGCTGGCTTTGTCCAGGTCGGGGTATTTGTCGGCGGTACGTTCGCCATATTTTACTTGTGAGATGAAAAGCACCTTGGTGCCGTCGGGAGAGAACTTGAATCCGTCGATGCCGCCTGCATAGTCAGAGAGTTGCTGGCGTCCGGTGCCGTCGGGATTCATTTCCCAAATCTGTCCTTTTGTGATAAAAGCCAGTTTGCTTCCGCCTTTGATCCATGCCGGTTCGCCTTCGCTGTCGGCAGAGGTGGTCAGCAGTTTGTTGTCAGAACCGTCGGCGTTCATCACGTAGATGACCTGGTGGCCCTTGTTCAGTTTTACACTGTAGTAAGATACGGTGTAAGCAATCTTCTTTCCGTCGGGAGACACACAGGAACTTCCGATACGTCCCATGGCCCACAGGGTTTCCGGGGTCATTCGTCCGTCTTTCACGGTGATTTCCTGCTTGCCGATGAAAGGTGCGTCGCTTCCTTCCGCCTGTATGGCAGCCATCGGAGCCGAGGCCATCAGCACGGCCGCAGTCATGTTCATTAAATCTGTTTTCTTCATGTTTTTATTTTTAATTTTTAGAGTATGCGAGTCTTTGTACGCGTTTCCGTCGTGCAAAGGTAAGATAATAAATGGAAAAAGAGAAGGCGAAAAGAAAAAGAGCGGAACGAAAGGCCTTCGATTGCCTTTCTGTTCCGCTCTTTCTGTTCCCTTTCGGGGCGTTTTTATTTCTTCTTGTTCAGGTGCTCCTGACGTTCTTTCTGCAAGCGTTCCTGTTCTTTCTGCAGGGCTTCCAGTTTGGCCATCAGTCCGCTGGCTTTCTGCTGTGAAGGTTCCTTCTTGTTGGCTTCCAGCTGGGCGAGCAGTTTTTTCTCGTCGGTCATACGGCGCATAATCCACATGGTGATGATACCAATCAGACCGGAGATGAAGTAGTAGTAGCTCAATCCCGATGCATAGTCGTTGAAGATGAAGAAGAACATCACGGGCATGATGTACATCATCCATTTCATGGCAGCCATCTGCGGGTTGTTGCCCATGTCCTGCTGCTTCATCATGATAATCTGGTTCAAGACTGTGGTGATGCTGAACAACAGACAGAACAAGCTCAGGTGGTTACCCAGCAACGGAATGTGGTAGCTCCAGCTAATCAGGTCATCGTATGCCGAGAGGTCGGTTGCCCACAGGAATCCTTGCTGGCGAAGCTCGATGGCATTCGGCACGAAGAAGAAGAGAGCCATGAACACCGGTGTCTGCAACAGCATCGGCAGACAGCCTCCCATCGGGCTGACATTGTACTGTCGGTAGAGGGCCATGGTTTCCTGCTGTTTTTTCAGGGCATCTTCCTGTTTCGGATATTTGGCATTGATTTTGTCCACATACGGTTTCAGGGCTCGCATCTTGGCCGAGGAAATAAAGGACTTCCAGGTAGTGGGAAGTACCAGTACCTTGACGATGATGGTCATGAGCAGGATTACCATACCCATGCTCAGTCCCCAACCCGACAACCAGTCGAACAGGTTGATGGTAAACCAGCGGTTGATGAGTCGGATAATCGGCCATCCCAGGTAGACCAAATCTTCCAGTTCCTGGTCTTTGTCCTTAAAGCTCAAGTCGTTGCTGGCAAGCAAAGTCTTGAAGTGATTCGGACCGAAATAGAACTGCAGGTGTGAGGCCTTGGCACCCGTCGGGTCGAAAGCCGTTTTCATGTCGGCAGTATAGTTTTTCATATAACCGCTGCCTTGCTGTTCCATCTTGGATTCGAGGGTAGCATTGTCGAAGTTCTGCTCGGCCATGAAGACGCAAGAGAAATACTGGTTCTTGAAGGCTACCCAGTCGAGAGCTTCCGGAATGGTTTCTTTGGCATCCTTTGTCTCGCTCAGGTAGTCGAAGCTGTCGTCCACCGGCTTATAGGTCAGCGAGGTGTAACGCTGTTCGAAGTTGTAGCCTTTCTCCATCTGGCGGGCCCGCTGTTTCCATTCGATGCTCATCGTCTTGGTGGAAGGAGAGAAGAAATTCTGCAAGCCGCTGGCCTGGATGGTGAAGTCTACCATGTAGGAATTCGGCAGCAAGCGGTAGTTGAAATCCAAGTGTCCGCCGTTGGCCGCATTCAACCGCATGGTCACGGTGGAGTCGGTCACGTTGGTTGCCTCGAAATACATCTGGTCGCTCAGGATGTTTTCTCCTTTTCCTTCGAAGCCGAAATTCATGGAAGCATCTTTGCCGTCGAAAAGAACGAGCGGCTGTTTCTTCTGGTCTTTATACTCTTTCAACAAGGCCTTGCTTACCCGTCCGCCTTTGTTGGAGAAGGTCAGCTGCACCAAGTCGTTTTCCAGTACGGTGAACTGTTCCGTACCTTGTGCAGACTGGAAGAAGAGGGAGGAACTGTCCGGGCGTGCAGCTTCTACGGCTGCCGCGGCCTTTTTCTCCTGTACTTCCTGCTGTTGCTTGATGACCTGCTGGATAGAGTCTTGATAGTGCTGTGCGCGTGCTCTTTCTTCCTGGCTGGGGCGGTTGTAGATACCAAAACCTACAATTACCGCTCCAATCAGGACAAAGCCCACTAACGTGTTTTTGTCCATTTCTGTTTTTTTACAATGTTATTTTTGACTTACTTGTTGATGGCTGCCTTGATGAAGGACAGGAACAACGGATGGGGTTTCAGTACCGTACTGCTGTATTCCGGATGGAATTGTGTACCGATGAACCATTTCAGGGTCGGGATTTCGATGATTTCCACCAGGTCTGATTCCGGATTGATACCTACGCACTTCATGCCGGCCTTTTCGAATTCTTCCTTGTAGCTGTTGTTGAATTCGTAGCGATGACGGTGGCGTTCCTGAATGTGCTCGCTCTGGTAAGCCTGATAGGTTTTGGAAGTCGGGTCGATGACGCACTCGTAAGCTCCCAGACGCATGGTACCTCCCATGTTGGTGATGGATTTCTGTTCCTCCATGATGTCGATGACATTGTGCGGAGTCTTTTCGTCCATCTCGCGGCTGTTGGCATCGGCATAACCCAGTACATCGCGGGCAAATTCGATGGCCATGCACTGCATACCCAGACAGATTCCGAAGGTCGGCACATTGTGTGTACGGCAATATTTGATGGCGATGAATTTACCTTCGATACCGCGCTGGCCGAATCCTGGACAGATGATAACTCCGTCCATGTCGTTCAGCTTTTCTTCAATGTTTTCTTCTGTCAGGTTCTCACTGTTGATGAAGTGGATGTCTGCCTTGCGGTCGTTGTAGGTAGCCGCCTGTGAAAGGGCTTCGAGGATAGATTTGTAGGCGTCCTGCAAATCGTATTTCCCTACCAGGCCGATTTTTACCTTTTCAGTGGCATTGTGACGGCGGTTCAGGAAGTCTCTCCACGGGCCGAGGGTCGGGGTTTCGCCTACCGGAAGTCCCATCTTTTCCAGAATGGTGACATCAAGCTTCTGTTCCTGCATGCGCAAAGGTACTTCGTAGATGGTCGGCATATCCATAGACTGGATAACGGCGCTTTCGTCTACGTTACAGAACAAAGCGACTTTCTTGCGCAGGTTTGTGCTCAGTTCGTGTTCGGTACGCAACACCAGAATGTCCGGCTGGATACCTACTGACTGGAGTTCCTTGACAGAGTGCTGGGTCGGCTTGGTCTTCAGCTCTCCGGCGGCAGCCAGATAAGGCACGTAGGTAAGGTGTACGCACAAAGCGTTTTTGCCCAGCTCCCTTTTCAGCTGGCGGATACTTTCCAAATAAGGGAGTGATTCGATATCACCCACTGTTCCTCCGATTTCAGTGATAACAAAGTCGAATTTGTACTTGTTACCCAGCAGTTTGACATTGCGCTTGATTTCATCGGTGATGTGAGGGATAATCTGGATGGTCTTACCCAGATAGTCACCCCGGCGTTCCTTGTCGATTACACTCTTGTAGATACGGCCGGTAGTAATGTTGTTGGCTTTGGTGGTCTGGATACCCAGGAATCGTTCATAGTGTCCCAAGTCGAGGTCGGCTTCGTGTCCGTCTACGGTTACGTAGCATTCTCCGTGTTCATAAGGGTTCAGAGTTCCCGGGTCGATGTTGATATACGGGTCGAACTTCTGGATGGTTACGCTGTAGCCTCTGGCCTGCAGCAACTTACCGATAGATGATGAGATGATTCCTTTTCCCAGTGAAGAGGCCACACCACCTGTTACGAAAATATACTTTGTTTCTGCCACAATATGAATATTTAAAAATTAAATCCCAATAAAACCGTCCGTCTTCCTTGTTTCTTCCAGAAAACGGTTGCGGGGTCACTTGGAACATATTTTCTTCCAAGCGTGAAGAACTACTTCTTCAAAGTTGCAAAATTAGGAAAAAAAGCTGAACCCACAAAGGCAGAGAGAGTAAAACCTTATTTTGGTTGAAATATCCGCATGGTTTTGGACTAGTGGCAGGGTCTTTTAAACAAAGGATGCAGGAAATTTGTTTATTGTATAATTACTCGTTGAAAAAACGGTGTTCTTTTAGAAAAAAATCGTACTTTTGCACAAAATGAAGAGTAAAGTAAAATGAGAAAAATAGGCTTATTCGTGATGTCGTGTCTGATGTGTGGTGGGTTAGCGGCACAAGAAATTGAGATTTCCTCGGATACAATCCGTAGTGAGATGGATTCACTTCAGCTGACATCTCCGGCTTTAGCAACCCCGAAGGCAGCTAAAGCGGGAAAACAAGTGATAGCTTCTTCCCCCAAAAAGAATGTACCTTCTTTGGAAGTGCTTAATTTCTGGCAGATGCTGCAGAATTTTCGCAAGGACTACGATGCACAGCTAGAACGTTGGGATGACATTTATCTGTTGATTACAGGGATTCGTCCGAATCCGGATTATTATAAGTTGTCCATGCCGGCTACTTATTATGAAGCTCCCATTGAGCAAGCATTCAGTATTTCAGATTGGAAACCTGAAATACCTTTTATAAAGGAAGACACGTTGAAGAAGCAATTGCCTCAGCTGAAGGATTTACGTCATTCCCAGCAGGTAGATAGGTTCGTGAACCGCCAGTTGCTTTCTTTTTACTTGGAGTATCCCAAACTGGTGAAGCAGAATGAAGAGAATCTGGAGGGCCTGAAGCCTATTTATGGCGAGATTCTGGTGGATGAGCCGAGAAAGGAGAACTTGCTCGACATGATGCAGAATGACGAACTGCCCAATCAGGTGACAGAAAAGGATTTGTTGGTTATCAAGCCCAATTTCTGGACATTGGGTGGAAACGGTTATCTGCAGTTCTCACAGAATTATATTTCGGGTAACTGGTACAAAGGAGGTGAAAGTACGAAATCTTTACTTTCCGGATTTACCTGGCAGGCAAACTATGATGACAGACAACGTATTCAGTTTGAAAATAAGATTGAATGGAAACTGGGATTCGTGACGGCACCATCCGATACGGTACACAGTTACAAGGCTAATAATGACTTGTTACGTTTAAGCTCCAAACTCGGTTATAAAGCTTTCAGTACCTGGTATTATACTTTATCTGCTGAATTCAAGACCCAGTTCTTTTCTAATTATGACACCAACTCCGACAATCTGGTGTCTGCATTCTTCTCTCCGGCGGAATTGAATATCGGTCTTGGTATGGATTATAAGTATGTGAAGGATGGGGTGTGCAATCTGTCTGTGTTGATCAACCCAATCAACTATACTTTATATAGTGTGGCCAGTGATAGAGTAGACCCGACTAAGTTCAACATTGAGGCCGGACATAAACGGGAAAGTGTATGGGGTTCCCGTCTGGAGTCTACGTTGAAATGGAAGGTCTTCTCCATGCTGATGTGGGAATCTCGTTTTTCTTACACCACAAATTATGAGAAGGTGTTGGCCGAATGGGAAAATACCTTTACATTCTCTATTAATAAGTATCTTTCTACTAAATTGTTCGTGCACGGCCGTTTCGATGATGGAGTGTCACGGGAAGTGGGCGACAGTTATTTTCAGCTGCAGGAATTGCTTAGCTTTGGTTTGAGTTATACTTGGTGAAACATTGACTATGGAAACTTTTCTTCAGATACCTTCGTTTGTAACGATTCTGGATTTTGTGGGGACATTCGCGTTTGCCATTAGTGGCATTCGGCTTGCATCGGCCAAACGTTTTGACTGGTTTGGCGCCTATGTGGTGGGGTTGGCTACGGCCATTGGGGGAGGAACCATCCGTGATCTTTTACTGGATGTGACCCCTGCATGGATGACCGATCCAATGTATTTGATTTGTACGGCGTTTGCCATGTTTTTTGTAATTCTATTTGGAAAGTATGTCATTCGTTTGAACAATACCTTTTTCTTGTTCGATACCATCGGGCTGGCATTGTTCACCATCGTAGGCTTCAGCAAAGCTTATACCTTGGGATATCCTTTCTGGATTGCTATCATCATGGGAAGCATTACAGGAGCTGCCGGTGGAGTGCTGCGTGATATCTTTATCAACGAGATTCCTTTGATTTTCCGTAAGGAAATCTATGCTATGGCTTGCGTAATCGGTGGGCTGGTGTATTGGATTTGCCTGATGCTGGGTGTGGAGTCGGTTCTTTCCCAGATTATTGGAGGGCTCACGGTGTTTTTCACCCGTATCCTTGCGGTGAAATACAAGATAACTCTTCCCATTCTGAAGGGGGACCCCGAGAATCCCTGATGCCTTATTGTTTTTCAGGTGCAGGGAAAGTGGGGACACATTTCATCAGATACATGATTTTACGCTGTCGCTTGTACATGTAGGGGCTGGGATTTCCGGAATTGAATTTCCGGGGATTGGGGAGGCTGGCTGCAATAAGTGCGCACTGCTTGCGGGTCAGTTTAGCGGCCGTGGTGTGGAAGTGGGCTTTGGCTACTGCTTCCGCTCCATAGATACCGTCTCCCATTTCGATGGAGTTCAGGTACACCTCCATAATTCTTTCTTTGTCCCAGATGAGTTCAATCAGTACCGTAAAATACACTTCGAATCCTTTTCTTACCCACGATGAGGATGGCCATAAGAATACATTTTTGGCTGTTTGCTGGCTGATGGTGCTGGCCCCCCTGGCTTTTTTCCGTTTTTTGTTTTCTTCCATCGCCTTGCTGATTTCCTTGAAGTCGAAGCCGTTATGGCTTGCAAAGCGGTTGTCTTCCGATGCGATGACCGCCATGGGGAGATGATGTGATATTTTTTCTTTCGGCACCCAGCGGTGTTTCATGACCGGTTTTTCTCCTTTTGCCAGTTGTTCTACGCTGCGTATCACCATTAGCGGGGTAATGTAGACAGGAATAAACCGGAGAGCAACCACCGAAAGAAGGGTAGAGGCGAAAAAGAAAATAATCAGGTTACGAAGGTATTTGAATATCCGTTTCTTGTTCATTTTGAGTCTGAATGTGTTACATTAAAATTATGCCGGATCCAGAGACCCGGCATAATGTGTCTTTATCGGCCTGATACGGCCTATAATTATTGTAATGTACCTGCTTCAGCCTGTTGAATCATTTGCTGGCTGGCATACATATATACTTCTACACGGCGGTTCTGTTCGCGTCCGGCTGCGGTAGAGTTGTCTGCCACCGGATTCTCTTCACCCATACCAGTAACAGATTTAATCTGGCTGGAGGAAGCACCGCATCCCAGCAGGTAGCTGGATACGCTCTGTGCACGTTCCTGTGACAAATCAAGGTTTTTCTGCTTGCTCTGTTCAGCAGTGCTGTTTTTCCATCCCGTGTTGTCTGTGTATCCGTAGATGGCCACATCCATGTCTTTGTTCTGGTTGAGCACATTGTTGGCAAATTTGCTCAGAGCCGATTTGGCAGAAGTGCTCAGTGTGGCACTGCTTGTGCTGAACAAGATACCAGAGTCGAAGGTTACCTTCACTGCTTGCAAGCCGTTGTTGTCGGTCACTTGTTCCACTTGTGCTCCTTCAATCTGTTCTGCTTGTGCGGCGGCTTTGTCCATTTTCTTGCCAATCAATACGCCGGCGCCGGCACCTACCGCAGTTCCTACAGCGGCTCCGATGGCGGCCCCTTTTCCATGGCCGATGACTCCACCTACCAATGCACCCAATGCAGCACCGCTACCGCCTCCGATTAATCCACCTTTGGCTGTATTTGTCATACCACAACTGCTAAATACCAAGCATGCGCTCAGTAAGATAGCCATAGAATTCATTGTTTTCATTTTTTCCCCTCCGTTTAGTTAATATGCAAATATGGGATAGTTCTTCATGGTTTCATTCACCCGGTGACGTACAGAAGCGATTACTTCCTCGTTGTCTACATTCGACAGGACGGTTTCAATCATTTCCGCAATTTCGTACATCAGGTCTTCCTTTGCTCCACGGGTTGTGATAGCCGGAGTTCCCAGGCGGATGCCGGATGTCTGGAAAGCAGAACGGGTGTCAAACGGAACCATGTTTTTGTTGACTGTGATGTCGGCTGCAACCAGTGCTTTTTCTGCCACCTTTCCAGTCAGGTCAGGATATTTGGTGCGCAAGTCTACCAGCATGGAGTGATTGTCGGTACCTCCCGATACGATGGTGAATCCGCGATCCATCAGGGCCTGGGCCAGTACACGGGCATTTTTCTGTACCTGAATCTGGTATTCCTTGTATTCCGGTTGCATGCATTCGTAGAAAGCAACAGCTTTTGCTGCGATGACATGTTCCAGCGGGCCTCCTTGGATGCCGGGGAATACGGCAGAATCCAGCAGCTGTGACATCATTTTGATTTCACCTTTCGGTGTTTTCTTGCCCCATGGGTTGGGGAAGTCTTTTCCCATCAGGATGATACCTCCACGCGGTCCACGCAACGTCTTGTGCGTAGTAGAAGTCACGATGTGGGCATATTTCACCGGGTTGTCCAGCAATCCGGCTGCAATCAGTCCGGCAGGGTGGGCCATATCAATCATCAGCAAGGCACCTACCTTGTCGGCGATGTCACGCATCCGTTTGTAATCCCATTCGCGAGAGTAGGCAGAACCTCCACCGACAATCAACTTCGGATGTTCCCGCAGTGCGATTTCTTCCATCTGGTCGTAGTCTACACGACCTGTTTCCTTGTTCAGGTTATATTCGCACGGCGTGTACAGAATGCCTGACGTGTTGACGGCGGAACCGTGAGACAGATGGCCTCCGTGGGCGAGGTTCAGTCCCATGAATTTGTCGCCTGGATTCAGTACGGCCAAAAATACGGCTGCATTGGCCTGGGCCCCGGAATGAGGTTGTACGTTGGCCCATTCAGCACCGAAAATCTTTTTGATACGGTCAATAGCCAGCTGTTCGCTTTGGTCAACGACTTCACATCCTCCGTAATATCTTTTTCCAGGGTATCCTTCCGCATATTTATTGGTGAGGCAGGAGCCCATGGCCTGCATGACTTGGTCACTTACGAAATTTTCAGAAGCAATCAGTTCAATACCTTTCAGTTGTCTCTGATGTTCCTTCTCGATGATGTTAAAAATAGAATCGTCTCGTTTCATGATATATTTATTAAAAGTGATAAATCTGATTAAAAAATAACTCCCACAGAAAAACTCAGAATGTTTTTGCGTTGCCGCAGTCGGATTTCTCCTTCGTTATGGGGGGATTCGGTAGTATCTGTATTGTAGGACATGGCCCGGATAGAGTTGTGCAAGCCTATCTCATAGCGGAAGTCAAAAAAAATGTTGGAGACATTGACTGCCAATCCTACCACACCGCTATATTGTAAAGGGTATTGTTCTTCTTTTATTTCCTGCTGATGGAAGCCGGAGAATTCAGTAGAGCTGTGTCGCTTCCATATCCAGGTCACTTTCGGGCCGACAAAGAAAGCCATTCCGTATGGATGTACATCCACGAACTTATAACCGTAGAGGATGGGGACATCAAGGGTGGTCATTTTTTTCTTTATCAAGGCGTTGTCCGACAAGAGCTCTGAATTAGCCAAGGTGAGAGGGATGGACACACTTCCTTGAGTGATGTTGCACGAAAACTCGGGTTGGATAAAGTGATGCTTTTTGATGTTAAACCTACAGAACACTGCGGCAAAATACCCCACCTTGTAATTGTTTTGTGCTTGTTCCAGGTCTTTCCCGTTGATGGATACCTCATCGGTAAAGAACATGGAAGAATTGAAGCCCGCTTTCACCCCTAAATTGAAACGAGGTTGCCGTAGTGTGACCATAGGCGTAGTGGTAGCTTGCGCCTGCAGCTCGCACACTGCTAGCACTCCGCTTCCAATTACGGTGAGTATGGCTTCTTTCATCATATCTGGTTCATTTCTTTTTCTCCACCGACCAGCCGAACTTGCCAATCTTTTCTCCCAGCTCGTAATAGCCGCCGTGGGCATAGACCAGCAAATTGGCACGTGCCAGTTCGAATTTTCCGGTTTCGGTGTTTAGGTATTTGTCATCGGCTTTCACATTGACCACATCGGCGATGAACATGTGGTGAGAACCCAGGGCCACGATTTCCTTTACCCGGCATTCAATGCAGAGGGGAGACTCTTCAATGAGAGGTGCCTGCACCATGGAAGCCTTTCCCGGTGTCAGCTTCATCTCTTTGAATTTGTGGTAGTCTTTTCCGGAGCGTACGCCACACCAGTCTGTCGCAAAAGCCATGTCTTTTGTAGTCAGGTTGATGACGAACTCCATATTTTTCTTCAAAATGGGATAGGAATATCGTTCCGGCCTGACCGAAATATAACACATAGGTGGGTTGGTACAGATTGTACCCACCCACGCTATGGTAATGATATTGTATTCTTCTTCACAACTTCCGCACGTAATCAAGGCGACCGGAAGCGGATAAATCATCGTTCCTGGTTTCCAGTCCTGCTTCATCGTTTACAGCAGTTTGATGTTATCCTTCTGCTGTTCCTTCTCGCAGTAGTGGCATTTCAGCAAGCCCTTTTCCTTGTCAATCACGTGGAACCAGGTTTGCATCGGTTCGTTGTTGGTGATGCATTTCGGGTTGTTGCATTTCACGATACCTTTCAGCTCGTCCGGCATCTCTACCTCTTTCTTTTCCACAACCTCATAGTCACGGATAATGTTCAACTTGATTTTGGAAGCCACTACCGACAACCGGCTGATTTCCTCTTCCGTAAAGAAACGGTCGGCAATCTTGATGATGCCTTTCTTTCCCAGTTTCTTGCTTTCAAAGTTATTTCCGATGGTGATGTTGGCATCTTCATTCTGCAGTCCAAGCAGAGATACCACTGTAAACAGCTTGTTGGATGGTATATGGTCGATAACCGTACCGTTCTTGAGTGCGGCTACCTGTAATTCTTTCTTTTCACTCATAGTCACTTGAATTGAATAGGTTTCCGGATTATTTTTCAGTATCAGCTTTCACCTCGTCGAGTGTGATGCCCAGCACGTCGCAAAGGATGGCCTGACGGGCGTAAAGACCGTTCTTGGCCTGTTGGAAATAGTAAGCTTTCGGGTTGTCGTCCACGTCGTAGGTAATCTCGTTTACGCGAGGCAGCGGGTGGAGGATTCGCAGGTTCGGACGTGTATGTTCCAGCATCTTGTTGTTCAGGATGTACACGTCTTTCACTCTTTCATATTCCATCAGGTCGGTGAAGCGTTCGCGCTGCACACGGGTCATGTACAGGATATCCGCATCTGCGATGGTTTCTTCCGTAAAGTCCGTATGCTCCACATATTTGATGTGATGTTCCTGGCAGTACAGCTTGTATTCGTCCGGCATTTTCAATTCGTCCGGCGCGATGAAGTGGAAAGTAGGGTTGAAATGACGCATCGCCATCAGCAAGGAGTGAACGGTTCTTCCATATTTCAGGTCGCCCACCAGATAGATATTCAGGTTTTCCAGTGTGCCTTGCGTCTTGTAGATGGAATACAAGTCGAGCATGGTCTGTGAAGGATGCTGGTTGGCACCGTCTCCTGCATTGACGATAGGTACAGGGGCTACTTCACTGGCGTAGCGAGCGGCTCCCTCCAGGTAGTGTCGCATCACGATGATGTCGGCATAGTTGCTCACCATCATAATCGTATCCTTCAGGGTTTCTCCTTTGGAAGAACTGGTCACCTTCGGGTCTGTAAATCCGATGACTCTCGCTCCCAGACGGTTGGCTGCCGTTTCAAAACTCAGCCGGGTACGGGTGGACGGCTCAAAGAACAAGGTGGCGACTACTTTTTCGGCCAGCAGGCGGCGGTTAGGTTTCTTTTCGAACTCTCTTGCCATTTCCAGAAGATACAGGATTTTCTCTTTGGAATGTTCGGCGATAGTAACTAAACTTCTATTTTCCATGTTAGCTGTTTTTGATTACTTTTATAATACCGGAGTTCAAAGGTAGGCAAAAAAAATAAAAAATCCACCGTTTTGGAGAGATTTCGGACAACCTTTTCGCATTTAGGAGGATATTGTGGAAAATAAGCCGTTGTTACAAAGATTTTCCGTAAATTTGCGACTTCATAGAAATAATAAAAGAATTGATAAGCGTATGAGAAAGGTCTTTATATATGTATTGTGGGGATTTGTACTCCTCTGCATGCTCGTGGTAGCCATTATTTTTACGGCTATTGCCAAAGGAAAAATTGGTTATGTTCCTCCTGTGGAAGAACTGGAAAACCCGAATCTGAAGTTTGCCACCCAGATTATTTCCGACGACGGAAAATTGTTGGGCACCTGGTCGCTCAGTAAGGAAAATCGTGTGTATGTGGGGTACGAAGAACTCTCTCCCCATTTGGTGCATGCCTTGGTGGCCACCGAGGATGTCCGTTTTGAGGACCATTCCGGTATTGATGCCCGGGCGTTCATGCGTGCGGTCATCAAGCGTGGAATTTTCATGCAGAAGCATGCCGGTGGAGGTAGTACCATCACCCAGCAGCTGGCCAAGCAGTTCTATTCGCCTACGGCCGACAACGTCATGGAGCGTCTGCTGCAGAAACCCATTGAGTGGGTCATCGCTGTCAAGCTGGAACGGTATTACACGAAGGAAGAAATCCTGACCATGTACCTCAACAAGTTTGACTTCTTGAACAATGCCGTAGGTATCAAGACGGCGGCCAAGACGTATTTCGGGAAAGATCCCAAGAACCTGAAGATAGAAGAGGCTGCCACCTTGATAGGCATGTGTAAGAATCCTTCGCTTTATAATCCCCGCCGTTTCAATGAGCGTTCGCGGGGGCGCCGTAATACGGTACTCGACCAGATGCGCAAGGCCGGTTACCTGACACAGGAGGAATGTGATTCTCTTCAGGCACTTCCGCTGGTATTGAAATTCCAACCGGTAGACCATAAAGACGGTCTGGCCACCTATTTCCGTGAATATCTGCGTGGCATCATGACGGCCCACAAGCCGGACCGTAGTGATTATCGTGGCTGGCAGATGCAGAAGTATTATGAAGATTCTTTGGCTTGGGAAACCAATCCGCTTTACGGCTGGTGTGCCAAGAACAAGAAGAAGGATGGTACGAACTACAATCTTTACGTAGACGGGTTGAAAATCTATACCACTATCAACTCTCACATGCAACAGTATGCCGAAGAGGCTGTGTATGAGCATGTAGCGAAATATTTGCAACCACGGTTCTTCAAAGAGAAGAGAGGACGCAAGACGGCTCCTTACACCAATCAGCTCACTCCGGAGGAAGTAGAACAGATTCTGAACCGCTCCGTGCACCAGAGCGACCGTTACCGTACAATGAAGGCCGACGGCTGTTCGGAAGCCGAAATCATGAAGGCTTTCAATACCAAGTATGAGATGTCGGTGTTCTCTTGGGAAGGGGAGAAGGATACCATCATGACACCGCTTGATTCTATCCGTTATTACAAGCACTTCCTGCGGGCCGGATTCATGTCGATGGACCCTATTACCGGTTACGTGAAGGCTTACGTGGGCGGACCGAACTATAATTATTTCCAGTATGACATGGCCATGGTGGGCCGTCGTCAGGTGGGTTCAACCATCAAGCCTTACTTGTATGCGCTGGCCATGGAGAACGGATTCTCCCCTTGCGATGAGGTCCGTAACGTGGAGCAGACGCTTTTTGACGAGAACGGAAAAGCCTGGTCACCCCGAAACAGTTCCAAATCGCATTATGGGGAAATGGTGACCCTGAAGTGGGGTCTGGCCAACTCCAACAACTGGATTTCGGCTTACCTGATGAGCAAGCTGAGTCCGTACGACTTGGTTCGTCTGATACATTCGTTTGGGGTGTTGAACAAGGATATCCAGCCCACGGTTTCTTTGTGTTTGGGACCGTGTGAAATCTCTGTGGGAGAAATGGTAAGTGCCTATACTGCCTTTGTAAATAAAGGTATCCGTACCGCTCCGCTGTTTGTCACCCGCATTGAGGACAACGACGGGAATGTGGTGGCTACCTTCACACCTCAGGTAAACGAAGTCATCAGCGAGTCCACCTCTTATAAAATGTTGGTAATGTTGCGTGCTGTAATCAATGAAGGTACGGGCGGTCGTGTACGTCGTCTGTATGGCATCAAGGCCGATATGGGAGGTAAGACGGGAACCACCAACCGTAACTCCGACGGATGGTTCATGGGCTTCACCCCGTCGCTGGTTTCCGGATGCTGGGTAGGCGGTGAAGAACGAGACATCCATTTCGACACGATGCGCGACGGACAAGGTGCTTCTATGGCATTGCCTATCTGGGGAATCTATATGCAGAAGGTCTATGCCGACAAGTCCTTGGGGTATTCACCCGATGAAACGTTCGACATACCGGGCGACTTTGATCCTTGCAAGGACCGTCTGACAGAAATCGAAGAGGAAAACAATACCCGTCTGGACGATGTGTTCTTCCAGTAAAGAGACGGGCGCAATATAAAAAGAAATGCGGAAAACCACTGTTTCATCAGATGGGTTTTCCGCATTTCTTTTATAACTCAAATCCGTCTCCGGTGTCAAAGGCTTATAACTTCTTGACATACCCCACAGGGATTTCCACGGTGGCATATCCCAAGTGGTCGATACGTATCATTACTTCCGAGTGTCCAGCCAGTTCTACCAGTTCCCCTTGCAGTCCTTTCAACGGCCCTTTGATGACCTCTACCTTTTCTCCCGGAGCCAATGGCTCGTTTTGGAACCGGACGGTTTCTTCCGAATAGTCCAGCATGAACTTGAATTGCTCCATTTCTTCATTCCGGATAATGGCCGGTCTTCTGGAGGCAGGATCTATCAGGCATCCCGTCAATGACGGAAAGTTTTGAAGTAATTCGATGCGCCCTTTCTCGTCCGTACAAATAAAAATCAGCATGGGAATGACCATCTGCTTGATTTTCTTTTTCCGGTCGCTCCATTGGCGGACTACTTCTTGTATGGGCAGGAAGTGAGTGACTCCCAGCGTTTCGAGTTTCTCTGCTGTTTTCTTTTCATGATGCATCCTTACATAAAAGGCATACCAGTGCATCTCTTTGTTTGTTTCCATTCTTTTCTTATCTGGCTGTTGAGGCAGGAATGTTGTCTGTTTCCAGTTGTTTGTTATTGTTTTCAGCTATGCGTCTGCGTGCGGAATTCCTTTTTATTCTTTTCCAAAATCCGGACGGTAAGGCATATTTTAGCTACAAATATAAGCAAAAAGCCTTGACCTCCAACGGGGACAAGGCTTTTTATTCGGATTCGGAAATTTCTTTTGTCAGAATTTTCGGAGTTTCAGCAGGGCATAGTCTGATTCCAGAGTCATCTGCTTGCCATCCGATTCAATGACCTTGAACGTGGTATTGACGTTGTTCAACCCATAGGGATTTAGTTCCCATACTTCTGCCGGACGGGAATTTTCCGGGGTAGCATACGTACTCATCTCCGATAGCCGGATAGAACGGCTGGACTCGTCATATTGGTACCGTCCGCGAAAGGGAGTCAGTCCTTGCGGACCTTGTTTTTCGGCCACTTCCACCACCCATAACTGGATACTGTAGTAAATGCGTGTACACGGATGGACCTCACCGTCTGCTTTGGTGGTAAATTCCAGCAGCTGCCAGTGCCCTTCAATATACCGGTTAATCGGTTCTTTCTCGCAGCTGTTGCATAGGATGGCCAACAGGAGTATACCCCATATAGAGAGAATTTTTTTCATGATTGTCTATGATTTGATTATTAGAAGAGAATGCCTGTCTTTTGGAGGGTCAGCATGCCTCCCGTGGAGTTTCCCAAGTAATTTCCCCGGTCCAGACCCAGTGCCAGTGAGGCTTTCCAGCCTTTGGCCCAAGCGGGGGTATAGGTCACCTCGTAGAGCGAGCTGAACTGTTTGCACTGTTTGTCAAGAGGGGCCTTATAGGTACCCCAGTGTTTGGCGAATGAAACCAGTACCCGGTATCCCCATTCCGGGGAGGGCTGTCCGTTGAAGCCCAGATGATGGGCTGTTACCCGGTTGCTCCGGAAGGTAATGCGGTGGTCGGCGTTGTAGGCCGGTCCCGGAAGGAGAGGGTTTCCCATGCCCATGCCTTGATACTGCCAGGCCCCGTAAAGGTAGTGGTTATAATAATCATCGTCTGCGCTGATTTGATACTCAGGGAATTGTCCCCAGAAACTGTCATATTGCAAGGGACCTGTCTGGTCTTTTGTGCTCAGCCCTTCCCACACCACGCTGCTGATCCATCGGTTTTTGGGAAAAGTGATTTCCAGTCCCAGCTGTCCGTCCTTCCAGCATCCGTATTGCCAGAACATCTGGGAATGGTCCTCAAAATAATGTTCCAGATATGCCCGGAATCTCCATTCGCCCAGATAGTAGTTCAAGGCAAAATTCCAACTGCCCAACATATTCCCTTCTACGTTCACCTGTTCTCCTTCGGGGGTGTCATCTCCTCCAGCCTGTGGCCAGAATGCTTTCCAGTAGGCCTTCAGGTTATTAGGCATGTCGAGCACCTTTTGGTCGCTTCCGTCTGCCAGTTTCAGGTATTTGTCACCCCCAAACTGGGTAGCCATCAGGATGCCGAACTCGAGTTCCAACGGCAGTTTCTCTAGGTTACCCAAACGCATCATCAGCGATTTGCTGTGGTAGAGCACATTCTTTACGTAATATTGTCCGGGCCGTACGAAGTCTTTCTGCCAGCCGTTTTCCGGAAAAGAGCCATAAGCAATGTGCCCTTTGAAGGCGAACCACCCTTTGGTGCCCGGCACATTCAGGTATTCCTTTATTTCTCCTCTGATTTGAGGGACAGGCTGGGTGTTGGGTCCTTCTACCATCATCCCGCTGCTGAGTGCCGTGTTTTTGGCCAGCGGAAATCCGGGACGTTCTTTGCTTCCCACGCTGAGAGTCAGCATTTTCCAGGAGAAGTCACTGTATATCTGGTGGATGGATACGGGTTGTGTATGGTGGATGCCTCCTGCCATGTCCAGACCTGCTTCAATCCGCCATCCGTGCGAAAACTGCTTGTCGTAGGCAATCCCGGCCCGCAGGTAACCCGAGTTGGGGTTGGTGCTCGACAATCCGAAGCGGTTGGCCGTGAGCCACAACGGGGCGTAGGTCCCGTTTCCGCCGGTAGCTCCCAGTTCCAGACGATAGGTGAGAGAGGAAGTGTCGGGTTGTGCTTTTACCAGACCGGCAGACAATATGCTGAACAATAAAAATACATTTAGTTTCATGTGGGGTAGGAAGGTTAGTTTTCTTTTTTCAGGGTACGCTTGAATTGACGGTATGTATCTTTTCCGAAGAGAATCCAAACAGATTCAAGTAGTAAAGCCAGAAAGGCAAAGCCCACCATTATCAGTATCTTTCTGGGAGAGGAAGGTGCCAAGGGTACGGTAGCCGGTTCGACTACCGCAAATACGGGTTTGGCTTCCTGCACCTTTCCACGAAGCACTTGCAGTTGCCCCATGGACTGGCTGTAGATTTGCTCTGCCAGGCTCAGGTTCTTTTGCAGTCTTTCCTTTTCGGTGGTGACCGTCTGGAGGATGACGTTCCGGTTGGCATCGGCAAACCGGGCATAGGCTTGTTGTGCCTCAAAATATTCTTTCTTATATTGTTCGCACAGGCTCAGCTGAAAATCATAATCCTGTTTGGCCTTCCGCGTGCGGTAGTCGGTGATGTACTCCTGTAATTTTTGAACAGCACTGTCGGCCACTACCGCAGCGGCCAGTGGGTCTTGCAACGACACACTGACCTTGGTCATGTTGGTATTCTTGTCGGTTTCCACCTTTAAGACCTTTTTCAGTCGCTCAATGTGTCCGCTTTGAGCGGGTGTGAGATGAAACGGATCGATGGTCCGCACGGTATCGGCTTCTTTGTCTTTAAACAGTGACAGCACCATTCCGGGAGCCTGGGCGATATAACTCCACCAAGGTTTTTTCTCCGTGTCCAGGTAATCATACAGCAGGATTTGCTTCTCTTTCTGGGTCCGAATCGGAATCTGGAGCATCTCCAGGGCAAAAGGATTTGTCTTTACGATTTCCGGAAACATGTTGAAGGTGAGGGCGTCCTCTCCGAAGCCGCTAGAGCCGTTGCCCAATCCGAACATCGAGGCGATACCCGACAGGCCGCTGGTCCCGTTCACCCCCGATTCCGGCGACAGACTCACATCCACCTGATAGGTTTTGGGGAGGCTGAAGCCGACGACGAGTCCGGCCAGAATACCTATGCCTGCCGCTTTATACAGTTTTTTCCGGTGAGAATATAATTTCTGGAATAACACGCTCAGGTCAATTTCCTTTATTTCTTTCTTTTGTATTTCTGCCATTGTAATGAAAGTTATTCGTTGTCTAAAAAAATCTTGAGGTTATTTGCGCAACATTTTCCGGTATATCACACTGCGTAGTCGGTTGGGCGTCAGTCGGACCGTAAGGCGGATGAGCAGGTTGCAGACTAATGTCGGAAGATTTAAAAAGCCCATCCGATAGAAATCTATCTGCGACTTCATGTCGGCAAGGGCATAGCGCCATCCGCCCCGGCGCTTCACCATGCTGGGCGAGAAGCGGAAATAAAGCAGACTCTCCTGCAGGTTGTAGAACCGCGCTCCTTTCCCAAGCATCTTCACCCATAGACGGTAGTCTTCTGGGAATCCTTCGTAACCTCCGGCTTTTAGCACGGCTTCCTTTTTATACATCACTACCGGATGGTTGATGGGGCAGCGGTGCCGGGCGTATTTTTGGATTTCCGCATGCGTTTCCGGCAGTTTCTTGACGGCCAGGATGCGTGTCGGCGTATCTTCAAACTCTTCAATCCAGGCACTGCATATATCCACTTCCGGATGCTGTTCGAACACCTGGAGCTGTTTCTCAAACCGGTCGGGCTTGGCTATGTCGTCCGTGTCCATCCGGGCAATCAAAGGGTAACGGCAATGCTTCAGCCCTTCGTTGAGCGCCTTTCCCAACCCTTGGTTGACCGGCAGGCTGACGGTATGGAGCAGGGGATATTGTTGCTGGTACCGGGCGAGGACGGTTTCCAGCTCTTCCGTCAGAGGCCCGTCCTTCACGAGGATAATCTCCGTGGGAGGTACCGACTGATGCAGGATGCTGTCCAGCGCCTGTGACAAATGGTGTACGTTTTCTTTGTAATAAACCGATAAAAGAACGGATAGCATGATTCTTTTTTCTATGTATGTTGGTAAATCTGGTGGTATCTCTCGTAGAAGGCTTCCGGCGAAAACGCCTGAAGGTATCGTTGGTATAGTTTCTGCCCCAGCTCCGGGCTTCCGGCAGCCTGCTGAAGAGCTTGGACGAGGGAAGGAATCTGTTCCAGCTCGAAGAAAACCACTTCGTCTTGCGGGCAGAGTTCTTCAAAGATGGGAATTCGGGAACAGACCACCTTTTTCCGGTATAAGGCCGATTCCATCAGGGTAAGCCCAAATCCTTCGCTCCGGCTCGGCAGCACGAACACGTCGTAATAGGGTAAAAGACGGTAAGCGTCTTTCCGGTAGCCCAGAAACAATACCCTGTCTGCCACTTGCTCGTCGATGGACAGCTTCTCCAGAGAAGCCTTGCTTTTTCCGTCTCCAGCGATGATAAGTTTGTATCCCGGCAATTTTTTCAAGGCCCTGATTACCTGGTCTATGCCTTTGCGGTCGGTCAGGGCGGCATTGACTCCCAGTGTCACGGCTCCCTGCTTGAATTGCAAAATCTGCTGCCGGGTCTGTACATCCAGCGGAGCTTCCAGAGCCACCTGGCGGGTGTTGTAGGCATAGGTGAGCTTCCGTGCCGGCAACCTGTGGCGGTAATATTGCAGGGCATCCTTGCTTAACGTGACGATGGTATCGTGTCTTCTGAGGGCCAGCATCCATAAATTGCCGACGGTGTAGGCAATGAATTTGTTATATTGGTAGGAGAAGTCGGGAATGATGTAGTTGTGCAGAGTCGTGAGGCAGCGGGCCTTGCACCGTAGAGGTTTGTGCAGGAAAAGATAGCAGTCGGGCCGCAGGCCATGGGAGTGTACGATGTCAAATTCACGGAAATTGATTTTCTGGAAAAAAGAGATTCGTTGGGTTTTGCAGGGAAACAGAATCTCGTCTCCTTCGTCAAAATAATATACCGTACAGTCGTGCCTGTGTTCGGACATAGCCTTGACGAGTTCCAGCACCACGAGGATGGGACCTGTATTGGCGGGTTTGGGAATGAGGTAAGCTATTTTCATAAAGAAAGGATGAAATGCCTCATGAGAAATATTCCCATGAGGAAGCTGCCTGTAGCAGTTTGAGGTAGTTCATGGCGAAAAGCAGGGAGGCCAGCAGTACGTAAAGAATGTATCCGCCCAGGCGAGGCCGGATGGTGGTAGCCAGTGCCGGCAAGATAAAGATTTCGCAGGTGGCGAAGATAGTGGCCAGTCGTCCGCCGATTTCTCCCATGTTGCACGTAAGCAGGAGCAGGATAGTGGAATACAGGTAGGCATTGCGCATGAGATAGTACCCTTTCTGCCTGTCCTTCAGCAACGGTTCGAAATAACAGAACAGGAAACAGATGCCCAGCTGGAAAATCAGTACCGGGTTCAGAAGACCCAGGTTGGCCGTGCCCACATACCGCAGGAATACGATGTTTCCCGTGGCGATGAGCAGTTTCTTTAAGACCACGCTGCCCAGAAATCCGGTCACCAGACTGAGCACCAGAAGACCAGTGGTCTGTTTCAGATTGGGCCGTCGGTCATACAGCCAGATAAACGGCAGGACGATGATGGAACTGTAATGGATGAAAGTCATGGCCAGAATGACGCAGGCGAAGGCTTTTTTCCGGTGGCTGAGCAGCAGCTTGAAGGCATAGACGATGACCACCATGGCCAAGGCCTGCCGTATCTGGTTCATGTCACGGATGATGAGGAATCTGGAGTAATACACACAGAATCCCAGCAGGGGATAGATGGAAAATTCCTTCAGCGATTTTACCAGAAAGAAAATGGTCAGCGCGGAGATAGCTGTAAAATAAAAATCCACGTTGTTCCAGATACTTTTCAGGAGCACCGACAGATAGTAGAATCCATATTCTGCATATCCCTTTTCCACTCCTTCCCAGTTCCAGATGGTATCCGTATTATAGTTGAAAAAGTCGATATAGACGGGAGAGTCGGCTCCGCTACTTCCTCTGAGGCCGACAAAGAGTACCAGGAGGACTCCCAGCACGTGGAGAGCCTTGTGCTTTTGACCCTCCTTGGCGAAATCAGCCACCAGAAAGAGCAGAATAAGAAGATATATTCCAATGTATATCAGCATGATAACGGCATGTTAGCAGTGATGGAAGAGGGTGAGGAAATCCTGTACCTGGCGGGTGCACGAATAGGCATCCTGATAGTCGGCCGCTATCTGTGCCCGTCGGGCGGGAGAAGGCGGATTCTGCAGGGTGCGGAGAAGGGTCTCGGCCAGTGCTTCCGCATCCTGTGGGGGCTGGTAATAGACTAGTTGCCGGCGGGTGGTGTCGGGCAGGGCTTCACAGGTGGAGCAGACCACAGGGCATTGGCAGAGGGCGGCTTCAATGGGGGTATAGCCGAAGCCTTCGCGCAAGGAAGGGGTGATGAACAGACGGGCGTGTTCGTACAAGTACCTGAGCTCCTCTTCGCGGAGGTTCTGCAGGTGGAGGATGCGCGACTCCAGCTGATGTGCCTGTAGATAAGGCAGGAGTTCCTCCTGCCAGTAGGAGGTTTCTTTCCCGACGAGGACCAGCGAATGGCTGATTTTGTCTTTCAGCAGTTGGAAAGCCTTGAGCAGTGTCAGCGGGTTCTTGTGAGGTTGCAACGTATTGACATATAGAAGGTAGTCTTCTGGAGCAGAGGTATTCTTGAAAGGAGAAACTGCTTCTTGGGCCAGCAGGACACTGTTGTAAATGACTTTTATCTTCTCGGGTCGGACGGAAGGATAATGTGTCAGGATATCCTCTTTGGTGTAGTTGGAAATGGCCACAACCACCTCCGCATGCTTCATGAAAGAGGCGTAGAAACGGAAATTGAGGTAGCGGGCTATCTTCCCTGCCCACGAGCGGGGCGTATCCTTGATGACCTTCAAGTCGTGTATCACCACCACTTTCTTCAGGCGGGTCCGGATGTGGGTGTAAGGATACAAGTCGTTGGCAATGAAAAGAATGTCGCAGCCTGACGAATTCACGATGCGTCTGTACACCCGTATCTGTTGGGCGATTCTGAGCAGCTTGTGGCGGGACACGTGGGCCCGGGTTGCCGGAAAAAGCAGGTACGCATACTCTGGATACCGCCGGCGGGTGAAGTCTTCCAGTTCCGAGGGAATGAGCAGGGTGAAATGCTTCCTCTCGGCGGCGGGCATGGCATCCAGCATACGGAACACATAGATAGATAAGCTGGCATACAGCTTGTCGGGCGTGATATGGGTCATGTCTACAAGGACGTTCATGGGCGGGGAGCGTTTTGGGTCAGATACTGATAGACTTTTTCGGCTTGTGCCGCATAATCGTATTGACGGCGTAATTTCTCGGAAATCTGTGCCAGCTTTTCGGCTGAAGGCGGATTGGCGAGCAGTTCCCGTATTTTGTGAGCCAGCGCCTGCGGGTCGGTAGCTGGTTCGTAATAGTTGAGCAGCCCCATCGTACTTTCGTATAAAGCGGTTTCTTTGGTGGTCAGTACCGGAGTCCGGTGGATGGCCGCTTCGATGGGCGGATAGCCGAAACCTTCCAGCAACGAGGGATGGATGAAGAGGTCGGCAAACTGGTAGTATTGTGCCAGCAGCTGGTCGCTGACGGGTTGGCGGAGGTGAAGAATGTGCGGCTCCAGATGGTGGGCCTGGATATAAGGCACACATACTTTCTCCCAGTACCCATCCATGGGTTTCCCGATGATGACCAGTTTGTGCGGAATCTGGTCTTTCAGCAGATGGAGAGCCTGCAACAGCGTGAAGATATTCTTATACTCCCACAGTGTGCTGACGTACAGCAGGTACTTTTCCGGCAGCGGGGACTCCGGGTAACGGGTGGGGTCTACGCTGACGCAGTTGGATATGGTGTGCATTTTCCGGGAGGAAATGAACGGATAGATGCGTTTGATTTCCTTTTGTACGAAATCTGTAATGGTGATGAGGCGGTGGCTTCTGAGCAGGACAAGCGGCAGGAAAATGCGGAAGGCCCATAACGTTCTGCCCTTGTAAATCTTCAAGGGTTGCAGGTCGTGGACGGTCTGGATGATTCTCTTGGAACTGAAATAAGTCAGATAAGGGTTGGGCGAGAAAATGACGTCGCAGTCGATGTTCCGTACCTGCCGGTGCCACTTCCATCCGTTCTTGAGAAGCGAACCGTTCTCGTTGTGGATATTGGCCTGGATACAGGGGTATTCCGGGAAATGGGTCGTGAGGTAATCACAGATGGCTGAATTGCCCAAAAGGATGATATGGGGATAGTGATGTTCCTGAAATCCTTTCAGGATACGCAAGGCATACACCGTCACGCCATCATATATACTCTGGTTGCTGGATAAATCAAAAAGAAGTTTCATTACTTTAGCTTGGTTCGTGAAGTCTGAATGAAAAATAGTTTGTTTTTGGGTAACCGCTTTGTCTTATTTCGAGAACAGCTTGTGCGACAGGTGGATGAAAAGCCATAAGGGCTGGCTCCCCCATCTCTGTTTCAGCAGGTACAAGACCAGCTTCTGTCGCGGAGTCCGGGACAGGAAATACTGTTCGAAAAGGGGCGTCCTTTTTTGGGCCGAGGCAATGACACTCCGGAAATTCGAGGCATCCATGTGATATAAGGCCTGCATAATCTGTTCCAGTCCGTAAGCGGTGTACACTTCCTTCAGGTAGCGGCTGCCCGTGAGGTGACATTTGACTTCCAGAATGGAAAGGCTGGCCAGCAGGCTGTCCGAAGCCGCCAGCCATACGGAGGGAGGGTAAGTCTTGTTGCTCAAGGATTCGCCCACCTTTTTTTCGTAATGATAGGAGGCACTCTCCATCAGTCTGACACGGGTGACCTGGCACAGGTAATCCCATACGAACGCATGGTCTTCGTGGATGGAAATGGCCGTATTGAACCGGATAGAATGCCGTTGCAGTTTCTCCTTGTGGTAGAGTTTGGCAAAGGGATACCCATTCTGTAGAAGGTCATACCGGGCTACATCCTCGCCCGAGGAAAGGGGAAACACGCATTCTTTGTAATAGCCGAACCGGAAGTCTTTTTCGGGGTGCTGCTCATGGTTGTGGGTGAAGCCTTGCAGGATGAAGGTGTCCGGTTCAGCTTCCTCCAAACGGAACCGTGCCAGAAAATCCGTTTCCACCCAGTCATCGCTGTCGACGAATGTCACCCATTCGGCCCGTGCCTGTTCGATGCCCAGGTTGCGGGAGGAGCTGACCCCCCGGTTGGGCTGGTGGAACACGCGGACGCGCGGGTCCTTCCGGGCGTACGCGTCGCAGATATTTCCGGAATGGTCCGGACTTCCGTCGTCTATCAACAGCAGTTCAAAATCCTTGAATGTCTGTGCAAGCAGGCTGTCGATGCAGCGCGGAAGGTATTTCTCGGCCTTGTAGACCGGCACGATTACAGACAGGGAGGGAATGGTCGGGTTCATCTTTTCAGTCGGGTTCTCAGTTTATGGGTAATGATACTACGTTCCTTTTCCGTACATCCGAAGAAATACGTACACGAGGTGACGGACAACACACATGCGCTTCCTACCACCAGAAAGGTGAATATGTTCTGCGGAAGGTAGTTGTATAAGAGTAGCGGAATGACAGGAGCCGTTAAAGCCACCTTTACAATCGGCCTGATTACTTCCCTTATATAGGTCTTTCTATCCATGTTAATCATCGGCAACACGATGCGTACCCGGGCATACTGGGTACACAGTTCCACGACGATATGCACCACAAACACGCTCTCAGGAGGTACGTGGAAAAATCTCAGCAGAAGATAGGACAGGGGTACAATCATCAGGAGCATACTGCCCTCGATGAGCTGGAACCGTTTGATGCGTCCGGTGGCATGCACGGAGGTGATGAGCGGGTTAGCCAGACAAAACAGAATACTGGTAAAAAGAATCAGCCGCAGGAACATACGGGTATGTTCGGGATAACTTCCCAGCCACCATTTCAGCACCTGGTCAATCTCCAGGGAGAGCGGAAGACAGATGAAGCACATGAGGAACACCGAAAACTTGGAGCTCATCACCAGCAGCTGGTGCATGCGTGCATAATCTTCCTGCGCATAACTTTTGGTGAGTTGCGGATTGACCGCCGTCTGAAAATTGACGCTGAAGTTGTTGATGATGTTCTGTACCTGTACGGCGATGCCTCTCGCCGCATTGACCGCCGGATTGAAAAAAATGTTGAGCAGGATATTCAGTCCCTGCGTATAGCCGAACACGGCCAGGTTACCGTTCATGGTCCAGCCGGTGTAATAGAAAATCTCCTTGAACAGGGATTTGTTTATTTTGAGGTGGAGCGATTGCGTTTCCTCGAATTTTCGGGAGCAATACGCGATGTAGACCAGAAAGTCGAAGAACTGGATACACAGGATGAACAACGCATAGAGAATCAGTTTGTCGTAAGGCAGATACATGAGGAGGAACACCGACGCCAGTTTCAAAACGGCATCGCCTATGGTGAGGTAGGCAAAGGCCGACATCTTTTCGTGCGCGATGATGACCGCATTGTAGGGCATGCTGACGAGGCTCCCTATGGCAGTGAGGATGGAGAACTGGTACACCCAGAAGGCCGCCGTTTCTCTTTCTGGAGGAATGTTCAGCTGGGTAGAGACGAACCACAGGCCGAGGGTTTCCCCCAGCACCAGAATGAGAAAGGCAAAGAGCAGGTGAATGAGGAGGATGTTCCCAAAAGTCGCTTTGAGTTGAGGTAAATCCCCTTTTCCCAAAGAGAATGTGATAAATCGGGATGAGGCTCCGGAAAGCGAGCCGGTGAGAAATCCGAGGAAAGAGATGATGCCGGCCACGACATTGTGGATACCGAAATCTTCTACGCCCAGTGTCTTCAGGACGATACGTGAAGTGTACAGGCTAATCAGTACGAGAAACAACATTCGTACATATAGCAACACCGTATTTATAGCGATTCGTTTGTTGGAGGAATCGGACATTCGTTCTAGTTTAGGTACGCTTCGCCGTTACCTGTCCCATACCTGTCCATCCGGCCAGATAATAAGGTATGCAAGGTAAGCGTGAGATTTTTCGTTTGCAAAAGTATTCCTTTTTGCTGAAAAGCCAAAATAACCCATCTCAAAAAGGCTTTTTCGAGGGGGTTCAGTAAACAAATGCGTTGTATGGAGAAATACTGCATCCTCTGTTCCGCATTTTTTCAAGCTGTTTTCATGTCGTGAAAGCCGCAAATACAGGGCCGGAAAAACGTCCTTACGTTTTACTTGAAACGTAAGTGCGTTTTGATCAAAACGTACTTGCGTTTGAGTTGAAACGCACTTGCGTTTTGAGGTGGTCGTCAAAAGTCTTCATTATCACCTCCAAAGCCTTCGAAAATCTTCGGAAGTCTTCAGGATATGAACGGATTTACAGGGGGCTTTGTTCACTTTTTTTCTGTTTCACAAGGTTATTCCAGAGATTTTCTGTAAATCTGTATAAGGAATATACCTCTTTGAAATCAAGAGAGTTAGAAGAATTACCTCGTTTTCGGGTAATGAGTTGGTAACCGTTCTAATTGCCGTGGTCTGCATCGCTTTGCTTGTTCGGGAAACTCTTACGGTACAAAGGTATGAAAAATATTCAGACTGAAAGGATCATTCCAAAAATTATTTTAGTCAGAATATTGAGCATTCATCCTTATGCAGTCTTGGTTGGAAGCAATTAACGAACAAGGAAGCCACGGTAAAGGCAACTCCTACTCCTACCACGCCTGCCCATCCGTAATGTTGCCAAAACAGACCTGAAACGAACGTACCAGCAGAACCGCCCAGAAAGTAGATGGTCATATAAACGGTATTGACTCGGTTGATGGCGGATGCGTCAAGGGAGACCACGCTGGTCTGATTTGACAAATGGATGCATTGCATTCCTGCATCAATCAAAAGGATGGCGATTATCATCCACAAGTAGCTGTCATTTCCAAAAAATGCCAACAACCATGCAGCCAAGATAACACATCCCCCGACAATGGAGAAGAACCTTACGCCGTACTTCTGGATATAGCCGCTAATGAATACAACCGTAGACGCACCTGCCAATCCGCACAAACCGAGTGCGCCGATAATATCGTCACTCGCAAAGAAAGGCTCTTGCTTCATCCGGAAAGCAAGGCAACTCCACAACGCAAAGAACGAGCCATAAGCCAATGCCGCCCTCAACGAAGCGATACGCAAGTACGGGTATTTGGCAAGCAGACGCAACAAGGATTTCATCAGACCCGCATAATTTTCACGTGAACGAGCAGGCAGAACGGGAAGCATCTTGTAAATCATAAGAAAGCATCCGAGCATAAACACACAAGCCACAAAATAGACGGAACGCCATCCCCACATATCAGCCAGGAAACCACTTAACACCCGTGAGCCAAGAATGCCTATGAGCAGACAGGACTGTATAATCCCCACGTTGCGTACCTTGTGTGCTGGTGCTGAATGGAAAGACACCAACGGGATGAAGAACTGCGGCATAACCGAAGAGGCTCCGGCAAGCAAGGATGCGCCCCACACCCAATAGATGTTAGGGGCAAGTGCTATGGCAAGCAATGCGCACGATGAAATGATATAATTGGTCAATATCAGCTGCTTTCGTGAAACCAAATCGCCAAGCGGAATGACAAACACAAGTCCGACTACATAACCTATCTGGGTCAATGTCGCAACCATGCTGGCAGAAAAGTCGCTTACCCCAAAATCCTTTGCCATGCTGCCCAACAAAGGCTGGTTGTAGTAGCAGTTGGCAACGGAAAGCCCGGTAGCGACTGCCAGCAGAGCCAGCAGAGGTGCCGGAATGCCGCGGTTTTCTCTCAATTCATATTTCATCATTTATTCCTCCTTTCAGTATGACACAACTTTCAATCCAATCAAGGAGGCAATGAGCGTGAACAGGAAGAAAAGCCGTATGGGAGTGGCCGGCTCTTTGAAAACGAATATCCCAATCAAGACCGTGCCGACCGCTCCGATACCCGTCCAAATGGCGTATGCCGTACCCAAAGGCAAAGTCTGAACCGCTTTGGCAAGTAATGTCATACTCAATACCGTAGAAGCCAAGAAACCGCTTCCCCACAGATAAAAACCAATACCTGATGCCTCTCTCGTTTTTCCCAAGCAGAATGTAAGGCTTACCTCAAACAATCCTGCCAAAAATAAAATTATCCAATTCATACCTATGATTTATTAAATTCGGGTGCAAAAGTAAGCAAGTAATTTCTAACCGTTTTTTACATTTGGTAAAAACGGATTTTGCATTTGACAAAAAACAGCCGTTAGCAGCTGTTTCTGTGCGCTATTTTATAATTTTGTACCACAACAAAATGACTTATGGATATAAAGGAAATCATCAACCAGAGATATGCCATGCCAGATGCGTCTTTGGACAAGTTGCGGCAATGCCTGACGGAAGTCTCATACCCAAAAGGATTCCAAGTGTTGGAATATGGCAAGATAGAAAAAGACATCTTTTTCATCAAGAAAGGCATTGTCCGCGCCTATACTTCGGTAGAGGGAAAAGAAATTACCTTTTGGGTCGGCAAGGAAGGGGCGACTATTGTTTCCATGAAAGGATATGTGAATGACGAACCGGGGTATGAAACAATGGAGCTGATGGAAAATTCTGTCTTATATGTATTGGAAAGGAAAAAACTGAAAGAGTTATTCTTGAAGGATTTGCACATAGCCAATTGGGGACGGCGTTATGCGGAAATGGAACTGCTTGCTGCCGAGGAACGGCTGATTTCCATGTTGTCAGCCGTCGCCTCGGAACGGTATCACGAGTTGTTAGAGAAAGAGCCTGATTTGTTACAGCGGTTGCCGTTAGGAAGTATCGCCACCTATTTAGGCATCACACAGGCAAGTTTGAGTAGGATTCGGGCACAAATAAAATGACGTTTCAACCAACTGAGGATAGCAAGCGGTTTTGGTCTGCCCCAAACACAAACTTGCTATTTTTCCGTTGGTATTGTTTATAATCCCATGCCCTTGCCTCTCCTAAGCGGTTCAACCGTCCTTTTAACGGATGAGAACAGCCTGCCAAACTGCTCCTTGAACCATTCGCCAATCAGTTGCCCGTTGATGGCAAGCGCAAGTTTAGCTTTGTCTTTCGGGTCTTTTACCACTTGGAAGCCTGCCCTCTCGGTCTTGAACTTCCGCCTGTGTTCCTCCGAATAGAGTTCGCCCTCGTAGAACAGCGGTTTGCCGCTGATGAGCGTGGCAGTCTGCCTCTCGTTGAAGCCGACTTTAAGGCAGAACTTCTCCATATACACCAGCTCTTGAAACAGCGGAAACCATTTCTTGGCTTTTTGGATAATGGATTTTAGGAATGACACTTCCTCTTGGTGTGCCGCTTCCTTGTCCGCCATTTCCCTGCGGTACTTGGCTTGCAGTTCCACCAATTGGCGGCTGTGTTCCTCCTGCTGCCGCTCCATCTGCTTTTGCAATAATTCGATACTCTCGTCACGGGCGGCAACCTCGCCTTGCAGGGTGCGGTTGTCGGCTTCCAGCCCTTTCAACTTGCCACTGCCCAAAAGAGAACCGACCTTTGCCACGAGTGCCGCTTTCGCCTCGGTCTTGGCGGCTTCCAGCTTCTCCGACTTGATTTCTTTTTTGACTTCGTCAAGTTCCTGCTTTGCCTGTTGGCGTTCGGTCTGCAACTGCTGCACGTTGGCTTCAAGCTCTCCCGTCTGCCGTTTCAGGTCTCGGTAGTATTGGGCGGTGGTGGTGTGCCGTGCCTCTGAACCCCGTATGCCACGCTTCAAGCCGTACTTCGCCATCGCCTTGGCATAACTGTCGTGATAGGAAACAAGCCTTTCACGGCTCATGAGGTCATCGGCGCACAGGCGCACGGCATTGGCTTTCTTACGGTAGGTGCGTTTGCTGTCCGCTTGTTTCTTCTTGGCTTTCCTGCGCTCTCCCGTCACTATCGGCACGACCGTTGCATGGATGTGCGGCGTGTGTTCGTCCATGTGCAGTACTGCCGAAACGGTGTTCTCCCTGCCGAATGTGCGATGTAGCCATTGCAGGTTGTCATCGCACCATTCACCCAGCCTGCCTTCGTCCTGCACTCTCACCATATCTTCATGCGTGCCCGAAAGCACGATGCGGATTGCCCGCACTTGGTCGGGCGTTATCTTCCTTTTGATGCCAGCTGTGCGGATGCGGTGGCTTATCGCTTCGGTGCGGTCTGCCACGCCGTCGGGAAACTCCACCAACTCACGGTTGAGATGGGTGCGTGTGGGGTCTGCGTTCTTGGGCGTGGTCTTGCGTTCTATATGGTCGGATGCGCCCGTGTCAGCCGAACCTTTCGCCTTGTTGATTTGGATGCTGATATATCCCATTCGTTTCTTGTTTTTTAGGTTGTACAAACTTGTTTGTCGGTGTCCGTCTGCCTGCGGTCATAACCGCATGGGGCAAACGGGGGTGTCCAGAGGGGTGCAACCCCGCTGGCTCATTGGGGCGTTTTTAGCATTAGCGTCAGCGGTGCGTGAAGAAAACGCCCTAATGAGCTATGGCTTTTTGTTTCCTAAAAGCCTGCGGCGGCGTCAGCGATGATGTCGGCGGACATTGGCTGCCTTTTTCTTTTCGCCAGCGACATCGGCTTTCCCTTGTCTGTCGGCAGACTGGAAGTCCGTCCGACCTGTCTGCGGATGGCGATATTCACCTCTGCTGCTTCCCCGGCAGACTTGATGAAGGGTGAAATTCCGATGAATTGATGATTAGGTAGTATAATATGCTGACAGCTAATGCAATAACCCTTCATCAGCGTTTCATCAAACCGCTCGCCAAAAGAAAAGTGATGTGTGGGGCTGCGTCCGTTTTCTCTTTTCATCAGCCCAATCCTTTTGTTGAGCGTTTGATGAGCATGTAAGTTGCTGTTATTCTTTATGTTTATATATGCTTTCATCATTTCATCAAAATATCAGAGTGTTTCTAACTGTTCCTTGCTTACCGTATAGTAGCGTCCAATCCTCCTGACGGGCGAGTAACGGCATTCACGGTTGTAGTCGTATTGATAGGTGGTGTAGGAAAGCGAATTGGATGCAGGAGCCAGCTTCCAGCATTCCTGCACCACTATCCGAACCTGCGACTTCTCCACCTTTACTTGCGAGCAGACGAGCAACGGGATAATGTCATTGAGGCAAAAAGAAACAGAACTGACGCCCACGCTTGCCATGATGTCGAGCAGCAGTTCCGCCATCTCTATCTCCAAACGGTTGCGGTTGCTTCGGATAATCTTCCGCAGTGCATCCGTTTCCAGCCGCTTCGGGTTGAACCACATACGACTTTCCTTTTCGGTGGATAGCTGCCTGTGTTGCAGGAAATGGAGAAAAGCGGGTATCTCCGCTTTCAGTTTTTGCAGGAAGTCGGTATCGTCACTTCGTAACGGCACAATCTTCCGCACCCAATAGCGTGTCTCTCCTGCGTCAATGATGACGGGCAGGTGCTCGTTGTTGGAGCAAAGCACGAACTTGGCGAAAAATCCTATCTCGTCACGGTCCTTGCCTTTCGCTTCCACCTTGTAGGATAGTGTGGTGCTGAGGTTCTTCAACCGCTCGCTGTCCTCACGGCGGTTGAGCAGCACCTCGTCCACCATGATGAGCAGCTTGCCAGCCCAATCTGAATTGAACTGGCTGCGGAAGTCCTCGTTGGTGTTGAACGTCACGTTGTTTTGGAACACGGCTTTCAGGAAATTCAGGAACGTACTCTTGCCCGTGTTCCTCTCTTCGGACACGAGCAACAGGATGGGCAGCTTCTGTACGGGGTAAAGGTAGAGCAACTGCAAATAGTCCATGCCCAACTCGTACTGTTCGCCGAAGATGTGTTCCGCCAGCGAGCGGATGCAGGGGAAGTCGCCCTGCACGGGAACATGGCTTATCGGCTCGTAGAGGTTGAGGAACTTGCCGACTACGGGCTTGTATCCCACATGGTCGGGTACGGTGCAGAAGCCGTCATACTTCGGGATGCCAGCCATATAGTCCTTGCCGTAGTCCTGCCGCAAGGTCTCAGAGTTCCATGCGATGCGCTTCCTCACATAGCCGCCGTCAATACGGGGCTGGTTCACAATCTTGTAGAGCGTTGTGCCTACTCGGATGAATTCTTCTTTTTCTGTCATTGGCTTTACTTGGTTTTAGTGCCGCCGACACCTTGTCGGCAAGCGGATTAAACATGGTTGCAAAGCTACGGCAGGACGGCTAAAACATTGATAAGTAAAACTATGCGAAACGGCGCAAAAGAAACTGACCGATAAGAAAATGCGGCGGAACGGGCAATATCAGCCATCCAAAGGCGAAAAGAAAAAGCCCGAAGAAGCGGAAAATGATACTTCTTCGGGCAGACTTGGGTTGTGTGAATGCACGGGCGTATTGACACGCAACTGCACCCGCTAACATTTACACGCTGTACTGCTGCCTAACGAAAACCACAGCATTTGTCTTTCTTTTCGCAAGCACAGCCTTTTGAGCAGGGTATTGCGTACCCTTGCGGCATTTGGCGTATTGATACGGAAAGCGAGTGCCACGACCATAGGCAAGGCATACACATCCGCATAATAACCATTGGGCAGCCTGATGCGTCTTTCCACCTCGCAAGGCTGCAACACTCCGGTCTTGTACACGGCTCGGATAGCGGCACGGAGTATCGGGGCGATTACATCGAACAGCCTTACCAATTCCATTTCGCTCATCCACAAATTGGCGGTATCGGACGGCACGGCAATCCTGCCGCACACATCCATTGTGATTGTTGTCCGTTTCATATCCCTGCCACTTTGATGTTACCGAATGACTTGCTCAGCTTGTCGCCCAGCATCGTGAGGTCGTTATCCAGCTTCTCCACGGTTATCTTCGCATAGATTTGGGTCGTTTCGATGTTCGTATGACCCAAAATGCGGCTTACGCTCTCTATCGGCATACCCTTGCAGAGGGCCAAGGTTGCGAATCCATGACGTGAGCAATGGAAGCTGATGTCCTTATTCACACCGCATTCCCGTATCATTTTCTTCAACGGCTTGCAGATTGACCAATAGTTCAGGTTGGGAAATACGAAGTTGTTTTCTTGAAACGGACGGTAACGCTCGATTATCTGTAAGGGGATGTCCAGCAGCTTCACTTGGAACGGTACGCCCGTCTTGTGCCGCTTGGAAATAATCCACTTCTCGCCGTTCACTTCCACGATGCGGTCGTTGGTCAGTTCCTTGATGTCCACGAAAGAGAGGGCGGTGAAGCTCGCAAACACGAACAGGTCACGGATGTATGCCAGCTTCGGGTCTGCGAACTCGTGTGTCATCACCGCCTTCAACTCGTCCTCCGTCAGAAACTTACGCTCCTTGACATTCGGGCTGATGTGGAACTGCGCAAACGGATTTCTCGGTATCAGCCCGTTGAAGTGCGCCCTCATCACCACACCTTTCAGCCACATGCACTTTTCCCATATCGTGCCGTTGCGCAATCCCGCTTCCGTGGAAAGATAGACCGCGAACTCCTTGATGAAGTCGGGCGTAAGTTCCAGCATGGACATATCACTGCGTTTGTAGAACGACTTGATGAATGCCGCCACATAGTTTCTTGCTACTACCCGTGACTGATAGGTCGCCAGCTTCCTGTCCTTGCCGACACGCTTTTTGAACACCTCGTTCTCACGGTCAAAGGCTTTGAGCAGCGTCTCATACTCACCACCGATGCCCTGATAGGCGTTGCGCACCATTTCAGCCGTAACATACGCCTCACGGTCGGATATGCGCTGGTAGTGCTTGATGATTTGCGCCTTTATGTTGTCAAGCGCAAGGTTCGTCTCCCTCGCTTCACGGCTCTTGCCCTTGACACGGTTGCCTTTTGCGTCCCAAAGCTCCTTTGCGATGCTCCGCTTGCAACTGAACTGCGCCACCGTCCCGTTGATTGTAACCCGTCCCATGATGGGGACAATTCCGTTCTTCTCCTTGCTGCCGTTCGCATAGAACAGCACGCGAAATGTACTCCTTGTCATACTCGTTCTTTTTGGTTGCAAAACTATAAATCAACGAGTTAAACCTTGACAAGCAAATCTACGCAGAACGGCGCAAATAAATCGGAGACTGTTAAATCTGCACTTTTGGCGGGTAACGATTAGGAAACCGTTCTTCTGCCGCAATCCGCTTTGAAACGCTTTTCAGCCCTCTGCCCAACTTCCACGATTTTCTCCTAACTGCTTAATTCCCAATTTCAAATTCGCATTTCTGCCGAATTTCGGCGGATATTCCATAGATTTTCCGTAAGTTTGCATGGTAAACACATAGAAATACATGGAAGATTTTATATCGACAGCGGTCAATGTGACAGCCAACAGGGAAAACAGTTTGATAAACAAAAGGATGATTTTCCGCATTTTAGGGGTCTTGCTCTTCATGGAAGCGTTGATGTTTCTGGTTTGTGCAGGGGTATCCTTGTGTTATGGAGAGGCAGACTATCTTTATTTTATCTACACGACGATTATCAATGTAGCTGTAGGGAGTCTTTTGCTGTTACTGGGTAAAGGAGCCGAAAACCGGGTAACACGACGTGATGGATATTGCATCGTGGCCTTTACCTGGTTGCTTTTCACAGGCTTCGGCATGTTGCCTTTTTACATCAGCGGGAGTATTCCTTCAATAGCAGACGCTTTTTTTGAAACGATGTCTGGCTTTACTACGACGGGAGCGACCATTCTGGACGACATCGAGTCGCTTTCCCACGGTATGTTGTTCTGGCGGAGTTTCTCGCAATGGATTGGAGGATTGGGAATCGTGTTCTTCACGATTGCGGTACTGCCTATCTTCGGGGTGGGAAACCAGGTACTCTTCTCCGCTGAAGCGACAGGGGTGACGCACGATAAGATTCATCCGAAAATCAGTATCATGGCCAAGTGGTTGTGGACGGTGTACCTGATTCTTACGGTCGTGGTAACGGTGCTGCTGTTGCTGGGCGGCATGGATTTGTTTGATGCGGTATGTCATGCGTTCTCCACGACGGCTACCGGAGGATATTCTACCAAACAGGACAGTGTGGCGTATTGGAATTCGCCTTTTATAGAATATGTAATCGCTATTTTCATGATACTTTCGGGAGTGAACTTCTCTCTGTATTTCATGTGTATGACGGGGCGAGTGAAACATTTGTTCAAGGATGAAGAGTTCCGGTTGTTCCTTATTTCCATTGTGGGAGTGACACTGTTGATTACGGGATCACTCTATTGGCACAATCATTATGGACTGGAAGAGGCTTTCCGCAAATCGTTGTTTCAGGTGGCTTCCGTTCACACCTCGTGTGGATTTGCTACGGATGACTATAATATGTGGGCGCCTTTCACGTGGATGTTGCTGATTTACGCCATGATAGCAGGTGGATGTGCCGGGTCTACGGCCGGCGGTATCAAGATTGTACGTCTGCTGGTGGTGCTGCGCAACGTGAAGAACGAGTTTCACCGGCTGATGCATCCGCGTGCGGTATTGCCGGTAAAGCTGAACCGGATGGCGGCTTCGCAACGGACGATTGCCACGGTGATGACGTTTGTGCTGTTCTATTTCTTCTGCATTTTTGTTTGCTGGCTGGCGCTGATGTGTATGGGCGTCGGGCTGGAGGAATCTTTCGGTCTGTCGGTGTCAAGTATCGGTAACGTAGGGCCGGGACTGGGAGCTTTCGGTCCGGCTTTTTCTTGGAGCGCACTGCCGGATATGGCAAAATGGCTGTTGTCGTTCATGATGTTGATTGGACGTCTGGAGCTGTTCGGGGTACTGTTGTTGCTGACTCCAAGTTTCTGGGAAAGACGGTAAGAAAGAGAAAATCAAGATAAAAAGAAAAGAGCTACTGCCTCCACGGCAATGGCTCTTTTCTTTTATATGAGGGATTGATCATCAATCGATAAAGCGGCGGGTAAGCTGTTCGAACTCGTCGATGCGACGGTCGCGCAGGAAGGGCCACCAGCGGCGTACGTTCTCGCTACGGTCCATATCGATTTCTACCACCATGTTTTCTTCTTTCAAGTTGCTGGCCTGGGCGATAATCTCACCTTGTGGGCCGGCCACGAAACTGTTGCCCCAGAACTGGATGCCGTTGGTCTGTCCGGATGGGTCAGGTTCCAGACCTACACGGTTCACGGCGATGACGGGCAGTCCGTTGGCTACGGCATGGCCGCGCTGTACGGTGACCCATGCACCGAGCTGGCGCATCTTCTCTTCCTGGGTGTCACTGCTTTCCCAACCTATGGCCGTGGGATAAATCAGGAGTTCGGCGCCTTTCAGAGCCATAATGCGGGCTCCTTCGGGATACCACTGGTCCCAGCATACTTGCACGCCCAGTTTGCCGAGAGAGGTCTCGATGGGTTCGAAGCCCAGGTCGCCAGGGGTGAAGTAGAACTTTTCATAATAAGCAGGGTCGTCGGGAATGTGCATTTTGCGGTACTTTCCGGCAATGCTTCCGTCTGCGTCGAACACCACGGCGGTGTTGTGATACAGTCCGGCGGCACGACGTTCGAACAGGGAGGTGACCAGCACAATATGGTAGGCGGCAGCTATCTCACTGTAAAAGCCGGTGGAAGGACCGGGGATAGGTTCTGCCAAGTCGAACAAGTTGGTATCTTCTGTCTGGCAGAAATAGGGGGTGTTATGAAGTTCCTGGAGCACTACCAGTTGTGCACCGGCTTGTGCCACGGAGGCAATGTTGCGGTGCAGTTTCTCAAGATTCAGTTTGAGGTCGGGGGTACAGGATTGCTGTACGAGGCCGACACGGATGGTTCGTTTCATGATTCTATGTTGTTTTTTACAGATTCAGGATATTGCATGGTGACACAGTGGAGAGACCCGTGCTGTTTGATGAGGGCACGGCAGTCCACGCCTACGATTTCACGTCCGGGGAAGGCTTCGGCCAGTACCTGAGCGGCACGGGCATCGTGTTCCGGCTGGTCGTAAGTAGGATAAAGTATCGCCTCGTTCATAATCAGGAAGTTGGCGTAAGTAGCCGGAAGGCGTTCGCCGTTTTCGTCGTAGATGGCCTCGGGCATCGGCAACGGAAGCAGACGATAAGGGTCTCCGTCGAGGGTACGGAAGGTCTTGAGCTGGTCTTCCATGGAACGGAGGGCGCCGTAGTGCTCGTCATCCTTGTCCAGACACTGCACGTAGGTGATGGTATGGTCGGGGCAGAGACGAGCCAGGGTGTCCACGTGGCTGTCGGTGTCGTCACCGGCCAGGTAGCCGTAGTCCAGCCAGAGCACCTGTCGCAGGTTGAAGCGGTCTGTCAGGTAGGTTTCGATGTCCTTTCTTGAGAGTGTGTCGTTACGGTTGGGAGCCAGCAGGCAGGGAGAGGTGGTCAGCAGAGTGCCTTCTCCGTCGCTTTCAATAGAACCGCCTTCCAGCACGAAGTTACGGCAGTTGATGTAGTCGCCATTGAATACACCGGTTTTGAACACACGGCTGTTGATGAGGTTGTCTTTGCAGGCGGCAAATTTCATACCCCAGCCGTTGAAACAGAAATCGAGCAGGAGAGGGTCGGTGTGCCTTTCCAGCAGGGTAATGAATCCGTGGTCGCGGGCCCATGTGTCGTTGGTGGAGCATTCCACAAACGTGATACGGTCCCGGTAGGGAAAATCAGCCAGGGCCGCCGGAAACTCCGGTGCCACGAGCAGCAGGGGCTGGCGCTTGGCGATTTCGGTTGCCAGGCGGACAAAGCAGGTTTCCACTTCGTCGAGCATATAGGCCCAGTCGGTCTCTGCATGGGGCCAGGTGAGCTGTATGTAGCTCTGTGGGTGCCATTCGGCAGGAAGATAGTACGTCTTTTCCATATTTATTGTAATTGTTTTTCGTTGGATGTTCTTTTCTTTTGTGCAGCAGGAAGGTCGGCTTCTTTCTGGATGTATTTTTCGTCGTCGTCCTTTTTCTGCTTGCTGTTGCGCGCCTTCCGGCGGCGGAGGAACCAGTCGACCAGTTCTCTCCAGTTCATGAAGTCTTTCTTGTACATGATACCGATGCCTTGGGTAGTCAGCGTCGACTTGGTAAAGTAGCGGTCGTTGGTCTGGTTGTAGCCCCGCAGGCGGAACTCGCCGTTCTTGGTGAGTAGCCAGATGGCTTCGAAGTCGCCCACGAAGTTGGTGTTGCGCAGGGTGTTTTCCCGGTAACCGAAGTTGCCGTTGATGATGAGGCGGTTGTTCAGCAGACGGCCGGAGAGGATGGCTTCGGCTTCCACGTCGGTCCACCCCTTTTCGCCTGTGGTGAGGTTGGTTCCTACGTTCCAGTTCTGGTTGTCGATGACTTGCGAGAGCATATTGTTCAATTGTCCGGACAAGGTGCTGAAGGCCAGTGAGCTGGTGGCATCGGTCTGCCCGGTGTTATTGGCATAGTCGTAGGTGTAGAATTTGCCTACTCCCAGCAGGTAGATGATTTGCGTGTTCATCTGTTCTTCGGTACTGGTGAGGCTGCGTACCAGTTCCCGGTCTTCTTCGCTTACAGTGGGTAGTTCCAGTCCGAAACTGAGATTCGGAGAGGTTAGGTTGCCGGTCAGATTCAGCAGACAGTTTACCCGCACGTTTCCCCGGGAAGAAGAAGCGTCGGCTATCAGGTCGTTGAGGGAAGCGGAGTTGACCGTATAGACGGCCTGTACGTTCAAGTTGGCTGCTCTAGGATCGCCGTTGAAGGAAACGATGCCTCCGGGTTGCAGGGTAAAGTCTTTGCGGATGACGTTCTGCATGCTCATCTTGTAGATTCCTTCGGTGATGTTGTAATTGCCGAATATCTGGAAATTACCCTGGTTGAAGAAATTGATGCGCAGGTTACCGGTTCCGTAAGCGGATATGTAGTCGCCGGCTGCCGGGTCCATGATGATTTTCATGTTGGCGCGTTCGGCCGGCTCTATCTGCAGGTTGAGGTGGATAGCCGTCGGACTATCGTCTTCTTCGGTCTGTTCTGGCTGGTTCAGCGGATGGTAGACATCTGCCTGGATGGCAGTCTGCTGCCGGCGGGGCGTACGGTCTACGAAGGTTACAAAGCTGGAATTGGTAGCTTCGGCGGCAGTGCCCAATACATAGACGAACTCGGTCTGGTTGTCGGCACGGACTTGCCCGTCTACGTTCAGCTGTCCGTCACCACCTTGTAACCGGACATCGCCGGTTGCATAGATGTGTCCGTAGAAAGGAAAATCAGGTGTTTCGCGATCGGTGTCGTACACTAGCATACGGTCGGTCTGGAAACGGAAATTGTAACTCAGGTTTTTCAGTTTGGTATGCCGGAGTTCCCCGTTGACCACTCCGGTGTGTCCTTCCAGGTCTTGCAGGCGGACGTTCTGGAAATTGAACAAGCCAGAAGATATATTGACCGAATCGGCCGATGCAATGAAAGAAGTATTCAGAATATTGATTTTAGTCTGCATCCGTGCCTTGACTTTTCCTTCCAGGTCGAGCTCAGCGAAAGGTCCGAACAAGTGTACATCGCCATAGGCCTCTCCCCGGACATTCGTGAAAATATTCTCTACAAACGGTTGCAGGAAGGCAAGAGGAGTGCCCCCGGCCTTGATATGCAGGTCGAGTCCTTTCAGTTTGGGGGATACATAGCCTGTTACTCCCGTGGTACAGGTGCTGTCGCGCCGGATATCGGCGTTCAGGCGTACGCCGCCCAGTTCCTTATCCCAAGAGGCCAGAATGTCGGCACGGCCCAGTAGGGCTTGGTTCAGGGAGAAATCTTTCACATCCAGGCGGGCTTCCATCACTGGGTCTTTAAGCACATGCAGCAGACGGGCTTTTCCGCTGATACCTCCATCGAAGCGTACGGCATGGAACTGAATCATATCCATGATGTAGAGGAGGTTGATGTTCTTTAAATCGACCAAGCAAGAGTCTGTTTCCGTTTTTCCCAGTCGTCCGTTGATTTTCAGGTGCTGGTCGCGGTGCTCGAAGAGGAAGTTGTGTATCTCGATGCTGTCTTTTGCAATATCTATGGTGGCCGGATGGATGTGCCAGGTGGTATCGTTCAGGATAACCTGGCTGGGCTGTATATCTACCCGGGTATGAAGTTCCCTGCGGAGACTGTCCTGACGGAAAGAAGTGACGGCATCCACTTTTCCACTATAGGTTTGAGTAGTGTTGTTGCCCCAATAGAGCGTGGTGTGCAGTTGGTCATGTTGTGCCCGTGTGATAAGCGACAGGTTGAACATGGCACCTTTCTTCATCAGAGTCCCGACACGGAGCTGGCATTGCAGTGCGTCGGGATGGTTCTCACACAGGAGAGTACCCGATTCATAATATTTCCCGTTGTAAATGAACTGAGGCAGAGAACCATTGACACGCATCTGTGAAAGGCTGTCATTGAGATAGCCGGACAAGGTGGCCGGCATTTGCAGTTCGAAAGGAATGTGCAGTACTTTCGACAAGAACTCACTGTTTTCCATACGGAACTGGAAACGGAACCGGTTGTTCAGTGCTTGCGATTTTTTCCCTTTGGCCTTCTTCCCGGATGGGAACAGGGAGGGGATATGTTTTTGGATAACTTTCTCAATGCTTTTTAATAATGTGTGATAGGCATATTTCCCTTGCACGCTTCCTGTGAGGAACGGGGAGTCGATGCGTATTTCTTTTATTTCGGCATTGGAGGTCATTCGGGTGGCATTAATTTGCAAACGAGGCAGAAAATAATCCAGACTTGCATCTGCCGTATGTACCGAGAGACTGTCGAGGTTGATTTTTCCTTGGATGTCATCGATGGAATGGCCGGAAAAATCGGCGGTCAGGTTTAGAGCTATGTCTGTATCCTCATATTTTTTAGTAAGATGCAGTTTGTGGGGACGGAAATTGCGTACTTTCATCCGCAGGTTGAAGTCGGGGACAGTCTGGTGGGTAACAAAATTTCCGTCGATGGTGATTTGTCCATTGTCGTCGTCGAGTGCCAAATGTCCGTTGAAGCCTCCCGGCTTGAAATCGCCGTTCAGCATGATGTGCTGGTACTGGTAATGGTTGTATTCCAGTGAGGAAATCACTCCCTTTACGTGCGATTCCGGCTGGTGGTTACGGTATTGCAGTCCGTTCAGCTCAAGGTCGAACGATGTTTTCCCGAGTTCATCTTTAGCCAGCAGTTTGCCTAATTCGAAATCGGTGGTAGACACTTTTCCAGAGTAACTCCTTTGCAGGGTCAGGGTGTCGGTATGCATGGTCATGTTGGCATTGAGCAGACCGGGGCGGCTTTGCAGCGTGCCATGAGCCGTAAGGCGGGAAGGATAGCCTGAGACATCGCCTTGAAATTTAAGAAAGCCCAAGCGTTGGATAAGGTCGGGCAGGGTTGCCGTATTTCCCTTCAGGTTGTGGAACAGCCAAGGGATGGCTTTTTCACTGATGTCGGCTTGGGTGATTTTCCCGAAGAAATAGGGAGGGCGGGATGGAGCACTGTGGTCGAGCATTCCTTCGGCATGTACTACCAGCTCTTTTTGCGGGCTGGCCAGGTAGAAGTTGGTACATTGAAGTTGTTTCCCTTTTCCATGAAAGTCAATGTCAATGTGCAGGGAATCCTGGAAATGTTGCAGGGAAGGCACAAGGGACGAGAGGTCTACCGGGGTCACCGAAGCGTGCAGGCGGCCCATGTAGGTGGTTTCGTCGTCGGAAAGGAACTGGGGAGAGTCTATATTTCCCTTGGCAGCAAGAGTGTCAATTCGGAGACTGGTGGCCGGCAAGTTCAGTTCCAGTTCGTGCAGGTATATACCTTCTGGGTTGGCAGTGGCTTTCAGAGTGAATCTTTTCAGGCGGAAACCACTTTGCTCGTTGAAGCTCATGCGGCGAATTTGCGCATTGAGGGAGTCCTTTTGCAGGGCTTTGAGCGAAATTGTGGCCGAGAGTTCACTGATTCCGATATGTTGAGGATTGAACTGACGGGGGGTATAGGCCTCCGACAGTACGTCGTAGTGCACCTGCCCACGGCGTATCAGCACAGAGTTGATACGCAGGTCGAGGTTGTTTTCTTTTTTTGTGGTATCTTTTGAGGCAAAAGTGTCAATCAGGAACTGACAATTGAGCGGGGCTTCGGGATTAGTCCGGTGCAGTCGGGCGTCCAATCCGAAGAGTTGGATACTGCTGATGCGGATTTTTTTCCGGAAGAGGGAAGGGATGTCCAGTTTGACGGAGAAACGGGAAATGCCGAGCATGTCTTTTCCTTGCCGGTCTTTTATCTGTACATTCTGAATGACTATGCGGTTGAGGAGGCCCAAATCTACATTTCCGATGCGGACCTCGGCTTGAGTGAGCCGGGAAAGTTCACGGGAGGCATACGTACTGATGCGATGTTGGACAGCCGGGAGGCTGATCAAGGCAATCAGACCGAAATAAAGTGTCAATGCGGAAATGACCGTGATACGTATGGCTTGTTTTATGCGTGTGGCTCTACTCATCCTTACTCTGTGCAATGAATAAACAAAAGTACAAAATAACTGGCGAAGAAAAGGCTTTGTAACAAGGGTATTAGCAGTTTTTAAGGTTTAGAGGATGAATTCCATCACCTGTATTTGGAGTATTAGTTTTCTATTTTTATGCATTTTTCTTTTGGATAGAACAAATAAAAGTAGAATTTATGTGGTTATTTGGAAAAATATTCGGAAATTTGTGGCGTTTTATAGAATATGAATGAATTTGATTTAGATTGACAAAAATGACACAGAAACTGAAAATTCCTTCTCCACTGGTCTCATTGCTGCCGGTGTTGGTCTTGGTGGTCCTGCTTTTCTTTACAATCCGTCTTTTAGGAGCCGATGCATTGGGCGGGGGCAGCCAGATTTGTTTGCTACTGACTACGGCTTTGTGTGCTGCCCTGGGAATGGGCTTTTATGGGGTGAGCTGGAAAGACATTGAACGTGCCATTATAAACAACATTGCAGGAGTGAGTTCCGCATTAATCATATTATTGATTATCGGTTCCCTTTCGGCCGCCTGGATGTTGGGAGGTGTGGTGCCTACCTTGATATATTATGGTGTGCAGATTATTCATCCGAAATTCTTTCTGGTGTCCTGTTGTGCGATTTGTGCCGTGGTGTCGGTCATGACGGGCAGCTCGTGGACCACTATCGCCACCATTGGCATTGCCTTGATGGGAATCGGGAAGGCACAGGGATTTGACGAGGGTTGGATTGCCGGGGCCATCGTGTCGGGTGCCTATTTCGGAGATAAAGTATCTCCGCTTTCAGACACGACCATTCTGGCTTCTTCGGTGACGGATACGCCCTTGTTTACACACATTCGCTACATGATGTTCACTACCGTACCTTCGATTGTGATTGCATTGGTTATTTTCACCGTAGCCGGATTTTCGCATGAAGTGACGGACAGTTCGCAGATGGCGGTGTTTACTTCCGGGCTGGCCGAACGTTTCCACATTACGTGGTGGGTACTGCTGGTGCCGGTGGCTACGGGCATACTGATTGCCCGGAAGGTGCCGTCCATCATTACGCTTTTTGCCTCGACTGCACTGGCGGTGATATGCATGCTGGTGTTTCAGACGGATGTCTTGAAAGAAGTGGCTGGTGAAGGGGTAAGCGGTGCTGAGGCTTTGTATAAAGGGGTCTTGATGACCTTGTCGAGCAGTACCTCTGTGCCGGCTTCCAGTCCAGAACTGACTGAACTGATTGCTACTCGCGGAATGGGTGGCATGATGGATACGGTGTGGCTGATTATCTGTGCCATGTGCCTGGGCGGAGCCATGACGGCTTGCGGTATGTTGGGAAGTATCACGCGCATGTTTGTGCATCTGACGCATAAACTGGCCGGAACGGTGGCGGCTACGGTGGCATCCGGCCTGTTTCTGAACCTGGCTACTGCCGACCAGTATATTTCGATTATTCTCACCGGGAACATGTTCAAGGATATTTATAAGAAGAACGGGTATGAGTCGCGTTTGTTGAGCCGTACGACGGAGGATGCCGTGACAGTAACTAGTCCGCTGATTCCCTGGAACACGTGTGGCATGACGCAGGCTACGATATTGAGTGTGCCTACACTGGTGTATCTGCCATATTGCTTCTTCAACTATCTGAGCCCGCTGATGAGTATTTTTGTGGCGTGCATCGGCTACAAGATTGTGCGTCCGGCGAAAAAAGACTAAGAATCATTTTCATTAAAACCATAAAAGAATGAACCAGAAACACGTAACATTGGCTGCCTGCCTGTTGGCTTTCGGACTGACGTTGCAGGCACAGGAAGGGGGGATTTCTCCCGACATGCTGAAGAAAATTCAGAGTAGTTATCAGAATACGGCTGCCGACAAGGCTTTGCGCAATGCCATGGGAGGTACCAGCATCAAGGAATTGGCGTTGAACCAGGCAAACCAGCAAGCGGTGAATACGGATTTTTCCATCAAGGTGGAATCAAAGGGAATTACCGACCAGCAGTCATCAGGCCGTTGCTGGCTGTTTACGGGACTGAACGTGATGCGTGCCAAGGCTATTGCCAAATATGATTTGCCGGGATTGGAGTTCTCACAGGTGTATTGTTTTTTCTGGGACCAGTTGGAAAAATCGAATCTGTTCCTGCAGGGAGTCATTGAAACGGCTGGGAAGCCGATGAGTGACCAGACGGTGGAATGGTTGTTCAAACATCCGTTGAGCGATGGGGGTACTTTTACGGGGGTAGCCGACATCGTATCGAAATATGGCTTGGTACCCAAGGAGGCTATGCCGGAAACGTACAGCAGTGACCATACCAGCTACATGTCATCATTGATTGGACTGAAATTGAAGGAGTTCGGATTGGAACTGAGAGATTTGTCGGCAAAGGGAGAAAAAACGGCAGTCATTGAACAACGGAAAGAAGAAATGCTGGGTACGGTCTACCGGATGCTGGTGCTGACACTGGGTGTACCGCCGACTTCGTTTGACTATGTACGTAAGGACAGCAAAGGCAATGTGGTGGAAACGGAGCATCACACACCGATGACTTTTCTGGAAAAATATGGGGATAAGAACCTGCTGACTAATTATGTGATGGTGATGAACGACCCGTCGCGTGAGTATTACAAGTGTTATGAGATTGCGTACGACCGTCATTGCTACGATGGCAAAAACTGGACGTACGTGAACCTGCCGGTAGAGGAAATCAAGGAGATGGCCATCGCTTCCCTGAAAGACAGTACCCGGATGTATTTTTCCAGCGACGTGACTCAGTTGGACAGCAAGCGTGGATTGCTGGATGTGAATAATTATGATTTCGGTTCGCTGATGGGTACGACTTTCGGCATGGACAAAAAACAACGTATCCAGACCTTTGCCAGTATGTCGGCTCATGCCATGACGTTAATGGCTGTTGATTTGGACAAAAACGGAAAACCGAAAAAATGGATGGTGGAAAATAGTTGGGGAGCCTCTGCCGGCTATCAGGGGCATCTGATTATGACTGATGAGTGGTTTAATGAATACATGTTCCGTCTGGTGCTGGAATCCAAATATGTGCCGAAGAAAGTGCTTGATATCTTCAAGCAAAAGCCGATACAGCTTCCGGCTTGGGATCCGATGTTTGCAGAAGAAAAATAGACGATTGTTGAAATAACTGGTCGGAGGACTTGTTTTATCGCAGAAAAAATCTTTTCTTTGTGAAAAGAGTGTAGAGATAAGGCGGGGAGATATGGAAATATCTTCACGCCTTTTGCGTTTAACCTTAAATGATTTTGCTATGGATGAGATACGACCGGTTTCTCGCGTATTTTGTGGTCTCCTGTTTTGGGGGTGTCTGGGCGGAGTACCTCTTTACGCACAAAACCAGAATGAGAACGAGTTACCTCCTGATTCTGTTTATACCATCGGATATGCTCGTGGAAGTTTAAAGAATATTTCGGGTTCCGTAGAGCAGATTACGGAAAAGCAGATGAACAGGGAATTGATTACCAATCCGTTGGAGGCCATTCAGGGACGTGTGTCGGGACTTACCATCCTGAAGAGTAACAATGGAATGGCAGCCTTGGAATCCGTACGTTTGAGAGGTACGACTTCGTTGACCAGCGGAAACGATCCGCTGATTATTGTGGATGGAGTATTGGGTGACCTGACTATGCTTGCTTCGGTTTATCCTGCCGATATAGAGTCTTTTACTATCCTGAAGGATGCTTCAGAGACGGCTCAGTATGGTTCCCGTGGAGCTTCGGGGGTAATCAATATCGTGACTAAAAAGGGTCGGGCTGGGAAGACCCGTGTCAATTACAATGGCAGTTTTGGCGTCTCGCATGCTTATCGTAGACTGGATATGTTGTCGGGGGTGGAATATCGCCGTTTGGCAGCAGAGCGTGGGTGGAGCATTCTCGACAAGGGATATGATACGGATTTCCAGAAGGCCATCGAACAGACGGGCTTACAACAGAATCATAACATTGCGTTTTACGGAGGTGGAGAGGCTTCCAATTATAGAGTGTCCTTAGGCTTTCAAAATCGAGAGGGAGTGATTCAGAATGAAGGAATGAAACTGTTTACGGCTAATATGAATATGTCGCAGAAGATGCTTGACGGGCTGATAGACTGTGAATTGGGCTTGTTTGGCTCGATGAGGAGGGACCGGACGTTGTTCGACTTGCAGAAAACATTTTATTCGGCGGCCGCGTTTAATCCGACTTTCCCGGATTTTCCTGATCCGCTTACCGGAGGATGGGATCAGATTACTACTGCCAGCCAGATTACGAATCCTCTGGCATGGATGGACGTGGATAACCGGGAAGAAACCTCGTATTTCAGCTCGCATGCCCGTCTGACTTTTCATTTGTTGAAAGACCTGAAACTGGTGCTGTTCGGCTCTTATACTTATAGCACAACCGAAAATGCACAGTTTCTGCCTACTACGGTGTGGGGAAATGGACAGGCATATCGCGGCAGCCGGAAGGCGGAATCTTTATTGGGGAATTTGATGCTGACCTATCAGAAGCGGTTGGGGGCCCATTTTCTGGATGTACTGGCACTGGGAGAGGTGGAAAAGGATCGTTTTCAGGGATTTTATACTACGACGACCAATTTCTCGTCGAATGAGCTGGGCTATCATAGCTTGCAGGGGGGAGCACTACGTCCATGGGAGGGGACTGGTTCTTATTATGAGGAACCACACTTGGCGTCTTTCCTTGGGCGTGTGAATTACACTTATGATGACCGTTATGTGTGGACGGTAAACCTGCGTACGGATGCTTCTTCCAAGTTTGGCCGGAAACATAAATGGGGCGTTTTCCCGTCGGTTTCTGCTGCTTGGAATGTGACGCAGGAAGAGTTTATGAAACATATCCGGTGGATTGACAATCTGAAACTAAGAGTAGGGTATGGACTAGCCGGTAATCAGGGAGGAATTGATTCGTACACAACCATGGCGCTGGTACGTCCGAATGGAGTAGCTCCGGTCGGTAATTCGCCATTGGTAACGTATGAGAGTTTGAAGAATGTCAATCCGAATCTGAAATGGGAGGTCAAATCCACTTTCAATGCGGGAGTGGATATGGGCTTTTACGGGAATCGTCTTTTGTTTTCGGTGAACTATTACCTCTCTAAAACAAGGGATATGCTATATCAGTATGATGTGAGTGTGCCACCTTTCGCTTATAACAAACTGCTCGCCAATCTGGGTTCTATGCGGAACAGCGGTATGGAGCTTTCCATTGGTCTGACTCCGTTGCGTACCAAGGATATGGAATTGAATATTAATGCGAATGTGACATTCCAGCGCAACAAGCTCCTGTCGTTGAGCGGTATGTATGAAGGAGAATATGTCAGTGCGGCACAATATACGGCATTGGCAGGTTTGAATGGTGCCGGTCTGCACGGTGGATACAACAATATCGTGTACCAGATTGTAGGGCAACCGTTGGGAGTGTTCTATTTGCCACATTGCGAGGGACTCGTTTCGGATGGGAACGGGGGGTATGTTTACCAGATAGCCGACCTGAATGGAGGAGGAGTGAACTTGGAGGATGGAGAAGACAGGTATGTGGCTGGGCAGGCTACTCCCAAGACTTTACTGGGCTCAAATATCAGCTTCCGTTACAAGCGTTTCGATGTGTCACTTCAGATTAACGGGGCATTCGGGCACAAGATTTATAACGGAACGGCTCTGACGTATATGAACATGAACAGTCTGCCGGATTACAATGTGTTGGCGGAGGCTCCGGCACGGAACATACGGGACCTGACGGCCACAGATTACTGGCTGGAAAGCGGGGACTATGTGAATTTTGATTATCTGACCGTAGGGTGGAATATCCCGCTTCGTAAGCAGCGTTTCCTGCATGGTGCAAGGTTGGCTCTCACGGTTAATAATCTGGGTACCATTTCCGGGTATTCAGGGCTGACTCCGCTTATCAATTCCACGCTTGTGGACGGTACTTTCGGAGTGGATGACAAGCGTACATATCCACTTTCCAGAACTTATATTGTTAGTCTAAGTCTTAACTTCTAATCGATTTATTATGAAAGGAATATATAAATTAATTTTTATACCCATCTCTCTACTTATAGGAGCTTCCTGCAGTGCGTATCTGGAAGAAGAACCCAAGGACCGGATGGATGAGGAGGCGGCTTATTCCACCTTATCAGACGTACAGCGTAACGGGGTGCTTTCCCTGTATAATTATGTGGGAGGTTATGCCGACAGTCAGGGGCTGCAAGGTACTGGACGAGGGGTGTACGACCTGAATACTTTTACCACGGATGAGGCAATGATGCCTACTCGCGGAGGAGACTGGTATGACGGAGGATTCTGGCAAGGGTTATACCTGCATCGTTGGGGGGTAAACAACGAGGCTATTTATGCTACTTGGGAGTATCTTTATCGTACGGTGATATTGTGTAACAGTTCGCTGGAAAAAATTCAGGCTTTTGCAACGTTACATCCGGAGGAAAATGTAACTCCCTTTGTGGCGGAGGTGAGGGCGTTAAGAGCCTTGTTTTATTATTATATCATGGACCTTTTCGGGGAGATTCCTACTACTGAAAAGAGTACTCCTGCACTTGAAGATATAGTTCAGGAAAAACGGTCTAAAGTGTTTAGATTCATAGTGAAAGAGCTTATGGAATCGGAGCCTTTTTTGAGCGAGGAACGAAGCAATCAGCCGGGCGTTTATTATGGGAGAATCACTCGTCCTGTGGTTTGGTTCCTGTTGGCGAAACTGGCTTTGAATGCGGAAATATATGCTGACGATGACTGGACCGATGGCCATAGACCGGACGGGAAATCACTTGTCTTCGAAGTGGACGGACGGCAGCGGAATGCTTGGCAAACCGTGTGTGACTATTGCGATAAAATTACAATGGCTGGATATGAATTGGAGACAGACTATGCGGCGAACTTTGCAGTATTCAATGAGTCTTCTATGGAGAATATATTCGTGATTCCCATGAGCAAGACGCTGTATACGAATCAGTTTATTTATTTGTTCCGTTCCCGGCATTACAATCATGCCAAGGCTTATGGATTGGGGGGTGAAAATGGTGCGTCGGCCACGAAAGAGGTTTTGGAAACTTTCGGTTATGACACGTCACAAATGGATACTCGTTTTGATGATTGTTATTTTGCAGGACCGGTAAAAGACTTGGAAGGGCGTCAGATTGTACTGGATGATGGAGTGACTCCTTTGGTGTATGAGCCTTGGGAAGTGGCCCTGGATGTTTCAGGAAAGCCTTGGGAAAAGACCGCTGGAGCACGGATGAAGAAATATCAAGTAGACCCTACGGCTCTTAAAGATGGAAAACTGCTGGATAATGATATCGTTCTTTTCCGTTATGCGGATGTGTTGCTCATGCAGAGTGAGGCCAAAGTGCGCAATGGGGAAAACGGGGACATGGAATTGAACCGGGTACGTAGCAGGGCAAGGATGGAAGAAAGACCTGCCACACTTGAAAATTTGTTGAAGGAACGTATGATGGAGCTGGCTTGGGAAGGATGGAGACGTCAGGATATGATTCGTTTTGGCGTTTTTACCCGTTCGTACAGCTGTCGTCCTCAACTTCCTGGAGAGGAAAACGGGTATACTACGGTATTCCCTATCCCGGAAAGAGTCATTGACATGAATTCTCAGCTGCATCAGCATAAAGGTTATTAGAGCAAATTTTTGCTTTCTCTATATGGCAGAATCGTCATTTTGTCATGTCTATTTAATATTTGCCTTTCGATATAAAGAAATATTTCTCTAATTCGAGGGGCAAATATTCTTTTTTCACCTCTTTTTTATTTAATTTTGCACGCAAATATAGAAAACCATTTTTTATAACCTAACATGGCAAATTTAATTAAATTGCGTAAAGGCTTAGACATAAACCTGAAAGGCAAGGCTGCTGCAGAGGTGGTGGCTGTGAAAGAGCCGGGATTCTATTCACTGTGTCCCGATGATTTTACAGGCGTGACTCCAAAGGTGGTTGTGAAAGAACAGGAATATGTCATGGCCGGAGGACCCTTGTTTGTAGACAAGAATCATCCTGAAGTGAAATTTGTTTCGCCGGTAAGTGGCGTAGTAACAAGCGTGGAACGTGGGGCAAGACGTAAGGTGATGAGCATCACCGTACAGGCAGCTACGGAACAGGACTTCGAAGAATTCGGCAAGAAGAGCGTAGCTGCACTCGATGGAGCTGCTGTGAAGGAAACGCTGCTGAATGCCGGTTTGTTCGCATTTATCCGCCAGCGTCCGTATGATGTGATTGCAGATCCGACGGTAGCACCCCGTGCCATCTTTGTTTCTGCCTTCGACACTAACCCGCTGGCTCCTGAGTTTGAATTCGCCCTCGCAGGGGAGGAGGCAAATTTCCAGACTGGATTGGATGCCTTGGCTAAGATTGCCAAGACTTACTTGAGTATCAGCGTAAAACAGAAATCACCGGCTTTGACGCAGGCGAAGAACGTAGAAATCAATGTGTTCGACGGACCTCATCCTGCTGGTAACGTAGGCGTGCAGATCAACCATATCGCTCCGGTAAACAAAGGTGAAACGGTTTGGACCATCGATCCGCAGGCTGTGATTTTTATCGGCCGTCTGTTCAATACGGGTCGTGTGGATTTCACTCGTATGGTGGCTGTAACCGGTTCTGAGGTGTTGAAGCCTGCTTACATGAAACTGAAAGTCGGTGCACTGCTGACAGGTGTGTTTGAAAATAATGTAACTACAGGTAAAGCTTTGCGCTATATCAGCGGTAATGTATTGACCGGAAAGCAGATTACTGCCAACGGTTATCTGGGAGCTTTCCACAGCCAGGTGACAGTGATTCCGGAAGGAAGCGACGTACACGAAATGCTGGGCTGGATTATGCCGCGTCTGAACGATTTCAGTACCAGCCATTCTTATTTCAGCTGGATGATGGGCAAGAAGAAAGAATATGTATTGGATGCCCGTGTGAAGGGTGGTGAACGCCACATGATCATGTCGAACGAATACGACCATGTTCTTCCGATGGATATCCTGCCTGAATACCTGATTAAGGCTATCATTGCGGGCGATATCGACCGTATGGAAGCACTGGGTATCTATGAGGTGGCTCCGGAAGATTTTGCCTTGTGTGAATTTGTCTGCTCTTCAAAAATGGAATTGCAGCGTATCGTACGTGACGGACTCGACATGCTCCGCCGTGAAATGTGTTAATGCTAACTAAAACTATTATTAATAAATGAACGCGTTAAGAAATTATCTCGATAAGATAAAGCCTAACTTTGAAGAGGGAGGCAAATTTCATGCTTTTCGTTCTGTGTTCGACGGGTTTGAAACATTCCTGTTTGTTCCGAACACAACTTCGAAGACAGGTACGCACATCCACGATGCGATTGATAGCAAACGTATCATGTCGTTTGTGGTGATTGCCCTGATACCGGCCTTGCTGTTCGGTATGTATAATGTGGGTTACCAGCATTTCCATGCAACGAATGTGGAAGGTAGCTTCATTGAAATGTTCGGCTACGGTTTTCTGGCTGTATTGCCGAAAATTATTGTTTCATACGTAGTCGGTCTGGGTATCGAATTTATCGTAGCTCAGTGGAAGAAGGAAGAAATTCAGGAAGGTTTCCTGGTTTCCGGTATGTTGATTCCGATGATTGTGCCGGTTGACTGTCCGTTGTGGATGCTGGCCGTGGCAACTGCCTTCTCTGTAATCTTTGCCAAGGAAGTATTCGGTGGTACAGGTATGAACATCTTCAACCCTGCGTTGATTACCCGTGCTTTCCTGTTCTTCGCTTATCCGACCAAGATGTCTGGTGACACCGTTTGGGTATCCAGCGACAGCATTTTTGGACTGGGCCATACAGTGGATGGTCTGACTGCTGCTACTGCACTGGGACAGGCTTCTACGGCTACAGATGCCATGGCTTATCCTCCTTTCTCTTGGGATATGGTAACAGGTTTGATTCCGGGCTCTATCGGTGAAACCAGTGTCATCGCTATCGCTATCGGTGCGGTTATCTTGTTGTGGTCTGGTGTAGCAAGCTGGAAGACGATGTTGTCTGTATTTGTAGGTGGTGCCTTCATGGGTTGGATTTTCAATACCATCGGTCCGGACACGGCAATGGCTCACATGCCTTGGTACGAACACCTGTGCGTAGGTGGTTTCTGCTTCGGTGCTGTATTTATGGCTACCGACCCTGTGACTTCTTCACGTACGGAAAACGGTAAGTTCCTGTATGGTTTCCTGATTGGTGCCATGGCTATCATTATCCGTGTGCTGAATCCGGGTTATCCAGAAGGTATGATGCTGGCTATCCTGCTGATGAACATCTTTGCTCCGCTGATCGACTATGTAGTAGTTCAGGGCAATATTTCCCGCCGTGCAAAACGTGCTATGTCTAACAAATAAAAACCGAAAATACAATGAATACCAATAGTAACTCTTATACTATCATTTATGCTTCGGTAATGGTTGTTATCGTAGCATTCTTGTTGGCTTTCGTCAACTCTTCTTTGCGCGACTTGCAGGGAAAGAACGTAGAGCTGGATACTAAGAAGCAGATTCTTTCTTCTCTGGGCATCAAAGGGGTGCAGGATGCAGAAGCTGAATTTGCTAAAGTCGTGAAATCGGATATGGTGGTTGCTGAAGACGGCACACTGACTCCGTACGACGGCGCTTTCGTGACTTCATACGAAAAGGATTTCAAGGAAAACGGTCGTGCCCACATCTTCGTGTGCGAAGTGGACGGACAGACTAAATATGTGATTCCGGTATATGGTGCAGGTCTTTGGGGCGCTATCTGGGGATATGTGGCTCTGAATGAAGACAAAAATACCGTGTATGGCACATATTTCTCTCATGCATCTGAAACTCCGGGTCTGGGAGCTGAAATTGCAGGAGAACATTTCCAGAGTGAATTCAAGGACAAACATGTGATGGACGGCGACAACGTAGGTTTGGGAGTCGTAAAGAACGGAAAGGTAGAAAATCCGGAATTCCAGGTCGACGGTATCTCCGGCGGTACAATCACTTCAACTGGTGTGGACGCCATGTTGAAAGGATGTATGGCACATTACACTAAATTTTTAACATCTAAAGAATAAGGAGGAGAACGATAATGGGAAGTTTATTTTCAGCTAAGAACAAAGAAGTATTTTCTGCTCCGATCAGCATGAACAACCCGGTAACCGTACAGGTGTTGGGTATCTGTTCTGCTCTGGCCGTTACTTCCAAATTGGAACCGGCCATCGTGATGGGTCTTTCCGTAACCATCATTACCGCTTTCTCTAACGTGGTAATCTCCTTGTTGCGTAAGACTGTTCCTAACCGTATCCGTATCATCGTACAGCTGGTGGTAGTGGCTGCCTTGGTAACTATCGTAAGTGAACTGTTGAAGGCTTTTGCCTACGACGTGAGCGTACAGCTGTCTGTTTACGTAGGTTTGATTATTACCAACTGTATCCTGATGGGACGTCTGGAAGCATTCGCCATGTCAAACGGCCCGTGGGAATCTTGCCTGGACGGTATCGGTAACGGTCTGGGTTATGCCAAGATTCTGGTAATCGTTGCATTCTTCCGTGAATTGCTGGGTTCAGGTACCCTGTTGGGATTCAATATCCTGAACTACGACGCAATCAAGAGTGCCGGTTATGTAAACAACGGTTTGATGTTGATGCCGCCGATGGCTCTGATTATCGTAGCGTGCCTGATCTGGTACCAGCGTGCTAAACACAAAGAACTGCAAGACAAAGAATAATTATTAACCAAAAACGGAAATTAAAAATCCAGAATTATGGAACATTTTTTGAGTTTATTGGTCCGCTCAATCTTTGTGGACAATATGATATTTGCGTTCTTCCTGGGTATGTGTTCATACCTGGCTGTTTCGAAGAACGTGAAGACTGCCCTCGGTCTGGGTATTGCCGTAACTTTCGTGCTGGTGGTTACCTTGCCGGTCAACTACCTGTTGCAGACGAAGGTGTTGGCTGCCGACGGCATTCTGGGAATTGACCTGAGCTTCTTGAGCTTCATCCTCTTCATTGCCGTAATCGCGGCTATCGTTCAGCTGGTGGAAATGGTGGTAGAACGCTTCAGTCCTTCACTGTATGCGTCACTGGGTATCTTCCTGCCGCTGATTGCTGTAAACTGTGCCATCATGGGTGCTTCTCTGTTCATGCAGCAGCGTATCACGCTGAGCCCGTCTGACCCGAAATACATCGGCGACATCTGGGATTCTATCTCATACGCCCTGGGTTCAGGTCTCGGCTGGATGCTGGCTATCGTAGGTCTGGCTGCCATCCGTGAGAAAATGGCTTACTCTGACGTACCTGCTCCGCTGAGAGGACTGGGTATCACTTTCATCACTGTAGGTCTGATGGCAATGGCATTTATGTGTTTCTCTGGTTTGAACATCTAATAGGAAAGGAATAAGACAATGGATATGAATTTTATTTTAGCGAGCATTGGAGTATTCCTGGTGACTATTCTGGTGCTGGTAGTCATCCTGCTGGTAGCAAAGAATTTCCTTGTGGCTTCCGGCAACGTGAAACTGACTATCAACGGCGACAAGGAAATGGAAGTGGAATCCGGCTCTACGTTGCTGAACACACTGGCCGTTAACGGCGTATTCTTGCCGTCGGCTTGTGGTGGTAAGGGTTCTTGCGGACAGTGCAAGTGTCAGGTGATTGAAGGAGGTGGCGAAATCCTGCCTTCTGAAGTGAGCCACTTCAGCCGCAAGCAGCAGAAAGACCACTGGCGTCTGGGCTGCCAGGTGAAGGTGAAAGGTGACCTGTCTATCAAGGTGCCTGAATCTGTAATGGGTGTAAAGGAATACGAATGTACCGTTATCTCCAACAAGAACGTGGCTACTTTCATCAAGGAATTCAAGGTGCAGTTGCCTAAGGGTGCCCACATGGACTTCATCCCGGGTTCATACGCACAGATCAAGATTCCTAAATATGAAATGGACTACAACAAGGATATCGATAAAGACCTTATCGGTAAGGAATACCTGCCTGCATGGGAAAAGTTCGGTTTGTTTAACCTGAAGTGTAAAAACGAAGAAGAAACCATCCGTGCTTACTCTATGGCCAACTATCCGGCTGAAGGCGACGTATTCATGCTGACAGTGCGTATCGCTACTCCGCCGTTCAAACCCGACCGCAGCGGTTTCATGGATGTGATGCCGGGTATCGCTTCTTCTTACATCTTTACCCTGAAACCGGGTGACAAGGTGCTGATGAGTGGTCCTTACGGAGACTTCCATCCGATTTTCGATTCTAAGAAGGAAATGATCTGGGTCGGTGGTGGTGCCGGTATGGCTCCGCTGCGTGCACAGATTATGCACATGACTCGTACGTTGAACACAAGAGATCGCGAACTGCACTATTTCTACGGTGCCCGTGCGCTGAACGAAGTGTTCTATCTGCAAGACTTCCTGCAGCTGGAAAAAGACTTCTCGAACTTCCACTTCCACTTGGCACTCGACCGTCCGGATCCGGCAGCCGATGCAGCGGGCGTGAAGTACACTCCGGGATTCGTTCATCAGGTAATGTACAACACTTACTTGAAAGACCACGAAGCTCCGGAAGACATCGAATACTACATGTGTGGTCCTGGTCCGATGTCAAAAGCTGTGGTTAACATGCTGGATAGCCTGGGCGTTGAAAGCTCTTCTATCATGTATGATAACTTCGGTGGATAATCAAGAGATTATAAGTCTTGAAATAAAGAAAGCCTCTGCACAGCGCAGGGGCTTTTTTTATGACCATAAGGTACCCATTGTCGGTTGTTTGTAGTCATACGGATAGAATGGGCTGTGGGAAGTGGGTATTGGAGTAAAGAAGATTTGCTTGTCTTTCTTTTATGAAATCCAATTTGTCAAACAGTATACAAGTAGTCATGAATAGGAGGAGAAATAAGGCTATATATTACAAAAGTGTGAAGAAATTGTTCATTTTGATACTCTGTTCTTGATGTACGTCAATAAATGATAGGGGATAAGCGATTTTTTCTCCAGTTTGTTTTTGTGTTGTTCAACATGTTCTTATCTTTGTATCGGTAAAAAGAAATAGCTCGAGCTAAACTAGATTATTTTAGGTAACACAGTTTTTAGGTAAAAGATTTTAAAGGTATGAAAAGATTAGGATTAACATTGGTAGCCGCATTGGCATTTTCAGTTTCTATGTTTGCAGAAGGTGTGAACGAAAACAACAACGCACAGAAGTGGAACGGTTCAATCAACAAGACCAAGCTGACTAAGTATTTGAACCTGTCATCTACTCAGCACGAGAAAGTGGCTGATATCTGCGACTACTTTGAACAGGAAATGACTCGCGCCAACGCTTCAAAGACTGAAAACAAGGAAAAAGTCCGTAAGGCAGTCTATGGTAACTTGAAGCTGATGAAACAGACGCTGGACGAAAAGCAGTATTCAAACTACGTACGTCTGATGGCCATGACACTGCGCAATAAAGGTATCGACTTGAACGAAGCAAAATAAAGAAATATTTTTGACCTTTTCCTACCCCGAAGACTAGCGGAAGTTCTTCGGGGTTTTTTATTTCCTTGCGAATCCTTCCCCAAGAATGGCTTTTCTAATATGTGTTTTCTAAGCTGTTGTGTTTCTGTGGGTTAGTGTAGGAGTGGCGGGCGGAATAGAGACTGAGAAAAAACGCAAGTGCGTTTGAATCAAAACACAAGTACGTTTCAGATAAAACGCAAGTGCGTTTGAAGTAAAACGTAAGTACGTTTTCAGGGAAACGCAAGTGCGTTCTTTTATGGACAATTTCTCTGTTTGGGAGGTCCATCTCATTCCTCGTGATAGTCATTCAAGCGGTCGTTCCAGAGATATTTCCGGGTCTCGCTGACGATAACACCCGAGAGCAGAAGCAGGGAGATGAGGTTCGGAATGGCCATGAGGGCATTGGCTACATCCGCAAAGTTCCACACGAGGGACAGATTGACTACGGAACCTACATACACCATTACAATCCACACCAGCCGGTAGGCCAGCATGATTTTCCGCCCTCCCAAGTATTCCATCGCCTTTTGCGAGTAGTACGTCCAGCCCAGAATGGTGCTGAAGGCGAAAGTCACGATGCCGAATGACAAGATGGGGGTACCGATGTAGGGGATTTTCGCGAAGGCCATCTTGGTCAGGGCCGCGTCGCTTGTGTAGTCGATGTCCGGATAGGCCAAGATGCTGCTCACCAGCACCAGTCCGGTCAGGGCACAGATGACTACCGTATCCCAAAAGGTACCCGTGGAAGAAACCAGTGCCTGGCGCACCGGGTTGCGTGTCTGGGCGGCAGCAGCCACGATAGGAGCCGAGCCCAGTCCTGATTCATTGGAAAAAAGTCCCCGTGCAATGCCGTAACGGGCCGCCATCATCACCGTGGTGCCCACGAAACCGCTTCCTGCCGCGCGGGCCGAGAAAGCCGATTCCAGAATGAGCCGGACGGAAGCACCCAGATATGCGTGGTTCACTATCAGAATATAAATGCAGCCTGCCACATAGAGGAGGGCCATGAGCGGAACGAGTCCCATGCAGACTTTGGCGATACTTTTTACGCCGCCAATCACTACAAGCGCAGTCAGGGCACTCATTACTACCCCTGTCAGGTGAGTCGATACTCCGTAGGATTCATGGAGTAGCAAGGAAATGGAATTGGCCTGCACCGTGTTGCCGATGCCGAAAGCCGCCAGTGCGGTGAAGATACAGAACAGGATGCCCAGCCATTTCATGCCCAGTCCGCGTTCCAATGCGTACATCGGTCCGCCAATCATTTCGCCCGATTTGTTTTTGACCCGGTATTTCACAGCCAGCAATCCTTCGGCATATTTTGTAGACATCCCGAAAACACCTGTGAGCCAGCACCAGAACACGGCGCCCGGTCCGCCCAGTGCCACGGCAGTGGCCACTCCGATGATATTACCCGTACCGATGGTGGCCGCCAGTGAAGTGGCCAGTGCCCCGAACTGGCTGACGTCGCCGCCGGCTTCCCGATCCTTGCTGACGGAAAGCCGCAGGGCTTTGAGAATGTGCAACTGTGGGAAACGCAACCGGATGGTCAGGTAAAGATGCGTACCCAAAAGCAGGATAATCATGGGCCATCCCCATAAGAACGAACTGATTTCCTGTACAATCTTCGTAATCTGTTCCATTTTCTGTTTGTCTTGATTTTGTTTGCAAAAGTATGAATAATAAATCAAAACACATAAAAATGTGACAGAAATGAATGCAGGGTCAGGATTTTTCTTTCAAAAGTTCCTCCATGCGGAGCAGCTCGTCGCGGTATTGTGCCGCTTCGATGAAGTCCAGTTTCTTGGCCGCTTCCTGCATAAGCTTGCGGGTGCGGTCGATGCTTTTCTGCAACTGGTCTTTCGTCATATACTGTACCACGGGGTCGGCTGCCGCATGCAGCTGGGCTTCTGTTTCGGTATAAGCCTTGGGAGCCTTCGGCTTGCTTTCTGCCGCGGAAGAAGACCGTTCGATATCGAGCAGGGCGTTGTTGCGCGAGCGCGTAATCTGTTTCGGCGTGATGCCGTGGGCCTCGTTGTAGGCCAGCTGTTTTTCTCGCCGGCGGTTGGTCTCGTCGATGGTCTGCCGCATGCTGTCCGTGATATGGTCGGCATACATGATGACTTTTCCGTTCACGTTGCGGGCGGCACGTCCGGCCGTCTGGGTGAGCGAGCGGTGCGACCGCAGGAAACCTTCCTTGTCGGCATCCAGAATGGCCACCAGCGACACTTCCGGCAGGTCGAGTCCCTCACGCAGCAGGTTCACACCTACCAGCACGTCGTAGATACCCTGCCGCAGGTCGTCCATGATTTTGATGCGCTCCAGCGTGTCCACGTCGCTGTGGATATAGGCACAGCGGATGCCGTTGTTGAGCAGGTATTCCGTCAGTTCCTCCGCCATGCGCTTGGTCAGGGTGGTGACCAGTACACGTTCCTCCTTTTCGATGCGCTGCTGTATCTCCTCCATCAGGTCGTCTATCTGGTTCAGGCTGGGGCGTACCTCGATGACCGGGTCCAGCAGTCCGGTGGGACGGATTACCTGTTCCACCACGATGCCCTCACTCTGTTGCAGTTCGTACTCTGCCGGGGTCGCACTCACATAAATCACCTGCTTGGCCATCTGCTGGAATTCCTCGAACGTAAGCGGACGGTTGTCCATGGCTGCCGGCAGACGGAATCCGTATTCCACCAGGTTCGTCTTGCGGGCCCGGTCGCCGCCATACATGGCCCGTATCTGTGGCACGCTGACGTGGCTTTCGTCGATGACAATCAGAAAATCCTCCGGAAAAAAGTCGAGCAGGCAGTAAGGACGGGTGCCCGGTTCGCGTCCGTCAAAGTAGCGCGAATAGTTCTCGATGCCCGAGCAGTGTCCCAGTTCGCGCAGCATTTCCATGTCGTACGTCACCCGTTCATACAGACGCTTGGCTTCGTATGGTTTCCCGATTTCCTCAAAATAAGCCACCTGCTTCGTCAGGTCATCCTCAATCTGGTGGATGGCCCGGAGCGTACTCTCCTTGGTTGTCATGAAGAGGTTGGCCGGGTAAATCTTGTATTCGTCGAACGTGCCGAGGCGATGGCCCGAAATGGGGTCTATCTCCTCGATGCCGTCTATCTCGTCGTCCCAGAACATCACCCGGAGCACGCTGTCGGTATAGGCCAGTGAGATGTCTACCGTGTCGCCCTTCACCCGGAAGTTGCCACGGTTCAGTTCAATGTCGTTGCGCACGTACAGACTGTCCACCAGCCGGCGCAGGAACACGTTGCGGTCCAACAGTTTCCCCTTCTTGATTTCAATGACGTTGTTGTAGAAGTCCGCCGGGTTTCCCATACCGTAGATGCACGACACGGACGACACCACAATGACATCCTTCCGTCCCGAAAGCAGGGCAGAAGTGGCCGCCAGCCTCAGCTTGTCGATTTCCTCGTTGATGGCCAGATCCTTTTCTATATAGGTGTCGGTCGAAGGGATGTATGCCTCCGGCTGGTAATAATCGTAGTAAGACACGTAATACTCCACGGCATTGTGCGGGAAGAAGTTCTTGAACTCCCCGTAGAGCTGTGCGGCCAGCGTCTTGTTGTGACTCAGAATCAGGGTCGGCTTGTTGACGTTCTTGATGACATTCGCAATGGTGAAGGTCTTTCCAGACCCGGTGACTCCCAGCAGAGTCTGTGCAGGCACATGCTGCTTGACGCCTTCGGTCAGCTGGGCGATGGCTTCCGGCTGGTCGCCGGTGGGCTGGTAGTCGGATATCAGTTCGAAATTCATGAAAACAGGAATAGCTAATTGAAAACGGATGTAAAATTACATATTATTTTATACATCCCTTTGCCCGTCCTGAAAAATTACATTAAAAAACGTCCGAGAGTTGGATTATTCGCTGGAAAAGAGTAATTTTGCGCAACTATCTTGATAAATATGAAGAAATATATTGCAATGGCCCTCCTTTCTGCGGGAATCTTATCTTCCTGCGGAGAGTATAATAAGGTGCTGAAAAGCACTGACTACGAATACAAATACGAAGCGGCAAAGAGTTATTTTGCCAAGGGACAGAATTCGCGTGCGGCTACTATTCTGGAAGAACTGATTCCTATCCTGAAAGGTACGTCCAACGGAGAAGAGTCTTTGTATATGCTTGCGATGACTTATTATAATCAGGGGGACTATGTGACGGCTTCACATTATTTCAATACTTACTACACTACTTATCCGCGCGGTACTTATACGGAACTGGCACGTTTCTTCAGTGGGAAGGCGCTGTATCTCGACACTCCGGAGCCGCGTCTGGACCAGAGCAGCACCTATAAGGCCATTCAGGAGTTGCAGATGTTCATGGAATACTTCCCGATGAGCGACCGGAAGGAACTGGCTCAGAACATGATTTTTGAGTTGCAGGATAAGCTGGTAGAGAAGGAATATCTTTCTGCGAAACTTTATTACGACCTGGGGTCTTATTCCGGAAATGCGGTGTACAGCAGCACGGGTAACAACTATCTGGCTGCCATCGTCACGGCACAGAACGTGTTGAAGGAATATCCTTACACAAAGATGCGGGAAGACCTTTCTATCCTGATTCTCCGTGCAAAGTACCACATGGCCAAAGAGAGTGTGCTTGAAAAACGGGAAGACCGCATGCGCGAGACCGTGGACGAATATTATGCGTTCAAGAATGAATTTCCGGAAAGCAAATACATGAAGGAGGTGGAGACTATTTATGCCGATGTCAGCAAGTATGTTTCCACGGATGAAGATGAATAATAAACGTTTATAATTATAAATAAGGAATTATGGATTACAAAAAGACAAACGCTCCTACAACTACCGTTACTCGTAATTTGATGGAACTCTGTGAGGACACAGGCAATATCTATGAAACAGTAGCTATCATCGGCAAACGTGCCAATCAGATTGCTGCAGAGATGAAGAATGACCTCTCCAAGAAATTACAGGAGTTTGCTTCTTACAACGATAATCTGGAAGAGGTGTTTGAAAACAGAGAGCAGATTGAAATCTCTCGCTATTACGAAAAACTCCCGAAACCGACATTGATTGCCACGCAGGAGTACATCGAAGGAAAGGTTTACTATAGAAACCCTGCAAAGGAAAAAGAAAAATTGCAGTAATCCTTATTGGAACGAATTGATTGAATGCGCACGCGCATTTGGGCTTGTCATTCTGAGCGCATCCGGCAGGAACCGTCGCCCTCAGAATGACATTTATTTTTGAGAACCTCTTTTTGACGATTGAATTATGATACAGAGAATACAGACAGTTTATTTGCTGATAGTAGCCATCCTGATGGTGGTGATGATGTCTGCTTCCGTAGGAAGTTTCTATACAGACAAGAATATTTGTGAAATGACAAACCTTTCCTACATGCTTCCGGACGGCAATGTGAACTATACGCCGTGGGCGTTGTTCGCCGTGCTGACGGTGGTGGCCGTAGTGGCGCTGGTGACGATTTTCTTGTACCGGAAGCGGATGCTGCAAATTCGTCTCACGATTTTCAATACCATCGTATTGGTGGGGTATTATCTGGTGCTGGCTTATTTTGTGGTGAATCCGGACAAGGCTTTCGATGACTACAGTTTCATGCCTTCGTGGACGGTCTGCCTGCCGCTGGTGAGCATCATTCTGAACTGGCTTGCCATCCGTGCCATCGGCAAGGACGAGATGCTGGTAAAGGCTTACGAAAGACTGCGCTGATACAGGCGTGGCGATATCTCTGAAACGAGATGCGCCCTTCTTCCTGCTTCGGGAAAGAGGGCGCATCTCGTTTTTTCTGTCGGTATCTTTGGAAAACTGCTATTCAAAGACATACATCTCGGAAGGGCTGGTACGTCTCAACGGGATGACTTCCACGTCTTTGCCTACCAAGATATTTTCCTGGCGGAAGGCCAGCTCTACGGTCTTGAAGGCCAGTTCCGGATGATTGTTGTCCTTGCTCAGGTGGCAGAGCCACAGGTATTTCAGTCCTTTGGGGAAATGCTTGCTCAGGTAGTCGGCCATTTCGTGGTTGCTCATGTGTCCGTTGGGTCCGGCAATGCGTTCCTTCAGGTGCTGGGGGTAAGGTCCCATCTTCAGCATGGTGTCATCGTAATTGGCTTCCATAATCAGGTAGTTGCTCTGCTGGATGTAGTGTGCCGCCGTGGGGGTGATGTGTCCGATGTCGGTCAGGAAAGAGAAGGTCTTGTCGCCGGCCGTGATGCAGTAGCCCACATTGTCGGTACCGTCGTGGGGCACCTCGAAGCAGGTGATGTGGAAATCGCCCAGTGTGAAGCTTTCTTCTTTCCGGATGAAATGCATGCGTTCCGGACTCAGTCGTTCGGTCATGCAATAGCTGTGGCGCATGCCCTCATGTATTTCGTGGGTGGTGTAGACCGGAAGTCCGTGCCGTTCTCCCAGGTGGCCGACTGCTTTGATGTGGTCGGCATGGTCGTGGGTGACGAGTACGCCTTGTATGCCTTCCAGGTTTAGCATACGGTCTTTGAACACTTTTTTGATGGTGCGGATGCCAATGCCGGCATCAATCAATATAGCGGTGTGGTCGGTAGCCAGGTAGTAGCAATTGCCGCTGCTTCCGCTTGCCAGACTCATGAACTGTACTTTCATCTCTTTTTCTTTTTTGCTAAAGGAACGCAAAGATACGGAAAAAAAGACAGAAATCAAATAAGGCCGTCCCGAAAGGAACGGCCTTGAAATGGATTATAGTATGTTTTTTCAGCTTGCGATTGGTCAGAACTGGAAGAAGTTCTTGGCGTTGTAGTAGCTGATGTCTTCCACCATCTGCTGCACGCGCGGCATTTCGCTGACCGGAATTTCTCCGTTCTCCACGTCTTTGCCCAGCAGGTTGCAGAGTGTACGGCGGAAATATTCATGGCGCGGATAGGAGAGGAATGAACGGGAGTCGGTGAGCATGCCCACAAAGCGGCTCAACAGCCCCAGCAGGGAAAGTGCGTTCATCTGTTTCTCCATGCCGTCTTTCTGGTCGAGGAACCACCAGCCTGAACCGAACTGAATCTTGCCCGGTATCGTGCCGTCCTGGAAGTTGCCCAGCATGGTGGCAATCACTTCGTTGGCACAAGGGTTCAGGTTGTAGAGGATGGTCTTGGTAAGTTTGCCTTCCGTGTTCAGGCGGTCGAGGAATTTCGACATGGACTTGGCAGTGCTGAATTCGCCGATGGAGTCGAAACCTGTGTCGGGACCAATCAGCTTGAACATCTTTGTGTTGTTGTTGCGGATGGCTCCGTAGTGGTACTGTTGTGTCCAGCCGGTTTCCCAGTCCATCTCACCGAATACCACCAGCATGGCCGACTTGAACTTCAGGATTTCTTCGTGGGTCAGCGGGGTACCGCCATATACCTTGTTAAAGATGGCGCGGATTTCGGCATCCGTATAGTCTTCCGCGTAGAACTCTTCGATACCGTGGTCGGACAGCTTGCAGCCTTGTGCGGCGAAGAAGGCATGACGCTTGCGCAGGGCCTCTACCATGTCGTCGAAGCTGGAGATGCTGACGCCGCTCACTTCGCTCAGTTTTTCCACGTAGGCACGGAAATCGGCAGGTACTTCCACAGCCATGGCCTTGTCCGGACGCCAAGTGGGCAGCATCTTGATTTCAAAGCCGCTTTCACGGGTAGCGATGTGGTATTCCAGTGAATCCACCGGGTCGTCGGTAGTACATACCGTTTCCACATGGTAACGGCGCATCAGGTTGCGGGCGGAATATTCCGGAGTAGCCAGTTTGGCATTACATTCGTCAAAGATTTCGCGGGCGGTAGATGGATTCAGAATCTTGTCGATGCCAAAAGCTGTTTTCAGTTCCAGGTGCGTCCAGTGGTACAATGGGTTACGGAGCGTGTAGGGAACGGTCTCTGCCCATTTTTCGAACTTTTCCCAGTCGGAGGCATCGCCGGTGCAATAACGTTCAGCCACACCGTTGCTTCGCATGGCACGCCATTTATAGTGGTCACCTCCCAGCCAGATTTCGGTGATAGACTTGAACTGGTAATCGTCGGCCACCATTTTCGGACTCAGGTGACAGTGGTAGTCGATGATGGGCATCTTGGCCGCATGGTTGTGATATAGTTCCTGCGCGGTTTCAGTCTGCAACAGGAAGTTTTCATCCATAAATTTCTTCATGACGAATGTGTTTTTTAATGTTTGTAGGGTTGTATTTAAGCGGCAGGTTACAATTTATTTATGTTGGGCAACATAAAATATCGATTACCTTTCCGTTATCGAACACGAAAGTAGAAATTTTCTTTGGAATAACAAAATATTTATTACCTTTGCAACACTCATTTATGAAATTTAATGTTGCCGAGGGAAATCTAATTAATTGAAAAATAGATGTTTATAGGGTGTGAATGAGCCAAAAAGAAACAATTTTGTGAATTAAAGATATAGTATGAAAGCATTGAACAAAGAGACCGCCCGTAAGACGGTCCGTCCGGAAAGAATCATCCAGTTTGGTGAAGGGAATTTCCTCCGTGCATTTGTGGACTGGATTATTTACAACATGAACGAAAAGGCCGACTTCAACAGCAGCGTGGTAGTGGTACAGCCCATCGAAAAGGGAATGATTGACAAGCTGAACGCTCAGGATTGCCTGTATCATGTCAACCTGCAGGGACTGGAAAAAGGAGAGGCTGTGAACAGCCTGACGATGATTGACGTCATCAGCCGTGCCCTGAATCCTTACCACCAGTTCCAGGATTTCCTGAGACTGGCCGAACAACCCGAGATGCGTTTCGTGATTTCCAATACGACGGAAGCGGGCATTGCCTTCGACCCTTCCTGCAAGCTGGACGATGCGCCGGCTTCATCCTATCCCGGAAAACTGACACAGCTTTTGTATCATCGCTATCAGACCTTCCAGGGCGATATGTCGAAAGGGCTGATTATCTTCCCGTGTGAACTGATTTTCCTGAACGGGCACAAGCTGAAGGAGACCATCTACCAGTACATCGAACTCTGGAACCTGGGCGACGGCTTCAAAAACTGGTTTGAAAAGGCTTGCGGTGTATATGCCACGCTGGTCGACCGTATCGTACCGGGATTCCCGCGCAAGGACATCGACGCCATCAAGGAAAAGTTGCAATATGACGACAACATGGTGGTACAGGCCGAAATCTTCCACTTGTGGGTCATCGAGGCGCCGAAGGAAGTTGCCGCCGAATTCCCTGCCGACAAGGCCGGACTGAACGTGCTGTTCGTACCGTCGGAAGCACCGTACCATGAACGGAAGGTGACCTTGCTGAACGGTCCACATACCGTACTCTCTCCGGTGGCATACCTTTCCGGCATCAATATCGTGCGCGATGCCTGCCAGCATCCGGTGGTCGGCAAGTTCATCCATAAGGTGATGTTCGACGAACTGATGGAAACCTTGAATCTGCCGAAAGAGGAGCTGGAGAAATTTGCACACGATGTGCTGGAACGCTTTAATAACCCGTTTGTAGACCATCAGGTGACTTCCATCATGCTGAATTCCTTCCCGAAATACCAGACCCGTGACCTGCCCGGACTGAAAACGTACTTGCAGCGTAAGGGCAAACTGCCCGAAGGACTGGTACTGGGACTGGCTGCCATCATCACTTACTATAAAGGAGGTGTACGTGCCGATGGGGCTGAAATTGTCCCCAACGACGCACCGGAAATCATGGATTTGCTGAAACAGCTGTGGGCTACGGGCGATACGGCCAAGATTGCGGAAGGTGTGCTGGGGGCCACTTCTATCTGGGGCGAAGACCTGAACCTGATTCCGGGGCTGAAGGAAGCCGTGAAGAAAGACCTTGACAGCATTCAGGAGAAAGGTATGCTGGAAACGGTGAAGGCCATTCTTTGACAATTAATTGTTAGAATTCCATATTCATCTTGACGGGAGGAAAGGCAGATAAAGGGCCGTTTCCTCCCGTTTTGTTTGTATAAACTTGCATTTTCGATTCTTTTTTTATATCTTGCCTTCAAAGTAGGAGGCAGGTATGGAAATCACCGCACAAGTACAAAAGGAATTGGAGCTTTTCAATCGTGGACGCACGCGTGACAATGGAGCCTATCTTATCAGCATGGCGACCGAGTATCGCCCGTATTATGCGCTGTGGCGCGAATTTCTTTCTCCTCCGTCCTATCTCTTTGTCCGTACGCTGGGCGTGACGTTGGATGCGGCTTCGGCCCGTGCCTTCTCGATGTTGCAGAACTGTAATGTGAGGCTGGAAACAGCCGACAATGAACGGTTTGAACCGTATTACGGCCTTTTGGACGATTTGATGCCTTTCGGCAAATACAAGGGAAAACATTTGGCGGAGATATATTACATTGACCCTTCGTATATACTTTGGCTGGCCAACAAGTTTGAGCCTCACAATCCGCGGTATGAACGTACGGTGGAACTGGCCAAACGTTTTGCCGTGGTACACTTTGAACTGACCGTGCGCAAGCCGCGTATCGCTTCCGTCAGCCAGTTTGTGCGGGAGGTGGGTGATACGTTGAAAGATTTGCAGGTAACGGTGCTTCACGTGCGGTTGCAGGTAGATACTTATAAACCTGATTTTTTTGTCGACCAGAACGTGCTGGCGGCCGACCGCGACGGCAACCGTTTCACGTTTCTTGTCAAGGCCCGTGCCCGTAGCCTGAGTCCCAATGTGCTGAGTTGTCGCAGCCGGGCGATTGAGCCGCAACAGTTCCTGCATTTGCTGTCGGCCAAGGTGATGTCGCACTATGAATCACACGGGGTACGCTATACCCGGCTGGGATATGTGAAGCTGGCGTGAAGGAAGGCCCGGCGTACGTATTCTTTTTTCAAGTCCAAGGGTTTAAGCACCTGCTGGTCGTAGGTCAGCAAGTCGATGTCGAGGGGGATGCGTCCTTCCTCCTTGCTTTGGGGAGTTCGGCCGTTGGTCTGTTCGATTTCTTTCAGTAAGTTCCGTACCTCCTTCATGGCCAGTGAGGTATGAAAACGGGCCGCCCGGTTCAGAAACGGTTGCGGGTTGCTCATCCTTTCCGGTTGTGTCTCCACGATTTCCCCCCATTCAATTCCCGGGAAAAGCCGTTGCAGCGACTCTTCCGCATTCTTCAGGTGAAGCCGGGCGTCCAGGTTGGAACCCATGCAGAGCAGGCAGGTATGAGATACATCAGTTTCGGGCATGGCGGGTATGTGCTTTACGGAATACAAAATACAATCCTACGGCAATGAAAGGGAGGCTCAGAATCTGTCCCATGTCTATCGGAAGAGCATTCTCAAAGTCCACTTGTCTTTCCTTCAGGAATTCCACGAAGAAACGGAAGGTGAAAATCAGGGTGATGCACAGACCGAAATAAAATCCTTTCTGCACACGGTCTTTCCGTGTCCGGTAGACGGCCAGCATAATCAGGAAGAAGACGAAATACGCCAGTGCCTCGTAGAGCTGGGCCGGATGGCGGGGCTGCATGTCCACACGTTCGAAGACGAAGGCCCAAGGCACATTCGTGGGCATACCGATGATTTCAGAGTTCATCAGGTTGGCCAGACGGATGAATCCGGCCCCCAAAGGAGCGGCGATACCCATCATGTCGAGGATATCAAGAAAATGAATTTTCGTTTTTCGGCAGAAAAGGACCAAGGCCAGAATCAGCCCCAGCGTACCACCGTGGCTGGCCAGTCCGGCATATCCGGTGAACACCCATCCCCCTTGCGGCAGGAAGTGAACCGGAAGGATGATTTCCAGCGGATGGCTCAGGAAATACTGTGGGTCATAAAAGAGACAGTGCCCCAGTCGTGCTCCGGCAAAGATTCCGATGAAACTGTAAGTGAACAGGGTTTGAAACGTATCCAGCGGAAGCCCTTTCTGTTTGTACAGACGGTAGACCACTTGTGTGCCGCTCAGAATGGCGATAACCCAGCACACGCTGTACCATCGGAGCGTAAACCCTCCAAGGTGAAACAAGGCCGGGTCCGGATTCCAGTGTATATAAAGTAATTCCCTCATTTTTCCTTTTTTTAAGAATCGGAGCAAAGGTAAGGAAAAATGAGGGAATATGCGAATGAAAAAGACGTTTACGAATTTTCTTCTGCAGATTGCGCTTGCTGATAGGCTTCCATTTCCTTCCGGCTGCGGCTGGAAGTAACCAGATAGACCCCACCGAAAATCAGTACCACGGCAATGATTTTCGTCAGGTTGAAGGAATCCATGCCCCAGCATACGGCCACGATGCAGGCTACCAGCGGCTGGATGTAGTTGTACATGCCGGCTACCGTCGGACGGAGGTTCTTCTGGCCCACCACAATCAGCATGTAACTGATGAAGGTGGCCCCTACCACGATGAAGATAAGGCTGCCGATTTCAGTGGCCTGCAGTCCGGCCCAGTCGGCATTCATCAGGTCGCGGGCCGAGAAGGGGAGTGTGCAGATGAAGGAATAGGTGAACATCCACTTCATGATGGTGATGAGCGAATATTTGTTTACGAAGTCCTTGAAGCGCACGATATAGAAGGCATAGCAGAACTGGGCGAATAACACCAGCAAATCTCCCCAGATGGCCGTGTGGCTGGCAGAAGAAGCAGCCGGCTGGTTCTGACTGCTTCCCAGGATAAGCAGCAAGGCACCTCCCGCACCGCAGGCAATACCCAGCACCTTCTTTCCGGTAATCGGTTCTTTCAGGATGAAGGCAGCCAGTACCATGGCCCAGAGCGGCATGCTTGTAGTGATGATGGACGCATCGCCCGGCGAGCTCAGGCTCACGCCGAAAATAAACGAACCCTGATTGAACACGATGGCAAACAGGGAAGCGAAAAACAGCGTAATCAAGTCCTTGTGGTTCACGTGCTCCGGTTTCTGAAACAGGGAGGCAATCCAGAACAATACCATGGCTCCCCCGATACGCAAGTCCGTAACGACCAGCGGTGTGACGGCCCCCCCGGCCATCAGCAATTTGGACATGGGCGACATCAGCCCCCACATTGTGTTGGCTCCCAGCATGGAAGCATGTCCTTTCCAGCTAAATTTTTCCATATAGTCTGTGTCTTAATTATTTTCAAAAAACGCTGCAAAGTTAGGAAGGAGTGAGGGATTAATATTGTATTTTTGTGCTATAATCATGAAGAATACGACTATGTGGAAGGAAAATCTGTATCAGCAGGTGGAGATTCTTTTGAGAGAGCACGATGAATTTCCAATCGGGGAGCACCAGCACTCATTTTTTGAGATGGCCTATATTCTGGAGGGGAGCGGCACTTTTTGTGCCCATACGGTGGGCAGCGAGCGGGAGTGTCATACCTACGAGGCGGGCGACCTCTTCCTGATTCCGCCCAGCCGGATACACGTGTACACCATCCGCACGCACAGCCGTTATGTGTTTATCCGCTTTACGGAGAATTATGTGTTCGACAGCATCGGCCACTACGTGGGGCGCGCGCTCGAGGTGCAGTCGGGGTTCCGGATGCAGCCGGCTGCGGCCGACCGTGAAGCCATCCGTCGGCTCATGGAACTGTTGGTGGAAGAAGCCTCTGGCAAGCGTGCCTTGTCCGAGATGCTTTTGTCGAACTATGTGAACAGCCTCATCCTGCTGGCTGCCAGGGGACTGGATGCCACGGAAACGGGAGTGGGACCGGAAGGAGACAAGGCCCGGAACCTGCTGCTCTACATCGAACAGCATATCGACCAGCCCGATGAACTCCGGCTGGAAGCCTTGGCCGCCCGCTTTCAGTTGTCGCCCACCTACATTGGACGTTTCTTCAAGCGGAATTTCGGTGAGGATTTCCGGCTTTATGTTTCCAAGAACCGCCTGAAGCGGGTGGAGGAGTTGCTCACGGGTACCCGCATGAGTGTGAAGGAGATTGCCAGCCGGATGGGATACATCGACTCCTGCTACCTGAACAAGCTTTTCCGGCAGCACCACGGGATGACTCCCATGGACTACCGGAAAGCGCATGCACCCGAAGCCGGCGGGCATCAGTTGTAAGTAATCTCGAAAGTAAGCGTGTCGTAGGCCTCTTTGGTGGTTTCCTTCACGTTCTTTTCTTCGTATCGATATCCCCTGTCCGGATTTTTGGGGTCAATCAGTTCCGTACCTACCACCACGTCATATTCCCGTGTCACGACCTCGAAGCGTAAAAAAAGGCATAAAAAAACGCAAGTGCGTTTGGAATAAAACGCCTTTGCGTTTGACTTAAAACGCAAGTACATTTTACTTGAAACGTCCTTGCGTTTTTGGGCTATTCGCAAGGTCCTCTTTTTCAGGATGTTTCTTACTGGTACAGGAAGCGCTTGATGCTCTTCTTGGCTGTTTTTTCAAACTCTTCCGGGTACAGTTTCACGTGCGTGATCTGCGCATACGCCGGCAGCACCTTGTTCAGTTCGATGCGGTTCTGGTCGAGGGCTACTTCCAGCTGCTGTTTGCTCAGTCCGTGAGAAAGTGCGTCGTCCATGTCCGGATAAATCAGGGCCACCAGTTTGTTGTCTTTCAGGATGACCAGCGATTCGTTCACATACGGCATATTGTTGAGGCGTGCCTCGATTTCTTCCGGATAAATGTTCTGTCCCGAAGCCGTGAGCAGCATGTTTTTGCAGCGTCCCTTGATGAAGATGTTCCCATCGGCATCCTTGATGGCCATGTCGCCCGTGTGCAGCCAGCCGTCCTTGTCGATGGTCTGTGCAGTGGCAGCCTCATTTTTGTAGTAGCCCAGCATCACGTTCATGCCGCGGCACACCAGTTCCCCGGGCACACGCTCCGGATTGTCGGAGAGCACTTTCGTCTCCATGTTAGCCACTGTCTTTCCACATGAAGTGTACAGAATCTCATCCCAGCGGCTGTGGCAGATGAGCGGGGCGCATTCCGTCATGCCGTAGGCAATGGTGTAGGGGAAATTGATTTTCCGCAGGAAGGCCTCCACTTCGGCGTTGAACGGGGCACCTCCCACCACAATTTCGATGAAATTCCCGCCGAACACTTCCATGGCCTGCTGGCGGATTTGTTCCTTGATTTTGTCGCTGATGATGGGCAGGTTCAGCAGCAGCTTGCCCAGCCGGTTGTCCACCTTCGGCAGAATGTTCTTCTTGAAAATCTTCTCCACGATGAGCGGCACGCAGGCAATGACCCGCGGACGGATGACAGCAAACGATTCGGCAATGATTTTCGGACTCGGCATGCGGGTGAGGAACCACAAGTGTGCGCCCACGGTGATGCCGTAAAGAAAATCGAACACCAGTCCGAAGATATGTCCCAGCGGAAGCATGGACACGATACTGTCGCCCGCCTTCAGTCCCACCTTGTGATGGATGTGTACGATGTTGGAAAGGATGCTCCGGTAGGGCAGCATCACCCCTTTGGAATAGCCCGTAGTGCCCGAGGTGTAGTTGATGACAGCCAGTTCTTCCGGCTCTTCCCGGCGGTAGGACACCTGTTCGGCACGGAAACGGCAGGGATATTTCTTGCCGAATTCCTCGTTCAGGTGCTCACGGGCATACGTGAGCTGTTCCGAGCGTGACACCACCAGGTCGAAATTCTTCAGTTCGATGATTCCCTCCAGGTTCGGCATGGCTGCTTCGTTGAACTCCTCCCACACTTGGTCGCCCACGAAAAGCATGCGGGCTTCCGAATGGTTGACGATGTGGTGCACGTTGTCGGCTTTGAATTCATGGAGAATGGGAACGGCTACCGCCCCGTAGGTGACCACCCCTAAGAAAGTGGCCGTCCAATTGGCACTGTTGCGCCCGCACAGCGCGATTTTGTCTCCCTTCCGGATGCCTGCCCGTTCGAGCAGGATATGCATTTTCTCTATCTTTCTTGCTACGTCCTTGTATTGCAGGGTAGCTCCTTTGTAGTCTGTCAGTGCATCACGGTCCCAGTTGGCGCGGATGCTTTCTTCCACAAGCTGTATGAAACTGTCTTGTATTTCCATTTCAAATTGCACAATGTTTGACACAATGTGCGCAAAAGTAATAAAAGTTGATAGAACTTTACCTATGAGGCTTCCTTTTTTTACAAAATTCCGACCTTTAGGACATTTTTCTTTCCTTCATCATCCTGCTTGTATCCCTTCCAGCAACCAGTACACGATGGCAGCCAGCAGTCCGCTTACGGGAATGGTGAGTACCCATGCAGTCATCAGTTCCCGGGTGATTCCCCAGCGGACGGCCGACAGGCGTTTGGTGGTACCCACCCCGATGATGGCCCCCGATATGGTATGGGTTGTGCTGACCGGAATCTTCAGGTATTCCGTGAGATATAGGGTAAAGGCTCCGGATGTTTCTGCAATCACTCCTTCCAGTGGCGTCACTTTGGTAATCCGGCTTCCCATGGTCCGTACGATTTTCCAGCCTCCGGACATGGTGCCCAGAGAAATGGCCGTGAAGCAGGAAAAGGCTACCCAGTCGGGCAGGTCGGCCACGCTGTGCACACCCATACTGATACCTTGTGAATGGGCAGCAATCAGGGCCGCAGCAATGATGCCCATTACTTTCTGTGAGTCGTTCAGGCCGTGTCCGATGCTGAACAAGGCGGAAGACAGCAGCTGAAGTTTCTTGAACCATTTTTCGGCGGTGTGGGGGTGGGCTTTCCGGCACAGATTCAGCACCAGTAGGGTAAACAGGAAAGCTACGACCATACCGATGAGGGGAGCCAGAAAAATGAACAGTACGATTTTCAGGATGACGGCGCTATGGATGGCCTCGAATCCGTGGGCGGTGATAGCGGCTCCGGCAAATCCGCCAATGAGGGTGTGGGAGGAAGAAGAAGGGATGCCCTTCCACCAGGTCCACAGATTCCAAATGACGGCGGCAATGACTCCTGCAAGGATGACGGGCAGTGTGATGTAGGGTTCGTAGACGGTCTTCGATACTGTGTTGGCGATACCGAAATCGCCGATGAGGTATTTGGCGATGAAGAACGCCACAAAGTTGAAACAGGCAGCCCATACGACGGCCTGGAGCGGACTCAGCACCTTGGTCGACACGATGGTGGCGATGGAGTTGGCCGCGTCGTGGAATCCGTTGATATAGTCAAAGAGCAACGCAAGTACGAGGATGGCAATGAGTAATTCCATGACAAAACGGTTTAAGCATATTTAATGATGAAGTTTTTCAGGATTTTCCCCACACGGTCAGCTGCGTCGGTGGTCTTTTCCAGCTCCTGCATGATTTCCTTGGTCTTAATCAGTTCGATGCAGTCGGTCTCTTCATTGAACAACTGCATGATGAACAGTTCATACACCTCGTCCGCGCGGTTTTCCAGCTCGTGCAGTTGCAGGCAACAGTCTTTCAAACGGGAGGGATTTTTACTGAAATGTTCCAGCTCGTCCACGGCCTTACAGATAAGAGAAGTGCCTTGCTGTATGAGGACAGCCAGTTTTTTAGCACTCTCGGAAAGGCTGCGTGGATTATAAATGGCGATTCGCTTGGAGGTGCTGTGAATACGGTCGGCCACATCGTCGAGGGCAGAAGCCAGATAGTGTATATCCTCCCGGTCGAACGGGGTGATGAAGGTCTGTCCGAGCTCTTTGAATATCAGTTGGGTGATTCTGTCACCTTCTTTTTCGGCTTCCTTGATTTCCCGATAAAATTCCAGCCAGGTATCCGGGGTGTCGTATTCCATGCTGTCGATGAGCAGTCGGGAAGCATCCTGTACGGTGCGCGAAAGTTGTTGCAATAAAGGGAAAAACTTGGTTTCTTTGGGTACAAAACGGTTTAATAATGAATTTTTCATGTCTGTAGTTAGTGAAGTTTAATTTTTAGGCGTAAGAATTCAATAAGAGCCGGACTGAGCGATACCAGCACGATGCCATACAACAGCAGGTTGAGATGCTCCTGTATAAAGGGAAGGTTGCCGAAAAAATAACCGGAAAGGCAGCACAAAAGGACCCATACGGTTGCTCCCGCCACATTGTAGCCCATGAAGCTGGGATAGTGCATTCTCCCCATTCCGGCTACGAATGGGGTAAATGTGCGGACCACAGGCACGAAGCGGGCAATGAGGACGGCCTTTTTGCCATGTTGCTGGAAGAAGGCATGGGTCTTTTCCAGGTGGCTTTGGCGGAATAGCCTGGACTCGGGCCGGTTGAACAGCTTTTCCCCGAAATGCTGCCCCAGCAGGTAGTTGCACGAGTCGCCCAGTACGGCGGCGGCAAACAGCACCGGAAGCAGCAGGCTGATGTGCAGGGGAGTATCCGGCAGTGAGGCCATGGCCCCGGAGACAAAAAGCAGAGAGTCTCCGGGGAGGAAAGGCAGGACCACAAGTCCGGTCTCACAAAAGACAATCAGAAATAGAAGGACATACGTCCACTGATGGTAGGCTTGCATGAACTCCATCAAGTGCTGGTCGACATGCAGGAGGAAGTCAATCAAAAAGTCCATGGGCAGTATGCAGTTTTTGTAGGAAGGTGGCAGCCTCTTTTCCTTTCAGGCGACACAGTTCCGTGACGGGTTCATACAGAAAAGAGGTGTACGACAAGACCTGGAACGCAGTGTACTGCCAATCTTTCGAATGTACGACGAGCAGGTACAGTCGGTTTTCTTCCGGAGCAATTTCAGGCAGCAGGCAATAGTCGGCCAGGTGTTCCCGTAAGCGGGAGAACCGGGTTTTGGAACAGATGAAGTGCCGCTTGCAGATACGGCTGCCCGTTTCTGCATAAGCCAGATAACGGGTGCGGAAGCCTAGGAAGTAGAGGGCAGAGCCGGTCAGCAGGATTCCGAGGAAGATTCGCAATGCGTCGATATTCGACTCTGTCTGGTTTTTGGGCAAGAAAAACAGACTGATTCCGACGGCCAGCATGGCTACGGAGAGAACGATGAGGAACAAGTGAGTCCGTTTCCGGATGTCCTGAGGAGGATAAGATTGGGATAGGTTGAATATTTCCATAAACTTGTTTTTTTATTGGTGAAAAGATAAAAAGACTCTGCTGGCATCAGAGACCTTGCAAGGCTTGCCGTGCCGTGGCGTTTTCCGGGTCCAGCTCTAGGATTTTCTTCCAGTAGACCTGTGATTGTGCGTAGTCCTTTTGCAGGAAGTAATAGTAACCCAAGTAACTTTCACATTCGATGAGAAGTGATTGGGAGGCATCGGCTTTCTTTTCCAGCAGTGCCAAGGCTGCTTCGTAGTAAGGCTTGGCCCGTCCTTCCGTACTTTCAGGGTCGGCCATGGCGTTGGTCCGTGCCCGCCAGAAATATCCCGGGTAGTTGTCGGGCGCTTTCTGGGAGACTTGCGCGAAAATCTCGTCTGCTTTTTTCAGGTATGTCGTCTTCTCGCTTTCTTCCTCGGAAACGTTTCCAGCAGCCATGTAGTACAGTCTTCCCAATAGGAACAGGTCGCTTATTTCTTTCTGTCCTTGCTTGTGGTTCATGTAGAGCTCATACAGACGGATGGCCTCGGGATAGTGTTGCAGTTTTTCCTGGACGGCAGACACTTCTTTGGCTATTTCCGGATGTTCGTGCCGAGGGTCGGCCTGAAGAGCCTTTTCAAAACATTTCAAGGCTTGATCGGTCTGTTGTTCAGCCAGTAACAGGCGCCCCTGGTACAGATAGTCCAGGTACACATAGTCATTCTCTGCCGGGCCGTTGAAAAACGTATCGGCGGCTTCAAGTCCTTCCTTGCAGGCACCTGTCTCATACAAATCGTACATTTGCAGACGTAGCAGAAGATGATTGTGGGCATCGGTGCCCAAGCCTTTTCTTGCGGTCTGCAAGGATTGTGCGTAGTTCTTGTTCAGGTATAGCAGCATGGCATAACGCTCGTAGTCCTGCACGCCGGGCGTTCCCCGTTGCATGAACGTCTCGTAGGCCGATTTGGCCTTGGCGTAATTGCCGGACTGGTAGTACACGTTTCCCAGTTCGCGGTCCACATCGGCCTGTTCCGGATGACGGGCCTTTAGTTTGGCGAGCATTTCAACCGACAGAGACGGATTGACTCCGATGTAGGCCCGTGCGTACTTGTAGTAGGCTTCGTTGCAGTCGGCATCGAACAGAATGGCTTGTTCGTAATACCCACAGGCTTCTCCTACCTTTTTCCGGGCCAGGGCAACGTCGCCCGCCAGTACGCAGGCTTCGGCAGCCCGCGGGTCGGTTTTCAGAGCTTGGTCGGCATAAGTCTGTGCTTCTTCCAGGCAGTTGTGCGCGAGGTAAGCGTTTCCTACGGCCACGAGCAGGGAGACGTTTTTCTTGTTCTTCCCTTTCAGCAGTTCGTGGAATTGTTGGGCAGCCGCCTCCGGATGGGTTGGGATGCCGGCGGCAATTTGTTGGATTTGCCGGGTGGTCTCCTCGGCAGGTTTTTCTTGGGCGGTGCTGGTGTAGGGCAGGGTTGACAGCAAACCGCAACTTATAAAAAATAAGATTTTATTTTTCATTGTCTGTTTTTTCGTTGTTGTTTAAAAATCATCTTTTACATTCACAATACGTACCGGTTGAGTGGCCGGAACCAGTCCTGACTTCAGGAGGATGCGTTGCCCGCGGTCGCCCGTCAGAAACGTCATCAGACCGGTTGGAAGAGCTCCTTTCGGGTCGTTGACCAAGAGGAACACATCGGCGGTAAACGGATACTTCCTGAGTGCCAGGTAGGCCTGATATGGCTTGAAACCGTGTGCCGTATTGGTTTCCTGAGTCGGACAGACTGCCATGACCCGGACCTTCTGATGGAAGGAAAGCCGGGTGGTATCTGCTTGGTCTCCAATCCAGTTGGCCCCAATCACTCCGAGGGCCGAAGGGGTCGACGACACGTAGTCGATGACCTCCTCATTGGTCTTCTGTGCCTTTAGGGAAGGTGAAAGCGCCGTTCCCTGGCAGATGGAATCCATGACGTAATGCAGGAGGCCAGAGTTCGGATTGTCGAAAACCACCTGTATGGCTCCCAAAGCAGACTGTGGGTTCAGTTCTTTCCACTGAGTCATCCTGCCGGTCATGATGCGGCGGAACTGTTCGACCGTGATTACCGAGTCCGGATTGTTGCGGTGGGTAATCAGGGCTACTCCGCTGGTGGCCAGCCGGACCGATTCGGGAAAGAACTTGCGTGCATGAAAAGAAGCCAGTTCTTCCTCTGTCAGGCGGCGGTGGGTGACGGCCAGCCGGACACTGTCTTTCAGAAGAAGGCTGACGGCTTCCACCTCGCTACAGTAGATCGGATGGATAACGGCTTCCGGTGTCAGGGCCTGGTAGACTTGTAACTCTTCTTCCATGATTGGCTTGAAAGATTCGTCGACGGCTATCCGGATTTCACCGGAATAAAGCGTTTCTTCCTTTCCGGATTTCCCGGAAGAATGGCAGGCCGTACATGCAAGGACGCACAGCAGTAGATAAAACAGGTATTTTCTTTTCATACACATCAGGTTATTGTAATTTAAACACAATGGGACAGGTGTAGTACACGGGTACGTTGCGTCCGTTCTGTTTTCCGGGAATCCATTGCGGCAAGGATTTTACCACCCGGATGGCTTCTTTGTCACAGTAGGGGTCCAGTGAACGGAGCACTTTTACCTCTTCCACGAAGCCTTGGGCGGAAACCACAAAGCGCAGGATGACCTTCCCTTGTATGCCGTTTTCCTGCGCTATTACAGGATATTTCAGGTTCTTGGCAATGTACCTGAGCAGTTCGGCGGGTCCTCCCGGAAATTGCGGCATTTGTTCCACCATGGTGTAAGGCTCTTCTTTTTGCGTTTCCGGAGCCTGGGTGATGACTTCCTGCAAATCGGCAATGTCTTTCCCGTTCAGTTCATCGTTCCCCTTTACATCTGCGATGGATATTTGAATTTTGGTTTGTGTCAGTTCTTCCTGGCTCTTGAGCTCGTCATCGTCGTGTACCTCTTCATCTTTTTTGATGACCGGTGCCGTAAACTTGATGGTACTCTTGAGGGCAGGAGGGGGTGGAGCGACAGGCTCCACCTTTTTCAGTATTTCTTCTTTCACTTCCGGTTCTTCCAGAGCCGAAAGCTGAGTCACTTCCACCATTTCCTCTTTCTGTGCGGGTATGGCCATCCGGATGAGGCGTGGCAAAGTGAATCCGGCAAAGGCCACTGCGGTTACAATTACCAGGGCGGCTGTCTGCCGCTTCCCCAAATCCCGGCGCATCTTGTAGGCACCGTAATTCTTATTCCGATCTTTGAAAATGAGTTCGCACCATTCCAAAGAAGTTAAATCAACTTTTGACATGTCTTTCTTTTTTGAAGTTATACATTCCGGTCTGTCGCATTTTGACTTAACCCACCTTTCGATACATAGTTGTCAATCAGGAAACGGTCGCCTTCCGTGAGGTCGACAATCACGTATTTCCCGATGCTGCAGATTTGCATCTCGTCCAGTGTGTCAATCAGGTTCTTGTAGGTCGACTTGTCTGTAGCCTTGATGATGACGGTTGGAGTGTCTTTCCCCGATTTAATGCGAGCAATTTCTTGCCTACATTCTTCTTCGGTGATTTCCAGTCGTGCCTTTTTCTCCTTTACTTCCCGTACTTTCCTGACGGCTTCCCGGTTCTTTCCAAGCAGCAGGCTGCGCAGTCCGTCGGCCCGATAGGAGGTTTCTTTTAAAGAAGCATAGTTCTTGTAGTCCGGTTCACCTTCATAATAATAGAGCTTTCCGTCGTCGGCCAGTAGCAAGGTCAGTGCCTGCGAGGCTTTCACCTTGTTCTGCTGTTCTTCGGTAATGTTCTTATCGTTGGAAGGCATGCTGATTTCCATGGTTTGAGGTTTGCTCAAAGAAGTACACAGCATGAAGAAAGTAATCAGCAGCATGTTCATGTCTACCATGGGGGTGAAATCGACCCGGATATTCATTTTCTTTTGCTTGTTTCCTTTCTTCTCTTTGGAATTATTTTCTTGAATTTCAGCCATAATGTTGTTTTTTTTATTCTTCCGGACCCGATTTCAGCGAGGTAATCAGGTTGTACCGGTTCTCTTTAAGGTCCTGAAGAGAATTCATTACTTTCTTGATGACCGCATAGGGGGTTTGCTGGTCTGCCTTGATGGCGATGCGCAGGTCGTGGTTGACGCTACGTGCATGGCGTACCCAAGCCTTGAACTGGTTGTCGATGCTGTCGCAGGGAATACCCTGTGTTTTCAGGGTGCGGTCTTGTTGCTCCGTGCTGAGGGCAAGAAACGATTTCATGTGACTCATCGGTACCCCGAATGTCTGTTGCAGGGAAAATTTCTTTATCTCCTGTGGGGTGAAGGTCAGCCCGTATTCCTTGCCCATGGCTTCCAGGGTAGCCGTCATGTCGCTCTGCTTGTCGAGGCTCATGAAGATTTTCCCCTGGGGGTCTACCAGAATAGACAGGATGTTGGTCTCGGGAATCTTTATTTCCGACACCGAGGCCGGGGTGATCACTTGTACCGGTTCTTTTTTTACGAAACTGGCTGTCAGCATGAAGAAAGTCAGCAGCAGCACGGTGACATCGCTCATCGCCGTCATGTCGATGAACATGCTTTTTTTCTGTATTTTTGCTCTACTCATAATAAACAATCTTTCGTTAAACCTCTGTTATTGTGTACACGAGGGGATTCCGGCGGAATCAGTGAGTAGCCGCGAAAGTCTGTACAATGGAAAATCCTACTTCATCGAGGCTGTAGGTCAGCTTGTCAATCTTATTGGTATAATAGTTGTAAGAGATGACAGCCAGTGCTCCGGTCAAGATACCGAAAGCCGTGTTGATCAAGGCTTCCGAAATACCTGTGGACAAGGCGACGGAGTCTGTACCACCTCCGGCAGAAAGTGCAGCGAACGAGCGGATCATACCGATAACCGTTCCAAGCAATCCCATCAGCGTTCCCAATGTGGTGATAGTGGCAATGATGGGCAGGTTCTGTTGCATCATGGGCAATTCGAGGGCCGTTGCTTCTTCCAGCTCTTTCTGAATGGCCAGAATCTTCTGTTCCTTGGTCAGTCCGTTGTCCTGTTCCATTTCCTGGTATTTTTTGAGGGTGGAACGTACCACGTTGGCTACCGAGCCCCGTTGTTTGTCACATAATTCTTGGGCTTTTTGCATATCCCCTTCGTTGAGAGCTTGCTTGATTTGTGCCACAAACTTGGACAATTTGTTTCTCCCGAACGAAGCCCGGAGAGTGAAATAGCGTTCTACGCTCAGTGTGAGCACGGTCAGCAAGAGCGTCTGGATGACGGGTACGATGATTCCTCCTTTATAAATGGTACCCAACATGTTGCCCGGAAGCGGATGGTTGGCTGGGTCGTTATTCATAAAGTTGGACGGATTGCCAAATACGAAATGATAGATGCAGATGGCTGCAATGAAACATGCGATGATGATGAAGCCAGCAGCTTCTATTCCTTTGAAAGAATGTGTAGAATTATTTGTTTTCATGATTTTAAGCGTTTTATAAAGTTTTGTTTTAAGAAAAATAGAGGCAATAAGTTTCTTGCTTGCGTCAAATATGTGAAGCAAGAACTGATTCTACTCCGACACGTGCCGCGCCGGAGCAGTGAAAAACAACTAACCTTATAAAACGGCTAAATTAGAATCTTTCTCATGGCAAATACATAGTATTCGCATGAGGGAATCACACAATGAATAAGAGTTGAAGGATAAAGGCACTCCTTGTCCTTCAGCAATCCTACCTCTCGTAGGGAATGATAGAATAACAATAGACGAAGAGAAAAATTGATGTTTTGTTCATCGTTGCGCTGGATGCGTTCTTCCAGTTCCTTGGCCAGTGAATGGTCATGGGTGGTAAGGGTACTGAACAAATTATGGGTCTTGTCTAAAGTGGCATGAATAAAATTATACGCTTTGTCAGCATCGGTAGAGGCAGATATCGCGGTAGAGGTATTGACATCATGGGTTGTATGACGGCATGAAGCGGCGGTTGTCGTCTCTATTCTCATAAAGATGACGGCAAGCAACAGCATTATTTTAAACAGGGTCCGTTTCATACATTTTCTTTTGATGACTTCGCAAATATAGGCAATATTCTTATATGGCCAAAATATGGGTCGGAAATTTCCTCTTTCTTCTGTTTTTTTACCTTTTAGGGTAGAAAACAGGTTGAAAACAAAGCGGATGAGAGAGTGTTTGGCGGAAATGTTTTCAGAATGGTGATTCTGCCGGCGGGAAAGTAATGAAAAATGCGTACCTTTGTCGTCAATTAAAAATTAGTAGCGAAAGAACGAATGAATTTTCAGAAACTGACTCCCATTGTGAACAAACCCAATGCGTGGGCCTTGAGTCCGCTGGTGGTGTTTTTATGCCTGTATCTGGTGACCTCCCTGATTATCAACGATTTTTACAAGATTCCTATCACTGTGGCTTTCATGGTATCGTCCATTTATGCCGTGGCCACCACGAAGGGATTGAGCTTGAACGACCGGCTGATTCAGTATTCCACGGGGGCAGCCAACAAGAACATCATGCTGATGATTTGGATTTTCATTCTGGCGGGAGCTTTTGCCCAGTCGGCCCAAGCCATGGGAGCGATTGACGCCACGGTGAATCTGACCTTGCGCCTGCTTCCGGACAACTTGCTGTTGGCAGGCATCTTCCTGGCCGCGTGTTTTATTTCCCTCTCTATCGGTACGTCGGTAGGAACCATCGTGGCACTGGTGCCGGTGGCGGCAGGTATAGCGGCCAAGACGGATGTCAGCGTGGTGTTCATGACGGCTGTGGTGGTGGGTGGTGCCTTCTTTGGCGACAACCTTTCCTTTATATCCGATACCACGATTGCAGCGACCCGTACGCAGGGTTGTGTGATGCGCGACAAGTTCCGGGTGAATTCGCTGATTGCTTTTCCGGCAGCCTTGCTTGTCTTTATCTACTATATTATTTACGGTAGTCATATTGAGGTGGTACAGGATATTCCTCATGTGGAATGGGTAAAGGTGATTCCTTACCTGATTGTGCTCGGTACGGCAGTGGTCGGCATGAATGTGTTGCTGGTCTTGCTGTTGGGGCTGGTGGCCACGGGCATTGTAGGTATGGCTTACGGTGCCTTCGATGTGTTCGGCTGGTTCGGGGCCATGGGAAAAGGCATGACGGGCATGGGCGAACTGATTATCGTGACCCTGATGGCGGGAGGCATGCTGGAACTGATTCGTTTCAACGGAGGAGTGGATTATGTGCTGCACCGGCTCACCAAGCATGTGAGGGGCAAGCGGGGGGCTGAACTGAGCATTGCGGCCCTGGTGAGTCTGGCCAATGTGTGTACAGCCAACAATACGATTGCCATCATTACCGTAGGTCCCTTGGCCAACGATATTGCTGAGCAGTTCCGGGTGGACAAACGGAAGAGTGCCAGTATTCTGGATACGTTCTCGTGTGTGATACAGGGCATCATTCCTTACGGGGCGCAGCTGTTGATTGCCGCGGAGCTTTCCGGCTTGTCGCCCATCAACATCATCGGGTATCTGTATTATCCGATGGCCCTGGGGGCGGTGGCTTTGCTGAGTATCCTGTTCCGTTATCCTCGCAGATATTCCTGAATTGGAGGCTTTTTCAGGGAGATTTTATAACTTTGTCAATTATTTAAAATAGAAAGAGATATGCTGATTTACAATACTACATTTCATGTGGAGATGGGCGATGCCCGCAATTTTATCATCTGGTTGAATGAATGTTATATTCCGGAAGTGGAGAAGTCGGGCGAGCTGAAGAATCCCCGTATCTTGCGCATTCTGAGCCATAAGGAGCAGGACAGTGAATGTTTCTCGCTGCAGTGGGAGGTGGAAGATACTGCTACGCTGCACCACTGGCATGTGAAACAGGGAGCGGCACTGAATACCGAGATGATGAAGGTGTTCAAGGATAAGGTCATCGGATTCCCTACATTGATGGAGGTGATAAAGTGATTCAGCCGGTCAAGGAAAAGATTATTCTCGGCATCGACCCGGGTACGAACATCATGGGCTACGGGGTGCTGAAGGTGACGGGGGTGAAACCGCAGGTGATGACCTTGGGGGTAATCGACTTGCGCAAATGCGGTGACCCTTACCTGAAACTGAAGCACATCTACGAGCGGGTGCAGGGCATCATTTCCTCGTACCTGCCCGATGAACTGGCCATCGAGGCGCCGTTTTTCGGAAAGAACGTACAGTCCATGCTGAAACTGGGACGGGCGCAGGGGGTGGCCATCGTGGCGGCTCTGATGCGCGACATTCCGGTGACGGAGTATGCGCCGTTGAAAATCAAGATGGCCATCACCGGCAACGGGCAGGCCAGCAAGGAGCAGGTGGCCGACATGTTGAAACGGATGTTGCACATTCCCGATTCGGAGATGGGACCTTTCATGGATGCTACCGATGCGTTGGGAGCGGCCTACTGTCATTATTTGCAGATGGGACGTCCGGAAATGCCGAAAACGTATTCCAGTTGGAAGGATTTTATTGCCAAGAATCCGGAACGCATAAAAAAATAGGAGAAAGAAGTATGAAACTGAAGCATCTTGTCGTAATGTCAATGATGACAGTGGCAGCGGGATGTACATCCTCGCACCAGGATGCACAGACGACGTTTGACAAATATCCGGTGTACAACGGTGAATGGGAGGAAATGGTGTATGCCCCTTCCGTCACGAAGTTTTCGCTCTGGGCCCCTACGGCACAGGAGGTGCGGGTGCTGCTCTATGAGAAAGGGCAGGGAGGCTCGGCCTACCGGATGGTGAAGATGGAGCCGGCATCCTACGGGATGTGGCAGGCCCGGGTGGACGAAGACCTGAAAGGGAAGTTCTATACCTTCAACGTGAAGATTGACGACGTATGGCAGGGAGATACTCCCGGACTTCTGGCCAAGGCGGTGGGGGTGAACGGCGACCGGGCAGCCATCATCGACTGGGGTGCGACGAACCCGAAGGGGTGGAATGAAGACAAGCGTCCGCCGTTGAAGCGTTTTTCGGATATCATCATTTATGAATTGCACCATCGGGATTTCTCCATCGATACGGTGGCGGGTATTCATAACCGGGGGAAGTTTTTGGCACTCACGGAAGAGGGTACAAAGACTTATCTGGGGGAGAAAACGGGGCTCGACCATCTGAAGGAACTGGGGGTGACTCACGTACAGCTGTTGCCGTCGTTCGACTTCTCGTCGGTGGACGAGACGAAGCTCGACAAGCCGCAGTACAACTGGGGTTATGATCCGAAAAACTATAACGTGCCGGAAGGTTCGTATGCCACCGACCCTTACAAACCGGACGTGCGTATCCGGGAATTCAAGCAGATGGTGATGGCCCTCCATCGGGCGGGTATCCGGGTGGTGATGGACGTGGTGTACAACCATACCGCGATTACGAAGGGTAGTAACTTTGAGCGTACGGTGCCGGGGTATTTCTACCGCACGGATGCCAATGGAAAATGGGCCAATGCTTCGGGTTGCGGCAATGAGACGGCCAGCGAGCGTCCGATGATGAGGCGTTTCATGATTGAGTCGGTCTGCTATTGGGCTAAGGAATATCATATCGACGGTTTCCGCTTCGACCTGATGGGGATTCATGATATCGAAACAATGAACGAAATCCGCCAGGCGCTCGACCGGATTGATCCTACAATTTATATTTATGGAGAAGGTTGGGCGGCCGGTCGTCCGCAGTTGCCGGACAGTCTGCTGGCCATGAAGAAGAATGCGCAGCGGCTTCCGCACATCGGCATGTTTTGTGACGAGATGCGCGATGCGTTGCGTGGTCCATGGGACGATAATGCCAAAGGGGCGTTCGTTATCGGTCGTATGGGGCATGCGGCGGGCGTGAAATTCGGACTGGCAGGGGGAATTTCTCATCCGCAACTGGTGGAGAAGCATGCGACTGCGTCTGTGCAGCCTCCGGCCCCGACGGACAGTCTGATGGAAGATTCACTGGCTACGGCGAAGGCGGAGAAGGAACTTCATTTCTGGGCTGCGCAGCCCGACCAGCTCATCAGTTACGTGAGCTGTCACGATGATCTTTGTCTGGCCGACCGGTTGAAGACGACCTTGCCGGGACTTTCGGAGCAGGAGATGAATGCACTGGCCAAGCTGGCGGCTACGGCAGTATTCACGTCGCAGGGCATTCCGTTCTGGTATGCGGGGGATGAGATTCTGCGCGGCAAGCAGGGCGTAGCCAATTCTTACAAGAGCCCGGATGCCGTCAATGCCATCGACTGGCGGAGAAAGACTTCACATCATGATTTCTTTGATTACGTGCGCGGACTGATTGCCATGCGCAAGGCGCATCCTTCGTTCCGTATGGGTGATGCTTCGCTGATTGCCAAGCACCTGGAGTTCTTGCCGACACCAGCCAGCAATGTGGTGGCTTTCCGTATCAAGGGAAGTCCGGCGGGTGATTCGTGGCTGAATACGGTGGTGGTGCTCAACGCACGTACGGAACCGGTGCAGATTAATGTGCCCGAAGGACGTTATTGGATAGCTTGCCGCGACGGGCGCGTGGACAATGTGCTGGGACTGGGTACGCTGACGGGCAATGTGCTCACGGTGGCTCCCCGCACGGCCATGATTGTGCATCAGTAAGAAACAACGACATAGAAGCAATTATAAAACTAAAAAAGACAATGCAGAATGTAATTACAATTGAGAACGGGGTAACACGTCATCCGCTCTATCGGATGAGGGAACCTATCAACCTGCAGATTGCTGCGGGAGAGCATGTGGCTATTGTGGGACCGAACGGGGCGGGAAAGAGCCTGTTGGTGGATACTATCACGGGCCGTTATCCGTTGCTGATGAACGAGGTGAAGTATGATTTCTCTCCTTCAGAATCCAAAATGGCTTGTGACAACATCAAATACATCACTTTCCGCGATTCGTATGGGGATGCCGACGGGAATTATTATTACCAGCAGCGATGGAACTCGCACGACTTGGACGATACGCCCATCGTGGCCGATTTGCTGCCGGAGTGCAAGGACGAGCAGCTCCGGAAGACACTCTATGGCTTGTTTGGCATAGAGGAGATGCTCAGCAAGCACATTATCCTGCTTTCCAGTGGAGAACTCCGCAAGTTCCAGCTGACCAAGACGTTGCTGAGCGGTCCGCGGGTGTTGATTATGGACAATCCTTTCATCGGTCTGGATGCCCGGACACGCGGACTGTTACATACGTTGCTGGGCAAGCTGACCGAGATGACGAATCTGCAAGTGATTCTGGTTTTGTCGAAGACGGACGATATCCCGGCGTTCATTACGCACGTGATACCGGTGGAAGACTGTCACTGTGGACCGAAAATCACGTTACAGGAATACCTGGCTCACCGGGAACCGGCTCCGGCACATGTGTTGTCTGATGAGAAGCGGCAGCGGATATTGGATTTGCCGTATGCCGAGAACCTGTATCATACGGAGCATATCGTAGACTTGAATAAGGTAAGCATCCGATATGGGGAACGGGTCATCCTGAAAGACCTCGACTGGACGGTGAAGTGCGGAGAGAAATGGGCGCTCAGCGGAGAGAACGGGGCCGGAAAGTCTACGTTGCTGAGCTTGATTTGTGCCGATAATCCGCAGAGTTATGCATGCGACATTGCGTTGTTTGGACGCAAACGGGGAAGTGGTGAGAGTATTTGGGAAATCAAGAAGCACATCGGTTATGTGAGTCCGGAAATGCACCGTGCTTATTTGAAGAACCTTCCGGCCATTGACATCGTGGCCAGTGGTTTGCACGATTCCATCGGTTTGTATCGTAAGACACAGGCAAAGGATGTGGAGACGTGCGTGTGGTGGATGGACATCTTTGGTATTGCCGACTTGAAAGACCGCAGTTTCCTCCAGCTCTCCAGTGGGGAACAGCGTATGGTGCTGTTGGCTCGTGCGTTTGTCAAAGACCCAGAACTGCTGATTCTGGACGAGCCTTTGCACGGTTTGGATATGCGTAACCGCCGGTTGGTGAAGGATGTCATCGAGGCTTTCTGTGGCCGGAAGGACAAGACCTTGATCATGGTGACGCACTATCAGGAGGAACTTCCGTCTACCATTACCAATTCGTTGTTTCTGAAGCGGAATAAGTAGGAAGTGAAATTATTCTGGTGAGACTGAAATCTCTGCTTCAAGGAGAGCCGAATGGTTGTGCAACGGTGGGGATGACCCTTCAACGTCTCCTAAAGTTTGTGGCGAGGGTATCCTCTCTGGTCACCAGTCGCGAGAAACTCCCAGCATCTCTTCCATAAGGCTTTCTGACGGGGATTAACCGTGAGGACAACCCCTAGGTGTTTCTCCGGAGGAATGCTCCGGTGATTCATAAGTGAGATAATATAAGAATCCCCTTATTTTTCTCTTTCTCCCTCATAAAAAAGAAAGTAGAAAAATAAGGGGATTCCTTTGTAAATACGTCCTCAAATCCGGAGGTTCTTGACAGCTCTTCAAATTCCTGAGGTGTATTTGTTTACAATATGCTGCGTCTTCAAATACTTGGAGATCTCTTATTACTGAGGCTTGCAGGCGGGGGGCTGACTGTTTTGGTAGGCCTTGTTTCTATTAGCGCCCTATCTGCTTACCAGCCTTGCTTGTCCTGCAGTTGGCGGAGTGCCTTGCGGTAATCTTCTATCAGTTCCGTCATCACTTCATCTACCGTCTGCAACTGGTGAATCTGTGAGGCGGCTTGTCCGATTTCCAGCTCTCCTTCATAGATATCTCCTTCAAAGATACCTTTCTTAGCCCGGCCTTTGCCTAATAAAGCCCTCATTTCATCGGCAGAAGCCCCTTTTTGTTCGGCTTCTTCCACCTGCTTGTAGAAGTCGTTCTTGACCAGACGGGTGGGAGAAAGCTGCTTGAGGGTCAGTTGGGTATCCCCTTCGTTCAGTCGCAGGCACCGGTCCTTGAAGGTGAAGTGGGCTGAGCTTTCTTCCGTCAGGGCGAAGCGGGTACCCATTTGTACACCTTCTGCGCCCAAGGCTTCCGCAGCCAGGATACCTTCCCCCGACACGATGCCTCCTGCGGCAATGAGGGGAACGGTGCATACTTTCTTCACTGCCGGAATCAGGCAGAAAGTGGTAGTCTCTTCCCGTCCGTTGTGTCCGCCGGCCTCGAATCCTTCGGCTACAATGGCATCCACTCCGGCTTCTTCACATTTCATGGCGAAATGGCTGGAAGATACTACATGGGCTACCTTGATGCCTGCCTGTTGAAGCTTGGAAGTCCATGTTTTCGGGTTACCGGCAGAGGTAAACACGATTTTCACTTCTTCTTCCTGGATAATGTCCATAAGGGTTTCAATCTCAGGATACATCAGCGGCACATTGACACCGAACGGTTTGTCGGTAGCTGCCTTGCACTTGCGGATGTGTTCGCGCAGGGTTTCCGGATGCATGGAACCAGCTCCAAGTAACCCCAGTCCGCCTGCGTTGCTGACGGCTGAGGCCAGTCGCCAGCCACTGCACCACACCATTCCTCCTTGAATGATAGGGTAGCGGATACCGAAAAGGTGACAGACTCTGTTGTTCATAACGATTATTTATTATATTTTTCCAGCAGGCTCTTGGCTACGGTGTCACCCAATTTGACAGCCTTTTCCAAGTTAGCCAGCCCTTCTTTCTTTTTGTTCTGCTGTAGCTGGCAGTAGCCGAGCATACGGTAAGCGGCAGAATTCTGCACATCCAGTTCAATAGCCTTGTTCAGGGCTTCGATGGCTTCATTCAGCTGGTTGACGCGGAGATGGATGCCTCCCTTTTCTACCCAATATTCCGCATTCTTCGGTTCCATTTCGATGGCCTGGTTTATATCATTGATAGCCTGCTGATACATGCGACATTGCATCTCAGCCTGTTCGCGGATGAAATAGAACTCAGCGGAAACCTGTCCCATCATGGCTTCCTGGAAAAGGTTATAGTCTGTTACCGCTTCACGGAACTGGTTGTCTTCCGCTTTCATGCGTCCACGTTCATAGAGGTAGGGGGCGGCTTCCTTGCCGTAGGGTGGATTGTATTTTGCCACGGCACTGTCCATCAAGGCTATGGCTTCCTTCTTGGAAGCACCCTCAATCAGTTCCTTCGTTTTGGCTGCCGCATAGAAGCTGGCAGCCGAAGCCAGCGGAGTGCGGTTTACTTCTTCGTAGCTGGCGAAAGCTTCCGGATATTTCTGCATGGCAAAATAAATGTCGCCCTGCAGCTGGTAATACAATCCTTGCTTGTCGTTCTCAAGGGCCGTATTGATTTCCTTCAGTGCCCGTTCCAGTGTCCAGTCGCCGTAAGGTTTGGCACCCTGTAATCCCAGCACGTAGTTATATAACAGTTTGGAGCGGTTGTAGTAGGCATCTCCTTTGTTGTCTGAGACTTTCACCATGGTCTCCAAATCCTTTTCGGCCAGTGCATAGTGAGAGTCGTCTCCATAGCCGATGTAGCAGGTAGCCCGACGGGAATAACCTTCGCTGTTTTTGGGGAACTGCTGGATGAATTCGTTCAGCAGGTTCAGGTATTCATCGCGGGTCAGGTTAGATGAAGCCATGTACACATACACCAGTGCCTGAGACTCGTCTTCCGGCAACCCTTTCCGGATGCCAATGGCATTCAGGGCGAAGTCGTTGGCCGACAGGGCACTGATGGAAAGACTCTTGGCATATCCGATGCCGATGGCATAGCTCGAAGTGCTTTCCTTGTCGCTGTTTTTCTGTACCAATCCTATCACTTCTCCTTCCGCGTTCATCACCGGGCAGCTGACTGTCTTGTCACCCGTCTTCATGTTCAGGGTGTAATAGAAAGAGTTGTTGCTGATGATATCAATCTTGGCAATGGTGCCGTGCGTACCCGTTGCCGCTTTCTGTGTGGAGTAGGGTAGCACGTACACAGTCTCGTTCACCGTTCCCGGGCGTGAGGTCGGTTGCAAGGCTTCTGTCTTTTTGTCGAGAGTCGTCTTGAACTTCACTACGTCGTACATATCGTTGGCTCCCAGAATGTATTCCACCGGAAGCTCTTTGCCTTCGGCGGTAACTACAACGGCACGTTCGGCTCCTTTAAATAAGGTGTAATCTGAAACAGCTGTTCCATTTTCGTCGATAAAGAATCCGTTGCCGGTATTGAGAATCTGGTTGTCTTTGTCATACGTGACGACGGAAAATACCGCTTTCCGGGCTTTGTTTGCCCATTTGGGAAGTTCTTGGGCGAATCCCATCTGGAAAGCCATTCCGCAGCACGTCAGAATAAGGGTAAATTTTCTTATTTTCATGGTAGTTGTATGTTTTATTGTTTTATTCTTCTCCGAATCCTCTTTGCTTTACAGCTTCGTAAATCAGGATACCCGCTGCTACGGATACGTTCAGTGATTCAATGTTTCCGAACAAAGGAATTTTGATCCATTCGTCGCAAAGAGCCAAGTGGTCATAAGGCACACCCGTGTCTTCCGCCCCCATGATGATGCAGGTCGGACTTTTGTAGTCGGCCTTGGTGTAATCATAATCACCTTTTTCTGTGGCTGCCACAATCTTGAATCCGCTGTCTTTCAGAAATTTGATGGTATTTGTAATGTTATTTTCTCGACAGACAGGGATTGTGTGCAGGGCACCTGCCGAAGTCTTGATGGCATCTGCATTCACGCTGACACTGTTTTTGGAGGGGATGATGATGGCATCTACTCCGGCACATTCACACGTGCGGGCAATGGCTCCGAAGTTACGCACATCCGTCAGTCCGTCCAACAGGATAAGCAGCGGATTCTTTCCCTGTTCGAACAGGAAGGGCACGATGTCCTCCGTGCGCTGGTAAGTGATGGGCGAGATGAAGGCCACTACGCCCTGGTGATTCTTCTTGGTGATGCGGTTGATGCGTTCCACCGGCACCCGTTGTACGGGGATAAAGGTATCTTTCAATACTGCGAAGAGCTCCTTCGACAAATCACTCTGGATATCCTTTTTGATTAATACCTTGTCAATCTCTTTTCCGGCCTGGATAGCCTCGATGACGGCGCGTACGCCGAAAATCATTTCGTTCTTTTCTATCATGGTTTTGTAGTTTCTTGTTATGAGTTAAAGCCTAGCAGGGCACGTGCATTCTGTACGGCAGCTTCTGTAAGCGTACTGCCGCTGAGCATGTGGGCGATTTCCTGCACCCGTTCCTCGTCCGACAACCGTCGGATGTGGCTGTTTGTCCCGGTCTCGGTGTCTTCCTTGTACACCTTGTAGTGCGCGATGCCGCGGGCTGCAATCTGAGGAAGATGCGTGATGCTGATAACCTGCCGGTTCTGTCGTCCCATGTCCTGCATGATGAGGGCCATCTTCTCTGCGATGGAGCCCGAAACACCCGTGTCAATCTCATCGAAGATGATGGTAGGAAGTTTGACAGCTCCTGCAATCATGGCTTTGAGCGAGAGCATCACGCGGGCAATCTCACCGCCCGACGCGATGGAAGCTACGTTCTGCAGCGTACCGTTCTTGTTGGCCGAGAAGAGGAAAGTCACGCTGTCCATCCCCTTGCTGTCTGGTTCCTTGCGGGCCGTCAGTTCCACGGCAAACCGCACGTTGGGCATTCCCAACGGGATAAGCAGAGATTCCATTTGCGATTCGATGTGGCGGGCCGACTGCGTACGGAGTTCAGTCAGTACACCGGCCTGTTTCAGTACCTCTGCGTAGAGCTTTTTCTTTTGTCCTTCCAGTTCTGCAATCCGGTCGTCGAAAGAAGTGATGGCATTCAGCTGATGGCGGTAGTTTTCCGTCAGTTCCAGCAGTTCCTCTACCGTTTGTACGTGATGCTTCTGCTGCAAGGAATAAATCAGGTTCAACCGTTCGTTCACGAAATCCAGACGCGAAGGGTTGAATTCCACTTCTTCTTCCGCATTGCCAATCTCGCGGGCAAGGTCTTTCAGCTCGATGTAGCAGCTGTTCAGCCTTTCCATCCATTCCCGTGCCGGGGCATATACCTGAGTCAGTCCCTGAAGCGTCTGCATACATTCCTTGGTGAGCGATACCGTACCGCCTTCCTCACCGTTAATCAGTTGGCTGGCCTTGTAGAGTCCGGCCTTGATGTCTTCGGCATGGCTCAGCGTTTCCGCTTCCTGTTCCAGGTCCGTTTGTTCGTTTTCCTTCAGTCCGGCTTCCTCCAGTTGCTCCAGTTGGAAACGGATATAGTCTTCGTCCTGTCGGCTCTTTTCAGCCTGTGCGATGAAATCCTCCAGTTCCTTCACTACTTTCTTATACGACTGATAGACGGCCTGATAGGTCGAAAGCTGTGCTTCGTCCTGTGCCAGAATGTCCAAGATGTTCAGCTGGAAACCTTCTTTGTTCAGCAACAGGTTCTGGTGCTGGCTGTGTACGTCAATCAGTTTTTCGCCCAGCACCTTCATCTGTGCAAGTGAGGCAGGAGTATCATTGATGAACGCCCGGCTTTTTCCGTTGGCCGACACTTCACGGCGCAGGATACATTCGTCCGGTTCGTATTCGATGTCGTTCTCTTGGAAAAACGGTTCCATGCCATAGTTGGCAATCCGGAAAGTCGCTTCCACAATGCACTTCGAAGCCCCTTTCTTGATGGCTTTCACATCGGCCCGCTGACCCAGCAGAAGTCCGATAGCCCCCAAGATGATGGACTTTCCCGCTCCGGTTTCCCCGGTAATGACCGAAAATCCGGAAGTGAAGCTGATGTCCAGTTTGTCAATCAGCGCATAGTTTTGTATGAAAATAGACTGTAGCATGGCAATTTAGGAATGAAACAGACTCGAAAGTTTGTCTACAATGTCTTCAGCCACTTCCTTCTTGCTTTTCAGCGGATAGGAAACAGCCTCCGAACGGTCGATAATCGTGATTTTGTTGGTGTCACAGCGGAATCCAGCCCCTTTGTCATTCAACGAATTCAGTACGATGAAATCAAAGTTTTTCCGGGCCAGCTTGTCCTGGGCATGGCTTACTTCGTCGCAGGTCTCCAAGGCAAATCCCACCAGCACCTGTCCCGGACGTTTCTCTTTCCCGAGCGAGGCGGCGATGTCGCACGTCGGCTTCAAACGCAACACCAGGTCGTCTTTTTCCCGCTTGATTTTCTGTGCGGCTACCTGTTCCGGGGTAAAATCGGCCACGGCGGCACAGAGGATTCCGGCATCGGCTTCCTTGAAAGCTTCGGCTGCGGCCTGATACATTTCCGCCGCACTTTCCACGTCTACGCGGTGAATGTGCGGATGGACGGTATGCAGGGTAACGGGGCCGCTTACCAATGTGACTTCGGCCCCTCGTGTGGCGCAGGCTTCGGCCAGGGCATATCCCATTTTCCCGGAAGAATAGTTGCCGATAAAGCGTACCGGATCAATCTTCTCGTACGTAGGACCCGCCGTGATGACAATTTTCCGCCCGGCCAAGTCCTGCTGGCGGGGGAAAAACTCTTCCAATACTTCCACAATCTTCTCCGGTTCCTCCCTGCGTCCTTTTCCTACCAAATGGCTGGCCAGTTCGCCCGAAGCCGGTTCGATGATGTGGTTGCCGTAGCTGCGCAGAATATCCAGATTATGCTGGGTGGAAGGATGGGCAAACATGTCCAGGTCCATGGCTGGAGCCACGAATACCGGTGCTTTCATTGACAGGTAAGTGGTGACCAGCATGTTGTCGGCTATCCCGTGTGCCATCTTGCCGATGGTGGAAGCCGTAGCCGGAGCGATGACCATGGCATCGGCCCATAGTCCCAAGTCCACGTGACTGTGCCACGTGCCGTCGCGCTGTGAGAAAAACTCGCTGATGACCGGCTTGCTGGTCAGGGCCGAGAGGGTGATAGGAGTGATAAATTCCTTTCCTGCCGGGGTGATGACAATCTGCACCTCCGCCCCCTTCTTGATTAATGCCCGTGTCAGTACCGCTGCCTTGTAAGCCGCAATGCTGCCCGTGATGCCCAGTACGATTTTCTTGCCTTGTAGTGTATTCATGCACAATTCTCTTTACTTGACCAGCCCTGTTTCGCGCAGGCGAATCTTGGTCAGTACGTTCTTCGTATTCAGTGTGAAATCTCCGTTCATAATCCAGCCATAGTAGCCCATGTCTTTCTTGAGCACTTCAGCCACAGGAATTCCTTTGTATTTTCCAAAGTTGAAAATCTCCACTCCCTTGTCGTCATAGATGATTCTTCCGGCAAAGTCCACGTTCTTGCTGTAGCTGGAATAATCCGACAGGAAATTGATGTCGTTTTCCAACACATCCGGATAATGGTCGAGCTGTGCTTTCAGCACTTCATACGTAGCCCGTGTGTCGGCTTCGGCCGTATGCGCATCTTCCAGGTTCTTGCCACAATAGAACTTATAGGCAGCCGAAAGCGTGCGCTGTTCCAACTTGTGGTAGATAACCTGCACGTCGATGAATTTCCGTTTGGTCAGGTCGATGTCGATACCTGCCCGCAGAAATTCTTCCACCAGTACGGGCACGTCGAAACGGTTGGAATTGAATCCGGCAATGTCGGCTCCTTCAATGTCTTTGGCGATGTCCTTTGCCACCTCCTTGAAAGTCGGGCAGTCGGCCACGTCCTCGTCGTGAATGCCATGGATGGCAGTCGATGCTTCCGGAATATGCATCTCCGGATTGATACGGAGCGTTTTGGCCTCCTCATTTCCGTTGGGATATACTTTCAGGTAACAGATTTCAACGATACGGTCTGTATTGATATTGGTGCCCGTGGTCTCCAGGTCGAAGAACACGAGCGGATTTTTCAAGTTCAGTTTCATGAGTAAGTTATGTGTACAAATGAATAATCAGTCATTCAGCATCATCGGCATCAGCAGCATCAGCAGGTCTTCGTTTTCTTCCTGTTCTTCCGGCACGATGACCCCTGCGCGTGACGGGTCGGCCAGTTCGATGATGATATTTTGTGCAGAAATATTGTTCAGGATGTCAATCAGGAACGATGACTTGAAACCGATGCTCATCGGATTGCCGTCATACTGGCATACGATGGTTTCTTCGGCCGAAGTCGAGAAGTCGATGTCCTGTGCGGAAATCTTCATCTGGTTTCCCGACAGACTCAGTTTGATCAAGCTGCTGGATTGCGAAGAGAACACAGATACACGGCGCAGGGCACTGATGAACAGGGCACGGTCGATGATAGCGCGGTGCGGGTTGTTCTGCGGAATTACCGAGTTGTAGTTCGGGTAACGTCCTTCAATCAGGCGGCATACCATCTGATAGTTCTCCAGGGTGAACATCGCATTGCGGTCGTCGAAACCGATTTGTACGTCGCCCTGCTCTTTCGGCAGCAAGCCTTTCAGCAGGTTGGCCGGTTTCTTCGGCAGGATGAAAGCCGCTTTCTCAGCTCCGTGCGCCGCATACGTCTTGCAACGCACCAGTTTGTGTCCGTCGCTGGCCACGAGCGTGATGTCTTCCGTGCTGATGTCGAAATAAATACCGTTCATCACCGGACGAAGTTCATCGTCGGCCGTGGCAAACAGGCTGCGGTTTACCCCGTTCATCAGGACATCAGCCCCCATGGTCACCTGCACGGCATTGCTGCCCAGCTCCTGTGCATCCGGGTATTCGTCGGCATTTTGTCCCATCAGGCTGTATTTACCGTTTTGATATTCCACGGTGATTTCCATGTTGCTGGTTTCTATGTGAAAACTCAACGGCTGTTCAGGGATTTCTTTCAGTGCTTCCAGCAAAGTCTTGGAAGAAACGGCAAACCGTCCGTCGCTGTCCGATTCGTTTACTTCGATGGAGGTCGACAGGGTTGTGTCGTTGTCGGATGCCGTCATGAAGAGCGTACCGTCTCTCAGTTCGAAAAGAAAACAGTCCAGAATCGGTAAGGAATTTCTTGAATTAATCACTCGGCTGATAGCCTGCAGATGGCTGAATAAAGCAGTGCTTGAAACGATAAACTTCATAGTTCTTTTATATTTATTTTTGTTTTGTTTTTGTTCTCAGAAAGCATCCTTGGATGCCTTAAACCAATTGCCAAAGTTACGAAAAGATTACATACAGCCTATAAAAAAAGGTCTTAAAAATTAGTTTTCTTCTGTGGAAAGTCGTAATTTCGTCACCGAATTTAAAAATAATATTTATGGAATTAGCAGGAAGAGTGATTGCAGTTTTGGAGCCGAAAGGTGGTACTTCACGCAACGGAAACGAATGGAAAGTTCAAGAATATGTGATTGAAACACACGACCAGTATCCGCGTCGTATGTGTTTTGATGTCTTTGGAGACGACAAAATCAAGCAGTTTAATATTCAGATAGGAGAAGAGCTGAATGTGTCTTTCGACATTGATGCCCGCGAATGGCAGGGGCGCTGGTTCAACAGTATCCGTGCCTGGAAAGTGGAACGGGTAGGGGCGGCTCCTCAGGTGCCTCCTACGGAAGCTCCTTTCCCGCCGGTGAATGCGGCTCCGGCCGATTTCTCTGCTACAGATGAGAAAGACGACCTGCCGTTCTGATAAAATAAGAGCAAAAGAAAAGTCCCTTGCATCATGTGGTGCAAGGGACTTTCTCTTTTTGTATAGCTGATGATTATCAAGAGTTCATGCTCATCAGGAATTCGTCGTTGTCCTTGGTCTTTTCCAGGCGGTCTTTCACGAAATCCATGGCTTCTATCGGATTCATGTCTGCCAGATATTTGCGGAGAATCCACATGCGGTCGAGGGTAGTCTTGTCCAGCAGCAGGTCGTCGCGGCGCGTACTTGAAGCCACGATGTTGACTGCCGGGAAGATACGCTTGTTGCTCAGGTTGCGGTCCAGCTGCAATTCCATGTTACCTGTTCCCTTGAATTCCTCGAAAATCACTTCATCCATCTTCGAACCTGTATCAATCAGGGCGGTAGCCACGATGGTCAGTGAGCCTCCCCCTTCAATGTTACGGGCTGCGCCGAAGAAACGTTTGGGCTTGTGCAATGCGTTGGCATCCACACCTCCAGACAGTACCTTGCCCGATGCCGGAGAAACCGTGTTGTAGGCACGTGCCAGACGGGTGATAGAGTCGAGGAAAATCACTACATCATGTCCGCATTCTACCATACGTTTGGCTTTTTCCAATACGATGCCCGCAATTTTCACGTGGCGTTCAGCCGGTTCGTCGAAGGTAGAAGCAATCACTTCGGCCTTTACGCTGCGTGCCATGTCGGTCACTTCTTCCGGACGCTCGTCGATGAGCAGCATAATCATGTACACCTCCGGATGGTTGGCTGCAATGGCATTGGCAATGTCTTTCATCAGGATGGTCTTACCGGTCTTCGGCTGTGCCACAATCAGGGCACGCTGTCCTTTACCGATGGGCGCGAACAAATCGACCACGCGGGCCGAGAGGTTGTCGTTGTATCCCTTGCACAATTTGAATTTTTCGTCGGGGAAGAGAGGGGTCAGGTGGTCGAACGGAATACGGTCGCGCACCAGAGCCGGGTCGAGTCCGTTGATTTTAGATACCTTGACCAGCGGGAAATATTTTTCACCTTCTTTTGGCGGACGGATGGTACCTTCTACCACGTCGCCGGTTTTCAGTCCGAGCAGTTTGATTTGTGACTGTGACACGTAGATGTCATCGGGTGAAGAAAGATAGTTGTAATCGGAAGAACGGAGGAAGCCGTAGCCGTCGGGCATGATTTCCAGCACGCCGGTTCCCTGCAGGATATCATCGAAGTCGTATGCCTTTTCTACAGGTTTTGGTGCGGGAGCTGTGGCGTTGGCGGGTGCTTCCGTAGAAGCGGCAGCCGATTGTCCCGCAGGATTGTTCTGGCCGTTCGGCTGTGTATTGTCTTTTCCTTGGTTGTTGTTATTGTTGGGACGGTTGTTCCGGTTGTTCTGGCGAGCCTGGCGCGGCTGGAATTTTTGTTTGCCCTCTTTGGCCGGAGCTGGAGCAGGAGCCTCCATTTTGGTTGCTTCAAACTTGCCGAGCAGTTCCGATGGAATTTCGAATTTTTCCGACGGCAGGTCTTCTATAGGAATAAAATCATTGTTGCTTAAATCGAGTGGAGGAAGCTCCATGTCGTCTTCGATGGGGAGGGGGGCTGCAGTCGGCGCTGTTTCTTGTTTTGCCTGCTGTTCTGCTTCCTGTGCCTCTTTGGCCAGGGTTGATTTGTTTTTGGAACCCGGTTTCCGTCCTCGTTTGGCTTTCGGTTTTTCTTCGGCAGCCGGAGCTTCTGCCTGGATGGCTGTCCCTTCGGCTGGGACCGCTTCTTTCATTGTATTTTCGGCTGGAGCAGGTATCTCTTTAAATAAAGGTGTAGGAGCCGGGAGAGCAGGAGTGTTGACTTCCAGTTTCTGCGCTTTGTCTTTAGTGGCAGTGTACACCTTGTCCCCTTCTTTTTTTATGCTGATGCGCGAACGCTTGCGTGGTTGTCCTTCTTTGCGTTCTTCATTGTTTTGTTGGGCAGCCACTTTTTTGGTGGCACCGACAATAGCTTGTTCGTCCAGAATGCGGTACACCAATTCTTCTTTTCGCAGCGAATCGGTTTTCTTCAGACCCAACTCTTTGGCAATCTGCTGCAACTCCGACAAATCTTTGTCGTTTAATTGAATGATATTGTACATAAAATAGGTTAATAATGATATAATTAATATTGGCCGTGTGAAACATGACAAACCATCAGGAGGTCTCTTTCCTCTTTCACACGTATTTGAATTTCGAAAGATTTTGATTGTTGTTGTTTGAACCGGGAACAGAACACACCATCCGTTTCCTGATACCCTTTTGCTTTATTGCGAGGACAAAAGTAAGTGTTTTTTGTGATAATCACGAATAAATGGTGACTTTTTTTCATATTTCTCTCTCCCGATTGAAAGAAATGTGCTAATTTAGCCGTTGAAAATACAATTTAAATGATTGATTAACTCTTATGAAAAAAGTAATTTTTACAGAAAAGGCTCCTGCTGCCATTGGCCCATACAGCCAGGCTGTGGAAGTGAACGGTATGGTATTCCTGTCTGGACAGATTCCGGTAGACCCGGCTACAGGCGAGGTAGTGGAAGGTGGAATCAAGGAACAGACCACACGGGTGTTTGAAAACATCAAGAACGTGCTGGCTGAAGCCGGACTGACTACTGCCAATGTAGTGAAAACTACGGTGTTCCTGTCTGATATGGCCTTGTTTGGCGACATGAATGCCGTGTATGCCCAGTATTTCGAGGGCGATTTCCCGGCTCGTTCGGCTGTGGCCGTAAAGGCTTTGCCGAAAGGAGTGCTGGTAGAAATAGAAAGTATTGCGGTGAGATAACCGCAGGCCGGAGCAGGCACGGGGGGAAGTTGTTTATCCGGGTCTGCTCCGGTATTTTTTTAATGGGTTATTTTGTGATGATGTTACTGAGAAAGTTTAAAATCAGGAAAGAGAATAAATGGAAACTGGCCACTTTCGTGCTGGCCGTGCTGGTCGCCGTTGCCACGACTTTGTATATCTACAGGTATGAACCTTTTTCATCCGGACTGGAAATTACCGACGAACTGGGTGGGAATATCTTCCCCGTTACGATTCTTTCTACCGCCACGACCGATGCCCAGCTGATTGTGCCGGGCGACAGTACCTATCTGGGCAATCCCAAATCGTGTATCGCCATCAAGATACGCAGTCCTCATGCCAACAGCAAACTTCACATCGAACTGGCTGAAACACCGTTTTTTGCCCATTCGGTTTCTGAATTCATTTTGCCGGAATCGGGAAAGGAATACCTGATTTTTCCCGATGTGATATGGAATTACCAGGCATTGCTGGAGAATACGCAGGCCATGCCGGTCACCGTGTCCGTACAGGCGAAGCTGAACAACGGGCGGGTGTATTCGGCCATGCATACGTATTCCGTGCGCAGCATCAACGAGTGCTTGTTGGGGTATATCGACAGCAATATGAAGTTTCACGACACGGGTGAGTTCTTTGCCGCGTATGTGAACGAGGACAACCCGAACATTAGCCAGGTGTTGCGCGAGGCCCTCGATTCGCGTATCGTCAACCGTTTCTGGGGGTATCAGAGTAAGGACACGACAGTGGTCGACAAGCAAGTGTATGCCTTGTGGTATGTGTTGCAGAAAAGAGGCTTCAAGTACAGTTCCATCAGCAACAGCAGCCTTTCTTCGAACGTGGTGTTCACCCAGCGGGTGCGGACGTTCGACGATGCCCTGAAATCGGCCCAGATTAACTGTGTGGACGGAAGTGTGCTGTTTGCCTCTTTGCTGAAAGCTGTCAATATCAACCCGATTCTGGTGCGGGTGCCGGGCCACATGTTCGTGGGCTATTACACGGACCGTCTGCACCGGAACATTCACTTCCTGGAAACGTCCATGATTGGCGATGTGAACCTGGACGATTTCTTCCCGGAAGAGAAACTGGATTCCACCGTGGCGGGCAAGTCGCAGGAGAGTGTGTCGAAGTTCATGTTCGAGAAATCCAAGGAATATGCCACCCGCATCTACAACGAACATAAAGACCTGATTCATTCGGGAAAGGTGAACTACATGTTCCTTGAAATCGACAAGGCCACGCGGGCATACGTACAACCTATAGCCGGAAAATAAACGTATGAAACTGGTGTATCTGTATCATAGCGGCTTTGCCCTGCTGGGCGAAGGCTATACCATCGTATTTGATTATTTTGAAGATTCCCGGTCGGCCGACAAGGGGATTCTGCACGGCGAAATCCTTTCACGGGAAGGACGGTTGTATGTGCTGGCCAGCCATTCTCATTACGACCATTTCAATCGGGAGGTGTTGTCGTGGAGCGCACGACGGCCGGATATCGTCTATGTGTTTTCGCGCGACATTCAGCTTTCTGCCGGAGAAACCCGGCCGCGGACGATACACTGGATGGAGAAAGGTGATGTGTTTCAGGATGATTTTCTGGAAATCCGTGCCTTCGGCTCGACCGACATCGGCGTCTCGTTCTTGGTGAAGGTGGAAGGAAAAACGGTGTTTCACGCCGGCGACCTGAACAACTGGCACTGGATGGACGAGAGTCCGGAAGCGGAATGGAAGCATGATGAAGCTTTCTTCCTGAGAGAATTGGAAGACATTGCGACTTATACAGACCGGATGGACGTGGTGCTGTTTCCGGTCGACCCCCGGCTGGGACGGGAATACATGCGTGGCCCTGTGCAGTTTGTGAAACAGATAAAAACCGCTATCTTTGTACCGATGCATTTTGACGAAGCCTATGCAAAGGCCGAGGCTTTCGTCCCATTGGCTGCACAGGTGGGTACGCGGGTGTGGGTACCTGCACACCGCGGGCAGCAGACAGATTTGGATTGAGTAGGATTGTAGAAAAACTAAAATAGAAAAAACATGGAAATAAAAGGAAGATTTGACCATTTCAATATTAACGTGACCAACCTCGAGAAAAGTATCCAATTTTATGAGAAGGCGCTGGGTCTGCACGAGTCTCACCGCAAGGAAGCGGCCGACGGTTCGTTCATTCTGGTGTATCTCACCGACGGCAGTTCGAATTTTCTGTTGGAACTGACCTGGTTGCGCGACCATACCGAAGCGTATGAGCTGGGTGAGAACGAAAGCCATCTTTGTCTGCGTGTGGCAGGCGACTACGACGAGGTCCGCAAGTTCCACAAGGAAATGGGATGCGTCTGCTTCGAAAACGAGCAGATGGGACTGTATTTCATCAACGACCCCGATGATTATTGGATTGAGATTCTTCCGCTGAAGTAAATCAGTCAGGTGGGCATACGAACCTAAAACAAACGTGTTATGAAAAAATATATCTCTCCGGGGGCGTGGTTTTCACTGGAGTACCCCGACAACTGGTGTGAATTTGAGGATACGGAAGACAGCTTCCTGTTTTATAATCCGGACAAGTGGAGCGGCAATTTCCGCATTTCTGCCTATCGGGGCGAAGGGGCGGATTATGCCGCAGCGTGTATGGAGGATGAGCTGCGCGAAGTGCGTGGAGCCAAGAAAGTGAAGCTGGGAAACTGGGACTGCGTCTATTCGGCCGAGAGCTTTCAGGAAAACAATGTGTGGTACACCACGCACATCTGGGTGACCGGACGGGGCGAGATTTCGGTGGAATGTTCGTTTACCGTGGTCAAGGGAGACAGCCCGAAAGCCGGAGAAGCGATTGTGGCTTCGTTGAAGGTGCGTGGAGCTTCCGACAAGCCGGTGAAAGCCGTCATTCCGGTGCGGGTGTTGGAAATCAACCAGATAAACGAAGACTACGACTGGGCCGTTTCCACGGTCAAGAAGCAGCTGACCAAGGACTTCACGGGTACGGAAGCCGATTTGGCAAACCTGCAGAAGGTGATGGACAGCGGGCGTTTCAACCCCAAGCAGCGTCAGGCGTGGGAAGGATTCGGCACGGCTTTCGGCGTGATACTGGTCAATGAGATGGACGGTATGGAATGGGTGACGGTCATCGACGGACCGAAAGAATATCCGGCCTTGCAGTTCGGCGGCTCGAAGGTGAGGGTGAATCCGGTAGCCCTGATTTGGGACAAGGTGCGCAACGGACAACCGTGCAACCTGAAAGCGGAATTCGAACGGATTAAGAACGAGGTGGAAGCGGCCATGGATTGAGCCTTCTGCCGGTGACTTTAGAAGCAATCAATTATGACTCCTTATTTACAAGTAGAAAACTTGACCAAGTCGTTCGGCGACTTGGTGCTTTTTAATGAAATATCTTTTGGCATTGCGGAAGGACAGCGCATCGGACTGATTGCCAAGAACGGTTCGGGCAAGACCACCTTGCTGAACATCCTGGCGGGAAAGGAAGGTTATGACGAAGGGAAAATCACTTTCCGTCGTGACCTGCGCGTGGGGTATCTGGAACAGAGCCCGAAGTATCCCGAAGAACTGACCGTGCTCGAGGCATGTTTCTATCATGGCAATTCCACGGTGGAACTGATCAAGGAATACGAACGGTGCATGGAAACACCCGGCAATCCCGGACTGGATGACCTGCTGGCACGGATGGAGCACGAGAAGGCGTGGGATTACGAACGCCGGGCCAAGCAGATTCTCTCGCAGCTGAAAATCCGCGACTTTTACCAGAAAATCGGACACTTGTCCGGCGGACAGCTGAAGCGGGTGGCCCTGGCCAATGTGCTGATTACGGAACCGGACTTGCTGATTCTGGACGAGCCGACCAACCATCTCGACCTGGATATGACCGAGTGGCTGGAGGAATACCTGAACCGTGGAAGCCTGAGCCTGCTCATGGTGACGCACGACCGTTATTTTCTGGACCGGGTATGCTCGGAAATCATAGAGATAGACAACCGCCAGCTGTATTCTTATAAAGGAAATTACAGTTATTACCTGGAAAAACGTCAGGAGCGCATCGAGGCGACCAATGCGGAGATTGCTCGTGCCAACAACCTGTATCGCACGGAGTTGGAGTGGATGCGACGGATGCCGCAGGCCCGCGGCCATAAGGCCCGCTATCGGGAGGAAGCGTTCTATGAACTGGAGAAAGTGGCCAAGCAGCGAAGTTATGACTCGAATGTGAAACTGGATGTCAAGGCGTCGTACATCGGTTCGAAGATTTTCGAGGCCGACCATCTCTGCAAGCGTTTCGGCGACCTGGTGATACTGGATGATTTTTCGTACGTTTTTGCCCGTTATGAGAAGATGGGTATCGTGGGCAACAACGGTACCGGCAAGTCCACGTTCATCAAGATTCTGATGGGACTGGAGAAGGCGGACAGCGGGACACTGGACATCGGCGAGAGCGTCCGTTTCGGTTATTACTCGCAGGAGGGACTGAAGTTCAACGAGCAGATGAAGGTGATTGACGTGATTACCGACATTGCCGAGGTGATTGAACTGGGCAACGGCAAGCGGCTCACGGCTTCGCAGTTCCTGCAGCATTTTTTGTTCACTCCCGAAACACAGCACAGCTATGTGTACAAGCTGAGCGGGGGAGAACGCCGTCGTCTGTATCTCTGTACGGTGCTGATGCGGAACCCGAACTTCCTGGTACTCGACGAGCCGACCAACGACCTGGATATCGTGACCTTACAGGTGCTGGAGGAATATTTGCAGAACTTCAAGGGATGTGTCATCGTGGTGAGTCACGACCGCTATTTCATGGACAAGGTGGTCGACCATCTGCTGGTGTTCAAAGGTCAGGGTGACATCCGAGATTTCCCGGGCAATTATTCCGACTACCGCGACTGGAAGCTGGCCAAGGCGGAACACGATAAGGAGGCCGCCAAACCGAAGGAGGAAAAGACCCAGCGTGTCCGGTTGAACGAAAAACGCCGCCTGACGTTCAAGGAGCGGAAAGAGTTGGAACAGCTGGAAAAAGACATTGCTACCCTGGAGGAGGAAAAGAAACTGTTGGAAGCCGACTTGTGCAGTGGTACGTTGAGTGTAGACGAACTGACCGAGAAGTCGAAGCGTCTGCCAGCCCTGAACGACGAGCTCGACGAGAAGACCATGCGCTGGCTGGAATTGAGTGAAATTGAGGGCTGAAAAAACGCCTTTACGTTTGGACTTAAACGCAAGTGCGTTTCATTCCAAACGCAAGTGCGTTTTAGGTAAAACGCAAGTACGTTTAAGAGCAAACGCACTTGCGTTTTTTTATGTGTTGTTCAGGCCGAAAGTAAGACTTTAAAGGTGTGTGGTAATCGGTTGTGATTCAGTTTGTTGTGTTCGTTTGAGAATAGTGATGGAGGTTGGTGATATGAGGGACGTCGTTTTCGTGAACAGAAAAAATCGGATGATAGTTCTTTTTCCCGAAGCCTGATTTGGCCGACAAAAAAGCCCGGACAAGTGCCTGATTCTATTTACGTGGCACTTATCCGGGTTTCTTGTAGAGAAACACAAACGGATGGATTTTAGTTCTTCACCGTTCGTTCGCCTTGTTTTTTCTGCTGGTTACCTCCCTTTTTCTTCCATCCGCCTTTTTTGTTGCGGGAGAAATTCTTGACCTGCTTGTTGCCTCCGCCTTTCTTGGAAGTACGGGGAGCATAAGCCGGGCCTTCGCCCACTTCTTCGGGCAAGGGGAGCTTGTAAATATCTTTTCCCAGGAAATTCTCAATCTGTTTGAATCGGGTCTGTTCCGTTTCGCTCACAAACGTGATGGCACATCCGTCGTTGTTGGCGCGGGCCGTACGTCCGATGCGGTGTACATAGTCCTCGCTGTCGTGCGGTACGTCGTAGTTGATGACCAGACGGATGTCGTCGATGTCGATACCGCGGGCCACGATGTCGGTAGCTACCAGAATGTCAATGCGGCGGTTGCGGAACTCGTGCATGATTTCTTCCCGCTGGCTCTGTTCCAGGTCGGAGTGCATTTCGCCCACGTTCAGCTTCATCCGCTTCAGGGCCTTGGTCACTTCCTTCACCTTCAGCTTGGAAGAAGCAAAGATAATCACCCGTTCCGGCTCCTGCGACTGGAAGAGTGACTGGATGATGCCCAACTTCTGTGCCTCGTAGCAGATGTAGGCCGCCTGGATAATCTTGTCCGCCGGTTTGGATACCGCCAGTTTCACTTCCACCGGGTCGTGAAGGATGGTCTTGGCCAGCTGTTGGATTTTGGTCGGCATGGTAGCCGAGAACATGATGGTCTGCCGTTCCTTGGGGAGGTATTTCACAATCTGCATGATGTCTTCCGCAAATCCCATGTCGAGCATTCGGTCGGCTTCGTCGAGGATGAAGAACGATACCTTCGACAAGTCCACGTATCCCAGACTCAGGTGACTGATGAGTCGTCCGGGAGTGGCGATGACCACATCGGCCCCCAGGGTCAGTCCCTTTTTCTCCTGTTCAAAGCGGATGCCGTCGTTTCCTCCGTACACCGCCACGCTCGAAACGGGCATGAAATACGAAAAACCCTCCATTTGCTGGTCAATCTGCATGGCCAGCTCACGGGTGGGCGACATGATGATACAGTTGATGGCATCTTCCGGATAGCCTCCCTTGCTCAACTGGTTCAACACCGGGAGCAGATAAGCTGCTGTTTTCCCCGTACCTGTCTGGGCCACGCCAATCAGGTCTTTTCCTTCCAGGATGACCGGAATGGTGTGTTCCTGCACGGGCGTACATTCCTGGAAATTCATGGCGTCCAATGCATCGAGGACGCTATCTTCTAAGTTCAGTTCTGAAAACTTCATATCTTGGTTTTATGCTTGTCGTTATAGTTTTCCCCGTTCGTCGAGGTAAGAATCCTTGAATCCCAGGAAGTAGAGTACCCCGTCGATTCCGATGGTGTTGATGGACTGCTGTGCATTGGCTACTACTTTCGGTTTGGCGTGGAAGGCGATTCCCAGTCCCGCTACGGAGAGCATCGGCAGGTCGTTGGCTCCGTCGCCCACAGCAATGGTCTGTGCGATGTCCACCTTCTCCACCTGTGCCAGCAGTTGCAGGAGTTCGGCTTTCCGCTTGCCGTCCACGATGTCGCCCAGGTAACGTCCGGTCAGTTTTCCATCCACGATTTCCAGCTGGTTGGCATACACGTAGTCGATGCCGAACTTGTCTTTCAGGTAGTTGCCGAAGTAAGTGAATCCTCCCGAGAGGATGGCAATCTTGTAGCCGTAGCGTTTGAGCACGAACATCAGGCGTTCCACGCCTTCGGTAATGGGCAGATGTTCGGCGATGTCGCGCATCACGCTTTCATCCAAGCCTTTGAGCAGGGCCACCCGTTCCTTGAAACTTTCGCAGAAGTCGATTTCTCCCCGCATGGCCCTTTCCGTGATGGCCTTTACCTGGTCGCCCACACCGGCCCGCATGGCCAGTTCGTCGATGACCTCCGTTTCAATCAGGGTAGAATCCATATCGAAACAGATGAGTCGGCGCATGCGGCGGTACATGTTGTCCTGCTGGAAGGAGAAGTCCATACCCAGCGACGAACTCAGCTGCATCAGCTGGCTCTGCAGGGCTTCGCGGTCTTTCGGAGTGCCTCTGACCGAGAATTCGATGCAGGCCCGCACATTGGCTTTTTTCTCATCGAGCGGGATACGTCCTGTCAGACGGCGGATGCCGTCGATGTTCAGTTGTTGCTCCGCCAGAATCCGCGTGGCACCGGCAATCTGTTCAGCGGTCAGCTTCCGACCCAGCAGGGTCAGGATGTAACGGTTTTTGCCTTGCAGGTTCACCCATGTTTCATATTCCTCCGCGCTGATGGGGTAGAAGCGGATGTTGATGCCCAAATCCGATGCCTTGAAAAGCAATTCCTTCATGATATTTCCGGAATCTTTGTCGGAGCATTTGAAAAGAATGCCCAGCGACAGGGTACTGTGGATGTCGGCCTGTCCGATGTCCATAATGTCTACTTGGTATTTCGATAAGATTGCGGTCACCGATGCGGTCAGCCCCGGCCTGTCCACTCCGCTGATACGGATTAATATCAATTCAGTTTTGTTTTCCATGGTTGTTTGTTTGCGTGATATCTTTGCAAATGTACAAATTATCTTCTATCCGATGGCATAAAAGGCACAAAAAAAGCCATCCCTGCGGGCTTGCAGGAATGGCTTTCCCTATTTTGAGGGGTAAATTAAATCATTTCCACGCTTCGTTTCACGAAATTGGTCAGGGCTTCTCCTTTCAACATGTTGTTCTGCAACAGAGCCAGGTCGATGAGCTGGTGAACCACTTTGTTGTCGGCGGCATAGCCGTTGAGGATGTTTTCCTTCTCAGCCTTCTGGGCGTCGATTTTCTTCTCCACGTCTTTCAGTTCGTCTTTCTCCGTGGTCGGAATTTCCTCGTCCTTCTTGCCTTCCTGTGCCTTGTGCAACTCGTTGCGGCGCAAAGTCAGCATGGCAAGTTCAGATTCCACCGGCACCAGTTTCTCGGCACAAGCGCTTTCTGCTTCGCTCAATACCTGCTTAATCAGACGATGGTCAGTGTTCAGTACCAGGTTGAACATGTCCGGCATTTCGCCATAGAAGCTCATGCCTGGCTGGATGCTGGCCATATCCTTCATACGGCGCATGTATTCGGCCTGTGTGATGACAATCGGAGCGCCGCTTTCGCCCAAGGCGTGTGCCTCTACGTGGAACTCGGTCTTCTTCACTTTCGGCATCTGGCCTTTGAACAAGGTGCTGAGCACTTCCTGCTTGTCTTGCGGAAGTTCTTCGCCTTTCTGCTCTTCCTTCACAATCAGGCGGTCGATGATGTCACTATCCACACGGGTGAAGTGGCTCTTTTCGAACTTCTGTTCCAGCATGTTGATCATCGGCACATCCAGCTGGCCGTCGAGCAACAGCACGTTGTAGCCTTTGTTCTTGGCGGCGTCAATGTAAGTGTACTGCTCGTCGGCGTTGTTGGCATACAGATAAATCAGGTTGCCGTCCTTGTCGGTCTGGCTGTCCTTGATGAGGGTCTGGTATTCCTCGAACGTATAATATTTGTTGTCTGTATCCTTGAACAGGGCAAACTTGGAAGCCTTTTCGTAGAAGTCTTCCTGCGTCAGCATACCGTAGTTGATGAAGATTTTCAGGTCGTCCCATTTTTCTTCAAACTCTTTCCGGTCGTTCTTGAAGATAGATTGCAGACGGTCGGCCACCTTTTTGGTGATGTAAGTCGAAATCTTCTTCACGTTCGAATCGCTCTGCAGGTAAGAACGGGAAACGTTCAATGGAATATCCGGTGAGTCGATGACACCGTGAAGCAGGGTCAGGAAGTCCGGAACGATGCCTTCTACAGAGTCGGTCACATATACCTGATTGCAATACAACTGAATCTTGTTACGTTGCAGGTCGATGTTGCTCTTGATTTTCGGGAAGTAAAGCACACCCGTCAGGTTGAACGGATAGTCCACGTTCAGGTGAATCCAGAACAGCGGTTCGTCGGCCATCGGATACAAGTCGCGATAGAACTTCTTGTAGTCTTCTTCCTTCAGTTCCGACGGCTTCTTGGTCCAGATAGGACAAGTGTCGTTAATCAGGTTGTCTTCTTCCGTTTCTACCTGCTTGCCATCTTTCCATTCTTTCTTCTTGCCGAAAGCTACCGGTACCGGAAGGAAGTGGCAATACTTAGTCAGCAAGCCCTGCAGACGAGAATCTTCCAGGAATTCCTTGCAATCGTCGTCCACATACAGGATGATGTCGGTACCCCGGTCGTTACGTTCTGTTTCTTCGAGGGTAAACTCAGGACTACCGTCACAACTCCATTTCATGGCTTTGGCGTCATCCTTATAAGAACGGGTGATGATTTCCACTTTCTTGGCCACCATGAAGGCAGAGTAGAATCCCAGACCGAAGTGACCGATGATGGCGTTGGCATCGTCCTTGTATTTCTCCAGGAAGTCGTTGGCGCCGGAGAAGGCAATCTGGTTGATGTATTTGTCGATTTCCTCGGCCGTCATACCCAGACCACGGTCGCTGATGGTGATGGTACCGTTGTCCTTGTCGGCTTTTACGCGGACGGTCAAATCGCCCAGTTCCCCTTTGAACTCACCGGTAGCCGCCAGTGTTTTCAGTTTTTGAGTGGCATCCACGGCGTTTGAAACCAGCTCGCGGAGGAATATTTCATGGTCGCTGTACAAAAATTTCTTGATGATGGGGAAGATGTTCTCTGTTGTAACCCCGATATTACCTTTCTGCATATCTCTTTATTTTTTATGATTGTCGAATAAAAATTTTTCTCCGGTCTTTTCACAAAAAAAATGCCAGATACATTCGTACCTGACATTTTGTCTGTATTCCGAAATTCTGACAGAGAATTCCGTTTATTCTTTTGTGGCTTTTTCCACTTTCATCTCCACTCCGTCGCCCTGTGCGTTGAGCGATACGTGCAAGGTGTCGCCCGCTTCCGGTTCCTCGTTGAGGATGAGTTCCGCCAAACCGTCTTCCAGGTGGTTCTGGATGGCACGCTTCAAGGGGCGGGCGCCGAATTGTACGTCGTAACCCTTTTCGGCCACAAAGCGTTTGGCTTCCGGGTCGAGCAGGAGCCGATAGCCGCAACCTTCGATGCGGTCGTAGAGTCCCTTCAGTTCGATGTCGATAATCTTCTCCAGCGAGTCGATGTCCAGCTGGTCGAACATCACGATTTCATCCAGACGATTGATGAATTCCGGGGCGAACGACTTGTTCAATGCCTTGCGAATCACACTATTGGCATGTTCCTTCTCGTTCTCACTGGTCTGGGCCGTGAAGCCGATGCCCTTGCCGAATTCTTTCAGCTGGCGGGTACCGATGTTGGACGTCATGATGATGACCGTATTCTTAAAATCCACGGTACGTCCCAGACTATCCGTCAACCGACCTTCGTCCATCACTTGCAGGAGCATGTTGAACACATCGGGATGTGCCTTTTCGATTTCATCCAGCAAGACGATAGAGTAAGGGCGGCGGCGCACTTTTTCCGTCAGCTGGCCGCCTTCCTCGTAACCCACGTATCCCGGAGGAGCTCCTACCAGACGTGACACGGTGAACTTTTCCATATATTCACTCATATCAATACGGATAATGGCCTCTGTGGAGCCAAACATGTTCTTGGCCAGTTCTTTGGCCAGATGCGTTTTTCCCACGCCTGTAGGTCCTAAAAAGAGAAACGTGCCAATCGGCTTGTTCGGGTCTTTCAGGCCCACACGGCTCCGCTGGATGCTTCTCACGAGGGTGTCAATCGCTTTGTCTTGTCCGATGACTTTGGATAGCAAGGCTTGCCGCATTCCTTTCAGCCGAATTCCCTCCGACTGGGCCATGCGTTGTACGGGAACTCCTGAAATCATGGACACCACTTCCTCAATCTGGGGAGCGTCTACGGTTTCGCGGTTGTCTTTCAACTTCTCCTGCCATTCATTTTTCAGACGGTCGAGCTGTGCGGTATATTGGTTCTCGCGGTCGCGGAAGCTGGCAGCCAGTTCGAAGTTCTGCAAACGGATGGCCTCGTTCTTGTGTTGCTGGGCTTCCTCAATCAACCGCTCCTGTTCCTCGATTTCTTTCGGTACGGAGATGTGAGTCAGGTGAATACGTGAGCCTGCTTCGTCCAGTGCGTCAATGGCCTTGTCCGGGAAATAGCGGTCGGTCACATAACGGTCGGTCAGGCGTACACAAGCCTCGAGTGCTTCGTCGGTGTACATCACATTGTGGTGCTCTTCGTATTTGTCCTTGATGTTCCGGAGAATCTGCAACGTCTCTTCGGGAGTGGTAGGTTCTACCAGTACTTTCTGGAAACGGCGTTCCAGCGCTCCATCCTTTTCGATGTTCTTCCGGTACTCGTCGAGCGTGGTAGCACCGATGCATTGGATTTCACCACGGGCCAGCGCCGGTTTCAACATATTGGCGGCGTCCATGGAACCGGCTGCTGAACCTGCTCCCACGATGGTATGGATTTCATCGATGAACAGAATAACGTCCGGATTCTTTTTGACCTCTGACAAAATGGCACGGATACGCTCCTCAAATTCACCGCGGTATTTGGTGCCGGCCACTACTGCCGTCATATCGAGCGATACAATCCGTTTCTCGAACAGGGTGCGCGACACGTTTTTCTCGATGATGCGGAGCGCCAGTCCTTCCGCAATGGCGGATTTTCCTACTCCCGGTTCTCCGATGAGAATCGGGTTATTCTTCTTTCTCCGGCTCAGAATCTGGGCGATTCGTTCAATTTCCTTTTCCCGTCCAATCACGGGGTCGAGTTTGCCTTCCCCGGCTGCCTTTGTCAGGTCAATGCCGTATTTGTTCAGGTTGGGGGTGTCTCCGTCCGGGTATTTGGGAGGGGCTGTTTGCGTAGTCTGGCGATTGTTAGGGGCGCCTGAAGCACCCTCGTTCCTGTCCGGAGCGTTTCGGTGTCCGATGCCTTCCTCTTCTTCGTCATCATTGAAATCCAGTCCGTTGATAATCGTATTGCCCGATTTCAGACGGTCGGTGATTTTTGCGTAAGTTACATCATTCTTTTCCAAAATCTTGGATGCGTTATTTTGATTGTCTCTCATAATTGCCAGTAAAATATGGGGTGTGTCCACCTTCTGTTCATTCATCAGTTTAGCTTCCAGCAGGCTCAGAGTCAGTATTTTGGAGGTCTCCGGACTGAAGGAAATATCCTGAGAATAATTTTCGGGGATGGACTGTTCACGTAATTGCGTTTCTAATTCGTTCTTGATGGCTTTCAGGTCCAGGTAGAACGACTTTAGAATCTCTGCCGCTTTACACTCACCGTCGCGTATGATGCCCAATAGCAGATGTGCAGGCTCGATATGGGCGTTCTGGAGTCGGTTGGCCTCTTCCTTGCCATATACGACAATATCAGACACTTGTTGCGTAAATTCGTTGCTCATCAAATTCATATATATCCTCAAAGTTAAGTCAAAAATAGATTGCAAATATACATTATAATAAAGATTTCAAGCGAAGTCTTTTTCTCTATTTAACAAAATGTGTGCCACACGGGCTGTATGCCCTCCCAAAAGAGGTGCCACGCGTATTTTTTAGGGGAAAAGTTTTTGTATATCGGCTAAAAGTCGTACTTTAGCATGGTTTTTCACAAGCCTTGAAAAGGAAGTATAATTAATAATGTGTTAAATGCAAGAACAAGACAGAATTATAAAAATCAACATCGAAGAGGAAATGAAGTCGTCGTACATTGACTACTCTATGTCGGTAATCGTGGCACGCGCCCTCCCTGATGTAAGAGATGGATTTAAGCCGGTGCATCGCCGTATTTTGTATGGAATGATGGAGCTGGGAAATACATCCGACAAACCGTATAAAAAAGCCGCGAGAATCGTGGGTGAAGTGTTGGGTAAATACCATCCCCACGGTGACTTGTCTGTATATGGAGCCCTCGTCAGAATGGCTCAAGACTGGTCGATGCGTTATCCGCTGGTCGACGGTCAAGGTAACTTCGGTTCTATTGACGGTGATAGTGCGGCCGCCATGCGATATACCGAAGCCCGCCTGAAGAAAATCGGCGAGGAAATGATGCAGGACCTTTACAAGGAAACCGTAGACTTCACCAACAACTTTGATGATACGTTGCAGGAACCTACCGTCATGCCGACCCGTATTCCGAACCTGTTGGTGAACGGAGCATCGGGTATCGCCGTAGGTATGGCTACCAACATGCCGACCCACAACTTGCGCGAAGTGATTGATGCCTGCGTGGCTTACATTGACAACAATGATATTGATGTGGACGGCCTGATGCAATACATCAAGGCGCCCGACTTCCCGACAGGAGGATATATATATGGTATAAGCGGGGTGCGCGACGCCTACGAAACCGGACGCGGACGTATCGTGATGCGTGCAAAGGCGGAAATCGAATCGCATCCTACGCACGACAAGATTGTGGTGACGGAAATTCCTTACGGCGTGAACAAGGCCGAACTCATCAAGAGCATCGCCGACTTGTCGAACGAAAAGAAAATAGACGGTATTTCGAATGTGAACGATGAAACCGACCGCGAAGGTATGCGTATCGTCATCGACATCAAGCGGGATGCCAACGCCAGCGTGGTGCTCAACAAGCTTTATAAGATGACCATGCTTCAGACTTCATTCGGTGTGAACAACGTGGCGCTGGTTCACGGTCGTCCGCGTCTGCTCAACCTGAAGGACCTGATTAAATATTTCGTGGAACACCGCCACGAGGTGGTAATCCGCCGTACGCGTTACGACCTGCGCAAGGCCAAGGAACGTGCCCACATTCTGGAAGGTCTGATTATCGCTTCCGACAATATCGACGAGGTAATCCGCATCATCCGTGCGGCCAAGACCCCGAACGAGGCGATTACCAACCTGATGGCCCGCTTCAACCTGAGCGAGATTCAGGCCCGCGCCATTGTGGAAATGCGTTTGCGCCAGCTCACCGGTCTGATGCAAGACCAGCTCCATGCTGAATACGAGGACTTGATGAAGCAGATTGCTTACTTCGAGGAAATCCTGAGCAACGAGGAACTTTGTAAGAAGGTTATCAAGGACGAACTGATTGAAGTGAAAGAAAAATACGGTGACGACCGCCGTTCGGAAATCGTGTATGCTTCGGAAGAATTCAATCCGGAAGACTTCTATGCCGACGATGAAATGGTCATCACCATTTCCCACATGGGATACATCAAGCGTACACCGCTTTCTGAGTTCCATGCACAGAACCGTGGCGGGGTAGGCTCAAAGGGTAGCGAAACCCGTAACGAAGACTTTATCGAACATATTTATCCGGCTACGATGCACAACACTCTTCTGTTCTTCACACAGAAAGGAAAGTGCTACTGGCTGAAAGTATATGAGATTCCGGAAGGCAACAAGACCTCCAAGGGACGTGCCATCCAGAACCTGCTGAACATCGAGGCCGATGATGTGGTAACGGCTTATCTGCGTGTGAAGAACTTGAACGACACGGCCTTCATCAATAGCCACTACGTGCTTTTCTGTACGAAGAACGGGGTAATCAAGAAGACCTTGCTGGAACAGTACTCACGTCCGCGTCAGAACGGTGTGAATGCCATTACGATTCGTGAGGATGACCGCGTGATTGAAGTGCGCATGACCAACGGCAACAACGAAATCGTGATTGCCAACCGCAACGGCCGTGCCATCCGCTTCCACGAAAGTGCTGTCCGCGAAATGGGACGTACGGCTACGGGTGTACGCGGCATCACGCTCGATGAGGATGGAGCCGATGAAGTAATCGGAATGATTTGCATCAAGGACCCCGACACGGAAACCATCATGGTGGTATCTGAAAACGGTTACGGAAAACGTTCGGACATTGAGGACTACCGCAAGACCAACCGTGGCGGAAAGGGTGTGAAGACGCTGAACATTACGGAAAAGACCGGACACTTGGTAGCCATCAAGTCGGTAACCGACGACAATGACCTGATGATTATCAACAAGTCGGGCATCACCATCCGTTTGAAAGTGGCCGACGTGCGCATCATGGGACGTGCCACACAAGGCGTGCGCCTGATTGATTTGGAAAAACGGAACGACCAGATTGGTTCTGTCTGCAAGGTAGCTTCTGAAACGGAAGAGGAAGAGGCGGAAGGCACAGAAACCATCCAGCCATCGGACATCCAGCCGGTTGACGGGGAAACCATCCAGCCTGCGGAGGAAGAAGGTGACGAGAATTCCGACAAAAACTAACTTGAATATTTGTATTACTAAATTCAAACCTTATGAAAAAAGTTTTATTTACAGCAGCTTTATTCTTCACGGCATGCGCTGTTTCCGCTCAGGAAAGCGTAGTGAAGGAAGCGAAATCTGCCAAGAGCGATCCTGCAAAGGCAGCACAAATCATCGAACCGGCGTTGACCGACCCTTCAACGGCTAATGACCCTGAAACATGGAAACTGGCTGGTGATTTCCAGAAGTCCATCTATGACGATGAAAACATGAAACTGTATTTGCCGGGTGGTCAGGCAGATACCGCCAAATTGTACAATAGTCTGGCCAAACTGTTTGAATACTACACAAAATGTGACGAAGTAGAACAGGCTAAAGTAAAGAGCGGTGAACTGAAGAAACCGAAACTGAGAAAGAAACTGGCCAAGACTTTGGCTACGGTTCGTCCTCAGCTGACTAACGCTGGTTCTGACGCGTACAACTCAGGTAACTATGCTAACGCATTGAAATTCTTCGGTCTGTTTGTAGACGCTCCGCAGAACCCGATGTTCGAAAGCGAAGAAGCCGTGAAGAACGATACATTGGTTCCGTTGATTGCCAACTATGCAGCACTTGCCGCAAACTCTTTGAAAGACAATGCAGCCGTAATCAAATATGCCACTATCGGTAAGGAACACAAAGAAGAAGGTTACCGTTCACTGATGTGCCTGGCTGAAGCATACGGAAAGGGTGAAACTCCCGATTCCACCAAATGGCTGGCTACTATCCAGGAAGGTGTGGAAAAATTCCCGGCTCAGGAATACTTCATCGGTAACCTGATGGACTATTACATCCAGAAGGGTAAGATTGACGAAGGTCTGGCTCAGATGGATGCCGTATTGGCCAAGAATTCTACTCCTTACTTCCTGTATGTAAAGGGTGTGCTTCAGTATGAAAAGAAAGATTACGATGGAGCCATCGCTACTCTCAACCAGATTATCTCAGAAGGAAAAGACTTCGTAGGTGAAGCCTATTCCAAGATTGGCGACTGCTACTTCTTCCCGGCTCAGGAACTTGTAGAAGAAAACTCCAAGCTTTCTATGGACGACCCGAAATATGCCACCAATGAAGGCAAAATCAAGGAAATGTACGAAAAGGCTCAGCCTTTCTATGAAAAAGCCAAGGAAGTGAAGCCGGACAACCGCCAGTTGTGGGGTCAGTACCTGCTGAACATCTACTGGAAGCTTGACAAGGAAAAATACAATGCCCTTGAAAAAGAACTGGGTTACTAATAAATAAAAAGGTGTGCGGACCGCTCTTCCGGGCGGTTCGTCCCTCTTTCGGAAAACTCCTTTGTGCGGAAACGAGGCACAAAGGAGTTTTTTTGTAACTTTACCCCATCATGCATTTAAAATATCATCCACCATGAATTCAGACACCCAACCGGTTTCACCCGGCCCCATGAAAATCATCTTCAACTACCAGAACGTGTTTTTCAGCTTCTTCTATGACGATGCCGACGCCTGCGTGCACCGCTCGCGCGAATATGCCATGAACTACGTGTTTTCCGGCGAAATGGTGCTCGACGACGGAAGCCGCCAGGTGCACGTGGGAAAAGGAGAGTGTGTGTTCATTCCGCGCGACCACCGGGTGACGATGTACAAGAAGGCCTGCCACGGGGAGCAGTATTGCGGCATCTACCTGTGTTTCACCCGTCCGTTCCTGCGCGAGATGTACGGCAAATACGCCCTCCAGGAAGACCGCCCCGCAAAGACGGAGAGATTCGTTCCCGGCGTGAGAAAGCTGCCCCCTTCGGCAGAGATTGAGAGCCTTTTCGCCTCGATGACCCCTTACTTCAATCCGGAGGTGAAGCCTCAGGACGACGTGATGCGCCTGAAGCTGGAGGAAGGCTTGCTGGCCTTGCTCCACACGGACCGCCGCTTCATGACCCTCTTGTTCGATTTCAGTACCCCGTGGAAGATGGACATCCTCGACTTCATGAACCGGAACTACATGTACGAGTTCTCGCTCGAGGAACTGGCGCACTACACGGGGCGCAGCCTGGCCACCTTCAAGCGCGATTTCAAGAAGGTGAGCGACCTGACGCCCGAGAAATGGCTCATCCGCAAACGGCTGGAAGTGGCCTACCGCCTGATAAAGGAGGAACACCGGAAAGTGGTGGAGGTCTATGCCGAAGTGGGCTTCAAGAACCCCTCGCATTTCTCCACGGCCTTCAAGAAGCAATACGGCATCCCGCCCACGGCACTGGTGCCGGCGCTCCCGGTCTGAGCCTTTCGGAAATGAAATTTGAGCCTCACAGAAATGCCTCTGTGGGGCTTTTGTGTTATTTTTGCCTCCGTAGAAACATAGAAATTTGTAGAATGGATAATAAAATGTGGAAGACGTTGTGTGCGGCATCGGCGGCCTGGTTTCTGGCTACGGGCAGCCTTTCCGCCGCAACGCCGGATGTAAAAACGGAGGTGAAAATGGAAAGACAGAGTTTGAATCTTACGCAGGAATGGGACAAGGTGTTCGCCTTGAGCCCGAAGGTGAGCCACCGCAAGGTGACCTTTACGAACCGCTACGGCATCACCCTGGCGGCGGATATGTATGTGCCCAAAGAGGCCGAAGGCAAGCTGCCGGCCATTGCCGTGAGCGGACCGTTCGGGGCCGTGAAGGAACAGTCGTCCGGGCTGTATGCCATGACACTGGCCGAACGGGGCTTCCTCACCATCGCCTTCGACCCCTCGTACACGGGTGAGAGCGGAGGCGAACCGCGCTACGTGGCCTCGCCCGACATCAATACGGAGGACTTCTGTGCGGCGGTCGACTTCCTGTCCACTTGCGACCAGGCGGATGCCGGCCGTATCGGTATCCTGGGCATCTGCGGATGGGGAGGCATGGCCCTCAACGCGGCGGCCATCGATACCCGTATCAAGGCCACGGTGACTTCCACGATGTACGACATGAGCCGCGTCACGGCCAACGGCTATTTCGATGCCATGGATGCCGACGCCCGCTATGAGCAGCGCGAGCAGCTCAACGCCCAGCGCACGGAAGACTACCGCCGCGGCACGTACGCCCGGGCCGGAGGAGTGGTGGACCCGTTGCCCGCCGATGCGCCCCAGTTCGTGAAGGATTATCATGCCTATTACAAGACCCCGCGCGGCTACCACAGGCGCTCGCTCAACTCCAACGACGGATGGAACAAGACCTCGGCCCTTTCGTTCATGAACATGCCCCTGCTGAGTTATAGCCATGAGATACGAAGTGCCGTGCTGATGATTCACGGCGAGAAGGCCCATTCGCGCTACTTCAGCGAGGATGCCTTCAAGAAGCTCAAGGGCGGCAACAAGGAACTGCTCATCATTCCCGGTGCCAGTCACGTGGACCTGTACGACCGGATGGACGTGATTCCTTTCGACAAAATCGAACAGTTCTTCCGCACGTACCTGAAATGAAATTCCGTTCTTCAGTGTTTCTCGGAAACTGTTTCGGTAAAGTGAAGAAACGAGATTTTAGACGTAGAATAAAGGGGGTGAGATTGTTTTCAATTAGAAAAGTAGGAAAGACTTCCTTGTAATCTATAGAATTACCCTATAAGAATCTCCTGTTTTTAGCTATAGAATTCTAATAAACAAAGGCTAAAGCAGGAGGTCTTTTACTTTTAAAACTTGCCTATAAAATTTTTCCCTTAGTATTTTTGTGATGAAACGGTCTCATCTTTATGTGATGATGATTGTCCTTAGCAGATTCGGGCTTTCCAAATAAAAAATGCATCCTGAAAGTGATACATGACTTCTGGGATGCATTTTTTTATGATATAATAATTCCTTCCATGGGGTGTATGGACAACGCAACTTTATTTCGGCGCCTTGCGGTAGAGGTAAATCGCAATGAACAGATAGAGGATGTTCGGAATCCATACCGCGAGGTTGGGCGACGCGTTTCCGTTGATGGCGAAGGTCGACGAAATGGTCTGGAACAGGATGTAGGAGAAACTCAGGGCGATACCGATACCCAAGTGAAGTCCCATACCTCCTTTCCGCTTCTGCGACGAGAGCGAGAGCCCGATGACCGTCAGGATGAAGGCCGCGAACGAAGTGGCGATGCGCCGGTAGTATTCCACCTCGAACACCTTGATGTTGGCGAACCCTCGTTGCTTCTGCTTGTCGATGTATTCCCGTAGCTGGGGGCTGGTCATGGTTTCCTGCTGCCCTCGGGTAATCAGGAAGTCCTGCGGCTCCATGTTGATGATGGAGTCCATACGGTCGCCGTGAGTGATGGTCTCGCGCATGCCCTTCATCTCCCGAATCATGTAGTCCTTGATAATCCACCGGTGTACGGCGGTCGTGTCGTAGGTGATGCGGCGGGCCGTGAGGTGCGACACCAGCTTGTGGTCTTCAAACTTGTCGAGCGAGAAGCGGTAGGCCGTCTTGTTGTAGTCCTCGTAGCGTTCCATGTAGGCAATCACCCCCGTGTCCACCTCCAGCTGGATGTTGCGCACATAATCCGTCTTCTTCTTGTTCTTGTACACCTGTTCGAACTTCAGTCGCGTCACACTTCCCGTGGGGATGACCTCCGTGCTCAGCACGTAAGTGACCAGGGCGATGATGGCTGCCGAAATCATGTAAGGCACCATGAGCCGCTTGAAACTCATGCCCGTGGAGAACATGGCGATGATTTCGGAGTTCTCCGCCAGCTTCGACGTGAAGAAAATCACGGCGATGAACACGAACAACGGACTGAACAGGTTGGTGTAGTAAGGGATGAAGTTCAGGTAATAGTCGAAGATGATGGCACTGATGGGCGCCTTGTTGTTGATGAAGTCGTCAATGTTTTCATTGATGTCGAACACCACGGCAATGGAGATAATCAGTGCGATGGCAAAGAAATAGGTGCCCAGGAACTTCACGATGATGTACCTGTCGAGCCGTTTCAGCCATTTCTTCTTGAACGGGTTTCCTTTTAATTTTTTCAGCTGTTCCCTTCCTGCTTTCAGGTAGAAACGGAACAGCTGGAACACATTGTGCTTCATATCAAACTACAATTACAATCGGGTAGATAAACGTTTCACCATCATCGGCTTCCAAGTAGAGAAGTCGCCGGCGATGATGTGCTTGCGGGCCTCGCCCACGAGCCAGAGGTAGAAGGCCAGGTTGTGGATGGAGGCAATCTGCAGGGCAAGCAGCTCCTGGGCATGGAACAGGTGGCGCAGGTAGGCACGGCTGTACATCGTGTCCACGTAGGAAGCACCGTCGGCTTCGATGGGGGAGTAATCGTTCTCCCATTTCTTGTTGCGCATGTTCATGATGCCGTCCTTGGTGAAGAGCATGCCGTTTCGGCCGTTGCGGGTCGGCATCACGCAGTCGAACATGTCCACTCCCCGTTCGATGCCTTCCAGAATATTGACCGGAGTTCCCACGCCCATCAGGTAGCGGGGCTTGTCGGTAGGCAATATTTCGTTGACCACCTCAATCATCTCATACATCTTCTCCGTCGGTTCCCCTACGGCCAGTCCGCCGATGGCGTTTCCGTCGGCATTCTTCGAAGCGATGTATTCCGCCGAGCGCCGGCGCAGGTCGGGATACACACATCCCTGCACGATGGGGAAGAGCGACTGGCTGTAGCCGTACTTGGGCTCCGTCTCGTTGAAACGGGCGCAGCAGCGGTCGAGCCAGCGATGCGTCAGCTCCATCGACTTCTTGGCATAGTCATAGTCGGAGGTGCCGGGCGCACATTCATCGAAAGCCATGATGATGTCGGCCCCGATGGTGCGTTCGATGTCCATCACCCGTTCCGGAGTGAACAGGTGTTTCGACCCGTCGATGTGCGAGCGGAACTCCACGCCTTCTTCGCGCAATTTCCGGATGCCGGAAAGGGAGAACACCTGGAAGCCCCCGCTATCGGTCAGCATCGGGCGGTCGAACCCGTTGAACTTGTGCAGTCCTCCGGCCCCCTCAATGATGTCGAGTCCCGGGCGCAGGTAGAGGTGATACGTGTTTCCCAGGATAATCTGGGCCTTGATGTCGTTCTTCAGTTCGTGAAGATGCACCCCTTTTACCGTACCGAGTGTGCCGACCGGCATAAAGATAGGGGTCTCAATCTGCCCGTGGTCGGTCGTAATCAGACCGGCGCGGGCATTCGATTTGGGATCCGTATGTTGTAACTCAAACTTCATTGTGCTGGGTTTTCTTGGTTTTTGTCTTTGTCTTCTTTCACGGTGAAATCAATGGCATCGGCCACCTTCTCGTCGGTCAGGGCCAGGCGGAGCACCTCCTTGATGTCCTTCACGTAGTGGAAGGTCATGCCCGTGAGGTACATCGGCTGGATTTCGTTGATGTCCTTGCGGTTTTCCTCACACAAGATGATGTCCTTGATGCCGGCCCGTTTGGCGGCCAGAATCTTTTCGCGGATACCGCCTACCGGCAACACTTTTCCGCGCAGGGTGATTTCGCCCGTCATGGCCAGGTTGGCCTTTACTTTCCGCTGGGTCAGGGCAGACGCCAGTGAGGTGACCATCGTGATACCGGCAGAGGGACCGTCTTTCGGAATGGCTCCTTCCGGCACGTGGATATGGATGTTCCAGTTGTCGAAGATGCCTTCCGGCAAGTCGAGCAGATGGCTGTGCGCTTTCAGGTACTCCAGTGCCAGCATGGCCGATTCCTTCATCACGGAACCCAGGTTTCCGGTCAGGGTCAACTGTCCCTTTCCGCGGCTCAGGCTGGTTTCCACGAACAGGATTTCGCCGCCTACCGCCGTCCAGGCCAGTCCGGTCACCACGCCGGCATATTCGTTGCCTTGGTACTTGTCGCGGGAGTATTCCTGCGGGCCGAGGAATTTCTCGATGTCCTTCGGTTTCAGTTCGTGCGTTTCGGTAAATTCACCGCTGGCGATTTCCAGGGCGATTTTCCGCATCACCTTACTGATTTTCTTCTCCAGCTCACGCACACCGCTTTCACGGGTATAGTTCTCGATGATGTATTCGATGGCCGGCTTGGTGAACTTCACGTGTTCCTTCTTCAAACCGTTCTTTTCCATTTCCTTCGGAATCAGGTGGCGGCGGGCAATCTCGATTTTCTCCTCGGTGATGTAGCCGCTCACCTCAATCAGTTCCATACGGTCGAGCAACGGAGTAGGGATGGTGCCCAGGTTGTTGGCCGTGGCAATGAACATGACGTTCGACAAGTCGTAGTCGATGTCCACATAGTTGTCGTGGAACGTGTTGTTCTGTTCCGGGTCGAGCACTTCCAGCATGGCCGAACTCGGGTCGCCGTGGTTGTCGTTGCTCAGCTTGTCAATCTCGTCCAGGATGATGACCGGGTTGGAGGTCTCCGCCTTGATCAGGCTCTTGATGATACGTCCCGGCATGGCACCGATATACGTCTTGCGGTGTCCGCGGATTTCCGCCTCGTCGTGTACGCCACCCAGTGACATGCGGACATATTTCCGCTTCAGGGCCGTGGCGATGGAGCGTCCCAGTGAGGTCTTGCCGACTCCCGGAGGGCCGTAGAGGCAGATAATCGGCGATTTCAGGTCGCCTTTCAGCTTCAGCACGGCCAGGTATTCCAGAATACGTTCTTTCACCTTCTCCAGTCCGTAGTGCTCCTTGTCCAGAATCTTCTTGGCGTTCGGAATGTCAATCACGTCCTTGGTGTACACACCCCACGGCAAGGAAAGCAACGTCTGCAGGTACGTCAGCTGCACGTTATAGTCGGGCGATTGCGGGTTGATGCGCTCCAGCTTGGCCAGTTCGCGGTCGAAAATCTCCTTCACCTCCGGTTTCCAGAGCTTTTTCTCGCCCTTCTTCTGGAGTTCGTCGATTTCATCGTCCTGTCCGTTGCCCAGCTCGTCCTGAATGTTCTTGATTTGTTGTTGCAGGAAGTATTCCCGTTGCTGGCGGTCCAGCTCTTCGCGCGTACGCATCTGGATGTTCTGTTTCAGCGTGGCCAGCTGGATGGTCTTGTTCAATAACTGAATCAGGCGGTACAGGCGCGACTTCAGGTCGTTCATCTGCAACAGCTCATACTTCTCGTTGATGGGGAAGGGGAAGTTGCCCGAAATGAAATTCACCAGCACCTCGTTGTTGTCCAGGTTCTTCAAGGCAAAAGCCGTATCGGGAGAAATCTCGTCCGAAAGCTCGATTACCTTTGCACTCAGCTCCTTGCAAGTGTCAATCAGCGTCTTGAACTCGTCCGACTTTTCATCCTGCATGTCTTCCTCAATCACGGAAACTTTTCCCCGCAGGAATGGGCGGGTGGAAGTGATTTCTTCCAGCTTCACCTTCGGGCCCGTGGCCTGAAGGATGGCCGTAATGGTCCCTCCCGGCATTTCGAACACGCGCAGCACCTTACCGATGACGGCGATGGGGAACAGGTCTTTTTGCTTGGGTGACTCCGTTTCGCCCACCTTTTGCGTGGTGATGACGATGGGCTCCTTGCTTTGGAGAGCCTGGTTCACCAGCTTCAGTGTCGGCTGGCGTCCCACGTTAATCGGCATGACGATAGAAGGGAATATCATTAGGTTGCGCAGGGGCATGACGGGCAATTCCCCAGTCAAATCTTCTTCCTTGGTATCCTCCGTAGGAATGGTTTCGATTTCGGCCATCATAGGGATATCCTTGCCTTCTGCACTAACCAGAATCTCGTTGTTTTTTGTCTTTTTTACCATATTTTTTTCGCTTCTGAATTAAGAAGGTTTTTTTATTGTTCAAAACGGCACAAAGGTAATCATTCCGCGCCTAATTTGGAAACTATTTACTTCAAATACCTGTTTATTATTTAAAAATAATATGAGGTGAGACCACTTTCTGAGAGGATTTCCGTAATTTTGGCGCAAAATTTGAGTAAGAAGCTATGCCGAATCCTTTTTTTCAGTTCAAGCAGTTTGTGGTTTTTCACGATAAATGTGCCATGAAAGTGGGCACGGACGGAGTGTTGGCGGGTGCCTGGGCACAGGTGGACGGAGCCGCCCGTATCTTGGACATCGGTACCGGGAGCGGACTGATTGCCCTGATGCTGGCCCAGCGGAACCCACAGGCTTACGTGACGGCGGTCGACATTGACGGAGCCGCCGTGGAACAGGCGCGGGAGAACGTGGCCCGTTCGCCTTGGGCCGACCGGATGGAAGTGACTCAGCTGGACATCCGGCAGGCACCGGAAGACTGGAAAGACCGTTTTGATGCGATTGTATCGAATCCACCCTATTTCGTGGAAGCGGTGAAATGCCCTCATGCCCAGCGGAATACGGCCCGGCATACCGATGAATTGGATTTCGGGGCGCTTTTGGCAAAAGTCGCCTTTTTGCTCTCAGACGAAGGCTGCTTTTCGGTGATACTTCCGGCTACTGCCGCCTCCGATTTTGTGGCGCTGGCTTTGAAGCAAGGCCTGTCTCTTTCGCGTCAGACATGGGTACATCCCCGTGCCGGACTTCCTCCCAAACGGGTGCTGATGGCCTTTGTCAAGTCGGCTTGTGTGCAGACCGAAACCTGCCATCTGGCCATTGAAATGGAGCGTCACGTCTATACGCCGGAGTTTGAGGCACTGGCCAAGCCGTTCTATCTGGCCTTGTAGGGCCGGGAGAGTTATTTCTTGGAGAGCCTTCTCAGAATATGCTGGTTCAGCATCAGGAGCTGGCGGTGCTTCTGGGCGATGGTCTCGGTAAACGGACGTCGGCCGATGAAATCAGTGAAATGTTGCAGGATGTTCAATGGGGGCGACGGCATACGCTTCGGCCGGATGGGAGCGATGACATGCAGTCCCTGATGAATGATTTCCACCTTCAAGTCTTTTCCTCCCATTGCCGGGTCGCCGTCGAAGTGGAACACCCCTTCCTTTTCCCGGTGGATGACGATGCATTTGTCCTTCATTGTCTTGATACGGCTGTTCTGGTCGAGCGTGCGGGTAAACAGCTGGATGGAAAGCGAAGGCACATCCAGCACCGTGAAAGGCTCCAGAATGGTGATGTCCATCATCCCGTCGGTCAGGGAAGCCTGCGGGGCGATGTAGGCGTTGTTCCCATATTGTGACGCGTTGGCGCAGGCAATCAGGAAAGCCTTGTAGCGGACGGTGCCCGTTGAATTCTCAATCTCATACGTCTCCGGCTGGTACGTAAGACTCTCGTGCAAGGTGTTTTCCAGGTAGGTGAGCAAGCCCCTTTTCCCGGAATCCGCAAATTTCAGGCTCACGAAAGCGTCGAATCCCACTCCGCACGTACAGAAGAAGGGACGGTTGTCGATAATTCCATAGTCGATGGTCTTGACCCGTCCGGCATTCAGCACGTTGATGGCTCCTTTGGGCTCCATGGGGATGTGCAGATGGCGCGCCAGTCCGTTCCCGGAACCGCAGGGAATGATTCCCATGGCCGTGTCCGTATGGATGAGCGCCCGTCCTATTTCGTTGATGGTTCCGTCTCCGCCGATAGCCACCACGATATCTGCCCCTTCCGAGGCAGCCTGTGCGGCTATCTCGGAAGCATGTCCGGCATATTCGGTCTTTCGGATGGAATATTCATATTTCGATGTGTCCAGTTCCCGCTCGATGAGCTTCAGTATGAATTCCTTTCCGTGGGTTCCGGATATGGGGTTTACCACAAAGATGATTCGCTTTTTCGGATCCATAAGTCAGATTTAGAATTTGGGAGCACAAAAATAATATTATCTTTCATATTTGAGGGATGTTTTTGGGGATAATTAAACACAAAATCAATTTTTTTAGAGGATTTGTATCTGATTTTGGAGTTTTTTGTATCTTTGCACGTTCTTAGTAAAAACGATGTGACAATACGGTTGCAAAGTGATAAAGTTTAACGTAAGCCGGGGTGCTTACCAGATACTTAAAATATGGGATTATTACAAGAAAAATTTAGTAAATTCAGATTGCCTCAGATGTATATGGAAAGAGGCGTTTACCCTTATTTCCGTGAGATTGACAGCGCACAGGACACAGAGGTGATGATGGACGGAAAAAAGGTGCTGATGTTTGGTTCAAACTCTTACATGGGCTTGACTCACGACCAAAGAATTATTGACGCGGCCATTGCAGCGACTCGCAAATACGGTACGGGATGTGCCGGTTCCCGTCTGTTGAACGGAACACTTGATATCCACGTGCAGCTGGAAAAAGAGTTGGCCGAATTCGTAGGAAAAGATGAAGCACTTTGCTTCTCCACAGGTTTTACCGTAAATGAAGGCGTGATTCCTCAGTTGGCCGGACGTGGCGACTATATCATTTGCGACGACCGCGACCACGCATCTATCGTAGACGGACGCCGTCTTTCTTTTGCCACTCAGCTGAAATACAAGCATAATGACATGGAGGCTTTGGAGAAAGAACTCCAGAAATGCGAACCGGACGCCGTGAAACTGATTGTAGTGGACAGCGTGTTCTCCATGGAAGGCGACCTGGCCAACCTGCCGGAAATTGTCCGCCTGAAGAAAAAATACAATGCCAGCATCTATGTGGACGAAGCCCACGGACTGGGTGTCTTCGGTCGGGAAGGCCGCGGCGTATGCGACCACTTCGGCGTAACGGACGACATCGACCTGATTATGGGTACGTTCAGTAAGTCACTGGCATCTATCGGTGGTTTCGTGGCCGGTGACAAGGACGTCATCAACTGGTTGCGCCACAATGCCCGCTCTTATATCTTCCAGGCCAGCAACACACCGGCTGCTACTGCTGCCGCCAGAGAGGCCATCCATATTTTCAAGACCGAACCGGAACGTCAGAAGAATTTGTGGAAGATTACCAACTATGCGTTGAAGAGCTTCCGTGAAGCCGGCTTTGAAATCGGCGATACGGAAAGCCCGATTATTCCGTTGTACGTGCGCGATACGGACAAGACTTTCGAAGTGACCAAGCTGGCCTTCGATGAAGGTGTCTTCATCAATCCGGTAATCCCACCGGCCTGTGCACCTCAAGACACGCTGGTGCGCTTTGCACTGATGGCTACTCATACCAAGGAACAGGTGGACTTCGCCATCGAAAAATTGATCAAGTGCTTCAAACAACTGGATTTATTGAAATAATAAATTATATCGTTTGACTTTTTAAAGGACTTTGAAAGGAGGTTTTTACTATGGGAGCTGCAGGTAATAAAAAACCGAAAGGCATGCATAAAAAACATGCGCCGGCTTATCAAGTAGAAGAGGCCATTCATGAAAATGACCTGAAAAAAGGAAAAAAGAAATAAATCCTTTGGTGATTTATTTTGAAAAGGGTTATATTTAGAGTATCCGAAGCTCAGGCAGAGGAACTCGGATATAACCCTTTTTTTTATTGTATATTGTTTTAACTTGAAGGAGATATGATACTGAATGAAAGAGACAGCCGCCATGAACAAGTGTTGCAGGTGGCACAGCAGATGATGACGGCCGCCCGCACGGCCCCCAAGGGGAAGGGCGTGGACATCATAGAGGTGGCCATGGTGACGGAAAGCAACATCCGCATCCTGTCGGACACGATGAAGCAGATGTATGAAGACAATGGGTTTAAATTCTTCCTGCGTGACGCCGACAATATCCTGCAGGCGGAGTGCATTGTGCTGATAGGCACCCATTCACATCCGCAGGGGTTGGATTGCGGACATTGCGGGTATGACACCTGCGCCATCCGCAAGGAAGGAGTGCCTTGCGCCATCAATAGTGTGGATGTAGGCATAGCCATCGGGTCGGCCTGCTCCGTAGCCGCCGACCATCGGGTGGATACGCGGGTCATGTTTTCGGCCGGACTGGCAGCCCAGCAACTCGACTGGCTGGACGGATGCACCCAGGTGTATGCCATCCCCGTGAGCGCATCCTCCAAGAATCCGTTCTTCGACCGGAAGCCTAAGACAGAATGAATTTTTCTGCCGCATACGCCACGCCGTCTTCCTCATTCGACAGAGTGATGAAGTCGGCGTTTTCTTTTACCACGTCCTGTGCGTTGGCCATGGCAATCCCCAGTCCGGCGTATTTAATCATGGACAGGTCATTGAATCCGTCGCCGATAGCAATCATTTCTTCGCGCGACACCCCAATCTTTTCCAGCATACCCGCCAGCGACAGGGCCTTATCGATGCCCTTCGGCACCAGTTCCAGAAAATAAGGCTCGGAGCGGAACACGCCCATGCGGTCTTTCAGGTGGTCGTACATCTCTTTTTCCAGTACCGCCAGGCGGGTAGGGTCGCCCACAATCAGGCATTTGGCAATGGGATGCTTCACGGCCTCCAGGAAGTTGTCCACCTTCTTGATTTTCATCACGTTGAGCAGTGCCTCTTTCAGCACGTATTCATCGTCAGGCTTTTCGGTCAGCACATATTCCCCGTCGTAGGTCACGATGGCGAAATCGTTCTTCTTGGCACATTCATACAGGTAGGGAAGCACCTCTGGGTCGAGAAGGTTCTTGCATATCACTTCTTTGGTTTTCCAGTCGGTGATTTCCCCGCCGTTATAGGCCAGGATGTATCCTTCGTATTTCTGAAGCTCCAGCTGTTCGGCCAGAGGCACGATGCCGTAGGTGGGCCGTCCGGAAGCCAGTATGATTTTTACTCCTTTTTCCTGCGCTTTAAGAAGCGTTTCCCGGGTGTGAAGGGTGATTACTTTTTTCGAGTTGGTAAGCGTACCGTCGAGGTCTAATGCTAATAGTTTGTATTTCATAAAATAGTACTGTGAATCGGGTGCAAAAGTACGGAAAAAAGTGTAATTGAGAAAATGCGGGAGCGGAAACGTGGCGCAAGTGGTGAGGTGAAAGGGGCGTTGGGTGGAAATGAGGCTTTGTGGTCTTGAAAAGACAAGGGCACAGACGGAGAGACGCTTCCTGCTTTTCTACGTTTCGCGGGGCGGAAACGTAGGTTCTTCAGTCGGGAAACGTATGTTTCCGCGAGCAGAAACGTATGGTTTCCGGATGCGGGATGTAGAAAATGAGAGGGCGGATGGGGGTATATGTAACTGCATTTTAGGGTTATGTGTAGAATCCTAATCGGGAAAAGGTCTTCGAAAAATGGTGTTTATGAAAATAAAAAGACTCATGACTGTTTTTTTCTTTCATCTATTATCAGTATATTTGTCCTATACGCCAATAAAAGGATTTGCAATGAAAGATATAAATAGGATAAAAATTGTTTTGGTTGAACAAAAGAAAACAGGAAAATGGCTTGCTGAACAGTTAGGAAAAGATCCATCTACTGTGTCTAAATGGTGTTCAAACAAAATGCAACCGTCTTTGGAGATGTTGATGCAAATTGCAGAAAAACTGGATGTCGATGTAAGAAGCTTGATTGTAACTACTAAACAATAATTATGGGGACTAATTTCTTTACTAACGAGAAAGAAAATACCTTACTTGAAAAAATTGAAGGGGTTTTTAAGTATAGAAAAGTGCATTTTTTTGATGCGCTTGTAGGGTATTTTAGAGCTTCTGGATATTTTAGAATCCGAAAGTTCATTCAACAGACTCCACACATTAGAATCTTAGTAGGTATCAATGTAGACAAACTGACTTATCAGGCCAATCAGCAAGGATTACTTTTTAATCCAAACAATGAACAGTCACAAGAGGAATTCTTCAATGACATAAAAAAGAATATCCAAGAGGCGAAGTATGACAAGGAAGTGGAAGACGGAATGTATCAGTTTATCGAAGATATTGTTTCCGGCAGAATTGAGATGCGTATCCATCCCAAGCAAAACATACATGCCAAAATCTATATCTTTCGTGAAGAAGTATATCATCCACATGGTTATGGATCAGTAATTACAGGTTCTAGTAATCTGACGGAAGCTGGATTGGAGAAAAATTTTGAGTTTAATGTAGAGCTAAGATATGACGATGATATTCAATTTGCGACTGAAACTTTTGAAAAGCTATGGGCAGAATCTGTTGCCATTGATATCAATCATATAGAGAAGATAAAAAAGGAATCGTATCTGAATACTGAGTTTACGCCATACGAAGTTTACTTGAAGTTTCTTTTGGAATATTTTGGGAGAAGTATTGATTTTGATCCAAATTCAATATCAGACTTGCCTAAAGGATATAAGAAATTGTCTTATCAGATTGATGCCGTAAATGATGGATATTCAAAAATGATGAAGCATAACGGATTTTTTCTGTCCGATGTAGTCGGATTGGGAAAGACTATCGTTTCAGCTCTCATTGCCAAGAAATTTTTCTTTGCCAATGGGTTTCCAATGCATCGCTCTCATACCTTGATTATTGTTCCCCCTGCTCTTAAAGAAGGTTGGGAAAGAACAATGGTAGAGTTTAAACTTGACAATTATAAAATTATCACAAATGGAAGCTTGCATAAAATAAAGAATCCGTCACTTTATGATTTGGTCATCGTTGATGAAGCCCATAAGTTTAGAAGCGATACTGCATCTATGTACAACGAGCTACAGAAACTTTGCAAGACTAAGACACTGCATGCTGATGGTAGCTTGCATGACAAGAAAGTGATACTCGTTTCTGCCACTCCTTTGAACAACAAACCTGAAGATATAGCTAATTTGGTTTATTTGTTTCAGGATTCTAAAGACAGCACTTTGGAAGAAGGAAACTTGCAGCGTTTCTTTCGTGAACAAATAGACAAATACAAGAAGATTAAAAAACAAAAAGATATAGGACTGATTGCTAATGGAATAAAGGAAATTTACGAAAAGATTCGAGTTAAGGTGGTTGAGCCTTTGACTGTGCGTCGTACACGTACAGATTTAATGGAAAACGAAGCTTACCGAAAGGATTTGGAAGAACAAAATGTGCATTTCCCAGATGTGAAGCCGCCCCATAAGATTTATTATCAATTAGACTCTGAGCTGGAAGCCTTGTACGACAAGACAATCCGATATTTAGGTGGTAAAGAAGGGAATGTATTGAAATACTATCGTTATCAGGCTATTAAATATTTGGTTCCCAAGAAGAAAGCTAAGTACAAAAAGGCAGATATGATATCTATTCAGTTGGCAGGTATTATGAAAACATTGCTTGTCAAGCGAATAGACAGTAGTTTCTATGCATTCAAACAATCTTTAAAGAGATACTATCAGGCCAACAAAGTCATGCTTGGTATGTTTGAAAAAGGTGTGATATATATTGCTCCTAACTTAAAAGTTAATGAACTGTTGAGTGAAGGGAAAGAAGATGAACTGATTCGATTGATAGAAGAAGCGCAATATACCGACCCGACGATTGAAATTTGTACGCCGGAAGATTTTGAATTTGGCTTTAAGGAAGGCTTGGAAAACGACGGACGAATTTTGGAAGAGTTGGTAGATGCATGGGATAAAATCACATACGACCCGAAATTGGATATTTTTATTAATGAATACCTGAAAGGTAAACTGTTTGATAAATCTATTAATCAGGAAGGTAAACTTGTAATCTTTTCTGAAAGTAAAGAAACGACCAAGTACTTGTATGATGCATTAAAAGCAAATGGTTTTAATCGTGTGCTGGCTATTTATAGTGATAATCGGAACGATAAAATGACTGTCCTTGAAGCGAACTTCGATGCGAACTATAAAGGTGAGAAAAAGAATGATTATAATATAGTCATTTCTACCGAGGTCCTGGCTGAAGGCGTAAACTTGCATCGTGCAAATGTTATTGTCAACTACGATACACCTTGGAATTCCACTCGACTGATGCAACGAATTGGGCGTGTAAACCGTATCGGAAGTACGGCTAAAGAGGTACACATTTTCAATTTTTTTCCTACGGCCAAAGTAAACAATGACATAGAGCTGGAGAAAAAAGCCAAGATGAAACTCTTTGCCTTCCATGCTGCTTTGGGTGAAGACAGTCAGATTTACTCTACAGATGAAAATCCGGAAAGCTTCGGACTGTTTGATAAGAATGCAGACGAGGAAAGAGATGAGAAATTGCGATATCTGATGTGGCTTAGACAATTGAAAGAGGATGACCCTGACCTGATAAAACGAATAAACAAGATGCCTTTAAGAGCCCGTGTAGGGAGGAAAAGTAAACTGATCCCTATGAGTACCATAACGTTTATTCGCAATAAAAGAAGGGATGCTTTTACCTTTATTCGTGAAGACGGAAGCATTGAAGAGCTTACTTTTTTGGAAGCCGTGAAAGAATTTGAGGCAAGGCCGGAAGAGAAAGCCATTCCTTTGCATGATAAACATCATGAGCAAGTAGCAAAGGCGATAGAAGTTTTTTCGGAAAAAGAAGAGGATGCAAAAGCCACTACTAAGAAAGTGGTTACCACCCAAGGTCCCAATGAGAAAAAAGCTTTGGCTTATCTTGATGGATTTTTACATGTTCCCAATATAACAGACGAAGAATTTACTTTGATAGAAAAGGCCAAACGTGCCATATCTACGGGAAAATTTCAACAGTTGCAGCGGGACATAAACAAGTTGCAAAGTGCCACAAAAAAAGCACCTGTTAAAATCGTTATATTGCTGGAGCAACTTATGAAAATCATTACTTCTTACCCGCTTGAACATGTTGAATTAAGCACCCATGAAGATCAAGCTGTGAATCGCATAAAAGCGACAAAGGAGTTCGTTCCGGAAATTATTATTTCCGAAAGTTTTAATCTTTAATTATTACAAGCATGACATCAAAAGAATTACAAAATAAATTATCTACCAGATTTGATTTCGGTGAGTGGAAAGGCATATTGACAGAAATGTTTCCTAACGTTGAATTCTTCACTCGCATAAATCAAATCTCACATGATTTGGTAAAGAGCGGAGGACAAGTAGGTACAATCCGTTTGGATGACGGGCGTTCATTGGCTATTTATACATTTGAAGTCTCAGATAATGTGCTTATTAAGCGTAATCGGAAAGGACTGCGCGAAATTGCGGCAAAAACGGTTGATCAATCCATTATTCATGGTGTCCTGGCTTTCTACTATTCAAAGAATGTCCTCGATTATCGCCTGACCTTTATAGCGAAACAAACTTCCTTCAATGAAGACGGAGAACTGATAAAATCAGAAACGGCACCTAAAAGATATACTTTCCTTTTGGGAGAGAACGAACCGTGCAGGTCGGCTGCAGACCGCCTGTATGAATTGATATCCAAAAAGAAAAACAGTTCTATCTATCTGGCAGATGTTACAGAGGCTTTTTCTGTTGAGCGCCTGAATAAGGAATTCTTTGCTGGATACAAAGCTCAATATATGAAGTTTCTGAAACTACTTTCCGACACTAAAACAAATCGTGACTATGTAAAGAAACTGCTTGGCCGACTGGTATTTCTGCAATTCCTTCAGAAAAAAGGCTGGATGGGTGTGCCTGCTTCACGCTCGGATTGGGAAGGTGGAGATAAAAATTATCTCAGTCACCTGATTGGACGCTACGAAGGGAACGACCGCTTGTTAAGCGATGTTCTTGAATATTTGTTTTTTAATACACTTAATGAAAAACGCGAAGGGGATATAGCTGATACCCGATTGGGAGAAAATATCAAAATTCCATACCTTAACGGTGGTCTGTTCGAGAAAGATAACGTCGACAAACTGGATATAGATTTTCCATATTCCTATTTCAAGGAACTGATGGATTTCTTTGCCATGTACAATTTCACCATCGATGAAAACGATCCTGACGATAGCGAAGTGGGTATCGATCCCGAAATGCTGGGACATATCTTTGAGAATCTTTTGGAAGATAACAAAGATAAAGGCGCATTTTATACTCCAAAAGAAATTGTGCAATATATGTGTCGCCAAAGTGTTATACAATATTTAAAGACTCACGAGCCTGACGAGCAATATGCAGAATCTATAGAGCAACTGATAAATAATGGAATAGTTCTGCCTGTACTCCAGACCAAAACCTTGGCATTACGATTTATACAACTACTCAAAGATATAAAAGTATGCGACCCGGCTATTGGTTCCGGAGCATTTCCTATGGGGATTTTTTATGTGTTATATCATGCTATTCACCATTTGCAATCGCATGCAGATCCTTACGGCAATTTTGATTCTAATCAAACTAAACGAGATATTATCCAAAATAACATCTTCGGAGTTGATATCGAGCAAGGTGCAGTAGATATTGCACGATTGCGTTTTTGGCTGGCCTTGGTCGTAGATGCAGAGGAACCTCAACCACTTCCTAACTTGGATTATAAAATCACTTGCGGGAATTCATTGCTGAGTCGCTATCCTATAGATGCGCCTATAGAGAATGCTTTTGTGGAGTACAACAAAGGTAAAGAGGAAAATGAGAAAATGACACTTACCAAGTACAAAGAATTGGTAAGAGAATACACCAATACCTCCAATCACCAAGCAAAGAAACTTTTTCGTAAGACAATTAAAGATATAAAGAGTGCATTTAAGACAGAGCTTAGCAATCAGTTTAAGGAGAGGCTTGCAAAGCTAAGAGGCAAAGTTATTATGCTTGAAGGCCCAACCTTATTTGGAGAGAGAACAAAGGTAGAAAAGGATGAATTGAAGAAGCTGAAAGAGAAGCTGAATATCCTTGAAAAAGAACAAGAAGATATTCAGACGAACAAATTATATGTTGATGCTTTTGAATGGCGTTTTGAGTTTCCACAATTGCTTGACGAGAATGGAAAGTTTATCGGGTTTGATATAATAATAGGAAATCCACCGTATATTAAAGAAGCAACTGATAAAAACGCATTTAATGGGTTAAGGAGCAGTGAATATTATCAAGGGAAAATGGATCTTTGGTATATTTTTGCTTGTAAAGGGATTGATTTATTAAAGCCTAATGCGTGTTTATGTTATATTGCCACAAATAATTGGGTTACCAACGATGGGGCAAGCCTTTTACGTAATAAGATTGTATCAGATACCAAAATCATTCAATTAATAGATTTCTTTGATGCTAAGATTTTTGATAGTGCAAGTATACAAACAATGATTATGCTCTTTCAGAAAGATAGTATTACTGATAATTATTCTTTTGATTATAGAAAAGTTCAACAAAAATATGCAAACAAACAGGCGGCGATTAATTTACTGAAAAAAATACATGATGATAGTAATGTATTCTTTATGCCATTAATTAATAGAGCACATTTCTCAAATCAGTTGTTAACATTTGCATCTACAGAGAATGACCAAATATTGCAATTAATAAGCGATACAACGCATATTCTCTTAAATGACAAAGAAGGGATTAAGGAGATATCTTCAGGTATTGATGTCTTGCAAGATTATGTAAACAAAAAAACTCAACAACTTTTAAACAATAAGAAACAAATTGGAGATGGTATTTTTGTATTAAGCCAACAGGAATATGATAGTTTAAGTCTTAATTGTACTGAGAAGGAACTTGTAAAGCCATATTATACATCAAAATTGATAAACAGATATTCTGTATGTAAAAAGAATTCAGAATGGATCATATATACAGATTCTTCTGTAAATGATCGTATTTCACTTTACCCTAACATACAAAAACATTTAGACCAATTTTCAACAGTTATTACATCAGTAAATAAACCTTATGGATTACATCGTGCTAGAAAAAAAGAAAGCTTTGAAGGAGAAAAAATCTTAGCACTAAGAAAGTGTGTAAATCGACCTGCGTTTTCTTATGTAAATTTTGACAGTTTTGTTTCTAGAGCTTACTTAATTATTAGAACAAATAGAGTAAACCAAAAGTATCTAACAGGATTATTAAATTCAACACTAATAAAGTATTGGCTAAAATATAAGGGGAAAATGCAAGGGGCGAATTTTCAAATAGACAAGGAGCCTTTGCTGCATATTCCTATTGCGGTACCAGCGATCAATGTTCAGGAATTAATTGCGACAATTGTTGATTATGTAATGATGGCAAGTTCTACAAAAGAAAACTTATCAGGATTAGTTTCAAACAAAACAATTGCACTATTTTTTGAAAAAATTATTGATGGCTGTGTGTATGAATTATACTTTGGGGAGCATATGAAAGAGCAAGAAATCAACATAATTGACTCTTCTTTAGAACTCATTAAACCTATATCACAATTAACTACTGAAAAGGATAAATCTGAAGTCATATTAAATACCTTTATGGCTATAAAGAAAATGGATAATCCAATACGGAACCGTTTGGATTTATTCACATTAAGAAGCCCAAAGATACTCAAACTTATAATTGAAGGATAATTATGGCAAAAATTAACGGAATAGTTATTAATGGATTTAAAGCATTCCCATCTCTACATACAATAGAGTTGGATGGTAAGCATTTGTTAATGTATGGAGAAAATGGTAGTGGTAAGTCTTCTATTTATTATGCTTTACATTGTATCTTCAATTCATATAGAAAGCCTGATAATGGAAAGAAGTATTTTGATAAAAGTAATTCACAAAACCTTGTCAATCGTTTTTTCTCGCCGAAAGATGCTTCTGACAAACCATATGTGGCAGTTAATTGGTTTATTGGAGCTAGGAATCCATTTTTATCAACGGTATCCGAATATGGTTGTGTCGGTTTTGACAGATTAGCAGAGCTTGAAACATTTTTCGTTAATCATCAACTTCTAAACGGGTTCTTTAATTTTACAAACTCAAACAGCATAAATCTTTTCCCAATATTCTTGCGAGAGATTTTGCCATACAAATATATTAATGAACAAGGAACATATATGTCGTTAATGTATGAACAAATTGAAGATGAAGCGTCAAAACTTAATAATAGAAGTTCAACAAAGAAAATAAATGAGATGATTGATATCTTCAATAGTGAACTTGAAAGTTTTATTGGAGATATTAACATTGCTGTATCGGATATATACAAGAATTACTTTAAGACCGAAGGAGAACAAGATTTATCAATCATTTTGACATATCCAAAGGTTAACCCAAATCCAAATATATATTTTGATGGATTTAGACTAAAATGGGATAATCGTTTGATTAAGAATCAAAAAGGGGAATTGGAGAGAACCAAAAATAAATCTTTGATTGAACCTATAATTGGCATTGAAATTAAGGAGGGTGGTATTGAGATACCTAAACCACATGTATATTTTAATGAAGCAAAACTAACTGCTATAGCATTGTCTATTCGCTTTGCATTATTGAGAGGCATTAATCCTGCAGATGATACGGTTCCTCCGGAAGGCAGCTTTCTAGCTTTAGACGATATGCTCATTAGTCTTGATATGAGCAATCGTGCAAAAGTTGTAGACTTCTTGCTGAAAATATCTGGTAAGTATAAGATATATCTGTTTACTCATGATAGAGCATTCTTTGAGCATTTTAAAGAAAGAATTTATTTTGCGAACAGATCAAAAGGTCTAGCAAAGGAAGATGGTTGGTTATTTAAGGAATTGTACAAGGATGATACTTCTACAAATAATCCTAAGGAATTCAACTCTGAATCAGATATTGCAAGAGCTCGTAAACATTATGAGGAATTTGATTACCCTGCTGCAGCGAACTATTTACGTAAAGCAGTAGAGGCTATGGTAAATGAAGTCTTCCCTCCTAAACTATCAAAACAAAATGACGGTGCTAAACATGAAAGGCTTCGAAATGTATTGGAAATATCATTTGATTTCTTTTCAAAGATACAAGGATTTGATCTTACAGACTTGAGTAGATTGATTGCTAATTTGAATCTACTAATGAATCCTCTTTCGCATAAATCAACCGAAACTAATGTGTACAAAATTGAGTTGAAAGAGATTTTTGCTATTATAGAAAGATTGAGCCTTCAAATCCAAGAATTAAGTATAGAAGAGGTGCTCCCAAGAAAAGAAAAAGTATATTTATTTTTTAAGGAAGATGAACATATAATCCAGAAGTATGAAATCGAACTACAACAGGAATTATACAAATATATTGTTGCAGGTACGACCAAGGTGTGGCTGCCAGAAGCTAAATCAACAAGAAGTTGCACTATTACAGACGGAGTTGAGGGTGAATACAATAAGAATGAACGATATAAGGGAAATTTAGAGAAGATATGTCAAGATATACATAGCCACAAGAGGAAAGACTATGTTGATAATTATTTAGAGTTATATAAAAGCAGAAGTGGGGATTTATTATTAAATATAATATAAAGGATATGCCAAAACTGAAATTTGATTCAACATCATCTATTAAAGGTATTCTATTTCAATTTCTTATTGCATTAGAACGATGTTTCAAGATGCGAAAAGGACAATCTATATATATAGAAACATATGGTGATGTTTCTGTATTAGGAAGTCTGTTTGATAGCAAACAGATTGAATCAAAATTTTATAAAAAAGCATTAACAGATTCCGATAAGAATGTATGGAAGAGTATTTATAATTGGATGAGAGAAGACTTTCCTCTTGACATGTTTAGTTCTCTTGTATTGCTAACAACTCAAAAAGTTTCTATAGATTCTGCCTGGTTGAATTGGAATAGTAAAACGATGACAGAAAGAATGGATGTTCTTAGAAATATCAAAAAGAATTTTGACTTACAAAAAAGAAAAAATAAGGATTTAGCAACATGTATGAATATCATTTTTGATGCTAAAAATGCGACAAGACTATCACAAATCGCAAAGATGTTATACATTGATAGTATAAGCATGAATGGAAGTCAATATCATAAATATCTTCAAGAAGAATACGGAAAGAACATCCCCGATATACAGAAAGGGAAATATATTAATCATATGTTTGGTTATATACTTAATCCTGACATTGTTAGTCATAACTGGAGAATTACGTACGAAGATTTCACAAGAGAATCAGAAGAGGTAACAAAAACATTAGTAGAAAATACTGCAGTGTTTCCTGCTAAACTAAAGTTAGCAGATATTAGCAAAAATGACTATGATGGTTATGCTTTTGTTGAGAAAATCAAGGATATAAAATATGAAGATGTTATTCCTGATGCTATTGATGATTATGTGCATACAGCAAAAATGATTAAGCAAGAGTTGGAAAAGTCTGAAGTAAAGAAGAAATCGCTATTACAATATGAAGAGAACTTGATAAAAAGTTATGCTGCAAAATATAGAAAAGCATCAAGGAACTACAATGATAGTGAACGAATTACTAAATCACAAGACTTTTATGATGACATGACGGGAAGTAATGATATAACGTTTCACACCTATAATAATGTGGATTTATATTTCCATAATGGTATGCTACATATGATAGCTGATGAAAATGACAAATTTATATGGTTGTTAAAAGATAGAGCAAATGAGTAAGTTCATAGAAAACATATCAATTCTGCAAAACAATACATTTATTCTAACCCCTTTGCTGGTTTCTTTTTATAAAAACTTAAAACCAACGGACAAGAATATATTATTGGCTTATTTCGTGTTTCCTTTAGTTCTAAATAATGAGTTCGTAGGAAAAATTCAGCGAATTACTACCGCTTCCAATATGAGTCGAATAACAAAAGACAAAGATATAATGGCTGGATTTGAGGACCGTTTTTATTACTATAAAGAACAAACAAATAAGTGTTTACAATATGCTATTGATTGTAAATATATTGAGATAGATAAAAATCTTACGGTAACTGTGATTAATGATGTCAATATGTTGACAGATTCCCGCTTGAAGAAAATTATAAATCTTTCTTCACAGTTGCATAATATTTTCACAAAGAATGTTATTAACACTTACTATGCATTTGGAATAAAAGCGCTATGAAAAGTTATATAAAATATATGGGTATTGTTGATCAATATGATAATTGTCATTATATTGATATGCATGAAGGTCTAAACATTGTAACTGGTAGATCTTCTACAGGAAAAAGTGCTATAATAGAGTTATTTGATTACTGTACAGGAAGTGCTGATAATACTATCCCAGCTGGTGTTATTACAGAGAATGCTCACCTTTACTTTGTCGTATTATATAAAAACGACACTCAGTTAGTAATTGCTCGTGAGCAAGCCGAAAGGACTAGAAAATTGTTTTTCAAAATTGAACCTCAAGATTTGGATATAGATGATTTGAATAGTTCTTACTTCGGTGATGAGTATTATATTGATATAAATGCTTTCAAAGAAGAATTGGGACATTTTTTCGGAATTGAAATATCAAATATGGATGAGGCTGATAATAGTATAAATAGAAAAGCTGTTAAAAAAGGACATCCCTCTTTTCGAAATATGGTTTCATTTATGTTACAACATCAAAACTTGGTTGCTAATAAACATTCTTTATTCTATAGATTCGATGAAAAAGAAAAACGAGAACGTGTTATAGATGAGTTTAAAATATTTGCAGGACTTGTCGATCAGCAGTATTATATCTTATCTCGGGAATTAGAGGAATGTAAAATAAAACTAGAGAAAATACAGAACGAGCAAAATCGTTTTGAATCTAATAAGAAAGATCGGTGTTCGTATCTAGATACTTTAAGAGAAGAATATTATACCATAAGCGGTAATGAATTATTTCCAGGGATAGATAGTATACATATGCTTAATGCCGCTCAGACCTACCTTGATAAGCTAAGAGAATCTACCATTATAGTAAATGAAAACTCCGAGCAATACAAGTATCAATATACAGAACTAATTAAGCAGAAGAATTTATTACTTGCTCAAAAAAGAGAGATTACACTTAAGTTAGAGAAAGTGATATCTTCCATTGAGTATGCAAAATCTTATGCCGAAGCTATTGACAGATATAATCCCATTAAGGAGGCTATAAAAAGCAGCTCTATATGTCCTTTCTGCCACAATATAAATAGTGCGACTATAACAGATGCAAATAAATTAACAGAAGCAATTAATTGGTTGAATTCCGAACTAAGGAAATCTCCAATGAGAATAGATTCTTTCCTACCTAAGAAGGTGGAGTATGAAAAAGAATTGCTGGAAATTAATCAACAAATTCGGACTATTAATAACGAAATCATAAAAATTAATGAGATTAATAAAAGTCTTGAAAACGACAGGTCATTAGAAGAACAGTCTTTGAAAGTGAGGCTCCAGATTGAGAATGAATTAGAATGGTCTAGAGATAAATCCATTAGTTTTGACGAAGAAAAATTCAAGGATATTAAGAAAAGAATAGAAGAGATTGAAAAAGTATTGCAAAAGCGATATAATGTTGAACATAAATTGGAAGAGGCTGAAGCCTTCATTAATCATTCGATGAATGAGATTGGTCGTAAACTAGATTTTGAAGCATCATATCAGCCCATTAACCTTTATTTTGACATACATACTTTTGAATTATATCATCTGAAAGATAATCAAACAAAAGTATATCTTAGATCTATGGGAAGTGGAGCCAATTGGCTGTATTCTCATATTTGCTTATTTTTGTCAATTCTCAAGTATTTCGCCTCTTTAGGGGATAAGGCGTTAGTTCCTTCTATACTATTTTTAGACCAACCTAGTCAAGTTTATTTCCCTGCAACAGTAGATGTTAATGAAGAAAAGTTTGATGCTAAGAAACTTAAGAAGTTGGAGAACAAATCAGCTGATGAGGATCTTAATGCAGTAACTAATCTATTTGTACAAATAATAAATGTTATAAATTCAATAGAAGAGAATTATGGTTTTCTGCCTCAAATCATAATATCAGACCATGCCGATAATTTAGATTTAGGAAAGTTCGATTTTAATAGTTATGTTGTGCGCAGATGGAGAGGGAAGAATCAGGGATTTATAGATATGCTTAAAATAAAGCATTCACAAGATATGAAGAATACAGAGATAAAAGAAAATAATTAGCTATAATTCCGGAGCATATCCGTTCATTCTTTCTCCGGTTTCAGTTTCCTTTGTGCTGGTAAATTTATACGAAACAGCACAGTCATGGCAGGAACAACAAAGGATATGAGTCTGATAAAACAAGTACTCCAGCTCCAACTGATTGTTTGTAAGCATTCGGTAAACCACGTTGCAATTTTTGTGAATTAGTTCCGAATCGGTACTATTCGTAGTCGATTCGGAACTAATAGTGTTTATTCGGAACAAGTTTGATTGGATTTTGCCCAATTACGTGGTAGAAGTTCCTCCATATTTTTCTCATCCCTTTCATAATATGGAATTTTACTCAGGACATCTTCCATCCAGATTCTAGGGTCTACTTCTGCCGACTTGCAGGTGGCTATCAGAGAGTACACGATGGCAGCCCTGTATGCGGATGCGTCGTTGCCGCAGAACAGATAGTTCTTTCTTCCCAAAGCCAAAGGTCTTATGGCATTTTCTATGCGGTTGTCATCAATTTCGATTCTTCCGTCGTTTACGTATCTGGAAAGCCTGGGAAGAAGCGTGTACGTATATTCGATGGCTTTACCTGCTGAAAACGGTTGATATCCGTTCACCCAAAACGGTGATATCCGTTCACTTTTCATACTCTTTACCTATGGCGATGCAAATTTATTGATTTTCGTCTGTAACGTTGCAGTTTTGATGTCTTTTTTGACGTAAACTGCTGCCTTGTAGCTCGAAGCGCACACTTGTGTGTACCAACCTGTCTAATATTGCATCAGCTGCAGTCGTGTTGCCTTTCATCACATCGTACCAGTTGGCAACCGGCAGTTGTGATATGATGATCGTAGCTTTTTGTCCATGGCGGTCTTCTATAATCTCCATAAAGTCAAGTAACTGTTGTCCGTCAAGAACTTTCATGCCGAAGTCGTCCAGTATAAGCAGGTCAGTCTGTGCCAGCTTGGCGAAGAAACGATGCAGGGTACTGGATATACGGGCAAGGCTTATTTCCTCGAAGAGCCTGTACAGGTTATAATAAGCAACCTTATATCCGTTCATGCAGGCCTGATGACCAAACGCTGTACCCAACCAGCTTTTACCGGTACCGGCAGCACCCGTAATAAGTATGGATACCCCGTTTTTCACATAGTCACAAGTGGCAAGATTAAGTACTTTCTGCTTGTCCACGCCACGCTTGCAGTCATAGATAACTTCACTTATGGAAGCCTGATAACGGAAGTGTGCTTTTTTTATCAGACGGGCATTCCGGCTTTGATTCCGGTTATCCAGTTCAGCCTGTATAAGCAGTTGCAGACCGTCTTTCAAGGAGAGCGACTCTGCCTGTCGCGTCTCCTGCATGGTAGCCCAGTAATGGGCCATTCCAGGCATCTTAAGGTTTCTTAGAGCATTGATAATTTCATCCATCGTTATTTGTTTTGAGTGTTAGAAGTCTGTCATTTGAACTGTGCTTTTCCACGGATATTACAGTGCTGCGGAGGAGCAAAGGAAGATGAAGGTTGCCCCACACCGGCACACTTGCTCTCTACCAGTAAACGGATAAAGCGATAGTTGCATCTGTCTACATTCAGGGCTGCCTCGCAGGCTTTTTGGAAAACGACCGGATCACTGCTCCTTTGCAGGTTTAGAAGCCCGTCGCAGGTCTTGTAATGAGTCTCCGGAGGCATTGTGGAAGAATAAAATATGCGGCGGATTACATCTCCCAGTATGCCGGATGCACGCTCGGCACGCTCTATGTATGATTTTGCACTCATCCCTCTGTATTCCCGGGAATTGCTTGCAAGATGCTCCTTTACGATAGTATACTTTCCCCTGTTGTAATCACGTAGGTGAGTGGCTACAAGCTCACCGTCCACATATACTTTTACCAGTGTGCGTGTATATGCGACATGTGCGGTTTTGGATATATACTGATACGGTACTGTATAATAGTGCTGGTCACGTCCAAGATAGATACAGCAGTTGGTTGACACCTTCAAATCGGTATATGACACAATCTCAAAATCTCTGTCAGGCAGTGGCATAAGATTTGGCTTGTCTACGGCAAGGAACCGTTCCTCACGCGTGTAAGGATGCTTTTGCATGCGTTTCTGGTTGTGCGCTTTCATTTTGAGTGAGGCTGCCCGGTTAAGCTCTTCCAGTGAATGGAAGGTTTCATTGCGGAGTTCGGCAAACACACGCATATAGACAAGCCTCACGGTCCCTTCCACGTTGCTTTTATCTTTAGGGTGTACGGGACGTGCCGGTATGATGACCGTACCGTAATGATTGGCCATATCCTCCATTACACGGTTAAGTGAAGGCTCATATCTGTCGGTCTTGACAACAGCAGCTTTAAGGTTGTCAGGGACAAGCATCTTTGGTACGCCGCCAAGATGTTTCAGGCACTGCGTTATGGCATATACAAAGTCTTCTGTACGCTGTGAACGTACGAAGAGGATATAACCGTAGTCGCTTGCAGGCAGAGTGGCTACAAAAGCCTGACACTGGACGACCTCACCGGTTTCCATGTCAACGTATCCCATAGTATCACCGGCAAAATCGAGGAAAAGCTTTTCGCCGCCCGTACGCATGTCGGCAAGTATGGTGGATGGCGACTCCTTCCTGGCCTCTGTGTTCTGATTGTAATGAAAACGGAACTGTGTCAGGCTGTAGTGGTCATCCGGATGCTCATTACGGTATTCTTCCCAAAGCAGCTTCAGCGTGACATGCTTGCGCTTCATCTCCTCCTGAAGATATGGAAGAAGGGCTTTGAATGTTTCAAAACGCTTGTCGCTATATGCAGGATTGCCGCCCTTGAGACGGTGCTCAAGAATGGGATCATCCAACCTGATAAGTTCATCAAGGCTCAGACTGTCAGCGTTGACCTTATTCATGTAGTTGTTCACTGTCTCCTTGTTCATGCCGATTATATCAGCAGCCTTGCGGTTGGAGATTCCGCTCTTCTTTAGTAGAAGAAGTTGTTTGATCTGGCTCATATTCTTACTTTTTCCTGCCATAGTCGTATCGTATGAAGATTGTTTTCTGCATACAAGATACGGGAAAAGAGTAGCAAGTGAACGGACATGCTCCGTTTTTTATGCAGGCATTGTCGTTTCTGTGAGAAGGTGAACGGATATACTCCGTTTTCCGTATGTAGACAACTGATTATAGTATTATTACATTCTCATTAGTGAACGGATATACTCCGATTTCTGTAGAGAAAACGGAGATTCTATCGTAATATCCAAACCACTGAACGGATATGCTCCGTTTTTTATGGCGTTTTGTGGCGTTTTTAGCTGAAATGAACGGATATACTCCGTTTTTCAGGCACTTTTCAAGGCCAATTTAGCGGTAAAACTGGATGGATTAAGCCGTTCAGAGTGGGTGGGGATGCTCCGTTTTCGGCATTTACCCATACGGCTTTTAGGAAGCACTCTAAGATAAGCATCCTGCAGCCACTTTTCAAATTCAAGTATCAGCGGATAGGCTTCGTTTATACGTTTTTCCTTACGCTCTTCGGCTGCGAGTCCGGCATCATTGGCTTCAGATTCTATCTTGTACAGCTTGCCGATGTAGTGTATTGCCTGTGTGGCCAGGGTCCTGTTCTCTTCCAGGGCATCCACGTACTTCCTTCTGGCATGTGCCCAGCAGCCGACCAGGGTGATTCCTTTCATCTGCTCGAACTGTTCGTAAGCTGCATAGCCGTCACATTGCACAATGCCACGGTAGCATCCCAGCAGTTCACGGGCTACCATCCCCGAACGGCTGCCACGGTCATAATGGAACATGACGTCCCCCGTGATGCCGTCGCGCACGCACCACTCATACCCTTTTTTCGCCTTATGTTTCTCATTGTCCATCACAGGAATGACACTCTCGTCCACTTGTATATACTCACTGGAGAGTATCTTCTGTTTGAGCCGGTTGTACAGCAGCTTGAGTTTCTCCACCGCCATTTCATACCATCCGCACATGGTAGATTCGCTTATGCTGATTCCTGATTCGCGATACTGCTGTATCAGACGGTAGAACGGGAGATGATACATGAACTTGCCGATGATAATGTCCGTCAGGACCGAGGCGCCTGCCATACATTTGCTGACCGGAACAAGAGGTAGCGGGTGAATCAGAATCTGCCTTTCCTCGGGGTATTTCTCCATATCGGATTTACTTATCACTTTGTGACGGACGGTCTTCAGGATATATACTTTTGCCGGAACACGTTCCAGGCGTGAACTCTCTTCCTTTCCGATTTCAATGAATTTGTTGTCCCTTCAGGGTAAAGATCAACAACCTCTACAGGCAGTGAGGAAGTGTCCAGAGACTTGCGGACCGGTTTTTCCTTGACTTTTATGGTTCTGGTGATTTCTTCTTCACTCTTGCGGACTTCCTCCTCCATCCGGGATATTTCCATGGAGGACATTTCCTCCTTTGAGAACAGAAACAGCTGGTTGGGATCAAGCGGAAGACTCTTCTCGCTCATCCGCCCAAAGACTTTTTTCCGGAGCCAGTAAAGGGATTGTTCCAGCGAGGAAACCCTGCTGATAAGCGCCGCTTTATCCTGACGGAGCTTCTCAATTTCTTCCAATAAGGCTTTTTCCTGTTCTTCTGTAAGCATCTGTATCTCATTGTTCTACAATGTAAATATACTAAAATCCAATGACATACAAAAGCGAATAGAGTAAAAATCCGATACTATTTTCGAAGTTTCTGCAGGTTTTCAAGTCTCGTGCGACGGGAGTCGCGGGCTTCCATGATACCCTCCACAATCATGACAAGTTCCCGCCATTCTATATTTGTACAGACCTCATTGTCATTAGCAGAATCAGGTTTTCCTAAGGTTCCTGCTTCCAGAAGTTTGGAGTACAGCACCATGCCGCCCGGCTCCCAATGCAGGAGCTTTATACGGTCACGGGCACGGTTTATGAAGATATATACGTTGCCGTTACAAGGGTCCTGACCCATGGCGTCGGTGATGATACCGCTAAGAGTATGAAAACTTTTGCGCATATCAGTCGGGCGGTTATACAACAGATAGCGCATGCTGTCATTAAGGCTGAACATGGCTGCAGGCCTGGATGATTGAAAACAGTTCCTTTTCATTTAGCTCACCGCAAATGCGTATGGCAGTACCGGCCGGTGTACGTATTTCTATCTCTTTCAATCCGCTTGGCGGGATCGGTGTGTTTTTCTGTTTACGCCCGCTTGTTCCGGCAAATGAAGGAACAGGAACAAAAGATCCGCTGTGGGGAAGCTCGATAAACTCACCCTGAGCCGATTTACCCGATGATTGCTCGGCGGCATAACGGGATTTGCTGTCATAAAACCGCCATACAGGGATATTGAGTTCCTCTAATCTTGATTTATAAGTCACTTTGTGCTCTTTGCAGTAGTTCATTATCTCTACTACTTCTTCTCGCGTCATCATAACTTTGCTTTTTGGACGTAAAGTTAATGACGGAAGTTTAAGGAAAAAATACGTGGTTTGCCGAATGCTTACGATTGTTTAAGGTGCTTCTTTAGTTCCACAAGGCACTGTAAAATATTGCAGGATTTCGGTGGAGCAAGAGATTACTTTTCTAGTAAAATGTTATACTAAAGAAATTTAACCACTTTTTATTAGATTATGTTTCCCATTTGGGAACTATCAAATTTTTCGTATCTTTCGCAAGAAAGTTGATAACGGAAAGTATATGAATATTTACGTGGATTTTTCTTTAAGGTTGTTCGTGGCAGGCCTGATGGGAGTACTCATCGGTCTGGAGCGGGAATACCGGGCAAAGGAAGCCGGCTACCGGACCCATTTTCTGGTGGCCTTGGGCAGTGCGTTGATGATGATTGTGTCGCAATATGGTTTCATGGATGTGCTGGAGAAAGATTTGGTGCGGTTGGACCCGAGTCGCTTGGCGGCCCAGGTAGTCAGCGGCATCGGCTTTATCGGGGCCGGAACCATTATCCTCTTGCAGAAGCAAGTGGTCCGTGGACTGACCACGGCGGCAGGGGTGTGGGCCACCGCAGGCATTGGACTGGCCATCGGAGCGGGTATGTATTTGATTGGTGTTCTAGCCACCTTGCTGGCACTGGCTGGACTGGAGGTACTCAGCTATTGCTTCAAGAGTGTGGGCATGCGGAACATGATTATTGAATTTACGGCGGGAAATCCCGGCGTGCTGAAAGATGTGTCGGCCCGGTTCAGTTCAGGCGGTTTCCAGATTGCTTCGTATGAGATGAACAAGGTGTATGAGGACGGACGGGAGATGTACCGCATCTCGATGGTGATACGGGCCAAGCGGGCGAATGAAGAAGGGTTGCTTCTGATGATGCTGCATGATTTTCCCGATATTACGGTGAACCGGATTGTGTGACGTTATAATAAAAAGGGACGAAAAAGGCCATTGAATGTACGTTCAGTTGTATTCAATGGCCTTTTTGTCAGCCAATATAGACGTTGACATGCAAGAATAAGCGGTCTTCCTTTTCGTCGATGTCGAAATCTATTTTGTCTTCGCGTGCCAGCCATCCGATTGCGGCATTCAAATCTCTGTCGGACAATCCGGATTCTTTTTTCAGTTTCTCGTATTCCCAATGTGCGTTGTCGGAAAGCAGCTTCCAGACAATCCCGGCATTTGTCCCAATTTGAGTCTTGTCCATCATAGTTTTTGAATTTAAATTATTTTATTTGTTTACTGTCAGGGCGAAGATATAAATATTTTGTTGCGATAGCAAGTTTTTTGGTTGTCAAATTTATGCTATGTGTGGCATTTTATGAACATTCCCGGGATTTTTAGAGTGGTATTACAGAAATGTGACAGGTCTTTCTTGGACGGAGAGGTATTTTTATTCTTCATACCGTATCCTATTCCATTTTTTTCTTATAACTTTGCGTCAGGTAAAAATGAAAATTATGAGAAGACATAAAATAAACTGGAAGGTTCCTAAAGGAGCGGAGTTGACCGAACTGGACAAGAAGGTGCTGTATTATCAGGACAGAGGCCATCTGGTTCCGACTCGCCAGTTGATTAAGACTCCGGAACAGATTGAAGGCATCCGTCGTAGCGGGGTCATCAATACAGGGGTGCTTGATTTGGTGGAAAAAGAAATCCATGCCGGAATGAGTACGGCGGAAATAGACAAGCTGGTGTATGAATACACAAAGGACCACGGGGCTATCCCGGCCTGCTTGGGCTATGAAGGTTTTCCGAAAAGCTGTTGCACGTCCATCAATGAGGTGGTGTGCCACGGTATTCCGAACGAAGAAGAAATCCTGGAAGAAGGCGATATTATCAACGTGGACTGTACGACGATTCTGGACGGGTATTATGCGGATGCTTCCCGTATGTTCATCATCGGGAAAACCACACCTCAGAAAGAGAAGCTGGTCCGTGTGGCTAAAGAGTGTCTGGAAATCGGAATGGAGGCGGCCAAACCGTTCAGTTTTGTGGGCGACATCGGCCACGCCATCGAAAAACATGCCAAGAAGAACGGTTTCTCGGTGGTGCGCGACTTGTGTGGCCACGGGGTGGGACTGGAGTTCCACGAGGAGCCGGATGTGGAGCATTTCGGAAAGAAGGGTACGGGCATGCTGCTGGTGCCGGGCATGGTGTTTACCATCGAGCCGATGATCAACATGGGAACCTGGGAAGTGTTTATTGATGAAGAAGACGGCTGGACCGTAGTGACGGAGGATGAACTTCCTTCTGCACAGTGGGAGCATACATTCGTGATGACGGAACAGGGTCTTGAAATATTGACGCATTAATATATTTAAGGTATAAGGACATTTTATGAGTACGATAATATTAGGAATAGAATCTTCTTGTGACGATACTTCGGCTGCGGTAATCAAGGACGGGGTACTGCTTTCCAGCGTGATTGCCAGTCAGGCAGTGCACGAAGCATACGGGGGAGTGGTGCCGGAACTGGCTTCGCGGGCGCATCAGCAGAACATTGTGCCGGTGGTGCACGAGGCATTGAAACGGGCCGGGGTGACAAAGGAAGAATTGAGCGCGGTGGCTTTTACCCGCGGACCGGGGCTGATGGGTTCTTTGCTGGTAGGAGTATCGTTTGCGAAGGGGTTTGCCCGTGCGCTGGGTATTCCGATGGTGGAGGTGAACCATCTGCAGGGACATGTGATGGCGCATTTTATCAAGGAACCGGACGGCGAGAATGTACAGCCGAGCCTGCCTTTCATCTGTCTGCTGGTATCGGGTGGAAATTCACAGATTATCCGTGTGAATGCCTACAACGACATGGAGGTGCTGGGGCAGACCATCGACGATGCGGCAGGAGAAGCCATCGACAAATGTTCCAAGGTGATGGGGCTGGGCTATCCCGGCGGACCGATTATTGACAAGCTGGCACGTCAGGGCAACCCGAATGCCTATACTTTCAGCAAACCGCATATCCCGGGCTACAACTACAGCTTCAGCGGCTTGAAGACTTCTTTCCTGTATTCGCTCAAGGAATGGGTAAAGGAAGATCCGGATTTTGTAGAGCATCACAAGACCGACCTGGCTGCCTCGTTGGAGAAGACCATTGTGGACATTCTGATGGACAAGCTGCGTAAGGTGGTGAAGGATACGGGCATCAAGGAAGTGGCCGTGGCAGGTGGTGTTTCGGCCAACAACGGACTCCGCAACGCTTTCCGTGAACATGCCAAGAAGTATGGCTGGAACATCTTCATCCCGAAGTTCGGCTATACCACTGACAATGCGGCCATGATTGCCATTACGGGATACTATAAATTTTTGGACAAGGATTTTTGCACAATAGACAAGCCCGCTTATTCACGGGTAACCATTAAGTAACAATTTAGAAAAAACAGATTATGTCAGTAGAAACCAAAACACTAAGTAAGGAGATAAGTGAAATCTTCTGGAGAGAAGGTTTTACATTGGCTACCGCTGAAAGCTGTACGGCTGGTAACGTGGCTGCCATCATAACTGCTATCCCAGGTAGTTCTCGTTTCTATAAAGGTGGAATTATCGCCTATTCAAATGAGGTGAAGGTGAATCACCTGCATGTGAATGCAGAAACATTGGAAAAGTATGGGGCTGTAAGTGAAGAAACCGTGGTGGAAATGGTGAAAGGTGCCATTGAAGTCCTGGATACGGATTATGCCGTAGCTACATCGGGCATCGCCGGACCTGCGGGAGGCACTCCGGAAAAGCCGGTCGGTACCATCTGGGTGGCTGCCGGTTCGAAAGAAAAGGTGCTTACGGCTTTGTTGAGTGAAGACGAAGGTCGCGAGAAAAATATCCAGGCTGCAACGGCCAAAACCCTGCAATTATTGTTGGAATTGTGTCAAAATCAAGAAAATGAGGGGTAAAAGTGCAATTTCTTGGTGAAAGATTTGTTTATGTAAAATAAAATCACTTACTTTGCACTCCGTTTGAGAGAACCATGGAATAAAACTATAAAAACTAGATAGAAATGTCGAAAATTTGTCAAATTACCGGAAAAAAAGCCTTGATAGGCAACAACGTTTCACACTCTAAGAGAAGAACAAAAAGAACTTTTGATGTGAACTTGTTTACTAAGAAATTCTACTATGTAGAACAGGATTGCTGGATTAGCCTGAACATCTGTGCTAACGGCTTGCGAGTTATTAACAAAAAAGGCCTCGATGCAGCGCTGAATGAAGCAGTGGCAAAAGGCTATTGTGATTGGAAAACTATCAAAATTATTGGTTAATTAAAAGGAGAGAAAGACTATGGCTAAGAAAGCTAAAGGAAACAGAGTACAGGTAATCCTTGAATGCACAGAAATGAAGGATAGTGGTATGCCGGGAACTTCTCGTTATATTACAACAAAGAACAGAAAAAATACCACTGAAAGATTGGAACTGAAAAAGTACAATCCTATTTTGAAAAGAGTAACAGTTCATAAAGAAATTAAATAATAACAGACCATGGCAAAGAAAACAGTCGCAACCCTTCAGACAGGTAAAGAAGGCCGTTCTTATACTAAGGTTATCAAAATGGTTAAGTCTCCGAAAACAGGTGCTTACGTTTTTGACGAACAGATGGTTCCTAACGAAAAAGTTCAGGACTTCTTCAAGAAATAATTTAGCGAGTCAAATATAAAATGCTAAATAAAAGTTCCTTTCATTCAAAATATGAAAGGAACTTTTTTTGTGTGTGAACGAGAATAGTTATATCTTTGTGTCAGAAACTGATAAAAGTTATGTTGTATGGGATTTTTTAGTTTTTTCTCAAAGGAAAAAAAAGAGACGTTAGACAAAGGATTGTCTAAGACCAAGGAGAGTGTATTCGGCAAGATTGCGCGTGCAGTGGCTGGAAAATCGAAGGTAGACGACGAGGTGCTGGACAATCTGGAGGAAGTGCTCATTACGTCTGATGTAGGAGTGGAAACTACGCTGAATATTATCAAACGCATAGAAGCCAGGGTATCGAAAGACAAGTATGTGAATACGCAGGAGCTGAATAATATTCTTCGCGAAGAAATCGCCGCATTGCTGATGGAGAACAATTCGGTGGATACGGCGGATTTTGACGTTCCCCAAGGCAAGACACCGTATGTGATTATGGTGGTGGGCGTGAACGGAGTAGGAAAGACTACGACCATCGGAAAACTGGCTTATCAGTTCAAGAAGGCAGGAAAGAAAGTCTATCTGGGTGCAGCCGATACGTTCCGTGCAGCCGCCGTGGAGCAGCTGGACATCTGGGGCGAACGGGTGGGTGTGCCTGTCATCAAACAGAAAATGGGGGCCGATCCGGCTTCGGTGGCTTTCGACACGCTGAGTTCGGCTACGGCCAACCATGCGGATGTCGTAATCATCGATACGGCAGGCCGTCTGCATAATAAAATCGGCTTGATGAACGAGCTGACCAAAATCAAGAACGTGATGAAGAAGGTGGTTCCCGATGCACCGCACGAGGTGCTGCTGGTGCTCGACGGCTCTACCGGACAGAATGCGTTTGAACAAGCCAAACAGTTTACGCTGGCCACGGAGGTGACGGCGATGGCCATTACCAAACTCGACGGTACTGCCAAAGGGGGTGTGGTAATCGGTATTTCCGACCAGTTCAAGATTCCGGTGAAATACATCGGGCTGGGAGAAGGAATGGAGGACCTGCAGATATTCCGTCGCCGGGAATTCGTGGATTCATTGTTTGGCCCAACCACAGAAAAATGAGAAAGAATACAATTGATATTATTACATTAGGGTGTTCAAAGAATCTGGTGGACTCTGAAAAGCTCATGAAACAGCTGGAGGCCAACGGATATAAAGTGACGCACGACAGTGCCCACCCTCAGGGAGAAATAGCCGTTATCAATACGTGCGGTTTTATTGGCGATGCCAAGGAAGAGTCTATCAACATGATATTGGAGTTCTGTCAGGCCAAGGAAGAAGGCCGGCTGAAGAAACTTTATGTCATGGGCTGTCTTTCGGAACGTTACCTGAAGGACTTGCAGATGGAGATTCCGCAGGTGGACAAGTTTTATGGAAAGTTCAACTGGAACGAACTGCTGGCCGATTTGGGCAAGGCGTATCATTCGGAGTTTTCCATCGAGCGTCATCTGACGACTCCCAAGCATTATGCTTATCTGAAGATTTCGGAAGGCTGCGACCGCAAATGTGCGTATTGTGCCATCCCTATCATTACCGGAAAGCATGTGTCTCGTCCGATGGAAGAGATTCTGGACGAGGTACGTCTGCTGGTGTCGGAAGGGGTGAAAGAATTTCAGGTCATTGCGCAGGAACTGACGTATTACGGGGTGGACTTGTACAAGAAACAGATGCTGCCGGAACTGATTGAGCAGATGGCACATATCCCGGGCGTGGAATGGATTCGTTTGCATTATGCTTATCCGGCTCACTTCCCGGAAGATTTGTTCCGTGTGATGCGAGAGAACGACAATGTGTGCAAATACATGGATATTGCCTTGCAGCACATCAGCGACAATATGTTGGAGAAAATGCGCCGTCATGTGACCAAGGAAGAAACGTACCGGCTGATTGAGAAGTTCCGCCAGGAGGTGCCGGGCATTCACTTGCGTACCACGTTGATGGTGGGGCATCCCGGAGAAACGGAACAGGACTTTGAAGAACTGAAGGAGTTCGTGCGCAAGGCCCGCTTTGAACGCATGGGTGCATTTGCTTATTCGGAAGAAGAAGGCACTTATTCGGCCAAGCATTACAAGGATGAGATTCCGCACGAGGTGAAGCAGCAGCGTCTGGACGAGCTGATGGCCTTGCAGCAGGAAATTTCGGCTGAATTGGCGCACCAGAAAATTGGACAGGAATTCAAGGTCATCATCGACCGGAAAGAAGGGGACTATTATATCGGCCGTACACAGTTCGATTCGCCGGAGGTGGATCCGGAGGTCTTGATTGAAGCGGGTGAACACCGCCTGAAGACCGGGACTTTCCATCGGGTGAAAGTGTATGATGCGGACGATTTTGATTTGTATGCAAGAATTGTGAAATAAAATGACAAACAAGGAATTCATAGAGGAACTTTCCCGCCGTGTGAACAAGCCGGGGAAGGAGACGGCTTCTTTGGTCGCTTCGCTTACCGAATGTATGTCGCAGGCTTTGCAGGATGACAAGACGGTCAGCCTGCAAGGTTTCGGTGCGTTTGAGGTGAAGAAGAAGATGGAGCGTATTTCTGTGAATCCTGTCACGCGGCAGCGTTTTCTGGTGCCTCCCAAACTGACGCTGTCTTTCAAGCCGAGTACGGTGTTGAAGGAAAAGTTTAAAAACGTTTTGCCTGATGAATGAGAAAATAACCTTACAAGAACTTGTGGAATTGTTTGCCCGCAAATGCCAGTGGAATGAGGCAGATGCGGAGCTGTTTGTGAAGGAGTTTCTTGCCTTGATAGAGGAAGCCTTGGCACGCGACAAGTATGTAAAGGTGAAAGGGTTGGGTACGTTTAAACTCATCAATATCGAGGCTCGGAAAAGTGTGGATGTCAACACGGGGGAGGCCATTGAAATCAAGGGACATACCCGTGTGTCGTTCATTCCGGAAGCGGGGCTGCGAGACTTGATTAACAGGCCTTTTGCACATTTTCAGTCGGTTTTGCTCAAGGATGAGGTGCATTTTGCCGACCTCCCGGAAGAAGGTGGGTTACCGGATGGGACAGAAGAGGAAGGGGAGTCTGATATGGCGGAAGAAACGGTGGAAAACGTACCGGGCGATGAAATAACAACCGTTGGAGAGGAGTCTTCTCAGGAAGGTATGCAAGAGGAGGAGTCCTTGCCAGTGGAGACGGAGGCACACTTGCAGGTGGAGCCTGAGCCTGATACGGTTTCTTCTTCTCCAGAGCAGAAACCGGAGGAATCGTGTCTGGAAGTGGTGGCAGATTCGTCGGAGGAAGAGAAAGAAGAACCGGCGGATGTGGAAGCGGTTGTGCAGGAAGAGAAGGCTTCAGGAACCGACGTGACTGCCTCGGAAAGGAAAAGCGAGGAGTTGAAGGAAGAAGCAACAGTCGAAACAACCCCAGAGACGGACGAGGCTCCGGAAAAATCTGTGGCTGAACAGGCTGTGGAGACCGTGGAACCGGTGAAAAAGGAGGATAAGGAGCGGCATTTTCCGTGGTGCATGATTGCTTCGGTGTTGTTGGTGGGTATCTTTATTGGAGGATTGATTACTTGGGCCTTGACATCGGGCCGGCGTTATATGCCGGAGGAGGTAGTAGAGTATCTGATGAAACAGGAAAGACAGCAGAAGTCGGTACCCGTGGTACCGGATTCGGTTCAGCTGGCAGATACGCTGACCTCTAAAGTGGATTCTTCCCGGATGCAGGTGCAGTCTTCGGATACGGTGAACAAAGAAAAAGTAGTGCCCGGAACGCCGAAAAAAACGGAAACAACAGAAAAGACAGCTGCCGTACCGGCGAAACGGGAAACTTTGGCCGATACGGTAGAATACCAGATTACAGGTACTCAGGCTTCTTATACGCTTCGTCCGGGAGAAAGTCTGGTGCGGGTGGCCCTGAAGTTTTATGGCAACAAGAAACTGTGGCCCTACCTGGTGAAGCACAACAAATCCATTATCAAGAATCCGGACAATGTGCCGGTGGGGACAACCATTCAGATTCCGCAGCTGACTCCTAAAAAATAAACTAAGGCCTTGTTTGTATGCAAACAGGGTCTTTTTAATTTTCTTTAGTTCAATAAGCCTTAAAAGGGGAAAGCCGTCTATATTTTTTTATCAAATTTTATTGTGCCTGTTAATGGAATGCCTTAATTTTGGGGTGTCCTTTTAGACATAGGTAGAGAAAGAGCTTTTTTTAATGAAAAAAATAGGAACTAAAATAGAAGAAAATTATGGCTGAAGCTATTGACATTCGTGAATTAAACGAACGTATCGAACGCCAGAGCGCATTCGTAACCAACCTGATGGAAGGAATGAATCAGGTAATCGTAGGTCAAAAACACCTCATCGAATCTTTGTTGATCGGGTTGCTTTCCGACGGACATATCCTGCTGGAAGGTGTGCCGGGTTTGGCAAAAACATTGGCCATCAAGACCCTGGCTTCATTGATCGACTCCAAATACAGTCGTGTGCAGTTTACTCCTGATTTGCTGCCGGCCGATATCATCGGTACCATGATTTACAGTCAGAAGGATGAACAGTTCATCGCCAACAAGGGACCTATCTTCGCCAATTTCGTATTGGCCGATGAAATCAACCGTGCCCCGGCGAAAGTACAGAGTGCCTTGCTCGAGGCCATGCAGGAACGTCAGGTGACACTGGGCAAGCAGACTTTCGCTTTGCCGAAACCTTTCCTGGTAATGGCTACGCAGAACCCGATTGAACAGGAAGGTACCTATCCGTTGCCGGAAGCTCAGGTGGACCGTTTCATGCTGAAGGTTATCATTGACTACCCGAAGCTGGAAGAGGAAAAGAAAATTGTCCGCCAGAATATTTCGGGCGAACGTGTGGAAGTCCGTCCGATTTTGAAGGCGGAAGATATCATTGCGGCGCGTGAGGTAGTGCGTCAGGTTTACCTGGACGAAAAGATTGAACAATATATTGCCGACATCGTGTTCGCTACCCGTTATCCGGAAAAATACGATTTGAAGGACCTGAAGAGCCTGATTGGCTTTGGCGGTTCTCCGCGTGCGTCTATCAACCTGGCACTGGCTGCCCGCAGCTATGCTTTCATCAAACGCCGTGGGTATGTGATTCCGGAAGATGTGCGTGCCGTGGCACACGACGTGCTCCGTCACCGTATCGGACTGACTTACGAGGCGGAAGCGACCAACGTGACTTCCGACGAAATCGTCAGCAAGATTCTGAACAAAGTGGAAGTGCCCTGATAAGCGGGCGTCTGAAACCGTGGCAGACGGGGAGGAGAGTGCTCCCGTCCGCTTTTATCCGCAGCGGAGAAGCTGCATAGATTATAAACGATTCAACCGTGTTCCTCGGCCGATTCCGCAGGGGCACGGTCAAATACTAAAGGAATGGAGACAAGTGAACTTTTAAAGCGTGTCCGTCAGATTGAAATCAAGACGAGGGGACTTTCGAGCAATATTTTTGCCGGCCAGTATCATTCGGCCTTCAAGGGTCGGGGTATGGCGTTCTCCGAAGTCCGCGAATATCAGTTTGGGGACGACGTGCGCGATATAGACTGGAATGTGACCGCTCGCTTCGACAAACCATTCGTGAAAGTCTTTGAGGAGGAACGTGAACTGACGGTCATGTTGCTGGTGGACGTGTCCAACAGTCTGGATTTCGGTACCATCAAGCAGCTGAAGAAGGATATGGTGACGGAGATTGCCGCCACGCTTGCTTTTTCTGCCATCCAGAACAACGATAAGATTGGCGTGATTTTCTTTTCCGACCGGATTGAGAAATTCATCCCTCCCAAGAAAGGACGCAAGCACATCTTGTATATTATCCGCGAGCTGCTTGATTTCAAGCCCGAAAGCCAGCGGACCAATCTGCAGTGTGCCATCGAGTACCTGACGAATGTGTTGAAGAAACGCTGTACGGCGTTCATCCTCAGCGATTTTATCGACGACCGGGACTTCCAGAATGCGTTGACCATTGCCAACCGGAAGCACGATGTGGTGGCGGTACAGGTGTACGACCGCCGGCTGGAAGAGCTTCCCGATGTGGGCCTGATGCTGGTACGCGATGCGGAAACGGGTCATGAACAGTGGATTGACACTTCTTCCAAGGCGCTGCGGAATGCACATCACGCCTGGTGGAAGGAAAGGCAGCAGAAGCTGAACGAAACCTTCACCCACAGCAATGTGGACTCTGTGTCTGTCCGTACAGACCAGGATTATGTGAAGGCGTTGTTGAATTTATTTGCTAAACGAAACTGACAGTTGACATGAGACATTTCATATTATATTACACGAAAATGATAAAGGCATGTTGCTGCGCGGTACTGATTTTGTGCGGAGTGTCCGGACTGAAAGCCCAGTCGGTAACAGTGGAAGCGACTATCGACTCTCTTCAATTGCTGATTGGCGAGCAGGCCAAAATCAAGTTGCAGGTCAGCATGGATGCCAACCAGAAACTGAGGTTACCGCAGCTTCGTGACACGCTGGTCAGGGGAGTGGAGATTCTGGATGTGGCCAAACCGGATACCCAGCTGCTTAACGACAACAAGCGCTGGCTGATTTCACAGGAGTATACGGTGACTTCTTTCGACTCGGCACTGTATTACCTGCCGCCGTTCGAAGTGCTGGTCAATGACAAGGCCTACCGCTCCAAGGCGCTGGCCCTGAAGGTGTATTCCATCCCGGTGGATACGTTGCATCCCGACCAGTTCTTTGGTCCGAAAACCATTCAGGAGGTACCTCTCACATGGGACGATCTGGCTCCGTTGGTGTATTCCATCCTGTTGTTCATCGCATTGGGAGTGGTGACCGTCTTCTTTGTCATCCGCTATCGCGACAACAAGCCGATTATCAAGATTATCAAGATAGAACCGAAGTTGCCTCCTCATCTGGCTGCCATGAAGAAGATTGAGACCATCAAGGCCGACAAGGCTGCCAAACGGGAGGACCCGAAAGCATATTACACGGAACTGACCGATGTGATTCGTGTATATATAAAGGAGCGTTTCGGCTTCAATGCCATGGAGATGACTTCTTCGGAAATCATTGAACGCTTGCTGGAGGAAAAGGACAAGGATTCTATCCGCGACCTGAAGGCGATGTTTGAAACGGCCGATCTGGTGAAGTTTGCCAAATATGCGCCGCTGATGAACGAGAACGACATGAACCTGGTGAATGCCGTGGATTTCATCAACCAGACCAAGATAGAGGAAGATCCGAACGCCAAGAAGGAGCCTACGGAAATCAAGGTGGAGGAAAAACGTTCCAAACAGGGACGGATTGTACTGCTCTGCAGCATTGCCATCACGGGTGTAGCCGCACTGATTGCCTTGTATCTGTCTGTGCGTCACCTCATCGACCTCTTTTTTTAATTTTAAAATGAGTTGAGACTATGATTTTTGCGAATATAGAATATCTGTTCCTGCTGTTGCTGCTGATTCCGTATATCGTGTGGTACGTGATGCGCCGCAAGAAAACGGAACCGACCATGCAGGTATCTACCACACGGATGTACATGCAGGCTCCGCGCAGTTGGAAGGTGTATTTGCTGCATGCACCGTTCGTGCTCCGTATCTTGACGTTTGTGATGATTGTGCTGGTGCTGGCACGCCCGCAGACTACGGATAACTGGCAGAACACGGAAATTGAAGGTATCGATATCATGCTGGCGGTCGACGTATCGACCAGTATGCTGGCAGAGGACTTGAAGCCGAACCGTATCGAGGCGGCCAAGCAGGTGGCGGCAGAGTTCATCAACGGACGTCCGAACGACAACATCGGTCTGACTGTCTTTGCGGGAGAGGCTTTCACGCAGTGTCCGCTGACGGTCGACCACGGGGTGTTGCTGAACTTGTTCCAGAGTGTGGGCTGCGACATGGTGCAGCGCGGAATGATTGAAGACGGTACGGCACTGGGTATGGGACTGGCCAACGCAGTGAGCCGTCTGAAAGACAGCAAGGCTAAGTCGAAGGTGATTATCCTGCTGACGGATGGTGTGAATAACCGGGGAGACATCTCTCCGCTGACGGCGGCCGAGATTGCCAAGCAGTTTGGCATCCGCGTGTACACCATCGGTGTAGGAACCAACGGAACGGCACCTTATCCGATGCAGACCTATGCGGGTGTGCAGTATGTGCAGATGCCGGTGGAAATCGACGAACAGACCATGAGTCAGATTGCGGGTACTACCAACGGAAACTATTTTCGGGCTACCAGCAATACCAAGCTGAAAGAAGTATACCGCGAGATTGACAAACTGGAGAAGACGAAACTGAACGTGAAGGAATTCAGCAAGCGCGAAGAGGCTTATCAGGTGTTTGCCCTGATTGCGTTCCTGAGCATCCTGCTTGAAATCCTGTTGCGGAATACAGTATTAAAGAAAATACCTTAAAAGAAGAAGCCATGTTTCGATTTGGAGAACCTCAATATTTATATTTACTGATTGTGCTGCCCTTGCTGGCTGTGTTCTATTTTTATACGAACTACCGCCGCCGCAAGCGCTTGCGCGAATACGGTAGTCCGGAACTGCTGGCACACTTGATGCCGGATGTGTCCAAATACCGTCCCGATGTCAAGTTCTGGCTGACTTTTGCCGCGCTGGCCATGGTGATTTTCATGCTGGCCCGTCCGCAGTTCGGTTCCAAGATGGAGACGGTGAAACGGCAAGGTGTGGAAACCGTGGTGGCGCTGGATATTTCCAACTCCATGTTGGCACAGGATGTCACTCCCAGCCGTCTGGAGAAGTCGAAGAAACTGATTTCCCGTCTGGTGGAAACGTTCAACAACGACAAGGTGGCCATGATTGTGTTTGCAGGTCAGGCCTTTACACAGCTTCCGATTACGAGCGACTATGTATCGGCCAAGATGTTCCTGGAAACCATCTCTCCGTCGTTGATTACCACGCAGGGTACGGATATCGGCGGGGCTATCAACCTGGCCATGAAAAGTTTCACGCCGAATGAAGGCGTAGGAAGAGCCATCGTGCTGATTACGGATGGAGAAAACCACGAGGGGGGAGCGATAGAAGCCGCACAGGCAGCCGCCAAGAAAGGGATACGGGTGTTTGTGCTGGGGGTCGGTTCGCCCGACGGTTCACCCATTCCGATGGAAGGCAGCAACGAGTTCCGCCGCGATAAGGACGGTAATGTGATTGTGACCCGTCTGAACGAACAGATGTGTCAGGAAATCGCCAAGGCAGGAAACGGCATTTATGTGCGGGTGGACAACACCAACAATGCGGAGAGAGCCTTGAACGCGGAAATCAACAAACTGGCAAAGGCGGACGTGGAGACGCAGGTCTTTACGGAATTCGACGAGCAGTTCCAGGTACTGGCCTGGCTGGCCCTTTTGTTGCTGGCTGCCGACCTGATGATTCTGAACCGCAAGAATCCGCTTTTCAAGAATGTGAAACTCTTTAAATGAAATTGGAGATGAAAGTGAAAGGATATATGCTGTGTATGTGCCTGGCCATGACTGCTGTGGCGGGTTACGCACAGAAAACAGACCGTGATTTTCTGCGGAGCGGCAACAAACTCTACAAGGACAGTTTGTTTGTCAAGGCAGAAGTGGACTACCGGAAGGCACTGGAACTGAATCCCAAGTCGGCCGATGCCATGTACAACCTGGGGAATGCGTTGCTGATGCAGCAGAAGGGGAAGGAGGCCATGGAACAGTTTACCGCTGCTTCAAAGATTGAAAAGGACAAGATGAAGCTGGCGCAGATTTACCATAACATGGGCGTTATCCTGCAGTCGTCCAAACAGTTGCCGCAGTGTATCGAAGCCTATAAGGAATCCCTGCGCAATAATCCGAAGGACAATGAAACCCGCTACAACCTGGCACTGGCGCAGAAGCAGCTGAAAGACCAGCAGCAGAACCAGCAGAATCAGGACCAGAAACAGAACAAGCAGGACCAGAAGCAGGACGACAAACAGCAGAACAAGGACCAGCAGGAACAGAACAAGAAGGACCAGCAGAATCCGCAGCAACCGCAGCAGAATCAGAACCAGATGTCGAAAGAGAATGCCGAACAGTTGCTTAACGCTGCCATGCAGGACGAAAAGAACGTGCAGGACAAGGTGAAGAAGCAGATTCAGGTGCAGGGCCGTAAACTGGAGAAGGACTGGTAAACCAACAAAGATGAAGAACAAACGAATAATTATAAATCAAAGAATAATGCGAAAGATAATATTCTTACTTTTTATGATACTTGCCGTAGGACAGGTGAAGGCCGACAATGTACGGTTTGTGGCGGAAGCTGCCGACGTGGTGGTCAGTGGTGACCAGGTGCGTCTCGTCTTCACGGTCAATTCGCAAGATATCAAGGACTTCCGGGCACCTTCCATCAAGGGCTTCGATGTGCTGATGGGACCGAGCCGTTCTCAGCAGAGCAGCATCCAGATTATCAACGGAAAGCGTACGTCGAGCAGCTCGACGGCTTTTACGTATATTCTGTTGGCGGGTAATCCGGGTACTTACACCATTCCCGCAGCCAGTGTGGAAGTGGATGGAAAGAAAGTGTTTTCGAATGCCATTTCCATCAAGGTGCTTCCGCAGGATCAGGCATCGAAGAGCGGAGGAAACGGTGGGGGAAGCGGTTCTTCCTCCCGGAGTCAGGTGGCAGGCAGCCGGATTACGTCTAATGATTTGTTTATCACGGCTACGGCCAGCAAGACGACTGTACACGAACAGGAAGCCATTCTGTTGACTTACAAGGTGTATACCGTGGTGAATCTGCGCCAACTTCGTGGGGATATGCCCGACTTGAAAGGCTTCCATACGCAGGAAGTGGAATTGCCGCAGCAGAAGACTTTCACGCTGGAGCATTATAAGGGACGGAATTACAATACGACGGTGTGGAGCCAGTATGTACTGTTCCCGCAGCAGACCGGCAAACTGGAGATTCCTTCCATCACGTTCGATGGGGTGATTGCCCAGCAGACAGCTTCCGAAGACCCGTTTGACGCGTTCTTCAATGGCGGGGGATACGTGGAGGTGAAAAAGAAAATCACTACTCCCAAGCTGGTCATCAACGTACAGCCGCTTCCGGCTAAACCTGCCGGATTCTCGGGCGCGGTGGGTGACTTCAAGCTGGCTTCGTCTATCAACGCTACCGACGTGAAGACCAACGATGCCGTAACCATCAAGCTGACCCTGACGGGTACGGGTAACATGAAACTGATCAGTACGCCCGACATCAAGTTCCCGCAGGATTTTGAGGTGTATGATCCGAAAGTGACCGACAACTACAAGCTGACCAGCAGCGGACTGACGGGTACAAAGACCTTCGAATATCTGGCTATTCCGCGCCATGCCGGTAACTTTACCGTTCCGGCAGTGGAATTCACGTATTTCGACCTGAAGAGCAACAGTTACAAGACGCTCAAGACAGAGGCTTATAACTTGAAAGTGGCAAAGGGACAGGGCAATGCCGATCAGGTGATTGCGGATTTCACCAACAAGGAGAACGTGAAGATGCTGGGCAAGGATGTCCGCTTCATCAAGCTGGGCAATACGACCCTCCGTCCGAAAGGTGAATTCTTCTTCGGCAGCGTAGGCTATTACTTGTGCTATCTGATTCCATTGCTGCTGTTCATCGTCTTTGCGGTGATTTATCGGCAGAAGGCTCTTGATAATGCCAACGTGGCCAAGATGAAGACCAAGAAGGCCAACAAGGTGGCTACCCGCCGTATGAAACTGGCTGGCAAGCTGTTGGCCGAAAACAAGAAGAACGAGTTCTACGATGAAGTGCTGAAGGCCTTGTGGGGATACATCAGCGACAAGCTCAGTATTCCGGTGTCACAGCTTTCAAAGGACAACATCGAAGCCGAACTGACCAACTACGGCGTAGAGGAGGCCCTGATTGCCGAGTTCATTGGGGTGCTCAACGAATGTGAATACGCACGTTATGCGCCGGGCGATGAGAACGAGGCCATGGACAAGGTTTATTCCGCTTCCGTGGAAGTGATCAGTAAAATGGAAAACAGTATCAAACATTAAAAACGGATAGGAGAGCAACTAGATATGAAGAAATTGTCTTTACTATTGATTGGGCTGATTGGGTGCATCCAGTTTGCGATGGCGGCCCCCACCAAGGCGGAGGCTGACGAAGCATACCAGAAGAACCAGTTCAGTGAGGCGGCTGCCATGTACGAGCAAATCTTGCAAACGCAGGGCGAGTCGGCCGATATCTATTATAATCTGGGTAATGCCTACTTCAAGATGAAGAACACGCCTAAGGCAGTGCTCAACTATGAACGGGCACTTTTGCTGAGCCCGGGAGATGCCGATATCCGCTTCAACCTGGATATGGCCCGGAGCAAGACGGTGGACAACATCACGCCGACAGCCGAGGTGTTTATCGTCACCTGGTATAAGTCGCTGGTCAACCTGATGAGCGAGAAAAGCTGGGGATATGTAGGAATTTTCTCCTTCATTCTTTTGCTGATTGGGGTTTCTTTCTATATCTTCGGCAATCGCCTTTGGATTAAGAAGACGGGATTCATCGGAGCCGTAGTATTTCTGGTGGTGACAGTATGTGCCAATCTTTTTGCCAGCGAACAGAAGTCAGAACTTGTAGACCGTACGGGTGCCATCGTGATGGAACCGACCATTAATGTCAAGAGTACGCCGAACGAAAGCGGTACCGACCTGTTCGTGCTTCACGAAGGAACGAAAGTCTTCATTGAAGACAATTCCATGAAGGGCTGGAAAGAAATCCGCCTGGAAGACGGCAACAAAGGTTGGGTGAAGACAGAAGCAATAGAACTCATTTAAATTCAAGCATTAAAAAATGGCAGACATACAGCAACTCATCGAGGCCGACAAGGCATTGCTGCTTTCGTTGAACGGAAGTGATTCCTTGTTTTGGGACGGATTCATGTGGACGGTGACTGACACCCGTACATGGATTGCGGCCATGGTGGTGTTGCTGTATGTCATTTTCAAGAACAACCGCATTTCGCAGGGTATTGTCATCACGCTGATGGTGGGACTCTGCGTGCTGCTGGCCGATCAGCTGGCCTCCGGACTCTGTAAGCCGTATTTCGCACGTTTCCGCCCTACGCAAGACCCGGAACTGATGTACATGGTGCAGACGGTCAACGGTTACCGGGGTGGCTTGTATGGCTTTATCTCCAGCCATGCGGCCAATACCTTTGCTGTAGCCATGTTCGTGTCGCTGCTGGTACGTTACCTGCCTTTCACGTGCATGATGTTCCTTTGGGCCTTGATTCCGTCTTATTCGCGTATCTATCTGGGAGTGCATTATCCCGGCGACATCCTGTGCGGGGCCATAGTCGGGCTGGCCGTGGGAGGACTGGTATATTGGCTCTATACGTACCTCTGCCGACGCTTTTTCGACAGTCCGCAATACATCTCCACCCAATACACCTGCAGCGGATATACCCGTGAAGACATATCCATCTTGCATGCCACGCTGATTCTGACCTATCTTTATGCGATTATCAAGGGGATGCTGGTCGCAAAAAGTCTGCATTTCTGATATAAAAGGGAGATATTCTCAAAAAAGTGGGGCAGAAAATTTGTGCTGTCGTAATCTTTTGCTATATTTAACTCGGTATTTAAAAACAACAGTTTGTCTAACACTTAATTTTGACTACTATGAACAGAACAATAACTTTTAACGAACTCCGTAAAATCAAAGATTCATTGCCCTCGGGCAGCATGCATCGTATAGCCGACGAGCTGAACCTCAGTGTGGAAACGGTGCGTAATTTTTTTGGCGGACATAATTTCAAGGACGGAAAAAGCGTGGGTATCCACTTGGAGCCGGGCCCCGACGGCGGACTGGTGATGCTGGACGATACCACGGTGCTCGATAAGGCGATAGCCATTCTGAAAGAAGAGCAACGCGCTTAAATAAGAAAAGGGCTGTAACAGGGAGTGGGAGAGTGTCCGTTCCGGTTGCAGCCCTTGTTGTTCAGATATTAACCCTAAAATGCAGAAGCCATGGAAGAAAAACTTGTAACACTGGCCATTCTTACTTACTCTAAAGCCCAGATTCTTAAGAATGTGCTTGAAAATGAAGGAATTGAGGCATGCATCCACAATGTCAACCTGATTCAGCCCGTCATTTCTTCGGGGGTGAGAATCCGTATCCGCGAAAGCGACTTGCCAAGGGCATTGAAAATCATTGAAAGTTCTGCATGGCTGGCCGATGATGTGGTCAACGAGGAAAAGACGGAAAAGAAACACAGCAAGCAGATACTGGTACCGGTGGATTTCTCCGATTATTCAATAGCTGCCTGTGAGTTCGGATTCAACTTCGCGGCCAAAATCCAGGCCGAGGTGGTACTGATGCATGTGTATTTCAGTCCGGTGTATATGCCGAGCCTGCAGTATGCCACAGAAAGCTACGGACTGCCTATGGAGCATGAACTGGGTATCAAGAGCATGCTCGACAACATCCATGAACAGTTGAACAAGCTCACCGGCGACATCAAGGAGCGTATTGCGAAAGGTGAGCTGCCCGACGTGAAATACACCTGCGTGCTGAAGGAAGGGGTGCCCGAGGAGGAAATCCTGCATTATGCGCGCGAGGAACAGCCGCTCCTTATCATCATGGGAACCCGTGGTAAGGGAGAAAAGGAAATGGATTTGATAGGCAGCGTGACAGCCGAGATTATTGACCGCAGTCCGGTGTTTGTGTATGCCATCCCGAAAAATGCCACAAAGAAGAATTTCGACGACATTCATAAGATTGCGTTCTTTACGAGCTTTGACCAGCGCGACCTGATTGCCTTTGATTCCTTGGTAACCACTTTCAAGGATTATCATTTTGAGGTATCGTTCATCCATCTTAGCGACAATGCCCAGAAACGTACGTGGAACGAGATCAAGCTGGTGGGTATCCAGGAATATTTCAAGAAGCAGTATCCGCAACTGACAATCGACTACGATATGCTGGGTGGAGAGAGCCTGCTTAATAACCTTGATGACTACGTGAAGGAAAAAGGCATCGATGTGTTGTGCCTGTCCAATTATAAGCGGAATATCTTTGCTCGGCTGTTTAATCCGAGCATTGCCCGCCGGATGATTTTCCATTCCAACACACCCATCTTGGTGATAAAGTAATTCTCTAAATGTTTTTTATTTGCAGGGCCGGATTCTTCTTTCAAAATCCGGCCCTGTTTCGTTTTTATTGGTATATTGTGTAGGTCGTCTATATGTAGCGTAATTTGGGCTTAAAACGTAAGCATTCGGACAAATGCACCTTTTACACCTTGAGGTTTGATTGTAGCTTTGCGGCAGCGAATACAATCAAACCTCAATTATTATGAATAGACTGGAATTTGAAGAATTGGAATTACAGGTACAACAAAGCGGCCTGCCGTTGAAGTCGTACCTACAACAGATAGGTATAAGTTATTCAACCTATCATTACTGGCGTAGAAAATGTTCGGTTGACAGGAACAGTGTTAAACAGGAGCTGGTTCCCATCAGTCTTAAACAGTCAGTCATGGAATCGTCCCCTGAAGGACAAGTGCCGCATGGTGTGTCCGTTCTGTTTCCCAACGGTCTTCGTGCCCACTTCGGGAACGGGTCAGAAGAGATACTGATGGAGCTGTTCACCCAAAGTCTTCGAGGCGGCCATGTTTAACCTGAACGACACGATGCGCTACTTCCTGTGTCCTGGCAGGACAGATATGCGCAAGGGTATCAGTTCGCTGTGCGGAGTGGTACATGAGAAGATGAACAGCGAAGTGAAGAACGGGGATGTCTTCATCTTCATCGGTTCCAGCCGCAGGCTCATGAAACTGCTTCATGCAGAAGACGGAGGTATGGTGATGTATGTAAAACGCCTGGAGGCGGGCCGCTTCAAACTGCCGGAGTACGATCCCCAATCAAACAGCTATCCCATGGAATGGCGCGACCTGGTGATGATGGTCGAGGGCATTCAGGAAAATCCGCAGCAGAGGCTCCGNTCGATTACTCTGGGACGGAAAAATTACCTCTTCTGCGGCAACCATGAGGCAGCGGCTAATATGTCGGTCATCTGTTCCCTGCTGGCCACCTGTAAGGCACATGATGTAACCCCAAGGGATTATCTGAATGATGTCATCGCCCGAATGCCCTATCACAAAAAGGCTACTCATGAGGAACTGCTGGAACTGCTTCCACATAAATGGAAGCTGCAACATCCGGAAAGTGCATTGACAAAACAAGAGGAGGAAGCCGGCAACCGGTGCTGACTGCAACATATAGGTTCAATAAAATAATAGCGACTGCAACTATTAGGTTTATAGTGACAGTCGCTATTGTTGTATATAAAGTTCAATACCTGTAGTTTAACAAATGCTTACCTTAAAAAAGGCCTTCTTGGGATTTTTATGAAGGCTGCGTAAAACGCACTGGAGCTTCAGTCAAAACGCACTTACGTTTAACGTAAAACGTAAGTACATTTTAAGTAAAACGCAAGTGCGTTTTTATCTAAACATAAGTGCGTTTTGGACAAAACGTAGTTACGTTTTCGTATAAACGCAAAGTGGATATAATCAGTATTATGTTTAATTATAAAAATAACTCGATCTCCCATTGTGAAGTTTGGTTGGAAAAAGAATTGATTGTTGTTTGAGAGAGTTTGACTTTCTTTATTTGGATACTCACTCTTATAAATGATGTTTGCTTCCCATGCAGTGTATTGAAAAGTTGTAAGTATAAGTGTCGCCCAATTTTTGATAGAATCAGATTTAGAGGCGTTCTCCTTGTTCGGACTGGCTAAAATTTATGCCCAATCAACGAATCCCTCAGGCTTTTAACGTTGAGCCGCTTTTACTTATCTAAAATAAAACAGAGAAAGTGTGTGAATATAAAAAAAGCACCTTCCTTATTGGAAGATGCTTTTTCGTGACCGCGACAGGATTCAAACCTGTAACCGGCTGATCCGTAGTCAGCTACTCTATTCAGTTGAGCTACGCGGCCAATCATTGAAAACCGGACTAGAAAAGTGACCACGACAGGATTCAAACCTGTAACCGGCTGATCCGTAGTCAGCTACTCTATTCAGTTGAGCTACGTGGCCAAATATCTATGTCTCTGTGGTGAAATGGTGACCGCGACAGGATTCAAACCTGTAACCGGCTGATCCGTAGTCAGCTACTCTATTCAGTTGAGCTACGCGGCCAATCATTTTCAATTCAAACCTAACAGACAAGTGACCGCGACAGGATTCAAACCTGTAACCGGCTGATCCGTAGTCAGCTACTCTATTCAGTTGAGCTACGCGGCCATGTCCTTTTTGTTTGACGGGTGCAAAGGTATGGAGTTTGTGTGAAATATCCAAATCTTTCACCTACTTTTTTTCAATAAATTTATTCCATAAACCGGCTTCCAAATATCTGCCAGCCCAGTGTGATGCCCAGATTCCAGTTGTTACTCGGTGAACTGTAATGGTTTAGGTAGGCACAGATGGAGCCGAATGGAAGACGGGCTACGACTTCCAATTCACCTAGATATTCGAACTGAGAGAAGACTTTTCCGTAGTATGCCTTGTTGCCGTCCTGGCGAATGGGAAAAATCGGCGCGAATCCGTACATGCTCAGGCGAATCTGAAAGATGTTGGCAAACTGGTAAATCGGACTTACCCCTATCCCGACAAACTGATTGGCTCGGAAAGCCTCGTTATAGGTGATTCGGCTGTGAGCTGTCGGTGCAAATTCGCCCGCCTGCATCATGGTGGCCCGGTAATTGTGGCTGAAGTTGCGTGAGGAGTAATACGCTTTCAGGTACGTACCCAGCGAGAAATGGGTGTTCAGAGTATGATACTTTTCCAGTTCATAGGCAATTTGCAGCCACGACTGGATGTATTTGTAGTCTTCCGTATAGGCCGGATCTTCCATGCCGGGATAATAGCGCTCCACGCCCGTGTAGATATGGGCTGCGAGTCTTTCCCTGCGTCCGGCTGTAGCAAACTGTTTACTGTTTAAGGTATTCCCGTCCAGTGCCACGGAACCTCCGAAAATGGTGTATTTGCTGGCATCCCGCACGTCCGACGTGAAGTCGATAACGTTGGTCTGGAAATACTGGTCTTCCAGATGCCCGAGTCCGATACCGAATTCCGCCTTCTGGCGGCTCAGAAAAGGCATGGATACGAACAGCTTGACATATTCCTCCTTCTGTTTGTTGAATATGGGCGTATTGCCCTTGCTCAGCAGCTTTTCCTGTTTCAGATAGTCGAATGTTGACAGGGAAGCCACCAAACGGTAGGAAGTCGGCAGCCGCGTCGGCAGGTCGATACGTCCGGAGATTTGCAGGTTATTGTAGATTTGTCCCAGTTGTCCGTCCAGCGAGAATTCTTTCGAATAGTTGTTCAGGTTGTGGTAAGTAGCCCCCACGTACACCTGATTGGCCCCGTTCGAACCCACGTTGCCACCTACCCGAATAGAAAGATCGTCCTTCATCTTGACCTGCAGGTCGAGGGTAAAATCATTTTCGTAGGGATTGTACACCGCATGTGGCAGGATTTCCGAAATCATGTTGTCCGACGACATCAGTCGGAAATATCCTTTACGGAGCTCCTCCAGCGAGAACGTGCCGTCGTTGTCGGAATGAAACTCCTTACGGATGTACTTCTTCTGCTGGTCGTTGGCCCCGTGGATGACGATGTTGCGGAAGCGTAGTTCCGGCATTTTCTTCTTGAAAGCGATACGTTCTTTTTCCAGCAGACGATAGTCCATACGCCGGGAAATGCGGTTCTTGATGGAATCCATCAGCTGGATGGTACGGTTGTAGCCGATGTCGTGCAGCTCGTCAAAGCGGTCGAAATCCATCAGGCTCACGTCGTCGTACTTGAAGGTCATGAGGATGCCCATGGAATCGGGCACAGAATAGTCTGTTTTCTGCATAATCATGCTCTCCAGCTGTCCGATGATGTCGCCCTCCTGCGGTTTTCCGGGGTTGGAGCTGACCACACTGCCGATGATGATGTCGGGATGGAAGTCCTCCATCATGATGTTCACCGGAAAATTGTTGTAGATACCCCCGTCGTAGGCCAGTACGGAGTCGATTTCAATGGGCTTGAACATGCCCGGAAAGCTCATGGAAGCTCGCACCGCATCGCCCAGGTCACCGTCTTTGAAGATGATGGGACGCTTGTTGTACACATCGGAGGCCACGCAGCGGAACGGCACGAACAGCTTGTCGAAGTTTCCCCGGCAGAGCGCGGTGGCCTGCCCGAACAGTTCCACGAAAGCCAGGTTCATCTGTAGCGGGTCGACCACGCTCGATGGCAGGAACTGCGTCTTCACCTTGTGCAGTGGATTTTTCAGTGACACACGGATGTTGATGAATTCCGGCGTGGGCGGGTTCCGCTTGAAATAATAGATGTATTTTTCCTGAATGCCTCCCGAATACCACCGCTTGAAGTCGTCCGACTTGATGAGCTTTTCCATGTCGTCCGGCGAGTAGCCCATGGCATAGAGCGAGCCGACGATGGCCCCCATGGATGTGCCTGTGATATAATCAATAGGTATGTGGTTTTCTTCCAGTGCGCGGATAATTCCGATATGGGTCAGTCCTTTCGCCCCACCCCCGCTGAGCACCAGTCCCACCTTTTGGGCGGATGCCGCAGCGCATAACAGACAGAAAAGAAAGGTCAGGATGCTGTATATTTTTTTCATGCAGTGAATGTTCCAAGTTGTGTACCTCAAATATAGGCATATTTTTTCATCTGCGGGGAAAATTTCAAATTCTTTTCAGAATCAGGTGCAATCTTTGCCACAGATAAATGAAAAAAGGACATAGGTTATGAAGAAATTTGTATTCTGGGCCATGATGACACTGGGTGTGGTCGGCCTGACAAGCTGTGATAAAGACGATGATCATGTACAAGTATCAGCCGATTTGCAGGCGGCATTCGACAGCAGATACCCCAATGCCTCCCGTGTGGACTGGGAGCGGAACGGCGAATTCTATGAGGCCGAGTTTGTGGGCAACGGATATGAGAACAAGGCCTGGTTCACTCCCGACGGCGTATGGGTGATGACGGAATACGACCTGCCGTTCAGGCAGCTTCCGCAAGCCGTATTGGAGGCTTTTGCGGCCAGTGCATACGCCTCCTGGCGGGTGGACGATGTGGACATGATTGAAAAGAACGGTATGGACATGATTTACGTGATTGAAGTGGAATCGGGCGAACGGGAGTATGAGCTTACTTATCTGGAAGACGGTACGCTGCTCCGTGAGAATACGGAATGGGGCGACCGCCTGCCCGTGGCTCCCGGACAGACAGCAGAAGTGAAAGATTTGGTGATGGAGCGATATCCGCAGGCTGTGATTCTGGATATCGAGGAAGACCGGAGAGGCATTGAAGTGGAAATCCGTGACGGAGGCCGGCAGAAAGAGGTATTCTATCAGCAGGATGCCAGCGGAGTTCTCTCTTGGGTACACACCACCTATGAAATCGGCCGCTACGAAATGGATACCCTTCCCGAGGAAGTGCGTCAGGCACTGGCCGAGCTCACCGGTAGTGGCATGCGGGTGGACGACGTGGACTATTTTGAGACTGCCGACGGCAATTATTACCGTATAGAAGTGGAAGACAGGGATGTAGACAAATATGTATATGTGGCCGAAAACGGAGAAATGCTACAGATGAAACTTAAAAATTATGCTTAAAAACATAAAATAACAGACTTCTTTGAATCTTTTCGGGAAATAAACCGTATATTTGCACCGGATTTCCCAGATTCACGTGGCGGAATGGACCTCCGTTCCGCCGCAGAAGTAATGTTCCGGGCAGGAAATCACTGTAAGGACACAGTACCGGATAGTATTAACTAAAATCAAATTACATGCTCAAAAATGTAAAGTGGTTTTTTGTTGTATTAGTATTCAGTTCCTTGATTTCTCTGTCATTCGACAAGAGAAATACTCCCACCGAGAAACTTCCCGTCGGGGCGCAGGCTCCGGAGTTAGTGCTCGGAAACGAAAAGCAGCCGCTCAGCCTGCAAGCCCCCAAAGGCAATTACATTCTGCTGAGTTTCTGGGCCAGTTACGATGCCACTTCGCGTACCCGCAATGCCAGATTGCACCATGTGGTTTCGGACGATGCCCGTGTTGAGATGATTTCCATTTCGTTCGACCGCTATCCGTCGGTTTTCCGGACGGCAGTCAGACAAGACGGTATCGGCGATAACGTCTATCAGGAAATGGAGGGTGAGAATTCAGAGATTTTCAAGTCGTACGACCTGAAGCACGGTTTCATCAACTGCCTTGTAGATGACCGCGGGGTGATTGTCGCAAAGAACGTGAGCCCCTCTGAACTGGCATCACTGCTGCACACAGCCAAAGGCTGATGCCCGCCCCTTACAGAAGATGACATGGATACAACAAAAAGCAAAGAGATTTCAAATCCCTCCTCGGTTTTTGAAATCTCTTTTTTTATTGCCTGTAGGCATGAGAAGATGCAAGGAGAATTCTCCTTAGCATCTTACCTTCAGTTCGTCCAGAATGCGGCGCATCTGTTCGTAGGTGGTGATGCGCGTGGGCACCAGCGGCAGACGCAGGCGGTTTTCAATCATGCCCATCATACTGAGCATGGCCTTCACACCGGCCGGGTTACCGTCGACAAAGAGCAGCTTGAACAGCTCCGTAAACTTGTGGTGGATAGTCAGCGCATTGTTGTAGTCGCCTGCCAGTGCCAGACGGGTCATGCGGCTGAATTCCCGCGGGAAAGCGTTTCCGATGACCGAGATGACTCCTACGGCACCCAGTGTAATCAGCGGGAAAGTGATACCGTCATCGCCCGAAATCACGTCGAAGTTCTCCGGCTTGTTCTTGATGATGTCGTCCATCTGCGAGATGTTGCCCGAAGCCTCCTTGATGGCCACGATGTTCTTGAAGTCGCGTGCCAGCCGCAGAGTCGTTTCGGCCGTCATGTTCACGCCCGTACGTCCCGGTACATTGTAGAGCACCACCGGAAGGTTGGTTGCCTCGGCGATGGCCTTGTAATGCTGGTAAATACCTTCCTGCGAAGGTTTATTGTAATAAGGAACGGCCACCAGTACGGCGTCCACTCCCGTGAAGTCTTCGTTTTTCAGGGTGTTGAGTACGGTCTGCGTACAGTTGCTGCTGATACCCAGCAGAATGGGCACACGGCCGTTGACGCGTTCTATCACCACCTTCTTGATTTGTCTTTTCTCTTCTTCTGTCAGTGTCGGTGTCTCTGCGGTGGTTCCCAGTACACAAAGGAAATCCACCCCGTTTTGTACCTGATATTCAACGAGTCTCAACAACGCTTCATAGTCCACGCTGCCGTCGTTCTTGAAGGGAGTAATCAGAGCCACCCCCATTCCTTTCAGTCTTCTTGCTATCATAAATGAAATATAAACGCTTTAACGAGTGTACAAAAGTACGAATATTTTCAACTTAACCTATATATTTAATCGTTTTTTTGCCTTTTATAAATAAATTGTAAAGGAATGGAAGTCCCTCACTCGCCAATCATCCCGAGAAACTCGTCCTCGTTGACGATGCGGATGCCAAGTTTCTGGGCCTTTTCCAGCTTACTGGGACCCATGTTTTCCCCGGCCAGAATGAAGCTCGTCTTCTTGGAGATGCTGCCCACGTTCTTTCCACCGTGCTTTTCGATGAGCGCCTTGTACTCGTCGCGCGAATGACGGGCAAACACCCCGCTGATGACGATGGACTGGCCTTGCAGCCTGTCGGTCTGTCCGGCTGTTTCTTCTTCGCTCACCGCCATCTGCAGTCCGGCTTCGCGCAGGCGTTCGATGAGCTGTAGGTTCTTCTCGCTATGGAAATAACGCAGGATGCTCTGCGCAATCTTCTCGCCGATTTCGTCCACGTGAATCAGGTCGTCCAGTGTGGCCGCCTTCAGCAGGTCGATGGATGGGAACGCCCGCGCCACCTTCTTGGCCACGGTCTCGCCCACAAAGCGGATGCCCAAGGCAAAGAGTACCCGTTCGTAGGGCACGGTCTTCGACTTCTCCACTCCCTGGATGATGTTCTCGGCCGATTTCTCGCCCATACGGTTCAGACGGCAGATGTCGGCTGCCTGCAACGTATAGAGGTCGGCCACGTCGTGAATCAGTCCCTCCTGATAGAACTGGTCGACCGTCTCCGGACCCAGTCCCTCGATGTTCATCGCGCGGCGGCTGATGAAATGCTCGATGCGTCCCTTGATTTGCGTGGGACAACCGTCCTCGTTCGTGCAGTAATGGGCCGCCTCGTCTTCGTAGCGCACCAGCTTGCTGCCGCACTCCGGACAGTGCGTGATGAAAGTCACCTTCTCGCTGCCTGCCGGACGCGCGTCCTTGTCCACCCCCGTAATCTTCGGGATGATTTCGCCTCCCTTTTCCACGTACACCATGTCGCCCAGGTGCAGGTCGAGCGCCTCGATGATGTCGGCATTGTGGAGCGAGGCCCGCTTCACCACCGTTCCTGAAAGCTGCACCGGCTCCAGGTTGGCCACGGGAGTGACGGCCCCCGTACGTCCCACCTGATACGTCACCTTCAGCAGCTTGGTGCATGCCTGCTCCGCCTGGAACTTGTAGGCGATGGCCCAGCGCGGCGACTTGGCTGTATAGCCCAGGTTGCGCTGCTGGCGCAGGGAGTTTACCTTCAGCACGATGCCGTCGGTAGCCACCGGCAGGTTCTTGCGCTCCAGGTCCCAGTAGTTGATGAAGTCGAATACCTCCTGCAGCGTGCGCACCTTGCGCATGTGCGAGGAAATCTTGAAACCCCAGCGTGCGGCCTCCTGCAAGTTCTCATAGTGCCCGTCGTGCGGCAGCTCTTCCCCTAATAAATAATATAGGTACGCGTCGAGCTTGCGCGAAGCCACCACCGCCGAGTTCTGCGACTTGAGTGTACCCGATGCCGCATTGCGCGGGTTGGCAAACAGCGGTTCCTCGCGTTCCTCCCGTTCGCGGTTCAGTTCCTCGAACACCGTCCACGGCATCAGAATCTCGCCACGGATTTCAAACTGGCGGGGATAGCCTTCGCCCGACAGGCGCAACGGGATGGAACGGATGGTCTTCACGTTGTCCGTCACGTCGTCGCCCCGCACGCCGTCGCCGCGGGTCACCGCCTGCACCAGCTGCCCGTCTTCGTAGGTCAGCGAGATGGACGTCCCGTCGAACTTCAGTTCACAGCAGATTTCGAAATCCTCGTTCAGTGCCTTCCGCACCCGTTCGTAGAACTCCCGGACTTCCGCCTCGGAATACGTGTTGCCCAGCGAAAGCATGGGATACTTGTGTTCCACCTGGCGGAACTCCTTGTTCAGGTCGCTGCCCACGCGCACGCTCGGCGAGTTCGGGTCGTAGTGTTCGGGATGTTTCGCCTCCAAATCCTGCAGTTCGCGCATCAGGCGGTCGAACTCCTGGTCGCTGATGGTGGGGGCATTGAGAATGTAGTAGTTATGGTTGTGCGTGTGCAATTCTTCACGCAGTTGGTCGATTCTTTCTATTTCTGTCATGACATTAAAGAGGAATGTTTTCATGCAAAAGTAGCAAAAATATTCGTACTTTTGCAAAAAACAATCGCAGACAAATGAGAATAGACATTATAACCGTATTGCCTGAAATGATTGAAGGGTTCTTCAATTACTCCATCATGAGCCGGGCACAGAAGAAAGGAATTGCCGAGATTCACATCCACAATTTGCGCGACTACGCGTACGACCGTTACCGCAAGGTGGACGACTATCCGTTCGGGGGATGTGCGGGCATGGTGATGAAGATTGAGCCGATTGACCGTTGCATCTCCGCGCTGAAGGCGGAACGGGACTACGATGAGGTGATTTTCACGACGCCCGACGGGGAGCAGTTCAACCAGAAGATGGCGAACACGCTGTCGTTGTCGCAGAACCTGATTATCCTGTGCGGGCATTTCAAGGGCATCGACTACCGTATCCGCGAGCATTTCATCACGAAGGAAATCAGTATCGGCGACTATGTGCTGACGGGCGGTGAGCTGGCGGCGGTGGTGATTGCCGACTCCATTGTCCGCATCATCCCGGGAGTGATTTCCGATGAGCAGTCGGCCTTGTCCGATTCGTTCCAGGACAACCTGCTGGCTCCTCCGGTGTACACCCGTCCGGCGGACTACAAGGGCTGGAAGGTACCCGATATCCTGCTGTCGGGGCATGAAGCGAAGATTCGTGAATGGGAGTTCCAGCAGTCGCTCGAACGGACGAAGCGTTTGCGTCCGGATTTGCTGGAAGAGAAATAGCAGGGTTAATTAGGGATAAGTAGCAAGCGGCTGAATTTGTTTTGTAAGCTATTTTTTTTACATTTGCAATGGACTTGATTTTATAAAAGATGAAACTTCAGTTACAGAATATTTTAAAGGTTGCAAGCGCAGATATTGAGCTTGGGGGACTTACTGTGATAACCGGTGAAAACGATTCAGGTAAAAGTTCAATCGGTAAAGTTTTGTTTTCCCTTCTCAAGGCAACCAATAATGTAAAGCAAGTAGATAAATTCAAGACGTTGCAGTTTGTAAACTCTCATCTGCTTTCTATCAAGAGATTATTTAGTCGCTATAATCATGCAAAAATTTTGCAGGACATCCAATCAATAAGTATCGATTTAGTAGAGAAGAATCTTACTGTAGAAGAATTGTCCGAAACGCTTAAGAAGGAAGCGGTTGAATGTGGATTCACGAATCGGCAGGCAGCTATATTAAACGATAAATTCACACAAATCCAGCAAAATCTCTCAGAATTGGAGAATCCCGTTTTGGCTGTAAAGAGAGAATTTGACATTATATCAAGAAGTGAGTTTATGGAGCCATTAAGTTCATACGGTACCACACATTCCAGTATTTATTTTCATGATGATACGACGGATGCCGATGGCAGTGACATAAGCCTCACTTTTGAGAATGGAAAAATATCAAATATTAAGTTATGGGGAGATTCTTCCATTGAAGATATAACCTATGTAGAGTCTCCAGTTTATTTGCATATACTCGATACGTTACGCATGTCAAGTTCTGTGCCCACAAAATCTTTCCGTGGAATGTCTAATTCTTTGCAAAAAGGCAATATCCCCTATCATTTGGGCGATATGGCCGAAAAGATACTCAATACGGCTGAAGATTTGCCTGGATTATTCCGTTCTAATAGCTATCAGTCGCAATTGGATGAAATAAGACGATTGATAGGAGGAAATTTTACGGTGGATGAGAAGACAAAACAATTATATTTTCTTAGAAACGGCATTTCCATTCCAGCGGTTAGTGTGGCTTCCGGCATCAAATCTTTTGGCGTTCTTTTACGTCTGTTACAGACGGACAGTATTTCCACATCGAAAATGCTCGTTTTGGATGAACCGGAAATCCATCTACATCCTGAGTGGCAGATAAGTTTTTGCCAGTTTATTGTTGAACTGGTAGCCAAAGGAATTCCTATTGTTGTCAGTTCGCACAGTCCATATTTTATACAGGGACTGAGATATTTTGCTGCGGCCAAAGGAATAGAAAAAGACGTGGTATATTATATGGCAGAACAGAATCAGGATTCTAGGCTCTCCAGTTTTAAGGAGGTAACCAATGATTTGAATCAGGTTTTTACCTTATTGGCTGCTCCATTACGGGAAATAATGAATGTAGATGCAGCAAGAAACAGTTTGAAATGACTCCATCCGAAATATATAATAGAATAAAAGGATACCTCGATGGTTGCGATACTGTGATTTGTAATCTTCACAGTGCATGTGCACCTTCTAAAGGGAAGGTATATATGTGTTCGGTGGCGGGTTCAAAGACCGATGTCCTCGATTTTGATACCGTAAAAAAGGAGGCAGATAAAGCGATGGGGATAGAATCAAGAAATTCGGTTGATGCATTGACTGATTCTCCTTCCAGTGCTTGCTTGTGTTTTGTGGAACTAAAGAGTTGGGATTTAGTCCTTTCAAACAAAGGAACAGAGAAATCTGTTCGTAAGCAGGCGCAGAAATATGAGTCTGATTTACCTCAAAAACTGGCAGATAGTATCTTAATTTGCAAACAGGTTTGTAAGGATAATTCAGCTTTTGATGATTGCCGGATTGTCTTTATCCTGCTGTCGGATATTTCCATTGAAGAGGATGGTTTGGCCGATATTCATTCTAATCTTACAGCCTTAGCTGGTTCTTCTTCCAATCTTAAAATGCTTTGCAATCAATTGTCTGCTCATATTATGGATGGTATTCCTGATGTGGAAACCTATTATTGGGAATGCAGGGAGTTTGATGAGAAGTTGAGGGGGTTGTGAAAATAGTTCTGATAAAATAATTCTCACTTAGTGTCATAAAATCGGTAATATCTCTTAATGCGGCCTCATACGTTTTGACGCGAATAAACGGATTATTCTCGTCAGAATATGACGAGAATAGCATGAAAATTATAGCTATAGTTTTTTCAGTTGATATGTTATTGTCTTCTAGGGAAATATTATATTTTAAAGTGAAATTCTTATCTTTGTAAAGATTAATTACTTGGAATAATTTGATTTTTATGGCTTTAGATAATATTCTTTTTAATGAGCATCAGTCTGCAAGTGAAGTGCTTATTCTGAAAGGTAAAGAATTGATTGGTAATCAAAATCAATTAGCAAAATCGATTGCAGCATATTTACGAAATCAGATAGAAGACTTTCATGTAGCATACCTTTCTGATAATGAAATGAAAGAATTAAATCCTTTAATTCGTAATGCTATCTTTTCCTATTTGTTAGACTATGGGGATGATTATTTATATATTGGAAGCGATAAGTCTGTTATTCAATCTCTTAGATATATTTATAATAATACCTTTAAATACTTTAATAATAAAGGATTGTCAGATGAAAAATTGGAAAAGTTTTATATGATAATCAAGGAAGGTTTAACTATTACTTTTAAAGACTTGGAAATGGGGGCAATTATGTTGGCTGGTTATAATATATTGTATGTACCTTCATATTGGGAAGATTGTATTTATAATAGTTCATTACGCTTGAGGTAATGATGGTGTTGAAACATATAACCATTAGTGTCTTGATTTTATGAGCTTGTACGTGTCAATGTCTCAAACTGTCGGAATCCGTCGCTCCACATCTGGACACGGGTCGGTGATGAGCTTTTTGAGAACATCAAATTCCAGATAGACTATGATGTGGCCCAAAGACATTTCAACGGCCAGATCACAGATGAGGAATTTGTCAATACCGTATTCGAGCCACAGGAGCAGGTAAATGGAAAGCAGGCAGAACTATTGGGTACAGCTTTTATCCTTGCCGCCGGAGGACCGGCAGAGGTTCATGTTGGTACTGGATCTGGTGGCTCATCGTCTGACCTACCGTGGAATGATAACGCAGCAAAGAAGCATACTTCGGTAAAACGAAGATAGTTGATTGATAGTAAATATATTTATTGCAAATTCATATCTATACATACAAGTGTTTGCTATATTTTTTGTACCTTTGTAGTCGAAACTGACAATTCTTAAACGAAAAAGTCAACACAGGAACAAAGATCATTTAGTTTACAAAAATAGTATTGATATTTTGTAATGGGAGGACTTTTAACATTCAGAGTCGGAAACTTTGACACAACAGCAGAACGTGAGCAGTTTCGGTTTCTCTGTGAGCAACTCAAAGCTCACTATGAGGATTCGAATGAATTCTGTGTGTTCGTAGGCAACTATAATATTGGATGTGAATTAGATGCGTTGTTTATCAAGAAGGATGCTATCATCTCAATCGAATTTAAGAATTATGGTGGCAAAGTTGTTGCCAATGAAAACGGAGAATGGACTTGCGATGGAAAAACCATCAAGGGAGGCTCAAGAAAAACAGCCCTCCAACAAGCACGAATAAACCATTCGACAGTTAAGAAAGAACTTAAAGTCTTGGGGGTTGAAAAGAATCAAATCAAGGATGTCCCCCATCTTATTATATTTCATCAACCCATTGAATTGGAAAACAATTTAAGTGCCACCAACAGGTCTTGGCTTCACATTACTGATAGCGAACATTTCATTGAAAAGTTGGATGACATCACTTGTCCTCACACCGACCTTGACCCACTCGGAATCGTTAAACTTGCGGAAACTCTCAACCTAAATCCCTTCTATCTGACGGAATTCAGCAATGCTACTTATGATAAACCAGCAGAGCCAATTGAGAAAATAGAGTTGTTCGAAGATATAAAGAAGTACGAGCCCCACACTGAAGAGAAAAAACAAAAGAAAAAAGAGGTAATATTAAACTTTGATTCTTTTATTGCCGAGGACGAAAATAGTATTGCACTTTCGAATTTTGTGAAAAGGATAGTAAAATTATCGCTCAAGCTCGACAATTTTACAGTCAAGGTGCTTGACAGCACAAGGGCATCTTCATCTTTTGCAGCACACGGAATAAGGTTAACTCAAGAATATGTTGTTACAATAAATGCAGATGGCATCGGTGAACATTGTGCAAAACTCGCAAAGTTCACTAATCATGCTGTTAAAGCCATTTCATCTTCTACAATCTTTTGGGAAGAAGGCGAGAGAATTGCAACCGAAAGTGACAATTCATCTGGCGTTGTCGAAGAACATCAATCAAAAGAACTGTCAAATACTAATTCGAACGTTTGTTTCCGAAAGTCAAAGACGATTCTGCCACATTGGCTTGACAAAAAGATTTTCAATGACCATCAAGCTATTTATGCTCCAGAGCATGAGCGTTATGAGTATAATCTTGATCTCAACGAAGAAGAACTTAAAGTCTATCTTGGTACTTACTTTCCTCGTAGTTATGCAGAAATGTTTTGTATTGCTGATAATCTTTTGCAGAATAAATGCCTGAAGAAAACGTTGGAACAAGATGAGATTAGTGTATTGGATTACGGTTGCGGTACGGGTGGGGAAATTCTTGGCTTGATTACAGCAATTGGAAGACATTTACCTCATACAAAGATAAGTATCACAGCAATAGATGGCAATGATGGTGCTTTAGCCATACTCAAGGATTTAGTAGAGTGTAACCCTAATAAAAATATACAAGTCGAACTAAGTGTATTTAGCCAGACGTTAGGCACTATTGAAGACGTGGTAAAACTTGCATTCGGAAAGAACGATTATCATTTTATCCTCTGTGACAAGATGGTTTGTGAGTTAATTTCTAAAGAAGTCCTACCAACAAATGCATACGCAATAATGGCAAAGAAACTTACGGCTTTTCTTCATGAAAACGGTTTGCTTATAATGCTTGATGTAACAACTAAAGACGAACATTCAGGATACTTCTATCCTCAATTGATGAATAATGCAATAAATGACTATGTTCGTAAAAGCAGAACCATTGAGACGCTTTTACCGTTGTCGTGTGCTTGTCATGATGAATGTAGAGACTTTTGCTTTATGCAGCAAACATTCAGCGTAAGTCATTCTCACAAATCAAATGACGAAAGTAGGGTGTGTTATCGAGTGCTGTGTAAGAAACCGCTTAAGACAGCTATCATGCAAGGAATGGAAACAGCAAACCTTATCCACGTCATACACCCCACCAAATACATGCAAAATGATGATTTGGCAATTTGCAGCCATTCAAAAGACAATGAAATAACAATTGATAGTTTCAACATAAATCTATAAATCTAATCATGGCTAAGAGAAGTTTTTACGTTAAAGATTCCGAACTTGATGATTACCAGGTAAAGGTGATTAACAAGAAAACAGATAACTCCTACATTGTTAAGGGTTGTGCAGGTAGTGGAAAGTCCATTCTTGCCTTGTGGAAGGCAAAACAGATACAAGATGAGCATAAGGGTACCTATCTTTACATTGTGTTCACTAAAGCACTAATGCAATATATGGCTGATGGCATTTCACAGGTAGGTATTCCACAACGAAATGTTGATTATCATTGGCATTGGCAGAATAGAGCTGGATGTCCAAGTGCTGATTATATTATTGTGGATGAAGCACAAGATTTTTCCAAAGAGGATATAGAACTATTCCGTTCTAAGGCAAAAAAAGCATTATTGTTGTATGGTGACTCGGCTCAACAACTTTATACTTTTATTAAAGATAAGCAAACTGTTTCAATGGAGGATATACAGTATTTTACTAAGTTCCCTGTCGAACAGCTTGTGTTCAATCATCGATTACCCAAAAAGATAGCCCGTCTTGCACAGTATCTAAATTCCGAAAGTGACGAACTTGAAGAGCGTTGTACTGAAGAGGGTGTTGAAAAACCAAAGATTATCAAGTATAATAACATTACTGAACAGTATGATGCCATCATTTCGCTTATTCAAAACAAAAACATGGAGGATGTCGGCATCCTATTTAGACACAATGATGAAGTAGAGCGTGCATATGAATATTTCAAGAATCATGGTGTAAACGTTGAAGCTAAGTATGGGCAGTTTATGGATCTAGATTTTTCTTCAGACAATCCAAAGATGATGACCTACCATAGTTCAAAAGGACTTCAATTTGAACATGTTTTCATTCCTGAATGTACTGTTGAAGACGATGCAAACCGAAATCCACTATATGTGGCCGTGACAAGAACCTATCGAGCTTTGTATATAATGCACTCAGGCAATCTTTCCAGTCTTTTTGATGATGTACCTACTTCACTTTATGATACGAGTCTTACAAGTGGCCCCAAATTAACACTATGAGGTTTGTCAACTCCTAAAAAACGAGGATAATTATGAAATTATACATACCGACCTGTACTCTGAATTTCAATAACATATTGTCTTCAGAGTCAATTTCGCCCTTAGGATTTTACGCAAGACGCGGCTTTGGTAACAAACGCTTCTATCCTGTCTGCGCGAACGACAAAGAACAAGTAATAATATTGTACAGTAAATATCCAAGGTTCGAGATTGAAGAAAATGACCTTGAGAACTATCCTATGGTTATTGAGATAGAAACTGATGACTATAAAGATGGATTCTTTGAGAAGGCTAAGGAACATGACGGAGTAGAGACCTATCTCTGCTATCATACCATCAACCTTAACCCTTTTCATTGTCGTATCTATTTTAATAGTTATCAGGAGCATCAGGGTGTATTGTCAAAGGCAGAACAAAGCCTAGAGAATAAGTTCTATAAGCTTTATGCTCCTAACATAGATGTTAAACCCAAAGAGAAAAAAACATTTTTTGGCGTTGCCAAAGATTTATTTACTCAATCTGACAAAGATGATTTCTTATGGAATCTTTCATATGTAAATTTCAAGATCAAGAATGAACCTATAGATGTTAGTAGAGACGTTCTGCTAGACAGAATTAAAGGTTTCATTTATTGTTATCTAATAGGTGCTAATAGCTCGGTCAGCAACGAGGTTGGCAAATTGAAAGCTTTGTCAAGAAAACTTCGTAACACGCTTTCTGCTGTTGTAAATTCTCCTGATAAAAGACCCACTCAGGCACAAGACGATGCTATCTTGAATGGAATCAGAGAGTTTAATGAAATCTATTCTTCAATAGATGAAGATACCATTTGGAACAAAAATTTATTAGAGTTAAAATTGTCTGACAATCCGCAAGGTCTTTCTACAAAAGATGCCAAGAATCTTTTGCACTACTGGGGTGTTTATGACGCATTCTGTAACAAACTTCCTCTTCGTAGAGTCTATGATGCAAACGAATTGTGGAGTTGTTTAGAGTATGTTTCCCCAGAGACGTTTTCTCGTGTCATAGACAATATGAATAGCGCCATTCGTAAATTGGAAGCAAAAGATAATGCTCAACGTGAAAAGTATGCCATTGAGGAATTGCTGAATGTTGATGATAATCTGTCTTTGCATATTTTGGACACATCTTACCAAAGTTCTTTCTATAAGAACCTTATTTGCTCCCAGTTTATGGCAGAGTACAAATCTGTAATGGAAGAAAATGGCGTAGAAGAACCTTTGGCACAGGCATATAATGGAGGTATGATTCTAAGGAACATGCTTGGAGATAAATGGGACTCAAATCCTGCATCTGCTTATGTTGGAGCATTACTTAATCATTTCCAGGAGAACTCCGCCTTTGACTTATTCGCTATTGAAAATGATGTACTTTCATCGTTTGCTGCATTCTGTCAGAAAGGCGATAACATTGATCGTTTGGTAGAGTACCTTGTACAAGTAGGATTCTGTAATTATAAGTTAGCTTATGGCATCTATGGTGCCACAAGAGGTTTTACGTCTCTGCCAAAGACATTTACGTCTGTATTGATAAATGGCAATAAGGATTATTATCAATCATTTGCAAGTAATGTTTGGCGAATGCTTAATGGAATAGAAATAAAGGATGCTGTCTTACCCAAAGCGAGCAATAATACTTCAGTTATTGTAGAAAGTCAGTTGGGATCTAAGATTATTGAGAATCAAAATAATGTAGAGTCAAAAGTTGTAAAACAGCAGAAAGTTGTTGAGGCGGTAAATAAGGCTGTTAAACTTGAAAATATAGTTCAAAGTCCTAAAGCTTTTATGTATATTTTTAGTAGTTTCTCACGTATTACTACAACTAAAGCGTACAAAGCTCTTGATGCTGTTAATTTTGCAGGAGATGAGGGTGCTTATACACCAGAACAATTCCGTAGTAAAATTTATTCGATTGTAGGTAAAGAAGGTTTAAAGACCCAAAAAGAAAATATTGATAAAGCTATAGAACTTGAGAGTAAAAGGCAAGATCCAGAAGCGTTCTTGAGCATCCTTGACAACTTCTTGAAACCAACTGATGCTGCATATAAGAAGATTGAGAAACTGATTTCAAGTATTAAAAGTTTAAATATGACTTCGTATCCACAACCACAAGGAAATAATGTTATTTCGCAGGATGGTGTTGAAAAGCGAAACCTGAGACCAATACATCCAACATCATCTAAATTTGTAGAAGATGCAAATGTTAACTATTTTATCCTTTCAAGAAACTACCTACCTATAAAAATGCGAGAAACGCTTTCCAGAAAGGTAATAACATTTCAAAAAGGTTATGCTCCTGGTGGTAAATACTATTCTAATCCATTGGATAACCCTATAGATAATAGATCAACCATTGATCATTTTAAGCATTGGTGCTTTTATGATAAAGGTGGTTATCCTCCTATCGTAGAGGGAACTTATGAGAATAAACAGTACTTTGAGCAGTTAATGCAAGATTTATTTAATCGTTATGCCAACAGGTAAAATTATTATCACGAACGATACAGGTGAACAAGTAGAAGCTACAGCTCCTGTCATTGTCTCTGCAAGTCGTTCAACCGATATTCCTGCTTTTTATGCCAAGTGGTTCTTCAACCGCTTGGCTAAAGGGTATTGTGCATGGTATAACCCCTTCAACCAGCAGAAAATGTATATTTCTTTCAAGAACTGCAAGGTTGTGATTTTCTGGACAAAGAACCCAAAGCCGATCCTCCCATACCTTCATGAGCTTGACGAAAGAGGAATACACTACTACTTTCAGGTTACACTCAACGATTATGTAAAAGAAGGTTTTGAACCTAATGTTTCGTCTGTCGAAAACAGAGTTGAGACATTCAAGAAACTTTCTGATATGATTGGTAAGGAGAAAGTAATCTGGCGTTTTGATCCTTTAATAATTACGCCAAATATCGCTCCTCGTGACCTCTTGACGCGCATTTGGCACATTGGAAATAAACTGAAAGGTTACACAAATAAGCTTGTATTCAGTTTCGTTGATGTAAAAGCTTATCGCAAGGTTCAAAACAACCTTGTTAAGGAAACTATGCTTTTTACAAAGGAGAATGTGGAGAATGCCGAAGCCAACCTTGCTCAACGCATAGAAATCGTAGAAGGACTTCAAAAGATTCGTGAAGTTTGGCACAAAGATGGTTGGGATGTTGAAATCGCCACTTGTGCGGAAGATATTGACCTCGAAAAATACGGGATAGAACACAATCGTTGTATTGATGGTGAATTGATGAAACGCATTTTTGCTGACGATAAGGAACTTGTCTATTATCTACATACATTGAAATTACCAGAAAAAGACTTGTTTGGTAATTTGCCACCAATACCAGAGAAGGTGCGTAATGTAAAGGATACAGGGCAACGTAAGGTATGTGGATGTATGATCAGCAAAGACATCGGCATGTATAATACTTGTCGTCATTTCTGTGTCTACTGCTATGCCAATACAAGTAAAGAATGCGTCATCAGAAATGCTGAGAAACATAATGATGAAAGTGAAAGTATAATTGGATAATTATGCAAGAGTCAGAACTACAACAATATCTCCTTCGCAACTATCCACAAGAGAATGCTCGTTGCGAATGGAAGGAATTCAAGAATTTAAAGAACTCATTCTGTGGGGATGAGAAAAACGATATCATCTCATATGTGTCGGCTATTGCCAATATGGAAGGAGGACATTTAGTGATAGGGGTACATGACAGTTCTTTGGAAATTGTCGGGACTGATACCTATAACTATGACCGGCAAAAGGCAATTCTTCGTTTAACAGAACGATGTGTTAATCTTTCGACAGAAGGTCTCAATATTGAAGAGTTTGTTACCGATGACACTAACAAGAAAGTTTGGGTAGTCCATATTCCCAAGCATCGTCCCAAATTGCCTGTTTACGCTCATAACAAAGCATGGCAGCGAATTGAAGATTCTCTTGTGGAGTCGACCACTGAGCGCATGAATGTCATTCTTGATGAGCCAATATTTGGTGAAACAGATTGGTCTGCACAGATTGTTCCTGATGCAACGATAGATGACCTTGACGAAGTTGCTATAGCTAAAGCCCGCAAAATGTTTAAAAAGGTACATAGTCGTATTCCCGAATCAGAGGTAAATGCTTGGGATATTCAGACATTTCTTGGCAAATGCGGGCTGACAAGAAATGGAAGCATCACTCGTGCCGCTATCATATTGTTGGGCAAATACGAATCAGCCTTTAAGCTGCGTCCTGTTGTCGCTCAGGTAACTTGGACACGCAGGGATGCAAATCAAGATGTGGTGGACTACGAACATTTCACTGTTCCATTCATACTGACAGTAGATGAAATTCTCTCAAAGATTGAAAATCTGACTTTGCGTGAAATGCCTGGTGGTACGCTTTTCCCAGATACAATGAAACAGTATGATGACTACACTATACGCGAAGCACTTCATAACTGCATTGCTCATCAAGATTACACGATGCAACAGCGTGTCAATTTCGTTGAGAATCCCGGCTACCTATATTATTCCAACGCCGGTACTTTCATCCCCGGAACTTTGGAAAATGCTTTGAGAAATGAGGAATCTCAGACCTATTTCCGCAATGAATGCCTATGCAAGGCAATGGTGGACTTCAATATGATTGATACCGTAAGTCGTGGCATCAAGAAAATGTTTAATGAACAATGGCGCAGACACTTTCCGATGCCGGACTACGAGATTGATGCGGCAAAAAAGAAAGTTGTAGTACGCATATATGGTAACGAGATCAATAAACGATATACGGATTTATTGAAGACTGACAACACTCTATCATTATGGGATTGCATATCTCTCGATGCTGTGCAGAAAGGCAGATTCATACATGAAGATGTTGCAAAAGACTTGCTGAACAGGGGACTTATTGAGGGCGATGCTCCCAATTATACAATTTCTTTAGGAGTTGCTAAAGCCACTCGTCAATTGCAAGGTTACACCAAGCAAAAAGGACTTGATAAGGACAAAATTAAACAGATGGTTTTGCAATATCTTAAGAATGCTGGATCAGATGGAGCCAAACGTGATGGCATCTACGAATACATCAAAGATGTAATGCCTAGCAATAAGACTGAAGAGCAAAAACTACGCAGCCTTGGTGATCTATTGAAAGTTATGAAAGCCGAGGAATTGATTAGAACAGATGGACGAAATTGGTTTATATTATAGCCAATCCGTCGAAATTCGACGAAAAGATACAGCCCATTCCGTCGAAAATGTTTAAATCCGTCGAAATTCGACGAAACACATACTGAACTCAAAAGAATAAAGACCATGTTATTAGGAGACAAAATAAAAGAGTTGAGAGAAGAACACGGTGTGCTACAAAGGCAATTGGCAGCTTTGCTTGAAATAGACACTCCAATGTTTAGCAAAATAGAGCGTGGCGATAGATATGCTAAACGGGCACAAGTAATACAATTAGCTGAGTATTTCAAGATTGATAAAAATGAACTTCTTACACTATGGTTGGCAGACAAAGTATTGGATGCTATAGAAGGTGAAGACGAATTAAAGCGGAAAGCCATTGAGGTTGCACAAGAAAGAATAGGCTAATCCTCACAAATATCGGGAACTATATGGTATCATTACCATACAATTTCCGATATTAATATTTGATAATCAGATTGATATTTTACAATATTCGGTTCAAGCGTGAAGCCCTGCACTGTCGCTCGCTTCACGTTCTGAGGCTCCTAGGAATGTTGCCTTGTAAGTCGAAACGAGCAACGCAGAAGCCCCACGCCGATATGTATATATAACATACCCTTACACCGGAAGCCACCACAGGCGTACAGATACACTTATGGCTATCGGGCATAACAGGTATGGATATAACACACCCATGGGGCATTTACGTTGCTTTGTTCTTGACTTACAATTTTGAAATTTTCCTAGGATTTCAGAACGTCAAAACCAAAGCGTAGTAAACGCCTTTCAATATGTCTTGTTCAGTTTTCTGGCTTTTCCAGAAGAAAAGGGCTGGAACTGAACTTTGCAAAAGTAATAAAAGTATTCGGTTTGTTCCAACTCAGAAGCGTATAAAAACGGATTAATTACATAAACAGACAACCGTATCCGTAATTTGGGGGGGTATTTTCCCCATATTAGACTTGAAAAAGCCTGATTTTCACCCTCTAGAAAAACGCAAGTGCGTTTCATTTAAAACGCCTTTACGTTTTAGGTAAAACGCACTTGCGTTTAAAAGAAAATGTCCTTGCGTTTTGTGACGAACGCAAGGACATTTTTTTATGCCTGTTTTCGGGCTTTGAGAGGGCTGTTTTTCAGACCTCCAGTGCCCCGATGATGTCGCGTACGGAACTGTATCCGTGACGGTCCAGATAGTCGTTGATGCCCTCGGCCACTTTCACGGTGATGGCCGGGTCGATGAAGTTGGCCGTACCGATTTGGATGGCAGTGGCACCAGCCAGCAGGAATTCCACGGCGTCCTTCCAGTTCATGATACCGCCCAGGCCTACTACCGGAATCTTCACGGCCTTGGCCACCTGCCATACCATGCGCAGGGCGATGGGTTTCACGGCCGCACCGCTCATACCGCCAGTCACGGTAGACAGCACCGGACGGCGCTTCTCCGCGTCGATGGCCATACCCAGCAGGGTGTTGATGAGCGACACGCTGTCGGCTCCAGCACCTTCTGCCGCACGGGCAATCTCGGTGATGTCGGTCACGTTGGGCGACAGCTTCACAATCAAAGTCTTCTTGTAGACCTTGCGCACGGCGCTCACCACTTCGGCTGCTCCGTGGGCCGTCACACCGAAAGCCATACCTCCCTGCTTCACGTTCGGGCAGGAGATGTTCAGCTCGATGGCCGGGATGTTCTCCAGTTCGTTGATGATGGAAGCCGTTTCGGCATAGTCTTCCACCTGTGAGCCGGACACGTTCACAATCATGTTCGTACTGATGTCCTTAATCTGCGGATAGATGTGGTCTACGAAATAATGCACGCCCTTGTTCTGCAGTCCCACGGCATTGAGCATACCCATGGGTGTTTCGGCCATACGCGGATAAGGGTTTCCTTCCCGATGGTGGAGCGTGGTACCCTTCACGATGATGCCTCCGATTTTCTCCAGGTCGACAAAATCCTGGAACTCCAGTCCATATCCGAATGTACCCGATGCAGTCATGACCGGGTTCGACATGTTCAATTTACCGATGTTTACGCTTAAATCTGCCATAATAGTTTCTTTATATTAAATACCGGACCTTCTTTACATACGCACACATGTCCCTCGTCGGTCTTTTCCACGCAGCAGAGGCAGGCGCCGACGCCGCAGGCCATGGTGTTTTCCAGTGACACTTCACATTCGATACCTTCTGCCTTGGCATACTTGGCCACTGCCACCATCATGGGTTTCGGGCCGCAGGTGCAGATCAGGTCGAATCGTTTTTCTTTCAGTACGCTGTGCATGGTGACGTATCCTTTTTCGCCCATGCTGCCGTCTTCGGTGGTGGTGTACACATCGCCGAGGGCTTTGAACTCTTCCAGCTGGAGCAGGTCGTTCTGCGAGCGGGCACCCAGCAGGAAGGTCGGCTTGCATCCTCGTTTCAGGAGGGCTTCACCCAGATAGAGCATGGGAGCCGTACCTACGCCGCCGCCCACGAGCAGCACCTTGGTGTCGGGCGAAGCCGGTATCGTGAATCCGTTGCCCAGCGGGAGCACCACGTTCACCGTGTCGCCTTTCTCTACGGTGGCCAGTTTACGGGTACCGTCGCCTACGAGCTGGACGAGGAACCACACTTCGTTTTTCTCTCTATCTACATAGTTGATGGAAATGGGGCGACGCAGGAAAGTGGTCGGCGAGCCGTCCACCCGGATTTCGGCGAACTGTCCCGGAAGCATTTCGGGCAAGGGAGCCTCTTGCGTCAGCTTGATGAGAACGTAGTTCGCGTGCAGGCGAAGGTTCTCGGTGACTGTCAAATCTAAGATGTATTTCTTCATATAAAAAAGGTAAATTCGTTTCTGTCACGCAAAGATACGAATTTACCTTTTATATGCCTAGTTCCCGGGGGGATGCTTTTTCCCGTGCGGGACGTTATTTTTCGGGTTTGAAGACCTCGTAGGTGCCGTTGTCGAAGAAAATGCGTATTTCGGTAATCTTCGGATGTGGTTTCTCGATGTACTTAACTTCCTCTCTGATAATCTCTTTGGGGGGATAAACCACCTTGGGAACCTCGTTCTCCTTGCAAAAATCGGGAGAATCCGGTTCGTCGGACGTGTTTTTCGGATTCTCAAGCGGTTGGGTGAACAGGTCCATGCCTGTCACGGCGGGAGCGCTTTCTTCCATTTCGCCTTCTCCGTAGAGCAGCCAGTTGATGTTGACATACGGACAGGCTTTGTGGATGCGCATCACGACTTCCAGGCTCGGTTTGTTTCGCCCGCTGAAGATATGCGACAGTGACGAGGTGGAAATCCCAATCTTCTCGGCGAATTCGGCGTTCGTCAATCCCTCTTTTTGCATGATTTTTAGAATCCGGTCCTTCATATACAAATGGAAATGGCTTTGTTTGTTGATTACAAAAGTAATTCTTTAAATTTAGAAATGCAAATTTATAAATCTAAATTTATATCGTTACAGATGTAAAACAGCGCATTCCATTTGTACAATGTTGCTTCTATACAAGTGTAAATACAATTGTAATTTACTTTATATTATATTGTTATATTACTGGTTTTATGCTATTTATGGTTTGATAGATGTGTATATTGGGCCGAATTTGAAGTTTATTCGTCTTATTCCTTCTTTTTCTTGAATGGATTTGTGGAAATCAGTTCTATTATAGCTGGTAATCAGTCTGTTATGTATGGTTAAAGTGAAGGTTATATTTATTCGTTTACATTTAGAGATGTAATGGTTTATTCTTGTAAAACGCTTTGTATCAGTGTAATCACTCCCCTACTCGAATCGGAATATTTACATTTGTTGTGTAGAAAAGTAGTAAGTACAAATGTAAACTATACAAATCTACACGAAAGCAGGTTTACTTTTGTATTTTTCTTCTTCCAATTCTACTTGTAATTGACCGTTTGTAGGGAAACCTCGTGAGAATTTAAAATTTGACGTCCATTTGTATTTCGCCCCGGAATTTTCAATTCTCGCGAAAACGAAAAAAGCGGCATACATCCGGCGATTTTCCGAATGTATGCCGCTTTTTTGAGGGCTTATCGTGACTTCTCCGCTTCGGAGAGAAAATTTAGTGTAGGATAAAGTAAATCAGGTCGCGCAGCAGTTCCCCGTCGGGCGTGGACGGATTGCCGATGCCTTTCGACCGGGCGTCACATTCGCGGATGGCATGGATAATCTGCATCACCTTCACGCCCGAATAACGGCGCATGGCCAGCATGTAATCCTTCGCTTGCCACGGACTTTTCAGGCCCAGCTGGGCGGCAACTCCCTGGTCGGATTTTTCGGGAGCGTAATAAGCCAGCATCAGGTTGGAGAAGAAATTGAACAGGATGGCCAGCGTCATCTGCAACGGATTGTTCTTGGGATTTTCCTCGAAATACTTGATGATTTTGTTGGCCTTCAGCACGTCTTTCTCTACCAGCGCGCTCCGTAGCTCGAAGTTGTTATAGTCTTTGCTGATGCCGATGTTGCGCTCTATCTGTTCCGGTGTGATTCTGCGCATGCCTGCCGGAAGCGTCAGGATGAGTTTCTCCAGTTCGCCCGCCATGCGGTTCAGGTCGGCTCCCACGAACTCGGCCATCATCTCCGAAGCCTTGGGCTCGATTTCCACCTTCCGGCGCTTCAGGTACGACGAGATGAAACCGGGCAGCTGACTGTCCTTGAGCTTGCGCGATTCGAAGAGCACGCCGTTCTTTTCGATTTCGGCGGCCAGTTTCTTCCGGCGGTCGATACTGCCGTGCTTGTAGCACATCACTAGGATGGTCGATTTCTGGGGCTTCTGCAGGTAGAAGGCCAGCTCGTCGAGGCGTTTCAGGCTCTGTGCCTCCTTGACTACCACCACCTGGTATTCCGACATCATCGGGTAGCGCTTGGCCGCATTGATGACGTTAGCCACGTCGGTATCCGCCCCGTAGGCCACGGTCAGGTTGAATTCCTTTTCCGTCTCGTTGAGCACGGTGTCGATGATGTAGTCGGCAATCCGGTCGATGTAGTAATCCTCTTCGCCCATCAGAAAATAGACAGGCGCGTAGACCCGGTTCTTCAGGTTGCGTACAATCTCTTCGTATGTGACTTCCTTTGCCATTGTCTTCCGCCTCGTTTACCAGTCGAATTTCAGGTGTTTTACGGTTTTCTTTTCGTCGATGATCATGCGCAGGGCGTCGATGCCGATTTCCACGTGCTCATGGACGAAGTTCTTGGTCACCATCGAGTCGCTCTGTTCGGTCTTCACGCCTTCCGGAATCATGGGCTGGTCGGACACGAGCAGTAGAGCGCCCGTCGGGATGTGGTTGGCGAATCCGGTGGTGAACAAGGTGGCCGTCTCCATATCCACCGCCATGGCACGGGTTTTCAGCAGGTACTTCTTGAACTCCTCGTCGTGCTCCCAAATGCGGCGGTTGGTGGTGTAGATTGTCCCCGTCCAGTAGTCGCGCGAGTGGTCACGGATGGCCGACGATACGGCACGCTGGAGCATGAAGGCCGGAAGCGCCGGTACCTCGGGCGGATAATAGTCGTTCGACGTTCCTTCGCCGCGGATAGCGGCAATGGGGAGAATCAGGTCGCCTATCTGGTTCTTTTTGTCGATACCCCCGCACTTGCCCAGAAAGAGGCACGCCTTGGGGTGCACGGCACTCAGCAGGTCCATGATGATGGCTGCATTGGGGCTTCCCATCCCGAAGTTGATGATGGTGATTCCCTCCGCATGGGCCGAAATCATGTTGGCGTCGCGTCCCAGGATGGGCACGTTGAACCGTTCGGCAAAGATTTCGACGTATTTGTTGAAGTTCGTCAACAGGATGTATTCACCGAAGTCTTCCAGCTTCCGCTTGGTGTAGCGCGGCAGCCAGTTTGCTACTATTTCTTCTTTCGTTTTCATTGGATTTCAGAATTTGTGTTGCCAATAAGGTTTTCTCAGAAACGTGGAATCACGTTCCATTTACGCAAATGTACAATAATAATGCAAACAGGAAAAAGAATTCGGGATTTTCTCGCACCGGAGACCCGCAGATTTTGGAAAATAATTCAGCTTTTATGTGGTTTTAGGAAAATAGCGTATCTTTGCCCCGTAATAGAAGGACGCTTATGGATGTATTGAACTTACCCGCCTTTGACGCCAAGATTGCGCAGCGCGACGGAAAACACGTGATATTCGACGTAATCCGCCGCCGCTATGTGGCGCTGACTCCGGAAGAATGGGTGCGCCAGCATTTCACGCATTTCCTGCTGGAAGTAAAGGGTTATCCGCAAGGGCTGCTGGCCAATGAGATACAGATCAGCCTGAACGGGACGAAGAAACGCTGCGACACGGTGCTCTACCGCCGCGACCTGACCCCGCAGATGATTGTGGAGTACAAGGCTCCTACGGTGGAGATTACGCAGGCGGTCTTCGACCAGATTACGCGCTACAACATGGTGTTGAAGGTGGACTATCTGGTGGTGAGCAACGGGCTCCGTCACTACTGCTGCCGTATCGACTATGCGCGCAACACGTATTATTTTCTTCCCGACATCCCCCGCTATGCCGATTTGTAAGGCATAAAAAAAGAAGGAATTCCCACGGATAGGAATCCCTTCTTTCCAGTCACCGGTTTTTCCGGTACTTATTTCATTTTTGTTTCCAGATGCTTTTCCGGTTCCACACCCGCCAGTTCCGGGTCAATCATGATACGTCCGCAGTATTCGCAAACGATGATTTTCTTGCGCATGCGGATGTCGAGCTGTTTCTGAGGCGGAATCTTGTTGAAGCAACCGCCACAAGCGTCACGCTGCACGTAAGTGATACCCAAACCGTTGCGTGAGTTCTTACGGATACGCTTGAAAGCCTGAAGCAGACGCGGTTCGATGGTAGCTTCCAGGTTCTTTGCTTTTTCTCTCAGCTTTTCTTCTTCCTGTTTGGTTTCGGCCACGATTTCGTCCAGCTCGTTCTTCTTCACCTCCAGGTCTTTCTTTCTTTCCTCGAGCAGCTGTTCACTCTTCACGATTTCCTCTTCCTTAGCCTTGATGCCAGCGGTGTATTCCTTGATACGTTTTTCGCAGAGTTCCACTTCGAGGCTCTGGAATTCGATTTCCTTGGTCAGCACGTCGTATTCGCGGTTGTTGCGCACATTGTCCTGCTGGCTCTTATACTTGTCGATGGAAGTCTTGGCCGTTTCGATTTCGATTTTCTTGCTGGCCACATTCGACTTCAACTCTTCAATCTCACCCTTGATCTTTTCGATACGTGTGCTCAGACCGGTCACTTCGTCTTCCAGGTCCTGCACTTCCAGCGGAAGCTCCCCTCTCAGTGTCTTGATTTTATCAATCTCCGACAACATGGTTTGCAACTGATAGAGTGCTTTCAGCTTTTCTTCTACACTCAATTCATTCGGATCTTTTTTTGCTTCTTTAGCCATAGTTTTCTACAAGTATTTTATGGGATTGGTATTGACACGCGTCAGCTGTACATCGAGTGTCGGAAACTTCTCCCGTATGATTGAATATAATAAGTCTTTGGTATATTGTTCGCTTTCGTAGTGCCCTATTTCCGCTATCAGTATGTCGTTCTCGTAGCTGAAATAGTCGTGGTATTTCACTTCGCCTGTCAGGAAGACGTCGGCGTGCGTGCCTACCGCCTTGGGCAGCAGAAAGGCTCCGGCTCCTCCGCAGAGGGCTACCTTCTGGATGAGGCGTCCCCTCATGCGCGAGTGTTTCACGCAGCCCACTTCGAACAGTTTCTTCACGCGGCGCAGGAAGTCGGTCTCCGTTTCCGGTTCTTCCAGTTCGCCCACGAGTCCCGAACCGGCTTGTGCCCATTCGTTCTGCAAGGGATAGAAGTCGTAGGCCGGCTCCTCATAAGGATGAGCCTCGATGAGGGCCTTCTGCACCTTCCCTTTCAGGTAGGCCGGAAGCACCGTCTCCACCCGCACCTCCTGTTCCTCATGCAGCTGGCCGATTTCTCCGCAGAAAGGATGCGTGCCCGGCTGTGCGCGGAAAGTGCCCTTTCCTTCCAGGTTATAGCTGCAGGAGTCGTAGTTGCCGATGCATCCGCATCCGGCGGCGAACAAGGCCTGGCGCACCTCTTCGGCCTGGGCTGTGGGGACGAAGGTGACCAGTTTCAGCAGCTGGTTCTCTTTCGGCTCCAGGATGCGCAGGTTCTTCAGTCCGATAATTTCGGCAATCTTGAAGTTCACTCCCTGCGGGGCATTGTCCAGGTTGGTGTGCATCGAGAAAATCACGATGTCGTTCTTGATGGCTTTCAGGATGCAACGCTCCACGTAATCGCGTCCGGTAATCGACTTGTAGCCCTTGAAGATGAGCGGATGGTGGGACACAATCAGGTTATATCCCAGCGTGATGGCTTCATCTACCACGGCTTCCGTGACGTCCAGACACAACAAAGCCCCTGTAGCTTCCGCGTCTGTCAATCCGATTTGCAGTCCGGCATTGTCGAATCCGTCCTGTAAAGGCAGAGGCGCGAATATCTCAAGGGCATTCACAATTTCCTTAATTTTCATATTTCGCGAAAAATTTCATGCAAAGATAGGATTTTCCGTCCACATATCCATGCGGAGGGCGTCGTTTTTGTATTTTTTCATGAATATTCTTCCGCTTGCGGGCATAAAAAAGCCCCGCAATGTGTGTGAAGGACATTGCGAGGCTTTCTACTTATACACCTTTAAACAAAATGAATTTTGTCTTATTTGCGGGCGTCGGCGATGTAGCCCAAGGCTTCCTTGCACTTGTCGGTCACGTATGCCCAGTCTTCAGCGGCTACCTTGTCTTTCGGGAAGAGCTTGGAACCCATGCCTACGCAGAATACGCCGGCTTTGACCCATGCTGTCAGGTTTTCCTGTGTCGGTTCCACTCCGCCGGTCACCATCAGTTTGGACCACGGCATCGGAGCCAGCAGGCCTTTCACCAGTTTCGGGCCCAGCACGTCGCCCGGGAAAATCTTGCACAGGTCGCATCCCAGTTCCTGGGCGAAACCTACTTCAGACACGCTTCCGCATCCAGGAGTGTAAGGCACCAGACGGCGGTTGCACACCTTGGCGATTTCAGGGTTGAACAGCGGGCCTACCACGAAGTTGGTACCCAGCTGGATGTAAAGGGCTGCCGTGGCAGGATCTACTACAGACCCCACTCCCATTGCCATTTCCGGACATTCCTTGGCAGCGAATTTCACTACTTCGGCAAACACTTCGTGGGCGAAGTCGCCACGGTTGGTGAATTCAAAAGCACGTACACCCCCGTCGTAGCAAGCCTTTACCACTTTCTTTGCAATTTCCACGTCCTTGTGATAGAACACAGGCACCATACCCGTTGAACCGATTTTGTCCAACACCGCAATTTTATCGAATTTAGCCATTTCTTGTAAGGTTGATTGGTTGTGTTTGAAAATTATCTTTGTACGCGTCCGCTGGCATCTCCGCCTGCCAGTGCTTCCACCTCTTCGGCAGAAACCATGTTGAAGTCGCCGTTGATGGTGTGTTTCAGTGCCGAAGCAGCCACGGCGAATTCCAGTGCCTCACCCTGCGTAGACTTGGTGAGCAGGCCGTGGATGATACCGCCGGAGAAAGAGTCGCCTCCACCTACGCGGTCGATAATCGGATCGATGTCGTAGTGTTTGGATACATAGAATTCCTTGCCGTTGTAAATCATGGCCTTCCAGCCGTTGTGGGTGGCAGAGTAAGATTCACGCAATGTAGACACCACATACTTGAAGCCGAATTCCTTGGCCATGGCCGTAAAGATGCCTTTGTAGCCTTCCGCATCGGTCTTTCCGCCTTCCACGTCGGCCTCCGGTTTGAAGCCCAGGCAAAGTTCCGCATCTTCTTCGTTACCGATGCAAACGTCTACATATTGCATCAATGGGCGCATGATAGACTGTGCCTTTTCCTTGGTCCACAGCTTCTTGCGGAAGTTCAAGTCGCAGGAAACCGTTACTCCGTGGCGTTTGGCTGCTTCGCATGCCAGACGGGTCAGTTCGGCCGCCTTGTCCGAGATGGCCGGAGTGATGCCCGACCAGTGGAACCAGTCGGCTCCTTCCATGATGGCATCGAAGTCGAAGTCGCAGGGATCTGCTTCCGCAATGGCAGAATGTGCGCGGTCGTAAATCACCTTGCTGGGACGCATGGAAGCTCCCGTTTCCAGATAGTAGATACCTACACGGTCGCCGCCGCGGGCAATGTAGTCCGTTTTCACACCGTATCTGCGCAAGGCATTGACAGCCGACTGTCCGATTTCGTGTTTCGGCAGCTTGGTTACGAAATATGCCTCATGGCCGTAGTTGGCACAGCTCACTGCCACGTTGGCTTCGCCCCCGCCGTACACCACGTCGAAGCTGTCTGATTGAACAAAGCGAGTATTGCCCGGTGTAGACAATCTCAGCATGATTTCGCCTAAAGTAACAATTTTTCCCATGGCTAGATAATCTTTTTAAACTTATATGGTTGATAATGTAGTTTTCCGTTCGCCTCGCAGAGGGGATAGCTGTTCTTGAAAATATCCTCTCTGTGTGCGCACACAAAGGTACAGTTTATTTTTTAAAAACCAAAATAAGTTATATATTTGTATCGATAAGTTACGAAAAGAGTGTAATTTATTGGAAATGAGCGTAGGTTAATTGCTCATGATAGTAATAGGTTACGATTTAGTTAGTTATCTACTGCATCATCCTTCTGCGCATTGCGTAACCTTCAAAGAACTCTTCGTATGCAAAAGTAACAATAAAACGGGAGATTTTGAAATGAATCTCCCTAATTTTTTTCTTCTCATACAAGTTTTTCCGTAAAAGCGGTTTTATCCGTCGGTACACCATCGCCCAAAAGGATTTTGAACGGACGTATGCCGACTGCCGCATAAGCGGCGAAAAGGGCTTTGCCTCACGCCTAAACAACAGTTTAGACTGATGATGCAAGGCCCATTTCTTTTGTGCTTATGCCAAAGAGGTGCTTTTACGGGTTCGCAGATGATTTCTTTTTCCGCTGTTCCTTTGAGCCGTAAGCGGAAAGCCGTGTCTGACCGCCCGATCCATAAATGGAACAAGCCGTCATGCACGGCAGGCAAACCGGGAAGAATGATTTTATCCGTCAGACCGGACACGCTCGGACAGACATATAAAATCATACTTCCTTGCCGGTGGTTTACCCGGTTCCACGCTTCCGGCTATGTCCCTTTTCCTTTTTGGCGTTTTCCCTTTTTCACGGATTTCTCTTTTGAAGTTTTCCTGTCTAATCTGCCTCCACTTCCGTTTACCTCCATTTTCGCGTCTTTCAGTGAGCCGCATCAGGCAGTCATTTCCGTTCTGGGCGCAAAGGTAATTCCGGGATTGGACGGGAATGCAAGGTCAAGCCTCCTGTTTTCGGAAAAAATCTCCAGCCCTGCGGGTAGTATTTTTCCCGAAAAACCTTGCATTCCCTAATCCCTACCTTTTCAAGCACCCGAAACGAAAACGACCGATGCGACAGAAAGACGCATAAAAAAAATGTCGGATAAACGAGAGGCAGATAAGATAGTTTGAAACTCAACTCCCTCAGCTCTTGAATCCGCATTAAAAAAATAAAAAATCAAAAACAGCGAAGATATGACGGCAACGGCAAATTTCAGACAAATGGCGCAGTACATAGGGTTTGCGATATGCGGCTTAATGGTGCGCACCGCCTTCGGGGTGTTCGGCATCCTTTGGGCATCATTAGAGAGATTGTAAACGGAGTGTTCCGAGTGGCGATAGGCGTAATCGTGGCTATCCTTTCCACTATCGCCTTCTTCGGTTTCATCCTTTGGTTATTCACCCTTTAACCCCTACCGACATGGCAAAGAGAAGCAGCAAAACGGTAGCGCAGCAATGCAGATACTACGAGGTGGACAACATCTTCGTGTACATGGTGGAAACGTACATCAACGGCAACATATCCGTGTTCCGTGAACTCTACCGAGAACTGAACAAGGACGCACGGAGGGATTTTACAGACTTCCTTCTGAGCGAGGTAGAGCCGACCTATTGGAGAGAGATACTGAAACAGACAATCTAAAAACGACAGCGATATGAAAGGAACAGAACATTTCAAGAGAACGATACAGATGTATCTGGAGCAGCGTGCAGCGGAAGATGCGCTCTTTGCGAAGAACTACCGCAACCCTGCTAAGAACATAGACGATTGCGTCACCTACATTCTCAACTACGTGCAGCGGAGCGGTTGCAACGGCTTCACGGACGGGGAGATATTCGGGCAAGCCGTCCACTACTATGACGAGAACGAGATAGAGGTAGGCAAGCCCATTCAGTGCCACGTGGCGGTGAACCATGTTGTGGAACTCACGGCGGAGGAAAAGGCGGAAGCACGGCAGAACGCAGTCCGCAGATACCAAGAAGAAGAACTCCGCAAGTTGCAGAACCGCAGCAAGCCGAGAACCGCCACCAAAGCGACCGCACAAGAAGTACAACAACCCAACCTATTCAATTTCTGATTATGAAACCGAGAACACCCATACAGCAGGAAGTCGCACGATTAAGCGAGCGACTGCCCAAATTGACCGCCACACAGAGGGCATACGCTTTCCGTCATTGCTTCAAGCATTACGCCATCAAGAGGGCGGACGGCACGAACATCTGCACCGAGTGTGGACATTCGTGGAGGAGTGAACACGACCTTGCGGACACCGTTTGCGGATGCACCTGCCCCCATTGCGGCATGAAGCTGGAAGCGTTGCGCACCCGAAAGAGCGTGTTCAGCGAGAACGAGTATTTCTGCATCATCACCACCTGCAAGCAGTACCAAGTGATACGCTTCTTCTTCGTCAAATCCCGATACAAGGCAGGGCAGGCAGCCGAGTATTCCATTTATGAAGTGGTGCAAAGGTGGATTTCGCCCAAAGGCACAACCGTCACTGTCGCCCGACTGCGAGGAATGTCCATACTTTACTACGACCTATGGGCGGAATACAGCGACATGGAGGTACGCAAGAACAACAAACTCCGTGCATACGATATAAACCCCGTCTGCACCTATCCCCGACAGCGTTTCATACCCGAACTGAAACGCAACGGCTTCAATGGCGAATACCACAACATACTGCCTTACGACCTTTTCACGGCTATCCTTTCCGACAGCCGAGCCGAAACGCTGTTGAAGGCAGGGCAATATCCCATGTTGCGCCACTACATCCGCAGTTCCTTTGACATAGAGAGGTATTGGGCATCCATAAAGATATGTATCCGTAACGGTTACACCATTTCGGACGGCTCCATGTGGCGTGACACCATAGACCTCCTGCGTCATTTCGGCAAGGACACGAACAGCCCGAAGTACGTCTGTCCCTCCGACCTCAAAGCCGAACACGACAGACTTATGCACAAGCGCAACAAGGAGATAGAGCGCAAGAAGTTGGAGGAACGCATCCGCCAAGCGAAGAAACACGAGAAGGCATACCGCAAACTCAAAGGCATATTCTTCGGCATTGCCTTTACGGACGGCACTTTGCAGGTGCGTGTGTTGGAGAGCGTGGCGGAGTTTGCAGCGGAAGGGACGGAACTGCACCATTGCGTGTTTTCCAACTCCTATTTCCTTGAAAAGAACTCCCTTATCCTATCCGCCACCATTGACGGCAAGCGCATAGAAACGGTGGAGGTTTCCTTGAAGACATTGGAGGTGGTGCAAAGTCGTGGCTTGCACAATTCCAATACCGAGTACCACGACCGCATTGTAAACCTTGTGAACAGCAACGTGAACCTTATCCGCCAGCGGATGGAAGCGGCATAGTATCAACCTATAATACCCAATAGTATGGAAGTAAGAATTGAAAGCATGATTTGTCTGTGGGACGATAAAATCCCCACGATGTTCCTTGAATTTGTAAACCTCCTCACTCTTGCAACGAGTGAGGAGCAGTTAAGACGGAGTGTAAAGGACTTTGCCGAGAAGCACGAACTTGACAGGTTTTTCCTTTACGGCTTCGGCTCCCACCATTTCTACCTGCACCAACGCTATACGAGTGACCCCGAAATGGTGATGAAGAACAGAATTCTGTCAGTACATTTTTAACCACCCTAAAATCAACGATTATGGCAACACGAATGACCATCAACGGAATAAGCACCTGCACGGAAGCAGGTACGGAGAAATACGAGCGTTTCCAATTAGGTATCGGCAGACGCAAGCGGACACTTGTGCAGTACGACTACCGCCACCCCACAGACGGAGAGTTGTTCTCTTGTGTCAAACCCACATTGGACGAGTGCCGAGCCGCACGGGACAAGTGGCTCACGGAAAAGGAAGAAAAGGAGGACAACCGATGAAAGCAGCCTATCAAACGCTGATAGTGAAGTTCAGCCAGCCTATCAAAGTATTGGACGGCATCTTTGACGATGCCGAAGCGTGGGGAGTTGATACCCTAAAAGGGTGGATAGACGACTACGAGAGCAGCAGGTTTACCGCCATCAACAGCCATACGGCAGTCATCACAAGCGAGTACAATATGGAGTGCCTGATGGAATGGCTGAAACGAAACACCCCCATTGCCGAGATAACAGAATGTTAAACAAGTTGGCGGTGTCCGCACCGCCAACCTAAAACCAAGAAAAGCATGATAGCAAAGACGATTTTACAGCAGATAGGCGGCAGACGCTTTGTCGCCATGACGGGAAGCAAGGATTTTACAGACATGGGCAACGGCTTACGCATGAGCCTTGCGAGGAACAAGACGAGCGCAAACCGTCTTGACATCATCTACGATGCCGGCTTAGACCTTTACAATATGCGTTTCTACCGCAAAACGTTCAGTAAAAAGACATTCGAGTGCAAGACGAAGGACATCGAAACGCACGAGGGCATATACTGCGATATGCTGGAAGAAATGTTCACGATGGTAACGGGACTCTACACCCGTTTTTAAGTGGCGGCGGCAAAAGCCGCCCTACTTTCTTTCGGTGAGCATGATGGCGGACAAAGAAAGTAGCAAAGAAACCGCTGTCCCAATCTACGATAGTATTCACAAAAACAAGTTTCAATCATGGAAGAAATCAGACAAAACGGAAAAATCATCTTGCACAGCGATGACGGAATAAGCATAAAGATGATTTTCAAAAACCTCACGGGGAAGAATTTTCAAGGTCAGAAATATGCAGAGTATATCCGGCACATCGCAATCGGGGAGATGGGATTTTCGCCCGGCATCATAGAGCATTGCAGGGACGGTGAAGTAATCGGCAAGGGAAAAATCCCGAATGTATGAAAAGCGGAAAATCCGATGAAGTTGCGGCTTCATCGGATTTTCATTTGTCAGGCATTTGCCATGTTACGGAATGTACAGCAGTGCAAACTCCGCCTTTCTCCGTTTGAGCAGCATGGCGTGCCGTTTACCCTTGTAGTTGCAGAAAGCGATATATTCCCGGTAAATGTTCCTGTCGCCCGCCTCCAATTTTCGGATCAGCGTGCTTTTGGGTATCTTTCCGCTCCCCAAAAGCCGGTATGGACCGACATTGTAGGCGAGCGTGGCAAGGAGCAGACTGTCACGCCCGAACTTGCGGAACATGGCGCAGAACTTCCGCAAGTCTTTCCGCAGGAGCGCGTCCGCCTGCCGCTTCGTCATGGTGCGTGCCGAATACCTTTCCCCCGGCTGCACCTGATGCCCCCAGCCCACGTATGGGTGGTGTTTCTCCGAATGCCAGCCCTCGAAATACTTCGTACACCGAACCGCCCGCTCGAAAGGCGGCAGGCGGTAGATTGCCGCCTGCCCGTCCGTCCCCTTCTGACGGCTGTCCCGTGCGGACACGGAACAGACCGCCAGTAGCGAACAGAGGATAGCCATGAATACACGCATCATCTTGGCAGAGGTTTGTAATTGCCGATGGGGATGACGGTCTGAATGTCGTCCTTCACGTTCCGGTTGTTGAAGTTAAATTCCAATTCGTAGGAATTTTTGAAATTGTCCTCCACCACCACGATGAAGTTGTGCGCCTCGTCGCCCTCAGCCGTATAGTACAGCCGGAACTTCTCGTTTTCGAGCAGGTAGCGGTCATTGGGCAGGAAAGTGATGCCATTGTCCATCTTCAGCGTGCCTTCCCCCTCGAACTGGAAATACCGGATGGTGTAGAGCGTGTTGGCAAATTCGCCTGTCTTTTTCAGCTCACAGCGGATTTCCACCGTCTGCCCCTTTGTCACCTTGTTGGGTACGGGCATCGTTTCCACCGTGAACGGATAGGATTGCTGGATGTCCATGTCATCGTCACACGATGCGAGCGTGAGCGACACGGCGGCGAACAGGCAGAGTGCCAACGCCTTGAAGATGGATGTTCTCTTGTTCTTGTTGTTCAGTATGTTCATTGTCCTTTGATTTTTAAGTTATTGTTCATTTCTTTTTTTGCTGTCCGTTGCAGATACTCGTTCAAGTCCTTGCAACCGTCATAGAGTGCGGAACGGTCACAGACACGTCCGCCGTAGTGTCCTTTGAGGACTTCCAGCGTCCTCCGCCCGGATTCGTCACGGTCGAGGAAGCAGTCGATGCGCCCGTACCCGTCCAAGTGTTTCACCGCCTTGCCTACGTTGGCGACGGAGTTCAGCACAAGGCTGTCGCCATTGCCGCCTATGCCGAGTGTGTCAGCGGACAGAAAGTCCATGAAACCCTCGAACACGCTGCATACGTCAGAGGCGGTATCTTCCGGTTTTATCAGTGACACATCTTTGGGTGGTATGCAACCCTTAAAATAGCGGCTCCGGATTTCGTAGCCACCAGCCACGTTCGGGAAGCCAACTGTGAAATACCGCTTTCCACGCACGCCATAGTTCAGGCGGCAGCAGTGGCGGGATGCAACGGCATAAGGGATGCCCCGTTCCGCCAGATAGTCCGTCAGTGGTGAGCGGAGCAGCGGGACGGCTTCCACTCCCTCAAAGGCAGGTTCGGACGGTTCCGGCAGGTACAACGGCTTTTTCGCTGAGACAAATGGCATACGCACAGTTTCCGCTATGAATCCCGCCTGCGCCATGAAGTCACCGCTTCGGGCAAACTCCCCGGCAAGCGTGAAGATGTCACCGCCCTTGCCCAAGCCGAAGTCGTACCAGAGCCGTTTCGCCACGTTCACGCGGAAAGAGGGCGTGCGCTCATTGCGGTATGGCGCATGATACCACAGCTCGTTTCCGCTCCTTCGGACAGGCTCATGTCCCAACCGTGCGAGAAAGTCCGCGAGGGATATTTGCCTCATAGTGTCTATATCCGTCCGTTCCATGCGGCGCATCAGTTGATGATGAACTTTATACCCATGCCCCACTGCGTATGAAATTTCTTCGTGTCGCCACCCCACAGGCAACGCTCCCGGAGGTTGGCGAGCAGGGCGATACGGTCAGCCACGTAAAACTCCACGTCCAGCGTCAGCGCACCGCCATAGACGAAGGCGTCCCGGTCATGCAGTGTCGAGCCGTCATGCAGCACCTTTTCGCCCCAATTCACCGATTCATACCCGGCGAGAGCCGAAGCCCCCGCATAGACGAACACGATTTTACGGGCATCGGAAAGTATCTTGAAATAGTAGCCGCCTTCCGCCGTGAACTGCGCCACAGGTATGGAAGTGTCCTTGTAGGGGTTGTTCTTCAGAATATACTCACCTCCGAACACCCATTTATTACCCTTCTTCGTGTAGGTGGAGAGAGCCGCCCCGAAACTGTACCCGCCGTCGTTACCGCCGGGTTTGAAGCCGTCTGCCAGATTCGCCCTGACCTCGATACCCTGCATCTTCGGCAGGCATCGCTGGGCGTGCGCCTGCCCCGTGAAGAGTGCAAGCGACGCGATGATTATTGCGATGTGCTTTCTCATGGTCAGCGCACTTGGAGTTCGTTAATCGTGTTTGCACGTACCAAATCCTCATTTTCGATCACGAAAGACTGGTGGCGACCTCCGTTCTTCTCGTTCAGCTCCACCACGAGGCACTTGCCGTCGGGGATGGTGAACTTCGCCATCGTGAAGACCGTGCGCTCGCTTTTTTTGCCCGGCACGAACGTGGCGTAGTTCTGTGCGCGGAGCGGCAGGATGACACGCTCCTGCACGGCGGTACGCTTCGCCACCTTCTTGTCCACGATTTTCCATGTGATGTAGTCCACATCGAAAGGCACGTTGCTCTGGTTCCTGATTTCCGTGTGGAAATACAGAAGCCCGTTGTGCGTGTATATGCCTTTCAGAAGGTACTGGATGCCGAAACGCTTGCAGCCGATATGCTTCACCTCACGTTTGTTCTGCTTGTGGATGGACTTCATGATAAGGCGCACCAGCATCGGGCTTTCGCTGCCCAGCTCTTTCAGGTAGATTTCCTGCGCGTTGTTCGGGCGGTTCACCGCCTCGCCGTCATGGATGAAGTCGCACATCTCCACATTGAGCAGCAGCGGCTCGGCGGCGTACTTCACGTTGAAGGTGTAGAAACTCCCGTCCTCCGTGATGACAGACATGTTGGTTTCGTTCGGGAAGTTCCTCACGGTTGCCTTCACACGGATGACGTTCTCCGCTCCGTCGGCTTTGCCCGCGATCAGGTCGGGCGAGCCTAAATCGACATAGCGCACCTCCGCCGGGAAGATGACATGCACGGTCTTGTCGTAGGTCACTTCCAAGCCGTGCGGGGGAACCATGCGGTCAAAGCCCAGCTTTCTCGTCAGACCGTGATACAGGTCGCCGTCCGCCTCCTTCTGCGGATAGACCTCCTTTGTCAAGGTCGGTTGGTCACTTCCGTTGCTTTGCCCAACGGTTACGTTTTCCTGCGCGTTGGCAGTTGCGATGCCCATAGCGAGGGCAAACATCATGATTACTTTTTTCATTTTACTTTGGATTTTTAGTGGTAAATAAAAATTTGATTATTTCCTTAATTCACTCCTTGATAGAGCATGACCCTGTACCCGGCTTTCAGATGCACTTTGACGGTGCGCATCTTCTTGGCTATATACTGGCTCGTGCCTTGTATCAGCCCCTTGCCCAAGTCGGAGGCGAGCTGCGCCCCGGCATTGGTGGAGATGTTGATGCTGCTCCCCAGCGAGCCGCCCATGTTGGCGGCAACCTCCCGGACAGCGTTCATCTCCATCGAGTTGGGGATGAATATGCCGGGCTGTCCGTCCGTGTCATAGACCTCCAACTCCACCGGGATAACCGTACCGTCGTGTTCCAGCGAGGTGATTTCGATAGCGAGCCGTTCGCCCTGAATCTTGGCTGCGCCGACCACCACCGCATTACGGGGAATGATCCGGTCTGCTACCGCCATCGGCTCCAGCAAGCGCAACCTGACCGCCTGCCCGTCCGTCACGCTCTGCGCCCCATAGACACATGCCGGTATGGTGTTCCTGTCCGATACGGTTGTAATGCCCACCGCCGTGTTGAAACTGCGGTTGCGTTCCTGCGAGAAGGAAGCGACAAATTCGGCATTGCTCACGGGCTGTCCGAGCGAGGACACCACCTGATGCGTCACCTGCCTGACGGGTTTTGCCGTATTCTTTCCGGCTTTCTGCACGGGGGACGGCTCTGTGGTCTGTCCCGCCGCCTGCGTGCCGTTCTGACCGCCCATGTACTTCGCCGCCAGCTCGTAGGATTTTTCCATGAGTGCCACCTGCTCGTCCATCGTGGAGCTTCTCTCTTTTCCGCTTTCCAGTTCGGATTCGAGCGTGGCGATGCGTTCCAGCAGTTCGTCCATCTCCGCATTGTCGTTCTTCGGCTGCTCGTAGAAGTTGCCGAGTGTGGCATTGAGGTCACGGTAGGCAGCTGCCGAGGACTGGATGGTTTTCGGCGCGGGCTTCACCGCCTCTTCCGTTCCGCCGGGATTGGCAAGGTCGAAGTCGCTGTCCCCATCCGCTGCCGCCGTTTCGCGGTCGAACAGGTCGCCCAACTGCTGCATGGCGCGGCTGCGGTTCTCCTGCCGTTCCTCCATTGCCCCCTGCTCGTAGGCTTTCGCCTTGTCACCGATAATCCGGCGGTTCTCCTTGTCCGCGTCGGGCATCTCGATGTTGTAGCCGCTTGTTCCCGGTTCCTGCTCCTTGCCGGAGGACGGGGCGAATATCAGCCACATCGCCCCGATGAATACCAGCACCATAGCGGGAAGCACTATCATTTTCTGACGTTTCAGCCGTTGGGCTTCGGTCAGCGGCTTGCGCTCCTTCTTCGGCTTGTCGTTGCCGGGAGCCGTCTTGTTTTCGGGCTTGCTCTCCGTCTTGTTCTCAATCTTCGTTTCGTTCTTTGTCTGTTCCATATAAATAAGGTATTAAGTGATTTTCCGTTTTTTGCTGTACGGACAGTTCCACCTGTCCGGCATGGTCTGTCACCATCCGGCTACCGTCATTCCTGCCGATGTCATAGACGGCTTTACCGAAAGTGTAGAGGGCAAGCGTGGCGAATGCGGCGAGCATTGCCAGCACGATGCGCCTGCGTGTCTTCGGCGGCAAACCGTCCAGATAGCCCCTGAGCCTTGCCACCAGCATTTTCTTTTTGTCATGGAGTTTCCAATATGCGCCCCAAAATGATTTCTTGATTTTCTTCATATCCGTTTACCTTTTGATGGTTTGTAAATCCTTGTTCTCGATGATGGTGAATCCCTCGATGGTGAACCCGTTGGGGTTGTCGTCCGAACGAGACGAGTTCAAGAGGCGACAAGTGGTCACGAGGCTGCGCTCTGTGACGTTGCTCTGCCGGATGATCTTCTGCGTGGCGTAGGTCACGGCACGGTAGGGATAGCCGTTGAAGTTGCACACCACACTGTCCACTTTCAGCACTTGGTTGATGTTACCGGCGATGATGCGGTTGTAGTACCCTTTCTCGGCGAAGTCCGAATAGTAGTTGTACACGCTCTTGTCCGCCAGCAGCAACGCACGCTTCACGTTGTGTTCTATCGCGCTCTTTTCGGGCGAGAGCGTGAAAAACAGCTCGTGGAAGCGGCGCACATGCTCCCTCGCTTCCGCCGGACGGTTCTGCGAGAGGTCCTGCGAGAGTGCCAGCATCAGCGACTTGCCGTTATCCAGCACATAGATCTTTTCACGCTGCCGCTCCGCGAAGCGGTAGGAACTCCACACGCTCCATACCGTTATCACGGCGCACAGCGAGAGGAAGACGATACCGAACAGGCGTATCTGCCTGAACGATGATTCGATGTTTTTGAGTGACTTGAATTCCATTTTACTTTTTCCGTTTATAATTGCACATTGATTATTTCAGCAGTTTCCCGGCACGTCCGACCATGTTGCCTGCGGTAGCACCCGCCACGCTGCCCGCCATGCTTCCGGCGCGTCCCGCCATCTGGTTCACGTTGCGCCCGTAGCCGCCCATGCCCCCGGCTTGAATGATCCAGCCCGCCACCGTCGGAATGGTGAAGTAGCCGATGATGCCGATTATCATGAACACGATATACACCCCGTCGCTGGAATCCAGCGAGAAGTTGGGGTCGGTCTGCATGCGCTCGATGTCGCTCTGGAGCATCAACACCTGAATCTTGGCGAGTATGGTGCTGAATATGTCCGACACGGGCAGCCACAGATAGACCTGAATGTAGCGGCATATCCACTGCGTGAGCGTGCTTTGGAAGCCGTCCCACACCGATATGGCGAAGGCTATCGGACCGAGTATCGCCAGCACCACGAGGAAGAACGTGCGGATGGTGTCTATCACGAGGGCGGCGGCTTGGAACATCAGTTCCAGTATCTCGCGGAAGAAGTCGCGGATGCCCTTCTTCATCTTGTACATCCCCCGGTCGATATACATCCCCGCCATCGTCACCATGTCGGAGGGCGACCAGCCCAATTCCTCCAGTTGCTTGTCAAACTCCTCGTTGGACACGAGGTAGGCGGTTTCGGGATTGCGCACCATCGCCTCGTATTCCAGCCTGTCCTTCTGCTCACGGTACTTGTTCATGTCCAAAGTCTGCGTTTCGAGCAGTTTCGCCGTACCCTGCACGACGGGCGAGAGGACGCTGTTTATCGTGCCAAGCACCACCGTAGGGAAGAACATGATGCACAGACCGACGGCAAAGGGACGGAGCATCGGGAAGACGTCTATCGGTTCGGCTCTCGCCAGCGACTGCCATACCCGGTAGGCGACATAGAAGAGCGCGCCCAGCCCGGCGATGCCTTTCGCCACGCCCGCCATGTCGGCGCACAGCGGCATCATCTGCTCGTAGAGCGAGCGGAGAATCTGGTGAAGGTTGTCGAACTCCATAGGCTACCAGTATCTTTCGTTCATACTGCCGTACAGCCCCATGATGCGGTCAAGGTCGTTTTTCTTCTTCGCACGCAGGTAGCTCACGCTGATGTTCTTGTTGGTGTAGTAGCTCACGAGGTTGCGGTAACGTTTCATCTTGGAGTGGCAGCGTTCCACCACGTCCATGCGCTCCTTGTCCGTCATGGAGAGCGTGGTGATGTTCACCACGTTCTTCAGCTCCGTCAGCACGTCGTTGGATTCCTCCAGCAGCTTCGTGTACCCGAAGGCGATGGCTCCGAGTTCCTCCACCGTGAAGTTGTCGTCGCGCAGCATCTTCTGGAAGCTGGTCACGTAGATGTCCGTGATGTCGCCCACCATCAGGATGGTCTGCTGCACCTTGCGGGCGTCCTTGACCAGATTGTTCACCGATTTGAGGGCGTCGTAATACTTCTTGCCCTGCTCGTATATTTTCACCGTTTCCTGAAAGTTGTTCACCATGTTCGTGGCGGTCTTCGAGGTGTGGATGATGTTCTTCGAGGCGTTGATGATGCCTTGCGCCAGATTGCCCGGATCGCTCACGACCCATTGGGCGGAAGCCCTGCCCGCGAAAAGCAGGCACAGGCAGATGACGAATGTTATTCTTGTTCTCATGTTTCTTTGGATTTTAGCGGTTCTTATTTTTCTGCCGGAGTTTCCGGCTGCGGCTTCACACGCACGTAGTCCCCGTTGGGTGAGAAGGTCAGCACGTCGGTGGCTTCGTTATACGCCACGTCGATGCGGAAGCCGGTGTTCATGAACAGGTTGCCGTTCTCCTCCTGCAAGAGATAGGTTTCCGGTTTCAGCCTGCGGCGGATGCCGCTCCGTTTGAATACCGTCACCTTGTAGGCTTCGCCCTCCTTGTAGATAAGCACGTCGGGCTTGCCCTCCACGCTTTCCCATTTCCCGCACAGCAAGTCGCGGCGGTTCTCCGCCCCCTCGCNCAAAGAGTTTCTTCCGCATCGTTTCAAAATTCAGGTACAAGACAGGCTTGTGTCCGAATGCCCTAACCGTTCTACCGAACTTATCCTTACGTAAATCGTTACACCTGCGTATAAATACGTCATATCCGAGAAATTTCGCTGGTTTTTGTGCATTGGTTATCAGTGTCTTTTCATCTGACAGTTCCAGTTTAAGAGCTTCATTAAGATAATTCTTAATATCCTCTTTTACTGTTTTGCAGTCTTCAAGACTACCGGTAATTCCAATCAGAAAATCATCTGCGTATCTCACGTATTTTAACCGTTTGATGCTGCTGTCCATTTCATTACGTGCCGGATAGTTGTTCCGTTCTTCTCGTAGCCGCTTAATTTCAGCGGTCATCTGTTCCCTTACCTTTGCATCTTTCTCATTTTTCAGTTTCTTTGCCAGTCGGTATCTCCGCTGTTCGTAGAGCTTGTATCGAGCGTCGCCTTTTCTCGTTACTCCTTTATTGAACCGATTGGTGTATTCCTTGATGTACTTGTCGAACTTGTCAAGGTAGATATTAGCCAGTATTGGGCTGATAATCCCGCCTTGCGGAGTTCCACTGTACGTTCTATGAAATACCCAGTCTTCCACATATCCGGCATTCAGGAACTTTCGGATAAGCCGCAAAAATCTTTCGTCAGCGATACGTTCCCGAAGAATATTAATCAATACGTCATGATTGATATTGTCGAAGAATCCTTTAATATCGCCTTCAATAAACCATTTCACGGCAGTGAATGTCTTTTGTATATCTATAAGAGCAGTATGACAACTTCGTTTGGGACGAAACCCATGCGAAGTATGTTCAAAACTACCTTCATAGATTGCTTCAAGTATCATTCTAACTACTTCCTGTACCAGCTTATCATCAAAAGAGGGTATGCCAAGCGGACGTTTTTTCCCGTTTTTCTTAAGTATGTACGTCCTTTTGGACGGGTTAGGCTGATAAGTCTCATTTTTAAGACTACCAATCAGTTGTTCAATTCGGTCAATGCTCATTCCGTCAATGGTTTTACCATCGGCTCCTGCCGTCATGTTGCCTGTCTTGCTATAAATATTCTGATAGGCTACATAAAACATTTCCTCGTTAAACAGTACTCTATACAGCCGCTCAAACTTATAGTTCAAGTTACCGCTGTGTTTACTCAGACTGTTCAACACATTTTCTGGATTTCTCATGTCTCTCACATCTTCCTTTAAATTGTTAAACTTAATTAGCTGCTTCCCTTCGCCATGTACAGGGCGTTACCCTGCTCAGACTACTATGGAAGCTCCGTTGCCATGCCGGATATTCAGGGGCAGACCCCATAGCCGTACAACTGGCTTTCCGGTTTAGGCAATCCCCGTTTAGAAATTTGACGACTATTTGGCTTGACAGATTGTCGGATACGACTTTCGTCCTTTACTACTTATGGTAGTTGCCTTGCGGTAAGTTTATGCTACTCCTGCTACAAATCATCAGTGTAGTACCGCAACATGACGGTATAATTCCGAAGAATTATTCAACTGTCTTCCGTCATTGCCCAAGGATACGACTGCTCGGACTATCGTTCAACCAATACAGGCTTTATCCTCATATCTGTCATTTTAACTTGCCATTCGGTCGCAGCCTGACAGTTGGCTGACTTATGGCTTTACCAACGTGCTGTGTTCCCTTATGGGGTTTCCCCCTCCGGTAAGCGGTTGTTAATGGGCATTATAAACACTTGCCCAGTCGCTTGCCAAAGCGACATTCATCAAATTCCCTTTACGGGCGCACCAGATATTCCTCCGCGCTCACCTCGGTGGCATAGACCGCCGACTGCGTGCCGTCCAAGCCTATCCACACCTCCTTGTAGAGCCGTGAGGGGTTGTTCGCCATGTTGATGGAGAGTATCTGCGACTTCTCCTTCTCCGTCAGTCCGAGCAACGCCTGAATCTGGTCGAACTTGTTCATGTACTTGCGCTGGTCGAGCAGGATTTTACAGTCCGAGTTGTTGATGATGCTCTCCTTGACAACGGGTGAGGAAATGATGTCGTCCACCTCCTGCGTCACCACGATTGCCTCACCGAAATACTTGCGCACCGTCTTGTACATATAGCGCAGGTAGTCAGCCATATTTGCCGAAGAGAGAGCCTTGCCGGGTAGGTCAGGGGCATTACTGCCCCTTTCCCCCCTCAGAACCGTACATGAAAGTTTCCAATCATACGGCTCAAGCAGTGTTAAATTTCTATTTAATAGAAACCAGCTCATAGTTACATCTTATTAGTTTGAATGACTTTTCTTCTACAGCTGTCATGCAGCAGGAAATTTACTTTCTTGCCATTGACTATTTGTTGGGAAGTTCCCCAAGGATGTTCCTTGTCTATGGGTTTACCACATACGGGACATAAATGGTTCTGTCTTTCCCACATGTACAGCAATGATTTTCTACCGTTGAGCGACTGTAGCATCTTGTAAGTCTTACGCTTTTCAAAATACTCTGTCCATTCGGGGTCAAAGGGATTTGCTTCACCTTTTACCTTGACATATCGGGTAATCTTTGTGTCATACAGCCTTTTCAGTGCAATCCTGTCATCAGTCTTGCCTTTCTTGAAGTTTGCCACGAAGCACCAGTTGCGGTTTTTTATCCGTGTAAAGTATCGGTCGGCAATCCAGTATTTGCCTTTCTTGGGGTGTCGTCTCTTAGCCCATTGCCATAACTTTTCAAATATCAGGTAGTCAGCTTTTCCGAATGTGTCAGAAGCCACACAATTCTTATAGTAGTTTACCCAGCCTGTTATCACAGGATTCAAGAGCCTTATAAGTGATTCCTGTTTGCTTCCTTTATTGGAATCAATGATTCCCCGGATTTTCTGCATGAATTTCTTCAGGCTCTTTTTGGACGGTTTGATTAGAAGCACTCCTTTGTATTTTCGGATATTGTACCCAAGAAAATCAAATCCGTCATCAATGTGCGTAATCTTTGTTTTCTCTTCCGACAGGGTTAATCCCCTTTCCTTGAGAAAGTCTACTACTAACGGTTTGATTTCTTCCAAAGCTTCCTTGCTTCTACCCGTGATGATAAAATCATCCGCATAGCGTACAAGATGTACTTTGGGATAGTAGGTCGTTTTCCTGTTTACAAATTTCTTGTGATACTTCTCTGCAAGCATAGTTTGCAGCCCGTCCAGTGTCATATTCGCAAGAGTTGGTGAGATGATACCGCCCTGTGGGGTACCCTCTTCCGTAGGGAATAGCTCCTTGTTGAAGACAAAACCGCATTTGAGCCATTTCCGCAGCATCACTTTATCCATAGGGATATTGTTCAGCAGCCATTCGTGGCTGATGTGGTCGAAACAACCTTTGATGTCACCCTCCATAATCCATTCGGGAGAAGTTTTCTTTGCAAGGACACAAAAACATTGTTCCCTTGCATCTCCAGTACTTCTCTCTTTACGGAAACCGTAGGAATTACTGTCCGCAGTTGTTTCCGATACAGGTTCCAACGCAAGCAGGTATAATGCCTGCATAGCCCTGTCTTTCATCGTCGGGATACCTAAAGGACGTAGTTTCCCATTACTCTTTTTGATATTGACCCTTTTTAACGGCTGGGGCTTGTAGCCTCTTCTTTTCAGTTCACCGATAGCCTTGAATCTGGCATTGGGAGTTGACCATTTCACCTTGTCAACGCCTGCGGTGTCACTGCCACTGTTTGATGTAACACGCTTTACGGCTAAAGCTTTAGCGTAAAACGAATGCGTTAGCACCCATTGCAAAGATTTCACCTTGCCGTGTTTGCCCGCCTTTTGAGCTTTTACAATACGTGCTTGTAGCTTATTAACCGCTATCTCACACTTGTTCCAGTCTATGCTTTCCCAAGTGCTCCATTTCCGGTCAGTAGATGCACACGATGTTTTAATCTCGTTCATTTGCTTTTCTCCTTTAATAAGTTCTATAAGTTTCTTGTAAAACATCCACCATGCGGAAGTCTGCCCACTTTCGTGTGAGGTGATGTTTCAACCTCTATCCGTTCCATTATAGAACGGCATTCGCTTTCTCCGCATTCCTCTGCCCGCACTCCATTCGGCTTCACTTACGGTCTGCTTACCTGCTGTTAACAGGAGAAGTACGGGTTTACCATGTTTCTTGTATATGACAAACGAATGGGTTAGAATCCGTCTATCCGCCGGCAGTCGTTATGTCCGTGTAACCTTAGCATGGAGAAGGTTATCCGACTGCATCCCTTTTGGGTTAGAGCCCAGTATCATTAGCAGCTCATTCGAAGTTACGACGTTTATCAACGGTTCACATTACGTTATTCATACCATTCAGCCTAGCTCCCCTGTCGTTCGATACTAACGGCAGTTGTCATCCCCTCACGGTTCAGACTTCTCCTTTCGGAAGGGCTTCATTGTTGGTTCTGTTACCGCACGGGTTCATTGCTTAATACCGCACGTTCCCATAGGCTACTGTTGACGGAACAACAGGTTCAATCGTTCTATTTCCAACTCGTGGAATGAAAGTTGAACAATCATATACAAGACTTACATGTCACAGCCAAGCCTCTTCCACGATAAGCTGCTTTCTCACACCTTTCAGACGCCGCATCTTGTTGATGAAGGCTTCCATGATGATGATGGTCACTACCGGGAACAGTTCGCGGTTGTCCTTGATGGAATCAATCTCGAAGACGATGAACCGTTTGCCCAGCAGGTCGATGTTCTCCGCCGAGTTGAGCAGGAAGTCGTAGCGTCCGCCCCGGTAATACTGCCGCATGGTGGTGAGCATGTTGTCGATGTTGAAGTCCTCCTTCTCCACCTTGATGTCACGCTCCGCCAGTTCCCTGCGGTAGTCGTCGCGCATGTACTCGTAGAAAGTGTTGAACGACGGCACGATGCTCCGGTCTGCCCTGATGCGCTCGATGTAGGCACTCACGGCACTGCCCAATTCCCCGCTTTCGGTTTTCGTCACCTTGTCGTCCTCCGACTTCCAGAGCGTCAGCAGCAGCGTCTTGATGCTGTCCTTCTTCTCCACGTCAAACACGTAGTCGTCGGTGTAGAACGGGTTGAAGCTGATGGGCTTCTCCTCCGTGTAGGTGAAATACACGCCGTCCGTGCCGCCCGTCTTGCGCCGTATCATCTCGCACAATCCCTGATAGGAGTTTCCCGTGTCCACCAATACCACATGCGCGCCCTGCTCGTAATATTGGCGCACCAAATGGTTCATGAAGAACGACTTGCCGCTACCCGAAGGACCTAATACGAACTTGTTCCTGTTCGTGGTGATGCCCCGCTTCATCGGCAGGTCACTGATGTCGAGGTGCAGCGGTTTTCCCGTGAGCCTGTCCACCATCTTGATGCCGAAGGGCGAGAGCGAGCTGCGGTAGTTGGTTTCCTCCGTGAAGAGGCACACCGCCTGTTCAATGAAGGTGTGGAAACTCTCTTCCGCCGGAAAGTCCGCAGCATTGCCGGGCATCGCCGCCCAATAGAGTGTCGGGCAGTCGATGGTGTTGTGGCGCGGCACGCACTCCATGCTTGCCAGCTGGCTGCCCACGTCGTTCTTTATGTGCTTCAGCTCTTCCGCGTCGTCGCTCCACACCATGACGTTGAAGTGCGCCCGCACCGAGGTCAGACCGTAGGAGTGCGCCTCGTTCAAGTATCGGTCTATCCACTCGCGGTTGATGCTGTTGCTCCGGCTGTATCGGGATAACGACTGCATATTCCTCGCGGACTTCTCGAATTTTTGAAGGTTCTCCTCGCTGTTGTCGATAATCACGTACTGGTTGTAGATGTGGTTGCAGGAGAGCAGCAGCCCCACCGGGGATGCAAAGGAGAGGCGGCAGTCCGAGCGGTCGGTGGAGAGTTTCTCATACCGGGTGTCGGTAGCCACCGTGCCGGGCAGGTCTTCCGCGTCGGACAGGGTGTGCAGGCACAGGCGGTTGTCGCCGATGCGCATCTCCCGTGCCGAGAGGTCTATGTCCTGCAACGTGGCATCGCCTTCGGGCATGAGCGAGAAATAACGCTCTATCAGTCCGGTTTTGCCTTCCGTCCCCACAATCTCGTCGGTGGAGAGGCGGCGCAGCCTGACAAAGCCGCTGTCGTTGATGATGCGCTCGAACTGTTCCGCAGCCTCCATGAACTTCGCGGCGGTTTCCTTGTCCAGCTCCTTCGGGATGATATGCCCCCGGCACAGCGTGCTGAAATTGCTCTGCATCCGGTTACGCTCCTTCGTCGTCTTGGTTAGGTAGAGGTAGCACGTGTGCTTCAGGTACGGTCGCTCGTTGAAGTGACGCTCGAAGCTCCGTGAGAGGAAACTCATGTCCTCCTTTTGCAACTCCGGTCTGTACTTCTCCTTGATGAACCAGTCCTGCTTGTGGACAACGGAGAAGTCCGGCAGCACCTTGATCGCCTTGCACCAGCAGCCGTGTATCGCCTCGTACTCCGCGCCCGTCACGGTGTAAAGCTCCGGCAGCTCCACCTCGAAAGCCACCGTGATGTCGGCGTCTTTGGAGATGATGCAGCCTTGCTCCACCGCTAATAGCGGGAACTTGTTTTCCAGTGTTGTCATTTTGGATGTATTCCTCATGTCGTTTCTTCCTTTCGTTTCCGTTTGAATAATCGGGTGATCCGCCGCCGGTTGATAAGGTATCGGGGATGGCTCCTTGTTGCCCCTAATTTCATCAGTCCGTGTTCGCCGTACCGGGCGTTCAGTGCGAAGGTCTGCCACACGAGGACGGAAGACGATGCCACGCCGAAGCCGATACATACCCACTGGTCGATGCCGACCATGTAGAGGATGACGAACAGGACGAAGAGAGCCAGCAGACCTCCGCAGAAGATGAAGAGGTACTGAGCCTTCAAGCCCTTGAATTCTACCGGACGGCCGATACCCTTGTTTATCGGGTATTCAGCCATACATTGGTTTATTAAAGGAAGAATGAGCGCAGGATGGTGGCGGCGACAATCAGGAAGATGCACGCTCCGAACCAGCTTGCCGCTGTTTTGGAGGTATCGGGATCGCCGGACGAGAATTTCCCGTACACTTTCACGCCCCCGATAAGCCCGACTACCGCGCCGATGGCGTAGATGAGTTTCGTGCCGGGGTCGAAGTACGAACTCACCATAGAGGTGGCTTCGTTGATGCCCGCGATGCCGTTCCCCTGCGCGAAGGCGGAGGCGGTTACGGCAACCAGAAGTGCCGCTGAGAGGATAAGTTTCTGTCTGTTGTTCTTGTTCATAAACTGTTCTTGTTTTGTGCCGTCAAAAGGGTGGATGGTCCTTTGTCGGGCGGTTGATACTCGGTTACTTTTCTTTGGTTTAGTGGGTTGCCCGTTTGTTTCTACGGACTTGGGTGTGTCCGTTGCGGACCGGCTGTACCTTGTACCGCCGTGCGCGTGGGTGATGCCGTCTTACGTTTTCATTTTCATTCTTTTTTAGTCGTTATACATAGTTGCGGATGTCGAAGTCCTCAATATTGTCCGGGACGACAAAATCCTTTTTCGGTTTCTTCAGCCGGATTTCGATAAGCCCCTTGATGCGGATGCTCATTTCAGACGAGCCGGTCATCAGCTTCTCGTACAGCTCCGTCCCTTCCATGTCGGTGAAGACCTTTGCCGCCCGCTCCCGTTCCGTCGTTGTCGCTTCCGGGTTCTTGGCGGTTCTGACCGCATCGTCTATCTCGTCGAAGCTGCTTCCGGATGCCCTCGGCGCGTCGGGCGTTTCTTCCTCCGGCTCGTCCTCCCCGAACTCCAGTTCCGAAGGCGTGAGGCTCGTGAAGGTTTCGTCGAGTTTATCCTCCGGGATTTGGGCGGGACGGGACACGGTTTCCGTGTTTCCGTCGTCAAAAGTAGCCTCTTCCTCCGTCAGCTCAATGCCTTTTTCCGAAGTGGCGGCTTCTTGCGTCGGTATGGCAGCGGTTGTCCGGGTCGATGCCATCCTGAAACGGCTCTTGCCGATGATGTCCGGGGTGTCTGCGGGCGGTATTTCCCTTACCGCTTCGGGCTTTGCCGCCGTGCCGCCCAACGACCGCCACACTCCGGCTATGCTTCTGAGGAAGCGGACAAGTCTGGTTTCCATGATCCTGTCATAAAGGAGCAGGAACAGGAACCACAGGTTGCAGCCGACCGATACGGTCAGCAGAATATCAGTCATGCTTATTGTTTCACTCATGCACGTTCTCTTTTTTGAGGGTTAAAATACTGCGTCGTAATTCCGGGCGTAAAGGCTTTTTATCGCCTCCTCGCACTGGTTGAAGTGGTGCGTAAGCACATGGTCGATGTAGGCGGACAGCGACAGCCGGTCATGCCCGATCACACGGGTGATGCGCATGATGCGGTCGTGGTACTCCGGGCGCACATACGCCATCTTTCCCTCGCGTGCCTTCACTTCGGCTTCACGGATGAACAGCCGTTCATAGTCCTTCTCACCGCATTTGCCGCATAACGGCACGGGGGACAGGATTTCCACACTCGCCTGCACTTGGGCAAGCATACCGCCGCCGTCATGCTGCGGACTTCTGTTTTTCTGGTTCTTTTCCATATTCAAATCAAGTCTTCACGTTGTTTCTTGTACAGTTCGTTTATTTTCTCCTTGTGCTGTTCCAGATGTTGGCGCAGCACGGTGTCCACGTAGCCGCCTACCGAGATTTCACGCCCGGCGATGTCGTTCACGATTTTGAGAATCTTGCTGTGGACGTCGCGGCTGATATAGACGCACTGGCGCGTCTTTATCTCGTTGCGGCGGAGGAACAGCCCGGAATAGTCGTCCTCCTGCCGTTTGCGGCGGACGGTGTCCCTCTGCGGTTTTTCCTTTGCCGTGTATTGCACGGGCGGCGGTTCCGTTTCAGGGACGCTTTCTTCTTCGGGAGCAGGTGCGGGCGGCTCCTGCGCGTGGTACAGGGTCCCGTCCTGCCTGCGTCTGCCGATGGAGGCTATCAACAGTTCCTCGTCAATGCCTTCGGTGTTCACTTTCCTGCTGCCCATGATTATTGAGGTCTGATGATACGGCTTATCTCTTCCGAGAACTCACGGATGCCGCTCCCTTTCAGCAGGGACGCATCCATCGGGAAGATGGTAGAGCGGAACACGCTCTTGCGCTCTTCCGAGAGGTCGCGCCGGAACTTCTTGCTGTCGGGCAGGCGGGTGGACAGCACCGGCAGCCCCATCTCGGCTATCACATCCCCATACAGGTCGTAAAGCCCGTTCTTCTCCCTGCCGTCCACCATCGTCCAGAAGAGGTACAGCCCTTTTGTTTTCGCCTGTCCCGTCGTCATGAGGTTGTCGCGGAACATCACGGCGAATTGCAGGGTGCTTTCCACGACAAAACGGTCGGCACTCATGGGCGCGAAGATGTAGTCCATCTGCGAGAGGGTCTTGACCACGCCGTTGCTTTTCAGGGTTCCCGGCATGTCGAAGAACACGACGTCGGGTTTCACCTTTTCTTCGGCAAGCATCCTTTCGGCATCATCGAGGGCGTTAAGGGCGTCGCTTGCGATGACCGGGTAGGCGTTCTTCCTTATCTTGCGGAAGTGGTCACACGCGAGTGCCTTGAAATAGAGGCTCCCGCCGATAAGTCCCGTTTCACGCTCACGCAACCCGTGTATGCTGTGCTGCGGGGCGTCGCAGTCTATGACGGCGACATTGTGTCCTTTCACGTTGTGGAGGTAGTTGGCGGCAAGTGCCGTGACGGTGGATTTGCCGATGCCCCCTTTCTGTGTTGCGAATGCAACGAATGTTTCATTACTCATGGTTCTGTTGGTTTTAATGGTTGATGAATTGTTTTCCTGCTCCGATACGGAATCGGTGACATGTATATCCGCGTCCGCGAATCTCCGCCTGTCCGGTTCGTCACGTATCCGCTTCAACGGTGAGGCAGGGATTCGGATAACTGGTGAATGACGACATTGCGTCATGAAGTCATTGAATCCGTGAATCACCGCGTCATTGGAAAGCCGGGCATCCGAAGGTTCGGGTATCCGGTCTGGCAAATAGCCGCCGAAGCGGTTTGCCGGGTATTTGAAAGCCTCATTTTTCATATCTTCAAATCGTTCGTTTCTTGAATCATGCTGCAAATAAACAAGGATATTTTTGAATCCGCACCACTTCCCCGGCAAGTGGCGGCATGTTGCGCCGGTTGGCACTGATTGTCCGGGGCAAGCCTCTGTCCGATACCGCTTTAAGGGCGTAACTTTGCACCCGAACGGCAGGGTTCGCCGCAGGTGGCGCAGCCCGGAGTTTGAAAGGTATTCCCCCAATCCGTCCCCGACGGATTTTTATGTTCGTCTGAACATAGCAAGATGTCTTTTCAGCCGCTCAAAACGTTTTGAGCAGCCACGAAAAGCACTTGCCCTTGCAGGGGGCGGGCTTCCTCTCCGAAGTCGGGAAGCCTTTCAAACCTGCGGTGTCTGTGCCAAGAAGCGGCGGCTTATGCCGTCCATCCGCTAAATCCAAAGTTTATATGAAAGAGAAAAGAAACAAGACCGGGAGAAATCCCAAACTTGATCCGGCGGTGTTCCGCTACACCGTCCGTTTCAACGAGGAGGAACACAACCGTTTCCTCGCCATGTTCGAGAAGTCGGGCGTTTACGCCAAGTCGGTTTTCATCAAGGCGCACTTCTTCGGGCAGCCGTTCAGGGTGCTGAAAGTGGACAGGACGCTGGTGGATTACTACACCAGACTGTCCGATTTCCATGCGCAGTTCCGCGCGGTAGGCACGAACTACAACCAAGTCGTGAAGGAACTCAGGCTGCATTTTTCCGAGAAAAAGGCGATGGCGTTGCTCTACAAGCTGGAGCAACAGACCGTCGAACTCGTGAAACTGAGCCGTCAGATTGTGGAACTTTCAAGGGAAATGGAGGCGAAATGGTCGCAAAAATCAGTGTAGGAAAGTCGTTGTACGGCGCGCTTGCCTACAACGGGGAAAAGATCAACGAGGCGAAAGGGCGTCTGCTCACCACCAACCGCATCTACAATGACGGCACGGGGACGGTGGACATACGCAAGGCGATGGAGGGCTTTCTTGCCTGTATGCCGGAGCATACGAGGGTGGAGAAACCGGTACTCCATATCTCTCTCAACCCGCATCCCGACGACGTGCTGACCGACACGGAATTGCAGGACATCGCACGCGAGTATCTGGAGAAACTCGGCTACGGCAACCAGCCGTACCTTGTTGTCAAGCACGAGGACATAGACCGCCACCATCTGCATATCGTGACAATCAATGTGGATGAGAAAGGCAGGCGGCTCAATCAGGATTTCCTTTTCCGTCGCAGCGACCGCATCCGGCGGGAACTGGAACAAAAGTACGGGCTGCACCCGGCGGAACGTAAGAATCAACGGATAGAGAACCCGCTGCGCAAGGTGGACGCTTCGGCGGGCGACGTGAAGAGGCAGATCGGGAATACCGTCAAGGCTCTGAACGGACAGTACCGTTTCCAGACGATGGGTGAATACCGCGCCCTCCTTTCCTTATATAATATGACGGTGGAGGAAGCGCGGGGAAACGTGCGCGGACGCGAGTATCACGGGCTGGTCTATTCCGTCACCGATGATGCCGGGAATAAGACGGGCAACCCGTTCAAGTCCTCGCTTTTCGGGAAGTCCGCCGGCTATGAAGCCGTGCAGAAGAAGTTTGCCCGTTCCAAGCAGGAGATTAAGGACCGGAAACTCGCCGACATGACAAAACGCGCCGTCCTTTCCGTGCTTGAAGGCACGTATGACAAGGAGAAGTTCGTTTCGCGGCTCAGGGAGAAGGGTATCGACACCGTGCTGCGCTATACGGAGGAAGGACGCATCTACGGAGCCACGTTCATCGACCACCGCACGGGCTGCGTGCTGAATGGCTCGCGCATGGGCAAGGAGCTTTCCGCCAACGCCTTGCAGGAACACTTCACGCTGCCTTATGCCGGACAGCCGCCGATTCCGCTGTCCGTTCCGGTGGAAACAGGAGAGGATATGCGCAGACAGACCGCATCCGACCACGAGGACACGGTGGGCGGTGTCGGTCTGCTCACTCCCGAAGGTCCGGCAGTGGATGCCGAGGAGGAAGCCTTTATCCGGGCGATGCAGCGCAAGAAGAAAAAGAAAAGGCGCAAGGGCTTGGGAATGTAATCGAGGTATCAACAATCAAAAATTTTCAATCTATGTCACAACAAGAAGACGATTTGAGGGCATTGGCGAAAATCATGGATTTTCTGCGTGCCGTGAGTATTATTTTAGTGGTCATGAACGTGTACTGGTTCTGCTATGAAGCCATACGGCTATGGGGCGTGGACATCGGCGTGGTGGACAGAATCCTGATGAACTTCGACCGCACGGCGGGGCTGTTCCGTTCCATCCTCTACACGAAACTGTTTGCCGTTCTCCTGCTTGCCCTGTCCTGTCTGGGGACAAAGGGTGTGAAGGGAGAGAAAATCACTTGGGGAAGAATCTGGACGGCACTTGCCGCAGGGTTCGTGCTGTTCTTCCTCAATTGGTGGATACTGGCATTGCCGCTGCCGGTTGAAGCGGTGACGGGGCTTTACGTGCTGACCGTAGGCACGGGCTATGTATGCCTGCTGATGGGCGGTCTGTGGATGAGCCGCCTGTTGAAGCATAACCTCATGGATGACGTGTTCAACAACGAGAACGAGAGCTTCATGCAGGAAACACGGCTTATCGAAAGCGAGTATTCGGTCAATCTGCCCACACGCTTTTATTACAGGAAACGTTGGAACAACGGCTGGATCAATGTCGTGAATCCGTTTCGTGCGTCCATCGTGTTGGGTACGCCGGGCAGCGGAAAGTCATACGCGGTAGTAAACAATTTCATCAAGCAGCAGATTGAGAAGGGCTTCTCGATGTATGTCTATGATTTCAAATTCAGTGACTTGTCCACGATTGCCTATAATCATCTGCTCAACCACCCGGAGGGGTACAAGGTGAAGCCGAAGTTTTATGTGATAAACTTCGACGACCCGCGACGCTCGCACCGTTGCAATCCCATTCACCCGGACTTCATGGAGGACATCACGGACGCTTACGAGAGCGCGTACACCATCATGCTCAACTTAAATAAAAGTTGGGTGCAGAAGCAGGGCGACTTCTTTGTGGAATCGCCCATCATCCTTTTCGCGGCTATCATCTGGTATCTTAAAATTTTTCAGAACGGCAAGTATTGCACGTTCCCCCATGCCATCGAGTTCCTGAACCGCCGCTATGAGGATATTTTCCCGATTCTGACCTCTTATCCCGAACTGGAGAACTATCTCTCACCGTTCATGGACGCATGGCTCGGAGGGGCTGCCGAGCAGTTGATGGGGCAGATCGCATCGGCGAAAATTCCACTGTCACGCATGATTTCCCCGCAGCTCTATTGGGTGATGTCGGACAGCGAGTTCACGCTGGACATCAACAATCCCGAAGAGCCGAAAATCCTCTGTGTGGGCAACAATCCGGACCGTCAGAACATTTACGGGGCGGCTCTCGGTCTGTATAATTCCCGTATCGTGAAGCTCATCAACAAGAAAGGGATGTTGAAGTCGTCAGTTATCATCGACGAGCTTCCGACGATATATTTCAAGGGGCTGGACAACCTTATCGCCACCGCACGAAGCAACAAGGTTGCCGTATGTCTGGGATTTCAGGATTTCAGCCAGTTGGTGCGTGACTATGGCGATAAAGAAGCCAAAGTCGTGATGAATACTGTCGGAAATATCTTCTCCGGTCAGGTGGTGGGCGAAACCGCCAAGACGCTTTCGGAGCGGTTCGGAAAGGTGTTGCAAAAACGGCAGTCTATCTCTATCAACCGGCAGGACGTTTCTACATCCATCAACACGCAGATGGACGCGCTTATCCCGCCGAGCAAGATTTCCGGATTGACGCAGGGCATGTTTGTCGGTTCGGTGTCCGACAACTTCAACGAGCGTATCGAGCAGAAGATTTTCCACTGTGAGATTGTCGTGGATGCCGAGAAGGTGAAACGCGAGGAGAAAGCCTACAAGCCGATACCCATCATTACCGACTTCACGGACGAGGATGGCAAAGACTGCATGAAGGAAACAGTGCAGGCGAATTACAGGCGCATCAAGGAGGAGGTGAAACAGATTGTTCAGGAAGAGTTGGAACGCATCGCTAATGACGAAAATCTGAAACATCTGTTGCAGCAGAAATAGCCGACAGGAGGCAGTCGGTAACGGAAACGGGCGGGACAAGTTTGATACCTTGTTCTGCCCCGTTATAAGCATATTATTACCAAGTAGTTAAATATAAAGCAAAAAACAGATGATGGCAAACAATATCGCATCATCTGTTTTTGCTTAGAACAATTTATTTCTCCAACAATCGATATCGTCTGATGGAACGGCTATCCATAACATTTTTTTAGGTCGTGTACATGCAACATACACAATGCGGAGTTCTTCATTATTGTCAACAGAATACTTTGCAGGATTATTCAAAATCGTTGCATAGTTCGTGCTGACAGCTTTTTTAGATAGAAATACTAAAATAGCCTCCAATGTCATGCCTTTTACCGAATGAATTGTTTTCAGGTAAGGTCGCTCTTGCCGAAAGAGATGATTTACTGTTCTAAAAAGCGATTCAATACGGACATTCGCCTTGCCCAAATCAACAGTTAGATTTATGCCCGTTTGTTGAAGTTCCGTAATCCAATTAGACAGTGTATTATTCGTTGAAGGTAATTTTTGAATAAACTCAACCATTTCTGCTCTATGTCTTCTAAACCCTACTTCCCCTATTTCTTTTCGTATTGTACTTGCGGGAACATACCGTACTCGCTTTGTTATTTTATAGCAACCTTTTTCTATAAGAGATAGTCCGTCAGTATATTTTCCATGATCAATCAAATATTTTCCATATACAATATCTCTAACGCCGTAGTGTCCGTTTATCCACGGACTATTCTGTCTTGATGAGCTATCATTGTTTACTAATCCAAAGTTTGTTTCGCCAAACTTTTGTCCTCGAAATACAACTGCATATTCAGATTCATCCAATCCCATCTCATTGCATTTTTCGATGAAATGATTCGTAATTTGATTGACAGATTCCGGCGTGTCGAGATGCCCTTTAATACATGGCTCGTCTGTGTAATCCTTGTCACTTGCTATTGAACACATTTCATTTCCTGAGAAACGATTAGCTAATTGACATATTTTTTCGGAGCTACGTCTATTTTCCGACAAATCCAATGAATGCCAATCTGGATTATTGTATTTTTCCATAAATAAATGTGGACTGGCAGTATTCCATTCAAAAATTGCTTGGTCAGGATCCCCAATCAACATAATAGATTCCGCTCCATATTGAGATAATTTATCAATTATAGCCATTTGCAACTCTGTTGTGTCTTGAGCTTCATCAATTATCAATATAGGAAATCTACGGACAAGATTTTGTGTTATTGAAGGATATTTATCTAATATTCTGAATGTAAAATATATCGCATCTGCCTGATTGAACTTGCCTGCATTGAAATGTTTCCATTTCATCTCTTTCAATTCAGATATAATCTTTTTAGGTGAACCATCTTTCTTATTGGGATTATCCCAATCCGCTTTTCCGAAATGATATGACTGATATGGGGCTAATCGCAATAATTGGTCATTAAGCCCAAATGATATGAGATCGAAATAGTAGTTGGTATCACGAGATGTAATTATTCGTTCACCGTGCTTACCCCTAATATATCTTGTTTGGGTCGGATCATAATCAAACCATTTATTAAATGCGGTTCCTACTATTTCAGGACGACAATCACATCCCATAACTAAATGGGCATAAGGCAGAAATATGTAAGTATTTATAAAACTATCAATCGTCCCTATAAATGAAGGATAACCTATATTTCGACAACCGAATGTCTCTTTAAGTTCTTTTTGTATAACCTCACATGCAGTGTTGGTAAAAGATATGGCTGCAATTCCTCGGTGTCTCGATAAATTATTCTCTCGTAAAAGTTTTGCCATACGCGCAGCCACAGAGAAAGTCTTTCCACTTCCCGGACAGGCTTTCACGACAATTCTCGGCTCGTTGCAACCTACAACAGCTTGTTGTTGTGCTGATAATTGAATATCCATACTTTTATTCTGAAGGGGCTATGAACAAAATAGCATCCTTTATATAATCAGGTACATCGAACGCTACTTCGGTTTCTAATCTATCACAAAGTTGTAATGCAAATTCCGCTTTATCTTTATTAGATTTGAGTTTTTTCATTAAAGTAGAGACATTAAAATCACCACTTAAATCATCTGTTTGAGCATGTATTTTTCGATATACATCTCGCATTATAGCTTTGTTACGCTCAGATTGTTCGAATAAATCATGCTCAAGAGTGTGTGTAGCCAAACATACTTTCAGGTTATGTTTCTCTAAATCCTTTGCTTTTTGCGCTCTGTCAGATATATCTCCATTGTCTTTGGGATCGCTGTCTGTAATGATCGCACATTTCGACAATAGTCGCTTTCTCTCATCATCATTGTTAAATAATAACCCAAAATGATTGAATGCGACACCTCCGATATTGACTAATTCAATGCCACTTTTACACAAGTCGATTTTTTCGGTCAAGAATTTCTTTGCGAGAATGGGTATAATAATCGCTTCTGCGACACCTTCTACCAACAACACTCCGTTAGCAAAAAATAATTGAGCTTTTGTCGTGTCCAAGAATTTTCGCAAATGTCGTTTACTTTCTTTCGGATAATCATCTTCCGATAATTCATCAAATGAAAATGACTGTATAATACTTTGTTTACGTTGCAAAATGGAAATATTATTGACATCCGATTTAGCCGTAATTGTCGGTGAGTGCGATGTTACAAATACTTGAAGTCCTTTGCTTTGTAATTCATTTAGATACTCGAAGAAAGTATTCTGATACTGTGGATGCAAGTGTGCTTCGGGCTCTTCCACAAGTAAAGCGTTGTAGATTTCCAAAGCATGGTCTTCGCATCTGTTGATAAGATCTCCTAAGACAACGGATGTGAAAATAAGATTGTTTTCACCTAAACCATTTTGAGATAGGGTAAAGTATTTCTGTTCTTGTCCGGCTTCGACTGTTTTATAAACCGGACATTTTAATTCGATACCACGTACAACATCCGAGAACTCTCGGCCTACATAGCGCATTTCTATATCAGGATGTTTTAGAGTTATTCCTGTACCTTCAAGATGCTCATTAACTTTGCTCTTTCCTGTAGTTAAAATATGTTTCCAATCATAAGCATCATTCTCGAAGATTTGGTATAGATTTTTTGCAAGTGATTTTTTCTTTTCTTCATTCAGAGGTATGCTTTCGTTGCCTTTGTCATATTTTGTAAGTTGGTTGAATAACTGCGATGTTTTATTGTCATATGAATAAGGTCGCAGACAACTTACGGCATCTCTTAGTGGACTTAAATAGGTATAAAAGATTTCTTGTAAAGATTCATAAGGTACTTGCTGCCCTTCGTTGTCTCCACCCCATATTATTCGTTTGAAATATTTTTTCTTCCCATTATTTTCTTGGATGAATTTCAAATGCAACTGTATCGTTTGCTTGTCAGGATTGTCTTTATCTTGTGATATGAAATCATAGAAACATTCCCTTTCAATTGACGCATCTCCAAATTCAAATATCAAGTCAAATTGTATGACTGTGTTGATTTCTGAAGGATTTTCCGGATTAACATGTAAATCTCCGTCTTGCACATAAATAAAGTTATCTGGTTTACCGCATCCGAGACATATACGTAAGGCATCTATAATTGCGGTTTTTCCCGAATTATTTTCTCCAATCAGTATATTTATACCATTCTTGAAATACAAGGTGATATCATCGAATACTCTAAACTTACTAATATGCAACCGGCTTAAATACATACTCTTATAAATTTTTACATTACACAAATTCTAAATAATTTTCCCTGTTCACCACATGAAACTCTACGTGTGGATATGCTTCTTGAAATACTTTTGGAACAGTCGGCATCTTGTTCCCCCATTTAAATTCCAATGCGGTCAGATTATTAGGATTCTCTTCGATAAGATCAATCTCTTGTTTATCGTAAGTACGCCAAAAATAGAACTCCTTATGCAGCCCTTCGTTGAAATTCGCCTTACGACGCTCTCCGATGATATAGTTCTCCCACAATGCACCAACATCCTGCCGAATAGCCAATGGTGAAAAAGCACCTATAATAGCATTTCGAATGCCATTATCATAGAAATACCACTTCCCAGCTTTCGTCACCTCCTTGCGAAGATTGCGCGAGTAAGCCCCAAGACGATATATAACGAATACTTTCTCCAAGAGGTCAAGATATTTTTCAACTGTTGTTTTGCTCATGCTGAGCTGTTTACCTAACTCATCGTAAGAAACTTCACTGCCCAACTGAAAAGCTATCAATCGAAGCAGATCGCGCATCTTGCTCGAATTTTTTAAGCCGTCAATTGCTAAGATATCTTTAAGCAGGTATGCACCTACAATATCGCGTAAATAGTCTGTTTTACGTTCATAGTTCTCCATCATTACTACTTCAGGATATGAACCGTAAATTAAACGGGCTTCAAGATTCTGACGAGTTTCAAAAGGGGTTTCTATTTGTGCTATTTCCCGTTGCGAAAAAGGAGTAAGTAAAAATTGCGTACTGCGACCTACCAACGGTTCACCAGTCTTATTCAGTAAATCGAATGATGAAGAACCACTTGCCAAGACGCTTATTCCCGGTATTTCATCAACTATCAACTTCAGAATACTACCGATTTGTGGTATGTTCTGTGCCTCATCAATAGCCAGCAAATCAATACCATCCAGCAAATGTCGATAATTGGCAATTGAGCGATTCTCCAAAAGTGCTAATGTGTCGTAGTCTTCACCGTTGAGCATCATAGTCCTACCTGAATAGTTGTCCACAATTTTACGCATCATTACCGTTTTACCAACACGGCGGGCACCAAAAATTAATACTGCTTTATTGGGCGCGATTCGTGCAGTAATCTTCTCTTGAAGTATTCTATTTACTGTTTCCATACCTTTATGAATTATAGTGCAAAGATAATCATAATTTTTTAATTGGCGAATTTTACACAAAAAACAAACTGCAAAGTGGCGATTTTTATAGATCAATCTTAAAGTAGTTGTTTCATCGTTCGTAGTAATTATAAATGCTAATAGCACTAATTGTTCTATTATTTCCCAGACATAATGTTTTGCAGTTTATCTTTATCGGATTGAAAGGTTTCATATAGAACTAATTAGTATGTAATCAAATATAAACTAAAAAGACAGGAATACATGCATCCTGTCTTTTTATTTATAATGGATATTTTTTATCTTCTCATGCGCTCCATTTCTTCGTCGCGGAGCATTCTCTCGTTCAGTTTCTCCTGCATTCTGTTAAGGAAATAGGTGCGGCTTTCGTTCTTCCGGCGTTTGATGTCTATATAGAAGCGGTAGCAGTCCTTTGATTCAACCCCGAAAATCTTGTAGAGAAGCGGGGCCAGCTGTTTGAGCGGCATGTTGCCGTTGTTGATGCAGCCCATCTCGTTGATGCCGTAGATAAGTTCCACGAGGTCGATGGCGTTGCCCGTCCATTGCAGGGGTGAGGCGGGATTTTCGGTTGTGTTGTCGGAGGATGTACGGATGGGGATTAGTGGTGGCACTTGGGGAGCGGCAAGGAACTTCTGCATCTTCCTCACGAAAGAGAGTGCCTTGCTGATGTAGGCTGCAACCTCCCTCTTTTCTTCGGGAAGATTGCGCACGGGATGGTGCTGCAACTCGATTTCAATGTAAGCCAGCGCAATGATGGTGCGGTTGGTGTCCACATTGCCGCTGCATAGTTCGATCACTTGCGTGGCGAAAGCCGTGTATGCCGTTTCCATATTGCAGTCCCCGGCTTCGTTTATACGGCGGAAGAACTCGGTTTCCGCCAATAAGAAATAATTCATGTCCTGTCAATTTTGAAATTTTACACTCTGTTTTTCGGTATGCGCACATGAATATGATTGGCAAAAAGCGTGTACATAAAAGAAAAAATCCGGCACGCTCTCTGCAAGGTGCTGGATTTCAGTGTGATAATTTCTCAATTTATTTATCCGACAGGAATTGTATTCAGCTTAAAGTGTTCATTTACTGAACATTCGTCCACTTTCCGGACATCAAACGCACGCTTTATAGATATGGCGGACCACTCCGTTGCGGTACACCTTCTGTGAGGTCAGCGTCCATTGTCCCTGTGGCAAGGCGGACTGGAAGAAACGCTTTCCCGTTCCGGCAATGAAAGGAATCGTGTAAAGTATGATTTCATCCACCACACGCATACGCAGCAGCCCGTTGATGTAGTCCGCCTTTTCAGGAGTGACTTCTGCCAGATAGCAGATGTCTGTTGTGGATTTCCGCCATTCGTCAAGCATAGATATGGAATAATCCGGTGTGATATGATAAAGGGCGTTTTCCCTTATCTTATTGATGCCGCAATCTTCAAGGCGCAGTTCCTTATACGCTTTGCAACATAACTCGGAGCTTTGACAACCGTCCATCGTGAGGACGGCAAGAATCTGTACTTTACCCATTATCGTTTCCTTTCGTTGGGCAAGGACAAAAAAGTAGCGTGCAAATCACACTACTTTCGAGCGACGGCTCTGGTAAAGCCTTTTACGGAGAGTACGTGAATGCACGCTATGCGTAGGCATAGCATAAGCATCACGCAATCGTCTCCGTAGTGTCAATTTACCAGATTTTCGCTCGAAACGCCTTGCGGTCTTATGTTATATATAGGCGGCAAAAGGCTCTGCCAGTCGCCGTTACCTTCTAATATGTCATGCAAAGATAGCCATTTTCAGCGAATTGCGGGCTATGGTTGCTCAAATTTATACTTCAATCCATATTCTTCCAGTTTATTATAGAGTGTTGTCCTGCCTATTCCAAGCAATTCGGCAGCGACCTTCCGGTTCCCGTCAGCCTGCTTCAAAGCACGCAGAATCCGCTCTTTATCTTCCTCATCGTTGCGTAGGGAGAAGCCGGTAATAGAGGTTGTTTCGGTTATCCCAAGTTCCAGATGCTCTTTCGTGACAAGTCCCGTCTGTGCCTGCAACACCGCGCCCATGATTTTCTGCCGAAGCTCGCGCACGTTGCCCGGCCATGAATGGGTCAGCAACGCTTTCCGTGCTTCGGAGCTGAATCCGCTAACCTTGCACTCCAATTCATTATTGGCAATCTCGCGGAAAAACTCTGCCAGCGGCATGATGTCTTCCTGACAATCACGCAGCGGCGGAACGGTTATATCGAAGTCGTGCAGACGGTACAGCAAGTCCTGCCGGAAACGCTTTTCATTGACCGCCTTTTCCAGATTCTCGTTGGTGGCAGCGATAATACGGACATTGAAACTTCTATCCGTCCTGTCACCAACGGGGCGGTATCGCCGCTCCTGTATGGCACGCAGAAGCATCTGTTGGGTTTCCGGTGCGAGGTTGCCCACTTCGTCCAAAAACAGCGTGCCGCCTTCGGCTTCATGGAAATATCCTTTCTTGGCACTGTCCGCACCGGTGAATGCGCCTTTGACGTGTCCGAAAAATGCCGATGGAGCAAGCTCTTTGTTTAACGATCCGCAGTCCACAGCCACGAACGGCTTGCCGGAACGTTTGCTTTTATCATGCAGATGGTGGGCGATATGCTCCTTGCCCGTGCCGTTCTCTCCGAATATCAGTACGCTCATGTCGGTTGGTGCTACCAGCCTTATCCGGTGCATGATTTTCCGGAAGGCGGAACCGTCACGGGCAAACACGGGCATACGGCTCCGCCCGATATTCCGCTCTTTCAGTATGGTACGGAGAAGAGGCACGAGTTTGTCCTCCACGAGTTGTTTGGGTATGTAGTCCAGCGAGCCGAGTTTCATACTTTCAACCGCCGTATGCACTTCGGCATAGTCGGTCATGATGATGAACGGCTGCGTCATACCCTCTTTGCGCATCCAACGCAACAGGTCGATACCATTGCCGTCAGGTAGGCGCAGGTCTGAAACCACGATGTCCCCGTCAGCGGCTTGTTGCAGAAGTTTCCTCGCTGTCGAGAGGTGGAAAGCCTGCACGGTACGGAATCCCTCACGTGCCAGCAGGTTACAGACAAACTCGCAATACACGATGTTGTCCTCCACCACGATGATTTTTATCTTATCCATTGTTGTATTTCTTCCTTTCTTCTTTTGCCAGCCGGATTATCTCCGAACCCTTATCCAGCACAGCTCTTACGGCATTGCCTATTGCTTTGTCGTCAGGTGTGCCATTGTGATGAATCAGTTTATAAAGTTCCCTCAACGGTCTGTCGGCACGGAGTATCTCCCAAGAGCTGCGCAGGTGGTGTGTTAGGGCGTCCAGTTCCGGAAGGTCTTTCCGTTGTTCCGCATACCTGAGCGACTGCATTTCCTTTTCTGTTTCCGTTATCAATTTCTCCAGCATGACGGCTTCATTGCCGTAGGATAGCAGGGAGGTGAAACCCGGCTTTTCATTTTGTGCCGCATTCATGGCGCATTTATTTGAAATCTCCATCAGTTCAGATATGGAGAACGGCTTGAACAGGCATTCTGTGAATCCATGTTCTATAAGTTCCTCTTTGCCGCAACTGCCCGAAGCGGTTGTCACGATTACCGGGATATCCCTTGAATTGCCAACGTTGGAAGTGCGCAACAGTTCCAGCAACTCGAAACCGTTTATATCCGGCATATTCAGATCCGTCAGAAGAAGGCTGTATTCCTTTTTTCGTATCAGTTCCATCAGCTCCGCAGCATTGGTGCAGGTATCGCAGTGTATCCCTTCCTGTGCATACATTTCTTTCAGCATCAGGAGCAGCACTTCGTCATTGTCGATGGCAACCACATCGTGGAATGTATGGTTATGATGAACCTGTGTTTGATTTATCCGTTCCGGTAGTTCCTCGGCTGTCTGCATGGGGATTTCCACCGTGAAACGGCTACCTTTGCCTTTATCGCTCTCCAGACGGATTGTGCCGCCGAGCATTGTCACAATACGCTGAACAATGGAAAGACCTAATCCGAAGCCATCCTTTGCGGCAGCGTTTGACAGACGTTCAAACGCCCCGAATACCCGTTGCTGTTCCTCTTCGGTCATACCTGTACCCGTATCTTCGACGATAAGTTTCAGCAGACCGTTATCATAATCTGCCCGCAAAGAAACACTGCCGTTCTCCGTGAACTTGATAGCGTTGGACAGCAGGTTGTTCCCGATTTGCAAGATGCGTTCCTTATCTGTACATACAAAGGCATCCTTGTGGCAATGTATTGTCAGAGTCAGTCCTTTGTTTATGGCGATTGGCATAAACTCCGTTTCGAGCGTATGTGTGATTGCGGAAATCCTACATGCGGAGAAATTAGGCTGTTCCTTGCCGTTGTCCAGCCGGAAAAAATTCAGCAGGGTGTTCAGCATTTCACGCATGCGGTCAGAAGATTCCTGAATGTTTCGGATATACGTCCCGGTTTTATCCGTATTGCAGTCTTTCCGCATCAGTCCGGCATAACCCGTTATTGCCGTCAGTGGTGTACGTAATTCATGGGTAATGGTATGAACGGCTTTCTTGCGAGAGGCTATCAGTGCCTCGTTTCGCTTTGCCATTTGTTGCAGTCGCTCAATTAAATCTGCGGTTTCCTGTTTATATCGCTTGATGCGGTTGGCATTTCGGTGTATGATGATATATGATATGACCAGTAGCAGTATAACGAACCCTGTCAAGCCCCCAATCTGAATGAACGACCGTTCCCGCATGGCTGTTATCTCGGCTTCCCGCTTTTGTAGGTCAGTTTGTACTTTCCCGTCTATTTGAACAACCAGTCCTTGCAGTTGCCTGTTAAGTTCCGCATTTCGTGCGGCAAGGCTATCGGCATGAACCGATAAGCGACGGCTTTGCGCCTGTTGTTCGGTTCTCATATTCCGGTTAAAGGAACGGTGCATCGTGGTAGTCACAGTTGGTTTCGCTTCTTCCTTTTTGCCGAAGATGCCCAAGAATCCTTTTCGTTTAGGTTTCTTGGGTTGTTCTTGCACACTTTTCTGCGCGATTACGGGTACTTGACGGGGTATCTTATCGTTGATGGCTTGTTGCTGTTCAAGTATCTGCACGATTTGGCACATCTGCCGTTCCTTATCTTCGAGAAGATGGCGTACGCTGTCTATACGCTCTGCCGGATAGGTAGCTTTGAAACGGCAGAGCATACTGTCCATTGCCATACGCTGTGCATGGTAATGTTCGATATCTTTATCGTTCCATTCCAGTATTGTTTCACCAAATAGAGAGAATTTTATCATTTGAATATTGATATTGTTTATCTCTTTTCGGAACTCGTCTATTTTTTTATTGTCAAGTTCTAATGCTTCTATCTCCTGCCATTCATAGAAGCTATTATATGCTATACATCCGATAAGAACGGAGATAAGTATATACCCCAACCGTATTGTCTTATAGAAATTCCTGGATCGTTCCATTATTTTGATGATACTGATTTTTCAAACATGAATAAAAGTTTATCCTTTTCTTCCATACGGGTATTATCAGAATAACCGCCTTTTGTTATTTGATACCCACACGGCTTAACCATAAAAGTGCCTAAGCCTTTAGTGTATGAACTTACTTCTGAGGCATAGTCTTTACTTGTATTTAATGGAACTTTCCCTTCAATAAGACACCACTCATTATTACAACTGATACCTTTAATCTCAGACATCATTTTTTGCAGATCTGTAATAGCTTTGGAACTTGCTACTTGTGGTATCTGTAACTCAAAATAGAGCATCGGTTCGAGAATATCCACTCCTGATTGTTGCAAAGCCAACCTGAAGACATAAGGAGACAATTGTCTAAAATCGGCAGGGGTACTTATCGGACTATAATAAAGGGCATAAGTAAAGGTTACTTTCAAATCCGTCACTTCCCATCCATGCAATCCCGATTGGCAAGACATACGGATTCCTTCAAAAACGGCATTTTGAAAAGAATGGTTCAGATAACCAAAGGAGATTTCACTTTCGATTTGCAACCCTGACCCTATCGGTAAAGGTTCAAGAGTCAGTCCTATGGAGGCCCAGTAAGGGTTGGGAGGGACTTCGATATGGATAATCTTATTCACCTTCTTTTTAGGTCGTTCTTTGTAGATAGTCTTGATTTCATCAAAATGGGCCTTTACGGAGAATCGTTCTTCCAGCAATGTTTGTATGATTTCTTTTTGGGTTAAACCATATAACGAGATTTCCAATTCATCACTATATGAATTTATGGAAAAGGACAGAGACGGGTCTTCAATAAACAATACATTTAGAGCGGATATCAACTTGCTTCTCTCTTCGGGCTTGTCTGGTCGGACAGAAGATTTGAGGGCGGGATGCTGATGAGATAATCCTTGAATCAGACAAGGTTTAACACCTAAATAATCTCCGATTCTTAATTCTTCTATATCTTCTATAATTGCGATATCATTAGCAACCACTTCATCAACATTTATCTCTTTGCCCTGATAAATGGTTTTTAGATTTTTAATCTTGATGAATTTTTCAGAATCATTGACTTTTATAACGGTTCGAAGTCTCAGCCTTCCGTCAATAATTTTTAGAAAACTTCTTTTATGCCCTTTGGGGTCATGTTCTATTTTATAAAGATAAGCTGAAAGTCTATTGGGGACTGATGCCGGAGGAAATATAAAAGAAATGATGGCGTCTAACAACTCATTGATGCCAATATTGCACATTGCTGATCCATGCAAGACCGGATAGGCTTTGGCTTTTGCCACAAGAGCGATTATCGCATTCCAATAATCTGCCGGTAAGATTTCTTTATCCGCCAAATATAGTTCTAATATATCGTCGTCATGGTTGCATACAAATTCTTTGTGTTCTGCCCTTATATCTGTTGGGGTGCAAATCGGGTAAACGACTCCATCGACAACCGTTTGCATAAACAAGACGTCTTGCGACAGATTTGTTTTTATGTCCAGATATAAACGCTCAAGATTTACGCCGGCACGATCAATCTTATTGATAAATATAATTGTCGGGATTTGCAGTTTTTGCAAAGTCTTGAACAGCAACTTTGTTTGTGCTTGTATGCCTTCCTTTGCCGATAATATGAGGACTGCACCATCAAGCATTTTGAATGTCCGCTCCACCTCTGCAATAAAATCCATGTGTCCCGGAGTGTCAATGATATTGCATTTCACACCATTCCAAACAATAGATGTCGTAGAAGCCCGAATAGTAATTCCTCTACGTTTTTCTATATCCATAGAGTCTGTTATGGTGTCACCTTTATCAACACTGCCGCGCTTTTCCGTTGCTCCGCAGGCAAATAGCAGATTTTCGGTTACGGAAGTTTTTCCTGCATCAATGTGAGCAAGAATTCCTAAATTTATAATGTTCATTTGATTAAGCAATAATATACTACAATAGATGCATTGCCGAAACGCACCTTTTAATACCTCCTCGTAGCATGTAGAAAACTACAGGATTCTTAACTCGTATTAATATGTATATTATTACTGCCGCATAATTGAACGCAAATTTACGAAAAAAAAGTTCCCTGACAAAAGCACAAAGAACTTTTTTAATCTATACGTATTTTTATTTGGTATTATTAATTTGTTATTTGATGATGAGGGCTATTCATATAAATGTAGGTTAAATTTTTCTGACCATTTCAAACTGTTGTCCTTTTGGGGTAAGTCCTAATGATGACAAGAAACCAGTGACTGATTCACAATCGCAATCAACATTAGTAAATTTGAGTACATCGCTTTGAAAATGACTGACAGCACTTTTAAGCAAAGACTTGCCTATTCCTTTACGCCGGTAATCTTTTGCAACTGCGAGGGATGAAATATCGCCAGATGCCGGTTCAAAGATAACAAATCCGACAAGTTCTTCTCTTTCATAAGCTCCCAATATGTCCAAATTGTCGATTCCGCGTTCCAGTGAAGCCCTGTCATTTTGCCATGAAGGATGAAAATCGAACCAGGCCGTTTGGTTAAGGCAGTTTTTTAAATCCGATGGGAGTATGCGACATGCGGTATGGTTTACTTGCAATACAGGAACAATATCGCTCAGTTTGGCAGAGTAGTAGTTGAAATTTCTCTGTGTTTCAAAGCCTAATTTGCGATATATTTTTATTGCTTTGTGATTGTGTTGCAAAACTTCCAGTACATATTGCCGAACTCCTTGTTGACATATCAATTCGAGGCTGAAAGTGAATATTTTTTGGGTTAGGTGTAATCCCCGGAATGAAGGTACGGTTCCCGTCCCTGTGTCATAGGCAGTCAAGATGTTGTTGTACATGCCTGTTCCGTTAAGCACAAAAGAAATCAGCCGTCCTTCGAAAAATACTCCGAAAGATAGTTGTGGATTGTATCCTCGTCGGTCGAGCATGCGTCGCAATTCATCCGCATTCAAAGAGAAATCATAATCTTTGAATGCAGATGAGAATGCCGCATACAAATCTTTGAAAGAAACGGACTCTAAAGAATGAATGATGATTCCCATATCGGACGGTGTTATGTGTTTGGATTTTCATCACTATTCTCTACGGGTAAACCGTGCTGTTTGAGAAAGCTGAGCTTATCCCAATAACCTCTTTGGAAAACTATTTTATCGTTTTGCACATGAAAGAATCCGCATCCTCGCAACCCGAGCGGATCTTTCCATTCCATGATAGCCCATTCTCCATCCTCGAATATATGCTCAACAATACAAACCATTTTTGAGGTTGCAAATTCATTTACAAACATTTCATGGATAGCTGTTTTTCCTATAACTGGGGTGTTTGCGACTTGATGGTTTATGGCATCCTGAGCGTATAAGTTTGCCAAAGCGACTGCATCGGCGGCGTTGAAGCAGTCAATCCATTTTTGTAGTATCTCTTTTGGCGTCATATTTTTCGTATCTTTTATTCTTTAATATTTAATTGTTGCTTTTTCCTCTATAAGTTAGAATTAGACATTTTTTCTAATTCCTTTTGGAAGGATCATCAAAAACAAAATTAGTATTTTTTTCTGTTTTACTGATGATTCTGTAGAAATATTCTCGTTCATATTATTGTGTCATAAGGAATGTGTCAAATAAAGCGGTTTCCACATTACAGCTTTATGGTAAAATGAGTTTAACCAACTACATAACGCAATCTGTTGTCGGTGCTGTTATCTATTTCCCATTCGTATTCTATTTAGCCCCTTATTGTGGGTATGCAGCAAGTTATCTTATCGAATTCATTCTCTTTGGGAGTCAAATATGGTTGTGCAAATGGTGGCTGACAAAACATAAACAAGGTTAGTTGGAATGTTTTTGGTATAATGTTTATAAACATAAATCAAGAAAGAGCAAATAAATTTAATAGAGGCTGCCCAAAAAGAAAGAAAGTCTTGCAATCACTCTCCTACAGATACTTGCAGAGGGGATATGATTTACTTTTAGACCTTTTGGATAGCCCCTATTAATATTTTATATAAAATTCCTAATTTTAAATTTTTATCCCTTTCGATCGGTTTTTATTCTTTAACTGAAAACCCGGTCGTCCGATGATGACATGGTCGCCAATGATGTTGCCCGTTGGATTTCGCTCATTCACCGGGCTGCGTATCTGCGGTGCATCATCAGTTTGTTGTGGCGATATGCTCCGTACACCTTCCGAAACAGGCTTGACCTCCTGTCCATCCTTTTCTTTTTCGTCGGCTTCCTGCGTAGGCGGCGCAAGTTCCAGCTGTATCTTTCGGTCAAGTGCGGCAAGTTCGGACTTAAGCTGTTTCAGTTCGTCCTCCTTTTTCCATACCTTGCCCGCTATCTCCTGCAACTGCGGAACTTCCTTTTCCAGCACCTCGTTCTTTCCCTTGTACTGGTCGATTATGGACGGAATCCGCTCCAATGCGTTCAGGAAATTACGTGCGGCGGCTACCGAATCAGCCATCGCCAGATGCCCGTTGTTGTAGGTGTACTTGTAGTTTCCCTCCACCACGAAGCGGTTATCGGTAAACTCCAGCCCCTCTTTGAGTATCCTCTCGCTTACCACCTTTATCGGAAAGCCGTAAAGTTCCCCGACAGGCTTGTACAGCCCGCCCGTAGTGGCGTTCTTGGCTATCTCCTGCAAACGCTTTCCGATAACCTTTTCATCGGTAGAATCCACGCCGTCCACCTTGACCGCATTCAGGCGGTTGCCCTCCTTGTCCGTCTGCACAACGGAAAGAAAGCGGTTCCAATCTTCCGTCATGGCTTCGATGACAGCCGTGTTGTTACGCAGTTCCCCCGTCTTGGCTTCCAGCTTGAACTCCGAATCGCGCTTGCCCTTGTTGAACGACTTGCGTTCCCCTTCAAGCGATGCGATACGCTTCTCCAGTTTCGCCTTGTCCAAAAGGTCGGTATTGCCGGAGAGCAACGCCATGTACTCCGAGAAATTCATGCCCGATTTCTCGTCCATCGCCCCCTCGTCGATGGTACGCGCGCCCATCGCCCCGCTTTTAAGCTGCGAGATGAACGTCTGCTTGCAGTGCAGCAGGTTGAACTTGTAGCTGTCCAGCGACTTTTCCACCGCGTAGATGATGACATCCACATTGTTCCCGGCAAAATGCTTGGCAATCTCGTTGCCTGCCCTGACTCCCCGTCCGTCACGCTGTTGCAGGTCGGACGGTCGCCAAGGCGTATCCAAATGATGGATGGCGACACACCTTTTTTGCGCATTCACGCCCGTTCCGAGCATGGAGGTGGAACCGAACAGCACGCGCACCGTTCCGGCGTTCATGGCGTCTATCACCGCCTTGCGCGCCTTGTCGGTCTTGCACTCCTGAATGAAGCGCACCTCGCTTGCCGGTATGCCGTAGTCCTCCGTCAGCTTCCGCTTTATCTCACTGTACACGTTCCACCCGTCGCCCGGCTGGTACGTCCCCAGATCCGAGAACACGAACTGCGTGCCTTTCTGCGCGTCGTATTTATGGTAATACTCCGCAATCGTCTTGGCACAGTGGGAAGCCTTGTTGTCGGGGTGGTCTTCGTAGTTCGGGTCTATCATGCGCATATCGAGAGCCATCTTCCGTGCGTAATCGGTGGCGATCAGCATCTTTGCCTTCTCTTCCGTTTCCGACAGGGGCGGTCTACCGAGCAGCGTGGCGTCGCCCGTCTTGGCGAACTGCATCAGTTTTTGAATGAAGTCCTCCTGCTCCGGCGTGGGCGGTATATGGTGCAGTATCTCGTTCTTGTGCGGACGATCCACACCCACATCCTCTGCCGTGCGGTAGTCGGTTATCTCGTTGTAGAAGGCGGCAAGCTCCGGCACTTTGATGAAGTAGCGGAAACGCTCCTTCTGCACCACGTTGTTCGTCACGTTGAACTCGAAATCGGTCGTCTTCTTGGCGAAGATAGCCGCCCATGCGTCAAAGCACCGGATATCCTGCCGTTCCAGTTCCTTCGGGCGCAGGTACTTGAAGAGCAGGTACAGTTCCGTCAGCGAGTTGCTGATGGTCGTGCCGGATAGGAACGTCGCCCCCAAGTCCTTACCCGTGCGCTCTTGTATGGTGCGGATGGCAAAAAGCATATTCAGGGCTTTCTGGCTTCCTTCCGAGTTGCCCAAACCAGCCACACGGTCATGCCGCGTGTTGAAAGTCAAGTTCTTAAATTGATGCGATTCGTCAATAAAAATATGGTCGATGCCCATCTGCTTGAAGTCCACCACGTCGTCCGTGCGCGACTTGATGGCGTGTTCCACCTTCTCCAGCTTCGCTTCAAGGTTGTGCTTGCGCTTTTCCAGACCTTTCAGCATCGCCCTCGATACGTTCTTGCCCTGCTGCCGCAAGACTTCGAGGTTTTCCTCCACCGTGTCAAGCTCCGCTTGCAGGATGCGCTGCTGCAACTCCGGCGACTGCGGAATCTTGCCGAACTGGTCGTGCGACATGATGACGCAATCATAGTCGTTGTTCTTGATGTTGTTGAAGAAACGCACGCGGTTGGCGGTCGAAAAGTCCTTCTCCGAGGCATAGAGAATCCGCGCGTTCGGGTATGCCGCCTGATAGGTGGCGGCAATCTCCGCGACATTGGCTTTCAGCCCGATAATCATCGGTTTGTGCGCCAAATTCAGACGCTTCATCTCATGCGCTGCAATGCACATTATCAGCGTCTTGCCTGTACCGACTTCGTGGTCGCAGATGCCACCGCCGTTCTGTTTGAGCATCCAGACGCAATCCATCTGCGACGGATAGACGCTCTTGATACCCCTGCTTGCCAGCCCTTTGAGGTTGAGGTCCGGAAAGGTCTGGTGTGAGCCGTCATATTTCGGGCGCACGAAACAGTTGAACTTGCGGTTGTACATCGTCGTCAGCCGTTCCTTGAACTGCGGCGACTGCTCTTCCAGCCATTCCGAGAACCCGTTACGGATTTCGTCAATCTTGGCGTTGGCGAGCTGTATGCCCTCGCTGTCGCGTACCTTGATGTCGTTTCCGTGTTCATCCTTTCCTATGGACTTCATCATATCCGGGCAGGTGTTATGCAGGGCGTGTTTCAACAGGTGCATGCCGTCATAGTTCCGGTAATAGCCCTTCACTAAAAACTCGTCCGTGATTTTCATGGTGCGGTAGCCGCACGCCACCGAAAATTCGTCCATGCTTGCGGAGTAGGCGATTTTCACGTCCGTGTCAAAAAGACGGCTCATGTAGGCGGCATATACGCCCGTCGGAATCCAGCGTTCCCCGAAATTGAAGTCGAGGTCTTCAAAAGCGATGCGCGGCGGCTCGGCTTCTTTCAGAGCCTCCAACGCCTGCTTCACTTCCGGCATACGCCCGTTTTCGGGGTTGTCGCCCATCCATGCCTCGATGCGTTCCGCCTTCTCTATCACGTTCCCGGCGATGAACCTGTCCTTTATCTCGTAACCGGTTACGAGCGGGTTGTAGAAGATGCGTCCTTTGAGGGCGTCAAGCAATCCCTCCTCCGTACTGTCGGTTATCTCCCGCATATAGTCGAGATTGACCGTGCCGAACTTGTTGAGCGATGCGGAGAGTGCCTCTTCGGGAGAGCTTACGTTGGCATGGCTCTCTACCGAGAAGGAAACGGGACGCTCGAAAATGTCCGCCTTGACGAACCTGCCGTCCTCCGCACGTTCCAGCGAAAGGATGTCGCGTCCTCCTGCATCCATCACCACCAGTTTCACGTTCTGCTTGGCGTTGAGGTTGCCGTAGCGCATGACAAACTCGTCATAGCAGGTGTTCAGATGCTCACGCCACTGCGGGTTTTCCTCGCGCCTGTTCGATTCATAACGGTACAGACGCTCGTATGCGTCACGGAGCGACACATACAGCAACGCCTTCTCTTTCTGATAGCCTGTCAGTCCAAGCGGCTGGAATGTCGCGCCGTAAGGCGTGATGTCTTTCAGATAACCGATGTTACGACGCCCACTGTCAGCCACTAACGAGCCTTCACGCAAGTGCATTTCCGGCGTGCGGTGGTAGGGACGCGGCGACAGGTCGGGAGCTTCCTCTTTCGGTTTTTCCGCTTCCATTTCGGGAAAAAGGGAGGTTGCAGCCGCTTCCGTTGCGGGAGCGACAGGAATGGCGGCAACTTCCGGCTGTGTTTCGGGTTGCCGTGTTTCCTGCTCCGGCGCGGCTTTCACGTCCGGGACATGCTGCCGTTTCTCCTGATGCTGTGCCGCCAGCCTGCGAAGTTCCTTGCGTCGCTCCGGCGTGAGGTCCATCATCATTTCATAGAAGCCGTTGATGGGCGGATTGGTGTCCCAATCCAAAGTAGCGTAAATATCATCCGGATCGGCTTTGGCTGCGACACTCACCGGCTTTGTTTCATGGCTGTCCCTGCTTTCCGTCGGCGGTGCGGCAGACGGCTGTGGCGGTGCGGTCGTAACCTTCGGCGTAACCTGCGCCTGCGGTTTGGGAGGCATGCGCCTTGCCGGGCTTTCCTTTTTCGCCGTCTTTTTCTTCTTGGCGGGTGCTTCCTGCTTGCGTACTTCCTCCGTCATGCCCCAGAGGTCGAGCAGGGAGAGCTGCACGCCCTCCGAATAATCGGGGCGGCGCGGCTCTATCTCCGACTTTTCTTCCTCCGGCTGCGGTGTTGCCGCTTCGGGCTTCACTGCCATTTCATGACGTGGCTGTATCTCAGGAGTGACAACCGGTGTGGAAATGGTTTCTGTCACCGTGCTTTTCCCCTGTGCCGGATGCAGGCTGTGCATTTCATACAGCTTTTTGTCCAACTTATACAGCTCAATATCCATATGTTCCCGCAAATCCTCCGCCATTTGCTCGATGCCGTCCCGGTGCATGACTTTATAGGCTGGTTTCCCGTAAGGGTCTGTGCCGCTTATCAGATCCGAGTGGGGAATCATGCCGATGCTGCCGACATACCCGTTCTGGAAACTACCTATCGGTGTCTTTTCCGTCTGCACGAACAACTCTTCATAATCGTACAGCTCCCGTTTCTTGCCGCTGTTCTTTTGCAGGATAATCAGGTCGCTACCCACTTCCGTACCCGCGTTGTCCGTGAAGAGGTTGTTCGGCAGGCGTGCGACTCCCACCAGATTGGCATTACGCATCATATACTCGCGTATGGGCGCGTTGGACGGTGCGTCCAGTACCCCTTGAGAGGTGATGAACGCCACGATGCCGCCCTCACGCACCGCGTCAAGGCTTTTCAGGAAGAAGTAGTTGTGTATTGCCTTCGGTGCGGAACGCCTTGCCGGGTCTTGGCTGCCCGTGAACTCCGGGTCGAACACAGCCACGTCGCCGAACGGGATGTTCGAGATAGCAAGGTCGAAATAGTCCGTGAATGGCTTCTCTATCTTCTCGAATCCCTGCACCCTTACCTTTTGGTCTGGATGCAGGTATCCCAATATTTTGCCCGTCATCAGGTCTTTCTCGAAAGCCATGATATCCGCGTCCGGCTTGTTTTCCAGCACGGCATCCACGAATGCGCCCACGCCCGCCGACGGCTCCAATACGCGATCGGGACGTATGCCGTGTTCATGCAGTACATCCGCGATAGTGCCGGTTATCTCCGGCGGGGTGTAGAAAGCGGTCAGCACGGACTGCTTCATGGCATCCACGTACCGCTTGTACTCCGTATCGTCCTTGCTGTTTTCACGCACCAGCCTGTGCAGCTCCACCGTAGGGGCAAACAGTTCGAGGTCCGATTTCGCCCAATGCACGGCATCCGTCAGTTCCTTTGCCGGGTTCAGTATGCACTTCAATCCGCCGAAACCGCAATACTTCCGAAGTATGGCTTGTTCCTCGGCGGTTGCCGTCCTCCGTTCCCTGTCAAGGATGAATGCCGTCCGTATCGCCTCGATGTTGTCCCGCAGCCGTTGTTTGCGGTTAAACGCCATACTCGTCGATATAAAGGACGGCGGCTCCCGTCAGCTCCGTGTAGAGCAGGTCGTATTCGGGCGACAGGGCGAAGTTGTCGTCCGAAAGGTCATAGGCGGAGAATACATTACCGACAGGCGGCAGCAGCTTTCGGATGAAGGCTTCGCGTTTCTTTTCCGGCACTTCGTTGGCAAACTCGTTTTCCACGACTTCGCGGAGGATGGCGTACTTGGAATAGCGAAGCCCCCGCAGGAGCGTGTCCATCGCCAACTCCTGCGCCCCTTCGGGCGGATAGCCTTCGAGCCGCACACGCTCATACGTTTCGGCGGCACGGTCGGCACGCTCCCGGATGAAGGCATCATCGGAAGCCTGTTCAAACCTGTTCGTGCGGAGGTAGTCCAGCAGGTACAGACCGTAATAGGAAAAGTCGGTCTGACCCTCGTTTTTCTTCTTGTTGTTCATTACTTTGGAATTTAGTGGATTGGTAATGACGTGGATAATCGTCTGGAAAGGAGAAAGAAAAGGCACTCGGTATCCCTCCGAGTGCCACCACTAAATCCAAAGTATGAGTGTAATCCGGTATCGAAGAACAATTCATTACTCTGAACCAGTGGCAAAGGTAATACTATTTCTTCCGTCCTGAAAATTTCCTGCTCGTTTTCCTTTCGGGGAACACGAAAGTCGTGTTATAGTCCCCGTCAAAGGCGACTATGGCATCAAAGCTCTTGCCCTGTTTGCTTTTGAAGCCTTTGAGCAGCTTCGTATGCCCGTCGGTGAGCAGCTCTTTGATCTCGTCGTCGGAAAGGGTGCGGTTCGCCTTCAGGCGGAACACGGGCAGCCCGCACTCCGCGTTGTCGCAGCGTACCACCTTGCCGTAGAACTGCATGCTGCCCGTCCCGCACTTGGGACACTTGCAGCCGGAATCCCTGCGGGAGAACAGTTTGTCGCACGAGAGCAGTTCGGAGGTGATTTCACGTGTGTACGCCTCTATCTCCCTGCGGAAGGTGTCAGCGGGCAGTTCCCCGCGCTCGATGCGTGCCAGATTCTTCTCCCATTCGCCCGTCATGGCTACGTCGGCGATGCGCATCGTCTTCACGACCGAGTAGAGGGCAAGCCCTTTTTCTGTCGGCACAAGCGATTTCTTGCAGCGTTCCATGTAGCCGCGTTTGAAGAGCGTTTCGATAATCGCCGCACGGGTGGCGGGCGTGCCGATGCCGCAGTCCTTCAACGCCTGACGCAATGCGTCGTCCTCTATGTCCTTGCCCGCCGTTTCCATTGCCGACAACAGTGTCGCTTCGGTATGCAGCGGTTTGGGTTTGGTCTTGCCCTCCGTGATGGAGCAGCCTTTCAGCGTCAGCGTGTCGCCTTCCCGCCAATCGGGGATGGCGGTTTCTTCCTTGTCCTCCCCGCCATAGACGGCACGCCATCCGGCTTGCCTGATGATGCTGCCTTTCACCGTGAACTCCACTCCGGCACATTCCGCCGTGACGGTGGCGGTGTCCTTGACGCATTTCTCGGAGAAAGCCTCAATCATGCGCCCGGCAACCATCTGATAAATGGTGCTGTCCTCTTTGGAGAGGAACAGCGGCTTCTCGCCAGTGACGAGCAGGGCGTGGTGGTCCGTCACCTTGCCGCCGTCCACACTGCGGCGTGTCGGCTGCGCTTTCGGCTGCACCTTGCCTTTCCATTCGGGCAAAGCCCCGATGAAGGCGAGCAGCTTGGGGATTTCAGCGAACATGTCTTCGGGTATGTAGCGGCTTCCGGTTCGCGGATAGGTGATGAGCTTCTTCTCATAGAGCTTCTGCGCGATTTCAAGCGTCTGTTCCGCCGTGAAGCCGTGCTTGGCGTTGGCTTCCTTCTGGAGCGTCGTCAGGTCGTACAGGAGCGGTGTTTCCTCCGTCTTCTCCTTGCGTTCGGCTTTCGTGACGGTGGCTGTGCCTGCCGACTTCACCTTATCATACAGTTCCGTCGCAGGCTCTTTCTCTTTCCACTTTTCGGAAGAGGAAAACTTCACTGTTCCTTCGTCGCAGCCGTCCGTTGCGATATGGAGCTGCCAAAAGGCTTCGGGTGTGAAGCGGCGGTTCTCCCAATAGCGTGCGCACACCATTGCCAATGTAGGTGTCTGCACCCGTCCGATGGAATATGTGCCGTGTCCGGCGGCGATGGAGAGTGCCTGCGTGCCGTTGATGCCCACGAGCCAGTCTGATTCGCTCCGCGCTTTGGCGGCAAGATAGAGATTGTCGTATTTGCCGCCCGCTTCGAGGTTGCGCAGCCCCTCGCGGATAGCCTTGTCGGTAAGCGAGCTTATCCAAAGGCGCACAAACGGGGTGGTGCATCCGATATAATGGTAGAGGTATCGGAAGATAAGCTCACCCTCACGCCCTGCATCGGTCGCCACGATGATTTGTTCGCTCCTGTTGAACAGGGTGGCGATAACCTTTATCTGCGCCGCCACACCGCTGTCAGGCTTGTAACCCTTCTCCGTCTTGGTCTGGCGGGGGACGAGCGTGAAGGTGTCGGGGATGACGGGCAGGTTGTCACGGACGAAGCCGCGTATGCCGTAGCCGTCGGGCATGGCAAGCTGCACGAGGTGTCCGAACGCCCATGTCACGGCGTAGCCGCCTCCCTCGAAATATCCTTCCTCTCTCTTTGTCGCGCCCACGATACGGGCGATCTCACGTGCCACAGACGGCTTTTCTGCAATGATTGTCTTCATATTCTTCTGTCGTTTTGAATTTTACAAATGGTACTTCGGATTTAGTGGCGGACACCGGATTACATCTTCATGCCCTTATTGTTTCTTTTCTGCGGCTTCTCCTGCTGCTGTTGCTGTGCGGTGTCCTTCGGGGCGGTCTGTCCCTTCCGCAACGGTTCTTTCAGGTTCTTGGTAGCCTCGTTGGTCTTGCCCTCGCTGTTCACCGCCACCTGCGTGCGGCTCTCGTTGGACGGGGCGACCTTCTGAGCGTTGTCGGGGTTGGTGTCGTAGCGGTACGGGCGTCCCTTCTCCGGATTGAACTTGATGTACATCGTGGCGTGGAAGCCTTGCTTGTCGGTCACGTTCTCTAATTTCACGGCTTTGCCAGCCACGTAGTCGGCTTTCTGCTGCTCGGTGAAGTCCACGCCGCTCCATTTGCTGATGGGTCGGATGCTGCCGTCGGCGTTAGTCCACGTGTTGCGGCGTTGCTCCTTCTGCGTGTTGGCGGCATTCTCCGTACCCTGCGCCTGTCCCTGTGCGGGGTTGTTCTTCGTTTCCTGCGTCTGGACGGCACGGGGCGACCTGCCGGTTCCCGGCACGAACTCCACGCCGCGCTGCTCCACGTTCACTTGCAGGGTGGTGACGAACTTCCTGCCGTCCTTGCGCTCGATGAGCTTGTCACGCACGGGCAGCCCGGCACGCAGCATGTCCTGCTCCTGCTTGGTGATTTCCGTCTTGCCGATGCGCTCCGGTATGCGCACCTTGTTTGCCGGGACATCCGTGATTTCGTTCGTCTTGCGGTCGATGCTGACGAACGAGGGGATGATCTCGCCCGTTCCCCTGTCCACGAGGTCCACGACCCTGCCGAGGTTGCCCGTTTCGCGCAGGTTCTTCCGGTCATCGTCGGAGAACTTGTGTTCCTTATACTCGTCGAGCTTCTGCTCCTTGCGGATGAAGTGCGGCACAAGGCTGACATTGCCCTCGCCGTCCTTCTTGAAGGAGAGGCGGGCGTCCAGTTCGAAAGCCTCTCCGCCGAAATTGGGCGACACCCTCACCAAGTCGGACTTGCCGTAGTTGAGCATCCTGTTAAGATCGCCCGACTTTTCAAGGTCGTCGCGCTTCACGCCCCATTTCTCCTCCAACTCCTGCCAGTTGATCTTGCTCTCGTCGATGGGCTGGTAGCCCCGGTTGCCCTGCGTCTGTTGCGGGCTTTCCTGATTCTGTTCGTTTTTCTGTTCCATTTCTTCCTGTTTTTTAGGTTCGTCATCTTGTTTCTGTTCCGGTTGTTCCTGCTTTTCGGCGGACTGCTCCTCCTGTACTTTCTTTTCGTAGCCGGAGGTGTCCACCTTGTGGGGCGCAAGCATCTCCTTGTTGCCGTCGGGGTCTTTCAGCAAGTCCTTGATAACCTCCAGCAGTTTGTCGGCTTGGTCCGCCGCGACACGGTAGAAACCGAAGCGGCTGGGTTCCTTGCACTGGCGGAAGAAGTTCTTGAAGAAGTTGTCCAGCACGTCGCCGTGCCGGTCGAATTGCAGGAAGCTCTGCGAGTTCTCCGCTTTCGCGGGGATACGCTTGGGGGAGCCGTCGGCGTTCAGCCCGGCTACCACGCTGATTTCGCCCGTCTTCTCGTCACGGACAACCAGCACGTCCTTTTCGTCTTTTTTCTTTGCCATCTGAAAAATGTTTTAATGGTTATTTTTGAAAGAAATTATGGATACGAGCCTTGTAGAAGGCTATATCTTCCTTGCGGAAGTCCTTTACATGTTCGGAGAGGAACGTCAGCACGTCCGCCTCGCTGTAATAGGTCTTTTTGCCGAGCGTCTTGTAGGGCAATGCGCCGATGCTGCGGTAGCGTTGCAGGGTGCGCTTGCTGATCTGGAGCAGCATGCACAGGTCTTGGTTGTCGAAAAGCCTGATCCCGTCCATCGGGTTCGGGGCTTTGCCGGACGGCTGCATGGAGAGCAGCATCTCGTCCTGACGGTCGAGCCGTTCCATAACTTTCTGCATCCAGTTCTCGAAATTGTTGCGGGTAAGCAGTTCCATGTCCTACGTCCTCCTTCCTTTGGGTTTGCCGCCCGTGCGCAGCGTGTGGTTGCGTTTCATCTGTTCCGGGGTCGCGGCATCACCCGTAATGGTGCTGTCTTCGAGCAGGCGGTCGATTTCCGACTGCCGGTAGCGGCACTTGCCGCGCAGCACGACATAGGCGATGCGCTGTTCGCTGCGCATGCGCTGGAGGGTGCGGCAACTCACGTTCAGCAGGTGCGCCGCCTCGCGGGTGGTGAGCAGCCTGTCGGGGGATTCTTCCTTCCTCCCGCCGGAAACGGCACGCACGTGTGCCGCTATCTCGGCTATCTGTTCCGTCAATGCGGTGAAGGCGGAACTTTCCATCGTTATCACTTTCATATTCAGTCTTTTCTTTTGGTTTCTGCGGCAAAATTCGGCAATAAACCAAAGGGGCTTTAACAGCTCACTACGTGGCTCACGTAAGATTTTTATGGATAATGGCTCCGTAACCCGGACAGACGGCGCAACAAGCTGCCTTTTAGCGGGAAACGGTGCGTGTTCATGGCGGCTTCGTTACCTTTGCGGCAAACTCTGAAATGTTTTGCTTATGGAAATAGTATCTATCGAGAAAAAGACCTTCGAGATGATGGTGGTGTCCTTCAACGCCCTCGCGGAGAAGGTAGCCACCCTTAGGCGCAGGAGCGACGGCGGGCGGATGGAAAGGTGGCTCACGGGCGAGGAGGTCTGCGGGCAGTTGAGGATCAGCCCGCGCACGTTGCAGACCTTGCGCGACAGGCGGCTTATCGGCTACTCGCAGATTAACCGCAGGTTCTATTACAAGCCGGAGGAGGTCAAAAGGCTCATTCCGCTTGTCGGCACGCTCTATCCCGGCGGAAAATGATTTTTATTATTCACAACCCACTGAATCCGAAATGATGATGAACGAGAACAATGAAGTGTTTACGATGGAGGACGAGCCGCTTGCCACCCTTGTGCAGAACATGCGCAAAGGCTCGAAATGGCTCTCCGCCTTTCTGGAAAGTTACCGCCCGCCGTTGGACGGGGAGCGTTACCTGACGGACAGGGAGGTGGCGGAACTGCTCCGTGTCAGCCGCCGCACCTTGCAGGAGTACCGCAACAACAGGGTGTTGCCCTTTATCCTTTTGGGAGGGAAGGTGCTTTACCCTGAATCGGGGTTGCGTGAATTGTTGGAGGCGAACTATCGCAAGCCGATGGAATAAGGCGGCTGCATGAAAAAAGGAAACGGACAACTCCTTCACGGGGCTGTCCGTTTCCTTTTTCTTATTTATATGCGTTATCAGCAATACCCGGCTTTTCCGTTCTGTATGAACATCACGTATGCCTGCCGCTTTTCCTTCGAGAGTGCTTTCTCTACCAGCCACGTGCGGAACACATGCGCATGGTAGGTGTTCAGCCGGAAGGCGACGGGGATGATGATTTCAAGAGAGTAAACATCCGCGTGCAGCCCGTTTTCAAGCCGCATGTAGCGGCACACTTCGTAGTCGTTCAGCACGTCCGGCTTGCGGACGGCTCTGATGGCGGCGTTCACTGCCGGGACGCCCGTGTGGAACAGTCCGGCGATTTCTGTGGCGGTCATCCATATCTCGTTACCGTTTACGCTGATCGTGTTGTCCTCTATGATGATTATATCACGTTTCATGGCTTCTCTGTTTTAGATGGTGCAACCTGCAAATTCCTCGATGCCGTTCAACCTTGCCGCAAGGTTTTCCATGTCTTGGTTGAGCTTCTCTTTGGTGATTTTCGCGTATATCTGTGTCGTCTTTATGCTCTTGTGTCCCAGCATGGAACTCACCGTTTCGATGGGTACGCCGTTGGAGAGGAACACCGTCGTGGCTGCCGTGTGGCGGCTCTGATGCCACGTGATATGCTTGGTGATGCCGCAACGCTTGGCGACGGAACGGATTCCGGCAAGGCACGTGTTGTAGTGGGGAACGGGGAAAATCCTGCCGTTCCCGCACAGACCCCGGTATTTGTCGATGATGCGCTTTGCGATGTCGAGCAGGCGGATATTGGACACCACGCCCGTCTTCTGGCGGTTGATGTTTATCCACTCGTGTTCGTCGAAGTAGGTGTGGATGTTCTCTTCCGTCAGGTTGCGCATGTCGGCGAACGACAAGCCGGTGAAGGCGCAGAACAGGTAGAGGTCGCGGTAAAGCTCCTGCTTGGCGTTTTTCAGCCTGCCCTCCATCAGCAGCCGGATTTCCTCTTTCGTCAGGAAACTGCGCACAGTTTCCTCCTTCTTGATTTCGTACTCCCGGAACGGGTCGCGTGTGAGCCACTCGTTGTTGATAGCGATGAACACCATCGTCCGCAAAGGGCAGACATACAGCCACACGGTGTTGGTGCAGCAGTGCTTGTCCGTGCGCAGGAACATCTCGAAGTCGGAGATGAAGGCGGGCGTAAGCTCTTTCAGCGCGATGTCCTTCACGCGGTAGCGGATGGAGAGGAACTCTTGCAGGTGCTTGTAAACGGTCTTGTATTTCAAGAGTGTACCTTTGGCTTTCATGCCGGCCTCCACCTGTTTCTCGTAGTCCTCGTTGTGCTGGCGGAACACCTGCATCAGCGTGTGGTAGCGGTGTTCCAGTCCGAGAAAGGCGTTCTTGACCTTCTCTGCCGTGACAAAGTTGTCACGCTCCATGATTTCCTGATAATGTCTGTTGATGCGTACACGCATCTTGTCGAGCATGCGGTTCGTTTCGAGTGCCGCCGTGCTTCTGCCCGTGACACGTCCCCCTTTGGTGTCCCACAGCTTGGGATCGACGGTCAGTTTGCAGCTGAACTGCATCTGGGTGCCGTCCACCGTGATGCGTCCCATGACGGGTACTGTCCCGTCCTTTTTCACTACCTGACGCTTGAGGTAGTAGATTACTGAAAATGTACTCTTCATCGTCCTTAATTTTTTTAGGTTCAAAATTAGTTGGTGAAGAGTCCGTTGTCGGTACGCAAAACGGGGAGGAACGGCGCAATCTTTTTCCGTAACCGGATTTGTTGCGTGGGTTGTCAGTAACTCACTAATCCTTAACGCCTTGTTTCGCTATCCGTGTCCGTTTGTCGCCCTTTCGGGCATGGTTACGGACAAGTAACGTAGCGGCGTCCTGATTTGGCTTCAGCGGTGATTGCGATGGCTTCACGAATAATCGGAAGCACGACTGAAACCCTTGTAACTCAATTCTATCACTATTTCTTTCCGCATTTCACTTTTTTGTAGTAACTTTGTAACGTAAAAAGTGGTATTTTACTGCAGGATGAGTTTTTAAATATATAATAAGGTGAAAGCATGGAAAAACAGCAAGAGAGAATCCGTATCAAGGACATCGCCCAGATGGCAGGTGTGTCGGTAGGAACGGTAGACCGTGTACTTCATTCGCGGAGCGGGGTGTCTGCTTCCAGCCGTATGAAGGTGGAGGAAATATTACAGAAGTTGAATTATCAGCCCAACATGTATGCCAGCGCGCTGGCTTCGAACAAGAAATACAGGTTTGTCTATCTGCTCCCGTCGCACAACGAGGGAGATTACTGGACAGACGTGGAACACGGCATGCAGCAGGCGGTGGCCCGTTTTTCCGATTTCAACGTCTCGCTGTCGGCTTTCTATTACGACCAGTACGAGTCGGGGGCTTTCACCGAAGCGGGAATGCACATCCTCGACGAGCAGCCCGACGGGGTTATCCTCTCGCCTGCCATCGAAGAAGAAACCGAACGCTTTGTCGGCCGTTTGCAGGAAGCAGGCATCCCTTATGTGTTCATCGACTCGAACATTCCCCGGCTTTCCCCGTTGGCTTTCTACGGACAGCATGCCCGGCGGAGCGGCTATTTTGCGGCACGCATGTTGCGTCTGCTGTCTCAGGGACAGACGGAAATCGTCATCTTCCGCCAGATTAACGAAGGACACTTGGGGTCCAACCAGCAGCTTTACCGCGAGGAAGGTTTCTATGAGTACATGAAGGAGCACTGCCCGGAGCTGAAGATGTGGGAGCTCAACCTCTATGCCAAGCAGCCGGGCGAGGATGCGTCGCGCCTCGACGAGTTCTTTGCCGCTCATCCCGACGTGAAGTGTGGCATCACCTTCAACTCGAAGGCGTATATCATCGGGGAATACATGCAGCGTCACGGGCGTACGGATTTCCATCTGATGGGATACGACCTGCTCCGCCGCAACGTGGCTTGCCTGAAGGCGGGAAGCATCGACTTCATCATCGCACAGCAGCCCACGGTGCAGGGATACAACAGCATTGAATGTCTGTGCAACCACCTGATTCTGCGCAAGAAGGTGAAAAACTGCAACTACATGCCCATCAACCTGATTACGACGGAGAATCTCGACTTTTATTTCGATACGCACGTCAACGAATAACCTGATCATACTGCAATTATATGAAAACAACTTATCTGCGAATCAATCCGGCCGACAATGTGGCGGTGGCCATCGCTCCCCTTCGTGCGGGAGAGACCATCGAGGCAGACGGGCGGACCATTATGCTGCGCACGGACGTGCCTGCCGGACACAAGGTGACACTGAAGGACTTCCGTGCCGGAGAAAATATCATTAAATACGGCTACCCCATCGGTCACGTGATGAAGGACGTGCCCGAAGGTACCTGGGTGAGCGAAAAAGATATCAAGACCAATCTGGCGGGGCTGCTGGACTATACCTACACGCCGGTGGAGGTGCATACGGATATCGCCGTGGAGCATCGCACGTTCAAGGGCTACCGCCGCCGCAACGGCGATGTGGGGGTGCGTAACGAGATTTGGATTATCCCGACCGTGGGCTGCGTGAACGGCGTCGTGAACCAGCTGGCCGACAGACTCCGCCGCGAGACGGACGGCGGCAAGGGGGTGGATGCCATCGTGGCTTTTCCCCACAACTACGGTTGTTCGCAGCTGGGCGAAGACCATGAGAACACGAAGAAAATCCTGCGCGACATGGTGCTGCATCCCAATGCCGGAGCCGTGCTGGTGGTAGGTCTGGGATGCGAGAACAACCAGCCCGACGTGTTCCGGGAGTTCATCGGCCCGTACGACGAAGACCGTATCCGTTTTCTGGTGGCGCAGAAGGTGGACGATGAATACGAGGAAGGCATGCGCATCCTGCGTGAACTGTATGCCAAGTGTTGTCAGGACAAGCGTACGGATGTGCCTCTCTCCGAGCTGCGCGTGGGACTGAAGTGCGGCGGCTCTGATGGCTTCTCCGGCATCACGGCCAATCCGCTGCTGGGCATGTTTTCCGATTATCTGATTGCACAGGGAGGCACCTCGGTGCTGACGGAAGTGCCCGAAATGTTCGGGGCGGAAACCATCCTGATGAACCGTTGCCGCACGCCGGAACTCTTCCGGCAGACGGTGAGCCTGATTAACGACTTCAAGGAATATTTCCTTTCCCACGGGGAGCCTGTGGGCGAGAATCCTTCGCCGGGCAACAAGGCAGGTGGTATCTCTACCCTCGAAGAGAAAGCCTTGGGCTGCACGCAGAAGTGTGGCAAGAGTTATGTGTCGGGCGTGAGAGCCTATGGCGACCGCCTGCAAGCCAAGGGACTCAACCTGCTTTCGGCTCCGGGCAATGATCTGGTGGCCGCTACGGCCCTTGCCGCTTCGGGCTGCCACATCGTGCTCTTCACCACGGGGCGCGGTACTCCTTTCGGTACCTTCGTGCCCACGATGAAGATTTCCACCAATTCCCATCTGGCGGCACAGAAACCCGGATGGATTGATTTCAATGCGGGCGTCATCGTGGAAGACGAACCGATGGAGACCACTTGCCGCCGTTTCACCGACTATGTGATTCGGGTAGCCAGTGGGGAGTTCGTGAACAACGAGAAGAAGAACTATCGCGAAATCGCCATTTTCAAGAATGGGATAACGCTTTGATAAACAGTTGTTTATGAAAACAGCTGAACCCCATGAAAAAACGCAAGTACGTTTGTGATAAAACGTCCTTGCGTTTGGTTTGAAATGCCCTTACGTTTTACTTCAAACGCAAAGGCGTTTTCCTTTAAACGCACTTGTGTTTTTTGAGGAGCGCAAGTGCGTTTTTTTACTTCTTTTTGGTGGTGATAAGAATCACACCATTTTTCCCTTTTTCGCCGTATATATCCGTAGCCGATGCGTCTTTCAATACAGTGATTGATTCAATGCATTGTGGGTCGAGTTTGTTCATCGTTTCGGTGGAGGCCTCTGTTTTGTCTATCAGCACCATCGGCAATGCTTCCTCTTTTCCCGGACCGTCCTTGCCGTTCTGAAACATTTGGACGATTGCTACCGGAACTTCGCTTTTCTGAGGAGCCGGAGTGACTCCATACCCTACTACTACGATGTCATTGTCACCTGCCTTCGGTTGGTTGTTGGTTCCCTCCAACATGAAAGTCACCGGGAGAGTAAATTTCACGGCAACCGCCTGACCGTGCTGCATGCCCGGTTTCCATTTCGGCATGGTGCCAATCACCCGGATGGCTTCCGCATCCAGCCACGGGTCGACCGGGCGGAGTACGTGAAGGTCGCTCAGCGAACCGTCCTTCTGCACGATGAACTGTACGATGACCCTTCCCTGCTTACCGGCTTCCTGTGCTTTGGTGGGGTATTTCACGTTGCGGGCCAGGAAGTTCAGACATTCCTTCATGCCGCCCGGAAATTCCGGCATTTGTTCCACCACGTCAAAGGTCCGGTCGTCCGAAGTCACGGCTTGCGGAACAGGTGCTACTACTTTCACATCTTTCTTTGTGTCACCTTCAGGCAGTACAATCGTCTGGTCGGCCTTCTTCAGGCAGTCCTTGACTGTCATCGTGACCGTACCCATACCAATGTAGGACACCTGGATGCTTTGGTCGGTAGCGGCTTCAAGCGTGAAGTTGCCGTTTTCGTCGGTAATGGTACCGTTGGTCGTATTCACCACGAGTATGGTTGCCGCGATGATGGGTCCTCCCTTTTCATCCACCACCTTCATCTTCAGGGTGACCTTTTCGGCAGGGTTCGACACATTTTTATCGGCATACGTTTCCAGAACTGCCGATAAATCATTAACTTTGACACTTGAAATCTCGTCCAGCGGTTGGGAGATTTCGGGACGGGCAAAGGCAGCTACGGTAACGGCTGCCAACGGAAGTACGTAGAGGTACTTGGCGCGTGCCCATGGATTGGATTTTTTTCGAATCATCATAGTGATACGTTTTTTAAGTGAACTGTGATTAAAGCTGTTGGCAATAGAGTAGAGCCTTGCGCCAACGGCTTTTTTTATTAATAGCATTTGATATTCTTTTGCCTGTATGCCCTGACGGAGCACTTCCTCGTCGGCCTCGTATTCGTGGATGTTTTGCAATTCCTGCTTGAGCAGCCAGATGGCCGGGTTGAACCATTGCACCCAGGCGCAGAGCTCGGTCAGCAGTAAATCCCACGAATGGTGGTGACGGATGTGGGCCAGTTCATGTACCAGAATGTAGTGTCCTCCTTCCTTCAGATCGGTTTCCGAAATCACGATGTAGCGCATCCAGCTGAAAGGGGCGATGTGGCGTTGGTGTATCACCAGCCGGACGCCGTAGTCCAGCTTCTCGCACCGGCTGTGGCGGATGAGGAAGAGCATGCGTCCCAACGACCAGAGGTGGCGGACAATGACGAACAGCAGTCCCGCGAAGTAGACCAGTACCAGTATTTCCTGCCAGCGGAACGAGTGGCCCCCCTCTTCTACTACCGTCGCTCCTTGGTTCCACTGGTACATCAGCAGCAAGTCCTCCATCGACATCATTTGCATGTTTACCGGAGAAGCCTCCTTGACCGTGACCTGTATCAGAGGCAGCAGGCACGAGAGTACCATCACCCCCAGCAGGGCTATCCGGTTGAAGCGGTGGAAAGTCTCCTTGCTGAGCAGCAGGCGGTAGAACAGGTAGAACACCGCCAGGCAGACGGCCGATTTGAGTATGTAGACTAAAAAGGTTCCCATAAGCCGCAAAGTGTTACTGTAGTTTTTCCTGCTCTCCTTCCTCCACCTGACGGATGAGCTCCTTGAGTTCCTCCACCGAAATGTCTTCTTCTTTCACCAGCGAGGAGACAGCCCCTAAGAAAGAGTTGTTGAAATATTTGGAGATGACCCCACGCAGGGTTTTCCGCCGGAATTCCTCTTCCGACACTACGGCATGATACTGGTAGGTATTACCAAACGCTGTATGCGACAGGTAACCCTTCTCTTCCAGCCCCCGTACAATAGTAGACAGGGTATTGAAATGCGGCCGGGGTTCATCGTAGAGTTCCACCAGCTGCTTGACGAACATGGGGCCTTTTTCCCAGAAAAATCCCATGATTTCTTCTTCTTTGGCGGTAAGTGTTTTCATATCCGTTTCATTTGGTTACCGCAAAGAACTAAAACTTTTAGTTTATAAACTAATTTTCATAGTTAAATAACTAAAAAGAGTAGTTATTTCCTTTTTCCCCCCTCCGGACACTTCCGCTGAAGGCTGGTCCGAAGGGTGAATTTCTATTTCTCAGACCTGCGGAGGAAGCGGTTTGCGGTGTCCCGGAGCATAGAACTTGGCCGCTTTTTTGCCGTGTTTCTTCTTGGCATGTCCGGGAGGAACTTCTTTCTTGTGGGGAGGTCTCTTGGCGTGTCGCGGTGTCACGCACGAGGTAGTGCCCAGGCTGAGCAACAAGCCGAACAGGGCAATCAGTAACTTTGCTTTCATAAAGATTTCGGTTTAGGGTTTTTGCGAAGTTACGAAAAAAGAATTATTTCTCACAATATCTGAATATATTGGAAGAATAATGGTTTGATTATGAATTATTGGGAATACAAAGGTTACAAGGGCTCCGTGGAATACAGCAAAGAAGATGACCACCTTTACGGTAAGGTGTCAGGAATGGGCAACAAGGCCTTGATTCTTTATAAAGGGAGTACTATCAAAAAAAATCAGAAGCTCACTTTATATAAGCCTCTGATTATCAATAAGAGCGGCAAGCGGGACTCGAACCCGTGACCCTCAGCTTGGGAAGCTGATGCTCTACCAACTGAGCTACTGCCGCGATTTGGTGATGCAAAGATAGAATTATTTTTTTAGAATCCTCCTTTTTCTTCATTTTTTTTCGCCCGAAAAGCAGAAAAAGAGGCTGCCGACCTACTCCCAGAGCTTGTACAGACCGATTTCTCCCCAATAATTGTGGACGGAAGTGGCGATGCAGTTCTTGTAACGGAAAAAGTATGAGCCGGGCATCTCCCCTCCCTTGGCATGACACACCGGAGTCTGGAGCGAAGCGGCTTCTTCCGTTGGCACGATGTCGAAGTAGCGATACTCATATCCTTTCAGCTTGAGTTCCCGATAGGAAGTCTGGCGGTATCCGCTGCACGGACGGTTGTCTTTCACGCAGACGGAATAAGGCAGGATGCCGGCCATCTCGTAGGCCGTTCCGCCGGGACGTGCGGTCAAGGTCTGTCCCAACAGTGCCATTCCTCCTCCCTCGGCCAACAGCTTTCCTCCGTTTTCCACGTAGTCGCGTAACTGTTCCATCAGGGGTTTACGTCGATGCAGCTGGCGGGCAAACAGTTCCGGATAACCTCCGGGAAGGTAGACGATGTCCGCCTGAGGCAATTTGCTGCCGAACACCGGACTGAAACGGATGATTTCTCCTTGAATGCGGTCGATGCTTCTCCGGTACAGGAAAGGAAAGGCCGGGTCGGAAGCCAGGGCAATCCGCAGTTTTCGGGCACCAATCCATGCCTCCGTTTCAGTTTCCGAAATGTAAGGGAGTGAGTACGCACAAGGGAAGATACGGGTACAAAGATTCAACAGCTTGGGCAAGTCGACATGCTGCGCCAGTTGTTCGGCCACCTTCTGGAAAAGCTGGTCGAGATCCTTCCGGAGCGGCAGGGTAAGTGCCTGATGCCGGAGAGGAAGGCCTGCATCCTCCAGTAAAGGAAGATAACCCAGACATTCCACTCCCGCCTCGGCACAGGTTTCGCGCAGGAAACCATATTGGGCAGCCGAAGTGACCTGGTTGAAAATCACTCCGGCTATTTTCAAATCTGTATAGAAATGTTTGAAGCCTTGCAGCATGGCTGCCGTGGAGTAGCCCGCATTGCGCGCGCTGACCACCAGCACCACTGGTATTCTCATCAGACGGGCCAGTTCGGCCCCGCTTCCCTGCGCTTTCCGGAAACCGTCGAACAGTCCTCCCTTCCCTTCTACGAGACATACATCGGCCTTTTCGCCGTAACCGTTGTAGAGGGTTTGCAGATGAGTGTGCGAGGCCATCCACGCATCTAGATTGGCCGGTTCGTGGTCTGTGGCCAGCGCATGATAGCGCAGCTCAGCCAGCTCCGGTCCGCACTTGAACGACTGTACATGCAGGCCGCGGTTGCGCAACGCCCGCATCAGTCCCAAGGCCACGAGGGTCTGCCCGCTTCCGGGCATCAGGGCTCCGACAAGAAACTGTGGCTTCATCGGCTTACGACAATCCTTCTATTTCTCCGTTCACAATGTCGATGTGCAATGCCTGCGGCTCTTTCGGCAATCCCGGCATACGCATCATTTCTCCGGCTACCACTACCAGCATTTCCGCTCCGGCGTTGATGACGATGTCACGCACGGCGAAGTTGAAGCCGGAAGCCACTCCGTAGAGTTTCGGGTCGGTAGAGAAAGAATACTGTGTCTTGGCAATGCAGACCGGGAAGTGTGTGTATCCCAAGTCCTTGATCATCTGCATCTTCTTGCGGGCAGCCGGGCCGAACAGCACCTGTTTGGCTCCATACAATCCGCAGGCAATCTTGGTCACTTTCTCTTCCACAGAATCCGTTTCGTCGTAAGTGAAGGTGAGCGGCTGCGACGGGTTGTGTTCGATGGTGTCTACCACCAGGTTGGCCAGGTCGATGGCACCTGCTCCTCCTTCCATGAAGGCGTTGTTGATGGCGAAGCCCACGCCGATTTCCTCACAGTGACGGCGCACGAAGTCGAGTTCTTCGTCGGTATCGTTGGCGTAACGGTTGAAGGCCACTACTACGGTCTGACCGAACGACTGGAGGTTGTCGATGTGCTTGTCGAGGTTCTTCACTCCTTCTTTCAAGCCTTCCATGTTCGGTTCCTTGATTTTGTCCACATCCACACCACCGTGCATCTTCAGTCCCTGCGCCGTAGCCACGATGACCGTCAGTTTCGGCTGGAGACCCGCCTTGCGGCATTTGATGTTGTAGAATTTCTCTGCACCCAGGTCGGCACCGAATCCGGCTTCTGTCACTACATAGTCGCCGAAGGTCATGGCCAGCTTGGTAGCCAGTACGGAGTTACATCCGTGGGCGATGTTGGCAAACGGACCGCCGTGTACGAAGGCCGGTGTATGTTCCGTAGTCTGTACCAGGTTGGGCGACAACGCATCTTTCAGCAGCACCGTGATGGCACCTGCCACGCCCAGGTCTTTCACCGTGAAAGGCTTGTTGTCGATGGTGAATCCCAGCAGGATGTTCTCGATGCGGCGACGCAAGTCGTCTTCATCTCTTGCCAGACAGAGGATGGCCATGATTTCAGAGGCCGGCGTGATGTCGAAGCTCGATTCGCGGGTGATGCCGTTGGTCTTGCCTCCCAGTCCTGTCACGATGTAGCGCAGGCCGCGGTCGTTTACGTCGAGCACACGGTTCCAGAGCACTTCCTTCATGGCGAAGCCGTTGTCCTTGTTCTGGTACATATAGTTGTCGAGCAGGGCCGTAATCATGTTGTGGGCCGAAGTGATGGCGTGGAAGTCACCCGTGAAGTGCAGGTTGATTTTGTCCATCGGGAGCACCTGTGCATAACCACCTCCGGCAGCTCCACCCTTCATTCCGAAGCAGGGACCGAGCGACGGTTCGCGCAAGGCACAGAAGGCCTTCTTGCCGATTTTGTTCAGTCCGAGTGCCAGACCGATGGAAACGGTTGTCTTTCCGATGCCGGCCTTTGTCGGCGTGATGGCCGTCACCAGAATCAGGTTACTCTTCTTCACCTTTTCTTCATCAATCAGTGTTTCAGGAACTTTGGCAATGTAACGTCCGTAGTTGGAGATTTCCTCTACTGGAATGCCATACTCGCGTGCGATTTGTTTAATCTTTGTCAGCTCAATGCTGCGTGCTATTTCGATATCCGATTTCATTAGGGCAGTTTTTAAGTTTGTGCCGCAAAGATACAAAAAGCCCCGCGCCGAGGCAAATGGAATTTCCAGTTTTCTGACTAGAGGATACCGAGGTGTGTCGTTTTTCCTATAAAAAATACGGAGAAATTCTGTAACTTTGTCCAACAAAGCATATAAACCCTATAATCTGTAAGCAATATGAATAACTTCGATTTTTATAGCCCGACTGAATTCGTGTTCGGAAAAGGCACAGAGAGCCGGACGGCAGAGCTGGTGAAGAAATACCGTGGCACGAAAGTGCTGATTGTCTACGGCGGCGGTTCCGTGGTGCGCAGCGGATTGCTCGACAAGATTAAGAAGGAACTCGATGAGGCGGGCATCCCTCACGTGGAACTGGGAGGTGTACAGCCCAACCCTACCGACCCGAAGGTGTACGGAGGCATCGACCTGGGACGCCGCGAGCAGATTGATTTCCTGCTGCCTGTGGGCGGCGGTTCCGTCATCGACACGGCCAAGGCCATCGCCATGGGTATCCCTTACGAAGGCGATTTCTGGGATTTCTATATCAACAAGGCCGTACCGCAGAAAGCGGTTCCCCTGGGCGTGGTGCTCACCATCCCGGCAGCCGGAAGTGAAGGTTCCGGAAACACGGTCATCACGAAGCTCGACGGGCTGAAGAAGCTGAGTGTCCGCACACACGGCCTGCTCCGTCCCACCTTTGCCGTGATGAATCCGGAGCTGACCTACACCCTGCCCGCCTGGCAGACGGCTTGCGGGGTGACCGACATGATGGCGCACATCATGGAGCGTTATTTCACCAACGCCGAAGACCAGGAGGTGCCCGACCGCATGTGTGAGGGTACGCTCAAGGCCATCATCACGGAGGCCCTCCGGGTGATGAAGGAACCGACGGACTACGGGGCCCGTGCCAACCTGATGTGGGCCGGTACCATCGCCCACAACGGAACGTGCGGCGTAGGGGCCGTGGAAGACTGGGCTTCGCACTTCATGGAACACGAGGTGAGTGCCATATATAATGTAACGCACGGGGCCGGACTGGCGGTGATTTTCCCGGCCTGGCTCACCTACATGGCCAGCCATCATGTGGGCAAGGTGGCCCAGTATGCCAACCGCGTATGGGACGTGCCCGAGTCGGACGACAAGAAAGCCATGGCCCTGGAGGGAGTGGCTCGCCTGAAAGCCTTTTTCCATGCCATCGGCATGCCTGTCACCTTCAAGGAACTGGGCATCGAGCATCCGGACATCGACCTGCTGGTAAAGAAACTGCACGAGAACAAGGGGCAATACGTGGGCTGCTACGTGCCGCTGGATGCACAAGCTACCCGCGAAATCTACGAACTGGCCAACCAATAAAAGCGGAGGGATTATGGAATACAACAATCAGGACGTGCGCAGGCAGGACCGCCTGCTCGACGAGACCCGCGCTTTTGAAATCCTGCGCGACGGTGAATACGGCATCCTCTCCATGCAGAGCGAAGACGGGAACGGAGCCTACGGCATTCCGATTAATTATGTGTGGGACCGTGGAAACTCCATTTACATCCATTGTGCGCCGGTGGGCCGCAAGCTGCGTTGCATCGACGCCTGCCCCAATGTATCGTTCTGTGTGACGGGACGGAGCCGCGTCATCCCCGACAAGTTCACTACGGGCTACGAAAGCGTGGTGCTGCAATGCACGGCCCACCACAGCCTGCACGAAGCAGAACGGATGTCGGCCCTCTCCCTCCTGCTCTCCAAATACTGTCCCGACCACAAGGTACAGGGCATCGAGTATGCCAACAAATCGTTCCCTCGTACGGAAATCATCCGGCTGGACATCCAGAAGGTGAGCGGAAAGACCAAAAAGATGGGGTTCTGACAAGAGGATTTTTGAGGACATTAAAAGACTTTTGAGGGTTTTCTGAAGACATTTGAAGACCAGGGAAAAACGCCCTTACGTTTGACTTAAAACGTAAGGGTGTTTTGTTTGAAACGCACTTGCGTTTAAGTCCAAACGCACTTGCGTTTTTGGGCAGCCGGAAAGGCAAATTTTTTATGCCCCAAAAAAGTACGCATAATCCCGCTTTTTCATGGGATAGTCGGGAATAAGGCCTCCTTGGCTTTCTCCGTGGTTTTATAAAGTTTGATAAATTGAAATGATTTTATAAATTTGTGAACAATCACAAACGGAAGCGGACTTTCATTCTTATACATTGTAAGTGAAAGCGCCCCTCCACTTTCGAAATAAAACTGATTGGTTCAAGGGGACAGGACCGGAACTTAAACCACTAGTATTATGAAAAAGTTTTTTATGACAGCCGTTCTGGCTATGTTCGCATTGGTAGGTTTCTCTCAAGTGAAATGGGATGTACGTGTAGGCGTGAACTTCAGTAACGTAACGAAGGCTGACGAAGCAAAGTCATTGACAGGCTTTACATTGGGACTGGGCATGGATTATGGGCTCAGTGAAAGCTGGTCTTTCCGGTCTGGCTTGATGTTTACTTCCAAAGGATGGAAATTCAAAGAAGAAGGTGAAAAAATCACTTATCGTCCTATCTATCTGGAAATCCCTATTCTGGCTGCCTATAAGGTCAATATCAGCGAAAACACTAAGTTCGTAATCAATGCAGGTCCGTATCTGGCATTTGGTTTAGGAGGTAAAGCAAAATATGGGGATGCCGACATGAAATTGTTTAAAGGGGAAGATGGAGAAGATGCATATATGAAACGTTTCGACTTGGGTATCCAGTATGGCGTAGGATTTGAATTGAGCGACCGCTATCTGATTAACCTGACGGGACAGAACGGATTCATTTGTCCGTTTGATGTCGATGAAGGCGACAAACCTAAGAACATGAGTTTCGCCATCAGCGTGGGTTATCGCTTCTGATGCAGAATCCAAATCTGTTATTATGTAAATAAAACTGCAAGGTCGGCTGGATTTTTTTCTATGCCGGCCTTTGTTATATCTGTCTTATAACCAGTCAGTCGGGAAAGATTTGAAAAAATAGTGTGAAATAAACTGTAGAAATGTTTGGCTGTTTCAAACAAAAAGTATACCTTTGCACTCGCAAATGAAAATAGTGATGCACTCTTAGCTCAGTTGGTAGAGCAACTGACTCTTAATCAGTGGGTCCAGGGTTCGAATCCCTGAGGGTGTACAAATTTCGGAAAGTTTGACAATTATAGTGGATGCACTCTTAGCTCAGTTGGTAGAGCAACTGACTCTTAATCAGTGGGTCCAGGGTTCGAATCCCTGAGGGTGTACCGAAGCCGTGAGGCAAAATGAGGAAGTTCTGAAAATCGAAAGGTTTTTGGAACTTTTTTTATGTCTCTACCCCTTTCTTGGGGATTATACTTTCTTTTATCTTCTCAAAGAATTATTCTATCTTTGTGGTTGAATTACTGAATGAATTTATGAATAAAATATTATCCAATATACATTTATCTGATTTCCCGGAAAAAATCTCCATTACAGAAACTTCTGGTGGTAAAATACAGGTATATATGTATGGTCCGAAATCTTATGACAATCAGCTGGCTGTAATTACCCATTATTTGCATAACCGGGAGTTCATTAAAGATTTTTCTGTGAAACAGGCCCATAAATATTTAAGAGAATATTTGGAATATAAGTTTCCCAAAATAGAAATAACAGAAGGGGTTTTGTGTGATCCTTTGCAAGAAGGATTATTTAATGATTTCTTTCAGATACCTTTTCCGGATCCTAAAAATTATAAGTTTACATTTATCGATTTATTTGCAGGGATGGGTGGCTTTCGGTTAGCTATGCAAGCCCAAGGTGGAAAATGTATATTTTCGTCTGAATGGAATCCTTTTGCTCAAAAAACTTATATGGCAAATTTTGGAGAAATGCCTTTTGGAGATATTACGAAGGAAGAAACTAAGAGATATATTCCTGAACATTTTGATGTATTATGTGCGGGGTTTCCATGTCAGCCATTTTCTATCGCTGGGGTATCTAAGAAAAAAAGTCTAGGTAGAGAAACTGGTTTTCGTGATAAGACGCAAGGAACTTTGTTTTTTGATGTAGCTGAAATATTAAGCCGTCATAGGCCAAAAGCGTTTTATCTGGAGAATGTCAAGAATCTTGTTTCACATGATAAAGGAAATACATTTAAGATAATTTGTTCCACGCTGGAAGAGTTGGAATATTCCATACATTATAAAGTGATGGATGGTAAAGACTATGTTCCACAACATAGAGAGCGTATTATGATTGTCGGTTTCGATAAAAGACGCTATCATGGATTAGAGCATTTCGAGTTTCCCAAAGCGGATAATCCCATTCGGAAGATACGGGATATCCTAGATTATTATCCGGATTCTAAATATACACTTTCTGATAAATTATGGAACTATTTACAGAATTATGCAGAAAAGCATAAAGCGAAAGGCAATGGGTTTGGGTTTGGTTTGGTAGATTTAGATGGCATAAGTCGTACTTTAAGTGCAAGATATTATAAAGATGGTTCCGAAATATTGATTCCACAGGGAGACGGAATAAATCCTCGCCGTTTAACCCCGAGGGAATGTGCCCGTCTGATGGGATATCCAGATGAATATATTATAAATAAAGTTTCTGATGTGCAAGCATATAGACAATGTGGTAATTCGGTGGTTGTTCCTCTCATTACGGCTGTATCAGAACAACTGGTTAAGACAATGTTAAACACACAGATTTATGAGTGAATTATTATATAAGGCAATCGAGAAGGTACAAAATGCGAAATATGCCTTTTGTCGTTTTATCACGGCCAATGATACAGGGAAAAACGGTTCACATCAATCAGGATTTTATATTCCCAAATGTGCCGCTCCTTTGTTGTTTGATAAACCTGGAGTAAAAGGGGAAAATAAAGATAAATATGTGAAAGTAAAGTGGCAGGATGATTTTACGACCGATAGCCGTTTTATTTATTATGGGCAAGGCACACGTAATGAATATAGAATTACGCGATTCGGAAGGTCTTTCCCATTTTTTGAAGAAGATAATGTGGGAGATTTGCTAATCTTGGCGCAGCAAGAAGAGGAGCATTATTCTGGTTTTGTATTGCAGAATGACCAAGATATAGATGATTTTTTTGCATTCTTCAACCTTTCTCCGGAGAGAACAAATCAATTGATAGATCTTTCTCAATCTGTTCCTCCCGAAGAATTGTTGAAGACAAAGATTCAAGAAATAGTTTCTGTATATACGGATTTCCCGGAAACAATCCAGATGGCCCAACTTGCTAGAAATGCCTACAATGATGTTCATGGTATCACGAATTCTATTATTTGCGGTAATCCTGATTTACAGTTATTGAATTGGATTGATACGGAATATAGCTTGTTCCGCAGTTTTGAAGAGAAAATATATGCCCCAATTTACAGTAGTCCGTTTGCTAATTGCCAAGAACTGATAAAATTTTCTAATGCCATCTTGAATCGCCGTAAATCAAGGGCTGGCAAATCATTGGAGCATCATTTAGCCATTATATTTACGTCTGCCAACTTGAAATTTGAGGAACAAGTTGTAACGGAAGATAATAAGAAACCAGATTTTCTATTTCCTGGTGGAGAGGCCTATCATGATTTGTTGTTTCCAACGGAGAATCTAGTTTTTCTGGGAGCAAAAACGACTTGCAAGGATCGTTGGAGACAAGTTTTAAATGAAGCAAACCGTATAGAGACCAAATACCTGTTTACTTTACAGCAGGGAATCTCTAAAAATCAATTATTGGAAATGAGACATGAACATTTAAAACTTGTTGTACCTAAACCGTATAAAACATCGTTTGATAAAGATTTCCAATCTGAGATAGAAACCTTGGATTCATTTATAGAAATAGTTAAATCGAAACAAAAAAGCACGTCTATTCATTCTTTTTGAGAATTGGTTGTATATGTTTCAGCTTCTTCAGCTACTAGGCTGGAGAAGTTTTCTTGTGTAGATACAGGAGTTTTGAACTTTTCCAAAAAAATATGATTTATGTAATATTCTATTTCCAATAAAGTTTGTTCCCTTACGGCTGGTTTTAACTGACATTCCCAAATTGTCATTACATGCCAGCCTAATTCTTTTAATTTAATTTTGTTTCTTTGGTCTCGGATTTTATTCTGTGTTATTTTTTTCTCCCAAAAACTTTTATTGCTATGGGGTATATGACTGTCTATTTCATGTCCATGCCAGAAACATCCATGGACAAAGATTACAATATTATATTTATATAGTACAATGTCCGGAGTTCCTGGAAGGTCTTTTACATTTTTACGATAACGATACCCCCTATGGTATAAGTAATGACGCACGATTAATTCGGGCTTTGTGTCTTTACTCTTGATTCTTGCCATAACAGCTGATCGTTTTTTAGGGTCCCAAATATCCATAATGATGTGTTTTTGCAAAGTTATCAAATATGACAGATTCGAAGGTGATTTATCCTGATTAAAAATAAAAAAGGCCGGCAGAAAAATCCACCGACCTTTTTCTCGTATAGGCAAAAACGCAAAAATCTGTTATTCAATGCTCCGGATAAACTTGGCCGGCACCCCTCCTACTATCGTATTGGCCGGCACATCCTTCGTCACGACGGCCCCTGCGGCAATCACGGCACCGTCACCGATGGTGACTCCTTGCAGGATGGTACTGTTCGAGCCTACCCATACCCGTTTTCCCAAGACGATGGGAGCCGGCGTCATGGCGGCACGGCGTTCCGGGTTCAGGTCGTGGTTCAGCGTGGCAAACACCACGTTGTGCCCTATCAGGCAGCCGTCGCCCAAGGTCACTCCGCCCTGGTCCTGAAAATGGCAGCAGGCATTGATGAACACGTTCTTTCCCACGTGGATATTCTTTCCGAAATCCGTGTAGAAAGGAGGAAACACCCGGAAGGTCTCGTCTACCGGACGTCCGAAAAGGCGGGACATCAGTGCCCGGATTTCTTCCATGGTGTGATATGAGCCGTTCAGCTCGAATGTTACCCGGCGGGCTTCATCGCTCATCCGGTCCAGAAATTCCTGTATTTCAGGGGTATCCAGCGGGCGACGCTGGGCTACATGCGTCAGAAAATCATTTAGTTCCATGTCTTTATGTTTTGTAAATCGGTTTCTATTCCACAAAAATACATCGGTTTGGGGAAATTTGCGGTAGACGGATTACGGATAATTTTACCCTGATTCCTTGTTTCCGGACGAAATCCCTTTTATTTGTAGCCGTTTTTTCTGTGGGTTTTGCTTTTTATCGCGTACATTTGTGAAAACTTTAACCGACATATCATGAGAAAAACGTTTGCTTTGCTGCTCCTCTTCATGACGATTTGCAGCACCGGATTTTCGCAGTACCGGAAATCTGTTTCCATCTTGGGGGATTCCTATTCCACGTTCGAGCACTATCTTCAACCGGACACGAATGCCGTGTGGTATTTTCCACAGCCTTTGAATAAGAACGATGTGACTTCCGTCGGCCAGACGTGGTGGTACAAGTTCATTCAGGAAAGCGGATACCGCCTGTGTGTGAACAATTCCTTTTCGGGTTCTACCATCTGCCATACCGGCTACCAGAAAGCGGACTATTCCGACCGCTCGTTTGTGACGCGGATGGACAACTTGGGCTGCCCGGACATCATCCTGATATTCGGCGGTACGAACGACAGCTGGGCCGGAGCACCCATCGGCGAATACCAGTATGCGGACTGGACCAAGCAGAACTTGTACAGCTTCCGTCCGGCCATGGCCTATATGCTGGAGCACATCCGTTACCGCTATCCCAATGTGGAGGTGTATTTTCTGCTGAACTGCGACCTGAAGGCGGAAATCAACGAATCCGTAAAGACCATCTGCGCACATTATCAGGTGCCCTGCCTGGAGTTGAAGGGTATCGACAAGCAGGGCGGACATCCTTCGGTAAAGGGTATGCAGCAAATCGATGAACAGTTGAAAGTGTTTCTTGCCGGTCGGCAATAATGCGGCAGAAACGGCCTGACGCGTTCCGTCAGGCCGTTTCCTTGAATAATTCCAGTATCAGCTTTTCCAGCCTGTCTTTCACTTCGTCCATCGGGATTTCCCGTTTTAGCTCCGCCTGTAGCGAAGTGACTCCTTTGTCGATGAATCCGCAGGGATGGATGTAGCTGAAATACCTTAAATCGGTATTCACGTTGAGGGCCAGTCCGTGCATGGTGACGAAATGGCTGCTTCTCACACCCATGGCACAGATTTTACGTTCTTCCGGCGTACCGGTGGCCAGCCATACGCCCGTGGCCCCGTTCACTCTTCCGGCCTCAATGCCGTACTGTCCGCACAGGCGGATGACGGCTTCTTCCAGCAGGTGCAGGTATTCCTTCAGTCCCAGGTGGAAGTCTTCTAGGTTCAGAATCGGATAGCACACCCATTGTCCCGGTCCGTGGTAGGTGATGTCCCCTCCCCGGTCCACCTGGAACAGTTCGGCATGAATGGTCTGTAACTGCATGGGGTTCAGCAGCATGTTGGCTGCCTTGCCATGTTTGCCCAGCGTGTACACGTGCGGATGCTGGCAGAAGATAATCCGGTTGGTATAAGGTTTCCCGTGGAGCTTCGCCTCAATCAGCTGGTCAAAAAGAGCAGTTTGTCGTTCCCAGGCTTCGGAATAAGAGATGAGTCCCCAGTTTTCTATTGTAATCATGGCATTCAATTCTTGATAGGTTACATTTTGCAAAGAAAAAGTTTTTCCGTGGGAATGGCAAAGATTTACAAAAAGAATTCCTTTTTCCATGACAATTCGGGAAGTTATGCTATATTTGTGAGAGTATAAATCATTTGCTGATTATAAACCTCTGGATATGATGAAAAAAATACAGGGAGGAGTCATTTCCTTCATTTTTTGTGGAGCACTTTCCACAACCATGCTACCGGGATGTACAGGACACCGGACAGTAGAAAACAATCGGGCCGTGGTGGATTCTGTCTTGATGGATACAATCGTGTATCTGGATAAGGGAAACACTGAATCTCCCAAGTGCCAAGTGAAAATCAATTTCAAATATTTGAAATCGGCCCAGGCGAACGATTCGTTGACGGAAGTTATCAACAAGGTATTGGAGGAAACTTTTTCGAGCGCCCATGCAGGAGCCGTTTCTCCAGTTGCTTTCGTCTCTTCCATTAAGGAGAGTCTGGCAAGCGAGTACTTGAACGACGTGCAGAAGAATTATGAAACGGATGTGAAGAACGGCATGAAGGCGGACGAGATTCCCAACTGGTATAATTATGAATATGATATAAACTCAGAACTGACGGAGGGAAAAGACAGCATCTGGAATTACAAGGTCACCACTTTCCAGAACACCGGAGGGGCGCATCCCAATACGTGGGGACGCTGGGTGAATGTGGATGCCACAAACGGGAAAATCCTGGACAAGAAGAATCTGTTTGTCAAAGGGACGGAGGAAAAAATCTGCGGACTGATTCTGCCGCAACTGCTGGCCGAAGCCAACAAGCGACTGGAAACAGACACGCTGACGTGTGTGGAAGGACTGAACCAGGTGGGCATCCTGCTGGATACGGATTTGTATATCCCCGACAACTTCCTGCTGGGAAAAGACGGGGTGACTTTCTTGTACAACCGGTATGACATTGCTCCGTATTACCTGGGGCAGTTTGAGCTGACGGTGTCCTACTCGGAAATTGAAACTTACTTAATCAAGAAATAATCGTACATGGATATCATTTTGAAATATTTTCCCGACCTGACCGAGACGCAGAAACAGCAGTTTGCGGCGTTGTATGACTTGTACACCGACTGGAACAGCAAAATCAACGTGATTTCACGCAAGGACATCACCAATCTGTATGAGCATCATGTGCTACATTCGCTGGGCATCGCGAAAATCATCCATTTCCGTTCGGCGACCGAAGTCATGGACCTGGGCACGGGCGGAGGTTTTCCCGGCATTCCGCTGGCTATCCTGTTTCCCGATACGCATTTCCATCTGGTGGACAGCATCGGCAAGAAGGTGAAGGTGGCCACGGAAATCGCGCAGGCCATCGGACTGAAGAACGTGACGACCCGCCACTGCCGCGCCGAAGAAGAGAAACAGCAGTTCGACTTTGTGGTGAGCCGGGCGGTGATGCCGCTCACCGACCTGCTGAAGATTATCCGGAAGAATATCCGGAAGGAACAGCACAATGCCCTCCCCAACGGACTGATTTGCCTGAAGGGCGGAGAATTGGACAGAGAGGTCATGCCGGTGAAGCACCAGACGCTCATTTATGACTTGAAGGACTATTTTGAGGAAGAATTTTTCGAGACCAAGAAAGTGGTATATGTAACCATTAACGGATAAATCGTATGCTGAAAATAAAATCATTTGAATTCAATATGTTTCCGGTCAACTGCTACGTGGTGTGGGACGAGGAGACATTGCAGGCAGCCGTCATTGATGCCGGATGCTATTACAAGGAAGAACAGCAGGCGTTGAAGAAGTTCATTGCAGACAACCGGCTGACGGTGTGCCATCTGCTGAACACGCACCTGCACCTGGACCATGTGTTCGGCAATGCGTTCATGCTCCGGGAGTTCGGGCTGCGTACGGAAGCCAGCGAGCAGGATGCGTTTCTCCTGCCGCGCATCGGAGAGTATTGCCGGATGTTCGGCTTCCCGTTGAACGAGGAAGCGCCTGCCATGGGCAACGCCCTCCACGACGGGGATGTCGTGCCGGTGGGCAACCAGGAGCTGAAGGTGATTGCCGTGCCGGGTCATTCGCCGGGCGGGCTGGTGTTCTATTGCGAGGCGCAACACTGCATGTTCAGCGGTGATGTCTTGTTCCGGGGCAGCATCGGACGGGCCGACCTGGAAGGGGGCAACTTCGAACAGCTGCGCGACAGTGTCATGTCGCGGTTGCTGGTGCTTCCCGATGAAACAGTGGTCTATCCGGGACATGGAAACTCCACGACCATCGGCTATGAGAAGATGAACAATCCTTTCTTCCGTTGAAAAACCGCTTTTTTACCTGAAACCATAAATCTTAGTATAAATCATGAAAACAACGACATTCGCAAACCGACACATCGGCATCGGGGAAAAAGAACTTCCCCTGATGCTGGAAAAAATTGGGGTCAAAAGCCTGGATGAACTGATTGACAAGACCATTCCGGCCAATATCCGGTTGAAGGAACCGCTGAAACTGGCTCCTGCCATGACGGAACGTGAATTTGCCACGCACATCGGCCAACTGGCCGCCCAGAACAAATTATATAAGACGTACATCGGATGCGGGTGGTATGACACCGTGACTCCGGCGGTCATCCAGCGCAACGTGTTCGAGAATCCGGTGTGGTACACTTCCTACACGCCCTATCAGGCTGAAATCTCCCAGGGACGTCTGGAGGCCCTGCTGAATTTCCAGACGGTAATCAGTGACCTGACGGCCATGCCGCTGGCCAACTGTTCCTTGCTGGATGAGGCGACCGCGGCGGCGGAAGCGGCTACGATGATGCACGGACTCAGAAGCCGTGCCCAGCAGAAGGCCCAGGCCAACGTGCTGTTCGTCGACGAGGAAATCTTCCCGCAAGATCTGGCGGTAATCCGTACCCGTGCCCTTCCGCAGGGCATCACGGTCAAGGTGGGCAGTTATAAAAAACTGGCCTTCACACCCGATATGTTCGGCTGCATCGTGCAGTATCCGAACAACAGCGGCAGCATTGAAGACTACCGGGCCTTTACGGAACAGGCGCATGCCGCCGGATGCAAGGTGGCCGTGGCTGCCGATATCCTCTCGCTGGCCATCTTGGTGCCGCCCGGAGAATGGGGAGCTGACATCGTGTTCGGAAGCGCCCAGCGTCTGGGTACGCCGATGTTCTACGGAGGTCCTTCGGCAGCGTACTTCGCCACACGGGATGAGTACAAGCGTAACATGCCGGGACGCATCATCGGCTTGTCGAAGGACAAGTACGGCCGTCTGTGCTACCGTATGGCCTTGCAGACCCGCGAACAGCACATCAAACGGGAAAAAGCCACTTCCAACATTTGTACGGCACAGGCTTTGCTGGCCACGATGTCGGGATTCTACGCCGTGTACCACGGACCGGAGGGTATCCGGGAGATTGCGGAGCAGGTGCACGCCGTGGCGGTCTGGCTGGCCGAACAGCTGGTATGTCTGGGCTACAAGCTGCGTCACGACACGTTCTTCGATACCCTGAGAATCCAGTTGCCCGACCATGTGACGCTGCAGGAAGTACGTACCATCGCTTTGGGAAAAGAAATCAACCTGCGCTATTTCGGCAATGGAGACGTAGGTATCAGTGTGGACGAGACGACGACCGCGTCCGATGCCAAACGGCTTGTCAACCTCTTTGCCGTGGCAGCCGAAGAACCGATGCATGAAGCCAAACCGATTCCGGCAACGGCTCCCCTGCCGGAAGTCTTCCAGCGCAAGAGTGCGTACCTCACCCATGAGGTGTTCCATAAATACCACACGGAAACGGAGATGATGCGTTACATCAAGCGCCTGGAGCGCAAGGATATTTCGTTGGCACATTCCATGATTTCACTAGGCTCCTGTACCATGAAGCTGAATGCGGCGGCCGAAATGTTACCGCTGAGCAATGCGGCTTGGATGAACATGCACCCGCTGGTGCCGGAAGACCAGGCAGCAGGCTATCAGACGTTGATTCAGAACCTGTGCGAACAGCTGAAGACCATCACGGGTTTTGCGGGTGTGTCTCTCCAGCCGAATTCCGGAGCTGCGGGTGAATATACGGGATTGCGTGTCATCCGGAGCTATCTGGAAAGCATCGGACAGGGACACCGTCATCTGGTCTTGATTCCGGCATCGGCCCACGGCACCAATCCGGCTTCTGCCGTACAGGCGGGTTATGAGCCGCTGACTTGCGCGTGCGACGAGCACGGAAACGTCGACCTGAACGACTTGCGGGAGAAGGCGGAAGCACACAAGGACGAACTGGCTGCGCTGATGATTACGTATCCGTCTACCCACGGTATTTTTGAAGAGGAAATCAAGGAGATATGCCGGATTATCCATGCGTGCGGCGCACAGGTGTACATGGATGGCGCGAACATGAACGGACAGGTGGGCCTGACGAATCCGGGTACCATCGGGGCCGATTTGTGTCACCTGAACTTGCACAAGACCTTTGCCAGCCCGCACGGAGGTGGCGGTCCGGGTGTGGGGCCGATTTGTGTGTCCGAACACTTGGTGCCTTTCCTTCCGGGACATGTCAGTCTGGGTAACCCGACGAATGAAGTGTCGGCGGCACCTTACGGAAGTGCGGGTATCCTGCCTATCACTTATGGGTACATCTGCATGATGGGGGCCGAGGGCCTGAAGAAAGCCACGCAGGTGGCCATTCTCAACGCGAACTATCTGGCTGCCTGCCTGAAGGATGCGTATGGAGTGGTGTACCGCGGCAAGAACGGTTTCGTGGGACACGAAATGATTCTGGAGTGCCGTAAGCTGCACGAGGAAAGCGGTATCTCGGAAAATGATATCTCCAAGCGTCTGATGGACTACGGTTACCATGCGCCTACCCTCTCCTTCCCGGTACACGGCACGCTGATGATTGAGCCGACCGAAAGTGAAAGCAAGGCTGAACTGGATAATTTCATTGAGGTCATGGTACACATCCGGGAAGAGATTGCCGAGATTGAAAGCGGAAAGGCCGACAAGGAAGACAACGTACTGGTGAACTCGCCGCATCCGGAGTACGAGATTGTGGGCGACAACTGGACGCATTCCTACAGCCGGGAGAAGGCGGCTTATCCTATTCAGAGTGTGCGCGACAATAAGTTCTGGATTAATGTGGCCCGCATCGACAACACGTTGGGCGACCGGAAGCTGCTGCCTACGCGCTACGGGAGTTTTGAGTAAATCACTGTGAGGCGGTTCCGTTTTCCGGGTCGCTTCTGTACGAAATAAAAAGGGCCGTTGCATTTCTTCGTCCGTGAGGGAGGCAACGGCTCTTTTCTTATATATCGGCTGGAAGTCGGTTGTCTTCAGAAAAGAGCCGCCGGAAGCATGGAACCGACTGTTTCCCTCTGTCAAATTTAAAGCATTTCTACTTTTGCACAATAAAAATGAAAGTTTCTGTTTGGTTTTAGTTTATTATTTCTATATTTGTAGGCCAAATAACAGAAAATAACATGAGAAACACACAAATGTACTTGCATCCTGAAGTGGAAACGATGTCGAGACCGGACATCGAGAAACTTCAGTTGCAGCGGTTGAAAGCAACTATCAACCGTTGCATGCATTCTCCTTTTTATAAGGAACGCTTTCAGCAATGCGGAATCAAACCAGAAGATATACAGTCGTTGGAGGATTTGCAGCGCATTCCCTTCACCACCAAACAGGATTTGCGCGACCATTATCCTTTCGGACTCTCTGCCGTGCCGTTGGAGGAAGTGGTACGCCTGCATTCGTCCAGTGGCACTACCGGCACTCCGACCGTCATCCTGCACACACAGCACGATTTGGAGGAATGGGCCAATGCCGTGGCCCGCTGCCTGTATATGGTGGGACTCCGCAAGGGCGATATTTTCCAGAACTCTTCGGGCTACGGCATGTTTACCGGGGGACTGGGATTCCAGTATGGGGCCGAACGCCTGGGCATGCTGACCGTTCCTGCGGCGGCCGGCAATACCAAACGCCAGATTAAGTTCATCACCGACTTCGGTACCACGGCCCTGCATGCCATTCCGAGCTATGCCGGACGCCTGTATGAGGTGATGCAGGAGATGCACATCGACCCGCGGCGGGATACGCACCTCAAGACCTTGATTATCGGGGCGGAACCTCATTCCGACGAGCAGCGCCGGCGCATAGAGAACATGTTGGGCGTCAAGGCTTACAATTCTTTCGGCATGTCGGAGATGTGTGGTCCGGGCGTGGCCTTCGAATGTCCGGAGCAGAACGGACTCCACATCTGGGAGGACTATTACATTGTGGAGATTGTAGACCCCGTGACATTGGAACCGGTGCCCGAAGGTGAAGTGGGCGAACTGGTGCTGACCACCATCAACCGGGAGGCGATGCCGTTGCTCCGCTACCGTACGCGCGACCTGACCCGTATCTTGCCGGGTGACTGTCCTTGCGGACGTTATCACAAGCGGCTCGACCGGATGAAGGGACGCAGCGACGACATGATGATTCTCAAGGGTGTAAACATCTTCCCCATCCAGATTGAAAACATCCTGTTGCAGTTCAAGGAGCTGGGCAACGAGTACCTCATCACCCTGACCAACCTCGATGCCAACGACGAAATGACGGTGGAAGTGGAATTGAATGACTTTACCGACGATTACGGCTTCCTCCAGAACCTGACCAAGGAAATCACCCGCCAGCTGAAGGACGAGATTCTGATTACTCCGCGCGTCAAGCTCGTGCCCAAGGGAAGCCTGCCCGTACAGGAAGGCAAGGCTGTGCGCGTGAAAGATTTACGAAAGACATTGATTTAAAAAGAAAAAGATATGACCATACACCAGTTGTCTGTTTTTGTAGAGAACAAGTCGGGCACCCTGTTGCAGGTGCTCGAACTGTTGAAGGAAGCCCACATTCAGTTGATTGCTTCCACCATTTCCGATACCGTGGAATACGGCATCTACCGCATCATCTGTTCCGAACCCCTCCGGGCCTTCCACGTGTTGAAGGATGCCGGCATCTCGGCCAACGTGTCCGAGGTGTTTGCCATCAGTCTGGACAACGAGCCGGGGCGGGCAGCCGACGCCATCCGCAGCTTCAGTGAGACGGGCATAGGCATTTCCTACCTCTATTCCTTCCTGTTGGGCGGAAAAGGTATTTTGGTGTTCCGCACCGACAATCCGGAGAAGACGCGTGAAGTCATTCTGGAGCGCGGGTTGCGTTACATTGAAGAAAGAAACTTGATAGAGATGGGTTAACGGAACGTCAGGCGGCGGTTGCAGATGAAATTGACGGCGCCATAGACGAAGAGTCCGAGGAATTGTGCCAGATACTCGTTGCAGTGAAGAAGCTCCACGAGCATCAGCAGGAAAAGGAATTGTGCACTGTAGGCCAGTGCGAAAGCACCAATAAAAAATAGCATCTGATGCCAGATGCTATTTTTTTTGTCATCTGTTTCAAGCGGGAAAATCCAATATTTGCACCAAATGAAGTTGTGAATCTGCGCCACGATGTACGCACATATATTTGCGATAATGTAGCTTTCGCCCTCGATGTGCATCAATAGCCAGACCACCACCGCTGCAATCAAGGCATTGAGCGTACCTACTATGGCAAAGCGTATCACCCGTACAGATTCCTTCATTCAGTTCCTTTCTCTTGTTTTTCCGTTTGAAACGTGTCTTTTATTTGTTTTCGTCAAGATCTACTTTCAGATGCAGTTCATCCAGCTGTTTCTGGTCGAGGAATCCAGGTGCATCCAGCATCACGTCACGTCCGGAGTTGTTCTTCGGGAAGGCGATGCAGTCGCGGATAGAATCCAAGCCGGCAAACAGAGATACCCAGCGGTCGAGTCCGTAAGCCAGACCTCCGTGAGGGGGTGCACCGAACTTGAAGGCATTCATCAGGAAGCCGAACTGTTCCTGTGCCTTTTCCGGGGTAAAGCCGAGGATTTCGAACATCTTGGCCTGCAGTGCAGAGTCGTGGATACGGATAGAACCTCCACCCACTTCCACACCGTTGACTACCATGTCGTAGGCATCGGCACGAACGGCTGCCGGATCAGTATCCAGCAAAGGAATATCCTCGTCTTTCGGATGAGTGAACGGATGGTGCATGGCCATCAGACGGCCTTCTTCCTCGCTCCATTCGAACATCGGGAAATCCACCACCCACAGGCAAGCGAATTTGTTCTTGTCGCGCAGCCCCAGCTGGTTACCCATCTCCAGACGCAGTTCAGAAAGCTGCTTGCGGGTCTTCATGGCATCGTCGCCACTCAGAATCAGAATCAGGTCACCCGGTTTGGCACCGAAGGCTTCTTTCATCTTCTGCAGTACTTCCTGGCTGTAGAACTTGTCGACGCTTGACTTCACTGTACCGTCGGCTTCGATGCGGGCATATACCATACCTTTGGCACCAATCTGCGGACGTTTCACAAATTCAGTCAGGTGATCCAGCTGCTTGCGGGTATAGTGAGCGGCTCCTTCTGCGCAAATACCGCCGATGTAGGCTGCATTGTCGAATACAGAGAAACCGTAACCTTTCAGCACGTCCATCAGTTCCACGAACTTCATGCCGAAACGCAAATCCGGTTTGTCGCTTCCGTAGTACTTCATGGCATCTGCCCACGGCATCCGCTGGAACGGTTCGGTCAGTTCCACGCCACGCAGTTCCTTGAACAGGTGCTTGGCCATGCCTTCAAACATATTGATAATGTCTTCCTGTTCCACGAAACTCATTTCGCAGTCAATTTGAGTGAATTCCGGCTGACGGTCAGCACGAAGGTCCTCGTCGCGGAAACACTTCACAATCTGGAAATAACGGTCGAAACCGGAAACCATCAGCAACTGCTTCAGAGTCTGCGGAGACTGAGGCAGGGCGTAGAACTGTCCCGGGTTCATACGAGAAGGCACTACGAAGTCGCGCGCACCTTCCGGAGTAGAACCGATCAGCATCGGAGTTTCCACTTCCAGGAAGCCTTTGCTGTCCAGATAGCGACGCACTTCCATCGTCATGCGGTGACGGAGTTCCAGGTTCTTGCGTACGGCTGTACGGCGCAAGTCCAGGTAACGGTATTTCATACGAAGGTCATCTCCTCCGTCCGTATTGTCTTCAATGGTGAAAGGCGGTGTCTGTGCCGTGTTCAGAATATTCAGTTCCGATACGATGATTTCAATCTCTCCCGTCGGGATGTTGGCATTTTTGCTGGAGCGTTCGCTCACCGCTCCCTTTACCTGAATCACATATTCACGTCCCAGGTGGTTGGCACGCTCACAAAGTTCGGCATTCACCTCGGTGTTGAACACCAGCTGCGTGATGCCATAACGGTCGCGGAGGTCCACAAATGTCATTCCTCCCATTTTACGTGTACGCTGCACCCATCCGGCCAGTGTCACGTTCTTGCCTGCGTCGGCGAGTCGCAACTCACCGCAAGTATGACTTCTAAACATATCCTATTAAATGTTAGTTTTTATCTTTTTGACAGGCAAAGGTAGCACGTATTTTTCATTTATGCAATAAAAACCCGTATCCAAAGGACAAATATGAATGAATAAAGGATGCATATTTTCGAAAAATCCATAAGTGGTTGTAAGGATTATTCCAAAAAATATATATTTTTGCTCAACAATAACTCGATTAAGATAATTTTATTTCATTATTTATGGCAACAGAACATGTAAAATGCCTGATCATCGGATCAGGACCTGCAGGATACACGGCAGCCATCTACACCAGCCGTGCCAATCTTTCTCCCGTACTTTATGAAGGTCTCCAACCCGGCGGACAGCTGACCACCACTACTGAAGTGGAGAATTTCCCCGGCTATCCGGAAGGTGTGACCGGCCCCGTGCTGATGGACGACCTGAAGAAGCAGGCGGAACGCTTCGGAGCCGATATTCGTAACGGAATTGTCACAAAGGCCGACCTGAGCAAGGCCCCCTACACTTTCGTGGTAGACGATGAGAAAGAAATCACCGCCGATACCGTCATCATTTCTACCGGTGCCACAGCCAAATACCTGGGGCTGGAAGACGAGAAGAAATACGCCGGTATAGGGGTAAGCGCATGCGCCACCTGCGACGGGTTCTTCTACCGTAAGAAAACCGTGGCTGTAGTGGGCGGCGGCGACACAGCCTGCGAAGAAGCAGTCTACCTCGCCGGACTGGCCAGCAAGGTGTACCTCGTGGTGCGCAAACCTTATCTCCGTGCCTCCAAAATCATGCAGGAACGCGTAATGAACCATCCACACATCACTGTATTGTTTGAACACAATGCCGTAGGCCTGTTCGGTGAGAACGGTGTGGAAGGCATGCACGTAGTGAAACGTATGGGTGAACCCGACGAAGAACGCTACGACGTGGCCATCGACGGATTCTTCCTGGCCATTGGTCACAAACCTAATTCAGACATCTTTAAGCCGTGGGTAACCACCGATGAAACCGGTTACATCGTGACGGAAGGCAATACTCCCTGCACGGGCGTTCCGGGTGTATTCGCTGCCGGTGACGTAGCCGATCCGCATTATCGGCAGGCCATCACAGCCGCCGGAAGCGGATGCAAGGCAGCCATTGAGGCAGAACGTTACCTGTCGGCCAACGGACTTCTCTAATCTTATTCACAATCTAATCAAAAAAAATTACAATGAAGGTTTTTAAACTGAAAAGAACTGTGGCGGCAGTTATCTTGGTGGGAGGTGCCATGACGGCCTTCGCACAGCAGATGCCGCCCATCCCTACCGATCCCAATGTGCGCATCGGTAAGTTGGACAACGGATTGACCTACTACATCCGTCACAACGAGTTGCCGGAACATCAGGCCGACTTCTACATTGCGCAGAAAGTAGGTTCTATCCTGGAGGAAGACGACCAGCGCGGTCTGGCCCACTTCCTGGAGCACATGTGTTTCAACGGAACCACGCATTTCCCCGGCAACTTGCTTCGGGAGTATCTGGAAAGCATTGGCGTGAAGTTCGGTGCCAACCTGAACGCCTACACTTCGGTAGACGAAACTGTGTACAATATTAATAATGTGCCGGTCATCCGCGACGGAATCATCGACTCCTGTCTGTTGATTCTGCACGACTGGGCCAACGACCTGACCCTCGACCCGAAGGAAATCGACAAGGAACGTGGCGTGATTCACGAAGAATGGCGTACCCGTTCAGGTGCCATGATGCGTATGTACGAAAAGGTGTTCCCTGTCATCTACAAGGACAGCAAGTATGCCTACCGTCTGCCTATCGGTACCATGGAAGTGGTCGACAATTTCCCTTACCAGGCTTTGAGAGACTATTATGAGAAATGGTATCGTCCGGACCAGCAAGGTATTATCGTGGTGGGCGACATCAACGTGGACAGCATCGAAAACAAAATCAAACGCATGTTCTCGCCCATCGAGATGCCGGCCAATGCCGCCGAACGCAAATACTTCCCGGTGCCCGACAACGACGAGCCGATTATCACCGTGGCCAAGGACAAGGAACAGCAGGTACCTATTGTTTATCTGATGCACAAGCATGACGCCGTGCCCAACGACCAGAAGAACAACATGGGATATCTGGTGATGAACTACATGATTTCTTCCATCGAAAGCATGCTCAACAGCCGTTTGAATGAGCTGACCCAGCAGGCCAATCCGCCGTTCATTGAAGCAGGTGTGGGCGATGGCGACTTCATTGTGGCCAAGACCAAGGATGCGTTCATGGCGTATGCGGCTGCCAAGGAAGACGGTATCCTCCTGACAACCGAAACCCTGATGCGCGAACTGGAACGTGTGCGTCAGTTCGGATTTACGGCCAGCGAATATGCTCGTGCCAAAGCGGATTACCTGCGCGGACTGGAATCTGTCTACAACGAACGCAACAAACAGCGCAACGGTGCTTACGTAAACGAATATGTGCGCAACTTCATTGACAACGAACCGATTCCGGGTATCGAGAATGAATATGCCATCATGAACCAAGTGGTGCCGAACATTCCGGTGGACGCCATCAACCAGGTAATGAAGCAGCTCATCACCGAAAAGAACGTGGTGCTCAGTGTATTCTGCCCTGAGAAGGAAGGCATGAAATATCCGACGGAAGCCGAACTGAAAGCTGTATTGGATAAGGTGAAAGCTGAAAAACTGACCGCTTATGTGGACAAGGTTTCCGACGAACCGCTGATAAAAGACAAACCGCAGGCCGGAAAGGTAGTCAAGACAGAACAAGGTGTGTTCGGTTCTACTATCCTGACCCTGAGCAACGGTGTGCGTGTCATCCTGAAACCGACCGATTTCAAGGCCGATGAAGTACGTATGCAGGCCTTCAGCCCGGGTGGAACTTCTCTGTTCGACGACAAGGATGTACTGCAGTTTGCACTGATCAGTCAGATTGCTTCTTTGGGCGGACTGGGTAACTTCGATGCCGTAGATTTGGACAAGGTTTTGGCTGGAAAGATGGCTTCTGCCAGCGCACAAGTCAATACCCTGACAGAAGGATTGTCTGGTAGCTGTTCTCCGAAAGACTTCGAAACCATGCTCCAGCTCACCTACCTGCGCTTCACGGCGCCGCGTATGGACCAGGAAGCCTTCACTTCTTTCATCACCCGTAACAAGGCGGCTCTGGCCAACCAGGAAGCCAACCCGATGACTGCGTTCAGCGACTCTATCACCGTGGCACTCTACAACCATCATCCGCGTGCCTTGTCCATGAAAGCCGACATGCTCGACAAGATTGACTACAACAAGGTGATGGAACTGTACAAAGACCGTTTTGCCGATGCCAGCGACTTTACGTTCATCCTGGTGGGTAACATCGATGAAAAGACAGCTACTCCGCTCATCGAACAGTACCTGGGTGCCCTGCCGGCTACGAAACGCAACGAACACTTCCGCGACACCAAGATGGATATCCGCAAGGGTATGTATGAAAACAACTTCGTGAAAGAACTGGAAACTCCGAAGGCCAGCGTGCTGATGGTTTATTCCGGCGACTGCAAGTATGACATGAAGAACAAGCTGCAGATGAGCATGCTCGGCCAGTTGCTCAACATGGTTTACCTGCGTACCGTACGTGAAGATGCCGGAGGAACTTACGGTGTAAGCTGTAGCGGAAACCTGAGCAAATATCCGAGCGAAGAAGGTGCCTTCCAGGTGTATTTCGATACTGACCCGAACCGTCGCGAAGAGATGGTGAAACTCATCAACGAAGGTATTGAAGGATTCATTGCCAACGGTCCGGAAAGCGATGACCTGAGCAAGGTGAAGGAATACATGCTGAAGACCTACAAGCAGAACCAGAAAGAAAACGGTTACTGGATGGGTATCCTGAACACGTACTACTGGGAAAACCTGGATATGAATACCGGATACGAAGAAGCAGTGAACGCCATCACCGGCGACGACCTGAAAGCCTTTGCCAAGGCCTTCTTCGGACAGAAGAACGAAGTGGAAGTCAGCATGAGTTCTCCGGTAGAAAAATAAGGAAACAGAGCAATTACTCCGCGTATGTTATTTACTGAAATACGGAGAAATCAAAAACTTGCTGCAAGGCGGAGTCCGATGTACGATCGGAACCGCTTTGCCAAGTTCCTGATTTATCTGTTTGTCGCATTTTGGGCAGCGTACCTCGTCTTAATCGGGGTTTCGCTGCCCTTTGTTTTTGAAAAGGGGTTTTCCGGAATGGAACCCTATGATGTGCTCAATGCCTGCTTGCCGGGCATCCTGTTTTTGGATTTTCTGCTGCGTTTCCTTTTCCCGACTCCTACGCAGGAAATCAAACCCTATCTCTTGTTGCCGGTCAGGAAACAACAACTGATTAATGTCCTGCTCGTACAGGTGGGACTGAAGGCGTTCAATCTGTTCTGGCTCTTTTTATTTGTACCTTTTGCGGCCATGACCGTGGTCCGTTTCTTCGGTATAGCCGGTGTCGTGGGCTATGCGGCAGGCATCTGGCTGCTGATGGTGGCCAACGCCTATTGGAGCGTACTGGTACGTACGCTGCAACGCCGTCATACGGCTTGGGTACTTCTCCCTCTCGGGTTCTATGGCCTGCAATTACTGGCAGAATCCCTATTCCCGGAAGGAGGCATCAGCTGTTTCTTCATGACTTTGGGCGAGGCCTTTATGCAAGGCCGCGTACTGGCCTATCTGGGCGTATTGGTCGTGATTGTACTATTGGGCTTCCTGAACAGCCGGGTACAGGTGGCTTGTATCTATAGCGAACTGAATCGCCGGGAAAAAGTGCCGCAAAGCAAACATACCGGGCGCTACCGTTTCCTCGACCGTTTAGGACTGACGGGAGAATATATGAAACTGGAGCTGAAGATGATATTCCGCAACAATGCTCCCCGGAAAAATTTCCAGATGATGACCGTAGTCATCGTATTGTTTGCACTGAGCCTGCTGGGTCTCAGCCATGTCGGTGAGGAAGAATTTTTCGGCCTGCACCTGTATGTGGTGTATTGCTTTACGGGATACGCCATCAGCATCTTGTCGCGTATCATGGCCTATGAAGGTAACTACCTCGACGGACTGCTGATGCGCCCCGGTTCCCTGCTCTATCTGTTCCGGGCCAAATACTACGTGTATTGCCTGCTGCTGGTCATTCCACTGGTGTGCATGCTGCCCGCGCTTATTTGGGGAGGTACCTCCGTCCTGCTGGTCTTCAGCCAGCTGGTCTACACGGCCGGTGTCACCCTTCCGGCCATCATGCTGCTGGCCCTTGTGAACCGGAAGACCGCTCCGCTGGACGCTTCCCTCATGGGAAAAGGTCAGTGGAACTCTCCTTATCAGGCCTTGAGCGTAGCCTTTGCCTTTTTTATGCCGATAGCCCTCTGCCGCATCCTGTTCTTATGGATGGAACCCTCTACGGCCTATCTGGTCTGTGCCCTGCTGGGCCTGCCGGGCATCCTGCTTCATCCTCTTTGGTGCAGGGCGCTCTACCGGAAAGTGCTCCGGAAGCGACATTCACTTTTGGAGAATCTGCGCGAAACGAGGTAACTTTTTATTTGTAACCAATCACAATGAATCCTTATGGAAATCAAGATACAGAACTTGAAAAAAACGTACGGCAGCAAAACGGCTGTCGATATTCCCGACTACACCCTGCAAGAGCCCGAGATACTGGGCTTGATGGGCAACAACGGTGCCGGAAAGACCACACTCTTCCGCCTGATGCTCGATTTGCTGAAGGCCGACAGCGGGAGCGTGTGCCTGGATGGCACCGATGTGTCACAAAGTGAAGAGTGGAAATTGCGTGTGGGAGCCTATATGGACGAGAGTTTTCTGATAGATTACCTCACCCCCGAAGAATATTTCCAGTTCTGCGGACGCATGTATGGGTTCGATGCCGCTACCCTTCATGAGCGCATCCATCGCTATGAACGTTTTCTGGGCGATGAAATCCTGAAAGAAAAGAAATACATCCGCAACCTTTCCGCCGGGAACAAGCAGAAGATGGGTATCGTCACCGCCCTGCTTCACAATCCGGAACTCGTCATTCTGGACGAGCCGTTCAACTTCCTCGACCCTACTTCACAGTCGCTGCCCAAGCACTTGCTCCAGCATTATTACGAGGAGCATAAAGCCACTATCCTTGTGTCCAGCCACAACCTGAGCCACACCGTGGACCTCAGTACCCGTATTGTGTTGTTGGAACAGGGGCACCTGCTTCGCGACCTTGACAATGCCGACGGTGCCGCAGGAAAAGAGCTGGAAGACTATTTCGAGGTGAAGGAATAAAATGAAACAATCTTCAACAGGTTCTAAAATACGCTAAGTTGATTATCAGGTAACGAGAATATTGTGTACATTTGTTTTAAAATAACATGATATGTACAGAAACCGTATCACTCGTTTTTCGGTGTGCATGCTTGTATTGGTGTGCACACTTTTGTTTTCCTCCTGCGGCACCCGCGCCCCTCGCGTGGACTACCGGGAACTGGCACGTGCGGCTGTACGCCTGGAAATGGACATTGATGCCGACGACAACCACCGCCTGTATGTAGAAGCAGCCGACTGGATTGGCGTGCCCTACCGTCACGGGGGAAGCACCCATCGGGGAACAGACTGTTCAGGCTTCACGTCCGCCGTCTACAAGAAAGTGTACCACAAGAAACTGCAGCGCAATTCGGAGGCCCAGCGGACAAAAGACTGCCGCAAGGTGAGCAAACGCAAGTTGCAGGAAGGCGACCTGGTGTTCTTCCACGACGGGCGCCGCAAGAAGACTGCCAACCACGTGGGCATTTACCTGAAAGACGGGAAATTCATCCACGCCAGCACCAGTGCAGGCGTCATCGTCAGCCGGCTGGAAGAGCCCTACTACCGCAAATGCTGGATGCAGGGCGGACGAGTGAAAGGACTATAAATACACACACGACATGGACTACGCATCACATTTATCATCCAAACTGACTTTATTCCTATGTGCAGCCGGTATTCTTCCGGCCATGGCTCAGCAGCAGGAAAAAGAACTGCAGCTCAACATGGATGCCGTAAAAATGATTCAATTTGATTTTGATCCAGCGAGCAAGCTGGAGAAGAAGCCTCTGGAGGCTCCGCTCAACAAGAAATGGATGGACTTCAAGGTCGACCTGAAAGTGCCCCGCAGCCTGATTGATACCACCAAGGTGAAGAAACCCGAAGGCTATGTCCGCATGGAACCCTACACCATCTGGACTCGTTTCGGAGAAGATCCCGTGTACGATGTGCTGGTGACCGGACGTCCCAAGAAATGGGAAATCTCCTGGACCCTGAATCCCAACCAAGTCTACAGGGATGAAAACTATGGGCGCAGCCTGATGCCTTCTACGGGAAGAGTGTACAGGGACCTCAATGCACCGATAGGGCCAACTTTCGGCATCGGCGGACTTGATTTCATCGGTTTCCTCTACGATAATCTGTCTCCCCGCGGACGGATGCTGGCTCATAACCGCAAGCATGCCAACGCCTGGAAGACGTATGCCGACTACGTGCCTACTGCTGCCGACAGCTTGAAAGTACCTAACTTCTACCGTCGCTCCGCCGCCCAGCGGGCCGACACCACCCATACCATGCTCTCCTTCCAGCCCGCCTTTTCGGGAGCCCCTCTCCTGCCCGTCTATGCCACACCCGACTCCGTCAAGGCCGTCCAGCCGGCAGCGAAACCCGACACCCTGAACGTCGTAGAGAAGAAGAAAAAGAAAAACCCGCAACCTGCCCGGGAGGAGGATGCGGGAAACTTGTATGAGTATATCCGCCGGAAAGAAGCCGAGGACTCCATCCGGCGCAGAGAATTCCTGCGGAAAGACAAAGTCAGAAACAACCAGTACGATGTGCAGCGCGAAATCCAGCGCCTGCGCGACCGGCAGAACTGACCCCGCCGCTTATTTCTTGAATACGAAGTATACGGCCAGAATCAGGCAGAAAAAGGCAGCCAAGTGATTCCATTTCAATTCCATCTTGAAAGCAATCATGGAAAATATCGTGAAGACCGTCAGCGTAATCACTTCCTGAATCACTTTCAGCTGCATGATGTCGAACGGTCCGCCGCTGTCCTTGAAACCCAGTCGGTTGGCCGGCACCTGCAAACAATATTCAAAAAAAGCAATGGCCCAGCTGAACGCAATCACCCCGATGAGCGGCAGTGCGGCAAACCAGCTGAACTCCTCACGCATCTTCAAGTGCCCGTACCAGGCAAACGTCATGAAGATGTTCGAAAAAATCAGTAAAACGATAGAATAAATTCCGTGCGATAGCATATCTTTTCCTTTATTTAAAAACCGGCTGCAAAGATACGCTTTTTAAATGAAAAAGACATGCTATCGAGGGTCCTTCTTTATTTATCCGTGCGCAGGAACTTCCACACGAGGGCACTGAAAGCCGCTCCCACAAACGGAGCCACGATGAAAAGCCAGAGCTGTTCGATAGCCTGTCCGCCTTCCATCAAGGCCGGTCCGATGCTGCGGGCCGGATTCACGGAAGTACCCGTAATCGGGATACACACGATGTGAATCAGTATCAGCGTCAGTCCGATGGCCAGTCCCGCCAGGTTGCCGGCCCCCTTCTTCTCGTCCGTAGCCCCCAAGGCCACCAGCACAAAGATAAAGGTAAACACGGCTTCCGCCAGGAACGCCTGTCCCATGGCATCGGGTGCGAAACTGTTGGAGCCCGTCGCCGTAGGTCCTCCGTGCGCACCGGTCGATACCAGCAAGGTCAGAATCAGCGAGCCGATGATGGCGCCTACCACCTGAAAGAGCATGTACATCAGTGCCCGTTTGGTTTTCATACCTCCCGAGAGCCACACTCCCAGCGTGATGGCCGGATTGATGTGGCAACCGGATATGTTTCCGATGGTGTAAGCCATGGCGATGACAGAGAGTCCGAAAGCCATAGCCACTCCGATGGTTCCTACTCCGGCACCCACTGTGTCGGCCACTCCTCCGGCGAATACGGCGCTACCGCATCCCAGCAGTACAAGAACCATTGTTCCGACTAATTCTGCTACATACTTTTTCATAGGCATTACATTTAAAATCTACGATGCCCTAATTTAGCACTTTCTTTTGAGAAAAGCAAGAGAAAGAAGATTTATTTGCTTAAAAATCAGGCAGAAACGATTCGCTGAAAAACGCAAGTACGTTTTGGTCAAAACGCAAGTGCGTTTGAAGGAAAACGTAAAGGCGTTTCAGACAAAACGCACTTGCGTTTTAAGGTAAATGCACTTGCGTTTCTTAGAAAATATTAGCTGTATGATTATCAGATAGTTACGAATATGTACAGATACAACTTAAATATAAGTCGTTTTTTGATATACGGCGGGTGGCGGTGAATATTCCCATCTACTGTGAGTTATTTCTTTGCTTCATAAGTACGATACACCAAGTAACGACCCTTTGCTTGAATGCGGAAACCGTGCCCTGTCACTTCGTTCAGTGTCCCCTGCCACCAGCTATGGAAATCATACAGCGGATACCGCAACCCTTCGCTCCGCAGCTGCACTGCATCCACATTGAATACCGACACCTGCTGACGGGGAAACCCTGCAAACTCCTCCGTATCGGCGGCTGGCACAAACGACCCGTAATCGGTCAGCATCGCCACCTCCAGTCCCATCTGCTGGTATTCCATGAGCAGGCTGATATTTCCCAAGGTATGGTCTTCCCGCTTGCCCGTAGCCCCCACGAAGACAATCCGCCGGATGCCTTTGTCGGCCAGAAAAGTGACCGCTTTCGTCTGGTCGTTCGTCTCCTGCTCGGAGATGCGATGTATCCGGTCGTGAAAACGCACCCGATTCGTTTCCGAGAGCGAATCGCCGTCGCCCACTATCCAACCGGGCATCCGTCCGCTGTCCACCAGCGCGTCCGCCCCTCCGTCGCAGCACACCACGTACGGCGAAGCATCCAGCACAGCCAGTGGGAACGGATGCGAAGGGAAATCGCCGTTGCCCACCACTACCGCTTCGGGCACGAAAGGCAAGACAGTCTGCATCCTTTCCTCCTTTGATAAATACATTTTATACTCGTTGTGTTCCATGCGACTTGCTTCATTATTCGTTTTCAACCTGGGGTTCAGTCCTCATCGCTGTCCGCCATCTTCTCCATCCGAAAATGGCCACTACGGCATACACGCCGTAAAGCACCGCTGTGAAATACAATCCTTTATATACGTATAGTCCGCAGCATACCCAGTCGACCACCATCCATACTCCCCACTGTTCCACGTACTTACGGGCCAGCATCCACATCCCCACCACACTCAGGGCCGTGGTGAAGCTGTCGGTCCAAGGTACATTGCTGTCGGTCCACTCAATCAGTATCCACGCGATGGCCAGCCAGCACACCGCAAACACAGCCGTCAGGGGCAGATACACCTTGCGCGGCATGGAAGTGATGGGCAGTTCCGCTACTGGCTGTGCCGGGTCTGTCTTTCTCTTCCTTCGGCTCCAGGCCATCCAGCCGTACACCGAGGCAAGCAGGTAGTAGACATTGATTCCGAAATCGGCATACAGTCCGGCCTGATAATACACCACCAGATAGATGGCCGGCATGATGATGGACACCGGCCACAGGTAGATGCTGGCGCGATACTCCAGTGCCAGATAGACCAACCCCACGAGGGTTCCAAACAGTTCCAGGTAATTCATGGCGCAAAGATAGTGGAAAGCGGGGAAATGACCGTTTGGAAGAAGTTTTTTCTTGGGAAAAGAATGAATGGAAGAATCTAGAAATACACTTTTTTAAGCGAATTGCCTTTTTAATCCTAGTCTCAGAATGATACTTCGAATAAAAACATTATTTTTGTTGAAAGATATGACCTTATATATAAATATAGGGGAAACAAAATTTTGAATCGCCTTCAAGTCGTTTTGCAGAAGAGCAAACAACGAACGGATGGCTCAAACATGCTAACATAAAATGAATAAAAAAAACAGTCCATATACAGCAGCCATAACGGGGGGAGGTTTTCTATTTGAAGAAACCGTCACACTTCTACCTTTATTGCAGGCAACCAATAGTGAGGAACTGCTGAATGAGGAGAAGGTGAACAACCATCTGTTGCAAATAAATGCTGAACGTTCACGTGCAAAAGCCATTCTTGAAATCAAGCGCCGCTATGAAGCGATGCCGGCCTATTTTTGGAATGACTTTCTGAAAATGAATGATTCTGACAAGGTAGCCGCCCTTTTCTACGTAATCTTGAAGACCTATAAAATATGCTTTGATTTTCATGTCAATGTGACCATGAAAAAATGGAACAGCATTTCCAGAAGTGTGAAAAAAGAGGACCTCATGATGGAGTTAAATGAAATCTCAGCGAAAGATGAGTTTGTTGATTCCTGGAGTGACAATACCAAAGATCGGGTGGCAAGTGCTTATCTGACCATTCTCCGAAAAGTCGGTATGCTGGACCGGGAGAGCCATTTGAATGCACTCGTTTGCAGCAACTTCAGTTATTATCTGGCCAAAGGTGCATCCTGGTTTCTCGAAGCCTGTCTGTTGCAGCCCTACGAAATAGAAAATATAAAGAAAACCCTATTATGACCCTAAAAGAGCTTGATGACAAACTGAACAGTCCCGGTTTTCAGGACCCGGAAAATGGAGACTTGTTCTACAACTTCTTTATCTACCAATATCCGGCAGACAAGGAATACGATATCCGCAGACAGATACAAGAGTTTAAAGCGAATCTTATCCGTCCCATCAACTATGTGGATGTGCTTACGTTGAACCTGTTTGAGGAGTTCTGTCACTTCTTGGACCAGAAGAAGTTCCTGCGTCATCCGTCCATGTTGAAATATTTGATGGAGAAAGAACAGCGCGATCCGTCTACTGCAAAAAATACGCAGGATACGCTTACCCGTAACGCACATTCTCCAGAGTTTGTCCGGTTTATTCATCAACGTATCATTGACCATATCACCATCAAGGACCAGTATCGTCGCCCGTACGTTTTCATGTACGGTATCGGCAGTATGTATCCCTATTTGAGAGTCAATGAGTTTCTGGCTCTTTATGAAGATTACAACGAGACGGAGAAATATAAGATTATCGTGTTTTATCCAGGTCATCGTGACCAGAACTCTTTCCGGTTGTTTGACACCCTTCCCGATAATCATACCTATCGCGCCACCCTTTTAATTAACGAATAACCCATGAAACTGAAAGAACTATATAGCAAGCCCATCGACCGTGCAGTCAATCCTGCCGTAAGTGCCACCAAGTTTGACCCGGAAACAGAACGTGTGGAAATACAGGAATACGTGTTCACCGATGAGATTATCAACGGCCTTTTCCGTATTCTCGATGCGATAAAGAACAACCGGCCATACGACCACGTAGGTATCTGGATTGACGGTTACTACGGGTCGGGAAAATCTCATTTTCTGAAATACCTTGACTATTGCATCACTCCGTCTACCCGTGACGAAGCTTTTTCCCGTTTGCTTGAAGCTGTCAAGGCCATCGACCCCCTCGATGAAAAACATAATCTGGGTTTCGACTATGAACAGCTGGCATCCATAGCCAACTGGATGAAGCGTGCCACCATCGATACGTGCATTTTCAATCTGGAAACCAGTTACGACAACTCCACCGACAAAAAGAAGGCTTTCCTTCATGTCTTCTGGAACGAGTTCAATGGTAAACGTGGCTTTAATAAGTTCAACATTACGCTGGCCCAGAATCTGGAAAAGCCTTTGGAAGAAAAAGGTGTGTTTGAGGCTTTCAAGCAACGCATTGCCGAGGAAGGTGGCGATTGGAATGATCCGGGTATGGCAGCCGATTTGATTGATAATGAACTCGATTGGGTGCTTGACATCGCCAAAGAACTGGCCCCGACACTCTCTGTCGATAGTATCCGCGAACGTATCATCAAGCGTGACACGAACATGAGCATCGACCGTTTTGGCTTGGAACTGGCGGCTTATTTGAAAGACAAAGGCGATGACTACCGCCTGATATTCCTTGCCGATGAAGTTTCACAGTTCATCAACAAGGAACGCGACCGTTATCTCAACCTTCAGGAAATCATTACAAAACTGTCCGAAGCATGTGATAACAAGGTCTGGGTGGCTTGTACCGCACAGCAAGATCTTTCGGAGATTATGGACGATTGCCATATAGCCGAAGAAAAAGACAAAGAAGGTAAAATCAAGGGGCGTTTCGAAGTGAAAGTGTCGCTCAAGGGAACACAACCGGAAGTGATTACGCAGAAGCGTATCCTCGACAAGAAGGAAGAAGTAAAGCCTGTGCTGGCTGACTTATACAATAAATATAGAGCCGGTTTTGATCTTCAGTTCAAACTTCCTAATTCATACAGCAGTTATGATTCTCAGGAAGATTTTGTAGACTACTACCCTTTTGTGCCTTATCAGTTCAAATTGATTATGCAGGTATTCAACTCTTTCCTGAATTTAGGCTATGTAGCCAAAGAAGTAAAGGGAAATGAGCGAAGCATCATCAAGGTGATTCACTCTACAGCCAAAGCCAATGCCGAGGCTGAGTTGGGTAAGTTCATTTCTTTTGATGAACTCTATAACAACATGTTCGAGGAAGGCTTGCAGGCTCGTGGACAGAAGGCCGTGGACAATGCCCTCCGCATGGCACGCACTTACCAGACAGACAAGCCCGAAAAGACCCGTCTGGCTGTTCGTGTGGCCAACGTACTCTTCATGATTTGCAATATTTCGCAGACCGACCAGTTACTTTTCCCGGCTACCGTGGATAATGTGACTTCACTTCTGGTAAACAATATGGAAACACCCCGTCTGACCATCAAAAATGAGGTGGAGAAAATTGTGGAGTTTCTTTGTGATAACAACATCATCCGCCGCGAGCAAGGCAAGCAGGGCGCACCAGACACGTTCACTTTCTACAGCGAGGAAGAGATGAAGGTGGCACAACTCATTCAAAGCCAGGTGGTGGACAACAATACACAGGCCGAGCAGCTGAAGGATATTTTCAATAAATATATCACAGCCCTCCGTAATAAGGAGCAATACAAGACCCGCAGCTTTTCGGTAGGGCTGACCATCAAACAACGTACTTTCCTGAGCAACAATCCGGATGTGATGGTGGAATTCGTGATGGACCCGGATTATGATACCGCCGAGCAACTTGCCCTGCAGAATAGCAATGCCAACCGGATGGTCTATTATGTAGGCCCACAGTATCGTGAGAACAGACGTTTGTACAACGCCTTCTACTGGTACTGTCAGGCAGAACGTTACATGGCTACCCCTGTTCCCAACGAGGACAATGCCAACACCCGCAAAGAATTTGCCAAACGGGCTGAGGAACTCTACGAAGGACTTATCAAAAAAGAATTTGAAAAGATTCTTGACACTTGCCCCATTGTTTCGGGACTGAGTGTGATTGACGAAACGGAACTGGGACAAAAGAAAGGAAACGACCGTTACCGTGCAGCCATCGAGAAACATCTGGCAGGAATTTACACGAAAGCAAACCTGGTGGATTCTCCAAACATTCCCCGTACTACGGAACAGTTGAAGAAGGCCATTCTGCGCAATATTGAAGCAGGGGAATATGAAGGCATGAACGCCGCTCTTACTGATGCAGAACACGAAGTGGAAATCTACCTGAACAAGCAGTTTGCAGAGGTGAACGTATCGGATGTGCTTGCCAAGTTCTCAAAAGCGCCATACGGATGGGACAATATCTGTACCCTCTATGTCATCAATGAACTGGTACGTCGTCACAACCGCGACTATTCTTATTCGAACAATCCGAACGTAGAAATAACGACCGTAGCCAACCGCATTGTGAACGAAAGCAACAAGTTTACACTCCGTCAGGCACAAGTTATTTCGCCACAGGTCATTCAGAATTTCATTGCTGCCTGGAAAGAGATATTCGGCATATCTTCCGCTCCATCCACTACCGACAGCACCCAACTGTTCCGTGCTTGCCGTGACATGGAAAGTGAGCGCAGTCTTGCCAGATTAGTCAAAGGTTATAAGGATATCGAACAACAGATAATCACCTATCCTTTTTCCGGGCCAATCCGCCAGGCTGTTGAACTCTTTGAATCATGGCTTGATGAGCGTGATCCGTTGAAATTCTTCAACCTTCTCATCGCGTCAAAGGATGAAGCCAAGGCTCTTACCGACAAATGCAAGGAAGTGGTGCAATTCACGCACGACCAGCTTTCTACCTACAAACAGCTCATTCAGTTTGCAGATGACAATATCTACAACTTCCCGTTTGTACCTATGGAGCAGCAGGGAGCTGTCGGTGAATTCTGTAAAGTGAAAGAGGACCCATGGCCTATCGGAAAGACATTCCGTAACTACATCAAGCTGATGAACCAGCTTTCAGGAATCTTGGATGATGTACGAAACCGTTTGCGTGAGAAAATCAAAGCGGCCTACAATGATATGTTCGACTATCTCAAGCAGGTGGCAGAGCAGCAACATGTGCCTGTGAGCGTATTGTCCGACCGTGAAGCGACGATTCAACTTAAGACCTCTCCGACCAATATTCTGGTGTTGCAGAACAATGTCAATACCGATGCCTTCTATCAGGAACAGGTAGAGAGAATCATGTCGTATACTCCTCCAACATTACCGGAACAGGAAAAGAGAATCCGTCAGGCCTCACTGCAGACCAAGACCAAACTGCCTATTACGAATGCAGAAGATATCGAACGCTATCTGGACGGACTGCGTCAGCAATTGGAGCGTCTGCTTGTCGACCACGATGGAGTAATGATTATCAAATAACAGCAATCCTAAAACCTAGAATATATGTCACTGTCAAGAATATCGGAAGTAAATATCGACCTTTGGAACAAACAGAAGGTCCAGTTCGCGGCCCATCCCGATGTCAACATTATAATGGGGGTAAATGGAAGTGGGAAAACCACGTTTCTGAAAAACCTCTATGAGTCACTGGTGGCGGATAACCATGGACAAAGTGAATACATTGTTTATCTGCCTTCCATTGATAATATTGCCATGCGAGATAAGCGGAAGACAGCTACGGCATTAGCGCAAGATTTGGAGTATTTCATCTATGACATGAAAACCGGTCCTTCACTGATGAATGTTCGTATGTCCATGATAGACAGTTCTGCTGAGAAACAAGAAGAATTAAAAGCACAGATTGCTGATTTTCAGAAAACAATCAACGGCTTGTTCGCTTTAACCCGCAAACGGATAGAGATAGAGGGAAGCAAATTTTCTGTGATTACTGATAACGGTACGCTACCCGTGGGAGCGCTTTCTTCCGGAGAGATGCAGGTACTGCTGATTCTGCTCCGTGTATTTTTATTGGGCAAACGTGAATCTATCGTTCTGATTGACGAACCGGAAAACTCACTGGATATAGACTGGCAGTTTGAACTTATCAACCTGTTGGTTCGTTTCAATCCCAACGCTCAGTTTTTCATTACGACTCATTCCCCTGCCCTGTTCGGAGATGGATGGGGAGATAAAGTCTGGTATATGGAACAAATCACAAAGTAACACGGCGTATGGAAGGAATCAATTGGATAGAGAAACAAGCCAAGCTTTATCGGAATCTTGCCCTGACAGGACGTTATCAAGCCGTGATACATCTGGAAGACGAGGAAGATGAGACATTTTGGGACTATCAACTTCAAACCATTAACCCGGGACGTTACCGCTACCTGTATTTCAGCAAAAGTGATGACGGTAAAGACACCCGCGGATGTGAGCAATGCCTGAAATTCAGACCTTACCTTACTGCGCGTTTCTTTATCTGCATAGACAGTGATTTGCGTTTGTTAAGAGGTGAGACTGAATTTTCAGCAAAGAATTTCATTGCTCAGACCTATGCCTATTCGTGGGAGAATCACTTATGCGAAGCCTCTCATCTCAATGAACGCATGAAGCTGATACAACCTGAAACTGATTTTGACATGCAGGCTTTTCTTACGTCGTTTTCGAGAATCGTTTATAAGCCGTTGTTGTATCTGATTCGGTACGGGGCAGACAGCCGTCTCAATCAGTTGTGGAATGTATCGAAATTCAATGCCTGTATTCCTCTGCAACCTAAACGTGCTGATTTAGCAGATAACGGCAAAGCATATCTGAAAACCGTTCAGTCCCTGTTTGAAGCCGCAACAGGTGGACTGACAGAAGAACCGGCCAATCCAAATGGAATTTTAACTCCGGAAAATGCCTACTTGCACATTCAAGGTCACCAACTGTATAAGCTGATACTGCACATCGGGACCCTGCTGTGCAAAGGAACGGGCATTGCTTTCAGGACAGACATTCTTGATAAAGGATTGCATACCACAGGATATGATGAAATTGAAATGTTACAGAATGACTTGAAAGCTATTTGGGATAATTAGCTCAAAAAGATAACGAAAGATATATGGACACCAATAAGATTAAACGCTTCGCCACCGAAGCACGCAACATATTGAAAACCGGCATCGCTGCCAAGATTATGACCCTTGGTTTCGACCGGAAAGGGAATGTGGCCGAAGAACACCGACCGCAACTTATGCAGGGCGGTACACTTTGGAACGGACAATTTTATACAGAGGGATTCTACCATCAGTGGATGTCTCTCTTCAATCGTGTACAGCAGAAAGGCATCAATGAAGTGTATGAAGAAGCTGCCTATACCTGGTTCAACCGACTGTGTGCCATCCGCATCTTGCAGAAGAACAATCTCTGTTCTCCTGTACTCCAGTATGCCGATGCCGCACGTACACCGGTTATTGTGGACCAAGCCCGCCAAGGCCACCTTCCTCTGATGAAAGAAGATCTTCGTCAGCGCGTAATAGAGTTACTTGACGATGATACGAAAGTAACCGAACAGTTTGCCCTGCTCATAACCGCATGGTGTCATGACAATCCCATCATCAACCAGTGTTTCGGCTCTATGGCCGACTATACTGAGCTGCTTCTGCCGAACAATATTTTGACAGAAGGCGGCTTTGTAGACATGCTCAACCATACGGAATTTGTAACCGATGAGGATTTTCAATCACCGGAACTGATAGGCTGGCTCTACCAGTTCTATATTTCGGAACGTAAGGACGAAGTATTTGCCAAGAAAGGCAAGTTTGAGGCAGACGAGATTCCTGCCGCTACGCAGATATTCACCCCCAACTGGATTGTGAAATATATGGTGCAGAATACAGTGGGCCGTATCTACCTCGACAACAATCCATACGAAACCGCGCTACAGAAGAAGTGGCAATATCTGGTGGAACCTTCTGAAAAGACTCCGGCAGAAAACATCTTAAGATACGAAGAACTGACAGACCTGAAAGTAGCCGATTTAGCCTGTGGCTCAGGCCATATTCTGAACGAGTGTTTTGATTTGCTCTACGATCTTTATATTGCCGAAGGCTATGGCCGTGGGGAAGCCATAGAGAATATCTTTCAGCATAACTTGACCGGAGTAGACATTGACAATCGTGCCAAGCAATTAGCCACTTTTGCCCTCTTGCTGAAAGCTTGCCAAAAGGATGCTTCATTTGCCGACGCTCATTGTTTGCCTCATGTATTGGCCATGCCGAAGCTTTGGGATGAAGAAAAGAATGGTCTGGTCAGAGAATTCCTTCCTCATTTCTTTTTGGGGCAGGAAAATCAGACTCACGTCAATGAACTCATCGCTTGCTTCGACTTGATGCAGCATGCGGATTCGTTGGGCTCTATCATGAAATTTGAACTTAGCGATAGTACCCGATTGCTGGTAAAACAGACGGTAGAATATTGGCACAATCAGGACTTTATACCGGAGGCCATTCGTGCCCAACTTCCTGCATTTGAACTGATTCTGGCCTTGACGGAAAAGTATCATGCATTGGTGATGAATCCGCCTTATATGGGTGCAGGTAGTATGAATGAGGTGCTAAGCAAGTATGTGAAGAAAAACTATGAAGAAGGAAAAGCCGATTTATTCTCTACATTTATGATGTTGTCTATAGACCGACTTGTAGCTAATGGAAAATATGGTATGATTAATATGCAAAGCTGGATGTTCCTCTCTTCATTTGAAAAGTTTCGTAGCACTTTGCTTAATAATTATCATATTGAAAATATGCTTCACTTGGGACCTCGAACATTTGATGAGCTGAGTGGTGAAGTAGTTCAGAATACGGCATTTGTAATTGCCAAGCATAAGTCCGATGAAGGTGGCGTTTATTTCCGACTGGTTGATGGAAAGAATTGTACTGATAAGAAAGGTATGTTTCTGCGAGCATTAAGGGAACGTAGTTCTAAGGTATATTACCAAAATGTATTTCAATCTGACTTCGAGAAAATTCCGGGATGTCCGATTGGATATTGGGCTAGTGAGAAAATGATTGCTTGTTTTCTATACGGTATAAATATTACTCATTATGGAATTTCAGATGGACAAAACATCACAGGCAATAATAATAAGTATTTAAGATACATTTGGGAAGTATCAAAAACAAATTCTGGGAAAGGACATAAATGGGTCCCAATTGCGAAAGGTGGTTCCTTTCGCAGATGGTATGGCAACATAGAGGATGTCATTGATTGGTCATTTGAAGCGCGTCAAGAATATAAGAATAATCCAGTAGCTCGTATTCAAGATGAATATTTGTGGTATAGGACAGGTATCACATGGAATTTAATTTGTAGCGGCAAGAATGGTACAGGATTTAGAATTTTACCAAAAGATTATTTATTTAATAAAGCTGCTCCTACTATTGTAATGAAAAATGAGAATATAGATATGACAAATTATATACTAGCATATCTCAATACTCGTGTCGTTCATTCTATTATGAATTTAATGAATCCCACTTTTAATACTAACATAGCAGAAGTATTTACATTAAAGTTACGTGTTCAAGATTCACTCAAGGCTAAAATAGATAATATTACCCTACAAAATATATCTATCTCCTGTCAAGACTGGGATGCTCATGAAACTTCTTGGGACTTCCAACGCAACGAGTTATTGAATATGGATGCCGAGATTCCAAGGGAAGAACCACATCCGGACAGTATAGAATGGCGCGTAGAACAATACAAGAAAAAGTGGGAACAAATGTTCAACCAACTGCATACCAACGAAGAAGAACTCAACCGACAGTTTATTGAAATATACGGTCTGCAAGATGAACTTACCCCCAACGTACCGCTTGATGAAATCACCATTCTACAACAGGGTGAAATCTCCTTTGTACCATCTGCGGAAGGCGAAGATGCGCCTAAGGTAATGAAGTGGAACGACGATGTCATTATCAAACAGCTCATCAGTTATGCCGTAGGATGTATGATGGGACGTTACCGTTTGGACAAACCGGGATTACATATCGCACATCCAGAACCGACCGAAGAAGAGATTGCCCCCTACTCTTATCACGGCAGGAAGTATGACATAGATGATGACGGCATCCTGCCTTTGATGAACAGTGATTGTGGTTTCAGTGACAATGCCCCTCTGCGTATGGCAGACTTTGTTCGCATCGCATTTGGAGAAGAAACGCAAGTAGAAAATCTGAACTACATGGAGCAATGCTTGGGTAAAACATTGGAACAATATTTCGTGAAGGACTTCTGGAAAGACCATAAAAAGATGTATCAGAACCGTCCGATTTACTGGCTGTTCGCATCCAAGAAAGGTACCTTCCAGGTAATAGCTTATATGCATCGCATGAATGCCTATACAGTGGAACGTATCCGAGCCAAATACCTCCTCCCTTTCATAGAACACTTGGAGCAGGAGATTAAAAAACTCGATATGCGCCGGGCAGAACTGACTACCAAGGAAAGTAAGCAGCTCCAAACGCTTCAGAAGCAACTCGATGAGTGCCGTGAATATCACGAACGTTTGCAGGTAGTGGCCGAACAAGCTATCAGCTTTGACCTTGATGATGGTGTGGTAGTCAATTATGCCAAGTTCGGGGATATATTAGCAAAACTCAAATAAAAAAGTATATTATGGATAAGCAACAAATATCTCATCTTTTACATATACAAAAAGCAAGTCGGGAAAATCGACTAGCGATATTTGTAGGTGCCGGAGTTTCTAGGAATTCGGGTATTCCGACTTGGAATGAACTTATAGAATCAATGAAGGCTGAACTTCCTGAAAAGTTGACAAATGAAATGGATGCTCTAAAAGTAGCCCAGTTGTACAAAGATTCACGGGGGCATAAAGAGTATATGGATAAAGTAAAAGAGGTATTACTTTATAATAAAGCTGTACCTAATAGATTACATAAAAGTATTTTGTTGCTAAATCCATGCCATATAATAACTACAAACTACGATGATTTAATAGAACAAGAGCTTATTAATCAATTTACGCAATATGATATTGTAAGAGAAGATAAGGATATTCCACAAATTGCATATCCAAATGTTCTTGTTAAAATGCATGGAGATTATATAACCGATAATATAGTTCTTACCGAAACGGATTATTATAATTATCCAAAGAATTTTCCGCTTATACGTGCTTTTGTACAATCTATATTTGCAAGTAAACTCGTGCTATTTGTTGGCTTCTCTTTCGCTGATTTAAATTTAAAAATGATATTAAATGAGTTGCAAAATATTTTGTCAGAGAATATGCAAAGAGCCTACCTGTTATCATGCGAGGAACCGGATTTTGTGACAAAACAATATTTTGAGAAAAAAGGAATCAATATACTTTATTTCAGCGAGAAAGAAATTGATGTAATTAATGGTAAAGAATATAATCCAGATGATTTAAATGGAATAGGTCGGTTAACAGATAAGATTCTATATTCCATCAACAATTATAGAGAAGTTCCTAAACAGGATTTAGCCGCATATCTTTATGATCGAGTTATGTCTTACAGTCAAGAACTGCGCTCTTTTGGAGATGGACTTAGATATTTTTTCCCTAACTATAAAAAAATGACCTGGAATGCCCACTCAAATGGTTTACAGACTAATCTGAAATATTTTAAAGATTTAGAAAGTCAAGTTATAGATAATAGAGGAAAACGTCATTTTTTAATTAATCACCCTTCTATCAGTCTGAAAGCTCTTTTACAATTAGCATGGTATAATTATTTAGAAGAAATAGATAATATTAAAATACTCGATAATAAATTTTACCAAAATATTAATTATTACATACCTAAAACAACAATTTATTATATCCGAAACTTTGATTATATACAAGTATGCAACAAGCTAAAAGAATTACGCTGTAAAACGATTAAGCACACAATAGATGATTTAGAATTACCATTTACACTATATTTATTAGGAGACTATTGGGAAGCGTTTAAAATATATAAAGAACTATTATCACGCTACTGGAATCGTAAGAAGTATATCTTATATTTCATTTGCAGATATAATATGTGGGCCATCAGAAATTGTATTTGGGCGCAAAAAATTTTTGATAAAAGTTTTAACATCAAAAAAGCACTTGAATCAGTGAATGAAAATGAGTTGGAAGAAATATTGAACAAATTGCCTTTAAATAAAGAGATAAAGAAAATATTTCAAGATTTGGTTTCCTATAGAGCTATTGGTAATAATCTCGTTAAAACTGAAGATTTAAAAGAACGAATATTCCAACAAAGAAAGTCCCAAGAAAAAGGTGGGTGCTCCGTTAATAGTAATATAGTTGTCTTAATGTCTATTTATCAACGTGAAAGAATTTTTTCATGGGCTAATTGTATAATTTGCGATAATAGTTTGCATTATAAATCATTATGCCATAATACAGCATTGGGTATATTGAATAGTTTTGCTACACCTCCAAGTAAGATGTATGGAATAGGCTTTGAGGGTACAAGAATTGAGTCTTTGGACAACTTTATGTTAAGAATGCTTATATTTGATAATGAAAATGAGAAGCTCAAATCCATATTAAATGGATACGATATAAAGACTTTGTTGTTCGATGAATCTGGTATAAATTATATTAATACATGTCTGAATAATATAGTACAAGAAAATCAATATTTATTTAAAAATGATTCTTTGTTTTATAATCCTCTATCAAATTTACTGCTTATAATCTCAAGATCTCATAATGATGGAATTGATGTAGAAGCACTATATAGAGTATTATTAAAATGTTGGAGATTTGAAAACTATATAGGGAATCAAACTATTCATTTGCTTATCAGCCAATATCCACCGAAAGTAGAAATTGCAAAGGAATTAATAGAGCTTATGTTATATAATTCAAATCATACATTTTTATATAATAACTGTTTATATTCATTAATAGAGATTTTAAAGGATAAGAAAATTGAGTTTACTGATATACGAACGAATGAACTATTTGTCGATAATAATCGAGCATTAACCCTATGTTTACTATATCCAATAATCACAGAACCATTCAAAAGTATTGTATTAGATTATTGCCTAAATACAATTGATAATTTATATCATTATCTTTTCTTGATATTCAATAATAATATACATAGCTATTCAATAGAACGATTTAACAAACTTCTCAATAAGGGAAAAATTACGATGGATTGTTGTTATCTTTTGGCACAAATGAGAAAAGATAATAGCTTCAGTGAGCTACATGACTCTATTAATAAAGTTGCCATTAGTAATGATTGTTTGCAATTCTTTATTGATCCTTACAACTATTCTTCATTAGAAAAAGTTGAGATTGGTTGGATTTTAAAACTTGATGAAAAAGAAAGAATAAGTTTATTAAAAAATGAAATATTTCGAGAGAAATTAAAGGAATACATTAAAGCAACACATTTATCTGAGGATAATCGTAATTATCTTATCAGTTTACTGTAAAAATATTGAAAGTAATAAAGCTTTTATGATACAAGACAGAATATACAGTTACTTTGAGCGCAACCCTCAACTACATGTGCTCTTTATCTTCGACAAGATGGGCATTATCCAGACAGAGCTTGAAGACGTAAAAGATTGGTCTGACGGATACGTCTATAAAGTGTTCGACGGCGCCTGGTTCAATACAAAATATGCCATAGAGAATACTTGGAAGGACAAACGCGTCGTGCTGCTCTTCCCTGTGGGAACCTATCCCCATTCAGAAGAACAGCAGCTACAGTTTCCATTGCTCGATATGCTTAAAGCCAACATGGAATACAAGGAAGATGACTATGCTTCATATATGCAGCAGTATAACCTGCCGGAGCGGTTCCGTGGTTTTATCAAGAAAAACATTGCGGAAATCATGTCCTCCAAAATCCAAAATATCCTCAATGGGCATATCAATTCCGCTACTTTCAGCGAAGATCTTGTTTGCCGGGCTTTCATCTCCAATTACCTTGGCGACAAGAAACTTCTAGACTGGGAAACAATCATTGTAAAGATGATTATCCTTGATGCTACCTGGGAGGAGAAAAAGCGTACGGACTTCTGGCATAGACTTTCAAGAAACTTGGATGCCAGCAAGACAGCTAATGACAAATTGATAAAACTCTTCGGGGTAAGCTATAACCTGAATGCTTCTCAAAAGATGAAAAGCGTTGCCGAATGTTTGAAATACAATTGCATTACACAACTGTTGGATGTAGTGCCGGGGGATTCATACAAACAATATAAAATCAGCAGCTCTGCAGTTCTTGACCAGATAAACAAGATTTATGAATGGGGCACGCACGATCGTCTGCTTAGTGAGAAGTTCATCCAATCCATGAGAATTTTGGCTTCAGATATTAAAGAAGAGGAAATCATTAATATCTATGGCATTGATGCAAACTACTTTTATTATACAGAAGCTCTTTGCTGGCCGATTCTGCAGGAAATAGTTGAAAAGAAATTGATGGCTGATCCGGAAGATGTGAACGACCGTATGCGTGAATTATCCCTGAAACTGCCCGCTGACAGTCATATTCAAATCATTATCCGGTTTATTGAACAGTCGGCCCTGTTTTATATGCAGGTGCGTGGACTGGGGACACTTAAACTTAACAATACGAAGGAATACGTAAATAAATATATTACAGAGTTCTATCTGGTAGATATGTCCTACAGAAAGACACTCGAAGCTTATCATGAACTGATAACCAAAGAGAATCCTATCGAGCTTGTATTGAATGTGGCCAAAAGACAATTAGACCAGGAATATGCGAAGGTTGCCAACCTTCTTAATCTGGAATGGCTGACCTGCGTGGAAGAAAAAGGGGCTTGGTTTACGGAAACGGGATTGAAGCATCAGGAGGATTTTTATGCTAACGAGTCTGATTTGAATGTGAAACAGGTAATCATTATCAGTGATGCCCTGAGATACGAAGTGGCTATGGAATTGATGCAGAGACTGGCCAAGGAAAAAAATATGGCTTCAATCGAGGCCTATCAGGCCATGTTGCCCACGGAAACAAAGTGCTGCAAGCTCTCCCTCCTACCGCATCACTCTTTGGAACTGATTGGTACGGATATGGCGGTGGACGGAGCCGTATTGGCAACTACAGAACAACGGACAGCTCATTTGGATAAATATCGTGAAGGAGGAGTGTGTGTACGTTATGAAGATGTGATGAATGGTGACCAGATTTCAACGCGGGAACTGTTCAAAAGGCCTTTAGTATATATCTTCCATGATACGATTGATGAAGCAAGCCATTCTCAAAGCCCGTTTGAGGTAATCAGTGCTTGCCGCAAGGCCATAGACCAGTTGTCTGTATTAATCAAACGTCTGCATGCTACTTGGAATGTGACCAATGTAGTGTTGACTGCCGATCATGGCTTTCTGTACAATGACATGAAATTTGAGGATAAGGACAAGCACAATATCACTGATGCATCAGCAGAGAAAAAAACGAGGTATTATCTCACAGACAGCGATGAATATGTGGAAGGAATCATCAAATTCCCTCTTGAAAGAGTATCTGCCATAAAATGTCAGATGCCACTTTGGATAGGCGTACCAGTCGGCACCAACCGACTGGCGGCTTCGGGAGGCTACAACTTTGCCCATGGCGGTGCATCCCTTCAGGAGATGATTATACCGGTAATCAGGAGTCAGCAGAAGCGGACAAACAAGACTGAAAAGGTGGGTATCTCTTTAATGAATCATAACCTGAATATGGTCAGCAGTCGGTTGAAATTCCAACTTATACAATCGGAAGCCGTGAGTATGACCGTGATGGAACGCAAGGTGGTATGCTGCATTTATAACGGTGACGATCCTGTGACTCAGGAAAAGGAACTGACCTTGAACAGTACGGATGCAACGAACCTGAATAACCGGGTGTATGAAGTTACGCTCAATTTGCAAAAATCGGTCAGCGCAAGTATGTTGCAGCTTCGTATTTATGATGCAGATGACCGGTTAAATCCGCTTATCCGTGAGACAGTGAAGAATAATACAATGATTGAACAAGATTTTTAGGAGCATAAGATATGGACTCACAGCAGAAAGTATTAAATGCCTTTATTGGCAAGGTGGTAAGAAAAGATCTGGCTTTTTTGGTTAAGGGAGGACTTCCTGTACCGACTTACGTACTGGAATACTTGCTTGGCCAGTATTGTGCCAGTGATGACGAAGAAATCATTAACGAGGGCCTCGAAAAAGTGAAAGAGGTTATCCAGCATAATTATGTACATCGCGCAGAAGCTGAGTCGGTAAAAGGACTTATCCGTGAGCACGGCAAACATCGTATCATTGATAAAGTGACGGTGGTGCTTAACGAAAAGAATGATGAGTACCAGGCTACTTTTGCCAACCTTGGTCTGACGGGAGTACCTATCGGAACAGACTATGTACGCAAGAATCCGAAACTTCTGAGTGGAAATGGAGTGTGGTGCATCGTCACCATTGGTTATATCAGTGGAGAAGATGTAAAGGTGAGATGGGAAATTCAGACTCTGAAGCCTATACAGATTTCAAATATCGATTTGCAAGAGTATATTGACCTGCGCAAGAATTTCACTACGGAGGAATGGATGGATTTGCTCATGCATACGGTAGGGTTAAATCCGGACTCCATGAACCGACGGGAAAAATTTATCACGCTTGCTCGCCTCCTCCCCCATGTGGAGAATAACTTCAACTTTGTGGAGCTTGGTCCTAAAGGGACTGGTAAGTCGCATGTATTTCAGGAACTATCACCTTATGGTGTACTCGTATCGGGCGGAGATGTGACTAGTGCACGTCTCTTTGTCAAAATGCAGGGAAACAAAGAAATTCTGGGTCTTGTGGGCTATTGGGATGTAGTGGCATGGGATGAATTTGAGCAGCAGAAAGGACGTAACGTGGATGCCGTGCTTATTGATACGATGCAGAATTATCTGGCCAATAAATCGTTTAATCGTGGCAAGGGAACGCATGAAGCCAGTGCCTCGATGGTGTTTGTTGGAAATACAAAGCATACTGTCCCTTTTATGTTGAAGAATACGCATCTGTTTGAATCCATACCTGCCTCTTTCATCAAAGGTGCTTTTCTTGACCGAATCCATCTGTATAATCCCGGATGGGAGATTAGAATGTTGAAAAAAGACAGCTTCTCCAAAGGTTACGGACTTATTACTGATTACATTGCTGCGGTGCTCCATGCCCTGCGCAATGATGACCGTACGGCAGTTTTGAAAGACTATGCCAAATTCGACGGTTCTCTTTCAGAGCGTGACCATCTGGCCATCCGCAAGACATTTTCCGGAATGATGAAGCTGCTTTATCCTGATGGAAAGATGACTGACGAGGAAGCGTACGAATTGGTTGATTTTGCTGCTGAAGGTCGTAAACGTGTAAAGGATCAATTATATGTAATTGACGAAACTTTCAATGCCGAACCAGCCAAATTCAAATATATCAATCTAAAAACAGGTATCGAAATGAATGTTGAGACATTGGAAAAAGTAAGCAATCCTCTTATAATTCCAATAAACTCAACGATAAGTACAGCGACTGTGAAGCTAACCGATGCAGAGGCTCAGCCTTTGAATGAAGAAAATACAGAAACATGCTCCGTAGAGGAAGAAAGAAACTCGAGCTGTCAAATTGCAAAGCGCCCCCGTATCCATATTTTGCAAGAAAAGAGCATGACCTTTAGAATGGGACAAACCGGTGTGAGTTACGAGAAATTGTTTGCTCCTTATATGGCAGGAGCAAATAGTATCACAGTGGAAGATCCCTATATCCGCACTTCATGGCAAATCAAGAATTTTATGGAATTTGCTTTAATGCTCATCAATACTCGTCCAGTAGATGACTTGAAACTCAATCTTATCACGAATGAAGAGGAAGAAAAAATTCCTGAGTTGATAGACAAATTTGACGATATCAAAGATGACCTGGCATCGTATGGCATTGAGTTTGAATATAAATTCAGAGATTTCCATGATCGATGCATCAAGACTGACACAGGGTGGACAATCATGCTTGGACGCGGATTGGATATTTTTGAGAAATACAATACTTACTCTATCGCTTCGTCCAGACAAGACATGCGTAAGTGCAAGGAGTTCACAGCCACATTTATGAAAACAAAAGCTATTTCGAATTGAAAAAATCAGTTTAGGATGGAAGTTGAAACAGCTTGTATTTCATCTTCCGCCATTCGGGTATAAATATCCGTAAAACGTATACACGTGCCATAATATAAAACGGTTAATTTTGCCACAGGAAATCAGAAAAATACAAACCGTTAAACTCATTGCATGATGAAAATACAAATGCTCCTTGCGCTTGCCGCATGGGTAATAAACAGTACAACAATTATGGCACAGGAAACTATCAAACAGACGGCTGGACGCGACCAGCTGGGAGAATTTGCTCCTAAATTCGCGGAATTGAACGACGACGTACTTTTCGGGGAGGTGTGGAGCCGGACCGACAAACTCGGGCTGCGCGACCGCAGCTTGGTGACCCTCACTTCACTCATCAGCCAGGGCATCACCGACAGTTCGCTGACTTACCACTTGCAGACGGCGAAGCAGAACGGCATCACCCGTACGGAAATCGCTGAAATCATCACACATATCTCCTTCTATGCCGGATGGCCGAAGGCATGGGCCGCTTTCCGTCTGGCCAAGGAAGTGTGGGCGGAAGACACCACTGGAGACAATGCCAAAGCAGCCTTCCAGCGCGAGATGATTTTCCCTATCGGTGAACCTAACACGGCGTATGCGAAGTATTTCATCGGAAACAGTTACCTGGCTCCGGTGTCCAAGGAACAGGTGCCTGTGGCCAACGTGACCTTTGAGCCGGGATGCCGCAACAACTGGCACATCCACCGGGCTACCAAGGGTGGCGGACAGATGCTGATTGGCGTGGCCGGACGCGGCTGGTATCAGGAAGAAGGCAAACCGGCCGTACAGATTCTGCCGGGCACGGTGATTCATATTCCGGCAGGAGTCAAGCACTGGCACGGGGCGACTGCCGACAGTTGGTTCGCACATCTGGCCTTTGAGGTGCCGGGCGAAAACACGTCCAACGAATGGCTGGAGCCGGTTTCCGACGAAGAATATGGCAAACTGCAATAATCAATCCAGTGTCACCGGTTGCCTGCCGTCGGCGGGAAGCCGGTGTGCCGAAAACGGAGCATCCCCACCCACTCTGAACGGCTTAATCCATCCAGTTTTACCGCTAAATTGGCCTTGAAAAGTGCCTGAAAAACGGAGTATATCCGTTCATTTCAGCTAAAAACGCCACAAAACGCCATAAAAAACGGAGCATATCCGTTCAGTGGTTTGGATATTACGATAGAATCTCCGTTTTCTCTACAGAAATCGGAGTATATCCGTTCACTAATGAGAATGTAATAATACTATAATCAGTTGTCTACATACGGAAAACGGAGTATATCCGTTCACCTTCTCACAGAAACGACAATGCCTGCATAAAAAACGGAGCATGTCCGTTCACTTGCTACTCTTTTCCCGTATCTTGTATGCAGAAAACAATCTTCATACGATACGACTATGGCAGGAAAAAGTAAGAATATGAGCCAGATCAAACAACTTCTTCTACTAAAGAAGAGCGGAATCTCCAACCGCAAGGCTGCTGATATAATCGGCATGAACAAGGAGACAGTGAACAACTACATGAATAAGGTCAACGCTGACAGTCTGAGCCTTGATGAACTTATCAGGTTGGATGATCCCATTCTTGAGCACCGTCTCAAGGGCGGCAATCCTGCATATAGCGACAAGCGTTTTGAAACATTCAAAGCCCTTCTTCCATATCTTCAGGAGGAGATGAAGCGCAAGCATGTCACGCTGAAGCTGCTTTGGGAAGAATACCGTAATGAGCATCCGGATGACCACTACAGCCTGACACAGTTCCGTTTTCATTACAATCAGAACACAGAGGCCAGGAAGGAGTCGCCATCCACCATACTTGCCGACATGCGTACGGGCGGCGAAAAGCTTTTCCTCGATTTTGCCGGTGATACTATGGGATACGTTGACATGGAAACCGGTGAGGTCGTCCAGTGTCAGGCTTTTGTAGCCACTCTGCCTGCAAGCGACTACGGTTATATCCTCTTCGTACGTTCACAGCGTACAGAAGACTTTGTATATGCCATAACGCAGTGCCTGAAACATCTTGGCGGCGTACCAAAGATGCTTGTCCCTGACAACCTTAAAGCTGCTGTTGTCAAGACCGACAGATATGAGCCTTCACTTAACCGTGTAATGGAGGATATGGCCAATCATTACGGTACGGTCATCATACCGGCACGTCCCGTACACCCTAAAGATAAAAGCAACGTGGAAGGGACCGTGAGGCTTGTCTATATGCGTGTGTTTGCCGAACTCCGCAATGAAACCTTCCATTCACTGGAAGAGCTTAACCGGGCAGCCTCACTCAAAATGAAAGCGCACAACCAGAAACGCATGCAAAAGCATCCTTACACGCGTGAGGAACGGTTCCTTGCCGTAGACAAGCCAAATCTTATGCCACTGCCTGACAGAGATTTTGAGATTGTGTCATATACCGATTTGAAGGTGTCAACCAACTGCTGTATCTATCTTGGACGTGACCAGCACTATTATACAGTACCGTATCAGTATATATCCAAAACCGCACATGTCGCATATACACGCACACTGGTAAAAGTATATGTGGACGGTGAGCTTGTAGCCACTCACCTACGTGATTACAACAGGGGAAAGTATACTATCGTAAAGGAGCATCTTGCAAGCAATTCCCGGGAATACAGAGGGATGAGTGCAAAATCATACATAGAGCGTGCCGAGCGTGCATCCGGCATACTGGGAGATGTAATCCGCCGCATATTTTATTCTTCCACAATGCCTCCGGAGACTCATTACAAGACCTGCGACGGGCTTCTAAACCTGCAAAGGAGCAGTGATCCGGTCGTTTTCCAAAAAGCCTGCGAGGCAGCCCTGAATGTAGACAGATGCAACTATCGCTTTATCCGTTTACTGGTAGAGAGCAAGTGTGCCGGTGTGGGGCAACCTTCATCTTCCTTTGCTCCTCCGCAGCACTGTAATATCCGTGGAAAAGCACAGTTCAAATGACAGACTTCTAACACTCAAAACAAATAACGATGGATGAAATTATCAATGCTCTAAGAAACCTTAAGATGCCTGGAATGGCCCATTACTGGGCTACCATGCAGGAGACGCGACAGGCAGAGTCGCTCTCCTTGAAAGACGGTCTGCAACTGCTTATACAGGCTGAACTGGATAACCGGAATCAAAGCCGGAATGCCCGTCTGATAAAAAAAGCACACTTCCGTTATCAGGCTTCCATAAGTGAAGTTATCTATGACTGCAAGCGTGGCGTGGACAAGCAGAAAGTACTTAATCTTGCCACTTGTGACTATGTGAAAAACGGGGTATCCATACTTATTACGGGTGCTGCCGGTACCGGTAAAAGCTGGTTGGGTACAGCGTTTGGTCATCAGGCCTGCATGAACGGATATAAGGTTGCTTATTATAACCTGTACAGGCTCTTCGAGGAAATAAGCCTTGCCCGTATATCCAGTACCCTGCATCGTTTCTTCGCCAAGCTGGCACAGACTGACCTGCTTATACTGGACGACTTCGGCATGAAAGTTCTTGACGGACAACAGTTACTTGACTTTATGGAGATTATAGAAGACCGCCATGGACAAAAAGCTACGATCATCATATCACAACTGCCGGTTGCCAACTGGTACGATGTGATGAAAGGCAACACGACTGCAGCTGATGCAATATTAGACAGGTTGGTACACACAAGTGTGCGCTTCGAGCTACAAGGCAGCAGTTTACGTCAAAAAAGACATCAAAACTGCAACGTTACAGACGAAAATCAATAAATTTGCATCGCCATAGGTAAAGAGTATGAAAAGTGAACGGATATCACCGTTTTGGGTGAACGGATATCAACCGTTTTCAGCAGCCGGTGACCTTTCACTCTCCTATCTTTGTTCTTTTTACATCTCTTCGTTAAACAATCTTATACACTACGGTATTCTGCAGCACCAGCGACTTGTTATGGGCAAAAAAGACAATTCCGTTGGTTGGAGCCTGAATTTCCATCAGGACATGGCCGTAGTAAGGGTCGATGACAGAAGCCATCACTTCTCCTTTCTTCACCACATCGCAAGCGTGTTTCATCTTGTACAGGATACCTGAAACGGGGGTTCTGACCGACACCAGCTCTTCTTCATCCAGCAGGCGGGAATTGTAGTCCGGACTGCTGTAGTCGGTATAGTCTATCAGTCCCGTGCGGTGCATAAAGCGGAAAATCGTATGCACACAGTCGGCCACGTCTTTTCCTTCCACGGTATCGTTTCCTCCACTGTAAAGGGAGAATGCTTTGGTGTTCCAGATTTGCCAATTATAGTTGAGCAAGGTGGTGTCGAACGGCAGCGGTTTGTAGAGGCAGACAAACGGAAGGCCGAAGAGGGCCGCCGTGGCCGTGTCCTCATAACCGGTCTGGGTAATCCGCACATGCGGTACAAAATCGCCCGGGACGTAGAAACTGGCTAGCTGGATGCCGTAGGTGTATCCTTGGATGGCCTCGAAAAGAGCGGCTGCGATACGCTGGGTGGTTTCTCCCTGATCATAGCCCGGGAACATCCGGTTGATATCGGTGTTGTCCATGGCCCAGAAGCGCTTCTCGATGTTCATGGAGAAAGGATTGGCCGAAGGAACGACCAGAATTTCGTGCCCGGGCACCAGCCGGCCTTCTTTCTCCAGTGCGGCCAACCGGTTTATGACCTGTGAGCAGATGTATTGTTGCTGTATCTCGTTGCCACGCATGGCGCCTACCAGCGCAAGACTCTTCTCTCCTTCTCCGAAACGGAATCCTTGGATGCGGAACGTGTCGCGGAAAGGAGATTCCATGCGGAAGATTATTTCATTTTTCATATCGGTTGCTTAAAATTGATGAATACGTGCCAGGAGGGATCCCTGATAGACGATGGGGTACGCGCGGAGGGTAAAAAGCAGTCCCCGGGTAGGCGCTTCTACAGTCTGGAAAACCTCTCCGGTGAGCGGGCTGACAATCTCGCCTATCTTCTCTCCTTTTTCTACAATCATGTTGTTCTTGATTTCGGTGAGGAAGACACCGGAAGCATCCGCATTGAGGAAGCTCACCCGGTTGCCTGCGGAGACGACCGGAGTGGATATGGAGTTGGCTTCGGGAGCTTCGGCCCAGATGCCCAAAGTATGCATCAGGTTCAGGATACCGTTTACCAGCCGGTTGCCATATCCGTGGTTGATGCGCATGCCCACTCCCATCTCTACCACCAAGGTGGGAGTATCCAGACTGTTCAGTGAATGGGCCAAGGTAGCTTCCAGCACCGTAGCGGCCTCATGCACCCAGATGAAATCCACGTCGAGCAGCTTGGCATAAGGCACCAGCTTCTCCGCCGTATGTTCGTTGATGCGTACCTGCGGAATTTCCCGCAAGAAGATGTTGCTGGAATGGATATCGATTACCATATCCGCTCCCTGCAAATCACGCAGGAGGGTATAAGCCACCTGTTCGGTCATGGTTCCGTCCGGATTGCCGGGGAAGATGCGGTTCATGTCCAGGTCGAAGCCCGGGATGCCCCGGGTGATGGAGTCGATACCCAACGGATTCAGTGCCGGATAAATCTCCACGGTACCGTTCAGTTTCTCCAGATTTTGTTGTACGATTTGATTGAGCCGGAAACAGACATACTGGCCCTCCAGTTCGTCGCCGTGCGTACCCGTCACGATGCAGATACGTTTGCTTGAGTTTCCATGGCGGATGACATTTTTCTTTATCAATAGCCGCTCGTCCACAGGAAGGGCGGTAGATACCACTGTTTTTATCATAATTCTTCTACAATTACTCGGATTTCGGTCTGTTCCGTAGGGTGACCGGTGTACACGCCACGGTTGACCTGGCAGTCCAGGGCATCGCGCCCATGCGCCAGTTTAATGTATCCGTATTCTATCAATTGGTTGTTTGTCGGGTCTATTCCTCTCCACTCATTGTTTACGAGCACTTCCACCCAGGCATGGGTCACTCCCGTGCCCTGCATGAAGCCGTTCACATAGCGGGCAGGTATGCCACAGGCGCGGCACAGCGCAATCAGGATATGGGCATAATCCTGACACACGCCTTTCCGTTGCTGGAAGGCCTCCATGGCGGTCGTATTGATTTGCGTAGTGCCCGGAGCATAGCACATGTAGTCGTGAATCTTTTCCGAAAGGCGCAGGGCATAATCCAGTGCATCCTCTTTCTTCGGTCCTGCTTCTGCCAGGAAGGCTTTCAGGGAGTCGGATATTCCGGTCAGGGCCGATTCTACCCGGAACACATCCCCCGGCGTGAGTTCTGGAATGCAGTACGGGCTGAGCTTCGCTTCCCCGCTGCTGACAAAGATAAACGCATCGTGCGCCTCGGCCCGGCTACCGTATTGCAGCGGATTTCCCCAGGCATCGGCTCCATAAATCAAGTAGTCAGACGGATGGAGAAACATGTCGCGTTTCACCACCTGCTGACACGCATTGACGCAAGGCATACACCTCAGGCTGAAGAAATGGTTGATGACCGGCGAGCTGAAGTGGATGATGGTCTGATAATTATATAGATATTTCTTTACAATCATGGTTTCCTTACATTATATTCTTACAACAAGACAAGATGGTTGATATATTTAAGTACGATTGACTTGTATCCCAGGTTGGAACAGTCGTACACATCTTCCCTTAGCAGTTCGTCCAGGTGTTCCAGTATCATCGGGTCGAAGATGCCTTCCTCGGTCTCCGCACAAAGCTTCAAGGACTCGTATGCCTCTTCAATGCGATAGAAAGGATAGTCGAACCGGATGTGCATGTCCATGTTCTCCACGAGCTTGCCAATCCGCAGGAAATTGCGCACCCGTTCATCGAACACCCGTTCGTCAATCGAGCCCCAGAAGGCAAGCAAGTAGTCGGTAATCGGCTGAAGGCCGGTGATGTTGTCATCCTTTTTTTCGGCCGACTTCCGGATATACGACAACGAAAGTTCAATGTACGAAAGAGTTTCACTCATAATCTCCTCGCGAAGGACAATGGCGTTGTCATTGGCGGCAGTCAGTCCCGAAATCAGGGAACAGGGATTCTTATCATCGTACATGTAGCCTATCCGGAAACTTTCCTTGTCCGGATAAGGATTACTGGTATCCAGTTTCTGATAATATTCCTCGTATTCCTTCGGCTTGCCGTCAATCATCTTGTCGTAGTAACGGCGCAGCAGGTGAAGGCTGATGTAGACTCTCTCTGTATATCGTCCAAGCCAGTACAGGCGGTTGGCCTTAATGGCTGAAATTGCATTGCATGTAATCATATTGTATTTGTTGTATTTGTTTTTTGAATCTGTTTACTCCTCCATTACCCATGTATCCTTGAATCCTCCTCCTTGGGAAGAGTTGACCACAAAGGAGTTCGGGTTGCGTGAAAAACGGGTCAGTCCGCTTTTCCATACCCGGGTCTGTTCGCCGGAAATGACGAAAGCCCGTAAGTCGGCTTTCCGTTCCACCCGCTCATCGCCTTCCTGAATTTCCAGGTCCTTGAAGTCGATTACTTCCTGTGCAATCCAGCGGCGAGGCTCATCGATAATCAGCTGCTTCAGTTCCGCCAGTTTCTCGGGAGAAAGATCGCGGCCAAATACCACTCCGTATCCTCCGGCTTCGCTCACATCCTTGATGACCAGCTTTGCGATATTGTCCAAGATATACTGATAATCCTCCTTGTAATACGGAAGATAGGTCGGCGCATTCTGCAGAATCGGTTTCTCGTTCAGGTAATACGTAATCATTTTAGGCACGAAATAGTAGATGCCTTTGTCGTCGGCCACTCCATTGCCCAGGGCATTGACCACCGCCACATTGCCTTTCCGGTAGGCCTGCATGAGATGAGGAATACCTATCAGGGAGTCCGAATTGAAGGTTAGCGGGTCGAGGTATTCGTCGCTGATACGGCGATAGATGCATCCCACCTGCTGTCTTTCTTTGTACAGTCCCATGTAGTAAACAATGTCGTTCTCTACCACCAAATCTCCCGGGAAAGCCAAGGTGGCTCCTGTTTTCTCGGCCAGATACGAATGTTCAAAGAAGGCCGAATTATAGCGTCCGGGAGTCAGGATGACCGAAATGCCCCGTCCGTCGTTCATATAGTCCATCATCTCCTTCAGCAGACTACTGTAATCGCGGTTGTCGGCCACTGCATTCTCCTGAAAAGTGAGCGGTGATACTTTCCGCGTGATGGTACGGGCTATCATCGGATAAGACGCGCCAGAAGGAATGCGGAGGTTGTCTTCCAACACAAACCAGCGGTTGTCTTTTGCCTGCACCAGGTCGATACCCGATATGTGCGAGTAAATGTCGTGGATGGGCGACACGCCTTCACACTCCGGAAGGTATCCCTTGGACGAATAAATGAATTCGGCCGGTATAATGCCGTCTTTGATAATTTCTTTTTCGTGATAGATGTCGTATAGGAACAAATTCAACGCATCGACACGCTGTATGAGTCCCCTTTCCAGATAATCCCAGTCTTCCTTGGGAATTACCCTCGGTATGGCATCAAAAGGGAACAACTGTTCTTTAAAAACCCCGTTTTTGTACACCCCGAAACGCACACCAAAGCGTTCCATCCATTTGTTGACCGCGTCTCGGTTTTCAATCATTTTATCCATATCCTTACCTTTTTTAAATTATACCTTATCTCAATCTTTGTCACTCATGCTACGTCTGTTTTCCCCTTTGCAAACGAGCGATTCTTTTTGTCCATGCTCCTGGGAGAAAGACATCCCAGGTTTATCAATTTAATCTTTGTGGTGTCATTTTGTTTGTGTATTTTGTATAATTGTAGCATTATAAATTCATTTTTGCGAAATTATAAATAAAAAGATATTTAAACAAGTGTTTTAACAGCAAAATGAAATATCCTGCTGTATTTTTACTTTTTATTTGTACTTTTGTGGAGTAACCGATAGAACTATTTGATATGGATAAGAACAAACGGAATGACGATATTTACCTCAGGAACTGTCCGATTCGGAACGTGCTGTCCCGTATCTGCGACAAATGGTCGATTTTGGTTATTTTTACCTTGGAACAGTTTCCGGTGATGCGTTTCAGTGAACTCCGTCGCATGATTCCGGACATTTCCCAGAAAATGCTGACGGTCACTCTCCGCACGCTGGAAGAAGACGGACTGGTCAGCCGGAAAGTGTATGCGCAGGTGCCGCCCAAGGTGGAATATTCGTTGACTTCCCGCGGAAAATCCTTACTTCCCCATCTGAACGGGCTGATACAATGGGCCAAGGAGCAGATGGACGACATCTTGCAGAATCGCCGGAATGAATCGGGCGATTCAAGTATATGACACTGTCGGCCGTTGCTTGCGGTGATGCAGGTGGACAAAAAAATCTCCGTCGTGAATTACGGGATTTCTTCTTCTCAAAGAATGAAGGCCCTTGTTTCGCGACGGAGATGCAAATCTGAAAACGGATTAGAATTTTTCAGCCAATGCGGCAGCCTGCCGACAGCCATCGGTTTTCTCAATCTCTCCTTCGTTCAATACACCGGGCACCAGCACCTCTCCTACCATGTCCCACTTCAGCAGTGCAGCCGAGCGCTCCAAAGGAATGCGTACACCGTCCATGACGGTAGGATCTTCCTCTTCACAACAGGTAATCAAGGCACATTTCTTTCCGGCAATGTCTTTCCCGCCCACTACGAGCGAGAACAGGCGGTCGATGACACCTTTAATCTGTGCCGGGATGGAATACCAGTAGACCGGCATGGAGAATACCACTGCATCCGACTCCAGGATGACCGGGGCAATGAGGTTGAAATCGTCGTCGAAAGAACAGGCTTTTCCTGTCTTGTAACACGTCATGCAGGCATGGCATCCGCCAATCTTCAGAAAAGCGGCATCAAAACGTTGGATGGTATGACCGCGCTGTTCGGCGGCTTTCACAAATGCCTCAGTCATGGCAAAACTGTTGCCCTTCTTGCGAGGGCTTCCGGTAATTACGGTAATTTTCAGGGCCGCTTCTTCCACGGCTTTATACTCTTCAATGCTTGCTATCATATTCCACAGTTTAAGGGGTTTATACTATTGCAAATGTAGGGGACGGGAACGGTTTATACAATTACCGAAAAATTATTCACCCACCGAAAAATTATTCGGTATGCAGGGGTTTCGGGAGTTATCCTTATCTTTGCGACAGTGTAATTGTTTACTCTTCAGAAATCATGTACGAAAGAAAAATACCTGTGGATTTGGACTGTCCGCTCCGGCTGACCATGAGCCTGATAGACTCCAAATGGAAATCGTGTATGCTGGATGAACTGCGGCATCGGGCGTTGCGTCCCAGCGAACTGCACAAACTCTTCCCGGAAGCGACTCCCCGTGTGCTCGACATCCAGTTGAAGGAACTGGCAGAAGACGGACTCGTTTCCAAAACCACCTACCATGAAGTGCCTTTGCGGACGGAATATGCCTTGACCGAGTTGGGGCGCAGTCTGCTGCCGATTATCGATGCCATGATTGAATGGGGCAACCGGAATACGGAGGTGTTTGAACGCAAATACGGCGCTGCAAAGGAATGAGAATCCCTGCAACGCCGTAGTTGATTTCTTAGTTTTATCGATTTAGTTTGATTTTTTCGTGATAGAAATAGTTGACAAGCACGGGTTTCCCTTTTTCAGAACGTCCGTAGGGCAAATCGTTTACCCGATAGGGAAAGCTTTGTTGTGCGGCATAGGATGAAATCTCCTCTTCCAAGGCTTTCCAGTAATCCAGTCTTTTCTGGTTGTATATTTCCTCGTACAGCGGAAAGAGTGCGGGATGCTTCTTACGGATATACGCCATGATTTCTCCTTTGAACTGCCCGCGCAGATTCAGGTTTTCCAGCCAGATTAAATCGGCATATCCTTTTACTTCTTCGATAATCGCCTTCACATCGGTGATGCCTGGAAAGATAGGCGACACGAAACACACGGTACGGATGCCTGCCTCATAGACCTGTCGCATCGCACGCAAGCGGCGTTCGATGCTGACTGCCCGGTCCATGTCCGCACGAAACTCCTCATCCAGCGTATTGACCGACCAAGACACCGTGACCTTGGGGAACTGCTTCAACAGGTCCAAGTCGCGCAGCACAAGGTCGGACTTCGTGCAAATCATCAGTTCAGCCTGTGTGCCGCGAAGTTCCTCTAGCAGACGGCGGGTGTTTCGGAACTCGGCTTCGTAGGGGTTGTATCCGTCCGTTACGGAACCTATCACAATACGTTCACCATCGTATTTATGCGGGTTCGCTATCGGTTTCCAGTGCTTCACATCCAGAAACGTGCCCCACGGTTCAGTATGTCCGGTGAAGCGTTTCATGAACGAGGCGTAACAATATTTGCAGGCGTGCGGGCAACCCACGTATGGGTTCACCGAATAACCTCCGACGGGCAGAGAGGACTTGGTCATGACGCTCTGCACTTTAATTTCGTGAATGATTTCTGTATCCATCGCTTATAATGCTATACATTCCCCATCTTCGGGAATAATCAAACGATTCATATCTATGTGATTATGCTGGGCTTCGTTACGCAGGATAGCGCGTGTAGTCTGGCAATGGTCAATGGCATCCATGTGTACAGCAATCAGTCTTACATTCTTTGGCACTTCATCCAGCATCTGCATTACTTCATGCTCATCGGGCAAAATCGGTCCGAAATCTTTGGAAAATTCCGGAAACACAGCTCCCCCACAGTTGACAACTATATAATCCGGATGATATCGATCGATGTTCTCACGAATGGTATTCTCCCACCTACAGTCTCCCATCACATAAATGGTAGGCAGACCTTTTGCCTTCAGGACAAAGCCAGATACAGGTCCCATCATTTCTGCAAGTTTGCCGAAACCGTGATGCCCGTTTGTCCGGAAAATACTCAGTCCTCCTAGCTGTTTCATCTCTTCTATGGCTTCTACATTCATAAATCCGTCGTGTACGACTGTTTCTTTATCTGCCGGTTGGGTGAAAAATGGGATGGTGTAAGGCAAATAATGTCTCACACTTGGTTCGTAATGATCGATATGGTTATGAGTCAACAAAACCATGTCCACATCTTTTACAAGGTCGGCTGCCGACATGTTCAGATGTACTCTTGGATTCTTATTCACTCCAAGTGCCGACCTTAACGTTTCTTTTTCAGCCAACACCGGATCGACCAATATACACTTGCCTGCGTAATGAATCTTCAATGTCGCATTGCGCACCAATTGAATAACTGCTGTCTTGTTTTTATCCATAGCCTTCTGTTTCTTTTTGTTCATCGCAAAAGTCGGTATATTTTGTTTCACTCCTCATACCCAAAAAGAAGGGAAACAGGCCATTTTGATAATTACATTCTTTATCTTTGCGTGTGAAACAATTTGGAAAAGTCATGAAAAAGAAAAATCTCAATCCGGAAAGACTTGTCAACGTCCCGTTCAACAAAACCCAATGCGGCGTGGATTTCTATATCAATACCGGACATAGTAGTGAGATTTGTGGAGTACTGACTGAGAATCCGACCTTCAAGACGGATTTCTTCGAATTTTTCTTTTTCCGGAAAACCAACGGTTTTCTGGTGCTGAACAATAAACGAATAGCACTGCATGATGACATGGCGCTGCTTCTCTCTCCGCACCAGCAACAGGAATGGCACGTAGAGGAAGAAGCTTTGGACTATACCTTTCTTATCTTCCGAGAGGATTTCATGCGCACTTTCATTGCCGACAAGTTCTTTGCCTACCGTCTGCTGTATTGTTACCAGACGGATACTCCTCCTTACCTGTCACCCGTTTCCCAATCGTTGTTTAGGGAATGTATGCAGTTGCTGGAAAAAATCAAGCAGGAACTGCAACATCCCACTGCCGACAGCTACAACCTGATTGTAGCTGTATTGTATTACCTGCTATTGGTAATCAACCGTGAATATGCTGCTACCTACCATCTTCCCATGGATGTTCCTAAAAACAACTACGCCTATCAGTTCAAGGAACTGCTTGAACAGCATATACGGGAGATGCAGCGGGTGACAGAATATGCCGACATGCTCCATATCAGCCGAATTACCCTGAACCATGCTGTAATGGCTCAATTCGGCGTATCTGCCTCCCATCTGCTCAAACAACGCTTATTGGAAGAACTGAAAAATGAATTGCTATTCTCCAACCGCAGTGTGAGCCAGCTGGCCGATGATTTCCATTTTTCCGACCCCAGTCATCTGATGCGTTTTTTCAAGCAGCAGACTGGCAAGACTTGTTTGCAATATCAGTCGGATTATCAGAACGGCATCTACGAATAATCTTAATACGCTCACTTCTATAGGTAAAGTTCGTTCCCTTTCCGCTGGGAACAGGCTTTCTTGAGCATGGCATTGACCAGAAACAACAGGAAGCGATTGATTTTGCGGGCGGAATGAGGACAGACCGCTACACAACGCATGCACGAAATACAGGCTTTCTTGTCCACTTCCCGGGAATCCGTCGGATTGATGGCTCCTACGGGACATTTGCGGGCACACACTCCACAGTTTATGCAAGCTTTTGTGGGTTTCGGTACAATCCCCGTTGCTCCTGCCTTCCGATACGGACGGTGACCGGGAATCTTCGGCTCGCAAGTATCTCCGGAAGTGATTTTCTGTGCTATCTGACGGGCAAATTCCGTGAGCTGTGTCCGGTCTTCTTCGTCCGGCCGTCCGGCGGCATAGCGGCGGGCGATGGAGTGTTCGGCTACGGCCGCTACGGCTGCCACCACCTTAAATCCGGCCTGATGGGCGATGTCCTGTAATTCTACCAGGGTATCCTCGTAGGCACGGTTTCCATACACGCAAATGAGAATGGCGCTGGCACCGTGACCTTGCAAACGGGCAATACGTGCGGCGGCAGTCTCTGGTACCCGTCCACTATAAGAGGGTACGGCAATTAAGGCCACATCTTCCTTCGTCAATGAAATGCCGTCAAAGTTCCCCTTGGCGTCGGTCAAATCTATCTTGGAAGTACTTTGGGCCAAGCCCTTCGTTACGGCATCTGCCACTTTCTGCGTACCTCCCGTGGGACTGAAACAAATCTCGTAATATTTCATTTTTCTTCTATTTTAGATGGAATGATTTCCGGTTGCACTACAAACGAATCACGACCTTTCCGTCGGGATGCCCCTGCGACAGGAAGCGGATGGCTTCACCCGTCTGTTCAAGACATTGAATCGTCATGTAATACAAATATCAAGAAAATTCTTCATTTTAGATGCAAAAGTATGGAGAATAAAAGAACAAAAGCATCTTTATCGGGGATGAAGAAAAGATTATCTGTCATGCGGGTAAGGCAAAACGGAAGAATATTTACTACTTTTGTCACACATAATCATGTAGTGCGTCATAAGAGACACAAACAAAAATGAATCAATGAAAAAAGTATATCTTTCTATTATAGGAATCAGTTTGGCCTGCCAAGCAGGTATGGCTCAAACCTCATCACACGATACACTTTCACTTACAAACCAAATTCACCAGATAGACGAGGTGGTGGTGACTGGTGCCCGCCACGAGACGGATGTGCGTCATCTGTCGCAGACCGTATCGGTGGTGGGGCGTGCCCAGATTGAACACTCCCTGCAACCGTCCTTATTGCCGGTGCTGACCGAGCAGGTTCCCGGGCTCTTCGTCACCTCGCGCGGGGTGATGGGTTATGGCGTGTCCAACGGGGCGGCGGGTAGCATCTCTCTGCGTGGACTGAGCGGAGGAACGGCCCGGCTGATGGTCTTGATTGACGGCCATCCGCAATATGCCGGCATTTTCGGTCATCCGATAGCCGATGCCTACCAGTCGTTCCTGGCCGAACGGGTGGAAGTGTTGCGGGGCCCCGCTTCGGTGTTGTACGGCTCGAACGCTATGGGCGGCGTGATCAACATCGTGACGCGGAAGATGCAGGAAGACGGGGTAAACACCCATCTGCATGCGGGCTACGGTTCGTATAATACCTTGGAAACGGAACTGACCAACCGTGTCCGCAAGGGACGGTTTTCGAGCGTGGTATCCGGTTCCTATAACCGTACCGACGGGCATCGGGATGACATGGGGTTTGAACAGTATGGCGGCTATGCCAAGCTGGGATACGAGATGACCGACCATTGGGACGTGCGGGGCGACGTGAACGTGACACATTTCAATGCTTCCTATCCGGGGCCGGTCAGTGCACCGCTGCTCGACGGAGACCAGCGAATCACGCGGGGCATGACTTCGTTTGCGCTGGAGAATCATTACGAAAAGACTTCCGGAGGATTGAGTTTCTTCTACAACTGGGGAGACCATTGGATTAACGACGGATATACGCCTTCTGCCGGGGAAAGTCCTCAGGATGCCCGTTTCAATTCTCATGATTACATGACGGGGATATCCCTCTATCAAAGTACGCAGTTCTTTACGGGAAACCGTATCACACTGGGCTTCGACTGGTTCCGTTACGGAGGCCGTGCCTGGAATGAATATGTGAGCGGAGAAAAGGTGGGCACTACTTCTGATTTGGTGGACAAGCAGGAAGACGAACTGGCCGGCTACATCGACTTCCGGCAGGATTTTTGCTCTTGGCTGACTTTCAATGCGGGATTGCGGGTGGACCATCATTCACGGGTGGGTACGGAATGGGTGCCGCAGGCCGGACTGGCTTTCCATTTGCCGCAGGCTATGGAACTGAAGGCCTCGGTTTCGAAAGGATTCCGCTACCCTATCCTGCGGGAAATGTATATGTTCCCGCCGCAGAATCCTGATTTGCAACCGGAATCGATGTGGAACTATGAGCTGGCCTTCTCACAACGGTTGATGGAGGAACGGCTGTATTATGGAGTGAATTTGTTTTATATCAATGCCAAGAACCTGATACAGACGTTGCAAAATCCGCACGGAAGCGGGATGCTGAACCAGAACACCGGAAAGATAGAAAATGCAGGAATCGAATTGCAGGCAGCTTACCGCATCAACCGCGACTGGTCGGTAGACGGGAACTACAGTTACCTGCACATGGCGCATCCGGTCATCGCCGCTCCGGAACACAAACTTTACGCTGGGGCCAATTTCTCCCAAGGCCGCTGGAACGTGTCGACGGGACTGCAATACATCGCGGGACTCTATACCCAGACCGCCCCCGCAGTGACAAAGGACTTCGTACTGTGGAACGTGCGGGCTTCCTTCCGGGCTATCCGCTGGCTGGACATCTGGGCACGTGGCGAGAACCTGCTGGCCCAGCGATACGAAATCAATGCCGGATATCCTATGCCGCGTGCCACGGTGATGGCTGGAGTAAACCTCAATTTTTAGAAAATCAAGCTCTTGCTACGTGAAGAAACTGGAAGAATAAGTTTGGGAAATTCGCAAGTTCTCCCTATTTTTGCTCTCATTATGAAAAAGACTGTAACCTCTCTGTTACTGGCATGGACCATCGGTTCATGCGGTACCTCTCTCCTGCAGGCACAGACCGCCGTGGAAAAAGGCCTGCAAAGTATTAACCGACCTTCGGCTGAAGCCATCGTAGGTTTTCTGGCAGACGATGCCCTGCAAGGACGTGAAGCCGGTATGACCGGTTCGCGCGTGGCTGCCCGCTATCTGGTTTCCTGTCTTCAGGAGGCCGGTATCTCTCCTCTTTACGGAGATTCCTATTATCAACCTTTCGAGGCTTGTGCCAAGGAAAGACAGCAAAAAGGCCGCTGGCAGGTACATCCCGATTCCATCGCCCAATTGAAGCAGCTGACACACCGTTCTCTTCAGATGGCCAACGTGCTGGGAATGATTCCCGGAGAACGGACCGACGAGTATGTCGTGGTCGGTGCCCATTTCGATCATCTAGGCATTGACGAGACATTGGCGGATGACAAGATTTACAACGGAGCCGATGACAACGCATCGGGAGTGTCGGCAGTGATGCAAATTGCCCGTGCCTTTCAGGCCAGTGGCAAGAAACCGCTGCGCAACGTGATCATCGCCTTCTGGGACGGAGAAGAGAAAGGATTGCTCGGCTCCCAGTATTTCATGCAGAATTGTGATTTCGTGAAGGAGATTAAAGGTTACCTGAATTTTGACATGATCGGGCGGAACCATTTCCCGGAACAACCCGAACATGTGGTGTATTTCTATACGGAGGCGCATCCGGCCTTGGGACAGTGGCTGAAAGACGACATCGTCCGTTACAAGCTGAAACTGAAGCCCGACTACCGTCCTTGGGACCGTCCGGTGGGAGGAAGCGACAATGCTTCGTTTGCCGTGCACGACATTCCCATCATCTGGTATCACACGGACGGGCATCCGGATTACCACCAGCCTTCCGACCATGCAGACAAGCTGAACTGGGAGAAGGTGGTGGAAATCACGAAAGCTTCTTTCCTCAATGCCTGGAATCTGGCCAACGAGAAATCCTATTAAGCCGTCATCAGATGCCGAACAGTTGCATGTCCGCTTCGGGGGTAGTAATACCTCCGATGCCGAACTGTTCGACCAGTACCTTGGCTACGTTCGGTGAGAGGAAGGCCGGCAATGTGGGTCCCAGGTGAATGTGTTTCACGCCCAGGCTCAGCAGGGCCAGCAGGACAATGACTGCCTTCTGTTCGTACCAGGCAATGTTGTACACGATGGGCAGTTCGTTGATGTCGTTCAACTGGAAGACTTCCTTCAGCTTCAGGGCAATCACAGCCAGTGAGTAGCTGTCGTTGCATTGTCCGGCATCGAGTACCCGAGGAATTCCCTGAATGTCGCCCAACGGCAGTTTGTTGTAACGGTACTTGGCACAACCTGCTGTAAGGATGACCGTATCTTTCGGAAGGGCCTGTGCAAAATCGGCATAGTAATCGCGGCTCTTCATGCGTCCGTCGCATCCGGCCATGACCACAAACTTGCGGATGGCTCCGCTCTTCACCGCTTCTACCACCTTATCGGCCAGCTGCATCACCTGATTATGAGCAAATCCACCGACAATCTCTCCCTGTTCCAGTTCCACTGGTGGCTGGCATTGCTTGGCCAGTGCGATGACCTCCGAGAAATCCTTGTGGCCTTCGGCATCCGTAGCGATGTGCTTGCAGCCGGGATAGCCTGTTGAGTTGGCCGTAAACATCCGCTCCTTGTACGATGCATTCTCCAATGGCGGCACGATACAGTTGGTGGTGAAGACAATCGGACCGTTGAAGGCCGTAAACTCCTCGCGCTGTTTCCACCAGGCGTTTCCGTAGTTGCCTACAAAATGCTTGTATTGCTTGAACGCCGGATAATAGTGTCCCGGAAGCATTTCGCTATGCGTGTATACATCCACTCCCGTACCTTCGGTCTGGCGCAGCAGCTCTTCCAAATCGTGCAAGTCGTGTCCGCTGATTAGGATACCCGGATTCTTGCCTACCCCGATGTTCACCTTTGTCAGTTCCGGATGACCGTAACGGGTGGTGTTCGCCTGATCCAGCAACGCCATCACCTGTACCCCGTGCTGTCCGGCTTCGAGAACCAGCGCCACCAGTTCATCGGCTCCCATTGCCTGTACGGTGATGCGGGCCAGCGCCGATTGCATGAACGCATGGATAGCTTCATCGGCAAAGCCCAGTCGCATGGCATGTTCGTGGTAAGCGGCCATGCCCTTCAGTCCGTACATCAGCAGTTCCTTCAATGAGCGAAGGTCTTCGTTCGGCTCCCTCAGCACCCCTACGGAAGCCGATTTGGCCAGATAGTCCGCTTCTCCACCATTCCAGGTCAGTTCGTCCACCTCCGGCAAGGCGATGCCGGCATCGGCAGCACGCGCCTTCAAGCGGTCGCGCAGTTCCAGGCCTTTACGTACACGGACCAGGATGCTTTCGTCATCAAAATTGGCATTGGTAATCGTTGAGAAAAGCGCGTCGGTAACAAAACCGTTTGTGTCGGCTTCCACCTCAAGGCCTTTCGTACGCAAGGCATCGGCTGCTACGGATACTCCGCGCACCACAAACAGCAGTAAATCCATGTAACGTGCGGTGGTATCTTTCTTTCCACATACACCTTTCAACACACATCCTGTGCCCTTGGCAGCTTCCTGGCACTGGTAGCAAAACATGTTTCCTTCCATATTCTTTCTTGGGTTATTGTTGATTTTTCATTAAGTTTGCACAAAGATGAGGAATCCCACACGGGATTTCTGTCACCTATGTGACACGGAACCCAAAGAAAAGTTAAAAGAAAGATGCATACCGAAGTTTTGACACGAATGAGCCTCTTTGAAGGATGCGAGGCAGAAGCCCTTCACCAACTGCTGCGTGAGGCACCGAACAGTTTGCGCATATATAAGGAAGGAGAATACATTGCCCGTCAGGGAGACGCATGCCGTTCCTTGTTTATTCTGATGAAAGGGAACGTGAAGACACAAATGGAAAATGCAGAAGGCAAACAGCTCACCATCGACTGGATCAAGGCACCCGACATTCTGGCTCCGGCCTTCATCTATGCCTCGGAGAACCGTTTCCCGGTGAATGTGGAAGCCACGGAACTCTGCGAGGTGCTTGTCATGGACCGTACCCGTTTCGAGGCGTTCATGCATGCCCAGCCGGCCGTGATGAGGAATTTTATCGCCATCATTTCCGACCGGAGTCTGTTTCTGAGCCGCAAGCTGAATGAATTCGCCTTGCAGAGCCTGAAATCACGCCTGCTGAACTACCTGCAGATGCACGGAGGCATCCACAACCAGCAGGAAGTGGCCTTTATTTTGGGAGTAGCCCGTCCGTCACTGGCCCGCGCCCTGTCGGAACTGATTGCCGAAGGAAAAATCACCATGACGGGTAAGCAAGTGGTACTGAATGTCCCCGAATGAGACTTAACCGAGCGAATCCTCTTCACTCTCCATCGGAAGAAGGTCGCGCTGGATGTTGTTCATGCTCCCCCACAAGCTGTAACGTGCTTCCGGATTCATGGCTTCCAACCGGGCCAGCACCTCTTTCATGTCCGAACGATGGGAGTCTTTTTCATACGGGCAATTCTTCACCTGCTTGCGGAAATCCCGGAGGGCGGCCATCTCCTTCAAGTCGGCTTCGTGTACCAGACACATGGGACGGATAATCGTCATGTCGAACTTGCGCATTACGAGCCGCGGCGGCATGGTGCTGAAAGCCCCCTGGAAGGTCATGTTCATGAGCAAAGTCTCCAGAATGTCGTCCATGTGGTGCCCCAATGCAATTTTGTTGCATCCGTGCTCCTTGGCCACGGTGAAGAGCGCCTTCCGCCGGTTCCACGAACACAGAAAACACGGAGATTTCCGGTTGTCGGTCGACGGGTCGAATTCCGTTTCATAGCACACATACGGTACACCCAGCTTCTCGGCATACTCGCGCAGATAGGTCTGGTCGGACTCGTAGGCGATGTTTTTCATCACCACATGAGCTGCTACCACTGAAAATTTAGGTTTGTAGATGCGTGAACGCAAAGCCAGCAACTCCAGCAAGGCCAGTGAGTCTTTCCCACCCGAAAGGCCCACCAGGATTCGGTCGCCTTCTTCTATCAGGTTGTATTTCATTATCCCTTTCATGAACCGCTGGTTGATGCGGCGCATCAGGCGGTCTTCTTCCGTCATTTTTCCCATACGTATGATATTAAAAACGGCGGCGAAATTACGAAAAACGCCCGAATAAAGGGAAACGGTTACGCTTTTTTATGAACTGCATCGTGCCGGGAATATACATTATTGGTTATATTCGCAAAACCAAAACGGCCAAAGTTCCGTGTAAAAAGAAAAATAGGGAACAGAAAATGGTATAATTCCCAGAATATTCCTACATTTGAGAAACTTTTAGACACAGAAACGATGAAAAAAAGATACATACTCCCTCTATTGGCTCTTTGTGGTGTGGGAGGAGTTTCCGCACAGACCCTGAGCCAAGCACAAAAATGGTTCAACGACAAGCAGTTTGACAAGGCGAAACCTGTCTTCCAACGCTTGGTGAAACAATCTCCTTCAAATGCCAACTACAACTTCTGGTACGGCGCCTGCTGCTATGAGACCGGCGAATTGAAAGAGTCTGTACCCTATCTGGAGAAAAGTGCCGAACGCAAGGTCATCAACGGTTTTCTCTACCTGAGCAAAGCCTATTTCGACTTGTACCGCTTTGACGAAGCCATTGAGAACTTGGAAGACCACATCTATTGGATGGAGCGTAAGAACCGTGACACTTCCGAACTGGAAGCACTGTTGGACCGCTACCGCATGGGAGCCCGTATGATGCGGGGAGTGGAAAGCGTAGCCGTCATTGACAGTTTTGTGGTCGATAAAAATGACTTCCTTCAGGCATATAAAATCAACGAGGAATCCGGAAAGGTGGGGCTTACCGGCGAAAGCGACTGTACGGAATTCACCAACGGAATGAAAGACAAGAAAATCCTTGCCCACCGTGTACCGGGAACAAACGAAAGAGCCCTTTACACCAGTGTCACGCTGGGAGGTGACTGGGGAGTACCCGAAAAAGTGAAAGGTTTGGACGAAGCAGGTACTGACCTGAACTATCCGTTTATCAATTCCGACGGTATTACTCTTTATTTTGCGGCCAAGGGAGAAGAAAGCCTGGGCGGTTATGACATTTTCATTACCCGTTATGACTCGGAAGACGGAAGCTATTTGAAACCGGACAATATGGGGTTTCCGTTCAATTCTCCTTTTAACGACTATATGTATGCCATCGACGACTTTAACGACCTGGGATGGTTCGCTTCCGACCGTTATCAGCCGGAAGGCAAAGTCTGTGTGTATGTCTTTGCCCCCAACAGCTCCAAGCAAGTGTATGACTATGATACGACCGACCCCGAATTGCTGACCAATGTAGCGATGCTGAACGGCATCCAGCACACTTGGGGGGATGCCGACAAAGTCCGGATAGCCAAGCAACAACTGGCACAGGTGATGTACGGCGAAAACGAGACCCAAAAGAAAGGCGATTTCCGCTTCGTGGTAGACGATCACGACATCTATCATACCCTTGCTGATTTCCGCTCGGAAGAGGCACGGAAAAAATACCAGCTGCTCCAGCAGAAAGAAAAAGACCTGAAAGCCATGGACGAGGCCCTCGTACAAATCCGGGCCAATTATGCATCCGGCGATACGGAACTGAAGAACAAGCTGACACCGGGTATCCTCGACCGTGAGAAGCGGGTGAAAGAGCTGCGCGAAGAAATTGAGGCGCTTACGCTTGACATCCGGAACACGGAAATCAAGAAACTGAAGAACCTCTAATATAAAAATATACACTACCATGGAAACACTGATTATCATCGCACTCATTATCGGAGGCCTGATACTCTTTGCCATCGAAGTCTTTCTGATTCCCGGCATCAGCGTGGCGGGAGTCGGAGCTGCGGTGTGCATCCTTTATGCCATCTATTCCGCTTTTGCCTCGCTCGGCTCACAGGCCGGATTCCTCACCATCGGAGTCTCTCTGCTGGGCATAATCGGCGTGACGTGGTGGTTCATGCGCTCCAAGACCGTCGATCGTCTGTCATTGAAGAAAACCCTCGACTACCGTCCCTCTCCCTTTGAGGGAATGGACCTGAAACCCGGCGACCGGGGCATGAGCGTCACCCGTCTGACTCTGATTGGCAACGCCGACTTCAACGGACACATCATCGAGGTGCAGTCGGCCGACGGATTCATCGACGAGAAGACACCGGTAGAGATTGTCCGCATCAATGAGACCACGGTGTACGTGAAACATGCGTAAACTTCACGTTCACCTTTCTTCCTGTATTCACTTTTAAATCTAACGTATATGATTAATCCCGCTTATCTCCCCTTTATTCTGGCCGGAGGTGTCATCATCTTCCTGGTCATTTTTTTCCACTACGTGCCTTTCTTTCTCTGGCTCTCGGCCAAGGTGTCGGGCGTCAAGATTTCGCTCATCCAGCTGTTCCTGATGCGCATCCGTAACGTGCCGCCCTACGTCATCGTACCCGCCATGATTGAAGCCCACAAAGCCGGATTGAGCAACATTACCCGTGATGATCTGGAAGCTCACTATATGGCCGGGGGACACGTGGAAAAGGTGGTACACGCTTTGGTATCAGCTTCAAAAGCCAACATCGAACTTTCCTTCAAGATGGCCACCAGCATCGATCTGGCCGGACGCGACGTGTTCGAAGCCGTACAGATGTCGGTCAATCCGAAAGTGATTGATACCCCTCCCGTCACTGCCGTGGCCAAAGATGGTATCCAGCTCATTGCCAAGGCCCGTGTGACCGTACGCGCCAACATCCGCCAGCTGGTGGGTGGGGCCGGTGAAGACACCGTACTGGCCCGTGTAGGCGAAGGCATCGTTTCTTCCATCGGTTCTTCCGAAAATCATAAGTCGGTACTCGAAAACCCCGACTCCATCTCCAAGCTCGTGCTGCGCAAGGGACTCGATGCCGGTACCGCTTTCGAAATCCTTTCCATTGATATTGCCGATATCGATATCGGCCGTAACATCGGAGCTTCCCTGCAGATTGACCAGGCCAATGCCGACAAGAACATCGCCCAGGCCAAGGCCGAGGAACGCCGCGCCATGGCCGTAGCCCTGGAACAGGAGATGAAAGCCAAAGCCGAAGAAGCCCGTGCCAACGTGATTCAGGCAGAAGCCGAAGTGCCCAAAGCCATGGCCGAAGCCTTCCGAAGCGGCAACCTGGGTATCATGGACTACTACCGGATGAAGAATATCCAAGCCGATACCGACATGCGGAGCAGCATTGCCCGACCGGATTCTCATCCTGCCGGACACGAGCCCATCGGCAAATAAGAAGACATAAACTTTACTTGACTAAAAACGTAACGTATGAAAAAGTATTTTCCCCCTTCAGAACTGATTATCAACGAAGACGGTTCTGTATTCCATCTCCACGTGAAACCGGAGCACCTGGCCGACAAAATTATTCTGGTGGGTGACCCCGGACGTGTGGCCCTCGTAGCTTCCCACTTCGACACCCGCGAATGTGAAGTGGAAAGCCGTGAGTTTCATACCATCACCGGTACCTACAAAGGCAAACGCATCATGGTGACCTCCACCGGTATCGGGTGCGACAACATCGACATCGTGATGAATGAAATCGATGCGCTGGCCAACATCAACTTCCAGACCCGCGAAGAAAACGATACCTTCCGACAGCTGGAAATCGTGCGCATCGGTACCTGCGGCGGCCTGCAGTCCTACACGCCCGTAGGCACCTTCATCTGTTCCGAAGTCTCCGTGGGATTCGACGGCCTCCTGAACTTTTACGAAGGACGCAACGCCGTGTGCGACCTGCCCATGGAACGCGCCCTGCTCAACCACCTGGGCTGGACAGGTAACCTCTGCGCCCCGGCTCCCTACGTGATTCATGCCGACAAGGAACTGGTGGAACGCATCGCCGGCACCGACATGGTACGCGGCGTGACCGTGGCCTGTGGCGGTTTCTTCGGTCCGCAAGGACGTCAGCTCCGTATCCCCTTGGCCGACCCGCACCAGAACGAGAAAATCGAAAGCTTCGAATACCAGGGACACCGCATCACCAACTTCGAAATGGAAAGCTCTGCCCTGGCCGGACTGGCCCGTCTGCAAGGCCATAAAGCCACCACCGTGTGCATGGTCATTGCCAACCGCGTGGCCAAGGAAGCCAACACCGGATACAAGAGCAAAATCGACGACCTGATTAAAGTCGTCCTTGAAAGAATCTAGTAAACTAATTATCAATCAACAGGTTCCCTTCTCCGGAAGAGAGCCTGTTTTTCTGTCTGAAAAATCATCTACATGGAAGCAAGTTTCAAATCCACCCTTACCGACAAGCGTCAGCGTTACGCGCAATTCCTTGAACAATTCGCCCCCCTGATTGAAGGCGAGAAAAACGAAATCAGTGTATTGGCCAACACCAGTGCCGCCCTGAAAGAAGCCTTCGGATTCTTCTGGGTAGGCTTCTACCTGGTACACGAAGGCGAGCTTCACCTCGGCCCGTTCCAAGGCAGCGTGGCCTGCTACCGCATCAAGAAAGGTCGTGGTGTATGCGGTACCGCCTGGGCCGAAGCCCGTACCCAAGTCGTGCCCGACGTAGACCAGTTCCCCGGCCATATCGCCTGTAGTTCCCTCTCCCGTTCCGAAATCGTCGTGCCGATGACGGTCAACGGAGAAGTCCGGGGCGTGCTCGACATCGACAGCGACCAGTTGGCTACCTTCGATGAAACCGACCGCGAATACCTCGAAAAAGTGGTCGACCTGCTGGTGAAAACCCTCTACCTGCCTGCATAAATCTGTCGGCTCTCCTTCCGGATGTAACCCGAAAACCGTATCTTTGCAAGGATTTTAAAAGCAATACACACGTGAACATACTACAAACCCAAGATACCATCTGTGCCATCGCCACCGCCCAAGGCGGAGCCATCGGCACCATCCGCGTGTCGGGTCCGGAAGCCATCACCCTCACCGACCGCATTTTCAAGCCCGTTTCCGGTAAACCGCTGGCCGAACGCGAACCCTATACCCTCACCTTCGGCCACATCCTTAGTCCTGAAGGAGAGATTATCGACGAAGTGCTGGTCAGCCTTTTCCGAGGCCCTCATTCCTACACGGGAGAAGACTCCACGGAAATCTCCTGCCACGGTTCGAGCTACATTCTCCAGCAGGTGATGCAGCTTCTTATCCGGCAAGGATGCCGTGCCGCCGGACCGGGGGAATACACCCAGCGTGCCTTCCTGAACGGCAAGATGGATTTGAGCCAGGCCGAAGCAGTGGCCGACCTCATCGCCTCTACCTCCGCCGCCACCCATCGCATGGCCATGAACCAGATGCGCGGCGGATTTAGTCGGGAACTGGCCACCCTGCGCGACAAGTTGCTCCACCTTACCTCCCTCATGGAACTGGAGCTTGATTTCAGCGACCACGAGGAACTGGAGTTTGCCGACCGTTCGGAGCTGGAAGACATCGCCCGCCAGATTGAGCACGTCATCCATCACCTAGTGGATACGTTCAGCGTAGGAAATGCCCTCAAAAACGGCGTCCCCGTGGCCATCGTAGGCGAAACCAATGCCGGGAAGTCTACCCTGCTGAATGCCCTCCTGAACGAAGAACGCGCCATCGTGAGCGACATTCACGGTACCACGCGCGACGTCATCGAGGATACGATGAACCTGGGCGGCATCACCTTCCGCTTTATCGATACGGCGGGTATCCGTGAAACGACCGACACCATCGAAAGTCTGGGTATCGAGCGGAGTTTCCAGAAACTGGACCAGGCCGATATCGTGCTTTGGGTGATCGACGCCACTTGTGCCGAGGCGCAATACCGCGAACTGGCCGGCAAGATTCTGCCCCGCTGCAAAGGCAAGCACCTGGTGATTGTGCTCAACAAGGCGGATTTGCTTTCATCGGCAGAACCTTCTACGGATAATACTGCTTCTTCGACGGATGCACAGCTTGCTCGCCTGAAAGCGGCTCTCCCCGATTTGCCGGAGGACGTATGTGTGCTTTCTCTTTCGGCCAAGCAGAAAGAGGGACTTTCTCAGCTTCAAAAGCAGTTGGTGGACTTCGCCGCCCTGCCCGACCTCTCACAGAACGATGTGGTGGTGAGCAACATCCGCCACTACGAGGCTTTGAGTCATGCGCTGGAAGCAATCCACCGCGTACAGGACGGACTGGCCATGCATCTCTCCGGTGACTTGGTTTCACAAGACCTCCGTGAGTGTCTCTTCCACCTGGCAGAGATTGTGGGCGGGGAAATCACGACCGATGAGGTGCTGGGGAATATTTTCAAGCATTTTTGCATAGGCAAGTAAATACTTGGTTATCAGATAGTTAAATTGATTATAATCGATTAATATGGCGCTCTTTACGGGCGCCTTTTTTGTTGCTCAAGTATCGTTGATAATCGTTGCTAAGCCTTTTTACGCCATTTTTTGTACCTCTTGTGTACCTCACAAGCCAAAAGCCGGGTTTACTGTCTGCCAGGTGGTGGACAACCTGGAACGCCTTGGAACGCTGTGGTACGCAATGAAACAGATTTGGCGAACTAAAAAGATAATTAAAATGGCTAGTAACATTGAAATTCAAAAGAAATGCGAGTGGTGTGGCACCATTTTTACCGCCCACAAGATTACTACCGCATACTGTTCACACAGGTGCGCAAACCTCGCATACAAAGATCGAGTTAGAAAAAAACGAATTCAAGAATTCCACTTGAAACATGATGCAGAATTAAAACCTAATTCTGAAAAAGAGTTCTTAACTCCTACTGAAGTTGCCGCATTTTTAGGTGTAGGCCGTACCTCAATTTATCGGTATATCAAAAATGCGAAAATCAAAGCGGTCAGATTTGATGGGAAAACTCTTGTACGGCGTTCGGATATTGATAATATGTTCGACTACATTATTGCTTCCAATAATGAGAATAAACCCAAAGAGAAAACTCCAATATCAGATTTCTACACCACAGCTGAAGTTAAGGAAAAGTATGGCGTAAAGGATTCCTGGATATTTCATATCGCTAAGGAACATAATATTCCACGAACCTTTCATCGTGGAAAAACCTATTGGAGCAAAAAGCATATTGATGACTACTTTGCAAAGAAAACTCCCGATCCTGAGATCAAGGAATGGTACAGCACGCAAGACATGCAGGAGAAGTTCGGCATGACACTAACGGCCATCTATTCTTTTGTATCAAAGAATGCCATTCCTAAAAAGAAAGTCGGCATCATGGTGTTCTACTCCAAAAAGCATGTCGACATTGCCAAAGGCCTCATAGCTCCCGAAGAGCCCAAATACTACACCATTGCCGAAGCGATGGAACGATTCAAACTGACACGGGATCAACTCTACCATTATGTAAAATACCATAATATCGCCCGTATCAAAGTCGGTAAATATACCAAGATTCTGCGGGAAGAGCTGGACAAGTTCTTTGAACCTCCAAAAATAGAATGAGCCGAAAGTTATTTTCCGGTGATAAATACCACCATTAGAACACCTATTTTATTTGCAACAAAAACAAGTATTAATCAAAAAACAATATAGCTATGACACTTACATGCACCAACGTAACTTTGAGACAAAAGCCATTGCGTAACGACCGCATATCTCTTTATCTGGATTATTATCCGGCCATTCGCAATCCTTACACGATGAAGATGAGTCGCCGGGAATTCCTCGGCATTTACATCTATGCCAAGCCCAAGAATGAGCAGCAAAGAATGTTCAATCAGGATATGCTGAACAAGGCAGAGGCAATCCGCTGTATCCGTGTCCAGTCGCTTATCAATGAAGAATTCGGATTCCTGGATAAGAACAAACAAAAGGTAGATTTTCTCGCCTATTTCCGGACTAAAGCACGAGAAAAGTATGAGAAATGGGATTGCGTTTACAACCACTTCGAGAAATTTGTCGGTGGTAAATGCACCTTTGGTGATGTCACCGTGGAACTGTGCGAGAAGTTCAGAGATTACCTGCTCAAATGCAAACAAATCAATCATCCCAATGCTTATATCTCACGCAATTCGGCCGCTGGCTATTATTCAACTTACCGAGCCTTGTTGAAGATAGCCTACAAAGAGAAGATGCTGCGTGAGAACTTGAACGACTTTCTGGAAAAGATAGAATGGAAAGAGGTCAAGAAAGAGTATCTGACACTTGATGAAGTCAAGAAACTGGCAGCTACGCCATGCAAGATTCCTGTCTTGAAACAAGCCTCCTTATTTGCTTGCATGACCGGTCTCCGTATCAGTGATATTCTGAAGCTGGACTGGCGTGATTTTGAAGTCGGCCCGGATCAAGGTTACTATATCCGTATCTGCACCGAAAAGACAGAAACCGAGGCTACACTCCCCATCAGTCAGGAGGCTCTGGAACTGTGTGGCGAATGGGGCACCGGAAAAGTCTTCAAAGGTTTAACCCGATCCATGACTCATCATCCTCTGAAACAATGGATTGCCGAAGCCGGAATCAGAAAACACATAACTTTCCACTGCTTTCGTCATTCATATGCCGTCATCCAAATCTCCTTAGGAACAGACATTTACACAGTATCGAAGATGCTGACGCATAAGAATGTCACCACGACACAAATCTATGCTGATTTGGTTAACTCCAAGAAGCGAGAGACGGCGAATAAGATTTCGCTGAAATAGTATAAAGTTCTGTAACGAAAGAAGAGTCTGACATGGGGTTAAAACCTAGTTGGACTCTTCTTTTTTATTCTATTGTGGCATAGATGGCATAGAAATAAGTACTATATCGAGGACAAATGCTGCCACTTTCTTGGATTTATAACATGGTATCTATAAAATGACATATATTTGCGCACAAACAATTAGCAAATATCACTATGAATCAGAAAAGTATAGAACATATAGCACTCTATTCCCTTGTATTGGTAGGTACTCTTGTCGTTGGCGTTTTAGCTCGTCAGTTTATTTTATCCAAAGGTGTTGACGATTTCAGTAGTAGTGTTGCATTTTTTGCAACAGTAATTGTCTTGATGGCGATCTATGCCAGTTTACAGACAACTTTCAATCAGTTTCTGCTGCCACGCATAGAAGCTTTTCTATTGCGTTTCTCTGCTTTTCAAACGATGAAAAATCACAATAACACCGTTTCTGTTCCGGAAGCCCCTACAAGTAAAGATTCAAACCAGGCTACGCCTGATGTCATTGAGCCTGCTCCTACCATTGAAGAAGCAATCTCTGAACCTTCAGAATATGAAGTCATGCGAACCAACGCTATAGCAAAAAAGAATCGTGCTACTCAAACCAAATTGGAAAAGGTCATCAGCTATACGAAGCAAACAATGGTTGCCTATATGAGTGAAGAAGATCTCAATCGTCTATGCACATACGTTGCAGAATATAGTACGGAAGATACCTTACAAAAGATATCGCCTGTAAAGGTTGATTCACAACTCAAAAGCATTGATATTATGCACTTTGGATGGAATATTGGCAAGGCTTTTGGTATAAAGCGTATTCATACTGCAACTTTCATCAAGAGTGTCTTTGCCCATACCCTCCGTGACTTGGAGATCTCAACTATTGAACGTAAAATGTCACATACGGAGTCAGAGTGTAATATTAAACTAAATACTGCAATTGTCTAATGTATGATATCAAAATATTTTAAATCCCAACTTTTGGGATAGTCCATTGTAATATTTTTCCATTGCAGAAGCTATTAATGCCTTTTTGGTTTGATGGCGTAATATTTGATCAAAATAAGCGATATCATTAATAGCACTTAAAATACTATCCACCTTTGTTGTATATCCGGATAAGTATAAAGCTCCTGTATCATTTTTGAATTCCTCTAATTCTTTATCACTTCCTAGTAATGTGCGACAACTGCTGAAATGTACAAAACGATCTGTAAAGACTCCTTTTGCCATATCTGCCAATTCTTTTAATGTCAACTTCTTCTCTGTTTTCTTCTCTCCTTCCAAAAAAATAGAATGGGTATCGCCATGAAAAGATAAATAAAAAATAGAGTAACCATTATATTCAGACGTAGCGAATCTTCTCAAATAATATTGAAGCTCTCCTTTAGTAGCTACTCTACGATAAATCACTTTACACCCCCATGATTTTTCAAGGAACCCCAATAAAGACCTTGTATGCAAAGACAATCTATTTTGTTTAATAGTATGCTCCCATTCGGTCTCAAGACAAATTATTCCCGTTTTTATAAATTTAAACTAAATGATGTGGTACATTGTCTAAATTACCTCTTTTCGCCTGTTCTTCCTTCTTTATTCGTTCTGCAAACTCCTGAATTTTATTACAAATCCACATTGAAGCCGTTTTTCCGTCTGAATAATCAGCTTCTGCAAACATATCAATTCTTCCATCTTCTCTTAAACGCTCAACCTGCTTAAAAGCATCCTTATTACCTTGAGGGTATATTGCAAATGTGGCACCTCCCTTACCCTTGACAACAGAGAAAGCGGGTACATCACTGGGTCCATCAGCTATGTAAATCATATTTCTAAAATCCACTCGACGCTGTTCATTTGTCATTTTACTATTAACATTTACCTCCACGTCTCCTCCTACACCTTTATTAATTTCGAAGAGAGCTCTAGTTTTTGAAGTATTATCAATGGTATATCCTATTTCTGATAGAAATTTATTTCCTTCTTCATCTTCCTCCTCAATAAGTTCACATCCCCATACATATTTTACGTAATCCATTATTGATGTTCCCCTAATTACTTGTGCAAACCCAGTACTTACTATGTAATGTTCTACTTTTATATTGTACTCTTCACAGACAGGATCTGACTTTAACAATTCTGTAGTTGTCTTAAATATTTCAGGAATTCCTTTATAAAAAGATTGTTGCTTGCCATATCCTTTTAATTTTTCATTATTTAAGCCTTTAAAAATTCCTTCTCTGACATATTTAAGAAAATGATTCAAATATATCGTATCAGGATTAACTTTAACATTTTGTTCCCGCATATACTTTTCAGGCAATGAATTAACCTCCTTCCAGAAAGTTGAAGAATTAATGTCATATTCCTTAAAAATTGGATCTTGCATATATCCATCTACCAAGGTTTTATCAAAGTCCCATATTACAGCTATAATATTCTTCATATAAAATATATTTTAACAATGAATAAATGCCTATTAACTGCACAAGCTATACAAATATACCCAAGGGATATGAATAAACCAACAAATCTAAAATTTTTATGATTGAGATTTTCTATTCATTTACAATAAAAAGAACGAATGTATAAAATCTATCACCATCAAAAGTTATCTCACAGTTATATTCCGGTGATGTTTTCCACCATCAAAACACCAATTTCCTTTGCCAGCGAACAATTAAAAACGAGTACGTATGGCAAACGAACAAATCACTTTTGATAAGCTGCCGCAGGCGGTAGGTTATCTCACAGAACAGATGGAACAAATCCGTCAAATGGTAGCGGCACTGCAACCGCAGGTTTCTTCCGACAAGCATCGTCTTATTGAAATTGACGAAGCCTGTAAAATCACACGAAAGGCAAAGCCTACTATTTACACGCTTGCGCGCAAAGGACTGATTCCGGCTTACAAACGAGGTAAGAAACTCTATTTCTATGAAGATGAGCTGCTGGAATGGATTGAGTCCGGACGCAAGCAGATGCAGGCCATGTCACTTCAGGAACAGGCTGCGGAGATAGTACATGGAGCGAAACGCAAACCAAAGGGAGGTTATAACTTTTGATCTGCATGGATATGGAAACCTCCAAATTAACAGCAGAAGGTATTATCGGTGAGGCTGTGCGCATCGGAGTCAAGATGTCCGGCGGTGAGTTCCCGATAGAAGTCTTTCCTATCAGGATTCAGCGTATCATCAGCAGTTTGCACGATTGTCAGGGCTATCCCGTGGATTATGTTGCTGCGGCTATCCTTGCGGCCATTGCCGTGGGGATTGGCAACTCCCATCTGGTGCAGGTAAAGCGCAACTGGTTGGAAAGTCCCATCCTATATATGGCTCTGATTGGTCGCCCCGGAGCCAATAAGAGTCACCCGCTGAGTTTCGCTTTCCAGCCGTTCATTGAACATGACTATTGTCAGAATCAGGAGTATCAGAAACTGTATGCCGAGTATGAACGCACTATGTCCATGAGCAAAAAGGAACGCATGGAAGCTGGTTTGGATGAATTTCCGCAGGCTCCCGTGCGCAAACGCTTTCTTGTTTCGGATATTACTCCCGAAGGATTGAGCCTGATACATGCCCAAAATCCCAGAGGACTTTGCCTTTGGTCGGATGAGTTATCTGCCTGGTTCAAGAATTTCAACCGCTACAATAACGGTTCGGAAGAACAGTTCTGGCTTTCGGTGTTCAATGCCAAACCTACGATTTCAGACCGCAAGAGTACGCAAAGTTCCATTTTTATCAGACGTCCCTATATCTCCGTTATCGGTACCATCCAAAAGAAGATATTGGGTGAACTGGTCAAGGGCGAACGTTCAAGTAACGGTTTTATTGACCGTATTCTTTTCGTGATGCCTGAATCTGTCTTGAAAAGCAGATGGAACGACCGGGAAACTCCTGAAGAACTGGAAATCCAGTGGCAACAGATTATCGATAAGCTGATCGCACAAGATTGTCCGCATGACGAGAATAATGAGTTGCAGCCTCAATGCCTGCCATTCGATGAAGAAGCCAAGCAGCGGCTTTACGGTTGGCAGCATGAAAATGCCCGTCAATGTGATATGGAAACCAACGATGCGTTGGTAGGTATTTACTGCAAACTGGAAATCTACATTATCCGGTTTTGTCTGATTATCCAGCTTGCCCGATGGACTTGCGGAGAGTGTGACAAGCATATGATTGACCTTGAAAGCGTGAACCGTGCCATCCTGCTGGCCGAGTATTTTCGGACAACAGCCGTAAAAGTGCAGACCGCCGTCAGTCAAGAACAGTTGAGCGAATTGCACCGCAACATATACCTGAATCTGCCTCACAGATTTACAACGGCAGAAGGTATCGGCATTGCTGAAAGTTACGGGATGAAAGAGCATGCTTTCAAGATGTTTCTAAAACGCCATATCGGAACATTATTCAGAAAAGAGAATCATGGAGAATACAGTAAATAAACCTGTTACTATGCACATTTTCGCAACCGAGGGGTTTGTGAAGTTGCGAAAATGTGCATAGTAACATCCAAACAGAAAGAAAAATGAACTACAGATTTACATTAGAACCATACAAAGGTGTCAGCACCCGGCACACATGCCCGAACTGCCACCGCAAAAGTTGTTTCGCCAAATACATCGATACGGAAAAACAAATCAGCTTTCCTGACTATGTAGGGCGATGCAACCATGAACAAAAGTGCGGCTACAACTATACGCCCAAAATGTACTTTGATGAGAATCCGATTGCCAAGGAGCGATTGAGTGAAGAGTTTGTACCAGTGTCAAAGCCACGCATCAGTCTGCCTCCTGCGCCATCCTTCATTGAGCCCGAAATTATGAGGCAATCCCTGAAGCTTTATCACACGAACAAGCTGTTTCAGTTCCTGAGTTTCCATTTCGGACAGGAGGCTACCGAAGAGCTGATGTTGCGCTACCATGTAGGAACCTCGAAGCATTGGCCGGGAGCTACGGTCTTTTGGCAGGTCGATATTTCCGGACGTGTACGCACCGGAAAAGTGATGCTCTACAATCCTGGAAGCGGAAGACGGATTAAAGAGCCGCACAACTACATCACGTGGGTACATTCCCTTTTGAAGAAAGAGAATTTCAACCTCCGGCAATGCCTGTTTGGTGAGCACCTTTTGTTTTCCGACCAACAGCGTCCGGTTGCCCTTGTGGAGAGTGAGAAAAGCGCTTTGATATCCAGTTTCTATCTGCCGCAATACCTCTGGATTGCTTCGGGCGGAAAGAACGGTGCGTTCAATCAGGATGCCATGAGCGTATTAAGAAACCGACGTGTTCTGCTCTTCCCCGATCTGGGTGCAACCGACTATTGGAATAGTAAAATGGAGATGATCCGAAGCCTGGGAATAGAGGTTTCTCTCTTCGATTTTATGGAAAGAAACGCAACAAAAGAAGAACGGGATGCGGGTTATGACATTGCAGATTTTCTGCTGAAAGAAGAGACAAAGGAAGCAATTTTCAATCGTCTTATCACGTTGAATCCGGCCTTGAAAACGCTGGTCAAGACCTTCGATTTACGGCTTGTCAATGTGGAGAAAGCACCGCTTTCAGCAACGGTTCAACATACTCGGAAAGGACTTTTCAAACAATGACTTTCAGATGTCTGATTCTCTTCTTTTTCACTGGAGCAAGTTTATGCCGGTGTATTACATTTCCCGGCCACTTGCTCACCTCAAAAGAAGGTGAGACGGCTCCCGATGGTCACAATTATTAATCTCAAAAGCAAATATTATGGACAAGAAAAATACAGTTACAATCCGTCTTACAGACGAACAATTCGGCTGGCTCAGAGCACTCAGCCGGCGCAGTAAACGCAGTCAAAGCGAAGTAGTGCGTTCACTCATTGAACACGGTACGGTGCGCGAACGGATTACGAGAGAAAATCTTGACATCATCCGAAAACTGATTGGCGAAAGTACGAACCTGAATCAGCTTGCCAAACGAGCCAACGCTTACGGTTTTTATCGTGTGGCCGATGAGTGCCGGACCGTCACCCAGCAGATTTCTCAACTCATAAAACAACTCAAGGATGATAGGTAAGATTGTCAAGGGCACATCGTTTTCCGGGTGCGTAAACTATGTGCTGAAAGAAGATAAATCACGCCTGCTGAAAGCGGTTGGTGTCTACGGTTCACCTGAAGAAATAGCGGAGCAATTCGAGTTGCAGACTTTATTGAATGACAAGGTCAAGAACAAGGTCGGCCATATATCATTGAGTTTCTCTGCAGAAGACGGGGACCGCATCCGTGACGATGATGGACTGATGCTGAAAATTGCCCACGACTATATGAAGCTGATGGGAATCGAGAACACGCAGTTCATCATCGCCAGGCATACCGACCGTGATCATCCGCATTGTCACATCGTTTACAACCGGGTGGATAATGACGGCCGCACCATCAGCGACAAGAACGACCGTTACCGAAACGAAAAGGTCTGCAAGATGCTGACAGCCCGTTACCGTTTGCATTTTGCCGAAGGAAAAGAGAATGTCAATTTCATGCGGTTACGTCATCATGACAAGGTAAAGTATTTTATCTATCATGCCTTGAAACGAGAAGTTCCGAACGCCCGAAGCTGGAGTGAGCTGCGAGTGGCCTTACGGAAGTACGGAATTGATACGCAATGGAAGCAAAGTCGCACGACCGGAGAGATGCAAGGTGTCAAGTTCACATGTGACCAACTGACCTTTAGCGGTTCCAAGATTGACCGCCAGTTCAGTTTCCTGAACATCGACCAGGAGCTGAGATATAACGCTCTTTCTGCTACCATGAACCAGCGTCAGGCACAGACAGAAACCATACGCGAGGAACCTCGGCATGAATACCAGCAGGAGAATCATTCCAGCATCAGTGTGGGATTGTTCACGCCCTCTCCTACGGATTATGATACGGAGGAAGCGATACAGGCCAACCGGCTTAAAAAGAAGAAAAAGAAACCGAAACGCAAGCGAGGTTTCAGTCTATAATCAATTTTTTATTAACCATCAAAATTCAAATTATTATGAACTATTCCGATTTTATTTACGATTTCAATCTCTATTTGTGTGAGAGATTCGGTTATAGAAATTGCTGTTCCGTTATGCACAACGCCAACGGCATTTGTGTTTCCGTCCATGTAGGCGAAATGAATTTATACATCCGTTTTTGGGAATACAGTTGTGGTGTTGGCAGCATCCCCGACTGGAGCATTATCATTGTGCGCGGCAACTTCAAACGAAACCAGCAAGAAAACCTGAAAGACCTTGCCCGCTTCTTCAAGGAGTACGCCCCACGCTATGGTTACAAATACCTCTGCACCGAGGATGATGACTACAAGTATTATCAGACCCTTGGTCTGAAACTTATTCACCGAGGATTTTTCAGACAATATAATTATGGGTTGCCGTTGAAGGAGTTAGAGGTATAACTTTTTTCGTAACAGAGAGGAAAATCCTCTCTGTTGCTTTTTTTTACAAACTTTTTGTCTTTTATCCCTCTTTTTTCTGAATCGTACTGTTCTGATTATTGTTTAATAATTGAGAGATCATATTATTAAGAGAATTTGTAGCAGTTACACTTCGATAATTTTCTATATCCCAAAAGAAGCTACTATCCCAAAGACCACGATCTATGTCTGTTATTAAACGCTCAATAGAATCTTCCTTAGGCAAGCCTTGTTCATCAAAATATTCGTCTAAAGATATACGTTCTCTTAAAACCGCAATTCCTAACCTTTCTCCTAATGTATAACCTAGCCACCAATTAGTAGGATAAACTATAACAATAGGATTCTGAGAACGATCAAGTTTGCTTTTACCAAAAACTTCTCTTACCCATCTTTTGGCAATATAACGTAATGTTTTTAAACGAATGTTTTCACTAAAATAATTATCAGGTTCAATGTAAAATAACTGATCACAATGTCCTAATTGTATTTGGCTGATAATAGCTTCTATTTCGTCTTTATCTATTTCTCTTTTTTCAAATACAATATTTTGTATGTCAAACTTAGAATCTGGAGTCGCCAGAATAGGGATACCCAACTTATGTAATGCAACAATAAAAACTCTTTTCTCAGCAATACTTAATGCATTATTGAATTCAGAAGCTGCAACATCGTAAGTTTGTTTATTACGAGCATACTTTTGGAATATTTTTAAAGCTTTTATAGCAACTTGTCTAAGTTCTTTTATATGTTTTTCTTGTCTTTTTGCAGCAAATAACGCTCCGCCATAGGTACCAATTATGGCACCGATAGCTCCTGATATTAATGTTACAACTGTTGTTGTTATTATTTGTTCCATATAATTAATATTTATATTTCTATCAGCAATTGCCTATATCAAAACATTGTTACCTACAAAGATACAGATTTCTATTCCAAAAAGAAATTATGTTATCGAGAAATAACTTATAATATTGAACTAATTCGCAAATATTATTGCAAATAGTCCTATTGAAATGATGAAAAATAGATAGGCTTTCTTATCTTTGCATAGAACGAAAGAAAATCCTTATGGAAAAAGAAAAAGACATAAACCGCATCAAGGTTGTGCTTGTGGAGAAAAAGCGAACCAATAAATGGCTAGCTAAGCAATTGGAGAAAGATCCTGCTACTGTGTCCAAATGGTGCACAAACACTTCCCAACCAAGTCTTGAAACATTATTAAGAATATCTCAAATATTAGAAGTCGATATTCGAGAACTGTTAATAAGCTCAAAACAATAGAACGATTATATACAAATATGAATATATTAGATATATACAAAGAAATAAAACGAAGCTATAAAGAATATATCGGTAGTTTCGTTTCCATAAAAGACGAACGGATAAGAAAAGAGGTTAGTGAGGCCATTAAAAGTGAAAAATTGTGGCCGGATGCCTTAATTCAGTTTAATCCTAATTTTGCGTCTGGAATCGATGTCAGTCAAATGATCAACAATGGCTTCCCTATTCATAAAGATTTAGGATTATTTTTTAAGAATCCCTTCTATAAACACCAACAGGAGGCGATAGAATTAGGATGTCAAGATAAAGAATTTATTGTAACCTCAGGTACAGGTTCTGGCAAATCTCGTACATTTATGGCTACCATCTTCAATTATATACTACAACATCAAGAAGATTCTATCAATAAAACAATAGCCATTATTGTATATCCTATGAATGCGCTCATCAACTCTCAATCCGAAGAGTTGGCTAGATATCGTCAACAGTATGAAAATGCGACAGGAAAAGAATGCCCGTTTACATTTGCCAAATATACAGGACAAGAAGATTCACAAGTTAGAGAACACATACAAACTACGCCTCCCAACATCATATTAACCAACTATATGATGCTGGAACTTTTAATGACTCGCGCTGGCGATGAAAAACGGCTCAGAGATTGTTTCCTTGAGAATCTTCATTATTTGATATTTGACGAATTGCACACCTATCGTGGTATGCAAGGTAGTGATGTCTCATTTTTGATTAGGCGAATAAAGGCACAAGCTAAAAAGCCAGTGTTATGTTTTGGAACATCTGCCACAATGGTTGCAGATGATAAACTTAGCTATAAAGAACAGCGTCAAAAGGTTGCAGAAGTTGCTTCTTGCATTTTTGGCAGCTCCTATGATATTAATCAAGTTGTAGATGAAACTTTGAAGGTTGGCTTATCCAATACAAATTATTCTAAAGAGGATATACTATCAGCTATAAATTCTCCTATTCCGTCAGATTTAAATGCTGATATGCTCCGTAATCATCCTACAGCCAATTGGATTGAGCAGAACATTGCGCTGCGCTTTGACAAACAGGAACAAAAGTACTTCAGAGGAGCTCCTTGTTCTATTAGGAAAATAGCTGAACAATTACATAATTATATTGATAGAAAAGTCTCAATAGATATTTGTATTCAGCACATTATTGATATATTAAACTGGTGTAATGATATTAATATTAATCAAGGGGCTAATCTATTACCTTATAAAATCCACCAATTTATTCCTCAGACCGGAAATGTATATGCAACATTAGGAAATCCTGAAAACCGTTACATTACAGTTGATGAAAAATTATATTGTGAAGAGCTGTCTGATAATGAGCATAAAGTACAATACTATCCTATCATGTTCAGTCGTTTAAGCGGACATGAATTGTATTCTGTAAAAATTATAAACGACACTCTTCTACCCAGAAATTACGATGAGCGTAATGAATTAGATGAAGAAGAGCAAGAATTTACTATAAACAACGGTTATATTATCGTTCCCCATAAGAATGAATCTGTTGAAGATTTCTTATTAGATCCAAATTCAGATGATATTCCAGAGGACTGGTACACTATAGATAAAAATGGGAATCGAAAATTTAAGAAAACTTATTTAGATCGTTTCCCAAAAAAAGTTTATTTTACAATATATGGGGACCTTTCAGAAGTTCAAGATGTTAATAATGAGTGTATTGAAGGAATATATGTGCCAAGTCCACTGAAGTATGATCCAACGGCAAAAGCTATCTATTCAGGATCAAGTAAAGAATGGTCTAAGTTATCAAAAATTGGTAGTGAAGGTAGAAGTACAGCAACAACCGTACTTTCATATGAGAATGTCATAAAAATGAGAAATGCAAATGTAGAACCTGCAGACTGTAAAGTCATGACTTTTGTGGATGCTCGTCAGGATGCTGCCCTACAATCTGGCCATTTTAATGATTTTATACGTATAGGTAAAATACGCTCTGCCATTTGGAATGCTGTAAAAGAAGCAGATGAGCCTATTGGTAGTGATAGAATTGCTAGACTCGTATTTAAGCACCTTCATCTTTCTCATAACGATTATTTCCGATTCCCTAATTGGACTGGAGGGCGTGCAAAGAAAGTAGAAAATGTAATGGAAAGATATTTAGGAACTATCATCTACGATGATCTGGCTGGAAACTGGCAAGTAAACATGCCCAATCTTGAAGAATGTGCACTATTGAAGATTAATTATGAATATCTCCATGACGAAATTACAGGTGAAAATGGTTGCGACCGTCTCTATGATATACCTGAATTAGACGGATTATCTGATGAAAATAAGGAACGCTTCATCATCCAAATATTGGATTATATGCGTCACAAATTGTGCATATATTCTGATGATAGAACAGAAGAGGCTGCAAAAGACATAGAGAAACAAGTTAGAGAAAATCTAAAAAGTCCATGGACATTAGACGATAACGACAGAATTACTGCCTCACATGCATTATGCTTTGTAAAACCACAGAATAAGCGCAAGGCTTTTGGAAAAGAGGTCGCTGGCTATCGCTCTAAATTGGCATTTTTTGTTCGCGATTTCTTGAATATAAATGGAGGTACTGCAACAATCCGTAATTCAGAAGATTATGTTTCCTATATGCAATCTTTATTTGCTGCATTGGGTAATTACATTCAAGAAAATGACGGAGCTTACCAATTATTTTATTCAAGCATTTTATGGGAAAAAGGTGATGAAAAAAATGTGAGAACAGATCTTACAAGAATTAGGACTATTGGGGATGAAATTGTTTATACCCCTAATAACTATTTTCAGAACTTCTATAAAAATATTCCGCTTTCCAATATAAATTTGGAAGCGAAAGATCATACAGGTCAGGTTCCTAAAGATGAACGTGAAAAACGAGAACAGCAATTCCGTAATGGAGAGTTTCCTGTACTATACTGTTCACCTACCATGGAACTTGGTATTGACATTAAAGACCTATCTATAGTGGGTATGCGCAATGTTCCACCTACTCCAGCAAATTATACTCAACGTGCTGGTCGTGCAGGACGTAGCGGTCAAGCAGCTTTAATCTATACTTACTGCCGTACACGTAACTCACACGAAAATTATTATCTTCGTCATCCTGAAAAGATGGTGAGTGGTGAGGTAAAAGCACCACGTATGGAACTGGTTAACGAAGAATTATTCTCGACCCATTTGCATTCTACTATATTATCCATATGCCCCATTCCTCAATTATCTAACGGGATTGCAGATTTGGTTGATTATAGTAATGCAAATAACATCACGTTAAAACCCGAAGTTGTTCATCATCTCCAACTTTCAAAAGAACGAAAACAAGAGATTAAAGCCATTTTTAAGCAAGCTATATCAGACTATTATTTGTCTAGTAGAATCGACAAAGAAATGCCATATTGGTTCTCTGACAGTTGGATGGACCGGATTTTGGATAGTTATTTATATGATTTTGACAAAGCTCTCAACCGCTGGCGTAGCTTATATAAATTAGCTCAACAGCAGATTGAAGAAGCACAAACTGTTACCAGAAATAATATATATGGTGAAAATTCCAAGGAAAAGAAAGAGGCACTATTAAAGGAAAGACGAGGAATAGAGCTTCGCGATATGCTTCTCGGACAAAATCAAGGGAAAAATGCGGAAGAGAACGAATTCTACCCTTACAGATATTTTGCCAGCGAAGGATTCTTGCCAGGATATAATTTTACAAAATTACCTCAGAGAGCTTTACTGCAATATAAAAATAGCGATAAGGTAGAATATCTTAGCCGGGCAAAATCATTGGCATTAACAGAATTTGGTCCTCAAAATATCATCTACAATGATGGTGGCAAATTCCGTGTATCTCGCATGATGTTAACGGGAGAAGTAACGCCTAACAAATTTTTCTACAATCCCAAAACGGGAGTAATTTACAAAAATCAAGAGAATGCTTCACATCATACAGATATAATCACAGGAGAGAGTCTTGATGGTGTCTCTAAAATGATACCAGGCTATTGTATACAATTACAAGACATGGTAGCACAAGAAAGCGAAAAAATTACGTGTCAGGAAGAAGAACGAAGTCGAAAATTCTATCAATTAAAAACCTATTTCTCTTCAGATGATACTCGTGCAATAAGCATGTGCGAACTAAAGACTAATAATGGAACTCATTTAGCCAATATTCGTTACATCCCCTCATGTCGCTTGACTTATATTCTGGAATCAAAAAATGACGACAATGCAAATGGCTTTGCCTTTGATACAAAAACAGGTGATTGGATTAGTGCAGAACGTATGGCAATTCATATGCAAAAACAACAACAGCATCCGGAAGAGCCAAACAGTATCAAGTACGTCAAGTTATTTACAGAGACAACTGCAAATGCTATTTATATTCAGCCTCTTGATACGCTTGCTTTATCAGATAAAGGAGCTGTTCGTACATTCTTGTATGCATTTAAGCAAGCAATAGAAGATGTCTTTCAAATAGAAGGTAGTGAAATAGGAGCCGATGTAATGGGAGATGAAAAAGTCCCCAATCTTCTCATTTACGAAAATGCAGAAGGTTCATTAGGTGTACTGGAACGCTTAGTATTAGAGCCTGCATCTTATCACGCAGTAGTAAAACGAGCTTATGAAATCTGTTATGGAAGAACTACACCACTCTCAGAGGAAGAGCGTGCCAAATTAATTCCTGCAGATTATACTAATTTGCTTAATTACTACAATCAGCCATATCATCAACTTATTGATATTAGAAAAATATATAATACATTATCTATCATGATGAATGCTGATATAGAAGTGCGCAATGCTGGCCAACTTCAAAGCTACGATAAACAGTATGAGGAACTCGAAGCAACCCGTGACCATAATAGCAGCACAGAATACGAATTCTTAAAATATTTATATGAGCATAAGCTTCGTCTACCAGATAAAGCCCAGCCAATGTTTCCAGAAAAATATTATGTGCAACCAGACTTCATATATGGTGATAGAATCGTGGTATTTTGTGATGGTACACCCCATGATTTACCAGAAGTGCGGGAAGATGATAGAAAGAAAAGAGAAGTGCTTGAAGATGCCGGCTATGTAGTCATCGTTTGGTACTACAAAACGCCATTGGCAGAGTTCGTATCTGCACATTCAGACATATTTACTCCAATAAGTTAATTGAGATGGAATATAAAACAGGAACACTTGTTGAATTTCGCTCACGTCCATGGGTGGTTCAACAGTCATCAGATAAAGATATATTAATTATAAAACCTTTAGGTGGTACAGATGCCGAAGTTATCGGTCTGTATAAGCCATTATATAAAGACCAACTAAATTCAATGGTCTGCTCATATGATTTTCGCAAGCCCTCATCTGATGATGTGGGAGCGAATAGTTATCCTGAGGCAGCACGTATTCTTTATAATGCGTGCCGATTATCATTTCGTGACATAGCAGGACCATTCCATTGTTTAGGACGACTTTCTTTTGAACCTCGCCCCTACCAAATGGTTCCCCTCATATTGGCCCTGAAACACCAGGTTATACGTTTGCTGATTTCAGATGATGTAGGTATAGGTAAGACTTTGGAATCTTTATTAATTGCTAAAGAACTTTTGGATCGCAAAGAGATTCAACGTTTTGCTATTATATGTTTGCCACACCTATGCGAGCAATGGCAGAATGAAATTCGCGATAAATTTGGGCTGGAAGCCGAAATTATCCGCTCCAGCACAATAAGCCGTTTGGAAAAGAATATGCGTGCCAATCAAAATGTGTTCCGCGATATACCCTTCCAAATCATTTCTATAGACTATATTAAGTCTTCAGACCGAAAGCCAATGTTTCTACAACATTGTCCGGAATTTATCATAGTGGACGAAGCACATACTTGCGCTAAGCCCAAAGGTGCCAACAAGAGTCAGCAGCTACGCCATGCTTTACTTTCTGATTTGTCTAAATCAGAAAGGCATATAGTACTTCTTACTGCAACTCCTCATAGTGGAAATAATGAGGAATTTCAATCACTTATCGGGCTCTTAAAACCTGAGTTTGAACATTTCACATTGGAAGATGCTCGCCAACGTGAAGAACTGTCACATTATTTTATCCAACGCCGTCGTGCAGATGTTAAACCTTATGTAGGAAATGATATGATATTTCCTACTCGCGTTCAATTTGATGCCAAATATGAATTAAGTGCTCAGTACCATGCTCTCCTTATGAACATTATAGACTATGTACGTGAAGGTGTCAAAGCTGCACGTTCTTTAGGTAAAATAAAACAACGCTATATTTACTGGGATCTATTGGCCCTTATCAGAGGTGTGATGTCAAGTCCAGATGCAGGTATTAGCATGCTACAGAACAAAATAAACAAACGCTCTAATGATTCTGAAAATGTAGCAGAAGATAACGACAAGATTTATAAATTTAATGATGCATTAAAAGATGGGCTTTTCAATGATGATGTAATTCCTGAATCATACGAGGAATCATCAAATAGTGAGAAGAACAAGTTCCGTTCATTCATTTCAATCCTTCGAGAAATCAAAGAAAAGGGACAAGATAGCAAAGTTACAGAATTGGCAAAGAATGTTGAATTTGCTTTAAATTCTGGATATGCTCCAATAGTCTTTTGTCAATATATACAGACAGCAGAATATTGTAAAGACTATATAGCCAAACATTTATCTGGCAATAAAAAATACAAAGATGTATCGGTTGAAGTGATAACCAGTCGACTTACGGATGAAGACCGTAAAATGAAGATTGAAGAATTAGCTAAAGCACCTCGCCATGTATTAGTATGTACTGATTGTCTTTCAGAAGGAGTAAATCTTCAAACGGGTTTTAATTGTGTTATTCATTATGATTTACCATGGAACCCTAATCGTATGGAACAGCGTAACGGTCGTATAGATCGCTTTGGACAGACTGAAAAGGAAGTTGCGATTTTTACGCTCTTTGATGAAGACACGAATCCTGTCGACAAAATCATCATGAAAGTACTTTATCGTAAGCAAAATCAGATTCGAAAATCATTAGGTATTTACATCCCAATTGCCGATAATGATTCTACGCTTATGGAGAGTATTATGGAAGAGATTATTGTACTCGACACGAAAAAGGAATTTATTAAACAGCCGACTCTTTTTGATATGGAGTGGGCTTCAGAAACGGTTGAAGAACATGATAAACGTATTCAACGAGCTGTAGAAATTGAAAAGAAGTCACATACCTACTTTGCCCATAATACGAAAGCAATGGATCCGACCCGGTTGATTGAAAGTCTGAATGAAGCCAAAAAGGTTATAGGTGATATTTACGATACAAGGGATTTCGTTATCGGAGAATTACGACATGCCGGTATCAATGTGAAAGTGGATAGTATTCCACTGTGCTATTCCTTCCAATTTATCGAACTGCCAGAAAATTTGAAATCCTACTTTCAACGGACGGTAGATAAAAAAGGAACAGTGCGGATTTCATTTGCTTCGCCTACTCCTAAAAACTACATGTATATTGGACGTAATCACACTTTCGTAGAAGATCTTTCAAGGAGTGTTGTCAATGATACAATCAACGGCGGAAACTTGGGAGCTTGCCGTGCAATGGTTATAGAGACAGACAAGGTTGATATGGTTACTACCGTACTCCTTATGCGAGTCCGATCTGTAATTAGCGAGACAAAACACAACGATAATCAATTGGTTGGTGAGGAAATGATATTCTTTGGGTATAAGGGGAAAGTAGACAATCATGATTTCATTTCAGAGGCTGAATGCCAAAATCTATTTTTGGATTCACAGCCAACCGGTAATATTGACTTAGCTGCTCAACGCAATATCTTCAACCGCCGTTTGGAATGGATTAACAATGAAGCGACACTACGCCTACACACCGACGACATTGCCACAGAACGGGCAAATAACCTGGTACGTTCGTTTGCACGATACCGTACGTATCTTTCAGAAGCAGAGTATCAGGTAGTAAAGCCAATTCTTCCCATGGATGTTATAGCTGCGTTTGTTTATACACCCAAAGTATCACATTTATAAAGTAAACTATTGGATATGGATTATACTTCTATACATATATATGGCCATCTTCTCTCAGATGATATTTTACATGAAATAGAGACTGAATCTTCCATGCAAGGTAACCGTGAACAAGATTTTAATCTTGATGTTTCGCTCACGGCCAAAATTGATAATGCATGGAGCAGTCTGCGTAACGATTGGAAACTATTTTCTGAACGTAACTCTCTTCGCGACCCATACGGAACGAAAGCTGTACGTCGTCTCATGGAACGGTTCTTTTCGAGTCTTGATTATCAGTTAGATTATCAACCTACACAAATTGAAGTAGGCGAACGTAAGTTCGACATACCTTATATTTGTCCCGAATTGGACCAAATGCCAATTATTATAGTCGGTGATAAAACTGGTGATGCAGAATTAGATCTTCTCGATAAATGTACACTCGACCAGCGAATCAAAGGTGAACGCCGCCAAAAGTCACCTCAAGCTACTATGCTTGACTATCTAAATAATACCGAACATGTATATGGCATTGTAACTAATGGTCAAGTATTACGCCTTATTCGTAACACCGGACAATTAGTCAAACTTACATACATTGAGTTCGACATACGTCGTATGGTCGAAGAAGATCATTATGCTGAATTCTGCTTGTTGTTCCGACTGATGCATTCTTCCCGTTTCACACACAGCGGGGACGATGCCTGTATCATGGAACAATGGTTCAATCGCTCTATTGAAAGCGGTAACCGCATTCGTGCAGGGTTAAGTGATGCCGTTCAAAAAGCAATGGAAATACTGGGACGCTCAGTGGTATGTGGAAAAGGTGCAGGTAATGAAGTATTCAGACAGGCTGTCATCAATGGTGAAGCAAACGCACAGACTTTGAATAAAGAACTGATTCATTTTATTTACCGATTATTATTTCTCTTTATTATTGAAGACCGCAATCTGGTATACAATATCGGTGCTCCGGATACAGATAATGATTATGATCAAAAAGTTCGTTGCCAGGACATTTACAAAAAATATTATGCAGTGTCTCGCTTACGTGGCTTGTCAGAGTTACCCTATTTGCGCAATGAACGCTACTGTGACTTATGGGAAGGGCTAATGGATTCTTTCCGACTTTTTGAAGATGAAACATTTGGAGCTCCACTCTTTATCAAGCCTCTTGGAGGCGTATTATTCGCTTCTGAGACATTGCATTATTTACGTCAATGCCAGATTACTAATGAACAGCTTCTGGCTGCTTTCTCTTGTCTAAATGAGTTTAGGGACGAGAAACAAAATCGGGTAAAGATTAATTATTCATCTCTTGATGTAGAAGAGTTTGGGTCAGTATATGAGGGTATTCTTGAAATGCGTGCTATCATTATGCAGGGAACATCCGTCTCAGAGTGGAATTTTACTTTTGGCGCAGGCCTTGATCGGAAATCATCTAGTTCCTACTATACCCGTCCAGACCTCGTGCAAAGTCTTATTCGTACAACCTTGGAGCCGGTAATTAAAGAGCGTATTGCCAAATGTCAGACCACTGAAGAAAAAATTCGTTCACTACTCTCCATGAAAGTATGTGACGCCGCCAGTGGTTCAGGTCATATTATTTTGGCTATGGCTCGAACTTTAGCCTGGTATATATGTACATTACGTACTGGTGAAGACAATCCAGCTTCGCTCGACTATCGTGAAGCGCTTCGTGAAGTAATTCAGAAGTGCATCTATGCAGTAGACTATAATCCCGATGCTGTAGAACTTTGTAAAGTCGTGCTTTGGATTGAAGGTTATTGTGCTGGGAAACCACTATCTTTCCTTGACCATCATATTCGTTGCGGTAACTCTGTGGTTGGAGTGACCAACCTTGATGTACTCCTTAATGGAGTTCCCAAAGAAGCGTTCACTGCTGATAATAAAGAAACCAAGAAAAGAATTATTGAGCTCAACAAACAGGCCCTTAAAGATGTCGACTTAGTTCGTAGTGGGAGAAATATAGGCTTATCTGTAACCTTGTTTAGTCAGGATATTGCCATTCAAAGCATTGATAGTGAACAGATCGGACTGGCCGGTAAGGTTAAAGAAATTAATGATTTACCTGAAGACTCACTCTTACAAGAGCTTACCAAGCAATCAAAATGGGAGGAATTAATGCAATCTCCTCGTGTAGAATGTCTACGACGAGCTTGTGATATATATGTTTATAGTTTCTACAAACAATTCCATGCAACAGATTTGGCTTCAGAATTTGATGATGAAACCGAGACATTTACCCCATTCAATATTCCCTATACCCGTACAGTCTATAATGCTTTACAGGAGATAAAGTATCTTGATTATTCAACTGAGGAGATGGAAGGTTTACAGGTTCTTCCTGATTCATTCAAACAAGAAGTGAACGAAGTGGCACAGGCCAATCGTTTCTTCCACTGGTGTGTCGAGTTTCCAGAGGTCTTTGCTGATGGAGGCGGATTTGATGTGATGTGTGGCAATCCACCTTGGGACAAACTTCAAATGGAAGATGAAAAATGGTTCGTTGACAAAGATGATTCCATTGTCCACGCTGCAAACCAAGCTGCTCGAGATAAAAGAATTGCTCAACTTAAAGAAAATAATCCAGCCTTATATAATGAATATAAGACTGCTCGTGAGACTGTATCGAGTCAATCTAATTATGTAAAAAACTCTGGGCGTTTTCCCCTCACAGCTATAGGAAAAATTGATTTATATCCGCTCTTTGCTGAGCATTGCTTAAATTGTTCAAAAGAAGCCTGGGGATTAGTACTACCTACCGGTATTGCGGTAAATGATAGTAGCAAAACATTTTTCTCCAAACTTATTGAAGAAAACAGGTTAATATCTCTTTATGATTTTGAGAATAAAGAAGGCTTATTTGACATTCACCGGATGTTTAAATTCTGTCTCCTCTCCGTCGGTCAAAAACATGATACTCCTCGTGAAGTTTCGGGCGGGTTTTACCTAACCCGTATGGATCATCTTCTCGATCCTGCAAGAATCTATAAACTTAAAACAACAGATTTTGAACTTTTAAATCCAAACACCAAAACATGCCCGATATTTCGAACTAGTCGCGATGCAATGCTTACTACTAAGATTTATCGCCGTTGTAAAGTGATAATAAACGATACAACGAGTGAGAATCCTTGGGATATCAAGTTTGGCAGTATGTTTAATATGTCCACGGCTTCTTATCTTTTCCGTACCTACTCTCAACTTATCAATGAAGGAGCAGAACTAAATGGGAATAAATTTCTTTTAAATAATCAGATTTATGTTCCACTATATGAAGGGAAAATGATTTGGCATTATAATCATCACTATGCTGATTGGCCCACCAAAGAAGAACGCCCTAATACAGTACCGACACCAACTTTAGAGCAATTAGCAAATCCTTATGACACTCCTATGCCTTGGTATTGGGTACCACAAGAGGAAGTCTATAATCGACTTGTAAAGATAGATGCTAAAGATAATATTATTTGGGAATGGAAACATAAATGGCTTATTGGATTTCGAGATATAGCAAGAGCTGTTGATGAAAGGACGTTTATAGTGTCGCCTATTCCCGACGCCTTCGGCGTCGGGAATAGTGCCACGCTCCTCTTCGTGGAGCGTGGCACTATGCCCGGAGCACTGCTTTTGGGAATGATGTCCTCATTAGTATTTGATTATACAACAAGACAAAAAATTGGAGGAAGTCATGCCAGTATCAGTTTTGTGAAACAATTCCCTGTCCTTACTCCAGAACAGGTTTCCTCATCGGGTTACGAACAGGGAATTGTGGAGCGTGTAGCACGCCTTTGCTGGTTCAATCATGACTTGGATGGTTGGATGGAAGAGTTGCGAGAAGAGTGCCCAGAAGAGTATGACCTACCTGAAGAACCAGTCATATGGAATGAAGAGCAACGAACTGTGTGGCAAGCCGAACTGGATGCCATCTTTGCTCATTTATATGGTCTTACCACTGAGGACCTTCGCTATATTCTTGATCCTGAAGATGTGTGTAGCAAAGGCTGTATCAACGAAACATTCCGCGTGCTCAAAGAGCGAGAACTCCGAGAACTGGGCGAGTACCGTACCAAACGCTTGGTTATGGAGGCATGGAATAAATTTGGATTTAACGATTAAGAAAATAGAATTATGACCATCAAAGAATTAAAACAGAATATTTTGTTATCCTTATATCATAGGTATAAGGATGACAAATCTACGACTATTGATCTCAAGGAATTATGCGCTCAAGATAAATTGATTTTTGATTCTCCAAAGCAAGTTTTAGATGCCGCAAAAGGATTGAAAGATGCAGGTTATATCAGTTTGGTATTATATATCGGAGATAATGGAACGATTACAGGAATAACCCCAGCAGGAATAGAATACGTGGAAGAAAACCTTCTTAGCGAAGAAGAATTAGTGTCAGATGGACTTTCAGATACATCGAAAATGATACAATCTGGGGTTGGTGTTAATATAGATGTTCCAGGCGATGAAAGTGAAGCAAAAAATAAACAATCACAAAAGGAATCAAGGAAGCCTGTTAAATATTTCACAGTCAAAGAGAAATACAAGAAGATTGTAGATACGGACGCGACTCCTTGTTTTGGTATAGACTCTGTTGCGGAGTGTTTTGCTAAGCAGTTGGATAAAATTGCAACCTCCCAAGCTGACTCTACGAGAATGTTAGGTATATTTGGTCCATGGGGGCGTGGCAAAACCTATTTCTTTAACCGTCTCAAAATGAATCTTATAGATAAACAAAAACATGAGCTAGAATATACAATAGTAGAGTTTAATGCTTGGAAATATCAAGATACCCCTGCTTTATGGGCATATCTGTATGAAACTATTTATAAATCGGCTTCTCGTGCTGCAAAATCTCTAAATTACTTGTTTCAAACGCTTCTTACTAGAGATGTCGCAATTTATTTTCTTATTTTAATTATAGGTTGGATTATAGGTTGGATTGTTTCGATACATTCCAATAACGTAATCAAGGACTTTTTAATTTCTGCAAAAATTCCGGCATGTGCCATTTATGTGTTTACGGGTATTGCACATCTGTTAATTAAAAAGCCTGCATCTGTACGACACATCATAAAAAAATATACAAGCAGGAAATCTTATAAGAATTACTTGGGCATTCAAAATGAGATAGAGGGAAATTTGCAGAAACTATTACAAACAATGGTTTTGTGTCATAATAAATCTCGGATAATTCTTTACGTTGATGATATAGATAGATGTCCATCACATAAAATGATTAGTCTTATTGAATCTTTAAGAACTGTTCTTGAAAACCGCATAATTCAAGAAAGACTTATCGTGATATGTAGTATTGACGAGAAGAAACTTCTTCATTCCTATGTGCAAGAACTCACGGCTAATGGTTTTAATTCTGAAGAGGCTGCCTTATTATCACGGGAACAATTAGATAAATTATTTCTTTTTGGTATTAAATTACCCCGACTTGATTCTAAACAATTAGAAGAGTATATAGAAATGCTGATTAAAGATTCTAATTCAGAAAATTATAAATCCAATATGCAACAAATAGAAGAACCTCCATTTAGTACGTCCCGTTATGAAGGAGCAGTCGTTGCTACTACTGCTTCAGAAGATATACCAGAATTGGATGATGAAAAGATTAAAAATTTGTTTCATGATTTTTTAATCAATCATAATTCGATTGATATCACTCCACGAAAATTGCGTATTATGTATTATCAAGTACTGTTCGCTTTAAGTATTTCAGCAAAAGGAAAAGGTTCTTTTACCGACCAATTAGTAGAAGCTATGCTAAACAAATCTATAGGATTGGAATATAAAGAGGATATAAGTCGCGCAATGTCTGATATAATAGAAATGTCTGTTCCTTATTGATTATTATGCAATAGCTTAGTATCCCATAGTCGTATAACCACCATATAATAAGCTATTATTATGGATGCAAATCATTGTATGATAGTTGATCTAGAGAAACGCGGTGACAAGCAAATGTTTGTCACCGAACGTGTTTCTTCTATTTACCAAAACAAGAATGGACTTTGGGCTGTTCGTTTTTCGTCATCACCACGTGTATTCAATTACAATCCATCCCGTTTACTTTATCTGACTGCCGAAAACGGAGCATCCCCACCCACTCTGAACGGCTTAATCCATCCAGTTTTACCGCTAAATTGGCCTTGAAAAGTGCCTGAAAAACGGAGTATATCCGTTCATTTCAGCTAAAAACGCCACAAAACGCCATAAAAAACGGAGCATATCCGTTCAGTGGTTTGGATATTACGATAGAATCTCCGTTTTCTCTACAGAAATCGGAGTATATCCGTTCACTAATGAGAATGTAATAATACTATAATCAGTTGTCTACATACGGAAAACGGAGTATATCCGTTCACCTTCTCACAGAAACGACAATGCCTGCATAAAAAACGGAGCATGTCCGTTCACTTGCTACTCTTTTCCCGTATCTTGTATGCAGAAAACAATCTTCATACGATACGACTATGGCAGGAAAAAGTAAGAATATGAGCCAGATCAAACAACTTCTTCTACTAAAGAAGAGCGGAATCTCCAACCGCTACATATTCTGGAGCATACCCGTTCACTTTCCGGCAGCTTATAAAGCATAAAAATAGCCTTTAAAAGCACAATCTTATATCCGTTCATCCCCTAAAAGGATGAAAAAATGGATAACCAGACATTAAAATCTCAATTTTTCCGGAGCATATCCGTTCACCTCCGAGAATTGCACGTTGTAGCACCTTTTTTCCGGAGCATACCCGTTCACTTTAGACGTATGCTTTCAGATTTTCCGGAGTATATCCGTTCAGCCGTGCATGGAATTGTGAGCGTATATCTTCGTTTCCGGAGCATATCCGTTCATTCTTTCCCCGGTTTCAGTTTCCTTTGTGCTGGTAAGCTAACAAGAAACAGCACAGTCATGGCAGGAACAACAAAGGATATGAGTCTGATAAAACAAGTACTCCAGCTCAAGCAGGCCGGAGAATCCAACCGCGGTGTAAGCCGCAAGTTACCGATAGACAAGGAAACCGTCAACGGTTATGTGAATACAGTAAAAGCCAACGGATGGAACATCAGCGACCTCCTTGAGATTGACGATCCCGAGTTGGAACGGATGTTCCATGCCGGTTCTCCGGCATATACGGACAGGAGAATGGAAGAGTTCCTGATCCTGCTACCCAGATACAGGGAACTGCTGACGGATTCCAAATCCCATGTAAGCCGTCAGGTCCTGTTCGATGAATACCGTGCGACTCATCCCGACGGTTACGGAAAATCACAGTTCTATTACCATCTGAAGCAGAATCTCGTTGCGAAGAAGGATGTTACAGCCGTACTTACCAACACCTACAGACCGGGAGAGAAACTCATGGTCGACTTTGCCGGTGACAAGCTCAGCTATGTGGATGCCGAAACCGGAGAAGTCATAAAGGTGGAGGTGTTTGTCGCCTGCATGCCTTACAGCGACTATACCTATGTGATATGTGTACCTTCGCAGAAGACGGAAGACTTCCTGTATGCCATAAGGATGTGCCTGGAACATCTGGGCGGTGTACCTCCCATACTGACTCCCGACAATCTCAAATCGGCTGTAATCAGCAATGACCGGCATGAGCCGAAGCTGAACAAGGCTCTTGAGGACATGGGCAACTACTACCATTTTGTAGTGCTGCCATGTGACCCGGCATCACCGACACAGAAGGCTCTGGTAGAGGACTCCGTAAGGATTACATATAACCGTATTTATGCCAGGTTGCGTAACCGCACCTTCCATTCACTCATAGAGTTGAACCGTGCCGTATGGGAGCTGATGGAAAGGCACAACCAGACCCGCATGCAGAAGCGTCCCTACAGCCGTGAGGAACGTTTTCATGCCATGGAGAAGGAGCTGCTCAAACCCTTGAAGCCGGAACCCTATGAGATGCGCCTGTATGCCGATCTGAAAGTACAGGCAAACTGCCATGTGGAGCTGAGACAGGACAAAGTGACCCATTTTTACTCCGTCCCTTATATCCATGTAGGAAAACAGGCAAGAGTAGTCTTTACCCGTTCATGGGTCAAGGTCTATGTGGAGCAGAAACTGGTAGCCTCGCATATCCGCAGCCATACATACGGCTATACCACAGTCAGGGAACATCTCGCATCCAGTTGCAGGGTAATCATGGAGCGTTCGGCAGCCTATTATGTGGAAAAGGCGAAGGACATATCGCCGGACTGCCATGAATACGTAAAGAGCATCTTTGACCCCAAACGTACCGCACAGCCTGAAGAGGTGTATTACAAGCTGTGCAACTCCATAGTCAGCCTCAGAAGGAAGTATGACCTTGCCACGTTTGACCTTACCTGCCGCCAGTGCATGAAGTACGGTATTTATTCCTACAGCAAGTTTGAAGCCATACTCAAACGTAACGGTGTGAATGCATCTGCCGACGAGACGGTAATCTTCCATGCGCCTACATCGTCAAACCACGGAAACATGCGTGGAAAAGACTATTTTACAGGAAATGACATGAACCAATAACAATAAATGATTATGAGCAACGAAACAGAAAGAACACTGCACGAGCTGAAGCTTCCGGGAATGGCAAGCTGCTGGAGCTCCCTGGAAGAAACACATCAGTTGGACAAGCTTACCCTGCGTGAAGGCATGCAGATCATGCTCCAGTACGAACGTGACACGAGAGGGAACAACCGCATCCAGCGTCTTATAAAGAATGCCGGCTTCCGTCTGAGAGCCTCGATGGAAGAACTTGAAACGGACACGGCAAGGGGAATACAGGCCTGCTCTGCAGCCGACCTTGCAACCGGAAATTACATCACTGGCGGAATGACGGTCATCATTACCGGACCGGCAGGAACCGGAAAGTCCTACTTCGCCTGCGCCTTGGGTGACAGGGCATGCAGGAACGGCCGGAAAGTACTGTACTTCACGATGAACATGCTCATCGAGAACCTGAAGCTTGTACACCTGGAAGGACGGGAGACAAACTTCTTCCGGAAGCTGAACGCACATGACCTGCTGATTATCGATGACTTTGGGATGGTCAAGTTGGACGGCCAGATACAGCATGACTTTGAACAGATCATAGATGACCGGTACAACCGGAAAGCACTCATCCTGGCCAGTCAGCTTCCCGTTGCAGACTGGTATGATGTGTTCCAAAGCGAGCTCATTGCGGAAGCCTGTCTGGACAGAATCGTGCATAAGGCAATAAAATTTGACCTCAAAGGAGAGAGCCTAAGAAAGAAGTATTAACTTTGCCAACAACACTGAATACTAACTGGGGACTGAACGGGTATCCGCCGGAATATGCACCAACCGCAAGGCTGCTGATATAATCGGCATGAACAAGGAGACAGTGAACAACTACATGAATAAGGTCAACGCTGACAGTCTGAGCCTTGATGAACTTATCAGGTTGGATGATCCCATTCTTGAGCACCGTCTCAAGGGCGGCAATCCTGCATATAGCGACAAGCGTTTTGAAACATTCAAAGCCCTTCTTCCATATCTTCAGGAGGAGATGAAGCGCAAGCATGTCACGCTGAAGCTGCTTTGGGAAGAATACCGTAATGAGCATCCGGATGACCACTACAGCCTGACACAGTTCCGTTTTCATTACAATCAGAACACAGAGGCCAGGAAGGAGTCGCCATCCACCATACTTGCCGACATGCGTACGGGCGGCGAAAAGCTTTTCCTCGATTTTGCCGGTGATACTATGGGATACGTTGACATGGAAACCGGTGAGGTCGTCCAGTGTCAGGCTTTTGTAGCCACTCTGCCTGCAAGCGACTACGGTTATATCCTCTTCGTACGTTCACAGCGTACAGAAGACTTTGTATATGCCATAACGCAGTGCCTGAAACATCTTGGCGGCGTACCAAAGATGCTTGTCCCTGACAACCTTAAAGCTGCTGTTGTCAAGACCGACAGATATGAGCCTTCACTTAACCGTGTAATGGAGGATATGGCCAATCATTACGGTACGGTCATCATACCGGCACGTCCCGTACACCCTAAAGATAAAAGCAACGTGGAAGGGACCGTGAGGCTTGTCTATATGCGTGTGTTTGCCGAACTCCGCAATGAAACCTTCCATTCACTGGAAGAGCTTAACCGGGCAGCCTCACTCAAAATGAAAGCGCACAACCAGAAACGCATGCAAAAGCATCCTTACACGCGTGAGGAACGGTTCCTTGCCGTAGACAAGCCAAATCTTATGCCACTGCCTGACAGAGATTTTGAGATTGTGTCATATACCGATTTGAAGGTGTCAACCAACTGCTGTATCTATCTTGGACGTGACCAGCACTATTATACAGTACCGTATCAGTATATATCCAAAACCGCACATGTCGCATATACACGCACACTGGTAAAAGTATATGTGGACGGTGAGCTTGTAGCCACTCACCTACGTGATTACAACAGGGGAAAGTATACTATCGTAAAGGAGCATCTTGCAAGCAATTCCCGGGAATACAGAGGGATGAGTGCAAAATCATACATAGAGCGTGCCGAGCGTGCATCCGGCATACTGGGAGATGTAATCCGCCGCATATTTTATTCTTCCACAATGCCTCCGGAGACTCATTACAAGACCTGCGACGGGCTTCTAAACCTGCAAAGGAGCAGTGATCCGGTCGTTTTCCAAAAAGCCTGCGAGGCAGCCCTGAATGTAGACAGATGCAACTATCGCTTTATCCGTTTACTGGTAGAGAGCAAGTGTGCCGGTGTGGGGCAACCTTCATCTTCCTTTGCTCCTCCGCAGCACTGTAATATCCGTGGAAAAGCACAGTTCAAATGACAGACTTCTAACACTCAAAACAAATAACGATGGATGAAATTATCAATGCTCTAAGAAACCTTAAGATGCCTGGAATGGCCCATTACTGGGCTACCATGCAGGAGACGCGACAGGCAGAGTCGCTCTCCTTGAAAGACGGTCTGCAACTGCTTATACAGGCTGAACTGGATAACCGGAATCAAAGCCGGAATGCCCGTCTGATAAAAAAAGCACACTTCCGTTATCAGGCTTCCATAAGTGAAGTTATCTATGACTGCAAGCGTGGCGTGGACAAGCAGAAAGTACTTAATCTTGCCACTTGTGACTATGTGAAAAACGGGGTATCCATACTTATTACGGGTGCTGCCGGTACCGGTAAAAGCTGGTTGGGTACAGCGTTTGGTCATCAGGCCTGCATGAACGGATATAAGGTTGCTTATTATAACCTGTACAGGCTCTTCGAGGAAATAAGCCTTGCCCGTATATCCAGTACCCTGCATCGTTTCTTCGCCAAGCTGGCACAGACTGACCTGCTTATACTGGACGACTTCGGCATGAAAGTTCTTGACGGACAACAGTTACTTGACTTTATGGAGATTATAGAAGACCGCCATGGACAAAAAGCTACGATCATCATATCACAACTGCCGGTTGCCAACTGGTACGATGTGATGAAAGGCAACACGACTGCAGCTGATGCAATATTAGACAGGTTGGTACACACAAGTGTGCGCTTCGAGCTACAAGGCAGCAGTTTACGTCAAAAAAGACATCAAAACTGCAACGTTACAGACGAAAATCAATAAATTTGCATCGCCATAGGTAAAGAGTATGAAAAGTGAACGGATATCACCGTTTTGGGTGAACGGATATCAACCGTTTTCAGCAATCTGACACATCCTGATACAATCAATCTTGGAGAAAAAGGGCTATACATCAATAATAAACACATTAACAATGTTGCAGAATTACTACGTTTTACAGATGGTCGCTACATTTTTTATCGAGTGACCTATGACAATGGCTACTATGAGAATCTAGAAGGAAACGAGGTCTATATTACCCGTACCCCGATTGACAAAAATGGAGGTTCTATTTGGGATTATCTTCGCAAACTGGCTGATGAAACAGGACTGATTGCGGAAGAAGATGATGAAAGTATTCTATCCAAACAATATGAATTGGTAGATGTGAAGCGTGACAATGTTCCCTTGGCTCAATACCTAGGTGACAAAACAAAATTGGCAACTTGCTCCATGCCCCAACAAGTCTATTATCCGTTTGGATGCAATGCCAGCCAAAAAGCGGCCGTAGAAGCAGCATTGACGCATCAGGTAAGCGTTATTCAGGGACCTCCGGGAACTGGTAAGACACAGACGATACTGAATATCATTGCCAATCTGCTGATGAAAGGTAAAACGGTATTGGTTGTATCAAACAATAACTCGGCTGTAGAGAATGTAGCTGAGAAACTAAACGGAGAAGGACTAGGCTTTCTTGTGGCCCAACTGGGTAGTGTACAAAACAAAGAAACATTCATCGCCAACCAGCCAGAGTATCCTGCTATGACAGATTGGAAGATTGAGGAACAAACAACTACAAAGAATCTGGCGAAAGACTCACTTCAAGCCGTTTCACAAGGATTTGATGGTCAACTCCGACAAGCCAGATTAAAGGCTGAATACGATGCCCTATTAAAAGAATCGAAATACAACGAAATGCGGAAAGACAACCATACAGAGGATGAATGGTTGAATGGCAAACCATCGGCTAAACTTATGAAATTACTCAACCGCTATCAGATGATGGTTGAGAACGGACGTAAGCCAGGTTTATGGTTCAGATTGCAATGGGCTTTTTCATTAGGAATTAAAATATTGACATTTTTAAATAGGAAAGCAACAGATGTCATAAACAGTTTGGAGTCGGCCTATTACTTTTCTCGAAAAACAGAATTAGAGCAAGAGCTGGAATCGATTGCTTCGGCACTCCAAAGCATCGATATCCAAAAGAGTATGAAAGAACTTCGCTCTTCTTCTCTGCAACTATTGAAGGACAAGATAGCTAAACGGTATAATACCGGACAAAGGAAAAAATTTACGATCAAGGATATTAAGCCCAGAACAGAAGAGTTTCTGAAAGAATATCCGGTTGTGCTCAGCACCACTTATTCGGCCAAAAGCTGTATCAGTAAAGACATGGTATTTGACTATGTGATTATGGACGAAGCCTCCCAAGTGGATATTAAGACGGGGGCTCTGGCTCTATCATGTGCCACGAACGCCGTGATTGTGGGTGACGACAAACAGTTACCCAACGTGGTAAGCCGAGAAGAAGAATTGGCGTTGAAGGCTATTCAGACCACATATAAAGTGGACGATCGATATAACGCCGCCACTCATAGTTTCCTACAATCGTGCGTAAAAATATTTCGGGATGCGCCAGTAACACTGCTTAGAGAACATTATCGTTGCCATCCGAAAATCATAGAGTTCTGTAATCAGCGCTTTTACAATGGAGAACTGGTTGCTATGACTACAGACGAAGGAGAAAAAGATGTATTGCAAGTGATGCGAACTATACCCGGCAACCATGCCAGAGGACATTTCAACCAACGAGAAATAGATGTCATTACGCAAGAGGTATTACCGGAATGCGCAGAGTCGGAAAGTATAGGTATTATTACTCCGTATCGGGCACAAGCTGAAGCAATCAACAAAACCGTCGGAAAAGACATAGCCAGTACAGTACATAAGTACCAAGGGCGGGAATGTGACACCATCATTATGAGTATGGTGGACAACTATCCTACCGAATTTTCGGATGACGCCAATTTGCTTAATGTGGCCATTTCCCGTGCTAAGACCAAATTATGTCTGGTTACAAACGGCAATGAAATGCCAGAGGATTCCAATCTCAGCCAGCTAATCAGTTATATTCAGTACAACAATTTTGAAGTGAAATCCAGTAAGTTGCATTCTGTTTTTGATTTGCTCTATCAGCAATATACAGCAGAAAGATTGGCTTACGAAACTGCTCATCCTGCCGTCTCTGAACATTTATCAGAGAATCTAATATACGATATCTTGTTAAAAGCCATTGCTGAATTAGGTTTGCCCCATACGGGAGTACTTTGTCATTATCTACTGTCCAGACTTATTGCCGACTGGAATCAATTGGAAGATAAAGAAAAAGCGTTCGCTGAAAGTCCATTCTCACATGTGGATTTCCTGCTCTATAATTCCCTGACCAAACAACCGATCTGTGCCATTGAAGTGGACGGATGGCATTTCCATAAAGAGAATGACGTCCAACAATCACGTGATGCGTTGAAAAATCAGATATTTAAAAAGTTAGGACTTCACTTGCTTCGCATTTCTACGACAGATACAATAAATCAGGAAACGATAAAAAAATTATTATTAGCAATTTTATGAAAAAGTATATACACAACAAAAACAAAGAAGACTTCTGAAAGATCTACCGTTTTATCATTCAGTTTAGATATATACTTGAAAATCTAGATTTTACTGCTCCAGCTTTCTTGGCAACTTGGTACCCATTGTACTTTTTGTCATAACTCAACCTATCATATAATATACAAATATAGCGGTTTTACTTTATTTTATGATAGGTTACAGAAATAGAGAAGATACTAAGCATTATTATATTATTCGTAGAGTTCGTATTTCACCTATAACAAATAATATATTGTTTCTTGCCAGAAAACGAAACCCATTATGATTGTACAACTTTTATCCAGATATTTATGTATAGACAACACCAATCAGCAAAATACTACAATAAATGTATATACACTTTTTGTAGCATCGACTTATGTAATTACATTTTTGTGCTATATTAGCAACATAATCAAAAATAGAGTGATATGGAAGAAGTTCCGTTTATATATGGAAAAATAGCCATCGGAAAAGATTTTTGCGATCGTGAAAAAGAAACGACTTACTTGGTCCAGTATTTCACATCGTTAATCAACACCATTATTATCTCTCCTCGCGGCTGGGGTAAAAGTTCGCTTGTAAATAAGGCAGCAAAGTTAGCGATGGCGCAAGACTGCAAACTCCGAATCTGTCATATCGACCTTTTCAATGTACGTAGCGAGGAGCATTTCTATTCGCTGCTCGCCCAAAAAGTAATTGCCGCCACTTCCACAAAATGGGAGGAAGCAATCGAGAGTGCGAAGAGTTTCTTTTCGCATCTTGTTCCCAAGATTTCAATCGGTACGGACTCTACTAACGAGGTTTCAATCGATTTTGATTGGGAGGAGATAAAGCGTAATCCCGACGAAGTGCTCGATCTTGCCGAAAAGATTGCCAGGAAGAAGGGCCTGAAAATCGTGATTTGCGTAGATGAGTTCCAAAATATCGCGACGTTTACCGACCCAGACTATTCCCAGAAAAAATTGCGTTCACATTGGCAGCTGCATCAAAGTGTGGCTTATTGTCTCTAGGGCAGCAAGCGCCACATGATGATGGAAGTGTTTACCGACTCATCCAAACCATTCTACAAGTTCGGCAATCTGATGTTTCTCAATAAGATTGACACACTTTACCTTGTGGAATTTTTCAAGAGTCGTTTCGCTGATACCGGCAAGAACATCGACGATGAAGCAAGCCATTTGATTGCAAAGCTCGTAGATAATCATCCATACTACGCACAGCAGCTGGCACAGCTTTCATGGCTCAGAACAAAGGATGTATGTACTGTTGAGATTGTACGTGAGGCGCACACAGCATTGATGGAGCAGTTAAGTCTGTTGTTTGTAACAATCACCGAAACACTGACCACACAGCAACTGAACTACCTCAAGGCTCTTATAGCTGGAGAAAAGGCTATTAGCTCGACTGAAGTGATGCATCGCTATCAAATCTCTTCAACGACCTCAATATCCCGCTCAAAGGCTGCCCTTATCAAGAATGATATATTGGATAATAAGGCCGGTGAAATCTCGTTCCAAGACTCGATTTATGCCTATTGGTTGAAGACTGAGTTCTTTGCAAAATAATAAGACTATGAATAAGTATAACCTTACTTGGATTACCTTCGCCAATAAGAAAAGGTGCAGGCTTACTAAAGCTATAAATACTTTAGTAGTTATTTCTTGGAGAAAGCTTAATGTTGTATTATTCTATTCTTACCATCCCGGCCAACTGCACGAAATAATCATTTGACCAAATATCAAGTTCTTTTGGATTGCGCATGAAAGGCAATACATCTTCTTTCACTTGTTTTATATCAGCTGTAGAGAGACGCTCAATGAGTTTCTCCTTGAATAACTCTAGAGTAATATCCTCATTGTTGAACTGCTTGCATCGTTCTGCCAAATGAGTAAAATCCAACGGAACATTATGGCGTACATACCATTCAAAGTCATACCAATCACGGCCTTTAACCCTATTCTTCCATGCACGATAGACCAGTGCGTGCATCTTGCCTGCAAACAGGTCCGGAAGTGTGAAACAACGGGTCATAAATGAATGTGGTTGGAGCAATAGCTTTTGTTCCGTCTTGAAGTTCAACGGCGGACAAGTATCTACTTCAATCTTTATCTTTATAGACTTCTCTGTTTGGAAAGTCACATCATACACATCGGTATTATCTTTAAGAAATGCCGATTCGACTTTCCCAAAATTCTTCTTATCTTTTTTCTTTATTTCAACCTCACGACCTACCATTGCAAAGGCATCAATGATAGCAGGGAAGTATTTCGTAAAATCGAAGGTATCATCTTGCGCAAGCAATGAGAAATCCATGTCCTCACTGAAACGCTGCAAGCCATGAAAGATTCTCAGACAAGTTCCGCCATAGAACGCAGCCGATTCAAAGAAGCCCCCAGCATACAGGCCTGCAAGTATCATTTGTTGGTTCACTTCAAATATGGCGTTTCTCTTATGTTGCTCCGTTGTTAAATCATAACGGGAGAGCATATTGTCGAATATTTCATTTTTCATCGTCTTAAGAATTTTAGAAGTGTTGAAATTGAATCAGCCTTTTTGCCAACCTTTATATAATCTTCAAATATGGTTGCGTCCATATTATAGAACTCATCCATATCCATACGAATATCCTGCTCAAGATATGTCTCTACATCCTTCATATAACGAAGAATGACTTTTGAGGAATTGGCAATCAAATCACACAAAGCCTTTTCCGGTGATGCAATAAGAAATGCATAGTCACCTTTATTCATACTCCTTACTCCTATCGGAAATGCCTTTCTTGAAATATATTTGTAGTCATAATTGCCGACTGGAGTTTGAAAGCTTCGGGGATGTTTTACAGTCATTGATTGATGAACATATACAGCCTCGGGGATAAGTCCATAATATCGTAGTGCAGTAGACATTGAAATATACGAAGGTGTATAGAGATGATTGGCAATCAACTCACTTGATAGAGTCTTTCCTGAATATTCGGGGTTGATCACATAAAGTCCCCGCTTCAATCTGATGATAATCCCTTGCTTTTCGAGCCAGGTTACTTTCTTGTCAGCAGACTTAAGTTCCGGATACAACGATTCAATGATTGAAGTCGTTACTGGAATGGTTCCTATTTCACTTAATTGTCTATCCATACTGCAAATATAGCAATATTTTGAACAATAAAAGAAATAATGCTTCCTTTTCTGTTCAGAATATTGCTACTTAGGCAATCTTAAAAAAAGCGATCGCTGTCACATAAGTCTGTCGTTTGTAACAATCACGAAACACAGACCACACAGCAGCTGAACTAGCTCAAGGCTCTTATGGCTGCTGAAATCTCGTTCCAGGACTCGATTTATGCCTATTGCTTGAAGACTGAATACTTCGCAAAGTAATCATAATGTCCCCTCTGTTTCAGGGCCACTTTTGTACCTTTTCTCATCAAAAAACGCCATTTTTCACAAGTTTTTGTACCGCACATTTTGATATTCAAGAAATTACACTTACTTTTACTTTCCCAAATGGAGGTACAAGCCGAGAATGGTGCTAAAAATCACTAACTTACACATTCTCAGATACTTGCCAACCTGCTGGTTGTACCTTTTAGAGCGCTATACTATTGATAATCAACGATGTACACATACTGCATAGGCAAATAATAAATCTGTTTCAAGCTAATCTAAATATAAAAACTACTGGTTCTCAGTAGCTTTTATTGTTTCTAGCTAATCTCCTCTTTTCCCCTTTTATGTAGACTCAAAAACGCCTAAGCATAAATACCCATTTGTGCTTAGGATTCCTATGTTCCCCACACGGAAAACGTATGTTTCCGCCTTGGGAAACGTACGTTTCACGGATGGAAAACATACGGTTCTCGAATGGAAAACATAAAAAACATTTCCTCATGATGCACAATTCGACGAAGCATTTTCCGGAAACACTACAGAGCAGTCATTTTTCTCGCAATAAATCACGTATATTTTTCCCTGTCAAAATGCTGTTCGCATACAAATCAGTATAACTATTATCTATCACATACTTACATTTAACCAATATTCACATTCCTGGAATAGGGGGATTTGCACCAATCTCCGTTATACAAATAAACAAGTAAAGGAAAGCAGAGATAATAGACTAGACTATAACTACGTAATATGGAAAAGAAAAACGACGCAGATATGCTGGCAGCCATGGTCCAGGCATCGAACCGTTATGCCATGCGTCCGGCACTGGTCCTTGACGACCGGACCTTTACCTATCAGGAATTGTTCGGACTGGCAGGAAGTATTTGTGAAACGCTGAGAAATCTCCACGGAGACACGGTGGGCATCGCGGCCGAAAACCGTATGGAAACCTATGCATCCATTTTGGGTGTGCTACTTTCCGGGAAAACCTACGTCATGTTACATCCCGATTATCCGGCAGAGCGCAACGCTCGGATAGCCCGGCAATCCGGCATCGGCCTGTGGCTCTACAGTGGGGAAAATGGCCACATGCTTCCCGCTGACATCAGGGCCATACGGGTGTCTCTCCCCTCCCATCGGCTTGCTTTGCCGTCCGGCATCGAGGAGGTGGATTCCGACGTACCGGCTTACATCATCTTCACGTCCGGAAGTACGGGCGAACCCAAGGGTGTCCCCATCTCCCGGAAGAACCTGAATGCGTTCTACCAGGCCTATCGGGCTTTAGGATGGCAACTGGATGAAAACGACCGTATGCTTCAGATGTTCGAACTGACGTTCGATGTCTCTGTCGTGTCGTTTCTTTATCCCCTTACTCTCGGCGCGTGTGTCTATCCCGTTCCGCAACAGGGAATGAAATACCTGAACGTACTGGATATCATGGAGCGTCATCGACTTACGTTTGCGGCTGTAGCCCCTTCCGTGCTTCGGTTGTCACGTCCTTATTTCGGGGAAATCTGTTTCCCGGACTTGCGCTATCTCGTCGTCACCGCGGAGGCCACCGACGTGAATCTGCTCCACGAATTTCGTCCTTGCATACCCAATGCTACGGTCGTCAACCTGTACGGACCGACCGAAGCGACCATCTACTGCACGTCGTATGTCATCCCGGCGGAAGGGGCCAAACACCATAACGGCATGGCGGCAATCGGGAAACCTTTTCAGGGGATGGACTATCTGATTGCCTCCCCTTCGGGCAAACCCCTTCCGGCCGGAGAGACGGGGGAACTGTGGATTTCCGGACCTCAACTCATGAGCGGGTATTGGGGGGCTCCCGAAAAGACGGCGGAATGTTTTGTGACGGATTCCTCCGGAAAGCTATATTACCGTACCGGCGATCTCTGTCTGGCAGATGCGGACGGAGACATCGTTTATTGTGGCCGCAAAGACACACAGGTAAAGATACAAGGCTTCAGAATAGAATTGGGCGAGATTGAATACCACGTCAAGGCGTTCTACCGACATAGCTGTAACGCGGTAGTGTTGCCGGTTTTTACCTCTGACGGAAGTTGTGAACTGCACCTGGCCGTAGAGCGGGAGACGGAAGATACGGAACGCTTGGAACAGTACCTGCAAAGTCATCTGCCGGCTTATATGTGCCCCCGGCACATTCATTTCATGCCTTGTTTTCCACAAAACAACAGCAACAAAACTGACCGGAACCAACTGCTAAAATATATCACTCAATAACTCAAAAACAATCAAGTATATGGAAACGAAAGAATTATTGGAAATCCTGAACGGAATATTCAGAAAAGTATTGAAGAGAGACAACATCACCTTGACCGAAAGCACTACGGCCCACGACGTGGAGGGATGGGATTCGCTGACCAATATGGTACTGCTCACCGAGATTGAGAAGAAGTTCGGGGTGCGTTTCACGTTTCGTGAAATCGTGAAACTGAAAAATGTGGGCGATCTTTGCCAGACTATCCTGAATAAGGCCAAATAAGGAGGGAGAAGCGATGTCATTCATTTCCCTTGAATTTGTCCTGCTGCTCCTGCTCTGTTTCACCTTATACCATTTGGTCTGTGAGAAAGGGCGGAAGCGGATTCTGCTGGCGGCCAGTGGGGTTTTCATCGGCTACTTCAATCTCGTATTTCTTGTCACGGCTCTGGTCGTAAGTCTTTTCACCTACGGTGCGGCGATACGGATTGAGCGGGCCTGTGAAAAAGGAAGGGGCTCCCGCTTGATTTACTGGAGCAGTATCTCCTGTCTCGTTCTCTGCTGGATTGGGTTCCGCTATGCCCACCAGTTGACCGGAAACTCCGGCATTGTTTTCCCGTTGGGCATGTCGTTCTACACCTTTCAGGCCATCGGCTACTTGACGGAAGTGTATTGGGAGGAAGAAAAGGCGGAGCGGAATCTGATGGATTTCCTGCTTTATATGCTCCTGTTCATGAAGTTCCTGTCGGGCCCGATTGAACGGTCGGCCGATTTGCTCCCGCAAGTCCGAAGACTCTCCCCTGCCTCCTATTCCATGATGACCTACGGCCTGAAGCTGATTGTGGTGGGATTGGTGAAGAAGCTGGTGCTTGCCGACCATATAGCGCCCTACATTGACGGGGTGTTCGATTCGATGCACACCGCCTCAGGTGTACAACTGCTTATGGCTTGCCTGCTCTATCCCATCGAACTGTATGCCGACTTCTCCGGCTACACGGACATGGCGATTGGAACAGGCATGTTGTTTGGATTGAAACTGTCACCCAACTTCGCGCATCCCTTTGCCGCCCAGACTACGGCTGAGTTCTGGCGCCGCTGGCATATCTCCCTTTCCTCCTGGGTGCGGGATTACCTTTTTCTTCCTTTGTCATCGTTTACCCGCCGTTGGGGACAAGGAGGTGTGGCGGCAAGCCTCATGGTGACCTTCATTGCGTTGGGTATATGGCACGGTGCGGGATGGACATTTGCCGTCTATGGATTCATTCAGGGGCTTGTGATTGTGTGGGAACTGAGGACGGAGAAAATACGGAACAAGGTAAGGAAACAGATTGGAGAACGGCTGTTCGCCACGCTTTCGGTTGTCCGCACCTATCTCATTTTTGCCGTATCGCTGGTGTTCTTCAAGGCACAGTCTGTTTCAGACGCGTTCTATTTCCTGCGGAACATCTCTTTTCAGACTCGTGCGAGCTGGAAAGAAATCAATATCGGCATGTCCGACCACATCTGCATCGTAGCTGGCAGTGCCTGGTTGCTGATACTGCTTTATGACTTTTTTATGTCCAAAGGCGACTTGCACCTGCGTTTAGAGAACCAGCCTGCCTTCGTCCGTTGGACCGTGTATTATTTAATTGTGTTTGCCGTGTTCGCTTATGGCAAGTTCGGCACGGAAAACTTCATATATCTGCAATTCTGATGGAAAAAATACCGGAAACTATTACGGACGCACCCATCCGTAAACGCGCTGCTTTCCTGCGTCTCGTCCGAAAATCGCTGTGGTTTGCCCTCCCATTCTGGGCTTTGATGGCCCTTTACGTGTATGATGATCCTTTCATGGTCCTCCGCAAATACGACCTGTATGATTCGGATGTCATGCTGAACGAACATCATGTGGGTTGGCAAATATACCGGAACCATAAGGACAGCGTACATTTCAATTCTTTTATTTTGGGTAATTCATCTACCATGGCTTTCCGTTGTGCGGAGTGGGAAAAATACCTTTCCCCCGGTGATCATGCCATCCGTCTTTTCGGAAATGGAGAGAGTTTGAAGGCGATAAGTCTCAAGCTTCATGCCCTCGAGAAGGAAGGGGCAGAAATAAAGAATGTGCTGCTGGTTCTTAACCGTACCTCGCTTTCACGTATTAGCCCTTTGAGCGGTTACAGCAACGTACTTCCGGCTGCTGTATCGGGAGATAGTCCGTTGGTCGTGCAGATGGAATTCATGCAGGCATTCGCGATGCCGGACTTTTTGTTCCCTTATCTGAAATATAGAATCACAGGACGTGTGGACCCAGACATGAGGCAGATGAATCCTTATGGAAGGATACGCGATTCGCGGAACAATGATTCGTTCAATCCACGTGAGAAGATGATTGAGCAGGAAGGTGAGGCATACTGGAGAAACCGTAAACAGGAGTTTCCCGAACGGAAGGGTATTGCTGTGGTAGAAGAGCCTGTCCTGTTTCAGCGGCAACGTGTGCTGTTGGAGGAAATCAGGAAAGTCCTGCGCCGTCACGACACCTCGGTACGTGTCATCATCAGTCCGGATTACAACCAGAAAGAACTGCACCCGGACGACAGAGCATTCTTGCAAAGCATTTTCGGGAAAGAAAATGTGTATGATTTCAGTGGCATGAACGAATTTACAGAAGATTACCACCACTATTATGAATCAGGGCACTATCGTCCCTTGTTGGGCAACAAGCTGCTGGAAAGAATTTATCAATATCAATGACATCCGAATCTGCCACTGACAAAGACAGGTGGAGCAGAATGAAAGGTTGCAGGAACGTATCAGAGAGTTGATGGCTCAAGTCGCATGGCTGAGCCGTCAACTCTTTGGACATAAGAAGACTTCTTTTTTGCATAAGGTAAAAGAAATAAAATAAAAACTATCCTTCCTGACAGAAAATCTCTCTTTTTTTTGATTTCATCTAATTTATCATTTCTTTTGCAAACGAAATATTCAATTTTGTGACACATGAAAAAATTATTCTTATGTTATGCTGTATTTTTGTCATTTGGAGTACAGCCTTTTTTCGCTCAAAAAGCCGTCGTTGATAAAATCATTGAAATGGGGCAACAGGATAATCAGGCCGCACATCAGCTGGATATACTGACCAATCGTTTTGGCGGACGCCCCATCGGGTCGGATGCGTATGAAAATGCGGCCGAATGGATGGTACACGAATACAAAAAATGGGGATTGGATGTGCATCTGGAAGAAGCTGGTGAACTTTCTGTCGGCTTTAATCGCGGTCCTTGGTTTGGAAAGCTGTTGAGTCACGACCATGGAATGACCCTCCATTTCGCTACTCCTTCCTATACATCCGGAACGAAAGGGGTGCAGCGTGGTCATGTCTTGATGGAACCTCATACCGACCAGGAATTCGAACGCATCAAATTCAAGTTGAAAGGGGCCTGGGTCTTAATCTCCGGCACAAACGACGGCTGGCCAATCGACCGGACGGCGCACGCAGATTCTATCCGTCGGGCTATCAAACAAGAAAATAAGGAAATCGACCAGAAGAATGCCGAACTCAGGGCAAGAAACCGGGAGAAAAAAGAAAACAACGAGATGATTCCTTATAAGGAATTCCCGGCTCTCTACTACCACGAGATGATTGAAGCCGGTGTCTTAGGATTCATCCAAGCATCGGAAGTGCCTATCCGCGCGCTCTATGACCGGAAGATGATTGACAGCATGACGTTCGACAACCTGCCCGAAGTTCCCGACATCAAACTCGACAAGCATCAGTTCGATATCATCGCCCAGATGGTGAAAGAACGGCGGGAAGACTTCCTGCTGGAGTTCGATATCCGCAATCATTTCAAACTCGGTCCCATCAAATACCACAACGTTGTAGCGTCTATTCGAGGCAGCAAATACCCGGATGAGCAAGTCATTGTCTGCGGACACTTGGATTCTTATGACACGGGTACAGGCGGCATCGACTGTGGTACAGGAATTGCCCCAATGATGGAAGCGGCTCGTATGTTGGCCTTGTCGGGAGCGAAACCCAAGAGAACGATTCTTTTCATCGCCTTTGCCGGAGAAGAGTTCGGACTGTTAGGCTCGAAAGCTTATTGCAAGAAACATGAGCGGGAACTGCCCAAGATTGTCAACGTATTCAACCGTGACGGTGGGCCGGAACCGCCCGTCGGAATAGCTGTCTCACAGGCGATGTATGATGATTTCGTCAAGATAACCCAGCCTATCCAAAAAATCCGGGCCGACATTCCGTTTAAAGTGACTGTACGGCCGCCCCGCAAATTACCGAAAGCAGCAGGTGGTACCGATTCGGAAGTGTTTGCCACGTATGGAGTCCCGACATACGGATTTACCACAAAAGATGTGAAAGGATATAATTTCAGTTATGGGGAAATCTGGCATACCGAACGTGATTTGTTTACCAAGAACATCCCAGAGTATCTGAAGCATACGGCAACCGTTACCGCCATCACCGTCTTAGGAGTAGCCAATCTTGACAAGCCTCTGCCGCGGGAAGGAGTCTATGAAAAGCCATAGTTGCGGCAGGGAATCTTCTTGGGGCAGCAATCGATTCCGAAGCGTTACCTGACTTCTCTAATTCATGTACCATGGCCTTCCGTTGTGCGGAGTGGGAAAGCTGCTGGAAAGGGTTTATAATACGCATCATTCGGATTGAGACTGTTCAACGAACCAAAAAGTCATAGAAAGGAGTATAAAGTCGGTCGTTCACCTCCAAATAAAGGAAGTTGTTCTTGAAGTCATAAAGCTGGTTGAAGCGTTGCAGGAAATTGTTGCCTAACACGCCGTCCATCGCCTCACTGGCCTGCACCCCTTCCGTCACTGTAGAAAAAGCACCGGGTATGCGGGGCAAAGTCAGGGCATCTCCCAGTGTCACCCAATCGAAGTACACGTTCTGAAGTTCACCGCCCTCCTTCACCGTACCGGCTATGCGCGAGATGGCAAATGGTTTCTGTGTGCCCAGCAGGCTGTTGCGACGGACGAAAGGTGTATTGAGGTCGAACACACGGTCGGAACCCGTGTCTACCTCTACCGATACCTGATAATCCACTCCGCCGACACGCACGCCGACCGGAACGACCGGCACTCCCAGACGATAGTCCATCTTCAGCTTGACAGCCTTGTCCGATGCCGCCTTCTGCCCGTCGCCCAATTCATACAGGAAGATGGATTTCCGCCGATAATCAATACGGACATCAAAGTTCCTCAGATAAGACAGCCCCAGCACACCGTCCAAGGCATCGGGCGGATAAGGAACAGCTACCAGTTCCAAGCCGGAAATGGCCCGGCTGCCCATCCTCACCACCTGAGAGGACTCTGTGGAAGGAATGGTTTCCACCGAATTGGCGCTATTGTTCTCCACACTTCCCGTAAAGGCAGCCAGCCCTTCGGTGCGCGGCGAATTGGAATTGAGCACCACATCCGTCGCTCCCGTGTCCAGCACAAAGCGCAGGGGGCGGTCGTCCTGCCCGTTGATATAGACTGTCACATACAAACGGTTGTCGGCACCCAGTTCGAAAGGTATCGTGTCGACCGGAGTTACTTCTGCCCAAGCCGACAGGCTCAGCAAACAGAGAAGGCATACACTCAGCAAAAACATTTTTTTCATATTCTCATTCTTTTTCTTTCAAAAGTACGGTCTGCCAAAGATACTATTTTTATTTTCAAGTAACGACAGAAAAGAAAAAAACATTCAGCTTCTACCATCTGGTTGACATATATCAAGTATTAAGGCCTTTCATGAAAATTATATGCTATACAACATATTATGTAATAAACAATGCGTACTTTTGTGTTGTAAAACATAAAAACAACCACAAAAATGAGATTTCTTATTAAATGCTTTATTAAAGGCCTGAGAATGATGGGCGACAACCAACTACAGATTCTGAACAAATAACAGTTCACATTTGCCCATTTTGAACGGGAACAATAAGCACTAAAAAAGGCAAAAAATGAAACCGACCACCGGATACGCTTTACCCTATTCCGATGATCGGTGTTTTTTTTTGATTTAAGAACTCTATGCGTTCTTTATTCAAACCCATGAGGAAGAATCATTCCGATCAGCTGATATTACATTGGCGCAAAAAGGACATCCCATTTGGATGTGGAACCTTTTATGTTTCATTTCATTCCATTCACAAGAATACCCTCCTCAAACTAAGGGAACAAAGTTGCGAATGACACTGTAACCGTCTGAACAGTCCAAATCTCCTGTCAGAATATGTGCCATGCCGCTCATTTTTGGGCAGTAACACCCTATTCACCACAAGCGCATTTCGGCAATTCTTCCTTTCTGATTTCCGTGATGTAGAAACGGGCAAAGGCATTTCTGATTTCGTCACGTACACGGCGGAACTCCGAGTCGATGAACTCCGGCGTGCCTGTAGCCTGTGAAGGATCGTCAAAACCGATGTGCATACGTTTGCCGACCTTTCCTGTAAAGGCAGGACAGCTTTCATTGGCGCCACCGCACACGGTGATTACATAATCCCATTCCTGATCGAGATACGTGTTGACGTGTGTAGGCACATGCGAGCTGATGTCTATCCCCACTTCCTTCATCACTTCCACTGCCTTGGCATTTACCTGGTCTGCCGGTTCGGTACCCCCTGAATATACTTCCAGGTTTTTATCGAATGACTGCAAAAAGCCGTGAGCCATCTGGCTGCGGCAGCTGTTTCCTGTACAAAGAATCAATACTTTCATTTATTCCGTTTTTTATTGGTTTGACTTAAAATAGGAATGTTCCCCTATTCTATTTATTATCTTATCTACAGTATATAGTTAAACAGATAGCCCGACAGAATGATGAAGAACGCCACCGTTCCGAAGAATATGCCGATCAGTCTCCAGGTCATTACTTTCTTCAGCAGGGTGGCTTCCGGCAGGGAAAGGCCTACGACCGCCATCATGAAAGCTATTGCGGTTCCGATGGGAATGCCTTTTGCCACAAACACCTCGATGACTGGCACGATACCCGCGGCATTGGCATACATCGGTACGGCAAGAATCACAGACAGAGGCACGGCATACCAGTTGTCTTTCGACATGTATTGCTGGAAGAAGCCTTCCGGCACAAAACCATGCATGAAGGCACCGATACCGATACCAATCAGGATATATATAAGCACACCGCTGACAATCTTCCAGGCATCACGGACAATGGTCGGGAGTCGTTTGATAAAGGTGGTATGGTCTTTTTCCCATTCATCGGCCTGGGCGGATGAGTGGGCCTGTATCTGCTTTACCCAGTCGCTCAGATAAGGAGCCAGACGCATACGGCCGAGTACGATACCGCCTATTACTCCCAACAGAATCCCGCTGATGACGTAAATCAGTGTCACTTTCAGACCGAATGAGCCGAGAAACATGGCCACAGCCACCTCATTCACCAGCGGGGAGGTAATCAGGAAGGCGAAGGTGACCCCCAAAGGGATACCGCCTTTCACGAAGCCGATGAACAGCGGTATGGATGAACACGAACAGAACGGGGTGATGGCTCCGAAGAGTGACGCCAGCAAGTATTGCAACCCGTACATCTTGTGTGTGACGAGATAGTTCCGCAAACGCTCTATCGGGAAATAAGCGTTGACAATGCCCATCAACACACTGATGAAGAACAAAAGTATGAGAATTTTAATTGTATCATAAAAGAAGAAGTTTACGGCAACTCCTACCGGAGTATCGGCACTCAGTCCGAACAACCCGTAAACAAGCCAGTCAGCAAAATCCTGTATCATTTCTATTCTATTTTAATTCGTCTAAATACGAACAACCTATTCATTAAAAGAGCGGCAGATTCCACCACAGTTGTCTCTGCCGCCCACAGTTAAATCATTCTGTGCCTCAGATGCCCAGCAGTTTCTTTACCTCGCTTTCAGTCGGAACCTGTCCTTTCATCTTCACCACCTCGTCAATCACCACGGCCGGTGTGGTCATGATGTGGTAGTTCATCATTTCCATGATGTCGTCCACCTTGGTCAGTTTCGCATCGATGTGGTTTTCTTTCAGCACTTTCTCAATGACATTGTAGGTTGATTTACATTTGGCACAACCCGGACCTAAAACTTTAATTTCCATGTTCGTAAATATTTGGTTTGTTATCGATTCGTTTTATAAATACATTATCCAGCAATAATAGATGCCAACGAGGATAAACACCACGCCCACAATCAGGTTCATCCATTTCTGCACCTTCTGCATCCTGCCGTAGAAATTTCCCATCTGCTGCACACTGAAGGCAAGAATCCATGCCACGGCAATCACGGGGATGGCTGTGGCAATGGCAAATACCACAGGAAGGAAATAGCCGGCTGTCGCCGTGGCAGACATCGGTATCAGCATGCCGAAATAGAACACACCGCTTGTCGGACAGAAAGCCAGGGCAAACAGTACGCCAATCAGCAGGGCACCCCATCCGCCTTTCCGGACGAGACCTTCCGCATTTCCGTGGAAGCCGAACTGCGGGAGATTCAGTTTGTCGCCAAAGAGCATGAACAGACCTATCACGAGCAGAAGCGGACCCAGCACAAGTTCCCCCCATGTCCCGATGGCCTTCTGTATGCCGAACATGCTGGAACCTTCTTTCAGAACCATAATCAGTACCGCTCCGAGCAGGGTGTATGAAAGGATACGCCCCAGCGTATAGAGCAAGCCGTTCCGGAAAACGCGCTTTCTGTTTTCAATGTCTTTTCCGATAAAGCCGATGGCTGCGATGTTCGTTGCCAGCGGACAAGGTGACAGCGCGGTCAGCAGTCCGAGCAGAAACGCTGTCAGTACGGGAGTGGAGCTGTTATCCAGCAATGTCTGTAACCAGTCCATAACCTTCTCCGTTATTTCAGCATTTCATTGACAGCCTTCACCACCCCAGCTTTGAATACGTCCGGCGACTTGCGGGCATTTCCGAAAGCAAATTCGGTCATGTTCTCGCTTGTTTCCTGTCCGTGCTTGTATTTCACGACAAACAGCGATGACCAGGTTACCTCATACTTCTCGGCCATCTTCTCATTTTCCTTCTGGCTGATGTCTATTACCTTAAAAACGACCTCACCCCTTTTGAGCTGTTCCGCAAAGTTCTCCTCCATTGCAGCTCTTGTATTGCTTTCGATGGCCATACAGGTAGCACAACGCTGCTTCCCGTGAAAATACAATACTTCCACATGGTCTTTTACTGTCACTTCTTTTTGCGTCTGTGCTTCCGTTCCGTTCTTTGCGTTCATGCTGCAGGCGCTAAAGGTGAAGCATGCAGCAAGCAAGAATAAAATTTTTTTCATGTCTTTCTATTTCAATTGTTAGTTATTCGCAAAACTACGAACTTATCCTTCAAAAAAAAGGGCTTACTCACAGCAGCCCTCTTTCTTACATATAGGTTGTCCAAAAAAACCGGCAAACACCTTTTTGGCGATTTCCCAGTTTTCCTTGTTGATGCAGTATCTTACTTTCGGCGTCTCAATTTCACCCTGGATAAGTCCGGCCTCTTTCAACTCTTTCAGATGCTGCGATACCGTGGCCTTTGCAATGGGAAGTTCCTCATGAATATCACCGAAAAAGCAACACTCCTGAGAGGCCAGGAACTGAAGTATGGCTATGCGTGCCGGATGCCCCATCGCCTTGGCAAAGCGGGCTATCTTTTCCTGTTCTTCTGTATACTTCTTTTTCATCCTTTCTATTCCTCCTTTTGTTTGTTGTTCGCAAAAATACGAATAGACTTTGATTCATCAAATGAATTATCATATTTTAATACTTATTTTTTGCGACTCCTACCTCAAAGATACGTTCCAGGTCCAATTTACGGCTATACTCAGAGCTTTCATCATCCGGAAGCTATTGCCGATGAAGCTATGGCAGGCAATGCTTCCGGAACCCTGATGACGGCTTATTGATAATCCTTTCCGTTCTCCCAGGCGTTGGCATCCCACTGTTCGCGGAGGTGCTTCACCCAGATTCGACGGATTTCAGGATAACTGCCCAGGGCGCGGATGCCGCAACCGTCGGCAATGCCATGGTCGGCCCCGGCCTCCCTGATGGGATGAGATTCAAAATCCTCCTGCACCTGGAAGCCGATTTTCTCCAAACGCTCACGCCAGCTGTATTCGTTCGTGTTCAGTTCAACCTTATTCACATCGGCCCCTTCGGCCAGTGCCTTCAATCCCCAGAGGTCGTTATGGGCATGGTCACCGGCAATGGACATGAAAGGAGCGATATAGACTTTCACGTGGGCCGGTTGCAGGCCGTTATCTTCGCAATACTGCATGATCTGGGAGTAGATGCAATTCGGATATTGGCTGCGTACCGTGCGGACATCCGTGAGGCGGTCGGCCGGATTCTCTTCCACCTCCTTGGGCCAAAAAAGCATATCGCCATAATCCACCGTCCCCACAAAGATATTCTTGTGGGCAGCTTTGGCCTGCAGGGCCTTTTGTACCTCGGCATACTTCTGGTTCGCGCTGTAGTTTTCATCCGGGTTACCGTGTCCCATCAGCAGCACGATGTGGTTCTTGTCACTGAGCCTTTCCGCATAGTGGCTGTAGAGCACGTCGGCCACCATTTTCGTGTCTTCTTCCTCAGACAACAGGTTGGCTCCGCGCAAAACGTCGATGTGCGGAAACCATTGAATCATAAAGTATTTCTTGATGTCGGTGTTCATCAACGAAAGATACTCCTCACCGGGAATCACATGCAGCGACTGCACTGCCACCCGCTTGTATCCGGCGTTTCCGATGGCCTTCAGCCACTGGTCGAGTTCATAGCGTTCGATGCCCGTAGCAGCCTGTACGCGGTTGATACAGGTACGCGAGGTGAACGACATGTAAATGTCCACATCAGGGAATTCCTTCTTGAAGTCATCCATCACGTCGTCATATACAGAAAGCGACTCTTTGTAGGTGCTGCCAAAGGTACAGAGCAGCAAGGCCGTGTCATGCTTCTTGGTCTGCGAGACAATCCGTTCGGCCGGATTCAAGGTACTTTCCACGTCGTCTTTGTCACTGCACGAAACGATACCCGTGCACAAGGCAGTCGCCATCAGCGTTGCCATCATACTTGATTTGAAAAAATGCATTTTCATACTATTAGTGAGTTAATAAGTGAATATGGTGTAATTATCTGTTTTTGAACTTGAGGAGTGCCGAAACGTAGAAATTACGTCCGGGTGTGGTGGTGGCCCGATTATAGCCGAAAGGAGTACGGTCTATGTAGTTGAACACATTGTCCACTCCTACGTTCAGGGTCATCGTCCAGCGTTTCATTCCCAGGCAGGTGTGCGCCGTATTGATGCGCCAAGTCTGGAAAGCGTCGGCATTGTTATCCTTCACATAACGGCGGGTGGACTGATAGCGTCCGTACACCCCTACTCCCAGGCGATACCGCTTCCACGCATGCTGCCAGGCGGCATGAAACGTCGCGTTGTGCTTTGAAGTGGCATCCATCGGGATATATTCCATGTAGTTGATGCCCTGGTTGGGATATTGGGCCTTGGGGTCTGCGAAACTGTAGCCCCCGCTCAGCGTAACATCCTTGGTCGGCTGGTAATTGAAAGTGAAGTCCACTCCCCAGATGCGTGCCCGCGTCAGGTTCCGATACTCCTTGCTTTTCTCAATCTCCTCCAGCTTTTCTTCCGGGGTAAGATTGATTTCCACCAGCTCAATCAGGTGGCGCAACAGGTTGACATAGCCTGTCAGACTGGCCTGCCACTTGTTTCCCGCGTATTCCAGCCCTACAGAAGCATATTGGGAGGTCTGCGCCTTTAAATCTTTGTTGCCATGGTAGGCCGTAAGCGCGCCGCCACCTAATGTGGCTATGTAGTTGTAATATAACTCTTTCACGGTGGGCGATTTGTATCCCATGGCATACGAAGCACGCAGGTTAAAATCCGACCATTTGTACAAGACGGACACTTTGGGACTGAAGTTCAAGCCCGTTTCCTTGTGCAAGGTTCCTCTGGCTCCTACGGTGACGACCGTGTTTTCCCGGGCCGTCCATTCTTCCTGGGCATAAGCGGCCAACGTATAGACAGAAGCACGGTCGCCGTCAATCCGGTGGGGAGATTCAAGACCATTGTACAGATACTCGATGCCCGTGTTCAGGATGTGGCGCTCGCCGAAGTAGAAGACCCCTTTCGCCTGGCCCAGCACCTGTTTCTGAATGCTTTGTTTGATGCGTTGTCCGGGGAAATAAGTGATGCGGTTCCCCTCCATGAAATAGTCGGTGACCTCCTGCAACTTGTAGTCGTAGAAATACCCATACCGGTCGTACGAAAGGTCTGCCGTCAGGTAATTCCGTCCGCCCAGCTTGTATTTGCCGCCGACAGCGAACCCATAATTGCGATAATAGAAATCATTGGCAAGATAACTCCATTGTCCGTGCGAACGGGCAACCCAGCGTTCGTAATAACTGCCGGAAGCCGTCAGCTGAAGCTGGTCATTGACCTGCCATTCCAGATTCTCGGACAACGTATAATTGGTAGACCGGTTCATCGTTTTCAGCGTGGAGCCTGGTTTCAGCTGCTGCTGGTTCCACTGCAAGTCGGTATTCTGCCAACCGTCCGTATGCCGGAAGTTCACTCCCGTCACGCTTTTTATCTTTCCGACGGACAGTCCGAAGGAAGCGCTTTCCCTGACGTCGCCATACTCACCCACCCGGCTGGTGCTGGTCAGTTCCATCTTGTGAGGACTCTTCCTGGTGATAATATTAATGACCCCGGCGATGGCATCGCTTCCATAAAGGGAGGAGGCGGCCCCCTTCACAATTTCAATGCGTTCGATATTGGCCGGGTTCAACAGGTTCAAGTCGTTCTGTCCGCCTACATCCCCGTTCATCCGCTTGCCGTCAATCAGGATGAGGATGTAATCGTTGTTCAGCCCGTTCAACTGGATATGGCCGCCCATGTCTCCATCGTGGAAGGTGAGTGAAGCGGAAAGCCCACTCAGCAGCTCTTCCATGCTGCGTGCCTGGAATTGTTCCAACGCCTTCCGGGTGAGGACTTCCGTCTGTACGGGAGCGTCTTTCAGGTAATGTTCCGTGCCGGTACCCGTCACCACCACCTCGTCCAACCTCACGGAAAGCTCTTCCACTTTCTTGCCCTCCTGCATGCTTTGCGCCACGGAATGTGGGGCATTGCCTACCAACAGCAACGGGAGAATAAATCCTAACTTTTTCTTCATCATGCAACCTTTTTGTCAAAATTATAAAGCGGGCATGCGGCTTCAGATGAAGATAAGTAAAGTCCTCCCCCACAGGCAGGAAACAAAATATTACAAATCTGTATTCATAAGGTGCACCTTGCGCTCCTAATCCCGGAAGCCCCATGCTTTGTCGTCGTGGATATTAGCAGGTATTCTGGCTTCCTCCTGTCTGTAGGGCCTTCCCATCGCGCATAAGCGACAGTGACACTTGTAGTTACAGACATTTCTGGAATGGAGGTTACAGCTGCGGGTACAGCTCCGGTTTTCCACCGGATTCCCTTGCACCGACAGACGGACTTGTCTGTTCGGCTACTAATTCCATGGGGGCAAAATTACGATTTATTTTATAATAGTCAAATTTATGGGGTTAAATTCTACAAGCGGGGCATATAAACGTAATCCTTTCTATTGAAAATGGCTTTTGCTCCCGTACTCATTATGTAATTTCAAGCCGATAATCCCCTTCTTTTGCAGATTAAAAAGCTCACTGACGCAAAGGGAAATCCTCCCCTGCGTTTTCTACGTTTCCCGCACGGGAGACATACGTTTCCCGAAGCAAAAACGTACGTCTCCCACACGAGAAACATACGGTTCCAAGTGGAGAAACATAAAAAACGTTTCAGCATGAAACACAATTCGACCAAGCGTTTTTCTGATACACAAACAGGCTTGTTTATCTCTTGCGAACATTAGGGAGGTCTGCCGAATATCATTGCCAGCACAGTCATCATCATGGGACGGAAATGGGCGATAGCATATCCTGCAATCAAGATGGCCGTTTTTACCAATACTCTGTGGGCATAACGTCACCGGGCTTCCGTCCGTTCCAAGTCCACAGAAACAAGCATAAAAAAGCACCGCCCATCGTTGGACATCTTATGAATGAACGGCTACCCCGCCCGGCGACACTCCGAACTGCCTTTCACAGCGGGGGACTTTCGTATGCGAGCCGTCACGACGAGAAGGAGCTGGCCCGGATGAAGGAGAAATCCATCCGTCACGCCCAGCTGCTTTTATTCCTCCCTCCGCTTCTTCCGCTTGTAGGCAAAGCTCATCCATTTCTCTTCGGGCCATTGCTGCCGCTGCATTTCAAATCGGGCCATTACGAAAAGCAAATCCGACAAGCGGTTGATGAACCGGAGAATCGCCTGCGGGACGGGGTCCGTGCGGTGAAGGGTCCACAGCCGCCGTTCTGCCCTGCGCGTCACGGCCCTCGCATACTGTAACTGGGCAGACAGCGGAGTGCCGCCCGGCAGGATGAAATAGCCGTTGTCTTCCAGCTGCGACATCATCTCGTCCATCCACTCCTCGCAAAACTTGTCCAAGTCCTGCGGCAGTTCGTTCGGATTCTGTTCCCTCAGCGCGGAAGGGGTTGCCACATGACTCATCACGACCATCAGGTTGCGCTGGATGAAACAGAGTTTTTGCTGCCACGCATCGGCCTCCGGCAACAGGCTCCGGATGATGCCGAGCAGGGTGTTCAGCTCGTCCAGGCAGCCATTCGCTTCGATGCGGATGTCGTCCTTGGGCACACGTGCGCCCCCATGGATGCCGGTCGTTCCGTCGTCTCCGGTCCGGGTATATATTTTTCTCATACTCTTCGTTTTAATCCCATAAGTTAAAAAAGTCATTCTCTCCCCAATACCAGTGCGTGTATCCGGCAATCACGTTCCTGTAACGGTACAAAGGGGTGTCTACCGGCGCACCTTTCACATTGTACTGGCAAACCTCGGAGGGCAGCGCATCGGGCTGGACGACCGACGAATAATGGAACTCATGTCCCTTGAGCTGCATGCCCCGATAACGGGCCGTACGATAGCCCAGGTGCAGACGCATTTTCTCCAGCGTACAATCCAAAGGCAGCACGCCCGCCATCGGATACACCTCGCCCTCCTGCGAAACCAGTTGCCGGCACAGATACATCATTCCTCCACATTCGGCAAACAGTCGCCCGCCCTGCCCGGCGAAGTCTCTCAGCTGTGCACCCAACCGTACATTGCGGCTCAGGGAGTCGGCAAAGAACTCCGGATAACCGCCCGGCAAGTACACATAATCGGCCTGTGGCAGTGCATCGCCTGCCAGCGGACTGAAGGTCACGACTTCCGCCTTTTGGGAAAAGACGTCCAGGTTCTCCTTATAGAGGAAGTTAAAGGCGGCATCCTGTGCCACCGCGATGCGTTTTCGCCCCGATTCGCCGGAGGCAACCGCGGAGGCAGGAGTCGCATCGAACACTTCCTGCGGACGGGTGGTCAGCGCCAGCAGGCGGTCCACGTCCACGTATTGTTCCATCAAATCGGCCACCCTGTCGGACAGGGCATCGATTTCCGCAGCCCGCCCGATGGTCAGTCCCAAATGGCGGGAAGGGACTTCGATATCCTTTACCTTGGGCAGATAGCCCAAATCGGCCACGCCCACATCGGCACAGGCCTCTTTCAGGTACGCATAGTGCGAAGGAGAACCTACCTGGTTGAAGATGACTCCCGCCACTTCCACCTGGGGGCAGAAATGCTTCAGCCCATACAAGACTGCGGCGACGGTGTAGGCCGAAGAACGTGCGTTGAGAATCACGATGACGGGCAGATGCAGCAGGGAGGCAATCTCGGCACTGCTCCCTTTCATCCGGTCGTACCCGTCGAACAGGCCCATGACGCCTTCCACCACACAGGCCGATGCCTCCCGGGCGTACCGGGAATAGACTGCCCGCACATGGGCTTCCGAGGCCATCCAGGTGTCCAGGTTCACAGACTCCCGCCCCGAGGCGAGGGCATGAAACTTCCCGTCGATGTAATCGGGGCCGCACTTGAAGGGTTGCACGGGCAGGCCCCTCCTTTTGAGTACCCGCAGCAGGCCCATCGTAAAGGTGGTCTTGCCACTTCCGGAAGCGGCAGCCGCAATCAGGAATTGAGGTTTGGCTAACGACATAAGTTTTCCGTTTTTAGTCAGTCTTTTTCTTGGGCATAAGCCTTCTTTTTCTGCACGATGTCCACCTGCTTGTGCTGAAGGATAAAGCGGATGTGGTCGAGGTAAAGCTGCTGGATGGCGGGTTGTTCTCCCAGGCCTTCCAACAGGGCGGTCACCTGATAGCCTTTCTTTTCCAGGGCGGCTTTCATGTCGTCCGCAATGTCGTTCTTGGCATGGTCGCCGGCCACAAACATGAAGGGAATCAGTTGTACCTGCTTGATTTTTTTCTGCGCTTCCAGCCGGTCGATGGCATTGTCGAAGGTGGGATAGCCTTCTACCGTTCCGACGGCAAAATCGGTATGGCCTTCCGCCTGCAGCATGTAGTCCAGCATGGCATACTGGGCAGTGGCGGGGGTGTAGGTGCCGTGCCCCACCAGGATGGTGAAGGTTTTCTCCCGGCTTTTCGTGGCCAGGCAGTCAATCACCTGCTTGTAGTCTTCCGGGGTGTAAAGCAGGGGCATGCCCAGACGGATTTCCTTGAACAGAGGGCGCATCAGGTCGATGTCCTTGCGGAGCGATTCCATCTCGATGCCGTCGATGATGTTAGTCGACTGGATAATGACGTGGGTGTAGCCGTCCGCTTTCAGCTGGGCCAGGGCCTCCACCGGATTCAGTTTGCGCATGCCCCGCTTGGCCAGCCGCCGCATGATGATGCGCGAGGTATAGGCTTCGCGGAACTCCAGCTGGGGGAATTCGGCCTTGGCCTTCTGGTTGAGGGCGTCGATGGTGAGAGCACGGGTGTCGTCGTGCGTGGTACCGAAATGGACCATCAGCAATGCGATTTTATCGCCTTCCTGAAGATGCTGCATCACATCTTCCGACACGAAATTTCCTTCTTCCTGTGCATGCACGGGCATGCAGATTCCACCTAAAGCGAGGCAACAAGCCACGAGAAAAGTTCTTGCTTTCATAAATACCAGATAAATTTGTGAATCATAATCGGTGACAAAGATAATGCCATCTGCTCATTTCTCGGAAACGGACAATACTATAGATTGTTATAGTATGACAAAAAGTAATGACAGGGAGGCTGTTTTTAATTATATCTTTTAACTTTGCAAAGCTATTTTTCAATTGAGACAGAAAATACAAACACTTCTTGCATCCTTCCGGAACGGTTCGGAGAGCGAAAAGTGATTACCTACGAATAACAGACCATGAAACATCTATTTTGGTGGGTATGCCTGGCCATACCCTTCTTGTTTGGCTGCGGAGCGAAGAAAAGCTCGAATACAGAGGAGAAAACGAATGCAAACGGCACTGTCACCCCTGCCGATACGAACGTCCGCATTGTCCCTCGATACGCGAAGGGATTTCAGGTGACTTACACGGACAAGGGCTATTGCCTGCTGGACATCAAAGACCCGCAAAAGGAAGAAGGCGGAGAATCGTATCACTTTGTCCTGGCGCCGAAAGGAACCAAAGTCACCGGCGCGCCTGAGGGCTACACCGTCATCGAAACGCCGGTCAAGAGCACGGTCTGCATGACTTCCCTGCAACTTTCCAACTTTATCAAACTCTCGGCCCTGGATGCCGTGGTCGGAATTACCAGTACCCGTCATCTTTTCAATGCCGACATGCAGAAGCGGCTGAAGGAAGGAAAGACGCACAAGATTGGCATCGAGGGCAACTTTGACAACGAGGTCATCATGGGCATCCATCCCGGCGTCATCCTGATTTCTCCCTTCAAGCGCGGAGGATATGACGCCCTGACGGAAGTGGGCATTCCCCTCATCCCGCACCTGGGCTACAAGGAGATGACTCCCCTGGGCCAAGCGGAATGGATCAAGTTTGTCGGACTGCTGATTGGAAAGGAAGCACAGGCCAACCGGATTTTTGCGGAGATAGAGAAACGTTACCAGGAATTGGTGCAGCTTACCGCGCAGGTGAAGAAACGGCCGGTCGTGTTCAGTGGTGAACTGAGAGGCGGCAACTGGTATGCCGTCGGGGGAAAGAGTTTCTTGGCCCAGCTGTTCAAGGATGCGGGGGCCGACTATTTCCTGAAGGAGGATACACACTCGGGCGGGGTGTCGCTCGACTTTGAAACGGTCTACAGTCAGGCGGCGTATGCAGACTACTGGAGAATCGTCAACAGCTACAAAGGGAAGTTCTCTTACGAAGCCCTGCAAGCCGAGGATGTCCGCTATGCCGATTTTCAGGCGTTCAAGAAGAAACAGGTCATCTATTGCAACATGAGTGAGAAACCGTTTTACGAGAGTATGCCGATGGAACCGGAAGTGGTGCTGGCCGACCTGATTGCCATCTTCCATCCGCAGCTGTTGCCCGACCATACCCCCCGTTATTATGAATGCTTAAAACCCTAATCCCCTTCCTTGCATGAAACGTCCGGTCGCACTTTATATGGTGTTCATCGCCCTGCTGATTTTTGTCTTCTTCCTCTTGAACCTGCTCCTGGGGTCTGTATCGATTCCGTTCCAGGAGGTGTGGCAGATTTTGTGGGGGAATTCGCACGACAACGAAATTTGGTACAACATCATCTGGAAATCCCGTATTCCACAGGCACTGACGGCCCTCATGGCAGGAGCCGGACTGTCGGTCAGCGGACTCCAGATGCAGACGGTGTTCCGCAACCCGCTGGCCGGACCTTCCGTGCTGGGCATCAGCTCCGGCGCGAGCATGGGCGTGGCCTTCGTGGTCCTGCTGTCCGGTACCCTCGGCGGAGTGGCTTTGAGCAAAATCGGCATCATGGGCGAAATCGCCTTGACCCTTTCGGCCATTATCGGCTCGCTGTCTGTCATGGCACTCATCATCTTCGTTTCGCAGAAAGTGAAGGGAAACGTGACCCTGCTGATTATCGGGGTGATGGTGGGCTATGTGGCCAACGCGGTAATCGGGGTACTGAAATACTTCAGTGTGGAAGAAGACATCCGGGCTTATGTCATCTGGGGACTGGGCAGCTTCGCCCGCGTATCGGGCAACCAGATGACGCTGTTTGTCTCGATTATGCTGGTGCTCCTGCCCGTCTCTTTCCTGCTGGTGAAAACGTTGAACCTGCTGTTGCTGGGGGATGCCTACGCGCGCAACCTAGGACTGAACATCAAGCGGGCCAGACTGCAGGTCATCACCTGCTCGGGCGTGCTGGTGGCCATCGTCACGGCCTATTGCGGTCCCATCATCTTCCTTGGACTGGCGGTTCCTCACCTCTGCCGCAGCCTGTTCCGCACGTCAGACCACCGCATCCTGATGCCGGCCTCCCTGCTGATGGGAGGAGCCATGGCCCTGGTGTGCAACCTGATTGCACGCATGCCGGGATTTGAAGGGGCACTTCCGGTCAACTCCGTGACGGCGCTGGTGGGTGCGCCGGTGGTTATCTCGGTATTGTTCAACAAACGACGCAATGACCTAAACGAATGATGGAAAACAATCACATACAAATCAATCACCTCACCATCGGCTACAAGGAGAAAGGCAACCGGAAGGTGGTGGCTACCGACATCAACGCCTGCCTCCACAGCGGGGAACTGACCTGCCTGTTGGGGGCGAACGGCATCGGAAAATCGACCTTGCTCCGCACCTTATCCGGATTTCAGGCGCCGCTGGAGGGAGAAATCATATTGAGAGGAAAACCGTTGTCCACGTATTCCGACAAGGAACTGGCCACGCTCATCGGAGTGGTGCTGACCGAGAAGTGCGAGCTGCGCAACATGACGGTGGAGGAACTGGTCGGCATGGGACGAAGTCCGTACACCGGATTCTGGGGCCGCTTGGGCAAGCACGACAGGGAGGTGATAGAAGAGTCCATCCAACAGGTCGGCATCGGGCACCTGCGCCACCAGATGGTGCATCAGCTGAGCGACGGCGAGCGGCAGAAGGTCATGATTGCCAAAGCACTGGCACAGCAGACGGACATCATCTTTCTGGACGAACCGACCGCTTTCCTGGACTTTCCCAGCAAGGTGGAAATCATGCAACTGCTGTTCCGGTTGTCGCACACGGGCAACCGCACCATCTTCCTGTCCACACACGACTTGGAACTGGCGCTACAGATTGCCGACAAAGTGTGGTTGATGAACAAGGAGAACGGGGTGAAGACCGGTACCCCGGAAGATTTGTCACTGGATGGGAGTCTCAGCCATTTCTTCCTGAGAAAAGGCATCCGGTTTGACAGGGAAAGCGGACTGTTCCGCATCGCCCGGCAGGCCACGGTCTCCGTACGTCTCACAGGAGAAGGAGACCGGTACACCATGGTGCAGAAGGCACTGGCCCGTCACGGGATTGAAGGCAACCGGCAGCATCCGTCCGACTGGTACATCGCGGTCACCGACGAGGCTTTCTTCCTCCATCCTGCTTCCGGACAGACCGTACAGGCAGCCACCATCGAAGAGCTGCTGCAAGCCGTACATCAGTTATTGGACGCCCTGCCCCACTAGGCGGCAGGCAATGTGCCCGTCCTCGTCTATCAGCATCAGGGTGAGTTCCGTCCGGCTGAGCAAGGCCAGGCAATGCTTCAGGCACAAGCCCAGAAGGGCCGGAAAGAAAAGGGCTGCATCCGCTTCCGGGAGACCTTTCCACAGCTCCCTGGCCAGCGTCATCTTCGCAATCACCGCCTGTGCCTCCGGAGAACAACCGCAGTCGCGGGCCAGTTCCTGCAAGAATTGTTTGTTCATCACCACCTGCTTGCTGTAGGTATTCAAGTGGCCCTCGGCCAGTTTCACCGCTTTGCCCAGCATGATACCCATCGTTACCTTCCCGATGTGCAGGTCGTCTGCAATCTTCAGGGTATCACCGATGTAGTTCCCGTAATGTACGAAGGCCTGCGGGGGCAAGTCCGGGTATTCACGTTTCACATATTTCTCGCTCTTGGCACCGGAGTTGAGCACCAGCCGTTCCGCTCCGATGGCCTGACAGACTTCCACCTCCCGACGGATGGCTTCCACAAAAGCCTCGGAAGAGAAAGGCCGCACGATGCCCGAAGTCCCGATGATGGAAATTCCGCCTACGATGCCCAGCTTGGGATTGAACGTACGAAGGGCCAGTTCCTCTCCCCCCGGTACGGAAATCGTCACCTCCAGTCCCCCGCCGTACAGGGCCGACAGTTCCCGCATCATCATCTGCCGGGGAACCGGATTGATGGCAGGCTCTCCCACCGGCAATCCCAGACCGGGAAGGGTGACTTTCCCCACCCCTTTCCCTTGCAGGAAACGGATACCGGGTTGTGCGGCAAACGCCACCTTGGCCTCTATTACGCTGCGGTGGGTCACGTCGGGGTCATCGCCCGCGTCTTTCACCACGGCAGCCGTAGCCGATGTGTCTGTTTCCTGACAGACGGATGCAAGGGGCAAGGACAGTTCCTCTCCGTCGGGTATCCGAAAACGTACTTCCGAAAGAGATTCACCCGTCAGCAAGCGAATCAGGGCCGCCTTGGCCGCAGCCGTGGCACAGGCTCCGGTGGTGTATCCGCTCCGCAAGGGATAGAAATCGGGCAGCAAGCGCTCGATGGCTTTCCGCAGTCCGTGTATGCCGGTCACCGTAATGAAATCGGCCGGCAGGGAAGGGCGACAGACCGCATAGACCGGAATTACCCCACGGCGGGCTGCCTCCAGTTTCTCGACAAAACCGCCACTCTCGCCGCTCTCTTTGGTCAGGATGGCCTGGGGCTTCAACTGCTCCAGAAGTTCCGTTTCCGGTGCGCCTTCGTGGTAAAAGACCAGCCGATTCGCATCGAAACCCTGCCGCACGGCCAGTGAGACGGATTCCTCCCGATCCAGGATACGGAACCAACAAGTCGGCTGGAGGGTATCGTCCGCCCAGAAGTCGCGCAGTTTCCCGATGGTCTGCACGCCGGTCAGTGCCAGAAGGCGGGTAATGCCGTCCTCCTTCAACCGGCGGACGGCTTCCTGATAATCCGCACACCAGATAACCTCGTCGGTACGGGGCGGATAGATACGTTCGAAACGCACCACGGGCAACTGAAGGCTCCGGCTGACCTGTTCCACAGTTTCGTGCAAGCGGACGGCAAACGGGTGGGCCGCATCCACCAGCAGGCGGACAGAGTGCGCCCGACAGAAGGCTTCCATCTTTTCCGCATCCATGCCCCCGCTGACACGCTCCCCATGACGGCAACTGATCTGCTGCGAGTCTCCGCGCGTGGAATAGAAATAAGGCTTGCCCGACTCATCCAGCACTTTCACGGCCAGCCGCCCTTCCGTGGTTCCACCTAATACGAGTATCATGACCGGAACAAATGGGTAAAGTCGGAGGCATACAAACGGGAAAGCCCCTTACGGTTGTCTATCGCTTCTCCTACCACCAGCAGCGTAGTCAGGGTCAGGTGATTGTCCCGAACGATACGGGCCAGGTCCTTCAGTACCCCCCGGTAGATTTTCTCTTCCTTCCACGTCAACTTGTAGCAGGCAGCCACAGGCGTCTCCGGCGGATAGGCCTGCAAGAGTTCTTCCTGCACCTTCTCCACGATGGACGCGCTCAGGTAGATGCACATGGTACTTTGCGACTGGGCCAGCTTGTGCAACTGTTCCTTCTCCGGCATGGGGGTCCGCCCCTCTCCCCGGGTCAGGATGATGCTCTGCACCTTCTCCGGGATGGTGAACTGCGAACGCAGGGCCGCTGCCGCCGCCTGGAAAGACGAGATTCCCGGCGTGATGTGGTAGCTCATGCCGTAGGCATCGAAGAAGGCCATCTGTTCCTGAATGGCACCGTAGATACACGGGTCGCCGGTGTGAAGACGCACCACAAACAGTCCCCGGTCGTAGAATTCCTTCATCAAGGTAAACTGCTCCTGTAGGTCCATGTGGGCCGAACTGCGCACCACGGCCCCCTCCTTTGCGTAATAAGTCAGCTCGCGCGGCACCAGACTGCCCGCATACAGCACCAGGTCGGCCTTTTCCAGCATCCGTTTGCCACGCACCGAAATCAGTTCCGGGTCACCGGGACCGGCCCCCACAATCTCGATGTGTCCTCCGCGCACCGCCTCCGCCGCCAGTGTCACCGCAAAGGTGAAATGCGAGCCCGTCACCAACTCTCCTTTCTGTTTATCCAGCAGCCATTTTCCGCCTCCGCTGCTTTTGAGTGCCGCACTCTCGGCCACACCATAGACCCCGGTCACTTCATACACCTTCTGCGACGGATGGGGTATCTCCAGACCGCTCAGCTCTTCCGCAGAATAGATGCAGACCTTTGTCTGTTTCCATCGCTCCCGCAACGCCTTCAGCAGCGGCTCGTCTTTCTTCAGCTCAATCGTACCGACCGTAGCCAGCGACAACGGTGACAGGCCGTGCGAGCGCATCACCTTTTCGATGTATTCGGCAATGCCGTCGGGTACGCACTGTTTCTTGCAGCCCACTCCGAGATGCAACACCTGCGGACGATAATACAAGGCCTGCACCGGCGCCTCGTACTCGTAGGGCGTGACGGCAATCAGCAGGTCCGTCTCCTCGAAAGGAATGTCGGCATAATGATAATACACTTTTACATACGGCGGAAGGGTACGCTCCAGCCAGGCGGTACCCTTGTCCTTTATATCCAACAGCAAGGACACTCTTTCCTGGTTCACGAAACGGGCAATCGCGCGGTTCATCTCCTCGTGCGAGCATGCGGTCTGCCATCCGAACCGGGCAGCCAGTAAGTCCAAGGCCCACACCCCGTGGCAGTCACTTTGAGTGGTGATGACCGCCTGTGCCCCCAAGATGGCCGCAATCTGCCGGGCCCACTCGTTGGCCCCTCCCACATGGCCGGACAATACCGGAACGACGAACTGCCCGGTACTGTCCATACACACCACCGCCGGATCGGCATATTTGTCGGACACACAGGGAGCGATGCAGCGCACACAGATGCCCATGGCCCCGATAAACAGGAAACGGTCGTATGCGGCAAACGAAGCCGCCACAAACTCACTGTACGAGGCCACCTGCGTGCATCCGTCGAGTGCCTTTTGTGAAAAAATGGTACAATCTCCCAATTCCTTCTCCAGCAGCTGCGCCATCGGCAATGCCTGGGAAGATATCAATATAATGGCTGTTTTCTCTTTCATTCTGCTTTCAATATTTCAATTGGATTATGGGCATCCACCACAAGCCGGATGCGTTCGGTCACCCGACGTCCGGTCTGCGCCACTCCCTCGTAAAACTGCTGCAAGCTGTCCTCGCTCACCGAATTGAATACGATTACTACCCCCGGAAGCAAGACCTCGTCTGCACGCTTCAGCAACTCCTGCAACCGGCCTCCATGCCCGCCTATAAACACCGCATCCGGACGAGGGAGGTCGGCCAAAGGCTGTTCCATGAAATCCCCGCCCACAAACCGTATGCCGGGAGTTCCCCACTTGACACTGTTCGCCCGCAACAGTTCCGCTCCTTCCGGACGCCGTTCAAAGGCAATCACCTCAAGTTCGGGATAGAGACTCTTCGCTTCAATCGACACGGAACCCGTGCAACTGCCGATGTCCCAGAAGACCGTGCGCATCTGCAAATCCAGCATGCTCAAGGTCTGCAGGCGTACCGGTCGTTTCGTAATCATGTTCACCCGTCCGTTCAACAGCGCAAACTCTGATTCCTTCAGTCCCAGCGGACGACGGCGCAGTGCCGAGCGTACCAGAATCAGACAGTTGGGTGATTGGAAAGTGGTGTGCCGGGCTTCTTCTACCGTCAGCTCCCGCACCCGTTCTTCCGCCGCATTGCCCAAAGCCTCTCCCACATACATCCGGTAATTGTCGTAGCCGTATTCCTGCATCCGGGCGGCAATGGCTGCCGGCGTTTTCACCCTGTCGGTCAGTACCCCGAGCATGCGCTCCCCGCGTATCAGTGCGGCATCGAAAGCCTTCCACGGACGCCCGGTCAGCGATACCATCCGCATCTCCTGATAAGGCAACAGCAGGCGATGGGCCAGCATCTGCAAGGAATTGAACGTGGGATAGACGTGGATACTGCTCTCGGGCAACAAGCGCTGTACGGTATTGGCAAAGCCGAAGAACAGCGGGTCGCCGGAAGCAAAGACCACAATCTCCCGGTGTGCGGCATACTGCGCGAACACCTTGTCCAACGGCACGGTGATGTCTATCCACTCCGCCCCTTCGGGCAAGAACCGTTCCACCAGCTGGTGATGGCGCACGCCCCCCGAAAACACCTTCCCCCGGAAGATGACTTCCTGCACCCGAGGCGGAAAATAAATCTCGGTGCTGTCACTGATGCCGATAATATGGAATGACTGCCTACACATCGCGTCCGGGTTTTAACAAGGCCGCATCGTCCAGCGTCAGGATGGCGTTCACCAAGGTGGCTGCCAGATTACTTCCTCCCTTCCGTCCTTCCACAATCAGTTTGGGCACGCTCTGGAAGGTCTTCACCATGTACTTGCTTTCACACACATGCACAAAACCCACCGGGGCCGCGATGATGCCTCCGGGATGCGCCTTCTGCTTTCTCATCAGGGCACACAGTTCCATCAAGGCCGTAGGCGCGTTCCCAAAGACAAACAAGGCATCCGGATGCTCCTCCACTGCCAGACGTATGCCCGCCTGGGTACGGGTGATTTGCTTTTCAGCGGCCATCCGAGCCACCCTTTCATCGTTCAGGTAACACTTCACCTCCAGTCCCAGCCGTTCAAGGGCCCGTTTCCGGATGCCCGAAGCCGCCATGGTCACATCGGTAATAATGGTACGGACCTTGCCCGTCACCAGCAGTTCATGCAGCTTTTCCACCGCATGCTCGTCGCTGTACAGCAAGTGCTCCATCTCGAAATCGGCCGTCGTATGGATGGCATGCAGCAACGCCCACTTGTGTCCGAGCGGCAGGTCCTGTTTCTTCAGTTCCTTGGAAATGGTCTGGAAGCTGTGAATCATAATCTCCTGTCCGATGCCTGTCGCCTCCATTTTTTCTGGCGGATAATACCCCCGTGGGGTAACTATATGGCCCGCCCATTCGTACGACTGCGAGTTCCCGATGAGCACCACCGTAAACATGTCCACGTCCTCCGGGTCAAAGTCGGCCAAAGTCGTTATCTTCACGGTCTCTTCCTCACGTCCCGCCTGACGCACATAGCCCACCGGTGTCGTCGCTTCCCGCTCCTGCATGAAAATCTCCTTCAGGCGGTACAACTGCCAGTAACGACCCTCACTCTTCGGATTGTAGACTGCTGTCACGAAGTCGGCCGATGCCGCCGCACGGATGCGTTTCTCAATCTTCTCCCATGGCGTCAGCAGGTCGGACAAGGAAATCACGCAGAAATCATGTCCCACCGGCGCCCCCAGTCTGGCAGCCGCCTTCTGAAACGCACTGATACCCGGCAACACCTCCAGCGTCACCTCACTGGCGCGTTCCCGCTTCATCTCATACATCAACGGTGCCATCCCGTAGATGCCGGAGTCGCCCGAGCTGATGACACAGACACACTTGCCCTGTTCCGCCAGCTCGAAAGCCTGACGAGCCCGGTCGCGTTCCCGCTTCATCCCCGTGTCCACACACTCCGCCCCCTCCTTCAAGTAGGGACGCACAAACTGGAAGTAATAGTGATATCCCACTACCACATCCGCACTAGCCAAGGCCCGGACCACCGCCGGAGTGATGTCCTCCGCGGAGCCCGGGCCGATGCCTGCTACAATTATCTTGTGATTCGCCATTCGTCTTGATTCTATCGCTTTCTTATCCTTGCAAAGTTATAAGATTTCTCAATTCTCCACTACTCTCAATACGTCGAAATAGTAACCCTGCGCGATATCCGCCCCTTTTTCCACCTTTCCGGTAGCGACGTCGTAAATATAAATGCAGGTACTTTTCTCCGTATTGACCCCGATATAAGCCTTTCCGTTTACCACCACCGAACGCTGGGAGAAGCGGCCACTATTGAAACCGATTTCCTTCCCGTCGCAAGCCAGCCGGGTTCTTTTGCCCGTTTTCAAGTCCACGATGGAATAATACAGGCTGTAAGTGTCCCGTCCCGTATTGGCCGACTGGTTTCTGGCGTAAGTCAGCGCCTTGCCGTTGCCCAGGTACTGAACCGTACACAGTTTCCCGTCCGCATTCGGATAGCCGTTATAAGAAGGGTCGAAGTCCGTTTCCCCCTTGTTGATACGCAACAGACAACCCTCTTCCAAATCGCCCTTCTTGGTAAATGCGGCAAGGTAGAGGTTTCCGGTTTCGTCGTAAGTCACGCAGTCCTGCAACAGCTGTCCGTAGGAGCTTCCGGCCATTTCTCCGGCCAGCGCATTGACCTTGTTGCTTTCCACCTTCATGTCCGAAGGATTGATGACGGCTGTCAGGAAGTTGGAAGTGGGCACCCCTTTCCGGCCGGCCTTGGTCTTTCCATAATAGAAATAATACAGCTTGCCCACCTTCTCATTGTAGGTAAGAATACCCGTCGTCGTAAACGCAGTCGCCTTGGCCGGCAAAGGAAGCTCCAGCGTGCCCTCCGACAAGATACGCATATCCTCCGCATTCAGTTTGGTCCAGACAATCTTGTCCGCATCCCCATTGGCCGCCATAATCAGCAAGGTCTTGTCGTCCAGCCACGCATGCGTATACTTCCGTTCGGTATAGGAATTCACCCCAAACGGCTGTTCCTGCACCACTTCAATCTTGTTGTCCAGAATCCGGAACTTCGTGAAACGTGTCTGCTTGCTCGGCACCTGATAATAATATTTCCCTTTGGCAATCAGCTCGATGGTATACGGATTCAGTTCCACACCGGACCCCTTGATATCAATCATCGGCTGGTCGGCTGTCAGCGATTCCACACTTTTGACAATCGTATTATCTCCTCCTCCCATGCCGCCGTGTTTGCCTACCGTCATGAAGATATCAAAATGATACTTCCCGGCAGGTTCCGGGTCCACCGTATTCTCGGACGGAGTATCCTTACTACATGCCGTAAAAGAAAAAAGTGCCGCAGCAAACACACCCGCTTTCAGGAATCTCAGAAAGGAAAATTTCGTTGTTTTCATACACATAATGTTTAAGATTAATATTACTATAGTTTGTTAATATCTAGTTCAGATTCACATGTCAGTTCAGGAACACCCTGAACTTCAGGAAGAACGACCTTCCCGGTTTTTGCAGTTTGTAATGGTCGTACACCAACTTATCAAAGAGGTTGTCGCAGCTGACCGACAGGTTGTACTTCCCGTTTTCCAACGAGTAAGTCACCCCCGCATTGACCACATGCTGCGCCGGAATCTGCGCCTTGCTCTCCTTCGAGCCATACGCCTCCCAGGTCAGGAAATACCAGTGTACCCACTGATACGAACCCTCCAGGCGCAGACTGCTGTGCTTCAGGCCGACCTCGTGAAACGTATAGTCGACCTCCGCCGCCCCGAACAACCACGGGCGGTTGGGCACCCGGTTCAGGTACGTGGCCGAAGGCTTGCCGTCATCCTTGTATTTACGCTGGTCGCGCGCGTCCTGCCAGCTCACATTGGCCATGCATTGCAAGTGGTTCCTCCAGCTGTAGCGCACTTCCGCATCCAGTCCCTTGATATGCACCGCAGGTACATTCTGATACTGCATCATGCCCTCTTTCTCCGCCACCACGGCCTGAATATAATCGTCCACAAACCGCATAAAGCCGTTCACTTCGTAATACAACACATGCCCCACTCCGGGATGCCACGTACCAAAGAGCCCCACGTTCACGTTGTTGCTCCTTTCCGGACGCAACGCCGTATTGGCATAGACCGTAGACCCGTTGCCCAGCAGTTCACGGGCCAGAGGCAGACGCACGCTATGCTCGAACGAAGCCTTCAGCGCGACCGGCTCCCGGAACTTCACCCGCGTGCCGGCCCCGTATCCCAGGTAATTTCCCGTACTTTCTCCCTTCACCTTGTCCGAGCCCGTCTGCCAGTACAAGTCCGTCTGCCGGATATTCAGGTGATTGATGTAATCCTTGATAAAGAACGTGTTCTCCATCTTTTCCTGCCACAGTTGCTGCTGATAGGAAAGCCCGATGATGTGCTTGCACACCACGTCATTGGACGGCACAAAACTGTCATCCACGTCATCGTAGCGGTCGTTTCCCGTCCGATTGAACAAGTAGTTCAGGTTCAGGGCATGCTGCGGATGAAAGCGATAGTCCCAGTTGGAGCGGAACATCGTCGTGGGGCACTTGTAATGCCGCAACGACCGTTCCCGGCCCGTAATCTCATTGCGGGAACTCTCCACATAATTCCCGTTCCAGTCGTACACCCGGTAGGCCGTATCCACCGTCAGCGAATAGTCCCAGGTATGCGAAAGCATGCTGTGCATCTGCAACCCCTTTAACAGGAAGTCCTTCTTGCGGTACTGTGCCGACACGTTATAAGCCGACCCGTTCCGCTCGGCCATCCCGTAAACCTTGGTCTGGATAGAACCCGTCTGCAGCTCCTTGTCCACCTTCGAATACGAAGCCGTCACAAAGAAGTCGTCTGCCCACCGTTTCCCGCTCACTCCGACCTCCACCTGGGCCAGCAGCGAGAAATAATCGTCGTGGAAACGCCGGCGGTTGGACGGCACGTACTTTCTCACACTTTCCTCCCACACCTCTACCCCTTTCATCATATAGTCGTTCTTTGAATAACTGACTCCGACGGTCGGGCGCACGATAATCCCGCTCTTGGGAAACACCACCTGCGCGTTCAAGTCCGCCTTGTGCGTATGGAACGAACCTATCCCGTACGATAGGTCCAGGTAATTCTTTTTCTCCTTCTTCGTCACGATGTTGATGGCACCGCCCAGCGCGTCAGCCCCCAAATAAGCCGGAACCACCCCCTTATACATCTCGATGTGGTCGATGAGATTGACCGGCAGATTGGCCAGCGACACCCCGGAGCCCTTTGTCTCCAGCGGCACCCCGTCGATGAAATAACGGACCGAATTGCCCGACATCCCGTTGATGGACAGGTCATAGTCCGACCCGACGCCTCCCTCCTGCCGCACCTTGATGCCCGAAGCCCGGTCCACCAGCTCGTTCAGGTTGTTCAACGAACTCACAATCGGCTTCACATCCAGCGCACTGACGGCGAACGTACCTTCCCGCAATTTCTGCGATTGGCTCTTGGCATAGACTTCCACCTCATTCAAGGCCACGGCCTCTTCCTTCAGGACAAAGTCGATTCGCTTGTGCCCGGCCAACCGGACCGTCTGCTTCTGGCTCTCATAACCGATGAAAGAAGCCACCACGGTATACGTCCCCTCCGGAAGCTCCAGTCGGTAGTCCCCCTTCTCGTCCGAATACGTTCCGTAGGCCGTACCCTCCACCGCCAGTGAAGCCTGCGCCACAGGCTGTCCGTGGGCAGACGTGATGCGACCCGAAAGAGTGACCAGTTTCTGTGCCAGCCCTTCCGAGAAGCCGACAATGCCAAAAACGAAAACAAAAATGAGTGTCAGGTGTTTCATAAGTTCCTCAAATCTTCATACCACACACTTATGCCCGCGAGACGCATGCAAATACAAAGAGAAGAGGATTCCGTATATCCAGAACGGGTAGAGAGAAGTCCAGCTCGTTGTTTTCATACCTTATTTCCCGAAAGCATAAAAAACTATGTACACACTGGCAGGTCTTCTGACTTGTTTCTTTTCAGGAGCCTTCCCATCTTTCCGACAGTGGCATGCAGATTTCCTGAAAATCATGCGAAACTTACAGCAGCGGGTCTGTTCAGGACTTTCACCTGATTCCCTTTTCATCACGCTTTATCCAGCAGTGAACCAATATCGCCACAAAGGTAGAAAATATTTTCTGATATGCTACACTACGGCAGATTTTTCATTTTCACAAAAAAGATAGTATCTTAGCGGGCACAAAAAACAACCCTCTTTTGATTATATGGAACCAACATATCCCGCTATTCAGTTTGTATCCTTAGGCCCCGGCGACCCGGAACTTATCACCCTGAAAGGACTGAAGGCCCTACAGGAAGCCTCCTCTATCTATTGTCCGGGTACCCGCAGTGCCGCTGGCATCCCCTCCTCCTACGCCGCGAACACCTTGCGGGCATTGGGAATCGGGGAAGAGAAAATCAAGACATTCACCCTTCCGATGAACAAGCACAGAGAAGCGGCCCTGCAAGTATATCAAGAGGTGGCTGCACACATAGAGGAAGATTACCGTGAAGGGCAGAAAATAGCTGTGGCCGCCGAAGGCGATGCCGGATTCTATGCTTCCGTGCAGTACCTGTATGAATTGTTGGAAAATAAGGGCTTGCCGGTGAGACGCATCGCAGGCATTCCGGCGTTCATTGCCGCAGGACCCGTGGCAGGCCTCCACCTGGCCAAACAGGAAGAAAGGCTGCTGGTCATTCCAGGCCTCATCTCGGCCGAGGAACTGACCGAGAAACTCCACTCCGGCTATGTCCTCGTCATCATGAAACTGCCTTTTTGCGCGGAAGCCGTACGTCAGTGCATCGACTCCCACCCCGAAGCAGCGTTCCATTACTTTGAAAATATCAGCCGGGCGAACGAATTCTATACCTCCGACCCGGCAATTATCAAGGAAAAGAAGTTTCCCTACTTTTCACTGATGGTCATATCCCGGAAAGAAAGAATATGACCGGAAGATTTCACCGCTCCAGTTCCGCACAACGTCCGCAGGCTACCCTCGTTCATTGACACCCGGAAAAAGCGGTTTCATTCAGAATTCCGTAAGACAGAAAAATCTTTCCTCCAAGCATACAGTGCGCCATCCGTCGCCAAGACTATCCCTGGCGCACCGTATCACCTGTCTCACAACCGTGTTTTCTTGAACACCTCGATGCGATTCTTAATATTCTTCTCCAGACATTCCTTGTACAACCACGGCTCACAGCTATGGAAGTCGCCCACATTGAGGAAGCCCATGATGGGCGCATACTCACTGCCGCTGTAACCTTTCACCACGAGCACCTTTTCTTTTTGTGCCACACTCACCGTAATCGTATCGTGCAAGACAGCCGGCACTTCATCCGTACGCCAATTGACAGGATTGATGCAGAAAGCACACGGCGAAGCGATGACAGGCTGGATGTACTTCACATCGCTGACCGAGTTGTAACAGATGGTCACACCGATATCGTCAGGCCCCTGAGCAGCCTTGAGATGCGCAGAAGCCAGTGTGTCGGCAGGCGTCACTTTATATCCCAACACGTAGGCTGCCACCAGCCGGCGGTATGCTTCCTCGGGCATGATTTTCAGCAGCTCCACCACGGCCTTTCCGCCCTGACTGAATCCGGCCAGTACAAACGGGCGGTCTTTCGGACGGTTCTTCAGAAAGGTCTCAAAAGCATTGCGCACATCCTCGAAGGCCACTTCAAAACGGCTGTTGATGATATGCTCATCGCGGGTGGCCCAACCTTCAATCGTGATATGACGGTAGAAAGGAGCGTAGAAATTGTTGTCCTTCCCCATATAAGCAGCCACTCCCGAAATCTCTTTCGTCATGTCGTCACGGTGTTGTTTGTTGTAGACGTCGGCATAGTGGACTGTCACCCCATCCTCTGTCTCCCAGTCTTTTTCCCAGGTCGATACGATATAGAACACATCGGCATTCTGGCCGGCCTTGTCGTTCTCTTCAGTGTACCAGAAAGTCGGGTCGGAATAATCGGGAGCTTTGGGAATATACACTTCCGATTCTGTCTTGCCACATCCCGAAAGCAGCACACACAGTGAAAAGGTCACCAGACACCATAAGCGGAAGTCTTCCCTTGTGTAGAAACTAATTTTTTTCATCAGATTCTTATTGTTAAATGATTCATTAATATGCAGGTGTGACCCTGCCTTTTTCGGAGTTCCAAAGAAACCCATCCGTCACATCCTTCGGTCGTGGTCTCTATCGGATGAAATGGGTCGGCGTCCACGGCTCACTGGGCGGGACAGGCTCCCCTCCTTGCTTCAGGTTCTTCAGCAGCCACGCCATGTTGCGTCCCAGCGTGCGCATGGTCTGCAATCCCTCGATGTCCTGACTCGCTTCGCCGGGCAACCTGCCATGCACGCTGTTCCAGTATTGTGACGACACCACCGGCATGTTGTTGATGGTGAAATACTTGTTCAGGCGGTCGAACGTCGCACTGGCTCCCCCGCGACGGCATACAGCCACCGATGCGGCAGGCTTGTAGGCCAGCAAATCGCCGGCAGAATAGAACAGACGGTCGAGCAGGGCACAAAGCGAGCCATTAGGGCCTGCGTAATACACCGGTGACCCGACAACAAGACCGTCCGCCGTCTCCAGTTTCTCCCGGATTCTCTGATACAACTCATCCTTGAACACGCACCGTCCCAGTTCCCTACAGCGTCCGCAGGCAATACAACCCTGTACGGCTTTGGTTCCGATGGATACGATTTCCGCCTCTACACCATTCGCTTCCAACGCCTTTGCCACTTCCGACAAGGCGATAAATGTGTTCCCCTCTCTGTGGGGACTTCCGTTAATCAACAAAACTTTCATACCTCTCTCTTCGTTTTTTTTACAAAGATAATCGGTTTTGAAGAATTTTGAAGCGCCTCAATTACGGATAATTTTACTTCGATTATTGAAACAGATCAACTTTCCATCCTCTTATTAATTCAATTACAGAACCTTTCCACTGTATTGAACCTCCCTTTTTCCGCTTGCGTTTCGCAGAGGTTTTCGTACCTTTGCCGGAAAAATCCGGATGCCCCGTCCCTGCCTCTCGTCTGTGCACAAAAAGAACGGTCTCATTCAGGATTCCGAAAGATTGGAAAATGATTAAGATAGAGAACAATGAAAAATAACCTCATCCAAATCTCCGCCTGGATTGCGGCACACATCACCCTCATCGTGGTACTGATCACCGCCGTGGCACTCTTCCTCCCCGCCTCGTTCAACTGGATAAGCACTTCGGCCATCACGCCGATGCTGGGCGTGGTGATGTTCGGTATGGGACTGACCCTCCGCCCGTCCGACTTCAAGCCTGTGTTGCAACACCCTAAAGATATTCTCGTGGGCGAACTGGCCCAGTTCCTTATCATGCCTTCCCTGGCGTGGCTGCTCTGCCGACTGCTGGCCCTGCCGGAAGAACTGGCCTTGGGTGTGGTTCTCGTGGGATGCTGCCCGGGAGGTACGGCCAGCAACGTCATCTGCTACCTGGCCAAAGGCGACGTGGCCCTAAGTGTAGCCATGACCGGGGTCTCCACCCTGCTGGCTCCCCTGCTCACGCCGGGCCTCGTGTGGCTGCTGGCCGGAGAATCGGTCGACGTAGACATCGCCGGCATGTTTTTGAGTATCGTGCAGGTGGTGATTCTCCCCATCGTGCTGGGATTTGCCGCCAACCATTACTTCAACCGGACTACCCGGCGAATCGTTCCATTACTGCCCATGATTTCCACGCTGGCCATCGCCTTCATCATCGGCATCATCGTGGCACACAACGCGGCCAGCATCCTCGCGTGCAGCCTGATTGTAGCCGTGGCGGTGATTCTGCACAACGTCCTCGGGTTGGCCTTGGGCTACGGACTGGCGGCCCTGACTGGAAGCGAACCGTCCAAACGGTCGGCCATCGCCATCGAGGTGGGCATGCAGAACTCCGGACTGGCCACTTCGCTGGCTACGACTCATTTCGCCCTGTTCCCCCTTGCGGCCGTTCCCGGAGCCATGTTCTCGGTGTGGCACAACTTCTCGGGCAGCATCGCGGCACAGATTTTCCGGAAGCAGGCGGAACGAAAGCAGGAAAAAGCATGAATACTCATGCCCACACACTTCTGACGCATATTTTTTCAGCCCCTACCTGCACAAAGCTGCGCAGAAAGCTATACCTTTGAATCCGATTTACAAAAACCGATAAAAACAAGACAAGATGAAGAGAGTGATTGTGATTTCCACCAGCCTGCGCACGGGTTCCAACAGCGACATGCTGGCCGACCGCTTTGTGGAGGGAGCCCTCCAGGCAGGTCATGAAGTGGAAAAGATTTCCCTGGCAGGCAAGAATATACAGTTCTGCCGCGGCTGCCTGGCCTGTCAGAAGCTGGGCAAGTGTGTCATCAAGGACGATGCCGACGTCATCATGCAGAAAGTGCTGCACGCCGACGTCATCGTATGGGCTACCCCGATTTATTATTTCGAGATGAGCGGACAGATGAAGGTGCTCATCGACCGTATGAATGCGATGTACACCCTCGACTATCAGTTCCGCGAGGTCTATCTGCTGACCACGGCTGCCGAAGAGGAGCCGGAAGTGCCCCGACGCGCAGAGGGAGGTCTCACGGGATGGATTGACTGTTTCCCGAAGAGCCGCCTGGCCGGGACGTTGTTCTGTGGCGGCGTGGCAGGCCCTCGCAGCATCAACGGAAACCCGAAGCTGGAGGAAGCCTACGAAATGGGACTTCATTGCTGAAAAGATAAATGAGTTCCTTCCCCGGCGCACGGATTCGTGCCCGCGGGGAAGCCCACGTTTCCATTTTATGACTAATTTTGCACCCCGACAAACATTTACTTCTGCAAACACATGAAAAAACTTAGCAAGAACGCCCTCATCGGCTATCCGGCGGGAATCATCACCGGCATCACGTATGGACTGAACCCCTTGTTTGCGGTTCCCCTGATGAAGCACGGCGCCGCCACCGAATCCATCCTCTTCTTCCGCTATCTCTTTGCCGTACTGATTCTGGCCCTGTTTCTGCTGGTGCGCCGGCAGAGTTTCCGGGTTTCCGGACAACAGGCGGGTATCCTGCTCATCCTCGGACTGCTCTACACATCGAGCAGCCTCTTCCTGTTCGATGCCTACGAATACATCGCTTCCGGACTGGCCACGACGCTGGTGTTCCTCTACCCGGTGCTGGTGGCCATCATCATGGTGTTCCTGAAAGTGGTGCCTTCCTGGCCGGTGTGGCTGGCCATCGCGGCAACCTTCGGGGGCGTCCTCATCATGACGCAGGGCGACGGCACACAGGCGCTCAACCCCATCGGTGTACTCCTTTCCATCGGTTCGGCCCTGGTCTACGCCCTCTTTATCGTCATCATCAACCGGAGCAAGGCCATCGCCAGCATCTCCAATTCTCTGCTCACCTTCTATGCCCTCTCCGTGGGAGCGATTGTGTTTCTGGGAAAAATTCTGATTTCCGATACCGCCCTCACCGCAGGTCTCACCCACGCACACGACTGGCTCAACCTGGTAGGACTCGCCTTCCTGCCGACGGTGGTTTCCACGGCGACTCTGGCCATCGCCTCGCGTAACATCGGGGCCACCAAGGCTTCCGTCCTCGGGGTGTTCGAGCCCATCACCGCCATCGTGGTCGGCACGGTTGTGTTCGGCGAACCGCTTACCACAAACATCGTAGTGGGTATCACCATTGCCATCGTGGCCGTCACGTTCATGATTACTTTGACCAAGCGGTGAAAATATCCTATAAAACTGAAGTTCCATAAACGAAGACCAACAATCTCTTCTTATGAGAGCCCAATTTTCTACTTCAGTTTTATAGTGGCATTTGTGAGTTTACATTATCTGAAATCTACTTATAAATATATTCACTTTTCATTTTTAATGTTTGCGTAGGATTTTTCAATTCCTCAATAAAAGGAACCTGCGCAAGAACCAAAAAAATAATGGAAGAACATCTCTTATCAATCTGCTGATTGATATAATCTCGAGTTACAGAGCCTTTTTTTGCGAGATATTCATAAGCCAATTTAAAATCATCATAATCAATTTCACTTGGTATGTCATTTATGGAAGAACGTATTAATGCTGTATTATTAACTTCAAGTATTCTGTTTGGTCCTCTTGAATTAAAAAGAGTTTTCCCTTCCAATGGCCTGATAAAATTGTCCCATATTAACGAAAAATCAGGATATAGCCTATTGTCTTCTGTTATTGCATCATTGACAGTAGATTGATTATCAGGTCTACATTTTTCTATCTTTTTTGTATCCACAGAAAAGATTTCAATACCCAGTTTTTTGGCAACCTCAACCACGTCATCCATTACTTTACCGTCTGTGGCAACAATAGCTTTAGTACAGTCAAAAAAATGTTGAGAACCATACAGTTTCAAGAAAACATCACGATTAACTTTTCGTGTACAGTTTCCAAATTTCTTTACTTGTATGGCTATTTTTTCTTTCCCTTTAAAAGCAAAAACATCCACACCATAATCTCCAGAATATCTCGTTACTTCTGTTTTATATCCTTTAGATTCAAATATACATGCCACATATCGTTCAAATTCTTCTGGTGTCATTTTATTCAAGATTTTATTGATAAATTATTTTTTATAAAAACGCCATGGCCTATTGCATTTTCTGTATCGTTTTCCTGAGTAGGAAAAATACTCTGATTGCAGACCCTTTGGTAAGATATTATATTGCGCTTCCCCGATTTCCTCTTTCATATAGTTTCTATTACCGTCCTTTACAAAACGACCATTTTCGTCTTTTATAAAAGCTGGAACATTTATTCTGCATCCAACCCCTATCTCATAATTTTCACTTTGCATTTTTTCATTGACCCATCCAATAGTCAAGTTACTATTCAATGAAATTCCCATCATCAAATCCTCATAAATGTAAGTAGCACGTTTTTCATACTTTTTAGTTTCCGTCCAGGTGTCATTAGTAAGTGACTCAACTCTATATCCTCTAATGAGAAACGACGCTCTATATTCTTTCACCTGATTTTCAAATGTAATATCTATTCCCGACACATGACAGTTCATAGATCCTAATATGAAATAGGGCAAATCATCACGCTTTTCATAATCTGAAGTATGATACATTGCCGGATCTTTCAAACCATCTGTTTGTTCTTCATGATAATAGAATTCAATATCTTCCAAATAAATACGTCTTCTCTCATTCACAAGAAAGTATCCACCATACAAGAGTTTTTTAGCAAGGAGCATGAATTGCCTAGCTAACTCATTCTCTTTATCTTCCTTCTGAAAATCAGTTACGCCTGTGAAAGTTCCGAGTATTACATTAATACCATCCTCAGCCTCAAATTCATCCAATATTTTCTCCCACTTATTTTCTGTATTAGCTGTTATCGGGTTTATAAAAGCCTCATGTTTATAATTGTTATCTTCCCCTTCTGCTCTTAACCATTTCAAATCAATACCACAAGCACTGTTGAGATTCACAGGCTTTAATCGATATGTCTTTTTCCATTGATTGATATACCAAAAATTGCTTTCAGACGCTAAAGCAATCATTTCTTCTCTTGTCAGAATATAATACTGAAATTCCATATTGATTCCTTCACCGACAACATGTACAAAAACCCACGGACCTTTAACCTTCCTTTCTAGATAATCCTTAGTACATTTTGCCAAAGTCATCCCAATAGGAAAGTTATTGCCTCTACAAGTTTTTACTTGTATGTAAACGTTTTTCTTATTCCCAGGCTGAGAACAAATTAAATCCACAGCTTCATAGTTAGCTATAATAGTATTCGCATTTACCACATTTAACCCTAACTGCATTAATTTGGTTTGAACCATATTCTCCCCAATACCACCTAATTTACTTTTATTTAAAGAAACATTCATATCTATTATTTTACCATCTGACAGATTTTAATTTGGCTACAAGAGTACGTTTAATTTTTTCTTCAGTTTCATGTATAAGCACATCATCCATGAAAAGTATATCTGCAGGTTTTCTTATCCATGGCTCTTCTGTTGTTTTATAAAAAAGATTGATTATACAAATCGATTCTCGTATAATGGCCTTTACTTTCTTCTCATTTTCAGTAAAAATATTCTTACCATAAGTACTGATAAATAGAGTTTCAGCATCTTCTATATTCTCTTCTTTCTGATCTTTTTCATTACCAAAAGCCCCAATCCATATTCTCATATTATCATTTTCATGAAAATCTTTATAATGCGTATGATAATTGTTAAGACGTTTCTCTATTCCATCAGATTTCTTATGAATACCAAAATATGTATAAATTTTTAAGGCTGAATGTCCTTTACCTTTTTTATTCCCTGAGAAATAATAAAAATTAAACAATGATTTATCACAAGTAGAATTATCCTCAAGATAAGACTTCAGCTGCTGTATATTCTTGAAAGGGCCAACCCATTGGATTGTAAATGTTTTAGTAATATCTTGCATAGACTAATACAACTAATTTATCTATATTTATAATTTTATTCCTCCAACAATTACTTTACAGCCAATCAGTAACTCCGGTTCCGGATGTCGAGGGTCACCTCCATGTAACTACGCCGTCCCTCTATGTAATCAGCATAAAGGATTTCCACGTCCTGACCTTTCAACACGTGGCATTTTCCGCACAACTCACAGTTATGCAAGCACTTCCAGGCGTCGAGCACGTATGCCCGGCGTTCTTCCAAGGTAGATTGTTCTATAAGAGGTGGAGTCATAAGGACTGTCTGTTTGATACATTGACAGACAAAGATACGGGTTCTGCTTCATTCAGGTCGAAGCTATCTTCGTAAAAATCCTAAAACATCCCTGCATTGACCTCCCTTCGTCCTTGCATTTTCTACGTTTCCCTTGTGGAAAACGTAGGTTTCCGCCTCGGAAGACGTACGTTTCTCGCCCGGAAAACTTACGGTTCCGGTTCGGGAAACGTAGAAAACGATGGAAGGTTTGCCTGTCAATCTCCCATCGTTTTCCGATATATCGAGAGCGTTTTCTTCTCCAAGAAGAATCTCCACAAAAAATTACGTGCATCTTCTGAGAAGGAATCGGGAAAATGTGTATCTTTCCCTAAAAATAAACTACAGACTAAAGCCATGCCACAAGAACTCATACACTCCTGCCCCGAATTGATTGAGTACATCCGTCAGGTGGGGATGCTGCCCCTGCTCTCCATGGGCATTGCCGGCTGGTCGGCCGAGGAAGTGACCGACGAAGACTGCCAGTACACCCGCCTGCCCGACGGCGGCTGGGAATGGCCGCTCTGGGAATGGAAAGGCGCCATCCTGCAAGAAAGCGGTTGCGCCTACGGCAAGTTTTTCAAGGGAAAAGCCGCGTTCATCAGCCGCGAATGGTGGCCCGATTTCTGCAACTACCGGCGGAGCCTTTTCCCCTATCCGGAAGAAGGGAGCATCGAAGAAACGATTCTCGACGTACTGAAAATTGAGGGACATCAGATTACCCGGAAACTGCGGACTTCCTGCGGTTTCACGGGACCGAAGATGCGGAGCCGTTTCGACGCCTATATCACGCGGCTGCAGATGGCCGGATACATCGTGACGGAGGATTTCGTCTACCCCCGCGACTGCCACGGACGGGAATATGGCTGGGGATGGTCGCTGCTCACCACGCCCGAAGCCCTCTTCGGACGGGAAGCCTGTCACCCGGACCGCACCCCGCAAGAGTCGCGTGAAAGGTTGCTCGGACAGCTGCGGAAAATCCTGCCCCACGAACCGGAAAAGACACTGGAAGCGCTGCTGAAATAAGGCTACAGGAACATCGTCAGCAGCGGGATACTCAGCACGGAGAGCAAGGTGGTGAGGAAGGTGCCCTCGGCCATGATGACCTCCCCCTTCTGGTACTGGATGCAGAACAGGGTGCCGTACGAAGCCACGGGCATGGCGGCCAGCACCACGTTGATATTGGCGATGGTCTCGTCCACCTGACAGAGACGGGAGAGATAGAGAATCAGCAAGGGAACGAGCATCAGACGCAGGGCCGCCATCAGGTAGATGGCCGTGTTGCCGAACATCCGGCGGATAGGCACCTGGGCGATGGACGAGCCGATGATGAGCAGGGCAGCGGGTACGGTGACATTACCCAACAACACGAACGGGGTACTGATGACGCGGGGCGGAACCCATCCCGTCACCACAATCAGGATGGAGAGGTACGAGGCAATCATCGCCGGACAATAGAGCGTGCGCCAGTCGAAGCGCATCTTGCCCTCGCCGCCCGAGATGAAGAGGGTGCCGAACACGAAAATCAGTAGCGTGCTGGGGAAGTTGAGGATGCTGGCGTAGAACACCGCACTGGCACCGAAGATGGAGGCCACGATGGGATAGCCGATGAAGCCCACGTTGCCGAAAGCCAGCATGAAACTGTAAATACCACGGTCGGCCATCTTGACGGGCAGGTAGCGCGGGAGCAGGAAGGCAGCTCCAATCAGTACCACATAGGTGGCGAACCCCACCACGAGCAGCGGCAGAATCAGTTCCTTGTCCGGGAGTGTGTCGCCCATCACCGACGAAAGTATCAGACTGGGGCATGTCACGTTGATGACCAGTCCCGAAAGTTTGCGGTCGAAATCCGCATCCATCATTTTCTTCTTGCTCAGATAATAACCGACGATTACCAGGATGAACAGGATAATCATCTGCGTCACGATTGCATCCATTGTCTTCTTCTTACCTTAAAAAGTCGCGCAAAGATACGGATTATCCCCTTCGGGTATTCACTTGCACCGCAGTTTTTCATCGCCGGAACGGGGAAAATGCGTATCTTTACCCCACGAATTGAATCATCCTAAAAAACGATACGACCATGATCAAGATTTATGGAATGGACACCTGTCCAGACTGCACCTACGTGGAAGCACAAGTGAAAGGCAACGACCGATACGAAATCATCGACATCGGGCAGCACGTGAAGAACCTCAAGGCTTTCCTCAAGCTCCGTGACCACTCGCCCGTGTTCGACGAAGCCAAGCGCATCGGCGCGGCGGGCATCCCCTGCTTCGTGCTGGAAGACGGCACCGTAACCCTCCGTCCGGAAGACGCGGGCCTGCATTCACGCCCGGTGGAAGAAGGCGCCACTTGTAACCTGGACGGAAGCGGTTGTTGAGATGGAAGCACGGAAACTCATTTTTCTGCACGGGTTCTTCGCCTCGGGGGCTTGCGTTCCCGCACAGGCACTGAAGGAATGTATGGCCGGAAAGGCCCTCGTCCTGACACCCGACCTGCCGCTGCATCCGCAGGAGGCCCTCGCCTTTATCCGCCGGCTGTGTGAGCAGGAGCATCCCGACCTGCTGGTGGGCAACAGCAACGGGGCGTTCCTGGCGCAAATCGTGGCCTCCGAAAACGGTCTCCCGGCCCTGCTCGGCAATCCGTATTTCGAGATGACCCGTTTCCTGGCCGAACGCCTCGGTCCCCACGCGTACAAATCCCCGAGGGCAGACGGCCGTGCGCATTTCGTCATCGACCAGGCTCTGATAGACGAGTTTGCCGAGGTACAGCGCCATCAGTGGGACCATTGCACGCCGGAAGGCCGCGAACGCATCTGGGGCCTTTTCGGGGAGAACGACCGTCTGGCGCACTACGAGCCGCTCTTCCTCACGCACTACACCCATGCCTTCCACTTTCCCGGACAGCATACGCCCACGGCGGAAGAGGTGCGGACGTATTATGTGCCGCTCATTGAGGAGCTGTGGAAAGCCCAGTCATCGTCCAGTCTCTGAAAACAAAAAAACCGGAAGAAGTCCGTTCGGATATATTCCGCCCGCCTTCTTCCGGGTATAATTTAATCAAGATAAGAAGTTCAGCTACTTATGCAACGGATTCTTCTTCCTCCTTCTCCACCAAGTTGCGATAGATGACAGCATTGCATCCCAACCGGGCCACCATCAGTACGACAATCAGAATGAAAACCAACAGAACGCCGATATGCGGAATCTGGAGCAGAATCAATGCCACAATAACAAACAAGACATTCAATACGAACCCCACTCCGAAGATAGTCCACTTGTAACCGTAAGTAGCTTTGTTACTACGAATCATGGCCTCCCCTGGCGCCACTCCTCTATCCAACAGAATGAACAAGGCCAGAGACCATCCCAATGAAATTAATCATACCCGGCACTATGACAAAAAGCGAAGCCGGGAAAATAGCCATCCACATCATTCCTTTCAAAGTGAAATATTCTCCCATGTACTTCCTGTACTTCGCATCGAAAATAAACAACGGAGAAATGACTTTTCCCTTGCTCAGTTCGATGGGAATGGTGCTCATGGCGATAGTTGTCCCCACGTTCAAGTAGGGAATCCAAATGGTGACAAGCCACAAAAGGCTGGCCACTATCAACGATGCAAGATTTTTGATTCCGATGGAAATACCTTCGGACAACACTCCAGAGAGTGTGATTTTAGGTTGTGCATTCATAGTAAATAGATTTTAAAATTAGATATATTTCACAAATACAAATATATTCATTAAAAGATAAAAAACAACTACTGCCCCCACTTTCTCTCGATATTTTCACATATATTATCACTCGGCTGTCACTTATTTTATGCTTCACCTGTCCTGAAAATCTATGACAAGAAAAACAAATCTATTTTTTTTCTTTGTGTTACTGACATTTCACCTTAAATCCATACGATTATGAAAAAATGTGTTTTTCTTGTCCTTCTGCTATGGACGAGCTTCCAAATGGCCCAGGCAGAAAATGAATATTACACCATATTCAAAGCCGGAGGCAACCTTTGTACACCCATCACCTTGAAAACACCTTACGGCACCTTCCAGCTGGTCACAGAGCTCACTATCCCTCATTCCTTGAGCTGGTTTGAGGCATACGACTGTGAAGGGAATCAAATTTTATCTCCTACGGGAAGCGTGTCGATGGGAACCGGCAAACCGACCATACGTACCTATGTCTTTACGACACTCTTCCCTCATGTAGGCAGCAACAGCCAGTCGCAGACAAATGAAAGTGACTACCAAACGCCCACCTATTCTTCTTCCAACAGTGAATGGGCCGCAAATGCCGGACGGGCACTGGCTGATCTTACCGATGCCAAGGGCTGGAACAACGAGTATCATCTCATCAACCTGGAAGCAGGCTACGGCTTTACTTATGGCAATGCAGGGATTCGTCTGCGTTATACTTCTCCTGTGGTATTCGGTCTGTCGGTAGCGTTTGGCTACAACACAAAATTCAAGTCCGAAAGAGCAGACGACAAACGCTACCTATGGAACGTAGGCATGCAGATGCACCTTTCCAAATTTCTGGCACTGAGCCTTTATGCCGGTCCACAGTATTTCAGCAAGCACCAGAAAACGGAAATCGGGTTCGGGGGATTTCTGGAATACACCCACCAGATTTACAAACGCCTGGGAGCAAGTGGAGGAATCGGCTTCGTTATGGCGACTGAAGAGCCGGCGAACAAGGGCCAAGGTATGTTCGCCTTCCATATAGGTTTAAGTTACAATTTATTTTGCCGATAAGCAGAAGAAACGTAATTTTGTAGTCAGTATCGCTACACTGAACTACAAACCTATGCGAATCTTACTTGCCCTCGATTCTTTCAAAGGCTGCCTCTCCTCGGAAGAGGTGGAAGACGCTTTCTCGCAGGCCCTGACCGCCCGCGGCGTGGAAGTACGTGCCCTCCCGATGTCCGACGGAGGCGAAGGCATGCTGCAAGCCTTTATCGCCGCCCTGCATGGAGAAATGCGGGAAGTGGAAGTACACGACCCGCTGATGCGCCCCGTCACCGCCCGCTACGGCCTCGCACCCGACGGAACCGCCGTCATCGAAACCGCACAAGCCTGCGGACTGACCCGGATGACCGCCGAAGAGCGTAACCCGCTGGTGGCCACTACCTACGGAGTGGGTGAGCTTGTGGGACACGCCGCACGCCACGGATGCCGCCGCTTTATCATCGGACTGGGCGGAAGCGGCACGAGCGATGCCGGAAAAGGGATGCTTCAGGCTCTGACCGACTGTCTGGCGCCGGACGGAACGATAGAAGAGGTGCTGCACGAAACACTCTCCGGATGCCGCTTCATCCTGGCCAGCGACGTGCGCAACCCGCTCTACGGACCGGAAGGAGCGGCTCACGTGTTTGCCCCGCAGAAGGGAGCCACACCGGAGATGGTGGAGGTACTGGACCACCGTGCCCGTCAGTTTGCCGAAGAGTCGGCCCGCCGCATGGGCAGAGATGCTTCCTCCCAGCCGGGTGCCGGAGCTGCCGGAGGATTGGGGTACGCTTTTCTGCAATACCTTCAAGCCACCACGCAATCGGGTGCCGACCTCCTGCTCGACCTCTGCGATTTCGACACCCTCCTGACCCACACCGACCTGGTCCTCACCGGTGAAGGCCGTGCCGACCGTCAGACCCTCATGGGCAAGTTGCCGGAACGGGTGATGCGCCGTGCACAAGCTCACCACGTCCCCACCTGGCTGGTGGCCGGACAGGCCCTCGACGCCGAGCCGCTGCTCCAGGCTGGATTCAGTCGCGTGGACAGTCTCACGCCCGAAGGCATGCCCCTTGAAAAAGCCATCCGTCCGGAAGTCGCCCGAAAGAATATTGAGCGGTGGGTGGAAAGGAACTTCCCACTTAACCAGGCAAATATCCCGAAAGAATGATGAGCCATAGGAAAATAAACGAAAATTTACACAAAATAAATTATCCCTCCCCAATCACTGCTACCAGACGCTCTATCTCCGGATTATCCGTATGCACCTTGTCCCAGGCTTGTCCTGTCTCCCTAGTTTCTGCCAGATTGGGCTGATTCTTCCATTCGCTGGAAGGAGTAATGTGAAGATAACGATTGCGCAAGTCCCATTGGTCTCCCAACAGCAGATTTCGGAAGAAGCGTTCCAAATATACGGGTGTGTAATCAATCCCTTTCTGCGCATTCTTATAATTCGCTCTCACCAACGCATTACGGAAATACCACGAATAATCGGCAAACATTATTGCTCACCTCAAAACCAATAGAGCGTAAATATAAAATAGTAAAAACAGTCGTCATGCGTGTGTTCCCTTCTCCAAACGTGATGTGCATAGTCGTCTTCAAATTAATGTCCAGCGCACATTTGTCCGTTTTTTATCACAAACTAATCCCCTCTTTTTCACACCACTTTCAGGTATTGCGGCATCACCGGTTGCTCCAGTCGCCAGGTGATGTTCATGGGGAAATCACCGTGCGATGAAACATAGTCCACGGGGCCGAAACAATGGAAAGGACAGGTGTTTCCAAAACCATCTTTCTTTTCCTCACGCACAAAGAGCACAATCTTGTTGTGCCGCTGAGGTTGCTCGGTGTAAATCCGTCCCCCACGGTTATGATGGGCGTCGGTATTCTTGGACTGCCAATGGAAATAGTCTTTGTTGATGACATAATCATCGTATTGCGTGGAAGGAGAAAAGTCTTTGTCCGACTTGTTCAGCGTGACGAAAAGCAGGGTGGCATCGTACTCCGGCAAATTGAACACACCGGATACCGAACCAGACATTCTTTTCTCCAAAGTCTGCCGCCCGACTAGGGTAAATATTTCCTCACGCGTATAGCATCCGTAGAGCTCGATACAGGGCAATACTTCATCGCCGAGCGGAGTGGTGGTAATCTCCAAATGGGCCAGCAGATAAGACACGATTTCGGAGACTTCCTGCTTGAAATAGCGGTAACGGTCGTCGTGCAGCAACGCCAGAGCCCCGTACATACCTATCTCTTTGAATTCCGTTTTGTCGATTCTTTCCTGAAAGAGGTCGTAATACAGCATGTCGGCCAGCCGGTCAATCACGTAGCGCTGTCCGTTCCAAAGGGAATCATCGGTCAGGTCGGTATCATCGGTCACACAGAGATATTCTTTCTTTAACATCGCTCGCTGGTTTCTGAATTTCAAGCTGAAAGTACAAAATAAAATGAAACTGGCTGACATATTTTGAGAAAGAATCCTGAAAAACTTTATCTTTGTGAATATAAATCATTGGAGTGTATGGATAAGAATATTCTTGAATTTGTCACCTACTGTATTGGAAGTCTTTCACGAATTCTCCATTTACCACAACGTGAGGTGTATAACAGACTGAAACAGTCGGGCATACTGTATGGATACATCGTTCCTTCATACGATGTGCTTCACACATTTGGCTCCCGCTACCTGATGGAAGATTTGATTGATTTCATGAAGGAGAAAGGAGTGCTTTCAGATGAAGAGATACAGAAACTCCATTTCTAGAAACAAAAAGTTTTAACTTCCTGACTGCCTCTTTATCTCCTCCACCACCCTCACATCCGCCGGAAGCCACGCCACACTCTCCAGTTCCTCCCGCTTCAGCCAGGCGGCGTTCTCATGCTCCTTCAGCACCAAGCTGCCGGAAACCACCGAACAAAGATAGCAATGCATGGTGAGGTGGAACGACGGATACTCACAGTCCACCGTGGTGAGGAAGACCTCCACCCGGATGTCCGTGTCCAGCTCCTCGCGGATTTCCCGCACCAGGGCCTCTTCCCTGCTCTCGCCCGGCTCCATCTTCCCGCCGGGGAACTCCCAGTAATCCTTGAACTCACCGTAGCCGCGCTGGGTGGCGAAATACTTCCCGTCGCGGACGATGACCGCCGCCACCACTTCGATACGCTTGCCCACCACATACGTCTCTCCTTCCTGCCGGATGCTCCAGAACGGGACGGACTGGGCGTCGGTGAACTCTTTCATCCGCCAGGCCGATTCGAAACCGCTGGCCACGAAGTGCATGGGCACGAACAGACCGACCTGAAACACATCGAGGAACTGACGTGCCCCGCGGGTGTAGCCGTTGCCGATGCGCCCGTCTACGGGGAACATCACCACGTCGAAACGGTCGGTGAGCTTGCGGATGTCTTTCAGCTCGCCTAAGTAACGTTTCTCTTCCTTCAGGGGGGCGATTTCCATGCCGAAGTCGGGACTATAGACCATACCTCCGTGGTAGTCGTCGGTCAGGAAGCGGGCGTACCAGTTGTTCAGGTCGCCGGCATGGAAGATGCGCTTGCCGCCGGTCTCAATCACCCACGACACGCCGCTGTCGGTGCTTCCGGTGGCGGTCACACGCACCCGCTCGTCTTCCCACGTGGCGCCTTTGCCCAGCCAGGCGTCGGCTTCATCCTTCTGCGCACGGCGGTGTTTCAGAATGTCTTTCGAAAGGATGTAGCGGAGGTTCGTCTTCGCGGTCCGCCAGGAGAAGATGTCGCGGTTGAAATGGTCTTCGTGGAAATGGCTGGAGAAGACGTACATCGGCTTGGCCGACCGCAGCAGACAGGGCATCACGCCGGCAGGGTCCATCCAGTAATCGAACACGAGGATGCAGCGGTCGGTCTCGAGGGCAAAGCCGCTGTGGAAGATATAGGTGAGTTGCATAGGTTTCTTGAATAGTTTATGCAAAGATAGCGTTTTTGCCGGAAAGGAGCAGAAGGCCCCGGGAATTAAGAGGCCGTGCCTTCCACTTTATACCGGATGGAGCGCTCGCTGCGTTGCAGGCAGTCGGTGAACACACTCAGAACGTTGGTGTAGTTCATCAGTTCCCACACGAGCTGCATTTCTTCGTCGGTCCAGAATGCTCCGTGACGCGGAGCCTTTTCCCGGAGTTGCCGCACACTTTCCTGCGGGGATGCCGCGGGAACGCCCAGCCGGCCGACCTGTTCATGGACATGTGTCAGGAGACTCTGCGGACAAGTATAGTGAAAGGGTGGACGGAAAAAGTCCGGACTGAAGCCCTCGCCTCCCCGCGGACGGTAGAAGACGGTTTCCGTTTCAATCTGTGACAGTTCTTGTTCCAGCCGCTCAATGTAGGTGGCAGCCGCCGGAAACTGCACCCGGATGGAACATTCGTAACGGGCTTTCTCCTCGTCACGGTTGGCCGAAAGCCAGTTGAACGAGCCTTCCACCAGCAGACAGTCGTCTACTGCCAGCGACTTGTTGTGGATGCCTTTCAAAATCCGCAGACTGACGTGGTTTTCTACCAGCGCGCGGCGAGCTTTCAGGGTATCTGCGCGCCACAGACCGTGCTCCTTGCCCAAATAATGGTCGGTATAGACCACCACTTCTACTCCGCATTCCACGGCTTCCTGAATAAGGGGAATCAGGTTGTCACTCTCCAAAGCAGTCAGAAAGAGGAAGGGCGACACAATTACCACGCGACGACGGGCCGTCTGAATCGCCCTGCGCAGAATCTCCCGATGGGCTTCGAGGGTGGACAGGCGGTCGACTTCGGTATAACGGCACAAGGGACACTCGGCCTGATAGACAAAACCGGCTGACATTTCGTCCTGCAGACCGTCGAACAGCCATTTGGCCAGGTTACCCGACGGCGTGTCCCGGTCGGGATGGAAGATGTTCATGTTGCCGAACACCAGGAAATGATACTGCGCCCGCGATACGGCCACATTGAGCATGTTGTATTTTCCGCCCGCTTCCATAAAAAAGGAAGAATCGCCGGGCGAATTGACAGGTGAGAAAAGCACCAGCGGATACTGGGCTCCCTGCAGCGAATGGACGGTGCCGATGGTCATTGGTGCAAACAGCTCAGCCTCCTGGGAGGACAAGCTGGACAGCAGGTTACGCAAGAGGCGTTCCTGTGCCTTGAACGGGGTGACAATGGCGGCCACCTGATGGATGGGTTTCCCATAAGCTTTTTCCAGCCCTTTTTTTTCACGGACCAGCCAGGCTACAATGGCAGTGGCTTCGGCTTCATTGAAACGGCTTCCGGTCTTTCCTCTCCGGCTGAATCCGTTCACATGCACATAGCCTTTGGCGGGAATGGCCGTATACTTCGGACGGTCGCCTTTCAGAGGAACCAACCGCCCATGATACACGTAGTCGTTGCAATAGGCGATAATGGCATCTAGGCAGCGGCGGTGTTCGCGCAGGAAGGCGCCCCGTTCGCCGTCCACTTGGAAACTGCAACTTTTCCGGGCCATTTTCATGAGGCTTCCGGAAGAGGACAGGAAACCGTGTTCGGACAGGAAACCGTAGAGCGGGTCTTCTTCCGAAGCCACCACCCCGAAGCGCTTGAGGTTGAGAAAAGAATATTCGGCAGACACGGGCCAGATGGGCTCTATCTGTTCCACATCGCCCACGAGAATGGCTTGCCGCGCCAGGCTGAACGAAGGTACGGCCAGCTCGGGCGACACCTGCCCCGACTCGTCGACAATGAGCAGGTCGATGGTATTGTAAAGGGGGACGAACTTTTCACCTTCGCAGGTGCAAGTCATATAGCGGGGAAGAGAATGGAACGTAGAGATGAATACTGGCAACACGCAGGCCAGACGCCTCAATCGGGCGAGATACACCCCGCGGTCTTCACTGTTGAGGTTTCCGGTACAACAACTCAGGCGACGGATGAACTCGGCCTCCCGATGGTGGATGGCATACCAGAACATCTGATAACGGTAACTGATGTCCAGTCGCACGGCCATGTCGTCCATGCAGGGCAAGTCCTTATACTCCTCTCCCCCTGTCAGTCGGGTATAGCATTTCTTGAAATCATCATTTTCCTCCCACTGGGCCACAAATTCTTCGTAGACGGTAGAGGACTTGCAGAAGCGGTGCATCATCCGGGCCCATAAGCTTCCGTCTCCGCTTCCGGTACCACATTCTTTCTGTACGGCGACCTCCAAACCTGTGTCAATCCGCTGCCTCAAGAGCAACATCCGACCGCGCAGGTACTCCTGGCACTCCGTCTCGTCCTGACAGGAAGCATGGAAATGACGGTTGAAGCGCTCCAAGTAATACGTGCGGTACTCGTCTACCCGCTCCGACTGGTCGTACGCCTCCGGAAAGCCCTTTCCTTGGTTGTTCAGCATCATGGCATAACGCTCGTCTGCCTTGCCGGACAGATACAAGCCCAGTGTATCCAGTTCCGGCAGCCAGCGCTCGGCCAGACGTACCTCGGAATCATCCGAATCCGCAGCTTCTATCTTGAAATCCTTGAGAATGTTCATAATGGCCTGGTTGTTGACAGAACTGGCCACAATGAGCTCGGGCTCTCCTCCCGACAGTACGGAATTCACCAGCCGGTTGGCGATGACCGTCTGCAGGAAGGTAGTCTTTCCCGTTCCCGGAGGGCCGTTGACGGCAAAAATCCGACTGCAACGGGGGTGGGTGTACATGGCCAAGGTTTCGCGTTGGGAGACGGACAAGGGAAAATCACCGCTCATCTGCGCCAGATGTTTCCGGTTGGCATATACTTCTTTCCGGTCGGGCAACGAAAGCAGCGGCTCACATTCACAACGCGTCAGACATTCCAGCAGGGGAAAGTCGTCACGGCTGTTCAGCAGCTTGTCGTAAAGTCGCAGAATATTCTGTGCCATTCCCGTGGCCGGTGCCTTTGTAACCGCAATCTCCGGACACTCCGAATAGTTCATTTCAGAGAAAGCCATTCCGGTAGCCTTACGAAACAATCCCTCACATGCCCGCCAATAAGCCTTCTCATCGGCCAGCTCCAACGGGAATTCCTTCAGCAGACAGTCCACCTCCGCAAGGGAAGCAATCGTACGGTCGTCCTTGGCATTGGGAGAAAGAAACCTACGGACAAACACCGGCACTCGCTCCAGCGGGTTTTCCGGCATGCCCAACCGACCGTCGGGCCACAAGGTATAAGTGATAAAAAAAGGATATTCAGGGAATGGCCTGCCGAGGAGCTTGCCATTTTCATATTCGGGAAGCAGCACACAGGGAGCAATACGTACACTGTGCTTCTTTGGGGAATCTGTCTCGTCCGGAAAAAGCAACTCCCGGTCTTTTTTAAGGAGATATTCCGGCATCCGGCGACCAATTCTCAACGTAACACGCGGTTCCTGATTGGAGGGGGTATTGCTCCATTCGGCATCCAGTAGACAGGTTTTCCAGTATTTAAGCTGTTTTTTGTCCATAGGTTCACAAATAATGTGACAAAAATAGGCGCATTCCGCCACACTCAAAACAATACGACTGTAATAAAGCGTAATTTTACCTAAAAACAATTTAGTTCTGCCTTGAATTTTTCTTTAAAAAGTTTGTAGTCCTTATCATTAAACTGCTCTTTCATGTTTTTCAGAATACGGTTTTCTGTCTCCGGACTCCAGTATATTTTTAATTTTTCCTTGGCCCTGGTAATAGCTGTATAAAAAATATTATGGCTTATCATCTCTTCAATCTCATTGGTTATCACCACTTTTACAGAATCGTATTCCAGGCCCTGAGCCTTATGGATGGACACAGCGTAGGCAATCTGAAACGGGACAACGGAGGCCACGTCATCGTCATCCTCGTCACCGTCATTTTGAAGCTCTACCCTGAAACGGATAACAGAAGTATCTCCAGCCACGGAATCCAGCAGTTCCAAGTCCAGTCCCGACACATCCAGTTCATTGATTGCCATATAGATTTCGATTGTAAAATACACGCAGTCTTCCATCTCCTCTATGGACAATATCTTCCCTTTCAGGTTATTGTAGATTAAAGGAGAAAACCGGTCCGACTCGTTGAACAAGACCGGATCGCCCACTTTATAAATCTGCACTCCGATTCTCATGGGAGGATTGGGATTATTGCTTTGCAGAAACTTGTTGATGTTATTAATTCCATACAGACCGTCGTAGTTCAAACAAAGCACAATCTCATCTTCCGCACTTTTGGAGAATATAGAATCATCCAATACTGACGAAAAGCCATTCCGTGTGATAAACTCCAGCCTGTCGTCCGTTATCCGACGTACCCGGTCCCAAACCTCTTTCAACCCATGGTCGGTCGTTCGATATGTTGTAGTCAGCTCGACCACCGCGCTCTTCGGCATCATGAAATGGGCAATGCTGAACCAGTTGCCAAACAAAATCGATTCTATCTGATACACATCCCCCACCAACAACAAAAGCTGGAAGGTGGATTTTTCCAAAATCTTCACCATATCCCTATTGCTGACAGTACTACATTCATCCACACACAGGATGTCACATTCCGTATCGGAATTGCCAGCCGAAAGGAATTTTGTAATCGTCATGAAGTCCGCATTTTCAGCTGTGACCTTGCGACGGAGATTTTCTACCGCAGGGTTCGTATTCGCAAGGAAAATCTTATGATTCTCTTTAAAGAACAAAGAGATATAATTTATCATCATGGATTTCCCGGTTCCTGCCGGACCGTAAACAAGAGCGACCTTCGAATCCTTGAACAGGTTCTTTATGGCTTTGCTCTTTTCCTCACTGTCTATATTAATTCCAGAGGTTTTCATCCATGCTTCCACGGAATTGACATAATTCCTGACCCCGCTCCCGGTATGATCCAACAGATTTGAGATGATAGTCCGCACATGGTCTTCATATTGCTTGATATAAAAATGTCCTTTGTCACATTCTATCCGCAAATGCTGATGGGTTCTGTACAGAATACCATTGTATTTTTCTGCCAACACCTCTGGTTCCTCAAAATGCTGCACATCACTCACAGGAGTGTACAATACCCCATTACATTCCGTGTTGTTTTTAATAAAACGGGCAAACAACTCATGTTTGCGACCGGAAGAGTCGATACAATAGAACAAATCAGAAACCGACGGATTATGCTTTGACAGTGAAAAGTTAAACGGAATCCTGTCAAAAGGAATACACTGGGGATATAAATACAGACCGGACAAGCCTTGGCACGGATATTTTGACAACTGCCGTTTAATTATCTTATTATTCAAGTGATAAAGCAAATAACGCACCACGTTGGTTCCCTCCATATCTCCGGCTATAAAATTCCGGCAAACGGTCAGAAGGGAAGAGAGGACATTGTTTTTCGTTCCTTCCTGTACATGGCTCATAAAATCAGCATAGAATTCATTTGAGGCCTCCATCAGCTCGACAAGATTCATCCCAGACTTCGTCAGGTATTGCATTAAGTTGGAATATTCCTTAAGCCCTCTATAGTTTTCCGAACGGCCGAAAATCTTTGCAAAATTACTGAGCTCACAAGCCCTGATAGAAACACTCCAATCTACAATAATCACAATCGGCATCCTGCGCCCCAGAACCTGAATATCAAACTCAGCCAAATGAAGTTCCACAGCATAATAAGAAGAGATTTCCTGCTTTGTGAAAGCGATTATCCGGTCAAACTTGCTGGACTTATTGTGGGCAGGAATAAAAGTCACTTCATAAAAAATTGTATCATGAATGATTACAGAATGTGACTTCTCGATATAGAACCGTCCGTGCTGAATTGTTTTTTGAGCAATGGCCGCCTTGTTTTCCAGCACTTTGGCTATCGCTTCATAATACTGGGTAAATGCCGTATCCGTATCCAACGGAAACTTATGAAGGTTTTCCAGCAGTTCCATCCTATAATTGTCTCGCATAAAAGTCTTAATACGCAACAGATATTCATAATATTTAAGCATCAGTCTCTCCGAGCTGTCCGGGTCCAACGTGTAATGAGAGACGGAGATTTGCAAGAGTTTATGGAACTGATTCAAAAAACGATACTTGCCTTGTAGCGTATTCATAAACTTGATGGCATCCTTTATGTTCTGATAATCATTCTCTACCAGCGGCTTGCCTGTACTCATATAAATCTTCACAAAAATACATTCCAGGAAGTTGCGCAACTGCGATAAGATATTCTGGGACAACAAGCCTCGTTCATTCCCATGCAAGGATTCTATATTCCTACAAATAGCCTCATTGCCGCAATATATTTTTTGGTCTATATCCATAATTATTGATTTGATTTAAAGTCACAACATTTCTTGCATATCACCCTACAAAAGAGTTTTACGCCATGCCAAAGATAGGAATTATCTGGAAAATCTCCACGAATACCCTTATCTTTGTACCCAACAAGTGACTAAATGGAGCATACGAAACAAAATACTCAACACCTGCAGTGGGAAACCGACCCGCTCTACCGACTGATCAGGACTATCAAGAACGTGATGGACCGGTATTTTCTGGACCCTCTCATCGGCCTGCTTTTCCCGACGGCAGGCGACATCTTCTCGTCTGTCATGATGCTGCCTTTTCTCGCCGTGTCCCTGTTCAGAATCAAGTCCATCCCCCTCACCCTGGCCATCATCTACAACATGCTGACGGACATGCTGCTGGGCATCATCCCGCTCTGGATTGGCGACTTGCTGGACATTTTCAGCCGCTCGTACACCAAGAACTTCCGGCTGATTGTGGGCTTCGTGGAGGGCGACCAGGAAATCATCCGGGAGGTGAACCGCAAGGCCGTGCTGACTGCCGTGGGCATCCTGTTGCTGTGCGTGCTCATCTATTGGCTCGCCAAGGCGGTGGTCTACCTCAGTGCGGAACTGTGGGGATGGGTGCAGGGACTGTTTTAAGGACAGAACGGAATCCCACATTTTTTTGTACCTTTGACCGTTGAAACGATTCACCTACAAGTCATGAACAAGAAAATACTGATTGTCGGAGCCAACGGGTTTACAGGACGTCACCTGCTGTATGCTTTTGCCAAGAAACCCGACAGGCAGGTCACCGGTTGCTCACTGCATCCGGACATTTGTCCGCCGGCACACGGCTACCGTTTTCTGGAGACGGACATCACAAACGAAGCGGAACTAAAAAAGCGGATGGAGGAAGTGCAGCCCGATGTGGTGGTCCATACGGCGGCTCTTTCGGCCACGGATTATGCCGAGACGCATCCTACCGAAGCCGATGCGGTGAACGTAAAGGCCGTGGCCAGTCTGGCTACCTTGTGTGAGCAATACGGCAGCCGACTCATCCATCTGTCCACCGACTTCGTGTTCGGAGGAGATACCTGCCGGCTGTACACCGAAGAGGATACGCCCTCTCCTGTCAATTATTATGGCCGCACGAAATGGGAAAGCGAGAAGGTGGTGGCCTCCATCTGCCGGAACTATGCCATTGCCCGCATCGTGGTGGTGTACGGAGCCCCTTATCCGAGACAGCACGGCAACATCGTCACGCTGGTCATCCAGCGTCTGCGCAACCACCAGGAGATACGGGTGGCAGATGACCAGTGGCGCACGCCGACTTATGTAGGCGACGTGGTGCAGGGCATTGAAAAACTCGTCGCACAGCCGGTCCGCGGCATCTATCACCTCTGCGGCGGAGAATGCATGACCGTGGCCGACATGGCACTGCGCACGGCCGACACACTGGGTCTGGACCGTTCGCTCATCCTTCCGGTACACACGGCCGCGATGCAGGAAAAGACTCCCCGCCCCCGGTTCAGCGGACTGAGCATCGAAAAAGCCCGACGGGAACTGGGCTACCGGCCTCACACCTTCGAAGAGGGCATCAGAAGCATGCAGCTGGACGATTCCTCGCGGCAGAAATAGAACGGTTTCCGGAAAATCCGTATCTTTACGCCAAAATCATTTGTAAATGGGAAAGAAAGAATACATGCAGGCCAACAAGGACTGGCTGGCCGAAAAGGCGAAGGAAGAGGGAGTGCAGGCGCTCCCCAAGGGAATCTACTACAAGGTACTGGCTTCGGGAGCGAACGACGGTAAGCATCCCACACCGCGGAGCATCGTCACCGCACACTACACGGGATGGACCATCAACGGGAAGAAATTTGACAGCAGCCGTGGAGGTGCTCCTGCCGCTTTCCGCCTGAGCGACCTCATTGAGGGATGGATTATCGCGATGCAGCAGATGTGCGTGGGCGACAAATGGGAGATTTACCTCCCGGCAGAGATGGGCTACGGCAAGTTCTCACAGCCCGGTATCCCCGGCGGCTCTACCCTGATTTTTGAGATTGAATTGCTGGGGATAGCGTAAGAAAAGGGCCTCCCAAGGGATATTGCGATTCCCAAGAATAAATCGTAAATTTGCCAGAGAATAAATGGAGGAAAGACGATGAAAGAAGAAGTGATTGAACTGGATTCAGTGGAAAAATACAACCGGCTCTTCGGACTGGAGACCCTGCACCCGATGGTCAGCGTGGTCGACTTGTCGAAGGCTACGCGGTGGCCGCAGGAATTTAAAGTAAACTATGGGGTGTATGCCCTGTTCCTGAAAGAAATCTGTTGCGGAGACATCACCTACGGACGCCAGCCCTACGACTATCAGGAGGGGACGATTGTCTGTTTCGCCCCGGGTCAGGTGGCCTCTTTCCGTATGAAGGAAGGCATGCTGCCCCAATGCCACGGACTGCTCTTTCATCCGGATTTTATCCGGGGCACGCAGCTGGGAAGGGACATCAAGCATTACTCCTTTTTCTCCTACGAAACCCGCGAGGCACTGCACGTGTCGGAGGACGAACGCCGCACGGTGATGGACTGCCTGCAAAAGATTGACACGGAACTGCGACGTCCGGCCGACAAGCACAGCCGCCGCCTGATTACGGCTAACATCGGACTGCTGCTGGACTACTGCATGCGTTTCTACGAACGGCAGTTCACCACGCGCGAAGCCTCCAACAAAGACATTATCGTGCGCTTTGAACAGTTGCTCGACGAGTATTTCGACAGTCCGGCACCGCAGGAAGAGGGACTGCCTACGGTGAAATACTTTGCGGAGAAGGTCTTCCTCTCACCCAACTATTTCGGCGATATGATCAGCCGGCAGACGGGACGGACGGCCTCGGAATACATTCAGGGAAAGGTGATTGAAAGGGCGAAGGAAATGCTGCTTTCCACCACCAAGCCCATGAGCGAGATTGCCTACAGCCTGGGCTTCCAGTACCCGCAACACATGAGCCGGATGTTCAAGCGGCTGGTGGGACACACCCCGAACGAGTACCGGAGCCTGTGCGGGTAAACTTATCCGCACAACATTCCTCTGAGCGATTTATCACACCCCGGTCCCGGCCTCTGGCTGGGACTTGTTGTTTCCGCCCTGCCCGCTCTCGGCATACTTGGAAGGGGAAACGCCGAACATGTCCGTGAAATGCTTGCGGAAGGTGGGCAGGTCGTTGAAGCCTACGCGCTCGGCCACTTCCGTTACCGAGAGACTGGTCTCCATCAGCAGCAAGGCGGCCTTGGTCATGCGGATGTGGCGAATCAGTTCCACAGCTGAAAGGTCGGTATGCTGCTTCAGCTTGCGGTAGAGGGTGGCCAGGCTCATGTGAAGTTCCCCAGACAGCACCTTGACATTGAAATCGGGATTACTGACATTCGCCTCGATACAAGCCCACACCTTCTGCATAAATTCGCTTTCCACGCTTTCCGGTTTCTCCGTCGAAGCTGAAGCAGCAGACGAAGCATGCAGCAGCGTACGGGTGTAAATCTGTTTCAGGCGACGGCGCATGTCGAGCAGACAGGCTATCTTGGCCAACAGCACTTCCGGATTGAACGGCTTGCGCAGGTAGTCGTCGGCTCCTCGTCGGGAGGCTTCCACGCTGTCCCTGTCCTCGGCCTTGGCGGTGAGCATCAAGACGGGGATGTGGGCCGTTTCCTTCCGCTTGCGCAGTTCGGCACAGCAGGTGAACCCGTCCATCACGGGCATCATCACATCCGACAGCACCAAGTCGGGCACCTGCTCCACGGCGGTCTCCAGACCCTCTTCTCCGTTTTCGGCTTCCAGCACCCGATACTGCTTCCGCAACAATTCACACAAGTAGCGGCGCATGTCGGTATTGTCTTCAATTACGAGTACCGTCTGACGGGCGGCGGTCTGTTTCTCCCCCTCTTCCTCGGTCCTTTCCGAATCTACTGGAAGAATCAGTTCCGGCGAAACGGGAGCCGTTTCATGGGATACGGCAGTAGCTTCTTCCCACGTACAGTCGTCTTCGTTGAAATGTGATTTTCCTTCGGGCAAGTACACACAGAACAGACTGCCCTTGCCCGGCTCGCTGTCTACGGTGACCCGTCCGTGATGCATCTCCACGATGTGTTTCACGATTTTCAGGCCAATACCCACATGCGTAGAAACAGCAGGCGCTTCCTTGCCCGTCACGAAGGGGTCGAAGATATGCTGCAAGAGAACGGCATCAATGCCTTTTCCGGTATCACTCACCGACAGACAGCAGAAATGTTTCCCGTCTATTTCTTTCCGTTCCACTTTCAGACGAATTTTTCCTCCTTCCGGCGTGTATTTGAACGCATTTGATATCAGGTTCTGCACCACCGATGAAAGTTTCTCCCGGTCGGCCCATACCGGCACACAGTCCGGCGCCAGTTCCCAGGCGTAATCTATCTTCCGTTCGGCAGCCAGCGACTGGAACCCCTGTGCCACGTCCACCAGCAGGGCTTCCACATCCACCTGCGACAGACGGAGCTTCACCATCCCGGCCTCTGCCTTCTGGATGTAAAGCAGACGGTCGGTCAGGGTATGCAGTCCTTCGGCATATTTGAACATCATGGACAGCTTGGCATAGAAAGGATGCGAAGTGGGCGTCTTGTGCAGGAGTTCACGCAAAGGAGCCAGTATCAGGGTAAGCGGGGTACGCAGCTCGTGGGCGGCCATCGTGAAGAAATCTTCCCGCTCCTTGCGAAGCTCGATTTCCTTGTTGCGCTCCATGTTCACCGTAAACAGTTCGTGCTCCAGCCGCAATTCATACTGTACGCGCTTCTCTTTCAGGCGCACGCGGTGGAGGTAGACCAATACCATGCTTATCAGTCCCACAGCCACCAGCAGACGGAACCACCAGGTCTCGCTCCAGTGCGGGTCGACTACGATGGCCAGACTGCTCACCTCTCCCTCGCTCTGGTCCTGAAAGACCGTCTTCACCTGAAACGTATATTCTCCCGCAGGCAGACGGTCGTAAGAGATTTTGTCTCCCTCGTCGGCCATAATCCATTCCTCCTGATACGGGTACAGACGATAGAGGTATTTCTGAAGCTTGTGCAGGTAAAGCAGGTTGGAGAACGAAAGCGAAAAGTTCCGGTTGGCATGGTTCAGATGCAGGCTCGTGGTATAAAGCAAGGAGCGGGGCAAGACCACCTGTCCGTTCACGTACTCCCCAATCTGCACCGACGCATGGTTGACCTCCAAGTTGGTGAACACCACCCTTCCCTTTTCGATGGGATAATGAAAGCGGAGCCGAGAGGGACGGAAATAAGTCAGCGTGCTATGGTTGCCCCAGAACAGGAAATCCTTTCCGAAGAATACAGAACGGTTGCTGCCCGAGATATAGAAATTGTAGAACGACTGCAAATGACGGCTCAGACGGGAAATACCGGAATTGGAGCCCACCCACAAGGAATGGTCGCCGTCTTCGGCCAAAGCGGTCACGAAATTACTGCACAAGCCCTCCTCCGTGGTATAATGAAATAAAATCCGGTTGTCTACAGGCGAACAGGCCCCCAGGCCGTTGCCGGCATATCCCACCCACAAGACTTGGTCGGAACCGAACAAAAGTGCCCGCACTTCCACGTCCGTCGGCGAGAGGTCGGCTTCCCGCTCGTAACCGGCGTAGGAGCGTACCACCCGGTTGCCTTCCATCGAGAGGCGCAACAGTCCACGGGTCGTACCGAGCCACAACGTACGGGCATCACTAAGGGCCAGCGCACGCACCTGAATATGGTCGGGAATCTGCGGATTGTTCCATTCCACCTTCACCGAAGTCCCCTTGCGGAGATTCACCCGGTAAAGCCCGTTGCTGGTGCCCGCCCAAGCCTCATTCTCCGAGAAAGGCAGAAGGCTCCACACCTCCGGCGATGTCTCCTCGTCCAAGCCAAGTGCCTGCCAGCTGCCGTCTTCCCCATACCGGAGTACGCTCCCGTTCCGGGAGCCGAACCAAAGTCCGCCGCGAGTGTCCGCCGCACTGCAGAGAACAGTGTGAATGGCCGCCACACCGGGAGCCATCGGCTGAAAATCCAACGGTTGAATTCCATCAAAAGGCTGCGTGCTGCGCAAAAGGCCCTTATGAAAAGTAGCCAGCCAAAGATAACCTTCCTTATCCATCTGGATGCCGCATAGTTCATTGGAATGTGCCTGTGCATATTGCTGATAGAAAAGCTGGCGCAGGTCGGAAAACAGCACGCCTCCTCCTTCCGTTCCAATCCACAGCAGTCCTTCGGGGTCGTAATAGCCGGTCACCATACGTGTTTCGATGTACTGGTTGCCGCTGTTCCCGAAAGAATGAAAAGCCTGCATCTTCAGTTCCCGTTCCGGTGTCAGCGTAAGCATCGTATAGCCGTTCCATGTCAAAGCCATGTAGCGGGAATCGCCCAGCGGCAGGAGCTGGAACACATCGTTGTGCGAGAGCTGTTCGTTGCGGTTGGCTGGATCGTAGTTCCAGTGATGTACCGCACAAGTCGTCAGGTCGTAGCCATACAGTCCGTCGCCGAGAGTCGTTATCCACAGAAAATTATCCCCCTGCAACGCCGAAGTAACCAGCACATCCCGCTGCATCGGGCGGACACAAAGCGTTTCCAGCCGCTTCTGCCCCCGGTCATAACGGTAAACCGTACCTTTCCGGCCTATACCATAAAGACTCTTCCCGTCTTCTCCCAGACAGAGCATCATAAGTTCCGACTCCGATTCCACCTTGACCGTGGATTGCAAATAAACAAAGGCCGTATCTTCCCGGAAGGAAGCCGTAGACAAATCCATCTCCGAAAGCGTGTTTCCGGCCACTCCCCAGCAATGTCCGTCGCTGGTCGACACGAAACGGGTAAAGTCCACAATCCGGTTCCGCTCCGCATCCCAGAGAGAGAGAAACCTTTCCCGCCGCTTATCGAACAGAAACAGCGTCCGCTCCGAACGGACCAGCAAATAATCTTTGTTCAGTGAGACTACTTTCCCCACCGTGCGATGAAGGGCCTCCGTGATGCGGAAAGTCTTGAAATCCTGCCCGTCGTAGCGGCTCAATCCGCTGCTGGTGCCAAACCAGATAAAACCTTCCGTATCCTTTTCAATGGAATGAATGTCGTTGTCGGCAATTCCGTCGTTCATGTTCAGCACCTGGAAATCTTTTTCCAGCAACCTTTGTGCCTTGGACGGGAACGCCAACCCCAAAAGAAGGAGAAGTATAAGCGTGTAATTTTTCATTCTTTAGATTTAGTCTAGTAAACAAATGCAAAGAAAACAAAAATCCGCCACAAAACACCTTCTAGGGCCCCAAAAAACAAATTTTACCCCCTAAAAAAACAGCTGTAAGAAGAATACCACCCTTTAATGCGATGTTTACCCACCGTGGCCAAGCCCTTAAATTCATAGCTTTGCAAAGAGTGAAAATCACCCAACTTGTTTAACCACTAATTTAATAACTTAATCTAAAAAAAGGAACCTTATGAAGACACAATTCATCACTCTGCTCATCGCAGTGCTGGCAGGTTTGCTACCGCTACACGCGCAACAGATGAGCATCTCCGGAATTGTCACAGACAAGAAGCTGAATGATCCCATCATCGGGGCGTCAGTAGTGATTAAAGGTACGAGCAACGGCTGTATCACCGACTTGGACGGAAACTTCCAGCTCAACAACGTGGCTGCCGGAAGTACGCTGGTCGTATCGTACATCGGTTATCAGACATTGGAAATCCCGGTACAGAAAGGCAAAACCTCTTATCAGGTAGCCCTGTCGGAAGACACCCAGACACTCGACGAAGTGGTAGTGGTAGGTTTCGGTACACAGAAGAAAGTGAACCTGACCGGTGCCGTAGCTTCGGTGGACAACAAGAAACTGGAATCCCGTCCGGTAACCTCCGTAGGTCAGGCTCTGCAAGGTGTAGTTCCGGGTCTGAACGTCAGCATCCCGGATGCCGGCGGTAAGCTGGATGCCAATCCTTCTTTCAACATCCGTGGTACAGGTAACCTGGGAACAGGTTCCAGCGCTTCTCCCCTCGTGCTGATTGACGGTGTGGCAGGCGACCTGAACCAGTTGAACCCGCAGGACATCGACAACATCTCGGTATTGATGGATGCGGCTTCTGCTGCCATCTACGGTTCACGTGCTCCGTTCGGTGTCATCCTGGTTACTACCAAGAAAGGTAAGCAGGGTAAGACCAGCATTTCGTACTCCAACAACCTGCGCTGGTCTCGTCCGACCAACATCCCTGACATGCTGGATGCGTATACTTTTGCACAGTACTTCAACCGTGCCATCGACAACACGGGTTCCGGTGAAGCACACTTCTTCTCGGACATCACCATGGAACGTATCCAGCAGTACATGCGCGGGGAGATTACTACCACTGCCGACCCGTCTCTTTCACAGAACGGTAACTGCTTCGCCTTCAACCAGAACTCCAACGACAACCAGAACTGGCCTCGCAACTTCATCGACAAGACGGCTTTCGGACAAGAGCACAACGTAAGCCTGTCGGGAGGTAATGAAAAGATACAATATTATGTATCGGGTGCCTTCCTGAGCCAGGACGGACAGATGAACTACGCCAACGACAACAAAAAGCGCTACAATGCCAGTGCCCGCATCAGTGCGGAAATCACCAAATGGATGCGTCTGGAATTCAACAGCCGTTTCATCCGCGAAGACATCGGCATGCCGACCTTCCTGAAACTGTACGGCGACCGTTTCTTTGCAGAAACTACCAAGCTGCACCCCAACATGCCGCTTTACGACAACAACGGTCATTACACCCGTAACCCGAAACTGATGCAGCTGACCTCGGGCGGACGCTCCAACACACAGGACGACACTTACTTCACACAGGGTAGCCTGATTCTGACTCCGATGAAGGGACTGACCATTCACGGTGACCTGGCTCTGCGTACTGGCAGCTACGAACACCTTTACAATGTGGCCAGAGTGTATCTCTATGACAAAGAAAACAATCCGATTCCCGAACAATGGCTGGGTGGTGACGCCGACCTGGCAGCCGGAAAGACTTGGGCTTACAGCGAACAGCAGCGTGAAACGATGATTACCACTTCACTCTATGCCGACTACAGCCTCAATTTCCTGGAAAAACACAACCTGAAAGTGATGCTCGGTATGAACAGCGAAAGCTACCGTTACAACAATGTATGGGCCAAGCGTTCCGACGTGATGAACGACAACAATCCGGATGTCAACACTTCTACCGGTACACAGAGCAACGGCGCATATCGCGGTGAGTGGTCATCATTAGGTTATTTCGGACGTTTGAACTACGACTTCGACGGACGTTACCTGTTCGAATTCAACATCCGCCGCGACGGTTCTTCCCGTTTCCGCGCAGACAGCCGCTGGGCTACCTTCCCCTCTGTTTCCGTAGGTTGGAACATCGCTCGCGAATCCTTCTGGGAACCATTGAGCAAATGGGTCAACACCTTGAAACCGCGTTTCTCTTATGGTAGCCTTGGTAACCAGAACACCAACTCCTACTATCCTACTTATGCCATTCAGGCAGTCACAGTGGGCAGCCCGGATGCAGGCGGACGCTGGTTGCTGGATGCGGCCAACAAGTCGAACATTGCAAGCGCTCCGGGACTGGTAAGCTCCCTGCTGACTTGGGAACGTGTTTACAGCTACAACTACGGTGTGGACTTCGGCGCTTTCAACAACCGTTTGAGCGGTTACTTCAACTACTTTATCCGTGATACCAAAGACATGGTAGGACCGGCACAGGAAATCTCTCCGATTGTGGGTGCTTCGGCTCCGCAACGCAACAACACTTCTTTGCGTACCAAAGGTTGGGAACTCCAGCTGAACTGGCAGGACCGCATCGGTGAATTCAACTACAATGTAGCCTTCAACCTTTCTGATTCACGTACTAAAATTACGGAATACCCCAACGCCAGCAAGTCACTCTCCACTTATTACACCGGACAGTATCTGGGCGAAATCTGGGGATATGAATCAGTAGGCATGGCCAAGACAGACGAAGAAATGGCCGCACACTTGGAAAAGGTAGACCAGAACACCATTCCGGGTGTCAGCCTGGCTGCTTCAGGATGGAAGGCCGGTGACATGATGTATGCCGACCTGGACGGTGACGGAAAAATCACCAACGGCGAGAATACAGTAGACAACCCGGGCGACCGTAAGATTATCGGTAACTCGACTCCGCGTTTCCGCTTCGGTTTGAACATCGGTGCAGAATGGAAAGGCTTCGACCTGAGCATCTTCTTCCAGGGTGTGGCCAAACGTGACTACCTGTTGAGCGGTATGATTTTCTGGGGTGTAGACGGCAACGCATGGTCTTCTACCGGTTACAAGGAACACTGGGACTTCTTCCGTCCGGAAGGCGACCCGTTGGGAGCAAACACCAACGCTTACTATCCGCGTCCTCTCTGGAACTCCAACCAGAACCGCCAGAGCCAGTCGCAGTTCGTACAAAACGCTTCTTACATCCGTCTGAAGAACCTGCAAATCGGTTATACCCTGCCGAAAGCATGGGTTCACAAAATCGGACTGGAACGCGTCAGAGTATTCTTCTCAGGCGACAACTTGTGGACTGGTACTTCCATCAACAAGAACTTCGATCCGGAAGCATTGTATCAGAACGGTATGACTTATCCGTTGAGCCGTACCCTCTCTTGTGGCGTAAACGTAACTTTGTAAACTAACAAAAACAATCGATAATTATGAAACTGAAATATATATTCTTATTTTCAGCTACCTTGCTGATGGGAACCTCTTGTGCCGACTTCCTGGACAAAGAGCCTATCTCCGACAACGTAGACGGCAACTTCTTCACTGCCGAAAACCAGCTGGAACCTTATTGCAACAACATGTACGGTCTGCTGCCCGACCACGGGACGGGTACAGGAACCTTTGGATACTTCACCACGGACAACAACAGCGACGACATGACGACAATCGACCAGGTGGATAACTTCCTTCCTCAGCGCGTCCAGGTGCCGGCTACTGGCAGCTACGGCAGCTTCAGCACCATCCGTAACTGCAACCTCTTTCTGGCACGCACGGAAGAAAACCTGAAAAACGGGACGCTGAGCCCCGGCGCCAATGTGAACCATTACATCGGCGAAATGTACTTTTTCCGGGCTTACACCTACTTCAGCCTCCTGAAAGCATACGGAGACTTCCCTATCCTGACCGAAGTGCTGACCGACGGAGACTATGCAGCCAATGTGGAAGCCAACAAACGCAAGCCGCGCAACGAAGTAGCCCGCTTTATTCTGAGCGACCTGGATCAGGCCATCAAACTGATGTATCCCAAGTCAAACAGCTTCACCACTCACCGTCTGAACCGCGAATGTGCCTTGTTGTTCAAGTCACGCGTGGCTTTGTACGAAGCTACATGGGAAAAATACCATGCAGGTACGGCACGTGTTCCGGGCGGACCGGGATGGCCGGGTGATGCCGCTTCTTTTCACACCGACCTGAACCAGGAAATCCAGTTCTTCCTGGACGAAGCCATCAAGTCGGCCAAGGAAGTGGGCGACGGTTCCTCATTGACAGCCAACTATGCCAGCCTCTACAACCAGACCGACCTGTCCGGACAGCGTGGCGAAGTGTTGTTGTGGCGTATGTATAGCGAAGATGCCAAGGTGCAGAACCAAGTGATGGGAGCTACCCACGGCTATGGTGCCATCGAAGTGGGCGACAAGACCTATATTTTCTCACACGGCGACAACACGGGTTTCACCCGCTCACTGGTGGACAGCTATCTGATGACCAACGGTCTGCCTATTTATGCTAGCCAAAGCACGTATCAGGGCGACAAGAGCCTGGAAAGCACAATGAAAGACCGCGACTTACGTCTGGTGACTTCCGTGGCAAAACCCGGCGACAAAATCATGACCCTCAATGGGAAAGACATCATGTACCAGTACCCCGGACTGATTGCAGCCAGTGGCATCCGCGTGACCAGTACCGGCTACATTCCTCGCAAAGGATGGGCCGACAACGACGTGACTTACAACAGTGCCTATCCGCTGGCATTGCCTATCTTCCGTGCGGCAGAAGCTTACCTGAATTACATTGAGGCCTACTACCTGCGCTACAACACACTGGAAGACGCTACCCTCAAAAAATACTGGACGGAACTGCGCAACCGCGCTGGGGTAAATGCCGATTTCAAGAAGACCATCGAGGCTACCGACCTGAATCAGGAAATCGACTTGGCCCGCTATTCCGGAAAAGAACTGGTGGACAAGACCCTCTACAACATCCGTCGCGAACGCCGCAGCGAGCTCATTGCGGAAGGTATGCGTAAGGACGACCTGTATCGCTGGCGTTCACTCGACATGATGCAGAACTACTGGGTAGAAGGAATGAACTACTGGGATGAATTCCACACCAGCTTCGAAGCTGCCTGCACCGCCTGCAAGCTGAACTATACGGCTCCCAACACCGCTTCTGTCAGCAAGTATCTGCGCCCGCAAGCAATGAACGAATTAGTCAAGAAGTACAACGGCTACTGCTTTGAAGAAGCCAACTACCTCTCTCCGCTGTCATACGACGTATTCCGTATGTCTACTCCAGAAGAAGGTGGCGATGTTTCTACTTCCGTAGTTTACCAGAATCCGGGATGGCCTGTAAAAGCAGGTAGCTATGCCAACCAGTAATGATAGAATTCTTTTAAATCTATTATAAAAATTGGTGTGCCAAGGATGAGGTGTTTTTCCTATCTTTGGCACACCTTTTCATTTGAACGGCATTCATTTGCCACCCTCCGGGGATATTTATTGATTATGAAACTGACACACTTACTCTACACTTCCGCCGCACTGGCCGCTCTTCCGCTGACTGCATTCCCGCAGGGAAACCCCTCGCAGCCCAACCTGGTCTTCATCATGGCCGACCAGTTCCGGGGCAATGCGCTGGGCTGCCTGCAACAGGAGCCGGTGCAGACCCCTCATCTGGACCAGCTGGCGAGCGAAGGCATCCTCTTCACGGAGGCCGTGAGCAGCTATCCGGTATCCTCGCCCGCCCGGGCCATGCTCATGACGGGCATGTATCCCATGGCCAACGGGGTGACGGGCAACTGCAATTCGCTGAACACGCCCTACGGGGTGGAGCTTTCCACCGAAGCGGTCTGCTGGAGCGACGTGCTGAAGCAGGCGGGGTATGCCACGGCCTACATCGGCAAATGGCACCTCGACGCGCCGCATCCTCCTTACGTGGATACCTCCAACAACCGGGGGGCAGTGGCCTGGAACGAATGGTGCCCACCCGAACGCCGCCACGGCTTCGACCGATGGATGGCCTACGGTACCTACGACAACCACCTGCATCCGATGTACTGGGATACCTTGGCGGGCAGAGACGAGTTCCACTACGTGAACCAGTGGGGACCGACCTACGAGGCCGACCGCGCCATCGAATTCATCCGCACGGAAAGCGTGCAGTCCAACCGCCCCTTTGCCCTGGTGGTTTCCATGAATCCCCCGCACACGGGCTACGAGCTGGTGCCCGACGCCTACAAACGGCTGTACGACTCGCTCGACGTGGAAGCACTGGCCCGGCAGAAACCGTATATTCCGGAGAAAGGGACTCCCGAAGGCGACTACTTCCGGACGAATATCCGCAACTACTACGCCTGCATCACCGGAGTGGACGAACAGGTGGGACGCATCGTACAGGCCCTGAAAGACTGCGGACTGTTTGAGAATACCCTCCTCGTCTTCACGTCCGACCACGGCGTCTGCATGGGCGGACACGGAGTGGAAGGCAAGAACGTGTTCTATGAGGAAGCCATGCGCATCCCGATGATATGCTGCTGGAAAGGCAGACTCCATCCGCAACGGAGCGACCTGCCCGTGGCCTTTGCCGACCTGTATCCCACCCTGCTCTCGCTGATGGGAAGGAAGGCGGAGATTCCGTCCACCGTACAGACGCACGACTGGAGCCGGTATCTCCTGCAGGAACAGATTCAGACACCCGAAGACGCTTTCCAGCCTTATTACTACTGCGAACCTTCCGACCCCACGTCCGGACGACGCGGCATCCGTACTGCCCGCTACACCTACGTGGTGGATGTGCAGAAAGGGAAAGTGACGCAGACCTGGCTGTACGACCGGACCACCGACCCCGGCCAGCTGCACAACGTGGCGGAAAGCCAGCCGGCCCACTGCGATTCGTTGCACCAGACCCTCATCCAATGGCTCGGAAAGACCCATGACCCGTTTGTAAAATACTTGACACATTGAATATGAAAAAAACACTCTTTACCCTACTGATGCTGCTCGCCACCTGCGGTGCAGCCGTTCACGCCCGGACCACCGAACCCGAAGGACCGAAACCGGCTCCCCGCCAGATGAAATGGCACGAGGCCGAACTGGGCGTGGTATTCCACTACGACCTGCACGTGTTCGACGGACAGGTGTACGGACAAGGCAACAACCGTATCAACCCGATTGAAGACTACAACATCTTCCATCCCGACCACCTCGACACCGACCAGTGGATTCAGTCGGCCAAGGCGGCCGGCGCCAAGTTTGCCATCCTGACCGCCACCCACGAGACGGGCTTCGGACTGTGGCAGAGCGACGTGAACCCCTACTGCCTGAAGGCCGTGAAATGGCGCGACGGAAAAGGCGACATCGTGCGCGACTTCGTGAACTCCTGCCGCAAGTACGGCCTGCAGCCGGGCATCTACATCGGCATCCGCTGGAACTCCCTGCTGGGCATCCACAACTTCAAGGCGGAGGGCGAAGGCGAGTTTGCCCGCAACCGTCAGGCATGGTACAAGCGACTGTGCGAAAAGATGGTGAAAGAACTCTGCACCCGCTACGGTGACCTTTTCATGATTTGGTTCGACGGGGGTGCCGACGACCCGAAAGGCTTGGGTCCCGACGTGGAACCCATCGTGAACGAATACCAGCCCGACTGCCTGTTCTATCATAACGTGAACCGGGCCGACCTGCGCTGGGGCGGTTCGGAAAGCGGTACCGTGGGCTATCCCTGCTGGTCGAGCTTCCCCTACCCGTACAGCCACAGCAACGCCACCGACGGCGTGGCCGACCACAACAAGCTGCTGACCCACGGCGACCCCGACGGCAAGTACTGGGTGCCTGCCATGGCCGACACGCCCCTGCGCGGCTACAACGGACGCCACGAATGGTTCTGGGAACCGGGCGATGACGACAAGGCAGTCTATCCGCTGGAGAACCTGATGGAGATGTACGAGAAATCGGTGGGCCGCAACGCCACGCTGATGGTGGGACTCACTCCCAACCCCGACGGTCTGATTCCGGAGGGCGACGTACGCCGTCTGAAAGAATGGGGCGCGGAAATCAACCGCCGCTTCGGCCAGCCGCTGGCAGCGACTTCGGCCACCGGAAAGAAGCGGTTGTCGCTCTCGCTCGACAAGGCTCAGCCCGTAAACTACTACCAGATTCAGGAAGACCTGAACGGCGGCGAACGCATCCGGGCCTACCGGGTGGAAGCGAAGGTGAACGGCAAGTGGACCACCGTGGCCAAAGGCTCTTCCGTGGGACACAAGCGCATCGAATCCTTCCCTGCCGTCGAAGCCCAGTCCTTCCGGCTGGTGGTGGAGGAATGTACCGCGGAACCTCTTATCCGAAACTTTAGCATTTACCACGTAACTGATTAATCTAAAAGCCTATATCATGAATAGAAATCTACTCGCACTCCTGGGACTGGCTCCCATTCTCTCCCCGCTGAATGGCGTCGCCAACGACCGTCCCGACCCGCGCCCGAACATCATCTTCTTCCTGGTGGACGACATGGGATGGCAGGACACTTCCCTGCCTTTCTGGACACAGAAGACCATGTACAACGAGCGTTACGAAACTCCCAACATGGAACGTCTGGCCCGCCAGGGAATGATGTTCACCCAGGCCTACGCCTCCAGCATCAGCTCGCCCACACGCTGCAGCCTGATGACCGGAGCCAACGCCGCCCGTCACCGGGTGACCAACTGGACCTTGCAGAAGGACAAGACCACTGACGCCCAGAGCGACGTGCTGCAACTGCCCGACTGGAACTACAATGGCATCGCACAGGTGGAGGGCACCAACCACACCTTCGTGGCCAAGTCGTTCGTGCAGTTCCTCAAAGACAGCGGCTACCACACCATCCACTGCGGAAAGGCGCACTGGGGGGCCATCGACACTCCGGGAGAGAATCCCTGCCACTTCGGCTTCGAGACGAACATCGCCGGACATGCGGCGGGCGGACTGGCCACATACCTGAGCGAACTGAGCTACGGACACGACGACAAGGGAAACCCTACCTCGCTCATGTCGGTACCGGGACTGGAGCACTACTGGAAGACGGGCACGTTCGTTACCGAGGCCCTGACGCAGGAAGCCCTGAAGGCCCTCGACAAGGCCAAGGCCTACAACCAGCCGTTCTACCTCTACATGTCGCACTATGCCATCCACATCCCGATTGACAAGGACGTGCGCTTCTTCGACAAGTACAAGAAGAAAGGCATGTCGGACAAGGAGGCAGCTTATGCGTCCCTCATCGAAGGCATGGACAAGAGCCTGGGCGACATCATGGACTGGCTGGAGAAGAACGGTGAGGCGGACAACACCATCATCCTGTTCTGCGGCGACAACGGCGGATACGCTACCGGCAAGGAATGGAGAGACGAACCGCTCTACACGCAGAATGCACCCCTCACCTGCGGAAAAGGCTCAGCCTACGAGGGTGGTATCCGCGAACCGATGATTGTGAGCTGGCCGGGCGTGACGAAACCCAATACCCGCTGCGACAAATACGTCATCATCGAGGACTACTATCCCACCATCCTCGAGATGGCCGGCATCACCGACTGGAAGGTGCCGCAGACCGTGGACGGCGTGAGCTTCGTGCCCCTGCTCAAGCAGACCGGCGACCCGTCGGAAGGCAGAAGCCTCTACTGGAACTGTCCGAACCTGTGGGGTGAACAAGGCCCGGGCATCGGCGCCACCTGCACCGTGCGTCAGGGAAAATGGAAACTGATTTATTTCTACGAAACGGGAAAGAAGGAACTCTATGACATCCCGGCCGACATCAGCGAGCAGCACAACCTGGCCCAGCAGTATCCGGAGGTAGTGAAAGCCCTCTCGGCCAACCTCGGGGAGTTCCTCCGCAGCTCGGGTGCCCAGCGTCCGTCGTTCAAAAAGACGGGAAAACCCTGCCCCTGGCCGGACGAAATCTGACCCTGAAAAAACGCCTTTGCGTTTCAATGAAAACGCAAGTGCATTTCAAACAAAACGTCCTTGCGTTTCGAGTCAAACGCAAGGACATTTTAGTCCAAACGCTTTGACGTTTTCTTCCGAACGCCAAAGCGTTTTTTATGTACTGAAAATAGTGGTCAGTTGGAAGATTTATTCCCGGCTCCGCAACTCCCAGAAAGCCACGGCCGAAGCCGCCGCCACATTGAGCGAATCCACCCCGTGCGCCATGGGAATACGCACCACGTAGTCGGCCCCCTCGATGGCCGCTTCCGGCAGTCCGTCGCCCTCGGTACCCATCATCAGGGCCAGGCGCGGTTCCTCCTTCAACGGCAGATAGTCCAGCGGCACGGAACGGTCGGTCAGCGCCATGGCAGCCGTGCGGAAACCCAGTGCCTTCAACTGCTCCAGCGGACGGTCGACCCACGTCCAGGGCACCAAAAACACCGAACCCATCGACACCCGCACCGCCCGGCGGTTCAGCGGGTCGCACGAATCGGGCGTGAGCAGCACAGCATCGATGCCCAGTGCGGCTGCCGAACGGAAAATGGCTCCGATGTTGGTGGTATCGACCACCCCGTGGATAACCACCACCCTGCGGGCCCCGCGGCAGACCTCCTCCACCGGATGAAAAGCCGGACGCCGCATGGCACACAGCACCCCCCGCGTCAGCGTATAGCCCGTAAGCCGGGCCAGCAAGTCCCGGTCGCCCGTATAGACAGGCAAGTCGGCCATCCGCCGCACAAGGTCCTCCGCATCGCCCGTGAGGTGCTTCCGCTCGCAGAGCAGCGACACAGGTTCATATCCGGCCTCCAAGGCCACCCGGATGACTTTCGGACTCTCGGCAATAAAGATGCCCCGCTGCGGGTCAATGCGGTTGCGCAGCTGGGCTTCGGTCAGGGTGCTGAACACGTCCACTCCGGGATGCGCCAGCGAGGTGATTTCAATAACGGGCATAACACAGTCTGTTTTCAATGTGCGGCAAAGTTACGACATCTGCCGCACATTCCGCAAATCTCCCCGCCGGAAAATCACGTGCCGCCTGTCAGCGAAGGCAGCCGAGTTTCTCCACCCACGTACGGATGTCACTCTCGCTGGCCCGGTTGAGCAAGCGCCCTTCCGTCCATTGCAGTGATGGATACGCCGCCTTGAGCGCCTTCACGCTCGGACCGATACCGCTGCCGCCCGAAGTGGCAAAAGGCACGAGCGTCTTACCCTTCAAGTCATGACTCTCGATAAAGGTATTGATGATTCTCGGTGCCACGCCCCACCAGATGGGATAACCGATGAACACCACGTCGTAGGCCGCCACATCCGTCTTCTTCGTCTTCAAGGCCGGACGCGCCTTCTCGTCGTTCATCTCTACCGAACTCCGCGACTGCTTGTCGTGCCAGTCCAAGTCGGCTGCCGTGTAAGCCTGTCGGGGAGTCACGGCAAACAATTCCCCGCCCGTCACGCGGGCCAGTTTCGCTGCTGCCTCAGCAGTAGTGCCTGTGGCCGAAAAATACGCCACCAGGATTTTCGCATCATGTGTCATAGGCTGAGTCTTTTGTTTCTGTGCACAGGCCGTCAGGGTCACGCCGCAAAGTAAGGCCAGTGCCATAAAAATCTGTTTCATAGTTCCTCCTCGTTTCATTGGTGATGGGGCAAAGATAGTTTGTTTTCCTCACATCCCCGCAACCCGTTTCACTGCGGAAACTACCCCGTTTACGGTTTCCGACTCAGGATTCTCCCTGCTTCTGAAGCTCCGCGAGAACTTCAGCACCACCGAACGGTAAGTCCCGGCTTGCCCGCACAGAGAGAAATCAACGTATGCCCGCACTCGGGATGCACACACTGGCGGTCGTCGATGAACTAACTTGCCAAGAACACGTTCGAAAAATCAAGCCCCTTCAGTCCTTTCATAGTCTACTCTCTCTTAGCATTTCTTACAAAAACAGACGGGAGAGACAATTCCCCTTTTGTCCTCCCGTCCAATAAAACGATCTGAAACGTGAAAAACAGTTCAGAACGCACGAGCCTCCTGCAATGGAGACTCTTCCTCTCCCCGTTCGCGAGGGCCCGGTCCCGGCCGGTCGCCCTTCGGCATCGGCGGCAGAACCTGCGGTTTCCGAGTCTGCCAGATTTCATACTGTTCGTCGGTGAGAATCTTGCGGATTTTCTTCTCCCGCTTTTCCTGCTCCTTCTGCATCTCCTCGGCACGTGCCTTCATCCGTTCTTCCGGCGTCATATCATCCGCATCTCCTCCCATGCCAAGGAATCCTCCCCCTTGCGGGGGCATACCTCCTCCCATGGGCGGACGTCCTCCTCCCCTCGGCGGTCTTCCTCCCATGGGAGGTTGTCCGTTCATTCCTCCGGGATGACGCTCCATCAGGGCTTCTACTTTTTCCTTCTCTTCCTTCAGGAAGAGCTTGTAAATCTTCTTGTACTGCTTCTCCGTGAGGTCCAGCATCTTGTCCATCTCGTCGGTCCGCCGCTGCGCCGCCTTTTCCGGATTGGGCACCTCTTTCTTCTGCACCTTCTCCTGCGGCGTGTCAAAGCGGGTGGTGGCATTTGCGCCCATCGGAGCACACAGCAGAGCCAGTCCACAAGCTATCCACATCATTTTCTTCATCTTACACACAATTTTAATGAAAACTAATCGGAAGCGAATGTAGGCATCTGTTCCCATTTCTGAAAATAGAATCCACCAAATGCGGATTTCTGTCTACCAATTGGAAATAAATCTCGTATATTTGCCCCCTGTTAAACCAATCACACCCATCACATGGAAAAAGAAACGACACCTACCTGTGTGGACTGCGGCACACAGAACTGCAAATTCAAAGACCGCACTTATCCCGATTTCTGCCTGACGACCCACCTGAAGGAGGAAGACCGCCAATGGGCACTGGAGCGTTACGAAGAGGACCGCAACCACGACATCATGGTGGCCAGTGCGGAAGTGGAATACGAAGGCTACTGCCAGTGGACCCGCGTACAGGAAATCATGGAGTTTGCCCGGAAAATCGGTGCGCACCGCATCGGCATTGCCAACTGCATCGGCCTCATCCGCGAGGCACGTATCTTCGCCCGCATCCTCCGCGCCAACGGTTTCGAGGCATATTCCGTCATCTGCAAGGTGGCCGGACAGCCCAAGACGTCAGTAGGCATCCCTGCCCAGTGTGAGAGCATCGGGGCCGCCATGTGCAACCCGATTCTGCAAGCCCGCCTGCTGAACGAGGCACACACCGACCTGAACGTGGTCATCGGTCTCTGTGTGGGGCACGACAGCCTGTTCTACAAATACTCGGAAGCGTACGTCACCACCCTCGTCACCAAGGACCGTGTGACGGGCAACAATCCGGCAGCGGCACTCTATACCGCCGAATCGTATTACAAGAAGAAGTTTTTTGGAGGGAAATAGAATTATGACAAATGATTTATATACAATTGAATGGGTAGGACCATTTTTTAATATTGAATCCCTTATTGAATGGGAGAAAAAATATAATCATACATTAAATTATTTTTTCTATATCGTTACAGGAATACCAATAAATAAACAAAAAGTCAGAAGCTATTGTGGCATTTCTATGAATAAAGAAGGATATATTTATAATAGATATTTAGCAGATAAAACACATATTGTTCATTATTTACGAAATGAAGAAATTTGGATTGGAAAGTTTTCTGACGACAATCCACATACAAGAAAAGATGTAGAATTGTGTGAAACAATGATTATTTCATATTGGCAGCCAGAACTAAATATCAGGAAAAAAGCATATTATCCTAATAGGTCTGTAACTATCATTAACCGATGGTATAAGAAAAACCTCCAACCAAGAGAAAAAAATATTTATACCGCACAAACTATGCCTGACCTTATCATTTATGATGGTTTTGCTATTTGGGGAACTGAAAGGATCAGAAAACTAAAAAACTTATAATAAACAAATTAATAAGAGGGTGTGTCAAAATTCATTTTTTGAAAAAATGAACTTATAATTTGAAATTTGAGTACCCTTAAAGACTAAAAAAGGGCCGCATCATTACTCAATACAGAGTTTGATACGGCCCCTTTTAAATATTATAATTATAATCTGTAACTTTAAAGAGCAGTCATTTTAGTTTTGACACACCCTCTTATTCTACACAAATAATTTTTAATCAACAATCCACCGCTCGATGCTCCGGGTCTCGTCACTGAAGTTCACCCCCACCTTGACCACTTTCCGACCGTCCGCTGCAAAAGCCGAAGCATAACCTTTCTCCTCTATCTGCTGCAAGGCCTCCTCGGCGGTGCCGTTCAACTTGAACTCCATCACGTAGATGTAGTCGGAAGTCTTCAGCACCAGGTCCACCCGGCCGCGCGAAGTCCGGTATTCCACTTCCGTGTGGAAACCCATCAGCTTGAACACGATGTAGAGGATATTCTGGTAATGCACTTCCCGCTCGCGGGCCAGCTCGTAGGGTGTATCGTCGAAGAACGTCTGCAACCGGCTCAGGAAACCGTCCACATCCCCCTTGCGCACCTCACCCACAAAGCACTGAATCTCGTAGGGCGACTTGCTGGTGCTCACCGACGCATAGTGAGGCAAGAGAAAGCGGAAGAAGCCCTGCTCCACCTCCCGGTTCGGGAAACCCAGCGTATAGTTCTCAAACTCCGTATTGTAGTCCTTGATGGTCAGGTACCCGCTCTGGTAGATGACCGGTACCGGGTCCGTGGAAGCCGCATCGATGGAGTCCAGTACCGGACCGCTGGTCACGATGTGCTCGATTTCATCCACCCGGTAATGGTGAAGCTTCATCAGTTCCACCAGGTAGGTCGGCGTGCCCGTCTCGAACCAATAGCTCCCAATCTGCATATTGGCAAAGGTACTCAGCAAACTGAAAGGATTGTACATGCCTACCGACTTGTAGCAGAAATGATAGCCGTCATAGTTCACTCTCAGTTGCTCGCAGGTCTGTTCAAAACTCAATCCTAATTTATCAGCAAGTACATGAATGTCTTCGTCAAAGTACTGGTGAAGCTCAGCCTCACTGATACCACAAATCTCGGCATACTGATTCACCATGGAAATGTCGCGCAGGTTGTTCAAGTCGCTGAATACGCTCACCTTGCTGAACTTCGTCACGCCCGTCAGCATGGCAAAATAAATAGAACCGTCGCACGACTTGAGCGCCCCGTAGAACGCCTTGAGCGTGTTGCGGAAACGAGTCTGCAAATCCGGGTTTGTAATGGTCTGAAGCATCGGCTTGTCATACTCATCAATCAGAATCACCACCTTTTGCCCCGTCTGCTCGTACGCCCGCTGGATGACATACATGAAACGTTCTTCCGGCACACGGTCTTTTTTCTCATCGCCATACAGTTTCTCCCATCCCTCCAGATTCTGATTCAGAATACCCAGCAAAGATGCATCATCGTAATAGTTGCGGGTATTCAAATCCATGTGCAGTACGGGATGCACCGTCCAGTCTTTCTCCAGACTTTCCATGGCAAGTCCCTTGAAAAGTTCCTTCTTTCCCTGGAAGTAAGCCTCCAATGTGGAAATCATCAGGCTCTTCCCGAACCGACGGGGACGGCTCAGGAAATAATACTTCCCAGTCTGTACCAGGTTATATAAAAGAGAGGTCTTGTCTACATAAATATATCCCCTGCTGCGGAGATCTTCGAAATTCTGTATGCCTACCGGATAAAGTCTGTTCATGGCCGTTTCGTTTTAATCCTTTCGTACACACAAAGGTAAGATTTATCTGCCGCAATTCCTAATCTGGCAGAATGAAAAAACCGCCACGCATCCTGCTGAAGACACGTGGCGGCCTCTTTTTACCTCACTGATTCTACTTCAATGCTTTCCCGTCGGAGAAGGCATTGCCCACTTTCTCACCGATGGCCAGATACTGGTGATGAATCGGGTCAAAGGTAATCGGTTTCAGACGGGCAGGGTCAATCTTTCCGTTCTCGTCCAGAATCTCTTCTGCAGCCGACACATTGACAATACGGCCTACCAGGTGGTTGCTCTCCTTGTCGTACGAAACCAGTTCACATTCCAAGGTCATCGGCAATTCCTCGATAATCGGGGCATTCACGAACTCCGACTTCAAGGCATGGAAGCCCGCCTTGGCAAACTTGTCCGGCTCTCTCTTCCCGGAAACAAGACCTACATAGTCGCAGGCCACTACCTGACCGGCTGTCGCCATGCTCACGGTGAAAGCCTTCGTAGCCAGAATGTTCTGGGTCGTCTTATGGCCTTCAGCCAGGCAGATGCCCACCATGTTGTCCGTATAAACTCCTCCCCACGCGGCATTCATGGCGTTGGGTTTTCCATTCTCGTCGTACGCAGCCACGATAAAGACGGGCATCGGGTACAACCATGTGTTTACTCCAAAATTTTTTCGCATAGTCTCTTTATTTTTAAAACAACATCTTTCAAATTCTCAATACAAATACCTGTCCTGCAAATATTCTTTCCATTTTCTGTCTTCCTCGCAAGAGAAAAACACATAATGCCCCATTGCTTCAAACAACCGCTCATAAGTAAGAGGAAGGAAGGTGCTCCGGCCTTTCTCTGTCAACAGGCACTCATATTCAGGAAGCACCTTCTCATAGTGCCTGTTCCCAGAAGGATATAAATGAACCGACAAGAAACGGCAGATATCATGATGCTGCACCATCGACATACCAAGCATGTGATTGCGCCACAGCTGACGGTAATCATCTTCTATCAGAACTTTTGGAAAGGCTTCCTCGTCCGTGACAGCAGAAAGCATGTGATAGCATCCACTCTGAAGGGTGACACGCAGATACTCTTCACTCAGTTTCTCCCGGGTATGCCTATATTCAGACGAACCCGGCTGCAACTTATAGGCCATCTCCGTGTATTTCACTTCTATGCCGATTCCACAGAAAGCATCCGAATTATCCTTGTACCCAATGTAACAGTCAAACGAGGTACCGTCATTCAAATAGCGCCACCCATCGGCCGTATTTCTTGGAGAAGGAGCATACTCAATCCGGATACAAGTCACCTCCTTCACATCCAGTCCCGTCAACTCCCGAAAGAGTTCACCACAAGCTTCTTTTGCGCGGGAAGTAAGTCCCATCGGGAAAAACAGGTTCCATGGAATATGTTCACTACGGAGCAGGTTGGCCCATAACGGCTGTCTGTACGCCCCTATGGCAGACAAGATTTCTTTCCGGAAACCTTCGTAGAAATTCAATCCTTTCCGGGCATCCTTTTCCTGAAGCACATTTCCATAATAGTTCTTCGTACCATCCTGCCTATTCAATGAATTGGCCTCACATCCCACCCGCAAACAGTTCCGACGGAAATCAGATTGTTTGGTCCGGGCAATACGCTGCCAGTCCGTATCTCCTGCATAAGGCTCGACTTTTTCAGTTACCGCCACCTTAATCACCCCGTCCAGACGGTTTTCGAAGATGCGGTAGGCCTCTTCTATCTTGTTGAGGGGGAAGCGGTGCGTAATGAGCGGTGTGGTATCAATCTTACCTTCCGCAATCAGCCGAAGAATTTCGGCACAGTCGCAGCCGTCTACCCCTCCCGTCTTGAAGGTGAGGTTCTTACCGTACATGTCGGGCAAGGGAAGCACTTGCGGACGGTCGTACAAAGCGACAACGGTCACGATGCCATTCGGACGGGCACATTCCCAAGCCAGACGGAAGGTGTCATCGGCTCCGGCCACCTCGATGACCACGTCGGCCCCACCGTGCGCACTGTGAGCTTTCACGAATGACTGACACTGCTCCGGGGTAGTGACCAGTACCTCGGGATAATGCGTCTGCACGAAACGGATGCGCTCTTCCGACTTCTCACACACGATGAGGCGGCGCGGATGCTTCAGCCGGGCACAGAGCAGCGTACAGATTCCCGTAGGTCCGGCCCCAATCAGCAGCACCGTATCGTCGGGCGTGATTTCCGAGATGCGCGCGGCCCAGAAGCCAGTGGCCAGGATGTCGCCCACGAAAAGCGCCTGCTCGTCCGTCACCCCGTCGGGAATACGGTTCAGCCCCTGGTCGGCATGCGGCACCCGCACATATTCCGCCTGACCGCCGTCGATACGGCAACCCAGTGCCCAACCTCCGTCGGGGTCCTCGCAGTTATTCACATATCCGTGGCGGCAGAAGAAACACTCTCCGCAGAAAGTCTCCACATTGACCGTCACCCGGTCGCCCGGCTTCACGTTCGTGACTTCCGCTCCCACCTGCTCCACGATACCCACCATCTCATGGCCCACCGTGATGCCCGGTACGGCCCGCGGCACACTGCCGTGCTTGATGTGCAAATCGCTGGTGCAGATACTTCCCAAGGTGACGCGCACCAAGGCATCCTTCGGGTCTTTCAGCATGGGCATCGGCTTCTCCAGCAAGGCGAACTGCCCCTGTTTCATATAAGTATAAGCTAACATATTCTTCGGTATTAATCGATTACTTCAATCAGGAAACTTACCGGACGGAAACCGTCGTTGCACGAAATCATGGCCGAGCGCTCGTTCTTCATCCAGCCGTCGTAGAAATTGCTTCCCCCGTGCGCCAGTGCCATCACGAAAGGCGACATGCTCTGCCACGCACTCTCACACAGTCCCTCGGGCTTCTCCCAGCCGTGGGCGATGAACACCTGCCCTTCTTCCATATCGCAGGGATGTTCAAGGGGATTCTCGTACTGCGCCATCAGGTCGTGGTAGCACGCCTTGCGCATCACGGTTATTCGGATATCTTTCATGGCTTCCTTCTTCTTATCTTATCTAGAGAAATACGCTTTCAGCACCTCGGCAAACACATCGTCCGGGGAGACCTTGTCGAACAGCTGCATCGAACTGTGCAGTTTCAGCACGTCCACCTCCGAACCCATCAGTTGCCGTAGTGTACGATGTCCGCGATGCGCCAGCAAGGCACGGGTGATTTCCCGCAGACGCGTTCCCAGTACCGGATGCGCCAGATAGGCCCGGGCCTCCTCCTCGCCGTCCAATCCGTAGAATTGTGAATTGTAACTGTAGCCCAGTCCCTTCTCCTGAGGGAAGATATACCAAATCCAATGGCTCTGCTTGCCGCCCTTCCGGATTTCCTTCAATGCTACGGGATACATGTCTTCCTGAGCATCCAGAAACCGTTGCAGATTAAAATTCGTGTGACCCATATTCTTCATTTTTATCTACACTCAAAATTAGGGATAATCTTCCAATCCCACAAGCGCTTTACCTGTATTCTTTTTCCCGTTATATCCGTGGACGTTTTCTTTTTTTCAGACAGAAGAACAAAAGAACATATTTTTTTGTGTGCACTCCGCTCCGTCGTTCTTTTATTTTTTGTTCTTATGTTCTTCTGTCTTTTAAATATAGACATAAGCACAAAAGAACAGAAGTTTTTGTGCGCACTCCACGCCGTTATTCATTATTTTTTTGTTCTTATCTTCTTCTGTCTTTTAAATATAGACATAAGAACAAAAGAACATATTTTTTTGTGCGCACTCCACTCCGTCGTTCTTTTATTTTTTGTTCTTATGTTCTTCTGTCTTTTAAATATAGACATAAGCACAGAAAGACATAAGTTTTTGTGCGCACTCCACGCCGTTATTCATTATTTTTTTGTTCTTATGTTCTTCTGTCTTTTAAATATAGACATAAGCACAAAAGGACATAAGTTTTTGTGCGCACTCCACGCCGTCGTTCTTTTATTTTTTGTTCTTATGTTCTTCTGTCTTTTAAATATAGACATAAGCACAGAAGAACAGAAGTTTTTGTGCGCACTCCACGCCGTTATTCATTATTCATTATTAATTATTAATTTATTCTTCTTTAATTCAAGAGTTATGCTTATCTTTGTCCCGAACCTCCGCCTAAAGGAGATTTCATCGCACTTTGATTTTATATACAACAAATGATCGTTAAAGATGTCACACCGAGTTTTCGTTACGTTCCGCTGAGGTCCTGATTGGATTTTTCTCAGCTTAGGAATCGAATGAATCATTGCTTCCGACAAGGAGGCCGGGATGGTTGTGCTCTTTGACGTACTAGCGCGTACCTCTCTTTCAATGGGGAAACGAGAGGGACCTTTCTACTCCCGCAGACCGTTCGTGCCTGCAGGTTTCAGCTTTATCCATTTATTTTTTCACTTTAAAATCCATTTGTTGTATATGAAAAATCTTATGTTACGTGCTTCCCGCACTTTTTCCGAAGAACTTTATGCTCCCGAATATGCTCGGAACCACCTTGCTGTGGAACTCTCTCATCCCGATGGCTTTACCGATGCGCAGGAACTTTCCATCCGCGTATATTCCGACGAATACCGTTTCTTAGGTTGCGATGCCCGCGAACTGCCGAGAAAAAATCTCCGCAAAGTCCGCTTCGACATCTGTTCTGATGAGGTATGGGGTGTCGGCCTCTACCGCATCTATGTCTACCGCAACGGGCGTCCGATGGGATGGGTCCTCCTGGAACTCTATGCCGGCTACGAACGCTGGGACAAGACCGAGGTGGAGGATTTCCAGACCCGTCCGGAAGAAAGATACTTTGCCGAGAAATTCTGTTTCCTGCCCTTGTTCGACCGACTGGTGCGGGAGGGAAACGACGGCAACTTCATCCGGCAGTTTATCGAGCTGTTCCATGCCCTCGACAGCCGTCAGCTTCCCGTGCCCCACTTACTCGTGACGGGCGACCAGGCCCATGCCTGTGCCATCCGTCTGCTGGCCTTCCATTTCTGTGAGAAGCGGGCGTCATCCTGCTATCATTTCTCTTTGCGGGAACTGCTGAACGGTTCTCTGAAATGGCCTCAGCTTCAGCAGGAAATCAGCCAGAAGAAGGTGGTAGTGGTAGAAGTGCCCTACCTGACTTACTCCGACCAGGATACTCTCCTGCTCGACCTGCTGGGAGAATGGCTGGAGCAGACCGGTACCTCTGGTCCCCGCTTCATCTTCTATGGGGCACTGAGGGCCACCTGCCAGCTGCGGACCTACAGTGAGGCAATGGAACGGCTCTTCACTGAGCAGAACACAATTTATACTCCCGACCGCCCTGCCGATGCCGACCCGGATGAAGAGACTCCGGCCGACTTGCTTGCCCTGCCGTTTGACGAGGAAGACATGCTTCTGGGAACCGACAGTCTCGCACCGAAAGGAAGCGATGACCTCGACTTGGAAAGAACCGACGACCTGCCGGCGAAGGATGTTGCCGACAAAGAACCGGATGCCGAACAGGCCTTGCAGAAGATGGTGGGACTGGCGCGACTGAAGGAAGACCTGGAGGAGGCACGGATGCTGGCCCGCTTCACCAAGAAACGGCAGGAACTGGGACTCGATACGTCGCACGAGAACCGTCACCACATGCTGTTCCTCGGCAATCCCGGTACGGGAAAGACTACGGTGGCCAAGCTCATCGGACAGATGTACCATCGGATGGGAGTGCTTTCCGTGGGGCATACCGTGGAGACCTGCCGCACGAACCTCGTGGGCGAATTCATCGGGGAGACGGAAAAGAAGACCAGAGAAGCCATCCAAGAGGCACGGGGCGGCGTGCTCTTCATCGACGAGGCCTACACGCTGGTGACCACCCGGGAGGAAACGAGGGACTTCGGCAAGGAAGTTATCCATGCCCTGCTCCCCGTACTCTCGGAACCCAATCCCGACCTGATTGTCATCCTGGCCGGCTACGAGGACAAGATGCAGTTGCTGATGCGCACCAACCCGGGCTTGCAGGACCGCTTCCCGCTCCAGTTCCACTTTGACGACTACACGGCGAACGAGCTGCGGGAGATGGCGCACCGCTACCTGGAGAAACGGAGCTTCCAGCTGACGCCTGCCGCAGACGAGGCCCTGTATCGCCTCATCGTGGAAGCTACCACCCCCAGGGACGCCCATTTCGGCAACGGGCGCTGGGTGCACAACCTGATAGAGCAGGGTCTCATCAAGAGCATGGCCCGGCGCATCATGTCGCTGCCTACCCTGCCCGACGACGCCCTTCTGTTCCGCACCATTGAGGTGGAAGACGTACAGGCTGCCAGCCGTCACCTCTGCGGCAACCGGGTACTGAAACTGGAACCGCAGCCCACACGCCGCATCGGTTTCCGGGCCTGAGACAGCAACCTTCTTACCGATTGCCCCCCCCCAAAAAATCTCCTGCTTTGCCTTTGTGAAAATAGCTAAAGCAGGAGATTTTTATCTTACAAACGCTTTCCGTTCTCGAAATCCGTCTATCAATTAAACACCAGCCTATCTGTATCGTATCCGCGTTTCCGCAGCTCATCAAGAAGTTGCTGAAGCACGCCGTCGGGCAGTTTCTCTTCCCGGCTCATAATCCACAGATACTTGTCGCTACTGCTGCCAATCAGCACATAGCGGTAGTCCGGGTCGATGTCGAGCACATAATAGTCGGCATAAAACCACAGGAAGAACGATACCTTCAGTTTGCCGGGATCGTTCGGATCGGGCTGTTTCGCCTTACCGGTGATTTCCTTGTATTTCCCGTCCTTGTATCCCGCGTTCAGCACCTCGATGCGCCCATTCGGAAGCAAGGTGTAAGTGGCCGTCACACGGCTCATTCCTTTTTCAAAACGATGGTCGTAGCGGGCTATCTCATACCATTTTCCCATGAAGCGGGCCACGTCGAACTGCGCCACCGTCCGGTTGTCTATCTGGGTGGAATTCCCACCCTGGCAGCTGCCCAATCCCAGCAGGGCACACAAAAGAATCAGAATGTGTTTCATGTCTGCATTGTTTTAAGGTTCATCTCCTACAAATATACCAAACTCTGTGCAATTCCGGAGGGATTTAAGAATAAATAATTACGGGAATGGACGCTTCATCGAAAGTCAGCACAGCCTCGCTCGAAATATCATTTTGACACTTTTTTAATCGATATAAAAATAAAAGCACACAAGCATTAGGTCATCACACAAAGAATGTATAAATTTATGCCGTTTTTATAATCAGGAAACCTATTAAAAGGAATATGAGAAAGACAAAACTATTTTTTGTAGGCACCTTCATCCTGATGCTGGGAGGAACGGTGGTACATGCCCAGTCGTGGAGAAACGGCGGGAACATTGCGCTGGATAAACAGTATGCCAGCTATCCTTGTGTGAACTTATTGGACAGTACGAGTGTAACGGTAGAACCCACCGGACAAGGTTCGTTTGCGGTCTGCCGGGCCGTGCGGGTACAGACACCTGCCGGAGCCTTGCAGCAACGGGTATTGAAATACGATTACGACCCGCTGACAGCCGCCGCCACCTTCAAGCGGGTGACCATCTATCACACCGACGGGACATATACGATGGTCGACGTGAGCAAGGCCTGCGATTATGCCGCTCCGGCCAGAGCCATTTACTGGGGAGCCCGCCAGATTATGCTGGAGTTGGGTGCCCTGAAACCGGGCGACATCGTCGACTATGAAATCAACAAGAAAGGATTCACCTACGCCTTGCTGGTCGACCTGCCGCAGGAAGGAGACGACTCCCGTTTCATTCCCCCGATGCGCGGGCAGTTCTACGACATCGTGCCCTTCTGGGCCACCGAGCCGACCCTGCGGAAAGTGTACCGCGTCAGCCTTCCGGCCGAAAAAGAAATCCAGTTCCAGTTCTATCAGGGCGACTGTGCCTCCTCCATGCGCTACGAGGACGGACGGAAAGTCTACACTTTCGCCAAGGACGGAATCATGCCCTTCCGCCGCGAACCGAACATGGTGGATTTCTATGACGCCGCACCGAAGCTGATGATGTCTACCACAGCCGACTGGAAAGAGAAGTCGCGCTGGTTTTATGGCGTCAATGAAGACTACGGCAGCTTTACTGCTATTCCGGAAGCCCAGAAGAAGGTAGACGAACTGATTCGCGGCAAGAAGACCGAGATGGAGAAAATCGCCGTACTGACCCACTGGGTGGCCGACAACATCCGTTATGCGGGAATCTCCATGGGGAAAGGTGAAGGATTCACCCTGCACAACCTGCAGATGGATTACACCGACCGCTGCGGCGTGTGCAAGGACATTGCCGGTACCCTGATTTCCTTCCTGCGGATGGCGGGATTCGAAGCCTTCCCGGCCATGACCATGGCGGGCAGCCGCGTGGAGACCATCCCTGCCGACCATTTCAACCACTGTGTGGCCGTGGTAAAGCTCAGTGACGGTACACTGATGCCCCTCGACCCGACCTGGGTACCTTTCTGCCGGGAACTGTGGAGCAGTGCCGAACAGCAGCAGAACTACCTGCCGGGCACCCCGGAAGGCACCGACCTGTGCCTGACTCCGATTTCCGACCCGGAAAACCATTACGTGCGCATCAAGGCCCAGAACACCCTCGACGAGAAGGGCGCACTGAAAGGCTCCTTCACCATCGAAGCCGAAGGACAGAGCGACAGCAACATCCGGCGCATTTTCACCACCGGCTTCCAGAGTGAATGGAAACATTCCATGGAACGCCAGCTGCTGAACGTCTCCCCGAAAGCCCGGCTAGAAAGCGTGGACTATGGTCGTGCGCCGAAAGACTATCAGAAAGCTCCCATCCGGATTACGTTCCGCTATACCATTCCAGGATACGCCCTGAAAGGCGAAGAAGGCGAACTCATCTTCAAGCCCTTCGTACTGAACAACCTCTACACCCAGGTCCTCTCCTACCTGCGGATTGATACCCGTCTGGAGAAACGGGCCTACGGCTTCAAGGACGGCTGCTCCCGTCTGGTTGAAATGGAAGAAAACCTGAAACTCCCGGCCGGATACAAATGGCAAGGAAAGGAAAAACAGGACCAGATGGACGGTACGGGTGCCGGATTCACCGGAAGCCTGAAACAGAGTGGCAACCAGCTGCAGTTGAAAACCTCCCTTCGGTTGAAGAAGCGTGTCTATGAAGCAGCCGACTGGGACAGCTTCCGCAAGGCAGTGAACACCGCCAAAGGATATGGAGAATATATGGTAGTCAAAAAGTAATCCCTTATGCGAGGGCTTAACATGAAACGAAAAGCAATGAAAACATTATCGATTTACATAGGAATCATAGGAATGCTTTTGCTGGCTGTCCTGCCGGCCAAAGCCGCATCGGAAGCGGAGTTCCGCAAACTTTCGAAGACCTATACCCTGCGGGCCGACGGCAGCCAGGAGGTACGGGTACAAAAGGAACTGACCCTGTTCACGCATGCCGCCATGAACAGCTTGTATGGAGAAACCTTTATCGTGTACGACCCAGAATTCCAGAAGTTGGAAATCCACGAATCCTACACCCGTCAGAAGGACGGTACCGTCATCCAGACTCCGGCCAACGCCCTGGTAGAGGTACTCCCCTCGGCAGCCGCCAATGCCCCGGCCTACAACCGCCTGAAAGAGATGGTCGTGGTGCACACCGGACTCGAACTGGGGGCCACCATCGTACTGGACTATTCCATCGTGAGCAAGGCTGGTTACCTGCCGGAACTGGATGTATGCTGCCCGGTGAAAGAACTTTCCCCCATCAAGGAATATACCTTCCGTCTGAACGTTCCGGCCGGGAAAGCGGTACACTACGAACTGCTGAACGCTTCCGCCAAACCGGCCATCACCCAAGGAAGCGGCATGAAAACTTTTACCTGGACACTGAAAGATGTGAAATCCCGTCCGTACGCCTATCCCTCTGCCAGAGGAGCCATAGGACAGGTACAGGCAGTGAGCAGCGGCATGATGCCCATCTTCATAGCCTCCACCTGGCCGCGTTACGACGAAGCCCTGAAAAGCCTGAAAGCCCAGTTCCAGCCCGGCAGCCGTTCCGTCATTGAAGCCAAGGTGGCCGAACTGACCCAAGGAATTGAAGGCAATCCGCAGGCCATCCGTAATGCCATTGCCGACTACATGACCGGCCTGTATCAGCTGGGACGTTGCGGGGTATCCCTGCAAGAAGCCGGCTACCGCCTGCGTCCGGCCTCGGAAGTCATCCGCTCAGCCTACGGTACCCAAGCGGAACTGGTGAACCTGGATGTCACCTTGCAGCAGGCTGCCGGACTGGAAGCAGAAGTGGCCGTCTGCGCCCTGCGTCCGTCCACGAAAGACAATCAGGGACTGTCCGGCCTCGTATCGGTAGTAGCCCAAAGCAAGCTGATGCCCGAGAAGGTCGCCCTGACCGGTACGGAAGAAGCCTGCCTGCAACCCTTCCTGACAGTGACCAACCTGGAAGGCAAACCCCTGACGATGGAAGCCTATCTGAGTGCCAAAGATATGCAGCAGACCGACACCCTGAAAGTAGACGAAACCCAATTGCAACAGCCCGCCGAAGGCTGGGGAATCGTTGCCCTGCCCGACCCGACACCCGTACGTACCCTTTATACGTATGCGCCCAACACGACCATTCCTGAAAGCATCCTTCTGCCGAGAACAATGAACTGTACACTGGAAACCTTTGTCTGTCTGCCGGAAGGAATGAAAGTCACCCCGCGCACCGACAAGGAAGTCAGCAACGCCTGCGGAAAAGTTGCCTTCAGCTACCAGCCGACGAAAGACGGCGTGAAAGTGACCCGCAGCCTCCGGATAAGCCGACAGCTGCAGACTCCGTCCAACTACAAGGAGCTGTATGCCCTGCTGGCAGAATGGCGGGATGCCAACAACCACACACTGGTGGTCAAGAAGGTGGCAGAATGACCTGAGAAAGAATCTTCAAAAAAAGGGAGAACCTTCGGTTTTGCGCCGGGTTCTCCCTTTTTTGTGATACCTCATCATTCGTCAGGACGAAGAATGTTCAGCCTAACCAATTGGTAAAAATCAGGATGCAATCAAAGATTCTTTCAATCAGTTTGTCTATCTTCCTTTTGACACCTTTCCAATATATTTTTCCCATAAAGCTGTCCTCCTCTACAACAAGCAACCATCTACTATTCCATCTATTGCAAATATACTATTTTTTTCACTTCAGACTCCCCATACGGCCTTTAAGATATGGCTGATTTGGCGATTGGATACACAATTCTCCTAATTTCCGGCCAGATTTCCCATTTCCTTTTTCCCGTGGGTTTGAATGTTCGTCTAAAATCACTACATTCGCAGTAGAATCAAAATCCAGTGGTTATGAGCAAGCTATATCCGGTAGGAGTGCAGAACTTTGAAGGCCTGATACATGACGGCTATGTGTATGTGGACAAAACCGCACAAATCTATGAATTGTTTAATACAAACAAATATTATTTTCTGAGCCGTCCGCGACGTTTCGGAAAGAGTCTACTGTTGTCGACCCTCGAAGCCTACGCGCAGGGGAAGAAGGAACTTTTCAAGGGACTGGCGCTGGAAAAACTGGAGAAGGACTGGACGGTGTATCCGGTGCTGCACTTGGATTTGAATACGCAGAAATACGATTCGCCGGAATCGCTGACCAATGTGTTGGAGGAGAACGTACGAAACTGGGAAGCGCTATATGGAGCTTCCTCTGCCGAGATTGGGGTGGCCCGGCGTTTCCAAGGCCTCATCCGCCGCGCATGCGAGCAGACAGGCCGCCGGGTGGTGATTCTCATCGATGAATACGACAAGCCCATGCTGCAGGCCATCGGCAACGAAGCTTTGCAGAACGAGTACCGCAGCACCCTGAAAGCGTTCTACGGGGCGTTGAAGTCCATGGACGGCTGCATCCGCTTTGCCCTGCTGACGGGTGTGACCAAGTTCGGAAAGGTCAGCGTGTTCAGCGATTTGAACAACCTGATGGACATTTCCATGGACGATCGCTATGTGGAAATCTGTGGCATCAGCGAGAAGGAAGTGCATGCGTATTTTGAAGAAGATATTCACGCCCTGGCCACGGCTACGGGCCTGACCTATGAAGAGACCTGTGCGGAACTGCAAGCCAATTACGACGGCTATCACTTTACGGAAAATGCCGTGGGCATGTACAATCCGTTCAGTCTGCTGAACACCTTCGCGAAGAAAAAGTTCGGCAGCTACTGGTTTGAGACAGGCACGCCCACCTACCTCGTCGAGCTGCTCAAGCTCCACCATTATCCGATAGAAGACCTGGAACACATCGTCACCAGCCAGCCGGTGCTGGACAGCATCGACACGGCCTCCACCGACCCGATTCCGGTCATCTACCAGAGCGGCTATCTCACCATCAAGGGCTACAACAAGATGTTCGAGAACTACACGCTGGGCTTCCCCAACCGGGAGGTGGAACAGGGCTTCTTCAAGTTCCTGCTGCCTAACTATGCGTCGGTGAGCGTGAGCAAGTCGCCCTACCAGATTCAGTGCTTCGTGGAGGAAGTGATGGCGGGCAAAGTGGACGATTTCTTCGACCGCCTGAAGACGATGTTCGCCGACATCCCTTACGAGCTGGCCCGCGACCGCGAGGTACACTACCAGAACATCCTGTACATCATCTTCAAGCTGATGGGCTTCTACGTGCAGGTGGAATACCACACGAGCCGCGGACGGATTGACCTGGTGCTCCAGACGCAGGACTACGTGTACGTCATGGAATTCAAGCTGAACGGCAGCGCGGACGAGGCGCTGGCCCAGATTCGGGAGAAAGGCTATGCTGCTCCTTTTGCCAAGGACAGCCGCACGGTCTACCGGATTGGCGTCAACTTCAGTGACGAGCTGCGGAACATTCAGGAAGTGAAAGTAGAAGCGCGATGAGTCTTTCCCCATCTTTCGCATACAGATAGACCTTCTTTCCTTTCTGGAGGGTCAGGCATACGTTGTACCACCCATGGCGCACATTGAACCGGGTGGAGTCATAATACACTGCTTGTATGATATCGTGTAAGACCAGCGTCTTCAGAAGGACGTAAGGAGTACGTATCTGCAGTATGTCCTTCCCTACGACGTAATAAGTGCGGCTGTGCATCCAGCTGATGAGAATCCCACTCAACATATAGGATGAATAAGGGTACAGGAAGTCTGCTTCCTCCTTAGGGGATTGGGTGATTAGGTTCAGGAGGCAATAGAATATCAGTCCTCCGAGGACCCACCACAGGATGATGTAGCCTCCATACATCCATCTGTTTTTAAGTCTGAAATTTTCCATCTTGTGTGGAGTGAGAATTATTTATTATATAATGACAAATATAAAAGAAACAGACGGAAAAGTGTGCCAATACCTGTCTATTTATTGTAAAATTAGAGTTTTTTCAGAATGTGGTATAACGCGTGACTATCATACAACAATTTTCGCTATACTTATAAAATAATCCAATCATTATCAACACCTTATCTTTTTCACTTTACGAGAATTACATCATCGAGGTTAGTGATGTACTACTTGCTGATGGGTTTTTCTACATTTGAGGTGACACGAGTTGTCAAATGATTGCATAGATTCAATTCAGGTGAACTATACGCCATCCTGCTCTGATATGATGGAGTTCTCTATAAAGATGTCTTTGACAGCCTGAAGCAGTTTCTCTTTTTCGAATTTCTTCAATTTGCCCGGGTATTTTAAGTTCTTTAAAAAATCTATGAATGAAAGGGCCAAATATTTGAGACATTCTTCTTTCGTAGTCAACTTAAAATAACCTTCGAAATCCACCACAAAATCTGCTGTGAGACATTTATACAACCTTACCTCAGGGGTTACAGAACCTCTATATTTAAAAGTTTTATCCTCATAGTATTTAGGGCGTTGTGCTTGAGAAAATTGAGCGAACACCGGTGACTCACATTTAAGCCTTATACATATTTCTTCCACTAAATCAGAGTTAAATCCAAGTAACCCTTTTGATAGTACGCTCTCAAATGCATAGAGTGCATCTTTATAGAAGCTAAAACTTGAAAGCTCTCTGGAAGTTACTAATGCTAACGATGTTTTCATACTTTATCAATTTGATTCAGAAATAGACAAATATAGCTTTTATAATTGATTTGCAATTATAGTGATGAATTAAATAAGCTACCATCGACCGTTTTTCTCACTTCACGAGAATGACTTCATTAAGGTAGTGGTGTATTGCTTGTCCCACCAATGGTTTTGGAATGAGTATGTGATTTTACATATACATGCTAGCGTGAGGGATATTTGCCCCCTGTATTTTTGAGACAGGGGTATTAGGCTCCCCGATTATGAAATTGGAAAAGTAAAAGCGACCAAAGAAAATCTTAATCGCTTATACCTAAAACATTCTCTGGAATATCATGATTGCCGACAACAAAATAATACTGAACTCCTGTTTCCATGTCTTTAGCATTCATGGTGGCAAGAGAGACTTCCCTTGTCTTCATGTTTTCAATCTGCTCTCGCCCATTCCATCCTAATAGGATCTTTAAAGCAAAAAAAGTATTTTCACTTGTACCTGTCAAATCATATTTATAAAATGAGTTGAAGTTAGAAAGTTGTTTTCTTGCAAGTATTGTTTTTGTACACAGGCTTTTGTCCATGAGTCCTTTCTGTGTTCCTTTCGGTTATTAAAGGGCTTCTCTCCATGGAACGGATAAACCGGAAACGCCTTGAAGGAATGAGGAATTCTTCAATGCGTTTTCTATGTTTCCCGCAAGGAAAACGTATGTTTTCCTGCCGGGAACCGTACGTTTCTGCCTTGGGAAACATACGTCTCCGGAAAGGGAGACGTACACATCAGACGGACGTTCCCGGGAAAACGAAGAAGCGTCTGGCCAATTTCTTACGCAGCTTTGAAAAACCGTTCCTTTTTCATATCTTTCCGAACGAGATTTATCTTAAAATGTAAAAGAAAAAGGGAGAACCATTCGGTATTGCACTGTCAGGTTCTCCCTTAAATATTTATTGTTTCGTTATTGTAAATTCTAATTTCTGAAGTCCGTCCATATACACATTGACAAGAATGAGCGCATAATGGACTTTTTCACCGGATTTCATGGATAGAATGTCATTAAATTCACTTTCCGGTATAGCTTCCTTGAACATAGGATCGTTTCTCACCAGTCGGAGTTCATCCGTAAAAGGTGACAAGACGAATGAATAGATGGCCATATAAGGTACTTTCTGGAATTTAATCCAATTCGGATCATCTTTAGGTAGTACGTCTTCTATCCAGAGCCGGGCCATGTCATAAGGCGGTAAACGGTCTCCGTTATTATATCTTATATTTCCTTCGCTGTCAACCAGCAGCTCTTTTTCCATTGCATACTTATTGAAAGGACATTTATCGTAATATACAATGTCTTCTTCCGTTTTGATTTCTTTATCTTCTTCCGGTTCTTCCGATTCGGTCATCAATCGGTCTTCAAGAACTCTAATAAGTGAATATGTGCGGTCTGAACCATCTGTTGGAGGATTTGCGAGGATGGTCCGTTTTACCGAAAGGTAATATTCATGTCCTCCTTCGTATGTAAATCCTTCAATTCTTCCGAAGGCAAGCGGTTCCCATACACCGGGATTGTCTTCAGACATAACAAGCATACACTCTACTGGAGTATCACTTCCCCATGGTATGTAAGTACCTGTTTCGGCAGAAACGGACATCTTGATTTCATTTACAATGTCACGAGGCTCATCTTTGCTACACCCTACAATGAAAAGAGCTGCAAATAAAAGACAAGAGATTACAATTCTGTTCATACTCATTACTCCTTTCTATATTTTTCTTACTTTGCAAATCATAGTCTCTAAGTATATTAGGAATTTGATTTTGCCTATTTCACAAATATATGAAATAAATTTATAATCAATGAAATATGAAGAATATATTTATAGTAAAACATGTAGTTATATGATTGCGTTCTGCATTACGTATATTCAGGAATATACAGGACTGAGATAGCAAAAAGGGAGAATCTTTCGGCGTATTGCCGGCGGATTCTCCCTTAAATTCTATTGAAACACAATGTGCTTACTGTTTCTCTGCAAATGGGATGGCCTCCATGTACATATCCTTTAAGTTGATAATCACTTTTGAGAACTGTTCCAGGGCGTTCAAACCAAGCACACCGTCTTCTGTACCATTAAAAAAGGCAGTTGTCTTTAGTTGTCCAGTATGCAAATCAATGCCCGTATTCACCTTGATAGAGTCAATCGTCGCGGTGCCGTTTCCTATCTGAATTTTCATTTGCGGTAACTTATAGGTGCGGGTAATTGCCACGCCCCCTATTCCAGCAACGCGCAGTGAATCGAGCACCCCTGCGGCATCCACCTCTTGACGGTGACGGTTATACCAGGTAGGCTCCATATTAGTGTAATAAAAACCTGTGTCAAACTGGAAGCAGACAGGACGATTCGTTTCGTCTGTCGTTTTTAATTGCAACAATTCATTATCTGTACGTATGAGGTTGCTTTTGTCCAAAGGATTTGGGGTCGGTGTGGCTGGAATAATAAGTTCTCGGTGGGCAAAGTCTAACTGAATTTCCTGCATACAAAACATGACAGGGAGTCCGATAACAGGGGGAAGCTGGTATTTTTCATTAAACTTATCGGCTTCTTCATGCCCAGTATGGGTATCAATTACAGCAAAAGGTACATTTACCCAGGTCATTCCGCCGATACGTAATGTATCTGCAATGGCATATCCACCCTCTTTCAAACCTCCAACACCTGCCACGGTAATGTCGGTATCCAAAGGACGCAATCCATATTCCTTTGCCAATTTGGGAGTTATCAGGTTTCCCCCGGCCCCTGTATCGAACAGGAAACGCCCTTCTTTTCCATTGATGCTTCCGTCCATTTCAATGGAGTGTTGCCCACCTTTGTTTGCAAGCACCATCGGAATACGGTATTCACCCGATTTATGAAGCGGCCGATAGAAAGGACCGCAAGCAGCCAACGCACGATACTGCTGTGCCTGAGCTTTATATGGTTCGGTTAGGGTGCTATCAGTTCCCATTGCGGTCAGTTGGTCATAGAGATTCTGAAGAAGATCGGCAGCATCATTGTAATGACCGGTTCTCGCCAGATTGGCACTATACAAGAGAACCATATTCATGGTGTAGTCTCCCAACTCCTGTTGATGATTGCTTAACAAATCATAGAGCACGACGCATGCTGAGTCCGGTCGGTTAAAATAATGATGCGTCATGGCAGTAGCCAACTGGCGTAAAAATGGCGATATGGAATCGGCAGGAGTTGTTTTCAATGTCTGTTCCAGCTCAAACCAATTACTTTCATTGATAAGCTGTCCGACTCGTACATCGACATTCTGTGCTTGTATGCCCAGAGAAATGAGCAAGCAGAAAATAGTACAAATTTTTTTGAACATAATCGAGATATTTTATTTTTATTCGTTTTTTCTGTAGCAATAAGCACATTGCATGCAATCTAACCATAAAGTTACCATTTTCATGCCATTGAACCAAGCATACAGGCAGAAAGATTGATAATAAAATGCAAGGCTACAGAAGTGCCGAAACCATGCTTGATTCTCACATAGCTAAACATCAAGGCACTCGGTATCTTAACACCTTCTTTTAAGACAATCCGAATCCATTCGCCTATATCCATTGCACTGAGGTCATAATTTATAATATGTAGTATGGAAAAGGAAAGTACCAGAATCCATAACCAGATTTTGAAATTGACCTTTGAAACCCATTTATATCCCCAAAGCCACGTGATCAATGCTAAAATTGCACATGAAAAAAGTCTTACCCATGTAACATGGTAAACCTTGGTGGAAAATATGATGGCCGATAAAAAGAACATTATCGCTGCACTTGACAATGTAATGTACAGCCTCTTGCGTTTGAGAGGCAGACGGAAGGCTGTTTCTTCCAGTATAGGCGGCAGTAAAAGGATAACCCATAGTGGCAAGGTCTGTACAGAATTTCCAATACTTGTTTCTACGCTTTCCGAATAAAACACAAGGTCAGCAAAATGATATACAAAAGTAAAAGATATATGGATAATAAAGAACCACAGTACAGTTTTTAAGATACTGACGATTTTGAAATCCGAGACCAGAACATCTCTTGGGGAAATTACAAAACGTACCATGTCACGCAATCTGCCACTCTTTTTATATGACAAATAAAGAATAGCAATGAAGCAGACTGCAATCAGGAAAAGACATAAAATAAATCCGATATAAGATAGTGGCTGGCTCATAAGATTTTCTATTTGCTTGTGTTGTTCTTCAGTAGTCCCATCTTTTTCATTTGATGAACTGTCAGTTCCGGATCGTAAATTACATCACATCCAGCCGTAGCCTTAAGGACTTGGATATAGGTTTCAATATCACCGGCACCAATTTCACTGCGAAGTTCATTCAACCTTTTGGCATCTTCTACGGGCCAGATATAGATAACCTGCCGGCCGTCTACAGTGACGGTATAAGATTGTGTTCCATATTTCTGCGGCTTACCTTCTCTCATTCTGATTCTATCTGCCAAAACTGCATAATCGCCGGCACTTATCAACTCTTTTCGTACAGCTTCTTCCATTATCGGGAGATGTTTTTTCTGGAATTTCAAATCGGCATGATCTACAATCAACCATATAGCTTTATAGGATTGCGATGACAAACCTTCCGGCAATCCTTTCTTCAGTACTGAAGCAACAAGAATCTGATTTTCCTTGTCAATCGCCTGCGTCTGCTCCTGAAGCAGCATAAGAGAATCTATTACAGAGCCCGGAACATCATTAGCTCCGGCACTGTTCAACTTGCTCATCAGAGTCATGGACTCCGTTCTGATTTTCTGGTCACTTTCATAGGCTCCCAACAACAGGGAATCTATTTTCTGAATACTTTGTGCACTTAAAGACATATTCAGTACAAAAAATGAGATACAAAAAATTACGTACTTCATATATAATTTACTGTTGGTTTCAGTAATTCAAAACAATCAGAATAGACAAGCTGTACATTCTTGAAGCACTTGCTTTTTAATGTACTACACTTATTGTAACATTCTTAATGTGAGACAAAAGCTGTGTTATCAGAACTTTTGATAAGAATAGGTTTGCCTTCCTTGAGCTTATAATACCTGATGATATAATCTCTTAGAGGAACAAGTATCATGTTATCACTGTTTCTATATTTAAAGGAATATGGAATCGGAGATTTTATATGAGTAAGTTCTTCTTTTATATATACTCTTGCCACACCATAATCAGAGAATTTCAAAGAGTCAAATTTGTTTTCTTTTGGGTTTATCATCCATTGTGGATAGCCGTGAACATACTTCGTATGTGGAAAAACCACATAGAGGTCTCTTCCGGATGAGTTTTTCATGCCCACCTGCTTATTGTCAGGCCCGGTCAAAACAGACGGAACTTCGATGTGATAATAATCTAAGAGTTCTTTATAATAATTGCTTGATTCGGGTTCTGAATAAACGGTAAGATCTATTGTCAAAGGATTTATTTGGGCTATTTGGTTCAGATAGGATGCAAGTGAACGGGAAAGTTTCTCATTATTATGGGCAAATCCGCATATAATTATGAACTTGTCCTGAGGATTGTTTTGGATGACCTTCAGTATATTTTCAGCCGAAACAGAATCTCTGTTTTTATATTCGTAACCGTCATAAGCATGCAGTTTGAATCCGGTTTGTATGGCATTCCTGACAAGATTTGCCATATTCGGTTCATTTGTATATATCCCCATTTCCCTTTCTGGATAAGCCACCCCTTCATATTCGGCAGATAAGGCTTCCATAAACAGATGCCTGTAGCCATTGCCATATAAATCCTTTAATAAGGAATTGATAAAAGCGCGATGCTGCGGATATAAATGCGCTTCATTGAACATGATTATCTTTTCATCCAAAAAATTCTTCAAGATAAAATCTTTCGCATCTGATGGGGTAATTGCTTCACTCAGTTCTTCGCTTTGCTTCAGCTTTTGTATGGGATTTCTAAAAAGCCAACCCGTTCTGTCTTTCTCTAAGATTCTGCCATTGAAAGTCTGGACTGTCATCAGTGCCTGCCCATAGTAATCGCGGAATTTTTGATTTACATGGGTGCTGTCAATTTGGATTCTATGTTCTGCTTCCCAAAAATCCATATTGTTTTTCCATGCCTCACGCATATAATCAAAGGACCATAACGGGTTATTATAATCAATGTTTATTAATTGCGCAGAAATTGTACTGCAATAAAGTAATACGATTGATAAAAGCGAAAAAAATCTATTCATATAAGTCTCTCCTTAAGCAATTTAAAATAATAGCAGTTTCATTATTTTATCGCCTCAAATCTTTCATTCTCCTTTTGAGCATATTCCTTGAAAAAGTCTGTCACACTCGGATAGAAATTCTCAAAGTTACCATATTTTGCCTGTTCTTTCTCGTATTTTCTCAGCAGGCTCACCAATTCCGGCATCCACCTGAAGTTTCGTTGCATCTGTTCCAACAGTTCATTCCTTATTTCTTCCGGTTTGTATGCCTTATCCAGCATATAACAGATCACAGCCGCGCGGACAAGCGACTCATTGACCATGGTTTTCCAATTATTGTATGCCTGTCTCGACATGCTCCATTGTGCAGACTTGAACAAATCTGTGGCAGCAGGCTCAAGTTCTTTTACGTGTGCAGGATATTTGTCTTCATCCAGATAATGATTGATGAAGGAATGGTTAAATTCATGAATCAGGGTCGGCAGATATTCCTTGCTATACATAGGCGTATCTTCCTTATCCACGTAATAGCCTACCACCGCAAAGACTTCCTTCTTTTTCCCTTTTACCTGCCGGTCTACTCCATAGTTTCCTCCACCGTTGCAAAAACCGATGATCACCGAAAAAACTTCCAGTGGTTCATTGCCATAGAAACGAGGATACCAGTCTATATCAAAATGGCTGATGACATTGTCTTGATAAGACTTGATTCCCTTTTCATAAAGGCTTTTATGGGCTTTGAAAAACGCATTGAATTCTGTATCCTTATAAAAGCTGTTGAGATGAGACAGAAATTCACCTTTATCCACTTCCTTCCATCTTTTGTCCAAGGTGGGGACGTCTTCCTCTATCAATGAAAGAGCACCGTTCCGATTGTCCAGATGGATAGCCATGGACATGACCGCATCGAAAGAGATGCCATATCTTTTTCTGAGTTCTTTCATGTACCGGACTGCCGGATGCGCAGTATTATCCTTAAAATAGCTGTCCATGTCTTTTATATACTGCCCTGCCATATCCATGTGATATTCCTGAAATCCTGCCATACGGGACAAGATACTCATCAGTTCCACGTTTTCATTGACCTGCGGAACGACTGACTGCGCCTTTGCCCAAAGACAGCCCATGAGCAAGGCAAAAAGAATCATACATTTTTTCATATCGTAAACGGTTTTATTATTCATGAAACTTGGGAATAGCATCTGTTCCTGCTTAGAAAGACTTCAACAACGAACTGCTTACCGTTCTGTCCACCTCCTGTCTCACCTTCTTCGTCTGGCGGCCGAAGTCGAGGGTGTAGGCCAGTTTGATGTGACAGTACCGGCTGTTTGTCTTGAAATCTTCGTCCGAACAGTACGCGTAGAGTGCATGCTGGAACGCCTTTCTGAACTTCCGGTCGGTGAAGGGAGATACGAGATTGACCTCCGCAAAGAAATTCCCCTTGCTGTACGTACATTCCAGTCCGTAATTGACGGGAGTCTCTTCTATACCCAACGAAGTAGTATTGACGATTTTATTCCTGAAATTGATATAAGGAGAAAGACTGAAATCCCCCAGATAGACATTGGCATTGAGGTTGCCCGTCAGGTTACGGCTGCCGAATTCGCACACGGAGTGAACGGACGTATAGTTGTACCTTATATCGCCCGACAGGCTGAACGTCCGGTTGAACGTGTGCGAGGCCGCCAGTATCGCCCCATAGTAGTGGATGTTCCCGCGGTTGGTGAACGACTTGACGAGATAGGTATCCTCTGCATAATAGTCGTGGACCACTGGATTATGCTCCAGCTTGTACTGGAGGATGGCCGAAAGCCCCGTTCTCTTTATCTTGCCGGAATAATACAGGTATGAATTGAATGAGCGTCCCACTTTCAAGTAAGGATTTCCCGTCTGCACCAGGTAAGGATTAAGTCCGATGCGGGCTTGGTTAATGAGGTCCATCCCGTAGTTGTAATTGTTATAGGACGAGGACCATAACAGCATCCCACTTTTCAGCTGATACTGGAAGTTGAGAACGACACGCGGCGACAGCTTGCTGAGTTTTTCACTGCCGTGAAGCCGGTATTGGAGCCAGTCCACCCCCACTCTTGACCGTAGCGACAGCTTCGGGGTAAAGGCATAATTGTAGGAAAGGAAAGCCAGCGATTCGTTTTTCCAGAGTGACTGGTCCAGCGGATGACTACCTGCGTATTGCGCCTTCCACACATGATGGAAATCGAACAGCTCGACCGAGAAAGAATGTTTCTCCTTGGAGTAGGTGTAGAGGGCAGACACCTGGAAGCCTCCGGCATTTTCCGACTCATAGGAACCCGATTCAAAGTCCGGCTCCCTGTAAGTCCGGTTATACAGGTTACGGGAATAGGTGCCGTGCAGACCGAAAGTAAAACTTTGCGTTTTGGAAAGAGGAATAGTACCCGTGAGGTCCAGTTTGGGCGACAGGCTCTTCTGGTCGGTAGACGTGGTGAATGTGGACGCCTCGTCACCCGTGCGGACGGTTCCGGCCACTTCGCTGCGGGGAGAAGCATTGTTTATCAGCGACAGTTTCCCCACGATATACCGTCCTGCCTTCTGGCGCTGCAAGCGGAACTGCACATACTCGCTGTGCCTGGAATAGGCTTCATCGGAACCGCTTGTCCGGTCGACCGGCTGGCCGGGCAAGGCATAATGTTCAACCATCCCGGTCCGGTTATTGCCGACATCAAAATAATTGGCTCCGGCAAATACGGAATAAGTCGTATGCTTCCGGTTGAGGGTCGTGGCAAGATTGTAATCGCCATGCGTATATCCAATTGTCTGCAAGCCGTCCAACTGGACGTAACCTCCCGCCTTGTATTCCTTCAGTATGAAATTGACGACAATCTGGTCTTTCGCGTATTTCCCGGTCGGATTGTCATGATATTCAATCTTTGCAATGTCTTTCGGACGGAGCATCCGGACATCCCTCTCATCGGCCGGTTGCCCGTTGATATAGAACGACACGGGCATCCCCATTGCCTCGGCCTTGTTCGACTGCGTATCGACAATCATGCCCGGTATCATCAACCGTTTCAAAACCCCATATCCGCTGTTGGACGATTTTTTCTGCTGGGTGTTGGGATATATCACAAGATGATTATCCACACGAGTGACATTCGATGCCACAATGGTCACTTCATCCAAGGCGACCGTCCGGCTGATGGAATCATTGGAGGAGGTCTGGGCAGTCATGCCAAGCGGAAACAGCAGGAAAAGACTGCTCCCTATTGCCTTCATCGCATATTTACCTATGCTCATGGGTTGTATCTGTTTCTTCATGGCGCATCCCGTGAATAAGAAAATGATTATTCTTTTTCTACAAATGTATAGAATATTCAGAATAAAACCCTCTTTTCCCTTTAAAAATCCTCCCACATCTGACGGTCGCCCTCCTATTTCAAACAAACCGTGTTCCATCCGTTTATCAAAAACGAATCATTGAGAACCGCAAACCTTCGAAAAGGAAGAATTCCCGGCCCGATTTTCCATTTCCCGTTTCCCATTTGTTTGAATGTTCGTCTAAAATGACTACATTCGCAGTAGAATCAAAATCCAGTGGTTATGAGCAAGCTATATCCGGTAGGAGTGCAGAATTTTGAAGGCCTGATACATGACGGCTATGTGTATGTGGACAAAACCGCACAAATCTATGAATTGTTTAATACAAACAAATACTATTTCCTGAGCCGTCCACGACGTTTCGGCAAGAGTCTGCTGTTGTCCACCCTCGAAGCCTACGCGCAGGGGAAGAAGGAACTTTTCAAGGGACTGGCGCTGGAAAAACTGGAGAAGGACTGGACAGTGTATCCGGTGCTGCACCTGGATTTGAATACACAGAAATACGATTCGCCGGAGTCGCTGACCAATGTATTGGAAGAGAACGTACGAAACTGGGAAGCGCTCTATGGAGCTTCCTCTGCCGAGATTGGGGTGGCCCGGCGTTTCCAAGGCCTCATCCGCCGTGCATGCGAGCAGACAGGCCGCCGGGTGGTGATTCTCATCGATGAATACGACAAGCCCATGCTGCAGGCCATCGGCAACGAAGCCTTGCAGAACGAGTACCGCAGCACCCTGAAGGCGTTCTACGGAGCATTGAAGTCCATGGACGGCTGCATCCGCTTCGCCCTGCTGACGGGAGTGACCAAGTTCGGCAAGGTCAGCGTGTTCAGCGATTTGAACAACCTGCGGGATATTTCCATGATTGACCAGTATGCGGAAATCTGCGGCATCAGCGAAAAGGAAGTGCATGCCTACTTTGAGGAGGATATTCACGAGCTGGCCACGGCTACGGGAATGAGTTACGAGCAAGCGTGCACGGAACTGAAAGTCAATTACGACGGCTATCACTTTACGGAAAATGCCGTGGGCATGTACAATCCGTTCAGCCTGCTGAACACCTTTGCCAACCGGCGCTTCGGCAGCTACTGGTTTGAGACAGGCACGCCCACCTACCTCGTCGAGCTGCTCAAGCTCCACCATTATCCGATAGAAGACCTGGAACACATCGTCACCAGCCAGCCGGTGCTGGACAGCATCGACACGGCCTCCACCGACCCGATTCCGGTCATCTACCAGAGCGGATACCTCACCATCAAGGGTTACAACAAGATGTTCGAGAACTACACCCTGGGCTTCCCCAACCGGGAAGTGGAACAGGGCTTCTTCAAGTTCCTGCTGCCCAACTACGCGTCGGTGAGCGTGAGCAAGTCGCCCTACCAGATTCAGTGTTTCGTGGAGGAAGTGATGGCGGGCAAGGTGGACGATTTCTTCGACCGCCTGAAGACGATGTTCGCCGACATCCCCTACGAGCTGGCCCGCGACCGCGAGGTGCACTACCAGAACATCCTGTACATCATCTTCAAGCTGATGGGCTTCTACGTGCAGGTGGAATACCACACGAACCGCGGACGGATTGACCTGGTGCTCCAGACGCAGGACTACGTGTACGTCATGGAATTCAAACTGAACGGCAGCGCGGACGAGGCACTGGCCCAGATTCAGGAAAAAGGTTATGCCGCTCCTTTTGCCAAGGACAGCCGCACAGTCTATCGGGTTGGTGTCAACTTCAGTGACGAGCTGCGGAACATTCAGGAAGTGAAGGTAGAAGCGCGATGAGCTTTTCCCCATCTTTCGCATACAGATAGACCTTCTTTCCTTTCTGGAGGGTCAGGCATACGTTATACCACCCATGGCGCACATTGAACCGGGTGGAGTCATAATGCACTGCCTGTACGATATCGTGTAAGGCCAGCGTCTTCAGAAGAACGTGTGGAGTACGTATTTGCAGTATGTCCTTCCCTACGACGTAATAAGTGCGGCTGTGCATCCAGCTGATGAGAATTCCGCTCAGCATATAGGATGAATAAGGATACAGGAAGTCTGCTTCCTCCTTAGGGGATTGGGTGATTAGGTTCAGGAGGCAATAGAATATCAGTCCTCCGAGGAACCACCACAGGATGATGTAGCCTCCATACATCCATCTGTTTTTAAGTCTGAAATTTTCCATCTTGTGTGGAGTGAGAAATATTATTTGTTGTATAATGACAAATATAAAAAAATAGGCGGAAAAATGCTCCAATGCCTGTCTTTTTATTGTAAAATTAGAGCTTTTTCAGAATGTGGTATAACGCGTGACTATCATACAACAATTTTCCTTATTTTTGTTGTTGAGAAGTAGATTGTTACACTACACACAGATATGACAGAAAAAACACAGAAAGCCTTTTGGGGGGTGGTGATGTGCCTGATAGGCATTCTCCCCATAAAAGGCGTAAGCCAGACACTCGACAGCCTGTCTACCATCGAAATGAAGGAAGTGGTGGTGAAAGCTCGGATGCACCGTACTGATGCTTCCTCTTCCACTTTCACTCCGACAGCCCACCAGAAAACTTCCGCACAAAATGCGATAGACCTTCTGAAGCAGCTCGCCATTCCTCAAATGTCACTCTTTGAAAAGTAAAAGAAAAAGAGAGAACCTTTCGGTATTATGCCGTTGGGTTCCCCCTTAAATTCTATTGAAATACAATACGTTTTACTGTTTCTCTGCAAATGGAACAGCCTCCATATACATATCCTTTAAGTTGAGAATCACCTGAGAGAATTTTTCCAGTGCATTCAAGCCGAGCACCCCATCCTCCGTTCCCTTAGAAACATCAGTGTTTCTCCTCTGCCCTGTATGCAAATCAATGCCCGTATTCACATTGATAGAGTCAATCGTCGCGGTGCCGTTCCCTATCTGGAATTTCATTTGCGGCAACTTGTAGGTGCGGGTAATTGCCACGCCCCCTATTCCTGCAACGCGCAGTGAATCGGGCACCCCTGCGGCATCCACCTCTTGACGGTGACGGTTGTACCAGGTTGGTTCCATATTAGTGTAATAAAAACCTGTGTCAAAATGAAGATACACAGGATGTCCGCTCTCATCGGCTGTTTTCAATTGCAACCCTTCCGTATCTGTACGTATGAGGTTACTTCTGCCCAGCGGATTCGGAGTAGGTATGGCCGGGATAACAAGTTCTCGGCGAGCAAAGTCCAACTGGATTTCCTGCATACAAAGCATGACAGGGAGTCCGATGACAGGAGGAAGCTGGTATTTTTCATTATACTTATCGGCTTCTTCATGCCCGGTATGAGTATCAATTACAGCAAAAGGCACATTCAGCCAAGTCATACCGCCGATACGCAACGTGTCTGCGATGGCATATCCACCCTCTTTCAAACCTCCAACACCTGCCACGGTGATGTCGGTATCCAAAAAACGCAATCCATATTCCTTTGCCAATTTGGGAGTTATCAGGTTTTCTCCGGCTCCTGTATCGAACAGGAAACGCCCTTCTTTTCCATTGATACTCCCATCCATTTCAATGGAGTGTTGCCCACCTTTGCTTTCAATCACCATCGGAATGTGGTATTCACCCGGTTTATGAAGCGGTTGATAAAAAGGACCGCAAGCGGCCAACGCACGATACTGCTGTGCCTGACTCCGGTAGGGAGCAATCTGGATACTGTCCATACCCATGGCAGCCAGTTGGCTATAGAGATTCTGAAGAAGATCGGCAGCATCATTGTAATGACCGGTTCTTACCAGATTGGTACTATACAAGAGAACCATATTCATGGTGTAGTCTCCCAACTCTTGCTGATGATTGCTCAACAAATCATAGAGCACGACGCATGCTGAATCCGGTCGGTTGAAATAATGATGGGTCATGGCCGTAGCCAACTGGCGTAAAAATGGCGATATGGAATCGGCAGGAGTTGTTTTCAATGCCTGTTTCAGTTCAAACCAATTACTTTCATTGACAAGCTGTCCGACTCGTACATCGGCATTCTGCGCTTGTATGCTCAGAGAAACGAGCAAGCAGAAAATAGTACATATTTTTTTGAACATAATCGAGATATTTTATTTTTATTTGTTTTTTCTGTAGCAATAAGCACATTGCATGTCATCTAACGGCTGGTTCATAGGATTGTTCTATTTGCTTGTGTTCATATTCTTCAGTAGTCCCATCTTTTTCATTTGATGAACCGTCAGTTCCGGATTGTAAATTACATCACATCCAGCCGTTACCTTAAGGACCCGGATATATGTTTCAATATCACCGGCACCAATTTCACTGCGAAGTTCATTCAACCTTTTGGCATCTTCTACGGGCCAGATATAGATAACCTGCCGGCCGTCTACATTTCATAGGCTCCCAATAACAGGGAATCCATTTTCTGAATACTTTGTGCCTTCAGGGATGTGCTTAATACAAGCAGAATGGATATAAATATGTGTTTCATAAAAACCGTCTTTGAAATCAGATGTGTCCTCCTTGCAGATAGTCAATTGCTTCCTGCAGCTGTTCATCCACCCCACGTATCATTCCTTCGGCTGAGGGTTCCACAACCTTATCTATTTTCACTCCATTACGCTGGGCATTTGTTCCGTCAGGATAGCATATCCCGGCACCTGTAATGTTGAATGAAGCATAAGGGAGCTGAATTCTTGTCACATCGCCATCAGCACCTGCTGTCTGGCTTCCGATAGTCACAGAACCCGGTATAGTTTGCAGAAACATTGTAAAGTATTCAGACATAGATTGCGAATGCGCATTCACCAATAAAACAAGTTTTCCTTTATAGAGCTTATCCGGTTCAGATGTTTTTCTCGTCGATACCGTAGTTCGGATGAAACCACCTGGCCGGTGAGCTTGTGGCAATAAAACTTCTGCGGCTTCTCTGGCCTGAGAAAAGAAGAAAGTGGGCAATAGCTTGTGAAGCACATCGTATTCTGCCGGATATGAACGTAAATCGATAATTAGTTTATCACAGGATGCCAAGAAATTCTCCAAATCCTGTTCATCTTTGCAAGTAAGATTGCTGATGTTTATATAGCCTATACCGTCCGCCACTTTTTTTAAATTCAGGCTTAGTGGAAGTATTTTGTGATGAAAACCTCCTGTTGACAAACTTGCTTCCGTCAACAGACGAGATTATGGTAGTGTAAGTTTTACCTTCGCGCACATACTCTACACAAGCTTCATTTTTCGCTGTCAACAGAGTGGCATAGGAACCGTCCCGCAGAAGTGAGCTCCGGTTGGAATGAGGTATGTATGGAGCAAGTTCATTCAGTCGCTTGATAGGACTGACAGAATCAATGAGAATGATTTCATCGCCGATTTCAAAATTATTGGGTACAAGAGAACATGTATCGGCTACGAACAATCGGTCTTCTGCAAATTGGCACATCAAAGGGACAAAGCGCCCTCCGAAAATTGGGATGTACCACGAATTGACGTGTGTGTCACACAATTCGGAAACCATTCTGGAATACAAAGCGGAAAAGCTGATAGAACGGTCAAACGCCAATGCAATATATTCTGCAAGTACATCATCCCACGGACGGTCTGTGAGATTACGGTTAGGCGAATAACTGTCCACCGCATTCCAGAATTTGGCAACACCGAGAAGACGGTATGCCACATCATCTTTCGGTATGTCTGAATATTGTGTCTCAATATACGAAACATTGACAGGTGTCTGTTTTACGTATTGGTTATTTCCCGGGTCAGCATCTCTGAGCCTCATAAGGCTATCACTCAAGGCTCTACCCAAAGACAAAGAATCTGAAATCCAGTTGAAGTCATTGAAAGTCTCCATGTTTTCGCCGTCTTCCTCATCACGTATTGCATAAGGGCCCAATCCTGATATCCATTTTAAACAAATGTCATTTTTCATGGAATCCGGTGCCTGAAGGACATCATTTAATAAACAGAAATATTCAGCATCCGCATTGATAGAACGGGAAGCAAAAGCTGGATGGTGACACTTGGCAAACCCCCAAATCCGTGAGGCCTGGACAATCGCATGGATTTGCAAACTGTCGGGTTCTTCCGGCAGTTTAAGTTCGGCATAAGCCTGCTCTGTTGAAAGTGACTTTGTTTCTACACTACAACTATTAAAAGTCAGGCCTGCAATAATGAGAATGACTTGAAATAAAATACAATTCCGTTTCATCTGTATTTTTAATTATAAGTATCACAATAATGATTTATATAAACTATATCAGTAATAAACAAAGGCTGAATCGCTATTTTATTGACATAAATCAGCCTAACCAATCTGTAAAGAATATGATACAGTCAAGAATTCTTTCTATGAATTTATCGAACTTCCTTTTTACACCTTTCCAGTATATTTTTCCCATAAAACGATTCTCTTCTAAAACAAGCCACAATCTGCTATTCTGTCTATGCAAATATACTATTTTTTCACATCAGCCCCCCACACACAGTCTTTAAGATATTGCCGATTTTGAAATTAAACACACAATTTTCCTCATTCCCAATCGGACTTTCTGTTTCCTGTATTCCGTTTGTTTGAATGTTCGTCTAAAATTACTACATTCGCAGTAGAATCAAAATCCAGTGGTTATGAGCAAGCTATATCCGGTAGGAGTGCAGAACTTTGAGAAAGTGATTTTGGGCGGTTACGAATATGTCGATAAAACTGCCTTGATTTACGAGTTGTTTAACACAGGGAGTTACTATTTCCTGAGCCGTCCGCGACGTTTCGGCAAGAGTCTGCTGTTGTCCACCCTCGAAGCCTACGCACAAGGGAAGAAGGAGCTTTTCAAGGGACTGGCGCTGGAAAAACTGGAGAAGGACTGGACGGTGTATCCGGTGCTGCATCTGGATTTGAATACGCAGAAATACGATTCACCGGAGTCGCTGACCAATGTATTGGAAGAGAACGTACGAAACTGGGAAGCGCTCTATGGAGCTTCCTCTGCCGAGATTGGGGTGGCCCGGCGTTTCCAAGGCCTCATCCGCCGCGCATGCGAGCAGACAGGCCGCCGGGTGGTGATTCTCATTGATGAATACGACAAGCCCATGCTGCAGGCCATCGGCAACGAAGCTTTGCAGAACGAGTACCGCAGCACCCTGAAGGCGTTCTACGGGGCGTTGAAGTCCATGGACGGCTGCATCCGCTTCGCCCTGCTGACGGGAGTGACCAAGTTCGGCAAGGTCAGCGTGTTCAGCGATTTGAACAACTTGATGGACATTTCCATGGACGATCGCTATGTGGAAATCTGTGGCATCAGCGAGAAGGAAGTGCATGCCTACTTTGAGGAGGATATTCACGAGCTGGCCACGGCTACGGGGATGAGTTACGAGCAAGCGTGCGCGGAACTGCAAGCCAATTACGACGGCTACCATTTCACGGAAAATGCCGTGGGCATGTACAATCCGTTCAGCCTGCTGAACACCTTCGCGAAGAAAAAGTTCGGCAGCTACTGGTTTGAAACAGGCACGCCCACCTACCTCGTCGAGCTGCTCAAGCTCCACCATTATCCGATAGAAGACCTGGAACACATCGTCACCAGCCAGCCGGTGCTGGACAGCATCGACACGGCCTCCACCGACCCGATTCCGGTCATCTACCAGAGCGGCTATCTCACCATCAAGGGCTACAACAAGATGTTCGAGAACTACACCCTGGGCTTCCCCAACCGGGAAGTGGAACAGGGCTTCTTCAAGTTCCTGCTGCCTAACTATGCGTCGGTGAGCGTGAGCAAGTCGCCCTACCAGATTCAGTGTTTCGTGGAGGAAGTGATGGCGGGCAAGGTGGACGATTTCTTTGACCGCCTGAAGACGATGTTCGCCGACATCCCTTACGAGCTGGCCCGCGACCGCGAGGTGCACTATCAGAACATCCTGTACATCATCTTCAAGCTGATGGGCTTCTACGTGCAGGTGGAATACCACACGAGCCGCGGACGGATTGACCTGGTGCTCCAGACGCAGGACTACGTGTACGTCATGGAATTCAAGCTGAACGGCAGCGCGGACGAGGCACTGGCCCAGATTCGGGAAAAAGGCTATGCCGCTCCTTTTGCCAAGGACAGCCGCACGGTCTATCGGATTGGTGTCAACTTCAGTGACGAGCTGCGGAACATTCAGGAAGTGAAAGTAGAAACAGGAAAATAAAGTAAATTGTTACACCACACACAAATTATGATAATATGATAGAAAAAACACAGAAAGCTTTTTGGGGGGGTGATGATGTGCCTGACAGGTATTTTCCCCATAACCGGCGTGAGCCAGACACTCGACAGCCTGTCTACCATCGAGATGAAGGAAGTGGTGGTGAAAGCTCGGATGCACCGTACTGATGCTTCCTCTTCCACTTTCACTCCGACAGCCCGCCAGAAAACTTCCGCACAAAATGCGATAGATCTTCTGAAGCAGCTCGCCATTCCTCAAATCAACATTAACCTGATGGACAATACAGTCACCACGCCTAGCGGACAGAGTGTGGCCATCTACATCAACTATATTCCTGCTTCGGCAGAAGAAATGGAGGGAATATCCACTTCCGATGTACGACGAGTGGAATACCTTGACTTCCCGGCCGACCCACGTTTCCAGGGAAAGGAACATGTGGTCAATTTCATCGTACAGCAATACGAATACGGAGGCTATACCAAGGCAACCTTGAATGAAAACTTTCTGATAGGCAAACTCTCAAGCCGGGCTTCGGTCTACTCCAAGTTCGTACATAAACGGATGACCTACGATTTATATGCGGGGGCTTCCAACCACGATATCAGCCATTCGGGCAATTCCGTTTCGGGAATCTACAGTCTGCAGAATGAAGCGGGAGAAACCTATCAGATGACCCGAAACGAAACGCTGGAGAGCGCCCGCCTCAAGTACAACCAGTATCCAATCACGTTCCGGGCCATCTACGACACCGACAAAATGCAGATAGCCAATACCGTCGGTTTCAATTTTGATCAAACTCCACTGTCGGAAACGAAGGGTATGCTGTCATTTGTTCCCAAACAGAACACCGATTATTCTTACTATAAAAACGAGCCCTCCACCAGCCGTTATTTTGTCTGGTCGGGTAACTATTATTTCATCCTTCCCCGCGGTTTTGACCTCAGCGTATCGCCGAGCATGAATTATGGTCACACGAATTATTCGTATCTTTATCAGACTTCATTGCCGGGCAGTTCCCGCATTGCGAACATTTCAAGGGAGGATGTCTGGCAGTTCCGGGGAAGTGCCACGTTGTTCAAGAAAATAGCCGACAAGCAGAGTGCCTTCTTCCGGGCATGGTTCGGCTCGACCTCCAACGACGTGAGCTATTCCGGCACATCACCCTACGACAACGATTTCTCAGATACCTATGCCGGTGCCGCATTGGGCTATAATTTCTCGAATGTCCGATGGAACGTCCGGGCCGATGCCGCCCTGCAATGGGAAAAGAACCAGATTAACGACCAGTCTGTGGCAGAAGTCTATCCGCTGCTGAACTTATCGGCAGGTTTCTCTCCCTCACAAAAGCACTCGTTCCGTACGTTCTTCCATTTCGGAGCAAACTATCCCGGAGCCAGTGAAAAGACGCCGAATGTTCTTCAGCAGAACGAGCTGATGTACTATACGGGAAATCCCACCATCGGGCTTTCCCGACAGGTGACCTTCAACCTGTCCTACAACTGGATACCGACGAGCGCGTTCTCTGCTTCGGCATTTATGCAGTACTTCGGTGAATACAATCTGTATGTACCTGTTTACCAGCCTTATCAGGACGGAAAGGCCCTGCTCCGTACGTATAAGACGGATGGAGCATACAACCGGACACAGATAGGCTTGTCGTTCAATTACAGACTGTTCAATGGGAAGCTGCAATTGGCGGCCTCTCCCTCGGTCTCCTTCTATCGCATGACGGGGCTTTTCGACATTTCGCAGTCCCCGTTCTACTGCAATGCCTCTGCCACTTATTATTTGGGGGATTTCTATTTTCAGGCAGCCTACCAGACCCGAAGCCTTACGGTACAGGGCAACCGGGGCGTAATCTATAAGGACCGTGATTTCTATCAGGTTCTGGCCGGGTGGAGCCGTTCCAGCTGGAACATCCGTGTCAGCGGAATGAACCTGCTCCGGAAAGACTGGCTGTGTGCCACGAATCTGTTGTCGACTTCTCTCTATTCCGAAACCCAGCTTGTGGAGGGCAATAATTTCCATCAGCGTCTGAATCTGTCGGTCACTTATACATTCGGATACGGCAAGAAGGTGAAACGAGGGAACGAGGTCGGCGAGCAGTCGGGGGCGGCGTCTGCCATTATGAGATAATGATACGGGCTTGACACGAAAAAGACTGTCCGATTTACGAGTATGCACAGAATAAAAAAGCCTGCGAGGAGCAGTTCAATAAAAACATGGAATGAGGAAAATGATGGATATTCTTACGGGAAATGGTACAATCTCCCCTTCTTTTTATTCCATGTTGAACTCGATGTACAATTTTCCATAAACCACATAACCGGAATAGCTGAACCGGAGCGTTTCATCTACTTGCTGAGTACCAGTAAACGTTAGGCGTACAGATTCTCCTTCCGTTTCCTGAGCCAACGTAAATTCTTCGATTTCAACGGATGCATATCCTTCAAAGAGATTATTAAGTACCATGCTTCCGGTCTGCAAGTCTCTGGTATGAAAGGTGACTGAAGCCTTTTCGGACACTTTCTCCCCATTAATGGTTGCCGACAAGTGACAGGCATTGTCGGTAGGCGTATAATTTCCATCCAGATAACTTGTCAGTTCAAAACCTTTGTCCGGCGTATTGTCGCCACAAGAGGTGAAAGTCACGGTTGCCATTCCCAAGGCCAATAAGGCCACTACTAATTTTAGTCTCATAATGTTTTTATTTATAATGTTTTTTAAAAGTTTTTCTATTCAAGGACGGATTTCAAGTCTACCCGAACCGACCGGCTTTGCACGCCACCTACAATACCGGTTCCGCCTGTGATGTTGGTATAATGGGGAGAAGGTTCTGCCAGTCCGAGGCCTGTCAGACTGCCCTTGACTGATTCCTCATCCGTATTGAAAACACCGGTCAGATAATGATAATAATCTTCCGACAGCGAATAAAGGATGATTTTACGAGGGCGTGAATCATTCGTGTATAAAGGAGCCTTTTCTACGATTTTCAGCGTATAGCGGTTTCCGTTGAACAAATCATCCGTAAACGTACGGCCTTCATTCCCATAGATACCGGTATCCGTTGTGATTCCGTCAATAGACTCCTGCTGTGCCAGAAAGACGTCGTCGTACGAGTAATCAATCGTTTCAGCGGCTATTCCATCACCACTTTCTATCCGGATGAAGTAAAAGTTACGTTCCGCCGAAGGGTCGGTAAAAGTAATGAAATAGGTCACCTCGTACGATTTCCCGTAAGTAACCCCACCGGGAGCCCAGTACATCTGGTCCGGGTCATCAAAAGTACGGGCCGTCAGTCTGACACCTTCTATGGGTACCACTTCAGGGATGATTCCCTGTCCGGACACATACCCGAGGGGACTCTTAGCTTCCAGACTGATGAGCTCACCGGGCACAGGATGATAATCCGCCAGATACATCCGACTTGTTTCATCGTAGCGCAAGCTTTCTGTAAACCTGCCGTTCACGCACATTCTGACTTCCGCATCCGCCACATTAGTGTCCGTTTCCCGATGGTCGGTAAAGAATACCGTACGGGCTACCTGTACCCGGACAACCGTATCGGGCGAAAGTATGCTGTTAAGTACAAGTGTCGGTTCAGGACGATACTTCTCCAGGTCGATGTCCTTGTAACAGGCTGTCAGCGAGAAGACAGTCAGTAGCGCCCAAATACTGGGATGAAAATGTATATTCATATAGCTATGTGTCCGTTAGAATTTATAAGTATAAGAGACAGAGGGAATGACGGGAAACAAGGCAAACTGCCGGAATCGGGGAGCCAGCGGTGTACCGTCCATACTCTGTTTCTGGTTGTTCTTCTCTATCATGATGGGGTTCATGCGTGAATAGGCGTTATAGAGCGAAACGTTCCATATCCCGGTCCGTCCGCGTCTTAACGGACGATAGATATTGATACCCACATCCAGCCGGTGATAGGCCGGCAGGCGTACATTGTTTTTTCCTGCATAATAATCAGGCATTTCCTCCTCCTTATGCGGATAAGTGGGGACAATATCCGTAGGATAACCGTCCGGATAAGGATAGTTCTCAAGTGACAGCGTAACCCTGTTCCCGGTCATGAACACCCATCCGGCATTCAGTTCCACCCGTTCGGAGCACTTCCAGGTAGCCGACAAGGTTACCTTATGGCGGTTATCATATTTCGACGGAAAGCGTTTTCCCCCATTCAGGTCAGCAAAGAGCCGGTCGCTCCACATCAGTCCGTAACCGATGAAACCGTGCAGTTTCCCAAAATCGGCTTCTGCCTGAAAATCGACTCCGTAAGCCCTGCCGCTTCCGCTGGTCAGTCTGTTTTCCCAGGAAGCAACCTGTAAATCCTTGTAATCACCCCGGTACTCCAGCAGGTGGTCCATCTTCTTATAATACCCCTCAACGGAGAAAGTGTACTTTTTGCCGGGCGACACATAGATACCAGCCGAAACCTGGTCGGAAGTCAGCGGCGAGAAGTTCCGGGTAATGGGCAGCCAGTAGTCGGTAGGCAAAGAAATGTAATTGTCGCTTACCTGTTGCACGAACTGGCTCATACGGGCATATCCGGTTTTCAGACTGACCACCGGGCTCAGCCGGAAATCAGCCGAGACACGAGGCTCGAAGACCTGATATTGCTTTCCTTCCACCCGGAAGAAAGAACCGTGCAGTCCGGCATTGAACCGCAACCACCGGCAAACTTCAAGGTCACCCTCCAGATAAGCGTTCCACTCATTGGCAATTACCCGACTTTCTCTGTTCCCGTTTCCCGATGGTAGAGAGGTAGATTCCCGTACCTCCTCTTCCGGCGCATAACGATGGTGTGTGTATTGCGTCCCCAAGCGGATAATGACCCGGTCAGACGGTGTAAACGCCAAGGAGGCATCTACACAGAGGTCGTGAATGGCATTTCGGTTCTCGGTTCGCGACCGGCTATTTTCATAGCCGGTCTCACTCTCCCGACCCGATACCGTTTCCACCGTTTTCCTGAAATCAGACTGATAGCGTGTATAAGAAGCCTTCATGTCATATACGAAAAGGGTATTGATAGGGAGGTGCCACTTCAGGGCAGTCAGCATATTCCCCCACCCCAACCGGTTTTCATTCTTATGGAGATAAGGGTCCGTATCTTCCCCATCACCCGAAAAGCGATGTTCCCCCATCTTGAGACGGTCATGCCCATAATATCCCAGCAAGGAAAGTGTTCCGAAACGCCCCAACCGATGGTCAAGTTTCAGGTTGAAATCCGTGAAATTGTAACCGGCTATGACCTTCTCTCCGGATTTCTTTTTCGAGGCGTTGATGATGGCCAGTGCCGGTACGGAAACCAGTTCCAACCAGGAACGCCTGAGTGCGACAAACAGGGAAGTCCGGTCTTTCACCAACGGACCGGAGAAACTGACATTGGCCGACGTCAATCCTACCGTAAAGTTTCCATGCCAGCCTTTATAATCTCCGCTTTTCATCGAAAGATCCGTCACACTGGAGAGCCTTCCCCCGTAACGTGCCGGGAAAGCACTCTTATAGAACGTCAGGTGACTGACCGCATCGGCATTAAAGGGAGAAAACAATCCACCCAGGTGATTGGTCTGATAAATGGGACATCCGTCGATAAGAAACAGGTTCTCATCATTTTCCCCTCCCCGGACGAACATACCGGCAAACCCTTCCGTACCGGCAGACACTCCGGGCTGCAGTTGAAGTGCCTTGATGACGTCCGGTTCTCCCAAAAGCGTCGGTACGCTTCGGATGGCGTTGTCATCCATCACCGTCATTCCCATTTGCGGGTTCCGGAGCCTGTCGATGCGAGGGGCCGTCTTCACCACTTCCTGCATGTAGAAACTACGCACGGTATCTTTCGCGACCGGGGCCGACTGTTCCTTTGAGACAGAAGGTGATTGCGTTCGTTTCTTGACAATCAGCTGGTTTCCATGCTTCACAAACAGAAGTCCGTATTTCTCTGAGGCATCCTTCAGAATGACATCCAAAGGCTTTTTCTGATAGTCTAGACGGATTCTCCGGCTGTTTTTCAGGTCAGATTCCTTATAGGCAATCCGGCAACCGGTCTTTTCCCTGACCAGTTCCAGAAATCCGGAGGCATCATACGTCCCCTCGATGGAGAAGACAGATTGAGCCGAATGTTGAGCATACAAGGTGCTTCCAGCCATAAAAGCCAACAGGCAGAACAATAAAAACAGTTTGGTCCTCATCGTGTTATTCGTGTTTTATACTGAGAATGATTGTATGGTCATGGCCGGTTCTCCAAGTAAGGTGTTCATCCAATACACAAAGGGTTTCCAGCACTTCCCTGACGGTGGCCGTCGAATCAAATTCGAGGGTGTACCTTTCTTTCGAAACACCTTCCAATTTTATCGGAATATTGAACTTCCGCTCCAGCGAGTGTCTGATTTCCTCCAGACTCACATTCCGGAAATACAGGTAAGGCGGCTTTCGCGCAGAAATGTGTATCTGGTGTGTGGTCTTGTCATATACCCAATATTCGCCGGGATGCAATACGTGTGAGTGGAAACTTTCTGCCGGGTTTACTTCAACCGACCCCGTTTGCAGATACACGGCAGCCTGTCCGTCCTCCGGATAATCATCCACACAAAACCGGGTGCCCAGCACCCTTGTGGTCAGATTTGGAGCGTTCACGATAAAGGGCTTGTCCGCATGATGGACTACATTGAACCAAGCTTCCCCTTTCAGTCTAACCCGACGGACAGTATCCTTAAAAGCTTGCTGAAAGGCAATTTCTGAAGAAGGATTCAAACGGACCAGGGAACCGTCGGGTAAAGTAACGGTTTTCGACTCTCCTTTTCCGGTCGTCACCGTTTGTATGAGGGAAGTTTCTCTAAAATTCCATAGCCAGAAAGAAACGGCCAGTACGCAAATCAGGAAAGAGGCGGCATAGCCGTACCTGTACCCGCGGCGGCTTCTGCTCCTGAAACCCAGCCGACCGGAAATCCGTTTCCATCCGTCTTTCATTTCCCGACTGTCGGACACGGTCTCCGCTTCATTCCAGTACCGGAGCAATGCTTCCTCCTTCGCTTCCGCATTTTCATCCTCACAGAGCCAGCGCTGGATTTTTCTCTCCAGCTTCTGAGGGTATCGGCGATGGACATATCGTCTGATAATTTCGTGAATGTAATTCATAAGTTTTTCTGTTTTCTACAATCAAGTACAAACATTTCCGTCCATACTCACTTCCATGGCACAGTTTTTTAACTTATGATAACATGCAGAACAGAAAAATCATGTAGGCAGTGACGGCCTGCCTGATTTCCTTCAAAGCCAGACTGATCTGGTTCTCCACACTCCTTTTGCTGATTCCCAACGTGCCGGCTATTTCTTCATTGCTCACTCCCTGCTCCCGGCTCATCCGATAAATGCGCTGCCGTTGTGCAGGCATTTCCGAAACGACCATTTCTATGAGCAGACGAATTTCCTTGGCGAAAAGCGTATCTTCTACCGTAATGTCGGAACCTATATCCGTGTGCATGTCTTCTATCGGCTCCGATGTGACAGACAATTCTTTTTTCAAATAATTAATGGCTGCATGACGCGAAGCGACAAAAAGATAGTTCTGCAGATTTCGTGAAACATCCAGCGTCTTCCGGTTAAGCCAAAGACTGACAAATACATCCTGTGCCAAATCTTGGGCTGTCTCCCGCCTCTTGATAATGCCCGTGATAAAAGTCACCACTCTCGAATAATAATTCTGATAGAGTTGCTTGAAGGCATATTCGTTATCCTGCTGTATCTGAAAAATTAAATTATCCATTGGAACCTGTCGCACATTTTAGAAAATCAAATCCTCAGCAAAGTTACAATAAAATCACCGATCTTGGATACGATGCGCAGCCTATGTATTATTCTATACTCTCCGCAAGTGGTATTCCGATATAACACAGGGGCCATCGGCAACTGGAACTTCCCGGGCAAGGAAGAATATCTGCAGTCAAGGGAGGATCATCGGCAGACACACAAAAATCAGCGCCCGGACGGAAAAGTATGGACAAATTCTATGTACCTTTGTATCCAAACCAACGAAAAAACATGGAAAACTTTGCCGCCATCGATTTTGAGACCGCCAACGGGGCCCGCAGCTCGGTATGCAGCGTGGGCGTGGTGGTGGTGCGCCACGGAGAAATCACCGACACGTTCTACTCGCTCATCCAGCCGGAGCCCAACTACTACAGCCGTTTCTGCACGCAAGTGCACGGACTCACCCGCGAGGATACCGACTGCGCACCCGTGTTCAGCCAGGTATGGGCACAGGTGGCCCCACTGATTGAGGGACTCCCCCTCGTGGCCCACAACAAGGCGTTTGACGAGAGCTGCCTGAAAGCCGTCTTCCGGGTCTACCAAATGGACTATCCCGACTATGATTTCTATGACACGCTGGGCCCCTCCCGCCGCGCTTTCCCGTGGGCGGAGAACCACCAGCTGCACACCGTGGCCGCCCTCTGCGGATACGACCTGAAACAACATCATCACGCCTTGGCCGATGCAGAAGCCTGTGCGTGGATTGCCAGAGAAATTTTATAACCTTCCACACGGAACTCTAACCAGCCGCCGGGAACCAGAAAGAGGACATATCCCCCAACAACGTAAGTCTGACAGAAAAAGCCCAACCCAAAGGAACAGGACGAAAAAAAGCCCGCCATTCTGTAGACTTTACAATGGCGGGCCCTTCCCATCAACAAGTAGCTTGTTACTTATCGTTTCAACATCAATTTTAATCCAATAAATCAAATTAAGCCATTACACATCTATATCGTCAGGAAGATCCACATCCTCAAGAGAATCCCCTTCTGTCTTAGATGCGAGAAGCTCAGCTCTTACATCAGCCGCACTTTTCGTGATTTCTTCACATTCCGTGAAATTTATCCCATCCACATTTGATAAATCTGCAGCAGCATCTAACGGGAAACCTTCTTCCGTAAAGGTATTCTGATAAGCACTTAATACCTTCTTGCACTCCTTCATTAATTTAACCTGTTTCTTCACTGCCTTGATATCATTCATGGATGCCAGAACTCCCGCAGCAGCACCTACACCGGCTCCTATCCAGGCACCTTTTTTCGATCCACCTAGTTTTTTGCCTAATAATCCTCCTGCAGTAGCTCCACCACCTACCTTTAATAAGATGAAGGCCCCTGACTTGAGCGCAGAATTCAAATGTTTCTTTGCAGTATTAGCCGCACAAACATTCCCGTTCTTATCAATCAACAAGTATTTATAACGTGTAGTGCCGTCTTCATTGATAATGGTATTGCCTAAAGAATCGGTTTCTATTACTTTTTTTACAGAATAATAAGGGGCATTCTCCAAAAAATCCTTTGTAGAGATGCTATCGTTCGCAGATTGCTGTTCTGTCGATTTTTCGTCCGTGTCACCATTAATCGTTTTGGTGACAGACTCCACCTTTTCTGCCGCACTTTTTAATTTTTTAAAAAAGCCTTGTGCTGAGACATTTACTGAACAGAAAAATGCCAAAGACATCAAGACTACCCCTTTAAGTAAAATTTTTTTCATAATAATACATTTTTAATTGATAACAGATTTTTATTTTACATACATCTTCAAACGGAACTGCTTTTCCATATACGTTCCCTGAGCCTGCTGCATCAGCTCAGCTATGGTCATATATTTAATTTTAATCTTACTATCTTTTGACGGGCGGAACAATATCCCTTGCGGAAGTTCTGTCCTGTCCAAATCAACTTCAACCAAACCGTTCTCGTCGGAAACCCCGATTTGAGTGTAATCAACAACATTTCTCTCCAATAGTTTTTCAAATCTTTTATCCGAAGAAAAAGTGTTGGAAGAAACAGGTGACAATCCTTTATAGGCCCACACTTCCACTCCTGGAATTTTATTCCCTTCCTGCAATGTTCTCCATTCTACAACAGTGAATCTTATTTTCAGTGGCATCCCTGAAAGCAGATTCTTCATCCGTTCAATGCGTGTCCGATAAAAATCATCTGGATTATAAGCATTTACCATCTCCATAAATTCCACTGCAGCCGATGCATAACGCGCCACTTCCTCCTGTGTCGCACCTCCATTTTTCTTTAACTCGGCTATTTTTTTGATTGCACCTGCAGCCAGGCTCTCATACAGCATACATGAATCACATTGTGCTATCGATTCCCGAATAGCAGGACGCAAAGTAGCAATCACATCTTCCGAATTCCAGGCGTCTTCATAAGCCAAACGGGCCTCTTTGTACTTTCGCATGCCAAACAGCTTTCCGCCTTCATTCATAAACGCACTACACTGAGTCACATATACATTTTTCTCTACCACAATGGGGAGCACCGCATAGCACTTTTTGGCACGGGGACCCAAGTCTCCCACTTCAACCGTCAGCCAGTTTGTCCCCGCCGCATGTATCCCGATGTTTGTCATCTGCTTGAAACTATTGGCCAGACTATCTTTTGCCAGTTCAAGCTTATCCAGCAAATCCCACTCTGCATCTGGAGCTTCTGCCATATTATCCAGCTTGTTCTTCTGGGCTGTATATTCCCTTTCTGTCTTTTCAATAAGTTCTCTTGCCCCAGTCAAAGAAATGACCGGGATTTTGACTGTCACTATCGAGATATTCGGATCGGCTGTACTGACCTTGCTCTCAACCACCGCATTCAGGTCCGGATGACATTCCACCTTCAAGTCCTTTATGGTGGTCGACAATTCAAGTACCGCAAAGTTGGCATCCAAATACGCATCGTTCGACTGGGTCTGCTCATCTTTCCATATCGGATTCTGCACTTCCTCCACTCGATATGCTATCAGGAAATCCGGCTTCACTTTTTGCACCAGTTCCGTTTTATAGACACTCCCTCGCCGACTTATCTCCAATTTTGGCGTACGTGTTTCTCCTGCTTTAATTATCACGCAATATTCATAATATCCATCCGGCCGTTCGCCTACCAGCCGTATGGACTTATTCCTTACATTCGGAAGAGCAATCACTAAATCTTTATGCTTGGACAACAGGATTACCCCTCCATCGCCAGCCAAATCTTCAAAACGGTCTTCCTCTACGCATCGGCTGTGTGAAATATACTGTGTTTGCGCATGCAATGCACACACACACAGTATCATCCACGCAGCTAAGATATATCTAAACAAATTCATAGTCAATCTACAATTTATTATTTTTTATAAGTCAAAGGCACCTAAAGTAGAGATGTCATCATCCGGCTGCTGCCGTTTGCCGCCCACCCATTCCGGCTGCCAAGTACGTACATGAATAATCGGGTCTCTTCCATCTTCCGGAAACTCCCATAGCAGGAACAGATACCCTTCATCACTGTAATTGCTGGAATTCCATTCCTGACGCAGACGCACACCATATTTGGTGGGGTCGACCGTGGAACGAGTAATGCCCGCACATCCTCCGCTTTCACCGTTTTCACCAATTTCACTGAACTTCACATTAATCCATTTATTGCGTTTGAAAGCCTTTTTCAAGTTGCGGATATATTGCTCCTTCGTCTGTTTGGTGTATTCCACCTTTTGGCTCAACCCTCCAAAGTCATTATTCCTGCGTACCGTAATTACCTTTCCCGTAATAATCAGTGCGTCATCACTGAATATTTTTTCAATATAATCAGAATCACGCTGGTTATAAGCCGTACGGAAACGTTCAATGTACTGCATAATAATCATTTGCTTTTCTTTTTCCACCACGCTGCCGCATCTTTCCATGCTTTCTGCCACATGCGCATCAAGTGCCAGGCGGAAATCGGTAATTCCACCGTTTGAGTCAAATTCAATGACAGCCTCCTGATACGTGCCGACTCCAAAATTCTCACCCTCAGGAGTGATAATCAAAGGAATATGGCTTACCATCATTGTGCCGTCCTTGAATATCCAGCACCGCTCCACCACTTCTTCATCGTCACAATAGAAAGGTGTGACAGCCCATAATCGCAGCAATGACCTCAAGGAAAAATCATCCATGGGAAATCCTCTCGTAGTCAATATGGTCTTTGCTTGTTGGGCTCGATTTATTTCTGTCAGCACCATACTCAAATTTTGTTCAGCCCTGCTCAAGGCAGCTGGCCGGCCAACTCCTTCATCTACTGTCAGTGTTACGGTCACCGCCTTCATCTGGCCTATACTCCACATACACATGGATACAAGCGCAACAAATGCACATATCAATCTTCTTCTCATATCAATCAATAAATTTGTGTTTCTATAATTCAAATCCAATCGCTCCACAACCACTATAGTTTTTCACACTGTCCGGTTTATTCGTCTTTATATTTTTCCTGCCGGGCTCCGGGGTAAGAGTTGCGACCACTTTTCCCTCCCGATTGTAAATTATCAAGTAGCATTTATCCGGATTGGCCAATGAAGCATAACGGCCATAATTTTTTATTTTACCATCATTCTTCGCCTGTTTGACCATCGCAGCCATATCTCCATATTGGGAACAAGCCGCAATTTGCGTCACAATTTCCGGCAAAGTCTCCTTGATGGATTCTTCGACCGGAGGGAGTGACTGATTCGGTATAATTACGGCATTCTCCGTAGGCAATATATCACTCTTCTTTACGTAGATAAATGAACGGTACATGTTACTGCCACGGGGCATTGACAGCATCGTCCATAATTCTTTCCGGTTATTCACTACCAGATTTGTACTTTTTTTCAGTTTCCGCTGCGTAGCGACCCAGGCATTTACCTCCTCATACAGCCTACTTTCCGCGTAACTGCGTGCATCCGCTTCTGTGGGAGCGGTAGATTCAGCATAAATGTACTGGCTACTTTTTTTTATCTTATTAATCTGCTTTTTCACCTCATCGGTCTGGTCGGCAAACAAAGAAAATAGAGGTAACCACGCTAATATAATAGCAAATAGACAATTCTTTTTCACGGTTCATTCTGTTTAAGGTTATCAATAAAAAACTTCTCTGTAATATTCTGTAAAGGAGTATAGACATAAATCCTTCCTTTCACCTTGTCTTCTCCTCCCTCCAAAATATTGAAAGGAAATTCCACGCTGATTGTATGATTATATGCCATCTTAAAATTCACGGCAAAAAGCGTGAGGGATGCCCTCTCTTTCGTACGGCTCTTGACGCCTAAATAGAGCATGCAATTTTCGGAATGGAAATAGGCGAGAAGCTGCTGCAGAGTGACTTCAATATCAGACTTCAAGTAACCATACTTGTCAATCGTCAGCTGCATAGGAATACTTTTATGAAAACATCCTGTAAGTAGAACATTGCTGACACTACGCAAAGGTTTCGAGGAATCCAATAGAAGTTTCATGTCGGCTTCACTTCCCTGCAAATATAAATCCGAACGTATCTGATCGCTCAAATAACAACCATTGCTGATTATCCACACACTGTCTGCCCGCGACCGGGTTCCATTCTTCCACATCTCCCGCCATTTGTCTTCCACTGCCTCAGAGGACATACGCTTCACATCCCGCTCGAAAATATGCTCCAGTTCCACCGCATTCGCTCCCAAGAAAAGCTGATAATCGGCCGGAATTACCATACATATCTTTTGATTGCCCTTCTCCCAGCTGACAGTATATCTTCTACGCTCCACTTCATCAATCACGCATCCCATCTCGGGAGTCCGTTGAGCAATCATCGATGCATCGCCTTCAATGAAGGTCAACCGTTTCCGGACCGCTTCCTCTTCCTTGTCTACGTCTTTCCGTGGCACATCCTGCTCCAGCGCATAACGCTCTAAAAAATCAAGCAGTGGACGAGCCGTATAATCCGCAGCCCACTGGGTATCGAACAGCTTATAACCGATATGCGAAACATCCCCATATACATTCGTCCGTATGCGCAAAGCCTTTCCCCGAAACTGCCATGTAGAATCATTATCCACATTCTCACCCAAGGAATCAGGCAAGTTCAGCTTCAGCGCACACGACAGTCTTTCCAGACAACGGGTATAGAATGGTGGGGCCGCATTCGCCTCCAAAGCGAATGCCGCCGCCACCATCAATGTCGCTATATGGAAAGACTGTCTCATGGTTTCACAGCCGTTTCATTGCCATCGTGTTTCCAATAACCGATTCCACTGATTTTCCCGTCCCGGAATTCTCCTTCAAACGTATCCCCGGGATTGGCCACAAAGTCTTTTGAAGACACAATCTTCTGACTTCTCTTATAAGTCAATGTGCCATATCCGTGAGGCTTTCCATTCTTCAAATCACCGGTATAAATGGCATATCCCAAGTCCACCGTGCCTTTTCCAGTAATTGGTACAGATTTCTTTTCCTTTGGCTCAGCAGGCACCTCTTCCTCCTGTTTCACTGAATCTGTCTTCAGCGTATCTTGCGGAACTGGCGTCACCACGGTTGTATCTACCCCCGCAGGTACCTGAGGCTCGGCCGACTTGTCACTGGTCATATAATAATAAGCGCCACCCCCTAAAGCCAGTACCAGAACCACGGCACCAATAATTATTGCCATTTTACCACCGCCAGGGCCAGTAGGACCAGGACCTGTAGTCTTCTCCTTCAAAGATTGATGACACAACGGACATTCAAATTCACTTCCGGGTTCAACTTCTATTTCTTTCTTATAGTTTTCGCAATCAATGTTCACGCAAACTCCTTTTTTCTTTGCCATAGTCTTTCGTTTTTTTAGTCAAACTTCAAATCATTGTCACATAAATCTTCTGCCGCCTTGTTAAAGGCTACAAATTCCGGATTATTATCATTTCCACCCAAGAGTGGCAACAATACATTATCGAGGGTCTCACCCATCTTCAGCATCAACTGGTTCTTCTTTTCTACATGCTTATAGTTTGTATCCAGTTCGGTCTGCACAGCTTTCTTCAGGGCTTCCGCATCCATCGCACGACTCATCTTGCACAGTTCATTCAGCGTCTCAATCATGTCGTTTCCGACCGGAATCCAACGGCTGACACGTCCCATGCGGTTTTTCTCACCGGCAAAACACATGGTTTTCACACCCGTTTCCACGTCTTCACGTTCTACCAAAAGGCCATCCAGGGCATAAGCCAGCAGCACAACCGGGCGCAGACGTTTCTTCAAATCACCGGCATCCAGAGCAAACAATCCCGGTAAAGCCTTGGAGAAGGATTCTGTATGTACCACCATGCGGTTCACCTCGCTGCGTACCAGTACGTCGTATTTTTCTTTCAGCACACGCACATTGTCCACATAGCGCAACGGGAAACCGCTGTGCGCCGTAATCACTACAATCTGATTGCTCTTGAAATTCACAGAGACATCATTGTCTTTGTTGAAAGGAATTGTTCCACTTTCCCCAAAGTCCTTGATAAAATCGTTGCGGAAAGTGTCGTCGTCTTCGTACAAAGGCAAAGAAAGCTGGATAATCTTCTGATGGTTTGCAGCGGTTTCAGGACTTCCCTTTCCTTCTTCCGAGCCGTTGAACGGCAAGAAGCTTTGTGCGGCATTGTAAATCTCCTTGATAAAACGTTTGCGCTTGTCGGGAGTGCTGCAATCCGTATTTCTCAATTTGTCCAGAATATTCACATTGACCAAGCGTTGGTTTATATTCTTCAGCGAATAATCGTCCATCTCCTTCCGGGCACTTTCAATGCAACTCTTCAGCGTGATTTCCTGCAAAGCCGAAACATTGATTTTCTTTCCCAGACTGGCAAATCCCACATTGGTCGTACCCAAAGATTCCACGATGCTTGCACGCAGGCTGCTGGCATACGCCTTCTGATTGGCCTGATTCTTGAGGAATCCACGTACCGTGTCGCGAACCAGCTTCGGATCGTATTCCTTTACCACCTCACTGTTCATGCTGCTGGTCTCCGCATCGCTCAGCTTGCACTTTTCTTCAGCCTGTTTTTTCATGCTGTCTGCAAATTCAGACAACACCCTCATGAACGGTTCCACACTGTTATTGTTCAACAGCGTCAGCATATTGATGACTTCCGACATCAGTTTCACGGCGTAACCATAAGCTGCAATGGAAGTGGCCACCGTCAGCTGTTCGCGTTTCGCATCGGCAAAGCGCCCGAACGTCTTGGCCGATGCATTCGTAATCGCATCTTTCAGCCAACCGATATTGTTCCAGTCGGCACGGATTTCTTCGAGCTGCTCTGCCAAATCTTCATTCAAATAGGTAGTACGCTTGGTAATCTTCGATTTGAAGCCCTCTATACGTTCCGTACATTTGCTTATCAAAACTGCAATATATTTATGCACCTCGATGATGGACATCTCCCCATTCTTCCATTTTGCGAACAGATTATTCTCTATGCGCCGGCATATTTCCTCGGCAAAACCCGGAATCTGAGTTTCATAATCGAAATAGAATTTCTTGACGCCACATCCACGGTACATCGAATCATAGAACTTCTCACAAAGCTGGTTGAATTCTTCATACCATTCTTTCTTCTGACATTCAGCCTGCACATCTTGCTTGTAACGGTCTACATAGAACTCCCATCCTTGCACAATAGGTTTCCAGTTGGTCACGTGCTTTTCAATGGAAGGCAACGGCTTGCTTAATGTGAGATAATCGTCAGACAACAAGTTCGCTTCCTTTTCAGCGTCTTTCTCCACATCGTGAATGAAAGTCTTTCCTACCATGTCTTCCGTACACTCGATGTAGCCGCGTGCCTCATCCCATAATCCATACAACATCTGCATGGAAGCCTGCCGCGCAAAATTGTAGGCTCCATACTCTACAACCTCCGTTTCGGGATATTCAATCCGCTTCACCCCAAAGGTCATAAACCGACGGCTACGGACAGCTTCACCTGTCTCATTGTTTTCCGGTAGAAGACCGTTGTTCTCATTGGTCTCCAGACGAGCCATCTTCCCTCCATTCTGCATGGAAGAAGCCACAATCTTCTGGAACAGGAAATCACCCACGATTCCCGGCAGCACCTTATGGATGTTCACTTCCTTGCCGGCTTCATTCACATTGGTGTACAGATAAGCCATATCAAACGCGTCCTGTCCCATCAACAAGCGACGCACATTGCCATATTCGTCGGTATTTCCTTTCACATCCGTAGGGAAATAACGTTTTACCGACATCGCATTGAGTTCCAGCAAAGCAGCATAACCGTTCGGCTGGTAATAGCGGTTGCTGTCTTCGCCTCCCGGAATCTGAATGATTTTCTCCGGTACATAGAGATAAAGCTGTATCTTAAACTTCGAACGGTCGTCTCCCGTACGCTGAAATTCATTACGAATCTGAGCCACCGCATCCACAATGGAACCTGAACCTGTTCCACCACCGAGTCCGGCACAGATATGGAAGGTCACATCGTCCACATCTTCTTTCTCTTTCAACGCACGGACACGCGCATGTACCTGTCCGACAAATGTATTCTGGGGCAGACCACACATGTTATTGGCAATCAACATTCGCCCGAAACGACGGCGCTGGCCTCCAATACCTTCACTGATAATGGCCCCGATGCCTTCCTTCAGCATCGCCTCATCCTTGCGGTTGATAAAAGCATTGATGCCCGGATATTGGTCGAGATTACTCAACACCCCTGAACCGATTCCGTTGATTGACAAGCGCTGTGCCGGAGAGAGCTGAACAGACACACCTAATGTCTGCCAGTCTTCTTCATTGTTCAAATCGGCCAGACTTGAATCCACATACAAATATTCTATATTAGCACTGCCTGCTGGATCATTTGAACGAAACTCTTCATAAATACGCTTACGCAAGGCACGCAAGACAGAGCCTCCCGTTCCTCCTAATCCAATAACTAAATGATTTGCCATAGTAATTAATTTTTAATTTATATTTAATCATCATAACGTCTTCTTCTGCGCCCCGCTCCGGAATATCTGTGAGAATAGCTTCTGCGTGTCACCCGCTCCATCGATTTGATTACGATGAAAGCACCGATTACCACAAAAAACAGACTCCAGCCTATGCGGCGAAGTATGAAATGATTCATCACCGAGCGCAGTTCCCCCGCCATTGCCGGCGCAATCGTTTCTGGTGTATGGCCTGAAAAATCGGCCAGGTTCACAAAGTAACCTACCAATGGCCACTGGTCCATGATTTGTTCCAATATTATCTGGCTTTCCGCTTGATTATATACGGTTCCGACAGGAGCATCCTTTACCCAGTCATTGATGGCATATTCCACCTCATTGCAATAAGATTTAATGGTTACCGCTCCACAAAGCAAAACGGCCTGGACTGAAAGAAAGAAAAATAGGATAACGCCCACAATGTAACTTACCGGCGTAAAAGTGCTGTCACGGCGCCATGACCGAATCAAGACAAACATCAACAATATCCCTGCTACTGTGAGAAGAACTCCCAAAAACAGATTACCGATAGAATATCTGATAATATGAAATAAAACCCCCATGTTTTTCCTAGCTTTTAGATAATACAACAAAGTCAATCACCACAAATATATAAAATTTTTCACAAAACATACATTTCTTGTTAATAAATCAAAGTCATCAGACATTTTTTTTGCTCTTTTTTGTCAATCCATATCACCCTCCCCCTTATTCATCCATTTTTGCACTATCTTTACATCCACAAACAAAAAACTATCCCATGATTGGAAGCATTCTCGGCGACATCGTAGGCAGCGTCTACGAGTTCCATAACATCAAGACCAAGCGATTCCCCCTCTTCACCCCTCAGAAGGGATATACCGACGACAGTATCCTGACCCTCGCCACGGCCGACTGGCTGCTGCACGGCGGGGACTGTGCGACGTATTATTTCCGCTATGCCACCTGCTACCCGTGTCCGCTGGGCGGCTTCGGCGGACGTTTCCGCGAATGGCTACGGCAAGGACAGCAGACGGGACAGCTCCTCCCCTACGGCAGCTGCGGCAACGGCTCGGCCATGCGCGTAGGACCCGTAGGATGGGCATTCCGCACCGAAGAAGAGACCCTGGAAGCGGCCCACGTCTCCGCCGCCTGCACGCACAACCATCCCGAGGGCATCAAGGGAGCGCAGGCCACGGCCCTCTGTATCTTCCTGGCCCGATGCGGGAAACGGAAAGAGGACATAAAAAATACCGTCGAAGCAAAATTCGGCTACAACCTGAATTTCACTTGCGACGGTATCCGTGACTCATATAAGTGGGACGCTACCTGCCAAGGCACCGTGCCCCAGGCCATCCGTGCTTTTCTGGACGGGACGGGTTTTGAAGACTGCATCCGCAACGCCGTCTCACTGGGCGGCGACAGCGACACGCTGGCCTGTATCACGGGCAGCATCGCTGAAGCGTTCTACGGCATTCCCCTTGCCCTGCACGCACAGACGATGCATTATTTGCCGCCACACTTCCAGCAGATTGTGACGCAGTTTGAGGCGTTATATCATTCTACGGCAGTATCGTGAAGCACTCCCCATGCGTCGTTCAAGGTGACCAGCAGCTCATCCGACTTCGAGAGGTCGATGGGCGCATCCTTGTCGTCGGCACCCGGTTCTGCCTCCAAAGTGGCTGAGTCTTTTCCTTCCGTATTGTCCGTGAACAGTTTCTTACCGATGGAGTAGAAATTATTGCGGCGGATGTCATACTGGTATTTCGTTCCATCGCTCGGAGCCTGTGCCACAGTGACATTCAGCACTTTCAGCTCCTTGTTGCCGCTGCCCAAGATGTGGATGCTCAACGTCTGGCTGGCCACATGCTCCTCGTAAGGCAAGACGAAGCGGCCACCGAAAAGTGAGTGGTCCACACATTTCAGGGATTGGTTTTCAGGCATTCCGTCTGCCAGCTGGTATTTCTTGCCATCTCCCCCTTCTGCGTTGAAGGTATAGGTCTCACCCAATTTTGCTACCGAATAGTTGCTTGCCGCACTCATGGTAAACGTCAGCAAATCAACCGCCCCACTGTTGCCTGAATCCCACTTACCATTCAAATCGGCTGTAGAAGGGAAAGTAAACCCGCTGGCTTCACGGTTGGCTCTCACCACCACCTTCTCCACCTTCTCGTTATTGACGTAGGCGGGTACATTCTTGAAGTAGGCCAGCATACCAGCCACCTGACGCTCCATCGTCACCTTGGGCTGGGTGGTAAACTTACCTTCCTCCGTGGCAGATACCGTAACCGAACCGGCAAACAGTTCCTCCACGTCAAAGCCTGTCAGTTGCGTCTGAGTCGTAAAAGTGTTGCCCGACAACGTAGCCGCATAGGGGTCCGTATCTCCGTTATAGGCATAAGAAATAATCGTGTACTCCCCGGCCTTCAGGCCTGCCAGCTTGATTTTCTTGAGACCGTTCTCACGGCTTGCCTCCCCTGCACCTTCAGTGGAAACCGCACTGTTCCACGCGGCACCCGCCTCATCCATCGGGTCATTGCTGCTCACCGCCGCACCGTCAATCTGCGTCACAGTGACTCCTTCGGCCACAGCACCGTCTTTCAATACGACCAGCTTGTAATGGTCCACATTGTTGGCGGCTGCCGAACTTCCCACCGGACGCGCCGCGCGCGAATTGGCGTTTGTCAGACTAATTTCAATCATTGCTTCTCCTGGAGATAATGTGTCATCTCCGCCTTGCGCAGTTGTGGCAATTTCTTCGTTACTACACCCTGCCCATGCCAACATCAGCGCAAAAGCAGACATTTTGAATACATTTTTCTTCATAAGTTAAATTTAAAAATTAAAATCAAACACTCTCGCCTATAAAAACTCATTTTCTCCGCATGTTGTTCATGGGATTTTCACTGTCAATTTTTCGGCCTGAAGTGGGGTTTCTGGCCTTTCCGGGTGTCGTAGCCAATAAAAAGTCACTGATAGCAAACCAAATAATGCATTCTTTCTCTAGATTACAATTTTTTGGCGATTTGTAGGATTATCCGATTATTTTCTTTACATCCGCACGAATTTTACACTTTATAAGAATATAAGATTCCGTTTTCGGACAGATTTCATTTATCCATGTACCAATCTACCGTAATTCTGCCGTCCTTTTGTCGCCACAGAAGGAACTGTCCGGAATCAACCGGTTCCGGCTTCTCATCCGGCCCGTTTGCAGTCTGAAAATATGTGAAGTTTTCCACAGAAATTAAGGAATCTTTTCCCCTCCCAAAGTGCCTTTACGCTTCCCCAGAAAACGCAAGTGCGTTTACACCAAAACGTCCTTACGTTTTACCCAAAACACAAGTGCGTTTGAAGGAAAACGTAAGGACGTTTTTTCATCCTATGAGACCCGCTGATTCACAGGCGCTTGCAGAATCCGTCTCTCAAGCCGGGAAACCGCCCGGCACCTGGCTGAGCTGTACTTTCTCGAACTTGTAGCCCAGGCGTTTCAGCTCGATGGCCGCCCCTATGCGGAACATCGTCCGGCAGGCACGGGCAAACACGTGGAAGGCCCGCGGACTCTGCGGCTCAATCTGTTCGTGGCGGATGGCATCTACCGCATACTGCGCACAGCGGCGAATCACTTTCTCCAGACGAGCGGCCTCCGCCCCGTCGAGCGGCAGTCCGAGCAGGTCGTGCACAATGTGCTCGTCCATGTCGTCAAAGCCCTGCTCCCCGTAGTACGACTGGTAAGTGGCCTGCATGCAAGCCTCCCAGTCCTCGTCCCAGTGGCAGGCCACACCCAACCCCAGGTAAGCCGCCCAAGCCACCGACACCGTGGGATAGTCGGGAATCTGCTCCACGGCATCGGCCATGTATTCCGGCGCCAGGTCGTGCCAGCGCTTGTCCAAATCCTCGGTGGCCAGCAGCGTGCCGTCGAGCACCCCTTCGTGGGTACACAAATGCAGCAGGTTCTGCTGCAATCTCTCTTCAAAATGCTTCAAATATTCCGTATCAATCATGTTTTTCTGAATTTTCCGCCAAAGATAAGTGTTATATGAGACATTTTACACCTTGCGGGCGGATTTTTGCGGGTCATTTCCTCAGTTGCCGCATGACAGAAGGAATTTTATCTTCCAAATACGCCTGCCAGTGGGAAGGAGAAAAGCCCATGCTGGTGTGATGTATGGCTATGAAAGGCACCCGCCGTCCACCGGCACTCAAGAACCATCCCTCCCGCGGAAAGCCGTTGATGTAAACGGAATCATCCTGCCTGATTGCATAGTTCCCTTCTCCCAACCCTTCGATGCCGGTCTCGCTTCGGGTTCCGATAAACAAGCAAAAATCCGGCAGAAGCACGTCAGACAGGCCGGACAAGCATTTCCATGCGTTCATAAAATCCTCGTACGCCGGCCGTTCATCTCTTGCCCGCATCACGCGCTGGATGAAATTGTAGAATGCTATTTTGGACCAGAAATCTTTCCGGCTCTCCAGACTGTCTTTCCCGAACAGACTGTACAATCCGGCAAACATCCTCCAAGGAGCATCGGAAGTTATCGCACAGTCCACTACGGCTCTGGTGGCATCTTTCTCCAACAGTTCCTCCAAGGCCTCCTGCGAAAACTCGTTCCCGTCTGTGGCATAATGACTGTCACCCAGAACAAGCACCTTAGGAGCCTGTCCGGCATAACGTGCCCCTACCCACGGATACCTTTCCAGCCGTCCCGCACGATTTTCTTCCATCAGCACATCCAACTTACGGTCGAAATCCGTAGTCATAAGCTCTTTTGTTTCCATCTTTTTCTTGATTTAATTCCACATTCATGCTTCTGTTCACTGAGACAAAGTTATCATTGAACACGATAAATTTAGTGATTTTATCCGAATATTTCCAACCGTCAAAGGACTACATTATCCCTTATGCCAAACTTACGTCAAGGCAACAAAAAAGGGCGTGTTCCCGTCGGGAACAGCCCTTGAAAAAATGGTTTTTCTATAGAAAAACGATGCGTGACACAGTGCGCCTCACACGACCTTATAATTTTCGGAGAATTATTTCACAGTCGCTTTAATATAACTTTTACCAGCCTCCAGGTTCTGGTCTTTGCCATAATTGGGGCTGTATTTCCCCACAGGCATATCACTCAACACAAAAGCATTGCATTTTCTTCCTGCCACCACTTTATCTGTCATGGCAGTACTTAAAGCCGTGGCAGCCATACTTACGACAGTTCCCAGTAATCCGCCTCCTGCATTGACACTTGTGTCTACATTCATCAAGCCTTCCCTGTGGTAAAGAGTTTCTCCTGTAGAAGTGGAACGCAAAATATATTCTATGTCCACAGTCAGTTTTCCGGTCATCGTTTTCCGGCTCCAGGATTTTATAACCGTAAACATCGCCGCATCTGCTCCCAACACTTTCTTGAAGATATTTATGTCATTTTCCAGAAACATCTCGCTGTCGTATGCACTTTCTGTCTGGAACATCTCCATTGTCAGATAAGGTGAATACACATAATAGCCTTTCTCACAAAGCGGCATATACATCGTAGTATAAAAGAAATCTTTTGCTTCTACGGAATTCGTCTGATTGATGGGAGGCATGATAACTATGGAAACAGGTTTCTCCTCGTATAACTTAGCATACTGCTTTCCGCGTGTAATCGTTTCCGCACATGAAGACAGTAGTATAATAGCTAATGTAACAATTAAATAGTTTTTCATTTTTCAAGCTGTTTAATGATTCTTGAGATATATTTTTCCGACTCCGGATAAACCTTTATTTCTTCCTTCAAGAAAGAAAGGCCTTCCTCTTTCTTTCCGGTCCGATATAACATATAGCCGTATTCCGCATACAATCCCGGAGGAACGACCCCTCTGGAACCCTTTTGCTTGTCAATCATCTTTTGATACTGTTCCAGCACTTTCACTTGAAGTCCTTCCGTGCTTTTCTTACTGTACTGATAAGTCACGTCTTCATAATTATACCACGAATACAATGGCTTCACGGTAGTACAAGAAGCAAAAGCCAGCATACAAGTACCCATAAATAGAATTTTTCTCATCATGGCAATGTGATTATTTTAGTTTCCTGAGTAGACACAAATATTTCCTTACTATAAATCGATTTTCCATTGTAAATCACGTCAATCTTCTTCCGCCCGGTAGAAACCGCATACGATGTTCCCTTGCGATTGGCATTTTTAGCCTTGACGACCTTCGCCTCAAAAGGCTTTTTGCCATCCAGCATAACGGTCACTTCCTTTCCTGCATATTCACCCGGACTAGTGAAGAGCAAATAAGCCATGTCTTCTTTTCCACTTTCCTGAGCCACAGGATAATGAGCCTTGCATCCGCACAGCAATGCAACCAGCCCAACAATCATCCATAATCTTGTTTTCATAATTACTTGGATTCTTCAATATAATATTCACTTAGTTTCGTTGCATCAATCGGAGCCGTGGCTGATACCTCCACAAAAGAATATTCAGTTTCCGGAGTATCGCCCCCTGTAGATATCACCTTGACCGTACCTATTTTCTTTCCTGGCAATTCAATCATCAAACCCGTCTGAGGATTTTTCACTTTCTTACCTTTTGACTTCACGCAGAATACATCCCCTTCTTCTATGCCTTGACTTTTTCCACCTGCAATCAACACCGCATCCGTATCATAAGAAAGGAAATAAGTTCTCCATGGTTTGTCTGTACATTTATTAATGATATTCTCCACCAGCTGTCCAATGGCTTCAGAAATGGCCTTGTCACTCAGTGTGGCATCAAAATCAGCACGTCCACCTATACCCATAGTTGTCTTAGTGGTCAAATCGGCAGAACCTTTTGCCTCATCCGAATAAATGATCAGGCCTGTAGACACATCTACCAGACGAATAGCTACCGCCGCCTCCACGGTCTGTGTTTTTGTGGTGGTAAAGACACCCGATTTCCCGGTATTCTTCCGGCCAAATTCCGTGATGGAACCAATAATCATATAATCAGCTCCGACCGTGGCCAAACCGTTCTCGCCCTTTTGGGCTTCTTCAAGCAAAGTGGACAAATCGCTTCGCTCCAACAGCAGGAATTTTCCGGAAGCAGCCAGCTTAGCTGAAAGAATATCCAGCGCTTGTTTGCCCATCGGATCATTCTCTTTATCATAGAATATGCCCTTCGCATATTGCGTTTCATTTGAGAACCGTCCTATTGCCACTTTACGCTTAATTACTTTCCCGCTAGTAGCTGCTTGTGTTTCTTGCGGGGTTTCTACTACCTCAACTTTTCTTTGAGCGTAACTCATGTCGGCCAACAAGCATGCACACACAGCAAACAAACAAATTCTTTTCATCATACTTCATACTTTTTTAATCTATAATCAATATCCTGAGGTAAGTTTAGACATCCTTATTCAAGGGATATGTCAAACTGTAAAAACAAATGAAGAAAAAAAAGCTTCAGGGATTTCTTTCGACAATTATCCCCAAAGCTTTTCCATAAATTCAATAAAATATTACTTCATCTCTTCAATAGCAGCCTGCGCGGCAGCCAGTCTTGCGATAGGCACGCGGAACGGAGAGCAGCTCACGTAATCCAAACCTACCTTGTGGCAGAACTTCACGGAAGTCGGTTCACCGCCATGCTCGCCGCAGATACCGCATTTCAGGTCGGGACGTACCGAACGGCCTTTGGCTACGGCCATCTCGATGAGCTGTCCCACTCCGTTCTGGTCGAGCACCTGGAACGGGTCTACCTTCAGAATCTTCTTCTCCAGGTACACCGGCAAGAAGGAAGCAATGTCGTCGCGCGAATAACCGAAGGTCATCTGTGTCAGGTCGTTCGTACCGAAAGAGAAATATTCGGCGTGTGAAGCGATGCGGTCGGCGGTCAGTGCGGCACGCGGCACCTCAATCATGGTACCCACCTTGAACGGGATTTCCACACCTTCTTCCTTGAACAGACGGGCAGCCGTTTCACGGATCACCTTTTCCTGTGCCTCGAACTCATACAGGATACCGATGAGCGGCACCATGATTTCCGGATGCGGGTCGTAGCCTTCCTTCTTCAGCTCGCAGGCGGCACCCAGGATGGCGCGGGTCTGCATTTCGGTGATTTCCGGATAGGTATTTCCCAGACGGCAGCCGCGGTGACCCAGCATCGGGTTGTGCTCGCAGAGGTTGTCCACACGCTGGCGGATGTATTCCACGGTCACTCCCATGGCCTCGGCCATCTCTTCCTGACCCTTCAGGTCGTGCGGCACGAACTCATGCAACGGCGGGTCGAGCAGACGCACGTTGACCGGCAGTCCGTCCATGGTCTTGAAAATTTCCTTGAAGTCGGCTTTCTGGTAAGGCAACAGCTTGTCGAGGGCTTTCTTGCGGCCTTCCACATCCTCGGCCAGAATCATTTCGCGCATGGCGATAATCTTTTCGTCGTCGAAGAACATGTGTTCCGTACGGCAGAGTCCGATACCCACGGCACCGAAACCGCGGGCATCCTGTGCGTTGCGCGGCGTGTCGGCATTGGTACGCACTTTCAGGCGGGCGTACTTGTCGCAGAGTTCCATCAGTTCGGCAAAGTTGCCCGACAGCTTGGCCGGCTGGGTCGGGATTTCTCCGGCATACACATAACCGTTGGTTCCGTTAATGGAGATGTAGTCGCCTTCCTTCAGCACCACCCCGTCGATTTCCACCGTACGGGTCTTGTAGTTCACGTTGATGGCTCCGGCACCGGATACGCAGCACTTACCCATACCGCGGGCTACGACGGCTGCATGCGAGGTCATACCTCCGCGGGCGGTCAGGATACCTTCTGCAGCCTGCATACCGGCCAGGTCTTCCGGTGAAGTCTCGATACGTACCAGCACCACGCGATGACCGCCGTCATGCCATTCGGCCGCATCTTCGGCAAAGAAGACGATACGTCCGCAGGCAGCTCCCGGAGAGGCCGGCAGACCGCGGGTCAAAACGCGGGCACGTCCCAGCGCTTCCTTGTCGAACACCGGATGCAGCAGTTCGTCGAGCTTGTTCGGCTCGCAACGCATCAGGGCCGTCTTTTCGTCAATCATGCCCTGGTGCAGCATTTCCATGGCGATGCGTACCATAGCGGCACCCGTGCGCTTTCCGTTACGGGTCTGGAGGAACCAGAGCTTGCCTTCCTGTACGGTGAACTCCATGTCCTGCATGTCGTGGTAATGGTTTTCCAGCTTGGTCTGGAGCTCGTCGAGTTCCTTGTAGATGGCGGGCATGGCTTCTTCCATGGAAGGATACTTGGCCACACGTTCCTCTTCCGAGATGCCCTGCAGTTCGGCCCAGCGCTGAGAGCCGATTTTCGTAATCTGCTGCGGCGTGCGGATTCCGGCCACCACGTCCTCACCCTGGGCATTGATCAGGTATTCACCGTTGAACAGGTCTTCTCCGGTAGCGGCGTCGCGTGAGAAGCAGACACCTGTGGCCGATGTCTCGCCCATGTTACCGAAGACCATGGCCTGCACATTCACGGCTGTTCCCCACTCTGCCGGGATGCCTTCCATCTTGCGGTAGAGGATGGCACGCTCGTTCATCCACGAATCGAATACGGCACAGATGGCGCCCCACAGCTGTTCGTAGGCGCATGACGGGAATTCCTGTCCGGTCTGTTTCTTCACGGCTTCCTTGAAGCGGACCACCAGCGTCTTCAGGTCGTCCACGTCGAGTTCGTTGTCCAGACGCACGCCCTTGGCCTTCTTCACGTCCTCGATGATGGCTTCAAACGGGTCGATGTCTTCCTTGTTCACGGGTTTCATGCCCAGCACCACGTCGCCGTACATCTGCACGAAGCGGCGGTAAGAATCCCAGGCGAAGCGCGGGTTGCCGGTCTTGCGGGCCAGTCCCTCTACCACCTCGTCGTTCAGTCCCAGGTTCAGGATGGTGTCCATCATTCCCGGCATGGATGCTCTGGCACCCGAACGTACGGAAACGAGCAGCGGGTTTTCCACCTCGCCGAACTTCGACTTCATCAGGCTCTCCACGCCCTTGATGGATTTCTCCACGTCGTCTTTCAGCAAGGCAACCACATCGTCTTTTCCTTTCTCAAAATATTCGTTGCAGACCTCCGTGGTGATGGTAAATCCCGGAGGTACAGGTACACCAATCAGATTCATTTCGGCCAGGTTTGCCCCCTTTCCACCCAGCAAGTTTCTCATGTCAGCTTTTCCTTCGGCATGTCCGTTCCCGAAGGTGTAGACTCTTTTCTTTTCCATGTTTTCTTATTTGATAAGGTTGAATAATTTTTTTCCGTTGGTTAACGAGTGTGTTTTTCGTTGGTCAACGGCGCAAATCTATACATATTTTATTACATTCCAAATTTTACAAAGATATTTTTCGACATATTTTGCAACATAGACTTTACAAAATCAACTTCTTCCCAAAACATAGCAGAATGTCAGGAAAAATATATAAATTTGCTCCCAAATTGGTTTTATTAAAAAAAACGTGGCAAGAAAGAAAAAAGAACTTCCCTTATTGGAGAAGGTAACGATAACAGATGTAGCCGCAGAAGGCAAGGCCGTGGCTAAAGTGAATGAACTGGTAGTGTTTGTCCCGTATGTAGTGCCGGGCGATGTAGTCGATTTGCAGGTGAAACGCAAGAAGAACCATTACGCCGAAGCGGTGGCCGTGAAGTTCTACGAGAAATCTCCCCTGCGTGTGGAGCCATTCTGCAGCCATTTCGGCGTGTGCGGAGGATGCAAATGGCAGTGTCTGTCGTACGAAGAGCAGCTCAGGTACAAGCAGAAACAGGTGTTCGACAACCTCACCCGCATCGGGAAGGTGGAACTACCGGAATTCCGTCCCATCCTGGGTTCGGAAAAGACCCGCTTCTACCGCAACAAGCTGGAGTTTACGTTCTCCAACAAGCGCTGGCTCACCGAAGAGGAGGTGAAGCAGGACGTGAAGTACAACCAGATGAACGCGGTGGGATTCCACATCCCGGGAGCGTTCGACAAGGTGCTGGCCATCGACAAATGCTGGTTGCAGGACGACATCTCCAACCAGATTCGCAACGCGGTGCGCGACTATGCCTATGCGCACAATTTCCCGTTCTTCGACCTGCGCTCGCAGGAAGGCTTGCTGCGTAACATCATGATCCGCACCTCGTCTACGGGCGAACTGATGGTGGTGCTTCAGTGCAAGGTGACGGGCGACGACGACCGCCGCAAGATGGAGGAAATCCTGCAGTTCATGGCCGACACGTTCCCGCAGATTACCTCGCTGATGTACGTCATCAACAACAAGTGCAACGATACCATCGGCGACCTCGACGTGGAGGTGTTCAAAGGCAACGACCACATCTTCGAGGAGATGGAAGGACTGCGCTTCAAGGTGGGACCGAAATCGTTTTACCAGACCAATTCCGAACAGGCTTATAATTTATATAAGGTGGCACGCGAGTTTGCCGGACTCACGGGCAACGAGCTGGTGTACGACCTCTACACGGGTACGGGCACCATCGCCAACTTCGTGGCACGGCAGGCACGCAAGGTGGTGGGCATCGAGTATGTGCCCGAAGCCATCGAGGATGCCAAGGTGAACTCGGCCCTGAACGGCATCGACAACACGCTGTTCTATGCGGGCGACATGAAGGACATCCTCACCAACGACTTCATCGCGGAGCACGGACGCCCGGATGTCATCATCACCGACCCTCCCCGCGCGGGCATGCACAACGACGTAATCGACGTGATTCTGGCCGCCGAGCCGAAGCGTATCGTCTACGTGAGCTGCAACCCGGCCACACAGGCACGCGACCTCCAGCTGCTCGACGGCAAGTACAAGGTGACTGCCGTACAGCCGGTCGACATGTTCCCCCACACGCACCACGTGGAGAATGTGGTCCGCCTGGACAGACGCTGAACGCACGCACCTTATTCCCGAACCGATAACTAACCAAAGATTACGATACACAAAGTGGCAAGAAAAAATATGAACGGCAACGGACGGCGCCCCTTCCCGCGGGCTGCCGCCAAATATACGGTCTATCCGGTCACCGAGCCGGCGGAACTGATGGAGTTCCTCATGAAGAAGATGGCGGGCATCAGCCGCACGCGCGTGAAGGCCTTGCTGACCAACCGCGTGGTACTGGTGGACAACAACATCCAGACACAGTACAACTATCCCCTCAAACCGGGCATGAAGGTGCAGGTGAGCCGGGAAAAGCATAACCACGAGTTCCGCCATCCGATGCTGAAGATTCTCTACGAGGATGCGTATCTCATCGTGGTGGAGAAGAAAGAGGGACTGCTCTCCGTGGCCACCGACCACCAGAAGGAACGTACCGCACAGCATATCCTCAACGAGTATGTGAAACGGGAACACCGCAACAACCGCATCTTCGTGGTGCACCGCCTCGACCGTGAGACGTCGGGCATCATGATGTATGCCAAGGACGAAAAGACGCAGCACACGCTCCGCGACAACTGGCACGACATTGTGTACGACCGCCGCTACGTGGCCATCGTCATGGGCGACATGGAGAAAGACCAGGGCATGGTACGTTCCTGGCTCACCGACCGCAAGCTGTATGTCAGCTCCTCGCCGGTAGACGACGGAGGAAAGCTTTCCATCACGCACTACCGCACCATCAAGCGGGCCAACGGCTACTCGCTCGTGGAACTGCAGCTGGAAACGGGCCGCAAGAACCAGATCCGCGTTCACATGCAGACGCTCGGACATCCGATTGTGGGCGACGCACGCTACGGCTGTGAATCCGACCCGCTCGGACGCCTGGCGCTTCATGCCTTCAAGCTCTGCTTCTACCATCCGCTCACGGGCGAACGCATGGAATTTGAAACGCCCTACCCCGGCCCGTTCAAGAACCTGATGCTGAGAAAATAAAAACGACATTATGATAACGAACCTGATTTTCGATTTCGGAGGGGTCATCGCCCCCATCAGCCGCGAAAAGGCGGTCGAGGCTTTCGAACGCCTGGGACTGGCCGATGCCGACCAGCGTCTGGACAAGTATCACCAGACGGGCATCTTCCAGGAACTGGAGGAAGGAAAGATTTCTCCCGACGAATTCCAGCAGAAGCTGGGCGAGCTCTGCGGACATACACCCGACTGGAACGAGACCCGCCAGGCATGGATGGGTTACTTCACGGGACTGGACGAACGCTTGCTCGACTGTCTCAAGGAACTGCGCAAACGCTACAAGCTGTTCGTGCTGAGCAACACCAACCCTTACGTGATGGACTGGGCGTGCAGTCCGGAATTCTCCTCGAAGGGAAAACCGCTGACGGAGTATTTCGACAAGCTCTACCTGTCTTATCAGATTGGCGTGACCAAACCCGACCGACGGATTTTCGACTTCCTGATAGCCGATGCCGGCATCGACCCGGCAGAGTCGCTCTTCGTGGACGACGGACCGGGCAACGTACAGGCGGCACGCGCCCTGGGCTTCCAGACTTACTGCCCGCGCAACGGAGAAGACTGGCGCGATGCACTGGCAGCCTTGCTTCAAAAACCCTGACCTATATACATATCCATCAATATAGGAATAAAAAAGCCTGCCCTAGTTTTTTATGGCTCTGCATCCTACCCCATCTGGATTGCAGGGCCTTTTTTTGCGCCAATCCCTACCTGCCATAGGGAAATTCCCCTCCACGAATAGGAAAAATCATTCGTTTGTATGCTTTTTTTCGGATACCTTTGTCACATAAGGAAAACCAAAAACACCAAGAGTTATGAAAACAAAGGCACGAAAATTCATGTATATAGCGATGCTGCTCACGCTGACACTCGCCTTCCCGTCTTGCGACGTGGAACTGGAGCTGGGAAACCACTCTCTTGAATACCGCGAACGCACGGCCTACCTCTGCAGCTCCGACTGGCAGGACGACTGGTACGACGACTACGGATACCACCGCTTCCAAGTGCTGCGCTTCTATCCCGACGGCACGGGCGAAGACTACCTCCGTGTGCAGGATGCCTACGGACGGTGGGACGAATACCGCTACACCTTCGTATGGGACTGGTACGACGCGTTCTACACCAGCATCCGGCTCAACTACGGCGGGGGCGATTTCTCCTACATGGACAACATCCGCCTCGGCGACGGACGCCTGGAATGTCAGCTCGACGGCAGCTGGGTGAGCTTCTATAATTATTAAAAAGAGATGAAAAGAAAAAAAACACGACAAGAGATGAACAAAGTGACAACCAGATTGTTATATAAATAAATCACCAAGCAATTTCATGTTTTCTTTTTAAGATAATTAATTTTTTAGTTTATTCGTTCAAAAAAAAACGTATCCTGCCGAAAGGCAGCGATACGTTTTTTTATGCAGTGCAAGAGCGCCGCACCGGGGGTCAGGCCATTGTCCCGCCCACGATATCCAGCAGCTCATTCGTGATGGCCTGCTGGCGGCTCTTGTTGTAAATCAAGGTCAGTTCCTGTATCAAGTCATTTGCATTATCCGTGGCAATCTGCATGGCCATCGTACGGGCAGCATGTTCCGAAGCCGTAGAGTCGAGCAGCACGGTGTAAATCTTCAGGCGGAGCACCTTCGGCAGGAGTTCCTGCATCACCTGTTCCGGCGAGGGTTCGATGATGTAGTCGGCCTGCATTTCGTCGGCAGCCTCTTCCGTGTCGTCCGTCTTCGCCGCATTCAGTTCCAGCGGGAGATACGTCTCGCGGGTCAGCACCTGCGAAGAGGTCGACTTGAAGTGGTTGTACAGCAGCTCCACCTGCTGGATTTCACCGGCGGCAAAGCGCTGCATCAGGTCGGCGGCCAGGTCGGCAGCCTCCTTGTAGTTCGGTTTCCCGCTCATGTGCTGGTAATCCCCGGCCGATACCACGCCATCCATCTTCTTCACCGCGTCGGCCACCTTCCGGCCCACCGGGTAAATCACGATGTTCTCGCGGCCCACCTTCCGGGCATATTCCTCCACCACCTCGTGCAGGTGACGGATTACGTTCACGTTGAATCCGCCGCACAAGCTGCTGTTGGATGCAAATACGACAACGGCCACTTTCTTCACTTCACGCTTCACTGCAAAAGGCGACTCCACGGTCAGCCCCGCACTCAGGAAATGTTCGAGCATGCGGTGCAGCCGGCGCTCGTAAGGAAGCATGTTTTCAATGGCCTCCTGCGCCTTGTGCAGTTTCGACGAGGCCACCATCTTCATCGCCGAAGTAATCTTCAGCGTGCCGTTGATTGAGTTGATTCTTCCTTTAACTTCTTTCAGTGATGCCATGAGGATTATGCTTTAAATTGTCTGGCAGTTTCTGCCGCTACTTTTTCGATAATGGCTGTGACGTCGTCGTTGATCTTTCCGGCTGCCAGCACATCGAGCACGTCGGCCTGGTGGTTCGCACGCAGGGTGGTGAGGAAGGCATCCTGGAACGCACGTACCTTGGCGATAGGGATGTCGCGCATCAGGCTGTGCGTACCACAGTACAGGATAGCCACCTGCTCGCCCACCGGCATCGGTGAGTACTGCGGCTGAATCAGCAGCTGGTTGTTCTTACGTCCGCGGTCGATGGCCATGGCCGTTACAGGGTCCATGTCGCTGCTGAACTTGGAGAAGGCTTCCAGTTCACGATACTGAGCCTGGTCGATTTTCAGCGTACCGGCCACTTTCTTCATACTCTTTATCTGTGCGCTACCACCCACACGCGAAACGGAGATACCCACGTTGATGGCCGGACGGAAACCCTGGTTGAACAGGTCGGTTTCCAGGAAGATCTGACCGTCGGTGATGGAAATCACGTTGGTCGGGATGTAGGCAGACACGTCGCCGGCCTGCGTCTCGATAATCGGGAGGGCAGTCAGTGAACCGCCGGCCTTCACCTTGCCTTTCAGGCTGGCAGGCAGGTCGTTCATCTGCTCGGCCACTTCCTGCTGGCTGATAATCTTGGCCGCACGTTCCAACAGACGAGAGTGCAGATAGAAGATATCACCCGGATAAGCCTCACGTCCGGACGGACGACGCAGAATCAAAGACACCTCACGGTAAGCCACGGCCTGTTTCGACAGGTCATCGTAGACCACGAGGGCATGACGGCCGGTATCACGGAAGTACTCACCGATGGCGGCACCCGCAAACGGAGCGAAATACTGCATGGCAGCCGGGTCGGAAGCCGTGGCAGCCACCACGATGGTATAATCCATGGCACCCTTTTCACGCAGGGCGTTCACGATGCTGGCCACGGTAGAACCTTTCTGACCGATGGCCACATAGATACAGTACACCGGATTTCCGGCTTCAAAGTTCGCACGTTGGTTGATGATGGTATCGATGGCGATGGCGGTCTTACCCGTCTGACGGTCGCCGATAATCAGCTCACGCTGTCCGCGGCCGATAGGAATCATCGCGTCGATGGCCTTCAGACCCGTCTGCAACGGTTCGGTTACCGGCTGACGGAAGATAACACCCGGCGCCTTGCGCTCCAGCGGCATTTCGCAGAGCTCGCCGCCAATCTCACCGCGTCCGTCCAAAGGCACGCCCAGAGGGTCGATGACACGTCCCAGCATGGATTCGCCCACGTTGATAGAAGCGATATGCTTGGTACGCTTTACAATCATCCCCTCCTTGATCTGGTCGGTCGGACCCAAGAGCACGGCTCCCACGTTGTCCTCCTCCAGATTCATCACCGTTCCCATGATACCGTTTTCAAACTGCAGCAACTCGTTGGCTTCCGCATTACGCAGACCGTAAATACGTGCCACACCATCGCTCACCTGAAGTACGGTACCTACTTCGTCGAATTTCAGCGAGTTGTCAATCCCCTTCAACTGTTGGAGCAACACCTCGGAAACTTCGCTGGGTTTTATTGTATTTTCTGGCATAGTTCTTTTAATTAATAGTTAAAAGTTAATAGTTAAAAACGAGAGGAAAAGGAGTGAGTTTATAGTTAAAAGTGAATAGTCGCAAATATATTTCCACTTTTACTTTTTAACTTTTACCTTTTAACTCTCACACTATTCTTCTGTTCTTCGTGATAAACTGCTGTTTCACGCGCTTCAGCTGATTGGCCACACTGGCATCCAGCCGGTAGCCCGCCAGTTCGATGACATACCCTCCAATCAGGTTCTTGTCCACCTTTTCTTCGAGAATCACCTTTCCGTGCGTACGTTCCGCAGCCAGTTTCTGCAAGTGTTCCACCAGTTTGGGCGAGCTTGCAGCGGTCGTCAGCTTACCGATGAGAATGTTTTTGTCCTCCTGATAAAGGTCGATGTACGACCACGTCATGAACTGCAAGAACTTTTCCCGTCTCTCCTCCAGCACCAGATTGAAGAAGCGCGTCAGCACCTTGCTCACCGTCTTTCCACCCGACGCCTCGCAGAGCAGCTCCACTTTCTTGCTTTTCTCCAGCACAGGATTCTCAATGGCGTGGCGCAGGCCGGGCACCTCCACAAAGTGTGCGGCCAGTGTTCTCACCTCCTCATACACCTTGTCTTCCTGTCCCTCTTCCTTCGCATACGCCAGCAGCGCCTTCGCGAAACGCCTCGAAACGACTCCTGTATTCATAACTCATTTATTTTTTAGAAGATTCAATCATTTCATCCAGCAGACGGTCAATCAGCGCGGCCTGTTCCTTCTCGTCGGCCAGCTTGCTGCGCATGATTTTTTCCGCAATGCCCACCGACAGCACAGCTACCTGGCGGCGGATGTCACGGATGGCACTTTCCTTTTCCGTTTCAATCTGCTTCTTCATCTCCTCCATCAGGCGGTTGCCTTCGGCGAAGGCCTTGTCCTGAGCGTCCTTGATGATACGGTCGCGTGTAGCCGCTGCCTCACTCAATATACGGCTCTGCTCCTCGTGAGCCTGTGTCAGGATTTTCTCTCCTTCCACCTTCACGTTCGCCAGCTGTTCGTTGGCTTCGCGAGCTGCCTTGAGCGAGTTGTCAATGTATGCTTTCCGGTCCTCCACCGTCTTGATGATTACCGGAAAGCCGTATTTCGCCAAAATGAAGAACACGACTCCGAAAGTGATAATCATCCAGAACAGCAGCCCCGGGTCCGGAGTTAATAATCCCATAATTTACTGTTTTATTTATTACAAGAACAATGTCAACAAACAAACCACGATAGCGATCAGGGCCACACCTTCTACCAGGGCGGCAGCGATGATCATGTTCATACGCAAGTCGCCTGAAGCTTCCGGCTGACGGGCCATTGCCTCCATTGCCGAGCCACCAATCTTACCGATACCGATACCGGCACCCAAAACTGCAATACCTGCACCGATAGCGGCGCCCAATTTACTAATACCTACACCTGCAGCTGCCTGCAATAAAACTGACAATAACATAATTTTCTTGTTTTAAAAGGTTATACTTTAATTTTCTTTGAATCGATTATTTCTTGGCATGCTCTTTCACCTGCGACAAGCCGATAAACACAGCCGACAGCATTGTGAACACGTATGCCTGGATGAATGCCACCAGAAGTTCCAGCGCATCCATGAATATGCCGAATGCCACAGCCACCACCGTCATCGAACCGTTGATTACCGGTCCCGATTTCACCGTGATGAAGATAATGGCAATCAGACTCAGCACTGCCGCATGTCCCGCCATGATGTTGGCAAACAAACGGATCATCAGTGCGAACGGCTTGGTAAAGATACCGAAGAATTCAATCAACGGCATCATAGGTACCGGCGCCTTCAGCCATGTGGGCACATCGGGCCAGAAGATTTCCTTCCAGTAAGCCTTCGTGCCATATACGTTGGTCAGCACGAACGTACACAAGGCCAGCACCATCGTAATGGCGATGTTACCCGTCACGTTGGCTCCACCGGGGAAAATCGGAATCAGCCCCATCAGGTTGTTGGCCAGCACGAAGAAGAAAGCAGTGAGCAGATAAGGTGCGTAGCGGCGGTAGTTCTCGCCCACACAGCCCTTTATCACGTCGTTGTAAATCGACATCACCGTGGCTTCAATCATGCCGACACCCCCTTTGGGCGCCCCGTCTTCCAGCGGATGTTTCTTGTACCAGCGCACGCAGCTCAGCATAATCACCAGCAGCACCGCACTGTTGATAAACAAGCCCAGCACATTCTTCGTAATGGAGATGTCCAGCGGACGCACCTCCTCGCCGGCCGCGTTCCGTTCCACGATTTTTCCGTCGTAGCTGCCGCCCTTGGCCACGTAGAGACCCTCGTAAGGACCTTCCTCCAGCCGGGCAGACGAGAACACGTGCCAGCCTGTACTGCTTTTCACGATGACGGGCAGCGGGATGCGCACCTCCGTGTTGCCGAAAGTCGCGATGTGCCACTCGTAGGCATCGCCGATGTGTCCGAACACCAGTTCATTCACGTCCACGTCGCCCTCAGCGGCCTGCGCCTTCACCGTGGCGGCCGGAACCACCATCAGCAGTAACAGCGTAATCACTATGTACCGTATTTTTTTCATCATTTGTTTTTTGTCTTAATTTGAGTTTCGCTTCAAAAAGAAGGAAAAAACGGGTTTCGAATATCAGAAACGCAAAGTAAAAGAAGATGAAGGTCACCATGAAGGCCACTACTTCATGCTCAATCACAAATCCGTAGAATATCAGCACCAGTGCGCTCAGGATGAATTTCAGCGCCTTGCACACCAGATAGGTCATTGCAATCTTCTGGATACCCAAACGGTAATTGAACGCGAACATTTCTATGTAAAAAAGACCGAAAAGATAAAAGAATATCGGGATGGCAGGAAACCACAGGAAATACCTGTCGGGGATGAACAAGTGATACACCACGGCGACAAGCGCTGTCAGTACGATTCCTATCACGGTCAATTCTTTCACAAATTTTTTCTTCACGGTCAACAAAAACATAGTATCGTGCGGTTTTTCATTCGGAAAGCCGCCAAAAACATATTCGGTTCAACGCCTGCCCCCCTCTTCTCAGAGTTCGGCACAGACTGAAATCTGATTGTTTTTGACTTCCACGAACCCGCCTTTGATTTGCAGCGAGTGCGTTTCCTTTCCGGCCACGTATTTCACTTCCCCTGCCGCGAGCGTGGAAATCAGCGGGGCATGGTCAGCCATGACCTGGAATTTTCCAGCACCTCCCGGAAAGGTCACCAGGCTCACTTTTCCTTCGTAAACCAGGCGTTCGGGTGAAACGATAACCAGATGAAGTTCTTTCATAATTCTACTATTCGTTATCAGCCGCCGGCCTTTTCGGCCTTTAGCCTTTAACTTTTAACTTTTAATTATTAACTCTTTGCAGCTTCCAGCAACTTCTTACCCTTCTCGATGGCATCCTCAATGGTACCCACGTTCAGGAAGGCCTGTTCCGGCAGATAGTCCACCTCGCCGTCCAGAATCATCTTGAAGCCCTTGATGGTGTCTTCGATGGAAACCATCACGCCCGGCACACCGGTGAACTGTTCAGCCACGGCAAACGGCTGCGACAGGAATCGCTGTACACGGCGGGCACGGTTCACTGTCAGGCGGTCTTCGTCCGAAAGTTCATCCATACCCAGAATGGAGATGATATCCTGAAGTTCCTTGTTACGCTGCAGAATCTGTTTCACGCGCTGAGCGGTCTCGTAGTGTTCCTTGCCCACAATCAGCGGGTCGAGGATACGCGACGTAGAGTCCAGCGGGTCCACAGCCGGATAGATACCCAGCTCGGTAATCTTACGGCTCAACACCGTAGTGGCGTCAAGGTGCGTAAAGGTTGTGGCCGGAGCAGGGTCGGTCAAGTCGTCGGCAGGCACATACACCGCCTGAACAGAAGTGATAGACCCGTTCTTCGTAGAAGTGATTCGTTCCTGCATCTGACCCATTTCCGTAGCCAGTGTCGGCTGGTAACCTACTGCAGACGGCATACGTCCCAGCAAGGCGGAAACCTCGGAACCGGCCTGCGTGAAACGGAAGATGTTGTCGATAAAGAACAGGATATCGCGCGGACCGTTTTCGCCCGTCTGACGGTCACGGAAAGACTCTGCCAGCGTCAGTCCTGAAAGCGCCACTGACTGACGGGCACCGGGAGGTTCGTTCATCTGACCGAACACCATGGCCACCTGCGATTTTTCCACTTCGTTGTAATCCACCTTCGAAAGGTCCCAGTTACCTTCTTCCATACTCTTAAGGAAGTCGTCACCGTAGCGGATTACGCCAGATTCAATCATTTCTCTCAGCAGGTCATTACCTTCACGGGTACGCTCACCCACCCCTGCAAACACGGAGAAACCATTGTGTTTCTTGGCAATGTTGTTGATTAACTCTTTGATGAGCACGGTTTTTCCGACGCCCGCCCCACCAAACAGACCGATTTTACCACCTTTCAGATAAGGTTCCAGCAAATCAATCACCTTGATACCGGTAAACAATACTTCCTGGGTGGTAGCCAGGTCTTCGAATTTCGGAGGTTCACGGTGAATGGGGAATCCGTCTTTCTTGTCCAGACTCTTCATTCCGTCAATGGTGTCACCCACCACGTTCATCACACGGCCCTTGATCTGGTTACCGATAGGCATCGTGATCGGATGACCCGTAGGAACGACTTCCATTCCGCGCTTCAATCCGTCCGTGCTGTCCATGGCCACGCAACGTACCGTGTCTTCACCGATGTGCTGCTGTACTTCAATCACCAGCGTACGACCGTCGCTACGGGCGATCGTCATGGCATCGTGGATTTTCGGCAAGGCGTGTTCCACGTCTTGTCCTTCTTCGAACTTGAAGTACACATCGACCACCGGACCGATTACCTGCGAAATGTGTCCAACGATTTTTGACATAAGCTATTATTTTAATTAAAAAAATGAATCTTCTTGGTCTCTCTTTTTCCAAACGTCCCGGGTGTTTGTCAAAAGTTTGACCATTTATGTAACGCAAATTTACAGAATAAACTCACATAGGTGTAACTCCATGTAACATATTTTATACTGATTCCCCCAATAATAGACATAAATCAAGGGATATCGGACAGAGCGTTTTACACTCGTTCACACAGCCGTTTCTTATTAAACAATTATTTACATAAATTCTGTGTGTGTGCGGTCACATGGAGCGGGGTTTGGACAGAAGAACAAAAGGACATGTTTTTCAACGAGTGGATGTTTTCTTTTTATGGACAGAAGAACAGAAGAACATGTTTTTTTAACGAGTGGATGTTTTCTTTTTATGGACAGAAGAACAAAAGGACATGTTTTTTTTAACGAGTGGATGTTTCCTTTTTATGGACAGAAGAACAAAAGAACATGTTTTTCAACGAGTGGATGTTTTCTTTTTATGGACAGAAGAACAGAAGAACATATTTTTGTGCATTCCTCGTTGTTCTTTAACCTTTTGTTCTTTTGTTCTTCTGTCCAGAATTCAAGATCTACACCCTGTTCTTATACTCCCGGAACTTCCTTCTTATCTCAATCCGTTCACCCCCGAAATTAATCAGTAATCCGTGGTCTTTGCGAGTCGCAGTCAGATAGTTCACCAACTGGCTTTCATGAATAGGGTTCAACCGCTGCACTGCTTTCAGTTCAACGATAATCTTATTTTCCACCAAGATATCCGCCCGAAACTCCCCTACCACACTGTCCCGATAATACACATGGATAGGCACCTCCGAATCCGCACGAATCCCTCGCTGACACAACTCAATCAACATCGCCTTCTGATACACGGACTCCAGAAAACCCGCTGCAAGACGCATCCTCACCTCATACGCACACTGGATAACCATCTTAATAAGCTCTTCCGTTCCCATATCTTTTGCTCTTATGTTCTTCTGTCTAAAAACAAGTTCTGCCGCTCTTCTCTCCAAGAATATGTTCTTTTGTTCTTATGTCTAAGAAATCACCCCCGGCGGAAAGTGTAATTCCCTTCCACTTCATACGCTTCCGACGACGAGCCGCTGAAATACGTCGCTTTCAGTTCCCCGTCCACGAGCGAAAGGATGGTCACCTTCACCGTCAGGCCGGCATTTCCCGACAACGTCAGCACTCCGCCGCCGGCCAGCGTCCACCGGTACTGGTAGCCTTGGAAAGCCGCCGTGCCGTCACTGCCCAGCGTCAGCATAAGACCCACATGGTCATTCCGTCCGGAGTCCCCTTCCGAGTCCTTCCAGTCATTCGCCGTCACCTTCCATGTGCCGATGATATCCTCACGCGATACCTCCACACCCGTAGGGTCTTCGGTGCTACAACTTGCCATTCCGGCCACAAACAACAAAAAGCTTAGATAAAGCCATACATTCTTTAGTTTTTTCATGTGTCAATTCTATTTATAATAATAAATGTGTCTCTTTCTCACTTCTTCACCCGGATGGAATCCACCTTCCGCCGCACGGCCAGCACGTTCAGCACCGACACCACCAGGAAAAGCACTCCCGCCGTCAGCAAGGCCGGCCACAGGCTGCCCTCTTCCAGGTCGGGCACCATCCGGCCCAGCATGTCCAGATACCCGCCGCGGGCCGCACACACTATCAGCACACCGATTACTGCCACTGCCGCGTTCAGTGCCACCGTGAGCACCTGATACGGACGCGCCACTGCCGCCGGACTGAACCCGATGAGCAGCAGGTTCTCCAGCTTCTTCGTGTTCTTCTGCAACAACAGATAGATGCTCAGCATCAGCAGGTAGAACGACAGCACACTGATAATCAGGCCCACCGTCAGTACGATGCCCGTCACCATCTTCAGGAACCACGTGGTCTTGCCCGCATCCAGCTTGTCGCCTTCCGTGTCATATCCCTTGTCCTTGAAATACTTCGCGATGCGGTCGTCTGCCGGGTTGTCCACCTCCACAATCAGACGTGAAGGCGCGTTGTCCCTCCCGTCGCCGAAGGCCGTGTTGGCCCAGTCCATGAACGCCTGCGGCACCAGAATCGTGTTCAGCCGGTTCGAGAAGCCCACGATACGCCCCTTCATGCGTTCCGTACGTCCCTGCCCGCTCAGGCGGATGTCGAGCGTCATCATGCCCATCACCCCCTCCGACAGCTGCGGCAGGTTGCGGCTCTGCGCGAAACCGAAGTTGTACAGGTTCAGGTAGTTGCGCGGGATGATAATCGGAATCTCGTCCTGCCCCACGCGATACGTCCAGCCCTCCAGCCGCACGTCCACGAACTCATCGGGCACCGACTCGAAAAACATGGCCGTGGAGAGCTGCATGCCCGCCATGCCCATGCCCGCCGACACCTTAAACTGCGCCGGTGTAAAGGCTCCCGTACGCTTGGCAAACGGCTGTGCCTCCATGTCGGCGATGTCCCCTTTCGAGAACGTGCCGCCCTTGCTCACCAGGCTGCCCAGCGTGCTCACCTTCTTGCTCACAATCACGTAGTCCTTCTTCATGAAACTGTCGCCCTGCGTGAACACCGGCAACACGTCCTTGTAAAACTGTATGCTCAGCAGCACGATGACCATGCCACACAGGTTGGCCAGGAAGAACCCCGCCAGCTGCGCCACACTGATGTGCTGTCTCAATAATTTCCAGATCATCTCTTTATGCGTTTAAAAACCTTACAAACTCAGCACCCTGTCATACTCCAGCGGCAGGTGCTTGCCGATGGATGTCACAATCACGCCGGCCCCCTGGCGCGCCGCCTCTTCCTTCAGGATACGGGCCATGATCTGCCCGTTGCCGTCGTCCAGGTGACTCACCGGCTCGTCGAGGAAGAAGAAGTCGGCCGGCTGGCACAGGCCCCTCACGAAGGCCACACGCTGCTGCTGTCCGTACGACATCTTGCCCACCTTCACATCCCATTTGTCGGCGATGCCCAGCTGTTCGAACCAGTCCTTCACCTGCTGTTTGCGGCAGAAGCCCGTCAGCCCGTTCTTGAGCTGCACATTCTCCCACGCCGTCAGCTCCCCGAACAGCCGCAGCTCCTGAAACAACATGCTCAGCGAGCGCCTGCGGATATCGGTCCACTGCTTCACCGTGAGCTTCCGCACGTTCACCCCATCAAAAGTGATAATCCCCTGATAGTCCGTGCGATACCCATAAATAAAACTGCAAAGCGACGACTTGCCTGTGCCCGACGCCGCTTCAATCAAGTACATCTTTCCCTTTTGGAAAACCACCTGCCGGTGCCACACGTCCGACACGATTCCGTCGCGTCCGGCAAATACCTCCGGCAGGGTTTGCTGTAATTCTATAGTGTCCATTTCACCAGTTAAAAGTTAAAAAGTAAAAGGTAAAAGGTAATAGTTAATAGTTAATAGTTAATAGTTAATAGTTAAAAGGTAAAAGGTAAAAGTTAAAACGGGTTCACACCCACAGCTTTTACCTTTTAACTTTTACCTTTTAACTTACTATCAATTCTTCATCATTCCCACCAGCTGCTTCAGCACATTGTCTTTTTTGTTCTTCATCTGCAGCACCATGCGGGCCTTGGTTGTCCCTTCCGACTCGATGGTCAGGTAGTCCAGCATGCCCACGTAGGGAAGCTGCGGCAATGCGGTCGCAATGGCCTGGAAGTTCACGTTCATATAGAACAGCTTACCCTTCACGTCCTTGGCCCAGCTGCAATCTTCCAGCGTCTGTCCCTTCACCTCGCTGCCGATCAGGCTCTCGCGGTTGGTCAGGTAGAAACGCTTGTCCTTCACGCCCAGCCAGATGGATGCCGGTCCGCGTCCCATGCCCAGTGCCGAGCCGTCCACAGCCACAAACTGATACGCATCCTTGCCCTTGTCCAGCAAACGCATCTGTCCGTTGGTCATCGCCAGCATCGGTTTCAGGTCCTCAAACGTACGCATGAACTCACTGTTCTTCACGTCGGCATACAGGATGAATCCCGGTGAGAACGACATCTCCGGCATGGCCAGCGCCACGTCACCGTCCACCGCCTTGAAAATCGCTTCAAAGTCGAGCGGCATCATCGAGTTGTCCAGCTCCTGACGCACCGTCGGGTTCTCGCGCAGCAGCTCGTACGCCTTTGCCCCGTCCACATGCGCACTCAGCCAGCCCACCGTATTGGCAGGGAAGGTCTCCAGATACGACCCCTTGATCGGGCCCGTCACCTCCTCCTGCTTCTTCAGCAAGTCCTTGTACACCTTGTTTTCGGTCATCATTTCCACCTCCAGCACCGCCTTTCCGTCCTGGAAATCCAGCGTGGAGAACGTCTTCAGGTCCTGCAGCTTCAGGTCGGCCGGCAGTCCCATGGTCGCCATGGACAGATACTGCTTCGGCATGATGTTCAACGAAGCCACCATGGCGATGTCCTCGTCGGCCTTCTTCAGCTTCCCAAAGTCGGGAGTGCCCGAATAGCCCTCACCGTCCTTCTGGCGGAGCCACATCGAAGCCTGGTGCTGCAAGTCCTTCGGATTCCCGTTGGCCGCCAGCATCAGAAACGCATGCTCCGTCCATGCCATCAGCGCATCGCCTCCCACCGTCCAGCGGCAGCCGTCGCCGTCGGCCGGAGCCTCACACTGACCCTGCTCCTGCAACAGCCCCATCAGCTTCTCCAGCTTGTCCTTGTCGGCCATACGCACCAGCAAGCCGCCCATTTCCGACTGAGGCATCGCAAAGAAATACACCCGGTCGGTCAGCCGCAGTCCGCTTTCCTCCGGGTTCTCCATAATCTTGTCTACCAGGGCATCCGCCTTTCCCTTGAACGACGATTTCATCACCGTGGCCATCGACTGCTGCGTCTGCTTGTCGAACGCACACTTCTCTGCCATTTCCTTCACATCCAGCGAAACCACCGTGGCCGCATCCTTCGGCAGCGCATTGGTGTACGGATTTTTTTCGCCACACGAAGCCAGCATCAAGGTCATACCCAGTGCCAGACCTCCCATCCATTTCCACGTCTTTTTCATACTCACTTATTTTTAAAGTTACACAATAATAGATAGTTCCTGTTTCTCATTCGCTGTGCGCCAGGTTCATCAGGTGCACGGCCACCAGCGCCGCCGTTTCCGTGCGCAGGCGCGACTTGCCCAGGCTCACCGCCTGAAAGCCCTTTTCCGTTGCCAGTGCCACTTCCTCCGGACTGAAGTCCCCCTCCGGACCAATCAGCACCACGGCATCCTCGTCGGGCCGCAGCACGTCGCGCAGCAAAGGCTTTTCCCCTTCATAGCAATGGGCAATGAATTTCTGCCCCGTAAATTCCCGCTCCATGAAACGGCGGAAATCCGTCATCTCGTTCACCACCGGCTTGCGTGCCTTGAGCGACTGTTTCACCGCCGAGACCACGATTTTCTCCACGCGGTCGGTCTTGATGACCTTCCGTTCCGAGAAGCGGCAGTTCAGGAAAGTCAGCTCGTCGAACCCTATTTCCGTGGCCTTCTCCGCCAGCCATTCCATGCGGTCCATGTTCTTCGTAGGCGCCAGAGCCAGGTGCAGATGCCCCTTCCAGAAAGGCTCCTGCTCCGTTTTCTCCAGCACCTTCACCACACACCGCTTCTGGGTGGCCGCCGCAATCACCGCCCGGTAAAAGCAGCCCTTCCCGTCGGTCAGCGTCACTTCGTCGCCCACTCCGAGGCGCAACACCCGCAGGCAGTGGCCGGCTTCCTCTTCCGGCAACTCCTGCGTCTGTTCAATATCCGGTGTATAAAATACGTGCATATCACTCTAGAATTTAGTCCGTTAAATTTCCTGCCGCCTCCTGTTTCCGCGCGTCCTGCACCTGCTTCACCAGTCCGGCGTACTCATAATTCTCCCTGCGGATGGCCTCCTCCATCTCCTTTTCCAGCATCTCGTCCGTCATCAGCTCCAGCAGGAACAGCTCCTTGTTCTTCCCATGCTCCGAGGTGTCGCGTCCCTTGGTCTCCAGAAAGCCCCGAGTCACGTAGAACGGAATCTGTCCCAGCACCGAGAGCAGCAAGGCGTCGTCCAGCATCAGCTTCATCTCCATCGGCGAGCCGTCCGGTTTCCGCATGTACACCGTGGTCTGCATCATGTCTTCCACCTCTCCGCTCACCACCGTCTTTTCCAGCGTCACGCCCAGCCTGTGAAAAGCCACCAGCGTCTGGAAAGCCAGCGAATCCGCCACCCGCGGCGAGTGCTTGGGAATCAGACACAGCTGATAGCCCGCCTCGAAGCCCACCAGCGCCATGATTTCCCGTTGGCCGTACTTCTCCACCAGCGTCACACGCCGGTTCTCGAGGATGAAGCACAGTTGGTCCAGCTTCTCCTCATCCTCCATCAGGTCGTCAAAAGACATGTCATCCATCACCTTATCCACGTCAAGAACCTCTTCCACGTCCTTGACCACCATTTCTACCAATTCATCCTCTTTCATACTATTTCCAGTTTAAAGTTAACGTTTAACTATTTCGTGTTTATATTTGAAAATCAATGCAAAAGCCACTGCCACCACCAGTGCGTAACCCGCGAACACGAACCACGCACAGCTCCAGCCTTCCACCTGCGGCGCCGTGGAGTTGAAGTCCACGAAACGGTTCACCACCGCCTGTGCGCTCAGCGTGCCCACCGTCGCCCCGATGCCGTTGGTCATCAGGATGAACAGTCCCTGCGCGCTCGAACGGATGGAAAGGTCCGTCTCCTTGTCCACATACAGCGAGCCCGACACGTTGAAGAAGTCGAACGCCACGCCATACACCAGCATCGACAGCACGAACATCCACACCCCGCTGCCCGGGTCGCCCAGTCCGAAGAGGCCGAAACGGAGCACCCACGCCACCATGGCGATGAGCATCACCCGCTTGATGCCGAACCGTCCCAGGAAGAACGGGATGAGCAGGATACAGCACGTCTCACTGATTTGCGAGAGCGAAATCAGCAGGTTGGCATGCTGCACGCCGAACGTGTCGGCATATTCCGGAATAGCGCTGAAGCTCGTGATGAACGGATTGGCAAACCCGTTGGTAATCTGCAACGACACGCCCAGCAGCATCGAGAAGATGAAGAACGTGGCCATCTTGCGGTCCTTGAACAGCAGGAACGCCTTCAGTCCCAGCGCCTCCACCAGCGACTTCTTCTCCCCCTGTCCGCGGCTCACCGGGCACTCCGGCAGCGTATGCGCATACACCGCCAGCACCACGCCCCACACCGCACACGTGAAGAACTGCATGTAGTTCGACTGGAAGCCCAGCAGGTCGACCAGCCACATCGAGCAGATAAAGCCGATGGTGCCGAACGTGCGGATGGGCGGAAACGCCTTGATGGTGTCCAGTCCCGCCTTGTCGAGCGCCGTGTACGCCACCGAGTTCGACAGAGCCAGCGTAGGCATGTAGAACGCCACACTCATGGAATAAAAGGCGAACAGCGCCGGAAACTCCACCTGCGACCCCGTGGTCATGGCATAATAGCCGGCTCCCGCCATGAACAGCGCCGCCAGCAGATGGCTCAGCCCCAGCAGGCGCTGCGCCGGAATCCAGCGGTCGGCAATGATGCCCATCACCGCCGGCATGAACAGGGACACAATGCCCTGCATCGCATAAAAAATGCCGATATGTCCTCCCAGTCCTACCCCGGCGAGGTACGTTCCCATCGAAGTGAGATACGCTCCCCACACGGCAAACTGCAGGAAGTTCATGACAATCAGTCTCATTTTCATATTCATATACTCATCGATTAAAGGTTATTTCAACATCGTTGCCAGTGAAGCCAGCATCGTTGCCAGTGAGGCAAACGAAGTCGCGTTCGAAACCACGGAGGCGAAGTTGAACTTCTTCGTCTTGTTCGGCACCACGATTTCACATCCCGGCTCAATCTGTTTTCTGCCGCTGCCTTTCACCTCCGCCACCTGTCCGTTCATGTAAATGATGAACTTCTGGTTCTTCTTGGCGTTGGCCGAATAGCCCCCGGCCTGGCTCAGGTAATACTTCACGCTCTTGCCCTCTGCATACGACACCGTGTTGGGCATCATCACCGCTCCGTTCACCTTCACCGTATTGTTGTATTCCGGCACCATCAGCACGTCGCCCTCGCGCAGCACCAGGTCGGCGTCGCCCCCCGGCTGAGCCAGCGCCTCTTCCAGGTCGATGCCCACCGTGAACGTGCTGTCCACCTTCAGGCCCAGCGCATCGGACAGGTTCTCGCCGATTTCCCGGCGCACCATCCGCACCACGTCCTCCATGCGTCGCAGCTCCTCCTCGTTGGCCACCCGGCGCAACTTCGCCCCGCGCACATACGCATGGCGTGTCACCCCTCCGGCCCGCTGCACCAGGCTGCTCAGGCGTTCACTCTTCGTGTTCAGCGCATAGTCGCCGCCGTAGAGCACCTCGCCCTCCACCGTCACGTTCATCTGCTCCGCATAGCTCGGACTGCGGCGCACGTACACCTGGTCGTAAGGCTGCAGCTCGAAACCCGGCTGCCCGTCCACCACGAAACCGTCCTTCAGGCCGAACGAGAAATTCTGCCCTATCTTCTCCGGTTCCTCCGTGCTCTTCGGGTCGCGGATACGGCGTGCCACATCCACCCGCACCAGCGAAGCCGACTCCTTCAGTCCCCCCGCCGTAATCACCAGATCCTCCAGGGTCAGATGGTCCGCATACGGGTAACTTCCCGGTTGGTTCACCTCGCCGCTGATGCTCACCCGTCCCAGATCCTGCAAGTCGTGGATGCTCGGAATATACAAAATGTCATTCTTCTGCAAGGCAATGTCGGGCGACGTCCCCTTCAGGATGCCCTCGATATCGACCGGCAGCACCTCCCGCGTCAGGTTTTCCCGCTCGCGATACAGCACCGCGCGCCCCGTGAAAGCCTCGCCCAGCAGTCCGTCGGCCTTCTCCACCAGCTGGCGCACCGTGTTGAGCGAACCGCTCAGCTCGTACACCCCCGGGTGGTACACCGCCCCTTTCACCTCCAGACGGTTGTCGAAACGGTTCAGGATGGAATCCACCGTCACCACATCGCCGTCTGCTAATATAAACGTCGAAACATCCGTATCGTTTACCGTTTTTACCGAAAAATTTTTTCCATTTTTCCGTAACACGCTGATACTCTTCCGGTAAGCATCCGAAGAAAATCCTCCGGCATATTTCAACAAGGTAGCCGCCGACTCGCCGTGCTTCATCTCGTACCACATCGGCCGCTTCACCTTTCCCTTAATCTTCACCAGTTCCTCGAAGGTAGGCACCATCACCACGTCGCCGTCCTGCAAGCGGATGTCGTCGCGAATCTGCCCCTTCAAAATATAGTCGTACACGTCGAGCCGTGCCACCGTCCGTCCGCCGCGGGCCACCTGCACATTGCGCAGGCTGCCGATGTCGCTCACCCCTCCGGCCACGTACAAGGCATAAAACACCGTGGAGAGCGACGACAACGCATACGTGCCCGGCGCCACCACCTCACCCATCACGTTCACCTGGATGGTGCGGATTTTGCCCAGCGTCACCTGAATCTGGTTGCCCGCGTCGGCATAAATCCGGCCCAGCTCCTGCTTCAGCACCCGCCGCGCCTCCTGGATGGTCATCCCCGCCAGGTACACCGGTCCCACGTTGGCGATGTTCACGTAGCCGTCGGGCGAAATTTCCAGCCGCATCGTGTTCTGGCTGGCCCCCCACACGTCCACAATCAGTTCGTCGCCCGGTCCCAGCGAATAATTCTCCGGCGTGGCCATGCTCAGGTTCGGCTGGAAAGTCAGCTTCTCCTGATTGAAGATGTTCCGTCCGAACACCTCGTCCTCGCCCGTGGGAGCCGCCTTCAGCGATTTCCGCCGTTCCATACTCTGCTTCATGCCGTCGGTCCACAGGCTGGCATCCGCCGCGCCGGTCTTGCCCTGTGCAGCCGCAGCCGCCGTCTTCCGTGTCCGGCTGCCCGAATCCGTGGCCGGGGCAGCCTCTTCCGTGACACCGCCTTCCGCCGCCCCGTACTGCGATTTCAACCGTAGCAGCTGATCCTGCGTGGCACCCTTGGCCAACAGTTCCATGGCGATGGTCTGCTGGTCTTTTCCCGCCTGAAGCGCCTGCTGTACATATTCTATCACTTGGCTGTCCGTCATTCCGCTCTGGGCATAGGCATGGGCCGTCCCCAGCAGAAAGAAGCACAGCGCCAGTCTAGCGAAGTGTTTCTTCATTCCGTCTATTTTTTTAGTTTTATCGACAAAGATACAGTTTTCCCCCTAACCACCAAACCTCAGCCCCTCTCTAATTTGCAAAAAACACGGTTCAAAGGGGGCCAAATCGGCCTTCGCGCGGGAGAAAGCATAAATAGTGTTAATATCATGCAGATTCTTGTGCAATTTATATGTTTCATAACATAAAACCCTTACCTTTGCACTGTGTTTTTCATGGTATTAGATTTAAGGTTAATGAAGATTGGGAGTCTGGGAAGATTCCCTTTTTTTATGCCCGTTTTTCAGACAGAAGAACAAAATAATGAATAATGAAAAATGAATAACGGGAGGGGGATGCGCACGCACAAAAAACTTATGTCCTTTTGTTCTTATGTCTACACTTTGAAAGACAGAAGAACACAAGAACAAAAAAAAGAATGAATAACGGGAGGGGGATGCACGCGCACAAAAAAACTTATGTCCTTTTGTTCTTATGTCTACACTTTAAAAGACAGAAGAACAGAAGAACAAAAGAAGAATCAATAACGACGGGGATGCGCACGCACAAAAAACTTATGTTCTTTTGTTCTTATGTCTACACTTCAAAAGACAGAAGAACACAAGAACAAAAGAAGAATGAATAACGGGAGGGGGATGCACGCGTACAAAAAAACTTATGTCCTTTTGTTCTTATGTCTAAAAAAACACACAGGAACTTATGTCCTTATGTTCTTATGTCTAAAAAAATTACTCACGCTTTTTTATCACCCAGTTGAACCAGACATTCAGCAGCGTCCAGAGCGCGATATCCGCCAGCAGCACCAGCGTGTTGTTCACGTAGCGGATGGCCACCATCGTAAACACGAAGAAGCACGCCGACATCAGCTGGATGGTCACCATGGCCCCGCGGGGAGAGAAACCCATTGCCAGAAACTTATGATGGATGTGCGTCTTGTCCGGCAGGAACAGCGGCTGCCTGTTGCGCGCACGCCGCAGCACCACCCGCACCACGTCCAGACACGGCACCAGCAGCACACTGAACGACACCAGCAGCGGGTTGTCCTTCAGCGCCGGCAGCATCACCGGGTCGTACATGCAATAGCGCACCACGAAGAAACTCAGGATGAAGCCCAGCGTCAGGCTCCCCGTGTCGCCCATGAAAATCTTGCGCCCCATCTCCGCCCGTCCGAACACATTGTACGAGAAGAAAGGAATGATTACCCCCACCGTCACGAAAGCCAGCATGGCATACATCCACTGGTTCAGCTCCACGAAGAGCACCCCGAACACCAGCAGCGCCACCATGCTCAGCCCCGACGCCAGTCCGTCGATGCCGTCAATCAGGTTCACCGCGTTCGTGATGAACACCGTGAGCAACATCGTCAGCGGAATACCCACCGCCGCCGGAACCACGCCGATACCGAAAAGCCCGTAAAAGTCGTTGATGTACAAGCCCGACAGCGGAATCATTGCCGCCGACAGAATCTGAATCACGAACTTCCGCCGGTAGCGCACCCCCACCAGGTCGTCGCCGATGCCCACGATATACAGCAGCGTGAGTCCGCCCACCAGAAACATGAACTCGCAGGCCACCCGCTCCACGTGCACCTCGTCCGGACCGTTGCCCGTCACCACCCGCAGCGCCGTGAACACACACATCGCGAACAGGATGACCGGGAAAAACGTCACGCCCCCCAGCCGAGGTATGGGACGCCGGTGCACCTTGCGCGCGTCGGGCACATCGAACAAGCGTTTCCGCATTGAAATAATCAAGATATTCGGGATAATCATCCGTCCCATGGCCACTGCCGATACAAATGCAAGAAGTACGATATACAGATTCTCCATAAAGAATTAGAAGTGAATATTTTTGCAAAGATACACCATTAATTTGAATCTGCAACAAAAAACGGGAGCCATCACAGCTCCCGTTCCACTTCAAAGCAAGGACAAGCCTTGGTCCATTCCTCCGGTTCCACTATTCCGTCGCCGTCCAGGTCCGGGCTCAGGTCGCGATGCCCCACCACCTGCGTAATCGTGGGGAAATCCTCCTTCAGCACCCTCACCAGCACCCGCAGCGAGCGCTTCTGCCGTTCCGTCCGCGTGTCTGCCGGCCAGCCCTTCTCGTCCAGTCCCCCTTCGTAGGCAATGCCGATGCTCCGCGCGTTGTAGCCCTTGGCGTGCGCCCCCTCGCGCTCCACCGGCCTCATGCTACAGATTTCGCCGTCCCTGCGCACATAATAATGATACCCGCAACACTTGAATCCCCTTTTCCGGTGCATCCTCGTCAGCTCGGCAGGCGAGAGCGGGGAATCCGCCCTCGTAGCCGTGCAGTGGATGACAATCATGTCAATTTTTCTCATCACAATCCAGTTTTTTACCGATCAGGATACAGAGCAGACACTTCAGCACCCTGATTACGATCCATTTCACCCTTGTCACTCTCATCGTTTCCTCCTCGTTTTAAGCACCCAGGCCGCCGTCTTCCTCGTCCTTCTTGCTGTACTTCACCGGCACCTTCTCGAAAGCCAGGTTGTTGATGGCCTCCTGCATCACCGTGCCCGGACGGAACAGCACACGCACCTTCTCAATCAGCGAGTCGGAGAACATCTCTTCCGTGTCGGCCCCCTCGCCGCTCAGGCTCAGCTGCAAGGAGCCCAGACCGCCCAGGCGCACGATTTCGCCGCCCTGCAAGCCCTCCGACACAATTTCCTCCATCGCCGTGAGCACCGCCATCACGTCGGCACGGGTCACGGTACACATCTGCTGGATACGTTCCGAAATCTCGCGGATGCCCATCTCGCCGCGTGCCTGCGACTGCGCATAATACTTCATTTCACCACTTTCACGGTCTGCCGGGTTCACACGTCCTACTACTGAATAAGTCACTGTCTTTTTCATAATTCAACCAATTAAGAGTTAAAAGTTAAAAGTTAAAAGTTAAAAGTTAAGAGTTAAAAGTTAAAAGTTAAAAGCGAAAAGTCCAGAACAAAGAATAAAGACTGAAGAATCAATAAAACCAGGAAACGCGCGCCCATTCCTCATTATTCATTTTTCATTCTTCATTATTCATTATTCATTGTTTTTCGTTACTGAGACAAAGATACTGCCTCCGCTTCCCGGCAAGTAGAAATACGACGACCTGTGACGACATTCGAAGAGATAAAATCCGGAAAAGACTCAGAACAAGTCCACCTCCACGCTCGCGTTCGGCTGGCTCGCCTCCCCGTGACGGTTTTTCGCCACAATCAGTCCGCAGCGTTTCGGGTCGCCCCCACGCTCGTTGCGGTGCAGCATGATTACCAGGTCGGCATCCTGCTCAATGGCCCCGCTCTCGCGCAGATGCTTCAGTTCCGGACGGTGGTCGAACGTCTGCTCCACCTGGCGGTTCAACTGGCTCGCCACGATGACCGGGCATTCCAGCGAACGGGCCAGCGCCTTCAGCCGGCGCGAACACTCCGCCACCTCCTGCTCGCGGGTACGTCCCGCCCGGGGCGTGCTGCCCACCAGCTGCAAGTAGTCCACCACCACCAAATCCAGTCCCCAGCGCGACTTCACCGTCTTGGCCCCCGCGCACAGCCGTTCGATGCTCACATACGGCGTGTCGTCCACCATCAGCCGGCATTCCGCCACCTCGTCGCCCACCTGGCACAAGTCGTCCACCTCCTTTTCCGACGTATATCCGCCCCTCACCTTCCGGTAAAGTTCCGGCGCCCGCATCATCAGCACCCGTTCGCCCACTTCCTCGCTCATCATCTCCAGCGTATAGAAAAGCACCCTGTAGCCCCTTTCCGCCGCGTGCAACGCGAACTTCAGTCCCAGCTGCGTCTTGCCCATACCCGGTCTTCCCGCCGTGAAAATCAGGTTGCCCGGCTGCCATCCGCCCGTCATGCGGTCCAGTTCCGGAATTCCCGACGGGATGCCCGACACCCCGTTCACACTCCGGCCCACCCGGTCGCGGATGCGCTCACACGTCTTCTGCATCACCCGCTTCATGTCCAGCAGATGCTCCTCCAGCGGCGAACCCTCCTTCAGGCGTTCCAGGTCGTCCATCAGCTCCGTGAGCACCTCATACACATCCTCCGTCCGGTCGGCCGTCTCGCCCAGGCGGCGCAGCAGACACTCCGCGATGGAACGCCGTAGGTAGAACTCATACAACACCCGCACATGCTCCCACAAGTGCGCCGAGCTGGCCAGGTTCGCCGTCTTGAGCGTCACCTCGTAGGCACCCCCCGCCTCTTCCAGCTTGCCCATCATCGCCAGTTCCTGCGTCACCATGATGATGTCCGGCTCCAGCCCCTTGGCCACCAGCGATTCGATGGCCATCCACATATAGCGGTGCTTCTGCTGGTAAAACATCTCCGCGCGCACAAATCCCTCCACTTCGCGGAGCGACACCGGCTCCAGCATCACGGCTCCCAGTACGGCACTTTCCACTTCGTCTGCATGCAACAGGTTCATTTCCAAACCCATTTTCTCATTCTGTCTAATCTCCTTTCCCTTCATATCTTATTTCTTATTGGTTTTTAAATAGTCATCAATATCTTCCGGCATCAAAAACGCCTTGTATTTCAAATAATTCGGCGCAGATTTCACATACTGGATGTCGTTCAGCGAGCGGAAATAATCCACCATGTTCTTCATCGCCATCCGCCGTTCCTTCTCCGTCAGCCGCCCCCATTCCAGGGTAGTGGCATAAAAGTCCGACGCCTTCCGGTCGAGCAGCCCGTAATACTGCTTCCAGAACGCATGGCAGTCCCTCCGTTCCTCCGTGGTGAGCGGCTCACCCTTGCCCCCGGTCAGCGCATCGTAGAAATTCATCGTCATTATCGACTTCACGCCCGGCACCATGTCCAGCTCCACCACTCCCATTCTGCGCAGGTTGTAGAGGAACCGCCTCACCAGCCACGGCGACCATTGGAAACACTCCGCCAGTTCGCTCGCGGTAAACTTCAGCTGCCCCCTCTTCAACCCCTCCTTCGGCTGGTCGCAGAATGCGCTACGTACAAACAGATACAAATAAGCCTGAGGCAGCGTGAACGGTCCATCCACGTTGAGTACTTCATTCAACAAAGCCCTTGGCACCACCAGATAACCCTCCGTTCCGATTCTCGTGAACTTCGAGTACAAAGTTTTAATAATTTTCATGTTATTTTATTTAAATTAGAGCATAGATAAGCCTAATATCGAAATGTGCTGTGTTTTTCTTTTGCCGGATTTATGTCACAAAACGACACGTCCAGAAAGACAATCAGTTATACTTCGAACTCAGAAAGCGTTTTTATGAAACACTTTCATGCATACCGGAAACCAGTTGATTTCCGTTTGCGCTTGCAAAGATTGACAAACTTTTTCTAATATGAAAATATTTTTCCAGTTTTTTTCAAGAAAAATTTTACTTTAGGACAAGGGAGCTCCGCCGCCTCCGGGGCCCCGTTTTTCCCGCCGGAAAAACCTGCAAGGGTTCGCAAAAAAGTCCGCACCACCCAACTCACTAACCCACAAGGCATTAACTTACGAATTAACAAATTTTGGGTCAGGGTTTGCTCACAGGGTCCCGCGCCCTCCATTATTATATTAATTAACTCCCACCCTTTAAAAGTCCGGAAATTTTGAGAGAAAGGCCGTAAAAGCCGCTCCGCGACTTTTTCACGGCTCGCCTAAAAATTTTACGATGAGCGCCACTTCCGGCTTGAGATAAAACTTCCGGTTTTTGTCGTAGCCCGCCGCTTCGAGCGCTTTTTCCAGTTCCGCGCAATGTTTTATCCAGCGCGACAATCCCTGCAAAGCCCCCTTTTTGTCCGCCTGCGGGAAATAGAGCCGCGCCAGTTCGTTTTTGCGGTACACCCGCAGACAGAAGCCCGCTTCCTCTTCCGCGCCGGCCTCCTTTCTTACATTCTGTTGCATCCGATTCATATTTTTTAGCTTTTGATTATGCTTTAAATTTACTCATTTTCGGCCAAATAGACAAACTTTTTATCCACTTTCTTTGTCAAATCCGCCGATTTTTTTCGTCCGCCGGACCGCTCCGCCCGAAAACGCAAGGACGTTTTACCCCAAACGCAAGTGCGTTTTCATCGAAACACAAGGGCGTTTTACCCCAAACGCAAGTGCGTTTTCACCGAAACGCAAGGGCGTTTGAAGGTAATTTTCAGGTCATTTTATCAAAAATCCGTCATTTTTTGTCCCGCCATCAAAAAAGAAGCAGAAAAGTGTCAAGAAACGTTGCGGGAGATAGAAATAAACGCTATTTTTGCAGGGTTATTATAAACACTGTGGATTACCCTTCCCGGACCAAGCCAACTGGGACAGGTAACGGCGAAGCACGCCCCACAGCCGCCTATACATCATCATTAAAAAACAAATTAGTTACACAAGCGAATATGAGATTACACAAAATTGCCTGCCTGGCAGTGGCCTTGACCCTGACAGCCGGTTGCACTTCCTACAAGAAAGTGCCCTATCTGCAAGACCCTGAAGTGGTAAACAACTACGGAAAAGAGATTCCGCTCTACGATGCCAAGATCATGCCGAAGGACCTGTTGAGCATTACCATCAACACCACCGACCCGCAGGCATCCGCCCCGTTCAACCTGACGGTGCAGACCCCAATGAACGCCGCCCTTACAAACATTAGCACCACCACCCAGCCCAGCCTCCAGCAGTATCTGGTGAACAACAAGGGTGAAATTGACTTCCCCGTGCTGGGCCGCCTGAAGGTGGGCGGACTCACCAAGAACCAGGCGGAAGACCTGATTCGCGAAAAACTGACTTCGTACTTGAAAGAGGCTCCCATCGTGACGGTGCGTATGGCCAACTACAAGATTTCCGTGCTGGGAGAAGTGACCCGCCCGGGTACCTTCACCGTGAGCAACGAAAAGGTGAACGTGCTGGAAGCCCTGGCCATGGCGGGCGACATGACCGTGTATGGTGTGCGCACCAACGTAAAGCTGATTCGCGAGGACGCCGACGGCAAGCGCGAAATCAAGGAACTCGACCTGACCAAGAGCGACTTGGTGCTGTCGCCCTACTTCTACCTGCGGCAGAACGACATCCTCTATGTCACTCCGAACAAGACCAAGGCCAAGAACTCCGACATCGGTAACACCACCACCACGGTGATTTCAGCCACCTCCATTCTGGTATCCATCGCCAGCTTGCTGGTCAACATTCTCCGCTAACCCATTCTCAAACTTCTTATAGAAATTTCTGTTATGACTGAACAAACAACCTCCAATAATCTTACTCCGGAGAATCCGGAAGAAAAACCTTTCAACCTCTACGAACTTATTTTCAAATACCTGGCCTACTGGCCTTGGTTTGTGGTCAGTGTAATTGTCTGTGTAGTACTGGCCTTTGTGTACCTCCGTTATCAGGCTCCGGTCTATAATGTGACTGCCAGCGTACTGATTAAGGAAGAAGACTCCCGTAACCGGTCCATGGGTGCTGCGGGAAGCGCTATGGAAGCTCTGCAAAGCATGGGCGGCTTCTCCATGAGCAACAATTTCGACAACGAAGTGGAAATCATGAAATCGCGCACCCTTATTAAGAAAGTAGTCACCCACTTGGGACTATATATTTCTACAGGTGAAAAACGCTTCTTTGGTTACAATACGCCTCTTTACAAAACTTCCCCCTTGGAAGTCTATATGTCACCTGAAGAAGCTGACAAATTAGAGGGAAGTATTAAATTACATCTTACTTATACACCAGACAATCATCTAAAAGCCAAAGCAGAATACACGCTCAATGAAGAAGAAGCAGAAATTGAGAAGAATTTCGAAAAACTGCCAGCAGTTTTCCCTACCCCTGTGGGCGTAATAAGTGTAACGGTAAAAGATTCAATACTTACCGAATGGCGAAAAGGAAACGATGGCGACCTACAATTGATTTCCTATATCAATTCTCCTACTGCCGTAGCTAAAGCGTATGGAGAGAATTTGAGTGTAGAATCTACCTCTAAAACTACTACCATTGCCCAAATGGCAGTCAAAAACACTAGTCGCCAACGTGCTGTGGATTTCATCAACTGCCTGGTAGCTTTCTACAATCAGGATGCCAATGATGAAAAAAATGAGGTAGCGATGAAGTCGGCGGAATTTATTGAAGACCGTATTAACATTATCAACCAAGAATTGGGAACCACCGAAACCCAGCTGGCCGACTTTAAGCAGAAATCTGGTTTGACCGATTTGACCAGCGATGCCCAACTGGCATTGCAGGAAAACTCCAAATACGAACAAATGCGGATTGAAAACCAGACCCAAATCCGGCTGGTAGAATTTTTGCGCGAGTATATCAACAATCCCGCCAATGCCCACGAGGTCATTCCTGCCAATGTGGGCTTGCAGGATCAGGACCTAAGTAAACTGATTGACCAATACAACTCCATGCTAATTGAGCGCAAACGCTTGTTGCTCACTTCTTCCGAAACCAACCCGGCAGTAGTCAATATGAATACGGGCATTGAGGCCACCCGCCACAATGTACAGACCACCGTAGCCAGTGTCTTGAAAGGACTTCAAATCACGAAGGCCGATTTGGAACGCCAAGCACGGAAGTATGAAGGCCGCATCAGCAGTGCGCCCCAGCAGGAAAAGGAATTTTTGAGCATCGCCCGCCAGCAGGAAATCAAAGCCCAGCTTTATATCATGCTGTTACAGAAGCGGGAAGAAAATGCCATTACCCTGGCAGCCACTGCGACCAACGGACGCATTATTGAAGAAGCCCTTCCGGATAAATATCCCGTTTCTCCCAAAAAGAAAATGATTGCCTTGGCCGCCCTTATCATTGGTTTAGGCATTCCAGTAGGTTTTGTGTACCTGCGCGATTTGTTGAAATACAAGATTGAGAACCGCGAGGATGTGGAACGCATCACCAGTGTAGGCATTCTGGCCGAACTGCCCAAATGTGCTACTCCTGAAAAAGGTGCCATTGTGATTCACGAAAACAAGAACGACATTATGGAAGAAACCTTCCGCGGCCTGCGTACCAATCTGCTCTTTATGTTGGGCAAAGACGACAAAGTAGTACTCTTCTCTTCTACCCAGCCGGGAGAAGGAAAATCCTTTGTGGCCGGAAACACCGCCGTCAGCCTTGCCTTTCTGGGCAAGAAAGTGATTGTAGTCGGTATGGATATCCGTAAGCCCGGTTTGAACAAGGTGTTCAATCTGAGCCGCCGCGCCGAAGGTATCACCAACTACCTGAGCGACCCCGACAATGTGAACCTGTTCGACATGATTCAGCGTTCCGACATCAGCCCGAACCTGGATATCCTGCCCGGTGGCCCCGTACCTCCTAACCCGACCGAGCTGGTAGCCCGTGATGTCCTGGTACACGCCATCGACCAGCTGAAATCCCGTTACGATTACGTGATTCTCGATACCGCTCCGATTGGTATGGTAACCGATACCGCCATCATTGGCCGTGTAGCCGATATGTGCGTCTATGTCTGCCGTGCTGATGTCACCCCGAAAGCCGGTTATGAATACATCAATGTATTGAAGAACGAACATAAGTTCCCGAAACTGGCTACTGTCATCAATGGTATTGATATGAGTAAGCGTAAAAACAGCTATGGTTATGGCTATGGTAAGAAATACGGCTACGGAAAAGGGTACGGATATGGATATGGATACGGATATGGTTATGGCCTCGAAAATGAAAAAAAGAAAAAGTAAAACTCAATAAAAAATTTCAGTTCCCAATAAATACAGAATTAAGAAAATTCAAATGCATAGTAGTATTATTCGATAGCCAGAATATAATTTTTTAAAATATGAAAAAAATAGCAGAAAAGATAAACGAAATTAAGAAGCTTAAGCATATAATTAATAATCTAGAATTTAATAACAAGAGAAATATATTAGAACAAAATATTCTTTTTAACAAACAACCAGGTATAACCAATTATAAATATTGTAATCACGACATTATAGTTTCATTAACAACCTATGGCAAACGTATCAATGATGTCCATTTAACTATTGAATCTATAATGGAGCAAACATTAAAAGCAAATAAAATCATATTATGGCTAGATTATAGTTTTGAAGGGAAAAGACTTCCCCAGTCATTAAAATACTTACAAGAAAAAGGGCTAGAAATTAAATATTGTGAAGACTTAAAATCATATAAGAAATTAATACCTGCATTACAACAATATCCTAATGATGCAATCATAACAATAGATGACGATTTATTATATGATTTTAATCTCCTTGAAAAATTAATATCAGCATATTTAGAGGATCCTGCATTTATTTATTGCGCAAGGCATCACCGCATTCGTCTAAATAATGATGGAGTCGTAATGAAGTATAATGAATGGGAATTTGAGTGCGCTGATACAGCCCCTAATATTTTAAATTTCCCAACAACCGGCGCTGGGACATTATTTCCACCAAAGATTTTTGATAATGAAGTATTTAACAAAAAAGTATTCATGGATATTTGCCAATTCGCTGATGATATATGGTTTAAGGCCATGGCAGTAAAATCAAATATCCTTTCAAAGAGAATTCAAACAAATACCAATAATGGAACAGACTATTTAATAAACAATTCAGTACAAGATATAGGACTTTGTAATATAAATACAAAAGAACTATGCCTAAATGATGTACAATTCAAAAATGTGTTTGAAAAATATAATTTATACAATCATCTTAAATAATATTTTATGTCCTTAAGAAAAGAAATGGTAAATGGCGTTTTTTGGACCGCTATACAGAAATATTCAGGTTTATTTTTTCAACTTGTTATAACTGGCGTTCTAGCGAGACTTCTGACTCCTGAAGATTTTGGTATTGTAGCCATAGCTACAATAGTTATAGCTTTCTTTAACCTATTTACCGATATGGGAGTAGGAGCGGCTATTATTCAAAATCAGAATCTAACTAAAAACGATATTAATCAGATTTTTTCTTTCACAATTGTTATAGGAATAGTTCTAGCCTTTATATTTGCTATTCTATCATATCCTATTGGCCATTTTTATAAAAGTGATATTTTAATCACAATATGCCAATTGTTATCATTTAACTTGCTATTTGCGTCGTTTAACATAGTCCCTAATGCACTAATACACAAAAATAAGAGATTTAAATATGCTGCAAAAGTGACATTAACGGTACAAGCAATATGTGGAGTTGTTTCAATTGTATCTGCATTTTACGGACTTGGGCTTTATTCTCTACTAATTTCACCCATATTCTCTACAATGAGTATATTTATTATTTATTATAGGCAATACAAATTAAACTTCTTTCAAGGCTTTACTAAGCAATGCTTAAATAAAATATTCTCATATTCAGCATACCAATTCTTATTCAACTTCATTAATTATTTCTCAAGAAATCTAGACAAACTTATCATTGGGAAATTTTATAGTATGCAAGATTTAGGTTATTATGAAAAGTCTTACCGCCTAATGTTACTCCCTTTAAATAATATTACAAATGTTGTAACTCCAGTAATGCATCCAATCTTAACATCCCTTCAAAATGATTTTAATGCATTAGCTGATAAATATAACAAAATTATTAGATTTATTGCGTTAATAAGTTTCCCAATGGGGGCATATTTGTATTTTGCTGGAAGTGATATTATTTATATTGTTTTTGGCGATAATTGGGAACAGGCTGTTCCAGTTTTTAAAATACTCTCACTTTCTCTACCATTACAAATGGTACTTTCAACTATCGGAGCTATTTATCAGGCATCAGGCAAAACAAAGTTTCTATTCTATGGAGGTTTATGTAATTCTACATGTACAATTATAGGTTTTATTCTTACAGCTCTATTTTATGATCAAATTGAAGCAATAGCATGGGCTTGGAATATCACATTATTAATAAACACCATAAATTCTTATTTTATATTGTACAAGCTGGTTTTAAAGGCAAGTGTAACCCCATTACTTAAAAGTTGCATTTATCCATTTATATCTTCAATTATTCTTACAATAATATTGATGTTATACACTAGATTGGTACAATTTGAATCAAACATACTCGATTTTAGTATAATGTCAATTATTGCCTTAACACATTTTCTATTATTTAATGCTATAACAAAACAAATAGATTTGAAATCTATCTTTATGTTATTGTCAAAAAAAATATCCCACTAATTCAATATGTATAACCTCATCGTTATATTTTTAGCCTTATTTAACATCATAATATTATTCCATTGTATAAAAGGGAATATGAATAAGGCAATTCTATATTGTTTTTCATCATTGTTTATTATTCCGTTTACTATACAATCTATACAAATTCCAGGACTTGGAGCAGGTTTCCCTATCCAGTACCTTCCATTCTTAATTGTTACGATTTCGTTCTTACTCAATAAAGGAGATAGAAAGAGGGTTATACTGCTTACAAGAAAATACAGATATATACTAATTATATATATTTTCTGTTCAGTATTCATAATATTGAACTCTGAGAAAGTACCAATTAAAATGCAAACCTCATATTTTATTGCGGAAATTGTCCAAATTCTGTTTATTATTATCGTACTATCCCAATCCTATAAAGATTTAACATTGTATTCCAGACTTATAAGGTGCATAAAAATTATGCTTATTTTTAATTTTATATATTCTATAACTTTTGAAATGATTTTACATTTCAACCCTGCTGGAAATATGCTTTATTCTATGTTAGGACTTAATGACGCTTTTACAGATATGATAAATTCGGAAAGAGGTGCATTTTCAATGAGAATACAATCAATCTTTGGACATCCATTATCATTAGGCCAATATTACCTACTCTTAACACCTATTTTCTTAGCAAACAAAAAAGGGAACTGGATATATGCAACATGTTTATTCTTTTTTATTGTTCTCTCAGGAACTCGTGGTGCCCTATTTCCTTTCATCATCATTATTACCATATTTGCAATAAACAAAATGAACAAACAATCCACGAACTTATTTAAATATATTTTAGCCACAGGATGTTTATTCGTTGTTATTTATGCATTTCTCCCATTAAAATACCAGATAAGAACAGACAATATCTATGACACTATTGTTTCAAACATTACATTTTGGAAAGAATCAAATCACACAACGGGTTCTACTATGGATATGCGAACTAACCAGTTAGATGCTGCTTTTTATGAGATTAGAAACGATATATTATTTGGCGAAGGAAAAGGATATCGTGAGTTTTATTCTATACAAAACGGACATGTTCATCCCGACTTATTGGGATTTGAAAGTTTAATATTGCTAAAATTAACAGAGGAAGGTATAATCGGATTAATTTTATATATTATATTAATTCTTTGTTTATATAGTTTCTTTTGGAGTCACTCCAATTATAAGATTTTAACTACATTATTATATTTAGCATTTTTCTTGTCTACAATCATGACAGGAATACGCCCCTATTCCTTATTAATTTTAGGCTTATCATCTATTATTTTAACAAGCAATAGAAATCCTTATGAAGACACAAGTCGTATACGTTTTAACAAGTGACAACAATGATGTATATTTAGAACAAACATTTGTATCAATATGCTCACTGCGAAAACATAATCCAGATGTTCAGGTAATTCTCGTTGTTGACCAAAAAACGAATGATACTATAACAGGAAAACGAGCTTATATATTAAAATATATAACACAAATTATTGCTATAGATGTACCACTTAACTTTACAAAAGTTCAGAGGTCTCGTTTTCTCAAAACATCTTTAAGAGAATATATTATAGGAGATTTTCTTTTTATTGACTCTGATACAATTATAACCTCTTCATTAGAAGAGTTAGATAATTTAAAAGTAGATATAGCAGCAGTAAAAGACTATCATCTTGCTTTCAATGAATTACAACAAAATAGATTTATCACTCAACTTGCAAAAAAAATAGGCTGGAAAATAGTTGACAAGAATTTCATTTATTTTAATAGTGGCGTCATCTTCGTAAAAGACACAATTAAAAGTCATAATTTCTATAAGAAATGGCATCAAGAATGGTTAAATTCTATCAAGAATGGGTTCCACTATGATCAACCAGCCTTTGGGAAAACAAACGCAGAAAAACAATTAATAGAGGAATTAGGTGGGGAATGGAACTGTCAGATATTGGAAAATGGAATACCTTTTCTCCTAGACGCAAAAATAATCCATTACTATGCATCTTCCTATAACAGAAAAAACGACACTCCACCTTATACCTTTATCAAGTCTGCAATCTTTCAGGAAATAAAAGAAAAGGGTGAGTTATCCACTTCAATTAATGATTTAATTGATAACCCTAAATCTAAACCTTTTGCAACCCAAATAAAATTAATATCAGGCTCAGATATAGAATTGTTATCATCCCAATTATACAGAAGCATTAGCAATTTATTCTACAAGAATCCTACCATTTTCCATACAATCGAAAGAGCAATCAAGTTTATAAAAAAAATCATAAAATGAAATTATCAATCATAGTCCCAGTCTACAATGTTGAGAAATATTTAGAACGTTGTTTAAATACGCTACTAAATCAAACTATCAACGATTATGAAATCATTCTCGTCGATGACGGCTCAACTGATAATTGCGCTCAAATCTGTGATAACTATAAAAAACAATATAGCAACATAATTAAAGTAATCCATAAAAAAAATGCAGGTCTTGGTTTTGCCCGTAATAGCGGTTTGGAGATTGCAATAGGTGAATATGTCGCCTTCATTGATTCCGATGATTATGTAGATAACAACATGTTCAAGGATCTTTATGAATACGCAAAAGAGAACGCATGTGATGTTGTCTACTGTAACTACAACATATATAAAGAGGATAATAATATAAAGAAAATTATTGAAAACGATGAATATATCTTGCATAAAGGAAAAAATGAAATTAAAGATGTTTTATTAGATATGATAGGTCCCCCCCCTTTTTATCACTCAGATGTTAAACTATTAATGTCGGTATGGAGAGGTATATATTCTAGAAAAATCATTACTAACTACCATTTACAATTTGTTTCAGAACGAATATACATCGCTGAAGATATAATGTGGCACATAGATTTTCTACCTCATTGCAATTGTGTTGGAATGATTCCTCAAGCATATTATTATTATTGTGATAATGGAGCCTCATTAACTCGGACTTATCGTAAAGACCGCTTTGACAAAGAAAGATTTTTATACCAAGTGCAACAAAATAAATTAGAAAATCTCGGATTCACTCAATTAGAATTCCAAACAAGACTAGATCGTCAATTTCTACTTAAAATTCGTGCGTGTATAACCCAGGAAGTAAGATATATTCCCCAAATAGGATATAAAGAAGCTAAAAACAACATAAAAGAAATAATTACGAAACCTGAGGTTGAAAAACTATTTCAAACTTATCCATATAAGCATCTTCCTTTAAAGCATCAAATCTTTTTCATACTCGCTAAACTTCACCTTTATACCATACTAATCAGATTATTTAGTTTTTATTTAAACAAGAAATAATAATGACATATTACTTTAAATTTCTCCAAAGAAATTCTTATAAATTAGATTAAACTCACATATCAGTTATAACTCTTATTGAAAGTCAAATATTTATCAAAGTTAATACTGACTATTTATGGCTATAAAATTATCACAAGATGAAAGCAAAAGTATAACATTACTAAAGGGTTTATCCATATTATTAGTAATCTTTATTCATGCTGATTTCAGAAAATACTTACCATCATCTATAAATACAGAATCATTTGATTTATGGATGCAAATAACCACAAGAATTTTAGTACAAAATGCAGTACCTATCTTTTTCTTCTTAAGTGGTTTCCTTTTCTTTTTAAAAAAAGATACTTTTAAAAACAAACTTAAATCTCGATTTAGAACACTATTTATCCCCTATATATTTTGGACTTTATGGGGCTTCTGCCGAAAACGGAGCATCCCCACCCACTCTGAACGGCTTAATCCATCCAGTTTTACCGCTAAATTGGCCTTGAAAAGTGCCTGAAAAACGGAGTATATCCGTTCATTTCAGCTAAAAACGCCACAAAACGCCATAAAAAACGGAGCATATCCGTTCAGTGGTTTTGGATTACGATAAAATGTCCGTTTTAGTATACAGAAATCGGAGTATATCCGTTCAGAGATAAGAATGTAATGATACAATAATCAGTTGTTTACATTCGAAAAACGGAGCATATCCGTTCACCTTCTCACAGAAACGACAATGCCTGCATAAAAAACGGAGCATGTCCGTTCACTTGCTACTCTTTTCCCGTATCTTGTATGCAGAAAACAATCTTCATACAATACGACTATGGCAGGAAAAAGTAAGAATATGAGCCAGATCAAACAACTTCTTCTACTAAAGAAGAGCGGAATCTCCAACCGCAAGGCTGCCGATATAATCGGCATGAACAAGGAGACAGTGAACAACTACATGAACAAGGTCAACGCTGACAGCCTGAGCCTTGATGAACTTATCAGGTTGGATGATCCCATTCTTGAGCACCGTCTCAAGGGCGGCAATCCTGCATATAGCGACAAGCGTTTTGAAACATTCAAAGCCCTTCTTCCATATCTTCAGGAGGAGATGAAGCGCAAGCATGTCACGCTGAAGCTGCTTTGGGAGGAATACCGTAATGAGCATCCGGATGACCACTACAGCCTGACACAGTTCCGTTTTCATTACAATCAGAACACAGAGGCCAGGAAGGAGTCGCCATCCACCATACTTGCCGACATGCGTACGGGCGGCGAAAAGCTTTTCCTCGATTTTGCCGGTGATACTATGGGATACGTTGACATGGAAACCGGTGAGGTCGTCCAGTGTCAGGCTTTTGTAGCCACTCTGCCTGCAAGCGACTACGGTTATATCCTCTTCGTACGTTCACAGCGTACAGAAGACTTTGTATATGCCATAACGCAGTGCCTGAAACATCTTGGCGGCGTACCAAAGATGCTTGTCCCTGACAACCTTAAAGCTGCCGTTGTCAAGACAGACAGATATGAGCCTTCGCTTAACCGTGTAATGGAGGATATGGCCAATCATTATGGCACGGTCATCATACCGGCACGTCCCGCACACCCAAAAGATAAAAGCAACGTGGAAGGGACCGTGAGGCTTGTCTATATGCGTGTGTTTGCCGAACTCCGCAATGAAACCTTCCATTCACTGGAAGAGCTTAACCGGGCAGCCTCACTCAAAATGAAAGCGCACAACCAGAAACGCATGCAAAAGCATCCTTACACGCGTGAGGAACGGTTCCTTGCCGTAGACAAGCCAAATCTTATGCCACTGCCTGACAGAGATTTTGAGATTGTGTCATATACCGATTTGAAGGTGTCAACCAACTGCTGTATCTATCTTGGACGTGACCAGCACTATTATACAGTACCGTATCAGTATATATCCAAAACCGCACATGTCGCATATACACGCACACTGGTAAAAGTATATGTGGACGGTGAGCTTGTAGCCACTCACCTACGTGATTACAACAGGGGAAAGTATACTATCGTAAAGGAGCATCTTGCAAGCAATTCCCGGGAATACAGAGGGATGAGTGCAAAATCATACATAGAGCGTGCCGAGCGTGCATCCGGCATACTGGGAGATGTAATCCGCCGCATATTTTATTCTTCCACAATGCCTCCGGAGACTCATTACAAGACCTGCGACGGGCTTCTAAACCTGCAAAGGAGCAGTGATCCGGTCGTTTTCCAAAAAGCCTGCGAGGCAGCCCTGAATGTAGACAGATGCAACTATCGCTTTATCCGTTTACTGGTAGAGAGCAAGTGTGCCGGTGTGGGGCAACCTTCATCTTCCTTTGCTCCTCCGCAGCACTGTAATATCCGTGGAAAAGCACAGTTCAAATGACAGACTTCTAACACTCAAAACAAATAACGATGGATGAAATTATCAATGCTCTAAGAAACCTTAAGATGCCTGGAATGGCCCATTACTGGGCTACCATGCAGGAGACGCGACAGGCAGAGTCGCTCTCCTTGAAAGACGGTCTGCAACTGCTTATACAGGCTGAACTGGATAACCGGAATCAAAGCCGGAATGCCCGTCTGATAAAAAAAGCACACTTCCGTTATCAGGCATCCATAAGCGAAGTTATCTATGACAGCAAGCGTGGCGTGGACAAGCAGAAAGTGCTTAATCTCGCCACTTGTGACTATGTGAAAAACGGGGTATCCATACTTATTACGGGTGCTGCCGGTACCGGTAAAAGCTGGTTGGGTACAGCGTTTGGTCATCAGGCCTGCATGAACGGATATAAGGTTGCTTATTATAACCTGTACAGGCTCTTCGAGGAAATAAGCCTTGCCCGTATATCCAGTACCCTGCATCGTTTCTTCGCCAAGCTGGCACAGACTGACCTGCTTATACTGGACGACTTCGGCATGAAAGTTCTTGACGGACAACAGTTACTTGACTTTATGGAGATTATAGAAGACCGCCATGGACAAAAAGCTACGATCATCATATCACAACTGCCGGTTGCCAACTGGTACGATGTGATGAAAGGCAACACGACTGCAGCTGATGCAATATTAGACAGGTTGGTACACACAAGTGTGCGCTTCGAGCTACAAGGCAGCAGTTTACGTCAAAAAAGACATCAAAACTGCAACGTTACAGACGAAAATCAATAAATTTGCATCGCCATAGGTAAAGAGTATGAAAAGTGAACGGATATCACCGTTTTGGGTGAACGGATATCAACCGTTTTCAGCAGCTTCTTTATTCCATTTTTTCTACAAGTCATATTAGGATTAGAACATTATTTTACAGGTACTAAACTAAAATATATTGCCGATTTTACAGTTATCGATTATATAAGAATGTTTTGGGATATTAGAGACGGAGCACCAATATTATCAACACTTTGGTTTTTAAGAGATTTGATTGTTATGGTTTTATTAACCCCTTTAATATCTTATCTGATAAAATTATTCAAACAATGGCTTATATTATTTATTGGTATTATTTATTTATTTTATCCTTTTTATAGTAGCGGGATATCTAGTACCGGCCTATTCTTTTTTATATCTGGAGCTTATTTTTCAATAGTCCCTTCATATAATATATTTCAACGCATCAATAATTCATTACCTTTTTTAAAATTAGTTATTATCTGGTTACTAAGTTTTATAATCGTAATATTATGTTACATATATAATATTCAATATAATTTGGCCATGAATTATTTCATTATACCAAATTCCATAATGTTATATACTATTCTTTATAGAGCAATAAAAATATATAATCTTAAATGGCTATATAAAATAGCCGTTGCTTCATTTTTTATTTATGTTTTTCATGAACCTTTTATGGGTTACATGATAGGTGGATTCTTTAAAGTAATAGAAATAGATTCAAATTTCATCCTTTATTTTTTACCTTTCTTTTTTGTCTTATTTACCATACTATTCTCATACATAGCATATTCTATTTTAAATAAGATATGCCCCCAATTTTTAAGAATAATTACAGGTTCACGTTCTAAATAAATTAACAGCAATATGAAAGCAGTAATCTTTGCAGGCGGTCTTGGTACACGCTTTAGTGAAAAAACACAGTATATGCCTAAACCTATGATTGAAATAGGAGGTAAACCTATACTTTGGCATATTATGAAAATTTATTCATCTTATGGAATAAATGAATTTATAATTTGTTGTGGCTATAAAGGGTATGTCATAAAAGAATATTTTATGAATTATTTTTTGCACAATACAGATGTAACAGTTGATTTGTCAAACAATTCTGTTCAACTTTTAGAAAACCATTCAGAAAACTGGAAAGTTACGATGGTAGACACAGGACTAAATACAATGACAGCTGGAAGACTTAAAAGGATTCAAAAATATATTGAAAATGAACAATTTTGTCTAACTTATGGTGATGGAGTAGCAGACCTGAACATCCAAGATACAATCAAAGCACATAATGAAAGCGGGAAAGCATTATCAATGACTGTATATAAACCAGCTGGTAGATTTGGGTCTGTCCACATTGACCCTAAGACAAACACAGTTCTTTCATTTGAAGAAAAACCAGATGGAGAAGGTAACTGGATAAATGCTGGATTCTTTGTATGTGAACCAAGCATATTTAATTATCTTCCTGAAAATGCGGATCCTATTATGTTTGAGCGTGAACCTTTACAAAATATAGCAGCAAAAGGAGATATGCATGCTTATAAACATACAGGTTTCTGGAAGCCTATGGACATGCTTAAAGACAACATGGATTTAGAAAAAATGTGGAGTGAGAATAATGCTCCATGGAAAATCTGGTAAAAACTAAATATCATCTATTTTTCTTATATAAAAATATTTATTCTTGCTAGTCTTCAAGAAACTAAAATCGTCAATCATGGTAGATATATTCAATAATTTCTTTCAGGGGAAACGGGTACTTGTAACTGGACATACAGGTTTTAAAGGTTCATGGCTTTCTATTTGGCTGCACGAACTAGGAGCAGAAGTAATTGGTGTTGCAAACGAACCTTTTACAGAACGAGATAATTATGTACTTTCAGGAATCGGGAAACGAATAAAAGCAGATATTCGAGCAGACATTCGTAATGGAGAAAAAATAAAAGAAATATTCAAACAATACCAACCTGAAATAGTATTTCATTTGGCAGCCCAACCATTAGTACGACTTAGCTACGATATCCCTGTAGAAACCTATGAAACAAATGTTATGGGAACTATCCACATAATGGAAGCCATTCGAAGTACTGAAAGTGTAAAGGTTGGCATTATGATTACAACAGATAAATGTTATGAAAATAAAGAACAAATATGGGGGTATCGAGAGAATGAACCAATGGGAGGATATGACCCTTATAGTTCTTCAAAGGGATGTTGTGAAATAGCAATTAGTTCATGGAGACGTAGTTTTTTTAATCCTGAACAATATGAAAAGCATGGTAAAAGTCTTGCAAGTGTTAGAGCTGGAAATGTAATTGGAGGTGGAGATTGGGCATTAGATAGAATTATTCCCGACTGTATAAAAGCTCTTGAATCAAATAATCCCATTAATATTCGGTCTCCTTACTCCATCCGCCCTTGGCAACATGTACTTGAACCGCTTAGTGGCTATATGTTGTTAGCAATGAAAATGTGGGAATCACCAACTCAATATTGTGAAGGATGGAACTTTGGACCTCGAATGGAAAGCGTAACTTCTGTATGGGATGTAGCCTCCTTAGTCATCAAGAACTATGGCTCTGGAGAATTACATGACATAAGCGATCCTAATGCTTTACACGAAGCCAAGTTACTAATGCTTGACATCACAAAAGCTCAGGTCAAACTAGGATGGGAACCTAGAATGAACATAGAGCAATGCATAGAACTTGTCGTTGAATGGTATAAAAAATATCGTGAAACGGATGATATATACGGAATGTGTATAGAACAAATATCAAAATATATTAATTACGGGAAAAAATGAAAATATCTATAATAGGAACAAATGGTTTCCTCTCTGTTGCAATGGCAAAATATTGCAACGAGCAAAAATGGAATCTTGATATGTATGGTTTGGATGCTCCTCAAGGACATGAATATAACCATTTTTATCAGATAAATCTTTTATCTGACAAAATAGACTATTCAGAACTGTTAAAATCTGATATAATAATTTATGCCTCAGGTGCCGGTATCCAAAGTAATCTTCATGAAAGCGCCTATATAGTATATGCCTTAAATGTGACAGTACCTGTCAATCTATGTGATGATCTTAAGGTAAATGGCTATAAAGGAATATTTGTATCATTTGGGTCAGTATTTGAAATGGGTCAAACTAAAGAACAAAAATCATTCACCGAAGAAGATATTATAACCTCATTGTGTGAAGCCCCCAATGACTACGCTGTTTCAAAACGGATGCTTACACGCTTCATAAGCTCCTACAAACATGAATTTACACATTGGCATTTCATAATTCCTACAATATACGGTGAAAAAGAGAACCCACTTCGCCTTATACCATATACTATTAATGCTATCAAAAACAATGAAGAACTCCATTTTACAGCAGGAGATCAAACACGGCAATATATTTACGTAAACGAAGTTCCTCGCCTCATCCACCTTGCAGTTAATAAGAAGCTCCCCAATGGAATCTATAACATAGAAGGTAAAGAAACATTAACTGTAAAAGAAATAGTCACTTTAATTCATCACTGTATGGGGAAAAGTGTACCTACGAATTGTTTTGGTACTGTTCAAAGAGCAGATGTAGGTATGAAATTTTTAGCACTTAATGGAAATAAATTAAAGGAAGCTATTGGATTTGAAGCTAAAACAAAAATAAAAGACATAATCAACAAATATTAAAAATGGCTACGCTCAAAGATCAAATAAAAATAATTCCCCGTCGTCTCATTAAGGATGAACGAGGATGGTTTTTTAAAGCAATAACAGGAACAGAGGAAAATATACCTAATCATACAGGAGAAGTATATTTAACAATGGGACTACCCGGAGAAATAAAAGGAGGACATTATCACCCTAAGGCAGTTGAATGGTTCACTGTCATAGAAGGAAATGCAACATTACGTTTAGAAGATATTAAAACACATGAGCGTTTGGAAATCCCAATGTCGTTAGAAGAGGCAAAAAGTGTATTTGTCCCTAATAATATTGCTCATGACTTCATCAATACAGGTCCTGATAAATTTATTGTTCTCGCATATACAGATATGTTGTATGATCCCTCTGATACAATAGCATATAAATTATAAGATATGAAAAAGTTATCAATTGTAATTCCAACTCTCAATCGCTATGAATATTTAAGACGGACAATTGAAGTATTTCTTCCACAAATTAAAAGAAATATTGAAAATATCCAATTTGTGGTATGTGCAAATTGCTGCAACGATAATACAGACACCTACATGAAAAATTTGTGCAAAGAAAATACTTTTATTGAATATTATTATTATAATCAATATGCCGAAGTTGGAGAAAGCATTATTCGTTCTGTAGAAAAGTGTACTAGTGAATATGTCATTATATGGGGAGATGATGACCTTCCATATCCATTTTTGATAGACTATTTACTTAACACCCTAAATGAACAGGAAACAATAGGAATCATTCATATTAATAGACTCTATGGAAAAGATACAATATATGGAATCAAAGATTTAGGAGTAAAAAATACTCAATATGAATCAATGACTCTACAAATTACTTTGCCCCAATTAATAGATCGCTTTACTATTGATTTAGGATTTATATCATCTATTGTATTTAGATTAGATGCATGGAATAAAGGCAAAAATTACTTTTCACCATCCCACTACGGATATGAGTTCTTAGCTATTATTTTGATGGGGACAAAAAAATTAGAAGCAAAAACATCATGCTTATATATTAATCTGCCAATGGAAATACAAAGAAACCCTTTAAATAGAGATTTTTCTGCAAAATGGCCGCTGTATATGTTTGTTGGAGTTCCAAATATGATGTCAGACTTCGATAAATGGGGAATCTCAGAAGGCGCTTATAAAGCATGGTGCAAAAATAAAAGGCCAAAACTATTAGGATATATTTGGAACATGGCATACACATCCATCGACAGATCATTCTATAAAACAAAATGTAGAGAATTAAATAAATATCAACAATCAAAATTCAGACGTATTTTAACTTATATCATAGTATACACATTTCCCAAAAATATATTCAAATTTATCAAAGGGAAATTGTACAGTTAACATAACATAATATTCTATCAATTTCGTAAAAAGATAGAAAAAATTTACAATAAAAACACGCTTCAATCTCAAAATTAATCAATGAGATTTTGACTATAACAAAAAAATGAAAAAAATATTAGCCGTAGCTTCAATTGGAGGACATTGGGTACAACTCTTACGTATTATGAAGGGCCTAGAAAATAAATATGAAATATCATATCTATCTACGCATGAAAAGTGTGCAACAATGGTACCCAATCATACCTTCCATAAATTATTAGAATTTAGCCGATGGAACTGGTATAAATTATTTCCGGCCTTTTTTCATGACCTAAAATTAATAAGACAAGAAAAACCAGATGTCATAATCACTACAGGAGCTGCTCCTGGGCTTATCGTTTTATTTGCAGCCTTTTGCTTAAGAAAAAAAACTATCTGGGTAGACAGTATTGCCAATGTGAATCATTTGTCACTATGTGGGCGTGTGGCATCTAAATTTGCGACTCACACTTACACTCAATGGAAAGAATTAGAAACTGAAAAGGTTCAATTCATGGGAAATGTAATTGGTTAAATCTAAAAAGAAACACACATGATATTTGCAACAATAGGAACACAAGCTCCATTTGACAGGTTTGTAAAAATGCTTGACGAATTGTGTAAGGATACAGAAGAAGAAGTCATTTGCCAAACAATCCAAACTAATTATCAAGCACAGAACATTAAAACAGTCGATTTTCTACCGCCTGATGAGTTCGACCAATATTTTAAAAAAGCCAGACTAATAATTGCACACGCAGGTATGGGTACTATTATTTCGGCGCTAAAACAAAAAAAACCGATAATCATTGTTCCAAGATTAGCCTCTCTAAAAGAACATCGTAACGATCATCAGATGGCAACAGCAATGCGCATGCATGAATTAGGGTATGTATATGCAGCATACGATAAGGCTCAATTAAGTGAACTGATTAATCGAAATGATTTGAAACCTTTAAAAGAAATTGGTGAGATTGCTTCGCCTTCTCTTATAAATTCACTAAATAAAGTAATTGAACTATAATACTCACAATTATGGATAGTTTTAATAATGTAAATATCGCCGTAGCTGGAACTGGCTATGTCGGTTTATCAATCGCCACCTTATTATCACAGCATCACCACGTGACAGCCGTAGATGTAATCCCTGAAAAGGTAGAGAAAATCAATAATCGTATCAGCCCGATACAAGATGATTATATTGAAAAGTATCTGGCAGAAAAGGAACTGAACCTGACGGCTACACTGGACGGAGCTACAGCCTATAAAGACGCAGATTTCGTAGTGATTGCAGCACCGACCAACTATGACCCCGTGAAGAATTATTTCGACACGAGCCATGTGGAGGAAGTGATTGATTTAGTACTCGAAGTAAACCCGGATGCAGTGATGGTCATCAAGAGTACCATTCCGGTGGGATATTGCCGGAGCCTGTACGTGAAGTATGCGGAAAAATTTCGTAACACTCCTGCCCTCGCCGGAAAGAAATTCAACTTGTTGTTCTCGCCGGAGTTCCTGCGCGAGAGCAAGGCATTGTATGACAACCTCTACCCTAGCCGAATCATCGTAGGCTATCCGAAATTCATTGACGGACGAGATGCAGAAAACGAAGCTATCAAAGCCATCGCAGGAGAACATCTGGAAGAAAAAGCCAAAGAATTTGCAACCCTGTTGCAAGAAGGTGCCATCAAGGAAAACATCGACACGCTGTTCATGGGTCTGAAAGAGGCAGAAGCGGTGAAACTGTTTGCCAACACGTATCTGGCACTGCGTGTGAGCTACTTCAACGAATTGGATACGTATGCCGAAGTGAAGGGACTGGACACACAGGCCATCATTCAGGGTATCTGTCTGGACCCGCGTATCGGTACGCACTACAATAACCCGAGTTTCGGATACGGTGGTTACTGTCTGCCGAAAGACACCAAACAGCTTCTGGCCAACTATCAGGATGTGCCGGAAAACTTGATTCAGGCCATCGTGGAAAGTAACCGTACACGTAAGGATTTCATTGCAGACCAGGTGCTGAAAAAAGCGGGATATTATGACTACTATAATCGTGGTGACTATAGTCCGGCAGCAGAAAAGCAGTGCGTAATTGGCGTATACCGTTTGACCATGAAGTCAAACAGTGATAACTTCCGCCAGAGCAGTATTCAGGGAGTAATGAAGCGTATCAAGGCCAAAGGTGCTACGGTAATCATCTATGAACCGACACTGGAAGACGGTTCTACTTTCTTTGGTTCGAAAGTGGTAAACAATCTGGAAGAGTTCAAGAAAGAGAGCAATGCCATCATCGCCAACCGATATGATGCTTGTCTGGATAGCGTGAAAGACAAAGTGTATACGCGAGATATCTTTAGAAGAGATTAATAACGCTAAAAAATGAACAGTAAGAAATTAAATGCAATATAAAGAAGCCTCCCATTTTTGTAGTATTTAATAACTACATAAATGGGAGTTCTTAATTTATTATCATTCATTTTCTACCTACTCAAAAGAAAATTCAAAGAAAAAAGCTGATATTTGCAGTCACAGATTTATCATGGAAATAACTTTATAACGAAAAATAAACATGGAAAGAAAAACAGCACTAATCACGGGTATCACAGGACAGGACGGTTCCTTCCTGGCTGAGTTTTTATTGGAAAAAGGATATGACGTACACGGTACCATCCGCCGCTCGTCGGTAGACTTCCGCGAACGTATTGCGCATCTGGAGGGGAAACCGAACTTCCATCTGCATTATGCGGACCTGACGGACTCCATGAGTATGCTACAGGTAGTGGGCAAGGTGCGCCCGACGGAAATATACAACCTGGCGGCACAGAGCCATGTGCAGGTGAGCTTCGACTCGCCGGAGTTTACGGCCAACGTGGATGCCACGGGGGTACTGCGTGTACTGGAGGCGGTCCGTCTGTGCGGACTAACGGACACGTGCCGCATTTATCAGGCGTCTACTTCTGAATTATACGGAAAAGTAGAAGAGGTGCCGCAGAACGAGAACACACCGTTTCATCCGTACAGCCCGTATGCGGTGGCCAAACTGTATGGTTACTGGATTGTGAAGGAATACCGCGAGGCGTATCACATGTTCTGCTGCTCGGGTATCCTGTTCAACCATGAATCAGAACGCCGCGGGGAGACGTTCGTGACGCGTAAGATTACGCTGGCGGCGGCACGCATCGCACAGGGAAAGCAGGAGAAGCTGTATCTGGGCAACCTGGATTCGCTGCGTGACTGGGGGTATGCCAAGGATTACGTGGAATGTATGTGGCTAATCCTGCAGAACAGCCAGCCGGAAGATTTCGTCATCGCCACAGGTGAACAGCACAGTGTGCGTGAATTCTGCTACCTTGCTTTCAAACGTGCAGGCATTGAGTTGGAATTCAAGGGTAAGGGTATCGACGAAAAGGGATATGACAAGGCGACCGGCAAGTGTCTGGTGGAAGTGAGCGAAGACTTCTACCGCCCGACGGACGTGGTGAACCTCTGGGGTGACCCGACCAAGGCGAAGGCTAAACTAGGCTGGAACCCAACCAAGACTTCTTTCGAGGAACTAATCAACATCATGGTGGATGCGGATATGGCGAAAGTGGCCGTGGAAAAGGCAGGAGAAGAAATCCGCACGAACTTGGCAGAATACCTGGAGAAGGGAATCGTGAAATAGTTAAAAGTTAATAGTTAAAAGGTAAAAGTTAAACGTAAAAACGGGATTTTTCTACTGAGAAAGGGAGGCTTTTGATTATGTTGGACAAATCAGCAAAGATATATGTAGCGGGACACCACGGACTGGTGGGTTCTGCTATCTGGAACAACCTCAAGGAAAGAGGATATAACAACCTGGTGGGACGTTCACACAAGGAACTGGATCTGCTGGATCCAGTGGCCGTAAAGGCGTTCTTTGATGAGGAAAAGCCAGATGCCGTGATTCTAGCTGCCGCACACGTGGGGGGCATCATGGCCAACCTGCACTACCGGGCAGACTTCATCTACCAGAACTTGCAGATTCAGCAGAACGTGATTGGCGAGAGTTTCCGTCACGGGGTGAAGAAGCTGCTGTTCCTGGGAAGTACGTGTATCTATCCGCGCGAAGCACCGCAGCCGATGAAGGAGGAGGTGCTCCTCACCTCTCCGCTGGAATATACGAACGAACCGTATGCCATCGCGAAAATTGCGGGACTGAAGATGTGTGAGAGTTTCAACCTGCAGTATGGCACGAACTACATCGCGGTGATGCCGACGAACCTCTATGGTCCGAACGACAATTTCCATCTGGAGAACAGCCATGTGCTGCCGGCCATGATTCGCAAGATTTACCTGGCCAAATGCCTGAACGAGGGCGACTGGGAAGCAGTGCGCAAGGACATCAGCCTGCGTCCGGTGAGCGTAATGCGCAACGGCGAGAAATTTGTGGTGGACGGCACATCGGACGAGAAAGACATTACGGAGGTGCTGGCGCACTACGGCATAGCAGCCGAAGCGGTGACCCTCTGGGGTACCGGAAAGCCGCTGCGTGAGTTCCTGTGGAGCGAGGAAATGGCGGATGCCAGCGTACACGTACTGCTGAATGTGGACTTCAAGCAGACGTACGACGCTTCGGTGAAGAACGCCGACGGTATCACGGAAATCCGCAACTGCCACATCAACGTGGGTACGGGCAAGGAACTGTCCATCCGCGAAGTGGCCGAAAAGATTATGAAGGAAATCGGCTTCAAGGGCGAACTGCGCTGGGATGCGTCCAAACCGGACGGCACGCTGCGCAAGCTGACGGACGTGAGCAAGCTGCACAGCCTGGGATGGCACCACAAGGTGGAAATCGACGAGGGTATCCACCGCTTGTATGAATGGTACCTGAAAGGGATTTGCATCAACCACCAGACGGTGTAAAAAACCATACACAGACTCCCGTTTCTACGGCAACAAAAAGCCAAGGAACGGGAGTTTTTGCTTTTCTGCAGAGAATTCGCTTACTTTGCAGGGAATTACGAAATAACCAACACACAAATGAAAAGATATTGCCAGACACTCGAGCTCTACAACGACAAGGAGCTGATTGAGGCCTACGTGGCAGAACATGCACACGTGTGGGAAGAAGTGAAAGCGGGTATCCGCGAAGTGGGCATCACCGACATGCAGATTTACATTGACGGGAACCGTCTGTTCATGATTATGGACACAACGGACGATTTTGATATGGAACGGGATTATGCGCGGCTGGCTACCCTACCCCGCCAGGCAGAATGGGAAGCACACATGGCGAAATACCAGAAAGCAGCGCCTGGAGCGACGTCGCAGGAAAAATGGAAATTAATGGAACGGATATTCAAGCTGTAAGTCAATCAATAGTTAAAAGTTAAAAGTTAAAAATTAAAAATTAAAAGTTGAAAATTAAAAGTTAAAAACGAAGTGTACAACCTACCACTTTTACTTTTTAACTATTAACTTTTAATTCTCATCACTGTTCATTATTCATTATTAATTATCTAAGATGAAAAAGTTACTGTCATTGCCACCAAATCTGGTGGAATGTTTTCACGATATCATGCACGCGGACCACAAGGAGTGGTTCTGCACGTCGGACCCGGTGGGCAAGAAACTGGGTTCGGGAGGAGGTACGGCGTGGCTGCTGAATGCCTGCCGGACGGAAGAAGGTAACACAGCCGGACTCGGGGACTGGCTGGCACGGGAGAAGCGTATCCTGCTGCACGCGGGGGGACAGAGCCGGCGACTGCCGGGCTATGCGCCTTCGGGAAAGATTCTGACACCGATCCCGGTGTTCCGCTGGGCACGGGGACAACGGCTCACACAGAACCTGCTGTCACTGCAACTGCCTTTGTACGAGGAAATCATGGAACGGGCTCCGGAAGGACTGCACACATTGATTGCGAGTGGCGACGTGTACATCCGGGCTACTCAGCCGCTACAGGACATTCCGGACGTGGACGTGGTGTGTTACGGCTTGTGGGTGGACCCGGAACTGGCAAAGAACCACGGGGTGTTCGTGTCTTCGCGAAAGGAACCGGAGAAGCTGGACTTCATGCTGCAAAAACCAAGCGTGGAGGAGATGGGCAAGCTGATGCAGGATTACTTGTTCCTGATGGACATCGGCATCTGGCTGCTGAGTGACCGGGCCGTGGAATTGATGGTGAAACGTTCGACCACTCCGAACGGGGACGTGAAGTTCTACGACATGTATTCGGAATTCGGACTGGCACTGGGCGCACACCCGCGCATCGCGGACGAGGAACTGAACAGCCTGAAGGTGGCCATCCTGCCGCTGCCGGGCGGGGAATTCCATCACTACGGCACGAGCCGGGAGATGATTTCGTCGACACTGGCGGTGCAGAACTGCGTGGTGGACCAGCGGGCCATCATGCACCACAAGGTGAAACCGCATCCGGCGGTGTTCGTACAGAATGCGGAAATGGACTTTACCCTGACGGCGGACAACGCGGAAATCTGGGTGGAAAACAGCCACGTGGGCAAGGACTGGCTGCTGCACAGCCGGAACATAATCACGGGGGTGCCGCGCAACGACTGGAAACTAAAGGTACCGGAGGGAGTGTGCATCGACGTGGTGCCGATGGGCGAAAAGGAATTCGCCGCACGCCCGTATGGCTTCAACGATAAATTCAAGGGGAGCCTGAAAGAGGCTTCTACCCTCTTTCTGGGCCGTCCGGTGACGGAATGGCTGGCGGAAAGAGGACTGACGGCGGACGAGATACGGGGCTGTGAGGACTTGCAGGCGGCGGCGATTTTCCCGGTGACGGACTCGATAGCCGACCTGGGCACGGTGCTGCAATGGATGACGGACGGCGGACAGGGAGAAGCCGGAAAGGCCATCTGGCAGAAGGCCCGGAAGGTATCGGCGGACGAGATTTCGGCGTATGCCAACCTGCGACGGCTGTTTGCCCAGCGGGAAATGTTCCGGAAGGAGAACTGGAGCCTGCTGGCCCGGAACGAGGAACGGAGCGTGTTCTATCAGGTGGACTTGCAGGAAGCGGCGGGGGAATTTGCCCGATGGCACATCGACCTGCCCAAGGAGCTGCCGCAGGAGTCTCCCCTGCTGAAACGTATCAGCGACGCGATGTTCCGCGCAAGGGTGCTGGAACTGGAAGGGAAACCGGAGGCGAAGGCGATGGAGGAACGGGCGTTCGGCCTGATGCGGCAGGGACTGACCGGCACGATGGATTACCGCCAGCAGCCGAAGCTCTCGGTGTATGCCGACCAGATTGTGTGGGGCCGAAGCCCGGTGCGCATCGACATTGCGGGGGGATGGACGGACACCCCGCCCTACAGCCTGATGGAGGGGGGAAACGTGGTGAATCTGGCCATCGAACTGAACGGACAGCCGCCGCTGCAGGTGTACGTGAAACCGTCGAGGGAACACCGCATCATCCTGCGTTCCATCGACCTGGGAGCCATGGAGGTGGTTTCTACCTACGAGGAGCTGAAGGATTTCTGCAAGGTGGGATCGCCGTTCTCCATTCCGAAGGCGGCACTGACGCTGGCGGGGTTCCATCCGGATTTCTCGACGGAGCATTTCGACTCGCTGGAGGCACAGCTGAAGGCGTTCGGCACGGGCGTCGAGGTGACGCTGCTCTCGGCCATCCCGGCGGGTTCGGGACTGGGCACAAGCTCGATTCTGGCGGCCACGGTACTGGGGGCGCTGAATGACTTCTGCGGCCTGAACTGGGACAAGCAGGGCATCGGCAGCCGCACGCTGGTGCTGGAACAGCTGCTCACCACGGGCGGCGGATGGCAGGACCAGTATGGAGGGGTGCTGCATGGCGTGAAGCTGCTGCAGACGCAGCCGGGATGGCACCAGGAACCGATGGTGCGCTGGCTGCCCGACTATCTCTTCACGGGCGACGAGTACCGCAAATGCCACCTCTTATATTATACGGGGCTTACGCGCACGGCCAAGGGAATCCTGGCGGAGATTGTGCGGGGAATGTTTCTCAACTCGAACCGCCACCTGCACCTGCTGGAGCAGATGAAGGGGCATGCCATGGACATGTACGACGCCATCCTGCGGAATGATTTCGAGGGCATGGGACGGCTCATACGGAAGACGTGGAAGCAGAACCAGCTGCTGGACGAGGGTACGAACCCGCCGGCGGTACAGGCGCTGACGGAGCGAATTGACGACCTGTGTCTGGGCTACAAGCTGCCGGGGGCCGGCGGAGGGGGCTACCTGTATATGGTGGCCAAGGACCCGGATGCGGCGCTGCGTATCCGCCAGCTGCTGACGGAGAACCGCCCCAACGACCGGGCACGATTCGTGGAGATGAGTTTGTCGGACAAAGGGCTTGAAATCAGTAGAAGCTGACATGGAAAAGATTGGATGGGCGCTTCACTCCGGCAGGGACTTGCTTTTCTGCGAATTATTCGCTTTCTTTGTGCAACTATTATGACCTAGAAATATGAGCAACTTACATATCGCCGTAGCCGGTACAGGCTACGTGGGCTTGTCTATTGCGACTCTGCTGGCACAGCATCATCGGGTGACGGCAGTGGACGTGATTCCGGAGAAGGTGGAGAAAATCAACCACCGTATCAGCCCGATTCAGGACGAATATATCGAGAAATATCTGGCGGAGAAGGAACTGGACCTGACGGCTACTCTCGACGGGGCGGCGGCCTACAAGGACGCGGACTTCGTGGTGATTGCAGCACCTACCAACTATGACCCGGTGAAGAATTATTTCGACACGAGCCATGTGGAGGAAGTAATCGACCTGGTGCTGGAGGTGAACCCGGATGCGGTGATGGTCATCAAGAGTACCATTCCGGTGGGATACTGCCGGAGCCTGTACGTGAAGTATGCGGAAAAGTTCCGCAGCACTCCTGCCCTCGCCGGAAAGAAATTCAACCTGCTGTTCTCGCCGGAGTTCCTGCGCGAAAGCAAGGCGCTGTATGACAACCTCTACCCCAGCCGCATCATCGTGGGGTATCCGAAACTGATTGCGGGACTGAAGGAGGAAAATGAGGCCATCCAGGCCATCGCGGGAGAAGATCTGGAGGGAAAAGCGCATGAGTTCGCGGCATTGCTGCAGGAAGGAGCCATCAAAGAGCACATCGACACCCTGTTCATGGGCCTGAAGGAGGCGGAAGCGGTGAAGCTGTTTGCCAATACGTATCTGGCCCTGCGTGTGAGCTACTTCAACGAGCTGGACACGTATGCCGAGGTGAAGGGGCTGGACACACAGGCCATCATCCAAGGTATCTGTCTGGACCCGCGCATCGGCATGCATTACAACAATCCGAGCTTCGGCTACGGAGGATACTGTCTGCCCAAGGATACCAAGCAACTGCTGGCCAATTATGCGGATGTGCCGGAGAACCTGATTCATGCCATCGTGGAAAGCAACCGCACGCGAAAGGATTTCATCGCAGACCAGGTGCTGAAGAAAGCGGGATATTATGATTACTACAACCGGGGGGATTATAATCCGGCCACGGAGAAGGAATGTGTGGTCGGGGTGTTCCGACTGACCATGAAATCGAACAGCGACAATTTCCGTCAGAGCAGTATCCAAGGGGTGATGAAGCGCATCAAGGCCAAAGGGGCTACGGTGATTATCTATGAACCGACGCTGGAAGACGGCACGACGTTCTTCGGCTCGCGGGTGGTGAACAACCTGGAAACTTTCAAGAAACAGGCGGATGCCATCATTGCCAACCGCTACGATGCCTGTCTGGACGACGTGAAGGAGAAGGTGTACACACGGGATATTTTCAGGAGGGATTGAGCCACGGAGCTCACAGCCGCGTGCCGACACTGAACTCCATGCAACTGGCTCGGAACAGGTGGGCCTTGACTTGATAGCCTACATAGAATGTATCTCCAAACGGCAAGGTGTAGCGGAGACCGAAGGTCTCATAATAGGGTTTCTCGAATTCGTGTGAGAGGTGTCCGGTGTGGCGGTACAGGTAATAGCCCACACTGAGACAGGTAGAAAAGCGTTTGTAGAAAATCTCATGCTTCAGACAGATGCCCAGGCTATGACGACTGTAGCGGTCTTCCGTGTGATTCAGCCGGTCGTAAGAGGCCACATCGTCCACCCAGGGCAGGTAACCATAATCCACTCCCAACCCGGAAGCAAAACGGAGAGAGTAACGGTACATGGCCGATAAGGACACGCCCAGGGCCGAATACAAGCGAAAATCTTTTGTCCGATAACGAGGGTCGTCCGACGGACAGCGGAGGGAATAGAACCATTCATCCATGAGGGTACTGGCCATCCACCCCACAGACACATCTACATACATTCTCTTCTGAGACAAGGATAGCGGGTCCCGGACGGGAGCCGAAGCCTCCGACGCCTCGGGAACAGACAACGTATGGCTGACGCCCAGAGAGGCACCTACCGTATTGGCCCCCTTGTTCGGCCGATCAAGGGAACCGTTGGAGAAATGGCGGAAATGGAGGCCCACACTGAGCTCCCACTGTTTCCCGATGCGGAAATTCCCTCCCACTCCCATCCCAAAATAAATGGAAAGCGGCGCCCCTATCAGCTCATTGTCCGGATTCTGCAAACCGTCGTAAGGACGGGTGGACCAGCCTATCCCATTCTCCAAGAAGTAATTCAGGCGGAAAGGACCGGCTTCTACCACATCGCGCCGGAAGGCACCGTACAAGGCAAACAGGCCTCCCATCCCCGACAGACGGGAAGGATTCTCCAACCGGAAAAGACGGATATCCCGGAAATCAGCGGCCAGCACACCGAACTCGAGGGAGGGAGAACGGTAGGCCTTATCGTAAGGATCTCCGGGAAGCGGCTGGAAGCGCACGTGGAAATTGTAAAAGCGCACACCATGACTTTGCAGGAACTCACGGGCATACTCATCGCTCGTAAGCAGATAGGCTCCTTCCACAGAAGCCCCCAAAAAAATCCGGTTTTTCCGGAAAGAGAAATCTTGTGCCATCAGGCTGAACCAAGGCAGCCATAACAGAATCCACCACGCGTTTTTCATGTAACAGAAGAATGTAATGTTCAAATGTAAGTGTTTTTTACTATAATTCTATGTCGAAACATATAAAGAAGCATGCTTCTGCGAAAATTCCACACCGAAAATATGCGTTTTACGGCTTTCTTTCATACCTTTGCCTACGAATAGCAGAAAAAAATATGAATTTATCTAAATCTATTTTACTTTTTTTTCTGGCCACTCCGGTACTGGCGCAAGAAAACTCCCAGGAATTCCAATATCGAGTAGAGATGTCGGGGACAGTGTCGTCGGGCACGTATGCCCCGCTCTGGCTGACAGCCAACCGGTTTGGTATGGAAAGTGAGAAACCTAACAGCGGGTACTTGAGGGCTGGATTGGAATGGCACAAGCCTCTACGCAAGGGATGGCGGATTGATGCCGGACTGGACTTGGCGGGAGGAGTGAAACAAACCTCGGACTTCTGGATTCAGCAGGCATACGCGGATTTCTCATGGAAAATGCTGACTCTGAGCGTAGGAAGCAAGGAGAGAATGGGATTTCCGCTGGAAAAGAACAGTGAACTGACCAGCGGCTGGATGGCCGAAGGCCCGAACATGCGGCCGATACCGCAGATTAGAGGAGAAATCAAAGACTATCTGTCCATACCGGGCACCCGCCAATGGCTGGCTTTCAAAGGACACCTGGCGTATGGTATATTTACCGACGGACACTGGCAGGAAAATTTCTGCGGGGTGAACCAGAAATATGCCAAGAAAGTGATGTATCACAGCAAATCATTGATGTTCCGGCTGGGAAACAAGGAGAAACTGCCCGTAGAGTTTGAATTCGGTCTGTTCATGGCCACCCAGTTCAGTGGCGACCAATACCAGAAACTGGCCGACGGAAGCTCCAAGCGGATTACTGACATGCCCGACGGGCTGAAATCGTACTGGCACGCTTTCTTCCCTACGGCAGGGGGCAGTGATACCCCGGAAGGCGAACAGGTGAACGTGGAAGGGAACATGCTGGGAAGCTGGAATTTCGGCCTGAACTTTTACGCAGGCGACTGGAAAATCAGGGCTACTTTGGACCACTACTTCGAGGACCATTCGCAGATGTTCTGGGAATACGGACGATGGAAAGACGGACAGCTGGGCATCGAAGTGTATCTCCCGAAAAACAAATGGGTGTCGGCGGTGCTTTGGGAAGGCATCAGCACAAAGGATGCTTCCGGCCCGATTCTGTATGACGGCTTCTGGGGCTCTTTCTCCGACTTGCAGATGAGCGGCGGAGACGATTATTACAACCACTATATTTATCAGGCATGGCAGCACTATGGACAAGGAATCGGAAACCCGCTGCTGGCAGGGCCTGTTTATAATCAGGACGGAAGCATCTGCTTCAAGAGCAACCGGATGAAAGCGCAGCATGTGGGCATCTCCGGCAATCCGTCGGAAGAATGGAAATGGCGGCTCATCGCCTCGTATGCACGGCATTGGGGAAGATATTCCAGTCCGCTGGACAAGGTGCGCAAGCAGTTCAACAGCATGGCCGAAGTGACTTACCTGCCCCAATGGGCCAAGGGCTGGAGCGTAAGTGCCGCACTGGGAATAGACCGTGGAAATTACTTGGGAAACAGCACAGGGGGAATGATTACACTTAGAAAAACTGGAGGACTTGGCAAATGAAAAGAGGAACATGTATGATAATCATGATGGTCATCGGACTGGCAATGACCTTTAGCGGTTGCAAAAAGGCACCGATAAACTCCGATGTGGAAGGACTCTGGATACTGGAACAGTTCACCCTAACGGAAACCGGGGAAACCGTGAAGTGCGAAAGACTGTACTACAGCATTACGCGCATGGTGACGGAGGTGGCCGAAAAGCAAGGCAGTAAAGGCTATGGAGCCTATATCGGACGTACAGAATACCGGAACAACGAAACACAGCTGGTGGTGAAAGATTTCAAAGTACGAAAATCAACCAGTGATACGGGAGAGGATGCACCGGTAGAAAAGCTGAAGCATTTCGGCATCGACAACCAAAAGGAAACAGTGTTCGAGATTGTAAAGTGTAACGGGGAAAAAATGACACTGGAATCGGACTACGCGCGTCTGGAACTGACCAAATTTTAGATTTTACTCAAATTTCTTTTCGCAAACATTGAGAAAAAAAGAAAAATGTTTTTATTTGTAGAATAAACCCTTAAACTATTCAAATGATATGAAAACAAGGTATGATTCATACAACGAATGGGTAGGCCTATTCGTGACGACTTTCGAAACACTATTGGCAGGAGTGCTTTTCTTCTTTTTTAATGAGTGGGTCAAGGATACTTCATGGCATAAAGCCTTAAGTGTACCGCATTATCAAGCTATTCTTACCATAATGCTATGCTATTTCATCGCCTCCCGACAGATTGGAGTCATTCTTTATAGACGAAAGATTTACATTTACCAAATCATCACCCGCATATTCAAAACGGTGGCCTTATTCGGAATCATCTCGGGTATCGTGCTGGAAATAGGGAAATTCATGGATACCCTTTCCCTCTTTTATCTGATTTATGTACTTATCCTATTCCTATGCATTAGCATATTCAGACTCTCTCTACGTGCTATGCTGAAAAAATATCGTTCAAAAGGTGGAAACGTGCGATACGTGGTACTGGTAGGCAGCGCAGACAACAACCTGGAGCTATACCATGAACTGACCGACCAGGACTGGACAGGATACCGGGTGAATGGATACTTTGACTATCAGCCGAATCCAAACTTTCCCAAGGAATGCCCGTATCTGGGTACTCCCACAGAAGTGATGCAATACCTGAATGAGAACAAAAACAACCATTACCTGTTCTGCTGTCTGCCTTCGAAAGACCATGAGATAATACGTCCCATCATCGATTACTGCGAGAACCATTTGGTACATTTCTATAGCGTGCCCAACATCCGTACGTACCTGCACAAACGGATGTATTTCAACATGATAGGAAGCGTGCCATATCTGAGCCTGCGGGAAGACCCGTTGAGCCAGACAGGCAACAAGATGCTGAAAAGGGCGTTCGACATCGTATTCTCACTGCTCTTCCTGTGCACGCTGTTCCCCTTCATCCTGATTATCGTAACGATTATCACGAAGCTGACCATGCCTGGACCGGTGTTCTTCAAGCAGAAGCGAAACGGATTGAACGACAAGGAATTCTATTGTTATAAATTCCGCAGCATGAAGGTGAACGCGCAGGCGGATACCTTGCAGGCCACCAAGGATGACCCCCGGAAGACACGCTGGGGAAACATCATGCGAAAGACGAACATCGACGAGTTGCCGCAGTTTATCAATGTGCTGAAGGGCGACATGAGTATTGTGGGACCGCGACCGCACATGCTGAAACACACGGAAGAATACTCCAAGCTTATCAATAAATACATGGTGCGGCATTTCGTGAAACCGGGTATTACGGGATGGAGTCAGGTGACAGGCTACCGTGGCGAAACCAAGGAACTGAAAGACATGGAAGGCCGTGTGAGAGGTGATATCTGGTACATCGAACACTGGAGTTTCGGACTGGACTTGTTCATCATCTACAAGACGGTGGCCAATGCGATACATGGAGAAAAGAATGCATACTAATAACTAACTATTTTATAAATAAAAACCGATATGATTATAGCTGTTGATTTTGACGGAACGATTGTGGAACACCGATATCCAGAAATCGGAAAAGAAATTCCTTTTGCAATAGATACTTTAAAGATGTTACAAAAAGAAGGACACAGATTGATTTTGTGGTCGGTAAGAGAGGATGAGCTGCTCAATGAAGCAGTGGAATTTTGCCGTCAGCGAGGATTGGAGTTCTATGCCGTAAATACAAACTATCCGGAGGAACAAACCGGACATCAATATTTCTCCCGAAAGTTAAAAGCGGATGTGTTTATCGATGACCGCAATGTGGGTGGACTCTTCGACTGGAACAGTATTTATCGTATCATCCATTACCGCATCAAATTGGCCGATCTGGTGGAAGAAACGCTTGACGACAAGCTCGGTGAGGCTGTGGAAAAGAGAAAACAAGAAAAGAAGAAGAAACAAAGCCTTCTAGGAAAATTGTTCGGATAAATGCAGGTTGTCACACTGCACAAGCTATCGCCCAGACCGACCTGGCGATGATATGAATCATATAAAAAAGCCGTTTCCCGCACGGAATTCATTTTCCGGTAGGAAACAGGCTTTTTCTTTCTACACACTAATTTATAATGAAAATTATTCTACATAGAGCACCAGTCCCTTGAGGTATTCTCCTTCGGGATGGTAGATATTGACCGGATGGTCGCCCGGCTGCGTGAGCTGGTGAAGGATGCGCACGCTGCGTCCGCTCTGGGCGGCAGCGGTGAACACGGCATTGCGGAAATCCTGCTTGCTGACTACCTGCGAACAGGAGAAGGTGAAGAGGATACCGCCCGGACGGATTTTCTCGAAAGCCTTGGCGTTGAGCTTGGTGTAGCCGCGCAAGGCATTGCGGAGGGCGTCACGGTGCTTGGCAAAGGCCGGCGGGTCGAGAATAATCAGGTCGTACTGGTCGCCCATGCGGTCGAGGAACTTGAAGGCATCTTCCGCAAACGCCTGGTGACGGGTGTCGCCGGGAAAGTTGAGGGCCACGTTCTCGTTGGTCAGGTCGATGGCCTTGGCGGAACTGTCCACGGAGTGTACCAGATTGGCTCCGCCGCGCATGGCATAAAACGAGAAACCGCCGGTGTAACAGAACATGTTGAGCACGTTGCGGCCCTTGGCATAGCGTTCCAGCAGGGCACGGTTCTCACGCTGGTCGACGAAGAAGCCGGTCTTCTGCCCCTTGAGCCAGTCCACGTGGAACTTCAGGCCGTTTTCCATCGCCACGTTCTCCGGACTGCCTCCCTTGAGGAAGCCGTTTTCTGTGGCCAGCAAATCCGCCTTGAAAGGCAGTGTGGTTTCCGATTTATAATAGATGTGCTGGATGACGTCGCCCATCACCTCTTCAAGGGCATCGGCCACCGCCATACGGTCGAGGTGCATGCCGGCAGAGTGTGCCTGCATGACGGCGGTATGGTCGTACACGTCGATGATGAGTCCGGGGAGGTTGTCGCCTTCGCCATGTACCAGACGATAGGTGTTGTTGCGGGGATTGCCAATCAGGCCCAACGCACAGCGGAGGTCCTTGGCCACCCGCAGACGGCGTACCCAGTAGTCATGGTCGATGGGTTCCTGGCGGAAGGACAGCACGCGCACGGCGATGCTGCCTATCTGGAAATGTCCGCAGGCAATGAACTCCTTCTTCGAGGTATAGACATCGACCACCTCGCCTTCTTCCGGTTCACCTTCCACGCGGGCAATGGCGCCGGAGAAAACCCAAGGATGGAAACGCTTGAGCGATTCTTCCTTTCCGGGTTTGAGAAATACTTTCTTATAGCTCATTTGTATGGTTTAAGTTATTAATCGTCGAGAATATTTTCGGGGGCTTCGGGGCGTATCACCCGGTATTTTCCTGTGCGGCGAAGCTCTTCCAGGTACTCATAGATGCGCACACAAGCCCAGGCATCGGTAGCGGCATACAGCTGCTGCGCCTCGGTCAGGGTGTCGGCCTCCCAGTTGGACAGGCGCTGGCTCTTGGAAATCTTTTCGTGGAAAAGGAGGGCATAAATCTTCTGCAAGCTCTTCTCCTCCAGTCCGAAAGCCGTGACATAATCCTGCAGCTCCACCCAGTTGCCGGTACGCGGGTCCTTGCGGTTGCGGCGGCGCAGCATGGCAAAATCGTCCTTCAGCGAGAGACCGATTTTCAGCACGTCGTTCTGCAGGAACTCTTCCAGGAAGTCGGGCAGGCCCAGATGGTTCAGACGGAAAAGGAAGCACGTGTCGTAGGTGGACACTTGCAGCAAGGCCACCTTGTTGACGGCACCTTTCCGGAACGACGGGCGGGTTTCGGTATCTACCCCCACCAGCACATGGGTATTCAGGTAATCAATGGCCTTGCGGGCTTCCGCCTCCGTGTAAATCACAAATATGCGGCCGGGAAAGGACACTTTGGGCAGTTCGGCAACAAACTTCTTGTCTATTTTGCTCTGTAGTTCTACCATTTCAATTCGCACATTTTAGGGTTATTCCTCCTCGCCCATGTCCAGGCCTTCATACAGTTCTTCTTCGGTACAGTGGCCTTCATACAGCGGGGATTCGTCTTCCGCCTCCTCATGGGCCAGCTGACGGTATTTCACGTCGTGCAGGGCCCGCATCACGTTCACCAGGCGCTGTCCCCAGAACTCGGCAAACAGTTCGCGGCAGATGGCCAGCGAGTCGTTCATGGTCTGCTCCAGTCCCAGCTGGAATACGCAGATGAAATCTTTGAGCGGCTGGTAGATGTCGGCCAGGCACTCGGAGATGTTCTGATGGATGGGTGTATCACTATAGGCCATGTCGTCGAGGAAAACTTCGAGGTAATCGTCGTATTCGCCCAAGAGGGAGGCCACCGAGCCACGCAGCACCTCGTAGTCGGTTTCGGTCACGAAGGTTTCAGGGTCGGAATCATCCATCCGCTCACACGCGGGAAGCAACGAAGCTTTCAGGTATAAAAGAGGAAGGAGTTTCAGGGACTTGTCTACGAAATCGCGGCGCTTCATGTCGGAAACCCGCTCCATAAACCCACAAAACTCGGCGGCCACTGTCACAAACTCGACCGCATTTTTATCGAATATCACTTGAGAGTTTTTTTCTTCCATAATCACGCTAATTGAAGCGCAAAGGTACAAAAAAAATTTCTCAGTTCTAGTTTTATTCGTACATTTGCATGAATGTTTAGCTAATTTGAATCACCATGCAAACTAAAAAAACAGATACGAGCAAAAGTGAAAAAGCGGTAGCCATGGCCGGAAAAACATGGACAGTGCTAAAAAGTGAAACCACTTCATTCATCATAGGGTTATTGTGCGTCATCTTCGGCGTGTACATGCTGCTGGCTTTCAGTTCCTTCTTCTTTACCGGGGGAAACGACCAGAGCATCCTGACACATCCCAACCCGTCGGAACTGCTGGAAACGGGTAACCGCATCCAGAACTATGCGGGGGCCAGAGGGGCCCAGCTGGCACAGTTCCTCATCAACGACTGTTTCGGGTTTTCGGCTTACTGCATCATCATTTTCCTGGTGGTGGCGGGCATGAAACTGATGAAAGCGTATCAGTTCCGCATCCGCAACTGGTTCCTGGGCTGTGCCACGGTGATGATTTGGTTCTCCGTCACCCTGGGATTCGCGTTCGGGGGCGTAATGGAAGATTCCTTTATTTATCCGGGCGGACTGCACGGCTACAATGTGAGCCGCTGGATTTGTTCGCAAATCGGTGCGCCGGGACTGATTCTGGTGCTGCTGGCGGTAGCGATTCTCTTCGGGGTGGCCCTCACGCAGCAAACCATGGGCGTGGTGCGCAAGGCCTTGCATCCTGCCCTGAAGAAAGAAGAGAATACGCCCGATGCTGAACCACAGACCGATACGGCTTCCCGCCAGGAGGAGGTGAAAGCGGAAACCGTCACGGCTCCGCTGACCGACCCGGAAGAGGAGAAGAAGGAAAAGAAAGAAAGTTTCTGGAAGAGCTGGACGCACCGGAAACAGAAAGAAGATAAGAAGGAAAACGAGGCCGGAAAGAAAGAAGAACCGGCAGCGGAAACGAAAGAGGAAACGGAACCGGCTCCGGTGAAGGAAACGAAGAAAGAAACGCCCGTAGCTCCACCGAAGGAAGAAGCTTCCCATGCCATCGACCTGCCCATTGAACCGGAAGAGAAAGAAGAAGCACACCCTTTTGAGGTGGAGCCGGTTCGGAAGGAGGAAGAAAAGGAAGAAGAACCGGCGTTCGAGGTGAGCAACGATACCAAGGAAGAAGACCAGGCCTACAAGGGCGACATCACCCAGCCGTATAACCCGCGACTGGACCTGGAGTTCTACCGCTTCCCTACTCTCGACTTGCTGAATACCTACCAGAACGAAGACCCGGACATCGACATGGAGGAACAGAATGCCAACAAGAACCGCATCATCAAGGTGCTGCGCAGCTTCGGCATCGAAATCAGTTCCATCAAGGCCAGTGTGGGCCCCACGATTACCTTATATGAAATCACGCCGGCCGAAGGGGTACGTATCTCGAAAATCCGTAACCTGGAAGACGACATCGCCCTGAGCCTTTCGGCACTGGGTATCCGTATCATCGCCCCGATTCCGGGCAAGGGTACCATCGGTATCGAGGTACCGAACGCCAACCCGCACATCGTACCGATGAGTTCCATCCTGACGAGCAAGAAGTTCCAGGAAACCACGTTCGACCTGCCGGTGGCGCTGGGAAAGACCATCACCAACGAGGTGTTCATGGTGGATTTGGCCAAAGCGCCCCACATGCTGGTGGCCGGTGCCACCGGTCAAGGTAAGTCCGTCGGTCTGAATGCCATCGTGACTTCCCTGCTCTACAAGAAACACCCGAGCGAACTGAAGTTCGTCATCATCGACCCGAAGAAGGTGGAATTTGCCATCTATGCGCCGATTGAGCGTCACTTCCTGGCCAAGCTGCCCGACGGCGGCGACGCCATCATCACCGACGTGACGAAGGTGGTGCAGACGCTGAACTCGCTGTGCGTGGAAATGGACAACCGTTACAAGCTCCTGCAGAGTGCGGGATGCCGTAACATCAAGGAATACAATGCGAAATTCATCAACCGCCAACTGAATCCGGAGAACGGGCATCACTTCCTGCCCTACATCGTCATCATCATCGATGAGTTCGGCGATTTGATTATGACCGCCGGCAAGGAAGTGGAACTGCCTATCTGCCGTATCGCCCAGCTGGCCCGTGCGGTGGGTATCCATGCCATCATCGCCACCCAGCGTCCGACCACGAACATCATCACGGGTACCATCAAGGCGAACTTCCCGGCGCGTGTGGCCTTCCGTGTGGCTTCCATGATGGACTCCCGTACCATCCTCGACCGTCCGGGTGCCCAGCAGCTGATTGGTAAAGGTGATATGCTCTACCTGCAAGGCAACGATCCGGTGCGTGTGCAGTGTGCCTTCGTCGACACGCCGGAAGTGGAACGCATCGCGGCCTTCATCGGCAAGCAGCAGGGATATCCTACGGCCTTCATGCTGCCGGAATACGTGGACGAGAATGCCGAGGCCAGCGGCAGTACGGCCGATGTGGACATGAACCGTCTCGACCCGCTCTTCGAAGAGGCTGCCCGCCTGGTCATCTACCACCAGCAGGGGTCTACTTCCCTGATTCAGCGTAAGTTCTCCATCGGCTACAACCGGGCCGGCCGTATCATGGACCAGCTGGAAAAAGCGGGCATCGTGGGACCGGCCAACGGCAGCAAGGCGCGCGACGTGCTCTGCCTGGACGAGAACGACTTGCAAATGAGAATGAGCAGCCTGAAAGACTGACACAGGCTGCCCTTATCCGTACAACCTAATAAACAGACTTGATATGAGAAAGATTTTTCTGGTCGTCCTGCTCATGGGAATCGCCTGGCTGCAGGCAGCAGCCCAGCAGGATGCCAAAGCGGAAAGCATTTTAAATAAGATGGCCGACACGTACCGCAAGGCGGGCGGAGTCAGCCTGAGTTTCGGAGGCACACAACGCGGCAAACTGTTGCTGAAAGGCGACAAGTTCTACCTGGAAAGCGGAGGTATCCGGACGTGGTTCGACGGCAAGACGCAATGGAGCTACGTGGAGCAGAACGAAGAGGTGAACGTGTCCACCCCTACCCCCGAGGAGCTGCAGAGCGTCAATCCGTATGCCCTGCTGACTTCCTACAAGAAGAGCTTCAACTACCGCTATGTGGGCGAGAAGACCCGCCAGGGCAAGCGAGGACAGGAAATCCTGCTCACCCCCAAGGCTTCACAGGATGTGAAAAGCATCACGCTGAATGTAAAGGAAAACGGTTCGCCGGTCTACATTGCCATCCAGCTGCACAACGGCGAGAAACAGGAATTTCAGATTTCGTCGTACCAGACGGGCGTGAACCTGCCCGATGCGACGTTCCGCTTCAACAAGCAGAAATATCCGGAAGCGGAAATCATTGATTTACGATAACATTCACATCCGAGTCGTTCAGAATGGAACTCTGAGCCAGGTAAGAGGGGGTTTCGGCATAGATATACATGACGCTGCCCCCTTTTATCGTATCGATAATCGGACGTGCCACGGAGGTAGGAAGGGCCGGACAGCCGAAACTGCGTCCCAGTCGCCCGCCGCGCTGAGCCACTGAAGGGTCGGCATAAGCGGCCCCGTGCACCACGATGGCCCGCTCACGGGCCCGGTCGTTGATGCCTTTCTCCAGTCCGTCGAGCACCAGCGAATAGCCGTTCTTCCCCTGATAGGTAGAGGCCGTCAGGTAGAAACCCAGCGAACTTTTATAAGAGCCATATTCATTGGAGAACGAAGTGGCATAATTCCCTCCGCTGTTCTTCCCGTGCGAAACGACCGACGAATAGAGCATCCGGCGATGCTTCATGTCGAACACGTACAGCCGTTTTTCCGTGGAAGGTTTCGAGAAATCAATCAGCGTCAGCACCTCGCGTTTCCGCCCCTTGATGCGGTTGTAGCCCGTCACTGCCAGCTTGAACGCCTTCCAGTTGACCACCCCCTCCAGCTGCATGGCGTGATAAAGCGACTTCACCTCGTCGGCTGCCTTCACCGCAGCTGCCGGATTTTCAGGAGAAACACACTCCCCCTCCGCCGTGAAATACGCGCAGGGGAAAGACAGGAAAAGTGCCGAAAAAAGAAATTTCAATATAGAATTGTGCATGATTTTGACCACCTAAGAATATTCGGCGGCAAAGGTACGGATTTTCCAGGCAACCTCTTCCTGAAAGAGAGTTAATTTTATAGAAATCACTCGATTACAATCACCAGCGAGCGTTCCGTCGGGGCCCAGTCGTAAACAAACTTGGCATGCGAGGTGGCATTCCGCACACACATGTGCGAACGGGGCGTGGTGCCCAGCGACCAGCTGTACTCAATCATGGCCGTCCGCGGCACATTGACCGGCACGCCGTGGATATAGGCTCCGTTGGTGAAACGGCTCGCGTAGGGCGCATAGCCTCCGGTGGCCGAGGAACCGTCTTTCAGAAAGACCATGCGCGACTTCTTCTCCTGCACTACGAACATGCCGAGAGGTGTTTCCTGCGCATACGGCGGACGGTGCATGCCCGTAGTGGCCGGATTCATGCTGCGGATGGCCCAGGTACCTTCTTCCAGCCGTTCCAGCGTGGCGATGTTCTGGTCGCCCCGGTCTACCACCACCACCCGATGAAAGGCCGTGCTGTCGGCCAGCAGCTTGATATAACGGCGGGGCACCAGCCATTCGCCCTCGATGCTCACCGGCGACACGCGGTAGAACCCTCCGCTCTCGCCCCGCAAGGAAGCCAAGGCCCCGTCGCGTCCGTAGCGTTCGGGCACCAGCGTATCGGTCGGCAGGTAAAGCGGCACCGACTGGTAGCGCTCCACGCCCAGCGTATCGGCAATGCGGCGGTACACGTTGCGCACATAGCTCCGCACCAGCGGCGCTTCCTGATTCCGGTTCTTGTAGTTCTGGAAAACGGCCCAGCGGGCAGCCTCATGTTGCAGGTTCTCAATGAAGGCCAGACACTTGCGAATCACGTCCCACTTGAACGAGCGCACCGTGTCCTGATACGGATATTCATCCTTCAACGTATATTTGTCGAAAAGCAGTTCCTTGACCAGAATAATGTCGGCACCCGTCAATGGTTTGCGCTCAAACGGGAGCACCGCTTCCACACTGTCCGGCGCAGCCTCTTCCGACACCACCGACTGTTCCACTGGCTGAACCAAGCCACGGTCTGCTTCCTCCTTGCATCCGAAAAGGAGGCACACCAAGCAGAAAAGGCCGACCAAACGTTTCATAAGATGAAGATTATAGGTTAGTAACAAAGGTAATAAAATTTATTAAAAAACCACAGGAAATGGCCAAAAATCAGCACTTTTACCGAAGAAAAAAATTCCGGTTTCAATTCCATCCACCCATTATCCGTTCACGAAACGGACGGTTTCCATTTCCTTCCGCCGCACGCGGAGCTGGCTCCTCATCGACGGACGGATGCGCAGCCGCAGCAGGTTGTCACTCGTCCACGAAACGGGCCGTCTCCACTTTCTCCAGCCGCGCACGGAGCTTGCCCATCATCGACTTGCGGATGCGCAGCCGCATCAGGCAGTCCATGTCGTACGACTGTTCCAGAATCTCGGGCGACTCCTCCTTGACGATGCGCATGATGTCGTTCATGAAAGGATATTCGAAGGCCACGGCCACCTCCTCGTCGACGGTCTTCTCGAGCACCGGAGCCTCCTCCAGCGCCAGGGCAGCCGCCGTGCGGTAGGCCACAATCAGTCCGCTCGTGCCCAGCTTGATACCCCCGAAATAGCGCACTACGATGACCAGCACGTCGGTCAGCTCGTGCGAGTTGATTTGTCCCAGAATCGGCTTGCCCGCCGTTCCCGAAGGCTCCCCGTTGTCGTTCGCCCGGAAATCCTTCCGTTCCGGCCCCAGCATGTAGGCATAACACACGTGGCGCGCGTCGTAGTATTTCTTCTGGTACTCCTCCAGGAGCGACTTGACTTCGGTCAGGGTGCGCACCGGCAACGCGATGGCGATAAACTTGCTGCGCTTCTCGGTATAAATGGCCTCGGCACGCGCTCCAATGGTCTTATAGGTATCGTCTTGCATGGCTTTTGTCTTTTTTCAGGACGCAAATTTAGTGATTTTTCGCTCATCTTTGCCCGGAAAGCACTATCTTTGTCCACACATTAACCCCTTTAAGAAACTAATGGCATGAAAAAATTACAGAAACTGACTTACTGCATGGGGCTGGCGGCCCTGGCTGCTCCTCATGCACAAGCTGCCACTCCCCCTTCCGAGAAACCCAACATTATCTTTATTCTTTGCGACGACATGGGCTACGGCGATTTAGGCTGCTACGGACAACCTTTCATCCAGACTCCCTGCATCGACCAGATGGCCCGCGAAGGCATGCGCTTCACCCAGGCCTACGCCGGAAGTCCCGTGAGTGCTCCGTCGCGCGCCAGCCTGATGACCGGCCAGCACAGCGGACACGGCCACGTAAGAGGCAACAAGGAATACTGGAGCGGCGAGGTGTGGTACGGACAGAACAAGGAATATGCCGTGACGGGACAGGAGCCCTACGACCCGCAGCACATCATCCTGCCGGAAATCATGAAGAAGAACGGCTATACCACCGGCATGTTCGGCAAATGGGCGGGCGGCTACGAAGGCTCGACCTCCACTCCCGACAAGCGCGGCGTGGACGAATACTTCGGCTACATGTGCCAGTTTCAGGCTCACCTCTACTACCCGAACTTCCTGAACAGTTACAGCCGGGCCGCAGGCGACACTGCCGTGACCCGCATCATCCTGGAAGACAACATCCGCTATCCGATGAGTGGCGATGACTACTTCAAGCGTACGCAGTACTCGGCCGACATCATCCACCGCAAGGCCTTGGAATGGCTCGACAAGCAGGACGCATCCCAGCCTTTCTACGGTTTCTTCACCTATACCCTTCCGCACGCCGAACTGGCCCAGCCCAACGACTCCCTCCTGAAGAAATACAAGCAGAAATTCTTTGAAGACAAGACCTGGGGCGGACAGGCCGGTTCCCGCTACAATGCCAGCGACCATACTCACGCCCAGTTTGCCGGCATGATTAACCGACTGGATACCTACGTGGGCGAAATCCTGGCCAAGCTGAAGGAAAAAGGTCTCGACGAGAATACGATTGTGATTTTCAGCAGTGACAACGGTCCTCACGAAGAAGGCGGGGCCGACCCGACATTCTTCGGACGCGACGGCAAGCTGCGCGGCCTGAAGCGCCAGTGCTACGAAGGCGGCATCCGCATCCCGTTCATCGTCCGTTGGCCGGGCAAGGTGAAAGCCGGCACAGTGAACGACCATCAGCTGGCCTTCTACGACATTATGCCGACGTTCTGCGAGCTGGTGGGCGACAAGCGTTTCCCGAAGAAATACCTGAACAAGAAACTGGAAGGCGACTGCTTCGACGGCATCTCCTTCGCCCCCACCCTGCTGGGGAATGACGCCACCCAGAAGTCGCACGACTTCCTCTACTGGGAGTTCCACGAAACCGACCAGATTGGTCTCCGCATGGGCGACTGGAAGATGGTGGTCAAGAAGGGCGTGCCTCATCTCTATAACCTGGCCGACGACATCCACGAAGACCACGACGTGGCTGCCCAGCATCCGGAGCTCGTAGACCAGATGAAGCAGGTCATCCTGCGCGAACACCGTCCGAACGACCTGTTCCCCGTGACCTTGCCGAAATAAGACTATTTTGAAAAAGAAGAGCCTCCCCGAAACCACGTAAGGCTCACTTTCCCGACCCTAAAAAAACGCCTTGACGTTCCGACTCAAACGCACTTGCGTTTCAATCCAAACGCCAAAGAGTTTCAGACAAAACGCACTTACGTTTCAACCCGAACGCAAGTGCGTTTTTTTCATCTCCTTTCCGACGGATTCTCCCCCGCATATCCGCAAAAAATCCTCTTGTTTCCAGCCGTCCCCAAGAAATACACGACTAAAACAAGAGGATTTACAAAAATGATAACGTATATCATCAGGGCTGTTCCTCTTTTACGAGGCCACAGCCCTTGATTCCTTTCTGTGGGAGCATCTCACTCCAGCTTGTGAATCACCAGTCCCGAACGCAGTTTCGGTTCGAACCAGGTGGTTTTCGGCGGCATGATGTTGCCCGTATCGGCAATGTCCATCAGCTGCTTCATGGACACCGGATAGAGAGCCAGCGCCATCTTCATCTCGCCACTGTCCACCCGTTTCTTCAGTTCACCCAGTCCGCGGATACCGCCCACGAAATCGATGCGCTTGTCCGAACGCAAGTCCTTGATGCCGAGAATCTCGTCCAGAATCAGGTTCGAGGAAATCGTCACGTCGAGCACCCCAATCGGGTCGTGGTCGTCGTACGTGCCCGGTTTGGCCGTCAGGCTGTACCATTTGCCATCCAGATACAGCGAGAAGTTGTGCAGGGCCGTCGGCTTGTAGATGTCCGTTCCCTTTTCCTCCACCACGAAGTTCTTCTTCAGCGCCTCCAGGAACTCCTGCGGCGTCAGTCCGTTCAAGTCCTTCACCACCCGGTTGTAGTCGATGATGGTGAGCTGCTCGGCCGGGAAACACACCGCCATGAAGTAATTGTATTCCTCGTCGCCCCGATGGTTCGGATTCTGGGCCGCCTTTTCAGCCCCCACCAGTGCCGCTGCCGCACTCCGGTGATGTCCGTCGGCAATGTAGAGCGAAGGCATCTCCTTGAACGCCTCCGTGATTGTGGCGATGTCCTTGTCGTCGTCAATCACCCAGAACTGATGGCCGAAGCCGTCGTCGGGTGCCACGAAATCATACACCGGCTTCTGCGCCGTATATTTCGCCACCACCGCATCGAGCACCTTGCTTTCCGGGTAAGCGAAGAACACCGGTTCGATGTTCGCATTGTTCACCCGCACATGCTTCATGCGGTCTTCTTCCTTGTCGCGTCGCGTCAGCTCATGCTTCTTGATTACTCCGTTCATGTAGTCGGGCACGTAAGCCCCCACCACCAGGCCATACTGCGTCTTGCCGTTCATGGTCTGGGCATAAATATAATAACACGGTTTGTCGTCCTGCACCAGCCAGCCCTTTTCCTGGAACATCCGGAAGTTCTCCACCGCCTTGTCGTACACACGCGGGTCGTGCTCATCCGTACCCTCCGGAAAGTCAATCTCCGGCTTGATGATGTGATACAATGATTTCTCGTTGCCTTTCGCTTCGGCGCGCGCTTCTGCCGAGTTCAACACGTCGTAAGGACGGGAAGCCACCTGCTCCACCAGCTCCTTCGGCGGACGAAGCCCTTTAAATGGTTTAACTGTTGCCATAATGCTTGAAATTTCGTTTGAAAAACAATACCAACGTCCGTAACGCATAAAGTAAACATACCAGTGCCATACCGCACAGAAAACCCTGCCAGAAGTCATCCAAAAACGACCTGCACAACGTATTCACCAGCAGCAAGGAACTGCCCATTCCCAACGGAATCAGCAAATGCCGTTCGTCACTCGTCAGTTTCATTTATGCGTAAAACAGGAGTTATTTTTTATTTACACGGAATTTCTCACAACCATCCTTCAGGAAGCCCACAATCTGACGGGCCGCTGCGATGCCGGCATTGATATTCGCCTCAGCCGTCTGTGCACCCATCTTCTTCGGCGTAGAGAAATAACGTCCCGGGAATTTGGCTGCAAATTCTTCATTGGCCACCGGCATGATGTCCGTCACATACTTCAGGTCCGGACGGTCTTCCATCAGCTTGATCAGTTCCGCCTCGTTGATGACCTCCTTGCGGGCCGTATTCACCAGCAGCCCGTTTTTCGGCATCCGGTTCACCAGCGCATAATTAATCGAGTTCTTGGTTTCGGCAGTGGCCGGAATGTGCAGAGACACCACGTTGCAAGTGGCATACAGTTCTTCGGCTGAATCCACCGGTTTCACGCCGTCGGCCTCCATCGCCTCTTTCGGACAGTAGGCATCGTACGCATAGATGTCCATGCCGAATCCCTTGGCGATACGTGCTACATTGCGTCCCACGTTGCCATACGCATGAATACCCAACTTCTTGCCCTTCAGTTCCGTGCCCGACTTGCCGTCGTAGAAGTTACGCACCGCCATCACCATCATGCCGAAAGCCAGTTCGGCCACCGCATTCGAGTTCTGCCCCGGCGTATTCATCACGCAAACCCCGTGCGCCGTAGCCGCCTCCAGGTCCACATTGTCGTATCCCGCGCCGGCACGCACCACGATTTTCAGTTCCTTCGCCGCATCCAGCACCTCCTTGTCGATGATGTCACTGCGGATAATCACCGCATTCGCATCCTTCACCGCATCGAGCAACTGCTGTTTGTCGGTATATTTCTCCAGCAAAGCCAGTTCATAGCCTGCACCTTCTATCTCTTTCCGGATACCGTCTACTGCCACTTTGGCAAACGGTTTCTCTGTCGCAACCAATACTTTCATAATATTCGATTTTAAAGAAAACAAGGACGTGTTTTTGTATCTCCCACGCCCTTATTCTCAGATATAACAACAATTAATGCATTTTCTCAAATTCCTGCATGCAGTCGATGAGCGCCTGCACACTTTCTACCGGCATGGCATTGTAGCAAGAAGCACGGAAACCACCTACCGAACGGTGACCCTTGATGCCCACCATACCTTTTTCGGTAGCGAACTTCAGGAAGTCGGCCTCCAGTTCCTTGTATTCATCCGCCATGACGAAGCAGATGTTCATGTACGAACGGTCTTCCTTCACCGTCACCGTACCCCGGAACAGCTTGTTGCGGTCGATTTCCGCATACAGCATGTCGGCACGCTGTTTGGCACGGCGCTGCATTTCTTCCACACCGCCCTGTTCCTTCAGCCAGCGCAATGTCTGGAGTGCGGCATAAATAGGCACTACCGGCGGCGTGTTGAACATAGAACCCTTGTCCACATGCGTCTGATAGTTCAGCATGGTCGGAATATGACGGGACACCTTGCCCAGCGCATCGTTCTTCACGATGACGAAAGTCACACCCGCAGGCGCCAGGTTCTTCTGCGCACCTCCGTAGATACAGATATACTTGGACACATCCACCGGACGGGAGAAGATATCCGACGACATATCAGCCACCATCGGCACGTTCACATCCAGGTCGGCATGCAGTTCCGTACCATAGATTGTATTGTTCGTCGTGATATGGAAATAATCCGCATCGGCCGGCACTTCGTAATTCTTCGGGATATACGTGTAGCCATCCTTTTCGGAAGAAGCCACCTCAATCGTCTCGCCGAAAGCCTTGGCTTCCTTCATGGCCTTCTTAGCCCATGTACCCGTGTTCAGGTAAGCCGCTTTCTTTTCCAGGAAATTATAGGGAACCATACAGAACTCCAAGCTTGCACCTCCACCCAGGAACAATACCGAGTATCCTTCCGGAATATGCAGCAGTTCCTTGAACAGCGCAACCGCTTCGTCCACCACCGGCTGGAAGTCTTTCGCGCGGTGACTGATTTCCATCAACGAAAGTCCTGAACCATTAAAATCAAGAATAGCCTGAGCTGTCTTTTCTATCACTTCGCGAGGCAAAATAGACGGTCCCGCATTAAAATTATGTTTCTTCATTGGAAGTTTGTTTTGGTTAAACAATCATTTTAGCTAACACTTGCGAATTTAGTGATTATTTTTAGACTTCCAAAAGAATTCGTGATAATTTTACACGCTTATCGGATTTTAACTTTCAAATTATGCAAGTAAAGGTCATTTTGATAACATATTGACACGAAAATGGAAAGCCATGGCAGGGAGGACACTCGCGCGACATAGCAAAATGTGAAGCAGCCCTCACCGCCGGAGGGCTGATGTGACACAAAGTTATTATTTTGCCAGTTCTATCAAAGTTTTTACCCCCTTAATCTTTTCATTTTGTATGAGTTTTAACGTTTGTTTAGCCTTTTTCCGCGAAATAGCCGCAAACGCATAGTGATCTTTCACGTCTACACGGCCCACGTCCTCCCGGCCCAGTCCGCCTTTTTTGGAGAGGAAACCCACGATGTCAATCTTGTTGATCTTGTCTTTCTTGCCTTTCCCTATATACAAGGTGACAAATTCCGGCAAGGCAGGCTGCGGTGTCTTTTCCGGCAAGGCGAACTCTTCGAGCGGCTGCGGCACATAGTCGGGGATACGTTCTTCGGCATGCAGAATGAGGAAGGCATTTCCCTCCGCCTCCCAGCGCGCCGTACGTCCGTTGCGATGAATGAACCCGTCCTCGGCCACCGGCAAGTGATAATGCACCACGTGACGGATGTCCGGAATATCCAGTCCCCGGGCCGCCAGGTCGGTCGATACGAAGATATGGCAGCTCCCGTTGCGGAACTTATACAACGCCCGTTCGCGGTCGTCCTGCTCCATGCCGCCGTGGAACGTCTCGCAATACACCTTCATGGAGTGCAGATACTTCCCTACCCGGTCCACACTCTCCCGGTGGTTGCAGAACACCAGCGTCGATTCGTTGCCCAGCGTACACAGCAGCTTGTAGAGCGTCTCCAGCTTGTCCTTCTCCGGCGAGGTGACCCTATAGAGCCTCAAGCGCTGCGATACCGTCTCCTCCGGATTCAGGAAGTCCAGCTTCTGCGTGCGGTTCATCCCCGTGAAGCGCGGAATCTCCTCCGCATCGGTGGCCGACAACAGGAAGCGGCGGCGCAACGACGGCAACTTGCCGATGACCTCGGCCATCTCGTCCTGGAAGCCGAACTCCAGGCACTTGTCAAACTCGTCGATGACCAGCGTGCGCACCGTGCCGGCCTCGAAATTCTCCTTGTTCAGGTGGTCGTTCATACGTCCCGGCGTACCGATAATCACGGCCGGCGAGATGCCCTTCATGGTGCGGTGTTCCTCCATGGCCGGGCGACCGCCGTAGCAGCTCATCACCGGGAAGCCGGTTCCCATGGCCTTGAACACCTGCTCAATCTGCAAAGCCAGTTCGCGCGAAGGCACCAGCACCACGGCCTGCACGCCTTCCACTCCCTGCTTCAGCGAGCTCACCAGCGGCAACAGATAGGCCAGCGTCTTTCCGGAGCCGGTGGGCGAAAGCAGAATCAGGTCGCTGCCGTCTTTCCAGGCATCGATAGCGGCCTCCTGCATGGCGTTCAACTGGTCAATCTTCAGGTTGGATAGTATTGTTTGTATGTCCATAATTCTTGGGGTTATATACTATAAATTTTCTTCTAATGAAAGTACTTCTTTAATCTCAACTTTTTATACCATTCGTTATATACAAAAATAAGAAAATCCGGCAAGAATGGGAGGAAATGAAAAAGAATATCCGGAAGATGGCTAAATTTCCTTTGTCTGATCATATACCACCTGCCATATACCTGATTTCTTTGAGCCTGTTCTCTTTATCAGGTTCTTACGCTTCATTTCTGCTATCAGGCGCTCACATTGCCTTAATGAAAAGCCCAACATATCTGCCATCTCACGTACAGTTACCGTAGGTGAATTAGCGATAAGAGTCAATATATTTCGTTCGTTTATACCGACGTTTAAACCGCCATTTATACCGTCATTTAAACCGCCATTCTCTGTCTCCTCAGCCTGATGAGCCTTCAATGCACTCAATATCTCATTCAGCATAAAATCGATAAAAGGGCCACTATTAGCTATTCTTGAGCTTTCAGTAATGGCATCATAATAAGCCTGCTGGTTGGCATAGACCATGTTCTCTACAGGAAGATGTTCAAACAACGGATGCAGTTTACCCAATATGAGCGACTGCCACAGCCTGCCCATACGCCCGTTTCCATCACTAAACGGATGAATAAACTCAAATTCATAATGAAATACACACGAACGAATTAACAGATGGTCTGTCGATTCAGCAAGCCATTCAAACAAATCATTAATCAGCATAGGCACCCTGTCGGCAGGAGGTGCCATGTGTACACATCCTTTCTCACTGAACACTCCCACACCACCGGCACGGAATCTTCCGGCATCACCTGTCAAGGCCTGCATCATCACTCCGTGAGCTTTCAGCAAATCGCTCACCTTAAACGGATTCAAAGAGGGATACAACTCGTATGTTTTTATCGCATTCTTCACTTCTTGTATCTCCCTCAGGGGAGCTACTACATTTTTCCCGTTTATAATGTCACGCACCTGGCTTTCCGTCAAGTTATTTCCCTCTATAGCCAACGAACTATGAATAGTTTTTATCCGGTTGGCCTTGCGCAGGCGTAATCCATCGGATTGCTCCATGTGTATAGCATACCGTTCTATCGTGGAAGCTATTTCTGCAATCAGATTAATCGCTTTAGAGGAAACAGTGAAGGGTGGTATGTACATACTTTTCTTATTTTCTTCTTATCAGATACAAAAATAGTGAAATCCATGTAAAACAAAAGAACGTTGAAAAGAAAAACTAAAATCTCATCCACCTTCTCCAAGGGATTCTAAAGAAACGTGAACGCCAATTTACGACCGGCCGCGGACAGTCCCAGTTCCGGCTTTGCACGTCTGCCACATGGCTCGCTACGACGACCGGATTCTCTCCGTTGCGCACGGCTTCACGAAGCACACGGGCCACTTCCCTCTTGTCTGTATATTCCGCATCGCCAAATCCTTCTACGGTTTTCAATACCTTCATTATATTGCAGGCATAACCTACAAGCGTGCCAAACTGCGGATAGGTGATGTCTTTCAGCATAACTTACAAACAGTCAGCCACTGTAGTCTTTCACTTCTATCACCACCAAATCAATTTTGGAATAGTTTTCGTATTTATAGCAGGCAAGATAAAAAAATCTTAGTCTTATATTTTATTGTGTTGCCCAAATAAGCTGTTATTCGTATTTTTGTAGAATATTACGGAAGACAAATTTTGCCGTAATATTTTGAAGCATATGAAAAGATTATATACATATCCAGCAAAACCATTTGTTAAGTGGGTTGGAGGTAAAACACAACTTCTTGACGATATAAGAAAAGTTCTACCTCATGATTTGTCACAAAGGAATAATATGACTTATATTGAGCCATTTGTGGGCGGAGGAGCCGTTTTATTCTGGATTCTACAAGAATATCCTAACATAACACGTGCTATAATTAATGATATAAACGAAGAATTAATTTGTACATACCGTATAATAAAATCAGATGTTGAAAAATTAATTCTTGAATTAACACGAATTCAGACAGAATATCTTGCACTTGATAATGAGGCAAGAAAAAATTATTTTTTATCTCAACGTGATCGTTTTAATGAGAAAAATAATTCAGATGTTGAAACAGCTGCATTATTTATCTTCCTCAATCGTACCTGTTTTAATGGGCTATATCGTGTCAACTCAAAAGGAAAGTTTAATGTTCCATATGGAAAATATACAAATCCTAAAATTTGTGATGAAGAAACATTAAGGGCAGATTCAGCTGTTTTACAACGGGTTGAAATTCTTTGTGGTGATTTTGCACAAACTGGTAAATATGCGGGCGATAATGTTTTGTATTATTGTGATCCTCCATATCGTCCTCTAACAGACACTTCCGCATTTACCTCTTATGCAAAAAACGGTTTTGATGATACTGAACAAATGCGTTTACGTGATTTTTGTGAACAAATAGCTATGCACAAATCCTTGTTTGTTGCAAGTAATTCAGATCCGCAAAATGTAGATAATGGAGACAATTTCTTTGATCACCTTTATAAGGACTTTTCCATTAAACGAGTCTCTGCTGCGAGAATGATAAATTCAAAGAGTAATGGTCGTGGTGCTATTTCTGAGATAATGATTTCAAATGTTGCCAATGTTTACTGATATGAGAGATTTCGACAGTTGGTTTGCAGGTTTTAGACCTTCAATAGCCGATTACAAATATTATATTGATTTCAATAAGGTATTCAATAATGTGGATGCCATCAAAATTCCTCTCAATATTCTAAATTCACTTATTGGTTCGAAGAATATTGAAGAAGATTTTCAAAAGATTTTAACAAAATATCCAGAAACATTAAGTTGCATTCCTATTCTTTTAGCCAAACGCGAGCTAGATATTATGGCTATGGATGAAGAAGGCCAGATTGATTTTCATTTTGATAAGCCTAATTGCACAAATGAAGAATATACCAAATTTATGCGTAAAACAGGCCTTTTTGATTTAATGGAAAATCATATAGTCAACAATCTCGTTGATTATGTAACAGGCATCGAAACTGGTCTGGATTCTAATGGTCGTAAGAATAGAGGAGGCCATTTGATGGAAAATCTTGTGGAAGGTTTTCTTTGCAAAGCTGGGCTTGTGAAAGGTGAATCATATTTTAAGGAAATGTATATCCATGAAATAGAGGCAAAATGGGGTATAGACCTGTCTTCTATCTCAAATAATGGTGGAGCTGAAAAGAGGTTCGATTTTGTTGTAAAAGGTAAAGACATTGTTTATGGAATAGAAACGAACTTTTATACCAGCAGTGGATCCAAACTGAACGAAACGGCCCGTAGTTATAAAACAATTACGCTAGAAACCAAAGATTTAGGCTATTTTAAGTTTGTTTGGTTCACAGATGGATGTGGCTGGCGAAATGCAAAAAATAACCTGAAAGAAACATTTGATGTCTTGGAACACTTATACAATATTGCAGATCTTGAAAGTGAAATAATACCAAAAGTACTTATTTAAATGCCAGTTGCTTATTATAAGTCAGAGAATAAAGATTTTACTCTTCTTCAGGGAGATTGTATTGAACTTCTGAATTCATTTGAATTCAAGTTCGATATGATTTTCGCAGATCCACCATATCATTTGTCAAATGGCGGAATAAGTGTTCAAAACGGCAAAATGGTATCTGTCAATAAAGGAGATTGGGATAAATCCAACGGATATGAAGAAGATTATCTGTTTGATAAGTCATGGATAGCAGCTTGTCGAGATAAACTGAAAAGCAATGGAACGATTTGGATAAGTGGTACTTATCATAATATATTCTCTGTAGCACGATGCTTGACTGAGTTAGGATTCAAAATATTGAACTGCATTACCTGGGAGAAAACAAATCCACCACCAAATCTGTCTTGCAAATATTTCACTTATGCTGCCGAATATATACTTTGGGCTCGTAAAGAGCAAAAGGTACCCCATTACTTTAACTATGAACTCATGAAAAAGATCAATGGCGGTACTCAGATGCGTGATGTGTGGCGATTACCAGCAATTGCACGATGGGAAAAATCTTGTGGTAAACATCCTACTCAAAAACCATTGTGCGTTCTGTCGCGAATCATACAAGCCTCAACTCTTCCTGGTGCATGGATTTTAGATCCATTCACAGGCAGTAGTACGACAGGTATTGCTGCAAATCTATTGGGACGTCGATTCCTCGGCATAGATCAAAATGAAGCCTTTTTGCAACTGAGCAAAACCCGCCGTGAGGAACTGAATAACACTAATAGGAGGAATGAAATTCTGGCAAAATTGGAAAAACAAGCCAATCTATTCCCTGAGAGTGATGCCAACGTTTTTTGTGAATCTGAGGTGTATTATGGTCTGGAACTTCCGTTCTAATACTCACGATGACGGATTACTATGTTCAAGAGATTTTTTAGGTCTCTCGTTCCTTCAATACATTCTTTTGTCCATAAAAGCGTAAGACAAAATTGATGGGCATCGGGGTTTTGTTTTTCACACAAACAGAACAATTCTAGTATCAAAGCAATTCCCCCGATGGACATCGTTCCATCTACCTTCACATTACTGTATAGCTTTTCAATTTTCCTTATAGTGGTAGGCACATATGCAGATCTTTCTTCAACTGAGTTAAAGGGATGACAATTTTCGTAAAAGTTGAGATAGAAATTAAGAAGATCTATAATTTCCCTTTTATAATGTTGCGCCTTAATTAGTAAATCCACAACCCATTCATCATGTGGAAGTAGATATGGCACTGATTCAGGATTTGGCAATAGTATTTTTACTTTAAAGTCCAAATCAGGGCGAACACCTCTTGAACCTTGAAACATACCGATAGCAGTCCCATCGGCTGTAAAAAATGTATGTATTGCCGGTCCTTTGGGACTACGATACTGCCACATCTGGTCATTAATGATATATTTAGGATTATACATATTAAACATTTCTAATTTTACTGTATAGCATATTTCGGTCACTCCAATTCCAATAGGTTATATCTTGTTCAATAAAAAGCTATTTACAACTTAGTCAAAGTGTGGCTGTAGTCTGCACGAGTATTCTCAATAATTTTAACAGTATGAATAGTAGCCATATTAAAACAGATCTTTGATTTCAACATTAAGTGCTTTAGCAATCTTCTCAATGTTACAAAGTGTGATATTCTTTTCAGCACGTTCAACCATTCCTATATAAGTGCGATGTACACCAGCTAGCTCTGCAAGTCTTTCTTGAGATAGCCCTAATTCTTTTCGATATTTTTGCACATTATGTCCAAATAAAAGTAAAATAGGCTCTTTGTCCATTGCTCCTTCATTCACTTTTAATTTATACCCTATTTATTTACAAATGTACAGATGCTTATTAAAGATATCAACATACTATAATTAGCATTGATTTGTGTAAAAAGCTTTTTCTGAAAGTGCAACATCTTGTCCTGATACACTTGAAAAGCCCTTAAGCATCATGACTATAGCATAAAGTGGAAACACTCCTCCACGTTTTAAACATGTAGTAAAGCACTTCTGACAAATACCGCCAACTGATATTATAGAATTAGAAATCCACCCTGAAAGCAACGACAAAGCTCCAAGACTAGTCTTCGAACTGGAATTTTTAGAAAGTCTACCCGACTATCATCCTATTCGCCTAAACATCAATCACACATATACGGATACATTCCTTGGCCGGATTATCAACAAGGATAACTGATTCAAATAAAAAATTCAATCCTCATCTGCATATCAGAAAGCATGCTGATGAGGATTTTTAATGCACTCAGAGATACTTCCATAGAAAATCTTCGTTATATTTTTCCCACCATCCACCAGGATGTCACTCCTACCAAAATGTCACCATCCCCCACTCCCTCTCCAAAACCACTTTCTTTTCTCGCCCCGCCGCCCATCCGCTCAAAATCCGCAAGCAGAACCGCTTATCAAAATTCAAAAAGCAATACAATCACACAAACACCCACACTAAAAGCAAGCAAAAAAGCAATTCCAGCACCACCGCTCACAAAAGTCCAAAGCAAACCCCTCAAAAAGACAATCCAAAACAATCCATCAAACTCCACCAACTAGAAAACACCCCCACCCAAACAGCCATCCAAATCCACCCAACATCCGCACCCCCCCTCTCAAAACCCATACACCCCAAAACGCAAGTACGTTTTCCCCCAAACGCAAGTGCGTTTCACTCCAAACGCCGAAGAGTTTGCTTCCAAACGCAAAGGCGTTTCACCTAAAACGCAAGCCCGTTTTCCGCCCCAAAATCCCTTAAAACAAGAAGGACCTGCCGCCAGATTCCCCCAAACCTCTCCATTTCGCACCCCAGCTACCCCCTCCAGAAGCCTTCTGAAAGGGGTTTCCTCTCTAAATTCCCTAGGAAATCCCCACAAAAACAAAATCAGAAAGCCACCTAAATCCCGACACAAGCAGCAAAAAGAAACCAAACTACACTAATCGGAATCAACCCAGAAATCCGCTACAAGGCCCCGGATTCCCCCCGGAGCAAGCCTTCGTTTTTCCTCTCCCCATCCTACAAAATGCACGAAAAAGTTTGCTCGTTCCATAAAAAGTAGCGTCCTTTGTAATTGTAAATTCACAAAACTATGGCAGACAATTACATTGAACGACAATATGAAGCGTATCAGGCACGGAAAGCGGCCTGGGAAAAGGAACGGAAGTACAAGAAGAAAAAGCCGACGGCACCGACGGAAACGCCTCAACGGACGGGAGGTTTCCTGAAAAATCAGGTGAAGAAGGTGGCCGCCGTACACGACCTGTCGGGGGTGGGCCACGTATCGCTGATGGCGGTCATCCCGGTACTCTCGTCCATGGGATTTCAGGTGTGTCCGCTGCCCACGGCGGTGCTGTCCACGCACACGCAGTACCCTTCCTACTCCTTCCTCGACCTGACGGAGGAGATGAAGCACATCATCGCGCACTGGGAGAAGATGAACGTGCACTTCGACACGTTCTACACGGGCTACCTGGGCTCGCCGCAACAGGCGCAGATTGTGGAGGAGTTCATCCAGAAGTTCCGCGGCGAGAACGACATGGTGGTGGTCGACCCGGTACTGGGCGACAACGGGCATCTCTACAAGGGCATCACCGAGGAGATGGTGACGGAGATGCGGAAGCTGATCCGGCTGGCGGATGTCATCACACCAAACCTGACGGAATTGTACTACTTGCTGGACATGCCGTTCCGGGAGGAGCTGACGGATGCGGAACTGAAGCAGGCGCTGAAGACGCTGTCGGACCAGGGACCGGCCATCGTGATTGCCACGAGCGTGCCGGTGAGCGGTGACCCGCGCTCGACGTCGGTCTATGCGTACAACCGCTTCGGCGACCGTTACTGGAAGGTGACTTGCCCGTATCTGCCGGCGCACTATCCGGGCACGGGCGACACGTTCACGAGTGTCATTACGGGCTCGCTGATGCAGGGCGACAGTCTGCCGATTGCGCTCGACCGGGCCACGCAGTTCATCTTGCAGGGCATCCGGGCTACGTTCGGCTATGAATACGACAACCTGGAGGGGATTATGCTGGAGAAGGTGCTCCACAACCTCGACATGCCGATTCAAATCAGCAGCTACGAGCTGGTGGAGTGACGCGAAGGATATCAATACAGCACCTGGCTCACGGGGAGTTCCACCTCGCCGAAGGGAATCAGGGCGTTGAACAGACGGATGTGCCGGTAGCTTCCGAGGGAGGCGGCCGGGATGTCCGTTTCTTTTATCTGTCCGGTGTCGAGGAGGTGGCGGCGCTGGGTTCCTTCCAGCAGGGGATGCGCGGGGGTGTGCCACTCGCATCCGTCCCAGAGGGCGATGTTGGCGATGGAGGTGTCGGTGAGGAGTCCGTGGCGGACGATGAGCACGTCGTCGGCCTGGCCGCGGAGGGCGAAGGCTTCATCGAGCACGCGGCGGTCGGCCCGTTTGTAGCGGTAGTCGAGGTCGTCGCGCACCACGAGTTGCAGACGGTGTACGGGGCGGACGCGGTAGGGAAAGTATTCCACGCGGACCACGTCGCGGGCGTAGGTCAGGCGGCAGCGGGTGCGTTCCGTGTAGGCTTCCGGACGGAGGAAATCCGTCACGTGGAGGTCGGGCACGGGGCCGAAGAAGGCACGGCGGGTGTCGTTCAGGCGGCGGTCGTGCAGCGGGGCATGCCACACCTTGCCGTCTTCAATGCGGAGGGTTTCAATAAAGAGGCACATAGACTTTCTGTTTCATTTCTTCGTATTCGTTTCGGGCTTCGCTGCGGAAGGTGATGCCTCCCCCGCTCTTGAACTGCTTCGTGCCGTCGGACTGCTGTTCCAGGAAGCGGATGAGCACGGCGCTGTCCAGGTGGCGTCCGTCGAAGTAGCCGGTCACGCCGGTGTAGAAACCGCGGTCGTGGGTCTCGGCTTCGCGGATAATCTGCACGGTGCGGGGCTTCGGGGCGCCGGTGATGGACCCTGCGGGTAGGAGGCTGAAGAAGAGGTCGCCCAGCCGTGAGGGATAGTCTTCGGGCAGGCGGCCGCGGATTTCGGAGCTCATCTGGAGCAGGGGTCCGCGATGGGTGTGCAGCTCGTCGAGGTAGCGGTAGCGGGTCACGGTCACTTCGGTGGCGAAGCGGCTCAGGTCGTTGCGGATGAGGTCGATGACGGTGGCGTGCTCGGCGGCTTCCTTCGGGTCGGACAGCAGGCGTTCGCGGGCGGCGGGCAGCGTGGCATCCATCGTGCCCTTCATGGGATGGGAATAGATGAAGCCGTCGACTATCCGCACGAAGGTTTCGGGCGAGAAGACCACGAAGCGGCGGTGCAGCCAGAGCTTGTAGGGGGCGCGGGCGTGGTCGAACACCTGCCGCAGGGTGAGGTCGGTGTCGACGGGGGTGGCGCAGGTGTAGTTCACCAGGAAGGAGTTGCCGCCATGCAGGTGACGGTGTACGAGGTCGAACCCGCGGCAGTAGGCTGCAAACGACATCGGGCGGGAGTCCCAGCGGAAGGTGGCGGGATACGGGGTGCGGCGGTCCTCCTCCGGCACGTTCGTGGCGCCCGGAAAGGCGAACAGCAGTTCCGAGGGCGGCAGGCGGTGGGGTTCTTCCACCAAGCATTGCTCGCCGGCGTAGTCTATCAGGAAAAAGAACGGACGGCCTTCGCCTCCGAAGCGGTTCATGCGAGCGGCGGCTTCCTCGCGTCCGCAGAAAGAAAGGGTATCAGTCATTTCGTTTGGTTTTGAAGGAACAGAGATAAAGGGTCACTCCCACGGCCACAGCGAGCATCATCGCCTTGAGCCAGAGGGCATCGAACACCAGGAAGATGCAGTGCAGGGAGGTGAGCCACAGCAGGCTCAGGGCAATCACCTTGGCACGCAGGGGGATGGCACGCGACTCCCGGAAATCGCGGATGTAGGGACCCAGCAGACGGTGGTTCATCAGCCACTGATAGGCTCTCGGCGAGCTGCGGAAAAAGAGGGCGGCCGACAGCAGCAGAAAGGGTGTGGTGGGCAGCACGGGCAGAAAGATGCCGGCAAGGCCTAGGGCCAGCGACAGGAATCCGAGGGGCAGGTAGATGTATTTCATGGCGCAAAAATACAAGCGAAACGGCACACGCACGGCAGGAGTTTAGTTAATAACCTCAAAATCGGCAGAGCATCGAGAGGGGAAACTTGGCGGAAAGAAGGAAAATCGCCATATTTGTAACCGTTACAATCTTGTTTGAATCTTGTTTAACCCCTTTACTGAAAAAAATCATGAAGAAACTATTCTGGACTTTCTGTCTGCTGGTGTGGAGCCTGGTGGGCTTCGCACAGGAAAAGACGTACCAACTTTCGAGCCACATTCTGGACATCCAGCAGGGACAGCCTGCGGCGGGTGTGAAAATCAGTCTCTCGCAACTTCAGCCCGACGGCAAGACCTGGGCATTGCTGGAAGAGAAACTGACGGACGAGAACGGACGGGTGAAGGATTTTCTGGAGGGAACGGATGCCCACAAGGGTATCTACCGCCTGACGTATCACGTGGCGCCCTACTTCGAGCGGTTGCAGCAACCGTCGTTCTACCCCTTCATCGAGGTGGTGTTCGAAATCAAGGACGGCAAGCACTACCACGTGCCCATCACGCTTTCGCCTTACGGATATTCTACGTACAGAGGAAATTAAGAAAGAATGGGAGCCCGGTCAGGCTCCCATTTTCCGTGCCTTGCGGGTGCAATAGCGCTTGCACTGGGCACAGATGTCATAACCCAGCATGGCCCCCAAGATGAAATCCTCTTCGGGTGTGAGGCGGTTCAGGGGGCGTGTCACCATCAGGCGGATGGCGTCGATGCACTCTGCCTTGCCGAAAAAGAGATTGATGCGCTCGTCGTCCACCGGCTGAATCACAAACTGGATGCGCTGGCTTCGCAGGCGTTTCACGGCAAAATCTTCGTAGCGTTTGTTCGTGGTGTACAGCACCATCTGTCGCACGCCTTTCTTCAGCTCATAGATGTGGTTGAGAAAGACTTTCAGTTCCACGGGATGAATATCAGGGGTCATCATAGGTTACGGATTTAGAAGAGAGATTGTGGGAAATTTCCTTAGGCCAGTTCGGCTTGGAGCTGTGCGGCCCATGCACTCACACGGTCGTCGGTCCGGTCGCTTTCGTTCACGTCGTCGAGGGCCAGTCCCACGAACTTTCCGTCGGCTGCGGCCACGGAGGCGGAATAGGTGTAATCGCTATCGTCCACGGCACCCACGAAGGTGCAGCCGCTGTCTTTCAGGCCTTCATAGAGGAGACCCATGGCGTCGCAGAAGGTGTCGGAATAAGATTCGGAATCGCCACAGCCGAAGAGAGCCACTATCTTGCCGGAGAGATGGGCGCCTTGCAGCACCTTGAATCCGTCGTACCAGTCGTCCTGCAACTCGCCTTCGCCCCAGGTGGAGGTGCCCAGAATCAGGGCGTCGTAACTTTCGGCCAGAGCCGTATCGAGCTTGGTCACTTCGTGTACGTCTGCCGGGGCAATGCCCAGCTTGTCTGCTATCAGGCGGGCCACCGACTCAGTGGTGCCGGTGGTGGAGCCATAAAAAATACCTGTTTTCTTCATATTATGCTACATGTTTGATTTGACATGGCAAAGAAACGGCTTCCGGCGCGGATTTGAAATACCTAAAAATTGGGATTTTTTCGGGGCGGCAGACGATGGAGGATACCCTCTGCAAAAAAAGCCTAAATCTGCCGGACGTAACCAGCTCGTAGTGAACATTGGTAACCTCGCGGTAACCTACTTACGGGGAGGTGCCTTCTTGCAGGAGCGGAAAGAAGATGGCAACTTTGCCGGTGAAATCATTAAAACAGTTACACTATGAAACAGATTCAGCAAATTGCAGCAGGCGCACATTTTTCCGCCGTATCCACAGGTTCATTCAGCGAGTTGAGCGAGTATGTATTGCCGGTAGCTCCGGGGATGGAAATCCAGGGAAAGGTGTTCATGGGACAGGCGTTGCAGGCCACGGGCGCGGAAATCTCGTTCCAGTCGTTCGCCCCGGGAAAGGAAACCGGTTTCCTTCACACGCACCAGACGCACGAGGAACTGTATATCTTCGTGAGCGGAAAGGGTGAATTTCAGGTGGACGGGAAGGTATTCCCCGTGGCGGAAGGAAGCGTGGTGCGCGTGGCTCCCGAAGGCAAGCGCTCGGTGCGAAACAATGGTACGGAACCGCTGGTGATGATTTGCGTGCAGTACAAGGCGAACGCGTTCACGGCGCAGGATGCCACCGACGGACAGATTCTGCAGGAGCCGGTGAAGTGGTAACCGGAACGGCTCCCGCCAGACTTCACAGGGAGGGGCTGAAAAGCCTCCCCCGAACTGCCGGATAAGTGTGCAAAATGTTCTTTACAAGGGAAATACCGACTTTCAGGACAGAAAATCCGACTTTCTGAAAAACGGACAAACCGCATTTGTGGCTTACCTTTGCACATATAAAATGAATTGCTTATGCGTACTTATCCGACACTCTCCCCTCGTTTCCGCCTGCACTTCCGGCTGATATACGGCTGCCTCTGGGCCTTGCTGCTGGGAGGATGCGACATGATTGAATATCATCCGTACGACCTGGACATTGACGGGGAGACGGACGTGAACCGCCGCCACATCGAACAAATCGAGGAGGCTACCTGGGGGAAAGACGAGATACGGTTTGCCGTAATCAGCGACACGCAGCGCTGGTACGACGAGACGGAGGATGCCGTGGAGGCACTGAACCGGCGGGGCGATCTGGACTTCGTGGTCCACACGGGCGACTTGTCCGACTTCGGCCTGAAGCTGGAGTTCGAGAAGCAGCGCGACATTCTCAACGGACTGAACGTGCCTTACGTCTGTCTGCTGGGCAACCACGACTGTCTGGCTACGGGACTCGACGTGTACCGCAAGATTTTCGGCTCGGAGGATTTTGCCTTCACTGCCGGCAACGTAAGGTTTCTCTGCCTGAACACCAACGCCCTGGAGTTCGACAACTCGTCGGCTGTACCCAACATCCAGTATATCCGCGATGAAATCGACAATGTGCCCGAGGGGGTGGAAAAGACCGTGGTGGCCATGCATGCGGGCCCCTTCTCCGAGCAGTTCAACAACAACCTGGCGGAGTATTTCGAGTATTACCTGCGGCAGATGCCCGGCTTGCAGTTCTGTGTCTACGGCCACGGACATAACCTCAGTGTGGATGACTTCTTCGACGACGGCATCCTGTACTACGAATGTACCTGTGCCAAGAAGCGTGCCTACCTGTTATTCACTCTTAATGCCGACGGCTATGCGTATGAAGTGGTCGATTTTTAAAGGGATACTGGTGGGAGGAGTGGCCGCGATGACGCTCCTGCCCTTGCAGGCACAGAATGACTCTGTCGCTCCGAACGTCAGGGAAAGGCGGTGGGACCAGCGCACGCACCTGCGCTATGAAGGATGGGAACGCCTGAAACCCACTCACCTGAAATGGCAGTACGCCGGAGGGATGGGACTCAACTCGGTGGGTGTAGGCTGGGACTACGGACGCCGCTGCCAGTGGGAAACGGACTTTCTCGTGGGTTTTCTCCCGTCGAAATATGCCGAGAAGTTCCGGCTCACCTTCACCGTAAAGCAGAACTACATTCCCTGGAGCATCTGCTTCAAGGAGCACTGGATGGCGGAACCCTTTTACTGCGGACTCTACCTCACGACCATTGCGGGCGAGGAGTTCTGGAAGAAGGAGCCGGGACGCTATCCCAACAAATACTACAACTTCAGTACCAAGATGCGGCCCTACCTCTTCGTGGGGCAACGGTTCGGATTCAGTCCCCGCCACGAGCTGGTGCGCCACATCTCCCTCTTCTACGAGCTGAGCACCTGCGAGCTATACCTCATCAGCAAGGTGACCAACAAGAGTCTCTCGCTGCGCGACATTCTCCGCCTCTCGTTCGGCGTGAAGGTGCAGCTGTTCAGGGAGCACCGTTGATTGCCTGCAAAAAAAGGTAAAAAAGGCACGGCAGCTGTCCGCCGTTTCAAAGTTTTCGTTACCTTTGCCAGAAAGTAGACAAAGGGGTGCCCCAAGGATGCGTCCGGGCTGAGATTATACCCTACGAACCTGATGCGGTTAATACCGACGAAGGGATTGTTGATTCCGGCCTCCATTTTTCTTTTCCCTTTCGGGACCCGCCTCTTTGGTTTACGCTAACACTGAACGATTATGAAAGTACTGGTAAACAACAAAGAGACTGAACTTACACAAGGTCAGCACATTGCCGCACTGGCACAGCAACTGGAGCTTCCGGCACAGGGAGTGGCCATCGCGCTGCATAACCGCATGATTCCGCGTGCGGAATGGGAACACACCGTCCTGAAGGAGGGCGACAGTCTGGTCATCATCAAAGCCGCTTGTGGAGGATGAGGCCATGGACATGAATCATTTCAAACTGCAGTTCATCACGCATTTCACCGACACGTATTCGTATCTTGACTCGGCCCGCATGGCCCTCGAAGGGGGTTGCCGCTGGGTACAGCTGCGCATGAAGCATGCCTCCGACGAAGAGACGGAAGCCGTGGCCGTGGAGGTACAGAAACTGTGCCGCACGTACGGGGCCACCTTCCTCATTGACGACCGGGTGGAACTGGTGCGCAAGCTGAAGGCCGACGGGGTGCACCTGGGCAAGAACGACATGCCGATAGCCGAAGCGCGGAAAATCCTGGGCAGGGACTTCCTCATCGGGGGCACCGCCAACACGTTCGACGACGTACGGGCCCACTATGAAGCCGGTGCCGACTACATCGGTTGCGGCCCCTTCCGCTTTACCACCACCAAAGAGAAGCTCAGCCCCATCCTCGGCCTCGAAGGCTACCGTTCCATCGTACAGCAAATGAAGGCGGAAGGCATCCACCTGCCCATCGTCGCCATCGGGGGCATCACCCTGGACGACATCCCCGACATCCTACAGACCGGTGTCACCGGCATCGCCCTGAGCGGCACCATCCTGCGGGCAGAGAATCCGGTGGAAGAAACGAGGAGAATCATCGAGGAGTTAAAAGGTAAAAGTTAACAGTTAAAAAACGACTGACTTTTATTTTTTGATTCCGATGGGTTGCGCTTAACGCATTGGATTCATCTCTGAAGAAGAACAGCGGAAAAGCCATTCATGCTCGCCAAGGAACGCAAGCCACAAGCTCATTCCCCCTCCCCACGGAGCATAAAGCACTGCAACCAACCGGTTTTATCTCAACGTAGAGCGCAGAACGAGTATTCTTCGCGCAACGAGAGGAAAAAGCCCAACCTTCTCCCAGCAATTTCGCCCAAAAGGAAGGCCAAAGCAAAAAGCGGAGCAAGAAAGAAAGAAAGAAAGCAAAAGCCCCACCTCCCCACACAGCGATTTCGCCCAAAGGGAAGGCCAAAGCAAAAAGCGGAGCAAGAAACAGAAGCGCAAGCAAAAGCCCCACCTCCCCACACAGCGATTTCGCCCAAAAGGAAGGCCAAAGCAAAAAGCGGAGCAAGAAAGAAAGAAAGAAAGAAAGAAAGCAAAAGCCCCACCTCCCCACACAGCGATTTCGCCCAAAGGGCGAAGAGCGAAGAGCAAGCCAGCGAAAAAATCCCGTCCTCAGTTTCAAGGCGAAAAGCGGAGAAGCGGAGCACGGCGAAAAGAAGCGCAGGCTGTTTGAGCGAAGCGAGTTCCTGCGCTTCCGCCGGGCGAAGCCTCGCAGCCGCCTTGAAACTGCAGACGGCGGTTTTTCTTTTTGTTACCTTTTTCTTTTTGCCGCCAAAAAGAAAAAGTAAAAGGAAAGCAAACCAAAAACATATATAGAACAATGAAGAAACTAATGATTGCGGGAAAAGAATTCGACTCCCGCTTGTTCCTGGGAACAGGAAAATTCAACTCCAACCAAGTCATGGAAGAAGCCATTCTCGCTTCCGGCACCCAGATGGTGACCGTCGCCATGAAACGCATCGAACTTGAGAACAAGGAAGACGACATGCTGAAACATATCATCCACCCGCATATCCAACTCCTTCCGAACACCTCCGGCGTGCGTACCGCAGAAGAAGCCGTGTTCGCTGCACAGATGGCCCGCGAAGCCTTCGGCACCAACTGGCTGAAACTGGAAATCCACCCCGACCCGCGCTACCTGTTGCCCGACTCTACCGAGACCCTGAAGGCTACGGAAGAGCTCGTAAAACTCGGTTTCGTGGTATTGCCCTACTGCCAGGCCGACCCGACCCTCTGCAAGCGTCTGGAAGAAGCCGGAGCCGCTACGGTGATGCCGCTGGCTGCCCCCATCGGTACGAACAAGGGATTGCAAACCCGCGACTTCCTGCGCATCATCATCGAGCAGAGCAACGTGCCGGTGGTAGTGGATGCCGGTATCGGAGCTCCGAGCCATGCCGCTGAAGCCATGGAGATGGGTGCCGACGCCTGTCTGGTGAACACCGCCATCGCCGTTGCCGGAAACCCGGTGGAAATGGCCATCGCCTTCAAGGAGGCCGTCATCGCCGGACGCCGTGCCTACGAAGCCGGACTGGGCGTGCAGGCCGACAACCTGGTGGCTTCCGCTTCCTCTCCCCTCACTTCTTTCTTGAATGAGTAAATCCTGATTTTATCAACCGGTAGGGGCCTTTCCTCTACCCGCAAACAAACCCGATTTATATGGAAAAAGAAAAAGACCAAAAAGCATACGCCCATGCCGAAAAAGCCTACATGCAGGGCACCTTATTCCCCTTCATCAAGGTAGGCATGCAGAAAGTGAACCTCACCCCCACGGTGACCGTAGTCGACGGGAAGAAGGTAATGACCCCCAACGACCCGGTGTACGTGTACGACACCAGCGGCCCGTTCAGCGACCCGAACATCCAGATTGACCTGAAGAAAGGACTGCCGCGCATGCGCGAGAGCTGGATTACTTCCCGCGGCGACGTGGAACAGCTGCCGTCCATCACCTCGGAATACGGCAAGATGCGCCGCGACGACCACTCGCTCGACCACCTGCGCTTTGAGCACATCGCCCTGCCCTACCGTGCCAAGGAAGGCCACAGCTGCACGCAGATGTACTACGCCAAACAGGGCATCATCACCCCGGAAATGGAATACGTAGCCATCCGCGAGAACATGAACTGCAAGGAGCTGGGCATCGACACCTACATCACGCCGGAATTCGTGCGCGATGAGATTGCCGCCGGACGGGCCGTGCTGCCTGCCAACATCAACCACCCGGAATCGGAACCGATGATCATCGGCCGCAACTTCCTGGTGAAAATCAATACCAACATCGGCAACTCGGCCACCACGTCGAGCATCGACGAGGAAGTGGACAAGGCCGTGTGGAGCTGCAAATGGGGCGGCGACACGCTGATGGACCTGTCGACGGGTGCCAACATCCACGAGACACGCGAATGGATTGTGCGCAACTGTCCGGTACCGGTGGGCACCGTGCCCATCTACCAGGCACTGGAGAAGGTGAACGGCAAGGTAGAAGACCTGACATGGGAAATCTACCGCGACACCCTCATCGAGCAGTGCGAGCAGGGAGTGGACTACTTCACCATCCATGCCGGTATCCGCCGTCACAACGTGCACCTGGCCGACAAGCGTCTGTGCGGCATCGTGAGCCGCGGCGGAAGCATCATGAGCAAGTGGTGCCTCATCCATGACCAGGAATCGTTCCTCTACGAGCACTTCGACGACATCTGCGATATCCTGGCACAGTATGACGTGGCCGTGTCATTGGGCGACGGGTTGCGTCCGGGCTGTATCGCAGACGCCAACGACGAGGCACAGTTTGCCGAACTCGACACGATGGGCGAGCTGGTGACCCGTGCGTGGGCGAAGAACGTGCAGGCCTTCATCGAAGGTCCGGGACACGTGCCCTTGCACAAAATCCGCGAGAACATGGAGCGTCAGATCAGCCACTGCCACAACGCGCCGTTCTACACCCTCGGCCCGCTGGTGACCGACATCGCCCCGGGATACGACCACATCACCTCGGCCATCGGTGCCGCACAAATCGGCTGGCTGGGTACGGCCATGCTGTGCTACGTCACCCCGAAGGAACACCTGGGTCTGCCCAACCGTGAAGACGTGCGTACGGGTGTCATCACCTACAAGATTGCCGCCCATGCGGCCGACCTGGCCAAAGGTCATCCGGGCGCACAAATCCGCGACAATGCCCTGAGCAAGGCCCGCTACGAGTTCCGCTGGCGCGACCAGTTCCACCTGAGCCTCGACCCCGACCGTGCGCTGGAATACTTCAACGAGGGACGTCACACCGACGGCGAGTACTGCACCATGTGTGGTCCGAACTTCTGTGCGATGAAACTCAGCCGCGACCTGTCGCAAATTAAAAAGTAAAAGTTAAAAGTTAAAAATGAGATACTTATGGGTCAAAGTGTAGTTTACGGCAAGTCCTTGAATTTCGCCTTACGCATCGTCAAAGCTTACCAATACCTGAACGACGAGAAAGCAGAGCATATCCTGTCCAAACAACTGTTGCGAAGCGGTACGGCCATAGGAGCCATGGTATGTGAAGCCGAGTTTGCGGAAAGTGCGAACGACTTTGTCCATAAACTGCACATTGCCCTGAAAGAAGCCAACGAAACCGCTTACTGGTTGTTGCTGCTCTATAAGTCTGAATATATCGATGCTTCCTCGTATGAATCCATCGACCAAGATGCCAAGGAACTCATCAAGCTCCTGGTGTGCATCATAAAGACCAGCAAGGAAAACAACCAGAAGAAAAAGCAGGCCGAAAAGATATGACCTTCACCCCCTACATCCATTTTTAATTTGAGACTTTGAATTTTAACTTTTAATTTTTAACTATTAACTGTAGAAATGTTTAGTGACGAATTAGAAAAAATAAGCTGGGAGGAGACGACCAAGGCCATCTACTCCAAAACCGAGGCCGACGTGATACGGGCACTCGGAAAATCACGGTGCGACGTAGACGACTTCATGGCACTCATCTCGCCGGCTGCCGAAAAGTTTCTTGAACCCATGGCACGCCTCAGCAAGAAATATACCGAAGAACGGTTCGGACGTACCATCTCCATGTTTATTCCGCTCTATATCACCAACTCGTGTACCAACTCGTGCGTGTACTGCGGCTTCCACATCAGCAACCCGATGGCCCGCACCATCCTCACGCCGGAGGAAATCGAAAACGAGTACAAAGCCATCAAGAAGCTGGCTCCGTTTGAGAACCTGCTGATTGTGACGGGCGAAAACCCGGCCAAGGCGGGTGTGCCTTACCTGGCCAAAGCACTCGACCTGGCCAAACCGTATTTCTCCAACCTGAAGATTGAGGTGATGCCGCTCAAGACGGAAGAGTATGCCGAACTGGTGCACCACGGACTGAACGGGGTAATCTGTTTCCAGGAAACGTATAACAAGGCCCGCTACAACGTGTACCATCCGCGCGGCATGAAATCGAAGTTCGAATGGCGTGTCAACGGATTCGACCGCATGGGACAGGCCGGCGTACACTCCATCGGCATGGGCGTGCTCATCGGACTGGAGGACTGGCGTACAGACGTGACCATGATGGCTTACCACCTGCGCTACTTGCAGAAACATTACTGGAAGACGAAATACAGCGTGAACTTCCCGCGCATGCGTCCGGCCGAGAACGAGGGTTTCCAGCCCAACGTCATCATGAGCGACAAGGAACTGGCACAGGTGACTTTCGCCATGCGTATCTTCGACCACGACGTGGACATCTCCTACTCTACGCGTGAACCGGCAAACATCCGCGACCACATGGCTACGCTGGGTGTCACCACCATGAGTGCCGAGAGCAAGACGGAACCGGGTGGTTACTACACCTATCCGCAGGCTCTGGAACAGTTCCACGTGAGCGACGAACGTACCGCCGTGGAAGTGGAGAAGGCCCTGAAGGCCGTGGGACGTGAACCGGTATGGAAGGACTGGGACGCTTCGTTCGACCACATGGCACAGACCTTTGCCCAGGCGGCTCCGGCCCGCTGAAAAGCCCTCCGGAACATCCTTTGAGAAACGCCTTTACACTCGTCTGAAAACGCCGAAGCGTTTGGACAAAAACGCAAGTACGTTTTCCCTGAAACGCAAGTACGTTTTACTTGAAACGTAAGGGCATTTTGATTGAAACGCAAGGGCGTTTTCCGAGCATACGCAGAACCCCTTTCAGAAGGCATCCGGAGGCCATTTTCCCGACTTCCGGGTGCCTTCTGTCATTTTACTCACCCTTATCCCCTTTTCACCTTATGAAACTGACCGAAAAAGAAGCCTCACGCTACAACCGACAGATTCTGCTCGACGAAATCGGCGAGGCAGGACAACTCCTTCTGAAGCAGGCCCGCGTACTCATCGTGGGAGTGGGCGGACTGGGTTCGCCCGTGGCCCTCTACCTGGCCGGTGCCGGAGTGGGCACCATCGGACTGATTGACGACGACACCGTGAGCGAGACCAACCTCCAACGGCAGGTGCTCTACAGCGAGCCTGAAATCGGGCTCTCCAAGGCGGAACAGGCCAAGCTGCGCCTGCAAGCCCTCAACTCCGACATCCGTGTGGAGGCCTGGAACGAACGGCTCACCCCGCAGAACGCCGAATGCCTCATCGCCAACTACGACATCGTGGTGGACGGATGCGACAATTTCCGCACGCGCTACCTCATCAACGACACCTGTGTGCGGCTGGACAAGGTGTACGTGTACGGGGCCATCCGTGAGTTCGACGGACAGGTCTCCGTGTTCAACTACCAGGGCGGTCCCGACTACCGCACCCTCTTCCCCGACGAGGAAGGCATGCTGGCCATGCCCCATCCGTCGAAAGCCGTGCTGGGTGTCACACCGGGCGTAGTGGGCTGCGTGGAAGCCAACGAAACGATGAAGGTCATCCTGGGCAGCCCACACGCACTGAGCGGCCGGCTCTGGCACATCGACCTGAAAAGCATGGAAAGCTATGTCATCTCGCTGGTGTAAAATCACCCATCACAGCGAAACGTACGACACCTATACGAATCTGACGACTACGGAGCCATGCCGAACGACTGGAAATAAGCGAGTCCTAATTTTTGCATAATTCTCCTTCCCCTGCCGGTGAAAAGTAAAAAAACACGCCTGGCAGGGGATTTTTCAAGTCCGGATGCTCGATTTTTCCTATTTTATCTTATTTTTGCAGCATAACCTTTTATTTCAAAGACTATGCTATTTAAAATTCTTGATTATCTCTTCCAGTTATGCTTCATTATCGGGCTCTTTTACGGCCTCAAGAATCAAGGAGCGTTTCTGCAATACACCGTTTGTGTGCTGGCACTGCTGGTTCTCGTGCAACGGCTGCTCAGGAATTTCTTCTGGAAAAAAGAAAATAGCTGATACTTTTGTTTATCATGCACACAAAACGACTCACCGACATTCCGCTGGTATTCCTGAGCATCTTCTGTCTTGTCGGTAGCAATCACGACGACGTGAACTTTCCTGCCTTCACATTCAATGGGAGAATGTGAGCCAGCATCTCTCATCCCCCATTTCTTCTGCCCGCATCGGGGAATACCTGTTGGCCGAGAATCCCGAATACGGCACCATCGCCGTGACCGACTGGTCCCGGCTGGACGACCTGGCGCTCCTGATGAAGGACCTTCATTCCCGCCATTCGCTGGACAGTTCGCAGACGGGTTCCCTCCAGCGCATGGACGGCTACTCGCCCGTGATTTTCTACGACTTCGGCGATTACGTCCGTGCCCTTTGCGGCAACGATGCGGCGCAGCTGGCCCAGGTGGAAGCCCTGCTGGAGCAGGTGGTTCCCTACAAAGCACATACGGAAAAGTTCTTTACCGCCTCGCTCGGCCCACTCTCTATCACCCATTATTCCGGCATCACCACCTCCGCCCCCAGTCTCAGCAGCAAGGCGAGAACCTACCCGCAGACTTCATGGTATCGGGCAACACATTGATAAATAATCAATTTATATTTTAAGGATAAGGATTACTATTTCATTGGAAATCCTATAAATTTGCAGCGTCATATATTCAATCATATAATATGAAAATCTGCCATTACAGACTTAGCTTATTTCAACGACCTCATGCACATAAAGAATGTGGGTATCATGCTAAATGAAGATATCAGCAAATTCTGGAAAACCTACAGATCACTACTTGATGAACTAAAATTCATTACGGTATGAATCAAAATTTAGATTCAGATATGCAGCCACTCCTCCACATCAGAGCAAGACGGATTAGTCCATACCACAACAGGAATCATTCGAGTATAAATACGAATCTACCCTTATTCCAAGGTTATTCCACAGATTTTACGTAACTTTGTTTTCATCGCATCCACAGCGACTATTTTATTCCAAACATCGAAACCTACAAGTATGAGCAAATACAGATTCATTGTACGTAACTATCATGCGATTCAAGAAGCAGACATCATCATCGACGGAATCACGATACTATCTGGCATCAACGGCTGCGGAAAAAGCACATTGTCCCGTTGGTTGTATTACCTCATCAAGGGCACAGCCAACTTTGAAAACAACCTGCAACACGAGTTTATCAAAAAACTGCAATCTTTGATTGACAGAATGGGTTTTGTTTGCAGAGACCTTGAACGGATGAACAGGAAAAGTCTGTTTTCCGACAAAGAAGATTCGGCAAAAGATAAGCTCTACGAGATACAAGAACAACTAAAACAGTTGGAGATCTATTCTCCCCAGCATATCGAACTCGCTCAGAATCTGTTTCTACAAGCCACGGCCATTACGGAAAATGCACTCTTGCAAAATCTGGACGACAAGATATCCGATGCCCGCAAAGAGCGTATCATGGCCTACCTGAATGCCGCAATAACCAACAAGAGCCTTCCGCAAGCTATCGATGATTTTACAGAACAAAATCGCAGGCTGGCGAACAAACTGTCGTCCACGCTTCTAAGTGAAATCAACGAACGGTCGGCCCAGACTTTTTTCGAAACGCTCAACCGACAGTTTCACACGGGAAATGATTGCCCTCCCTATATTCAACTGGAAGAAGATGAGGTCAGCATTATCGATGACCATCTGTCAAATCTGTATAACCTGCACGATGCAATCTATATTGACACGCCCATGTCAATCACTTCCGATGCTACAGACAACATCTTCTGGAACTCCCTGCGCACGTTAATCACAGATGAACAGAAAAGAGATGAATCGACAGACATCAAAAAACTTCTGTTCAGAATTAGAAGCCTGATAGACGGAGAGGCTGTACTGAAAAAAGAAGACAATCTCTTCCTCCCCAAAGAGCTTCGTTACATATCCAACGACCGACAGATAAATATCAGATTAAGTGAAGTGGCCACAGGGTTCAAAACGTTCTCCTACCTGCAACGCTTGCTGGAAAACGGCTACCTGAATGAAGAGACCCTGCTGATGATAGACGAGCCTGAAGCCCACTTGCATCCGCAATGGATTGTAGAATTTGCCCGCATGCTGGTCTTGCTGAACAAAACCTTGGGATTGAAAATCATGATTGCCAGTCATAACCCCGACATGGTATCGGCTATCCATGATATTGCTGAAAAAGAAGGAATTCTTCCACACACCCATTTCTACGTAGCTCAGCAATGTCCTGACAATAAACATAAATTCGTTTACAAGGCCTTGGGGAACGAAATCAGCGAGATATTTGAGTCGTTTAACATCGCTTTAGACCGCATCAAGGAATATGGAGCAACTGGTTTATAACAATGAAGTGGTAGCCGCCCATTCGTTCTACCCGCTATGTCACTCGTTTCTCAATACGGTATCCAACAAGGATTATCCGGGACATGATTATTTTAATCCTGAAATCGAGTGCCTGGACATGGATTTTTATGAAAAGAATGTGCTGCACAAAGCCCAGGCCGACCACACAGTGGATGCTGTCATCGGAGTCCAGACCTACGAAAATAATCAAGGCACCAACGCACGACTGCTGCTGGTAGAATTAAGAATGGGATATGAAAGTGCCAAACGGCTCTCCAAAGAGGAAATCGAAGGCAAATCTACTCACACCAAAGCCCTGCTAAGCGGAGAAAAGGCCATTCATAGAATAAGTTTCTTTGTTTTTACAAAGAAAGTCGCCCCCTTGGCCAGAAACTGGTTTGAAAGACAGCAAAGAACAGGTGGCGAAATCAAGAACTGCCAATCCTGTGCCGTATCGGAATTCAATGACATGGTCAAGTCCATAGCCGATTTTCCATACGTTCCCCGCTATTCCACACAAACGATAAAAGACAGTCTAAAGCTTGCGGATTCCGGATGTATGAACTATATGAACCAAGTGAAGTTCTGGTGTGAACAAGCAAGGAATTTTCAATATAAAAATCCCTAGGAATATACCCATATCAAGCCGATTCTCACGCAAGAATGGGCTGATTTCAGAAACAGACACCCCAATCTCACAGACGATGAGGAACTGATGGCCGAAATAATGGAAGAAGATTTTGTCTTTTTATCTCACCAAGCATAAAGAATCGCATAAAAAAAATTCTACATCATCTTTTTCCATGCGAATTCACTACATTTGCAGAAACCAAACCCGATTGCTCTATGAACCGCAGACTACTACCCGTCACGGTGTTTCTGACGCTGATGCTGACTTCCCTGCTGGCCGGGCGCCACAACTACCGCGTGACAAGAGACGAGATAACCGCCGACCTGAACCAGGCGCTGGCCCAGACCTTACTGGAAAAGAAAGACCCGATTGTGACACAGGATACGATACGGGCGTACAAACAGCTCCGGCAGACGTCGGGCGGACAGGTGCTCATCGCCGTGTCCGACGAACGTTTCTGCCGCCACCTGAAGAACCCGCGACTGAAACAGGCGGCTTTCCTCACCTTCGACGTGATGGACGGTGACTACCGGGGCAGCTCGATGGACGGACAGGCCATCTGCAGTGACACGCTGGTGGTCCGCAACGGACGGGCGGGCGAAACGCTGGCCCTGAAAGGTTATACCCGGCTGTCGGCAGCGGCTGTATTCAGCATGTCCGACCAGCGCTTGCCCGGCGGACTGATGGCGGCGGCTTTGCTCTGGGCCATCGGCTCGATGCTGTACTTGCGGAAGCGGGAAAAGGAGAACCCGATGCTGCAACCTGCCGAAGGAAGCGTACCATCGGCTGAAGGGGGCACACAATCTGCCCAGGACTTCGGGGGACTGACTTACTCGGACGCGGACGACCGTTTCTACGCAGCCGACCATACTCCCATCCGTTTCACGCCCATGCAGCAGCAACTGATGCGGCTTTTCTGGCAGGCTCCCTCCCACTCGCTCACGAAAGAGGAAATCTGTGCCGTGCTCTGGCCCAAGAAAGACGATGCCAACGACACGCTCTACACCCTTATCCGCCGCCTGAAACCCATCGTGGAGGAGCATACGCGACTGAAAATCGTGGCCGACAGAGGGCGGAACTATTCACTGGAAATCAACGAGATGAAAGACTGACAGCGAATTGTCAGGCAAATGTCAGCGTCGGTTTTTGACGCCTTCGCGACAGCCCCCTACTTTTGTTCCTGAATTTTACACACAGGAACAAATGCAAACACTCAGATTACTTTTCCAGCAGGGAGCCGGAAGCCGGCTTCCGCTGATGCACACCCTCTGCCTGAAAAAGGAGGGAACCTTCCTTACCCATCGCACACTGCATGAGTCGGGCCATAAGTCCTCATGTCGGGCTTCAATGCTCCCCACAAAGTCTCAAACAACATGCGGGACCACCCATAAACAGTCCCGACCGACCGGGAGTTTCCGGTCCACCGCCTCCCGATTCAGGGCCATCCTCTTCCTTCTGCTGCTGACCCTCCCCGCCCTCGCGCAAGAGGTGGAACCCACCGTGGAACTGGGCGAGGTGGAGGTCAAGGCCGACCGGATTATCAAGAAGACCGACGGAATGCTGCTCTATCCCTCCGAACAGCAGAAGACTTCTTCCCGCTCGGGCTACAGCCTGCTCCAGCAACTCACCCTCCCGAATATCCGTGTGGATGAGGTGGGACACACCATCTCGGCCATCGACCAGCGGGGAAGCGTACAAATCCGCATCAACGGCATCATCGTGGACAAGGCGGAGATGCTTTCGCTCGACCCGAAGAGCATCCGTACCATCCATTTCATCGACAACCCCGGCGTGCGCTACGGCGACGGCATTGCCTACGTCATCGAAATCACTACCCGACGGGCGGACAACGGATACACGCTGGGCACCTCGTTCACCCAGGCGCTGACAACCCGCCAGGGCGACTACACGGTGTATGGCAAATGGAACACGGGAAAGAGTGAGCTGTCGTTGAACTACAGCATCGGTTACCAGAACTACAGAGACTTACGGACGGAGGAAACGGCCCACTACCACCTGAACGACGGGTCGGTCTATACCATCCAACGCAACGACCTCGACTCGCGCAACCAGAGCCTGAACAACCAGCTGAAGCTGACCTACAACCTAGCCGACTCCACCCGCTATGTGTTTCAGGCTTCGCTGAGCGGCGACTTCAGTCACATACCCAACAATTTCAATCAGAAGCAGATTGTGGACGGGGAGCAGACTTACACGGCCTTCGAACAGCAGCAGAGCCGGAGCGGGAGTCCGGTGCTCGACCTCTACTACTTCCAGCAGTTCACGCCCCGGCAGTCGCTCACCCTCAACGCCGTGGGCACCTACATCGGCACCCGCTCCTCGGACAGCTACGACGAAGGCTCGCCCTACCGTTACGACGTGGACGGACGCACCTACTCTCTCCTGAGCGAGGCCATCTACGAAAACCGGTTGAAGCCCTTCACCCTGTCTGCCGGCCTCAACTACAGCCAGAAATACACGAACAATGAATATACGGGCGACGTCTCGGCTGCCACCCCTATCCACCACAACCGCGTGTACCTGTTCTCCGAAATCAAGGGACTGTGGGGCAACCTCCGCTATTCGGCAGGCATCGGGGGCAGCTACCTGCACTACCGCCAGCAGGCCCATTCGTACGACTACTGGAGCTTCTGCCCCAAAGCGGCCCTGAGCTACAATTTCACCCACGCCCTGCAGCTGAGCTACAATTTCCAGATGAGCGAACGCACCTCACGGGTGGCCATGATCAGCGACGCTTCCATCCGCAACAACCGCATGGAATGGACCGTGGGCAGTCCCGACCTCAAGCCCAACCGGGAGATGTATCACCTCCTGCGGCTGACGTACACCGACAACCGCCTGCAAGCCAGTCTGGAAGGTTTCTACAAGCAATGCCTTCGTCCCAACATGGCGGTGTATGAACGCACAGCCGACGACCGGTTCATCTACACCCAGCGCAACCAGAAGGAAATTGACGCACTGAACGCCATGGCCTACGCAAGCTACTGGCTGCTGCCGGAAAAGCTCTCCGTCACGGCCTACGGGGGACTGTTCCGCTGCTTCAACTTCGGTCAGGACTACACGCACTGCTACACGTCCTACTTCGTCACGGGGGCTGTCAACGCCTACCTGGGCAACCTCTCCCTCCATGCCTACGCCGACAACGGTTCCCGCTTCCTGGAAGGGGAAACCAAGGGATACAGCGGGGGCGACATCACCCTGAAGGCCGCCTACAGCTACAAGGACTGGCAGTTCGCCCTGATCTGGCAACAGCCCTTCCAGCACAAATACAAGCTGTTTGAATCGGAAATCCTGAACCGGAACCTCCAGAAACACACCGCCCTCTACAGCGGCGATGCCTGCAACCTCGTCAGCCTGACCGTGACGTGGCGCCTGACCAGGGGACGCAAGTTCCACGACGTCGACCGTTCCATCCAGCTGAAGGACAAGGATACAGGGATTATCCGATGAAAAGATGCTCAGGCGGGAACATTTGCCCGCCTGAGCATCCTTTTGAGGAGAACCGCATGGGAGATAAAAACCATCCGCCCCCTACAGGCTAGAACTTATAGCCCAACATGATAAAGACAGAATGTGTGCGCTGCTTTTCTCCCTTCTCGAATTTCTCATAAGCATGGTGTGCATGAGGATTCCCATCCAAAAGGTAATAATTAGAGCAATTATACCCCAAGGAAAGGACCAAACGGTCTATAATTGCCGTCAGACCGACCGCCCCGCTCCAATACAGCCAACCAGAATCTCTTGCCCCTCTGGCGGGAGGTGACAGAATGACTCCCGGCAAAGCAAACAAATGAAAATCCAAGTCCTGCGATTCCAGATGCCACAACGAGGGCGTACGCAATAATAAGGATGGCTTGAAAATAAATCGGGCACAATAATCGTCCTCATAAAAAGAATCGCCTTCCCTTCTGCCCCAATCAGACCATTCCTTAATTTCTGAATCAAAACCGACAGAAGCTCCTATACCTACATAAGAAACCGGCAGCCAATGAACGCCTCCCATAAATTCCCAGCCGTTAGTGTTCAGTCCTCAGGCGAAATTCATTTCCCATTTATAATTTTCCTCATATTGCCGGTGAGGGTTCTCACTTTTTTTTGTGCAAAGCAAAATGACTGGCACATGCACATAATAAATACCGTCAAGTCTTTAGTTCTCATAATTTCGGTTTAAATAGTTCGTGATGCCCGCCTTCTTTCCAACGTGCCCCAATTTTCAGTCTAGTCTTGCTTGGAGAACAGATTCTCCTGATGTGGCAATAAAAATAGTTACAAAAATCAATGTACCCTCTCTTCCAGCGTTTTTTTTCATATTAATAACAAATTCTCGTCGGCCTGGCCGTGACGTGGCGCCTGTCCAGAGGACGCAAGTTCCACGACGTCGACCGTTCCATCCAGCTGAAGGACAAGGATACGGGGATTATCCGATGAAAAAAGAAAATTCTCAGGTAAGTATTCCGCTTGCCTGAGAATTTTTCAATGAGCTGCACGCTGTAACCACCGGTTGCAACTGCTCCCCAATACGATGCCAAGGAACACGCTCACCATGGTACACCAATCATCGGCAAGGCCCATCCATTGTGTAACAAACAGACTGAGGCTGCACACTACGGCTGTGACCACCAAGCTCCACAATAACAGTTTTATTTTCATCGGCATTTGTTTTAATTACAACCGTAAAGATACGAAAAAGAAACGGTTTTTCAAAGCTGTGGAAGAAATTGACCAGACGCCTCTTCGTTTTCCCGGGAACGTACGTCTGATGTGTACGTCTCCCTTCCCGGAGACGTATGTTTCCCGAGGCAGAAACGTACGTTTTACTGGAGCGAAAGTACGTATTTTTTATAAGTGATTGAGAATGAGACAAGTTTTTACCTCATAAAAAGAAGAGGTTACGAATTAGAAATAAACAGAATGTAGCATCCTGCTGTGATTTGCATAACCATCCAAAGAACTCTTTCGGTTGCAAAGGTACGATATTTAATCGGGGATAAAGAATGTTTTAAGATTTTTTATCCTCGATTTTTTGCTTGGATAAATCTGTTTTTATTAACCATACTCTTCTCTATTCTTTGCTATTTCCATTTCAATCCATTCAAACATATGTGGCAAGGGTTCCTGTTTTGAATGGTCTATTTCGTTTGCATATTCTCATCCTTTCGTGTGTTTTGTATAAAAGTCAGCCGTCGTCGCAGAAAGACAGTCTTCGTACCTCAGACTAACTTCCTCCGACTATGGCACGGCAAGAAAAATCCTTGGCGGTATGCCTTGAAATACGTTCCCTGACCGTCATTTTCAAGAAAGCGTATCATTACAGCCGAGTTGAGTTCACCATTATTATATATACCCATGATTCCTGTATAGAATCCACGGTCATAGCCTTCCGCTTCGTGGATTATTTCCATAGTCTTGTCCTTTGGCGCACCTGTTATGGAACCTGCGGGCAACATTGCATCCAATATGTTTCCGATGTGCTTTTGATAGTCGGTTGGTAACTTGCCGCTTATTTCAGAACTGGCCTGGAGAATATTCCCCTTATTGGTATGGAGCACATCAATATAACGGTATTTATCCACCCTTACATGCTCCGCCACACGGCTAAGGTCATTGCGGATCAGATCCACAATGGTAGCATGTTCGGCAGCTTCTTTTTTATCGCTCATCTGCTTATCACATCATATAAAAAAAGGAGAATGGTTAAGTCTGCTTCATAAACCATTCTCCCATTATCTAATTCGAAGTACATTAACTACAGATTCTGTCGCAAGAGCAATAAAACAATGTCACGACCATGAACCTTTGTAATTTATACTTTTATGTATAAAGATTCTATTCAAATCGTTAATTTTTCATCCTCTTTACATGGCTCCTCATTTTGTTCCAATATTCTTATTGGCGTTTTGTACCTGTTGATATGGAACTTTATCTGTTGCAGTTCGACTTTTAGTCTGTTCCTTGTAACTTGAAAAGAAAAAGTTTTTCCCATATCCATTTCCAAATATCACATCGCAAGGTTCGCCCGTATCTTTCCAAATACGAACTTTTGCAGAAAAATCAAACTCCAAAGTTTCTTTTGACTTGTCGTAAGGATATTTTATTTCATAATATTTGCGACCAATATTCTTTTTTATTTTTGCTCTGCCATCATTACTTTTAAACACACCTTCACTAATCGTTGGATGTGTGTTTCTATAATAACCAGGCCCCATTGTTTTTATGACTTCAGAACTTAAATCGATAAGATACTTATTTCTCTGAACTGAGTCCATTTTTTCAAGATTTTGAGCTGAAATACTCAAAAGTGGAAACATGGACATTAAAAATAAAACCAAATACTTCATGTCTTTATGTTTTTATTTGATAACATCATTATATTGAATATCAGGTCTTTTTGTCGGACCAAACGTTATATCCTTATAGGATTCATTGATATTATGCCCTCCTGTTATTTCTGGACCTTCATAATCACGTAAAATTCCAGGCAAATTATATGACTGTGCTAAATCTAAATCATTTTGGGATGGACCTGTTCTTCGTGAAGTTGTTTTAGGACAATAATGGAGTGTTGTATGGCAATGAAAAAAAGCACAAACATCAATGTTTGAAGTTGGTACTCCCAACGATATACTTGCGTTAGTACCTGCACATCCCGTAATGGCAGGACCTTTTACCATTTTTCCTACATAATATTTTCCGCTTGTCTGACTTTTATAAATATAAAATCCGTACTCGGAGCGAGAAGCAGAACTTGCGGTTTTCTTCATCAAATTCCAAGCTTCATTCATTTGCTTTTTTACTACGTCTTGTTTCAATATCTCAGAAACATCAGGATAAGTATAAGCTCCATTTACAGCTCTTGTTGAAATTTGATTCTCGTTAATAAAAATGTCGTCACTATCGTCTGTACAGGCACAGAACCCCATACTTATAATAATTGACAAAAAAAACAAAATTCTATATTTCATATGATAATTCCTTATATTTAATATCAAATACTACAGATATAATGTTCTATCCTACTTTTCCACCACCAAATGTTTCTGATCCAGCAAGGCTTTTACCATTCATTTTTTCAAAATTTGAGTTTAATACTTTATACGTTAATGCCATTTTTATTTGTGTTTAAGTCCCTTTTAATCCATGCGGCTTAGCCGGGACTGTTGGCTGAGTCGTATCATTCAAAAATCATATATATACATTACAAAAATCATGCCTATTTTATTTTGAGGATTTTATGATGTCAGAGTGTCAGTCCAAACAACTTTAAGCTATAAATACGGTATGCAACTTCTATATAAAACTCAGCCGTCGTCGAAGAAAGACAGTCCTCGTACCTCAGACTAACTTCCTCCGACTATGGCACGGCAAGAAAGATCCTTGGCGGTATGCCTTGAAATAATTCAAGACTATACTGCCAAGGACTTTTCTTTGTTTGCCGTGCTGACAACGGCTGACTTTTATAGCCACAACTCGCAGTTCCATTTTTTATCGCACAATCCAAACGACATGAAACAGTGGCACGCCACCTTTTCATGTCTCAGTAGTACGGCATGAGGAAAAGTGTTTCTTTTTGTCGGTTGCAGGCTAACCGATCAAAATAAACACCATTCCTTGATTTGCCGTACAATTTTGTTTGCATACTCCACCGCAAGAAAGAAGTCATTGATGTAAACCCCAACGACCACTTTCATGCTTGGCTGCACAGCCTTGGAGAAAACCCGATGCAAGAAGCATGGACAAGCCATACTCTTCTTTCATCGGAATTTCTCTGAAGGCTGTGCCATTATTGTATGCGATTTCCATTTTCCTAAAAACATATGCAAAACAGTATTTATATCCATTTCTCAGAAATGAGTATGCGATAATCGTGCTGTCCAAAACTTCCGTGAAGTTTCTATTTTCATTTGCCGCTCTGATTTTCTTTCCTCCACAAGGTCTTTCCTTTTGGCATCAACCGTTATCGTGCAGGTGCAAAGGTATGGCAGCGGGCTTTGGAAATAAAAGGTCGAGCCTTCGGTTTTCGAAAAAATCTCCACACCGTTGGGTAGTATTTTTCCGAAAAACCTTGTATTTCCAGCCTCGCCGCCCTTGAAAGGCACCTGAAACGAAACGACCGATGCGACAGGAAGACGCAAAAAAAAATGTCGGAAAAGGGAGCGACAAAAGGTGAAGAAACGAGAACTTCCCTTCAGTTCCTGGAACCGCAAATAAATTTAATTCAAGGCTATATGACAACAAACATCAACATAACACAGACTTGGTGGAGATTACTCTCCGCAGTCGGCTCAACCCTCATCACTTTGGTGGCTTGGTTGGGATATATGGCTCTCTGCATGGTCGGTGAAGTCATATTGGGAATTGTGAAGTTCATCTTCGGTATCATCATTTCCATTCTTTCTATGGTGGTACTGATTGGAACATTCATTTGGTTATTAACACTTTAAAGTACAAGCGATATGAACAGAAGCATTGAAGCGATACCTACATGGTCACTCTGCTACATCATCAATGGCGATGCAAGCGGACTGACGGACGAGGAAATCCGTATGGTGGACGAAGCCATACGCAAGAACAATATTGAGATAGTAAGTCCGAGATACAACGATGACATGTGCACAGGACCTTACTTCAGCCATTATCCGTTCTTCGGACTGCCTACAGAAGTTGAGGACTGCGACATCATCTATCATGAGTAACAACCCCTTTAACAACATCAGATATGAACACTACAGAATATTTCAAGAGAACCATACAAGCCTATTTGGAGGAGCGTGCTATGGAGGACGAACTCTTTGCAGCCAAGTATGACAACCCCGACAAGAACATAGACGATTGCGTCACCTATATCCTTAATTGGGTACAGAAGAGCGGTTGCAACGGCTTTTGCGATGACGAGATATATGGGCAAGCCATCCACTACTACGAGGAGAAGGACATCGAGGTAGAAAAACCATTGAACTGCCAAGTGTCTGTTAACCACCACATTGAACTCACAGAGGAGGAGAAGGCACAAGCAAGACAGGAAGCTATCCGCCAATATCAGCAAGAGCAGATGAACAAGATGCGTAACAGAGATACCGCCAAGCGCATCTCACAGAGAACGGAAACAGAAGTACACCAACCATCATTATTCGACACGTTATGAAACCAAGAACGAAATATCAGAAGCAAGTCGTAACCTCAAACAAGGGGTTACGACCTATCAAGGGAGCGCAAATGCAATGGGCATTCCGTGAATGTCTTGACCACTATGCCTTTCAGTTGAAGCACGGACAGACCACCTGCATGGACTGCGGACACACTTGGACTACGGACGAGGATGCGGACAAATGTGTCTGCCCGAAGTGTAAGGCAAAGTTGGAAGTGCAGCGCACCAAGCGACAGAAGGCAATGTCTTCTACCTATTTCTGCGTACTCACCGAGCGCAAGGGACTACAACTTATGCGAGCATATCAGATGAAAGCCTATTACCGCAAGGGACAAAAGGCAGACATTTATTGTTGGGAGGTGGCACGCTATTGGATGAACGAGAAAGGCAAGGTGGAGGTTATGGCACGTAAGCGCACAATGGGTATCTATATGGACACGTTCTGCTACGACTCCGACATTGAACTGCGCAAGGACAACACCACCTATCAGCATATTGCCTCATTTCCGGTCTGCCCCGATATGAAAGTCATTCCTCAGATATGGCGCAACGGCTTTGACGGAGCGTTTCACGGCATCGAACCGCTTACATTGTTCAAGGCGATGCTGACAGACCACCGCATCGAAACGATGATGAAACAATGTCGTTACGGACACGTCCGCCACTTCATAGACCATCCACGGCACTTGGAAACTTGTTGGAATGCCTACAAGATAGCCAACCGCAACCATTACCTTATTACAGACATCGGCAAATGGGCGGACTACATCTGTATGTTGGTAGAAATGGGCAAGGACATCAGAAGTCCACATTACATTTGCCCCGACAACCTTGAAGCCGAGCACGACAGAATATCCGAGAAAATCAGAGCCAAGAAAGAAAAGGAGCGCACCGAGGAGGAGATACGCAAGGCATTGAAGAACGAGGACAAGTTCAAGGAAATGAAGAGCCGTTTCTTCGGTTTAATGTTCACGGACGGCAATATCGTGGTGAGAATGCTTGAAAGCGTCAGGGAGCACGTTCTTGAGGGCAAGGCGATGCATCATTGCGTAGGCAGCGGTACAAACTATTCACTCAATCCCGACTGCATCATCTTCTCAGCAAGAATAGCCGAACAAAGGGTTGAGACCGTGGAGTTTTCACTCGAACAGATGAAAGTCGTACAATGCCACGGACTACAGAACAAGGATACCGAACATCATGCCGACATCATCAACTTGGTGAACAGCAATGCAAGACTTATAGAGCAACGAATGGTTGCAACGACATGAAATCTATATCGGCGGAGCGATGAAAATTCGTTCCGCCACTTTCTTTCATGAGCCGAGGAGCGGAAAAGAAAGTGGCAAAGAAACCGTCTTTTCCTTATCTGCGATGCTTGCAAAGAACAAAGGACAGCCCCCAATCAAAAGGACTGTCCTAGTTTATAAAACCTTATTCTATGGAGTAAACAAGAGCAGATACTCCATTTTTCTTCTTCGCTCGATGGAAGGCACTATCTTTCCGTTCCACCTTTTGAAGTCCACATAGTCACGATAGATGTTTCTGTTGCCACTTCGCATCTTGGCATACATCCGGCTTTTCATCACCTTTCCACACCCCACATTGTAGGCAAGTGTAGCCAAGAGCAGCGAGTCACGACCGAAACCACGAAACATGGCGCAGAGCTTTCTGAGGTCAGAGCGCAGCAATGCATCGGCTTGCCGTTCCGTCATTATTGGAGAAAACTTCTCGCCAGGCAACAGCTTGTGTCCATATCCGACATAAGGATGGTGCTTCGGTCCGTGCAGACCCTCGTACTTCTTGATGCAGGCGACAGCCAACTCAAAACGTGGCACATGACAAACTCGCTTTATCGCCCCTTGCGTCTGGGCAGACAAGCTGCCCGACACAAGAAGCAAGGCTAACAATATCATCAACCTCATACGCTACCGAGTTTGTTGGCACTTCTCGCAAACTCTTCCTCCTCATCAGTATCGTTGAAACTGAACTCCATTTCGTATGACTTGCCGAAGTTGTCCTCCACCACCACTGTCAGCGTCTGTGTCTCCGTACTTGCCGAAGTATAGTAAAGACGGAACTTCTCGTTCTCCAACAGATAGCGGTCGTTTGGCTGGAACACCGTTCCGTTCTCCATTCTCAACGAACCTTTTCCGTCATGCTGAAAATAGCGGATGGTATAGATGGTGCCGTCAAACTTTCCCTCCGCCTTCAACTCGCAGCGGATTTCAACAGTCTGTCCACGCACAATGTCCTTTGGCACAGGCATCGTCTCCACCTTGAAAGGATACGACTGCTGAATGTCCAGCTCATCGCTGCACGATGAAAGGATTACCGACACGGCACACACGAAAAGGAATGCCAACACGCTCACTGATTTCTTGATTTTATTGTTCTTCTTCATTGTCTTGTTGCTTTTTGAATGATTGTTACTTTCTTGTCTTATGGCTCATCAGGTACTCGTTCAAGTCCTTGTAGCCAGTGTATAGATGCGAATGGTCAATGACCTTATCGCCATATCGCTTTTGTAGTTCGACATGGGCATTCTCGCCAGCTTCGTCATTGTCCAAATGACAGTACACTTGTGCATAGCCATCTAAAAGATGATGCACCTTTTGCATATTAGTCACCGAATTGAGAATAATATGATCCTCACCACGACCTATGTCAAGAATTACGGCAGAGAGAAAATCCATAAAACCCTCGTACAGATGGCAGACGTTGCTGTTCCTGCCAATGAGAGTGACGTCCTTTGGCGACACGCAACCTTTGAAGAAACGGTTGCGTATCTCGTAGCCACCGCTGTTGTTCTTGAAGCCGACAGCAAAAAACTGTTTGCCATTGTATCGGTATTCCACCTGACAGCAGAAACGGCTCGCCACGTCAGCTGATATGCCACGCTCACGCAAGTACTGCCGAAGTGCAGGATGACTCAAAGGCTTTTCCACAATATCACTAAAGGGATTGCCTTTCGCCTTCACAGCCTTTTCCGCTATTCTTTTATGATGCGGAAACGATGTCGGGAAGCTGCCACCAAGTGTTTCAGATATGAACTTGGCTTGCGCCACAAACTCATTGCTGTTGATGAACTCCCCTGCGAGGTTGAAGATGTCACCACCTCTGGCGATGCCATAGTCATACCAGACATTCTTGTCCGTTGATACCCGAAGCGAAGGATTGCGGTCGTTGCGGTATGGCGCATGATACCAAAGTCCCGAAGCCTTGTGCTTGACAGGCTCAATGCCGAGAACATAGAGAAAGTCCACAATAGGCACTTGTTTGATTTCATTGATGTCCATAGGCTCACTGTTTTAGTTGATGATGAACTTCATGCCGATGCCAAACTGCGTGTGGAAATGTCCCGTGCTGTTGCCCCAAACAAGCCTTTCCTTAACGGAAGCGGTCAAAGCTATAGCATCCGACAGGTATATTTCCGTTTCCAATGCCACGGCACCACCATAGATAAACGCTCCCTTGTTCTGCAAGGTCGCTCCGTCCGACATGGTTCTCTTGCCCCAGTTTACGGACTCATAGCCAGCCAGTGCCGTACCTCCGATATAGAACAGCACCGTCTTACTGTTGTCGGAAAGGAAGTTGTAGGAATAACCGAACTCGCCCGTAATTTGTGCTATTGGAACGGAAGTGTTACGGTAAGGCTGATTCACTTGCAGGTATTCCGCCCCATATATCCACTTGTCACCACCCTTGGTATAGCTTGAAAGTCCGAAACCTGCGTAATAGCCAGCCTTGCAGGACTTCTTGCCGTTATACACTCCGTCAGCCATGCCGACCTTCACCTCAATGCCTTTCATCTGAGGAAGACATCTTTGGGCGAATGCCTGCCCTGCGGTGAGGGCAAGCATCGCCATGATTGCAATGTTTCTTCTATTCATCCGTTACTTCACGCTAAGTTCGTTGATTGTCAAAGCTCGCACCAAGTCGCTGTTCTCCACGACAAACGACTGATGGCGACCGCCTTCCTTCTCGTTCATCTCCACGACAAGCTCCTTGTCGTCAGGAATGGTAAATTTCGGTAAGCAGAACACCGTCTGCTCCGTTTTCTTGCCAGCCACACGCACCACATAGTTGTAGGCACGGACAGGAAGAAGCACCTGCTCCTGAATGGCGGTTCGCTTCGCCACCTTCTTGTCCACCACCTTGAACGTGATATAGTCCACGTCAAACGGCACGTTGCTCTGGTTCTTGATTTCTGTGTGGAAATACAGCAAGTCGCTGTGTACATAGATGCCCTTCAAAAGATACTGGATCCCGAAACGCTTGCTGCCGATATGCTTCACCTTGCGTTTGTTCTCCTTGTGGATGGACTTCATGATGAGGTGTACCAGCATGGGACTTTCCTTGCCCAACTCCTTGAGATAAATCTCCTGCGCATTGTTCGGGCGGTTCACCGCCTCACCGTCATGGATGAAGTCCGCCATCTCGATATTGAGCATGAGCGGTTCCTTGGCATACTTCACATTGAAGGTGTAGAATGAGCCATCCTCCGTGATGACGCTCATATTGGTCTCTTTCTTGAAGTTCTTCACGGCAGCTTTTACACGGATAACATTCTCCGCACCGTCCGCCTTGCCAGCAATAAGGTCCTCTGAACCCAAGTCAACGTACTTGACAGAGGCAGGAAAGAGAATATGAACCGTCTTGTCATAAGTCACTTCCAAACCATGAGGTGGAATCATGCGGTCGAAGGTCAGCTTCTTGGTCAAGCCATGATAGAGGTTGCTGTTCTCTTCCTTCTGCGGATACACCTCCTTGGTCAAGGTCAGTTTCTCTTCCTGGTCGGAAGAAACAGTGCTTACTTGCTCAGTCTTTACAGACTTCTGCGCTTTTTTCTTGCCTGTCTTCTGCGCTGATGCAGTGCAGGCTACGCCCAGCATAAGGGCGAACATGATTGTTGTCTTCTTCATTTTAGTTTGCTTTTAATTAAACTTTTGGATTAAGTGGTATAAATGTTGTTGCCTTTCGGCTAATCTTCCTCTTGGTAGAGCATGACCCTGTAGCCAGCCTTCAGGTGTATCTTGACGGTACGCATCTTCTTGGAGATATACTGCGACACGCCTTGTATGACACCTTTTCCCAAGTCGGAGGCAAGCTGTGCCCCGGCATTGGAGGAAATGTTGATGCTGCTGTTCAGCGAGCTTCCCATGTTGGCACCGACTTCCTTGGCTGCGTCAACCTCCATCGACTTCGGGATGAAGATGCCCTCCTGACCGTCATTGTCATAGACTGCAAGCTCAATCGGGATAATCATGCCGTTGTGCTCAATGGACTTCAAGGCTATGGAAAGCCTTTCGCCTTGCAATCGTGCCACTCCGACAATGACAGAATTTCGTGGTATCTCCCTATTGCCGACACGCATAGATTCCAACAATCTCAACCTTACTGCCTGTCCGTCCGTTATGGTCTGGTTGCCGTGGATGCAGGCAGAAATCGTGTTTTTGTCGGAAACACCACCTCTTCCGATGGCGGTATTGAATATTGCCGAAGCCTTTTCCGAGTAAGAGGCGACAAACTCCTCGTTACTCATGGAGCGGGTCAAAGACGAGACCACATGCCTTTGCACTTGCCTTACAGGGGAAACCTTGGCTTTCTTGCCCTTGGTGACAGCTTCCTTGTTTTCCTCTGTTGCAGTTTCTGCCGATGAAGGACTTGCCGCATTGGCATTTCCACCAGGCATGTACTTTGCCGCAAGTTGGTAGGACTTCTCCATAAGGGCGACTTGCTCGTCCATATTGGAACGCTTGTTTTCCTGCTGCATCATGCTTGCCTCCAGCTCGTCAAGACGTTTCCTCAACTCAGCATCTTCGCTGCTTCCCCCTTGCTGTGGCTGTTCATAGAAACCGCCCAAGGTCGTGTTCAAGGTTTGGTATGCCTCGGCAGACGAGCGGATGGCATCCGCCTCCTGTCTTTCCGCTTTTGTTGGCTGCTGCCCAGACTGCATCAGGTCAAAGTCCTTTTCTTGCCGTGTAGCAGTCGAATCAATGCCTGGCATGTACTCACCAAGAGTGTTCATTACTCTGCTTTTTTCCTTTTGCTTATTGGCAAGATTCTCCTTGGAGTATGCCTTGCGCTTGTCTGCCTCCACATCTGTCTTCTCCGCATCAGGCATTTCCATGTTGAATCCCTTGCTGCCTTTCTCACCCTCTGATGCAGACGGCTTGAAGATAAGCCATAGCACCAGACCGCAGACGAGGCACATGCATGGTATGGCAATCATCTTGTTACGCTTGATACGCTGTTCCTCTGTCAAAGGCTTCTTTTCCTTTGGAGCCTTATCCGGCTCCACCTTGTCATTCTTCTCCTTCTCCATGTGTCAATTCATCTTGGTTGGTCACTTGCTGCCCCTTGTCGGTAGGCAACTTTACACTCTCAATGTGCTCAACCTCTATATTAGAGGTCTTGCCGTTTCCAAAGTTGATGATGGCTGAACCTATCATGTAAAGGCTACAGAGGGCAAACAAGCTGAACATGACGAGCACGACTTTCAGTCTCACCCTTGGCGGAAGGGAATCCAGCCTGTCACGCAGTCTTCCCTTCATACCATTCACCTTTTCTTGGATTGTCTTAATCGGATTTTCCATTCTTGCTATTTTTATCGTTCTACTGTACTGATGTCCCTGTTCTCCACAATGGTGAAACCTTCAATTGTAAAACCATTCGGGTTGTCGTCGGAGCGTGTGGCATTCACCAACCTGCATACGGTGACAAGACTTCTCTCCGTCACGTTGCTCTCTCGGAGTATCACCTGCCGTGCGTAGGTCTTGGCTTGATAAGGGTAGTTATCAAAGTTACAGACCACGCTGTCAACTTGCAGCGACTGGTTGATGTTTCCCGCAATAAGTCGGTTATAAAAACCTTTCTCCGCAAAGTCCTGGTAATAGTTGTATGCGCTCTTGTCTGCCAGCAGCAAGGCTCGTTTCACGTTGTGCTCGATGGCGCTCTTTTCGGGAGATAGCGTAAAGAACAGCTCATGAAAGCGTCTCACGTGTTCCCTTGCCTCGGCAGGTCTGTTCTGTGAGAGGTCTTGCGAGAGGGCGAGCATCAGCGACTTGCCTCCGTCAAGGACGTATATCTTCTCGCGTTGCTTCTCCGCAAATCTGAATGCGAACACCACCGAACATATTGCAACAACAGCGCAACCGATGACGAGGACGATGCAGAACAGGCGTATCTGCCTGAACGAGGTCTCGATATTCTTCAATGACTTGAATTCCATTTTTCTTTTCGTTGTATTGTTCATGAATGACTATATTTTCTTAAATCCGCTCTTGATGAGCCTTCCAGCACGTCCTGCCACATTTCCAGCCGTTGCTCCTGCGATGCTTCCGCCCAGTGAGCCTGCCGTGTTCACGTTCCGGTTGTAGTTGCCGATGCCGCCACCTGCCTGTATGATCCAGCCTGCCACGGTCGGTATGGTGAAGTAACCGATGATTCCGATGATGAGGAAAACGATGTAAACACCGTTGCTTGCCTCAATGGAAAAGTTCGGGTCGTTCTGCAATGCCTCGATGTCGTTTTGCAGCATCAGCACCTGTATCTTGGCAAGGATGGTACTGAACAAGTCCGAAACGGGTAGCCAGAGATAAATCTGTATGTACCTGCAGAACCATTGTGTCAGCGTGGACTGGAATCCGTCCCATACCGATATGGCGAAACAAAGCGGACCGAGGATAGAGAGGACAATGAGGAAGAATGTCCTCAGCACGTCTATGACCAGTGCGGCGGCTTGGAACAGCAGTTCCAGCAGTTCACGGAAGAAATCACGTATGCTCTTCTTCATGCTGTACATGCCACGCTCCACATACATTCCTGCCATTGTCACCACGTCGCCGGGTGACCAGCCGAGTTCGTCAAGCTGCTTGTCAAACTCCTCGTTGCTCACAAGGTATGCAGTTTCGGGATTGCGTTTCATCGCCTCATATTCCAACTTGTCTTTCTGCGCCCGGTATTCATTCATGTCGAAGGTCTGTGTCTCCAGCATGGAATGTGTACCTTGCACGATGGGACTCATCACGCTGTTGAGCGTACCGAGCACGATGGTCGGGAAGAACATGATGGCAAGTCCGATGGCAAACGGACGGAGCAACGGAAATACGTCTATCGGCTCTGCCCTTGACAGTGACTGCCAAACCCTCAGGGCGACATAGAACAGCGCCCCAAGTCCTGCAAGTCCCTTGGCGATGTCCGTCATGTCGGAGCACAGCGGCATCATCTCGTCATACAGGGAACGCAGTATCTGGTGAAGATTCTCGAAATCCATAGGCTACCAGTATTTCTCGTTAGACTTGCCGTAGAGTCCCATGATGCGGTCGAGGTCGTTTTTCTTCTTGGCACGCAGATAACTCACGGAAATGTTCTTGTTGGTGTAGTAGCTTACGAGATTGCGGTAACGCTTCATCTTCGAGTAGCAGCGTTCCACCACGTCCATTCGCTCCTTGTCCGTCATGGAAAGGGTCGTGATGTTCACCACGTTCTTCAACTCAGTCAGCACATCGTTGCTTTCCTCCAACAGTTTGGTATAACCGAAGCCGATGGCGGAGAGTTCCTCCACGGAGAAATTGTCATCGTGCATCATCTTCTGGTAGTTGTTGATGTAGATGTCCGTGATGTCACCCACCATGAGGATGGTCTGCTGCACCTTGCGTGCGTCCTTGACGAGGTTGTTCACCGACTTCAGCGCATCGTAGTACTTCTTGCCCTGCTCGTAAATCTTCACGGTCTCCTTGAAGTTGTTGATCATGTTCTGAGCCGTCGAAGACGTGTGGCTGTGACATGTAAGTCTTGTATATGATTGTTCAACTTTCATTCCACGAGTTGGAAATAGAACGATTGAACCTGTTGTTCCGTCAACAGTAGCCTATGGGAACGTGCGGTATTAAGCAATGAACCCGTGCGGTAACAGAACCAACAATGAAGCCCTTCCGAAAGGAGAAGTCTGAACCGTGAGGGGATGACAACTGCCGTTAGTATCGAACGACAGGGGAGCTAGGCTGAATGGTATGAATAACGTAATGTGAACCGTTGATAAACGTCGTAACTTCGAATGAGCTGCTAATGATACTGGGCTCTAACCCAAAAGGGATGCAGTCGGATAACCTTCTCCATGCTAAGGTTACACGGACATAACGACTGCCGGCGGATAGACGGATTCTAACCCATTCGTTTGTCATATACAAGAAACATGGTAAACCCGTACTTCTCCTGTTAACAGCAGGTAAGCAGACCGTAAGTGAAGCCGAATGGAGTGCGGGCAGAGGAATGCGGAGAAAGCGAATGCCGTTCTATAATGGAACGGATAGAGGTTGAAACATCACCTCACACGAAAGTGGGCAGACTTCCGCATGGTGGATGTTTTACAAGAAACTTATAGAACTTATTAAAGGAGAAAAGCAAATGAACGAGATTAAAACATCGTGTGCATCTACTGACCGGAAATGGAGCACTTGGGAAAGCATAGACTGGAACAAGTGTGAGATAGCGGTTAATAAGCTACAAGCACGTATTGTAAAAGCTCAAAAGGCGGGCAAACACGGCAAGGTGAAATCTTTGCAATGGGTGCTAACGCATTCGTTTTACGCTAAAGCTTTAGCCGTAAAGCGTGTTACATCAAACAGTGGCAGTGACACCGCAGGCGTTGACAAGGTGAAATGGTCAACTCCCAATGCCAGATTCAAGGCTATCGGTGAACTGAAAAGAAGAGGCTACAAGCCCCAGCCGTTAAAAAGGGTCAATATCAAAAAGAGTAATGGGAAACTACGTCCTTTAGGTATCCCGACGATGAAAGACAGGGCTATGCAGGCATTATACCTGCTTGCGTTGGAACCTGTATCGGAAACAACTGCGGACAGTAATTCCTACGGTTTCCGTAAAGAGAGAAGTACTGGAGATGCAAGGGAACAATGTTTTTGTGTCCTTGCAAAGAAAACTTCTCCCGAATGGATTATGGAGGGTGACATCAAAGGTTGTTTCGACCACATCAGCCACGAATGGCTGCTGAACAATATCCCTATGGATAAAGTGATGCTGCGGAAATGGCTCAAATGCGGTTTTGTCTTCAACAAGGAGCTATTCCCTACGGAAGAGGGTACCCCACAGGGCGGTATCATCTCACCAACTCTTGCGAATATGACACTGGACGGGCTGCAAACTATGCTTGCAGAGAAGTATCACAAGAAATTTGTAAACAGGAAAACGACCTACTATCCCAAAGTACATCTTGTACGCTATGCGGATGATTTTATCATCACGGGTAGAAGCAAGGAAGCTTTGGAAGAAATCAAACCGTTAGTAGTAGACTTTCTCAAGGAAAGGGGATTAACCCTGTCGGAAGAGAAAACAAAGATTACGCACATTGATGACGGATTTGATTTTCTTGGGTACAATATCCGAAAATACAAAGGAGTGCTTCTAATCAAACCGTCCAAAAAGAGCCTGAAGAAATTCATGCAGAAAATCCGGGGAATCATTGATTCCAATAAAGGAAGCAAACAGGAATCACTTATAAGGCTCTTGAATCCTGTGATAACAGGCTGGGTAAACTACTATAAGAATTGTGTGGCTTCTGACACATTCGGAAAAGCTGACTACCTGATATTTGAAAAGTTATGGCAATGGGCTAAGAGACGACACCCCAAGAAAGGCAAATACTGGATTGCCGACCGATACTTTACACGGATAAAAAACCGCAACTGGTGCTTCGTGGCAAACTTCAAGAAAGGCAAGACTGATGACAGGATTGCACTGAAAAGGCTGTATGACACAAAGATTACCCGATATGTCAAGGTAAAAGGTGAAGCAAATCCCTTTGACCCCGAATGGACAGAGTATTTTGAAAAGCGTAAGACTTACAAGATGCTACAGTCGCTCAACGGTAGAAAATCATTGCTGTACATGTGGGAAAGACAGAACCATTTATGTCCCGTATGTGGTAAACCCATAGACAAGGAACATCCTTGGGGAACTTCCCAACAAATAGTCAATGGCAAGAAAGTAAATTTCCTGCTGCATGACAGCTGTAGAAGAAAAGTCATTCAAACTAATAAGATGTAACTATGAGCTGGTTTCTATTAAATAGAAATTTAACACTGCTTGAGCCGTATGATTGGAAACTTTCATGTACGGTTCTGAGGGGGGAAAGGGGCAGTAATGCCCCTGACCTACCCGGCACAATGTTGTTGGACGAGTTGATGATACTCTGCGCAATGTTGGTAGGATCTATGACAGACCACTGTGCGCTTGCCTTTCCCGCCATCAGCAGGAACAGGCAGATTGTCATGATTACTTTTGTTCTCATTTTTACTTTTGGATTAAGTGGATAATGAATTTCATTTGTTCTCTTGTTTGTCCTCTGCAAGCTGCCGGATGGCGGCTTCCATGTCACCACCGAGTTTCTCCGCCAATGCCCTCACCTCCAGTTTCTCACTTTCCTCAGTCGTATAGGCGAGATATTCCTGCGTGGACACTTCTGTGGCATATACTGCCGACTGCGTTCCTCCGAGTCCTATCCATACTTCCTTGTAGAGACGTGACGGGTCGTTGGACTGGTTGATGGAGAGAATCTGCGACTTCTCCTTTTCCGTCAATCCGAGCAATGCCTGTATCTGCTCGAACTTGTTCATGAACTTCCTCTGGTCAAGGAGTATCTTGCAGTCTGAGTTGTTGATGATACTGTCCTTCACGATAGCGGAGGATATGATGTCCTCTACTTCCTGGGTTACCACAACCGCCTCACCGAAGAACTTTCTGACCGTCTTATAGAGATACTTGATATAGGACGCCATGTTTGCCGAAGCTATCGCTTTGCCGGGTAGGTCAGGGGCATTACTGCCCCTTTCCCCCCTCAGAACCGTACATGAAAGTTTCCAATCATACGGCTCAAGCAGTGTTAAATTTCTATTTAATAGAAACCAGCTCATAGTTACATCTTATTAGTTTGAATGACTTTTCTTCTACAGCTGTCATGCAGCAGGAAATTTACTTTCTTGCCATTGACTATTTGTTGGGAAGTTCCCCAAGGATGTTCCTTGTCTATGGGTTTACCACATACGGGACATAAATGGTTCTGTCTTTCCCACATGTACAGCAATGATTTTCTACCGTTGAGCGACTGTAGCATCTTGTAAGTCTTACGCTTTTCAAAATACTCTGTCCATTCGGGGTCAAAGGGATTTGCTTCACCTTTTACCTTGACATATCGGGTAATCTTTGTGTCATACAGCCTTTTCAGTGCAATCCTGTCATCAGTCTTGCCTTTCTTGAAGTTTGCCACGAAGCACCAGTTGCGGTTTTTTATCCGTGTAAAGTATCGGTCGGCAATCCAGTATTTGCCTTTCTTGGGGTGTCGTCTCTTAGCCCATTGCCATAACTTTTCAAATATCAGGTAGTCAGCTTTTCCGAATGTGTCAGAAGCCACACAATTCTTATAGTAGTTTACCCAGCCTGTTATCACAGGATTCAAGAGCCTTATAAGTGATTCCTGTTTGCTTCCTTTATTGGAATCAATGATTCCCCGGATTTTCTGCATGAATTTCTTCAGGCTCTTTTTGGACGGTTTGATTAGAAGCACTCCTTTGTATTTTCGGATATTGTACCCAAGAAAATCAAATCCGTCATCAATGTGCGTAATCTTTGTTTTCTCTTCCGACAGGGTTAATCCCCTTTCCTTGAGAAAGTCTACTACTAACGGTTTGATTTCTTCCAAAGCTTCCTTGCTTCTACCCGTGATGATAAAATCATCCGCATAGCGTACAAGATGTACTTTGGGATAGTAGGTCGTTTTCCTGTTTACAAATTTCTTGTGATACTTCTCTGCAAGCATAGTTTGCAGCCCGTCCAGTGTCATATTCGCAAGAGTTGGTGAGATGATACCGCCCTGTGGGGTACCCTCTTCCGTAGGGAATAGCTCCTTGTTGAAGACAAAACCGCATTTGAGCCATTTCCGCAGCATCACTTTATCCATAGGGATATTGTTCAGCAGCCATTCGTGGCTGATGTGGTCGAAACAACCTTTGATGTCACCCTCCATAATCCATTCGGGAGAAGTTTTCTTTGCAAGGACACAAAAACATTGTTCCCTTGCATCTCCAGTACTTCTCTCTTTACGGAAACCGTAGGAATTACTGTCCGCAGTTGTTTCCGATACAGGTTCCAACGCAAGCAGGTATAATGCCTGCATAGCCCTGTCTTTCATCGTCGGGATACCTAAAGGACGTAGTTTCCCATTACTCTTTTTGATATTGACCCTTTTTAACGGCTGGGGCTTGTAGCCTCTTCTTTTCAGTTCACCGATAGCCTTGAATCTGGCATTGGGAGTTGACCATTTCACCTTGTCAACGCCTGCGGTGTCACTGCCACTGTTTGATGTAACACGCTTTACGGCTAAAGCTTTAGCGTAAAACGAATGCGTTAGCACCCATTGCAAAGATTTCACCTTGCCGTGTTTGCCCGCCTTTTGAGCTTTTACAATACGTGCTTGTAGCTTATTAACCGCTATCTCACACTTGTTCCAGTCTATGCTTTCCCAAGTGCTCCATTTCCGGTCAGTAGATGCACACGATGTTTTAATCTCGTTCATTTGCTTTTCTCCTTTAATAAGTTCTATAAGTTTCTTGTAAAACATCCACCATGCGGAAGTCTGCCCACTTTCGTGTGAGGTGATGTTTCAACCTCTATCCGTTCCATTATAGAACGGCATTCGCTTTCTCCGCATTCCTCTGCCCGCACTCCATTCGGCTTCACTTACGGTCTGCTTACCTGCTGTTAACAGGAGAAGTACGGGTTTACCATGTTTCTTGTATATGACAAACGAATGGGTTAGAATCCGTCTATCCGCCGGCAGTCGTTATGTCCGTGTAACCTTAGCATGGAGAAGGTTATCCGACTGCATCCCTTTTGGGTTAGAGCCCAGTATCATTAGCAGCTCATTCGAAGTTACGACGTTTATCAACGGTTCACATTACGTTATTCATACCATTCAGCCTAGCTCCCCTGTCGTTCGATACTAACGGCAGTTGTCATCCCCTCACGGTTCAGACTTCTCCTTTCGGAAGGGCTTCATTGTTGGTTCTGTTACCGCACGGGTTCATTGCTTAATACCGCACGTTCCCATAGGCTACTGTTGACGGAACAACAGGTTCAATCGTTCTATTTCCAACTCGTGGAATGAAAGTTGAACAATCATATACAAGACTTACATGTCACAGCCATGCTTCTTCTATCACTATCATCTTGCGGATGCCTTTCAGGCGGCGCATCTTGTTGATGAACAGCTCCATGATGATGATGGTCGTGACCGGGAACAGGATTGGATGGTCCTTGATGGAATCAATCTCGAAAACGATGAACCGCTTGTGCAGCAGGTCAAGCTCCTTGTCGGAGTTAAGCAGATAGTCGTACTCACCACCCTTGTAGTAAGGTTCCAGCACGTTGAGAAATCCGTCTATATCAAAATCTTTCTCACGGACTTTCTTTTCTTCCAGTACCTTGCGGTATTCCGTTCCCACAAACTCATAGAAGGTATTGAAGCACGGCACGATGTCGCTTTCCTCTTTCAGTTTACCGATGTAGAGCGACACGGCATTTGACAAGGCAACCTCTTCCGCTCGTGTGGCAGGCTCGTTGTCCTTCTTCCAAAGTGTCAGGAGCAAAGTCTTGATGCTCTCACGCTTCTCGATGTCAAAGACCTTATCCTCGGTGAAGAACGGATTGAATGAGATGGGACTCTCATCCGTATAGGTATAGTAGATACCATCCTTTCCACCTGTCTTTCTGTTGATTATCTCGCAGAGTCCCTGGTAGGAATTTCCCGTATCCACCAAGACCACATGCGTGCCTTGCTCGTAATACTGTCTGACGAGGTGGTTCATGAAGAACGACTTTCCACTTCCCGATGGTCCGAGCACGAACTTGTTGCGGTTGGTTGTCACGCCTTTTCTCATCGGCAGGTCAGAGATGTCAATGTGCAGCGGCTTACCACTGATGCGGTCTGCCATCTTGATGCCGAACGGTGAGGGAGAATCCATATAGTTGGTTTCCTCCGTGAAGAGGCACACTGACTGCTCAATGAAGGTATGGAAACTCTCCTCTGACGGGAAATCCCCCTCGTTGCCGGGTATCGCTGCCCAGAAAAGTGTCGGACAATCCACCGTATTGTGGCGTGGCACACATTCCATGCTTGCCAACTGACTGCCTACGTCGTTGCGAAGATGCTTCAACTCTTCCATATCCTCGCCCCATGCCATAACATTGAAATGGGCACGGACAGACTGCAAGCCTTGTGAGTGAGCCTCGTTCAGATACTCGTCAATCCATTCCTTGTTGATGGCGTTCTGTCGGCTGTACCTTGACAGCGAGTGCATGTTACGTGCGGTCTTCTCGAACTTCTGCAAGGTCTCGTCACTGTTGTCTATGAAGACATACTGGTTATAGATATGATTGCAGGACAACAGCAAGCCAACTGGAGCGGCAAAAGATAGTCGGCAGTCACTTCGATCAGTGGACAATCGCTCAAAGCGGTTGTCCGTAGATACTTCCGTTGGCAAGTCTTCCGTTTGCGACAAGGTATGAAGGCATAGGTGTTTGTTTCCGATACGCATACCACTTGCAGACAATTCCATATCCTCCAAACATTGCACGTTCTCCGTGGAGAGCGATAGGTACTTGCCTACAAGTCCCGTTGTCCGTTCCGTGCCTGTGATTTCATCATCAGCCAACTTTCGCAATGATATATAACCACTGTCGTTGATGATTCTTGCGAACTGCTCCACGGCATCGAGGAATCTTGCTACCGTTTCCTTGTCCTTGATTTCCTTGGGGATGATATGCCCACGGCACAAGGTGGAAAAATTGCTTTGGTGTGCCATACGCTCCTTGGTGGTCTTGGTGAGGAACAGGTAACACTGGTGATGCAGGTAAGGACGCTCATTGAAGTGTCTCTCGTAGCTTCTTGACAGAAAGCTCATATCGCTATTCTGCAAGTCCGGCGCATAGTTCTCTTTCACGAACCAGTCCTGCTTGTGTACGATGCTGTAGTCTGGCAGCACCTTGATAGCCTTGCACCATGCGGCATGTACCGACTCATACTCCTGCGATGTTACCGTGAAGATTTCGGGGAGCGTCACCTCGTAGGCGACCGTGATGTCGCCATTCTTGGAGATAATGCAGCCTTGCTCCACGGCAAGCAACGGGAACTTGCTTTCAAGGGTGCTTGATTTTCTGATATTTCTCATTCTTCTTTCTTTTTATGTTTGAACATTCGGTTTGTTTTCCTTCGGTTGAGGATATAGCGTGGATGGCTCTTGGCGGCAAGGAGCTTCATCAGTCCATGCTCACCGTACTTGTTGTTCAGATGGAATATTCCCCATACTAGCAATGATCCGAGCGTGAGACCCAAGCCGATGCAGACCAATTGATCCGCACCAGCCATATAGAGGACTACCACAAGGAAGAAGACGGCAAGCAGTCCACCTGCGAAGATGAAGAGGTACTGTGCCTTCAGTCCCTTGAACTCAACCGAATGACCGATGCCCTTGTTGATTGGGTAGTCAGCCATAAGTCTTATACCTTATTATATTATAGGAAGAACGAGCGGAGGATGGTTGCACTCACGATGAGGAAGATGCAGGCTCCGAACCAGCTTGCGGCAGTCTTGCTCGTGTCCGGGTCGCCTGACGAGAACTTGCCATACACCTTGATGCCTCCGATGAGACCCACCACGGCACCGATGGCGTAGATGAGCTTCGTGCCCGGGTCGAAGTAGGAGGTCACCATACTTGTTGCCTCGTTGATACCTGCAAGTCCGTTGCCTTGCGCGAATGTCTGTGATACGGCTGCGAAAATCATCGCAGCAAGAAGAATGATTCTGTTTTTCTTGTTCATAAATCGTTTTTTTCTGTGCCTTGGGGATTGGATGATCCCGGCTGGCGGTTGATACTTTTGTTTACTCATGCGGCATGATGCCGACTTGTGGATTCAGTGGCGAGCTGAGATTTTAGCCGTAGTCTTTCTTTTTCATTGGTGTACTGTCTTGTTGTTAGATGCGATATGCCTTGAGTCCTTCATCAAACGCAGCCTTTATTTCGGCATTGTGGATGTTGAAGTGCTCGTTGATGATATTCTCGATGAAACTTGCCATGGAAACCTGTCCTTTGCCTACGACACTGACAAACTTCATTACTCGCTCATGAGTTTCCTCACTGATGCTTACCTGTCTGCCAAGTCTTGCAGTAAAGCCTGCATCCGTCATGAACTTGCCGATGTACCCATTTCTGTTGTTGGTACTTGACGACATGGTTACATTCACTATGGACTGAACACAGATGTGCTCCTTAGTCCCGTTGTTCTTTCTTGCTTTTTTCATAATTCTCATTTTTATTGTTATACAAAATCTCTGATATTGAAATCCTTGAAGTCTTCTGGTACAACAAGTTTCTTCTTTTTGATAGCTTTTGTTGCTTTTTCTGATGTAGGCTTGATGGTGGAAACGCTCGACATGTGCAATTCCATCAACGCATTCATTCTGCGTTTGATCTGCTTGGAACGTTCCGCTATCATGTTGAAAAGTTCATTGCCTTCCATTTCAATAAACACCTTGCCAGCATGAGCACATTCTTCGTTTGTGGCATTCGGCTTGCTTGCTGTTTCAACAGCCTTGTCTATCTCCTCAAAGCTATTGCCACTTGCTTGTTCAACAACAGGCTCTTCTTCTGATTCATCGTATTTCACGTCAACATCCTCAATACGTGTATCTGTGAAAACTTCATCCAACTTATTGTCAGGAATACGGGCGGACTTCACCAAAGATTGATCATCCTCGAATGTAACCTCATTTTCCCTTATTGTTTCACCATCATCCTCCCGTTTAATTTGCACAGGTTCGCTTGGGACTTTTTTCGGTGAGACAGTATAGGTGTGTCTGACAATGAAGTCATCAGCAGGAATAGGCGGACTTTCCTTAGGTGCCACATTAGTCTTTTCTATTCTCAACTTGCTTCTAAGCCAGATGTCGGCATCAAATACCAAGACTGCTATACTCCACATAAAATACAGGAGTACAATTATCAATAACATTATTTCCATATTACCACATGATTATATCCTTGTTATTCTTCTTATACACCTCTTTGATAACTTCCCCATACTTTTGGAAATGTTCTGTCAGCACATGGTCTATATAGCCCGACAAAGACATATCCTCACGGTTAATGACAGACACGAGGCGCATGATGGTTTCATGATACTCCTTTCGGATGTATGTCATCTTGCCAGAACGAGCTGGATTCTCAGACCTGCGAATATACCTTTCTTGGTATTCATCCATGAGAGATGAAGTACCCTTGGAAGGCATTGCTTCTTTTTGTTTACTTACCTCGCTCTTTAGTGCCTCCTTCTGTATAGGTTCTTCCGTTGAAGCCCTGCTTGGTGGCATGTGTGGGCGGAATGAGTTTCTGAACTCTTCCGAGTCAATGTTTACTTTTAAATTCTTTGCCATACACATTACTTCTTGATAATGGATAATATTTCGTCAGCCAATTTCTCTATGTTGCTGCCCTTTATCAGTTGCTTGTCGGGAGGTAGAATCGTAGAGCGAAAGACAACCTTGTTACCATCCTCTGCACATTCCTTTCTGAAACGCTTACTGTCTGGGATGTAGGTGTTCAACACAGACAATCCCAATCCGTCCATCACACAACCAGCTTTCTCGTAGAGGTTTGTTTTCTCTCTTGCATCAACCATGTTCCAAAGCATATTCAGTTCCTTGATATTTGTCTTGCCGACGCTGATGAACATATCGTTCAACTGACTGGCGAACATGATGGAACTTCTTAACACAACATTGTCTGCTGTAATCGGACAAAAGATGTAGTCCATCGTGGCAATGGTCTCTATGACACCGAGGTTGTCAATCGTTCCTGCGAGGTCAAAGAAGATGAAGTCTGGCGGTGTGTCCATTTCCAAGAAAGGCTTTACTGTTTCCACAGCCTCGTCGGGACGACTCTCCACGATTGGATAGGCAGGCTTGCCTGTTCTTCTCATCATCTCATGCGTCTGTCTCAACAGATACTCATTACTCTCGATGTTCTGCATGTCACGCTCTCTCATGTCCTTGATGCTGAACTGTGGAAAATCACAGTCAACCACCACGACATCGTAACCTCTGACATAATAAAGGTAACTTGCCATCAACACCGTTAGTGTTGTCTTGCCAGCTCCTCCCTTTTGGGTGGAGAAGGCGATGAATGTTGGTTCTTTCTTCATGTTTGTCTTTTTATGAGTTATACATCTTGTTTGTTATAATGCGGTATTGCATTTTTATTTGCGATACATCCTACATGCTATGGTGCAAATCTATGAGCCATGAGGCTTGCAAGTGATATTATATGTTATGCAACTTTCGTATCAGTTATATTGTTTTTATGCTTGCTATATGGCTTTTATATATGTCATGCTTCATAACTGTTCTATAGCCAGTCTGTATGTCATGCCACATTTGTGCATACTTATATTACATTTTACATATCAAGCATTTTGCATGTCAAACGTTTTATCATATTACATGTAATACGTTTTATATGACTGCATTGGAGCATCTGAATATGCCGTCTGTTTTGCATCATTCAAGACATGTATGTCTGTCATTCACGCTGCAAAGTAACAACGAAAAATCCGAAAAACAATGGTTTTCAAATCCTGTGGCAGCATGTTGCCGATAGTTGCAGTGGTTGTCTGGGGTGCATCTGTTCCAAGGGTGCTATTTTAGCCGTAATTTTGCACCCGAAAGGCAAAGCGATGGATAGCGCATCCATATCGTTCCGAGAAGAACAAGGCTTGATATTCCGCAAAGGACTGGATTTCCCGAACAGCTTCCATTCGGGATGGGGACAGCTTCTTACGAAGGCTAACTTCAATCCACCCTAAGCGGATTTTTATGTCCTCAAAGACATAGCAAGGTATGTTTTGAGTTACTCAAAACCTTTGGAGTTACTCTCCAAAGACCTTGCCCTGCCGGGTTGGTAGCCTCTCCGAAGTCGGGCTCCCCATGTTCCAATCTGACGATAGTTTGTGCAATTCCATTATTGCCGCATATACCACTTAATCCATTTTAATATGAACACAGAAAGAAAACGAGGGGGACGAATCCCCAAGCTGAACCCGAAGTCGCACCATGTGATGCTTCGGTTCGACGATGACGAGTGGATGAAATTCCTCGTCATGTATGAGCAGACTGATGTGAAGGCAAAGGCTGTTTTTGCCAAGGCACGCATCTTCGGCGAGCCGTTCAAGGTGCTGCGCGAGGACAAGACATTGGTGGAATACTACACCAAGCTTTCTTCTTTTCACTCGCAGTACCGAATGATTGGCAACAACTACAACCAGATTGTCAAGGAACTCCGTTGTCATTTCTCAGAGAAAAAGGCGATGGCTTTGCTCTATAAGCTGGAGAATTGCACCAGGGAACTGGTCTCTCTTACCCGTGAGATTGTTGAACTAACCCGTAAGTTTGAGGAAAGATGGTCGCAAAGATAAGTTTCGGAAGTTCATTGTATGGCGCACTGGCATACAATGGTGAAAAGATTAACAAGGAAGAGGGAAAGCTCTTAGCAACGAACAAGATCTTCGATGATTGTTCGGGAAAGACGAGCATCGCCAATGCCTTGCGTGATTTCCAGCGATACCTTTCTCCGCACATCAAAACAGAGAAGCCTGTCGTGCATATATCCTTGAATCCGCATCCCGATGATGTGCTGACGGATATGGACATGGAGAACATCGCCCGTGAATACTTGGAGCGCATGGGATATGGCAACCAGCCATACATGGTTTACAAGCATGAGGACATCGACCGTCATCACATGCACATCGTGACTATCCGAGTGGATGAAAACGGCAAGTGTTTGGATAGCCGATACAACTACCATAGGAGCAAGGCTATCACCCGTGACTTGGAGGAGAAGTACAATCTCCACAAGGCAGACCGCAAGCAACGCCAGGCAGACAATCCACTCCGCAAGGTGGATGTAAGCCAAGGCAATGTGAAGAAGCAGGTTGCCAATACCGTAAAATCTCTCTGCGCTACCTACAGGTTCCAGTCCTTGGGCGAGTACCGTGCACTTCTCTCCTTATATAATATATCCTTGGAGGAAGTCAGAGGCGAAGTTGGCGGTCGTGAGTATCATGGTTTTGTCTATTCTGCCACGGACGGACCGGGCAACAAGGTGGGAAATCCTTTCAAGGCTTCCAAGATTGACAAATCTGTCGGTGTGGAGGCGATAGAAAAGCGGTTCGCTTATTCTGCCAAGAAGTTCAAGGAGGACAAGAAACTATCCGAGATGACCCGTCATAGCGTAGAAGCAGTCTTGAAACAGACGTACCATAAGGATAAGTTCGTTGAACTGCTGAAAGCAAAGGGCATTGATGTTGTTTTTCGACATACAGCTGACGGCCGTATCTACGGAGCAACATTCATTGACCACCGCACTCAAAGCGTTTTCAATGGTTCAAGGCTTGGAACGAATCTTTCTGCCAATGCCCTGCAGGAGCACTTCACCTTACCTTACGAGAATGAGCAGCCGATACCGCTTACCATCCCGAAGGAAGATGTCACAATGCCGGAACAGGAATATCATGGTTCTAGCTTGTTCGATGAGTACGGCAGCGGTCTTGGACTTATGGCTGGAGGCGGTCCTTCAAATGAGGCGCAGGAAGCTGCATTTGACAGAGAGTTGCGTAGAAAGAAGAAGAAACGAAAAGGGCGAAGTCTTTAATCGTGTTATCAAGGTTGGCTTTCTTATACAATGGAGAAAGCCTACCTTCAATCAAAAACAATTTGTATAACTTCAAAACTGAAAAACAATGGCACAAGAAGACGATTTGAGAGCACTGGGGAAAATTATGGATTTTCTCCGTGCCGTGAGTATAATACTCGCAATTATGAATGTATATTGGTATTGCTACGAGGCAATGCACATATGGGGAGTGACAATCGGAGTTGTTGACAGAATCCTTATCAACTTCAACCGTACAGGTGGCTTGTTTCATTCTATCCTCTACACAAAGTTGTTCTCGCTTTTACTCTTGGCACTCTCATGTCTTGGAACCAAGGGCGTAAAGGCAGAGAAGATGAGTTGGAGCAAGATTTGGACGGTTCTTGCCGTAGGCTTCTGTCTGTTCTTCCTCAACTGGTGGATATTATTGTTGCCTATATCTCATTTGGGCAATGCCACGCTGTACATCTTTACAATGACAGCGGGTTATATCTGCCTGTTGATGGGAGGACTCTGGATGAGCAGGCTCTTGAAACACAACCTCATGGAGGATGTTTTCAATAATGAGAACGAGAGTTTCATGCAGGAGACCAAACTCATGGAGAACGAGTATTCTGTCAATCTGCCCATTCGCTTCTACTACAAGAAGAAATGGCAGAGAGGATGGATCAACGTGGTCAATCCGTTCCGAGCGACCATCGTGTTAGGTACACCGGGTAGTGGCAAGTCTTTTGCTGTAGTGAACAACTACATCAAACAGCAGATAGAGAAGGGGTATTCAATGTATATCTATGATTTCAAGTTTCCCGACCTTTCGACGATTGCCTACAACCACATGATGAACCATCAGAATGGATATAAGGTCAAGCCCCAGTTCTATGTCATCAACTTTGACGATCCTCGCAGAAGTCATCGCTGCAATCCCATTCACCCGGATTTCATGAGTGACATTTCCGATGCTTATGAGAGTGCATACACCATCATGCTCAACCTCAACAAGACGTGGGTTCAGAAGCAGGGCGACTTCTTCGTGGAGAGTCCGATTATCCTCTTTGCAGCCATCATTTGGTACCTAAGAATCTACAAGAACGGGAAGTATTGTACCTTTCCTCATGCCATAGAATTGCTCAACCGCAGATACGAGGATGTTTTTCCGATACTGACGAGCTATCCCGAACTTGAGAACTATCTTTCTCCATTCATGGATGCATGGCAAGGTGGGGCAATGGAGCAGTTGGCGGGGCAGATTGCAAGCGCAAAGATTCCGCTGTCACGAATGATTTCACCACAACTCTACTGGGTGATGTCCGCAAGCGAGTTTACACTCGACATCAACAATCCCGAAGAACCGAAAATTCTATGTGTCGGCAACAATCCCGACCGTCAGAACATTTATGGTGCTGCACTCGGCTTGTACAACAGCCGCATCGTGAAACTCATCAACAAGAAGGGACAACTCAAATCATCCGTTATCATTGACGAGTTGCCGACCATCTATTTCAAAGGCTTGGATAACCTGATTGCCACGGCACGAAGCAACAAAGTTGCCGTCTGCTTGGGCTTCCAGGACTTCTCGCAGTTGGTCCGTGATTATGGAGACAAGGAGGCTAAGGTGGTTATCAATACCGTTGGTAATATCTTCAGCGGACAGGTCGTTGGCGAGACCGCCAAGACTTTATCCGAGCGTTTTGGAAAAGTGCTCCAAAAGCGCCAGTCCATTTCCATCAACCGTCAGGATGTCTCTACATCTATCAATACCCAGATGGACAGTCTCATTCCGCCAAGCAAGATAAGTGGTCTTACCCAAGGTATGTTTGTCGGCTCTGTTTCCGACAACTTCACCGAGCGCATAGAGCAGAAGATCTTCCATGCCGAGATTGTCGTTGACACCGATAAGGTAAAGCGAGAGGAAAGCCATTATCAGCCTATCCCCATCATCAACGACTTCAAGGATGCCGATGGCAACGACTGCATGAAGCAAGCTATTCTGGACAATTACAACCAAATCAAGGAGGATGTCAAGCTGATTGTCAAGGACGAGCTGGAGCGCATCGCTGGTGACGAGAGCTTAAAGCATCTCATACAGAAATAAACAATAAGGCGAGTAACTTTTAGGAATTGTCCTTTCAGTTACTCGACCCTGCATACATATATGGGATTTATCGTTTTTTATCGTCTCATTCTTTCCAATTCATCATCCTTTCGCATTTTGTCGTTCAACTTCTCCTGCATCTTGTCCAAAAAATAGGTGCGACTATAGTTCTTGCGTCTTCTGATGTCGGTATAGAAACGATAGCAGTCCTTGGCTTTGATACCAAAGAACTGGTACATGGCATGCGCCAAGTCCTTGAACTTCACATCGCCATCATTCACGCTTCCCATGACGCAGATGCCATATACCATTTCTACAAGGTCAACGGCATTGCCAGTCCATTTTACTAATGGCTTTGATTCTGATGATACTGGCGGAGAGGCTTCTGAAGTGGATGTGGTCACATGAAGATGATATGTTGCTGCCACATGCTCTTGCATTCTGCGGACAAATGCAATTGCTTTGCGCACATACAAGCCTACGGTTCCCAAACAATCCTTTATATGGGGCATTGACAGATGAAAGTCAAGCTCGGTTTCTACGTATGACAGTGCAAAGACCGCTTGCTTCACGTTAGTGCTGCATAAATCAACCACAACCTTGATAAACTCACGATATGAGTTCTCTAAAGCGTTACCACTTTTGTTCTTATGACCTGCATTCAGCAAGTTGAAAAAATCAGTCTCTAACAATATGTTGTATTCCATGTTGCTGTCTCTTTTATGGGTTTGTACTAATTTGATGTATTCGTGCGCACACCATTTATTAGTCCAATACATATGCCATTCCAAGACAGACTAAACAATAGGATGATGATATTTCCTGATAATCAGCAACTTTATCAAGAGAATAAGATTTTCACAAGGGAATTGCAAGCAGAAATAGTGTAAGGAAAACCGGACACTTGTCCAATCTTCCTTACACGGTTCTTATACCATTACAACTTGTTAGTTGGAATACCATACTCTTTCATGCGGGCATAGAATGTAGTATGGCTCATTTCCAACATTTTTGCCGCATCACGCTTGATGCCATTACATTGCTTCAAAGCCCACAAGATACGCTCTCGATTGATCTTGCGTTCTTGTTCATCAAAGTCCAAAGCCTCTTCTGTCAATGCCGATTGTGACAACTGCAAGTCCTCGACATCTATTATCTCATTCTCGCATAACAGCATAGCTCGCATGATACATGATTTCAACTCACGCACATTACCTGGCCATGTATGGCTTACAAGTGCCCTTTGCGCTTCCTTACTGATACATTTTATTTCTTTGTCCGTATGCCTATCATATAGTTTCAGGAAGAAGTTAGCTAATGGCATAATATCTTCCTTACAATCCCGCAACCGTGGAATCTCAATAACCGCTTCGTGAAGTCGATAATACAGGTCGCTTCTGAATCGTCCTTCCCGAACTGCCTCTTGCAGGTTTTCGTTGGTGGCGGCAATAATGCGCACATCAGCCACTTTGTCTTTTATAGCTCCCAATGGTCGGTAGCTCTTGGATTGCAACACACGCAGCAGCATCGCCTGTACATCTTTCGGCAGGTTGCCTATCTCGTCCAAGAACAGCGTACCTCCAGCAGCCAATTCAAAGTAACCTTTTCTTGCTGCCTCCGCACTTGTGAATGCCCCTTTCTCATGCCCGAAGAGAGCGGAAACGGCAAGTTCCGCAGAAAGCGTACCGCAATCTACTACTTCAAAAGGCTTGTCGGCTCTTTTGCTTTGCAGATGTATCTTTTCCGCTATATGTTCTTTGCCAGTTCCGTTGTCGCCCAATATCATAACAGCCATGTCGCTTTTGGCAAACAATTCTGCCATTTTGTATATACGGCGAAACTTCTCACTTTTGCGGTAAACAATCTTGTTATTCAACTCTACGAGTCGTTTCTGCTTGTCTATGATTTCTTCCAAACGTTCATAAACTACATCAAGCAACAATTTCTTCGGTATATAGTCTTCCGCTCCCAATTTCATAGTCTTCACGGCACTCATGCTTTCATCGTAAGATGTCATGATAATAAATGGATTCTGGTAGCCGTTACTACGCAACCATTCCAACAGGTCGATGCCGTTATCATTCCCCAAGCGCATATCCGAAATGACAACATTCCATTCTGAGGATTCCTTAACAGCTTTCAGACCATCTCTGTAATTGTAGCATAAGATTGTTTTCCATCCCTTCGCCTCCAACTTCTTGCCCAACATATTGCAAAATGTCGGACTGTCTTCAATGATTATTACTTTCTTCATACTGTTACCTCCTCAATTTTCTTTTGTGCGGCTTTGATGATTGCCTCACCATGTGCGAAAACATCCTCAACCGCTTGGTTGATAACGTCGTCTGATGATGTAGAATCTTCAATCAGGTCAAAAAGATAGTTCAAAGACTCGTCAGATTGTACCATCATCCACGAGCTTCTTGCGTGGTGAATGGCATCGGACATTTTCTTGCGGTTCTCCTCTTTGGCTGCATTACGGATACTGCCCAATGTATCAGTCATTTCCTTTACGAAATTCTCCAAAGTCTCTTTTTCATTGCCGTAGGTCAGCAACATAGAGAAGTCTATTTGTTTTTCTGCTATCTTGCCATTCACACACTTTCTTGCAGTGTTTATCAAATCCTTGTCAGACATCGGCTTGAACAGACAAGCGACAAATCCTGCGTCAAGCAGTTCTTGCTCACTCACATTTGGTGCTGCTGTCATAACAACAACAGGAATAGTCTTAGAGTTACGCACGTTCACCATACGCATCATTTCCAGAATCTCGATACCATTCACTTCAGCCATCTTCAAATCCGTTATCAGCAGATCATAAGATTTTTTGCGCATCATATCCAATAAATCCGTGGCATTATTACAAGTGTCACATACAATGCCGTTTGATGCAAACGCCTCACGAATGGTACTCAGTTGCACATGGCTATCATCAATGGCAATGACAGTAAACGAATCTTGTCGTTTCGTTCTATACTGAGTTGGTTCCACATTCTGCTTTTCGGCTGTAGCCATAGGAAGACTAATGGTAAATATACTTCCCAGCCCTTGGTGACTGGACACATCGATTTTTCCTTTCATAAGTGAAACGAGGTTCTTGACAATGGAAAGTCCCAAGCCAAATCCCGGTTGGGTGACCGCATTTCCCAATCTTGCAAATTCCTTAAAGATTTGTTTTTGTTGCTTGTCGTCCAATCCTGTTCCTGTATCCTTAACCATTAGCATGAATACACCATTTTTATAGGTTGTGGACAATACTATCTCACCCTTTCCCGTATATTTGATGGCATTGGAAAGCAGATTGCGTCCTATTGTAAGCACCTTTTCCTTGTCTCCATTGACAACACCATCTGCCTTATTGTTGACGCTCAATTCAAGTTGTTTCTTCGCAGCAAAGGGCTCATACTCCATCTTTAATTGCTCGGCAATGTCCATCATACGGAAAGGGCGTTCCTTGACGGTCGCCTTTCCATTCGCTAATTTGGAGTAAACCAGGAAACTGTCTATCATAGAAGTCAAGCCTTTCGATGTGTCAACAATCAAGTCGGCATACCGTTTGCTTTCATCCGTAGCATCTTCAAGTCCGCTAATCTTGCGGGCATAATCCTTGATGGCAGACAAAGGACTGCGCATCTCATGTGTTACTGTCAGCATCACCTTTCTTGTTTCTTCCTTGCTCTTACGTGTCTTGAATGCGAATCGCCACACCAATAGGAATAATACGAAAAACACCAATATCAACAATCCTATCATCCCTATATAATAATAGGTATAATTGCCTTCCAAGTCTGCGATTTGTCGCTCACGAACTTTGATGCCTTTATCCACATTCTCATCAGCTATGCTGATTACTCTTTGCAACTGCTTATTGATACCTTCATTTCTATTTCCAAGACTATCCAATATCTCCACTACCTTACGGCTTTGCTGGTGATGTTTAGCAACAACCGTTTGGTTTAGGTTGGTGAGCATCTTTTCAGTTTGGGTTAAACGGTTGCCTGTTGTTACTGCATTTTCTTTCTTGCCGAACAATCTGCTGAAGAAACCTCGCTTCTTTGGCTTTGCCTGCTGTGGCATAGCTGAAAGTCTTTTGCTTTCAGTCTTATTCTGCTCTACAATTCTTGGAACTTCTGCGGTCAGCTTTTCTTGAGTGGCATTCAATTCCTGCATAGCATCCTTTATATCTAGAAGGAGCTGTTCCTTTTCTGCAAGAAGACGGCAGATCGTATCAGAATCTTCTTTCGGACAGATACCTGCGATGCCTTCAAGCATACTGTCCACTTCCAATCGAAGCGAATGATACTCATTTACATCTGTTGAGTCCCAATCCGCAACCATTTCACCAAGCAGTGACAATTCCGTTATGTGCAAGTTTAAGTCATGCACATTCTTTCGCCACTGATGCAGTTCTGCATTTCTACACTCAATCTCCTTTCTGTCGCGCCATTCAAATAGGCCGATTACAATGGTACATCCTACGATGACGATGGCAGTCATGATGCCTAAAGCCATCCATCTACAGATATGCCCGGTCTGTTCTTTGCGTTCCATGTTGTTTACTTTTTACGTTTCTATTACTTCATTATTGCTTTGCACTAACATTTTAATCGGCAAAGATAATGGCAGGAAGTATCAAAGACGAATATTTATATATATTATATGACGATAGCGCTGTATCGGTACCAAGCGTAGCGGTGTAATCGGTACCATGCTATCACTGCAATCGGTACCGCTTGTATCGCTGCAAGCGGTACCAAGATTTCAGTTCTGCTTTTCAATTTGCAAAGGTAATTTATTTTTTCAATTTCTGGCGCATAGAATCGCCTTTTAACTCTATTTTACTTGCATTTGCCACCAAACGGTCCATAATGGCATCTGCCAAGGTAGGATCACCTATATAATCATACCATTTGGCAATAGGAAGCTGTGAGGCGATAATGACGGACTTTCTCTCGTATCTCTCTTCTAGGATTTGGAGCATTGCGAGTCTGGTCTTGTCATCCATTGGCTGCAACCCGAAGTCATCCCATATGAGCAAGTCATACTTTTCTAGATTGGTTATCATCTTTAGGTACGACCCATCCAGCTTGCTGAGTGCAACTTTCTCCACAAAGCTGTTCATGTTGAGATAGAGAGTTCTATAGCCTAGCATGCAAGCCTGTCTTCCAAGGGCACAGGCAAGAAAGGATTTTCCGCAGCCGCACTTTCCTTGTATGAGCAAGTTCTCATGCCTGCGTATAAAGGCACAGTCGGCAATGGCGGTAAGGTCATCCTTGGTGAAGTTGCGGTCTGTTCCACAGATGACATCCTCTAAGAGTGCCGTATATCTAAGCTTGCTGATTTTTAGATACATGGCGGTCTTTCGATCTCGTCTGTCCTGCACCTCTGCATCCACCATCTTGGAGATGGCGACTTCCAGGGATGGGCGGTTCTGTACAGGAAGGCTGGTCATGGCCTCGAAGGAGGATGACATACCTCTGAGCTTCAACTCGTTGAGTTGTATGATGGTTTCTTGTAAGTTCATGTTACTATATATATGTTTAAATGTTCATAAATGCCTCCGCGCCTCTCACATAGTCGTTCTGTGGCACATTTGAGACTGTTTCTTCCCCGTCAACTTGATCAAGGTTCTTCTCCAACACATTGCGGATGGTCGTGTAGGTGATGGATGAACAACCTGCCAGACGCTTGCAGGCCTTCTCCAGACGCTCCTTGCCATACTTGCGCTTGAGAGACAGGACTCCTTGGCAGGACTTGTACGACTGCTCGACATGCTTCGTGCGATTGAGGATGGATTGGACTGCAGCAGTGGTGTTGCTGCCGACCAATGCCGCCTCCTCCAGGAAATAGGCGGCATTATATCCCTGTCCGTGCTTGTAGGCAAGATGTTTGTCTGGCATATGCTCGTCAAGCGTGCTGTATCCAGATCCTTGGCGACGCTGATGGATGGCTATGCGAGAACTCCCGGAGTAAACCTCCACGGTATCCAAGTCCCACAGTACGCTCACCTTTTGCCCGACATACTGGTATGGCACGCTATAGTTGTGCTTGTCAACCATGACGTGATAGGTACCGGACAGTTTCACCTCCTTGCGATATCTGAAGCGGTATGGAGTCATGGGCAGTTTGCCCAACGTAGGTTGCTCTTCCGCCTCGAAGATGTCACGTCTGCTTCTCCCTGTCGTTCTGGACGGCTTTTCATTGAAGCCGTCCATCAACTCATAGATACGGGCATTCATACTCGGTAGATTGTAAAACACCTCGTCATGTAGCAGAGCGTAGACGGCATTGTAGGTCTTTTGGACGAGTCCCTCGACTGGACCTTTGTCCCTGGGAGTGCGAACCCTGCAGGTTTGGAGGGTTGTATCGTAGTAGGCGGCCCATTCCACGGCTGCATCATTGAACGCTGGCTCGTAGCGGTCGTATTTCTTCACCCACTGCTTCATGTTGTCACTCTTGGCTATGCGAGTTGTTCCGCCGAAGTAAGAGAAGGCATCGGATATACCGCCGAAGAAGTTCTCCATGGAAGCGTTGTACATAGCCTTGGCAAATCCCAAGCCGCTGTATGGCAGGATACAGACCAGGACGACAACCTTGGTTAGCTCACCTGTCTTCGGGTCGGTAAGCCACAGGGTATCGCCGGCGAAGTCAATCTGCATCTCTTCCCCAGGAATATAGGTGTTATGGAAGCTGAGGTTGTGTGAGTACTGATACTTACGGATTGACTTCTTGAACTGGGTGTATCCATATCCGTCGGGATGCTCCTTCTTGTATGACTCGTGCAGGGCTTGAATGGTGAGGTAGCGGTTATGCGACAAGTCTGACACATATTCAGGCTACAGCCCGTCCAGCACCTGACGTTGGGAAGATGGGGCTGCTGTGGGTTTGGACAACTGGAGGAAAGATTCTATTTCCCCGTCACTCATGCGGCCTATCACGCCATAGGACAAACCTTGGGAATCCGCCAAGGTCTTGTAACGGTTCAGTACGCCACGTCCCATGTGTAGTTGCTCGCAAATGGTGCGTTGCGGTATTTTTGCCGCTAGCATTTGAAATGAACGTTTTAATTTGCTCATGTTTACATTACTTTGTGCCATATCTATACAGATTTAAAAATTCTTCTGCAAAGATAGGCGGTTATTATTATACATGAGCAGAACTTTACATCTTTTTGGTACCGATTGGGGCGCTATGATGGTACCGATTCAAGTGATACGATGGTACCGAATGCAGTGCTATGATGGTACCGATTCATGCGCTACAGTGGTACCGATTCGCCGATACTGTCATATTATAACAACTTTTATGTAAATTCTTGGTAAAAACAGCATATCGTTAGAGAAAGAACCATTATTGAATAATAACAATGGACAATAAAGCCAAAAGCTGACAAAGTGTAGATTGTGAGACTTAATCGAAAAAGGATGGCAAGAGTTTCAATCCTACCATCCTTTTGAATCTTATTGAAAAGTCTTTTGCATTGTCAGCTTTATCAATGAGTAAATGAGAGAGTCGTTTACTTAACTCTTACACCTTTACCATTCAGAACTTCACCTCTAATATCATCAGTTTTACATATATTCAAAATAGCATCAACAGAAAGGTGTTGTATATTGCTAATTGCTGTTGTGTTTTAATTTAATATCCCGTAAGGAAATTCGGTAGAATCAACATTAAAATAGTAAACGTTATTTGTGTCTAAATCAAAAGCAGTCATAACGACAGGTGATATATCTCGTGCATTAGTAGTTGTAAGACCTTCATTCGTCCATAAAAACCCTAAATAAGTAGGAATGGCTCCCCATAAAAAAGCATGTGAACTGTTTGAAATATTATAAAAACAAACCTTATCTGAAAAGACTAAAGAAAGAAAATAATTTGAGTTTTTCACAAACAGTTTGTAATTGCCAGTAGCTTTTAAATTAAAAGATTTATCATATAAATAAAATGATTTACTTTTATTATTTACTAAATAAAGTCTGTCATCTTCGTTATAAACAGAATAGTTCGGAATTGGTTTGCCTAATTGCAAACCTAAGTAACTATCCACGACCTTAACCCTAATAGTAACGCTAGTATTCTCCGTCTTATCCTTTACAACAAGATAAACAATCCCATTCTTTTTTGTCTTTATTTTTATTTTTCCAGCATCAATAGTGGCTTCCAAAACATTATCATCTGACACTTCGACTGAAAGATTGTTGCTTCCACCACTAAACATAATTTCCGATGGGTTTTCTAATAATGGCTTTTCGTAATACTCTTTTTCAAAACACAATGATGAAACATCAGTACCATTACTACAGCCATATACTATAGAAAACACAAAAAAAAGAAAAAAGTATTGAATTATTTTCATATTTGCCAATAGAATAAAGCATTTGATGTACATAACTTTGTACACCAAATGCAATTAAAACTAATTATTTCTTATGAATTTCTGTTATTTCCCAAAAATTTATATTATAAGTGCCTAATGTTGTCTCAAAATCAGTCGAAGCATCTGCATTTACCTTATAAAAGCCATTGTCAGGTCCACCCCATCCCATATTAGCATGAAAGTACAAATCGTTATTTCGTAAAATTTCTCTGCTTGTCTTAGTGCAAATTGCATATCCATCTATAACCCAAGCATGAGAACCTTTTTCTGCCTGTTCATTTGCAGTATGTGTTCCACCCATTATTGCAACGCAAGGCATCTGGCGGTTTGCATTTATCGTATTTAACAATGGATCTGGGGCATATTTATTATAATAAGTGCCACAAGAAACATACTTCTTTAAATAATCCAATAAATTAGAAACTGAAGTTGTACTACTTTTTACACGAGGTATATTCGGATCATCATAAGGCCCATACTTAAAATCCTCATCAATATTTGGTGTTGTATTTGTTCCTTCATACATATGCTTAACTACTTTGGAAATCATCATAGCCTCCTCATAATCTCCGCCAAAATACGAATCATACTTCAATTTCGGTTTTTTAGTAACAAATGCCCAGTCTATGACTGTTCCATCAATCGTCATGCTCGGAGCGATAGCTGCTAAAGTTTGAACTCCTGCTGTAATAGCACACCCCATAGGGTAATTTGTTTCCGTATGATATTCATTATAAGTTTTAGGCAACAACAAGTTATAAGGATTGTCTTGATCCCACTCGGTCTTTAAAACAGCTCCACCATTTTGAGGCATTAACGATATAATCTGGCTCAAAGGTTTGTCATAAGCTGTAGAACGGGAAGTTGTTTCATGGCTTTTTACACCATTAACCTCAATCAAATCTTTTATTTCTTCATATGTTACTGTAGATTTACCCAAACAAGAAGCTACTTTCTTCAAGGTTTTCTCTCGTAACTCAACTTTGAGCCTTTCTATTTTATTTATCTCTGAAACAGTTGAAGCTTCTGCCAATTTTAACATCAAACATGCCCCAGTACTATCTTTTTTCTCAAAATTACCATTTTCTATATATGCCAAAACACCAGCACTTCGAGAGTCGGCAGAAACTAAAGCATACCCACTCTTTTCTCCAGACTGTAAACACACCTCATAAACAGGAATACTATCAGTCGTAGTCCCTCTTGTTGTCTTGCTTGATATAATTCCGCCAATGCGATATGAGCCCACAATAGACATTCTTGGATTGGCAGCACTTCTTGTTTTTGAGCCCAACGAAGTGGAAAAATCATTTACCATTGCCAGAATCTCATCCTCTGATAAATTTGTAGGATTATCATTTGCAATACTCATTGCCTCATCCATAGACAAATTAACATTCACGTTCTCAATAACAGGATTACTGTCATTAAGAATTTCATCTTGGCACGATGATACAATCACTGCCAATAATATTAAAACTAAATACTTTTTCATATTTATACAGTACTATTGATTAAATTATGCAAATTTACGAAATTTATTTTAAATCGATATATAACGAATGCGTTATTTATGTATTATTAACAATTTTCATTATTAAGGCGTTAAAATATATTGCATTTGGGCATTTTTTACTTTATTAATATATAAGAACTAACATCCTTTGCTTTTTAGCCATGAACCTTCTCAAGCTGACCGCCGAGATTGTAAGAGAAGTAATCTTCTCCTCGTCTGGACAATCATCTCTAACAGGCGGTTGTGGCTGTCATAAGTCCATTACGTCACATAAGTTGCGATCACTTGATTAGGCACAATCATCGTGCGGCGGGTCTTGGTGACTTCGCCCATCTTGCCATAGAAGTATTCGATGGCACCTGTTCCGTCCTCACGGAGCATCAACCTACCGATACGGTTCTGAGAGGCATTGCGACCACCGTAGTAATACTTTACGTTGTTCTCCGGGTGGTCTGGGTAGTTGATACCCGTCAGACGCTGATAGTCGTAATCGTAGGTGATGAACTTGCCTTCCTTTGCAAGGTTGGCAGTCTGCTTGGTCAGCACATTGCCGAGCGCATCATAAGTGAAACTTGTGATGCCGCTTGCAGGATGGTTCACCTCAGTACGGCGGTCACCCATGTCGTAAGTAGAGGTCGTTACATTACCCTCCGTGTCGGTAACACGAACAAGACGCTGTATGCCATCATACTCAAACGAAGTGGTAATCTCACCGTCAGGACCGCTCTTCTGGATGGTCTTCAAGGTCTTGCCACTGCCATTGGTATGGGTAGCCTGAACATTATGGAGTGCATCGGTCACGGTAGTGGAGCAGATTCTGCAAAAGGAAATAAGTCAAAGATTCAAAGGAAAAAATCCTCTGATATTCCCTGCTGATTTTTAAGGCGGTTTGAAGCCTTGTCTTAATGTTATTTTCATCTCGCCAACTTTTTGTGTTATAGTTGAAAGACGATTGTAATTTGCATTTATTGCATAGATTTGTTCTATTTTGCAAAATAGATAGCAAAAAAGGGTATGACGAAACAAGCGGCACCTTTCAAGTGCTTGACAACAATGTCTTGATGCTTGTGCGCTCTTCAAGTGGCGAGCATACCTTCTATAAAGTGAAGGATGCCAACAATGTTGTCTTGACAGATTCACTGGGTAATGAACCGAAAGGTGAGACTGCTAAGCTATATGTATTGAAGAAAAAATAAGTGCATATAGGTCGTGTAAATTAAATCGTCTTGTAGTGCAGATACATAAGGTCTGTAAAAAATTCCAGCATTTTGAAGCACCACTCTGTTTTGATGTCACTTTTTTTCAAGGTGGCTCAAAGATAAAACGTAAATAAACTGTGTTTACCAATTGTAGTATGACACAGTTTATTTTACATTTCTATTCTGAAAATCCTATTTTTTGTGTTGCTTTTTTTGCAATAATTTCAACAGCTTTATCATCATACTCTTTCAACAAATCTACAACATTTAAGATATAATACTTTTGATTTGCTGAATGAACCTTGTGTATTTCAACAAAAGAAACAATATCGTTTCTTATTGTCATAGACTTATTTGCTGTACATTCATTCATTATCAGATCTAACTGTTCATCCCAATTATCAAAAAACAAATACTTTCCTTGTTTAGGGAACAAAACTGTAGATAAATCACAATTGTCACTAAATGTCACATCATGTAATATTGCATCCTCAAAAGATACATTTAGCATTTTATTCTGCTTAGCATTTCCAAACTCTTTTTTAAAAGATTCTGTAGGAAATCCTCCTCTAAACCACACGTTATCTAAATTGCCGATGAACTCACAATTTTCAAAATTTGAAGCTTGAAAATCCACATCGTAAAAATCACAATTTATAAATTTGCAATCTCTAAATTGTGGTTTTATAAATGCACCGAATTTGACTTTCTTAAAAGTACAATAGGTATAGCACGATGAATCGTATCCTATAATTGCATTTTTGAAATTTATATTTTCAAACATACAGCTATAAAATTCATTTCCATGTTCTGCTAATGCTCTAAAAATTGTTTTATAAAATATTGAATTTATAAATATTCTGTTTTCTATCCAATATATTCTATTGGAATGAGCAAACGACGATTTAGAAAAATCGCATTTTTCGTATTTGTTTGCCAAATCGGAACTATCTATAAATTGGTTCTTTAAATCCACATATCCATGTTCATTTAAGGAATATTCTTTCCTATTACTTGGAGATAATTCTCTTTTTTTATTGAAATAATGGAGTAAATTCATTTCATCTTATTTTATTATAGAGCCAGAAACTGAATGTCTCTGGCTCTAATTACAGTTATTAACGTTTAGGAGCGGTGTTTAATAAAGTGCCATTTTTCCCATATTTATTTACATGTTTCTGCCATTGGGCATGAGTTGTCATATCCCACCATTTGTTTCCTCTGGTAAAATCTGGTCCATTAGTATAATTGCTTTTTATATCAAACCATTTTAGAAACTTGTCATTTCCAACTTTTTGTCTGGTACGCACATCTATTCTGTTACCCCTATATGCTGGATATAATCTCGAATTCTTTTGGACTGCTCTAAGTTGTTTCTGAGTCAATGCCTTTAGTCCTTCTGAATCAACTTCCTTGACAGCTTGATTAACATGTTTTTGAAGTCTCCCAGTGACAAATCTATTGCTTTTGTATAGTCCAGAGCCTCCTCCGACAAAACTTGTTCCAACATCTACTGTTGTTGCTATTTTGTCAGCTGTCTCCTCACTGGCCCCCAATTTTTGAGATGCATATTTAGTGCCAGCATATGTACATGTAGTTTGGCTTTTTCCAGTCCACATTTGCTTTGCACCTGCATAAGCATTGTCGGCACCATGTAACAACAGAGCGACACCACCAGCAAGACCTACACCTGTTTCTGCAGTAAGAATTCCACCGATTCCTCCACCAACAGCCTCAATAGAACCGCCAACCATTTGGACACCTCCTAACAATCTGGTTCCAACATTGTTTTGTTTCCACCAATCAGACAGCCATCCTTCCATTCCTGTTGGATCTACATATCGTATTGGATTGTTATAAGCATAGCAATAAGTAGAGATGTCGTAGTATTTTTCTTGCAAAGGATCTGTAGTTATCCATAGTCCTAATCTTGGGTCATAGTACCTCGCTCCATAGTAATACAATCCCGTCTCTTCATCGAATTCCTTCGCATTGAAAAGATAAGGTGTATTCCAAATGTTGTTGCGCTCCTCAACGAAAACCTCACCGAAAGGAACATACTCGATATGCTGCACCACTTCGCCTTCAAGGTTGGTGATGTAACTACTGCTACCCAAATGGTCTGGGTGATAGTAGAACTGCATCTTCTCGTATGAGTCACCCTCTTGGAAATTGTTCTTCATTGCTCTTGCCATAACACGTGCCTGCGCAGCCTCCAAGCTGCCGTCATTGCAGCAGAAGCCCTTGCCATCGACATAGTCGTTGTTGTCCTCGCCATTGTACGGCACTGCAAAGGTTGCATAATTATCCTTAATGACCTGCAACTGTTGAGTATATTTAACCTTATAATCAACAGACAAGCCATCAGTCTCACTACCTGCATACTGGATGCGGCGTGGGTCTGAGCCGTAAGAGTCGAAGTCACCAATCTTGGAAACGACACGCTGACTACCGATGTAGATATGCTTGGTGTAACGTCCGCCTTGGTTGGCAACCAAATATGGACTTACATACAACGAGAACTTGGCTGTGTTCGTGCGACCTCCAGCAAACTCGGAGTTCACATAAACCTGGTCACTCTCGCCAGAAGTTTTCACTGTGCGCTCACCATCTGCATCATACCAATAATTGGTAACAAAGCCGTTATCATCAGAAGCGAGGAGACGGTTCTCCTCATCCCATTTGAGTTTGCGCTCTGCGGTCTTCTCGTCAGCCATGCCATCCTTCTTGGTACGGCTTGTGTTGACATAAACAAGATTACCGTTAGCATCATACTCATAGGCGTGATTGTTGTTCACATTCTCGCTCTCTGACGGATTTTCTTCCGTGCGATAATTCACATCCTTCACATTGGCAAGCTGGAATTTCTTGCCTGTGTCTGTTCCATAAGTGTACGACAAATCATAGCCAGCATTCAACGTACCGTTGAACTGCACATTGTTCTGCGTGAGAATCTGACGCTTTGATGTGATACGGTGCATGTTATCGTAGCCCATCGCAAGAGTGTAGCTTGCTGTCTTGTTGTCCGCACCTGTATAAGTACCTGTTGCGCTTACAAGACGATAGAGTGCATCGTATGTATAGGTATGCGCCATTTGTCCGCCAGCCTTGCCACTCTGTGGGACTGACGCACCGTTTACAACACTGAGCACATTACTTACTGCATCGTATGTATAAGCGTTATCCATAATGGTGTTGCCACCACTATTCACAGTGAGGTTCTGCAATCTGCGACGCTGTGGGGCGTAGGTGTAGAATGTCTCTGCACCGTTGCAATACTTCAAGTATGTGCGCTGCTCGAACTTGTCATAGCCAATCTTGCTTACATAATCGTAGCCGTATGACTTGTAGCCATGAACCTTTTCAAGCTGACCTCCGAGGTTGTAAGAGTAGGTGATTTTCTCCTCATCAGGATAAATCATCTCCAACAGACGGTTGTGGCTGTCATAAGTCCATTGCGTCACGTAGGTTGCTATCGCCTGGTTAGGCACAATCATCGTGCGGCGGGTCTTGGTGACTTCGCCCATCTTGCCATAGAAGTATTCGATGGCACCTGTTCCGTCCTCACGGAGCATCAACCTACCGATACGGTTCTGAGAGGCATTGCGACCACCGTAGTAATACTTTACGTTGTTCTCCGGGTGGTCTGGGTAGTTGATACCCGTCAGACGCTGATAGTCGTAATCGTAGGTGATGAACTTGCCTTCCTTTGCAAGGTTGGCAGTCTGCTTGGTCAGCACATTGCCGAGCGCATCATAAGTGAAACTTGTGATGCCGCTTGCAGGATGGTTCACCTCAGTACGGCGGTCACCCATGTCGTAAGTAGAGGTCGTTACATTACCCTCCGTGTCGGTAACACGAACAAGACGCTGTATGCCATCATACTCAAACGAAGTGGTAATCTCACCGTCAGGACCGCTCTTCTGGATGGTCTTCAAGGTCTTGCCACTGCCGTTGGTATGGGTTGCCTGCACATTATGAAGTGCATCCGTTACGGTTGTAACGAGAGTATGACTGCTATTGTCAACTGTATATGCCGTAGTTGTCGTAGAGTTGTCCGGCAATGTCACAGAGGTAACACGGTCGAGCACGTCATAAACAGTAACCGTTGGAGATACATTGTCAAATGACTTGCTGAACGTTGAGTTCGATCCAGTTCCTTCCGTTGTAGGATAGAAAGCCTTTGCCACACGTCCGAAAGCATCATACACGTTTCTGCCGCTGACAATCATCACGTTCTCGTCCTTGGCAGAGCTTCCCTTGGATGCACTTGTCACAACACCGTCCTTCTTCACCTGCACGGCTCTTCCGAAACCGTCAACGAATGTAACGGTCTCCAAGTCGTCGTTAGGGTGCTGGATGTCGTAGTGCTTGGTCACTGCGTAAGCAGGAGCGGTAATGCCACTCTCATTGAATGTAGCCAAAGGCTGATATTCAAAGGCGATGGCATAAGGCACGCCCGTAGCCAACTCATTTGGACCACGTACGCCAGTAATGCGACCGAGGTCGTCAACATCAGTCTCATAGTAGAAGTTGTTGAGGTCACGATGCTCCTTGGCGATACCATAGCGATAGTCGAAGTTGCCTTGCTCGCTGCGGTAACCCCACGCATCGTCAATACGCTCAACATACATGTTCATTTCCGGCTCATAGCGGTATTTGTACCACATACGCTGTCCCTTGCCGTTGGCAGGGAGGGTCTTCTGGATGATGTTGCCGTAAGAGTCGTACTTGTAATCAGTAACTGCCGCACCGTCATTCAACTGCTGTGTAATCTGAGTGATATGGTTGGCGTAGTTGGTATTATACTTCGCCGTCACATGGTGATAGAGTGAGCCGTCACCGCCTGTAACAGTCACATCAACAGGAAGTCCGAGGATGTGCTTGCTTGCATTGTCGGTATATTTGATAGCAGTCGCATAATCGAACTTGCCGTTTCCGTCCTCGCCAAGACTGCCCTTGTCGCTGTACTTGTAGGACTTCAACTCACCATGATAGCCATTGAGGTAATACTCGTTCCATGCCTCGGATGTAACCACACCGTTTGCCGCTCCCTCATACTGCAAGTTTGCCGTATAGCGGAGAGGAACGAATGCAGAAGCACGGTCGCTCCAAAGGTTCACGTCACGCTTTGCGAACGTGTACTTGTCACCGTCGGCAGTCAGATAGTAGCTGTCGTAACGGTTCTTTGTCTCGGTGTACTTGTTGCCGTTGGCATCCTCCACGGAAGTAGCGGTAACATTGCCCTGCGTGTAGTAGTTGGCTACATCGTAGTTCTCAACAGCCTGTCTGTAAACAGAATTGCCATTCTCCGTATCGAGGTTCTTGGTGATAACCTCACCGAAACCGAGGAACTCACGTTCATGGCGGTCACGCTTTCCGTCCTTGTACTCAAAGGCGGTTGTCATGACTGGACCATCGTCATGGATTCCGTCGTCAACGGTAAGGGCAGACATTACCCACTTGCCACCAGGAAGACCGTAGGTCGGAGTGGTGTGGGCATAGTCCAATGTGAAAGTTCCGCCCAAGGAATTGGTGACTGACTTCAACATGTTGGTTCTGCCAATGGCAGAGCGTGTAACCTTCAACTCGCTTTCCTTCTCAGACTCAACGATGTCAAGATAGCCGTCACCATCCACATCCTGCAAAGAATATGTAGGGCGGTTGATGCTATGTGAGGTGGAAGCACCAGGGTTGGTTGAAATCTTGATGCTTATGACAGGAATGTTGATGGTCAAAGTGAACGCTGCATTTGCAGACTCTGATGTAGAGGCTGATTCACTAAGCGCACTTGCACCCTTCCAACTGATAGGCTCGTCAAAGCCATTGCCTGTATTAAGGGCAACAATGATACCATCACCATTCTTCCAGACCTTATCTGGGAGACCGTCAGAGTTGATGTCGATAAGGTTGTATTCCTCTTCGCTTTCAGAAGTCACGATGCCAAATCCTGCGGAGAAACTGCCGGAGGCCTTATTGATTTGTTTTTCCTTAATTTCGCCAAATCCTTGGTTAGCGCCACCACTTGCACCTATATCATAAGAGAGACTCTTACCACCTTGAATACGATCAAGTTCCCAATCAATAGGTTCAGTAAAGGCATAACCAAGATTTAATCTTACTTTCTTGTCGGAAAGAATCTTGTCTGGAAGTCCATCACCATTGATGTCAATGAATGACTCTACGGCTTCATCTGTGTTCTTTGGCGCACTGCCAGTGATAGAGAATTGAGCTTGCCATTCTGTCTGTACATTGCTCAAAGACTGCTTTACACCTTTCGCCAAATTCGTAATCTGTGATACGGAAGCCACAGGATTGCCGCCATATCCCCATGCCTCAGAAGCATTGTCAGAGTTATTAGCTCCGATACCCTTGTAGATTTCTCCACTCAATCCGCCTTGTGAATTGGTGTATTGGATACTACCACCAGCAATGATGTCAGGGAATCCGTCACCATTCATATCCATCATGGCAACTTCCGTCTTGGAGCTACCATTTGCATTGTTGTGGGTAATGCCCAGCGCACCGCCTTGCACAACGGTACTCTTGCTTGATACAACTTGGTTTACCGCCGCTGCGCCAGTGCCTTGCAAGTATTCACCTGCAAGTCCTGCCACCTCCGCATTGTTATCCAAAGGATTGGTAAGGAGTACATCCTGCTCGGTCAATCGGGCTGTGCTTGCCTCGGTCGCAGTAAGATAGATGTCCTGTCGCTGACCGACCCACTTGTCCATAGAGGTCTGGTCTGTGCCCAATGGAGTGAATGCCATTGTGAGAGGATCAACCTTGTCGTTCTCGTTTTCCGGCAATTTCAGCAATGACTCGTCAATAGGCTTTGCATATCTGCCTTCTGCAGAGTTATAGACAAAACCTCCCCAGCCACGGTAAAGCATACCGAAGCCAAGATTATCGCTTTCTGCATAGAATCCAGCAAGGACATTCTCTGTCACAAGACCTGCCGCATCTTTCTGAATGGAAACAGAGGCAGAAGTAACAGTTTCATCCGAGATAGTTGCAGGATAGCTGTATTCAAACCATAACTTCTTTCCTGCGGTTGTTGCAAATCGCAGAGTATCGGCTTTCAAAATGCCATTCTCGATAGTGAAAGACTTCTTGCCAACAAGTGCATCCTCTGTCTTGGCAGTCAAAGTAATCTGGCCATTGATGGAATTGTCAGAAAGGATAAGCACTGGTGACACAACCATAATTGTATCAGTCGCTGTGGTCAAGTATGGCTTGCCCTCTGCCAAGGCATTTGCAAATGTATTGTAGTGTGCAGGAACGGCTACCGTCTGTTCGATATTGGCAGAGTCCTTATAAGTCACAGACGCTTGCCAACCGATATTCTTCCAATCAACATTTGAGGTGGATGAAATCTCAAAGCTGAAGTTGGTCAGCTTTTCTGTATTCTCCAGACTGATGTTGAGTGAATCGCCATTGAAAGTCTCATTAGCCTTCAGTGTACGAGCAAAGACCGTCTTCTCGATATAGTTCGGGTTGTCGTTTCCGTCACTGTCTTTCTTGTCGTTGCTGCCGATGATGCTGAGAACAACATCGTCGGTTGTTACAGGCTTGTGGAAGACACTGTGAACTTCAACACTTGAACCATTCTCCACATTGGCAGAGGTGTTCACATCATAGATGGCACCATCCTCAGGCTTGTACTCTGTTGAAGAAAGCCCGTTAGGCAAAACATTAGATTCGCCAGCGTATATAATGGTAGGCGACCAGTTCACCTTGTCAAATGAGCCGTTGCTTGTTTCCTCGGAACCCGACTGCACACGGAAATAGATTCTGTCACCTCGCTTGACGGCAACAGAAGAGACTGCAGCGGCATAAGAACTGCCGTCGCCCTTTGCAATAGTCTTGTTCCAAAGCTCATTGCCACCCTTTTGAATGGCAACCCTCACACCGTCCGCTTTTTGGTATTCGTCAGCGTCATAGTCTCCAGTAGGAGCGACAAGGCTTACTTGACCTGCCACGCTTACTGTTCCATCCTTTGGCGCTTGCCATACACGCACAATATCCTCCATAGGGGAGTTCTTGATGGCTTCTGCCTGCTCATCCTCGCTAACCTCCATAACGGATGTGTCAACCTTGCCGCCATAGATGATAGGACTTGGCGTATCGGCACTGCTCAAAGTGAATGTAGGCACGGCATTGCCTGCCTCGTCAAACTCCAAGTGGTTGAAATAAACCTTGCCATTTGAAACGAGGTCAACAAGTCCGTCACCGTTGATGTCGCTGAAATACTGGGTGGTCTTGGTCTTAGTGGTTGACTTGTCCGTTCCGACAACGGCAGTCAGGACATTCCAACCGACAACGGCATTCGCACCGAAAGAGTTCGTAGAACTTTTGGTTGTCGAGAAGTTACTGATGCCCTTTACCTTGACAGGCTCACCATATACGACTTCTCCGTTGTCAGTCTTGACCTGTGGACGATAATATACGGAACCACCGGACTTATAAACCTTGTCTGGAAGTCCGTCACCGTTCAAGTCAACGAATGCGGAAAGTCCCTTGCTGGTATCGCTGGAGTAACTGTAAGAACCTCCTATTGTATTGCCTTTCCATTTGCTTCCGTCCCAAGGTCCCACACCTGCATAGAACGAACCGCTTACAGAAGAACTTGTTGTTCCGCCAAGTGCAGTAGGCTTGTCGCTGAAACGCTTGCTGACAGTCTTTAAAGGATTGACGAAACCAGCGTCAAGTCCGTCATCGTGCGTGTTCCATTTCTCGGAATCGTCCTTGAACGGAACATATCCCTTTTCAGCCTGCACATCATCATAATAGTCGAAGTTCTGGAAAGCCACTTCCTTTCCGGTGTTGTCGTACTGTCTGACACCTGTGAGCATTTCCTTGTGGAATGCACCTTCCTTGTAGTCAAAGGCATAGCTGCGCAATGTCTCGCCCTGGAAATTCACGGTCACTTTCTCCAGCAGCTTGTTGGAGGAGGCGAGGAATCCATAGCGGGCATTGTTGGTCTTTACCTGCTTTACCTTGTTGCCTTCAAAGAGTACAACGGTGTGCGGTTCCTGTCCTGCATTACCTGCGTGAACCTCTTTCAGATATGCAGCCTTGGCCTTCAAGCCGCCACGCACATCCTCATCCACGATGTCATACACATATTCTATATAGTCACCGTGGAGTTCCTCGACACGTTTCAGCTTCCATTCGGCAATCACCTCACGGGTATTGCCCGAAGCATCAGTGACATTGCCCTTTACAACAGCTCCGTCACCACCATAGATGTACTTGACACCCTGCTTGTCTGTAACCTCCCAATAATAGTTGGCAGGACTGTCACCCTTGCGGATGATACGGCTGAAATCACCGCCTTGGCGGGTGTAGAACTGGCGGTCAGCCTTTCTGTTCATCTTCTCGCCACGGTGTGCGACTCCCATCTGTCCGTTGTCATCCATAGTGGAGAGCATTGAACCGGACAAAAGATAAGTCTCCGTCTCTTTTGACTGGTCATAACGAGGCACGCCCCACCGGGTGTCAAGCGTAATGCTTGGCACGCTGACGTTCCAACCCTCGCCAAGCCAACCGCTACCGCCCTCGCTGCTGTACTGCAAGCCAAGGCTTGGCTGCATACCGTTTCGTGCTGGCGGCATCTCGAACGGATACTGCAAGTTGGCAGAGCCACGGTTGTTTGCGCTTGGAGGCGCAATGACATTTATCTTCGCCGTCGGGTCAGCCGCCTTGATGTCGTTCATCATCGTCGGGGCAAAGCCTTCTGTCTGCGGTGACTCCGGTGCCTGTATCACACCGTTGATCATGTCGGTGAAGTGGGTCGTCTTTGAAACGACACACTCTTCCTTCTTGTCCACACGCACACGCTCCAACGCAACCCAATGCTTCTCGGCCGGGTCGTAGTAATAGGTACGGATGTCGTCCTCGGTATAGCCGCTTGGTATTCTCGTGCGGTCATACTTTATCTTGACAGTCGCACCCTCGCCTGTGAAGTGTGTTCCGTGAGGGAGAAAACGGTAGCCCTGTCCTCCTGCCGTGACGTTGGTCATGGCAAAGTCAAGCTCAGGAACATTCTCCTCTCCGATAGAGTTCACGGAAAGGCTTCTGTTCCGAATGAGGTCTTTCTGAAGAACGACCAGTTTGCTACCTCCTACGGAGATACTGTCAGAGACACCCTTCTTGAAGAGTTTTCTCACGGCTGTCCCGTCCTTTGCCGAAAGGGACAGTGTGGCGGCAAGCAGTAAAACCAATGCCCACGCCACCTTCTGTATATAATTCTTCATGCGTATCTTCCTTTAAGTTACTTTACTGAGATTTTCCTTGTATGCTCCCCATTCTCGGAGATTGCCTTCACGACATACACACCCGATGCGGGAACCTTGAAGTCGGCTTGCTTGACGCTTTCGCCTGTCATTTGGCGTGACACCACCAGTTTGCCTGATACGTCAAACACCATCAATGTGGCTGCAGAAGGCTTGTCCTGTGTGAGTTTAGCCTCGTAGATGCCTGTCGTAGAACCGTTGCCCTTGACAGTGAAATCCTCGTCTTCTCCAGAAATGAAGGTATTGTCAGCCTGTCTGTCCGAGCTGCCCACATGGTTCTCCCTTGCCTGTGTTCCGTTAGGCATACTTGCATCACACTCGCTGCCGACATAGACGGTCATCGTTGTCGTACACTTCTTGGGTGTTTCTATCTGCACGTTGCCCCTTGTGGTGAATGAGGTTACAGGCGTACCGTTTACGGTAAGGTCTGTGATATGTGTCTCGCCCTTTCCGTACTTGATGCAGAACCGCCATGCACGAAGTGACCAGACATATTCATGATGCACGGTCTGTCCGTTCAACTTGTATGTGACCTGCATATTGCGGACTGTAACACTGAGCACATCGCCAGGCTTGATGGTGACATATTTGGTTAGGCTTGTATATCCACCGGTTATGATATGCGCCTTGTCGCCCCGCATGTCGAAGCCATATTGGGTGATCTCGTCCGTGAGGCTTGGCTCCAATCCCACACGGTAGTTTGATTTTGTATCGTTCACCGTCCATGAGATGTCGCCAGACAGATAGGTCCTGGTGTCATGTGAGTATGAGGTGTAGAGTGCATTGCCAGTGGCATAAATCTCGTTGCCTCCACCTTGTGATACGGACAGCGCATAGGCGCCGGGGGCAAGATTCGTGATTCTATGCGTGTCACCGAAGAATGTTCCTCTGGCAATGGTTTCTCCTTTTACTTTTCCTGCAACGGTGTCAACGCTGAGCACATAGGAATAGACTGGTGTACCGATGTTGATGCCGATGTCGATATACCCGTCATTGCGTGGAACTCCATTCTCGCAACTTGACGGCGTAGGAGTGGCATCATAGGAAATGCCGTCATAATAGGCGAATGTGAACACATCGCTTCCGCTTCCGTCTGCATCCCATAGGATATTGCGGAATATGGTCTTGCCCCTTGTCATATCAGGCTTGGAGCATCTTATGTTACTATTGCTGTTGATGTCGAAATCACCTTCACCGCTTGGATCTATGAGCATGACGGTACGCTTGCGGCAATAGTCTGAGAATTCCCTGTCCGGTGTGAGGTCATAGCTCAACTCTGCCATATAACCGACATCATCTATTCCTCCTGTCCTCAAGCCTGCCATGTTCAAGGCGGACTCTGCTCCTTCCGTTCGGATAATGCCCACATTTGTGTCTGTGTCAGTTGCATCCGAAAGGGATATGGTTCTTGCCGCACTTCCTGTTCCGTCAACACGCAGATAGATGTTTTTGCCTTCCTTGCGGATGGAAATGTCCGTTCCGTCAACATCCGTGGCGATGTATGAATTTGAGACCGCTCCGTTGATGATCGGATAAACAACTCCAGCATTGGTGAACCGGAATCCATACTTGCATGTGCTGCCACCGATACTTCCGAAGCCAACGTCAAAAGTCGGGTGACTTGTCGGACAGGTGAACTCAAAAGCACCGCCACCTCCAACAAGGGCTGGGGTCGTGGCATAAGCTCCGGAAGCGGCTTTCTCTTGGATGATATTGTCTGTAAAGCCATTCCTTGACACTTCAAGTCCTTGCGCAGTCCATCTTGCCACTGTACTGTCGGGCTTTGACGGCACGTTGGTCTTGACCATCCATGTACGTTTCATGACATGCCACAGGGAATCTGTAGGTGAGGTATATGTTGCAAGTGCCACATCATCGTCGCCCCAGAAAGTAAAGCCTCTGTCCGGCATCGGATTGCCGTTTTCACGTCCCATGACAAGCAGACGGGAAGCGGATGAAGGGTTGTATGGATTTGCGTCATGATAAGTTCCGTTCTCCTTCAAGGCCGCATACACCGGACTTTCCTCATATGATGTTGCGGAAAGCGGCTGGGAGAGACTTCCTGCCATGTCGGTTCCAACAGCTGTGACCCTATGGTGGTAGGCTTGGTTCTCCGCCATATCCCAAGTCAGGTTTCCGTCGCTGTCAAGATACGAGCCTTTGAGGGTGATGCCGTACTTTACCGCCAGATAGCTCTCCACTTTTCTGCGCTCATCGGGTGTAAGCATCCTGCTGAACACAATAAGCTCAGGGGCATATCCACGGATGGAAGCATTACCGAAGAGCGAGGTCGGGAAATCCGTACCGAAACTGCCAGAGGTGGAAGGGGTTCCGATGAATAATGTGGTGTTGGAGTTGTCTCCCCACAATGTTGTTGAAGGATTGCTTACCTTGAAGTAGGACACAACTCGCAGAGCGCTTTCCTTAAAACCGTTCTCGGACAAAGAATCACTTGATTGATAAAGCAGGTCTTCACCCGATGCTGAACCATAGTCCAGTGGTTCAACACCTCTACCCCTTACGGCTTTGTCCTTGCTCAGAATGGCTCCGTCGCCCTTTCGGCCGTCAAGAGCATAGACAACCATATCCTTGCCGATGGTTGCCAGTTCCGGTGCAAAGACACCGATGACGGTAGCCTGCGAGAGGTTGCCGTGTTTGAGTTTGGCACTCAGACTACGAAATCCGTCTGCGAGCCAGAGACTCGGATTAAAGTTGAAGTAATGGACTGAACTGTTCGGAAGAGTAAGTTCAGACTTGACGCCACGGCTGTCCAATAGCATCAGCCGTATGGAATCCCCAGAGAAATCCTGCCAACGGTAATAACCTTGCAGGTCTGAGTTCAAAGGCGCAGTCTTGAACCACAGTTCGCTTCCGCTGACTCCTCCGGGCGTTTGCGCGAAACTGCCGATAGCGAAGCCTAACAGTAAAAAAGAAGTAAACTTTCTCATGCGCTGTCAATTTGGAGTGTTTGAAAAATATAAAAACGTATGCCTCTGCCGCGCAGGGAGAGACCAGTGAGAGAGAACGGACTGTTGCTACGGAGAAGAATTGTGATATAGGCTTGCTCCGTAAGGTCCTATTGTCACGTGGCAGGCCAATAGGCTTTACCACCAAACTAATGCTGCAAATATACAAAAATAATCTTAAGAAACGGATATAATCTTTAAGAAATTTGCTGATTTGGTGTTTTTTCTTATGATTTCGGTCAATTTTGCAGAAATCTTTTACATCTGTTGTATGTACTGGAGTTAGTTTGGCAAAAATTCACAAATGGTCACGGCTTCAGTTTCTTATGTTAAAATGTAAATCATGGTTTGAAACTGTACACATTCGGGGTACAAATGAAAACACTATATGCTTGTGTCGGAAAGGTATATATGAGCTGATGGTAGAGTCGTCATCAACAACAATGGACCTGATTTGATAAACTCAGCAGGAATACTTGCTATTCATTTTTTATGATGGGGTTATGTTTACAAATTTGAGATTTCATGTAAAAAACAGGGGTATCTTATTATGATAAAAACATCAAGATACCCCTATATATAATTAGGTGTCATAACCGACAGACGGAGCGTGCTTGTTTTCCAACTATGCTTTGTTCTGTTTCTATATTCTTTGTTTCGTGTTTTTCTGCAGTATCTTGCTCCTGTGGTGGTGCCAATTCCAACTGTATTTTTCTATCCAACGCCGCCAGTTCCGCTTTAAGACCTTTCAGTTCTTCCTCTTTCTTCCAAGTCTTGCCAGCTATCTCTTCCAGTTGCGGTATTTCCTTTTCCAAAGCCTTGCATCTTGAATCATACTGCTCAATGTAGCTTGGTATCTTCTGTAAGGCATTCAGAAAGTTGTTTGCCGCTGCTATCGGGTCCGACTTGGCAATGTGACCGTAGTTGTACTGGTACTTGTAATTGCCCTCGACAAAAAAGCGGTTGTCAACAAATGGAAGACCATTCTCGAAACTTGTCTTGCTGACAATCTTGACAGGGAATCCGTAGATTTCTCCAATCCGCTTGTATTGTCCGCCAGTTGTCTCTTTCTCCGCCAACATTTGCAGATGCTTTCCTATAACCTCTAAGTTCGTGGACTCCACACCATCAAGAGTGATGAGGTTGAGGATGTTGCCGTCCTTGTCTTTCTTGGCTTTGCCCATAAACTTGCCGTAGTCCTCGGTCATTCCCTTGAGAGAGGCTTTGTTGTTGCCCAGCTCTGCCATCTTTGACTGCAATTTTGTTTCTGAGTCACGCTTGCCCCTGTTGAACGATTTGCGCTCACCCTCCAGAGAAGCAACCTTCTTCTCCAGCTTCGCCTTGTCAAGCAAGTCGGTATTTCCGGAGAGAATAGCCATATACTCTGAAAAATTCATGCCCGATTTCTCGTCCATCGCTCCCTCGTCAATGGTTCTCGCTCCCAAGGCTCCGCTTTTCAACTGTGAAATGAATGTCTGCTTGCAGTGCAGGAGGTTGAACTTGTACGAGTCAAGCGACTTTTCCACCGCATAGATGATGACATCAACCTTATTGTCGGCATACAGTTTGGCAATCTCGTTGCCTGCACGCACCCCTCGACCGTCACGCTGTGCCAAGTCTGACGGCCGCCACGGTGTATCCAAATGATGGATAGCCACACACCGTTTTTGTGCGTTTACACCTGTACCCAACATGGATGTGGAGCCGAACAATACTCGTACCGATCCCTCGTTCATAGCTGCTATCACCGCCTTTCTTGCCCTCTCGTTCTTGCACTCCTGAATGAAGCGGATTTCAGACGACGGTATGCCGTAATCCTCTATCAGCTTGCGCTTGATTTCTGAATACACGTTCCATTCGCCCGGTCGGTATGTTCCCAGATCTGAGAATACGAACTGTGTGCCCTTGTAATTGTCATAGCGTTTGTAATAGTCGGCTATCATCTTCGCACAATGGCTCGCCTTGTTGTCGGGATGGTCCTCACAAGTCGGGTCTATCATGCGCATATCGAGAGCCATCTTTCGGGCATAGTCCGTAGCAATGAGCATCTTTGCCTTCTCTTCCGTTTCCGACAGAGGCAGTCTTCCGAGGATGGTGGCATCACCCGTCTTGGCAAACTCCATCAGCTTTTGGATGAAGTCCTCCTGCTCGGGTGTCGGTGGTATGTTATGAAGGATCTCGTTCTTCTTTGGTCTGTCCACACCAACCGCCTCCGCCGTGCGATAGTCGGTTATCTCGTTGTAGAAAGCAGCAAGCTCCGGTACCTTGATGAAGTATCTGAAACGTTCCTTCTGTACGATGTTGTTGGTGACGTTAAACTCGAAGTCGGTAGTCTTCTTGGCGAAGATTGCCGCCCACGCATCGAAACAGCGGATGTCCTGACGCTCCAGTTCTTTTGGGCGCAGGTACTTGAAAAGCAGATACAACTCTGTCAGTGAGTTGCTGATAGTTGTTCCCGACAGGAATGTCGCTCCCAGATCTCTGCCTGTCCGCTCCTGTATGGTTCGGATGGCAAAGAGCATATTGAGTGCCTTCTGGCTCCCCTCGCTGTTGCCGAGTCCTGCCACACGGTCGTGACGGGTATTGAACATGAGGTTCTTGAACTGGTGGCTCTCGTCCACAAACAAGTGGTCGATGCCCATCATGCGGAAATCCACCACATCATCGGTGCGCTGCTCGATGCTGTAGGCTATCTTCTGCAACTTCACCTCCAAGTTGAACTTCCGTTTTTCCAAGCCTTTGAGCATTCCCCTCGACACGTCTTTGCCCTGCGTGCGTATCACTTCCAAGTTTTCCTCCACGGTATCAAGCTCCGCCTGCAATATCTGCCGTTGGAGTTCTGGCGATTGAGGTATCTTCCCGAACTGGTCGTGCGACATGATTACACAGTCATAGTCGTTGTTCTTGATGTTGTTGAAGAAACTGACACGGTTCTTGGTGGAAAAATCCTTCTCCGAGGCATAGAGTATCCTCGCATGGGGATAAGCTGTCTGATAGGTGGCAGCTATCTCCGCGACATTGGCTTTCAGTCCGATAATCATCGGCTTGTGAGCCATACCGAGACGTTTCATCTCATGCGCAGCCATGCACATGATGAGGGTTTTGCCAGTACCGACCTCGTGATCACATATCCCGCCGCCGTTCTGCAAAAGCATCCATACACAGTCCTTCTGACTTGGGTACACACTCTTGACACCATACTTTCCGCCAAGGGCTTTCAAGTCCAAGCCGGGGAAGGTCTGGTGAGAACCGTCATACTTCGGACGCACGAAGCAGTTGAACTTCCGGTTGTACATTGTGGTCAAGCGTTCCTTAAAGGAGTCTGACTGCTCTTCCAGCCATTCAGTGAACCCGTTGCGGATTTCGTCAATCTTGGCATTGGCAAGCTGTATGCCCTCGCTGTCACGCACCTTGATGTCGTTGCCGTGTTCATCCTCGCCGATGCTCTTCATCATGTCGGGACAGGTGTTGTGCAGGGCATGTTTCAGAAGACTCATGCCGTCATAGTGGCGGTAATATCCCTTCACCATATACTCATCCGTGATGGCCATGGTCTTCATACTGCATTTTGCCGAATATTCGTCCATGCTGTCGGAATAGACGATGCTGACCTGTGTATTGAAGAGGTGGCTCATGTAAGCGGAATACACACCTGTAGGTATCCAACGTTCACCGAAGTTGAAGTCCAGGTCCTCAAAGGCTATCGGTTCGGGAATGCTTGCCTTCAAGGCATCCAACGACTCCCTCACGATTGCATGGTCGGGATTTTCCTTCAGCCATTCTTCTATACGCTCCGCTTTCTCTATGACATTGCCAGCAATGAAGCGGTCGGCTATCTCGTAGCCGTCTATGAGCGGATTGTAATAGATGCGCCCTTTAAGCGCTTCCGTCAGTTCCTGTTCCGGCATATCCGATAATTCAGTCATATACGGCAAGTCGATACGGCCGAACTTGTTGAGCGAGGCGGTGAGCGCTTCCTCTGGAGAATCGACATGACTGACCTCGTCAAGCGAAAAAGAGACCGGGTGGTCGAAGATGTCTGACTTTGTGAAATGTCCGTTTTCCACCCGTTCCAACGACAGCATGTCGCGCCCTGAGGCATCCATGAGGATGAACTTCACGTTCTGCTTGGCATTGAGGTTGCCGAAGCGGATGAAGAAAGCGTCATAATAGACATTCAGACTCTCACGCATCTGCTTGTTTTCCGTCTGTTCTTCCGCTTCATAGGTGTAAAGTTTCTGATAGGCATCACGGAGGGCGATATACAGGACAGCCTTTTCTTTCTGCTCCATATTCAGATCCAACGGCATGAAGGTAGCACCATACTTGGTAAGGTCTTTCAATACACCGATGTTTCCGGCAGAGTCGAGCACCATAGAACCCTCACGATGAAAACTTTCCAGTTTCTCATCAAATGGACGGGGCTTCATAACATTCTCTTTCTTCTTTGCCAGCTCTTCCCGCTTTCTTTCTTGCTCTTTTTGCTGTTCCCGCTCATGATTTGTTTCTTTCAATGTGCTCTGAGTCTTGGAATCTTCTTTTGCCTCATTCCCTTTCGAATGTCCATGCCCGATTTGAACTTTGAGAACTTCTATCGGTTCCATCGGAGGTTTGAACTTCGGATCAAGCGTATCTTCAACGCCCAAAGCCTTGAGTTGTTCCTGACGGTGCTGTTCCGCCTTTTGGCGCAGCAGCACCCTGTCTTCGGGAGCCATGGTCATCATCATCTCGTAAAAGCCGTTGATTGGCGGATTCTCTTCCCAAGAGATGCTTGCGTATGGCTCATCCCCAGGCAGGATTGGTTTTGTCTCCTGTGCTGTTTCCTGCTCTTTTGCATCTGTCAACGAAGGCTTTTCTTCTTTTTCCACAGGCTTTGTCACAACTTCAAAAGTCGGATTGACGCTTTTTACCAACGGACTTGCTTTCTTCCTTGACACTTTCTTGGCGACAGCACCCACTGTTATCTCTGCTTTCTTCTTTGTAGCATGGACAGTCAGACGGTTTTCTTCTTCCATTCCCCAAAGGTCAAACAGCGTCATTTGCACTGGTGGCTGCTGATGATTGGATTTTTGGGATAGCTCTGCATCATCAGTAGGCTTTTCCTGCTTTTGCAAGGATACTACCGTATCGTTCTGCTTTTCCTCAATGGAAGGCTTCATCTTCTCTGTTTTTTCTATCTTTTCTGTTTCTTCAACCTCCTTAACTTCCTCAGACATTGTTCCCTCAATCCCCAAGTATCGGTTCAAATTGAGATTCTTCTTAAAGTCTTCATGGAGCATCTTTCGTAAATCCTCTGCACTGCCTTCCACACCATCCTCATGCGTGTATATCATTGCAGGTTTGCCGAATGGGTCGGTATCCAACTTTGCTGTTGTATGGATAATGCGTTCCGGATGCTCCAGAAAGTAGTTGTTAGTCGGAATGCGGTTCTCGTCATTATAGACAGTATCAAGCAGGTTGTCGTCTCCTCGCAGCGACTCCTTTTGGGTATTTTTCTGCAGAATGATGAGGTCACTGCCCACTTCCGTATTGGCATTTTCCGTGAACAGGTTGTTGGGAAGACGAATCGCTGATACGAGATCTGCATGATAGAGCATCATAAAACGCGCGGCACTGTTGTTTTTGGCATTCAATACGCCTTGTGAGGTGATGAAGGCAACCAACCCACCATCCCTTACCGTATCAAGAGCCTTGACAAAGAAGTAGTTGTGTATGCGTCTGGTGACAAGTGCCCTCATGCCTTTCATGGCTGTATAGGACGGATCAAACACGGCAACATCGCCAAAGGGAATATTTGAGATGGCGAGGTCGAAGTAGTCATTGAAAGGCTTTTCTATCTTCTCGAATCCCTCTATGCGCACTTTCTGCTCCGGGTGCAGATGGTGGAGTATCTTTCCTGTAAGCAGATCTTTTTCAAACGCCATAATGTCTGCCTTGGGATTGTTATCCAAGACGGAATCGACAAAGGCTCCGATGCCTGCCGAGGGCTCAAGCACCTTTTCGGGGATGATCTGATGCTCTTTCAACACATCCGTCAGAGCCTCTGTAACGGCTGACGGCGTGTAGAATGCCGTAAGGACGGACTGTTTCAGACTGTCCATCAACTGTTTGTACTCGCTTTCATTCTTGCTGTTTTCACGGATAAGTCTATGCAGCTCCACTGTTGGAGCAAACAATTCAAGGTCTGACTTTGCCCAATGGACGGCATCCGCCAGTTCCCTGGCAGGGTTCAGGATGCACTTCAATCCACCGAATCCGCAATAACGCTCCAGAAGGAGACGCTCACGGGCGGTCGGCGTGCGCTGTTCCCTGTCAAGGATGAATGCTGTCTCTATCGCCTTGATGTTGTCGTTCAGCCGTTGTTTTCTATTGTACGCCATTTGACTCTATGAAAAGGGCAACGGCTCCCGTCAGCTCTGTATAGAGCCGGTCGTAGTCCGGTGACTGGGCAAAATCGTCATCGGTGAGGTCGTAAATGGAATACACGTTGTCAACCAAAGGCAGGAGGTGCTTGACAAACGCTTCCTGGTCTTCTACTGCTACCTCCAGGGGAAACTCACTGTCAACAACATCATACAGGATGCTGTACTTGGAAAAGCGGAGACCTTTCAGCAATGCTGACATGGCAAGCTCTTGTGCCGCATCGGCAAAGAGGGCATCACGCCGTGCCTGCTCATATACTTCTGCAGCATGGTCTGCACGTTCGCGGATAAAGTCCGCATCGCTGGCTTGTGGAAAACGGTTCTCTCTGAGGTGGTTCAAGAGGTACAGTCCGTAATAGGACAGCTCTGTCTGTGCCTGTTTCTTTCTGTTCATTTGTCCGTTGAATGGATTAAGTGGTGAATAATAAACCGTGGATGGCGGTTGGTGTTTGTGTGAAAGCAAGAAAAGGCACTCGGTATCCCTCCGAGTGCCGCCACTTAATCCACAGTAAATAAAAGCATCCTGAATCAAGACACCATTTATGAACCATGTTTCGGTGGCAAAGGTACAAACTATTTCTTGTATCTCTTCACATTTCCTCGCTTTTCTGCTGTTTTGCGCTCTGCAAAGACGAATTTCGTGTTGAAATTCTCGTCAAAGGCAATGGCTGCGGAGAATGGTTTGCCTTGCTTGCTGGTGAAACCATTGAGCGTTCTGGTCTTGCCCTTGGTGAGCAAGTCGGTGATGTCGGCATCAGTGAGCAACTTTCCTGCTACCTGCTTGAACACTGGCATACCGCACTCCTTGTTGCTGCATCTTACTACCTTTCCGAAGAACTGCATGGTACCTTGCTTGCATTTAGGACACTGGCAGCCGGAATCCTTGTGGCTGAAAAGTCTGTCACAACCTAACAATTCCGCAGTGATTTCACGGGTATAGCCTTCGATACTATGGGTGAACCCGTCTGCACTTGCTTCACCTCGTTCAATCTTGGCAAGTTCCGCCTCCCATTTGCCCGTCATCTCCACATTGGCAATCGCCATGTTCTTCACCACGGAATGCAGGGCGAGTCCCTTTTCTGTCGGCACAAGTTTCTTCTGCTGGCGCACCATATACTCTCGTTTGAGCAGGGTTTCGATGATGGCGGCACGTGTGGCAGGTGTGCCAATACCGCTGTCCTTCATTGCCTGGCGCATCGTATCATCTTCTATCTCTTTGCCTGCGGTCTCCATTGCTGCAAGCAATGTGGATTCCGTATGCAATGGCTTTGGTTTGGTCTTGCCCTCCGTGATGGTGCAGCCAGAAAGAGTGATATGCTGTCCTTCTTGCCAGTTGGGAATGACTTGCTCCCTGACCTCATTGTCGGTTGCGTCTGCATCCTTGTCCTGCCTTTTGTTCTTTTCCTTGAGCGACAACGCTCGCCAGCCAGTCTGTCGGATGATGGAGCCACTGATGCCAAACTCAACTTCATGATCCACTTGCGCCGATACTGATGTGATGTCCTTGATGCAGTCTGCCGAGAACGCTTCAATCATCCGGCACAATATCATGTCATAAACGATCTTCTCGTCCTTGAAAAGACCAATGGCTGCATTTTCTGTGATGAGCAGGGCATGGTGATCGGTCACCTTGGCGGCATTCACGCTGTTCTTGCTGTAGTCCTCACTGCCAGGCAAGAGTTTCACTTTTTCTCCATATTCCGAATGATTCTCCAGATTCTTGAAGAGTTTGGGAAGGGTGGCAAATACATCATCCGAGATATAGCGGCTTGATGTTCTTGGATAGGTGATGAACTTTGCCTCGTAGAGTTTCTGGGCGATGGAGAGTGTATGCTCTGCCGTGAAGCCATGCTGGGAGTTGGCTTCTTTCTGCAAGGTGGTGAGGTCGTAAAGGAGCGGTGCCTTCTCCACCTTTCGCTTGGTTACTACCTTTGTGATGATGGTAGAACCGGTATCTTTCACCTTATTATATATATCGGTTGCGGTGCCTTTGTCTGTCCATCGGTTGGCAGATGTGAACTTCAGTATATTGCCACTGTCTGCATCAACCACACCGAAGTGTACCTGCCAGAACGGTTTCGACTCGAAACGCTTGTGTTCCCAATAGCGTTCGCACACCATGCCAAGGGTCGGAGTCTGCACACGACCTACGGAATAGGTGCCACGTCCTGCGGCTATCGTCAGGGCTTGTGTGCCGTTGATGCCGACGAGCCAGTCTGCCTCACTTCGTGCCTTGGCTGCATGATAGAGATTGTCATACTCCTTGCCATCCCTGAGGTTCAGAAGTCCCTCACGGATGGCGGTGTCCGTAAGCGAACTGATCCAGAGACGGTCGAAAGGTTTCTGGCAACCGAGATACACATAGAGGTATCGGAAAATCAACTCTCCCTCACGTCCGGCATCGGTTGCTACGATAATGCGCTCACTGCTGTCAAACAGCTTGCCGATAATTTTAATCTGGGCAAGCACACCTGCATCTGGTTTGTAGCCGTTCTCAGTCTTGACTTGTCGGGGAACAAGAACGAACGGGTCGGGAATCACAGGCAGATTCTCTGCATGGAATCCCTTCATACCGTAGGTTTCCGGCATGGCAGGCTGCACTAAATGTCCGAATGCCCATGTCACATAATAGCCATTGCCCTGCATATAGCCTTCCTCACGCTTGTCAGCTCCCACAATGTGGGCGATTTCCTTGGCTACGCTTGGTTTCTCTGCGATGATTGTCTTCATTGTCTGTTGTTTTTGTGACATCCGCAACCGTGGGATAGACGGCCGAAGATGTCGGTTGTTATGATGGATGATTAACTCTGTGGATCAAGTGGCGGCAACTACATCTTCACGCTTCTTGCCTTTCTCTTTGGCTTCTGTTCCTCTGCGTTCTGTTCCTTCTGCTGCTTTTCGTTCTTTGGCGCAGACTGTCCCGGACTCAGCGGATCCTTGGTGTGCTTGGTCGCCTCATGGGTCTTGCCCTGCTCGTTGACGGCGACTTGTACCTTGTTCTCATTGGTCGGAATCTGTTCCTTCGCCTGTTTGAGGTCTGGATTGTTGCGGTAGGAACGTGGCTGCATCTTGTCGAAGTCGAACTTTACGTAGGCGGTATAGGTACCGCTGCCGTTCTTGTTCGGCACTTCCTTGATCTCGATGGTCTTGCCTGCCACATAGTCGTCCTTCTGCTGCTCGGTCAGTTCCTTCTTGAAATAGGTGTTGAGTCGGCGGATGGTTCCGTCCTCATTGAGCCAGTGGTTGGGATCTTGCTGCTTCTTCTGACCGCCCGCATCACCTTCTGCCTTCTGCTCCTGCTTGTCAGCGGTTTGCTTCTTGTCTCCATTCTGTTTCTGACCTTGCGCCTGTCTTGTGCTGCCAGGCACGAACTCCACGCCACGCTGTTCCACATTCACCTGCAGCAGCGGTGTAAACTTGCGCCCGTTGGCAAGCTCAATCTCCTTGCGAAGCGGAATACCTGAGTAGAGCACTCTCTTATCGTCCTTGGTAATAGGTGTCTTGCCGATGGTATCGGGGATGCGCACCTTGTTGGTCGGGATGTCAACAATCTCATTGGTGAGACGGTCGATACTGATGAAATGAGGACGCAGCTCACCTGTATTCTTGTCGGGGAAATCCACTACCTTTCCGAGGTTGCCGTTCTGCAACAGGTTCTTCTTGTCCTCTGGAGTGAAGGTATAGCCTTTGTAAGCGACATCGAGTTTAGGCTCGTTGCGCACGAAATGCGGCACGAGTTGCAACTGGTCGTTATCGTCCTTGCGGAATGACAGACGGGCCTGTATCTCTATCTGTTCACCGCCGAAGGTCGGCTTCACAATCACAAGCCCTGTCTTGCCGTAGTTGAGCAGGGCTTTCATATCCTTCTCATTCATACTGTTGAAGTCTATGCCATATTTGGCACCAAGTTCCTGCAGGTTCACATCGTTACCACTAATGAGGTTCTGCTTTACACCCGGAGCGGTCTGTGCCTGCTGTTCGGTTGCGGTCTGTTCTGGTTTCTGTTCCATGTCGTTCTCTTTTTCGTTGGTTTGTTCAGATGGTACATTCTCTTTTTCTGTGTTAGCTTGCGTCTTGGACGCATCGTCCGATGATGCGGTTTCTTTCGCCTGACCTTCCGATTGCTTTGCCTCTTTCTCATAATTGGAGGTGTCAACCTTGTGGGCGGAAAGAATCTCCTTGTTAGCCTCCGGATCTTTCAGTAACTCCTTCATCACTCCAAGCAGGTTTCCCACCTGGTCTGCCGCTATGCGGTAGAATCCGAATCGGCTTGGCTCCTTGCACTGGCGGTAGAAGTTTCTAAAGAAACTGTCCATCAAGTCACTGTTGCGGTCAAAACGCAGGAAGTCGGACGTGTTCTCCGCCTTGGCGGGTGCTCGCTTCGGTGTGCCGTCTCTGCTGAGTCCGGCGACGACGCTGATCTCGCCCGTCTTCTCGTCACGGACTACCAGCACGTCCTGTTCATCACTCTTTTTCTTTTGTACCATAATTGTAAATGTTTAATGGTGAATACTTTTGTTATTTGAATTTTTGGTGAATGCGAGTCAAATAATGCTCCACATTCTCTTGATTGAAATCCTTCACGTTGTTCTTGATAAATTGCTTCACGTCTTCCTCCGTATAGTAGGTCTTCTGTCCCAGCCGCTTGTAGGGAAGCACTCCCAGACTGCGGTAGCGTTGCAGGGAACGGGGAGAGATTTGAAACAGAAGACAGAGATCCTGGTTGTCGAGCAATCTCTCGTTGATGCAAGAGCATCCCTTGTCCTCTCCGCTTCGCTCATGTCTCAACATCAGCATGTCATAGATGCCGTCAATCTTCTTGTGCAGGTCATGCAGATATAATTCCAATCGTCTCAATGTTCCATCTTCCATACTCATGTCTCCTTGGCAATGGTTCGTTCCTCAATCAATTTCTGTACAGCGTTGATGCTGTATCTGCATTGTCCGCGCACCATGAAGTACTCGATGCTGTTGGTAGAGCGCAAGCGCTGCAGGGTTCGCTTGCTTATCCCAAGTATTCTTGCTGCATCACTGCTTGTCAGCACAAGTTCCATACTTCTTCTTTTGGTATTTTCTCTCGCATTGGAATATATGAGAGCTACCAACTTTGCCACGTCGGCAATCTGTTCTGTCAGCATCTTAAAGGCTGAACTTTCCATTGTTATTACTTCCATTTTGATTCCGTTTTAAATGTTACAAACTTTGCTGTTTTGATTTCTCGGTGGCAAAATTAATCATTTGCGAAATATCCGTTTAACAACTCATTAATGACCCACGTATAATTTTCTTGATTTTTCTTGCCAAGCGGTCGGCAAACCCCAGAAAAGCACTGCCACAGTTATTCATTTTCATTGTTTTTCTACATACACACATTAACTTTGCACCCGAATTTGTTGAACCAATAAAACAGAGAATATGGAAGTAGTAACAATGGAAAAGAAGGCATTCGACTTGATGATGGCAAGATACGATGCCTTGGTAAAGAAAGTTGAGTTGCTGAAGCATAAGGCTAACGGCAAGCGTCTGAACAAATGGCTTACAGGTCATGAGGTCTGCCAGCAACTTCGCATCAGCCAGCGCACCTTACAAAAACTTCGTGACCGCCGTTTCTTGGGGCATACCCAGATAGGTCGCCAATTCTATTACTGCCCCGAAGAGGTCAAAGCCATCGTTCCGCTTATCGCCAGAATCAAATCGGTATAGCATAAGACCAAACTCGTCCAAGGCAAAGCCAAAAACTTTACCATGGGCGAGCCAACACATTTTATATTCACCACTTAATCCAAATTGTAAACAATGAACATGAACCAACTTCTTACGCATGAGAGCAAGTCGATAGACACCGCCATGCAATCCTTGAAGAAAGCCAACAACTGGCTATCCTCATTCATCGAGTCCTACAACCCACCTTTGGACGGGGAGCGATACCTCACCGACAAGGAACTCTCCGAGTTCCTGAAGCTTAGTCGCCGCACCTTGCAGGAATATCGCAAACAAGGCATCTTGCCCTACATTATATTATGTGGCAAAACCCTCTATCCGGAATCCGAGATACAAGCACTTCTCACTGGTAATTACCGCAAGCCGATAATCGACGGCACTGTTTCACAAGGGGAGGGTACTGCTTCATAATAGCGAAACAAAAATAGCGTACAGGGTACAACGACAAAAATCGTTCCCCCTGTACGCTATTATATTATAAAGGTGTAGGAATCTTATTAAAAGATGAGAAATTCTAACTTGCACCTCTTGGCATCGTTCCGTTCATCACAATAATCATCGGATACTCGTGTTTTACTTGCTCTGCTTGGCAATCCTTGCGGTTCACAACCTTACTTATAAACCATTGTCTGAACAACAAGGCTTGGTATGTATCCATTTGAAGTGCTATGGCGATAATCACTTCCATATCATAGACATGCGCAGAATATTCATTTTCAAGTTTGATGTATTGAGAATGCTGGAAGTCTTTCAGCACACTTTGTTTCCAAATGCGCTTGATGGTATTCTTCACTGCTGTCCCCGTTACATTCAACAGTTCGGCAATCTCCCAAACTGTCATCCACACCTCACCATGATGTGGGGCGTAGATGACCATATCTTCTTGTATTGTTATCACTTGTCGTTTCATACTCTGCCATTTATAGTGTTAGTATTGTCGTTGCAAACATTTCCAAACGTGAATTCCTCAATGTTATTAATCTGCTGAGACAACTTTTCCACGTCTTTGCTCAATTTTTCTTTGGTAATCTTGGCATACACCTGGGTTGTCTTTATGTTCTTGTGACCAAGCATTGAACTCACGGTTTCTATTGGAACTCCGTTGGAGAGGCAAACCGAGGTTGCGAACGAATGACGGGATAGGTGCCAGGACAGCGGCTTGGTGATGCCGCATCTCTTGCCCAGTCTTTTGAGCGAATCCATACAACTTTTGTAGTTGGGTACTGGAAATACCCTACCGTCTTCACACAATCCACGGTATTTTTCCATAATCTGCTTGGGATAGTCAAGCAACTTGATGTCGGCTTCAGTTCCCGTCTTCTGTCGATGGATTATTATCCACTCGCCATCGTCAAAGAACGTTTTGATGTTCTCTTCCTTCAGGTTATAAAGATCTATGAAGGCGAGACCAGTGAAACAACAGAACAGAAACAAATCACGTACCATGCTCATCTTCTTTCGGGTGATTGGTATTTCCATGAGCAAGCGAATCTCTTCTTTTGTCAAGAACTCCCTTGTCGTCTCTTCTTCCTTGTACTCATATCGTCTGAAAGGGTCTTTTACAAGCCACTCATTATCTATGGCGCGGAATACCATTGCACGGAGATTGCGGACAAACACCATCGCAGAGTTTATCTTCAAGTGCTTTTCGGTTCTGAGAAAAGTCTCGTAGTCCGTGATAAAAGGCAGCGACAACTCTTTCAAAGCAATATCCTTGACATGATAATGCGATTGCAAGAACTCACCGACATAGGCACATCCTATTCTGTATCTTGTGAATGAGCTCAAAGACTTTATGCCAGCCTTATATTGCTTTTCCATTTCATCACGGCTTTGGAAATAGACTTTCATCAGTGTATGGCAACGATACTCCAAACCAAGAAAGGCGTTCTTCACCTTGTCGGCAGTGACGAAGTTGTCCCTGTCCATAATCTCCTGATAATGCTTACTGATACTCACACGCATCTTGTCCAATTTGCGGTTCACTTCCAAAGCCTGCATACTCTTACCTATCATGCGTCCGCCCTTGGTATCCCACAAATCTGGATTGGCAGTTGTCTTGCAACTGAACTGCGCCTGTGTTCCGTCCACTGTGATACGTCCCATAACTGGAACTGTACCATCTTTCTTTACTACCTGTCTTTTGAGGTAGAAGATAATTGAAAATGTACTCTTCATAACGTCATTCATTTTTGCGTTCAAAATTAATACATGAAGAGTCTTTTCTTGCTACGCATTTCACGGCAGAACACGGCAAATTTGGTTCGTAACCAAAAATCTTACGTTACTCATCAGTAACTCACTATAAATCAGAGCGTTCAAATTCAATTCGTAACCTTCCTTATTCTTCCGAACCTCAACATTCACCATTTGGGGTATAGGTTACGGATAGGTAACGTTCCTCTGTCTCATCTTGTCGTATTCCCGTCTTCGTCTGTCCTCGCCACTTTTAACCAAAATGAGGAAAGTAACTGATAACCAGTAAACTTTCCTCATTCTTCTCTCAAACACTTTTTATATGTACTTTCCGGCAGGGAAACATACGTTTTCCTTGTGGGAAACATAGAAAACACCTGGAAGAATTCCTCACTCCTTCAAGGCGTTTTCCGCTTATCTGTTCCAGGGAGAGACACCCTCATACCCTACTTTTCATTTTTCAGTTCGTCATACAGAGAATAATACAAGTCTCTTAGCGAATCCAGATTCAAACCTTTGGAGAAACTATCTTCAAAAGCCATGCCGGAATAGAGATACCTGAATTGCAATGCCGTTTTATGCACATCGCAAGTCGGCTTGATTTCGCCGGATTCCTTTGCCTTTTGTAGGATGTCCTCCCAGATTTTTATGCTTGCACCAAACATCGCTTGAATCTTGATGTCTGCTTCCGGATAATATTTTAATGCTTGATACAACAGGTTGAAATAGCCTCTTTGCACATTGGGTATTCCCAATAAGCACATTTCGTCCATTCGTCTACTGGTATCTGCCAGAAACGCATCAATAAAACTTTTCAAGGTGTCCACGTCGTTCACTTCCGTAAAGCCCGGCTTGAACTCCAACACATACCTGTCGACCACAGCCTTGAACAGCGCTTCCTTGCTCTTATGTTTGAAAAAAATAGCTCCTCTGGTCAGACCTGTTTCTTCTTCAAGTTTAGCCGTCGACACACTCTCGTAATTATACATCAAGAACAATTTGAATGCGGGCCTTAAAATGCGGTCAATATCGTAATTCTTCATATCAGGACGTTTTTGCAAATATAATAATTATTATCAGGGCCATAAAATTTCACGTTTTTTTATCTGTGGGAAAAGCACAGGTAACGGTACACAGGTAACGGTCAGGGTCATCACACCACATCCAGAGGCCAGAGAGAGACAGCCGATTGAACCTGTGACAAGAAACAAACGATTTGCAAAACAATGTAGATGTGATTTTAAAAAACGCAAAATATGATGATTGTAATAATATCATCCATACATTTGCCACGAGATGATAACAGTACCGGAGACATCATCCAACCGTAAAACGGAATGTGTAACGCATAAATTAAAACGAAAGACAATGAAGAAAAAAGTAGTTTTGGCTTGCCTGCTGATGGCAAGCGTGTGCGGAGTGTACGCACAAAATGTGACATTGGCTCCCGAAGCGGGTATTTCTGCCGTACAGAGATACGGATGGGGACAGGAATGGAGACCTTCTGCGAAAATCGGGGTAGCCGCCGATTTCAATCTGACCCGCCATTTCGGCATTGAATCGGGCTTGTTTTACACTTTCAGGGGATATTCCATTTCCAACGGGGGAATCTACAGCAATGAAAACTCCACCTGGATAGAGAACGTGTCGCAGACAAGGCATTTCCTGCAGATACCAGTGATGGCCCAGTTCAGATGGAACCTGAACAAGGACACCAAACTGTTTTTCGGCGTGGGACCCTACGTGGCCTTCTGCCTGAAAAACAAGTTTGACAGCAATCCTTACTATCTAGAGGGAAGCCTCCCGGGAATGTATGAACAATATTATGACGGTTTTGTGTATGGGAAGGATGCCTGGGGAAATGACAATCTTTATCTTTACGATGAGTCCCGCCGCTTTGACTGGGGAGTATCTTCCAATATAGGCATCGAAATCCACCACTGGTATGCCAAGCTGCAATATGACCTCTCCTTGGGCAAAGAAGCCAAGAATGATGTGATTGGCGCCCACTATCACATGCTGACGCTTTCCGTGGGATATAAGTTTGGCTTATAATCATTTTTACTTTTAGCTGTATGATTGTTTTGCAGCCTGCAAATGTATGCTCAAAAGAAAAGCTACATGCTATATGCATTGTCTGTCTCGGCAGGATATGATTATAGATTGACAGAATGGATGGCCATTGGCATAAACTATATCGGCTATCCAGATTGGGCATAGTTTTGATTTTAAGCATTCGTGCAACATATCAGACGATGCCGCAAAGGGGATTGATTATGCACTGCTACTGCCTGAGATTTTGTGTAAATGGAAAAGATGGAATTCCTTTCGGAACTTCTTTCCATTTACACATTTTTTTATAGCACCTGAAGAAATCTCAGAATAAGTTCTCCGCTCCCGCCTGCACGTAGAAGTCCATCCGTATGAAAAGGATGAACGAGATGTGCAGTGTTGCAGGTACGACGGGTAATGCCCCGAAAAGGCCGGGCTACTCCAAATTCTCCGAAAGAGGCATCCTAAAGTACCTTCCCGTGGCACAATCATCCTAAATAATGTAAACTATACATGATTTTATGTAAAGTATGCTTGACTTTATGGAAAATATCATTAACTTTGAGACATCCTTATAAGCAGACAAACAAACCCCTATACCTAACTTTAAATTTTACAATTATGAAAGCGAATTTTTTGTTACCTCACAGCTGTATGAAGGTCGGACTTATTCTGCTAGTCCCTTTCTTGATTATGTTTTGTCTGGATATGGCGGGAGTTGCACCCGAAATCATCATTCCCATGCCTTGCCTGGCCAACAATGAATTGCTTGACGGCACGGTCTGGTTCACCCTGCTTCAGGGCGAGGACATCTTTATGGAGATTTGGATTCTCGGCCTTTTGGTGTGCTTGCTGTGCATTGCGCTGAGCAAAGAGAAAGTGGAAGATGAAATGATTCTGCAAATCCGACTCCAGTCCATGCTGTATGCCCTCTGGATTACGACCTTTTGCTTTGTACTGGAAACCCTGTTTCTTTTTGGCTTTGCCTATGCTTACAGTCTTTGGGCTACCCTGTATATCTTTCTGCTGTTCTTTATCTTGAAATTCCGTTACGAACTCTATCAACTTAAAAAGGCTGAAAAATGAAAAATACAATCAAAGTAGAACGGGCCATCAAAGATATGACCCAGCAGGAGCTGGCTGTGGCCATCGGAGTAAGCCGGCAAACCATCAATTCCATAGAGTCAGGGAAATATGTGCCTTCCACGGTCCTGGCGCTGAAGATTGCGGCTTACTTCGGCAAGACCGTAGACGAAATTTTCCAGCTGGAGGAGGGAGACTGAGCCTGCGGCTGGCTACTGTGTCCTGCTTCAATCTTGATTTGCATACGGCACAGATGAAGACTGTCTCATAATGGCAGACGCTTCGTAACAACCTCCATAAGAGGAAAAGTTCATCGCGCTTCTACCTTCACTTCCTGAATGTTCCGCAGCTCGTCACTGAAGTTGACGCCAATTCGGTAGACCGTGCGGCTGTCCTTGGCAAAAGGAGCGGCATAGCCTTTCTCCCGGATCTGTGCCAGTGCCTCGTCCGCGCTGCCGTTCAGCTTGAATTCCATGATGTACACGTAGTCCTGCGTCTGGAGTACCAGGTCAATCCGTCCGCGGCTCGTGTGGTATTCCACCTGCACGTAGAAGCCCATCAGCTTGAAGATGATGTACAGGATGTTCTGATAGTGCACCTCGCGGTCGCGGGCCAGCTCGTAGGGGATGTCGGCGAACATCGTCTTCAGGCGGTCGAAGAAATCGTCCACCTTGCCCGCCATCACTTCCTCCACGAAGCACTGAATCTGGTAGGGCGACTTGCTCACGCTCACCGACGCGTAGTTGGGCAGCAGGAACTTGAAGAAGCCCTGTTCCACTTCCCGGTTGGGGAAGCCCAGGGTGTAGTTCTCGAACATCTTGTTGTAGCCCTTGATGGTGAGGTATCCGCTCTGGTAGATGACCGGAATCGGGTCGGTGGAGGCCGTGTCAATGCTGTCCAGCACCGGCTGGCTGGTGACGATGTGTTCCAAATCCTCTATCGGATAATGGTGGAGCTTGAGCAGCTCGACGAGGTAGGTGGGCGTGCCTGTCTCAAACCAGTAGCTGCCGAAGCGCCGGTTGGCAAAGGTGTTCAGCAAGCTGAACGGATTGTACATGCCCACGGCATTTTCCGTAAAGTGATAGCCGTCGTAATTGGCTTTCAGTTCCGCACACGCTTGCTCGTAACTCATTCCCGTAGCCGTGGCCAGCTCGTGAATATCCTCCTCAAAGTAGGCATGCACTTCCTTCTCGCTGATACCGCAGATTTCCGCATACTGGTCAATCATGGAAATATCCCGCAGGTTGTTCAAATCGCTGAACACGCTGACCTTGCCGAACTTGGTCACTCCCGTCAGCAGGGCGAAGCGGATGCAGCCGTCCATGGACTTCAACGCCCCGTAGAACGCCTTCAGGGTGCTGCGGTACTCGTTCTGTAAGGCTTCGTTGCCGATGGCCTGCAGCATGGGCTTGTCGTATTCATCGATGAGAATCACCACCCGGCGGCCTGTCTGCTCGCATGCGCGGCGGATAACACCCTCAAAACGGGTCGCCACGGAATACTCGTCCGGGTTATAGCCATATTCCGCTTCCCATTGTTTCAGGGTCAGTTCCAGCTTGTTTTCCAGACTTGCCTCCGTGTCATACTTTTCCGTATTCAAATCCATGTGCAGCACCGGATACACTGTCCAGTCCTTCTCCAGTTTTTCCAGCGCCAGTCCCTTGAAAAGCTCCTTCTTCCCCTGCGCGTAGGCTTCGAGGGTGGACAACAGCAGACTCTTGCCGAAACGTCGCGGACGGCTCAGGAAATAGTAACTCCCTGTGTTAAACAACTCGTAAATCAAGGCAGTTTTATCGACATATTCGTAACCGCCCAAAATCACTTTCTCAAAGTTCTGCACTCCTACCGGATATAGCTTGCTCATAACCACTGGATTTTGATTCTACTGCGAATGTAGTAATTTTAGACGAACATTCAAACAAACGGAATACAGGAAACGGAAAAATCAGATGGACCATCACTTGTTTTCTGCAAGAACAATTTTTATCTTTGTATAGATTCAAAACTTGAACAATAAACATACACGAAATTATAAACGACATTTTTAAGATAATCCTTAATATTATACTCTTCATGATGGCTGCCTTTACCATCGTGAATGTATTTACGAGCAATGACACACTTGGAAGTATCTGCTATCGGTTATTGATAGCCATTCTATGTATCGCTACGATTTTCAGCAAGAAATACAGATATATTGGGCTTACCCTCATTTTATTATTGATGTTCATTGCCTGTCTTGTCACAAAATAATAATCGCCATGGGAACACTAGGATGCATCCACGACATGATGCGGAGGGACAAGGAAAACAGGGAACTCCGTCAACGCAGCCGGGAGCGTATGAAAGAAACGCGCCGGCGAATGGGCGAATGCCGCCACACGGAAATTCCTCCAACTCTTTCCGTGGAAAAACTGGAGAAGATAAAGAAACAAACACAGGAAAAAGAACAGGCCGACCGCAAACAGGCCTTCAGAATCACCCTGTATGTGGGGCTGATTACCTTGTTACTGCTCCTGCTTTTAGGAATCTTTTTCCAGTAATCCCCTGATTCACAGGCTCTACGAAAATAAATATCCACGGGCATTAGGAATATTACAAAGAGGTTACTAAATTTGCGCCACAATTTGTGTAATCGCATGAAGTTAATTTTGATAACAACCCCTACCTATTTCGTAGAGGAGGACAAGATAATCACCACTCTGTTTGACGAGGGACTGGACATTCTCCACCTGCGTAAGCCCGACACAGCGCCGGTTTATGCGGAACGTCTGCTCACCCTCATCCCCGAAAAATACCATAAACGTATCGTCGTACACGACCACTTCTACCTGAAGGAGGAGTACAAACTCAAGGGTATCCACCTGAGCCACCGCAACCCGATTGTCCCCGACAATTATTCGGGACACGTGAGCGCATCGTGCCATACCTTCGAAGAGGTCATCGCCGACAAGAAGATGTGTGATTACGTATTCCTCAGTCCGATATTCGACAGTATCTCCAAGGAAGGATACCATGCGGGATTCACGTCCGAAGAAATCCGTGAGGCGGCTGCCAAAGGAATCATCGACAAGCGGGTGATTGCCCTGGGAGGTGTGGACGAGGACAATATCCTCCAGGTAAAAGACTTCGGCTTCGGAGGAGCTGCCATCCTGGGCGGACTCTGGAACAAATTCAACCCGGCTTCCGATTACAATTATCAGGAACTTATCGCTCATTTCAGGAAATTGAAACGGCTGGCCGACTGAGCCGCCGATGAATTTTCTGCCGGAAACGTTTGTCCGGCTTAAAGAAATGGCGTACTTTTGCAGAAAATAAGGCAATATTATCTATTTTACAATGAGCGCAAAATCACCTTTTAAGGTATTCTCCGGAACAAACTCGAGATACCTTGCAGAAAAAATCTGTAACAGCTTGGGCTGTGAACTTGGTAACATGAACATTACTCACTTCGCGGACGGCGAGTTTGCCGTTTCTTATGAAGAATCCATCCGTGGACAGCATGTATTTCTGGTACAGTCCACTTTCCCCAACTCCGACAACCTGATGGAACTCCTGCTGATGATTGACGCTGCCAAGCGTGCATCTGCCAAGAGCATCATTGCCGTCGTTCCTTACTTCGGATGGGCTCGTCAGGACCGCAAGGACAAACCACGTGTATCTATCGGTGCGAAACTGGTAGCCGACTTGCTGAGCGTGGCAGGTATCGACCGTCTGATTACCATGGACTTGCACGCTGACCAGATTCAGGGTTTCTTCGATATTCCGGTAGACCACTTGTATGCATCTACTATTTTTGCTCCTTATATCCAGTCGCTGAACCTGGAAAATCTGGTTATCGCTACGCCCGACGTGGGTGGTTCAAAGCGTGCCAGCACTTACGCAAAATACCTGGATGTGCCTTTGGTATTGTGCCACAAGACACGTGAAAAAGCCAACGTGGTAGCTTCCATGCAGATTATCGGTGACGTGAAAGACAAGAACGTCATCCTGATTGACGACATGGTGGATACAGCCGGTACCATCACCAAGGCGGCCGACATCATGAAGGAAGCAGGTGCCCGCTCGGTACGTGCCATCGCTTCTCACTGTGTCATGTCGGGTCCGGCTTCTGAACGTGTACAGAACTCTCAGCTGGAAGAAATCGTGTTTACTGACAGTATACCTTACTCTCTGCGTTGCGCAAAGGTGAAACAGCTGTCCATCGCCGACATGTTTGCTGAAACCATCCGCCGCGTGATGTCGAACGAATCTATCAGCTCACAGTACCTGATTTAAAAATATAACCGGACACTCTGCACAAGAGATGGTCTGATACGATAAAGGATTTGCAGCCCGGTTTCCGCATCGGTTTGCAAATCCTTTTCCTTTGTCTTTACGCATCTTTTATCTTGACTTTTCTTTGCCCATGAAAATCCTCTGGCTCGACCTGAACAGTTCGTATGCGCATGCCTCACTGGCGCTTCCAGCCCTGCATGCCCAAGTGATGCACGACCCTTCCCTGGAGTGGGGAGTGGTGTCGGCTACCATCAATGAAAACCCGGGAATGACGGCCGGGGAAGTGGTGCGCCATGCACCCGATATCGTGGCGGCTACCTGCTGGCTCTTCAACCACGAGGCGCTCATGCACGTCATCAGCCGGGTGAAGGCTATGCTGCCGCGCTGCATCGTAACACTGGGCGGTCCGGAGTTTCTGGGGCCCAACGAGGACTTCCTGCGTACCAACCGCTTTGTCGACTGTGTGTTCCGGGGCGAGGGGGAAGAGACTTTTCCGCAGTGGCTCGCCCGCTGGCAACAGCCGGACGACTGGGATGCGGTCACGGGGCTATGCTTTCTGGATGCGGAAGGCCATTACCACGACAACGGGCTGTCGCGCGTCAGGACGTTCGACAAACTGGTCAATCCCGAACAAAGTCCGTTCTTCAACTGGACCAAGCCGTTCGTGCAACTGGAGACTACCCGAGGCTGCTTCAATACCTGCGCGTTCTGTGTGAGCGGAGGAGAAAAACCGGTGCGCACACTGTCCATCGAGGCCATCCGCGCCCGCGTCCGACTGATTCACGAAAAGGGTATCCGGAACATCCGGGTGCTCGACCGTACATTCAACTACCAGAGCCACCGGGCCAAGGCCCTGTTCGACCTCTTCCGGGAGTTTCCCGACATGCGTTTCCACCTGGAAATCCATCCGGCCCTGCTTTCGGAAGAACTGAAACGGGAACTGGCTTCCATGCCCAAGGGACTGCTTCACCTGGAGGCGGGCATCCAAAGCCTGCACGAAGAGGTACTCACCGTCAGCCGACGGGCCGGGAAACTGTCCGATGCCTTGGAGGGACTGCGTTATCTCTGCTCACTGGACAACATGGAGACGCATGCCGACCTGATTGCGGGGCTACCCCTCTATCACTTGTCGCAGATTTTCGACGACGTACGTACGCTGGCTGAATACCGTGCGGGAGAAATCCAGCTGGAATCGCTGAAGCTGCTGCCGGGCACGGAGATGCGGCGCCGGGCCAAGCAACTGGGCATCTGCTACTCTCCCCTGCCGCCCTACGAGGTGCTTCAGACCCGCGAAATCACTCCCGACGAGTTACAGACCGCCCGCCAGCTTTCGCGCCTGCTCGACGGATTCTACAACGCAACGGCCTGGCAGGAAGTCACCCGCCGCCTGATTGTGGAAGAACCCGACTTCCTGACGCGCTTCCTGAATCACCTGATTCAAATCGGGGTCATCGACCAGCCTATGGGACTGGAACGACGGGGCATCCTGCTCTATCAGTTCTGCAAGGCACACTATCCGCATTTCCTGACGGCCATGAGCCGGGCCTGGATTGAGGCCGGCATGTCGCTCAAGAAGGAACCGGCCGAACGGGTACGCACGAAGCACGTCACTCCGCCCGAAGTGTGGACGGTCTGCACGGGCACTTACCGTGACGACCTCCGCCTGTGCAAGCTCCCCGCCCCCGAAGAAGGACGCTGCTACTGGTATGGCTTCGAAACCGAAAGCCAGCAACTCCGCCCGGTGTTTACAGCCGTGAGCGAGGAATAAAAACCACCTCTCGCCCCCATACGATACGCTTACCCGTGTCCGTAGCGTGCCGGAAGCATCACCTTGACTTTTTTGGGGAATACCCGACAAGTGCCCCAAGGTGCCGGAATACGGTTCCTGAAAGACCACAGACCGGGTCAAGCCTTGGCAAGCGTAGCATACTCGCATCGGCAAAAAAGACAGGAACCGTCTGTAAACTCCCTGAAAAGCACCCCGAGAGAGGGGGAAAATCGTCCCGGAACATTAGGAAAATTGGCGGGCAAATTATAACTTTGCCCGAATTTTCAACTAGACTATGTATATATTCCGATCGATTCACGAAATTATCAATACCATTGCGGCGGCCAGGGGACTGCTTACGGAAATGTTCGAGAAGCGAAAGACGCTCAGTTTCCGTTATTCCGACGCACTGGCACTGCTCAAGGACGATGAAAACCGGTTGAAACTGCTCATAGAGAAGGAAGTCATCCGCCAGAACGGAAACTTCGTGGAACTGGATGCCCGCTTTCTCGACTTCTTCGAACTGCTCCTCGAGGCGAACGAGGACATCAACACGGCCATCATCGACGAGAACATCGCTTATCTGCACGAACTGATGGACTACTACGAGAAGGAGCAGATTGCCTCGCGCAAGGAGAGTTATGTGCGCAACATCAAGATTACGTTCCAGAAGATTGCGCGTACCACCCTCCGCAACATCATGAACCTGCAGAGCAGCATCGACAATGCCTTCAAGCACGAACCGACTTACCAGATAAAGATTGCCAAACTGGAGAACCTCGACAAGAAACGGATTCACATCCAGCAGCTGATTGACACCACCGAAAACCTCATCCTGCACGAGGAACGGCGGTTTTTCCAGCAGGCTACCGACGAGGAGCTGAACCGCATCCTGCTGGAACTGCGCAGTGAGCTCCAACTCTCGGCCCACAGCCTCATCCGGGCCCAGCAAGACATCATCAACTACCTGAACCAAATCAAGAGCCAGGTGATTCTGGTGGAGAAAATCCGGAAGGTGAAGTACCTGCAGGACCAGTTCGAGCTGCGGTCGCGAAGCAACCTCTCGGAGGTGCTCGACAAGGAACATTCCGTGCTGCTGGAGGGCACCGTGCCGTCTTCGTTCAAGCTGTCACTGCCTTATCTGAGTACCGACGAGGCACGCCCCGTCATCCTGAAGGTGCTGCACAACCTGCAATACCGCGAGATTATCCGCAGCCACGAGGCGGGAGCCTTCAGCGAAGAAGACATGGAATCGCCGGCCATGTACCAGGAGGTCATCGACCTGGAAGAGACCTTGGGCGACTACATCCAGGCACAGGCGCAGGCCCGCTGGAACGATGCCTCGGCTCCGGAAGAAGACCTCTTCCACTACCTGATGCACTACACCTTTGCCCGCGAGGTGGACGAGCAGGAACGCACCACCTTGTTCTGCCAGATGGTGTCGCTCTACGAAAACCGTCTCCACATCAGCGAGGAGTTCGGCCTGTACCACCAGTACGAGTATGCCAAGATTTACCCGGCGCACTCGTAACCCGCATTCATCCCTATACATTTGACTTATGGAACTGAACATACAAATACCTGACAATACCGCGGCCTTGTTCGACTCTCTCCAGAAGGGACAGTTCATCAGTTCGAACAGCTGCAACGAAGCCGTGCGCGACATGTACGACCAGATAGACGACCATTTCGAGGCGCTGTCGGTCTACTTCGCCCAAATCGGCTACACCCTGGAACGGGGCAACGAATACTTTTACTTCTCGCGGGTGGAACCGCGTACCACGCTGGAACAGAAAATCATGCGTGCCTACTACTGGATTGACGTGCTCGACCTGTTCAAGACCTACGACGAGACCTTCGGCGCGGGCTTCCGCTTCCAGCCCGAACAGATTCTGGTGGAGGCCAACCTCAACGTGATGCTGCAAAACAAGCTCGACGGCCTGCGCAAGCATTTCTCCGACAAGGACGTGCGCAAGGACGTGCTCGACAACATGATTCGCCAGCTCACCAAGGAATCTTTCCTGGAACTGGAGAACGAGAAGACCAACACCTACAAGGTGATGAGCTCCTGGCACTACCTGGAACGCCTGATTGAAAGTATCCAAATTTACGACGACACTGAAACGGAAGACAATGAGAAACCTGAATAGAATCATCTTTATCAACAGCGCCAACATTCCCTACGCCGACGACATCTACCTGGACGGGAATGTGCATTTCATCGGTACGCAGGGAGTGGGAAAAAGTACCGTCCTGCGCGCCATCCTGTTTTTCTACAACGCCGACACCCAGAAGCTGGGCATCCCCGTGGAGAAGCAGAGCTACACGGAGTATTATTTCCCCTACTCCAACTCCTACATCATCTACGAGGTGGCCACCGAGCAAGGCCCGTTCTGCATCCTGAGCTTCAAGTCGATGGGCCGCGTGTGCTACCGTTTCATCGACTCGCCCTACCGCATGGAGTTCTTCGTCGACGAACACCGCACGGCCTACAGCGGCAATGACCGCATCCGTGCCGCCCTCGACCAGTATGGCGTGGACTACTCGCGCATCATCTATACCTACGACGAATACCGTAACATCCTCTACGGCAACGGAGCAGGCCCCGAGATGAGCCGCTACTCGCTCATGGAGAGCAAGCAGTACCAGAACATCCCGCGCACCATCCAGAACGTGCTCCTCAACTCGAAGCTCGACGCGGAATTCATCAAGAAAACCATCATCTCGTCCATCAACGAAGACGAGACGGCCATCGACCTGAACACCTACAAGGAGCACCTGAAGAACTTCGAGACCCGCCTGCGCGACATCGAGGAGTTCCAGAAACGCGAGACGCAGAAACAGGCCAAGGAAATCACCTCCCTTTCGGCACAGGTAGCCCGCCAGCAGACGGCCCTCGTACAGGGTTGCCGCGAACTGGCCGCCACCTTCCGCCTCACCGAAAGCCAGTTGCCCAAGGCCGAGGAACGGAAGCGCAAGGCCGAAAAGGAACGTGCCGCCCTCCTCACCCGCCGTCAGGAACTGCAGGAACAGTCGCGCCAGCGCTGCGACAAGATGCAGGAGGCACTGGCCATCCTGAACAACGAACTGCAGAAGGCCCAGCAGAAGGAAAAAGAATATGCCCGCCGGCAGATTGAGGAAATCAAGGAACGGGCGGCCCGCAAGGACGAATGGAAAAACAAGCAGCAGGGATTGCAGGAAGAACAGCGCATCCTCACCTCGCACTATACGGAAATCTCCACCAAGTACAAGTCGCTCATCCAGAGCCTCGACGAGCAGTGGAACCGCATCCATGAGGCCAAAATCAAGCAGCTCGAGGGACTGAACAACACGTTCAACACCCGCATCGAGGAAGCCCGCCGACAGCACGAAGCGGCCACCGAAGCCCTCTATCAGGAGTACGAACAGCTTTCCCAGCAACTGCATCCGGAACGCAGCGGCAAGCAGAACGAACTGACCGCCCTCGACTACCAGATGCAGCTGTGCCGCAAGGAAACCTTCTTCGAAGCCGAGCAGGAGGAACTGAAACACCGCATCCAGTCGTACACGGGCCTGCACATGAGCAAGAAGAACCGCATCAACAACGCCCAGCTCGTCATCAAGGAACTCACCCTGAAGTGGGAAGAGGAATTGCAGAAGGGACTGAAGGAGAAAGACGAGGCCCTGATGCAGCTGCAGGCCGAGCACTTGCAGCTCCGCCCACGCATGGACGAACTGGAGACCTTCCTGAAAAACAGCAAAAGCACCCTGCAAGGCTGGCTCAAGGAGCACAAGAAGGGATGGGAAGAGAACATCGGCAAACTGTGCGATGAGTCCATCCTCTGGCAGACCAACCTTTCGCCGAAGATAGTGGACGAGGGCACGTCGTTCTACGGCATCTCCATCTCCCTGCAGGACATCGAACGCCACATCCGCTCCATCGACGACTATCAGGCGGAACGCGACAAGGGCGTGAAGCGGCTGGCGGAAATCCAGGCCGAAACCCTCCGTCTGCAACAGGAAAAGGAGGCTTTGGAGGAACAGCTGAAGGCCAAGTACCAGCCCCGCATCAAAGAGCAGAAAGACGTGATTTCGGTACAGGAATACGAGCTGGAGAAACTGGAACAGCAATACCAGAAAGACATGCTCGACCTGGACGACTGGAAGAAGAAGGCGGAAGCCGAACGTGCCGCCAAGCTCCGGAAACTGGAGGAAGAAAAGCAACGCATCGCCGCGGAACTGCAAGAGATTGACGGCAAGCTGAACAACCTGAACCGCGAGAAGAGCGAGAAACTGAACCGGCTGAAGCAGGAATGGAACCGGGTGCAGCAGGACATCGCCCGGGAGAAGGAAACACAGGCGGGCAGCATCCGTCTGGAAGACCAGGAGGAACAGCAGCGCATCGCCACGGAAAAGGCGGAATACGAGCGCCAGATGAAGCAGGAACTCCACTCGCAGGGGGCCGACACCGAACGTCTGCAACAGATTGGCAGTCAGCTGCGCGACATCGACCGCGAACTGCAGTTCATCAAGGAGCACGCCACCCTCCTCATCGAGTACGAGAAAGACAAGCGCGACCTCATCGACCACATTCCGGAATGGAAACGTGAGCAGGAGGAACAGAAGCGTCAGCTTGGTCAGGAAAAGGACAACCTGCGCCGGGAGACCTCGGGCTTGCAGGAACAGATTGACGCCCTCCACAAGGAACTGCAGCAGGCCGAGCAGGAAGTGACGCAGTTGCAGGCCAACCTGGAGGCATACGGCAAGATTCCGGCCTACGACTGGTACAAGCCGCATCAGGACATTTTCAATCCGGAGCACCCTGTCACGGTGGAAATCCACACGCCGCGTACCTGTCTGGAACTGATTGACGAGCTGGGCCGCACGGACAGCCAGTACATGACGTTGCAGAACCGCCTGCGCAAGGAAGTGAACCTCTTCACCGGCCATTTCGACGAAGACAACACCTTCAAGTTCAAGACCAAGTTTACCGAAGACTGGGAGTACCTCCGCTTTGCCGAGGAGCTGCACGACTTCGTGGAAGAGAACAAAATCAGCGAGTTCGTCCGCCGCATCAACAACGAGCACTCCGACATCTTCAAGCGCATCAGCATGGATACCTCGATGCTGACGGCTTCGGAAGACGACATCCAGGACCTCATCGGCAAGGTGAACAAGGGATTCCAGACGTGCAACTTCGTGGGCGTCATCCAGTGCATCGAGATGAAGGTGGAAGAGAGCAGCAACCGCGTGGTGAACAGCCTGCGTGCCATCCAGAAATACTACAACGAGCATGCCTACGACCTGGCGCCGGGCACCAACCTCTTCTCGTCGGAAAACGAGCAGCTGGTGAAGCAGGAAGCCATCGCCCTGCTCCGCGACTTCATCAAGGAGATTCATGCCTACCGCTACGACAGCATCCGCCTGTACGACTCGTTCGAGCTGCGTTTCCGCATCATCGAGAACAACAACGACACGGGCTTCGTGGAGAAACTCTCGAACGTGGGTTCGGAAGGAACGGACATTCTGGTGAAGGCCATGATCAACATCATGCTGCTGAACGTGTTCAAGGAAGGGGCTTCGCGCAAGTTCAAGGATTTCAAGCTGCACTGCATGATGGACGAAATCGGCAAGCTCCACCCGAACAACGTGAACGGTATCCTGAAGTTTGCCAACGACCGGAACATCATCCTCATCAACGGCTCGCCCACGGAACTGAACCGCGATGCCTACAAGCATGTGTACCTGCTCACCAAAGGGGCACAGAGCAAGACGCGCATCGCCCGGCTCATCTCCGACCAGAAGCTGTAAACAGAGAGAACAGGCTCAGGCAAACATGAATTGACAACCTGCTATAATCCAAAATGAAAACCTTACTCAGATAAATGGCTACCATTCACTGAGTAAGGTTTTTATTTTTCATTCCGAGGAACATGTTACAATTTTTTCCTACATCTCGGAAATAGAAATATTTTTTATAATTAATTTTGAGGAAGCAAACCTTGCTGGCCTGATTGCAATAATATTATTCAAGTTAATTCGAGGAAGAAATTGAACATCACTAGCCACATTCTGAATATACAGGCTGAAACGCACCGGTATATCCGCAGGAAGCTCTACCTGCGGAGAAAGTCTAAGATTACCTTCTTTCGTGAATGTACCATATATGTTTCCCGTATACTGATTTCCAAGCTCATCATACACCACCACATTATCCCCTAAAAATACACGCATGGAATAATCTTTATCGGTAACATTCTGAAACAACATTTCCACTACTACATACTCTCCCGACCGGTAGGCTTTTAAGAATTTTGCCTCCAACGATCTGTCAGGAGTTGTAATTTCCACATTTCGACTACTTGAAGCATTTACACTGAAAGGAAGTACCGACAAACTCACTACTAAAGTGAGCCAAACAATAAGACATTTTTTCATAGTAAAAAATTTTATATTTATTCAACGTCATAAAATTAAATATTTCCTTCAAGAAATACAACTAATATTTATATTTCTTGTCTAGAAATAATTTTTAAAGGTTGCGTATAATTCTTTTCCGCTTGCCGCTTCACTCGGTTTGCACTCTATCTTTGAAGAATATAGGCCGCACCTCGGAAACGCAAGCTGGAAAACTTCGTTTTCCGCTTGCCGCTTCGCTCGGTTTGCACTATCTTTGGAAAAAAGTATTCATTATTCATTCTTAATTATTCATTCGCCCCATGAAGTACCCTATCGGAATACAGAGCTTTGACCGCATCATCGAAGACGGATATGTCTATGTTGACAAAACAGACCTGATTTACCAGCTTGCACAAGAAGGAAGCATTTATTTCCTGAGCCGTCCGCGACGCTTCGGAAAAAGTCTGCTGGTGTCCACACTGGAGCACTACTTCCTGGGGCACAAGGAACTGTTCAAGGGACTGAAAATAGACCAGCTGGAAAAGGCCTGGAATGTGTATCCCGTGTTTCATGTGGACTTCAACGGCTCCAACTTCACCCAAGCGGGCGTACTGGAAGAACGGCTGGAGGATTACGTGTCCGATTGGGAAACCCGCTACGGACTGACTTCCGAAGCCGACCGGCTGGACGTGGGAGGACGCTTTATCAAGGTGCTCCGCGCGGCGCACGAGCAGACCGGACGACGGGCTGTAGTACTGATTGATGAATACGACAAACCGATTCTGGACGTGCTCGATGTGGACACCGGTCTGGAGGACCGACATCGCAACGTGCTGAAGGCCTTCTACTCCGTGTTCAAGGGAGCCGATGCACACCTGCAGTTCGTCCTGCTGACGGGAGTCACCAAATTCTCGCAGGTGAGTGTGTTCAGCGGGTTCAACCAGCCCAAGGACATCAGCATGGACCGACGCTACGAAGCGCTCTGCGGCATCACACAGGAAGAGATAGACCGCTATTTCCCGGAGCCCATCGCGGAAATGGCACACGAATATGGTTTTACGCCGGAAGAAATGAAACAACGTCTCAAGCTGCAATACGATGGGTATCATTTCAGCAAACAGATGACAGACGTATATAATCCTTTCAGCCTGCTTAATGCATTAGACAGCCAAAGTGTAGATGATTACTGGTTCCGCTCCGGCACGCCCACCTACCTCATCCGGCTTCTCACCCATTTTAACGAGAACCTCAACGAGCTTACCGGAAAATACTACCGCCCGGAAGAGTTCATCGACTACAAGGCGGATGTGGAACAGCCCCTGCCCATGATTTTCCAAAGCGGATACCTCACCATCAAGGGGTACAATATGCGCATGAACAAGTTCCTGCTCGACTTCCCCAACAACGAGGTGAAGAACGGCTTCCTGACCATGTTGGCCGCCTCCTACCTGAAGCCCAAACAGCGCGTGGAAGGATGGGTGGACGAGGTGGTGGAAACCTTGGAAGCGGGCGACACGGACACCCTGCGTACCCTCTTCACGTCTTTCCTGGCCAGCATCCCCTACACCATGCGACGCAAGGAGGACGAGACCGAACGCGAGCGTTATTTCCAGTACACCTTCTACCTGATTATGCGAATGGTCAGTGTCTACACGGTCTATGTGGAAAAGGCACAGAGTCAAGGACGGGTGGACTGCATCGTGGAAACGCCGCAATATATCTATATCTTCGAGTTCAAGCTGGACGGTACAGCCGAAGAGGCTCTTCAGCAGATAGAGGAAAAAGGCTATGCAAAGGAATATGCTTCCGACTCCCGCACGCTTTACAGGATAGGGGCCAGCTTCTCTTCCGAAACCGGCACCATCGGTGACTGGAAATGTATATAAAATAAACCAATCAACCTGTCATAATGATGATACAACAAACCACTTTCACTCTCCGGCCGCGCACCCGCGGCTTTCATCTGGTGACGGATGAGGTGCTGAGCCACCTGCCGGCACTGCCCAAGACCGGACTGCTCAACCTCTTCATCCAGCATACCAGTGCCGGACTGTCTATCAACGAGAACTGCGACCCGGACGTACGGAGCGACATGGAAAAGATTTTCAATAACCTGGTGCGTGAACGAGAATCCTGGTACGACCATACGCTGGAAGGCTGGGACGACATGCCCGCCCATGCCAAATCGACCCTGGTGGGTGCCAGCCTGTCCATCCCGGTGACCGACGGACGACTGAACCTGGGCACGTGGCAGGGAATCTACCTCTGTGAGTTCCGCAACCACGGCGGAGGGCGGCGTATCGTGGCCACCCTCATCGGAGAATAACACGGAGGAAGGAATACGGTCGGCACGAAGGTCCTCGTCGCGGAAACATTTTCATCGGAGAATAACGTGGAGGAAGTCCTTCCTCGTCAGAAAGCGGGCGGCGGAGCGGAAAGGCTGAGGCTGTCGGAGAAACATTTGCCGGCTTCTCCGGTCAGCACCACCCGCGACAGGTCGATTCCCTCGGCGGCTTCTTCAGAAATGACACCCTTGGCGGCCATTCTGCGGGCCACCAAGCGGAAGTGTCCTTCCTGGTTCTCTTTCAACCTCCCGTTGTCATCAAACGAGCTGCGGAAATGCTTCGGCTTCGGGATGATGGAAGCCAGGTAGATACATTCCTCCAGCGTGAGTTGCGACGGACGCTTCCCAAAATAGAATTCCGAGGCTTCCAGCAGACCATAGATTCTCGGTCCCCATTCCGCGATGTTGAGATACACCTCGAACATCCGTTCTTTCGAAGTCAGCCGGTTCTGCTCAATCAGCCATACAATCAAGGCTTCTTCCAGTTTACGCGCGATGTTTTTGCGGCGGTTCAGAAATACGTTCTTGACCAGCTGCATGGAAATCGTGCTTCCTCCACGGGCAAAACGGCGGGCTTTCAGGTCGTAGGCCATGGCCTGACGGATGGCGTCGGGCAGGAAGCCCTGATGATAGAAGAAACCGCCGTCCTCACTTTGCAGCACGGCCATGCGCATCAGCTGGGGCACACTGTCGAACGGCAGGAAGTGGTTCCACGACGGTCCGACCGGAAATGTGCGTACCGGCACTTCATCTTCGTAGGCGGTATATTCAAACTCTTCCGACATCTTGCTGAGATTGGTCGCTCCATAGCCCAGAATCCGGAAATGCTCCGGACGCAGGTCGGAATGGAACTGCAGGCTGTCGGGACAGGCCAAGTCGGCATCCAGTCCGAAATCGTAGGACAGGTTGCCTGCCACCCGGATGCCCTCCAGGTTCTCGAACAAGCCATGGGGCAAGGAACCGAACAGCTCTTCAGCCGGGAAAGAAGGTTTGTGGATGGACGCAATCAGATGGGCGGGCGGTTCCAGGCGCAGGTAGGGATGAAACCGCAGACGGTTGAAACGCACCGTACTCGCGCTGTCCAGTTCCAGGGCATGCGGCTCCACGTTCAGGTGGAAATCCAGCTCCCCCTCGTCCAGGTTGATGCGCTCCGGCGACAACCGGCGGTGGAACACGGCCAGTCCGTCCACTTCCGTTTTCCCGGACAAAACCAGTTTTCCGTTCTCCCTCTGCTGGGTGAAACTCAGGTAGAGGCGGTTGAAAGACACCTCTGCCCCGAACCTGCGGCGGATATAAGGTACAATCAATTCCGGAGCCTGAATGCCTACCGACACCCGTCGTTCGTCGGCATTGATTTCACCTTCGGTCTGCCAGTGCTGCGTGCGTGCACCCTCCACGAAAGTGAGCCGGCTCTTGAAACGATGATGGTCAATATTGAATTCCGGCACGAACAGGCTGACCGAATCGCTGTCCTTCCGCTCCCGAATCCGGAGATGGGTAAGGCGTCCGTCGGAAGGCAGCAGACGGAACACCCCGTCGAGCACCAGTTGCACCCGCTTGTCGTATCCCGCATGCGAATGGTCCTGCGCGGCCTCCTCCCCTCCCGTCCGGCTGCGGAACAGGAAGTCGTAGTTGGCCGTCTGGTTCTCCTTCACGAAACTGACCGTGAGGCCGTCCATGTACACATTGCGCACCTCCACATTGCCTTTCAGCAGTTGCCAGAAGCCCAGGTCAAACGCCGCCGAACGAAGCGTCAGCAGCGTGTCCCTTCCCTCCGGCACCACCGACAGTCCCCCGAGGGAAAGCCGTCCGGTCCCTTCAAAGCGCAGGCTCTCATAATGCACATCCAGCCCGTAGCGTTGTTCCACCTGGGCAATCTTCTTTTCCGTCAGCCGGTTCAGGATGCGGTTGCGGAAAATCCACAATCCGCCGGCCAGCAGAAAGAGGCACACCAGCAGGCCCGCACCCGTGTAAATCAGTATCCGTTTCATAATGTTCGCGTCTATGCCACAAAGGTAAAAAATATTCGCTGAAAAACTTTGGAAAATTTCATCCGCATAACCTATAAATTCGTACAGATAGTGCCATCACAGCAACAATCAGGAACAAAATCACCTTATTCCGTTTGCATTCAATCTTTTTCACCGTTATTTTTGGAAAAAGAGAAACATTTTTCTTTTCACACTCAATATATATATCAGAGGCAAAACCAAGGAGCAGGCACATCCCTCCACCTTAAAGGGGATATTCCCTGTGTCTGCCATTTATTCACCGGCTTCAGGGGGAATAAGCACATAAAAAGGAATGCTATGAAAAAAATTATCAAACTGTTTGGAATGATGTTCTGCGCCATGGCCATGTACGCCTGTGGGGAAAATGACGAGTCCACAATGAGTTCCCTTCAAGAGCAGTTCATTGACGTAGAAAACGGAGAATACACAGAAGGCAGTCTCCCGGTAGGCAACAATACACAAATGCTACAAGCTGCCTCATTCGATGAAACAGCCCTCCCCGGAGGAACCTCTTACCTTACCTTGAATGCCAATGAGGAACTCGATTATGTCAATATCGGCGTGCAGGGAGAAAGCGGATACCTCAAAGTGAAACTGGATGCCCCAGTGACCGCCCAAGGCCGTGCCACAGAAGAAGGCAAGATTTACATCTATACCATACTGGTACTGCTCAGCCAGAACCTGAATGAAAACTTCATCCTTGAATTTACCACCGTAAACAGACGAGGAGAAGTGTCGCCGAGATTCACAAGCCAGACCCACTTTGTAGAAGCCGGAACCGGCGACTTGCAAGTCAATCTGCGTTTCAGCAATGAAAAAGATGTAGACTTGTATGTGGTAGAACCCAATGGAAACATCATCTATTATGGCCAGATTTTCCCCTACTATTCAGAGCAGTATCAAATACTCAACGACTGGCTAGAGAACGGGAATTACTATGATGAGCCAGACATTGAATGGGAAAAAATCGGACTGGACATTGACTCCAACGCCGGATGTGATATCGACGGAACGAACAGTGAGAACATCTTCTTCAACACAGACTGCATGCAGAAAGGCACGTATCAGGTATGGGTAAACATGTATGCCAACTGTGACCCTTCCACTGCCACAAGCTATACCGTCAGGGCAACCTATAAAGGAAGTGCCGTCATCCCGAAATCAGGCTCAAACCCCACTTCAGGAGTTTTCCCGGCAGGCACACCCGACAACAGCATCGACGATGAACTGACCGGAGCCACGAAAGTGATGGAATTTACCATCAATGAGGGTATCGAACCAGGAAGAAGTGCGGCCACTTCTCCGCAAAAGCATCTGCTGAAAACCGAATTCAACATGCTGCTGGCAAAATAAGCATATAGCTCCATTCATTCTAACAGGACATATCTAATCTCTCTTTTCCGTTCCGTACGCTCAGGCACCTCCCTTTACACGTTTCAACAGGCTGCCGGACACGTACGGAACGTTTTTTATGCATAAGAATCGCGATACCAGTCATGGATATTCCAAAAGAAATCGTATCTTTACAGCATAATCCATTTTTATTAACTAAAAACTTTAGAATTATGGCAAGTAGAAAATCATTGAAAAAAACCGTCAATTATATCACCGAAGTGGCAGCAGGACTCTGCCTGGTAGAATCGGCCAACGCCAATGCGGAAAAACGGGAAGCTTACAGCCAGCTGTTTCTCCAGATTATCAACTTGCGCAACGACATCATCAGCCGCATCAGCCACACCGAACCGGGCAGCGTGAAACTGTTCTACAAGAAGCTGAGAACCGACTTCAATGCCGAAGTGGACAGCGTGTTCAAAAAACTGGAAGAACTGGCCAAATAAGTGCGCATGAAACAAGCCATCTGCAGGTTTATCTACCACAAACTGCTGGGCTGGAAAGCGGAAGTGGATGTGCCCGACTTCAAGAAGTGCATCATCTGCGCGGCCCCGCACACCACCAACTGGGACCTGATTATCGGGAAACTGTTCATCACGGCCGTAGGCCGCCAGTCGGGCTTTCTGATGAAGAAGGAATGGTTCTTCTTCCCGCTGGGCATCCTGTTCCGGAAGATGGGAGGGATTCCCGTACACCGCGACAAGCGTACGTCCATGGTGGACCAGCTGGTAGAACGAATCAAGAAAAGCGATACGTTTCACCTGGCCATCACCCCGGAAGGCACTCGCTCGGCCAACCCGGAATGGAAAAAGGGGTTCTATTACATCGCCCTGGGAGCCCAGATTCCCATCGTGCTGATAGGCATAGACTATCAAAAGAAATGTATCAAGGCGGGGAAATACCTCATGCCGACGGGCGACATTGAAAAGGACATGAAGGAAATCAAGTCGTATTTCAAGGATTTCAAGGGGAAACATCCCGAGAAATTCACCGTGGGAAACATCGACTGAAAACGTATGCGAAAAACGCTTCGACGTTTACTCCAAAACGCAAGGACGTTTCAACTAAAACGCAAGTGCGTTTGAAGGAAAACGCAAGGACGTTTTGACCGAAACGCAAGTGCGTTTTTCCCCCAGCGCAAAGGCGTTTGAAAAAACAGGAAAAGCTGCCTCATTTTCAACAAATTGGGGCAGCTTTTCTTTGTTTTGTCATAGAATGAGAATTATCGTCTCAGCCTCTTTCGAGCATTGGATAAGGTTCAATTCATCCAATTTTTAAGTTCCTTTTAATAGTTAATATTATCTATTGTAAAGATTGATGAATATATAGTATCTCCCACATCCGTTACAGTGAAAGAGATATATGCCGGTGTTCCGACATAAGGAATATCATTAATGTTGGCAGCAGTCCATCCGATATGACCCGCATAAGGATCTCCTTCATCAGGCATATTCGGATAATCATTAAACTGCGTATTGTCTTGACCGATGATATTCACGCTCGTCAGCATAATGGAATAAGAGCCATAAGGTCCATAAATCGTCATGACCACACAATCATCAAATGCTGAACCGACCCACTCATTAAACTCCGCAGAGATAAAGTCATAATGGAACGAAAGATTCTTGATATTTTTTTCTATCGGCCCCAATATCATCATACTGGAAGTGCCTCCGATAGCATAACCATCTGCTGAAACCAGACAGTTACCTGAAGATATGGCGGCATAATGACTACCTTCCTGCGGAACCATATCCCCCACACTGCCTTCCATTATACTGCCGTCGCCTATCAGGTAAATTCCGTCATTTCCTTTTTCAAAATTTGTATTGCCGTCAAAGCTGCTAACTTCCGGATTGTTTGTAATGTATGACAAAACGACATCCTGAAGCATCTCGTTTCCATTCTTATCCATCATGCCTTTCTTCACAGTAATGGTGATGCTCACATTGATCTGGAATTCCTCCCAAGGGGTAAATGTGATAATCGCATTTCCTGTAGAACTGGCATTGATTGTAATTGTTCCTTTCACATCCACTCCATCTACGGTTACCACAAAATTATCTTTGATAGAAGGGAGCAAGATTTTGTCATCAAAAAAGAACATGATAGGCAAATTTGCGGGGAAAGTGACGTTGCTCTCTCCTGCACGTGAAATGGAATGTGTGTAACCCATCTGCTGTTCACGGGTATTTGTTCTTTCCGAATAAAGCAACGGAATAGAAGCGTATTTCACAGATGCCGTAGCTGGCATCAGTTCAGATATAGAAGGAACCGTCTGCACAATAGTGAGCGGTTGCCCGTCATTACCCTCCTCTGTGATTTCTTCAACGGCACCCTTTACTTCGTCACCATTATTCACAATATTAAACTCATCATAGTTTATACTGGGAATTTCCTCCTCTCCCTCAAATGGTATTCTAATCTCAGTGCCATCTTTGAGAACAAATATAACCTCACCGTTTTCTACACTCACGTTGCTGAACCATGAATCACCACTGGCTCCAGGCTCGCCGACAGCTTTTACCGGGTTACCATTCTCATCCAGCACCTCAACAAAGGTCAGCCCATGGTCATAACTGATCATCCAATAGCCTGTCGTGCTGACTTTCAACTGCGGCGTAACCGCATCATTTCCTGTGACAGGAATCTTATTGCCGTTTTCATCTGTCAGCCAGTCTTGCTGACCGTCTATTGTTTGAGTCCAATAGTATTTACCATCCGTATCTTTATTAAATCCGATAACCGGGGCATCTTTTCCAGCCGTTCCATTAGCTATCGATGCCGTTTGCCCGTCACTGAATGTAATAGTATATCCGTTTTCTGTTTCCGTAACACTCGTTACATACACATTAGCTTCCAATGCGTTCACGATAGAACTCATGGAAGAGATGTTTGTGTTCATTTGAGTTAATTGCCCTTCAATGTTCGTCAAACGTTCGTCCAGATCATTCACCTTGTTCCAGAGTTCCCCATCATCATACTTACAGGATATGGCACCAATTATCATCAGCGACCATAAGAAGAAAGATTTTAGTTTCATAACGCTAATTTTTCAGGTTAATAACTACATTATTTAAGATTAACACGATTTTCCCCTTAAAGCCTTGATACATTCTTTCAAACATTCGAATTATACTCAGTTCCTGCCAAGCGTAAATCAAGACAGCAATTATTGCATCTTCGAAGAGAATGCTTGCCACATGAGGAGAAAGGACATACATGTTTGATTCTACGACCATCGACTTGTGTTTTCCATGTTTTGGCGAGTGAAATAGCGCAGAGCAAAAGGTGATGCAAAAGCTCTATTAAACGTATTTTTGACAGACAAGCCCCCCTTGAAATACCTTTATTCCAGAACTAAAATTCAAACGTTCAAAGACCGAAAAGACTCTAATAAGCCAAGTTCCTTTAATTCTTTAAACCAGTTTAAGTTTCAATGGAATTCTAACACAAATTTAGAGAAAAATTGTTATTCTGCAAGAGCGTGTTTTATTACATTGTTACTGTTATGCCCCGTAAACGGATTAAACTGTTAAAATAAATGCCTATCCAGCAAAAATATATTATCAAAACAACCCTATTAACGCCATTCCTTAATATGAGACAATCGCCTCATCCGACGTTAAAATTTATTTCAAAGCAATACAACCGACAAAACCACAATCCATGGGGTTGGAGCTCTCCCCCTCCTGTCCATCAGGCAATTGTTTTTTTATTACTCCAGACCAAAAGGTAACAGCCTCCTGAAAAAAATTCCATAAGAAAAACGACGTCTTCCAATCCGGGCGGAAACAAAACGGAGGGGCCGTCTCCATGCAATCTGAGACGGCCCCTCCGTGGGTTCTGTATCCGTTTGAAATCCGGAGCTTACAGCAGTGAGGCGATATAAGCCTTCATTTCGGGAACGGCCTTACGGACTTCCTGATACAGCTTATATTGTGCCAGCGTGCGCACGTAATTGTGCTCGGCATATTTTGTCTGGTAATAGGTATCTCCGTTGAGATAGTCGGCCAGGAAACGCACGGCCTGCATGTAGGGGAACAGCATCACGGCATAGGGCAGCATCTCGATTTCCAGCGGAGTGAGGAAACTCTTGGCCGACTCGATGTATCCCTTGGCAAAGGCCCGGAAAATGTCCATGTTGAAGTGAATCTTGTCCAGGTCGGGCTCGTCTTCGGGAGCGGTGTTGGCTGCCGAACGCAGGAAATCACCGAAATCAGAGAACACAAAGCTCGGCATGGTGGTGTCGAGGTCGATGACACACAGCACGTGGCCGTCCTTGTCGAACAGCATGTTCGATACCTTGGTGTCGCAGTGGCAGATACGTTTCGGCAACTTGCCCTCACGATACAGACGTTCGGCTGCACACATCTCGTCGGCATCCTTTTCGATATCGTCCACCAGCGACTGTACCTTTTCCAGACGCCCTGCGGCATTCTGGGCCACGGCCTCCCGCAGCTGCTTCATGCGGAACTCCATGTTGTGGAAATCGGGGATGGTCTCACCCAACTTCTCCGGAAGGTCGGCCAGCATGGCTTCAAACTCGCCGAACTTCACGCCCACCAGATAAGAAGATTCCGGTGTCACGGCCTCCAGCGTCTGCGATTCGGGAATGAACACGCAGACACGCCAGTAATGTTCCCCGTCGAAATAATAAGTTTTCCCTTCGGTGGTAGGCAGGAAGTGAAGCACCTTGCGGTCGATGTCGGTTTCGTGTGCCTTTTCCAACTTCTCCCGGATGTGGCGGGTCACGCATTCAATATTATGCTGAAGCAGTTCCACATCCTGAAAAACCTGATGGTTGATACACTGCAGGATGTAGTCGAACTCTTTCGAATCTGCTGTCTGCACCTTATAAGTCCGGTTTATCAAGCCAGACGTCAAAGGAATAATTTCCCCTACCTTTCCAACCCTTGGAAATTGTGAAATAATTTCATTAAGCGATTTCATGGTTATCAAATAAATTAAGTTTATAATATCATTTAATTAGAATCTGTATTTTATACGATATACTTTAAAAATATTCTAATTTTTATTCGCTGCAAAGATAGGGAAGTTTTACGGAAAACAATTGTCCAAGAATCATATTTTCTGTAAAATCTTTGCAATATCCCAAAAAGTTTATAGATTTGTGCCCGTTAAAAAACAAAACTCTATGAAAGCCACCATGAAAACACTGGCAGCAATGCTGATTTGCTGCTTCATTTCTGCCTTACACGCAGAAAATATCCAACGCCCGGAAAGCGAAAACTATATAAAAGGTGTAGAAGCTCTTAATGAGGGAGACCCCGAAACGGCTTATACTTACCTGAACGCTGAAATCAACGAGCATCCGGACAACGGTTACGCGCACTGCTATATGGCGCTGATTTGCAATTTCTGCCAAGATACCAAACTGGCGTTGCAGGCCCTCAACTCAAGTCTGGAACTGATTCCGGAGGCCGACAAGGAATACCGCTCGTTCGCACACTACTCCAGAGGCGTACTGCTCACCAACCTGAAAATGTGGGACCGCGCCGAAGAAGACTTGAACGAGGCTATCCGCCTGAATCCGCAGGACGTGGAGAACTACAAGTCGCGCGCACAGCTGTATCTCGAGACCGCACGCTATGAAGAGTCGTTCAACGACCTGACCCGCGCACTCGAACTCGACAGCAAGGCCGATGTGAACGACCTCGTACTGCAGCTCATGGCTGTGGCTCCCAGCAATGAACTGATGGAGCGCATCACGGCCACTTACCAACAACTTGACCAAGTCACAATCCATTAATAACAATCCAACGACTTGGATTTTTACCCTGAAAGCCATCTCATCCCCCTGAGATGGCTTTTTTCATTTGCAGGGAAAAGAATGATTTACTACATTTGCAAAAAATCGGATTTTACTAACATTTTATCAATAAAACAAGAATGAATCGAACAAAAGGGCATCCAAAAGGACTTTATCTTCTCTTCGTAACGGAGATGTGGGAACGCTTCAGTTACTACGGCATGCGCGCACTGTTCATGCTCTACATGGTGCAGGCGCTGCTTTTCGACAAGGAAACGGCTTCACAGGTATATGGCAGCTACACGGGACTGGTGTATCTCACCCCGCTCATCGGCGGATACATTGCCGACCGCTACTGGGGCAACCGACGGTCTATCGTCGTGGGGGCACTGACCATGGCACTCGGACAGTTCCTGCTCTTCCTCAGTGCCTGCTATTTCCATGAGGTGGCACTGGCCAAGTACCTGATGTTCTGCGGACTGGGCCTGCTGATTTTGGGCAACGGCTTCTTCAAACCGAATATCTCGACCATGGTGGGACGGCTCTATGCACCCGACGACAACCGTAAGGACTCGGCCTTCACCATTTTCTATATGGGCGTGAACGTGGGTTCGACCATTGCCCCGCTGGTGTGCGGACTGGTGGGCAACACGGGGCACCCGGAGGACTTCAAATGGGGATTCCTCTCAGCCTGCATCGGCATGGTGCTGGGTGCAGGGGTGTTCCAGCTCTTCAAGAACAAATACATCTGCGACCCTGACGGAAATCCGGTAGGTACGGCCCCCCAGAAAACCGTCGCTGCCACTCCTGCCGCCGGGGATGCACCGAAAAAGACGGGTACCGGACGTACGGCCCTGATGATTGCCAGCACGCTGCTGCTGACCCTGCTTTTCTCGGTCAACTGGGGTGCGGAAGGTGGTTCTCTCTTTGCCGGAGCCGACTGGATTGGCTCGCTGATTTATGCTACGGCCATCGTGATGCCCGTCATCATCATTACCGACCACTCGCTGAACCGGAAGGAGAAGGTGCGCATCGGGGTGATTTACATCATCGCCTTCTTCGTCATCTTCTTCTGGGCTGCCTACGAGCAGGCAGGGGCTTCACTCACCTTCTTCGCCGACGAGCAGACCGACCGCCACATCGGCAGCTGGGAGATGCCGGCCGCCTATTTCCAGTCGTTCAACCCCATCATGATTGTCACGCTGGCCCCGATTTTCGCCGCCGTATGGTCGTTCCTGGGTAAGAGGGGTATCGAACCGAGTTCTCCGCGCAAGCAGGCCATCGGACTGGGATTGCTGGCCTTGGGCTATCTGTTCATCGCGTTTGGCGTGAAGGACGTGGAACCCGGCGTGAAAGTCAGCATGGTGTGGCTCACCGGCCTCTACCTGATTCATACCATGGGGGAACTTTGCCTGGCGCCCATCGGTCTGTCGCTGGTCTACAAGCTCTCGCCGGCCCGCTTCTCTTCCCTGCTGATGGGCGTGTGGTACCTCAGTACCTCGGCTGCCAACAAGTTTGCCGGACTGCTGAGCGGTTACTATCCCGAACACGGAGTGAGCAAGAGTTTCATGGGCTACCCCATCGAGAACTTGTTCGACTTCTTCATGCTCTTTGTCTTCATGAGCGGGGCTGCAGCCGTGATTCTTTTCCTCCTCTCCGGCAAGCTCAAGAAAATGATGGAAGTATAAAACGCGCAATCTCCTGTAACGATTACATGCTCAGCGAAACAGGCCGTCCCCTCCCTGGGAACGAGCTTGTTTCCCCATAGAAAAGTCAGACCATCCCGCCGATTGGCCGGACAGGAAACACAGCCAGGTGAAAAAATGGCTCGGCGGAAAGAGACTACTGAAAAAGCTGTTGAGGACAACGATTCCTCCAAACAATAAAGAGGGCAATAAGACGGCAAAATAAGGTCAAGCTTGCTCCGGCTTCCTACGGCGCACAAAAAAGGCCGTCCCAGATTTGATTCTGAGACAGCCTTGTAAGCTTGTATTTTCTTTCCGGAAGATTCCGAATCAGCTTATTTCATCAGCTCTGCCAGTTTGGCCTCCAGGTCTTCCCCACGCAGGTCGCGTGCCACGATGGTTCCGTCCTTTGAAACCAGCAACGTAGCCGGGATGGCACGGATGCCATAGAGTCCGGCAGCTTCACACTGCCAACCCTTCAGGTCGGACATCTGCGGCCAAGTGATGTTCAGGTCCTTGATGGCCTTCTTCCAGCTTTCGGCGTTGTTGTCCAAAGACACACCTACGATACCGAAACCTTTTGCCTTGTATTTGGCGTAGGCAGCCACTACGTTCGGCATTTCCATGCGGCAAGGTCCGCACCAGCTGGCCCAGAAATCAATCAGTGTATAGTTGTTGGCAGCCACGAAATCCGACAGCTTCACCGGATTGCCTTCCGGCGTATTCAGGGTGAAGTCGATGAACTTCTGTCCCACAGCCGTCTTGGCTACCGTTTCCACGTATTCCTTCAAAGCCTTCACTCTCTCGTCGTTGGCAAAGGCAGCCGGAATCTTTTCCAGCAACGGCTGTACCTTGTCCACTTCGAAAGAAGAGCTGAACATGGTCAGCAACTGTACACCGGCTGCGCTGCCGATATTTTCAGACACCAGCTGATAGATGCGGTCCAGTCCTTCGGTTTCCTTCTGGTCGAGCACCTTCATGATGGAATCACGCTGTGCTTCCGTGAGCAGGGTGTCGCCTTTTGCCTTCTGATACATGTCGTTCATTTCCTTGCCGATACGCTGGTATTCGTCCATGAACTTCTGGTAAGTATCATTGTTCGGTGTACCCGAAACACGGCTTTCCATCGGACTCAGGTTCACCTGGATGTTTCCTTTTTCCACAAATACCATGGTAGCCATCCGGGTATCACCCTTCATGTAAGTCACATAACGGGATACGGCTACTGAATCCGGATTTCCCTTGAATTCAAACGTTCCGTTCTTCACTACGACAGAATCGAGGGCCTCAAAGCCTTCTGCCGTCTGTTTCTGCAAGAACACGGTGTCGCCGTCGGCTGCACCTTCGGCTGTACCTTTGATGGTAAAGCCTGCCTTTTCCTGACAAGCAGCCAGAGACATCAGTCCGGCTGCAGCAAATACTACAAATTTTTTCATCTTGTTATTATAGGTTTTATTCCGATTTGAAAATAACGGGGCAAAGATAATCGTTTCAGGGGAAATGCCTCTATTTTTACAAAAGAAAAAGCAGACAGCACAGCAGATAAGCGCCCCGGCACACCTCGTCGGGCAATCCCGCGTAGTGCGTCAATCCGCTAAAATCAAGCGAAGAGAAGAACAGGGTGATGAAGAGCAACACCACAAAATACGTGGCCCGGCACTTGTAGAGATGGGCCATGCCTTCCACCACATCACGGTCGCTCAGATACGAGTCGGAAGCAAAGCCATAGACGATAGACGGCAGAGCAATGCCCAGCGAGCACACGCCCCACAGTCCGTCGGCCAGCGGAGAACCCGCCAGCGTACCGATGGCACTGCGCACCACATTCCACGGGCCGAAAGCCAGCAGGACACAAAGCCCCGCATAAGCCAGAAACGTCACCGTCGCCAGCCCCAATGCCCGCTTCTCCTTGCGGGAAAACTTACGCGTGCCGCCCGCCATCCTCCGGCAGGCATTCCCCAGTCCGGAATGCACAAACAGTCCCACCCCGAAGAACAGACACACCACCGCCTGAAACACCGGCGAAAGGAGATAATCGTCGAGAAGGGTACGCAACAGCCACCGCAGCCCTTCGTCGCTCAAAAGGCTGCGTACCCCTTCCCATTCATAGATGCTGCCCGTCCACGACAGCAGCGCCGTGAGCAGGAACAGCAACAGGAAGCAGGTGGCCGGATGCAGACTGAATTTATTCCTCATCAGGTTCCAGGTTATCAATATCGAGGATACGGAGCTCGAACGCCCGGGTCACCAGCCGGCAAGCATTCACCCCCGTCCGTTCGTCGGGACGGAACAGGCGGTTCACCAGCTCGTTCTGCCGTTTCTCGATGGATTTCACGCCGAAGGGCATCCCCTTCAGGTTGGTAATCATCTCCTTGGTGTAGCCCAGTGCCAGGTGACGCAGCAGGCGCTCGTCGTATTCGTCGATGTCATAGTCGATGATGGCTTCCTGCCGGCGCTGTTCCACCTCGACCGTCTGCATGAAGCGGGCCACGATTTTTTCCAGTATCGGCTCGTTGAACACCAGTTTCTTGCCGTCCATCACCGCCTGCACGTCGGTCGCCGTCAGCAGTTCACCCGTCTTCAGGATGATACCCACGGCCCCCGCCCGAAGCGCGTCCACCCACAACTTCTCGTTGAGGATTTCTCCGGTAAAGATAAGCACCTTCAGTTCCGGCCGTTCCCGGTGCAGACGGGCACAGATTTCCACACCGATGGTAGTGGAGCCCCCCAGTCCCAGGTCGAGCAGCACCATGTCGGGCGTACACGTCTCCATCAGTTTCCAGAACTCCTCCTCGGTCATGGCCGTGCCAATCACCTCGGCATTCGGTATCTCGTGACGGAAAATCTCTTCCGTCCCCTTCAATTCCAGTTTGACATCTTCTACGATGACCACCTTAAACTTCTCCATATTGTCTTGACTTTATATTTTTCTCATTCGTTATTTCTTGTTTCGTTTCGGCAGAGTAAACCACACGCTGAATCCCTTCCCTCCGCTCCACGGACAGGCATTGATGCGGCAGCCCCTCCGCCCGCCATACTCGTCGTGGTCGCGGATAATCTGCTTGCACACCAGGTATTCCGTGCCCGAGAGATGCGAACCGTCGCCCGACGGACACATCCGCTTCTTGTCGGGATAGAACAAGGCATTGAGCACTTCCTGCGAGTAGGTGCGGCGCGTGTCGATGAAGTCCACCCGGACAAACCCGTCTTCCTCCTTCGCCTCCAGCCGCAACGTGCCCGATGCCTCCTCGCGCAGCGCCTCATCCATCAGGTTCTCCAGCAGGAAAAGCAACAGCACCCGGTCGCCCGTCACCCACAACGGAGGCACCTCAGCCTGCCATTCCAACGTAAAGTTCCGCTTGCGCATCATCTTCTTCAGGTATTTTCCAGCTCCTTCGGCCAGTTCCTTCACGCTCACCTCCGTACGGCGAAATGTCACCTCCTCCAGCTGACGCGATGCACACGAGCTGAGCAGGGTAAATATATCCTTGTAGTATCCGACCAGCTCCGACATATTGTTCAGCAGCTCCTTCCGCTGCGCTGCCGTCACGTCACCACTCAGGCGGTCGGCCACCTGCTTGATGCGGCTCGGATAGTAAATCGTTTCATGCTTGATGGTAGACAGACAGTTGTCGAGCACCATGTTCTGCACGTGCAACTGGTTTTCCTCGAAGAGGGAGCGGCGGGCCTCATCCTGTGCCAGCTCGATGTCGTGGAACTTCCGGTTGACCCGTACCACCACATTATACAACACCACTGCCAGGTAGTTGCACACCATCTCCACCAGCAAACGGTCTTCCTCGCGGCTGTAGGCACGGGCCAGTTTCAAGGCCAGTACCCCCACACAATGCTTCTCGCCTCCGGTCTCCACCCACAACGGCAGATAGCTCCATTTCGTAGCGCCCGTCCACTGCATCTGTCCGGTGTCATAACACCGCTGCAATCGTTCGCGCAATTCCTCCTCCCCTTCTTCCGGTGCAAAGCAGACAGTTTTCAGTCGGCAGGTCTCCTCATCGTACACCGCCAGCGCCATGTTCTCCAGCAGAATCATCTCGTTCAGTTCGTTGAACATGCGACGGAGCATCTTCTCCAGCACCTCGTCGCCCAAGGCGTCCGTACCCGAAGCCGCCGAGAAAAGCGTCCGGTTCACCACAAACACCTGCTCCATGTTGTAGCGGTAATGCAACCGGTGGCGCAGGTAGAGCGCATAATACGCAATCAGGCAGCCGCACACCAGAAGCACGAACAACGACAAGGCAATCCGCTTGTTGCTGGCCGAGCGCTGCATCTGCAAGCAATACTCCTCGAGCGAGTTGTCCTTGCTCAGCCGCTTGTAGAGCGACGCATAAGCTGCATTATTATAGCGGTACTTCCGGAAATCCTTCACGGCCAGTGAAGCCACCGCCGCCTCGTTACGCACATCGAGCAAGATGAAATAATCCGTATCGAACGATTCGGCCAGCCATTCGAGTTCCGCCCCGTCGCCTTCCCCTTCCAGGCGGAGCAACGGCCCGTTCTTTCCCGAATAACGGAGGTAGTGGGCATTCATGTAATACAACACACTGTCGGCCAGCAGCAGCGCCGTGGCATGGTCGCCCTGCACGTTGCACTCATACACCCAGTTGGCATAGTCGTTGGCAATGGCCAGCAGACTGTCGTAAGGCGCCACCTTCCCGCTGTCGGCCACAGGCTCCACCGGTTTCCGGCCAGAGGAACAGGCCACTCCTACCAGCAGGCAGAAGCCCAGCCACAACAGGCCCGCCATCCGCCGCGCCCCCTTCGGCAAGCGGAACGAGAAACGGCTGCCCTTTCCCAGCGTACTCTGTATGTCGAACCGGCAAACCGCGAACACACTGTTCGTCTTCCGGTATTTCTCGATGATTCCCTTGCAGTTCATCAGCCCGAACCCATGTCCTTTCTGACGCTGAAGCTCCGCCGCGTCGGCCGCCGTCTCCATGCCGATGGCCCCCGAATCGTACACCTTCTCGCCCAGGATACGCGAACGGTCCTTCTCCGAAAGCCCCGGTCCGTTGTCCTCCACCGCAATCTCCACATAGTCGGGTGTTTCCTCCGCAGACAGGCTCACCCGCCCCCCTTCCTGCGTGTACTTACGGGCATTCTCCACCAGCGTGTTCATCATGAAAAGGGTCAGAGCCTTGTCGGCCTTCACGCAAGCCGTGGTCTCACCCACCGTGAGCGTCTGTTTCTTCAGCTCAAACGAACGGCGCCCCTTGGCGATGATGGCAAACAGCTCCTCCAGGTCGAAGTTCTCGATGTGGAGGCTCAGCGTGCCCTGCCGCATCTTAATCCACAAGGCCAGTATGTCGTTGTATTCATTGATTTTCGTCACCAGTTCGTCGATGTACACCAGTTTGCCTCGGCGCACCGCCTCCCCGCTGTCCGATGGCAGGGTACGGAGCTTGCGCACCTCGTTCACCATCCGGTCGATATAAGGCACAATCCCCGTCACGATAGACAGGCACGCCTTCTTCACTTCGTTCTGGCGCTTGTTCTCCATGAGATGCAGTTCGTGGATATACTGCTCCTTCTCCAGCCGCTTCTGCTCCTCATCGAGCGATACCAGGTTCATGCCGTGCTCCAGCGTCCAGGCCAGATAAGGCAACAACAGCCGGATGAGAGCCTGCTCCTCCTTGCGTACGGGAGCCGCCAGCCATATCCACAGCCGTCCCACCGTCACCGGCTTGCCCGGCGACTGAAGCTCGAACACCTGCGGAGTGCCCTCTTCCTTGCCCGACGGGACTTCCTCCGCCTCCCCTTCTCCGTCACAGAAGGTAATGCACACGTCGCGCACCCCGAACAGTGCCTTCAGCTCCGGCTTCATGACCTCGGCCACCGCTTCGGCCACCTCCTCCCGGCTCGTAGCCGAAGCAGGGACCGCCCCCGTAATCTGCTGGCAAAGCCCCAGCACCCGCTTCAGTTCCGTGAGGTACACCGTATTCTTTTGCCGCCACGAACGGTTCAGCCAGACAAACAGCACCACCAGCACCAGGAACCCCGCGGCCACCAGCCACAAGAGCACATTCAGCTGGCCCGTCTCCTTTTCCAACGCCGCATAGCGGCTCTCCAGTTCCTTGTCCTGCCGCGTGTAGTCCAGAATATCCAGGTACACGTTGCGGTTGTAGTCCGACTCCGCCTTGCAGCCCATGGCCGAGTACGTGCGGCTCAGCTGTTCCCGCAGGCGGGCAATCCATTCGGGCACCGTATTGATGCCCTCGTCGTTAATCCACTGCAGTTCGATGGAAGTCGTCCCCCCCGGCTGATACGCCTGCAGACGGTCGAGCGAATCCGTGCAATGATAATATTTCTCGTGATGCAGATTGACATAGTTCAACGCCTTCTTCAGATTGACCAGCGCCTTTTCCGGCTGTCCGCTATAATTGTAGAAAGTGGCCAGCGTGCGATACGTCCCCGAAATCTGGTACCAGTCGCCGTAACGCTTGAACAGCCCCAACGCCTCCCGGGCAAACACCAGCGGCAGACTGTCCACCGGCAGACTCTCCGGATTGACCAGCCGCAACAGCCCCGCCCGCTTCTCGCTCAGCAGTTCCCGGTTGCTGCGGAACACCAGCAGTTCCGCCATGGCCTGCAAGGCATTGGCCTCGAAATAAATATATCCCCGGGCCTGTGCCACCTGCAGACACTGCACCAGGTAGCCGAACTCCCCAAGCGTCACCTCCTCGCGGGTAGGCGCCTCGTACATACCGCCAGAGCCCCGCATATACACATAATACAGCCACTGCGCCGTATCCGCCTTCAGGGCTTCTTCGGGCACCGCATTGATGGCCTCCAAGGACTCCCTGTCCTGTTGCAAATAATAATAATAAATTCCTGAAACGATGTAGAACTCCGAGACGGCATAGTTCAGCCGTCCCTCCAGTCCGTTCTTTTCCAGCGAAGAACGGTCCTCGTTAATGCGCCGCAGACGCTGCATCGCGCTGTTATGATAATCATAGAACTCCTTGTTCATGGACGTACGCTGGCAGATTTTCATCATCCCCACGTCGGCCACCAGCCGTTCCAGCTCGTTCTTGCTGGCCTCCGAAGCCTTCTGGAACAAACGGGCCGCATGCTCGAAGTCCATCCGCATGAACGCACAGAACCCCATGTTGTTCAGGGCCTCCGCCCGGCCCGACGCATAGCCGTCGGACCACTTCAAGGCTTCCGTAGCCGCCCGGGACGAGAGCGACAAATCCTTGTAGCGTGCCTCATACGCCACCCGGTTCAACGAATCCACCCGGGCATGCTCCCCATGAGACAGCCGACGCTGGCACGAAGGCCACAGCATGGCGCACATCAGGCAAATCAGCCCCCACATCCCTATCTTCCGAAAACCTTCCTTCATAAACGCACGCGTACAAATCCAGACAAATGTACGAAGTTCCCCTCTAAAAACCACCCCGCCGTGTGATAAAAAAACAAAAGAGAGATTGCAGCGTCCGCATATAAGTCGGCATGCTGTAATCTCTCTCCCTCAGACATGAGTCCGTCTTGAAAACTATTTATTTTTTTGACTCTTCCAGAGATACCTTTCTAAATTCTTTCAAAACTTTTTCCAACTCCAAGGATGCCTTGCGTGCACGAGTGCCTGCAGCTTTGTTACCTTTTTCTGCCTGCAATTCAGCATCAGCTACCAAAGCGGCATTCAATTCTTTGATCTTTGCAATTAATTCGTTCATAATTCTGACTATGATTTTGATTAAACATACTCAAAGTAAATACAAATACCTCAATCTGATACTCTTACGAACTCTTTTTTTGCATATTTTAATAGAAAAATTTCCACTTGACGTATTTATACAGACTTTATGGTCAGTTTTATGACACATCGTGTTTCCAGGGTCACCCGGAAGCGGTTGTCCACCCGCTCATTGACCAGCCACACTACACGTTCTCCGTCGCACACCACCAGCTGGCGCTCCTTGTCGAAACGGGAGAACTTTTTGTCGCGCAAATAGTTACGTACCGACTTGAAACCCTTCATGCCGAAGGGTATGAACTTGTCGCCCGACCGCCATTTCCGCAAGGTCAGTTCGCCCTGCACAGCCGCCGCATCCACGTACACAACCTTATTATTATCCCGCGGCACTGCAAACGGAGGCTCCACCTCCATCCGTTCCTGCCGCAGTTCCGGCAAGCGTTCCGTTTCCGCTCCTGCCGGACGGCGCACCAGCCGGTCACGGTCTACCAGCAATGTCCACTCCCGGCTATGGAACATCCGGCCCGGCTCCCCGTGCAACGCCCGGAACACATCGTCCACCTGCGCCGCATTGAAGCCCATCGGATGCAGCAGTTCGAACAACAGGTTCTTCGGCCCCGGTTCGCGGCACAAGGCCGGAATGTCGATGGTCTCCCCGTCGGGCATCACCCGCCGCCGGGCCTCTTCCAGGGCCTTGTGATACACCACTGCCACGTCGGACAGGCGCCGGGCCGTCTCGGCAATTGTCTCGCTGACCGAAGGGTTAAGGGTTTCCAGCAGCGGAATCACGTGCAGCCGGAGCTTGTTGCGCATGAACTCGTCCTGCAGGTTCGTGCTGTCGGTCACATAATCCTGTCCCAGCGCAGAAAGATAGTCCACTATCTCCGCCCGGCTCACGCACAAGAACGGACGCACCACCTCGCCGTTCACGGGACGGATGCCCTGCAAGCCGTCAATGCCCGTGCCCCGCACCAGGTTGAGCAGGAACGTCTCCACACTGTCGTCGCGGTGATGGGCCACTGCCACCACCTTCGCCCCGCAGGCCCGGAGCCGTTCGGCAAACCAGCCGTAACGCAGTTCCCGCGCCGCCATCTCGACGGATATGCCCCGCGAAGCCGCATACGCCTTCGTATCGAAGTGCGTCACCTGCAACGGTACCCCCAGCCTTCCGGTCAGGTCGCGCACAAACCGCTCGTCGCGCACCGACTCCTCCCCGCGGAGGTGAAAGTTACAATGAGCCGCCTCACACGCATACCCCAGCTGGAGCAACACCCGCAGCAATGCCACCGAGTCGGCCCCGCCGCTCAGTGCCACCAGCACCTTGTCGCCCCGGCCAAACAAGTGCTTCTCTTCGATAAACTGACTGACTTTCCTTGCAAACATGTTGCAAACATAGGGATAAAATGCGAAAAACGCTCCCCTGAAGATTGTAATTTAAAAACGGTCTAAATAACTTGCGAGAAAGAAAGCAATGCCGTATCTTTGCAAATGAAATAAAAACGATGCAAACAACATGAAACTTTCGGAATTGAAAACAGGTGAGAAAAGCGTCATTATCAAGGTCCTCGGACACGGAGGATTCCGGCGCCGCATCATCGAAATGGGGTTCATCAAGGGAAAGACCGTAGAAGTGGTGCTCAACGCCCCGCTCAAAGACCCCATCAAATATAAAATCATGGGCTATGAAGTCTCCCTCCGCCGGCAGGAAGCCGACATGATTGAAATTGTCAGCGAAGAGGAAGCCCGGCGCACAATGGAGACCGACACCTACCATGAGCCCATCTCACAAGGCATCCCCGTGAGCGACGAGGTGATGCGCAACATCGCACAAGGAAAACGACGCACCATCAACGTGGCGCTGGTGGGTAACCCCAACTGCGGAAAAACCTCGCTCTTCAACGTGGCCTCGGGCGGACACGAGCACGTGGGCAACTACAGCGGTGTGACCGTGGATGCGAAGGAAGGCTTCTTCGACTTCCAAGGCTATCACTTCCGCCTCATCGACCTGCCGGGCACATACTCCCTCTCGGCCTACAGTCCGGAAGAGCTCTACGTGCGCAAGCACATCATCGAGGAGACCCCGGATGTGATTATCAACGTGGTGGATGCAGGCAACCTGGAACGCAACCTCTACCTCACCACCCAGCTCATCGACATGAACGTGCGCATGGTCATCGCCCTCAACATGTACGATGCCTTGCAGCACAGCGGCAACCAGCTGAACTACCACAAGCTGAGCGAACTGCTGGGCGTACCCATCGTGCCGACCATCAGCCGTACGGGCGAAGGCATCGACAACCTGTTCCACGTGATTATCGGCCTGTATGAAGGCATCGACTTCATGGGACAGAAAGACGAAATCAAGAACGAAATCCTCCGCGAGTTCCGCGAATGGCACGATGCCTACGTGCCCGACCACAAATACAAAGGAGCGGAAGACAACTTCACGGCCAAAGGCTTCATCCGCCACATCCACATCAACCACGGACCGGAAATCGAACGGAGCATCGACGCCGTGAAGAAGGAAATCAGCAAGAACGAGAACATCCGCCACAAATACTCCACCCGTTTCCTGGCCATCAAGCTGCTGGAGAACGACAAGGACATCGAGACGCGCGTCATCGCCCCGCTGCCCAACGGCAAGGAGATTCTGGCGGCCCGCGACAAGGAGGCGGAGCGCCTGCGCCAGCTGGGAAACGACGACAGCGAGCAGTGCATCGCCGATGCCAAGTATGGTTTCATCTCGGGTGCCCTGAAGGAGACCTTCACGCAGACCAACCACGACACGGAGACCTTCACACGGGTGGTGGACAGCATCGTGACCAACCGTTTCTGGGGCTACCCCATCTTCTTCATCTTCCTGTACATCATGTTCGAGGGTACCTTCGTGCTGGGTGAATACCCGCAGCGACTCATCGAATGGCTGGTCGCCCTCATCGGACAAGGAGCCGAAAAATTCCTCAGTCCGGGCCCGCTGAAAGACATGATTGTGGACGGCATCATCGGCGGTGTGGGAGGCGTCATCGTGTTCCTGCCCAACATCCTGCTGCTCTACTTCTTCATCTCGTTCATGGAAGACTCCGGCTACATGGCCCGTGCCGCCTTCATCATGGATAAAATCATGCACAAGATGGGACTCCACGGCAAGTCGTTCATCCCCCTCATCATGGGCTTCGGCTGCAACGTGCCGGCCATCATGACGTCGCGCATCATCGAGAGCCGCAAGGCCCGTCTGGTCACCATGCTGGTGAACCCGCTCATGTCGTGCAGTGCCCGTCTGCCCATCTACCTGGTGCTGATTGGGGCCTTCTTCCCGGGCAAGGCCAGCCTCATCCTGCTGTCCATCTACGCCATCGGCATCCTGCTGGCCGTACTCATGGCCCGCATCTTCACCAAGTTCCTGGTGAAAGGTGACGACACGCCCTTCGTGATGGAACTCCCGCCCTACCGCATGCCGACGGCCAAGGTCGTGCTGCGCCACACGTGGGAGAAAGGAAAGCAATACCTCAAGAAGATGGGCGGCATCATCATGGTGGCTTCCATCATCATCTGGTTCCTGGGTTACTATCCGAACCACGATGCCTATGCCACACAGGCCGAACAGCAGGAGAACTCCTACATCGGCCAGCTGGGAAAGGCCATCGAGCCGGTCATCGAACCGCTGGGATTCGACTGGAAGATGGGCATCGGTATCCTGTCGGGCGTAGGCGCCAAGGAACTGGTGGTCAGTACACTGGGGGTTCTCTATACAAATGACGACGATATCGACTCGGTGAACCTCTCCGAGCGTATTCCCATCACGCCGCTCGTGGCCTACTGCTACATGCTGTTCGTGCTGATTTATTTCCCGTGCATCGCCACCCTGGCCGCCATCCGGCAAGAGTCGCGCAGCTGGAAATGGCCCGTCTTTGCCGCGGCCTACACCACCGTGCTGGCCTGGATTGTCGCCTTTGCGGTGCACCAGATAGGAAGTTTGTTCATTTAACCCTAAAAACCTACCCCTTATGAGTATGCAAGACCTTTTCGTATATATCATCGTAGCCGGCTGCGTGCTTTGGAGCGGACGACGTTTCTTCCGTCAGGTCATCCGGCGGAAAGGACAGGCCGGCGGATGCGGCTGCACCGGTTGCAGCGGATGTACCGGATGTGCCCTGCACAAGGATTTGGACAGCCTGAAAAAACGCACTTGCGTTTCCGATAAAACGCTTTGACGTTTCAGGTAAAACGCACTTGCGTTTCAAACAAAACTCCCTTACGTTTTCCATCAAACGTAAGGGAGTTTTTTATGCATCGAAATCAAACTGATTTACAACGAGTTACAAATCGCGGAAAATCCTTTTACTCCCGGCTCACCACCTCCACGCGGCTCAGTGTATGGTTCACCCGCTCCACGTGAATCTGCGTGGCAATCCGTTCGCGCAGAGCCTCCACGTGACTGATGATGCCCACCTTCTTGCCGCCAATCTGGTGCAGCCTTTCGAGCGACTCCATCACCGTGTTCAGGTAGTCGCTGTCCAACGTGCCGAATCCCTCATCGATGAAAAGCACATCCACCGAAAGACTCTTCCGGTTGAGCGACGACAGTCCCAAGGCCAGCGCCAGCGACACCAGAAAACTCTCTCCACCCGAAATGGTGGAAGTGGGACGCTTCACCCCACCCTGGTACTCGTCGCGCAACAGGATAGTCAGTCCCCCCGGCAGACACTCCATCCGGTAGCGGTCGGTCAGGCGGCTCAGGTAATGGTTGGCCCCGGCCAGCAACTGGCGGAGCACATAACTCTGGGCGATGTTGCGGAACTTCTTCCCGTCGGCACTGCCGAAGAGGGCAGCCACTCCCGCCCAACTGTCCACTTCCTTCTGTTTCACCTCTATCTGTTCCTTGAGTTTCCGGATGCGCTGCAAGCCCTCTTCCTGATGCGCCAAAACCTGCGCAATGGCCCCCAGACGGGACACCTTCGCCGTCAGCGCTTCCTCCCGGCGGGCTATCGTTTCTTCCACGACCTCCGGCGTCACCGCCTCCATATCCTGCGGACGCTGCGCCCGATGCCCCTCCAGTTCGCGGGCCACCCGCTCTTTTTCCGCCCGGCACGCAGCCAGTTCGTTGTCCAGTTTCTGCAAGGTACGGCGGGCCGTCTGCACTTTCTCCAGCTCCAGCCCCACCAGCTTCTCCAGGTATTCGCCCGAGATTTCCGGATGGGCCGCCAGGAAGGCTTCTACGCCCGCCCTCTTTTCTTCCGCCAGCTTGCGGGAAGTCTGCAAAGCCTGACAGGCGGAAAGCACCGCCGCGTGCAAGGCATTCCACCGGGCCGGAAGCCCCTCGGGACACGGACCGTCGGGCACCGCCTCCCCGTCTGTCTCTTTCCAGGCCGGACACACCGTCCAGATGGACAGCCGTATCTCCTCCACCTGATTCTGCTGCCCCGTGAGCGACTCCACCTGATGCGCAAGTCTTTCCTTCTCTTTCTGCCGTTCCGCATAACGGACCACTTCCTCCTGCAAGCGGGTGATAAATTCCTCCCGGCCGGTCTGCCAGTCGGCTTTCCAGGGAACAAAAGTCACCAGCGCCTCCCCTTTCTCCATACACTGGGAAACGGTGAGCCGCTCCCGCGCGAGGGCTTCCTCCAGCATACGGAGTTCCGCTTCCAGACGGGACACGGCCTTGTCGGCCTCCTCCACCTTCCGGTGCCACTGCTCCCGGTCGGCGGTCAGCGCCTCGCGTGCCTTGGTCAGCCCATTCAACCGCTGCTGCAGTTCCTCGGCCTGCCGCCACTGGATGTCCAGCCGGCCACAAACCTCCTGCTGTGCCTGCAAGGCCTGTTCCACCTGCACCATCCCGTCGGCTGTCTCCGTCACCGCGGCCACCAGCGGCTGCTGCTTCACCGCCACCTCCGCCTGCCGGAAAGCCGCTTCTGCCGCCGTTTCCTTCTTCGCTTCCATGGCTTCCTGCCGCGTCAGGGCACGCACCTCTGCCTCGGCCCGGGCCAAGGCCGCCAGTACCTCTTCCGTCCGGCGGGTCTTTTCCGCCAGCAAGACACGTACCGGCTCCAGCAACGACACAAAGTGAGCCTCATTCTCCAGGTCCTCCTCCACCGGACGGCCACAGACCGGACACACATCGCCTTTCGACAGCCGGGCACGTGCCTCCCGCGCCCAGTCCGTACACGCCATCTGCTGCTTGTCGTACACCTGCTGCACTTCCTCCTTTTCCCTGCGGAAGGCCTCGGCCTGTGCTTTCAGTTCCTCCACCGCCTGCTGCTGCCGACGGCCCTCGTCCTGCAAAGCCTTCCGGTTCTGCTGCACCTCCAGCCAGGCCTTTTCCTTCTCCATCCGGAGCGCCAGTGCCTCCCGCAACGCCTTCCAGTCGCCCAACCGGGTATCGGCTGCCTGCTTCTCCCGCCGGAGCTTCTCCGGCTGCAAGGCCTCCAGCTGCGTGCGGCAAGCCGTGACTTCCGCCTGCTTCTTTTCTTCTATCTTCCGGGCTTCCTCATACGCCGCCGCAGCCTTCTGACGTGCCTCGGCCATCTTCCGCTGCTCCGCTCCCTTGCGGCCCTGTTCCTTCCGGCAATCCTCCGTCACCTGAAGCGACCGCCGAATCTGGTCGGACAAGGCCGTGAGCGACTGCACCGCCTCGTACACCGGCACTTTTTCCTGCACCCCTGCGAGGAAGTCCTCGCACGCCGCCAGTTCCTTCCGGCTGCGGTCGCGCATCCGCTCCAGCCGGACATATTCCCCGTTCAGGGCATGATATTTCTGGGCCAGCCGGGCCAGCTCCTCTTCCGCCGTGCGGACGCGCTGCTGCAAAGTCGCCTGCTCGGTCCACTGGAAACGCACGTCGGCCGTACGGTCCCAATCTTCCAGCAACGCCTTGTTGCGCCTGTAGCCTTCCGACTCCACCCGTTCCGTCACGGCCTGGAGCGCCTTTCCGGCCTCCTCCTGTGCCAGTACCAGCTTTCGCTCGTCGGTCATCCATTTCCACAAATCCTGCCATTGCTTCAGTTCCTTGCGGAGTGCCGTGGTCTCTGCCGTCGCCTGCGTCTGTTCCGCCTGCAACGCCGCCAGCTCCTCGTCGCCCAACAGCACGATGCCGCCCGTCTGTGCCTTCAGTTCCTGCAACTCGGCCTCTTTTTCGGTCTTCATCACATAGATTTCCCGGCTGATGCGCGAATAGATTTCCGTGCCCGTGAGTTTCTCCAGGATGTTCGATTTCTCTTCCTCCTTGCTCTTGAGGAACTTGGTAAACTCTCCCTGCGCCAGCAGCGTGGTCCGGCAGAACTGCTCGAAGGTGAGGCCGATGCGCCGTTCAATCTCCGCCCGCGTCTCCGTCGACTTGTTGGTGAGCGGGGTACCGTCCTGCAAGGAAAGGGTCCACACCACTTTCTGGATTTTTCCACCCGCCTTGTTGCGCGCCCTTGCCACGCTCCACACCGCCCGCAGGGCCTCCCCCGCGGCATCCGTGAACCACAGTTCCACCTGCGCCGACACACTGTCGCGCCGCATCAGCATGCGGGAATCGTCGATGCTCACGCCTTCCGTCTGCCCCGAGAAACTGTCGTTCTCGTCCTGATAGCGTTCGTTGGCCGCCTGTTTCAGACGGGGCGTGGTGTTGTAAAGGGCCAGGCACACCGCATCCAGCAGCGTGGACTTGCCCGCTCCCGTCGGTCCGCAAATCAGGAAGATGGAATCCTCGCCCAACGGCCCGTGTGCAAAGTCGATGCACGCCTTCTCGATGGAAGCAATATTTTCGATAATGAGTTTCTGTAATTTCATGCGTTCTTATTCCTCTTCTTGGGTCTGCACCCGTTTCACAGCCTCTTCCAGCAGGTCGAGCATTTCCGGCGAAATGTCGCGCTGGAACTTGTCGCGGTAATAGATGGCGGCCACCTGCGACGGAGAGAAGGTCTGCAAGCGGTCCACGTCGAGTTCCGTCGTGTCCTCGGTTGGTTCCGCCGTCTCCCGTTCCCACTTGTAACGGCAGAAACGGCACTGCTTGCCGCGGGTCAGTTCGTAGGCCCGCTCCATGCAATAGGCCGGAGGCACATCCTGAATCCGGACATGCAGCTGCACATACAGCTTTTCTTCGTCGGGAAGGGCCTGCAAGACTTCCAAAGCCTCTTCCAGGGGGACGGCCTGCGCGGGCAGCACCTTCAAGGGCCAGAGGTTCCGCACGGGACACGTACGCACTTCGGGCGCAGCACCGTGTGAGGCCAGTTCCACTACGCTCACGGAATGTCCGTAACTCTCGTCGAAGCTGACGGGCAGCGGAGAACCGCAATAGCGGGCCCGTCCGCCGGGCAAGGTCTGCGGAAAATGAATGTGTCCCAGGGCCAGGTAATCATACCCCTCACCCATCAGACGGATGTCGGTGTAGTCCATGCCGCCGCGTCCGTCGTCCTGTCCGGTAATGTCGCTTCCCGTCACGGCCAGATGGGCCATCAGCACCACCGGCAGTCGGGCCGCGTTCCGCTCCGCCACCCGGTCGAGCAAAGTCTGGATAAAGAAGCGCTGCCGGTCTTCGCGCGGCACCTCCTCGTCCAGAGACGGGAAGTTCTGCGGATAGACATGAGGCAGGGCCACCACATAGCCCTTCGGCTCCCCGGCTCCGTCCTTCACCTCCACGAGGTGACGCTCCAGGTCCACCTCGCCCGCCTCGTTGCGGCAGATGGAGCCGACCACGGTCACTCCGGCATACTTCCAGAGGTTGCGGCTGATTTCCAGCTTGGAACTGCTGTCGTGGTTGCCCGCCGTAATGACAATCTGCATCGACGGACACGTCTCGTGCAAGTCCACCAAGGCATCGGTATACAACCGCTGGGCAGAGGCCGAAGGGCTGCAGTAATGAAACACGTCGCCCGACACGAGCAACGCGTCGGGCTGTTCTGCGGCTACCCGGTCGCGCAGCTGCCGGAGGAAGTCCCGTTGTTCCTCGCTCCGGTCATAATCGAACAGCTGCTGCCCCAGGTGCCAGTCACTGGTATGTATGATTTTCATCCGGCTTACAACGTTTTAGGGGGATAAAGAGTGTTCCACCACGTCGGGTCATCCTGCAACCATTTGGCAAACCACGCAAAGATGGTGTTCTGCCACTGGATACGCTTCTGATAGTCCAGAATGTGATGGTCTTGTCCGTCCACTACCACCAGGGCCGTTTCCCGTCCCAGCAGTTTCAGGGCCGTGAACATCTGGATGCTTTCGCCCACCGGCACATTGGTATCCGCCGAACCGTGGAGGAAGAGCAGCGGGGTGTGTACCTTGTCGGCATTGAACAGCGGACTGTGGCCGACAAAGAGTTCCGGGTTCTGCCACGGGTAACTGTTGGCAGCCGACACCTCGCTGTAGGAATAGCCCCAATAGCCTTCGCCCCAGTAGCTGGTGTGGTCGCTGATGCCGGCATGCGAGATGGCAGCCGCAAACAAATCGGTCTTCGTCTGGAGGTACTGGGTCATGAAACCGCCGTAGGAAGCACCGATACATCCAATCTTCTTGCCGTTGACAAACGGATGGGCTTCCACAAACTTGCGGGTGCCTTCGATGATGTCGTCGGCCACATAGTCGCCGAAGGTGTTCACGTGGCGGGCAGAGAACTCCTGGCCGAAGCCGGTGGCTCCGCTCGGTTCCACCACATAGACCACATAGCCCAGGGCCGCATACGCATGGTGCGGATAACGGCTGCCGAAGTTCCGGCTGGTAGGACTGCATCCGCCGTAGTAGTTCACAATCATCGGGTATTTCTTGTCCGGGTCAAAATGAGGCGGCAGGTAGTAGCGTCCGCAGATGGTATCGCCCCGCGAATTGACAAAATCCCAGGCCTTGCATTCACCCAGCAGCACGTCCTTCAGTTCCCCGTGCAAATCTTCTTCCAGCTTCGAGGCATCCTTCTTCAAATCGACCACATACAGGCGGTGTGCATTGGAGGCACTTTCCCCGTAGAACGACAGGGAAGACGCCTGCTCGGCCACGGAGAATCCCAGCACCATTTCTTCGGGCACATTCACCTTTTCAATGTGCTTCTTTGCCGGGTTCAGACGAAACAGGGAGATGCAGTCGCGGTCTTCCGCATTGAAGTAGACACAGTTGTTGGCAGCCGACCACACCGCCTGCATCACGTTCGGGTTGAACGTCTTGGTGAGCGGTTCAATCTGCTTGCTCTGCAGGTTCATCAGGTAAAGCTGGATGTCAATCATGCTCGGCGTCTGCCCTTCCTTCACGTTCTTGCCGATACCTCCCAGGCACTCCGGCGAACCGGCCAGCAGCACCTGACGACCGTCGGGCGAGAAGAGGGCGTTGGTCAGGAAACCGTCATCTTTCACCAGCTCTTCCACCTGCAAGGTCTGCACATCCATCTTGTAAAGCGAGAACAAGGTGGTCGGACGCTTGCCCATGCGGTGGTTGGAAGCCATCATCAGGACATACCGCCCGTCGGACGAGATATCCGTGGCCCACACGTTCTTGTAGCCGAAGGTCAGCGGCTGGCAGACCCCCGTCTTCACGTCGAAACGCGCCAGATAGGTACGGTTGCGCCATCCCGGCTGACGGTCGTCGGGGTCGATGAACTCATAGATTTCCTTCTTCTCTTCCGGACCTTTCTGTACCAGGGTAAACAGCAGGTAGTCTTCGGTAGGCGCTACCCGGAAACTACCTTCCGGCAGGTGGCTCACCCACACTTCCTCCTGTCCGGAGACTGGGTCCACCGTCACCAGTTCCCGTCCGGATACGCCCTGACGTACATAATAATACTGAGCGGAACGCGGCATCCAGTGCAGCGTCTCTTCCCGCGTAGCCAGCACCTTGCCGGTCTTCAGTTCCTTCACCTTGGTCTGCGAGGTAGTCTTTCCGCCTTCCTTCGTCACCGTGTACGAAGTAATCAGGTATTTCCCGTCGGCTGAAAGCTCGGTGCCTGTGATACGGGTGCCGTGGAGCACATCGGCCAGGGTGAACAGACGCCCCTGTTCGGTACGGAGGCTGAACACCCCGTCCTGCTTGGCATCGAGGCTCACTTTCGGCACACTCTGTTCGCCCGGCACGGAAAGGTATTTGATGATCACCTGATGGGTAGCCGGATCCAGCGACAGCGAAGTATCTTCCACCCGCTTGCCGTCTACGTACACCTGATAGTGGGAAGCTCCCTCCACCTTCAGCGACACCTGGCCGTAGTGCGTGTTCTCCAGCACGAAGCCCATGAGGTGCAGGGCATAGTCGGACGAAGGTGTCAGCTGTCCGGCCTGTTTCACCTCCGCTCCGTCGAGCAGGGCAAACGATACCGGGGTGTCCAGCAGTGATTCCGCCTTCCACGGTTTGGAATTAACATCCACACTGTCAATCTGATAGGGTTGCATCAAGGCATAGGGACCTGCGTACTTGAACGAGGTCACCTCAATATTCTCGGCATTCACCAGCATGGCTCCGCAAAGAGAACATGCTATAAAAAGTTGCTTTTTCATCTCTTTTTTTCAGTTTATTGCCACAAACATAATCAAAAATCATCATTTTTTGTGTATGTTTGTAAAACATCTCACGAAACCGTTATGAAAAAAAAGTGTAGTTTATACTTTCTTTCCCTGCTGATGCTGGCAGGATGCAGTTCGGTGCCCCTCACCGGACGCAAACAGCTGTTGCTGGTTTCCGACCAGGAAGTGCTATCTTCCAGCCTGACCCAGTATAACAACTATATCAAGACTGCCCAGAAATCGACCAACGCGACCCAGACGGCCATGGTGGTCCGGGTAGGGAAAAACATCGCCGCGGCCACGGAGCAATACCTGCGCAACCAGGGACTGGCGGCAGATATCCAGGAATTCTCCTGGGAGTTCAATCTGGTGAAGAGCGACGAAGTGAATGCGTTCTGCATGCCGGGCGGGAAGATTGTGGTGTACGAAGGCCTGATGAAGCTGGTCTCCTCGGACGATGAACTGGCCGTAGTGCTGGGACACGAGGTGGCTCATGCGGTGGCCAAGCACAGCAACGAACGCATCAGCCAGCAGATGCTGACACAGTATGGTGCCCAACTGCTGGGACAGAGCCTTTCGGGCAAAAGCCAGATGATACAGACCGTGGCCAGTACGGTGTACGGCATCGGCTCGCAATATGGGGTCACCCTCCCCTTCTCGCGCAAGCACGAGTCGGAGGCGGACTACATGGGACTGGTGCTGATGACCATGGCGGGCTACAATCCCGACAAGGCGGTCACGTTCTGGCAGAAGATGTCGGCCAGCTCGGGCGGGAAAGTACCTGAATTCATGAGTACGCACCCCAGCGATGCCCGCCGCATCAGCGACATCCAGAAAGAACTTCCGGCCATCAAGGCCCAGTACGGAAATAAAAAGTAACACCTAACCACATATCAGCCATGAGAAGAATTGTCATCGCGCTTTTGGGCGTATCGCTGCTGGCCGGAGGATGCGGTACCATCCAGCCTGAACGCACAGGGGCCATCGTAGGAGGAGCCGCTATCGGAAGCAACGTAGGAGGTGCCATCGGAGGACTGGTGGGCGACTCCCGTCACGGATGGAGAGGGAGCTACAGAGGCTCTGCCATCGGAAGCATCATCGGTACCCTGGCCGGAGCGGCCATCGGGGGTGCACTCACTGCCCCCAAGTCGCGTGAAGCGGAAGGCAATCCCCAAGGCTATCCGGCAGAACGCCCCGTGGAAGAGGTATACACCGAACCCTACAACACCTCGTCGGCCCTGTCGGCCCTATACATCCGCAATCTGCGGTTCATCGACGAGAGCCGCGACCACATTCTGAACGGTGGAGAGAGCAGTAAAATCATTTTTGAAATCATGAACGAAGGCAGCGAAACGGCTTACAACGTGATTCCCAGCGTGACGGAAATCAGCGGGGTCAAACAGATACACATTTCGCCCTCCATCCTGGTGGAACAGATTCTGCCGGGCAACGGAGTGAAATATACGGCTACCGTGAGTGTGGGTAAACGTGTGAAAAACGGTACGGCCACCTTCCGTATTGCGGTGACCGACACCCACGGACAAATTTACGACCGTCAGGAGTTTACCTTGGAGACGGCACGCTGACCTTTCACAACCCATCATCTGAATTAGACCACAATGGAAAAAGAACAATCGTTATGTAAAGAAAAGACACACGTGGAACTGAGCGAACCCAAACACTACAAGGTGGTGTTCCACAACGACGACTTCACCACCATGGACTTCGTGGTGAAAGTACTCCAACTCGTGTTTTTCAAATCGCAGCTGCAGGCCGAGGACCTGACCATGAAAATTCACCTGGAAGGTTCGGCCACGGCAGGCATCTATTCTTATGACATCGCGCAGTCCAAGGCGCAGAAAACCACACAAATGGCCCGCGAGGAAGGATTTCCCCTGCGACTGACTGTAGAACCTGAAGACAATTAAACTGAAAAGAACCAATGAGTCACATCGAAAAATCTGTATATGTAGACAAAGCGCTGTCGTTTGCCCAGGGACTGGCATTCCGTTACCGCCATGAGTTTATCACCCCGGAACACATCCTCAGCGCACTCTTTAATCAAGACCCTTTTGTGGAAGCTGTAGAAGAATGTTTCTGTCACATCCCCGTGCTGGAAGAAGAAGTAGACGAGTACCTGGCCCAGAAAATGGAGCAGGTGCCGGAAGGTACAAACTACGAACTGCAGTTCTCGGTACAATCGAACCTGCTGTTCGATAATGCATACAGTTTCGTGGAAGCGTCGGGTTCCGAGCTGCTCGACGTACCCCATCTGGTGCAGGCCATATTGCTGTTGCCCGACTCGTGGGCATGCTTCTTCCTGAGAAAACACCTGAAAGAACGGATTATGGACTTTATCAGCCAGCTGGTGGTCATCTATGGGGACGACCTCAGTCTGGAGGAAAACGAGATGGAAGACGCGCGTGGTCCCTGGAAGAACTTCCTCACGTGCCTGAACGATCGGCTGGACACCCACAACCCGCTGATTGGCCGGGAAAAGGAACTGGAACGCACCATCGAGGTGCTGTGCCGGAAAGACAAGAACAACCCGCTGCACGTCGGCGAACCGGGGGTGGGAAAAACGGCCCTGGCCTACGGGCTGGCGGCCCGCATAGAAGCCGGCGAGGTGCCTGAACGCCTGCGGGGCAGCCATATTTATGAGCTGGACTTGGGAAGCCTGCTGGCCGGCACGCAATACCGGGGCGACTTCGAGCAACGTCTGAAAAGTGTCATGAAGAGCCTCAGCTCGGAAAAGAAGGCCATTCTCTATATCGACGAGATACACAACCTTATCGGGGCCGGACAAATCGGCGAAGGTTCGATGGATGCCTCGAACATGCTGAAACCGTACCTGGAACAGGGTGACATCCGCTTCATCGGGTCTACTACCTACGAAGAATACAACCGGTACTTTTCGCGCAGCAAAGGCATGGTACGCCGCTTTCAGCAGATTGACATCCAAGAGCCAAGCATCGACGAAGCTGTCCGCATCGTGGAGGGACTGAAGGAAAAATACGAAACGTATCACCACGTGACCTACGAACCGGGAGTCATCGAATATGCCGTCAAGGCCAGCGCCCGCTACATCAACGACCGCTTCCTGCCCGACAAAGCCATCGACCTGATTGACGAGGCCGGGGCCTACCGGGAAATCCATCCCACGGACGAAGGGGCACAGACGGTCGACAAGAAGCTGATTACGGAGGTGTTGTCGCACACCTGCAAGATTGATGCGAATGCGTTCAAGGAGGAAGACAACGCTTCGCTGGAAGCCCTTTACGACCACATCGCCGGACAGATTTACGGACAGGACGAGGCCATCAAGCAGGTGGTGGAAGCCGTGCAGATGGCCAAGGCGGGACTGCTGGACGAGCACAAGCCACTGGCCAGCCTGCTGTTTGTCGGCCCTACGGGAGTGGGCAAGACAGAGGTAGCCAAGGTACTGGCTTCGGAACTGGGTATCTCGCTGGTGCGTTTCGACATGAGCGAATACATGGAGAAGCATACCATCGCCAAACTGATTGGTTCGCCGGCCGGATACATCGGCTACGAGGACGGGGGATTGCTGACGGATGCCATCCGGAAAACGCCCAACTGTGTGCTGTTGCTGGATGAAATCGAGAAGGCACACTCCGACATCTTCAACATCCTGTTGCAGGTGATGGACTATGCGGTGCTGACGGATAACAAGGGACGGAAGTCTGACTGCCGCCACCTGATTCTCATCATGACCTCGAACGCGGGGGCACAGTATGCGCACCAGGCGTCCATCGGCTTCAACAGCCAGGTGACCACAGGACAGGCCATGCTCCGCCAAGTGAAGAAAACCTTCAAACCGGAATTCCTGAACCGTCTGTCGGCAACCGTGGTCTTCCACGACATGAGCCGGGATATGGCCGTACAGATACTCGACAAGAAACTGCGCCAGCTGGACGAAAAGCTGGAACGGCGCAACGTCCGTCTGCATCTGACGCCCGAAGCCCACGAATGGCTGCTGAAGGAAGGCTTCAATCCGGAATACGGAGCCCGGGAAATGGACCGCGCCATTGCAGGCCATCTGAAGCCGCTGCTGATGCGGGAAATCCTCTTCGGCTCGCTGAAACAGGGAGGCGACGTCACGGTCACCGTAGCAAACAACCAACTGAGTATTCTCTCATAATCTGCACACCATGGTTTTCCAACTGACTAAAAAACTGGCTTTCCCCGACCCGCACTGGGGAGACCCCGACGGCTTGCTGGCCATCGGGGGCGACTTGTCGGTCGACCGCCTTATCCTGGCCTATTCCAACGGCATCTTCCCCTGGTATGCATTCCGCCGGAAAGTCATCCAGTGGTGGTGCCCCTTGCAGCGTTTCGTCATCTTCCCGGGCGAGATTCACATCTCCCACTCCATGCGCACGCTGATGCATAAAAACACTTACAGGGTAACCTTCAACCAGGCATTCGAAGAAGTGATACGGAACTGTTCGAAGCTCCGCATCGACGAGGAAGGAGCCTGGCTGGGCGAGGAAATGATTGAGGCTTACATCCGCCTGTACGAGCAGAATCTGGCGGCCAGCGTGGAAGTGTGGGAAGGCGACAAGCTGGTCGGGGGACTGTATGGCGTGACCCTCGGCACGTGTTTCTTCGGCGAGAGCATGTTCTCGCTCGTGCCCAGTGCCTCCAAGCTGGCCCTAATCCGGCTGGCCCAACTGCTGCATGCCCACGGAGGTACCCTCATCGACTGCCAGTTTGAAACGCCCCACCTCAAGTCGATGGGCGGACGTTACATCAGTTACGAGGAATACATGCAATACCTGAGAGTAGAATAAAGTCCATAAAAAAAGTCCGGTTCCCTTGCGAGAACCGGACTTTTTTATGAATGACTGTAAATAGCATCTTATTAATAAGCGCGGGCAAACAGCACACGACGTGCAGAAGGTTTGCCGGTCAGCATATCCACACCCGGAGTCAGGCTTTCTTCGTCGGCTTCGAAAGGCAGACAGCGGATAGTAGCCTTGGTTTCTTCCTTGATGCGGTCTTCCGTTTCCGGTGTACCGTCCCAGTGAGCCAGAATGAATCCACCCTTCTCAATCTGTTCCTTGAATTCTTCGTAAGTATCCACCTTGTAGATGTGTTCGTTGCGGTACTTCAACGCCTTCTGGTAGATGTTCTGCTGGATTTCTTCCAACAGGTTCTTTACGTATTCTTCGATGCCTTCGCAAGAACGGGTTTCCTTTTCCAGGGTATCACGACGCATGATTTCCATCGTGTTGTTTTCCAGGTCGCGGCCACCCATTACCAGACGTACAGGTACACCCTTCAGTTCATAGTCGGCAAACTTGAATCCCGGACGCTTGTTGTCGGCATTGTCGTATTTCACGGAGATGCCCATGCTGCGGAGCTTGTTGACGATGCCTTCCACCTTGGCATCAATCTGCTTCAGCTGTTCGTCGTTCTTGTAGATAGGAACTACCACTACCTGAATCGGAGCCAAGTGCGGCGGAAGTACCAGACCGTTGTCGTCAGAGTGGGTCATGATCAAGGCACCCATCAAGCGGGTAGATACGCCCCAAGAAGTAGCCCATACATAATCCAGCTTGTTGTTCTTGTCGACGAACTGCACGTTGAAGGCCTTGGCAAAGTTCTGTCCCAGGAAGTGAGACGTACCACACTGCAAAGCCTTTCCGTCCTGCATCAGTCCCTCGATAGTATACGTATCCAAGGCACCGGCAAAACGTTCGTTGGCTGATTTCACACCCTTGACGACCGGTACGGCCATGTATTTTTCAGCGAAATCACCGTACACGTGCAACATCTTCTGTGCTTCAGCCTCTGCTTCTTCACGAGTGGCATGTGCCGTGTGACCTTCCTGCCACAAGAATTCAGCCGTACGCAGGAACAGACGGGTACGCATTTCCCAACGAACTACGTTCGCCCACTGGTTGCACAGGATAGGCAGGTCACGGTAAGAGTTAATCCAGTTCTTATAGGTACTCCAGATGATGGTCTCCGAGGTCGGACGGATAATCAGCTCTTCTTCCAGTTTGGCTGCCGGGTCTACAATCACACCCGAACCGTCTTCCGCATTCTTCAGACGATAATGTGTCACCACCGCACATTCCTTGGCGAAACCTTCCACGTGTTCTGCCTCACGGCTCAGGTAAGATTTCGGAATCAACAGCGGGAAATAGGCGTTCACATGTCCTGTAGCCTTGAACATATCGTCCAGGATGCGCTGCATCTTTTCCCAGATGGCATATCCGTAAGGCTTGATTACCATACAGCCACGCACCGGAGACTGTTCAGCCAAGTCGGCCTTTACCACCAAATCATTATACCATTGTGAATAGTTCTCACTTCTTTTGGTAAGTTCTTTTAATTCTTTTGCCATAACTTTATGTAGTTATTTTATTTTTAATATCAATTGAGACCGCAAAATTAGTAAAAAAGATTCGTTTGCCTCTGATTTTGAAACAGGATTTATTCAAAACGAATGGATTTTGCAGGATGAATATGACTGATGAGATAAGACGGTCCCACCAGCATGGCTACAGACACCAGCAGGGTACAGACGTTCAGCAGCACAATCCAGCCCAAATGAAGCTCCACGGGAACCGCACTGACATAGTATGTGGCCGGGTCCAGCTTGAAAGGCTCAAAGAAATACTGGATGACGCAGAACGCCAGTCCAATGACATTCCCCCAGCACATGCCCCTCCCGATGAGGAAGACAGAGAACGACAGGAATATCTTCCGAATGGAAGCATTGTCGGCCCCCAGCGCTTTCAGAATTCCAATCATCTGCGTACGTTCGAGAATGATAATCAGCAAGCCCGAAATCATGGTAAAGCCCGCCACGCCGGTCATCAGAATCAGGATGACCCACACATTCGTGTCGAGCAAATCCAGCCAGGCAAAAATCTGCGGATAGAGTTCTTCCGACGTGCGTGAGCAATACACCGCCCCGTAACGGTCGATCCGCTCCTGGATATGTGCCCGGATGGCATCATTCACCGTATTCAAGTCGTCATAGTCCGCCACGGCCACTTCCACGCCCCCCACCTGGTCCGGTTCCCAACCGTTCAGGCGGTTCACCGTGTACATGTCCGTCACGAGAAAATAATCGTCGAAAGATGAAAAGTGTGTCTGGAAAATCCCGCTCACCGTCAGCCGGCGCGCCCGCACATTGTCTTCAATGTAATAGGTGTACAGCTTGTCGCCCACCTTCAAGGAAAGCTTGTCGGCCATGGAACGGGAAATCAATACGCGGTTGCTGGCCACGGAATCCGTGAGCACCGGAATCTCCCCTTCCTGCAAATGCGCCTTCAGGTAAGTCCAGTCGTATTCCTGAGCCACCCCCTTCACAATCATTCCCTGAAAATTATCGGCCGTCATAATCATGCCCGGCTTCGTGGAGTAACGCTGCACATGACTCACCTCCGGAATCTGCCGTATCACCGAAAGCAGGCTGTCATTGCCCACCACCGGGTTCATCTGGTAGAGCTGTGCCCCGTCGATGCTGGAGACCACAATGTCAGACCCCATGCCGATGACCTTGTCGCGTACCTGATGCTTGAAGCCGATGACCACGGCCACCGATACCAGCATCACCGCCAGCCCGATGGCAATGCCGGCCATCGCAATCCGGATAGCCGGTTTCGAGACCTCCTTCCCGCCTTCCCGGCTGCGGTAAATCCGCCGTGCGATAAAAAATTTCCAGTTGCTCATCATTCATCCACTCTTCCCGGATAGGCTTCGAGTGCTTTACGCAGGATGAACAGCGCCCGTACCAGGTCTTCTTTCTTCAGTACATAGGCCACACGCACCTCGTTCTTGCCGCCGCCCGGCGTGGTATAGAAACCACTGGCCGGAGCCAGCATGACGGTTTCCCCCTCGTAGTTGAAGTCGGACAAGCACCAGGCACAGAACTTCTCACAGTCGTCTACCGGCAGTTTGGCCACCGTATAGAAAGCCCCCATCGGTATCGGCGAATACACGCCCGGGATACGGTTCAGTCCGTCAATCAGGCACTTACGCCGTTCCACATACTCGTCGTACGTTTCGCGGGCATATTCTTCCGGTTCGTCGAGCGAAGCCTCTGCCGCAATCTGTCCAATCAACGGAGGACTCAGGCGGGCCTGACAGAATTTCATCACGGCCTTGCGCACTTCCGGGTTCTTCGTAATCAAGGCTCCGATGCGGATACCGCACTCCGAATAACGCTTTGACACGGAGTCAATCAGTACCACGTTCTGCTCGATGCCTTCCAGGTGGCAGGCAGAGATATAAGGTGAGCCCGTATAGATAAATTCCCGATACACTTCGTCGGAGAACAGGAAGAGGTCGTACTTCTTCACCAAGTCCCGAATCTGGTTCATCTCCCGGCGGGTGTACAAGTAGCCGGTCGGGTTGTTCGGGTTACAAATCAGGATACCCTTCGTGCGTTCATTAATCAGCTCCTCGAACTTCTCCACCTTCGGCAAGGAGAAACCCTCGTCGATGGTCGTCGTCACCGTACGGATAATTGCGCCGGCAGAGATGGCAAAGGCCATGTAGTTGGCATAGGCCGGTTCCGGCACGATAATCTCATCGCCCGGGTTCAGGCAACTCATGAACGCGAACAACACCGCTTCCGACCCCCCGGTCGTGATGATGATGTCGTCGGCATCCAAGTGGATGTCATACTTTTCGTAATACCCCACCAGCCGCTCGCGGTAGCTGCGGTAACCCTGGCTGGGACTGTATTCCAGCACCTTCCGGTCAATATTTCGAATCGCATCGAGGGCCGCTCGCGGAGTAGGCAGGTCAGGCTGACCGATATTCAAGTGGTACACATGAATTCCTCTCTCTTTCGCAGCTTCAGCCAAGGGTGCCAGTTTACGAATCGGCGACTCCGGCATTTCAGTTCCTCTGATGGATATTTGTGGCATATTTTATGAGTTTAAAAAATTCTGAATTGCAAAGATAAAGGGATTGACGAAATAAACCAACTTTGTGTTCAGAAAAAACAGCCATCCGCTACCCGTAAAAAAGCCCTCCAAGGAAAGTTTAACGCCTTTTCAGGCATTTTCCATGTCTTCAACCCAAAAAATCCGTATGTTTGCTTCCGATAACCAAACATTCCATCTCACATGAATCTTTACCTAATTATATTTACTGCCGGAACCTACCGCACAGAGCAAGTTTACGACAAACACAAAGACCTCTTCGTCGAGCTGGAGAAACACTTCACGCTCCATCTGGTCAATTATACCGAAGCCGACCGCATACCCAGCAACGAATACAAGATGGCGTTCATCGCCAGCGGCGGTGTGGAAAGTGCCGTGGTGCGCTTTTTCAGCATCCTGCCCTATCCCATCACCCTGCTCACCGACGGACTGAACAACTCGCTGGCCGCCGCCCTCGAAATCTCCGCCTGGATACAGTCGAGAGACATGAAGGTGAGAATCATCCACGGACCGGCGCCCGACATGGCCAACCAGGTGCTCCTGCACCATCAGGCCTTTGCCGCCAAACGGGCCCTGAAGAAGAAACGCATCGGCGTCATCGGTACTCCGGCTTCCTGGCTGGTGGCCAGCCATGTGGACTACCTGCTGGCCGGACAGCGCTGGGGAGTGATTTATACCGACATCCCCATCGAACACGTGGAAAAGGCCTTCCATGAGATTACCGACGACGAAATCGGCGTGGAAGCCTCCCTGTTCGCCAACCGTGCCAAGGGGATTCAGGAGGCCACCCCCGAAGAACTGCTGCGGGCCATGCGACTGTACAGGGCCATCCGCCGCGTGTGCGAGGAAGAAAAACTGGACGCCCTCACCCTTTCCTGCTTCTCGCTCATCCAGAGCCTGAAGACCACGGGCTGCCTGGCCCTCTCCCTGCTGAACGACGAAGGCATCCCTGCCGGATGCGAAGGCGACCTCCAGTCCATCATGACCCTGCTGATGGTGAAGGAACTCATCGGCCAGCCGGCCTTCATGGCCAACCCGTCGTTTGTCGACCTGGCCCGCAACGAGGTGCTCCTGGCCCACTGCTCCATCCCCACGCGGATGGCCGAACAGTTCATCATCCGCAACCATTTCGAGACGGAGAGCGGCATCGCCATCCAGGGCATCGTACACGCAGGCGAAGTGACCCTCTTCAAGTGCGGCGGCGAGTGTCTGGACGAATACTACCTGTCGTCGGGCCACCTCGTCGAGAACACCAACCTGGTGACCTGCTGCCGCACCCAGCTGAAGGTACGGCTGGACAAGCCGGTCGATTACTTCCTGCACAACCCGCTGGGCAACCATCACATCCTGATACAGGGAAACTATGCCGACGTCATTCAGGAATTCATGCAACAAAACCGCTGCAAATTGCGAATTGACTGATTTTTCAAAACCATTTGTTCTCCCATTCAATTTATAATCGTATCTTTGTGTGAATTATTACAAATTGAAAAGCAAGAAAAATTATGATGCATAACTGGTTTGAATGCAAAATCCGTTACGAAAAAGTAGCCGAAAACGGCATGAACAAGAAAGTGACGGAACCCTATCTGGTGGACGCACTCAGCTTCACCGAGGCTGAATCGCGTATTATCGAAGAAATCACTCCCTTCATCAGCGGAGAATTCACCGTATCCGACATCAAGCGCGCCAACTACAGCGAGCTCTTCCCCAGCGAAGAGGAAGCAGCCGACCGCTGGTTCAAGTGCAAGCTCTATTTCATCACCCTCGACGAGAAGAGCGGTGCCGAAAAGAAAACGGCCACCAACGTGCTGGTACAGGCTGCCGACCTGCGCGACGCGGTGAAGAAACTGGACGAAGGCATGAAGGGCACGATGGCCGACTACGTGATTGCTTCCGTGGCCGAAACCGCCCTGATGGATGTATATCCCTACTCGGCAGAGCCCGACGTGAAACCGGAATTCCCGGATGCAGACAAACGATGAACAAACACTTATCAGAACCATGGATATTCAGTCTAATTTAAATGAGGTACGGACACAACTTCCTCCCCAAGTGCGCCTGGTAGCTGTATCCAAGTTCCACCCCAACGAAGCCATCCTGGCGGCCTACGAAGCCGGACAGCGCATCTTCGGGGAAAGCAAGGAACAGGAATTGAGCAAGAAGCAGGCTTCCCTGCCTGCCGACATCGAGTGGCATTTCATCGGCCACCTGCAGACCAACAAGGTGAAGTACATTGCGCCCTACATCGCCATGATTCATGCGGTAGACACCTACAAGCTGCTGGCCGAAATCGACAAACAGGCCGCCAAATGCAACCGCGTGATTCCCTGCCTGCTGGAAATCCATATCGCCGAAGAAGACAGCAAATACGGATTTTCTTTCCAGGAATGCCGCGAGATGCTCGACACCGAACCATGGCAGGAACTGACCCATGTGGCCATCAGCGGCGTGATGGGCATGGCCACCAATACGGACGACCAAGCGGAAATTACCCAGGAATTTGAAAGTCTGCACCGCTTCTTCACGGAACTGAAAGACACGTATTTCGCGCACGACGACCGCTTCAAGGAGATTTCCATGGGCATGTCGCACGACTACCAGCTGGCCGTGAAAGCCGGCAGCACGATGGTACGCGTAGGCAGCAAGATTTTCGGAGAAAGAGTATATTAAAAACGAGAAGAATATGGCACAACTAAAAACAACTTTTGCGGGGTTAACCCTGAACAACCCGATTATCATCAGCAGTTCGGGCCTGACGAACAGCCTGGCCAAAATCCAGAAACTGGAAGAAGCCGGAGCGGGTGCAGTGGTACTGAAATCAGTTTTCGAAGAACAAATCAATATGCAGACAGGCAGCATGCAGAGCTACGGTTCTCCCGAAGCCGACGACTACCTGGGAGCTTACGTGCGCTCTCATGCCCTGAACGAGCACATCGCCCTGATTGAGGACGTGAAGAAGCACTGCAAGATTCCGGTCATCGCCAGCATCAACTGCTACAGCGACAGCGAATGGACCGACTTTGCGCGCCTGATGGAACAGGCCGGAGCCGATGCACTGGAAGTGAACATCCTGTCTTTGCAGACCAGCAAGGACTACAAGCCGGGCAGCTTCGAACAGCGCCACATCGACATCCTGCGCCACATCAAGAAGGTGGTCCGCATCCCGGTCATCCTGAAACTGGGCAGCAACCTGACCAACCCGATAGCCCTCATCAACCAGCTCTATGCCAACGGAGCGGCTGCCGTGGTCTTGTTCAACCGTTTCTACCAGCCGGACATCCAGATTGACAACCTGACCTTCACCACCGCCAGTGTGATGAGTTCTCCTTCCGAACTGGCCGACCGCATCCGCTGGGCAGCCATCGCTTCGGCCGAAGTGCCGCAGCTGGACTATGCCGTTTCGGGCGGTGTGCATTGCGGAAAAGGTGTCATCAAGTCCCTGCTGGCCGGAGCTTCTGCCGTAGAAATATGCAGCATCATCTACCAGCACGGCAACCAGATGATTGAGACCATGAAGAAGGAACTGGCAGAATGGATGGACGACAAAGGCTACACGACCATCGCACAGTTCAAGGGCAAGATGAACGCAGCCGCCGCCGGCGAAGTGAACCCCTTCGAACGTACCCAGTTCATGAGATACTACAGCAACCACGAAGAATAAAACGGCTTCGCGGAAACGCATAAAAAAGCGGATGCTTCTACCTGGAAAAGGAAGGAAGCATCCGCTTTTTTTGTCTTCATTGGCCCGGCCTCAGCGTTTCAGCAGACCGATTTTCAGGTTCAGCTTGAAATAATACACCCCGTTTTCACGCTCCAGGTAGCCGTACTTGTCTTTCTCGGTGGGGCCTTTCTCCAGGCGGCTGTTCTGGAACAGGAAGTCGGCAAAGGTCTGGCGGAACGCCCGCTGGTAGCACAACACCTCGCCGTCGCCCGTCACGAACAGGAAACCGGCGATGGCCGAGTCGGTACCGTTGTACAGCTTGGCCGGACGCATGCCCATGGCCAGCGCCAGCAGCAGCTCCTTCACCTTGTATTCATAGAAACGGTGCTTCGTTATCAGTTCATCCTTGATTTTCAGCGGATTCAGTTTCTTGAGTTCCTCCGTCAGGTCCGACACCTTCGTGAGGCCGTCCAGCCACATCAGGCGGGTCATTTCGGCCAGCAGACGCCCCATGTGCAGGTCAATCATCGACAGGTTGCTGCGGAAAATCTTGTCGGCCACATCGCTGTACTTCAGCACGCCGCCCAGCCGCTCAATCATCAGCATCCGCGACACCACGTCGTCTTCCTCCCCTTCCGCATTGATTTTGTTGACGGTAGGCGTGGCAAACTTCACACCCGTCTGCTCAAACTTGAAGTTGGCCGTGCGTCCGCCGTCGAGCAGTGGAATCATCATCCCCAGCCGGGAACGTACGCAGAAACCCATGAGCGGGGCATCCACCGAATAGAACGCCACACTGAAATCCGTACGGTCGTCCGTGCGGGCCTCCAGGTCGAAGATGGCCACCTCGTCGAGGAACTCCTCCACCCCGTCGGGCGAGGTCACGTCGTCTTCCCGACTCTGACGGATGGCGGCATAGATGAGCTCGGCCACCGTGGCAAAGTCCTCGCGCGGAATCCGCTTGTCGATGTGCTCCCCTTTCAGATGGATAGAATCCTTCTCCAGAATATACTGACGCGTACCGTCGTGCTCCTCGCGCTGCACCATCGCCACCGGAAGACGGAGCGTTTCGTTCTTCTTCACGTCGGGAGTTCCGCCGTACACGTAGCCGTCGGCCAGCAGCCGGAAAAACGCATACAGTTCCCCCCATTCTCTTTTCGTCGCTTCAAATGCCATAATCTCTTTATTTTTTAAGTGCAAAGGTAGTAAAAGAAGCGTTAACAAAAACGTTTCCGACAAAAGCAAATCCTAATAGATGTTATTAAACAGATTTTTTCGGGTATTTTGCTTGCAGAGAACCAGAAAATACGTACCTTTGCAATGTGTTTTTCATAGTATTAGATTTAAGGTTAACAAAAGGTTGGAGTTCAGCGGAACTCCTTTTTTTATGCCCGTTCGCCACCCCCCTCACCTTTCCTCTTCTCAGCCCTTCCAGAAGGCCTTTTCCACCCGCCGTTACCCCTAAAAAAAACGTCCTTACGTTTTGGTTCAAACGCAAGGACATTTCAAGTAAAACGCAAGGACGTTTGAACCCAAACGCAAAGGCGTTTTCCCACGGGTGTCAAAAGCCCTCAAAAGTCTTCTTATTTCTTCAGCACACGACAGATGAGCCAGTAGCCTCCCAGCACTTGCAGCAGCATGCCTGGAATGCCGATACGGAAATCCTGCAAGGCAGTGAACAGGCTGCCGGAGAGCATCCATTCGCCCAGCGTACCTGCCACCTGATAGAACAGCACCACGCCCAGCAGCAACGGCAGGGTGACTTTCCGGAAGCGGGCAGCCACCAGTCCGGCTCCCACGGCCAGCAGGACGGATTTCAGCAGGATGGCCGGCAACACGGCAGGCGCAGGCATACCGAACCACCACGAGTTGAGCAGCGGCGAGAGCACCGCCGTCAGCAGTCCGGCCTTCCAGCCGTATTTATAAGCCCCTACCAGGGTGAAGAAATAAATGGGCAGCCAGGTCACTCCTCCCTGCGGCACCAGATGAAAAAGCTGGGGCAGGACGATGTTTCCGGCCACAAACAGCAGGGCGGTGACGTAGGTCTTCACGCGGCTGTAGCCCAATGTGTAAAGTTTTACGGTTGTTTCCATGTATAAGTCTATTTTTCAACGTTTGTTTTTTCTTTTTCTGCGGCTTCCCGCATGCGGCTCACAAAGCCCTCAATCACCGGATAGAGTGCCGCGGGATTGTCCGACATGTCGCAGAGGGTCTCCAGCGGACAGCGGCCCGTGCGGGTGCGGTTGATGATGCAGGGCACTTCTTCCGCAAAGGCCACTTCCACACCCCCGTTCCGGAGCAGGCTCAGGGCCGGGGTACTGATGACCCGGGTCCACACGCGAGCCACGCCTCCCAGCACCATCAGGGCGGCAGCCCCTTTTCCCACGACTTTGTCGGCCAGCCAGGCCCCTTGCAGGAAATCCCGGTCGGTGCGGTACAAGTCATACAAGTCGGCCACTCCCCGGCGGGAGAAGGTGCGGGTCTCGTCCCCATGACGCACCACGCAGGAATAACCTCCCTCGTTCAGCAAGCGTATCAGCTCCTCCATCACAGCGTCTCCTGTTTCAGTTTCTCCACATACGCATCAATGCGGTGCAGTTCCTTGGGGATGTCGATGGACTGCGGGCAATGCGGGCTGCACTGGTTGCAACCGATGCAATGGCTGGCCTGACGGAGTTTCGGCACGCTGCGGTCGTAACCCACCAGGAAGGCCCGACGGGCTTTCACGTAATTTTCGTCCATGCGGTCTTTCGGCATGTTACCCTCGTTCACGCACTTGTTGTAGTGTACCAGGACGCCGGGGATATCAATGCCGTAAGGACACGGCATACAGTATTTGCAGTCGTTACAGGGCACGGTGGGATATTGCAGCATCAGTTCCGCCGTGTCGAGCAGGAACTGGTTCTCCTCCTGGGTGAGCGGCACCAGCGGCGAATAGGTGCGGATGTTGTCTTGCAGGTGTTCCATATAGGTCATGCCGCTGAGCACGGTCAGCACCTTGGCCGGCGTACCGGCAAAACGGAAAGCCCACGAAGCCACACTGCCTTCGGGGTTTCGCTCCTTCAGGCGGGTAAACACGTGTTCAGGGATGTTCGACAAGCGTCCGCCCAGCAACGGTTCCATCACCACCACCGGAATGTCCCGGCTGCTCACCTGCTCATACAGATAATCCGCATTGACGTTGTTGCCCGAAGCATGCAGCCAGTCGGAATAGTTCAACTGAATCTGAATGAAATCCCAGTGCACCTGGTCGTGCATGGCCAGTGCCCGGTCGAATTCCTCCTTCGTGCCATGGAACGACCAGCCCAAATGGCGGATACGTCCGGCCTCGCGCTCCTTGAGCAGAAAGTCGAGCAGGCCGTTGTCCAGAAAACGTCCCTGCAACCCCCGCTTGCCGGGAGCCCCCAGCATGTGAAGCAGGTAATAGTCGATGTAGTCCACCTGCAGCTTCTTCATCGAATTGTGATACATCTTCACCCCGAAATCATAATCGGAATTGGAGAAGTTCGACATCTTGGTGGCCACGAAGAACTTCTCGCGCGGATGCCGTTTCAAGGCGATACCCGTGGAAGTCTCCGACCAGCCCTGCACATAGACCGGGGCCGTATCGAAATAGTTCACGCCGTGCTCGATGGCATAGTCCACCAGCCGGTTCACCTCCTCCTGGTCGATGACGTTGCCGTCGCCTCCCGGAGCCGGAAGGGTGGGCCAGCGCATACAGCCGTAGCCCAGCAGCGATACCTTGTCCTCGTTGGGAGGAAACTGGCGGTAGGTCATCTTGCCCACGGGCACCTCGCCTACCCCCTGGCTGGTTTCTTTCTTATCGGGTGCACAGCCGGAGAGGGCCGCCGTGGCTCCCACCGTACTGATGCCTACTATCTTCAGGAAATCTCTTCGGTTCATCTGTTTTTTCTCGTCCATTCTCTTTGCATATATAAAGGTAAGACAATTCAGTTAAAGCGTACGGTGACGTTCGTGGCCTTCCACGTAGATGGCACTCAACGGACGGGCCGGACACAGGTTCTCACAGGCTCCGCAACCGATGCAACGGGCTTCGTTCACAGCCGGAATCTTCAGCGAGTCGGGGTTGGACGGGTCGGAAGGCACCATCGAAATGGCGTTCACCGGACAATGGCGGGCACAGTTGCCGCACTCCTTCTTGTCGGTGAGCGGGATGCACAAGTCTTTCACCCACACGGCATGCCCAATCTGGATGGAAGACTTCTCGGCCTTGTCGATTTTCAGGATGGCCCCTGCGGGACACACCTCGGAACAGCGCGTACACTCCGGACGGCAGTAGCCGCGTTCGTACGACATGTAGGGTTGCATGAAGGAATCCAGGGAGCTGGAGGGCCGCAGCACCTCGTTCGGACAAGCCGACACGCACAGCTGGCAAGCTGTACAGTGCGATTGCAGGTGACGGAGTCCCTGTGCTCCCGGCGGTACAATCGGCGTGTGGCGCACCGGCTCTTTCTTGTCGATGATGTCGGCCAGTCCGCCGTCCATCTTGATGGCTTCCGCCTTCTTGGCCACCTGTGCCTTCAGCACCGACCCTGCCAGCAACAAAGAGCCGGCCAGGAACTCCCGGCGTCCGGCAGTGGAATCCGGTTTTCCGGCCACCGGAGCCTCAGCCTTTTCCGCCTTCTTTCCATACGCGAAACGGTAGCCGATGGCACCTTTATGACATTTGTCCAGACAGTCCATGCAAGCCACGCAACGGCTTCCGTCCACCGCGTGGTTCTTCACGTCGATGCAAGCCGCCTTGCAGTTGCGGGCACAAAGGGTACAGCCGTTGCATTTCTCCTTGTCGATGGTGATGCGGAACAAGGCAAAGCGGGAGAAGAATCCCAGCATGGTGCCCACCGGACAGATGGTATTACAATAGGTACGGCCGTTGCGTGCCGCCAGCACGATGACCAGCACCAGCATCACCGCCGCCACAATCAACACGGGCAGACTCTTGAGCCAGACCTCCACCGAATAGAACGCATAGCTGTCCATGCGTTCGGCCAGCGAAGCCAGCAGGTTGTTGCCCCACATCCACAAGGGTTGCAGGAAACTGTGGGCTGCACGGCCATACACCGCATACGGGTCGAGCAAAGCCACCAAGGCATGCACGCCCAGCAGCACGGCCAGCACATAGATGACCAGCACCCCGTAGCGCAGCCAACTCTTCGGTTTGGAATAGGTATAAGGCATTTTCTTGCGGCCTCTGGCCAGACGGGCCACCACATCCTGAAACACGCCCAGCGGACAAATCACCGAACAATACACACGTCCGGCTACCAGCGTGAGCAAAATCAAACACACGATTACTCCGGCATTCAAGGCAAAAAGCGCCGGAAGGAACTGAATCTTCGCCATCCATCCCAGCCATGCATGCAACACGCCCGTGAAGTCGACGAACAACAGCGTCACGAATACCAGGCACAACACTCCCAGCGTGCGCCTGACTTTTCTCCACATATTCACAGTAAAAGCATTTTTAGTTAGTTACTCTCATCTTTCATCACAATTCCGTGATAACTCCTCACAAAAATAAAAGGAAATCCGTTTGAACGTATCATTCTGATTCGCTTTTTTGATGAGAAAGCATAAATATAAGTTTATTTTGCGTGAATCAGATAACTTTCGGGGCTAAAACCGGAAAAGATGTCAGAAAGATTGGTTATCTGAATTACAAATTCTAACTTTGTCTGACTATTTTGTAGCAAAAGACCAAAAACACATCATGACATACGCATTTATTACGGCAGCCGAAGCCGCTGCCACGATTCATCATGGGGACACCGTCGGCATCGGCGGATTTTCATCAGTAGGTACACCGAAAGCGGTGCCGGAAGCACTGGCCGCCTACGCAGAAGCACAACATGCACAAGGTAAAGAATTCAAGGTCGGCCTCATCACGGGAGGCGCCACGGGCAGTCAGGTAGACAGTGCCCTGGTCAAGGCCCACGCCGTGTCGTTCCGCACACCCTTCCAGTCGAACAAGGACATGCGCACGGCCATCAACCAGCACGAAGTGCAATATTTCGACCTCCATCTCTCGCAAATCGGACAAGACGTGCGCTACGGTTTTCTGGGGAAAATCCATGTGGCCATCGTAGAAGCCTCCGACCTCACCGACGACGGAGAGATTATCCTGAGCACCTCGGTCGGCATCTCGCCCACCCTGCTCCAGCAAGCCGAACGGGTCATCATCGAACTGAATGAAGCGCATACGGGCAAGCTCACCGGCATGCACGACATCTATATACTGGACAACCCGCCCTACCGGACGGAGATTCCTCTCTACCACGTGAACGACCGGGCCGGACGCACCAGCGTGAAAATCGACCCGAAGAAGATTACGGGAGTGGTCCGCACGAATGCCCGCGACCACATCGCCGCCTTCACGCCGCAGAACGAAGCCACCCTGCAAATCGGGCACAACGTGGCCTCCTTCCTGCTGCGCGAATGGAAGAACGGTGCCATCCCCAAGGAGTTCCTGCCCCTGCAGTCGGGCGTGGGAAACATCGCCAACGCCGTATTGGGTGCCTTGGGCGACGACCCGAACCTCCCCGCCTTCTCCATGTTCACGGAAGTGATACAGAACTCGGTCATCGACCTGATGCTGAAAGACCGTATCCGGTTTGCCACCGGCAGCTCGCTCACCCTGTCGGAAGACCATCTGGACACGATGTACGACCACATCGGCACCTTCCGCGACCGCATCCTGCTGCGTCCGCAGGAAATCACCAACCACCCGGAGATGATCCGCCGCCTGGGCATCATCGCCATCAACACGGCCCTCGAAGCCGACATCTTCGGCAACGTGAACAGCACGCACGTGTCGGGCAGCCAGATTATGAACGGCATCGGAGGCTCGGGCGATTTTGCCAGAAACGCCTTTTTGTCTATCTTTACCACCCCGTCGGTGGCCAAAGGCGGACTGATTTCGTCCATCGTGCCCCAGGTATCGCACGTGGACAGCACGGAACACGACGTGCGCATCCTCGTGACGGAACAGGGCGTGGCCGACCTGCGCGGGAAATCGCCCTCGCAACGTGCCCGCTGCATCATTGAAAACTGTGCGCACCCCGACTACAAACAGCTGTTGTGGGATTACCTGAAACTTTCGGAAGGTCACTCCTGCCACACGCCGATGTCGCTGCGCCATGCCTTCCAGATGCACCTGGCCTATGCCGAGACGGGCGACATGCGAAACACCAAGTTTGACTAAAAAGAATGGAAAAATTTGACCTACACATCCTGGGATGCGGTTCGGCCCTGCCCACTACCCGCCATCAGGCCACCTCGCAGGTGCTCAACATCCGCGAGAAACTGTTCATGATTGACTGCGGCGAAGGCACACAGGTGCAGCTCCGCCGTGCCAAGCTGAAGTTCAGCCGGCTGAACCACATCTTCATCTCCCACCTCCACGGCGACCATTGCTTCGGGCTCATGGGACTGATTTCCACGTTCGGCATGCTGGAACGTACGGCCGACCTCCACATCCATGCCCATGCCGACCTGCAACGTCTGCTGGAACCGCAACTGGAGTTTTTCTGCAAGGGGATGCCCTATCAGGTGGTGTTCCACCCCTTCAACCCGGGCGAACGTGCCGTGATTTACGACGACCGTTCCGTCAGCGTGGAAACCATCCCCCTGCGCCATCGCCTGCCTACCTGCGGCTTCCTCTTTCGCGAGAAGCCGATGCCCAACCATATCCGGCGCGACATGATTGATTTCTACGGCATCCCCATCTGCATGATGAACCGCATCAAGAACGGCGAGGACTATGTGCTGGACGACGGGACGGTGGTTCCCAACGACCGGCTCACCACTCCCTCCGACCCGCCACGGGCGTATGCCTATTGTTCGGACACGGTGTACCTGCCCCGTCTGGCGGAACAGGTGGCGGGCGTGGACCTGCTTTTTCATGAAGCCACCTTCACCGAAAGCGAGTCCGTCCGTGCCAAGCAGACCCTCCACTCCACCGCCGCACAGGCCGCCCGCATTGCCAGGGAAGCCGGAGTGAAACGCCTGCTCATCGGCCATTTCTCCGCACGCTACGAAGACGAGAATGCCTTGCTGGAAGAGGCCCGCGCCATCTTCCCCGACACCTTGGCCGCCGACGAGGGACTGAAAATCTCGCTCTGAGACGTTAAAGAAAACTAACCTCATTAAACCGATTCCCCGGGAGATTGTCTTACCAGACAATGACGAACCCGCACACGCCATGAACAATTATAACGAAAAAGAAACCATACTGATGCTTCAGGACCCGTCGATGCAACGAAAAGGCTTCGAACGGATAGTGAAGGCCTACAGCGAACAGCTGTACTGGCAGATACGGCGCATGGTGGTTTCACACGACGACGCCAACGACCTGTTGCAGAATACGTTCATCAAGGCATGGACCAACCTGGACTATTTCCGCGGCGACGCCAAGATTTCCACCTGGCTCTACCGCATCGCCCTCAACGAGTGTCTGAACTTCCTGAACAAGCAGCGGGCCGAAAACCGCCTGTCGCTCGACGATGCCGACGCGGCCCTGGCCAACAAACTGGAGAGTGACCCTTACTTCAACGGCGACGAAACGCAGAAGCTCTTCCAGAAGGCCATCCTGCAACTGCCCGAAAAGCAACGCATCATCTTCAACCTGAAATATTTCCAGGAAATGAAATACGAAGAGATGTCGGAGATTCTGGGCACCAGCGTAGGGGCGCTGAAGGCATCCTATCACCATGCCGTGAAAAAAATAGAAGATTTTTTTCATCAACATGATTAAACCTTTTTTACAAATTCGAATCTAACTTCCAAAGGAGGCAAAAATATGAAAAAGGAAGAAACTGACTTACTGAAGAGATGTGGAACCGAGAATCCTTTCACGGTGCCGGAAGGTTACTTTGAACGCTTCACGGAACAGCTGATGGAGAAGCTTCCGGAACGTGAGGCGCAGCCTGCACCCAAACTGACGCTGTGGACACGCGTCAAGCCGTGGGTCTACATGGCCGCCATGTTCTGCGGACTGATGCTCAGCGTACGGATGTTCGTGGGCGAAAAGCAGTCGCAGTCGCCTGCCGCCGCCTCGGAAACGACGGATTTCACCGAAGTGCCCGACGAATACATCGACCCGATTGTCAACCAGACCATGATGGACGATTATACCCTATACCAGTATCTCACCGATGCAGATACGGAAATCTATAAATAAAGGAATGAGAATGAAAAGAACAATTTACACGCTCGTGCTCCTGCTGACGGTCTGCCTGACCGGCCTGCAGGCACAGAACGCCAAACTTAGCAAAGAAGAATTCCGCAACCGCCAGAAAGAATTTTTCACCCAGCAGGCGGGACTGAACAACGAAGAGGCACAGAAATTCTTCCCGCTCTACTTCGAGTTGCAGGACAAGAAACAGGTGTACAACAAAGAGGCGTGGCAGAAACTTCGTCAGGGGAAAAATGCCAATACCACCGAGACGGAATACGGCAAGATTGTGGAAGACGTGATTCAGGCCCGCATCGCCACCGATGAGCTGGAGCTGGAATACGTGCGGAAGTACAAACAGTTCCTCCCGGCCAAGAAAATCTATCTGCTGCAAAAGGCTGAAATGCGCTTCCACCGGGAGCTGCTGAAGGGCTTCAAGCACGGCCAGAAAGGTCAGGAGAAAAGAAAATAAGGGTTCAGGCCGATTTTTTCGCCCCAAAAATTTGGAAAACAAAATTCTTTACGTACCTTTGCACCGCCTTCGAAAAACGAGGTACTCCTAAAAAGAGTTTTGGAGAGGTGGCAGAGTGGTCGATTGCGGCGGTCTTGAAAACCGTTGTACCGCGAGGTACCCGGGGTTCGAATCCCTGTCTCTCCGCTGAAACCTAAGACTTCAGGTAGACAATTTAAGACAAGTCCCGTAAAATCAACGTTTTACGGGACTTTTTCTATTTATCCGGTGGACAACCGAAAGACATTAAAATGCCCACTTCAGACAAAGTTCCGTTACTAAATCGTTACAGGAAAATCGGGAAAATCTTCTGTAACGATTTTCGATGTAAATCCTTGATTTGTCGCTCATTGACGTTCAAATGTCTGCTTGTAACCCAATTATTAATTATTCCTTTGCGGAGGGAAGTCATTACACCCACTGTAACGGAGCTAATTAAAAAAGAAAAGAATCAGGTAAGCAAAAACAGAACAATTCGTACTTTTGCATGCGAATAGTTTAAAGGTTACGCAACACACAGAAAATAATGTAGCTGATAATTAATTCGTAGCCTATTACTACTAACTTAATTGTGGATTAAAAAATAACAGCTAACATCGAACGAATAATGTGCATACATAAATTTCAAAATATCATCCTTTTGCTGATAACTATTGTGGTATTTGCCGCTTGTGACAGAAATACTCCAATATTAGAGCAGATGGATATGGCCGAGAATCTTATGAAAACCAAGCCTGATTCTGCACTTACCATATTGGAGAACATTCCGGTCACAAATATTAAAGGTAAAGAGATAGCAGCCAGGTATGCACTACTTAAATCCATGGCATTGGACAAGAACTATATTGACACAACGACTTTCGATGTCCTTCAACCGGCCATTGATTATTATCTCAAAAAAGGTTCTCCTGACGAGAAACTTCGGACATATTATTATCAAGGCAGGATATATCAGAATCAGGGCGATGATGATTCAGCCATGCAATCCTTCTTGAATGGTCGTGATTTGAAACAAGTGGTAACTGATTCGTTACTACTGGCTCATACCTTGGTAGCACAAGGTACTTTGTATCTCAAACAGTATAAGATAAACGAGTTTGTTCAGAATAATATTGAAGCTGCAAGATTATATGACGCTATAGGCAAAGGCATTTTTGAAATCAAGAGTTATACAAATGCGCTTGATGGCTATGTGATGTTGAATAACCAGTCCCCAGCAGACAGTCTTCTATCTATTTGCATACCGTTAGTGCAAAAGAATCCTGACGGAAAAGTATATCTTTTCCCTTCTTTACTATCTTATACAATAGAATTCTGTTCTCCTGATGATCTCAAAACCTTTTTAGATAAATATCAGGATTTGGAACTTTCCAAAGATGAAACTATGAATTTTGCCCGAGGATATTCAAAAATTGGAGAGCAAGACAAAGCTCTAAATATTCTTGCGGAAATAAGTCCTGCTGCGTTCACCATGGATTCACTAAAATATGCTTCGGTGAAATTTAATATTTTGGATGAGCAAGGCAAGTATAAAGAAGCCCTACATTCATATAAAGAGTTTTCTGCCATGCTTGAGCGTTATCAGAGTGAATTAATATTTCAAAGAACTCCTATGATTTTTTAGCGGACACTAATGATACACCATTATGTTAAAGAATTTGTTTTATATCTGTCTGTTTTTTTTGTTTTGTAATACATCAGCAGCACAAAATTTTTCAAGTATCGTGGATAGCTGCCATTATTATCTGGATAAGCAAGATACTATGTCGTTTAATAAGACCTACATCAGAATTCTTGATGCTTATGAAAAAGAGTATGATGCAGAATTATATTCTATCGGTAAGGAATTAGAAGAGATGAGAATTGAAGATCAAAGTATAAGACTGTTATTGATTGATGCTGCGAAGAAGAAACGGAATGTAGATAAAATAAGAAAGATAATGGACGGCATAGACCGGAGAAATGCTGTCAGAGTTACTGAAATCATTGACCAATACGGTTGGCTTTCTCCCGATGATATTGGCTATGAGGCAAACGAGGCTCTGTTCCTTTGTATTCAACATTCCCAAGATTCTTTAATCCAGAATAAGTATCTACCTATACTGAAAGAAGCTGTCCAAAAGGGTGCGGCTAAAGGTTGGCAATATGCTTTTCTGACGGACAGGTGCCTTATGAATCAAGGACAAAAACAAATTTATGGGACGCAGAGAATAACCAGGAATGGAGTTGATTATCTGGTCCCTCTACAAGATATTGAGAAGGTCGATTCACTCAGAAAGGAAGTCGGACTTGAGCCATTAAGTGAATATATGAAAGATTGCGGACTTAAAAACGGTTGGAGCAAAGAGTTTTACAGAAACAATATAAAACTACATGAATCAATTTTTAATTCTTGGTTTCAATCGTTCAAGCGGAAGAAAGATTCTGATTAGTCTTCCGAAATCAACCTCAAATCGGCAGCGAAACCCACGACCTCAGTGAGGCGTTCTGTACTGATAGAATTAGAACTACCCTGCAGGGTAGTGGAAAAGTCTCGCGAAGTATGGAACTTTGCAGCAGAAAACTAAAAAACATCAGACAATGAAGAAGAGTATTAGAATAGTAGTAAAAGTTACTTTATCCCTTTTGATTCTTTTGATATTGGGATTTATCGGATTGGTCATTTATGCAAAGTATTTCTATAATCGGGATGTAAAAGTCGTTTCTTATTATGCCGATGAGTTTTGTATTGGGAAGGAGGATTTTAAAGCAGAATTTGAAGAAATCTATCAAGTTACCCTGGACGAGTACTCATTGTATCCTTCCAAGCATTTGAACATGGATAGTTTGCATCAAGAGTATGTACGACGAATAGCAAAAGAGGCAAATACACCTGTTGATTTTGGCAAGATATTGAAAGAATATTTTGCTGCACTAAATGCGGGTCATGCCTCCGTTTATCTAAACGATTATACGGCCAATTATGCTCCATTGTATATTGAAGGAAGAGTTTTTATTAATCAGCCTAATTTGTATATGCGTGAAAATGGCTTCCAAGATAAGGATGAAATTATGAGTATAAATAAAATTCCGGTTACAGAATGGATTGCCACGAACGAAAAATATACTCCTGCTTCTACCGAAAAATGCCGAAGATTGATGACCGCCCGTAAGCTATTTCGTTCTTGGAGCGATACTATTGCAACCTATCAGGTAATTCGAAATCAAGATACGGTGAGCCTGACGCTCAATCTGAAAAAAGCATCTGCCTTTCATGAAAAACAAAACCCTACTGTGGAATGGACGGTATTACAGGATAGCATTGGATATATTCGCATATTGTCTATGATGGATCCGGTTGTTGATGAATTTGACAGAGCTTATCAACAGGTAAAGGACTTTCCAGATTTAATCGTGGATGTCCGTGAGAATGGAGGAGGAAATAGTGGAAACGGTAAAAAAATATGCGAGTACCTCATCCATAAGCCACAGCCACATTGCGTATCGCCGGATTGGGAAATAATTCCTCGGAAAGATTCATATAAGGGTAAATTATTTCTTCTGACCAGTACATATACCTTTTCTGCCGCTGAAAGTTTCACATTGGATTTAAAAGAAAGTGGTGATGTGACAATTATCGGTGAAGGGACTGGTGGGGATACAGGAAATCGTCCTCGTACATTCCATACTACGAATGGAATTTATTTTCGTTTGCCGACAAGAGAGCCTTTTTTTTCACCAAACGGATTCCCAATGGAGGGAAAAAGTATCATGCCTGATTATAAAGTTTGTCAGAATGTAAATGATTTTATGAAAAACCGTGATACGGTATTGGAGTTTGCCTTAAAAATGATTGGTACTAATAATCAGTAATGAACTTGAACGGAAGAAGATGGAGGAATACATCACTACCCATCCTCCAGTTGCCACTCTGCCGAAGTTCTATATCGTCTTCCTAAATCAGCCTCATATTAGCTGCGATACCCACGGCCTCAGTGATGTTTTCTGCGTGTAGTTTCTCGAAGAGTTTCTTCTTGTGAAACTTGACAGTATTGGCATCAATGAAGAGAGTTTCTCCAATCTCCGTGTTCGACATTCCTTTGACGGAGAGCTGGAGAATCTCTTTTTCACGGTCGGAAAGAATCAGTTCAGACTGTTTTCTCCATCGTCTTCCCTCGAACGAGTAGAAATACCTGTCAGTACATGTATGGTCTGAAATAACTACATCTCCGATAGTTTTCTCCGGTGACAGTGAAACTGTACATAGAGCCAGCCAAATATCCCCTTTGTCACTCAGCAAGGCAGGTGTCAGTTTGTGGTGGATAAGGTGCGAATGCTTTTCTGATGTGCGGATATGAAAGTTATACTCGATGGACAAGTCAAGTCTTTTTTCTATAGGCTGGTCATAGTAGAACCGGAATCCGGCTTCGTTGATTTCCATAAGACGGTTTATTTCGTCAGACGGAACGACATCAAAATAAAAGGCATAACCTTTCTGTTGCACATCTTCCGGTGAATGACCGCAGAGGAAAAGCGGGTTGGACGATACGTAAAGGAAGTTCTTGCGGTTATAGTCTATGATATACAGACTGTGATTTGTATTGCGTGCCAGAGCCTTAGCCATAGCAATACAGAGTCCGGTCCTGTCGTATTCGCAGTCGGGAATGTTCATTTGTGGATTGACGGGATGAAAAAAGCTTTTTATATCCTTTTGCATAACTGATTGCGTTTTGCCCACAAAATTAGGGAAATATTTCTGGAGCATGTGGTAAATGACTGTTTTTTATTCAAATCCGGAAAAATAACCTGAGTTTATCATATGAATTTCATGGTATATAAAATGTCAAGTTTACTTTATTCAATAAAGTTTGTTTCTGCTTTCCTAAAGCCTTAATTTTGCATGACTTTTACATCAAACAATCATGGAAAATTATATGGCAAAAGCAGCGGATGCCTTTCTGACAGGGCGTCCGTATGGCATACGTCTTGACTTCAAACATAAGGGCTTTACTCTTTTCAACTACAACATGAACGAGCTTGACAACCATCTTCCCGGCAGATTGGAAATGCTTCCGCTGGAGGATTTTGACGTGGAGGATATTCCACTGTGCGGGGAGCGTATTGTCCAAAAGAAAAACATAACAGACATCTTCTTCCATGACGAGAAGAGCAACCCGTATTCGGACAACCGGGTGGATATGAAGAAACTGAAAGCATACAACAAATACATCTATCCGCTTTCACCTATTCTGAATAGATAGAAATCTGTAAAATGGCGACAAAAAAGACTTGGCTCCATATAAAACAGGGCTGTCTCAATTACAATTCTATTGAACTGAGACAGCCCCTCATCATTTATCACATCAAAAAGGTCATTCCACTTTCTTCAAGGATTCGGCCACATATTCAAATTTACCGGCAGCTACCACCTTGTACTGAATTGTCCAGGTTACCGTCGCACTACCATCGTAAATTCCAAAATTAATCGTATAAATCACGTCGATGCCGTCCACCGGAGTGACAGAACCGTAAAGAGCTTCCAACGCATGCGGGAAAGCTTCCGGCAGACGCTCCCACATCAGTTTCTCAATGTCGGTATCACTCATGTCATTGTAAGTACCTTGGCCTTTCCATGCGCTCACACGGAAGTCAAAATTATTCTGATAAGCTGAGCCACCATAATAATAATCATTGTTGCCATACCCTGTGACATATTTAGGATAATTTTCCTTTACCCAATCTGTGATTGCCTGATAGAAAGCAGATACTTCTGCATTTCCCTTCTCTACCGGCAAATCGATTACCGTGCTGGGGTCATAGTTCCACTTGCCATTTGTCAGCACAAACTGATTAGTGAGTACCTGCACTGTAGTAGTGACCCATTTGCCAGCCTGCATCATATAAGTAGCACATTTCACACTGTTACTCTTTCCGTCATAGTACTTGTAGGCCACCGTATACTGATCTTCTTCCTGTGCATAAGGATAGCGTTGTGACAGGTAAACAGGCAAATAATTGTCGGGAGCCATGGAGCTGTCCAAGTTTCCATAGTTGCTTCCCATAGCCTTATAGTCTGCCGCATCCAAAGAAAGAGCGCCGGTAAACAGTTTCCAGTCGGTTCCATTGAACTGGAAGAGGTCACTCACTTGAGTCGATTTCAAATCGCTGGTACCTGCCGCCTTTTTCACTACCACATTGTCAAGTTGCACAGTAGTCGTAGCATTCTTTGAATTGCCGTTGTAACGGAATGCAAAACAAACTTTCTTGCCGGCCAAGGTAGAAAGATCATAGTCACATACATTAGCCAATGTACCATAAGTTCCATCGGGAACCGGTATGTTCACGGCAGACGTGATGTCTGTCCACGTAGCGGCAGCAATGGCTTCTTTCGTAAAATCTTTCAGATTCTCACTGTAGAGCACTGACAGACGGCCACCCTCTGCCTTATAATTTCCATAACAAGCATCAAAAGTAAGTCTCATCCCCGATTCGATGGCCACAGCCGGCGTAATCATATAAGACTCCAACTCACCGTCATGCTTAAAGGCACTCTGCTGTATGTAGAGATTGCCACTGTACGATTTGGCCTGCCAGGCATACGTACCTACGGTTGTCACATTGTGCCATCCGTCAATGGCCACATTCTCACCGTTCGTCTGTCCGTCGAAACCCTCGCTCAGAGCCGGAGCGTTCCCGCTCGGTTCCTGTTCCGAATAATTGTAGTCCACCAGTACCATGTCTCCTTCCGCAGCAGCCGGATAATTTGCTTTCAAGATATCCGGTACATGCTTGGAAGCACTTTCCGAAGGAGTGAAGAACGAATTCTTGGCACCACCCCATGCCGTTTCATAGTCCTCATTGCTGACACTATAGATAGAGGCTGCATTAAGCGCCTTCTCCGTAGCAGTAGATGCCCTCCGCTGGTTATAAGTAACCTTGATTGCAGAACCGTCATCCCCTGTATACCAGGTAGCCGCCAGAAAAGCAGGAATATATTCCGTGCCCGGCAATTCATCTGTAAAGGTCAGTGAGGTCTTCAGTGCCGACAGTTCGCCGGAAAGGCCGGCAGCTTCGGCAAGCGCCTTGTTGGTACTGTTGTTGGCAATTGTTGCATAATCTGCATCCGTCAGAGTATAGTCTTTCTTAAAGACATTGGTAGGGCGGGTCATTTCGTCCAGTCCCTCAAAGTTATCTTCATTATAACCGCAGGCCCCTAACATAAGCAACGATGCCATTGCGGGGATTATATAGTTTCTTTTCATAAATTCCACCAACTTTAGAGATTAAAAATTAAGTTTCAGTCTCACGCTGTAAGTACGGCCCCATGCGTAGAACACACGGGCATCCTTCCAGGTGTGTGAAGCACCGTCAACGGCATCCGTGATATATTCCTGATTGAATACATTGTCGATGTTACCATAAAGTGTCGCACTGATTTTTCCGATGTTGAAACGATATCTGGCGCTCAAGTCGAAAACATTTGCATCCGGCATCTTCCATGGATCGTCATACGACTTCTCTCCGTTGGCCACCAAATCATTGGAGTTGAACGACCATTCCGCATAGTTCCGGCCATAATAGTTCCAGTCCACACCCACGCTCAGGTCTTTAGTAATCTTGGCATCCAGTCCCAGAGCCGCAGTAGTCTGAGCCGAGTTACCCACTTTCGTACCATTCAGATGGATGGTCATCGAAGCATGGTCTTCGGCCTGAATGCCGGAAGCATGTGTAATCTGTCCCTGGTTTGTCCAGCTCTTTACAGGCTGTCCGGTAGAATCATAGAAATAACCCTTGGCATCACAGTCCCAACGCCAGAAACCCATAGAGAACATACCACGCACATCCAGCCAGTTGAACGGTTTCGCCACGAAATCCAATTCCACACCCTGATGAATCGCATTGACTCCACTCATGTTGATGCTGATACGGTCTACAAAAACACCTTCCTCATTTTTCAAATCGATACCACGGCTCATGGTCTTGTTCATCCACTTGGTGTGATACAGGTTCAGGTTTGCCGTCAGGAATTTGGAACGGAAGCCATAACCCAGTTCCGCCGAGAACACTTTCTCATTCACCGCATCCGGGTTGGTCAGGTTACTTGTAGTAGACTGCAGGAAAGCGCCTCCCGAGAAGAAAGGAGCACGGCTGATGTAACCGACATTGGCAAACAGGTTGTGATTTTCAGTCAGGTTGTAGTTCAAACCACCTTTCACTGTCCATCCCAAGAAGTTGACAGTTTCTGATTTTGCATGAGCCGCATCATAGTAGAAGCGGTCGTAACGCCAGTAACCCGTATTTGAAATAGAACCGGCCACAAACGCACTCAGCTTATCCTTATTGTATTCAGCCTGTGCAAAGACCCCTTCCTGCACCGTATATCCATCGTAATCGCGATAAACCACATCACCTACCTGCAGCTTCTGATTGACGAAAGCACTGCCGGCAGCCGCAGCGGCATTGTTGGCCACCAGCACATTCTGGCGAGAAGAAGAGTCCACAAAATAGTCGCCTCCATACAGGTCGCAAAGTTCATTGGTATGTACACCTTTATAATAACGGAAGTCTACACCCCCATAAAAGTCGATATTCTTACCGAATTTCGTTGTATAAGTAGAAAGCAAACCAAGCCAGGTATGTTTGTTGTAAGACTTTGACATGGCCATTTTGGAACCGTTCTCGCTTTCCTGATTCAGTTTATAAACCTCGTCGTAAGCAAACGTTCCATCCTCGTGACGGAAAGTCGTATTCAACGTACCATAAGAAGCACCGTACCAGTTACTCCGGTCGGTCGATTCCAGTCCTTGTCCGGCATATCCATATCCATTACCGATAGAAGCATAAAGCGCTGTACTCAAAGATGACTTTTCATCAATCTGCCACAAATGGTTCAATGAAAGCTGAGGTTTATGATAGGCATTGCGGGCAGACGTTTTTCTTTCCCCATTCAAGCCATAGCCATAAGTAGGGTTATACTTATATGGACTGTCCCCGTTCATATATTTCTTGGCAAGTGTCTGCCAGCCTTCGATGGTCAGTCAGTCGTTGTTGTTGCGCTGGTTATGCCACTGGGGAGCTCCGAAAGCCGTAAACGACAGCTGATGATTGTCATTGATACGCTTTGCAATGTTGATGAACCAGTTGTAAGCTTCATATTCCGTACCCTGAATATATCCGTCAGCCCAAGTCTTGGCACCCAGCAGTGTCAAGGCCCATCCCGACTTGCTCATACCTGTCGACACATTGAACATGATTTTATTGTATCCGTCATTTCCCATCGCATAAGAGACGGAACCCCCTTTTTTGGCCTCTACCGAATTGGTCACAATATTGATAGAACCACCTACTGAAGGAGCCGACACTTTGGAGGCTCCCAAACCACGCTGCGTCTGCATGCTGCGGGTCACGTCAGAAAGTCCGGCCCAGTTGGACCAATAAACGCCACCCCATTCCATGTCGTTCATCGGCACACCGTTTATCATCACCGCAATGTTCTCCGACTCAAAACCGCGCATATTGATACGAGAATCACCGAAACCTCCTCCCTGTTTGGTGGCGTAGACTCCAGGCGTGGACTTCAGAATTTCCGGAAACTCCTTTGTCCCGAGTTTCTCTTCAATGAACACCGGCGCCACTGTTGATACAGCCACCGGAGTTTTACGGGCAATGGCCACCGAAGAAGTAACGACGACATCGTTCAACATCACGGCATCAGGCTGCATTTTAATCACGCCCAAATCGACAGAAGCGTCCTTCCGGGTAATCTTCTGCTTCAGGTCTTTGTAGCCTACATACTTGAATACCAATGTAGAATTCGCAGCCACACTTTGCTTGAAGTAGCCGTCAATGTCGGTCACTGAACCTTGTGACAGACCTTCCACTATAACGGCGGCACCGACCAAAGGTTCGCCCGTCTCTGAGTCAACAAGCTGACCTTTCACTGTAGTAGTCTGAGCAAAAGCAGACACACTGCATACAGCCATCACAGCCATCAACAGGAAATGAATTAGGTTTCTTTTCATAATTCTGTTTTTAGTTAAAAGAATAGTGTTAATTGAACATTAATAAATGTTTCTTAGTGCAAAGATAACGAATATAATTCAAATAAATATTATATATACACAAGATTTTTCAAGAAAGACAAAACTTTTCTTTATCAATTTGTATATGTCTCCCTTACATTTTTAACGTTTTTCTTTTCCCAGAACAAAGCTTTCCTTATATTTACACAAACAATTAAACCTGAACCTACATGAAAAATAAAATGACCCTACTGGCATTGGCCGCCACCGCATGGCTGGCCACCGCAGCAAACACGCCTGTTCCCAGAAGCGTAGAGAACCCCTTCATCGAGTCGGCCAATACCATGACGCTCGACATTGCGAAAGTGGAACTGAGCGACACGGCCACGGTGCTCTATACGGACGCCTATTTCCGTCCGCACTACTGGATTAAAATCAGTTCCGAATCTTACCTGCAAGCCGACGGCAAGAAATATGCCTTGAAAGGCACGCAGGGCATTGAAGCCGATTCTCTCTTCTGGATGCCCGAAACGGGAGAAGCCTCCTTCCGGCTGAGCTTTGAACCCCTCCCCCGCGACACACGCTCGTTCGACTTCATCGAATCCGATTGCGACGATTGTTTCAAGCTGTTCGGCATCGACCTGACGGGAAAAACGGAAGCCACCCTGCCGTCCGACATCCCGGCCGAAGTCATCCGTGCGAACGAGGCCGTACCTTCTTCCCTTCCCGCTCCCCTGTTCAAAATGGGCGAGACCGTGGTGCACGTCCATCTTTCGGGCTACCGGAAAGAACTGGCAAAGGAAGTGAATCTCTATGTCAATACCCTGCTGAACGGCCAGCAGTCTTACACCGCCCCCATCAATGCAGACACGGGAGAGGCTGAATTCAAGTTCTGGCAGTACGGTTCCGCACAGGCTTTTGCTCTTGCAGGAATAGGAGTAAACAAGTTCTGGCTGGCTCCAGGCGAAGAAATTGACTTGTATATCGACATGCACCAAAGCGGACAGATGCTCATGGACCGCCGGACGCAGGAGAAGCAACTTCCTCCCTTCAAGAGTACGCCGGCATGCTACGCCACAGGCACATACGCTGGACTGACCTCTCCCGCACTGTATCCGGATACACCTTATAGCATGGAGCTTTATTCAAGGGAATTTGCCGACTACAAGATGACGGCCGCCGAATATACCCAGCATGTCGTCCAACTTTACCAGTCACTCTCCGACAGTATCGCACAAAGCAGCCTGCCACCGGTGGGCAAAGAACTGGCCCTGCTGAAATTGAAACAGGAAGCAGTGGAAGCCATGGCGCAAGGCGACGCCCTCCGTACCTATAATTACCGGATGATACACAACCAGTGGGACCGCAACAAACCGCTGGACCTGAAGATTGACTCGCTGACGGCCAAAAACCGTGCCGCATTGTGCAAGCTCTTCCCTATCGCCGACGAGCAACTGCTGATGGGAGAAAATATCATGTACTATGCTTCTTGTTTCTCCAACCCACTCATTGCCTGGCCCGAGGAAGCGGGACTGAAAGGCACCTTCGCCGAAGACCTGCAACGGGTCTTTCCCTTGGTACAGAAAGCCGCGAATATCTCACTGACAGAGGCCGACCGGCACACGCTTGAAGGCGTACACAACCCGTTCTACCGGGATGCGATTCTGAAGATGCAGGAAAACGCACAGGCCGCCCTCAAAGCGGTAGAGGGAAAAGCCGTCATCGAGAAGACACCAGACGTGCCTGTGGACAAGCTCTTCGAAGCCCTCATCGTACCCTACAAGGGAAAAGTCATCCTGGTGGATTTCTGGAACACCTGGTGCGGGCCTTGCCGCATGTCCATCCGTGCCAACGAGCCACTGAAGGAGCAGGAACTGAAGAGCGACAACCTGGTATGGATTTACCTTGCCAACGAAACGTCTCCCCTCGTCGCTTACAAGCAGGCGATTCCAAACATCAAGGGGAAACATTTCCGCCTGAACGACGAGCAATGGAAGTATCTCTGCGAACAATTCAAGATTGACGGTATTCCTTCGTATGTGCTGGTGGACAAGTCCGGACACTATCAGCTCCGCAACGATTTACGCAACCACGAAGTCATGAAGGATACCTTGAAGAAAATGATTGAATAACCTCAAGTGTCTCGAAGACAAAAGCGGCACATGCCGTAAATAGCCGAAAAAAGCCAATCCATTCGCACACAAAACAAGGTGAATGGGTTGGCTTTTTTTCGACTATTCCGTATAAAGGAGGTGAGTGAGCGGACTGGACCAGAGAAAGGGCCATCCGCCTTGAAAGCAGTTTCAACACACAAAAACAACCTTACTCACTTTCAACCATAAAAACAGGAGCCTCGTGGATTTATCTAAAATAATAAGGTTTATGACGGGAACAATAAGCAGAACCGTCGGTTGCCTGTTCCGTACAATCAGGATATATACATTGGTTACTCCTCAATATTATGTCCAAAATGGTTGAACACGAAGAGACTAGCAATGATACGCCCAAACCTATCAATAAAATCATTATTTTCTTTTTCATGGTAGTTGATTATATAAGGTTATTATTCTTCATTGGATGCTCTCTACCCTACTTTATCCACTCCCGCCCCAGACTCAAGGTGCAGAGCGACTCAATGCGGATAGTGAAATTTCCCAAGCTGTTGGGCACATAAGGATACAAATCCGGATTCGTGCTGGAGTATGGAAGGTACTGCACCTTCATCTCCCGGATGGTACCCCGCGTATCATAACGACCATCGTTGTTGTCTACCATGTAAAGGGTATCAATCAGCCCGTTCTCATCGAACTTCACCCCCCATAGCGTTACGGCATGGGTAGACCAGGCTCTTCCGATATTCACAATAAACAAGATGCCCTGCTGCGAAGACAATGCCTGCTTGATAATCGCATTGAAGCGGTCGCGCATCAAATCCATGCCCACGTATTCCGCGCCCAGCGAATGGGAACCCAGCTGCGTACGGAAGAATCCGGCATGAGAGTCCGGCTGGTCAGTGTCATACAGCTTCCGATGGAACACCCCATTGAAGAACCAATTGATGGCCTTCAGCGGATAGTCCCCCCGATTGGGGAAACGGTTCTTGAACAGCTGGAAGACCTCGCTGCGCAGCATGTCGGCAGGCACCGCCTTCGGTCCCTTGTAGGCTTTCACAGCCTCCGTTTCGTTGTTCTGCTGGAGCCACCAGTGAATCAGGTTCGAAGTGGCCGCCGCCCAACACATCAGTCCGTCGCCACGGGCCGACACGTCCGAAGGATTCACCTTGTTGCAGTCGAACCATCCACAGCCCTCCGTCCAAGGCAGCTGGGTACGGTCTTCCTCCCATTGCCCTTCGGCAGGCTCCTTCACTCCATACACCCAGCGGGTGGTTCCCGCAAAGGCATCCGGTGTGTTTCCCTTTTGCAGGTTCAGCCGATACACTGTTTCCTTCCCTGCCTCCAAACGTTCGAACGGCTTTCCGTCGACCGTCTCGGGCACTTTCACAGCGACGTCCTGCCCGTCGATACGGATGTGAATCCACTCCTCAGCAAGCAACGCCTTTGTTTCCTGCGGGCATACCAACGCCACCCACGCCCCATCGGTCTGACGGGCCATCTTCACCCATTGATAATCAGACGGGAGCTTCAGCATCCCATCGGACAGGCTGAACGGAAGCTGGCAAGGCGTATATACCTTCACTTCCGCCTGCTGCAACTGTTCTTTGGAATACGATGCATCCTTGCTTTCCAGCACCAGACGCAGCCGATGAAGCGCATGCTTGAAATGCAGCTGCACTTTCCCGCCCATCTGCACACGAGCCTGTGCCCGCAGCAAATCCGAACGGCGGTATCCCACTTCCTGCTGGTCGGCAGCCAGCGTATGGGAATAATCGGAGGAAGACTGACTGCCCTGATGCAGACGAAGCGCAGGAGCCACGTGCCAAGCTGTAAACTCCACATCCTCTCCCACTTCCGCCCAGTACAGCTCGGGCATCCACTTCCCGTTCGACAACCGAAGCGTGTAGTGCTGTGTGCGTCCGTCCTTCACATTGCGGGCATACACCACCACCGTATCTCCTTCCTCAAAACGGCCACTCCCGTCGGCTTTCATCGCGGCCCGCGAGCCCTCCAGCAGCATATCCCAGTCCACCCTGCCGGCTGGCGGTTGTTCCGTGCCGCTCTCCGGCAGATTCCTGTTACACGAAGTCATACAAAGCGTCCACAAAGCCACATTCACCAAAGTGGCGAGAAAGAAGATTTTTTTCATTCGGTTAAATTAAAGAGTATGTAATTTAAGTCTAGTTTGTATGAATATACAACAAGAAAAGCCTGAAAAGGATTTTGCCCGACTCCAGATTTTAATATTAATTAGGAGATTTCCCCGAACGGCTGCCACTAAACGCTGCAACCTCCCGGCAGAAATACCTCATCACATTCGTACGGAGACATCGACACACACAGGCGATGAAAAATCATAAGTCAGTTTTACAGAATTGGATTCAGCTTCCGCCCAGAAATGAAAAAAGAGGCCATTTCAAAATGAAGACATCCTTTCTTCCTTCATTTTCAAGCGTTTATCCGTATAAAAAAAACGCAAGTGCGTTTGCCATGAAACGCACTTGCGTTTTAATCAAAATGTACTTGCGTTTCAAGTAAAACGTCCTTGCGTTTTTTCAGACGTTGAAAAGCTTTACTTTTATTCTCTGATTGCTATATTTCTTATTATTTTTTATACAGAGACTTTTATAAATTTTCTAGTAATCATATTGTGTTTGTATTATTCCCACAATCCACAAATATACAGAAATAAAGCTAAGCAATCCTATTCAAAAAGGAGCATCTAAAAGATCTGAAGACTCATTTCAGACACACTGAATGAAACACTACCTATAAATAAGGATATACGGAATTAAGTATTGTTTATGCTTTTTATAATAGACAATACTTGTTCCGTATAATGGATATAAAATTCAGTTATTTATTAACAACGATTTTCTATTAACAAACTTAAATGCAGGTAAAAGAAATAATACAGCAAACGTCCAAGCAATGGGGTCTCCAAAACAAATAGCCCAGAATTTGAATATGGGGACTGCAAAAACACTAACAAATGTCCTTGCCAGCATTTCTGATATTCCGGAAAACAAAGCCAGTCGAGTATAACCTACCCCTTGGATAGTATATCTGAATATAAATGAAACTCCCAATACAATAAAGAATATTGCAGAAATCCTTATGAACAAAGCTGCATTCTCAATAACATCAATCTCTGAGGAATCAATAAACAACAGAACCAATTCTTTTGAGAAACTCCAAACAATTATATTCAATATTAAAACATATACTATTACTATTTTTAAAGCTGATTTTATTCCTAACCATATTCTTTCAGGTTTTCCGGCACCATAGTTCTGTCCACTATAAGTAGCCATAGCTATACCAAGACTTTCAAGCAAACAGACAAAAAATATTTTAATTCTCATTGCGGAAGTATATGCAGCAATATAAACAGTTCCAAGAAAATTATTGGCACTTTGCAGCATAATCATCCCTATAGCTATTATTGAAACCTGCAGTCCCATAGGAATACCTATATACAATAACTGCCTTGCAATTCTTAAATCAAATTTTTTATCGTGTTTGGAACCCTTAAGTATATCATACTTTCTGTAAATGTATATATAACAAAGTAAGGCTGATATTCCTTGTGAAAGCACCGTTGCAATAGCTGCACCAGTTACACCCCAATCCAATAAGAGAATAGTCAATAAATCCAATAATATATTTATCAGAGTTGATAAAGCCAAAAACAAAAAAGGTGTTCTACTATCTCCAATAGCACGTAGAATACTTGAAAAAAGATTATAGAAGAAAGTAAATGGAATACCCAAAAATGTAATGAGCAAATATATATAAGCTTTATTCATTATCTTTTCATGCCGAAAACGGAGCATCCCCACCCACTCTGAACGGCTTAATCCATCCAGTTTTACCGCTAAATTGGCCTTGAAAAGTGCCTGAAAAACGGAGTATATCCGTTCATTTCAGCTAAAAACGCCACAAAACGCCATAAAAAACGGAGCATATCCGTTCAGTGGTTTTGGATTACGATAAAATGTCCGTTTTAGTATACAGAAATCGGAGTATATCCGTTCAGAGATAAGAATGTAATGATACAATAATCAGTTGTTTACATTCGAAAAACGGAGCATATCCGTTCACCTTCTCACAGAAACGACAATGCCTGCATAAAAAACGGAGCATGTCCGTTCACTTGCTACTCTTTTCCCGTATCTTGTATGCAGAAAACAATCTTCATACAATACGACTATGGCAGGAAAAAGTAAGAATATGAGCCAGATCAAACAACTTCTTCTACTAAAGAAGAGCGGAATCTCCAACCGCAAGGCTGCCGATATAATCGGCATGAACAAGGAGACAGTGAACAACTACATGAACAAGGTCAACGCTGACAGCCTGAGCCTTGATGAACTTATCAGGTTGGATGATCCCATTCTTGAGCACCGTCTCAAGGGCGGCAATCCTGCATATAGCGACAAGCGTTTTGAAACATTCAAAGCCCTTCTTCCATATCTTCAGGAGGAGATGAAGCGCAAGCATGTCACGCTGAAGCTGCTTTGGGAGGAATACCGTAATGAGCATCCGGATGACCACTACAGCCTGACACAGTTCCGTTTTCATTACAATCAGAACACAGAGGCCAGGAAGGAGTCGCCATCCACCATACTTGCCGACATGCGTACGGGCGGCGAAAAGCTTTTCCTCGATTTTGCCGGTGATACTATGGGATACGTTGACATGGAAACCGGTGAGGTCGTCCAGTGTCAGGCTTTTGTAGCCACTCTGCCTGCAAGCGACTACGGTTATATCCTCTTCGTACGTTCACAGCGTACAGAAGACTTTGTATATGCCATAACGCAGTGCCTGAAACATCTTGGCGGCGTACCAAAGATGCTTGTCCCTGACAACCTTAAAGCTGCCGTTGTCAAGACAGACAGATATGAGCCTTCGCTTAACCGTGTAATGGAGGATATGGCCAATCATTATGGCACGGTCATCATACCGGCACGTCCCGCACACCCAAAAGATAAAAGCAACGTGGAAGGGACCGTGAGGCTTGTCTATATGCGTGTGTTTGCCGAACTCCGCAATGAAACCTTCCATTCACTGGAAGAGCTTAACCGGGCAGCCTCACTCAAAATGAAAGCGCACAACCAGAAACGCATGCAAAAGCATCCTTACACGCGTGAGGAACGGTTCCTTGCCGTAGACAAGCCAAATCTTATGCCACTGCCTGACAGAGATTTTGAGATTGTGTCATATACCGATTTGAAGGTGTCAACCAACTGCTGTATCTATCTTGGACGTGACCAGCACTATTATACAGTACCGTATCAGTATATATCCAAAACCGCACATGTCGCATATACACGCACACTGGTAAAAGTATATGTGGACGGTGAGCTTGTAGCCACTCACCTACGTGATTACAACAGGGGAAAGTATACTATCGTAAAGGAGCATCTTGCAAGCAACTCCCTGGAATACAGAGGGATGAGCGCAAAATCATACATAGAGCGTGCCGAGCGTGCATCCGGCATACTTGGAGATGTAATCCGCCGCATATTTTATTCTTCCACAATGCCTCCGGAGACTCATTACAAGACCTGCGACGGGCTTCTAAACCTGCAAAGGAGCAGTGATCCGGCCGTCTTCCAGAAAGCCTGCGAGACAGCCTTGGATGTAGACAGATGCAGCTACCGCTTTATCCGTTCGCTGGTAGAGAGCAAGTGTGCCGGTGTAGGGCAGCCTTCATCTTCCTTTGCTCCTCCGCAGCACTGTAATATCCGTGGAAAATCACAGTTCAAATGACAGACTTCTAACACTCAAAACAAATAACGATGGATGAAATTATCAATGCTCTAAGAAACCTTAAGATGCCTGGAATGGCCCATTACTGGGCTACCATGCAGGAGACGCGACAGGCAGAGTCGCTCTCCTTGAAAGACGGTCTGCAACTGCTTATACAGGCTGAACTGGATAACCGGAATCAAAGCCGGAATGCCCGTCTGATAAAAAAAGCACACTTCCGTTATCAGGCATCCATAAGCGAAGTTATCTATGACAGCAAGCGTGGCGTGGACAAGCAGAAAGTGCTTAATCTCGCCACTTGTGACTATGTGAAAAACGGGGTATCCATACTTATTACGGGTGCTGCCGGTACCGGTAAAAGCTGGTTGGGTACAGCGTTTGGTCATCAGGCCTGCATGAACGGATATAAGGTTGCTTATTATAACCTGTACAGGCTCTTCGAGGAAATAAGCCTTGCCCGTATATCCAGTACCCTGCATCGTTTCTTCGCCAAGCTGGCACAGACTGACCTGCTTATACTGGACGACTTCGGCATGAAAGTTCTTGACGGACAACAGTTACTTGACTTTATGGAGATTATAGAAGACCGCCATGGACAAAAAGCTACGATCATCATATCACAACTGCCGGTTGCCAACTGGTACGATGTGATGAAAGGCAACACGACTGCAGCTGATGCAATATTAGACAGGTTGGTACACACAAGTGTGCGCTTCGAGCTACAAGGCAGCAGTTTACGTCAAAAAAGACATCAAAACTGCAACGTTACAGACGAAAATCAATAAATTTGCATCGCCATAGGTAAAGAGTATGAAAAGTGAACGGATATCACCGTTTTGGGTGAACGGATATCAACCGTTTTCAGCACTTTTCAGGAGTTTTCATCCAACCCAATATATCCGAGCACAACAGGCTTGTTATTATGGCAATCATTATAGACATTACTGCTGAAATCTTCAGACTAATAAAAATATATCTACGCAATGTCAAATAATCATGTGCACCAAATTTCTGAGCCATAGGGATTCCAAAACCACAACAACAGCCTGTACAAAATCCCAATATAAGGGTTATCACAGAAGTACCTGCACCAACAGCCGCAAGAGAGTTTATACCTAAAAATTTACCAACTATTACTGCATCAACTATAGAGTATGTCTGCTGGAGAAGATTGCCCAACAAAAGAGGGACTGTAAAATTAATCAAAACAGTCAATGGAGATCCAGATGTCATATCTCTATTACTTGCTATTTTCAACATACCAGAATTTATATACTTAAAAATGACTACTAAATAAAAAAATCCCCCAGACAGGGGATTCCTTCATTTAGATCTTACTACAATATAAAAACAGTATTCTCAAGCTATATCATAAAATCAGTTAGCTTTCAAATACATATCTTCTAAACATTGTATTCCTGATTGTGTTCTAAATATCTTATTTCTTACATTCTCAATCATTTCAGCAGAGAATCCATCCTCGAATATATTAACAAGAAAGTCTGCTTCAACAAGCAACTGATAATCTATTCCACTGATATTTGTATATGTGTGATGATGACCGACTAACCAACAAACCCGTTCTATCTGTTCACATGTATAATTACCTGTTTTTATCAAGAGTTTCTCCGCTTCTGCCGGACCTTCAAGTTCCTGGTGTTTTCCATCACAAACTCCATACTTCTGTTCACATATACGTATGCCAATATCATGAACAATTGCTGCTGTTTCAAGAATAAAAAGAGTTTCTTCGTCCAATTGTTCTTGTCTTCCAAGCAATGAAGCAAAATTATATACTTTGATAAAATGTTGTATTCGTTTAGCATCACCCCGATAGTATTCTATCATAGAGGAAATTAGCTGCAAATGTGTTGTATTCATAATTTCATTCTGTAAAAATAGGATTTACGTCATAATTAATCATCTTACCCATTCTCTCTCCAATCTCTCAAATTGAGGAAATAGAATATTATTTTCAATGAATATATGCTCAAATAAATCCTCTACAAACGTTTCCAGTTCAACCATCATCTGTTCATAATTTATACAAAGATTTTCATCCGGTACTCTAAAACCGTTTGTAATCTTTCTCAAATGCATATAGCGCATCCTTTCATTTTCATGCTCCATTGTCATTACTCTGATAGGATTTGAAATTGTTCCACAATGCATAGTCTCTATATATTCTTCATTATGTGAAGCATCGAACAATTCATACAAATATGGGAATAACACACTCTCTTCTTTCTGAAAATGCGATTCCAAGTCGTGCATTGACAACTTAACCTGATTAAACAATTCATTTAATTCAGGATATTCCATTCCATAATTGTCCTTCACATTCTCAATCATAGAAAGAAGATAAGCCCCTTTTTCCTTTGTATTCCTGTGATGATACTTTATAATATAATCTAAAAGCAAATCTAAAGGCCATAAATAAAATGGTGTTCCCTGATGTGATATATTTTCCAAATCGTGGAGGACTTCATCTATATTAGCGCTATTTTCTCCAGATAAATCTTCCAAACTCATATTTCCATTGCAATAGTCTATCCCATATCTGAAGAAAACAGACGCACTTGCAGAGTTTTCTAAGACAATATCCTTTACTTTCTTACATCTAAGTTCCATAAAATCAATATCTATTTTAAAATATTATGCAATAATCATTTTATATATCAAGATTTCACACTCTAGATAATTAATAACATCAAACAATATATCACCTATTATTTCTGTCTTGAGAGATATTCATTCTATATCTGAGATTTTCTTTCTGTAATTTAGTATAATTCTTGTAGAATGGAAAAACCGGCCCAAAACCTGTCCCGAAAGAAAATTTTGCTCCATAACTTATGGCCTTATGAATAAAATCTTCAGATTTATCTATTGCATCAATAATATTCCATCCTCTTGCTAAATAAGTAGCAATAGATGATGCGAACATATCACCCGTTCCATTCACATTCTTTGTTTTAATTATAGGTTTAATATATTCCCTAAAATCACCATTTTGTGGACAATAAAAATAATCTGCAAGTTTATCTTTATATGGCACAGATTTTATTATCACAGAATTACCCCAAATAGAAAGTTCCTTCAAGTCGTCTAGAATCCCATGTATATTCAATTTTCGCCCGAGTAGAATCTCTGCCTCTCGCATATTAGGTGTAATGATAGTGGCTAGTGGCATCAGTTTCTTTTTATAACAAAAAATAGCTTCATCTTCAAGAAGTTGATCACCCGAGGAACTAACCATAACAGGATCTACCACCAACGGTATACCAGCATAGTTTTTTATCGTCTCAGAGACTTTCAATACCAAATCTTTCGAATACAGCATTCCAGTCTTAATACAGTCGGCCTCGACATCCTCCATAAAAGACTGTATTTGAGACACTACCATATCAACAGGTATTAAACAAACATCCTTTACATGCTCTGTATCTTCATCAACAACACATGTGATAGCCCCTGCAGCGTATCCTCCACATGCAGATATTGCCTTGACATCTGCCTGTATCCCTGCAGAGCCAAGAGGTTCACTACCTGCTATAACAAAAACCCTGTAAGGGACCTTTCCTTCCTTAATCATTCTTACATCCTAATTTATCCAAACAACATACTAACTTATCAATGAAATAATCAACTTCCGACTTTGTAATACATAATGGAGGCAATATTCTCAGAATATTCCTACCAGAATATCCGGTAAAGATATGGTGATTGAACAGAAGCATCTCTCGGATCTTTGACACAGATATGGCAAACTCAACTCCTATCATTAGCCCACGTCCTCTAACATCAGTGATTAATGGCGATTCAATAGAACGCAGTTTGTGTATGAAATAATCTCCCACATTATTTGCATTTTCTATCAGGTTTTCAGTTTTCATGACCTGTATCACCGACAATGCAGCAGCACACCCAAGATGATTACCGCCAAATGTAGTTCCAAGCATTCCCTTACGAGGTTTGAAAACGTCACTTATCAGAACACCTGAAAATGGAAAGCCGTTGGCTATACCTTTGGCTACAGTAATGATATCCGGTTTAATGCCACTCCATTGATGAGCAAAGAACTTTCCTGTACGCCCGTAGCCAGACTGTATTTCATCCATAATTAGAATTGCGCCATATTGTATAGTCAGCTTACGCAATTCTTTAAGAAAATCATCCTCTGGAACTCTTATTCCACCAACCCCAGAAATACCTTCTATTATTACAGCACAAACATCTCCACTACGCAATACACTTTCCACCTCAGCTATATCCATTCCTGAAAAATATACATTATCATTGCAATTAAGAGGAGCTGTGATCAAAGGATTGTCTGTTACCTCTACTGCTGCTGATGTACGACCATGAAAAGAGTTTCTGAATGCTATCACCTTTTTCTTTCCGGTATGGAACGAGGCTAGTTTAAGGGCATTCTCATTTGCCTCAGCTCCAGAATTTACAAAAAATGCACTATAATCAGAATACCCGGAGATTTCCCCCAATTCATATGCAAGCTTCTCCTGAAGTTTATTAACTACTGAGTTAGAGTAAAACATCAGATTCTGCATCTGCTCATACATACATTTTACAAGGTACGGATGAGAATGCCCTATTGATATTACAGCATGTCCACCATAAAAATCCAAATATGAATTACCGTTGTCATCGTAAACATAACAACCAGAACCCCTAACAATATTTATAGGGAATATAGAATAAACATCAAACAAATTCATAATCTAATATTTTACTACTCCATCCTTCCATACTTCATTTCATCGCCATTCTTATCGTATTGTTTACGCTTGCCTGTTGGAGGAGACGACAAGGTTACTTTGACTACAGCTGTACGATGAAGGCTTCTTTTAACTGCTTCCTCAAAAGCGTCCATGTGTTTTGGCAGAAAGCGTTGGCTAATTAATCTCAATGCCAAAATCTTTTCTTCATTATCAGTAACAACCTCAGCTTTTCCAAATGCAATAGCCGAACGGTACTGAAGAGTGAAAGTTCCATCTTTAGGACCAACCGTAGGTTGGCATTTTGTAACAGCAGAAAGACATACTTCTGGATTTACTGCTATAGCATCAAGTTTATCACCTTCTGGAGCACAATGAAAATACCAAATATCATCACCATTACTGGCCAAAGATAATGGTACTCCATATGCAGTACCGTCCGGTCTTGTAAAACTAACCGTTATATATGGAGCTTTGCGCATTATTTCCAATGCCCAGTTGCTGTCCATTTCCCTACTTACTTTTCTCATAAAGTTCTAAATATGCTTAAATATTTGCCTAATTTACAGGTAAGAACAACCTCTGTTCTATTACCTAGGTATAAAATATTCTATAACTATACGACAAAATTACCTTAGATGAAAAAAATACGATGTAATAAAAATGACACCATTGATATTTATTAGAGAAAATACCTGATGAAATAATCAATCCAATACATTTTCATTCTTAACTGTATGTTTTATTCAGCGAATATTTCAAATCTAAACTTTTGAAAAGCATATAATATACATACATGAAACTTCATCTATGAATAAAACACTATGTTCACATAATCCTCAGTAATCTGATAATCAGATTGGATATTAGTCCGGATAAAGTTTCATAATGTCGGCAGAAAATACTAACTTTGTACATTTTCAAAAAGAATAAGATTATGGAGACAATTGAATTTAATGACTATTATAAAGATATATTATTCTCAATACCACTATTCCGTGATTTAAATACTATATTAAAAAAGAGACTCATTCAGGAACTTGATTTTAATTTATTCAAGATTCAAAATAATGAAATAATTGCAGAACAAGGAGAAGCCTGTTCCAGGCTATATATCTTATTAAAAGGAGAATTAGAGGTCAATATTATTGATGCAAATGGCAATGAGGTTCTAATCGAAAATATTGTGGCCCCACGTGCATTTGCAACTCCTCATTTGTTTAAAGAAGACAACAGATTCCCCGCAACATTTAAAACGATTGAAGAATCTATACTTCTGACAGCTACAAAGGATTCCACATTCCGTCTCATCAGTGAATGTCCTGATATTTTAAGAAGTTTTCTTTGTGTATCCGGAAAATGTAATATATGTACAACTGTACGTTTGGATGTTTTATCCAGAAAAACAATTAGAGAACGTATCCTAGTATATCTGTTTAAAAAGCAGGCTAAAGACTCTAATATCATTAAGATGCCTCATACTTTAACGCAGCTGGCTGAATATTTGAATGTTACAAGACCTGCATTATCAACTGAATTCAATAAAATGGAAAAGGAAGGATTAATAAAAAGAATACCTAATGGTAACATAGAATTAAACTTGGCTAAAATTAAAAGGCCCATATAATATCAAGATTAATTTCAATTATAATAGAAGACCTGACAAATAGCTCATTTACTTTTATTTCATGACTATTTGCCAGGTCTTCTATTTTCTACTTACAGTAAATTATATGTAATTTACTCAATTGAGCGTTCTGTTTAATATACATTTTATTATCGAAACTTGAATTCAGAATAATTACCACCAAAACTCATACAGGAATCGTCACTTACAAAAGATTTGTGGGTTTATATTCAGTGATATCCATCCCCAGTCTTGCCAGCTGTTATGGTTACCTCCTTTTACAATATCCATTGTTGAAGTCCCGAACATTACAGAATAGCCTAAAGACAAACTTACATCCTTCATTATCTTCCAGTCCAGCTGATAATCAATTTCAGATCCTAATGAACGTTCCAGATTTTCAAGTTTCACAGCTGTAGCAAAATAATGATAATTCATTCCCATCGATACTGAAGAAGACACCTTATAACCAACTCCAATCTGAGTATCGGAAAGCCCTGGGTTATAACCTCCAATAAAATCAGAAGCATAGAAATAATCCATTGCCCCATAAAACTTATGGTGTGTTCCATATAATGGGTTGAAAGCCTTATATGTTCCGTCAGACTTATCATTTCCACTCAAGTAATCAGTTCCAACATTTACAGACCAGCTTTTATTTATATTATATGAAGCACGTGCACTACCCATAAAAGCTGATACTGAACGTGATGATACATTCTTGCCGAACTGATAATAAAATGCACCGGATAAATTCCATTGGCCGGGAGCATATTTAATGTATGTTCCGAATGTCTGCATATATTGAGTGTCAGATTTTCTTGACTCAGCATCGCCTCCCTCCTGACCAAGATTCATTGCCATAATTGAAAACTGTAAAGGGGTTGAAGCAAAATCATAATGATACCATAAAGTCTGCATATTCTTATACAGCTTTGTCTTGCTGCTATCATAGAATGTTCCTCCTATAACATTCTCGTCATTCTGATTAAATGCAAATATACCATGAAGCTGATGCCCATTTTTTCTATATCCAATTTTCAGAGCATCGTGATAACGTCCGGCTACATTCCAGTCCAACCCTCCGAGAATACGCTCATCGTCATACGAAAGAGCCTGTCTTCCCAACTGCATAAACCAATAATCATTAAATTCAAATGCAGCCCATGCTTCATTCAATATGAAACGGCCGTTCTTATCCACCAAGGCATCCTGTCCCCATACACCTACATGCTGAGCAGAGAATTTCAGAGAAAGGCGTTGACGTTCATATCCCAATGAAAGTCTGGCACGTTCATTTATAAAACCGGACGGCGGATCACCTTCATTACGTGAATACAATGCTCCATTACGGTATTCACCTCTTGTACGAATCTGGGCCGAAACAAAAAATTTGTCTTTTTCGTTATTTTCTTCCTGGGCATAAGAGATTGATACATTTCCTATAAATAAGAATGCTATCAACATAGATAAGTTTCTTCTTCTCATAAATCATAAGGTTTAATCAGTTCATATTATAAGTATGTATACTGCTACCTTGTGCAGACGGCAAATAATTTATTCCCCACCAGCACATCTGCAGAAACACAAACGATAACAGTAAAACATACAAGGATGCTTTCCGTTTATTATGCATTCCTATCCTCATATGTATATATGTGAGATATGAAAACCATGTAACTGCAGCCCATGTTTCTTTTGGGTCCCATGACCAGTAATGTCCCCATGCTTCCTTTGCCCATAATGCTCCGGTCAACATACCTAGAGTCATGAATGACAATCCGACATATACCAGGTTATCACACAAGGCCATTTCTTTGACATCGCCTTGATTTTTCTTTATCCATAAAAGATAAATTCCCATTATGGCCGAAGCCCCAAGCATAGCATAAGCAAACATGTATATAATGACATGAGGAGCAAACCATGGGCTTTGCAACGCAGGCATCAAAGCCTTATTGTGAATTTCAGGTTTAAGAATGTTTACACAAATGAATACTACAGACAGTATAGTACTGAATCCAAGTATCCATTTATACCTCCATCTCATATAGGTAATCAACCCAGCAAATGGCAGGAAAAAAGAATACCACAGACGGGTCTCTCCCATTGTGCGCAAAGGAGGTCTCTCCAATGAATACCACAACAAGACTATAAATGTTCCAAAGACAAGAAGTCCTATAAAAGTAAATGTACATGCTCGTATTTTGAATTCTTTAAAAGCATTCCATGAACCTATAATCCAGAACAATACAGACGCTATGGCAAAATATATAAACCAGTCCCAACTCATCATATTTCCCTATTTTCTAATTATTTTTCTTTTGGGCAGTGACAAACATACACACAGCACCAAACATCATCATTATAATTCCTACATAAACAGCCGGAAGCCAAGGATCTAAAACCAGTTCAAAAACACTTATATCACTCCAACGTCCTTTGCTTTCATCATAACTCAACTGATAAATCTTCCAGTTTTCTATATCTGCAGGTTTGTTTACTTCTATTGTTTTTTCCTGTTTTTTTCCGCTTTCTGTATATATAACTACATCTGAAGAGAAACGTCTGGGTTCTCTATCCGGCATTACCAGACTGCAAATACTATCAAGGCGAAGAGCCTGATATGGGAACAGAAAACTTCCACAGCTTACCCAACCACTTGCAGTTCGTTTCCCATCACAGGAAACAGCCTTCACGTTTACAGCATAAGTGGCTCCGGTACTTGGCCATTCAACATACCTTACAGTATCTTCTCCTGATACTGATGCAGCCATTTCTATTCTGTCCAATATTTCAAACTTCCACTCTGACAGCTTACCTGAATTTACCCCATCTTCCAGCAAAAGGTGTTCAGGTTTATCATATGGTAAAGCCTTTCCTGTAGAATTATCTATCAGCATCAGTTTCGGTGGGTATTCGTCTATACTGAAGTCCTTTAGTTCTATGGCTAACGGCAATTCATGTAAATTCCCGTTAATGTCTGTAGCACGCCATTCAGTCTGACCAATACGGGTATTCATAGTCAGCCTCTTCATGTCAGCACTTCCCAAAGTAGCTGAAACCAAAGCTATAAACAACCCTAAATGATTTAGCAGAAATGGTATTCTGGCAACACGAAATGAGAACAAATATTTTATAGAAACTAGCCCCACTATTGAAGTCATCCAAATATAAACCAGAATGAAAGGCCAAAAAGAAAGCATACTGTTAAATATGGAAAATCCGTCCGAAGAAACAGAAGACGGCATCTGTTTTATCATCCCCATAAGGAATGTCAGAAATACAACTGCTATCAATGATGGTACAGCTGCATTATACGACATTGTCCAACGAACAAAATATAGCTTTTTCCTTAAAATATAAAGCATTATCAAAACCACTACATACACTGTTAAAATACAGATATTAAGTGGCCAAGCAAAACTGCTCCAGTCAACAGCCCCCGTAAATAGATGCAAAATAAGACCTATGGCTATCAATCCGCCACAGGTCATTATTCCTTCTTTTACTCCCCAAGTATTCTTCCACATAAATATCAAATAATACGTCCGTTAGACTTTGCCTCTTTCAACCAACCTGGTACAGTCTTATTCATAAAACGCTCCTTTGCAGCTTTCTCTGCTGGAATATCCAATCCGATAAATTTCTGAGCCTTTTCCTTGGTTGAAATATCAGGCATAGGTACATTGTCCGTATATCCATGCTTTGCCAATATCCTGGAAATAGACAATCTCGCTTGTAAGGCTCTGTCAAGTCCATGCGAAAGGATTCTCTGTATTTCCTGAGGCGCATGGAATGCTGCTCCGTGTGATGCTACTCCAAAGTCCCATCTCCACTGTGCCTCGCGAAGAAGCTTTAGAACAGGCTTCATTTCATTATCCGTAGCTCCCTTGTCCCATGCAAATTTGGCTTCAATATGTGCAGAAGCCAGTTCTTCTTCCAGACGGTTTCTTATTTCATTAGCCTTACGCTGACGTTCATAAACATTATTACGCAAAGTTTCCTCACTTTCACGGTGGCAAACCTGACATGTACGGTCTATCATGGCAAGAGGGCTCTGGATATGATGGTCACTGAACTTCATACCACCTTCACTCTTATACGGCATGTGGCAGTCTGCACATGATACCCCACGCTGTCCATGAATTCCCATCTGGGATATTTCATAATCAGGATGTTGTGCCTTGATAATAGGAGCACGGCTTAAGGCATGTGTATAGTCAGAGAAATTGTTCTCATCATAATATTGTTCTATTGTTTCCACTGTCATACCCTTGTCCCAAGGAAATGTCAGATATTTTCCATCCCCTTTGAAGTAATATTCCACATGGCACTGCGCACAGACCAAAGAACGCATTTCCTGCGGTGTTGCCTTTGTTATATCTTTTCCCTGACGTGCAAATGCTTCAATCAAAGCCGGACGGCTTATATGAAGATCCATAGTTTCTGCATCGTGACAGTCTGAACATCCTATAGGATTTACAATCTCAGAGCCAAAAGCAGCCCACTTATTATTATAGAATGAATCAACACCTATTTCCTGCATCATACGTGGGACATCAGGACTCTTGCATGTCCAGCATGTAGAAGGCTGGGGACCGTCATTTTCGTTTTCCGGAGAACCGGTACGTAATGTTGCTCGTATATCCTCTATTGCATGCATATGTCCACGCGGTGTAGAATAGTCCTTTGAGAAAGCATAACCAGCCCAAAGAATGACCATTTCAGGACGTTGTTCTAGGACGTCAACCATTACGTTTCCATTAAATTCACTCTGAAAATCAGTATTGGCAGTTTCTGTCCAAGTCTGATATTCTCTCGGGAAATCACTCTGGAACTTCTCATTCTGAGGTACAATACCCTTCATAGGATTTTTTCTGTTATTAAATATGCTTACCACTTCTGCCCTGCGTTCAGACAATGCAGAAACAGCAAGTCCCAAACAAAAAACAACGGTCATTGAAACACCAAACAACAACCATCCATGCCAAGATTTAAAATTATTGTTCATATACTATAGTTTTATTTTATTATTTCTTCATTTTCTTAAGCCATTCCGGTACGGGTGATTCAGGTAGTGGAACTATCGCATTGGGAGTGGAAGAGAGACTGTTTTTACCTCCATGAGGTACCTCCCTATGGCAATCCCAACATGCTTTCCCTTTTCCAACTTCAGACATCATATAGTCTATACGTCCTGTTTCCACAAATTCAGTATTAAGTTGCTGGTGGCATCGTATACAGTTATTCATTATTACTTGTGAGCTTGCAGGATGTGCCTGTATGACCTGTGGTTCAGAACTTGTCAGAAAAGCTGCAACATGCTTCATTCCATCCATTCCCTTAAAAGTCCATTTCTTTACAAAGTTCTCATGAGGAACGTGACAATCATTACAAGTAGCATTTATTGAATGAGAACTGTGCATCCATGTAGCGTAATAAGGGGACATAATATGACAATTCACACAAGCTGAAGGTTCATCAGTAAGATAAGTATGCGCCCTCAACATATAAAGGAAAAATAATCCACCTCCTACTATAGTTCCAGCCATGATGGCTGTTATTATTTTCTGCCTTTTAGATAATATCATATATATACATTTTTTTGCAAAAAAAACATTTTATCGAAATAATCAGTGTAAGAAATATGACACTTGCATTATTTTTTAAGTTATCTATTCCATTAAAGATAAATTCCAATACTGCTTTATAATCGTATTTGTTCCTTTCTTAAGGAGAATTTTCTTTATGACTATCGCCTTGAAAATTCATCTGAAAAAATGTGGTAGTAAACTGATTAAAATTAAAATGAAGATTATAGGAATTAACTACAAGCAACATGATGCTAGCCGTATAATCAAAAGGAGGCTATCGTTATATAACACTATAATTTTAACCAATACATTTTACCGACCGCTACCTGCTCAATCCGCGTCATCCGGTAACGGTATTCGTCATCGGAGCCGGAGGTACCGGCTCACAAGTGATAACCAATCTGGCACGCATGAGTATGGCACTTCAAGCATTGGGCCATCCCGGACTGCATGTCACCGTATTCGATCCCGACACAGTAAGCCAAGCCAATATAGGACGCCAGCTTTTCAGTGAGACGGAACTGGGACTGAACAAGGCTGTATCACTTGTCACACGCATCAACCGTTTCTTCGGATACGCATGGACTGCAGAACCGCAATGTTTCCCCACCAGGAACTTTTCTGGAGAAAGCACAGCAAATATCATCATAACCTGTACGGACAATATACGTTCACGTCTTACGCTTTGGAAGTTCCTGAAGAAAGTCCGCAAAGAAAACTTCAGTGACCATTCGGCTCCCATATACTGGATGGATTTTGGGAACAGCCAGACAAAAGGACAGGTCATCATCGGGACGGTACGTGAGAAAGTTCTCCAACCTTCTTCACAGGAATATATTCCCATGCCTAAAATGAATGTCATCACCGAGAAAGTGGACTATGCAAAAATCAAGGAAAAGGAATCAGGACCAAGCTGTTCTCTGGCGGAAGCTTTGGAAAAACAGGATTTGTTCATCAACTCCACACTGGCACATATCGGATGTGACATATTATGGAGAATGTTCAAGGAAGGAAAGACACTGTATCGCGGTGTCTATGTCAATCTGGATACATTGAAAATGACCGCAATCCCAGTGTAATGCATAAGTGACCGTATCATCTTTCCATCAGAATACGGTCACTTATTCTATTTGCTACTTATTATTTACTATGTTCTTACCTCGCTGGAGAAGGAAACTCTGTATCTCTGAGGCAAGATAGAATGATTTCCCGTTCTTTTCCACCGAGTAATATTTAATCTTGCCCTCTTGCCTGTAACGTGCCAAGGTTCTTTGTGACACACCAAGGAGTTCTGCCAGATCCACATTATCAAGCAGTCTGTCTCCGTTCATACATTCTTTCAGACGGTTCATCTGATCCAGTTTCTTTTCAATGCGGGCAAATCCCTCTACCATGGTTCCTATAAGTCTTTCGAGTATCTCATTATCTATATATGACATAATTCCAATGTTATTAAATGAATAAATAGATACTCTCTTCGTGCGCACTCTAAGAGTATGTACTTATAGTAGTGAAAATAGTATGCCTGAATCTAAGACAAAGATCAACAAGCTTATTAGACGCTGATAATCAGGCGTATATTTTTTCTACTTAATATTTAGTGTAAACCAAAAGTGTAAACTATGTAATACAGAATTGGAAACGGGTTAACACAGCCACCAACAATGACATCTGATGCTACCTGACGACACCTAATGACAACATTTTGTATCATATACATATTCAAAATACATTTGTACAAACTCAACTTTTTTGGATATGGAAATCATTGGAATTGAAACAGCTACATATGAAAAGACATTAAAGGAAATTGAAAACTTCCTTGATACCATTGATAAATTGATTACAGCTTCTTCACAGAAAACAATAGGGGAATGGTTGGATAATCAAGAAGTTTGCCTGATCCTCAAAATTTCTCCAAGAACATTACAGAATCTTAGAGATACAGACCAAATCTCTTATTCTCAAATTGGGAAAAAGATTTATTATAAAAAAGAAGATATTCAGAAGTTCATTGAAAAACACAACAGAAAATTATGAGCAAAGTAATTACCCAAGATAATGAGCAAGTTATTCAGATATACAATAGGTTAAAAGATACGCTAACAAGACTCGAAAATATTCTGAAGAGCAACAACCCAACACTTAATGGGCATAGATATATGAATGATGCAGAATTGGCAAATTACCTTAAAGTATCAAGACGCACTTTACAAGAATATAGAAATAATGGAATCTTATCCTATTATCAGATTGGAGGTAAAATTTTATATCGGGAATCTGATATAGAAGAACTTCTTGAGAAAAACAGACAGGAAGCATTCCGTTAAACATTTCTTGGAATTTTCGTTGATTTTCAAAGCAAAAATCCGTATCTTTGCAGTACTGACAAAGAGTTGTATATCAGTGCAGAACAAAGAAGTTCAATCGAGGTGAAATAGGTGGACTAAATGATAAACAGCAAGATAAGTAACTGATTATTAGCGATAAAAAATATAAGGTTCCGCCCCCAAACGGATTAGAACCTTTTCCTATGACCCTAACAAATATCTGAAAGTCACGCATTTACTTTATTTTCTTCTCCTATAGCGTTTTATCCAAGACTATTAATAATCAACATATTACATTCCACTCAAAACCATAATCTATGTCTTATCCGTGTCCTATGCATCCGTCTGTGATATGGACACAATTAATATTTATTTCTTATGAGACATAGTTTTTCCATCTACTTCTATCTGAAACGTAGAAAGCTTCAAAAAGACAGTAAGTCAACAATCATGCTCCGCATTATAGTCAATAACAAGGCAACAGATGTAAGCCTGAAGACTTCCATCTTGCAGGAACATTGGGACAAGCAGAACAAACGTGTTTCTACCATGAACCCAGAAGCACACGACATCAATGCATACCTAGACAAAGTAAGTTCCACGTTACTCCACTATTACCGACAGGCCCAACTGGAAGGAAAGCAGCTTACAGCAAGCATGCTGAAACAACGCTTCATGGCCACAGGATCCAACCCGCCTTCCCTTTTGGAGATATTTGACAAACAAGTGAAAGATGCGGACAGGCTGGCACATGCCGGACAAATCAGCATGTCCCATTCCAACAGACATAAACTGGTCTACAGACGGCTTGAGGAATTCTGTAAGAAAATGGGCAGACAAGATATGCCACTGGAACAGTTCAACCGGCAGATGATACATGAACTGGAACTTTTCTTCAGGACTGACTGCAGGCTGTCAATCAATACGACAGCCAAGATGATGAGTATGGTAAGAAAAGGAATCCTATGGGCATACCGGTGCGGAATTATCCTGACCAATCCGTTCTCAACCTACCGGATTAAGAAGGAGGAAAGCCAGAAACAATACCTGAACAGGCAGGAAATAATAAGGATAATGAACAAGCGGCTGGATATTCCCAGACTGGTTTCCATCCGTGACATATTCATCTTCAGCTGCTTCACAGGCATCGCTTACTCAGACATCTGTCGGTTGAGAAAGGATCAAATCATTTCAGATTCCGGCAAGAGCATGTATATCCATCTGTACAGAACCAAGACCAACCACCCCGCATTCATCCCTCTCCTTCCCCAAGCCAAGAAAATAGCAAGTTTTTACATAAGAAAAGGCGAATCGGAATACCTATTCCCGACCATCTCGAACCAGAAAAGTAACGCTTACCTTAAAGAGCTTGCCGACATCTGCCATATAAGAAAAAGGGTGACATTTCATGTGGCCCGTCACACGTTCGCCGTGACTGTCTGTCTGGAAAACGGGCTTCCGATAGAAACGCTTTCCAAAATGCTCGGACATACCAATTTGAGGGTTACACAAGCCTATGCCAGAATCACGTACAGGAAAGTCACGGAGGACATGAAGGTATTAAAGAACAAGCTGAAGGACTGGAAGCCGGAATCCGGTCCGATGAAATCTGATGACATTTAATGAAATCTAATGACAACAGGCTCCGGCGGTTTGCAGCGGCATGGGAATGCGGATATCTTTGTCTCAAACCAAAAAGAACATTTTATGGGAACAATCATCACCAGCTCAGACAAGGAAGTGCTTCATTTCTTCGATGAAATGAAAAGGGTATCGGACCTCATCGACCATTTGCCAATGGACAACCGGCACTTATTGGACGGGGAAAACTACCTGACAGATACGGAACTGGCCGGAAAACTCAAGCTGAGCAAGCGTACGCTGCTGGACTACAGACGCTACGGCATATTGCCTTATTACCAGATAGGAGGAAAAATCCTATACCGGGAAAGCGATATCGTACGACTGCTGGAAAAGAACCGGAAAGAAGCGTTCTGACATCCAGTTCCGTTTATGGGAAAGGCTATACCACCACATCCATTGGAGTATAGCCTTTCACTTTTTATCATATTTTGTATATATCTGCTTCATGCCTTTTGGAAATTCCTCTCCAGAGCCTGCATATAATGGCGCAACATATAGTCGGAAGAATAGCCAAGCATTTCCCCGACGTGTTCTTTAGGAATCCGGCTGGCCAGGGTGACTGTCGCAGCAAACGTGTTGCGGGCCATCTGGGTGGTCAGACGCTTGGAAATCCGACAACGCGCCGCTACCTCTTTCAGGTATTCATTCATTTTCTGGACTGACGGGACAGGAAAACACGGACCTTCTGGATTCATCGGATTCCAACCTCTGTATTTCTCCAGCAGAACCATTGCCGGTTTAAGAAGAGGAACACGGCTTGTACAGCTGTCTCCGACCTCCGTTCCTTCAGCACGTGTCCTGCAAATCCACAGTGTTCCTTCGTCATCCCTAAACAGGTGCAACGGACAAAGAGTACTTATCCCCTGATAGGAAAGTCCGGTGAGAGCACAGAAAACGAACACATCCTTCACCCGTTCCAGACGTCCGGCCTTCATATCCGTTTCCATCACTGTTCTCAGTTCATCCCAGCCCAGGAAAGACGGAGAAGTCTCCTCCTTCACGCACAACTGTCCCAGTTCTTCCAAAAACTTGCCATGTTCCATCCAGCCCTTCTGCTGAGCCACCTTGAGAACTTTACGGAAACACTCCAGATATTTAGCCGCCGTATTCCAGGCCAGCCCGCAGGTTTCCTTCAGATATCTTTCAAATGCCGTGATGAACTTCCTGTCCAGTTCGGAGAATGCGACGTCTTCCTTATTGTAAACATCCCGTATGACTGTCTCCACCAATCCGTGACACCTGTTGTAACGTGCCAGAGTGGCAGGATGCAAATCCCCGGGAGAAGCCGCCCATCCGTCTATACATTCCTTCATGGCCTTCAGAACCAGATGCCGTCCTTCCCTGACATACAAAATATCCAGAATTTTCTTCGGAGTCAGTCTTTCCCCATCATACACGGAATTCCTATGGATGACATATATTCTGTCCCTCAGTGTCTCAAGATACATGTTCAGCTCTGCCGAACTCCGCCCCCTTCCCTTGCTACGCATCTTCGCATTGTCCCATAACTCCACCGGTATAGAGCGCTGGATACGGATTTCATCCCGCTGTCCATTGATTGTCACCCGAAGAACGACCGGTGCTTCACCGTTCTTCAACAACTTGTTCTTCAAGATAAAGAACATTACATTCAGTGTGTTTCCTTTCATACGTTCTGTTTTGGTGCAAACTTAGTAAATACACTGAAATACAGCACTATGCAAAATTACGCAATATTGCGAAGTATGATACATGCCTTTCCTGAACATGGCTGTACTTCCCAGATTCAACAATAGGATATTCTTTAATGACCAATTTTAGCAACAACCTACATTAAGACATCTGATGACTTATGTTGCCATCTGATGACACCACGTTGGCCAGCCAGGCCATACCGTCTATCTTTGCCTCAAACCAAACAACTATACTTTATGGAAATCGTAAACATTGAAGCCGGTACTTTCAGAGAAATGATAACATCCATCCGACTGCTGAAAGAAAAACTGGAAAACCTCAAAAGCAGGCAAACCTCAAAGAGTCTGGATGACTGGATGGACAATCAGGAAGTATGCATGGCACTGAACATATCGCAGAGAACACTGCAGGCCATGAGAAGCAACGGCACCTTACCCTTCTCCCAAATTGACCGGAAAACCTATTATCGAAGACAGGATGTTATCAGACTGATTGAAAAAGGGAAGAAGAGATAATCCCGGTAAAAACGTGGCCAATCCATACAAGTAGACAACTCTTCCTTATGTAAAAGGCTATACCTCACTGTGTGTTGTGAAGTATAGCCTTTTCTGATTATCCGAAGACCCGGGCAACATCCTGCATGTCCTTCATAATACTGTTATCCAGTACACGTGCATAATGCTGTGTCATGCGAGTTGAAGAATGGCCGAGCATCTTCGACACATTCTGTAGAGCGACATCGTTGGCAAGGGTAACAGTCGTCGCGAACGTGTGCCGGGCCACATGAACGGTCAGCCGCTTGTTTACCCGACATAGGGTGGCTATCTCTTTCAGGAACTCGTTCATCTTCTGATTCGACGGAATCGGGAAACAGGGACCTTCAGGATTTTCCGGATTCCAGTCCTTGTATTTCTCCAGAATGACAAGCGCGGGTTCCAGAAGCGGAACATTGCAGGTACAGCTTTCCTTATGAGTAGTAATCTTTACGCGGGCCTTGTGTATCCACAGTTTCCCCTCATTGTCCTTGTAAAGATGTACCGGGCACAAGGTCTTCACATCAATGTATGACAGGCCGGTCAGACAGCAAAACAGAAAAAAATCCTTCACGGTGTTCAGACGTGCCGTGAAAAAATCCTTCTCCATAATCCGTTTCAATTCTTCCAGGGTCAGGAACGTAGGACACGTTTCTTCCTTCCGAAACAGACGCTTGCGTTTTCCGGCCAACGGGTCCAGTTCCAGCCATCCGTTTTCCCGGGCCAGTCCGAGAAATTTGCGGAAACAGCTCATATACTTGGTCAGGGTATTCTGGGAAAGCTTGCGTACCGTCCTCAGATGCATCTCAAACCGGTCGATAAACTCCCCATTCAGCTCATGGAATGTAATATCCTCTTTCCTGTAGAAATCCTTTATGACCGTCTGTAACGATTCATAACAATTGTTATAACGTGAAATGGTGGAGGGCTGGTACTCCGTACCGATCAGGGAAGTCCAGTCATCGATACATTTCCGCATAGTCTGCAAAACCAGATGTCGTTCCTCTTTAGAGAATAACTTTATCAGAAGATTCTTTGGGGTAATCAGGGCTTCCCGACAGAGAAGTTCCTTGTGAATCTGATACAGCCTTACTTTTAATGCCTCGATATAGCTGTTCAGTTCTATTGAACTCCGGTCTTTTCCTTTACTGCGTTCCTTCACATTGTCCCATAACTTCAACGGAACAGAACGTTGAATCCGGACTTCATCCTGCTGGCCATCTATAGTTACTCGAAGAATAATCGGCGCCTCACCATTCTTTAACAACCTGCTCTTCAAAACGAAGAACAGCACTCTTAGTGTGTTCTGTTTCATACTCCTTTGTTTTTAGTGTTACAAACTTAGTTTTTATGGAGCAAAACAAACCTACGTAAAAATATGAAAATCAGCGAAATGCAATACATTTTAGTTGCATTTTTTGAGGTCTGAAAAAAGCAACCATTTTTGCACCTGACTTACTTCGCAAAACCACCGTATTCTGCATCCGCCCAGAAACGAAAAAAGCCCTGATTCTGTGGTGAATCAGAGCTTTTCCTAATTTTGCTTTGTAAGCTTGCGGTGCGGACGGGACTCGAACCCGAATTTGCCCACAATCTCATAGTCAGATTGTTGCATCGACCAAAATTTTTCTTGTAACGATATTGTAACTGTTTTATGGCAGTTTTATGTCTTTGTTCGACATCATAATGTCCGCGTTGCATATCGTTTTCAGTTGACAAAATTAATGCTTTTTTCTGTAACAGCAAAATTCGTGCATACTTTTTTCTTTTTCAATTTAATAAATGTAGAGGTTCAGAACTCTACTATTGATAAATTCCCATTACAATATCCTAAAAACTTGAATGTTACATCAAACTTGTTAAAGACCTTCAACTCAACTTATGCCTAAACTCCGTTCTGAAAACGGCTTCCGGCTTGATGTGCGTAAGCCCATTTCAGAAACGGCACAAGCAAAGAAAAGCCCACGACGACCACAATGTCACAAGTGACACCGCCATCGTCGTGGGCACTTCTTTTATATGCTTGTGCAGAACGGACAAGTCCGTTTTATCCATTTTCTTTTTCTCGTCTTCTTTTGGCAGCCGAAATGCCGCCGGATGCAGGGCACGGCAAGCGTGAATCTGCACCTGCGACTATTTCCGGCTGTCATGTCTTCCCTGTCCTCAAACCGTCTTGCCATGCTTTTGCCAAACCGGGCATGGCAGACAAGACCGTTTGAAGACATGTGCCGTCGGCAGAAAACTTGCAACCGCAAGCCATGCACGCATGACAATGACGGTTGCAGGACTTCTGTCACGGCGGCAGGAAAGCGGGGCTTTCCCCTTGTCCGTTGCGCCGCCCTTTGAACTTCCCCGTGGCGCATTGCGCCATCCTCTATGCTTCCCCTTTTCCTTCCCGCCTCTCCAGCAAGTATGCCGATATTCCCATGCCGCCATTCCAGACGGCATCAGTGGGTCATTTTCGTTGCAGGGGCAAAGGTAAAGACGGGATTAGGAACACAAATTTTTTAGCCACAATCTCCACACTTCGCAGGCTCAGGTAGTATTCTGTCGAAAAAATTTGCTGAACCTACTCCCTAACCTTTGCATGGCCCCCGAAACGAAAACGACCGATGCGCGGTCGGAAGACGTCACAAGGAAACATCGGACATACGGAGAGGCGAAAAGAAAAAGGACTCGACCTCCCCATCCGAGTAAGACAAGTAAGAACAACTTAAAAATTGGAAGATATGAGAATGACATTGAACGACATCGGAAAGGCTTTGCGGAAAGTATTGTCCGCAGTAGCGAGAGCGGCATGGGGCATTACCCTTTGCGCAGGAGGTTTGGCGGTAGGCATCGCAGGGGAAATCCTATTGGGCGTGTTGAACTTCATGTTCGGCATCCTCACCGCACTACTTTCAATAGTGACAATTATTTGGACATTCATTTGGTTATTAACCCTTTAATTCATAAGGATATGGCGAAAAGAAACAGCAAGACGGCAGCGCAGCAATGTAGGTTTTACGAGGTGGACAACATCTTTGAGTATATGGTGGAAACGTACATCAACGGTAACTTTTCCTCATTCAGAAGATTGTACCATGAACTGAACAAGGAAGCGAGAAAGGACTTCATAGACTTTCTTTTAAGCGAGGTAGAGCCAGTCTATTGGAGAGAGATTTTGAAAGAAACCATTTGACAACCCTTTAAGACAGAAGATTATGAGAACGGAAACAAGGACATACGATGTTTATAAGGTGGACGAACTTTCATTCACGGCAAAGGAAAATGCTTACAACCGATGGTTGGCAGGGTATGAATATCCGTGGCAGAGTGAGAACATGGCAACGCTGAAAGCCTTTGAAGGCATATTCAACATACGTGTATGTGATTGGAGATATGACGGCTGCACGTGTTACTACCGTTTCACCTCCAATTACAGCGAGGAAGAGGAAGGACTTTGCGGTGTGCGGTTATTGAAATTCATCGTGAACAACTATTGGCACAGCCTTTTCAAGCCCAAGACCTATTGGCACGGAAAGGACTTCAACAAACAACGCAGAAGCCGCATATCCGTAACCGAGGATTGCGTGCTGACAGGCTATTGTGCTGACATGGACATCCTGAAGCCCATATACGACTTTCTGAAAGCACCCGACAAGCATACGAACCTGCATGACCTTATGGACGAGTGCATCGGCAGTTTCTTCCGCTTTTGCAGCAGGGACGTTGAGTATTGCACCGATGAGGAAGCTTTTGAACATGATTGCGAAGCCAACGGATATGAGTTTTTATCCAACGGAGAATTTTTCAATTGACTAAAATACATACTGATATGAACAAGACAACAGACCATTTCAAGCGTACAATCCAAGCCTATCTGGACAACCGTGCAGCGGAGGACAAACTGTTTGCAGCAAATTACAACAAGCCTAACAAGAACATAGAGGATTGCGTGACCTATATCCTCAATTGGGTACAGAAAAGCGGCTGCAACGGCTTTACGGACGGTGAAATCTATTCCCAAGCCGTCCACTACTATGACGAGGACGACATTGAAGTGGGCAAGCCACTGCAATGCCAAGTAGTCGTGAACCATACGGTAGAACTGACTGACGAGGAAAAGGCGGAAGCACGGCAGCAAGCCATCCGCCAATACCAAGCCGAGGAACTGCGCAAGTTGCAGAACCGAAACAAGGCTAAGGCAAGCCAAAAGACAAATGTACAACAAGTTGAACTCTCATTATTCTGAACCTATGAAACCGAGAAACAAATTCGAGAAAACGGTATTTGCACAGAGCAAGAAACTCCGCCCCATAACCAAAGCACAGATGAATTGGGCTTTCCGTGAGTGCATTGACCATTACGCCCACCGTTTGCCCAAAGGACGCACCACCTGCATGGACTGCGGACATTGTTGGATTATGGACAAACAGACGGAATACTGCACCTGCCCCGAATGTGGGGCAAGGCTGGAAGTGGTAACAAGTTATGTCCGTAAAGTGCAGCAGAAACAATACTTCACCGTTCTTACCACGTGTGGGGAATACCAAGTGCTGCGCATGTACCTCCTTTTCGTGGAGATGGAGAAAGGTTGCAAGGCTGACCCCTATGTACTTGAAATTGGTCAGTACTGGTGGAACAAGGAAGGACGCACAGCGGTTGTCGGCAAACAGCGGATTTGGGGCAGGTATCTTGACCTTTTCTCTTTTGCCTCTCCTATGGCTATCCGGCAGGACAACATCGCCTACGACCACATAGCCCATTCTCCGATATACCCTAAATTTAAGGTGACGGACACGTTACGCAGAAACGGTTTCAAGGGTGACTTTCATGGCATTGTGCCGACCAAGCTCATCCCTGCATTGCTTTCAGACAGCCGTGCGGAAACCCTGATGAAGTCGGGCAACATCGAGCATTTGCGCTATTTCCTCTCCAAGCCGCAAGCACTTGACAGATGTTGGCACTCGTACAAAATAGCAATGCGGAATAAATATGCCATAACCGACATCTCATTATGGTGCGACCTTTTATATCTGTTGGAGAAATTGGGAAAAGACGTGCGCAACCCCCATTTCATTTGCCCGACCGACCTCAAGGCGGCTCACGACCGATATATGGAGAAACGGCAAGCCCAATTGGAGCGTGAACGGGAGCGGCGGCGCATGATATGGGAAGCCGAGCGGTTGGAGCGTGAGCGGAAGCGTTTGGAGAATATGGCGAAAGAGAAAAACGAGTATATCCGAAAGAAAGCCGCCTTCTTCAACCTTGTACTGACAGACGGGCTAATCATCATCAAGGTGTTACAGAGTATAGACGAATTTTACGAGGAAGGGAAAGCCATGCACCATTGCGTCTATACCAACGCTTACTATAATGATGAAAACTCGCTGATACTATCCGCACGGATTGACGGAGAGCGCATCGAAACGGTGGAGGTGGACTTACAGACGTTGAAAGTGGTGCAGAGCCGTGGCGTATGCAACTCCAACACCGAATACCACGACCGCATCATCAAGTTGGTGGAGGACAATGCCGAGCAGATACGGCAGCGGATGAAGCAGGTGGCATAATCGTATAACAAACTAATAGTTAATGATATGGAAGTGAAAATAGAAAATATGGTTTTCGGATGGCACGAGGAGCTGCCCGAAATGTTCATCGAACTGTTGAACACGCTTGTGCTGACAAAGAACGAGCAGGATGTAAGGGGTGTAATGGAGGTGTTCGCCCGAAAGGAACTTTTCAATGTCCTTTTCGCCTTTGGGTATGGCGCACACCATTTATGGGTGACGCAGAAGAAGGCTTCCGACCCCGACCAATGTTTGGAGAACAGACTACTGATTGTTGAATTTTAATTGATAAGGCTATGACAACGAGAATGACCATTAACGGGGTATCGACCTGCACGGCAGGCGAGAAGTACGAGAAATTCCAACTGAAAATCGGGCGCAAAGTCCGCACTATGTACCAATACGACTACCGCCATACCGACGGAGATTTGTTCTCCTGCGTGAAGCCCACGCTGGACGAGTGCAGGCGGTTGCGTGACGAATGGATTAAAGCGAAGGAGGACAGGGTATGACAGCAGGCTATGATACGCTGATAGTTACGTTCAGCGACCCAATCAAGGTATTGGACAATATGTTTTCCGATGCGGACGCATGGGGAACGGATACCCTCAAAGGATGGGTGGAGGACTATGAAAGTACGAGGTTTACGCAGATAAACGAGCATATGGCAGTCATCACTTCCGAATACAACATGCCCTGCGTAAAGGAATGGCTCACACATTGTACGACTATCGCTGATATGAGAGAATTTTGAGTGCGTGGCGGTGGACACCACCGGCCCACACTTACCATTAAAAGAGAAAGCATCATGAAATACTATTTTATACTGACAGACGGCAAGGACGCATGGATGCAGTTCGTTTACCTCCCTTCGGGAGATTATGTGTCCGGCTATATCCGTGACCTGCGGAGCGTGGGAATATCCGTGCATGACTATGACCTTTGGACAAAGGACACACGCCCCATTGCCGAGCGTACCCTTGAACGCATACAGAAGCGTATAATGGCAGGATGACCCTTTGGCGGGTGGCAGGAATTGCCGCCCGCTACTTTCTTTCATGAGCAGGACAGGCGGATAAGAAAGTAGCAAAGAAACCGTTACTTTCCATCTTCGATAATATGGAAAAATCCGATGAAGCCACAAAAGGCACCATCGGATTTTGTTTGTTGTACAGCCAACCATAGCCTCACGGCTCATACAGCAGCAGGAACTCCATTTTGCGCCGCCGCTCTATCGAGCGGACGGGCTTGCCCTTGTACCGGCAGTAGGCTGTGTATTCACGGAAAATGTCCCTGTTTCCGGCTTCCAGCTTGCGGACAAGCCCGCTTTTCGGATGCCCTCCATGACCGAGCAGCACCCCTTGCCCCACGTTGTAGCTCAGGACGGTCAGGAGCAAGGCGTCTTTTCCATACTTGCGGAACAGCCTGTAACGCACCGCCAAATCCTTGCGGAGCAGGGCTTCCGCTTCCGCCTCCGTCATGCCGTAGGACAGCTTCTCGTTCGGCAGCCTGCGGTGTCCGTAGCCGTAATACGGGTAGTCGGAACGGTCATGCAGCCCCTCGTATTTCTTCACCAGTTCAACGGCTATGTCCGCTTTCGGGTGGCTGTTGAACAGCGCCAGCAGCCGTGCCGTTTCCTCCGTATCCTGTGCCGGCAGGCTGCCACAGAGGACAGCCGCCAGCAGCAGGAGCAACGCCTTGCGCATCATCGGCTGACGTTCAAGGTGTCCGACACCGCCACATCCGCATCCGAGTCATTGTTGAACTCGACTTCCCACTCGAAGGCATTGCCGAAGTTGTCCTCCACCGTGATGGTCAGGCTCTGCGACTCGTCGCACTCCGAGGTGTAATACAGGCGGAATTTCTCGTTCTCCAGCAGGTAGCGGTCATTGGGCAGGAATACCAGGCCGTTATCCAGCTTCAGCGTGCCTTCGCCGTCAAACTGGAAGTAGCGGATGGTATAGACCGCCCCGTCAAACTCACCCTCACGCACCAGCTCGCAGCGTATCTCCGCCGTTTCGCCCTGCGCCAGTTCCTTCGGCACGGGCATGGTTTCCACCGTGAACGGGTAGGCTTGCGTCACATCCAAGTCATCATCGCAGGAAGTGAAGCCTATGGAGAGCATACCCACACAGAGGGCAGCAAAGGTTCTTACTATGTTTCTTTTCGCTTTTTGTCTGTTGTTCAATTTATTCATGTTCATAATCTGTTATAGTCTGATGGATTTGTTTTTCTTTTCGTTCTCGCTTTGAGCCTGCCTTTCGGCAAGTACCCTTTGCAGGTGCTCGTTCAAGTCCTTGCACCCGTCATAGATGCCGGAGCAGTCCGATACCCTTCCGCCATAGCGTGCAAGCAAAACCCCCAGCGTCCGCCGTCCGGCTTCGTCATTGTCAAGGTAGCACTTTATCCGCCCGTAGCCGTCCAGATGGCGGTACGCCCTCGCCACGTTGGACACCGAGTTGAGGACAAGGTGGTCTTCCTTGCCGCCGATGCCCAGCGCACGGGCAGAGAGGTAGTCCATGAAGCCCTCGTACACGTTGCAGGACGCCGAGCCGACCGACAGCAGGGTCACGTCCTTCGGCGGCACGCAGCCCTTGAAAAACGGGTTGCGTATCTCGTAGCCGCCGCCTTCGTTACCGAAAGCCACGGCGAAATACCGCTTGCCGTGCGTGGAGTAGCGTATCTCCTTGCAGTTCGCTATGGCGACGGCGGACGGTATGCCCCTCTCTTGCAGGTAATGGAGCAACGCCCGGTTCTGTAAAGGCAGCACCTTCACATCCTCGAAGCTGTGCCCGTCAGAACGGTGCGTATCAACGGCTTTTTGCGGTCCATAGTCCTGTGTCGGCATACCCGCCACTTCCGCCACATACCTCGCTTGCGTGAGGAAGTCGCCCGTCTTGATGAACTCGCCCGCCAATGCGAAGATGTTGCCGCCCTTGCCCTCGCCGAAGTCAAACCAGAGGTTCTTCTCCGGGTTCACCTTGAAAGAAGGCGTCTTTTCCTCCCGGTAAGGCGACCTGTACCAAATTGCATTGGCACGCCTTTGCACGGGATGATGTCCCAGCCGGGCGAGGAAGTCCTCTATCGGAAACCGTTTCATCGCTTCTATGTCCATAGGCATCCGTCAGTTGATGATGAACTTGACACCTATCCCGTACTCCGTATGGCATACCCCCATGCTTCCGCCCCAGAGGAAACGCTCCCTGAGCGAAGCCGTCAGCGCGATGAAGTCCGCGAGGTACACCTCCATGTCCAGCGTGGCGGCGCAGCCATAGACAAAGGCATCCCCGTTGTTCAGCCTCGCCCCGTCGTACAACGTCTTCTTGCCCCAGTTCACCGTTTCGTACCCGGCAAGGGCTGACGCGCCCGCATAGAGGAACACCACCTTTTTCGCGTCCGACAGGAAGTTGTAGTAGAAGCCTCCCTCCGCCGTGAACTGCGCCGCAGGGATGGTCGTACTCCTATAATCATGGTTGGTTTGCAGATATTCCACCCCGTACACCCACTTGTTCCCGCCTTTCGCGTAGCTTGACAGCGTGGCTCCCAGCACATAGCCGTCCGCCCCGTTCAGCCCGGCTTTCAGTTCGATGCCCCGCATCTTCGGCAGGCACCGCTGGGCTTCCGCCCGTCCCATGAAAAGGACGGACAGAAGCGTTACAAGGAAAAGGACTCTCGCTTTCATCGCACACGCAGCTCGTTGATGGTTTCAGCCTGTACCAAGTCCTCGTTCTCCACGGTAAACGTCTGGTGGCGTCCGCCGTCCTTCTCGTTCATCTCCACCACGAGCTGTTTGCCGTCGGGGATGGTGAACTTCGGAAGGCAGAACACCGTGCGCTCGGACTGTTTCCCGGCTACACGGACGGCGTAGTTGTAGGCGCGGAGCGGGAACAGCACCTGTTCCTGCATGGCGGTACGCTTCGCCACCTTCTTGTCCACAATCTTGAACGTGATGTAGTCCACGTCAAACGGCACATTGCTCTGGTTCTTTATCTCCATGTAGAAATACAGCAGGTCATTGTGGACATAAATCCCTTTCAGCAGGCACTGGATGCCGAAACGCTTGCAGCCGATGTGCTTCACCTTGCGCTTGTCCTCCTTGTGCAGCGACTTCATGATGAGGTGTACCAGCATCGGGCTTTCGCTGCCCAGTTCCTTCAGGTAGATTTCCTGCGCGTTGTTCGGTCGGTTCACTGTGCTGCCGTCGTGGATAAAGTCCTTCATTTCCACGTTCAGGATAAGCGGCTCATCGGCGTATTTCACATTAAATGTGTAAAATGACCCGTCCTCCGTGATGACGCTCATGTTCGTCTCGTTGCGGAAATTCTTGACCGTCGCCTTCACACGGATGACGTTCTCCGCACCGTCCGCCTTGCCCGCTATCAGGTTGGGCGAACCCAAGTCCACGTAGCGCACCGCCGCCGGAAACAGGATGTGGACGGTCTTGTCATACGTGACTTCCAGACCGTGCGGCGGTATCATGCGGTCGAACATCAGCTTCTTCGTCAGACCGTGGTACAGGTCGCCGTCCTCTTCCGTCTGCGGATAGACGTCCTTCACCAGTTCCAGCCCGTCCTCCTTGGCGGTGGCGGTGCTGTCGTTCGTCACTCCCTGCGCGTAGGCCGCACAGGCGATGCCCATCAGCAGGGCAAACATTGTCATTGTTTTCTTGATACTCATTTTACGTTGGATTTAGTGGTGATTAAAATTTGTTTGTTGATTATTTTTTCTTTTTTCGCCTTTATGTTTTTGGGCTGTTCATTCCTTTTCTTGGTACAGCAGCACCCTGTACCCCGATTTCAGATGCACCTTGATGGTGCGCATCCTTTTCGAGATGTACTGCGAGATGCCCTGTATCGCCCCGCGACCCAGATCGGAGGCGAGCTGCGCCCCCGCGTCGGTCGATATGTTGATGCTGCTTCCGAGCGAGCTGCCCATGTTCGCCCCGATTTCCTTTGCCGCGTCTATCTCCATCGAGCCGGGTATGAAGATGCCCGCCTGCCCGTCGCTGTCGTACACCTCCAGTTCTACCGGGATGATGTTTCCCCCGTGTTCCAGCGAGGTGATGCCGATGCCGAGCCTTTCGCCCTGCAACCGTGCCGCGCCCACAAGGAGCGTGTTCCGGGGGATGACGCGCCCCGACACGCGCATCGGCTCCAGCAGCCGGAGCTTCACCGTCTGCCCGTCCGTAATGGTCTGGTCGCCCTGCACGCAGGCGGCGATGGTGTTCTTTTCCGAGGCTTCCGCCGTGCCGATGGCGGTGTGGAAGCCGTAGTTCCGTTCACCCGCGTAGTCCGCGATGAAAGCCGAGTCCGTCATGGGCTGCGGCAAGGCGGACACCACCGCCGGACGCACCCCGCTTACCGGTTCCGCCTTCATGCTCTTTCCGTCCGCCTTGGCGGATGTTTCCATTTCTTCGGACTGTGCGGTCTGCCCGGCATTGTTCTTCCCGTTCTGGTATCTTGCCGCCAGTTCGTAGGACTTTTCCAAGAGCGCGACCTGTTCCTCCATTGAGGACGGCTTGCCCTCCTGCGCCATCAGCATGGCTTCCAGTTCATCGATGCGTTCCCGAAGCTCCTCCTTTTCCCGGTCCTCCTTCGGCGGCTCGTAGAACGTGCCCAGCGAAGTGCTCAGCCGCTCATAGGCGGCAGCGGAGGTGCGTATGCCCGCCTGTTGCTTATCGGCACGCTCATTTTCGGACGGTTCCGTCTGTGTCAGGCGGTAGTCGTCCGATGCAGCCGCCGTGTCCGGCTTTTCCGCGCCGTCGTGCCAGAACGAGGACAGGTCGCCCACCATGCCCCGGCGTTCTTTCTGCCGGTTCTCCAACTGCAACTGCTCGTAGGCTTTCGCCTTGTCACCGATGATTTTCGAGTCTTCGGGCAGAGGCATGTCCGTGTTGAATCCCTGACCCTGCCGTGCCTTCTCCCTGTCCTCGGAGGACGGTGCGAAGATGAGCCACATGCAGCCCAGGAACAGCAGTCCCATCAGCGGATAGACCAGCATCTTCCTGCGCTGCTGCCGCTGCTGTTCGGTCAGCGGCTTTTTCTCTTTCTGTTCATTCTTCTTCTGTTCCTTTTCCATATACATTATTATATAGGTTCATACTTTCCTGCATCGGCAGGTCCAATTTCTCGATGTGCCGTATCTCCATTACCCCGTTCCCCTTGCCGAAACCGGCGATGGCGGTGACGGTCATGTACAGGCAGAGCGAGGCGAAAGCGGCAAATGCCGTGAGGACTATCCCCAGACGTGCCTTCGGCGGCAGGGCTTCCAGTTTTCCACGCAATTTCTTCTTGAAATTGGTGGTGTACTTTTCAATGAGAGTTTTCATCTTTCCCATACGCGCATCATCTTTCTATGGTCCGGATGTCCTTGTTCTCCAGCACCGTGAAGCCCTCGATGGTAAATCCGTTCGGATTATCGTCCGAGCGGCTCGCGTTGAGCAGGCGGCAGGCGGTCACAAGCGTGCGTTCCGTCACGTTGCTCTCGCGGATAATCATCTGCCTTGCGTATGTCCTCGCCTCGTAGGGATAGCGGTCGAAATTGCACACCACGCTGTCCACCTGAAGCACTTGGTTGATGTTGCCGGCAATGATGCGGTTGTAGAAGCCCTTTTCGGCGAAGTCGGCGTAGTAGTTGTACGCGCTCTTGTCCGCCAGGAGCAGGGCACGCTTCACGTTGTGCTCTATCGCGCTTTTCTCCGGCGAGAGCGTGAAGAACAGTTCATGGAAACGGCGCACGTGTTCCCTCGCTTCCGCCGGACGGTTCTGCGACAGGTCCTGCGAGAGTGCGAGCATCAGGCTCTTGCCCCCGTCGAGGACATATATCTTCTGCCGCTGTGCCTCGGCAAAGCGGAAGGCGCACACCACCGAGCAGACCACCACGAGGGCGCAGGCTGCCGTATAGACGATGCCGAACAGACGTATCTGCCGGAAACTCGTCTCGATGTTCTTTAGTGATTTGAATTCCATTTTCTTTTCGTCTTTCTTTTTCTGTTTGTAAAATCATATTTCGGTATCCTTTTCCCGAAGTGACACTTCGGGGGAGGTCAAAGTGGCACATAGGCAACCCCAAAGTGCCACTTCAACCGTTCCGGCTGTTACCTCTTGAACACCTTTCCAGCCGTTCCCTTGATGAGCTTCCCGGCACGCCCCGCCACGTTTCCTGCGGCTGCACCTGCCACGCTGCCGCCCAAAGCCCCGGCGGTCCCGATGTTCTTGTTGTAGCTGCCGATGCCGCCTCCGGCTTGGATAATCCAGCCCGCCACCGTCGGTATGGTGAAATAACCCACGATGCCGATGATAAGGAATACGATGTACACCCCGTCGCTTGCATCCAGCGAAAAGTTTGGGTCGGTCTGCATACGCTCGATGTCCTGCTGGAGCATCAGAATCTGGATTTTCGCCAGTATGGTGCTGAACAGGTCGGACACCGGAAGCCAGAGGTAAATCTGTATGTAGCGGCTGAACCACGCCGAGAGTGTCGAGTGGAAGCCGTCCCACACGGAGAAGGCGAAGGCTATCGGTCCCAAGATGCTGAGCACTACGAGGAAGAACGTCCGTAGCGTGTCGATGATGAGTGCGGCTGCGGCGAACATCAGTTCAAGCAGTTCGCGGAACCAGTCACGCACGCTTTTCTTGATGTTGTACGCCGCCCGGTCCATGTACATCCCCGTCATCGTCACGAGATCCGAGGGCGACCAGCCCAGCTCGTCCAGCTGCCGGTCAAACTCCTCATCCGAGGCGAGGTAGGCGGTTTCCGGGTTGCGCATCAGCGCCTCGTACTCCAGTTTGTCCTTCTGCTCCCGGTACTCGTTCATGTCGAAGGTCTGCTCTTCGAGAATCCCGTGTACGCCCTGCACGATGGGACTCAGCACGCTGTTCATCGTGCCCAATACGATGGTCGGGAAGAACAGGATGCACAGACCTAATGCAAAAGGTCTCAGCAGCGGGTACACGTCTATCGCTTCGGCTCGTGCAAGCGACTGCCATACGCGCATCGCCACGTAGAACAGTGCGCCCAGCCCGGCAAGCCCTTTCGCCACGCCCGTCATGTCCGCGCAAAGCGGCATCATCTCGTCGTAGAGCGAAAGGAGTATCTGGTGAAGGTTGTCGAACTCTCCCATAGGCTACCAGTACCTTTCGTTAGCCGTTCCGTACAGCGACATCACCCGGTCCATGTCGTTCTTCTTTCTTGCCCGCAGGTAGCTCACCGAGATGGTCTTGCCCGTGTAGTAGCGCACGAGGTTGCGGTAGTTCATCAGGCTGCGGTAGGCGTTGTCGATGATTGCCAGCCGTTCCGCGTCCGAGAGCGACATCCCTGTGACGTTCACCACGTTCTTCAGTTCTTGCAGCACGTCCGAGCTTTCGTCTATCAGCATGGCGTAGCCCGACGAGATGGCGGCAAGCTCCTCCGGCGTGTAGTTCTCGTCCGAGAGCATACGCTGGTAGTTGTCCACGTATATCTCCGAGATTTCCATCACCAGCCCTATGCTTTTCGATACTTTCACGCCGCCCTTCACCACGTCATGCACGGATTTCAGCGCGTCGTAATACTTCTTTCCCTGCTGGAAAATCTTTTGCGTTTCCAGAAAGCCGTTCAGGGTGTTCGCCTTCGTGCCCGCCGTCTCCACCATCTCCTTGGCGGAGTTGATGATGCTCTGGGCGAGGTTGCCGGGGTCGGACACCACCCACTGGGCGTTTGCCGTGCCCGCACCCGTGAGGCACAGGCAGACCGCTATCAGCGGCATTTTCAGTTTTTGTCTCATTCTCATTCACGTTGGATTTAGTGGTTCGTTGTCTTTTCATTATTCTTCTTTCTTTTCACCGTCCGAAGCGTCCTCCATATTTACCCGGATGTAGTCGCCGTTCGGCGAGAAGGTCAGCACGTCCGTTTCCTCGTTGTACGCCACGTCGATGCGAAAGCCCGTGTTCATGTAGAGGTTGCCGTTCTCCTCCCGCTGGAGCAGGTAGGTTTCCGGCTTCAGCCTGCGGCGCACGCCCGACCGTCGGAACAGCGTCACCTTGTAGTGTTCACCCTCCTTGTACACCAGTATGTCGGGTCCCGCCTCCGCACTCTGCCAGTTGCCGCAAATCTTCTCGCGGACGTCTTCGTTTTCCTTCATTACCGTTTCGCAGGCTTGCAGCATCAGCGATGCCAAGCCAATCAGACCGCCGCAAAGCAGCAGCCGTTGTGTCTTTGTCAGTTCAATGTTCATTTTCTGTTTCAATTTTTAATGTCGTTGAATAATCTGTTTACTGTTTTTCTTCTTTCCGCCTTTCCGCTATCTGCCGTATGGCGGCTTCCATGTCGCCGCCCAGCTTCTCCGCCAGTTCGCGGACTTCCATCTTCTCCGTTTCCTCCGTCGTGTAGGCGTAGGCTAAGCACCCAGCGCCTTGTCATATTTCTATGGTAGGTTTCCGAGTACTCGCCTCCGAACCGGACTTACAAGTCTCCCTGTATCCGGCTCTCCACTAATTAATTCAGTCTGATTCTTCGGTCGGGGTCTATTTTTGCATGACATTTTGAGCAGACAGCCAAAGTTTTTCGTCTTCGAGCTATCATTTTCTTTTCCCAGTCGGATTTACCTTTCAGGTCTTTAAGTTTGCGAACGTGATGCATTTCGAGTTTATCGGTAGCACCGCATAATTCGCAGACTTGGAGTTTCAGCCTTTCCATAAGGCTATTACGTCCACCTGTTATGGAAACTGTCCGTGGAATAGTGTCACAGTAAATATTCCCTGCAACCTTTTTGCGTTTGAAACCATCATGATAAAATGATTGGTAAAGTGTCTTACCCTTGCTATTTTCATATGCCACTTGGAAAACCTTGTTCTTTTTATATTTCAGAAGTATTTTCTTTACAGATGATTTGTATTTGTTCGCAAATACCTTATACATGCTGTATGACATAATGTGATAGAAAGAATTGATGACATAGCTATTATTGGCTATTGAGTAGTAATTATAGAACCCTCGGATTTCGGCATTGAACTGACTGACTATTTCCAAGTCATCCAAGTTCAGCATGTACGTTCTGACGATGGATTTCCAAACCTCTTTGCCATTGACAACCGCTATTCTTGCGACTTTATAATCAAAGAGTTTCTTCCGCATCGTTTCAAAATTCAGGTACAAGACAGGCTTGTGTCCGAATGCCCTAACCGTTCTACCGAACTTATCCTTACGTAAATCGTTACACCTGCGTATAAATACGTCATATCCGAGAAATTTCGCTGGTTTTTGTGCATTGGTTATCAGTGTCTTTTCATCTGACAGTTCCAGTTTAAGAGCTTCATTAAGATAATTCTTAATATCCTCTTTTACTGTTTTGCAGTCTTCAAGACTACCGGTAATTCCAATCAGAAAATCATCTGCGTATCTCACGTATTTTAACCGTTTGATGCTGCTGTCCATTTCATTACGTGCCGGATAGTTGTTCCGTTCTTCTCGTAGCCGCTTAATTTCAGCGGTCATCTGTTCCCTTACCTTTGCATCTTTCTCATTTTTCAGTTTCTTTGCCAGTCGGTATCTCCGCTGTTCGTAGAGCTTGTATCGAGCGTCGCCTTTTCTCGTTACTCCTTTATTGAACCGATTGGTGTATTCCTTGATGTACTTGTCGAACTTGTCAAGGTAGATATTAGCCAGTATTGGGCTGATAATCCCGCCTTGCGGAGTTCCACTGTACGTTCTATGAAATACCCAGTCTTCCACATATCCGGCATTCAGGAACTTTCGGATAAGCCGCAAAAATCTTTCGTCAGCGATACGTTCCCGAAGAATATTAATCAATACGTCATGATTGATATTGTCGAAGAATCCTTTAATATCGCCTTCAATAAACCATTTCACGGCAGTGAATGTCTTTTGTATATCTATAAGAGCAGTATGACAACTTCGTTTGGGACGAAACCCATGCGAAGTATGTTCAAAACTACCTTCATAGATTGCTTCAAGTATCATTCTAACTACTTCCTGTACCAGCTTATCATCAAAAGAGGGTATGCCAAGCGGACGTTTTTTCCCGTTTTTCTTAAGTATGTACGTCCTTTTGGACGGGTTAGGCTGATAAGTCTCATTTTTAAGACTACCAATCAGTTGTTCAATTCGGTCAATGCTCATTCCGTCAATGGTTTTACCATCGGCTCCTGCCGTCATGTTGCCTGTCTTGCTATAAATATTCTGATAGGCTACATAAAACATTTCCTCGTTAAACAGTACTCTATACAGCCGCTCAAACTTATAGTTCAAGTTACCGCTGTGTTTACTCAGACTGTTCAACACATTTTCTGGATTTCTCATGTCTCTCACATCTTCCTTTAAATTGTTAAACTTAATTAGCTGCTTCCCTTCGCCATGTACAGGGCGTTACCCTGCTCAGACTACTATGGAAGCTCCGTTGCCATGCCGGATATTCAGGGGCAGACCCCATAGCCGTACAACTGGCTTTCCGGTTTAGGCAATCCCCGTTTAGAAATTTGACGACTATTTGGCTTGACAGATTGTCGGATACGACTTTCGTCCTTTACTACTTATGGTAGTTGCCTTGCGGTAAGTTTATGCTACTCCTGCTACAAATCATCAGTGTAGTACCGCAACATGACGGTATAATTCCGAAGAATTATTCAACTGTCTTCCGTCATTGCCCAAGGATACGACTGCTCGGACTATCGTTCAACCAATACAGGCTTTATCCTCATATCTGTCATTTTAACTTGCCATTCGGTCGCAGCCTGACAGTTGGCTGACTTATGGCTTTACCAACGTGCTGTGTTCCCTTATGGGGTTTCCCCCTCCGGTAAGCGGTTGTTAATGGGCATTATAAACACTTGCCCAGTCGCTTGCCAAAGCGACATTCATCAAATTCCCTTTACGGGCGCACTAAATACTCCTGCATGGACACCTCCGTGGCGTACACCGCCGACTGCGTGCCGCCCAAGCCTATCCACACCTCCTTGTACCGCCTTGACGGGTCGTTGGACTGGTTGATGGAGAGTATCTGTGACTTCTCCTTTTCCGTCAACCCCAAGAGGGACTGTATCTGGTCAAAGCGGTTCATAAATTTTCTTTGGTCAAGCAGTATCTTGCAGTCCGAGTTGTTGATGATGCTCTCCTTCACGATGGGCGACGAGATGATGTCGTCCACCTCCTGCGTCACCACAATCGCCTCGCCGAAGTATTTTCTGACTGTCTTGTACATATACCTCAGGTAATCAGCCATGTTCGCCGAAGAAAGGGCCTTCCAAGCCTCCTCCACGATGAGCTGTTTCCTTACGCCTTTCAGCCGCCGCATCTTGCCCAAGAAGGCCTCCATGATGATAATCGTGACCACCGGAAAAAGCTCGGCATTATCCTTCACGGAATCAATTTCGAAGACCACGAACCGCTTGTGCAGCAGGTCGATGTTCTCCGTGGAGTTGAGCAGGAAGTCGTACCGTCCGCCCCGGTAATACTGCCGGAGCGTGGTCAGGAAGTTGTCGATGTTGAAGTCCGTCTTCGCCACCTTGATGTAGCGTTCCTCCATCTCCTTGCGGTACACGTCCCGCATGTACTCGTAGAACGAGTTGAACGACGGCACGATGCTCCTGTCCTGCTGGATTTTCAGGATGTAGGCGTTCACCGCGCTGCCCAGTTCCGCCGACTCCGTTTTCGTGGCGGATTCGTTCTCGCTTTTCCACAGGGTAAGCAGCAGCGTCTTGATGCTGTCCTTCTTCTCCACGTCGAACACCCCGTCGTCCGTGTAGAACGGGTTGAACGAGATGGGCTTTTCCTCCGTGTAGGTGAAGTAGATACCGTCCTTTCCTTTGGTCTTGCGGTGTATCATCTCGCACAGCCCTTGGTAGGAATTGCCCGTGTCCACCAATACCACATGGGAGCCTTGCTCAAAGTATTGGCGGACAAGGTGGTTCATGAAGAACGACTTGCCGCTGCCCGAAGGACCCAGCACGAACTTGTTTCGGTTCGTCGTCACGCCCCGCTTCATCGGCAGGTCGGAGATGTCGATGTGCAGCGGCTTGCCGCTGATACGGTCCGCCATGCGGATGCCGAAGGCGGAGGGCGAGTCCTTGTAGTTGGTCTCGCCGGCGAAGAGGCACACCGCCTGCCCGATGAACGTGTGGAACGCTTCTTCCGCCGGGAAGTCGGCGGCGTTGCCGGGGATGCCCGCCCAGAACAGCGTCGGGCAGTCCGTCGTGTTGTGGCGCGGCACGCAGCCCATTGAAGCCAGCTGGCTGCCCACATCGTTCTTGATGCGTTTCAGTTCCTCCGCGTCGTCGCTCCACGCCATCACGTTGAAGTGGGCGCGGACGGACTTCAGCCCCTGCGAGTGCGCTTCGTTTAGGTATTCCTCCACCCACTCACGGTTGATGGCGTTCTGGCGGCTGTACCGCGAGAGCGACTGCATGTTCCTCGCCGTTTTCTCGAAGCGGCGCAGCTCCTCGTCGCTGTTGCCGATGAAAACGTACTGGTTGTAGATATGGTTGCAGGGAAGCAGCAGGCCCACGGGAGCGGCGAACGACAGGCGGCAGTCCGAGCGGTCGGTGGAGAGCCGTTCGTAACGGCAGTCCGTCGCCACCGCAGCGGGCAGGTCTTCCGTGTCCGACAGGGTGTGCAGGCACAGCCGGTTGTCGCCGATGCGCATCTCCCTTGCCGTCATTTCCATGTCCTCCAGACAGTCCACATTGCCCGGCGAGAGCGCGAAGTACCTGCCTATAATGCCCGTTTCCTTTTCCGTGCCCGTAAGCTCGTCATCGGAGAGCCGGCGCAGCCGGATGTGCCCCGAATCGTTCAGGATACGCGCGAACTGCTCCACCGCCTCAATGAACTTCACCGCCGTTTCCTTGTCCTGCATCTCCTTCGGCACGATGTGCCCCCGGCACAGGGTGTTCCAGTTGCTCTGCTGCCTCATGCGCTCCTTCGTCGTCTTCGTCAGGAACAGGTAGCACTTGTGGTGCAGGAACGGGCGCTCGTTGAAGTGCATCTCGTAGCTGCGGGCGAGGAAGCCCATGCCCTCCCTGCCTGTGTCGGGGCGGTACCGCTCCTTCACGTACCAGTCCTGCTTGTGCAGCACCGAGTAGTCGGGCAGCACCTTTATCGCCTTGCACCACGTGGCATGGATGGCCTCGTACTCCTCCGCCGTGACGGTATAGACCTCCGGCAGTTCCACCTCGAAGGCGGCGGTAATGTCCGCGTCCTTCGAGACGATGCAGCCGTGCTCCACCGAGAGCAGCGGAAAGCGGCTTTCCAGCGTGGTGGCTTTCATTACATTTCTCATACGTTTCTTCCTTTCTTTTTTACATAAGACAGTCTGCACTCGGGAAATTGAGAACAAGTTCTCTTTCCGCTCGCTTGCACTGTCTTTCGTCTTAACAGATTGGACACCCGTCTGCGGTGGAGCACATGGCGGGGGCGCATCCGTGCCGCGCCCAGCTTCATCAGCCCGTGTTCGCCGTACTTGGCGTTCAGGCGGAACGTGAGCCCGACGGTGGCGGAAGCCGACACCACACCGAAGCCGATGCAGAGCCACTGGCCCGCGCCCGCCATGTACAGGATGACAAAGAGGATGAAGGCGGCAAGCAGCCCGCCTGCGAAGATGAACAGGTATTGCGCCTTCAGTCCCTTGAACTCCACCGGACGGCCTATGCCCTTGTTGATAGGGTATTCAGCCATTGTCCTTACACCTTATTATATATGTATGGGAATGTACGTTTATTAAAGGAAGAACGAACGGAGAATCGTCGCGCTCACAATCAGGAAGATGCACGCCCCGAACCAGCTCGCGGCGGTCTTCGAGGTGTCGGGGTCGCCCGATGAGAACTTGCCATACACCTTGATGCCCCCGATAAGCCCGACGACAGCTCCGATGGCGTAGATGAGTTTCGTGCCGGGGTCAAAATAGCTGGTCACAAGGTTGGTAGCCTCATTGATGCCCGCCATGCCGTTGCCTTGTGCGGACGCTGAGATGTTTGCAGCCAGCAGAAGGGCTGCGAGAATGATTTGTTTTTTCTTCAATGTCTTTGTCATAATCGTTTCTTTTTTGTGCCTCCGGGTTGGATAGTCCCTTTGGCGGTTGATACTTGTTTTTACTTCTTGCGGCTTTGGATGAAGCCGGCTTGTGGATTTAGTGGTTCGGTGGCAAGCCGTGGTTTAGCCGTAGTCGATTTTCTTTTTTCGCATCATTGTTACGTTTTACTTGTTATACATAGTCGCGGATGTTGAAGTTCTCGTATTCCTTCTGCGCAGCCGCTTTCATCCTTGGTCTCTTCTGCACGGGACGGATGCTTGCGAGATAGGCATCCACCATTCCCGACACCCTTGCCTCGTACCGGGCGTTGTTACGCCGGAACATGTTGTAAAACTCCGTGCCTTCCAGTTCATGGAACACCTTGCCCGCTTGCAGGATTTCCGGCTCCTTCGCCTTGGCATCCTTCACCGTCCTTGCGGCACGGTCGATTTCGTCAAAGGTGCTTCCGCCTGCCTGCGGTGGCTCCTCGTCAAAGTCCTCATCCGGGGCGTAAGTGCGGTTGTCCTCGAATACCTTGTCCAAATCCTCGTCAGGCACTTGGCGTGATGCGTCCTTTTCTGCGGCATGGTTTCCGGTGTCCTTCAACTCGTCGGCAAAGGTAACGTCCTTTTCGTCCACTGCTTCACTTCGGACTGTCGTGGCAGCATTTGGCGCCGTTGTGGTAGCTTGTGGCGTCCTTTCCGGCATCCGAAACAGGCTTTTGCCCATGATGTCAGCCAGAGGTTTCTGCTGTTGTTCCTCCTTTCCTGCCTTGCCGGAAAAATCTCTGGTCCGCTCTTCCTTACGCTCACATGTCAGGTAAAAAAGTATCCACAGGTTGCACGCCATCATCAGGATAATAAGTAGCGTCACCATTGGCTTATCGTTATCTGTTCGACAACTCCGTGTCTTTTCCGGCTGCTCAGGCTTTCCAGTTCCTCCCCATGCTGTTCAAGGTGTTCTGAAAGGATACGGTCAATGTACCCGGATATGGTCATCCCGTGCCCTCCGGCTATGCCCACAATCCGCTTGACCGCCTCATGGTTCTCCCGGCTGATATATACCGCTTTTTGTGCGCAGCCTTCCGGCTTGCGGCGGGTGAGGTACTTGCCTATGTAGGCTTCTTCTTTCTGCTTTCTTCTGAAAATGTTGATACTCAGTTTCATTGTCTTCGTTTTTCTAATGTTTTACAATAATTGTCTGTTCTCAGATGAGGTCGTCCCTGTCACGTCTGTACAGGCTGTTGATTTCCTCCTTATTCTCCTCAAAGTGGCGCATGAGCACCGTGTCGATATAGCCGCCTACGGTGATTTCCTTGTCTGCGATGGTGTTCACTATCTTGGACACGATGCCGTGGGCTTCTGCACTGATGTACACACATTTCCGTGTTTTCAACTCATGCCCTTTGAGGAAAGTCTGTCCGTAATCCCGGCTTTTCCCCTTCACCTGTTCGTACTGCCCCTTCATTTTTGACGGTTGTCCTGCATTAGCGGGTGTCTCCCCGGCACTGCCGGTTCCGTCTGGCTTTGGTGGCGGAGATGCGCCTGCCATTTGGCGGGACTTGCCGATAGAAGCCAGCAGCAGGTTCTCGTCAATGCCTTCCGTATTCAATTTGCGGCTTGCCATGACCTTCAGGATTTAATGACATCGCAGATTTCTTCGGCAAGTTCCTTGATGCGGCTTCCCCGCAGCATGGCGTTGTCCGCAGGCAGGATGGTCGAGCGGAACACCGTCTTGCGGTCGTCGGACATATCCCGACGGAAGCGCTTGCTGTCCGGCAACTTGGTGCCGAGTACATGGAAGTTGTTTTCGGCAAACAGTTTTCCGTAGAGGTCATACAGGTCTGTCCGTTCCCGTCCGTCCACCTTGGTCCAGAACAGGGATATGGCTTTTGTCCGGGCAATGCCGGTAGTCACGAGGTTGTCATTGAACATCATGACGAACTGCAACGCGCTCTCCACCACGAAACGGTCCGCACTGATGGGCGTAAAAATGTAGTCCATTTGCGAGAGCGTCTTGATTACCCCGTCGCTTTTCAGCGTGCCGGGCAGGTCGAAAAACACGATGTCCGGTTTATAGTCACCCTCTGCGAGCAGGCTTTCCGCATCGTCCAACGCCTGTACTGCATTGCTGCGGATGACCGGGAACGCCTTGCGGCCCGACTTGCGGAAATGCTCGCAGGCGATGGCTCTCATCCGGTCGTTCTGCTCAATGAGGGCAGTTTCCTTGTCACGCAGTCCGGCGATGCTGTGCTGCGGTTCATCACAGTCAATCACGGCGACATTGTAACCCATTACGTTGTGGACATAGTTGGCTACGAGAGCGGTGACGGTCGATTTGCCGACACCGCCTTTCTGTGTTGCGAAAGCAACGAATGTTTCTTTGTTCATTTTCCTGCTTGTTTTAATCGTTGTTGTTACAAATTATTGTTATTCTCAATCCGTAGCGGTCTGTTGCACCGCCTGTTCATTCCTTTTTTCCCGTACCTGTACACGGATATGTACCCATGAAGGGTTACAGGTCTGCTGCTCCATTGGCTTGCTTCGTCCCGTATTCCTGTCCTTGTACCGTTACGGTGCTGTTTGCTTATGGCGCTCTTGGTCTGTTTCCGCATTGTCGTACAACAGCACGACAATGAATCAGCGCCGCAGTAAAAATTCGTTTCTGTCCGTTCATGCGGACTTGCCGCATTGCATGGTTGTTTCCGTTCATTTTCATTTCTGCAAATCGTTGGTCCGTTGTTTCTGTGTGCAAAGGAAAAGGTATTTCAGCTTACCTGTATCACTTGCCCCTTGCGTGGCAGCATTTGGCGCCGATGTGGTAGCCTGTGGCGTTCCTCAGCCCCTTTCCGACCCGGATTTACCCCCTACCTTTGCACCCAAGCGGCAGGGCAATGCTCCCGGCGCGTACCGCAGGCCCCAGCTCCGTCCTTCTTTTGGGCAGCCGGAGGGTATCGGGCGACCGATACCTTTATGGGATTGTTATAACAGGCATATCCCCAACCGACGAACGAAGCAAGAACAGAGTCAAGCTCGCTTGAACTATGTCTTGCAAGGAGGAGGAAGAGTAACACTCAATCCGTCTGCTACGGATTTTTGTGTCCTCAAAGACACAGCAAGGTGTCCTTTGAGTAACTCAAAGGGTTTCGGGTTACTCCCGAAACGACCTTGCCCCTTGCGGGGAGGGCTTCCTCTCCGAAGTCGGGAAGCCTGTTTTCCTACCTGCGGTGCGGTTGCCGGAAGCTACGCTTATGCCGTGACACCACTAAATCCATTGTAATATGAACAAGAAAAAGAACGGGGCGGAAACGCCCAAGTGGGGGCGGCACCCGAAAGAAAGCCGCAAGTCGCACTGCGTGATGGTGCGTTTCGACGACGGGGAATGGCTCAGGTTCCTCGCCATGTACGAGAAGTCCGGCGTGTACGCGAGGGCTGTGTTCCTGAAGGCGCACTTCTTCGGGCAGCCTTTCCGGGTGCTGACGACGGACAAGACGTTGCTTGACTACTGCACGAAGCTCTCCGCCTTCCATGCGCAGTACCGTGCCATCGGCAACAACTACAACCAAACGGTCAAGGAGCTGCGCTGCCATTTCTCCGAGAAAAAGGCGATGGCATTGCTCTACCGGCTGGAGCAATGCACGAGGGAACTGGCGGCATTGATGCGCCAAGTCATGGAACTGTCCAAAGAGTTTGAAGGGAGATGGTCGCAAAAATCAATGTAGGCACGTCGCTGTACGGCGCACTCGCCTACAACGGGCTGAAGGTGAACGAGGGCGAGGGCAAGCTCCTCGCCGTGAACAAGGTCTTCGACGACGGCAGCGGACGGGTGAACATCGCCCGTGCCGAGCAGGATTTCAAACGGTACATGCCGGAGAATGTCCGCACACGGAACAAGGTCATCCATATCTCCCTCAATCCGCATCCCGACGACCGTCTGACGGACATGGAGATGGAACAGCTCGCACGGGAGTATCTGGAAAAGCTGGGCTACGGCGACCAGCCTTTTCTTATCTTCAAACACGAGGACATCGGACGCCACCACCTGCATATCGTTTCCGTCAATGTGGACGAGCGGGGCAGGCGGCTGAACAAGGACTTCATCCACCGCCGCAGCAAGCGTATCACCACCGAACTGGAACGCAAGTACGGCCTGCACCCCGCCGACCGCAGGCAGCACCGCCACGACAATCCCTTGCGTAAGGTGGATGCTTCGCAGGGCGACGTGAAGCGTCAGGTGGCGAACACCGCCAAGGCGGTCATGGCGACCTACAAGTTCCGGACGATGGGCGAATACCGCGCCCTGTTATCCCTTTACAATGTCACGGTGGAGGAAGCCCGTGGCATGGCAGGCGGACGGGAATATCACGGACTGGTCTATTCCGCCACCGACGATGCCGGGAACAAGGTGGGCAATCCTTTCAAGGCATCCCGCATCGGGAAGTCCGTCGGCTACGAGGCCGTGCGGCGCAGGTTTGAATACTCCAAGGCCCACATCCGCGACAAGCGTCCGGCGGATATGACGCGCAAGACCGTCGCTGCCGTGCTTGCCCGGACGTACCGTAAGGAGACGTTCATCGCCCTGCTCAAAGCAAAGGGTGTGGACGTGGTGTTCCGCCACACGGACGAAGGACGCATCTACGGGGCGACCTTTATCGACCACCGCACGGGCTGTGTGCTGAACGGCTCACATTTGGGCAAAGAGTTTTCCGCCAACGCCTTGCAGGAGCATTTTACCCTGCCGTATGCCGACACGCCGCCGCTGCCGTTCACTGTCACGGAGGATACGCCACAGGCAAACATCCATTCCTATGAGGAATACGATGAGGGGCATTCCACGGGCTTGGGCTTGCTTGGCGGCGACGCATCGGGCGCACAGGCTCAGGAAGCCGCCTTCGAGCGTGACCTCAAACGCAGGCGGAAGAAACGCCGCAAGGGTTTGGGGCTGTAATTTATCCCTTCGCAGGGCATAGGGGATGAGGTCGGACTTCATCCTACATCAAGTCCGGCCTCATGTACCATGAAGTCCGGGGTGATGTATGCTCACCTCCGTACCGTGCCTTGCGGAGATATTGTTCAACTTAAAAACAGAAACAGATTTATGTCACAACAGGAAGACGATTTGAGGGCATTGGCGAAAATCATGGATTTTCTGCGTGCCGTAAGCATTTTACTGGTGGTCATACACCTCTATTGGTATTGTTACGAAGCCGTAAGGCTGTGGGGCATCGACATCGGCGTGGTGGACAGGGTGCTGGTGAACTTCGACCGCACCGCAGGGCTGTTCCATTCCATTGTCTATACGAAACTCTTTGCGTTGGTTTTCTTGGCACTCTCGTGTCTGGGCACGAAGGGGGTCAAGGAGGAAAAAATCACGTGGGCAAGGATTTGGACGGTGCTTGCAGCAGGGCTGGTGCTGTTTTTTCTGAACTGGTGGATATTGTCCCTGCCGTTGCCCGTAGAGGCAGACGCGGCATTGTACACCGCCACCGTAGCGGCGGGCTATGTCTGCCTGCTGATGTCCGGCACATGGATGAGCCGCCTTCTGCGCACCAACCTCATGGAAGACGTGTTCAATGTGGAGAACGAGAGCTTCATGCAGGAAACGCGGCTCATCGAGAACGAGTATTCGGTGAACCTGCCCACGCGCTTCTATTACAGGAAGAAGTGGAACGACGGGTACATCAACGTGGTAAACCCGTTCCGTGCGTCCATCGTGCTGGGCACGCCGGGCAGCGGCAAGTCGTATGCCGTGGTAAACAGTTTTATCAAGCAACAGATTGAGAAAGGTTATTCAATGTATATCTATGATTTCAAATTCAGCGACTTATCGACCATTGCCTACAACCACCTGATGAACCACCCGGAAGGATATAAGGTCAAGCCGAAGTTCTACGTGATAAACTTCGACGACCCGCGCCGCTCGCACCGCTGCAATCCCATACACCCCGATTTCATGGAGGACATCACCGATGCCTACGAGAGTGCCTACACGATAATGCTCAATTTGAACAAAACTTGGGTGCAAAAACAGGGCGACTTCTTTGTGGAGTCACCGATTATCCTGTTTGCTGCTGTGATTTGGTTCCTCCGCATCTATAAGGACGGCAAGTATTGCACCTTTCCCCATGCCATTGAACTCTTGAACCGCCGTTACGAGGACGTGTTTCCTATTCTCACCAGCTATCCCGAACTGGAGAACTACCTTTCCCCGTTCATGGACGCATGGCAAGGCGGCGCGATGGAACAGCTTGCCGGACAGATCGCATCGGCGAAGATACCGCTATCCCGCATGATTTCCCCGCAGCTCTATTGGGTCATGTCCGACAGCGAGTTTACCCTCGACATCAACAATCCCGACGAGCCGAAGATACTCTGTGTCGGCAACAACCCCGACCGCCAGAACATCTACGGTGCGGCATTGGGCTTGTACAATTCGCGCATCGTGAAGCTCATCAACAAGAAGGGCAAGCTGAAGTCGGCGGTGATTATTGACGAGCTGCCCACCATTTACTTCAAGGGGCTGGACAACCTTATCGCCACCGCCCGAAGCAACAAGGTGGCGGTCTGCCTCGGTTTTCAGGACTTCTCGCAGCTCAAGCGCGACTACGGCGACAAGGAAGCCGCCGTAGTGATGAACACGGTGGGCAACATCTTCTCCGGTCAGGTGGTGGGCGAGACCGCCAAGACCCTTTCGGAGCGTTTCGGCAAAATCTTGCAGAAGCGTCAGAGCATCACCATCAACCGCGAGGACAAGTCCACCTCCATCAACACGCAGATGGAGAGCCTTATCCCGGCAAGCAAGATTTCCACGCTCACGCAGGGCATGTTCGTCGGGGCGGTGGCGGACAATTTCAACGAGCGCATCGAGCAGAAGATTTTTCATTGCGAGATAGTGGTGGATGCCGGGAAGGTGAAGCGCGAGGAACAGGCATACAAGCCTATCCCCGTCATCACGGACTTTACCGATGCCGACGGCAACGACCGCATGAAGGAGATGATTCAGGAGAACTACAACCGCATCCGTGCCGAGGTGCGGCAGATTGTCGCCGACGAGTTGCAGCGCATCCAGTCCGACCCGGAACTGCAACACCTCTTGCAGGGCAAGTAAAAAACGCCACAGGCGAAAAAAGGAAAATCCGTAACTCGGCTGTTCTTTTCAGACCGGGTTACGGATTTTCCCTTATAATGAAGAACGCCCCCCAAGTATGCTGCCTTGCGGCTCGCCTGGGAGGCTTATTATCTTTTAGTTTATAACTGTCTTGTTAATCTTGTGATGCAAAGGTAGGCATTTTTTCTTGAATGGCAAGCGCATGAAGCCGGAAAAATGACTATTTCCAGATTTTTTCGTTTTCCCAACCTTCGGCAAAGCCTATTGCGGAAAGTGACGCTACGCCTTTATATTCATCGACCAACGCTTTCAGCCTATCCTTGAATGAAGAAGTGGGATTGGCTGTCTGTAAGAGGTATCCCAACATACAGAAGAAATAATACACCTTGCCACGCTGTACCGTATCAGGATTGCTTATCCATACCAGCCTTTTGGAAAAATGCAGTTTTTCAGGCACGATGCTCATTTCCCTATTCCAAAGCCTTGCATGGTGGGCGCACAAGTTGCGCACGTAGTTCATGGTATGCAGCCATGAGCAGAATGTCTTTGGAGGCAAGCCGAAATAATCGGCTATGCCGTTGATGTCCGCCCTGCTCTTCAATCCCGTACAGATACGTGACAGGTGATTGAAATACATGATTTCCACACTCATCCACGAAGGGGGATTGACCGGATTGTCATATTTGTTCCGGTAGTGCTGGATGAACACCTCAGCCCGGTTACTGTGCAATTGGTCGCTGATATGTTTCTGGATTTCGGCATACACATCGAATGTCACGATGGAGCCGTCACGCAACACACGTCGTTCCGGAGCTTTGAATATGGAAGGATTATCTTGCCAATGGGAACCGTATTTGTGGCTCAACTGATAAATGATTTGTGTCCGGATGGCTATTTCCAGCCGTTCAATGGCATCGAATACGAGCAGGCGTAATTTTCGGTCAAACACGTACAAGTCATACACCATATCCCATGTCGTGCCTTCCTTGAAACTGTCAATGATTGTGCCGTTCTCCTTTTTCTTATAGGGCAGCATATAGGCACTGAGCCGGTAATAGCTGATGTTGGCGAGCAGTCTTTCCGCCCGCGGTATGTCCGGAACAGACATGCCCCTTGACTGCAAAAGGGCGACTTGTTCCGTGTAGCTCAAAGGCGGTTTCTTATATGTTTCCATTCTGTATGTGCATTATAAAATTGAGCCACTTCTTGAAGTGGCGAGCCTTAGCTTTTTCCATCTAAGGGCGATGATGGATACAAAAGTAACCTTTTTCATGGAGAAAACAGACAAGAAATAGCCTTTTCTTCATGGAGACGTATAAAAAACAGGCAAGGAGACGCTTCACGCGCCCCCTTGCCCCAACTCAAAAGGAAATATACAAAAGAACATGGTTTATCTTTTCCGCATCCGTTCCCGTTCTTCGTCTTGCACCATACGCTGGTTCAGTTTCTCCGAAGCCCGGTCAAAGAAATAGGTGCGGCTACCGTTTTTCCGTCCCTTGATGGCGGCATAGGTGTTATAGCATTGGCTGTCTTTGATTTCCAGCCCGAATATACGGGAGAAGTGCCCCAACAGTTCCCCCATGCCGGTTTCTCCTCCATTGATATATTTCAATGTGTCAAGTCCGTACAGCAGTTCTATCAGGTCCACGGTGCTGCCCGTCCACCGCATGGAAGGGGCATCGGCAGGTATGTCATTTTTCTTTTCGTCTTGGGAGGGGATGAAGGATAGTGGCGGCACTTGGCTATGTGGCATGGAAATGTGCTTCAGCATCTTGCGCACGAAGGCGAGGGCTTTGCGCACGTACACGCTGTGGTGGGTGCCCGTATCTTGCAGGGCTTTGTGGTATTGCAGTTCCGTTTCCGCATAGCTCAACGCGGGCAACGGATGGCAGGGGCTTGCCGCTCCCGTGCAGAGCGAAATGACCGTTGCTACGAACTCGTTGTATGCCGCACTTAGCCCGTTGCGGCTTTCGGGGTTGTCTATCAACCGGAAAAACTCCGTTTCCGTCAATATGAGATGTTCCATTTTTCTTCAGTTTTATGTTGTTACACTTGGGTTGAAGTGTGCGCACATAAAACTATCGGGCAAACGGCAGTCCAACGGAGAGAGTTTTTTTGCGGTTTGTTTTGCAACAGGCTGATAGACAGGGATATGTTTGATGAAAATAATTTTGGATACCCCAAAAAGGATTTCCGGAAGTGTTCAGATTATGAACACGTGTTCATAATCTGAACAGTCTTTTGAGCAGGGAAGCGTCCGTTTTCTGAACACTTGCGCCATCGCTCTTGCGGTACACGGCTTTCAGCGAGCCGTCCTTGTACGCCTTTATTCCGTCCCGTACCCATTCGCTTTCGGGCAAATCCCCAAGGAACAGGCGGCAGCCATTCCCTGCAATGACGGGTATTGTGCAGAGGATGATTTCATCCAGCAGGTGCATCCGAGCCATGCCGTTGATGATGCTTGCGGTGGTGGTATTGGCTTCTATGAAATAGGTTGCAGAGGTCTTGTCAAGCACCAGCATGGTGAGTGAGGTGTATTCGGAAAGCGGACGGGCGGTTTCCTTCATTTCGGCAATCCCGAACTTGTCCGGCGTGTCGGTCTTGGAAAGCCATTTCTGCGCTTCCCCTGAACTGTCCGCAAGGCATCCGTCCATCGTGAGGACGGCGAATAATACGACTTTTCCCATTCGGTCTTTTTTAGTGGTTATGACCGAAGCCGACAAAAATAGCGTGCAATGCACACTACTTTCAAGCGACGGCTCTGGTAAAGCCTTTACAGAGAGTACGTGACTGCACGCTATGCCAAGGCATAGCATAAGCATCACGCAATCGCCTCTGTAGTTCCAATTTACCAGATTTTCGCTTGAAACGCCTTGCGGTCTTATTCTATACTATATCTTCATCGGGCAGAAATCTTTACTTTCCACACCCGATTTTTCTCAAATGTTGCTACAAAGGTAGCCTTTTTCCTGTAATTCCTTTCATTTTTTTACTATTTTCTATTCTATTCCGTATGCGTCTATCTTGTTGTACAGGGTGGTACGCCCGATGCCGAGTAATTTTGCTGCCAACGTGCGGTTGCCCTTTGACTGTTCCAAGGCACGGAGTATCCGCGTCTTTTCCATGTCGCTTAATGACAAAATATCATCAGCCGCCGGCGGCATTTCGTCAAAATCAAACGTGTCCGCCGTGACCGTATTGCCTTCTGTATGCAGCACCGCCATGCGCACGACCCGTTTCAGTTCCCTCACGTTGCCGCCCCATGTGTATGCAAGCAGTTGTTTCTTCGCTTCCGCGTCAAAGCCTTTCACCTGCTTCTCAAATTCCTCGTTGGCAAGTTGCCGGAAGAAGTCAGCTAATGGCATAATGTCCTCCTTGCATTCACGCAATGGCGGTATATGCAGGGTGTATTCCTTCAACCGTTGGTAGAGGTCAGCCCGGAAACGCTTTTCGGCGATGGCGGTCTGCAATTCCTCGTTGGTAGCGGCGATGATACGCACATCGGCTTTCTTGTCCTTGCTGCCGCCCGTGGGTCTGTACCGTTTGGCTTCCAGCGCACGGAGCAGCATCTGTTGCACTTCCGGTGGCAGGTTGCCTATCTCGTCGAGGAACAACGTGCCTCCGGCGGCTTCCTCCCAAAAGCCTTGCTTCTTGCTTTCGGCTCCCGTGAACGCCCCTTTCTCGTGTCCGAACAGGGCGGATGCGGCAAGCTCTTTCGACAGCAGTCCGCAATCCACGGGTATGAATGGCCCCGCCGACCGTTTGCTCCTTGCGTGTATCTTCTCGGCTATGTGTTCCTTGCCCGTGCCGCTCTCGCCCAGTATCAGGACGCTCATGTTGGTGGTGGCAACCAGCTTTATCTTGTGGTCTATCTCACGGAAAGCCGCGCTCTGCCGCTCGTAAATCGGTGCTTCGTGCCGCTCCATCCTTTTCCGTAAGGTTTTCAGGAGCGGAAATAGGTTGTCCTCAATCAGCTTCTTCGGGATGTAGTCCTCCGCACCCAATTTCATAGACCGGACGGCGGTGGGCACTTCGTCATAGTCGGTCATGACGATGTAGGGATTGTTCCTGCCTTGCTTCCGCAGTTCTTCCAGCAGGGCGATGCCGTCACCGTCGGGCAGGCGCATGTCGGCAAGCACGATGTCGTCCTCCTGCATCTTTGCAAACAGCTTCCGTGCGCCGTTGCAGGTGGAAGTGGCTACACTTTGGTATCCCTTGTTTTCCAACAGGCGGCACACAAAGTCGGAATAGATGATGTTGTCCTCAATGACGATTATTCTGCCCATCGTTCCGCCTCCTTTCTTGCCAAATCAACTATCAACTCACCTTGTGCCAATACTGCACCTACGGCTGTACTCAATTCTTCATCCGATACGCTCTCCTTATGGATAACATCATACAGCACTTTCAGCGGCTGTTCCGCCTTTATCAGCATCCACGAGCTTCTCAAATGATGTACCCAGTTATCCAACGCCTTCATGTCCTTTGCTTCCTCCGCCTTGCGCACTTCTTCCATGTTGGATTGCGTAGTGGTCACTAACTTTTCCAATGTGCGCCGTTTGTCACCGAAAGCGAGCAGAGGCGAGAGGTCTATGCGGCTTGTTTTGTTCCGCTCGATGCAGTTTTCCGTGACGGCAAGCAGTTCGTCTATGGAATAGGGCTTGTATAGCACGGCAGCAAAACCTTTCCTTTTCAGTTCCTCTTCCTCCACGTAGCCTGCGGCGGTGGCGGCAACAACGGGGATGGTCTGCGAGTTGCCGATTTCCGATGTGCGCATCAGTTCCAATACCTCGTAGCCGTTTACCTCCGGCATCTTCAGGTCGGTTATCAGCAGGTCGTAATCCTTTGTGCGCATCAGGTCTGTCAGTTTATCCACCGTCAGGCAGGTGTCGCACTCCACGCCGCTTTGCTTATACATTTCCTTCATCATGTCCAGCAACATCCCGTTGTTGTCTATCGCCAGCACGGAGCAGCCGGAGAGCGTGGAACGTTGAGCGTTTGTCTTTTCGATGGCCGTTGTTTCCTCCGCCTTAGGCAAAGGAAGGCTCACGGTGAAACGGCTTCCCTTGCCCGGTTCGCTTTCCACTGTGATGCTTCCTTTCAGTAGTTTCACCGTATCGGCTACGATGGCAAGCCCCAGCCCGAAGCCGTCTTCCGTCACGGCATTGCCCAGCCGCTCAAAAGGGATGAATATCCGCTGTTGCTGTTCCTTTGTTATGCCCGTACCAGTGTCTTCCACTACTAACGTGAAGACATTGTTCTTATAATCGGTACTTAATGTGACTGTTCCGCTTTGTGTAAACTTGATGGCATTGGATAGCAGGTTGCCGCCGATGCTCAGGATGCGGTTCTTGTCGCCGCCTACTATCTCGTCCGCTTGGTTTTTCACCGTGAATGTGAGTTGTTTACCTTTCGCCAAAGGCGCAAATTCCGTTTTCAAGGTCTCGGCGATGGAGCATAGCTTGAACGGCTTGATACTTGGCGTTTCCTTGCCGCTGTCCAGTCGGAAATACACAAGCAGGCTGTTAATCATCCAAGCCATGCGTCTAGCGGCATCGTGGATGGTCTGTGCGTGGCGCATCCGGCTGTCCGCTTCCGTGTCGTTCTGTAGCAGTTCGGCGTTACCGCTGATGGCGGTCAATGGGGTGCGCAGTTCGTGGGTGACGTTCTGGATGAGGTTACGCCGCAGCTTGATTAGCTTCTCATTCGCTTCGTTGCTCTCCTGCAACTCGCCGATGAGCTTCTCGCGCCGCTTCCGCTCGTTGTCGTTGCGTTTCATTTCCCGGTGGATGGCGAAGTACGACAGGAACAGCAGGATGATGGCGGCGGATATGGTGGCGGTGAACAGCCGCACGGACAACGCCTGCGCCTCGGTTATTTTCCGTTCACGCTGAACAAAAGCGTTTTGCGCCTGTATATCAAGGTCACCGATTAATCTGTTCAGTTGGATGTTCAGTGTCCTGTTGCGGTTGCGCAGACTGTCGGCGTAGGCATCCATTTCCGCCGTTTGCCGCAGTTGCAGGGCTATCAAGCTGTCGCTGAACTGGTGCAATTCTTTGGCGGAAGGGAGTACCTGAACGGTTTTCTTACCTCCGAACACTCCTGCCAGTCCGCTTTTCTTCTGTTTCACGGTACGAATACGTGTTGCTCGCTTTGCTACTTCGGGCAGGTGGTTCACCAAAAGGCTGTCCGCTTCGCCTTGCTGTTCTATCGCTTCCATGATATGGCACAAGTGAAGTTCCTTATCTGATAGCAGGGTACAAAGAGTGTCTATCTGTTCTGGATGTACATACGTCATGCAATGGAGCTTCAAAGCTCGCAACAAACTGTCTGTATGCAGTCGTTGGTTATGATAATTACGATAATCCGTATCATTCCACCCAATGACACCCTCGCCCAACAGGGCAAGCTGGGTGATATGGCGGTGGGCGGTGTTGATGTCGCGGCGTACCTGTTGTATCTCACTTACCTCCATTTCAATATTACGCATACGCTTACGTTCATATACAATAACACCTACCATACTACCAATAATAAGCAGTAATAACACATAGCCCAATAATATTTTCTGATTTAATTTCATTTGATTGAAACTTTATTTCTCTTGTATCTTTCGCAACTTACCCACCGCCTTCTCCAACGATTCCTCCGGCTTGATGATGTTGTAATTTCCCCAAAAGCCCTTGTCGAAGAACAGCGAGGCATCATCGGAAAGAATTTGGTCTTTCCCGAAGGCTTCACGGATGGGAATATCGGTGGTGGACGGCTTGATGTCCGTTACTACCATTTCTGATACAACAGCATAGCTGGTGGAGAACAGCCTGCGCCGCCAATCGCATTTGAAACGGAGTTCGTTGCGGACATAACTCAGGTAGGTCTTGCCATCGTGGTCGGTGTAATTGACCTGATAAGCTACTTCCACAGGTTTGAAGCGCAAGCCGAAAGGTTTACTGTGCAGGATGGCTTGCGTAGCCTTGTAACGGTCGCTCGTGTCGAGGAAGAACTCGGCACGGGTGAAGGAGAGGCGTTCCTTGTCGATGTAGAACTTGCCGTAATAGAGGGCGTAAGGCAGTTTGCGGTTGGGCGTGAAGCTCACCACGTATTGCGGACGCTGGTCGATGGCGGTCGGTTCCTCAAAATGGAAGTCATAGCACGGGAGAACTTCGGGACTGAGCAACAAGTCAGGATTCTTCACCACATCCAAATAAATGGATGCGTTAGGCCCGCCCAATAGCTTTACGGCTAAAGTATCGCTTGCCTTCGGACTAAGCAGGCGACGGCCTTTGAGGATACGTACCCGGTCGTGGCCGGCATCTTGCGTGTAGGGTGTCTTGTGTAAGTCGATGACGGCTTCGGCAATGTTGATGTAGCGTCTGCGCTTGCGGGAGGTTTCCCGATAGAAACCAGTCAGTCGGTCGGCCACGGTACTGTAATTGGCAGGTATTTTCCGGATAGCTTCCTCTACCAACTCGCGCGGATTGCGTCCGCTGACGACAACCTCATTCAGCATCAACGTGGAGGGTGTAAGCCAGACGGTGGATAAGTCCGAATCTCCTTCTTTCAGACGGATACGGGCATTGGCGTAACCCAAATGCGACACTTCGAGCGTGGTATTGCCTACCGGTTCTTTCACCTTGAACGTAAATTCGCCGTCGGCATTGGTCACGGTGGACTCCGTGCTTCCGGCGATGGACACATTGGCGTAAGACAAGACCCGCTTGTCCGACTTGTCTTTTACCGTACCGCTGATGGTTACATACTTGTTTTCATCTTTCGGAATGTTGATAGCCTTTGCCGGAGCCAAATACAGCAGGAAAAGGCAGAACAGAATGTACTTGTTAGTTTTCATATCTCTATATAATTTTAGGTGTTACAGATTATCTTGCTTCAACCGTTCCACAAAGTGGTCAATCCGCTGCAGTTCCGCCGGAATGTCAATGCGTTGCGGGCAGTGGGGGCTACATTGGTTGCACCCGATGCAATGGCTGGCCTGACGGAGTTTCGGCACGTCGCGGTCATAACCTATAAGGTAGGCGCGACGGGCACGGCAGTAGTTCTCGTCCTGCGAGCTTTCGGGAATGTTTCCTTCGTTCAGGCATTTGTTGTAGTGCAGCAGAATGGCAGGGATGTCTATCCCGTAGGGGCACGGCATACAATACTTGCAGTCGTTGCAAGGGATGGTGTCGAACTGCATCATGCGGTCGGCTGCCTGTTGCAGGAAAGCGAGCTCGTCATCGCTCAACGGCTTCAGCGGGCTGTAGGTGCGCAGGTTGTCTTGCAGGTGTTCCATGCGTGTCATGCCGCTCAGCACGGTCAGCACGCCTGGGAAATTTCCGGCAAAGCGGAATGCCCACGATGCCACGCTACGCTCCGGTTCGCGCTGCTTGAACATTGCCACGATGTCGTTCGGGACATTGGACAGCCGTCCGCCCAACAGCGGCTCCATGATGATAGCAGGGATATCGCGCTTTGCCAGTTCATTGTACAGATATTCGGCATCGGTGTTGCGCGGGTTGATTTGCTTGGCGTATTTCCAGTCGAGGTAATTCAGCTGTATCTGTACGAAGTCCCAGTGGTATTTGTCGTGCTCTGCCAGCAGGCGATCGAACACGGCGATGTCCCCGTGATAGGAAAATCCGAGGTTGCGGATGCGTCCTGCCTCGCGTTCTTCCAACAGGAAGTCCAACACGCCATTGTCTATGTAGCGTTTCTCGTATTCCTCCATGCCGCCTCCCATGCCTATGCCGTGCAGCAGGTAGTAGTCGATGTAATCCACCTGCAAGTCTTTCAACGAATTGCGGTACATCGCGATGGCTGCCTCGCGAGTCCACGTGGCGGGGGCGAAGTTAGACAGTTTGGTGGCGATGAAATACGTGTCGCGCGGATGCCGGGCAAGGGCGACGCCGGTCGCCTTCTCCGACATGCCCCGGCAATAGGCGGGCGATGTGTCGATGTAGTTCACGCCGTGCGCGAGAGCGTAGTCCACCAGTTCGTTTACCATCTCCTGGTCAATGTCCTCGTTTCCTTCCCGTGCGGAGCGACCTCCCACAGAGGGGAGGCGCATCATGCCGAAGCCGAGTAGCGACACCCGGTCGCCTGTCTTGGGGTTGGTACGGTAGGTCATCTGCCCGGTAGAGATTTCGCTGTTAGCTGATGCCTTGTCCCGCTTATTAGCGCAAGCCGCCAACCCCGCGGTTGCCATTCCTGTCGCTCCCGCTATCTTGAAGAAATCGCGGCGCGAGATGATTCTTTTGTTTTTATTATCCATATAACTGAGTTTTGTTTTATCATTTATTGTAAACCACGCCGTAGGGCGCGATAACACTTCTGGAAAATTATTCGCTCCGTCGTAGGGCGCGATAACGCCTCTGGAGAATTATTCGCTCCGTCGCGGGGCGCAATAACACTTCTGGAGAATTATTCGCTCCGTCGTAGGGTGCGACGGCGCTCGCGGACTTCCTTTTAAATCTCCCTGTGCACCTCGTGCCCTTCCACGTAAATCGCACTGAACGGGCGTGCCGGACAAAGATTCTCGCAAGCCCCGCAACCGACGCAACGCTCCACGTTGATGGCCGGAATCTTGGGCGAATCGGGATTGGCGGCATCCGAGGGTATCATCAGTATGGCTCCCGCCGGGCAATGGCGGGCACAGTTGCCGCACTCCACGCCATCGGTCAGCGGCACACAATTCTCCTTGACCCATACGGCGTGTCCTATCTGCGTGGCGGATTTCTCCGCTGCGGTTATCGGGCGTATAGCTCCGGCAGGACAGACTTCGCTGCACTTCGTACATTCCGGTCGGCAGTAGCCACGCTCATAACCCATTTCTGGCTGCATCAGCTTCGTCAGGTCGGTGGACGGGCGAAGTACCCCGTTGGGGCATACCGACACGCAGAGCTGGCAGGCGGTGCAATGCCGGGCGAAGTCGCGTGCGCTCAATGCTCCCGGTGGCACTATCGGGGTCTTGCGGTCGGGGATTTTCTTGCTCTCGATAATCGCCAAGCCTCCGTCCACTTTCTTTTCCTGTGCCTTTAACGCGGCAGTTGTGGCAACCAAAGCCGTGGCGGTCAGAAACGAGCGGCGGGCATCGTTGATTTGCTCTGCTGAAATTTTAGATTCAACAGCTTTCGGTTGTGCGGCTTCCTTTGCCGGATGCTTGTAGCTGATGGCTCCCTTATGGCATTTTCCGATGCAATCCATACAAGCCACGCAACGGCTGTAATCAATCCGATGGTTGGCGATGTCGATACAAGCCGCCTTGCAATTCCGGGCACACAGTTTGCAGTTTACGCATTTGTCCTTGTCAATCACCGGCTTCAACCACGAGAAACGGGCAAGGAACCCCAGCACCGTACCTACCGGACAGATAGTATTGCAGTAAGTCCGTCCGTTCCGCCACGCCAATACTCCTATTATAATAAAGGAGAGCAAAGCGATAAAGAAGGTCGGCAGGCTTTTCAGCCACACCTCCGTTTCATAGAAGGCGTAACTGTCGGCTCGCTCCGCAAAATAAGCGAGCAGGTTGTTCCCCCAGCCGTATATCGGGGCGAACAGGTTGCCGGCTATCCGCCCGTATGAACTGTACGGCGCGAGCAATGCCACTAATGAGCCAATCCCGGCTATCATCGCAATGATGAAGACCGCCAGCACACTATACCGCAACCACGATTTGGCGGGAGAATAGCCGTAACGGTTCTTTTTCTGTTTCTTGCCCACCCAAGCGATGATGTCCTGCATCACGCCTAATGGACAAATGATTGAGCAGTACACCCGTCCGAAGGCAAGTGTCAGCAGCACGAGGAACACCACAACTCCCACATTCAACGCCAAGAGCGCAGGCAGGAACTGTATTTTGGCCGTCCAGCCCAACCAAGCGTGCAGCGTCCCCGTGAAGTCGAGGAACAACAGCGTGACGGCGGTGAAGAACAGGACGGCGAGCGTCAGTCTGATTTTGCGTAACATACTTCTCAACTGTTTTTATGGAATTTATATCGTAACCAAACCACCCCGTCCTCCATCTCTTTCACAGATAGCAGTTCAAGCGACTGCCCTTGCGAGGGATTTCCTTTGCCAATATAATGGAAGATGGATGTGGAGCCTGCTGAACCGTCGATGCCCGGATATATGACAAGGCTCAACTCGTCTATCAGTCCGGCTTGCAGGAACGCACCGTCTATGATGCCTCCGCCTTGCAGCGAGAGTGATTCCACGCCAAAGGTCTCCGCCAATGTATGCATCGCCGTGCGGAGGTCATCGCCTTTTGATCCGGCAAACAGATAGGAGATTCCTTTCTTCTGAAGATACTCCAAATAGAACGCAGGAGCCGTTTCAGGCAGGATGCAGACGATGCTGTCGCCCCTTACGGTAGCGGATTCATAGAGAATGTCCGCATCCGGGTCGGCTACCACAAAGAGACGGGTTGAAGTGCGCTCGGCAATAAACGGTGCAGGATGAGCCAACGGCGTGGTGTCCTGCGTATGAAATTTCTTTGGAAAATAGCCTTCACACAACGTGTTCTTGCCGAACATCCAAGCGTCGGTATTCAACTGGCGGCCAACGGCGGCATAGATGCCCATCAGTTCGCCTTTGCTCTTCCCATTATATGGTTCCGTCCAGCGGTCGGTCAGCAGCCGACCATCCACGGAACCCATTACGTGACAAATAATTTGTGGGTACATATCGTTATCAATTTAATTTATAATCCGGGGTCAATAGATAGTGCTCAGGTTGGCATCCGAATACCTGCCGATATAAAAGAGCCAACAGGCGTGGCTGATAGAAGCCGAACTCTCCGGCAACCTGTTCCAACGGACAGCCTTCCTTGTGGACACGCTTTTTGATGTACTCCATCATTCTGATGCGTATATATTCGGCAAGCGTTTTCCCGGTTTCTGCCCGTACAAAGTCGTTCAAGTACGCAGGTGAAAGGGAGGACAAAGCGGATTCTACCTTACTTATACCGCCTTCCACAGACTTTTGTTCGCATAATGAAAAATATTGGGAAAGCGTTTTGTCCAGCTTCTCCATATATTCCCCGTCAATGTCGGTGCGGCAGGCAAATTGCCGTTCATAGAAACGAACGCAGTAGTCCAACAGCAGTTCCAGCCCGGCAGATACAAGGCGTAGGCTGTGGCGGTCAATATCGCGCCGCAGTTCCTCGTGGAGATGTTCCAGACGGTCTTGCACGATGCGCTTCTCTTGCAAGGAAAGGTGCAAAGACTCGTTCTCCCGGTAATCGAAGAACGTATAGTCGGTTTTCTTGAACACAAGGCTTTTGGTGCTGAACAGCTCCGGGTGGAACAAAATACCGGATATGCTTCCGTCCACGGCATCCTCCCGGCAGACGCGCACGATGTCGCCCGGCTTCGTAAATACCAGCGTGCCATATTGGAAATCGGCGCACTTTCTGCCATAACGCGCTTCGCCGCATCGTGTCTGGACAAAGCGGATGGCGTAGAAGTTGCCCGTAAAGCATAATGTGCCGTCGTCCTCCAAGCGTGCCGGGTCGATGACGGCCACTTCCGGGTGCAACGTCGGCTGCCGCATCTGTTTGTTAAACTCGTCTATGGTAAATGTCCGTATATCGTTCATTACTATTTGTTTTATGTCTTGATACAAAAATACCGCTTCCGCCGTGGCGCGTCCATACACAGATTACGGATTGAAGCACCAATTTCGACGAAAGCGGCAAGAGAGCTTTACTAAAGGTCAGGCCTTTGGCTACCTCACCTCGGACTTGAGGGTATCTCATGTCCGACCTGAGCCTACCTCATGTCCGGGATGAGATAAGTTCATTCCAGATGTTTTCCAAAGAACTCTGTCAGCTTGCCTACCGCCTTTTCCACGTGCTCCGGCACCCAATACGTCTGGATGTGTCTTGCACCGGGGATGAGATACAGTTCCTTGTTGTCCGTCCCCGTGGCTTTGCTGAAACATTGTTCAGTCATATAGAACGTATCGGCATTGCTGCCCGCCATCATCAGGAGCGGCTGGTTGATGAGGTACATCCCTTCGCTGGCATCAAACGCCATCAAGTCCATCAGACTGCTTTTGGTATAGCGGAAAGTGGAGCCGGGATGCGCGTGCGTTTGGAGGTAATACTTGTAGCCGTCACGATAGAGGTCAAAAGGGAGCTGCTTCGCCTGCTCCGGCGAAATGCCGCTCATATCACCCACATATTCCGGTGCTTCGCCATTGGCTTCTTTCTGACGGGCGGCACAGGCATCGGCAAGACGCTCCTGCACATCGCCCATCTGCGAATCAAGGAAACCATTGCGCCGCACCAGTCCGGAGTTGAACATACTGAGCGTAGCGACCGCCTTGAAGCGTTTGTCCGTCTGCGCGGCTTTCAACGTATAGCCGCCACCGCCGCAGATGCCGAGGATGCCGATGCGGTTGGCATCCACTCCGGGATATTGCGTCAGGATGTCGGCGGCACGGTGTATGTCCTCAATGCGGTTGGCAGGCTTGTCCACGTTGCGCGGCTCTCCCTCGCTTCCGCCCTGATAGGCTGCGTCAAAGGCAAGGCAGATGTAACCCTGCTCCGCCATTCGTTGGCTGTATAGACCCGCCACCTGCTCCTTGCAGCCTCCGTTGGGATGCGCCACGACAAGGGCGGGATAGGTTTTCGCTGTGTCATATCCGGCAGGCGTATAGACATTGGCGACTATTGTCAAGCCGTTCAGGTCGTAGGTAATGCGATGGATGTTCACCTTGCCCGGTTCGTTCTTGGTAATGGCTCCTTGATAGACCAACCCGAAAGGATTGGAGTTAGGGCTTTGAATGGTGGAGAAGTCCACCGAAGTAAACGCTTGGTTAGTCTGTGCGACCGATGTGCCTGCCAGCATCAAAGCGACAGCACTGCACAAAACATTCTTAAATAAAGTATTCATTGTGTTTCTTTTTGTCAGTTGATTACATACACTCTTTCAACACCTCAAACAATTCATCCCGTGTGAACTGCTTGCAACATCCCGGCATCAGCAGGCAGGTGTCGGTAGCAGCACGAAGCACGCTCTCGTCTGTAATGCCCAACTCGCTCCAACGGGTAGGTAGGCCTATTTCCTTAATGAAGGCTTCGAGCGCATCGATGCCAAGGGCGGCGGTCTGTTCTACGATATCGCCTTTCACATTCCACACCCGTTCTGCCATACGCGCCAGCTTCTCCTTGCCTTCATTCAGCAAGTGACGGTAGAGCGAGGGATGGATGACTGCCAATGCCCGACCGTGGTTGCAGTCGGTGTAAGCACCCACGGCATGTTCCAGCATATGGCATTGGAAGTCGGTCTGCTTGCCCAACTTCAGCAGGCTGTTTTCGGCAAGGGCAGAGTCCCACATCAGTTCGCCACGGGCAAAGTCGTTGTCCGGGTCGGCTATCAGGGTACGGAGGTTCTTGATGACGTTGCGCATCACCGCCTCGTTGATTTCATCAGAGAGGTTGTCCGTCTGCGGCTTGCCCATATAGGTTTCCATACAGTGGCTCAATGTGTCGAATGCGCCGCTGATGACTTGTCCCATCGGAAGGGTTTTCGTCAAGTCGCTGTCCAAGACGGCGAAGTTGTGGTAAGCCCCAACCAGCGGCTGTTTCAGCTTCTTTTCGGTGTGGGTGATGACCGCCCCGTTGTTCTGCTCCGCACCTGTTCCCGATGCCGTAACGACAGCACCCATCGGTACAAATTCGTTGGGATACCGATGCTTCGTGTACTGCATCTCCCAGATGTCCTCGTCTAACTTTGCTTGTGCCGAAACTATCTTACAGCAGTCGATGACCGAACCTCCGCCCACGGCAAGGATGAAGTCTATACTGTTTTCACGCACCAGCCGTGCACCCTCCTGCACCTTGGCATAGGTAGGATTGGGCATAATTCCGCCGAAGTCCACCACATCCTTTCCGCACTCGTGCAGCCAATCCACAACCTTGTCATACAATCCCGTGCGTTTCAGCGAGCCGCCACCGTATGCTAACAGCACATTCTTGCCCACAAGTCTCATTTCTTCTTTTATCGCGCCCTCGGCGCACCCCTTGCCAAAATGTTGGCGGACGGGATATTGATATGTAAAATTGTTCATCTTTTTTCTATTTTTTATCATTCATCATTTTTCGGGAAAAAGAACGGAAGCGCATTGTAGATGTATTCCATTGTCGGACGGTATTCGTGCCGTGCCCCTTTTTTTTCGTGGAAAGTCATATTGTCCGTGTTGAACACCTCCGGCAAGCGTGCCATCCCTTCGATTTGCAGCAAGGTTTCGCTGTATGCCGAATCACTTGTTCCGCTTGCCGCCCAAATATAGAACCCAGTGCCGGCGTATGCGGATTGTCGCACCTTGTCAGCAAGATAAGCCGCCGTTTCATCGGGACGGTTCATTCCGGCAAACCGGCCTAACGACCAGCAGTCGCCGCTGACGGGCATAAACCATTTGAATGCATCGAGTGTCTCGTCAAAGGCATACCAAGTGGTGACTGCACCCATCGAGAAGCCGCCGATGGCACGGTGTGCACGGGATGCCTCGATGCCCTCCGCATCCGTGGCCTCGGCGTATGTATGGTATCGGCTTTCCACCACAGGAATCAAGTCGTTGACCAGTTCCTGCGGCAAAGCCCTGCAATACGGATCGGCATCTGTATAGTTGGCTGTGGGCTGGCCGTAGTTGTAAGTCGGCGTGACTACAATCATCGGGGCGATGTCACCGTGGGCAATCATCTGGTCGAGCAGATTTCGGAGCATACCGTCCTCTGTCTCGAAATAGGTGGAAGCCGTGCCGTAATGCCCGTGTACGAGGTACATAATGTTGTACCTTTTCTGTTCGTCATAGCCATAAGGTAGATAGACGTATGCCGTGTTTGTCCGGGATGCACCACTGCCTTCCGCATAGTCGCGTGTGTCATAATCCATACGGACAATGCTGCCACGTTGTTCCGCTTCCTGTTCGTATCCGTTGGGAATGGGATTTGTTTCGCTGACAAGTTCCACTTCGGACGAAGATGCGCCTGAGTTGTCCGGGACGGACGGATTGCCCGTTTCCGGCAAGGTTTCATCCGTACCACACCCGACAAGGAAAGCTACGAAAAGAAACGGCCATACCATATATAAACGAGATGTTTTCATTGTTCCGACATTCCTATCCGTCCGAGCCATTCACGTATGCCGTCTGCTGAACCTTCCACGCTATTACGCGAGATGCTGTAACCGTCCACCATCGTGGCGTTTGGCTCCATTCCGGCAATGTCATCCACCGTTCCGCTCCATCCGCTTCCGCCGTGTGACGAGAAAGGAATGAGCGTCTTGCCCGTAAAGTCGTATTCATCGAAGAACGAATACATTGCCATCGGCATCTGATACCACCAGATGGGATAGCCCACGAAGATGACATCGTAATCATCGAAGTTCTCAATATCCGTGGCAAGAGCGGGGTGAATATCGTTCTGCCGCTCGTTATCGGCCTGTGATGCCAAATCATCAAAATTGCCCGGATAGGGTGTTGCTGTTTGTATCCGTACAATGTCAGCACCGGTGGTTTCGCTAATGACCGTTGCCATGTATTCCACGCTGCCGTACAAGTCGCCGTTTACAATCACACGGCTGGCGGAAGTGCTGGCATCCACACCGTCCGGCAAAGGCTCGGAGAAGTAGGCAACAAGCACATTGTGATTAGTTCCGGGTACTACCTCTTCGGTAGGGACATCAATATCGTTATCTTCATTGTCGCCACAAGAGGCGAATGTCAGCGTTGCACAAAGCAAGGCGAAAGGGATAAAATACCGTTTCATCTGTTCCTCCTCTCATTATTTGATGACCTTAATCTCTTTCAGCCACTCCGTAATCCCTTTCGTATTGCGGCTCACCGCCCCAAATCCTTTCAAGTGTTTGGCATCGGGTGTCAGTTCCACAATCTTGGCGAGGGTCTCGTCGCGATAGGTGGCTCCATACGTACAGAACGGGATGACCGTCTTGCCCTTGAAATCGTAGCTCTCAGTGAAGGTATTGATAATCATCGGGGCAGTCCACCACCATACGGGGCATCCGATAAAGATGGTGTCGTAGCTGTCCCAATTCTCCACCTTGTTTTTGATGGCGGGACGGGCATTGTCCTCCTTTTCTTTCTTTGCCACCTCGGTGCAAGGGGTGTATTCCGTGGGGTAAGGCTTGACGGGTTCGATGCGGAAGAGCGTGCCGCCAGTCTGCTTGGCAATCTGTTCTGCTACATACTGTGTGTTGCCGCTCCAACTGAAATAAGCCACTAAGATTTTGTTGTCCTGTGCGTACAGGCTCATTCCGCCCATAACGAGCAGGGCGATGAGTGCGATAATCTTTGTTTTCATTCGTTCTTATTGTTTAGTATTATTATTCAATGATTCCAATCTCACGAAGCCAATTTTCCACATTCGATTCGTTGCTCAGGCTTCCGCTGGTCAATCCCAATCCGTCCAGATGCGCCTCGGCTCCTGAAGTCAGTTCTGCGATGCGTGCCAGTGTCTCGTCACGGTAGGTTGATGCATAGGTGCAGAACGGAACTACAGTCTTTCCTGCGAAATCATAGCTCTCGGCGAAAGTGCAGATTATCATGGGTGTGGTGTGCCACCATACGGGACAACCGATAAAGATAGTGTCGTATGCCGCCCACGCTTCTTCATCAATTGAGCTGCTTATGGCAGGACGGGCATCGCTGTCCCGTTCTGCCAATGCCACTTCGGTGCATTCGGTATAATCTTCGGGATAAGGCGTGACTGGCTCTATACGAAACAGGTCAGCTCCGGTTTGTTCGACAATCTGCTGTGCCATCCGCTGTGTGGTTCCTCCCCAACTGAAATAGGCCACAAGGATGTTGCTGTCTCCCGAAGGTGTGTCCGGGTCGTTAGGGTCTTCAGGTTCGTCTGAATCATCAGAGTTGTCATTCGGGTCATCTGGTGTGCCGGGCTGTTCTGTTCCCGGTTCTTCCGTCACGGGGTCATCGTCCTCGCAGGCGTTGAAAGTGAAGGCGGCAAGCGCCATCAACAGGTAAACAAAATACTTTTTCATCGTTCCTATAATTTATCGGTTATTACTCTCCTTATAGCTATTGTATTCCTCGTCCGTTACCGGCTCCATCCACGTCACGCCGCCTTTGTCCAGCTGTGTGCCGATGGCTATATGTGTAAATTCGCTGTCGGGAGCCGCTCCGTGCCAATGGATGACATCAGGGGCAATCTTCACCACATCGCCGGGCAGAAGCAGCTGGATGGGTTTGCCTTTCTCCTGATAATAGCCTTTGCCGGAAGTGCAGAGCAAGAGCTGTCCTCCCTTGTGACTGTGCCAACTGTTGCGGCATCCGGGTGCGAAGGTTACGTTTGATACCGTGCAGCCGAAACCGTCCTGCGGAGCGACATAGCCTTGCAGCCAGGCCTTGCCCGTAAAATTCGGATTATCTGGCATCAGCGTACCGCGTGCGAACGGGTCGTCATCGTCCAGCCCATTCACTAAGGTTGTCATTTGCCTAAGCTGCCCCTCGGTAATGCCTTGACGCAGGCAGATGGCGGAATGTGACTTCAACATCGGTTCTACTCCCTCGCCCATTGCGGTAAGGATGGACACGGTAGCCAGTTCGCGCTCCTGCCACGTAAGCAGGTCACGTTCGAAGATGTCGCAGAACAGGTGTTCCTTCAGGTATTGTTCAATGATGGGGGCAAAGGCGGCATAGCCTGTCTTGGGCGCATCAGCTGGTGCTCCACTCAACTTTTCAAGCAATTCCGCTCCACGGGTGTACTTGTCCCGTTTGTCAGTTATGGCTGATGCCTCGCGGCCTACGGTATCGGTAATGCCTTGTGCCTTGCGGCTGTCCAATACTTCCATAAAGGTTTGCAGGGCACGCAGGCTGCGGGGAAATCCGCAATAGGCGTAGGCGTGTACCAATACTTCCTTGATTTCATTTACCGTCATCCCATTGTCCAATCCACGGGAAAGGGATGTTTTCAGATTATTCAAGTCTCCCCGCGCCGTGGCCGAAGCGATGAGTACGATGTTCTGCTGGCGCATGTCCAGCGTGTCCGTTTGCTGTGCCTGTGCCGTCTGGCAGAGGGCAAGCAAAAGAAGTGTCAGGGATAAGATAGCTGTCTTCATAAATCATTCTGTTTTAATTATTATTCTATGTGCAAAGTTACGCCGTAAGCCATCGCCCGTCCATACACAGATTACAGAAGGAAGCACCAATATCAACGAATGTATTTCGAGCATAGCTCATACGGTGTATAAGGGTATCTCTAACGGCGTATGAGGCGGTCTCATACGCCGTATATGCTCAAAAAAAAGCATCCTCGAAATTCTCATTCCGAAGATGCTCTACGTTTATATGTTATGAGACTAAGAAGAGTAGTTAGTCAAGACTTTTCTCTTTCAACCAAGCGGACAATAAGTCGGCAAGCTGCACATTGTTCTTTTCTGCAAACAAGAAGTGCGAGTTGCCTTTGATGCCCTCGTCCGGCAGGTGTACCACCGTGACATCGCCACCGTGGCGATTAATGCAATCGGCAAACAGACGTGCCATTTTCAGGCGGACACGCCAACTATCCATTGCCCAATTGTCGCTCGGCTCATCGGGAATGTAGTCGCCGTAGTAGATGATAATCGGGAAACGGGTCAGCTTCTCGAAATCAGCCAAGGTAATGGATGTCGCACTCAATGCCCCAAACGGGCTGATGGTCTGCAAGGGGGCAGGTGTTTCGCCTTCGGGAAAGACGAAGCCACTGCCCGGCTCGTAGGAAACGATGGCACGTACCTTGTCGCTCTTGATGGCAGTATGCCAGCCTGGTCCTCCACCTTGCGAATGGGTGACGAGGATACCGCCTCCAATCTTGTCCATAAGGGCTGCCACATCGATGGCTATAAGCTGTTCATCGTATGCTCCTGTATTCGGAGTGATTTGGCGGAAGAACTGTTCCAATACTTCCGCCGATTGCGGAAACTGGCTGCCGTCATAATAATCCGGCCACACACCCATGCGGAAATTCTCAAACCAGAACTGGTCATCGGGCGTGGCTTTGATGGTTTCGTCTATCGTGCTGCGTCCGGCACGCCCTCGGCGAGGCTGGTCTATCAAGTAGGTACAGAATCCCCGGCGCAAGAAAATTGTAGAAAAGCCCTCGCGTCCGTCGGGCGTGCTTTCCCATGTCTTGGCTGACTGCCCGGCCCCGTGCAGGAATACGAGCGGATTCTTGCGGGCATCTGCCGGAATCTGGTAAGACACATAGGCGTGGTCGCCGTGCAATGTCTGTCCGTCAGGTTTCAGAGGCTGATTTGTGTCATAAGTGCCTTGTGCGTTTTTTACCGTTCCCCCAATTAAGAAACTACCTTGCTCACGGATAGCAAGGATACTGTCGTTTGCCATCCCCTCTTGAGTTTGGGATGAGTATCCGCCACAGCCTGCACACAAGGCAAGCAAAGCGGACAGAATAAAGTAATTGAATCGTTTCATTTCTATGCTTTGATTTTTGTTCCTCCGAATACGTCAGATATTGGTGTCATCGCCAATATCCAGTCTATCTGTTTCACTTCTTCACCGCTCAGGATAACGTCTGCCGCCCCTGCATTCTCTTGAAGGCGGTAGACCTTGCGTGTGCCGGGAATAGGCACTATCCACGGTTTCTTGCAGAGCATCCACGCAAGAGAGATTTGTGCGGGTGTAGCATTCTTTTCTGCGGCGATGCGGCGAATAAATTCCAACAGGTCACGATTCTTGTCGTAACTGTCAGGCTGGAATTGCGGCATTCCTGCCCGGTAATCCGTGCCTGCATCGAAATGCGAGGCGGCATTATAGCAATCGGACAACAGCCCGTTGGCAAGCGGCGAAAAAGCCACAAGTCCGATGCCCAATTCCTCCAATGTAGGAAACAACGCCTCATGCCAACGAGCCATCATCGAATAGCGGTTCTGCACGGCGGTAAGCGGACAAACAGCATTTGCACGGCGTATATCTTCCTCCGACGCTTCCGACAAGCCCCAATAGAGCACCTTGCCTTCCTTTATCAAGTCTTTCACCACTTCAGCTACCTCTTCCACCGGTACATTCGGGTCGGGGCGGTGCTGATAATAAAGGTCGATATAATCGGTCTGCAAACGCCGGAGTGAACTTTCTACAGATTTCCTTATGGTTTTAGGGCGCGAGTCAGGCAGTAACGGATACGGTACGCGCCCGCTATCCATGTCGAAACGCAGCCCGAATTTCGTAGCGATGACAATCCGGTCTCGGTAAGGCTTCAGGGCATCGCCCAGTAGTTCTTCATTGTCGTGCGGACGTTCCGCCGTGCCATACACCTCTGCCGTGTCGAAGAATGTATAGCCCATATCCACAGCTTTTGCCAGCATTTCCGTCATTTCGTGTCTGTCGGCAGGCGCACCGTAAGCATGGCTCATGCCCATGCAACCCAGTCCGACGGCAGACACACGCAAGCCGCGGGTTCCCAAATTTCTATAGTTCATAAACGGATGATTTATTTAGTTTTGTTGGTTATTATTGGATAATGTCGCATCCCGTTTTCCTTTCTTCCACAGCTGCCACGAGTTCACCACGTTCTGCCAGAGGATGTAGCAACTGGGTGCCACGGATATGACAGGGGTCAGATAGGTGTAGGATACCCAAATGGCAAGTATCGTGTTCTTCTGTCCGAAACCCTGTCCGCAACTGATGTAGTCGTGGCAACGTTTACCCACCAGCTTCCCGATGCCGAACTGCCAGGCGCACGCCACCATTGCCGACAAAGCCAGCAGCCACATTACGTGCGGATCGAAGTGGCTGTTCACCACCGAGCGCAGTGTCAGTCCGATAGCAATGACGAGTGATATGCCCCACAAATAGAACGCCAGACTTCCACACCATTTCACTACAAGCACGTGCAGCTTGGGGGCAAACTCCCTCAATGCCCATGCCGCTAAGAACGGGGTGAGCAGCAGCGGAAACACACGCCGCAGGATAAGCATGAATTGTTGCCCGAATGAACCTGCCGACTGCATCTCCACCAGCGGGAACACCGCCGGAATCATCACCGCCGCTACCAGATTACTGAGAATGGTGTAGGTGGTCAGCGTAGTTTCATTACCGCCCAGCCGTCCGGCGATAACTGCCGCCGCTGTTCCAGTGGGAACAATCAAACATACCAAAGCACCCTGTACCACCACATTGTATGAGAAGTCAGGGAAAAAGTGTATGGGCAGTGCCACCGCCATGCAGCACGTTAACTGTATAGCAAGCATAATCATGTGCCACCGTTTGATGCGCATTTCACGAGGGTTAACCTTACAGAAAGTTGTGAACAGTTGGATAAACACCATTGTCGGCAAAATGTAATCATTCGCTCCTTTCGCCAGTACTTTCAACGGACTGAGCCACGGGATGTAATGAAACATCAGGTAAATGCCGACACCAGCGAACATACCAAGCGGAAGCGTCCATATCTTGAAGAAACGGATGATTCTTTCTTTCATATCAAGCCTCTTTTTTTACGTCTAATCCTCCAAACACATCGCTCATCTCCATTCTGTCCAGCACTTCATCAATAGCCTGTACTTCTTCCTGCGTAAACACGATGTCTGCCGCTCCAGCATTCTCTTTCAGGCGGGCAAGCTTTCGTGTGCCGGGAATGGGAACTATCCACGGCTTTTTGCAGAGCATCCATGCAAGGGAAACCTGCGCAGGCGTGGCACGGTGCGTGTCTGCGAGGTGGTTGAGGAGGGCGAACAGCGGACGGTTCTTCTCGAAGCTCTCTGCCGAAAACTGGGGCATAGTGCTGCGAAAGTCGGTCTTGGGGTCGAACTTCGTTTGTGCGTTGTAACACTCGCTCAGTACGCCGTTGGCAAGGGGTGAGAAGGCGACGAAGCCAATGCCCAGCTCTTCGAGCGTGGGGAACAGTGCCTCGTGCCATCGTGCCATTATCGAATAACGGTTCTGCACGGCGGTGACGGGGCAGACCTTGTGAACCCGCCGCAGGTAGTCTTCACCAGCCTCGGAGATGCCCCAATGGAGTATCTTCCCTTCCCGGATAAGTTCCGCCATGGTTTCTGCCACGGTTTCCGGCGCCACGTGCGGGTCGATGCGGTGCTGCCAATAGAGGTCGATATAATCTGTCTGTAACCGGCGTAACGAACCTTCCACTTCACGGCGGATAGCCTTGGGTGAAGAATCTGCCAAAACCGGCCATGGCCAAGGTACAGAGCGGTCCATAGTGATGCCGAACTTGGTGGTAAGCACTATTTTGTCACGGTAGGGTTTTAACGCCTGTCCTACGAGATGCTCGTTGTCATGCGGGTCAGCCTGAGTGCCGTAGCTGGCAGCTGTGTCGAAGAAAGTGTAGCCCACATCCACTGCCTGTGCTAGTAGTTCCGTCATTTCCTTTTTGTCGGCGGTCGCGCCATAGGTATGGCTCATGCCCATGCAGCCTAATCCTATGGCTGAAACGCGAAGGCCGTCCGTTCCTAACGTTCTATATTCCATAATCTATAGAATTTTTACAAAGACAATGCGAATTTGATGTAACCGGGGTCATTGAAATCCACCGTTCCTGCATCATGCCGGTTAAGGGTGGAGATGGCTTCCATATCGTTGTCGGAGAGGCGGAAGCCGAAAATGTCGAGATTCTGTTCCATGCGCTCGCGGTGTGTGCTTTTGGGGATAGCCACTATGCCCTGCTGCGTGAGCCAGCGCAAGGCGACCTGTCCGGCGGTTTTGCCGTGGCGCTGCCCTATCTGCACCAAGACATGGCTTGACAATATTTCCGGTGCATCTGGACCTCCCAAGGGGCCCCACGCCATTAGTGTTGTGCAGAACTCGTCCAGAATAGGACGTATGCCGTTCTGCTGACTCAGCACATTGCACTGAAGTTGGTTGATTGCTGGCTTCACTCCGGCGTGCAAGGCGAGGTCTACGAAGCGTCCGGTCTGGAAGTTGGAAACCCCTATAGCACGTGTCTTGCCAGCCTTCAGAGCCTCTTCCATGGCCCGGTACGTGCCGTAATAATCACCATACGCCTGATGAATGAGCAACAAGTCCACATAGTCAGTCTGCAATTTGCGGAGCGATTCATCGATGGATGCGGCGGCTTTCTCATATCCGGCATTCGAAATCCATATCTTGGTAGTGAGAAATAGCTCTGTGCGCGGTATGCCGCTTTTCCGTACAGCTGTTCCCACACCGGCCTCGTTACCATAAACCTGCGCTGTGTCAATGGAGCGGTAACCTGCTTCGAGAGCCTGCGACACACAGCGCTCACATTCAGCCTGCGGTATCTGGAAAACACCGTAACCTAAAAGGGGCATTTCCACCCCATTGTTCAGTTTTACATATTCCATAAATAGATTCTTTTTGTTAGAGTTTTGCTCCCCACACCATGCGCTCCACGTCCTCCAGCGTAGCGTTGAAGAAACGTTGCTCCTTGTTGAGCGAACGCATCTGCCGCATCTCCTCGTCGGTCAGGGCGAAGTCGAAGATTTGGATGTTCTCCTTGATGTAGTCGGGATTCGACGCACCGGGGATGACGGAGAAACCCTCCTGGATGTGCCAGCGCAAGATGACCTGTGCCGGGCTCTTACCGTGGGCTTCGGCTATCTTCTTTATCACGGGGTCTTTCAGCAGCGCACCGTTACTCATCGCGCCGCCCAGCGGGAACCAGCATTCCATCTGTATGCCTTCCTTGGCGGCCTTCTTGCGCATCTCCAATCGCTGTGCATAAGGGTGGCACTCTATCTGGAGCACTTGGGGCTTGATGGTGGCACTGTCCATAATAGCGTTCCATACTTCATCGTTGGCGTCGAAATTACTGATGCCGAGTGCACGCACCTTACCCATTTTTACAGCCTTTTCCATATCCTTCCATGCTCCTACGAAGTCACCAACGGGCTGGTGGACGTAGAGCAGGTCAATGTAATCCAACTGCATCCGTTCCAGCATCGCGTCAATGGCTTTCATCGTCTTGCCCTCGCCGTACTCCGTAGGCCAGAGCTTGCTTGTTATCCAGATTTCCTCACGTGGAATACCGCTTTCCTTGACAGCCTGACCAACGCCTTCCTCGTCTTGGTAAGCGTGTGCCGTATCTATATGGCGGTAGCCTGCCTTCAATGCGGTAAGACATGATTGCTTACAGATTTCATTGGAACCTTGCAGGAATGTTCCCAATCCGAAACGAGGCATATCTACACCATTGTTCAGTTTCACTACGGGCACGCCTGCCGTGGTAGTTTTCTCTTGTGCGTTCAGGACGCATACGCTACCGCAGATAAGCAATGCGGACAGCAAAACTTTTTTGAGTGTATTCATTTTTAATTTGATTATAGTCGTTTTCATTGTCTGTTACTTTCTTTGATGCTCCACAACGACACGTGTTCATTGCGGTAGCGGGCGTTGGGATTCACCTCGCCACGTGCCAGCAACGGGTCGTCGGGTAGTGATTGAAATTGGATGGCTTTCTGCGGACAGTTGTGGATGCAGGCGAAACAGAAGTCACAGTCGTCCTCGGTCTTTACGCCCGTAGAGGTCAGTTTGTAGTTGCCGCGCGGACAGACTTCGGTACATACGGCACAACCGATGCAGGCATCCGTCACTTGGAAATACTTCTCGCTGCGTTTCAGGAAGCCCACTTCGGGGTCGAGACGAGAGAAGAACATAAAGCCGTCGTGGTTGCGACGGTCGTCATTGGTAGCGGGCTTTACCCAATGCTTCTGTTGGCTCAAGTCCGCCTTTACCTTCTCTATCTGTTCGGGGATGTGCTTGTCTATCTTCATTTGTTCTGCCATATCAAAGTTGGGCAGCCAATTATCCACCATCACAAGGGTGTTGATGTAGTCGAATTTTGTGCCTGCCTGCTGTGATATACCGTCCCATAGTTCGGCGGCGTTGAAGTCAAGCATCCCGTAGGTGAGGACGGCAAACTTGTAGCTTGCCTTGATGCGTGCCTGCTTGATGAAGTTCCGCACCATATTGGGTGGCATGTGTCCGTAGATGGGATAAACGATGCCTATCTCGTCCGCCTCAAAATCGCGATGACCTTGCTTTACCATCTGCGGAATGCTGAGCAGTTCGGTATCTTCGTCTGCCAGTTGCCGAGCAATGTAGAGGCTGTTGCCCGTGGCGGTGAAGTAAAGGACGATGCGTTTCTTCTTTTTCATATCGCAAGAAGTCAATACCGTGGGCATACTCAATGCGGCTGCTCCCGCCACAAATATTCCCATCCGTTTTAGTGCATCACGACGGGAGATGCCTTTGGGGTTGTCTTTATTTGTTTTCATAATCAATGCAACATTATCTGTGTCAGGAAACTGTCAAACCACGTAGTCCATTCTCCCTGTACGCCAAAGCCGTGCGGCCAACCGTCCAGTATGTGTTCTTCTACCTGCACCCCAGCTTCACGGGCAGCGTTGGCGTTGGCAATGAACTGGCGGTAGAAGGGGTCCTCCGTACCGTAGGTGTAGAATGTCGGGGGAATATTCCCTGCACGCAGGTCGTCCACGTTGTTATTTGATACGCTCAACCGTCCATAGAACGAGTAAATCATACCGATGGCACATACGTCCGCCGACACCTCATCGAGCGCATCGGGAACATAGTTGTCATCCAATACCGTACCGTTTACCAGCCCGTCGAAATGCAATGCCTCGTCGCCACAGAGGATGCCACCAGCAGAGAAGCCTACCGATGCGATATGGTCGGGGGAAATGCCATAATCAGCGGCGTGGCTACGGACATAGCGGATGGCACGTGCCAAGTCCAGACTGCCTTCCTCCATCGTATAGGGACGGACACGGTAGTTCACCACAAAGCTTTGCCAGCCCAATTCCGCCAGCCGCTCCGCCACGGGCGCACCTTCGTTGGGGCTACGGAACATAAACGCACCGCCGGGACATACCATCACGGCTCCTTTTACCTCCACGCCGTCCGGCACAGGATACCACACCATATTGGGACGGAAATCAGGGCCATCCTGATAGTTGCCGTTGTTTACGGTGTAGTTGGTTTCGGTCGGCATATTGCCTTCCGGCCACAAGTAGGTCTGTAATTGTATTTCGTCCTCGCTTCCTTCTTCGCCATCTTCATTTGCGGTGGTGAAGTGGCGTGCCGTGCCATACACTGTGCCAGACGCAAGGGTAGCAAAAGCTCGGACATAGTAGGTTGTGCCCGGCGTAAGCCCCATCATATAAACGGCGAATGTTTCGGGCGAGCCGTCAGCGTTGATATGCGAATCGTTGATGGTCGGTTCAGTGGAAGTGCCCCAGCAGATACCGAAAGCAGTGATGCTTTCCGTATTGCCGGAGATGCGCCCGCCGGATATGGCGGAGGTGGCGGTAATGTCGGTCGTAACAATAGTTTCTACCGTTATTTCCGGCAGCCATCCGTTTTCTTCCGTATTGTCGCAAGCCGTTGCAATCGTCGCGGCAAGCAACAGACAGAGTGTCTGGAATATTTTTTTCATACGCTGTTTATCGGATAAAATTGGTATGTATTCGTTTTTCTGTTTCTACCGGAGTGTCGCTGTTCCGCAAGTTACGCAGCATCCACGCCATATTGTGCGCCAACGTGCGCATCGTCTGGAGTCCTTCTGCATCCTGCAAGGCTTCGTCTGGATTGCGTCCGTGTACACAGTTCCAGTATTGCGACGGCACGACGGGCATATTGAGAATGGTGAAGTATTTGTTCAACCTATCAAACGTAGCGGTAGCCCCTCCACGCCGACAGACCACTACGGAAGCCGCAGGTTTGTATTGCGCCAGTTGTCCGCTGGAATAGAACAGGCGGTCGAGCAAGGCGCAAAGGCTTCCCGCAGGTCCTCCGAAATAAACAGGCGAACCGATGATGATGCCGTCTGCCTCCGCCAGCTTCTCACGCAAGGTCAGGTATGCTTCATCACGGAACACGCAGATGCCTTTCTCCTTGCACTTGTAGCAGCCGATACAGCCTTGCACGGGGCGGTTGCCAATAGAAAGGATTTCGGACGCAATGCCTTCCTCGTCCAAAGCTTTCGCCACTTCTGAAAGTGCGGTAAACGTATTCCCGTTGCGATGCGGACTTCCGTTTACCAACAGCACTTTCAGTTGTCTGCCTTTATTTGCTCTTTCCATAATCGCAAAGCCATTTCACCGTCTGCGGGTCGTAGTGCGAGAAGAACAGGCTGTGGCCTAAATCCAACTGGCGAATGCGCAGCATATCCCCGTCGCTTAATGTAAAGTCGAATACGTCGAAGTTCTGCTCCATACGTTCCTTGCGGACGGACTTCGGGATGACAATCACGCCGCGCTGGATGAGGTAACGAAGGGCGGTCTGTGCCGCACTCTTATTGTATTTCGCACCGATGGTTATCAGCGTTTCGTTGTCGAAGAAGTTGTTGCGCCCCTCGGCAAACGGTCCCCACGCCATAATGTGCGTGCCGTATTGCTCCATTATCTTCTGCGCTTCTATCTGCTGGTTGAACACGTGCGTTTCCACCTGATTGACCATCGGCGGTATTTCACTGAACTCCGCAAGGTCAATGAATCGGTCGGGGTAGAAGTTCGATACGCCGATGGCTCGGAGTTTTCCCGCCTTGTACGCTTCTTCCATCGCCCGCCACGTGCCATAGTAGTCGTTGAATGGCTGGTGAATCAGCAGCAGGTCGATGTAGTCGGTTTGCAATTTACGGAGTGATTCATCAATGCTGGCCTTTGCCCGCTCGTATCCGGCGTTGGAAATCCATACTTTCGTCACAATGAACAATTCTTCGCGCGATACGCCGCAATTCTTGACGGCATTGCCCACGTTCTGTTCGTTGCCGTATGCCTGTGCCGTATCAATCAGACGATAGCCCACGCTAATCGCATCCCTTACGCACCGCTCGCATTCCGACGGTGACACCTGATAAACTCCATAACCCAAAATCGGCATCTCGACGCCGTTTCTCAATTTTACTGTATCCATATCGTTAATGTATTAAGTTTGATTTCTGATGCAAAGTTACATTGGCAGAGTTTCTCCGTCCATACACAGATTACAGATTGAAGCACCTATTTCACCGAAGCCCCGGAAATATCTCGGATGGTACTTATCCTGACGGATTGGCGTTGTCGGAGATAATGAGGACAAATGTTAATAAAGATGAGTCCGGAACTGATGGTACATCACCCCGGACTTGATGTAGGATGAGGTACGGACTGATGTAGGATGAAGTCCGGATTCATCTTTCATCGGTTGTCTTCCCAAAAACGGACAGCCCCGTCAATCCATCCCTCGGCACTCGTTCCGATGCCCAGCCCGAAGCCGTGCCGGAGATTCGGATAGAGGTGGAACTCTGCCGGAATGCCGATGGCTTGCAAGGCTTCCGTGCGGCGGCGCATCGTGTTCGGATTGGCAATGCCGTCATTCGAACCGACTACTGAATAGGTCGGCGGGTCTTGCCGGGTATATTCGCTATGCCCCGTATAAGCCATCACCACCGTGCGCGGACGGGGAAGCTGTGCCGCACCGAAAGCCGCCGTTCCGTATGAACCGATGTATGCAGCCATACGTGCCCCGGCCGAACTGCCCCACACGGAATAGCCCGCTGTATCGACCTGCAATTTCGTGGCGTGGCGGAAGATGTATTCGATGCCCGCCGCTAAATCCTCGCAAGCCGTCTGTGCACTGCCTGTCTGGTATTGGATGACAAACGCATTGTACCCCATCCGGCTCAACGCTAAGGCATGGGGAAAGCCCTCGTGGATGGAGCCGACATACGAAAATCCTCCGCCGGGACAGACGACCGCAAACGGCGCACCAGGCCGTCCACGGAAAAAGAACAGTCCGGCATCCTTGCGTCCTAAGTCATAATAAATCCTGCGCCCCGCCGCCACGGAATCTATCATCTGGTTGATGTAACCCACGCACCGCTCCGCGTCAATATAATTATGATAAGGGAGTAGCTGCGCCACATCAGCGAGCGGCATATCGGCATCATAACCCCATTCCAAAGGAAGAATGTATCGGCTGAACCCGTCGAATGCCGGATGAACCAAAACATCAGCGATGGTACTGCGGGTAGTCAGGTGTTCCATTGTTGCAGGAACCGAATCGTTCTCTTCTTGCGAAGTCACATAAGGCGAAGTTGTACTCTCGTTGCAACTGCTGAAAGATAAAACTGTCATAAGCAAACAGATATTGATAGTCATTTTCATTTTGTCCTCTAATTCGTTATGGTGCAAAGGTAGTACGAAGACGGTTCTATGTCCATACACAGATTACAGAATGAAGCACCAATATCAACGGAAGCCAGTCGATGCAACTCTCCTACAATCAGCCGGATAACACATATAACAGAATCTTGCACCTATTTTACAGATTTAGCTTCCGGCATGACCGAAAGACCATGAAAAAAACTAATTTTGTGGCATCATACCAAAATAATGGAGGAAATAAGGCATGAGTGACATCATAAATATCAGCACTATCCATGATTATAATGAGTTTTTGGGCATTGAAACGCTCAATCCTTTGGTGACATTTATCGACTTCCGGGAAGTCAAAGTATTAAAACATAAAAAGAAATGTTATGGCTTCTACGGCATTTACTTGAAGGAAAAGATACATGGGAAACTGACTTACGGACGTAGCCAGTATGACTATCAGGAAGGTACGCTGGTATTTGTAGCCCCCGGACAGGTGGCAGGCATTGATGACGGCGGTGAGACACCCAATCCCGAAGGCTTTGCTCTGTTGTTCCATCCTGATTTGTTGCGCGGTACAAGCCTTGCCCGCAAGATGAAGGAATACACCTTCTTCTCCTACGAAGTGAACGAAGCCCTGCACATGTCCGAGCGTGAACGCCAGACCATCTTCAACTGTTTCATCGAAATACAGGAAGAGCTTCACCACAGCATCGACAAACACAGCCGCAGTATTATCACTTCAAACATCGAAGTCCTGCTCAACCATTGCCTCCGTTTCTACGACCGTCAGTTTGCCACACGTGAGGTTATCAACCGCGATGTTCTTACCCGTTTCGAGGATTTGATGACCGGTTATTTCGACTCGAACAAACCCGAACTAATAGGTCTGCCAACCGTAGCGTGGTGTGCCGACCAGCTCCACTTCTCAGCCAACTATTTCGGTGACCTCATCAAGAAAGAAACGGGCAAATCAGCCATTGAATATATCCACCTCACCGTCATCAACCGTGTCAAGGATTTGCTGGCAAGCACGAGCAAAACCGTGAGTGAAATTGCCTATGAAGTCGGATTTCAGTATCCGCATCATTTGAGCCGGATGTTTAAGAAGGTGGTAGGGTGTACACCGAATGAGTATCGAGAACAAGAAAGGGTCATATAAAAAGCAAAATGTGAATAAAGCCGATGATAGAACACTAACTATCATCGGCTTTATTCACATTTTCATTCCACGGATTTCCTTGTGTTTTATGCCCGGCCTGCCTATTATAATATGGTCACGGATGTAGTCATGGGCTGCATCGTCCGGCTTCGGCACGTTCTCCGGCTTCGGCAAGTCCTGACCGCCACCTTGTACCTGCCCTTTATCGGGCGTTTCCTCATGTTTGGGAGCCAGTTCCAACTGTATCTTCCGGTCGAGAGCGGCAAGTTCGGACTTCAACTGTTTCAGCTCGTCCTCCTTCTTCCACGTCTTGCCCGCTATCTCCTGCAACTGCGGTATCTCGCGTTCCAGCGTCTCGTTTTTCGCCTTGTACTGGTCAATGACGGAGGGTATCTTCTCCAGCGCGTTCAGGAAGTTCACGGCGGCGGCATGGGTATCCGCCATAGCCAGATGCCCGTTGTTGTAGGTGTACCTGTAGTTCCCTTCCACGAAAAAGCGGTTGTCGGTGAACTCCAGCCCCTCGCTGAGTGTCCGCTCGCTCACCACCTTGACGGGGAAGCCGTACAGCTCGCCGATGCGCTTGGGCTGACCGCCTGTCGTGGCGTTCTTGGCTATCTCCTGCAACCGCTTGCCGATGGTCTTCTCGTCGGTGGTGTCCAGCCCGTCAATCTTGATGGGATTGAGCCGGTTGCCCTCCTTGTCAGTCTGTACGGCGGCGGTGAACTTCTCCCAGTCCTCCGTCATGCCGGCAATGACCGCTTGGTTGTTCCTAAGCGCCGAGGTCTTGCTCTCCAATTTCAACTCCGAATCCCGCTTGCCCTTGTGGAACGACTTGCGCTCGCCCTCCAGCGAGGCGATTTTCTTTTCGAGTTTCGCCTTGTCCAGCAAATCCGTGTTGCCGGAAAGTATCGCCATGTACTCCGAAAAGTTCATGCCCGACTTCTCGTCCATCGCCCCCTCGTCGATGGTTCGTGCGCCCAACGCGCCGCTTTTCAACTGCGAGATGAACGTCTGCTTGCAATGCAGCAGGTTGAACTTGTAGCTGTCCAGCGACTTCTCCACCGCATAGATAATGACGTCCACCTTGTTGTCCGCATACAGCTTGGCAATCTCGTTGCCTTTCCTGACCGCCCGTCCATCCCTTTGGGCGAGGTCGGACGGGCGATCGGGTAGGTCAAAGGCATTACTGCCCTCTTCCCCCCTCAGAACCGTACGTGAGGGTTTCCCCTCATACGGCTCAAGCTTTTCAAAGTCTCTGTTCGTGTGCAGAGACCGGCTCATCCTACTTCTTGTTTCCATTGTTTTTACGGGATAATTTGAAACATTCATCATGAACCAACAGATTGCATTTCCGTCCGTCTTGTACGGTCGGCATTACATTCCATGCCTTATGCGTGTCAATCGGTTCACCACATATCGGACATTTCCGACCTTGCTTTTCCCATAGGTAAAGCAGGGATTTACGTCCTTTCAGCGTCACAAGCATCTTTGACTTCATTCTTTTATTGAAGTACAGGCGGCAGTCTGCGTCAAACGGATTCATGTCCCCCTTTATCTGCGTATATTGCAGAAAAGGAAACGAAGATGCCAGTTTCAACAAGGTAAGTTGGTCTTCTTTGCCGTTTGATTTCTTGAACTTAGCCGCAAAAGTCCAGCTGTTCCCTCGGATATTGTGCCAATAGCGGTCTTTTATCCACTGTTTCCCTTTCTTGGAATGACGGCGTTTAGCCCATTGCCACAAGGCGAGAAATATCTGATGGTCGATTCTGTGAAAAGAATCACGTGTCGCCCCATGCTGATAATATGCTCCCCATCCTCGAATTTTAGCATTCAACATCCTGATTAATGATTCCTGCTTGCAACCCTTATGACCTTTTGTCACCTTACGGATATTCTCCATAAAGCGTTTTTCGGCTTTCTTGGTCGGCTTGGTCAATATTTCATTACCGAATTTGCGGATGTTGAAACCGAGAAAATCGAAACCGTCACGGATATTGGTTATCACCGTCTTTTCTTCTGATAAGGTCAGACCTCTTTCAGACATAAAGTCGGCTACCAATGGCTTGATTTCCTTTTCAAGTGTTTCACGGTTCTCGCAGGTAATTATAAAGTCATCAGCGTAACGGACAAGATTCACCATTGGCGAATATAACTTACCTTTGATTCTAACTCGTTTATATTTCTCTGCAAGGACTTTCTGCAATCCGTCCAATGTCATATTGGCAAGCGTGGGAGAGATAATGCCACCTTGTGGCGTTCCCTCCTCTGTCGGGAACATCTGTTTGTTGAAGATATAGCCGCATTTCAACCATTTTCGGAGTATTGCCTTGTCCATAGGGATGTTGGCAAGCAGCCATTCATGGCTGATATGGTCGAAGCACCCCTTTATGTCACCCTCCAGAATCCATTCGGGAGAATAGCCTTTTCGGAGAATGTTATGGCATTGCATTACCGCGTCCATACAGCGGCGTTCCTTGCGGAAACCGTATGAACGTGAGTCGGCTGTTGTTTCCGACACTGGTTCTAATGCCATAAGGTAGAGTGCTTGCATGGCTCTGTCTTTCATTGTCGGTATTCCCAACGGTCGCAGTTTGCCATTACTCTTTTTGATGTGGACTCTTCTCAATGGCTTCGGCTGGTAGCCTCTGCGTTTGAGTTCGCTTATTGCTTGTGTTTTTGCTTCGGGTTTCTCCCATGTTTCCATGTCCACTCCGGGGGTGTTGCCACCTCCGTTAGAAGTAACTCTCTTTACGGCTAAGGCTTTTGCGTAAAAAGAGTGGGTCAGCATCCACTGCAAGGCTTTCACCTTGTTGTATCTGCCTTCCTTCTGAGCCTTTACAATTCGTGCTTGTAGCTTTCTGACAGCCAACTCCGCTTTAGTCCAGTCTATTCTGTCCCAAAGTGTTTGCTGATTGTCAGCAGGCGCACACGATGTCTTGTTTTCGTTCATTTGCTTTCCTCCTTTTGAAAGTTCTAAAAGTTAATTGTAAAGAATCACCATTTGACAACATTCGGTTTGATTGCCTACCTAATGTCGTCACAGAAGTCTGCCCACTTTCGTGTCGGATGATGTCGCCCACATCAGCCCGTGATGTCGGTTCAATCCGTATCCGCTCCATTACAGAACGGCATTCGCTTTTTCTGTTATCTTATACCTGCACACCATTCGGCTTTCATTGCTGTCAGCTTACCTGTCATTTTTACATGACAGGAGATATACAGGCTTACCATGTTCCACATAGATAACTAACGGATAGGTTAGGTTCTGTCTCATCCTCCGGCGGTGCTTATATCCGTGTAATCCTACCATGGAGAGGATTAACCGACCGCTTCCCTTTTGGGTAGAGTGTGCCAGTATCTTACACTCTTTCGTGACATTACGAAGTTTACTAACAGTTCGCTTGCGCTAACCATACTATCCAGCCTCGCCACTCTACGGTATGATACTAACCGTACTTGACTTCCCCTCACGGTTCTGTCTTGTCTTGCGAAAGTGTACTTCGTCCCGACCGCTTAATACAACATTAAGGTGCATCGGTCGGTAGGCTACCGCTGACGGAACAGCGGGTTAAAGCTGATACCCGTAAGTATCATTCCAACAATTATCTATGCGACTTCATGTCGCACCCACGGCGTGTCGAGGTGATGGATGGCGACAGCCCTCCTTTGGGCGTTCACGCCCGTGCCGAGCATACTCGTCGAACCGAACAGCACACGCACGTACCCCTCGTTCATCGCTTCTATCACCGCCTTCCGTGCCTTCTCGTTCTTGCACTCCTGTATGAAGCGGATTTCATGGGCGGGTATGCCGTAGTCCTCCACCAGTTTGCGCTTGATTTCGGTATAGACACTCCAGCCGCCACCGGGCTGGTACGTACCCAAATCCGAAAAGACGAACTGCGTGCCTTTTTGCGCGTCGTACTTGCGGTAATACTCCGCTATCATCTTGGCGCAATGGCTCGCCTTGTTGTCGGGGTGGTCCTCGTAGTTCGGGTCAATCATGCGCATGTCCAATGCCATTTTCCGTGCGTAGTCCGTGGCGATGAGCATCTTCGCCTTCTCCTCCGTTTCCGAGAGCGGCGGTCTGCCCAATATCGTCGCGTCGCCCGACTTGGCGAACTCCATCAGCTTCCCGATAAACACCTCTTGGTCCGGAGTGGGCGGTATGTGGTGCAGTATCTCGTTCTTCTTCGGACGGTCCACGCCAATGTCCTCCGCCGTGCGGTAGTCGGTTATCTCGTTGTAGAACGCCGCCAGCTCCGGCACCTTGATGAAGTAGCGGAAGCGTTCCTTCTGCACGATGTTGTTCGTCACGTTGAACTCGAAGTCGGTGGTCTTTTTGGCGAATATCGCCGCCCATGCGTCGAAGCAGCGGATGTCCTGTTTCTCCAGCGCCTTCGGGCGTAGGTACTTGAAGAGCAGATATAACTCCGTGAGGCTGTTGGAAATGGTAGTCCCAGACAAAAACGTCGCCCCCAAGTCCTTGCCCGTCCTCTCCTGTATGGTGCGGATGGCGAACAGCAGGTTCAACGCCTTCTGGCTTCCCTCGGAGTTGCCCAGTCCCGCCACACGGTCATGGCGCGTGTTGAACGTCAGGTTCTTGAACTGGTGGCTCTCATCGACAAAGAGGTGGTCGATGCCCATCTGCTTGAAGTCCACCACGTCGTCCGTGCGTGACTTGATGGCGTGTTCCACCTTTTCGAGCTTCGCCTGAAGGTTGATTTTTCTTTTCTCCAGCCCCCTCAGCATGGCACGTGACACATCCTTACCCTGCTGACGCAGCACTTCGAGGTTTTCCTCCACCGAGTCCAGTTCTTCCTGCAAGATGCGTTGCTGCAACTCCGGCGACTGCGGTATCTTGCAGAACTGGTCGTGCGACATGATGACGCAATCCCAGTCGTTGTTCTTGATGTCGTTGAAGAAGCGCACCCGGTTGGCTGCCGTAAAGTCTTTTTCCGAGGCGTAGAGTATTTTCGCGTTGGGATAAGCCTTGCGGTAGGTCTCGGCAATCTCGCGCACGTTGGCTTTCAGACCGATAATCATCGGCTTGTGAACCAGCCCCAGACGCTTCATCTCATAGGATGCGACACACATTATCAGCGTCTTGCCGCCGCCAACCTCCTGGTCGGCGATACCGCCGATGTTCAATTTCAGCATCCATACGCAGTCCTTCTGCGAAGGATACAAGTCCTTTATCCCCAAGCCTTTCAGGTCCAAGTCCGGGAACTTCTGGTGCGAGCCGTCGTACTTCGGGCGCACGAAGCAGTTGAATTTGTTGTTGTACATGTCCGTCAGCCGTTTCTTGAACTCCGGAGACTGTTCCTCCAGCCATTCGGTGAAGCCGTTGCGGATTTCATCAATCTTCGCATTGGCAAGCTGTATGCCCTCGCTGTCGCGCACCTTGATGTCATTGCCGTGCTCGTCCTTGCCGATGCTTTTCATCATGTCCGGGCAGGTGTTGTGCAGGGCGTGCTTCAGGAGGTTCATGCCGTCGTAGTGGCGGTAATAGCCCTTCACCAGAAACTCGTCCGTGATTTTCATCGTCTTGTGACTGCACGCCACCGCATACTCGTCGATGTTTTCCGAATAGGTTATCCGCACCTCCGTGTCGAACAGGCGGCTCATGTAGGCGGCATACACGCCCGTGGGTATCCACCGCTCCCCGAAATTGAAATCCAAATCCTCAAACGGTATTTGTTCGGGTATGCTTTCGCGCAATGCCGCCAAAGCCTCCTGCGCCTGCGGCAGCATCCCGTGCCCTTCATTTTCCTTTATCCAGTCTTCCACGTCGGCGGTCTTCTGCACCACGTTCCCTGCGATGAAGCGGTCGGCTATCTCGTAACCATCCGCCAGCGGATTGTAGAACACCCTGCCTTTCAGGGCTTCGAGTATCTCTGTCTGCGGCAGGTCGCAAAGTGATTCCATGTAGGGCAGGTTCACGCCGCCGTACCGGTTCAGCGAGGCGGACAGGGCTTCTTCGGGCGACTCCACTCCGGCAAGCGTTTCCTGCGCGAAGGAAACGGGATGGTCGAAGATGTCCGCCTTGACGAACTGCCCGTTCTCGCCGCGCTCCAGCGAGAGCATGTTGCGCCCCGAAGCGTCCATGAGGACGAGTTTCGCGTTGTGCTTGGCGTTCAGGTTGCCGTAGCGCATGACAAACTCGTCATAGTAGGTGTTCAGGTTGCGGCGCAGCAAGGCGTTTTCCTCGTGGTTTTCCGCTTCGTGGGTGTAGAGCCGCTCGTAGGTGTTGCGCAGGTCGATGTAGAGCTGTGCCTTCTGCGCATGCATCCCCTCCATGTCGAGCGGCTGGAATGTTGCCCCGTACTTGGTGACATCCTTCAGCACCCCGATTTGGAAACGGACGCCGCCGGTATGTTCCCATACCATCGAACCTTCCTTCAGGTGCGGCTCCATAATGCCCTTGAACGGACGGGGCATCATCGCTTCCTCCTTCCTGCGCTGCCGTTCTTCCGGTGTCTGGGCTGCTTCCTCCTCGCGCATCTCCCTTTCCACACGCTCAATCCGTCTTCTTCCCTCTGCCTCAAAGCCGTTCTCTACTGGATAGACCGGATGTATGGATTGCGGTCGGACTGTATCCGCTTGCTTGGCGGCATTGGCATCCATCTTTTCCTTTCCCATCCGGCGCAGTTCGGCACGTTTCTCCGGCGTGAGCGACATCATCATTTCATAGAAGCCGTTGATGGGCGGGTTCGTTTCCCAGTCCAGACTGCGGTAAACGGCATCCTCCGGGTCATCGTCTTCGGCTGGGGCGGTAGCACCTTCGGTCTTTCCGTGCAGGGGTACTGGCTCTTCGTGCCGGCTTTCCGGCATTCCGCTCGCCCCTTGACGGATGATTTCCTCTATTTCCCGTACCTCTTCGGGGCTGATGGCAGGAGCCGTTTCCGCGCTTCTGCCTCTTGCCGCTTCATTTTCTTTTTTCGCCGTTACCCCCTGCCAGTCAGCAGGCATCGGGAACAATGACGGTTGCACCGGCTTCCGGCGTTTGAACTTGGCTCCTTTCTTCCTCTCCGGTTTCAGTCCCCGTTCCGCCAATCTGCGCTCCTCCTGCGTGTAGCCGAACAGGTCATACAAGTCCATGACAGGAGCTTCGTGCTGTTTCGTTTCCACGACCTGCGGTGCGGATTTTACCGCTTCTGCATTTGGCTGTACCGTTTTTTCTTCTATTTCCACCTTCGGCTGTTGTACTTCCTGAACTTGCGGCTGGACGGAAATCGTCTGTGTTTCACGCTTTTCAGCCTTGACGCCATTGTAGCGTTCCAAATCCAGCCGTGCCGACAGGTCCGCCGACAATATCCGGTACAAGTCCGTGGCGATGCCCTCCACGCCGCCGCTGTGCGTATATACCATAGCCGGCTTGCCGTAGGGGTCGGTATCCCTTTTCGCGTCGGTGTGGATGATGTATTCTGGGTGGTCGAAAAAATACCCGTTGGTGGAAATTCCCGTATGGTTGTTCTTTACGACATCGCCCAACCTCTTGTCTTCTTCGGAAAGTTCCTCCTTGCCCTCGTTCTTTTGCAGGATAATCAGGTCACACCCCACCTCCGTGTTGGCATTGTCCGTGAACAGGTTGTTCGGCAGGCGGATGGCGGACACCAGATCCGCCTTTCTCATCATCATGTAGCGTGTGCCGCCGTTGCCCTCCGTATCCAGCACGCCCTGCGAGGTGATGAATGCCACGATACCGCCGTCACGCACCGCGTCCAGCCCTTTCAGAAAGAAATAGGTATGCACCTTCCTTGCCGCTATCTTTTTGAATACCGAGCCATTGGTGTATTCCGGGTCGAACACGGCTATATCCCCGAAAGGGATGTTGGAGATGGCAAGGTCAAACCGGTTCAGGAACGGCTTTTCTATCTTCTCGAAGCCTTCCCTGCGTATCTTCTGCTGCGGGTACAGGTGTCCGAGCATCTTGCCCGTCAGCAGGTCTTTCTCGAAAGCCATCACCTCCGCCTGCGGATTGTCCGACAGTACCGGGGCGATGAACGCGCCCATGCCCGCCGACGGCTCCAGCACGAGCTTCGGGCGCACCTTCTTGTCGTGGAGCACGTCCACGATGGTGTCCGTGATGGCTTGCGGCGTGTAGAACGCCGTCAGCACCGAGGCTTTCAGCGAGTCCACATACCGCTTGTACTCCGTTTCGTCCCTGCTGTTCTCACGGATGATACGGTGCAGTTCCACCGTCGGGGCGAACAGTTCGAGGTCGGACTTCACCCAATGCACGGCATCCGCCAGTTCCTTTGCCGGGTTCAGGATGCACTTCAGCCCTCCGAAGCCGCAGTACCGCTCCAGCAGCGCACGTTCCCTTTCCGTCGGGGTGCGCCGTTCCCGGTCAAGCGTGAACGCCGTGCGTACCGCCTCGATGTTGTCCCTCAGCTTCTGTTTCCTATTGAACGCCATAGGACTCCAGATAAAGCATGACGGTTCCGACCAGCTCCGTGTAGAGCAGGTCATGCGCGGGTGACAGGGCGAAGGTGTCATCCGACGTGTCGTAACCGGCAAACAGGTTGTTCAGGTGGGGGTAGAGCCTGCGGCAGAACGGTTCACGCTCCTGTTCCGCCACCTCGTCGGCAAATTCCCTCTCCACGACCTCCGTCAGCAGGGCGTAGGGAGAGAAGTGCAGCCCTTCGAGCAGCACGCGCATGGCTTCCTCGTGGGCGTCCTCCACCGTGCCGCCCGCCAGCCTTTCCTTCTCGAAGGTGGCGGTGGCTGCTTCTTCGCGTCCGGCAATGAAACCGGTATCCGATGCTTTGTCGGGATGGTATTTTCTCAGGTAGTCCAGTAGGTACAGCCCGTAATAGGACAGTTCCGCCGGAACGGTTTTCTTGTTCTGTTTCATCTTTTTATGGATTTAGTGGTGAAAAAATCGGATATTGATATGGATAAAGGAGAAGAAAAAAGGCACCCGGTATCCCTCCGAGTGCCGCCACTAAATCCATGTAAAGAAACAGTATCAACGAATTGAAACAGATTATTACATGAATCAGTGGCAAAGGTAGTCATTATTTTCTTCTTCCTTTCATGTTTGTACTCTTTCTTGTGCCTTTGGCTTCGGGAAAGATGAATTTCGTGTTGAAATCCGCATCGAAGGCGACCGCCGCGCTGAACGGATTGCCCTGTTTGCTCTTGAAGCCGCTGAGGACACCCGTCCTCCCTTTTGCCAGCAGGTCGGTCATTTCCGTGTCGGTGAGCGTCCTGCCCGCTATCTGGCGGAACACCGGCAGGGCGCAGTCCGGGTTGTCGCAGCGCACCACCTTGCCGTAGAACTGCATCGTGCCCGTGCCGCACTTGGGGCAGGCGCAGCCCGATGCCTTGTGACCAAAGATTTTGTCGCAGGCGAGCAGTTCGGTGGTTATCTTGCGGGTGTAGTCCTCGATGTCGTGCAGGAAAGCCTCGTGCGGCGTCCTGCCTTTTTCTATCTCCGCCAGTTCCGACTCCCAGCGCCCGGTCATTTCCACATCGGCGATGTCCATGCCCTTCACGATGGAATACAGGGCAAGCCCTTTCTCCGTCGGCACGAGCGACTTCTTCACGCGCACCATGTATTCGCGCCGGAGCAGGGTCTCGATGATGGCGGCACGGGTGGCGGGCGTGCCGATGCCGCAGTCCTTCAACGCCTGCCGCGCTTCCTCGTCCTCCACGCCCTCGCGTCCGGCGGTCTCCATTGCCGCCAGCAGGGTGCTTTCCGTGTGCAGCGGCTTCGGACGGGTCATGCCCGAACTCATCGTGCAGCCGTTCATCGACAGCGTGTCGCCCTCCTTCCAGTCGGGCAGTACGGTGTCCTCCCTGTCCTCGCCATAGACCGAACGCCAGCCCGCCTTGCGGACGATGCACCCTTTGGTTTCAAACGCCACGCCTTCGCACTCCGCACGGACGGTGGTCGTGTCCTTGACGCACTCCAGGGAAAATGCCTCAATCATGCGCCCCACAATCATGTCGTAGATGAGCTGTTCGTTCTTGTAAAGAGCCAGCGGACGGTTCGGGGTCACCAACAGCGCATGGTGGTCGGTCACTTTCGATGCGTCCACGCTGCGGCGGTTCAGTTCGCCCATATCTGCAATCTTCTCCGCAAAGGACGAATGACCTGCCAGACGGTCGAACAGCGCAGGCACTTCGTCAAACACGTCCTCCGGGATGTAGCGGCTCGACGTTCTCGGATAGGTGACGAGCTTCGCCTCATAGAGCTTCTGCACGAGGTCAAGCGTCTGCTCCGCCGTGAAGCCGTGCTTCGTGTTCGCCTCCTTTTGAAGTGTAGTTAAGTCATATAATAATGGAGGGTTCTCCACCTTCTCTTTCTTTTCGACTTTGACAACGGTTGCCGCCATTTGTGCCTTTACCTTATTATATAATGCGGCGGCTTCCTCCTTGTCTTTCCATTTCTCCACCGAGGCGAACTTTACCACTTCACTTGCGCTTACCGATGGTACGGTAAAGTGAAGCTGGTGTACCGGTTCGGGCGTGAAACGCTTGTTTTCCCAGAAACGCTTGCAGACCATCGCCAGCGTGGGTGTCTGCACACGCCCTACGGAATACGTGCCCCGTCCGGCGGCGACGGTCAATGCCTGCGTGCCGTTGATGCCCACCAGCCAGTCGGCTTCGCTACGGGCTTTGGCGGCATGGTAGAGGCTGTCGTACTCGTGACCGTCCTTCAGTTCCTTCAGTCCCTTGCGGATGGCGGCATCGGTCAGCGAGCTTATCCACAGTCTTTGAAAGGGCAAGGTACAGCCGGTATAGGCATAGAGGTAGCGGAATATCAGTTCCCCTTCACGGGCACAGTCGGTTGCCACGATAATACTGTCGCTCTCGTTCCACAGCTTGGTTATCACTTTAATCTGTTTCACCGCCGCAGCGTCCGCCTTGTAGCCCTTGTCCGTCTTCACCTGACGGGGGACAAGCTCGAACCTTTCGGGAATGACGGGCAGGCTGTCGCGCCGGAAGCCCCTGATGCCGTACCCGTCGGGCATGGCGAGCTGTACCAGATGCCCCAATGCCCATGTCACGTGGTAGCCGTTTCCGGTGAAATACCCTTCTTCTTTCTTCATTGCGCCGACAATCCGTGCTATCTCACGGGCGACGCTCGGTTTTTCTGCCAATATGGTAATCATGTCTTTTTCTATTTAATCTGTTGATACTCTTGTTTCTTTGGGTGGGAATGAAACGGGGCACGTCCTTGTCCATGGGATATGCGGTACAGGGCGGTGTATGCTCCCCGTTTCAATCCGTTGATTATTGTCGGATGGATTTAGTGGCGGCAATCAGGACACCTTCACACCTTTGGATTTTCTTGTCTGCCGTTTCTGCTGGGTTTCGTCCTTCGGTGCGGTCTGACCCTGCTGCAACGGCTCCTTCACGTGCTTGGTGGCCTCGTTGGTCTTGCCCTCGTTGTTCACGGCAAGCTGCGTCCTGCTCTCGTTCGACGGGGCGACGGTCTGCGCGAGGTCGGGATTCTGCGAGTAGGTCAGCGGACGCCCTTTCTCATGGCTGAATTTTAGGTACTTCGTGCAGGGCTGCCCTTGGTCGTCTTTCGCATTGGCAAGCACCACCGTCTTGCCTGCCACGTAGTCGGCGATTTGCTGTTCGTTGAACAGGTCGTCTTTCCATTTGCTTATCGGGCGGATGCTTCCGTCCTCGTTCGTCCACGAGCGGTTGCGCCGTTGCCTTTCGCCGTTTTCTTGCGTCTGCCCCTGTGCATCGGGATTGTCCTGCTGCTTGCTTTGACGCTGCGACTGCTGCTGACGTCGCTGCCCCGGCACGAACTCCACATCGCGTTTTTCGGCGCTCACCTGAAGTAATGCCTGAAATTTGCGCCCGTTGGATAATGTCACTTCTTTGGGCAGGGCAAGCCCGGCACGCAGGATGTCCATTTCTTCCTTTGTCAAGCCGGTCTGTCCGATTTGATAGGGGATGCGCACCTTGTCGGCAGGCACGTCCACGATTTCATTCGTCAGGCGGTCGATACTGATATACGACTGGCGCATTTCTCCGGTTCTCGTATCCGCCACATCCACCACCTTGCCTAAATTGCCCGTGCGTTTAAGGTTCTTCTTGTCCTCGTCCGTGAAGGTGTAGCCGTTGTGGGGGATGTCAAGGCGCGGCTCGTTACGGATAAAATGGGGTGTCAGTTTCAGTTTGCCGTCCTCCATTTTCTGAAACGAGAGGCGGGCTTGCAGCTCGTAGCTCTCGTAGCCGAAGGTCGGCTTCACCGTCACCAGCCCCGTCTTGCCGTAATTCATCAGGGCTTTCAAATCCTTTTCTGAAAGCTTTTCCTTGTCGATGCCGCATTTGAGCAGCTCATTCCAGTCCACTTGGTCGTCCGCTATCAGGTTCGGCTTCTCCTGTTTCTGCGGTTGCTGCTCATCTTGCGCTTCAGCCGTTTGAGGCTGTTGCACTTCCTGTTTCTGTTCTTCTTTTTTCTGTTCCATTTCTTCTGTCTTTTTAAGGGGTTCATTGTCGCTTTCTTGTTTTACATTCTCCATTTCCGCCTGCTTCCGGTATTCCGATGTGTCCACCTTGTGCGCCGCAAGCATTTCCGCGTTTGCCGCAGGGTCTTTCAGCAAATCCTTGATGACCGGCAGCACCGCATCCGCCATGTCCGCCGCCACCCGGTAGAAGCCGAAGCGTGTCGGCTCCTTGCACTGGCGGTAGAAGTTCCTGAAGAAGTTGTCCACCATGTCCCCGTGGCGGTCGAAGCGCAGGAAGTCCTGCGAGTGTTCCGCCTTTGCCGGAGCCGTCTTCGGATAGCCCTTGCTGTCCAGCCCGGCGACCACGCTGATTTCGCCCGTCTTCTCGTCGCGGACGACCAGCACGTCTTTCTCGTTTTTCTTTTTCTGTTCCATTTTCGATGTTTTTAATAATTATAGAATCACAGGCTTTCGCCGTTTTTTCTGTTTTCATTTCCCGTTGCCTTTTCTTTTTGCCTTGACCGGGGACTTTTTTTCCGCATTCTCTTTCATTTTCAGAATTTTCACCCCTCCTTGCACGACTTCCTCCATGTTCCGGTTGATGAAGTCCAGCACGTCTGACTCCGTATAGTAGCTCTTGCGGCTGATTTTCCGGTAGCGCAGTCCGTACTCGCTGCGGAAGCGTTGCAGCGACCGCTTGCTGGTGCGCAGCATCTCGCACAGGTCCTGATTGTCATACAGGCGCTCACCGTCCATGTACTTCACTCCGGCGGCATCCTTGTTTATCAGCACTGAGATGATTTTATCCTGACGGTCAAGTCGTTCCATGATGCGTTGCATCCATGCCTCGAACAATTCCCGCTCAATCATATTCCCGTCCTCCATCCCTTCCGCTCAACAGATAGTTCCGTCTGAACTCTTCCAGTGTCTGCGGGTTGCATTTCACGATTTTTGTCCGTACACATTCCTCCAGATCCGCGAGGCGGTAGCGGCATTTGTTCCGCATCATCACATAGGGGATAGTGCGGTCTTTGCGCATCCGTTGGAGCGTCCTTGTGCTGATTTTCAACAGGTCGGCGGTTTCCTCGCTGGTCAGCAGAATTTCCGGCTCCTCTTTGGGCACATTCTCTTTTTTGAATACATAAGCCGCTATCCGGTCGATTTTCGACATCATCGCTTTTACGACTTCATGGTCCATTGTTACTATTTCCATATCGTTCTTGTTTTTGATTACGCTGCAAAGATGTGCAATCTGCAAGAGGAGGATTATATAGTATGTACATACTACATAATGATTTTCTTGATTTTTCTTCCCGGAACGCAAGGTCGGGGCACAAAAATGCCCTGCCCGGCATTGCTGCACGGACAGGGCTTTATGGTTCATCCAGTCTGGACTGGTTTATACTTGGAGCAGACCGGATATACTCAGATTCATAATCCGGGAATCTTTTTCAGCTTATGAAAGTATCCTTTCCCATGTATAGGAACAAGGCAGATGGTTTCCGTTGGTAGGATTCTGCAAGTCGCGATGCCACCCATTTCCTGAACCGCTGACATGTCAGCCCGTTCATTTTGAATCCGAGGGCGATAACGATTCGCAAATTATACAGTTCTATGCTGCATGTTTTTCCCTTGTAGGTGAAACGCTCAATCTTTACATCCCGGTATTCGTCAAAATCCCCGGACTTTTTCAGGGCTTTCAGCCCTGCCCGTACCGTCTGGTAGAACACACCGTATGCCTTTACAATATCGTTTACCGTCATCCACACGTCACCGTCCGCCCCCGGTTCTATCCTTACAGAAATCCCCTCCGGTTTCCCCGGCGCAGGCTCTATCTCAAAAAATCCTTTTCTTGCCATACCGATATATTTTTTAAGTGATATAATTTTCCATATAAGCAGGGACGATTTGTCATTTCGCTGTTACAATCCGTTCAATGATTTACCGCTTGCAATGCAATGTTTTCGATGCCCTCCAGTTTCCCGGCAAGCATTTCCATGTCCTCACGTATTTTATCGTTGGTGATACGCGCATAAATCTGTGTGGTTTTTATGTTCGTATGTCCCAGCATCTTAGATACCGTTTCGATGGGAACACCCTTTGCCAACGTAGTTGTCGTAGCGAAAGTATGTCTTGCGAGGTGAAATGTTAAATTCTTTTTAATCCCGCATATGTCAGCAATTTCTTTCAGGTAAGAGTTAAGTTTTTGATTGCTTAATACAGGCAGCAACCGTCCGTCTGATAGTTTGTCCTCGTACTTTTTCAATATTGCCAAAGGAGTTTTCAGCAGGGGGAGATTGACCGCAGTGGAAGTTTTTTGCCTGTGCAGCCGCAACCATTGTTTCCCGTCGAATGAAATACAGACATTTTCTTTGGTAAGGTTCTTTACATCCACGTATGACAACCCCGTGAAGCAAGAAAAGATGAATACGTCTCGAACTTGTTCCAATCGACGCGAATTAAAGTCCTTTTGGAGAATACGCTCCAGTTCCTGCTCCGTCAGATAGCCCCTGTCCACCGCTTTCATGTGAATATGATAGTTTGCAAACGGGTCGATGGTTATCCATCCGTTGTTTTTGGCGATGAGGACTATCTTGCGGAATATCTGCATGAACTTGCCCGTAGTATTCTCGTTGCACCGGCTGACGGTACGGAGATAAAACTCGAAGTCCGTCACGAACTTGTGGTCAATCTCCCGCAGGGCGATGTCAGACACTTTATATTTCACTTTCATAAATTCTTCCAGCCGGCGGTAAGTCCGGTCATATTTCACCAGCGTAGCCGGAGCCTTGCTGATGCCGTTCAGTTTGGAAGCGTCCTCATTATGTTGCTTGAATAACTCCAACAGGGTCTGTTGCCTTACCTCGTACCCCAGAAACGCATTGCGTACCTTCTCCGCCGTGACAAACGAATCACGCGATTCCACGTACCGGTAATGATTGCTCAGGGCTGTGCGGATGTCCTCCAGCATAGAGTTCATCTGTCTTGCCTTGACACTGTTTCCTGCCGCTTTCCCGGCTTTCGTGTCCCACAATGACGGTTCTATGTCCAGTTTGGAACTGAACTGCACCATGTAACCGTTCACCGTCAGGCGGATCATGATACCCGCCTTGCCTGACTTGTTCAGGTAGTTTTTCCTCAGATAAAAGAGGATTCGGAATGTACTTTTGCTCATAAACCTTTTAATTTTGCTCCTTCGTTACAACTGTTACACATTGCCTGCAAAGGAAAGATTAATAATTGATTTACAAGCGGACATTTTAATGACAACAGACGACAAATCAGCGACTTACAAAGAAAATCGTTACAATTCCAAAAGCCCGTTTTTTCTGTAACGATTTGGTAACTCAACTTTGTCTGTTTGGGGAATTTGTTTGTCTTCAGAATGGCTCTAAAAAGAAAAAACAAAGCCCACAAATCATTGATTTTGTGGGCTTTGTCATTCGCTGGCTTTCAGATGTCTCTGAAGCCTTGCGGTGCGTACGGGACTTTAACTTACACAATCAAGAAATCTCATAAAACTGCAATATACTGATAATAATCAAGTTATTATAAATCGGCTATATTACTAAATATCATTAAATACCTTTTGCTATTTCAATTATTGGGTGTATATTTGGGTGTTGAATTTCAAACGCACCCAATTATGAATATCAAACGAAACATCATCTTTTCATTGGAAAGCCGGAAGAAGAACGGAGTGCCAATCGTGGAGAATGTCCCTATCCGTATGCGTGTGGTTTTCGCCAGCCACCGCATCGAGTTCACAACGGGCTACCGCATTGATGTCGCCAAATGGGATGCCGACAAGCAGCGGGTAAAGAACGGATGCACCAACAAGCTGAAGCAAAGCGCATCGGAAATCAATGCGGACTTGCTGAAATACTACACCGAAATACAGAATATCTTCAAGGAGTTCGAGGTGCAGGGATTCATGCCCACTACCGAACAGGTAAAGGATGCGTTCAACAGATTGCACGATGGGAAAAAGGAAGAGGAGGAAGCCCCGGTGGTGTTTCTTCCGTTGGAGGTGTTTGACGAGTTCATCAAAGAATGCGGTACGCAAAACGGCTGGTCAGATGCCACCTATGAGAAGTTTGCCGCAGTAAGGAAGCACCTTGAAAAGTTTGACAAGGGACTGACTTTTGAATCGCTGGACGAACCCAAGCTGACAAAGTATGTGAATTTCCTGAAAGATACCGAAGACATGCGGAACACATCCATCATGAAACAGGTCGCCTATCTGAAATGGTTCCTGCGCTGGTGTACCAAGAAAGGGTATTGCATGAACAATGCCTACGAAGATTTCAATCCCAAATTGCGGAGCACCCCGAAAAAGGTGATATTCCTCACGTGGGAAGAACTGAATAAACTCAAAAATTATCAGATACCCGACACAAAGCAATACCTTGAACGGGTGAGGGATGTCTTTCTGTTCTGCTGCTTCACCGGACTCCGGTATTCGGATGTGCATAACCTAAAGAAAAGCGACATCAGGGACGGATATATAGAAATCACCACCGTAAAGACCGCCGAAAGGCTTATCATCGAGTTGAACAACCACAGCAAGGCGATACTGGATAAATATAAAGATGTGGAGTTTGAGGGGCATAAGGCTCTCCCTGTCATCAGCAACCAGAAGATGAACGATTATTTGAAGGAGTTGGGCGAGCTTGCCGAAATCAACGAGCCAGTAAGCGAGACCTATTATAAAGGAAGCAGACGCATAGACACCATTACGCCCAAATATGCATTGTTGGGCACCCATGCCGGAAGAAGGACTTTCATCTGCAATGCTTTGGCTCTCGGCATTCCGGCTCAGGTGGTCATGAAATGGACGGGACACAGCGACTACAAGGCGATGAAACCTTACATTGACATCGCTGATGATGTGAAAGCCAATGCGATGAACAAATTCAACCAACTGTAAAAAACAATCATCAAGTCTCATGGAAAGCCTGTAATTCGGCTTATCTTTGTAACTTTCAATACATACAACAATGAGCAGTAACGATAACAACAATATAGAGAAAAGAAGTTTCGAGGCTTTCGTCAGTGCCATCGGTTCAGAAATAGAGCAGGCGCAAGTCCGGCTCATCAGTGCCGCCAATGCACAGATGCTGTTCCACTACTGGAAGATGGGCAATTACATATTGTACCACCAGAACCGACAAGGCTGGGGCGGCAAGGTCATCAAGAAACTGGCGCAGGCGATACGGTTCAATTATCCCGAAAAGAAAGGATATTCGGAACGCAACCTTACTTATATGTGCCAATTCGCAAGGTCGTATCCATTGAGTGTACTACGATGTTTTATTGAAACGGATGCAAGGCTGTCGCTTCCAAACATACGGAATGTAACAGATGAAGTCTTGAAATTAAACAACGGGCAATTTACGCAGGAGCTTACTGCGCAAATACAATCGGTTGATTTTCGAGAATTAGAATTTACGCAGGAAGTTCCTGCGCAAATTCAGAATGTGGCAAAAACCGTATCTGCCATTTATAGAACAGACATCGGAGATATAGAAAAACTGTTCCTTGCATCGCCTGTGGCAAGAATCAATTGGGCAAGCCAAATGGTCATGCTCAACAGTTCGCTTCCGCTGGGTGTGGAATACTGGTACATGAAGCAATCCGTGGAAATGGGCTGGAGCAGCAATGTCCTGAAAATGCAGATTGAAAGCAAACTGTATGAACGGCAAATCAACAGCCGTAAAGTCAATAATTTTACCGCCACGCTTCCCGCACCTCAAAGCGACCTTGCCAACTACCTGTTGAAAGACCCGTATATCTTTGACTTGGCAGGAGCCAAAGAACGTGCTGACGAAAGGGACATAGAGGAACAACTGGTGAAGCACGTTACCCGTTATCTTTTGGAAATGGGCAACGGATTCGCCTTTGTCGCAAGGCAGAAGCATTTCCAGATTGGCGACAGCGATTTCTATGCCGACCTGATTCTGTACAATATCAAGCTCCATGCATACGTGGTTGTGGAACTGAAAGCCACCCCGTTCAAACCGGAATACGCCGGACAGTTGAATTTCTACATCAATGTGGTGGACGACAAACTGAGGGGAGAAAATGACAACAAGACCATCGGGCTGCTGCTGTGCAAGGGCAAGGATGAGATTGTTGCGCAGTATGCACTGACAGGCTATGACCAGCCTATCGGCATCAGTGACTACCAACTCAGCAAGGCCGTACCAGAGAACCTGAAATCGGCATTGCCGAGCATAGAACAGGTGGAAGAAGAACTGACGATGCTTCTTGACAATGAAAAGAACAAACAAAAGTAAGACACCTATGGCAGACAAGATACAGACGATAATCCCCCGGTACGGAGAACTCAACAGAATATACAGGGACTATATAGACAATCACGTTTTCTCTTTTGACAGGCAGAAATTCATTTCGGATTTCTATCGGCAGTATAGTGACACAAAGTCTTTTGAAGCCGCTATCCTTGAACTGGTGCTTGACAGGCAAAAAGAACAATACACCTTGATACTCAGCAGCCTGAGAACCGAAATAGAAAAGAGCATACAGTCTTATGAAACGCACCCCATAAGTGACAGTGTGATAGAACGTGTTTGCTATCAGCACATGGAAAGGTATTCCCCTGAAATTAAAGCCCAACTGGATGTTACAAGAAGTCTGAGCAAGCCGCTGAATGAAGCCAACAACAAGTATGATTCCATTGGCTATAGGGAACATACCGCCGAAGAGGAAAAGCAGGCGGAGAAAGAATATGAACGCTGCAAGGCTGAATATGACAAGGAAAGAGCCATACTGAACGAACTCTATGACCAGCAAAAGGCTGCAAGGAAAGAGGCGTTCCAATATATGAAGAACCGTTGTACGGACATATACCGCCAAAGCCGCCTTTTTCTGGACATATTGAAAAAATACATTCCTGACGGGAAACGACAGGACGAGCCGGGCAACCCCATCAGCCAGCAGGAAACGACGGACGGACAACAAGAATATTTCAGCATGAAATTGCTTTCGCTCATTCATGAGGTATGTGTTGGAGAACAGTTCGAGGAAATTTCCGCACTGGATTTCTATGCCAATATGAACCTGCAACCCTGCAACTGCAAGTTGAGAATCAAACCGAGAGAGAAAATCCGTGTATGCTATCTGATATTCCTGATGGGCGAGAAACTCTCCAAGCAGGACAAGGACAAATGGAAAGCCGGGATACTGAAACTGCTGGATATTGATGACAGCTACTACAAGTCAAAGTACAAGGAGCCTGTTTCCGATTTTCCGAGTGACAGTAACCAGAAATTCGCCAAAGAAATGGAACATATATTCAGATAATCGGTGACATATCCTGATATTTTACGAAAGTTCCACTTTTACCACTCAAATTAATTTTTGAGTGGTATTTTTATTTACTGATATTCAATAAGATATATCAATATCCGGATTATACCGTCCCCATCCTTACCACCCATAACCCTACCTAATTTTGCATCGTTCGAGAACAGAAATAACAGCCAGTGCGCAGGGCTGATTGTTGAATCAAAAAAAGTAGAACTATGCAAAATCTACAAGAATTATTATCCAAACCCGTCTGGCAGATGACAGGCGAAGAGTTCATCATGTTAAGCAGGCACGCTTCCGTTCAGACGGAAGCGCAGCCACAGCCCGTAACGGACACAAACAGAAAGTATGTGTACGGAATACCCGGCATAGCCAGACTGTTCGGATGCAGCCTGCCCACCGCCAACCGCATAAAGAAAAGCGGAAAAATAGACAAGGCTATCACCCAGATAGGGCGCAAGATTATCGTGGATGCGGAACTTGCCCTTGAACTGGCAGGGAAGAAAACAGGCGGACGCAAGTAACGGGAGGAATTGCTATGGACTATATGAAAGACATCCGGGAAATATCGGACGAACAGGCGGTAATCCTCTGGCAAGCCTCACGGCTGAGCCTGTCGGGAAAATACGAGAAAGCGCCAGAAATCCTCAGCGTGAAAGGTTCTGTAATCGGCACGTTGGGAAATTTCAGTGCATCCATCGGCAAAGCCAAAAGCAAGAAGACATTCAATGTGTCGGCTATCGTGGCTGCGGCTTTGAAGAACGGCACGGTGCTCAGGTATGCGGCTGAACTTCCCGAAGCCAAGCGGAAAGTGCTGTATGTCGATACGGAGCAAAGCCCCCACCACTGCCTGAATGTGATGGAACGCATCATGCGCATGGCAGGGCTGCCCGATGACAGGGACAACGAGAACCTTGAGTTCCTTGCCCTGCGGAAATATACGCCGGAGCAACGCATAAGGATTGTCGAACAGGCAATCTACCATACACCGAACCTCGGTATGGTGGTGATAGACGGTATCCGTGACATGGTGTATGACATCAACAGCCCCAGCGAATCGACACGCATCATATCGAAACTGATGCAGTGGACGGACGACAGGCAGATACATATCCACACGATACTCCACCAGAACAAGGGGGATGAGAACGCAAGGGGACATATCGGCACGGAACTGAACAACAAGGCTGAAACCGTGCTGCTCGTTGAAAAGGACAAAAGCAACGGGGACATCAGCAAGGTTTCCGCCATGCACATCCGTGCGATGGACTTCGAGCCGTTTGCCTTCCGCGTCAATGACAAGGCACTGCCTGAACTGATAGAGGATTACCAGACAGAAGCCAAAACACCCGGCAGACCCCAAGGCGAAAGGTTCGATGCCTGCAAGGACATTTCCGAGCAACAACACCGGATAGCACTGGAAGCAGCATTTTCGTTACAGGACGAATACGGATATAAGGAACTGAGCAAAGCATTGAAAGAGTCGTATGCCTTGGTGGGTGTTCTGTTAAGCGACAACAAGCTGGTCAAACTCATCACAGTGTTGAAGAACAAGCGGATGATAGTGCAGGAGAACGGCAGGAAGTACAGGTACGAACCGGATTTCCACTATTGACACGCTTCCTGCAATCACTTCACTTTATTCTCCGGGTCTATATATTAGGATAAAGCGAAGTGGTTGCAGGGACACATCAAACCGCTTCACTTTAAGCCGTATCCTATATATACGACAATAAAGTGAAGTGGTTATACAGCCAGTAACCTATATGAAAAGGTACTGGCGAAAAGAAAAACAAACGATAACCGATAAAGACAATCATTTATGGACATACAGACAGCAAAACAAATCAGGCTGGAAGAGTATCTTCACAGCTTGGGATATAGCCCGGTGAAGCGGCAGGGCATCAATCTCTGGTATAAATCGCCGTTCAGGGAAGAAACCGAAGCATCGTTCAAGGTGAACACCGAGCGGAACCAATGGTACGATTTTGCGCTCGGCAAGGGCGGCAACATCATCGCACTGGCTTCGCACCTCTATGCAACGGACAGTGTGCCGTACCTTTTGAAACGCATAGAGGAACAGGCACCGCACGTGCGTCCCGTCTCTTTCTCTTTTCGCAAGCAGTCCTTTACGGAGCCGAGTTTCCTGCAGTTGGAAACCGTGCCGCTATCTTCCCCTGCCTTGCTCGCCTATTTGCAGGAAAGGGGTATCAATCCGGTACTGGCGAAAAGAGAATGCAGGGAAGCACGGTTTACGCACAACGGCAAGCGGTACTTCGCCATTGCGTTTCCGAATATATCGGGCGGCTATGAGATACGCAACCGATATTTCAAGGGCTGTATCGCGCCGAAAGAAATATCCCATATCAGACAATCGGGAGAACAAAGGAACACGTGTTACGTTTTTGAGGGATTTATGGACTACCTCTCATTTCTGACCCTGCGGCTTGAAAGCTGTCCGCAATGCCCCGATTTCGACAGGCAGGATTACATGATTCTTAATTCCGTAGCCAATGTTTCCAAGGCACTCTACCCGTTGGGAAGCTATGAGCGCATCCACTGCTTTTTTGACAATGACCGTGCAGGAATGGAAGCCCTTCAACAAATCCGCAAGGAATACGACAGCACCCGGCATATACGGGACGCTTCCCAAATCTACTGCGGATGCAAAGACCTGAACGAGTATTTGCAGAAGCGCATGGCTGATGGAAAAGAGCAAATGCAATCCGTCAGAAAGAGGAGTGACACGCTATCCAAGAAACCGAAAGTCTTCCGGTTATAGCCCACTATAACTACACGCTTCGCTTTCGTAGTTGTGGGCTCTCCCGAGGGGCTTAGGACGCTGCCCTAAGAACCCGGCAAGGGCTTTCAGCCCTATGCAACCCGACCAAAGAGTGACCCTCTCTTTGGAAACTCCGCTTATGGGTCGCACCCCTAAGAACCCCTTTGCGGTTATGAGCGGAAAGCAGCAAACCAAATTAGTAATAACCGAATCAAAGATTGAAAAGATGGCAACAAAATCAAGCATACATGTCAAGCCTTGCAACGTGGCATCAAGCGAGGCTCATAACCGAAGGACTGCCGAGTATATGCGCAACATCGGCAAGTCCAAAATCTATATCGTGCCCGAACTTACAGCCGATAATGGACAATGGATAAATCCGGATTTCGGCAGTCCCGAATTGCAGACGCACTATGAGAACATCAAACGCATGGTCAAGGAAAAGACAGGACGCGCCATGCAGGAAAAGGAGCGTGAACGCAAAGGAAAAAACGGCAAGATTATCAAGGTGGCGGGATGTTCACCCATCCGTGAGGGAGTCTTGCTCATCAGACAGGACACCACTTTGGCAGATGTGCGTAGGTTTGGCGAGGAGTGCCAAAGGCGATGGGGCATCACACCGCTTCAAATCTTCCTGCACAAGGACGAGGGGCATTGGCTGAACGGTCAGCCCGAAGTGGATGACAAGGAGAGTTTCCAAGTAGGCGAAAGATGGTTCAAGCCCAATTACCATGCCCATATCGTATTCGATTGGATGAACCACGATACAGGCAAGAGCCGCAAACTCAATGACGAGGATATGACCGAAATGCAGAGTTTGGCATCCGACATCCTGCTGATGGAGCGTGGACAGTCAAAGGCCGTAACAGGCAAAGAACATCTGGAGAGGAACGATTTTATCATTGAGAAGCAGAAAGCCGAACTGCAACGCATGGATGCTGCAAAACGGCACAAAGAAGAACAGATAAATCTTGCCGAACAGGAACTCCGTCAGGTGAAATCGGAGATACGCACGGACAAGCTCAAAGGCGCAGCCACCGATGCCGCTACGGTCATAGTAAGCGGAGTGGGTTCTCTTTTCGGTAGCGGAAAAATGAAGAAACTGGAACAATCCAATGCAGAACTGCATCAGGAAATTGCCAAACGGGACACGGGAATTGATGACTTGAAAGCCCAAATGCGGCACATGCAGGAACAGCACGGCAGGCAGATACGCAACCTGCAAGGAATACACAAGCAGGAGCTTGAAGCCAAAGACAAGGAAATATCACGGCTGAATGCTATTCTTGAAAAGGCGTTCAAATGGTTCCCGATGCTCAAAGAAATGTTGAGAATGGAAAAGCTATGCTCTGCCATCGGCTTCACCAAAGAAATGATAGAGAGCCTTCTGACGAAGAAAGAGGCTATCAGGTGCAATGGCAGGATTTATTCCGAAGAGCACAGACGGAAGTTTGACATCAGGAATGATATTTTCAAAGTGGAAAAGAATCCGACCAATGACAGTAAACTGGTACTGACCATAAACAGGCAACCGATTGGCGAATGGTTCAAAGAACAATGGGAGAAACTTCGGCAAGGTTTACGAAAAACAGAAGAGCCAAGAAAAAGTAGAGGATTCAAGTTATGATGTAACGAGGGCTGAAAAAGCTGGGGGAATTGATCCTCCAGCTTTTAATTATGATTTTGAAATAGCATCAAGAATAGATAAGTCATGAATATCCTTATCCCGAAATTCATATCCCGAATGGAATATCTTTTGCCCTTTCAATGAAATACATGGAATAACCCTGCCATCCAAAGTAGTTTCACCAAAATAGTCCGACTGAAATTCATACCAACCACCTTGCAAATCCGCTTGTCTGGATGTACCATCCTCATTCAATATAAACGGGTGTATGTCTATATACCCTAATTCGACGCTGTATAATTCCATCCTCGCAGGAAGCCAGTCCGTTTCTATGACGAAACCATTTTCCTGAAGAAAGGCAATCAAATTGTCGGTATAACGGCTGTCAAAATCAATATCCACATCTCTATGGATTCTGGTTTGCCCTCCATGCAGGGCATCTACGCCCCATCCTCCATCGAGCCAATACTTCACGCCTGTACTTTCCAATAAATCCAATATTTGGAATAAGTCTGAAATCGTAATGTGTTCTTTTTTTGCCATAATAAACGATGTCTTTGTGATAAATATGTTATTGCAGAGATTTTATCGAAGAGATGAAACACGCGGCTACTCCGACCGCTCCAATGAGCGTCCCACAGATTACAAACAAGGTTGCAATACTCATGTTTTCAGCCAAATATCCCGATACCAATATCCCCAACAAGGAAGAGAGCGTGCTCAGACTACATATCAAAGAAAACGTGCGCCCGAGAATTTCCGAAGCGATATTCTGCTGGACAACAGCAACGAACAAGGCGTGATAAATGGCATAAGCAATACCCCCGGCAAACATCAGGCACATAAATCCTATGAACGCATCGACTGGTAAAAAACTTTTATACTCTCCCTTTATAATCATAAATAATACGAAAACACCCAACTTTACATTCTTGGGTGTAAAATCGGGTGTTTAATTTGTAAAACATTGATTTTCAATGTTTATTGCGGTGCGTACGGGACTCGAACCCGTGACCCCATGCGTGACAGGCATGTATTCTAACCAACTGAACTAACGCACCATTAAGTTTTTCTTTCGTTGCTTTCTCTCTCGATTGCGGTTGCAAAGGTAGTACAATTTTTTGAACCTGCAATAGCTTCCTGAAAAAAAATTCCATGGAAGCCACACAAACTAAATATGAGAAATAGGGAAAATCACTCCTCACTGCTCCATCTTGTCAGAAAAAGAAAGCAGGCACCAAACTTTTCGTTGCGTTTATTAGGAGATTGATTATAATTCGTTACTTTTGCAGAAACAATTTTTTCCTACAAAAAAAATAGTACAGAATGAAAATCGCCATCATAAAATACAATGCCGGCAACCTTTTTTCAGTAGACTGTGCCCTGAAACGTCTGGGTGTGGAACCCATCATCACCCACGACAAGGAAATGCTGCTCAGTGCCGACAAGGTCATTTTTCCGGGAGTGGGCGAAGCGCGCACTACCATGGATTACTTGAAAGGATGCGGACTGGACCAGCTCATCAAGGACCTCAAGCAACCGGTTCTGGGTATCTGCCTGGGCATGCAGCTGCTCTGCCGCCATTCCGAGGAAGGAGACGTCGACTGTCTGGGCATCTTCGACGCGGAAGTGAAGAAATTCCAGCCAACCCATCCGGAGGACAAAGTGCCCCACATGGGATGGAACACACTTTCGCATCTCCGCAGTCCGCTGTTCCAAGGACTCAAGGAGGAAGAATTCGTGTATTTCGTCCATAGTTTCTATGTGCCGGTCAACGAGTTTACGGCGGCTACTACGGAATATATCACTCCGTTCAGTGCAGCACTGCACAAGGACAATTTCTATGCCACCCAGTTCCATCCGGAAAAGAGTGGAAAGGTGGGCGAATGTATCCTGCGCAACTTCCTGAATCTTTAATATTTCACTCAATTTGCATCAAGAACATCCTATGATAGAACTTATACCTGCCATCGATGTCATCGACGGCAAATGCGTACGACTTTCACAAGGAGACTACCAGTCGAAAAAGGTGTACAACGAGAATCCGGTGGAAGTGGCCAAAATGTTTGAAGCACACGGCATCCGTCGGCTACACGTGGTAGACCTGGACGGAGCGGCTTCCAAACACATCGTGAATTACAAGGTACTGGAAGCGCTGGCCGGACAGACCTCACTGGTCATCGACTTCGGTGGAGGTATCAAAAGTGATGAAGACTTGCACATTGCTTTCGAGAGCGGAGCGCAAATGGTTACCTTGGGCAGTATCGCCGTGAAGGAGCCGGATACGTTCGGCCGCTGGATGGAGACCTATGGTAGCGAACGTATTATCCTGGGAGCGGATGCCAAGGATGGAAAAATCGCCGTGAACGGCTGGCTGGAATGTAGCCAGATGGAACTGATACCTTTCCTCGACGAATACATCAAGAAGGGGGTCACGAAAGTGCTCTGCACGGACATCTCCCGCGACGGCATGCTCAACGGACCATCCATCGACTTGTACAAGGAAATTATCCAGGCGCATCCCGACCTGCATCTGATTGCCAGCGGAGGCATCAGCGGCATGAAGGACATTGAAGCACTGGAAGAGGCCGGCATCCCGGCGGTGGTATTCGGAAAGGCTTTTTACGAGGGACGCATCACCCTACAGGATTTAAAGGCTTTCCTTCCTTAAAACTTATTCAAGAAACAAAACTATGTTAGCAAAGAGAATCATACCTTGTCTGGACATCAAGGACGGACAGACAGTGAAGGGAACCAACTTCGTCAATCTGCGGCAGGCCGGCGACCCGGTAGAACTGGGAAAGGCATACAGCGAACAAGGGGCGGACGAGCTGGTATACCTGGACATTACGGCCAGCCACGAGGGCCGGAAAACATTTACGGAACTGGTGAAACGCATCTCGGCGGAAATCAATATCCCGTTTACGGTGGGAGGCGGCATCCATGAACTGAGCGACGTGGAACGGCTTCTGAACGCCGGAGCGGACAAGGTGTCCATCAACTCCTCTGCCCTCCGCAACCCGCAGCTCATTGATGACATTGCTCTCCATTTCGGCTCACAGGTATGCGTGGTGGCCATCGATGCGCGCCAGACTCCGCAGGGCTGGAAATGTTACCTCAACGGAGGACGGCTGGAGACCGACCGTTTCCTGATGGAATGGGCGGAAGAGGCCAACCGCCGGGGCGCAGGAGAAATCCTGTTCACGAGCATGGACCACGACGGAGTGAAGGAAGGATATGCCAATGAGGCACTGGCCGAACTGGCTGAACGACTGACCATCCCGGTCATCGCTTCGGGAGGCGCCGGAAAGAAAGAACACTTCCGCGATGCGTTTACACTGGGAAAAGCCAACGCCGCACTCGCTGCCAGCGTTTTTCACTTCGGAGAGATACGGATTCCCGAATTAAAAGATTACCTTTGCAAAGAAGGCGTCACCGTGCGCAGATAAAAACATGTTTAACCACTTATTATATATTAAATAAAGAATTATGGAACTGGATTTCGAGAAAATGAATGGCCTGATTCCGGCCATCATCCAAGATAACTACACACAGAAAGTGTTGATGCTGGGCTTCATGAACAAGGAAGCCTACGAGAAGACCGTGGAAACGGGAAAGGTGACTTTCTTCAGCCGTACGAAAAACCGCCTGTGGACCAAAGGTGAACAGAGCGGCAACTTCCTGCACGTGGTATCCATTAAGGCAGACTGCGACAACGACACCTTGCTCATCATGGTACACCCGGACGGCCCTGTCTGTCACACAGGCACCGACACTTGCTGGGGTGAAAAGAACGAGCAGGACATCATGTTCCTGAAGGAGCTGCAGGATTTCATTGACCGACGCCGCCAGGAGATGCCGGATAAATCCTACACGACCAGCCTGTTCAATTCGGGTGTCAACAAGATGGCGCAGAAAGTGGGCGAAGAGGCTGTGGAAACGATCATCGAGGCCTGCAACGGTACCGACGAACGGTTGATTTACGAAGGAGCCGACTTGCTGTATCACCTGATTGTATTACTCACCTACAAGGGATACCGCATTGAAGACTTGGCCCGTGAACTGAAAGAACGCCACAGCGCGAACTGGAAAAAACATTAATGGAAAGAATGGAAGCACAACCGCTTATCACATATCAGCATGTCAGCATCAGCCTGCAGGGGCAGGAAATTCTTTCAGACATCAACTTTGAATTGAAGAAAGGAGAATTCATCTACCTTATCGGAAAGGTGGGCAGCGGAAAATCAACTTTCCTGAAGACCCTCTACGGGGAAGTGGAAATCGACAACGGAGAGGCTCAGGTATTGGGATATTCTGTCCGACACATGAAAAGGAAAGACCTCCCTACCCTGCGCCGGAAATTGGGCATCGTGTTTCAGGACTTCCAGCTGCTGACCGACCGTACCGTACACGAGAACCTGAAATTCGTGCTCAAGGCTACGGGATGGAAAAACCGTGTGGAAATAGAAAAACGTATCGAAGAGGTGCTCCGACAGGTGGGCATGGAAAACAAAGGATACAAAATGCCCAACGAACTTTCCGGAGGTGAACAGCAGCGTATTGTCATCGCACGGGCCATCCTGAACCAGCCGGACATCATCCTGGCCGACGAACCGACGGGAAATCTCGACGTGGAAACCGGCCGGCACATCGTGGAACTGTTACAAGAAATTTGCCGGCAAGGGTCGGCCATCATCATGACCACGCACAACCTGAACCTGCTGTCGGAATACCCGGGAAAAGTGTATAAATGTGAGCACCATCGCCTGACAGAAACCGCAAATTCATAAAAAAGACAAAGGAGTAAAAGGAATTTTGCCAAAATGAACTTAAAATAGGGTTTTTATTACTACATTTGCTCCCGAAAATAATTAATTATAAAACATTTTAAATTCGAAACGTAAAATGAAAGTTTTAAAGTTTGGAGGTACATCCGTAGGTTCCGCACAAAGAATGAAGGATGTGGCCAAATTAATCAATGACGGCGAACAGAAAATTGTAGTCCTGTCTGCCATGTCGGGTACGACGAACACATTGGTTGAAATTTCGGATTATCTGTACAAGAAAAATCCAGAAGGTGCAAATGAAATCATCAATAGACTGGAATCTAAATACAAACAGCACATTGATGAGTTGTATTCTACCGAAGAATATAAACAGAAGACACTGGATTTTGTAAAATCGGTTTTTGATTACATTCGTTCTTACACGAAAGACATATTTACTTTGTTCGAAGAAAAGGTCATCCTGGCACAAGGAGAAATCATCTCTACAAACATGGTGACAAATTATTTGTGCGAACAGGGCGTGAAGGCGGTACTGATTCCGGCACTGGAATACATGCGCACGGACAAAAACAGTGAACCGGACCTGACGTACATCCGCGAGAAACTGAACGCACAGCTGGAAGCCAATCCGGGTTATGAGATTTATATCACGCAGGGATTTATCTGCCGCAACGCATACGGTGAAATCGACAACTTGCAGCGCGGAGGAAGCGACTATACGGCTTCTCTGATTGGAGCAGCCATCAACGCGTCTGAAATCCAGATTTGGACGGACATCGACGGTATGCACGACAATGATCCGCGCGTAGTGGACAAGACATCTCCTGTCCGTCAGCTGCACTTTGAAGAGGCTGCCGAACTGGCTTACTTCGGTGCCAAGATTCTGCATCCAACCTGCATCCAGCCGGCCAAATATGCCAACATCCCGGTACGTCTGCTGAACACCATGGAACCATCGGCTCCGGGTACGCTGATTTCAAACGATACGGAAAAAGGCAAAATCAAGGCGGTAGCTGCCAAAGACAACATCACAGCCATCAAAATCAAATCCAGCCGTATGCTGCTGGCTCACGGTTTCCTGCGCAAGGTGTTCGAAATCTTCGAAAGCTACCAGACGGCCATCGACATGGTTTGTACTTCAGAAGTAGGTGTGTCCATGTCTATCGACAACACGAAGCACTTGAATGAGATTGTGAACGACCTGAAGAAATACGGTACGGTGACAGTAGACCATGACATGTGTATCGTTTGCGTAGTGGGCGACCTGGAATGGGAAAACGTAGGTTTTGAGGCAAAGGCACTCGATGCCATGCGCGAAATCCCGGTGCGTATGATTTCATTCGGCGGAAGCAACTACAACATCTCTTTCCTGATTCGGGAGGCAGACAAGAAGAGAGCGCTTCAGTCATTGAGCGACGTGCTGTTCAACGGCAACAAGAAATAAAATACATTTCTATACAGCGAAAAGCGGAGGATACGGTCAAAGCCGCATCGTCCGCTTTTTTATCCTCTATATCAATCCAAAACAACTAAACTCACATGAAAGCAAATTTTCCAATAACACGTTTCAGGGAACTTGAAACCCCGTTTTATTATTATGACGCAAACCTGCTGCGTGAAACCTTGGACAAAATCAAGGAGGAAGCAGGAAAATATAATAAATTCTGTGTGCATTATGCCGTAAAAGCCAATGCCAATCCCAAAATCCTGCGTATCATCCGCGAAAGCGGACTGGGAGCCGACTGTGTGAGCGGCGGTGAAATTCAGGCAGCCATCCAAGCCGGATTCCCGGCCAGCAAGATTGTCTATGCCGGCGTGGGAAAGACTGACAAGGAAATCAATCTGGGACTGGATTATGACATTTTCTGCTTCAACGTAGAGTCCATTCCGGAACTGGAGGTCATCAATGAACTGGCTGCGGCCAAGAACAAGATTGCCCGCGTAGCATTCCGTATCAACCCGGATGTAGGTGCACATACACATGCCAACATCACTACCGGTCTGGCCGAAAACAAATTCGGCATCAGCATGCAGGACATGGACCACATCATCGACCTGGCACTGGAGATGAAAAACGTGAAGTTCGTGGGACTGCATTTCCACATCGGCTCACAAATTCTTGACATGGGCGACTTCGTGGCGCTCTGCAACCGCGTGAACGAACTGCAGGAGAAACTGTATGCCCGCCAGATTATCGTGGAACACATCAACGTGGGTGGCGGACTGGGCATCGACTATGCACATCCTAACCGCCAGCCGATTCCGGACTTCGCCGAGTACTTCGCTACCTATCACAAGCACCTGCGCCTGCGCCCGCAACAGACACTTCACTTTGAACTAGGACGCTCGGTAGTGGGACAATGCGGAAGCCTCATCACCAAAGTGACTTACGTGAAACAAGGCACAAACAAGCAGTTTGCCATCGTAGACGCGGGTATGACCGACCTGATTCGCCCGGCTTTATACCAGGCTTACCACAAGATTGAAAACCTGACTTCGGAAGAAGCGGTAGAGACTTACGACGTGGTAGGGCCTATCTGTGAATCATCCGACGTGTTCGGCAAGGCCATCGACCTGAACAAGGTACACCGTGGCGACCTCATTGCCCTGCGTTCGGCCGGAGCTTACGGAGAAATCATGGCTTCAGGCTATAACTGCCGCCCGCTGCCAAAAGGCTATACATCGGATGAACTGGTGTAAAGAGTAGGTTATTTATTGAATAGTTCGAAGGTAAATTTACATCCCACGGAGGTAAATTTACCTTTTTCATTTCCGATAAACACACCGGCATCGAAAAGGTGGGTGGCGAAACCGTATCCAAACTCCAAATAAGGATTCAGGTGAGGCATAAACAGAATGCCCGCATAAATTCGTTCTTTCTGAATGAAAGACAACAGACGGGACACCGGATACAGGAGAATAAAGGGAGCCTCAAAGGTCATGTTTCCCCGCAAATAGTGACTGGATGCATTGTACCAACGCCCGTCCAGCATCTGGAAGGTACCTCCGATGTCGTCGTTCCAGCCCTGCGGCAGATTCAGATTGGCAAAATGCACGTAATCCACAAAGTACATATCCGACTGGTTTGTAAACATTCCACCTCCGATATGGTAAGCAATAGAACGTACATTCTTCAGACGGATAATCTGCTCCACCGAACATTCGATACGCTCATACGTGCCTGAATTCGTCAGCAACTTGAGGCCTCTTTCATAGTCCAGCATGAAGGTGGGATAATATGAACCCACATTGATTTTTCGGTTGCCATTCATATAGTAATACATCCCCGGCGTCCATTCCAGGCGGATGCGGGGAGCAAAACTGTTGTAACGGGAACGGACACGGGCCTCCACTTCCGGCGTGCTTTTGGTATACCGCCAGTGCATGGCCAATCCCGTACCCAGTTTCAAACCGTTGCACAGTTCAATGTTGTGCGACACATCGACGTACACATCCTTAAAATAGTCCAGCTCCAGCCCTTCGAACGAGAACGTACTGTCCGGCATTTCCTTCAGCTGATCGAGCACCACACTACTGTAAATACGGTTACCGTTTCCGGCATGTACTTCAATGGACCCCAACTTCCGGGGATTATAGAAATATTCCACGTCTGCCTTGGCATAGAGTTCTTTCTTGGTGAAGTTATAACCAATCTGGGGGGCGATACGCAGCAACCGTCCGTCGTGAAACAGCTTGTTGTATTTGAACACCTGACGGTACGAAATCCCGTTCCGATGACTGTAACTCACCAGCAACGGATTGATAATCGGAGAACAGTTGATACTCCCCACCCGCGACAGGTCGATGTCGTAACTGCTGATCAAGGCATCCCCTATCTGCCCGAGGAACACCATGTTCTTTTTGAACTTCGTAGGTGGAGGCTTCAAGGTATCTGCCTCCCGCTGACGCCTCCGTTCATCCGCCATCCGATAAAGCGAATCTTCATACGACGACAAAGGAATCGGACGGATACGGTTGAATGAATCCCGCTCTACTACCAGACGACTGGTGTCACAAGTCAGCGTATAAGAGTTGGAAAGATTATGGTCCTTTGTCTTTTTATCAATCCACTCCTCTCCCGGTTGCCGGAACGTCACCGAAGAATAGCGCATCCATCCGGTGTATTTCATCTCCAGGTGATTCTTCAGGAACTTGAAATTCAGGTCCAGATTCATCAGCACCGGGAGACATTTCGTGTCTTTCTCCTCTCCCATCTGCATGTGCAGATGAAAGTGAATCAAATCATAACGCCCTTTCAGATCCATCCTCCGGATGGTCCAGTCGGCCGAGGAAAGCCACAATGTCCCCTCTACCAGTTGCGTACTCCGGTAGCGTGGTATCACCCGGATGCAGTAAAGCTCCCCGTCAAACTGAGGTTCCACGCTTTCCAGCAGATAACGATAATGCACCTGTGCCTTCTTATTCAAAGGCGACAACAGCTTGTTTCCCATCAACGATGGTGAATAGATATTGAACTTCATGTAGTCTATCACATCGAATATCTGCCCGCTATAACTGGGAAAAGTAGTAGATATGGCCCTCACCTTCCGGTCAATAAGTCCAGGAGCCGTGTACTGAAGGTCGCTGATGGATTCATGCACGTAGTCTTTTATTCCCTTCTCCAAGCGGAACATAGAAGGGACGTAGCGTATGATGCGGTTCTGCTTGTGAACGGTGAGATGTCCTTTTAAATACAAATCCGCCTTGTATCCCTTCACTTCGTGCGAATAGACGGAAGCAGACTGAAACATATATTCCAGAATGGAATCGGGCACCATGGGTCGCAAGGGAAGAGCCGGCATATTGTCACGTGCCATTCCCCGCTGTGGGATACCACCTAACAGGCACAAAGCCCATAGTCCCCACAAAACCATATAAAAGGCTTTCCCTATTCGCATAACTTAGGCAAATATATAACAAAGCCCTATTCCAGAGGCATTTTTTACCCGGAAAAAGTATATTCTTTCAATTTTTCTTTCTATCTTTGTGCTTAATAACATGGTTTTGGAACACTTATGGTAAAAAAGGAATTAACAGAAGCTGAGATTGCCGAAAGTATACCAGATTTATGGCAACCATTAACCCAGCAACAACGCGAACTACTCGCACAAAATTTTACAATTCAAAAATACAAGAAAAACGAAACAATCTACTGTGAAGGGGAAACTCCGGAGAATCTGATGTGCCTGCTGAACGGCAAAGTCAAGATTTACAAAGACGGTGTGGGAGGAAGAAGCCAGATTATCCGTGTCATCAAGAACAAAGAATATTTCGCTTACCGTGCGTATTTCGCGGAAGAAAATTTTGTGACCGCAGCTGCCGCTTTTGAGCCTTGTACCATGTGTCTGATTCCAATGCCGGTCATTGTCCAACTGATTATGGAGAATGCAGAACTGGCCATGTTCTTTATCAAACAACTATCGAAAGATTTGGGTATCTCCGATGAAAGAACCGTCAACCTGACTCAGAAACATATCCGCGGACGTCTGGCTGAATCTCTGCTTTTCCTGAAAGAGACCTACGGAGTGGAAGAAGACCAGTGCACGCTGAGTATCTATCTTTCAAGAGAAGACTTGGCCAACCTTTCCAACATGACCACTTCCAATGCCATTCGTACCCTATCAAACTTTGCTGCCGAAAAACTGATTATTATCGACGGACGAAAAATCAAAATCATCGATGAAGAAAAGCTGAAAAAAATCAGCAAGATTGGTTAATCGCATCACACACAATACCTCTACAAGGTATCCTTGCAGTTATATTGCTTCCCAAGAACAATCTGATACAGAAGGAAACAATATAACTGTTTTTTTATGCCTTTCCACCATTTGAAGAAGGAACAAGTTCCGAATACAGCTCTTCTTCACAAAAACTTGCAGAATTCATTCTACAAACGTATTTTTGTATCAGTATATCATCTTACTCAATCAGACCGACATGAAAAATACCACACACGAAACGCAAAAGAAGACGGGCTTTCTCGCCCGGATGCGACAAAAACTTACAGAAAGGAAACGCCGGATTATGCGGCTCATCGAACTGAAACGCCTCCAGAGAATCCGCAAAAAGACTGTTCCCGGATACACCTATTGTAAAAACTGCGGTACCAAACTGGAAGGGATGTACTGCCACTGCTGCGGACAATATGCTCTCGACATCTACCAGCCGTTCTGGAAATATTTCAAGCAATACTTTGAAAATGTCTACCAGTTCGACAGTAAAATCTGGCAGACCTTATGGCTCATGTTCACTCGCCCGGGCTTCCTGACCAACGAGTTCAATGCCGGGAAAATCAATTCCTACGTGCATCCTTTCCGCCTTTACATGTGCATCTCCGTGGTCTTTTTCACCCTCTTTTTCATGCTGGCTTCTGATAAGGCCAACCAAGCCTTACAGGCCGTAGAGTCTCTGAGCATCAACGACGAAGTAGTCCAACAGCTCAACTCCGAAGCTGCCCTCCCCGATACCAGCGTCTATCTGTATCAGGGTCCGGAACTGGTGCAGGCTCTTCAGGAAAGAGGAGTCACCCGAACCGATGAACTGTTCCAAGTACAACGCCTGGACGACCGTTTCTCCCTTTCCTATGTACGGATGCCGAAGCTGGTAGCCGACTCTTGTCTCCGTGAAAGCACCCTCCGGGAAAAAGACCTGAAAACCATTCTGTACCTCCAGAAAGTGAAAACCTCACAACTGGACAGTCTGCTGAAAGAAAAAGAAATCGGCTCGGAATCGATGCAAGCAGCTCTTCACTTCCAAACAGACTCCGCTGGGAACGCCCTCACACCCGTATACGAATGGAATTCAGACAATCCCGATGAAGCTGAACAACTCCGCCGGGAGTCTTTCCTCAACCAACTCATAGGAGGCTTGTCCAAATGGACACCCCTCTACATGATGTTCCTTTTGCCGCTGTTCGCCTGGCTTCTACAAGGGCTGTTCCGCAAATCACGGTATCCCTACATGTGGCATTTCGTGCATGCCATCCATCTGAATACCGTATTCCTGATGCTGTTGCCTATCCCGCTGATTCCCCTGCTGACAGAGAAAAACTTTCTGGATGCCTTCAGAGGAGACATTCCCTTCTACACACTGACTGTTTTCCTCGTGGGCATGTTTATCTATACCTACATTTCGCTGCACACCGTGTACCACCGTGGTTGGGTCAGAACCTTCCTCAAAACCGTGGGCTTACTGAGCCTGTTCACGTTCCTGGCCCTCGTCATCGCCGGTATCCTGCTCATCGTGCTGCTTTCCTCACTTTCGGAGGAGTTTTAAGAAAGCCTCTCAGCGTATCTCACGCAGGGCCTTGCAAAGCTGGTCGGGGCAGGAAGTGGGCTTTCCCCCACAACGGATACCTTCCAGGCGTGCAATCACGTCATCCACTTTCATCCCCTTTACCAGTGAAGAGATACCTTGCAGGTTGCCGTTGCATCCGCCTGTAAAATGTACGTCCTTTACAATTCCGTTTTCCACTTCCACGTCAATCTGGGAACTGCAGGTCCCCATCGTTCTGTAACTGTATTTCATGCTATTGTCTTTTTTGCGTATAAAAAAGAACGGAGTACCTGATGAAGCACTCCGTCCGTAATGTATGTAATGAGAAAAATTATTCTGCGTCCTCTTCCGGTTTCATGTTCGTGTAAACCGTCTGTACATCGTCGAATTCTTCCAGACGTTCTACCATCTTGTCGATTGTCTCACGCTGTTCCGGAGTCACATCCTTCAGGTCGTTCGGGATGTAAGTGAAATCACCACCGACATCTTCGAAGCCACATTCTTCCAAGTGCTTCTGGATGGCTGCATAGCTCTTCGGGTCACCGTAGATAGTGATGGTACCTTCTTCCGGATCTTCATCGTATTCATCTTCTACGTTGTAGTCAATCAGGTCCAGAATCAATTCTTCCATATCAATACCGTCTTTCTTCTTGAAAGTGAACACACACTTGTGGTCAAACAAGAAAGCCAGTGAACCGGTAGTACCCAAGTTACCGCCAAATTTGTTGAATACGGAACGTACGTCGGCTACCGTACGAGTCGTGTTGTCTGTCAAAGTGTCTACGAATACGGCAATTCCGTGAGGACCGTATCCTTCGTAAGTCATGCTCTTGTAATCGCTCTGGTCTTTACCCATTGCATTCTTGATGGCACGTTCGATGTTGTCCTTCGGCATGTTTTCACGCTTACAAGTAGCGATTACCGAACGCAAAGCCGGGTTGTTTTCCGGTTCCGGACCACCAGCTTTTACTGCAATTGCAATTTGTTTACCCAGACGAGTGAAGGTCTTCGCCATGTGACCCCATCTTTTCAATTTTGTAGCTTTTCTATATTCAAACGCTCTTCCCATTGGATGATATTTTTAAATTTATTTTTAATGAATTCTCTTTTTATTATGCTGAATGAGCTTCCAGTATTTCCAGCACCCTATTCCGCTAATCAGTAAGCATCCCAAACCACCCACAATGGCCAATCCATTCTTCCATGGCGCATTGAGCGAAAAATCCCAAAGGACCCTTACAGCCTGAAACGCAAGCACCAAGCCCACGGAGAATGCCGTCAGACATCTCCGCTTAGCTTTCAGGTGATAATCTGGTTGAATATCGTAACGCATCATTCAGGGCTTTATCTTATCGAAGCACAGCTCCCAGCTTGTTCTGCAAGTTGCCAATCAGCTTCTGCATGAACTTGTCAATCTGCTTGTCGTTCAGTGTGGCATTTTCATCCTGAAGCATAAAGCTTACGGCATAGCTCTTCTTGCCGGCTTCCAGGTTCTTGCCTTCGTACACATCGAACAATTCAACAGACTTCAGCAGCTTCTTGTCGGTTTCGTAAGCAATCTTTTCGATTTCAGCAAACTGTACCTTCTTGTCAATCAGCAAAGCCAAGTCACGTTTTACAGCCGGGAACTTGGAGATTTCCTTATAGCTTACCACATTGTTCTTGATAGCCTTCATCAGTTCCTTCCAGTTCAAGTCGGCATAATATACTTCATGGTCAATGTCGAACGCCTTCTGAATCTTCTTGCAAACCACACCGAAGGTAGCCAGCAACTTACCGCCACGAGTGTGTACGGAAATAGCTACCGAGTAAATGTCGTCCGAAAGATTTCCGAATACCAGTCCTCCGAAGTTTACCCCCAGACGACGGAAGATATTCAGCACATAAGCCTTCAGCTCATATACAGACGCATTTTCATCGGCATGTGCCCAAGAGTTGCTTACCCGCTTTCCGGTCAGCCACAAGCCCATGTGCAATTCTTCCGAATAGGCAGCCAGTACCTTTTCCGGATTCTTCTTCTCGGCATGGAAGTGATAGCAGTTACCGAACTCGAAGAACTTCAAGTCGGCATTCTTGCGGTTGGCATTGTGCTGGATGCTTTCCAAACCGCCGAAAAGCAGTGTGGCACGCATTACGTTCAAGTCGTTGCTCAACGGATTCATCACCCGCACCAAGTTTTCCGGCTTGAACGTTTCCAGTCCGTCATAATAAGCCGCAGCGGTCAGTGAGTTGTTCAGAATCTCGTTGAAACCACAACCCACCAGCTGTTCGCCGACCAGGTTCTGCAGTTTCACCGACTTATCTACTTCTCCCTTCACGCTCAAGCTGGACTTCAGCGTAGTGGGGATTTCCACATTATTATATCCATAAATACGGAGAATATCTTCTACCACGTCGCACGGACGCTGTACATCCACCCGATAAGGAGGAACCAGCAACGAAAGACCTTCTGCCGTTTCGTTCACAACCTTCATCTCCAGACTGGTAACGATGTTCTTCACGGTTTCTACCGGAATCACCTTACCCACCAGTGAGTTGACATAGCCGTAAGAAAGCTCTACCGGGAAATCAGCAATCGGATGCGGATAGTTGTCCTTGATTTCAGAAGCGATTTCTCCTCCCGCCAGTTCCTTCACCAGCAGCGCAGCTTCCTTCAAGGCATAAATCGTAATGTTCGGGTCGATACCACGTTCAAAACGGAAAGAAGAATCCGTGCTCAAACCGTGACGACGCGCCGTCTTGCGCACCCAAGTCGGATGGAAATAAGCGCTTTCCAAGAACACGTCCGTAGTCGTTTCCGTCGTACCTGAATCCAGTCCGCCAAATACGCCGGCAATACACATCGGCTCTTCCGTGTTGCAAATCATCAGGTCCTTGTCAGACAGCTTGCGTTCCACTTCGTCCAGTGTCACGAACGGAGTTCCTTCGGCACAAGTCTTCACTACAATCTTGCCACCCTTAATCTTATCGGCATCGAAGCAGTGCATCGGCTGACCGTAGGCATGCAGAATGTAGTTGGTAATATCGACAATGTTATTAATCGGACGCACCCCAATCAGACGGAGCTTGTTCTGCAACCATTCCGGACTTTCCTTCACGGTGACACCCTTGATGGCGACTCCTGCATAACGCGGGCAAGCCTCCGTATTTTCCACCACGATATCGATGTTCATGTCGTGGTTATCCACCTTGAAAGCATCGACCGACGGACGCTTCAATGTAGCCTTGTGTCCGTTCTGGATAAGCCATGCATACAAGTCGCGCGCCACACCGTAGTGTGAGCAGGCATCGGCACGGTTCGGAGTGATGTCCACTTCGAGCACATATTCACTCTTGATGTTATAGTAATCCTTGGCAGGTGTACCCGGAACCACATCGTCCGGCAATACGATGATACCTTCGTGGCTTGTGCCCACGCCGATTTCATCTTCGGCACAAATCATACCGTTTGACTCCACACCACGGAGTTTAGACTTCTTGATGGTAAAGCACTGGTCGCCGTCGTACAGCTTCGTACCCAGTGTGGCTACGATAACCTTCTGTCCGGCAGCCACGTTAGCCGCTCCGCAGACAATCTGGATAGGCTCTCCCTGTCCCAAGTTGACGGTGGTAATATGCATGTGGTCGGAATTGGGATGCGGTTCGCAAGTCAGCACCTCGCCTACCACAAGGCCTTCCAATCCCCCCTTGATGGTTTGAACTTCTTCCACTCCCCCAGTCTCCAGACCGATGGAAGTCAATGCGGCTGCCACTTCGTCCGGGGTTAGGTCGAAGTCGACGTATTCTTTCAGCCAGTTATAAGAGATATTCATATCGTTGTTATTTATAATTTCCTAAGAATGATGCGCAAAGTTATAAAAATTAGATGGAATATTCTAATAAAATCCGCAGATTGCATGAAATTAGACTGAATGTTAGCGAATTAGAAAATCAAATAGTAGAGTTTCCGATGTCAAAATATAGAAAATTCAATCCTTATTTTCTCATAATCTCCCCCACCCCACTTTTCTTAAAGAAAAAAAATCTTATCAAACAGCGTTTTTATCGACCGAAATCACTGAAAATTGAGCAAGTTATATTATTTTTACCCCAATAAAACATTCGGGGAACGTTCCATTGAATCAAATTCTGTGATATTTTCCCTATTATGAAATGAAATCACACTCTGAAAACAATCTCATTATGAAAAAACTACCTCAAATTCTCGCGGCATGCGCACTGCTTTCCCTCCCCATAGGAATGCAGGCACAGCAAGACACGGCCTATTTCGTGAAGCACCTGCCTTTTTCTGGCAATGAAACCATGGAGCAAAAAGTATCCATGGCGGCCCGTCTGGTTCCTACGCCTCAGCAGTTGGCCTGGCAACAAATGGAGCTGACGGCCTTCCTGCACTTCGGCATCAACACGTTTACCGACAGGGAATGGGGCGACGGCTCGGAAGACCCGGCACTGTTCAACCCCACCGACCTGGATGCCGAACAATGGGTGAAGACCCTGAAAGAAGCCGGTTTCAAGATGGTATTGCTCACCGCCAAGCACCACGACGGGTTCTGCCTGTGGCCTACCAAGACCACCACTCACTCCGTAGCGTCTTCTCCTTGGAAAAACGGGAAAGGCGATGTGGTCAAGGAACTTCGCGATGCCTGTACCAAATATGACATGAAATTTGGTGTCTACCTGTCACCATGGGATCGGAACGCCAGCTGCTATGGCGATTCTCCTGCCTACAACAAATTCTTCATCGAACAGCTGACCGAACTGCTGACTAACTACGGAGAAGTACACGAAGTTTGGTTTGACGGCGCGAACGGAGAAGGCCCCAACGGGAAAAAACAAACCTACGACTGGGATGCCTTCTACAAGACCATTCAGCGCTTGCAACCCAAAGCCGTCATGGCCATCATGGGCGACGACGTACGCTGGGTCGGCAACGAAAAAGGCCTTGGACGCGAAACCGAATGGAGCGCCACGGTACTGACTCCGGGAATTTATGCCCGCTCGGAAGCAAACAATGCCCGCCTGAAAGTGTACAGCCAAGCCAAGGACCTGGGTAGCCGCGAAATGCTGAAAGATGCCACGGAACTCTTCTGGTATCCGTCGGAAGTCGATGTATCCATCCGTCCGGGATGGTTCTGGCATGAAACAGAAAATGACAAGGTAAAAAGTCTGAAGCAACTGTCGGACATCTATTTCCAGTCGGTAGGCTACAACTCTGTCCTCCTGCTGAACATTCCTCCCGACCGCCGGGGACGGATTCATGAGGCCGACGTAGCCCGTCTGAAAGAATTTGCCGCTTATCGCCAGGAAACGTTCAAAGACAACAAAGTGCTTCGGGGAGACCAGCCGTGGGAAGCCCCGCAGGGAGCTGCACGCACCTATGCCGTAAAAAGCCAAACCCCTATCAACGTGGTGATGCTGCAAGAAGACATCTCTAAAGGACAACGAGTGGAAGACTTCACCCTCGAAGCCTGGGACAACGGCAACTGGAAGCTTTTGGGAAAAGGAACCACCGTGGGCTACAAGCGCATGGTACGTTTTCCTGATACCGTGACCGATTCCTTGAAAGTCACCATCCACCAGAGCCGACTGAACGCGCACATCCAGCAAGTGGCGGCTTACTACGCCCAGCCGTTGGCTGAACAAGGAAGCGCAGCCAACTGGAACAACCTGTCCAGAGACTCTTGGAAGAAGCTGTCGGCTTCCCCGCTGACCATCGACTTAGGAAAGACCGTTACCCTCAAGGCCTTTACCTATGCCCCTCTGAACGCAGAAGCCAAACCGACCATGGCCTTCCGCTATAAGTTCTATGTGAGTCCCGATGGAAAGAAATGGAAGGAACTAATCAGCCGCGGAGAGTTCAGTAACATCATGCACAATCCGTTGCCGCAGACCGTAACCCTTCCGCAGGCAGAATCTGTCCGGTTCATCAAACTGGAAGCTACGACTCCCGATGCCACTACCGCTACGGTAGAACTGGAGGAATTCGGAGTGACCGTTGCACAGTAATTCTGAAACAACCCGTATAGAGACATCACAGGCGGCCCGCATCAAAGCGAGCCGCCTGTAGTATTTTAATTCGGCCTTAAAACGGAACATCCGGCACTGGAGCACCAAACGGATTATCGGGCATCGGAGGCAAATCAGTGGGTGGAGGCGGCACGAAATCCTGTCCCCCACCGGCGTTCATCTTCGAACGGAGTACTGGAGCTGGCTTCTCCTCACCCGGCATCGGTACAATCATATCGTCGTCCGGATTCTGGAAACGGGCATACTCGCCGCGGAAGCGCAGCAGCACATCGCCCACCGCACCGTTACGATGCTTGGCAATGATGATTTCGGCCATGCCGTGCAAATCGTTTCCCTTCTCGTCGGTATAAATCTTATAATATTCCGGACGGTGGATAAAGCACACCATATCGGCATCCTGCTCGATGGCACCCGACTCACGCAGGTCACTCAGCTGTGGACGTTTTCCGTCGATACCTTCACGATTCTCCACGCCACGGTTCAACTGGCTCAGGGCCACAATCGGAATATTCAGTTCCTTGGCCAGTCCCTTCAACGAACGCGAGATGGTGCTGACCTCTTCCTGACGGCTGCCGAACGACATTCCGCTGGCATTCATCAGCTGAAGGTAGTCGATGATGATAATCTTCACCCCGTGCTCACGCACCAGACGGCGCGCCTTGGTCCGCAATTCGAATACAGACAATGACGGCGTATCGTCCACATACAACGGAGCATCATACAATTCCTTGATTTTGTAGTCAAGCTGTCCCCACTCGTAAGGTGCCAGCTGACCGCTCTTGATTTTCTCACCCGGAATCTCACAGACGTTTACAATCAGACGGTTCACCAGCTGCACGTTGCTCATTTCAAGCGAGAACAACGCTACCGGCACCTTATTGTTCACCGCCATGTTCTTCGCCATGGAAAGCACGAACGCCGTCTTACCCATGGCCGGACGGGCCGCAATGATAATCAGGTCGGAATTCTGCCAGCCAGAAGTCATCTTGTCCAACTGATGGAAACCACTCGAAAGTCCACTCAGACCGTCGGTACGGGCCGCTGCCTTCTGCAACATCTCGTAGGCCTCCTGAATGACCGGATTAATCTGCGTGTAATCCTTCTTCATGTTCTGCTGGGAAATTTCGAAGAGCTTTCCTTCGGCCTCCTGCATCAGGTCGTCCACATCCTGCGTCTCGTCGAACGCCTTGGTCTGTATGCTGCTTGTGAAAGAAATCAGTTCACGCGCCAGAAACTTCTGGGCAATGATACGGGCATGGTATTCAATGTGGGCCGACGACGCCACCTTACCACTCAGCTGCGTGATATAAAACGGTCCGCCCACCTCTTCCAAATCGCCGCGCGAGCGCAACTGTTCGGTCACGGTCAGGATATCAATCGGTTTCTGCTGGATGGCCAGATCGGTGATGGCCGCATAAATCAGCTGGTGCCGGTGCTCGTAGAACGACTCCGGACGAAGAATCTCGCTCACCAGCGAATACGCATCCTTTTCAATCATCAGCGCACCCAGCACCGCTTCCTCCAGTTCAGGAGCCTGCGGCTGCAGATGTCCATACTCATCCATCGGCTTGGTCTTAGCCGTTTTCGCCACACGTGTATTTCTTCTCGGTTCTGCCATTTGTCTTTTATTTAAGTGGGGCAAAGATACGATTTTTTCCGTGAATCCCGTTTTTCTAAAAACTTTCGTGTATATTTGAGCAACAAAAAACATACAAAACAAACGACACTATGATTACCTTTCCCAATGCCAAAATAAATCTTGGCCTGAATATTGTTGAAAAACGCGCCGACGGTTACCACAACCTGGAAACCATTTTCTATCCCATCCACCTGCAAGACGCACTGGAGGTGACGCGAAGAGAAAAAGACGACACTCCTTATACCCTCCACGTAAAAGGAACTGCCCTTGAAGGAGCTCCGGAAGACAACCTGGTAGTGAAAGCCTACGAGCTGTTGAAGAAAGACCATGAGATGCCGCCCATCGACATCCACCTGTTCAAGCACATCCCTACGGGTGCGGGACTGGGAGGCGGTTCGTCCGACTGCGCTTTCATGATCAAGCTGCTGAACGAGAAATTCCGCCTGAACCTGAGTCTGGAAGAAATGGAAGCTTACGCCGCCCGTCTGGGTGCCGACTGTGCCTTCTTTATCCGCAACCAACCGGTCTTTGCCACTGGCATCGGCAACGTTTTTGAGCCCATCCGCCTGTCGCTTTCAGGCTGTTACCTCGTGCTGGTGAAACCGGACATTTTCGTATCCACCCGCGAAGCCTTTGCCCATATCACTCCCCACAAGCCAGAGGTTTCCTTGAAGGACATCGCCCGCCAGCCGGTAGAAACATGGAAAGACAACATGAAGAATGATTTTGAAGACAGCGTTTTCCTGCAATACCCGGAAATTGCCGCTATCAAGGACGAACTGTACGACCTGGGTGCCGTGTTCGCCAGCATGAGTGGTTCCGGCTCCTCGGTGTACGGCATCTTCCGCCAGCCGGTAGAAAACGTGGACGAAAAATTCGGCGGCTGCTTCTGCCGTCAGAGAGAACTGGACTGATAAAGTCCGGTTTTCTCTTATACTATACGAAGCAAAATCCATTATTCCAATCACGTCATTTGATTTTCAATCCCGGCATCAGGGGTTTCACATCCACCAGTTCCAATTCTTTCACCATTGAAAGTGTCCCTTGCTTGTATTTCTGAAAATGGGATGTTTTCAAATGGTTGTCGTAGGCCGCACGGTCGGCATAGATTTCGAGGATGGTCACTTTGTGCGGTGCTTCTTTCTCGGCAGTGGCATAGAGTGCCAATACACCCGGTTCCAAGCGCATGGAAGCTTCAATTTCTTCCTTCAGGAAAGCATTGTAGGCCTCCAACTGGGTCGGGTCCACAGAAATCTTTGACAGGCGCACCAGGTTGTTTTCAGCAGGAACCGGCCGGGAATATTCTTCCTTGATGATGCGCAACGCCTTGATGGCCGCCGGGAAACCGATATACGGCAGACACTGGATGACGGCAGCAGTCAGTGTTTCGGGCGTGTTGCCCACGTTGAGATTGCCGTGATAGTGCGAACGAAGCTGACTTTCGGCTTCCAAAGTTGTCAGCACACAGTAGCCCAGCAATTCGCGTGTCGGCAAATCGATGGCGCCCCGGCTGTATATTTCGCCAAAGAAATAATCCGTGAGGAATTGCTCCACCTGCTTGCCCATATCACCGGGCAATCCTTCCATCACCGAAGCGATGCCGCCGGGATAGAGCCGGTCCTGAATGACCTTGCCCGTCGCATGACGGGTTTCCTCCGTCACCGTGCCTTGCTTTTCCAACGGCAATGAGATGCCCCGCTCCTGAAACACTTCATTTACCGTAGCCACGGCATTCAGCATTTTAGGGAAACCGATGAAAGGCGCAGTGAGATACATCACCTCTCGCAGCTCTTCAGGAGTGACTCCGACATTAAGTGCCGCCCCTGCATGGGCTTTCAATTGCGGAAGTGTCTGCATGGTAGCAAGGGTGATGCAGGTAATCATTTCACGCTGTTTCAAGGTAAGGTTGCCCGTTTGAAATACCTCACCGAAGATAAACTTCTGCAAAATATCCATCATTTCCGGGTCAGTACCCTGTCCGGTCAAGGCTTTCCTGCCGAACAGCGTGTGGTAATTCTGCTTGCATACTTCTATTCTATTCATACTATGGTTTATTGTTTGTGCCATCATGGACAAGCTACTTGCCAGCACGAAGGCTATTATGATACTGATTACTTTTCTCATATACTGTATTTTCGGTTATTTATCTAAATGCAAAAATACATCGTGATGAACGAAAATCCCGTAACCATAAGTTGGCAGAATATACCATTTTTACAGAATTTACAACCTGCATAAAACATTGTCAGTTAAATACTTTATCTTTGTATAGACACAACAAGAAAGAGTATGAGCACTATATTGAAAGTAAGAAATGTCAATGATTACGGGAATTATCTCGGTTGTGTCACGAAACATCCATTTGTTTGCGTGGTAGACTATGCCGAGGTGTCCCCCATACGTCACAGTCTGAACAATTACAGTGTGTACGGACTGTTCCTGCGGGACGATGCCGATGTAGCCTTGGACTATGGCCGTGGCAAGTATGACTACCACAAAGGTACGCTGCTGTGCGTGGCACCCGGACAAGTGGGAGGCAAGGAAGACAACGGCGAACAGGTGTCTATTACGGGGTGGGCACTCCTGTTCCATCCCGACCTGCTGCACGGCTTTCCACTCGAAAAGCACATCAAGGAATATTCTTTCTTCGACTACCGCGTCAATGAAGCCCTGCACATGACAGATGAGGAGCATGACATCCTTATCTCTCTCATGCGCCAGATACAAGACGAGTTGTTCAAAAAGCCAGACGAGCTACAGAACACCATCCTTGTAGGCTACATCGAACTGATGCTCAACTTCTGCCAACGGTTCTACAACCGCCAGTTCTTGACCCGCAAGGTAGAGAACTCCGACATTCTCGTCCGTTTCGACCATCTGCTTCGCGATTATTTTGAAGACAAACTACAGCTGACCCTCGGCCTGCCTAGCGTGCAGTATTGTGCCGACAAGCTGTGCCTGTCACCCAATTATTTCGGCGACGTCATCAAGAAAACCACTGGCGATACGGCAAGCAATCACATCCGTCGATTCATCATCCGGCTGGCCAAGAACGGACTGGCAGCGGGCGAAACCGTGTCGCAGGTATCCGACAGACTCGGCTTTGAATATCCCCAGCATTTCAGTCGCATGTTCAAGAAGCAAGAAGGCATCACTCCTTCCGAATACTGCCAGCAGCTGCACACCTAACAAACAAGCCATCCGCAATTATCTGTATAACGGTAAAATCATTTATCTATCTGGCTCTCCGTGAAGGGGTCGGCACGGTGCCCCATCAGATCTATCTTGGCGTAGGCAGCGTCAAACTCCTCCATTTCGTAAGGAGTCAGCCGTACGGAAGCGGCACCGAGGAAGTCAGCCAGATGGTCAGGATTAGTCGTTCCGGGAATAGGGACAATCCATGATTTACGCGAGAGCATCCAAACCAGGGCAAACTGCGCCGGAGTCACCCCTTTACGTTTCGCCCATTCCTCCACGAGATAAACCAACGGCATATTGTGTGTCAATGCTTCAGGCTGGAATTGCGGCAGATTATACCGCCTGTCTCCCTTTTGGAAACGGCTGTGTTCATTGATTGTTCCCGTCAGGAAAGCCCGTCCCAGCGGGCAATAAGGTACAAAGCCGATACCCAGCTCCTGAAGCGTGGAAAAAATCTTGGTCTCCGGTTCGCGCCACCAGATGGCATATTCACTCTGCACGGCTGAAAGCGGACATACCGCATGTGCCCGGCGTATGGAGCGGGCACTTGCCTCAGACAATCCCCAATGCAAGACTTTCCCTTCCTGCATCAAGTCTTTTACCACCCCAGCCACCTCTTCCATCGGCACATTCGGATCCACACGGTGCTGATAAAGCAGGTCGATATGGCCTGTACGCAAACGGCGCAACGAACCTTCCACTGCCCGCCGGATATGGTCCGGCCGGCTGTTCAGAGCGGTCGGCTGACCCTCTTCTACCCCGAAGCCGAACTTCGTCTCGATTTTAATTTTGTCACGGAATGGGGCAACGGCCTCGCCCACCCATTCCTCACTGGTGTAAGGCCCGTAAACCTCTGCCGTGTCGAACAACGTAACCCCTTGGTCGTATGCCCTCCGAATCAGGTCTATCATCTCCTTCTTCTCATATTTGCCTCCATAGTAGCCCACCATCGGCAGACAGCCCAAGCCGATGGCAGAAACTTCCATCCCGCCCAGCTTGCGGTGTTCCATCTCTTTTCTTTGTACCCGATTGTTTGACGATGCATTTGTCGCGCTCTCCCCCACCAGCCTCGTTCCGGCAAAGGCCTGCCCTACGCCTGTCATCATTCCGATTGCGGCCAAGGTATAACCGGAAGCCTGTTTCAGAAAATTTCTTCGATTCATAATCTCCTGTTTTTTTTTAGTCTTTATGCAAAGGTAGCGGAGAACAGGCCGTAGGTATGTAACAATAACTCGGAGGTGTGTACCCGTTTCACTGATTTTCTTTCAGCATCTTCAGGGCGATGTCCATATACCGCATGATGTCGGTCGTAAGCTCGCGGTGATAGACATCGCTACGCTTGCGACCCAGACGCACCACGATGGCATCCAGTGCGGGGATGGCGATGATGTATTGCCCCAGCATACCGCGCATGTAAGGACAACGCATCCCGTGATAATCCATAATCCACGTCTGAAAACCGTAGTAGCTGAGTGAATCCTTGCCCCACTGGTCTTTCAGGTACGAAGCAGGACGCATCAGTTCGTCCATATAGGCTTCGGATACCAGTTGGTGGCCGTGCCAATTGCCGCGGTGCAACAAGAGGCTTCCGAAACGGGCCACGTCGCGAGCCGTGGTATGGAAGCAGCAGAAGGCTTTCTCGTCGCCGTCTTTCTTGTCGAGCAACCAATAGGCATCACGTTCGGCCTGCATCGGACGCCAGAGCTTCTCTTCGGCATAGTCGCTTAGTGTTTGCCCGGTGGCCGCTTCGATGACAAAAGCCAGCAGTTGCGTCTCACCGCTACGATAAGAATACTGCACGCCGGGCTTTTCCGTCACGTCCAAGCCCGTCACCAAGTCATACAAATCATTACCGTAGTAGCCATGCGTGGTAACGGAGAAGAGCGACGCATACGCCTCATCCCACGCCATGCCACCGCTCATGGTCAGCAAGTCGCGCAAGGTAACATCGGCCTGCATCCCTTTCGTATAGGCCGGCAGGTAGCGCGATACAGGGTCATCCAGACTGTGAATCTTTCCTTCGTCGAGGGCCACACCCGCCAACAGTCCCACGATGGTCTTTGTGGCAGAATAGAGGTTCGAGGTCAGCGTATCGTTCCACCCGTCACGGTAACTCTCAAAAAGGATGCTGTCACGATGAATGACAAGAAACGACACGGTGCGCAGGCTGTCCAGATAGTGCGCATCCCGCTCCGTGAGTCGGTAGCGGTTATAGTCGGCAGAAAGGGGCCAGTGCCACACGTCGTCGGGATTATGGTGTACCGTATGCCGGTGAAAGGTTTCCAAGTCGTCGATGACAGGCATCCAGTGGATGAGCGCCTGACGGGCATAGTAGGGCAAGGAGGCATACACCACCCCCAGCACCACGACCAGGGCAATGAGCAGGCGGAGGATGGTTTTCTTCGTTGTTTTCATAGGGAATATTCTGCTAATATATCAAATAGTCAGCTCATGCAAAAATTCTGTGAATCATCCGGCTTCCCAATATCTTCAAGTATTCTCCCAAGAAGGAGGCCGAGCAACCCGCATATATGAAACCTTGTCCTGAGAAACTTCATACATATTTCTTGTCCGTATCTATTTTCTTGTCCGTATCTATTCAAAAGAACCAGATTCTCGACAGTTCAGGCTCCTCATTTGAGATGAAATTGACCGTTTCTGCAAACTTAACAAAAATCTCCGGAAACATCTGCAAACAACGGATATTTCCCCATTTTCGAGGGGACAGGGCTTTTCCCCGAAAAATGAAGCCCGCCATTGATGTGATTTTTCTCAATGACGGGCTACAGATTCTTTGTATTTACACCAGACTCAAACTAACTATTTCGCATCTTTCCAACCTCCCTTCACAATTACAGGAGCACGGTGTTTCTTCTTCCAAAGTTCACGGGCACTGTCTGAGGAAGGAGCTGTTAAAGCACGTGAAGTGGCGTAATTCCTGTTGACGATATCATAAGCCACGAAATCTTCATAATTATATACCCAGTCCTCACCTTCCGACAATTCCATTATAACCTGATAGATTCTCTCACGGCTTGGAGCATTAAACGGCGAATCATTATAGCGCATCATACTGTTTTCTGTAGGACGGTAAGCCCCCTTTCCATACAAATAAGCACCTTCATACAAGCCTAAGCCCTCACCGGCATAACGCGAATCGTTCAAGAAATGAGCCCATCTTACCTCATTTGCATTGCTTCTCCAATCCACATTGGCACCCCATTTATAAGTGCTCCATTCCTCGTCCATAATATCACGTTCAGAAGCAGGCAATGTCAGGTTTTCATACCCACCTTCCACGTATTCATCCATCAGTCGGCCCAGTCCATGGCCACAGACTTCATGGTTCAGCACCTCGTTTACTCCCGACATCATATAACCGACATACGACCTGTCGCCATAATACATGACAGTATAACTCCGACCATTACACCCTTTGTTGTAAATTACCGAAACCATCTGATAAGAAGCATTTTCCAGTCCTGGAACTTTGCTGGCATACTCGAAACAAACCGCATTGTCCTCGTTTATCCGATGCACTGCATTCGAAAGGAATTCCGCATTGGGCGACACAACCTTCACACAATAGGCGTTGAAACGGTCTCTAAACGATTTCAAAGGCTCATAAGCAAAGTATTGGTCTACTGCGCTTCTCATCACCTGTTCATACAATCCATTATCACCCATGTCCTTATCCACAAAGCCCTCGCCCAGGAAAACCAGATTGATACCTTTTCCTTTCGTAGCCTTCTGCAGGGTAACCACCTCCCCGTCGCGCGAATAATCAGTGGAGGTATACAGTTCAACATCACCCAAGTATGCGGACAATACGCTCTGGATGTCATTACGGTTTTGTGTCACACTCTGGAAGACCACCTCCTGGTTCTGGTCAACCAGAAAAATGGCAGGAGTGAATCGGGTGAAGAAGCCCGGTACTTGATTGTCTCCTGTATATTCAAAATTCTTCCATGGAATCTGTTTTTCATTGATATAATTTACGACTTCAGGTCTGGAAGCCACACTATATCCTATTATCTCAAAGCCTTTGGTCTTGTACATCTCATACAATGGCAATAACTGCTCTTCCATGTAGGCCGTTGAGAAAGGACAAGACGGACTCCAATGCAGTATGGCTGTCAGCTTATTCTTCGAAAACTCCGTAGCCGAAGAGATTGACGTACCATCCAAAGCCTGTACGTTGAAATCGGCTGCCGGCAGTCTGACTCCGGAGATATCAAAACCTCCTCCGATGCAGCCTACCCATAAGTCTTTCCATCTTTCATGATTAATGATTGCATCCGGAATTTGTCCACTAAAATTATTGTAACCCAAATCCAACGTTTGCAGCTTGTCCATCAGTCCAGCAAAAGATTCGGGTAGTGTACCTTCAAGCTTGTTGTCAGATAAAACCAGGGAATTCAGCTGCTGAAGCTGAGAAATGGATTCAGGCAATGTGCCGGACAGGCTGTTATATTCTAAATAGAGCCACTCTAAATGACTCAGCTTCCCAATTTCAGAAGGAATGCTACCCGTCAGATTATTGTTATACAAATAAAGTCCGACTACGGTTCCATCCCACGACGTACTGACACCATACCATTCTGATACAGGTTTATCACTACACCAGTTGGTATTATCCGTCCATTGTGGCCCGCCTGTTGCCTCATAAAAAGCAATCAGTGCCTCTCTTTCCTGTTGTTCAATGTTGTCTGCATTCTCATCGACCGTCAAATCATACACATGACCGGCCAGAAAACCTCCTGCGGGAGCCGCTTTACTCATGATGAGATCTCCAACCCCATTGTTATCTTTCCGGTAGAAAGCAAGCGTATTATTCCCCGAAGTTGGAAGAACGGCCACATAACAGGTAACCACATTCTGACTCTCAATCACATCTGAAGGTATGGAATACCAAATGTAATCCAGCATGTCCGACGTAATTGTTTCTTCCTCATAATCAAAATATGGAGTGGCTCCAGACTGATTATAGGCATACATGATAGGCTCTCCCGAAAGGATGAACAATCCGGTTGTACCTTTAAGAAGTTCGGATTGGATTCTTAACTTTATAAAGGCAAACAAATGCTTAAAATTCAATACCAGCTCATTACCCGCTATCGTTCCTTTGGCGTACATCAAATCCGTTTCAGCCGATGGAAGGCCCGAGGAATATTGCTGGGTCAAATCCGGAAGCGCAATTTTAGGATAACTGATGGAGAGGTTATCATAGGGATAAAATGCATATACTTTTTCCCCGTCCTGTGCTTTCAGACGGGTACCCGCAGGAGTAAAATCCACTTGCTTTCCCCCTGAAACCGCACTGTAGGGCAACAAAGAAGACTGTTCATCTGTAAACAAACCAATCTTGTCATTCGCCACCCATGACACGCTCACTTTATTCTCTCCTTCTTCGTACGCAGTCCTTGAAGAGGATTCTATATTACCAATCACATTGATTTCATCCTTACCCCCAAACACATTTTCATCTGTACAGCTAAACATTGTCCATACAAACAAAAACAAACTGATATAGTTTTGTATCTTTTTCATCATATCTGTTCTTTATGGTTAATAAACTATTTCCATTCTTCCACCGGCATGTCTTCCGGACCTCCAATTTCTGGCTGAAAGATTCTTCCGCTTTGCGTGAGGGAAATTTTCTTGCTGACTTCTCCGGAACTTACCGTGACGATGCCGGTACGAGATTCCTCACCCGTATTTTCCGAAACAGAAATTGACAGTGTATGCTGGCCGGCACCACCCTTTGACGGGCTTACGCTCAACCAGGAAGAGGAAGCGGCATCCACCGATACAGACCACTCTGCGTTGCAACCAAGATTCACTTCAACCGACTGTGACTCGTAACCCAGACTCCAGGACAACTGACTGGAAGGGATAGAAAGGGTGGTTTCGAAGCCGCTTTGTGTAAAGACAATCACCTTGCTTACATTTCCGGAGCTTACCGTGACGGTACCGGTACGAGATTTCCCGTTTGTATTCTCCGAAACGGAAACCGACAGTGTATGCTGGCCGGCACCACCCTTTGACGGGCTTACGCTCAACCAGGAAGAGGAAGCGGCATCCACCGATACAGACCACTCTGCGTTGCAACCAAGATTCACTTCAACCGACTGTGACTCGTAACCCAGGTTCCAGGACAATTGACTGGAAGGGATAGAAAGGGTGGTTTCGAAGCCGCTTTGCATAAGGACAATCACTTTGCTTACATCTCCGGCACTTACCGTGACGGTACCGGTACGAGGTTCCCCTTTTGTATTCTCCGAAACGGAAACCGACAGTGTATGCTGGCCGGCACCACCCTTTGACGGGCTTACGCTCAACCAGGAAGAGGAAGCGGCATCCACCGATACAGACCACTCTGCATTGCAGCTGAGGTTCACTTCAACCGACTGTGACTCGTAACCCAGGCTCCAAGACAACTGACTGGAAGGTATATCGAGTGTCGTATCAAATCCGCTTTGCGTGAGGGATATTTCCTTGCTTTCTTCTCCGGCACTTACCGTGACGGTACCGGTACGAGATTCCCCGCTTGTATTCTCCGCAACGGAAATCGACAGTGTATGCTGGCCGGCACCACCCTCTGCAGGGGTTACACTCAGCCAGGCTGAAGATGCGTCATCCACCGATACGGACCACTCTGCGTTGCAGCTGAGGTTCACTTCAACCGACTGTGCCTCGTAACTCAGGTTCCAGGACAACTGACTGGAAGGTATATCGAGTGTCATATCAAATCCGCTTTGCGTGAGAGATATTTCCTTGCTTTCTTCTCCGGAACTTACCGTGACGGTGCCGGTACGAGATTCCCCGCTTGTATTCTCCGCAACGGAAATCGACAGTGTATGCTGGCCGGCATCACCCTCTACAGGGGTTACACTCAGCCAGGCTGAGGATGCGTCGTCCACCGATACGGACCACTCTGCATTGCAGCTGAACTCCACTTCAACCGACTGTGCCTCATAACCCAGGTCCCAGGAAAGCTGGTCAGAAGGAATGGAAAGGGTGGTTTCAAACCCGCTTTGCGTAAAGGAGATTTCCTTGCTCAATTCCCTGGAACTCACCGTGACAGTACCGGTACGGGAATCCTTGTCCGTATTCTCCGACACGGAAATCGACAGCGTATACTCACCTGCATTACCCTTTGAAGGGGTGACGCTCAACCAGGAAGAGGATGCGTCGTCCACCGATACAGCCCACTCTGCATTGCAGCTGAACTCCACTTCAACCGTCTGCGCCTCATAACCCAGATTCCAGGAAAGCTGGCTAGAAGGGATGGAAAGAGTTGGCTGTTCTTCTTCCGATGAAGGAGAATCTTCAGAACATGCATACAATGTGAATAACAGTAAAATCCCAACGAGGAAGATGGAAATTTCACCTCTCTTTTTTAAATTGACATTGATTGACATAATATTAAATTTAGAGTACGACAATAATACAAACGAAAAATCCAAGAGTCTTAAAAGCACATTTCCACTTTCTTAAAAACGACTGTCCCCCCAAACGGACATCGCCTATTCTTTTCCCATAAAAACAGTTCTTCTTTCAGGCAACCATAGATTGTTTCATCATCCAGACAATCACACAATCCCGTTTTTCATAGCATTTTCTCTCTGCCTAACAAAGATACAATATTCAATAAAAATATCAATATTTTTCACAAAATATTATTCAAAATGAAAACTTCTATTTACAATTATCCTAAATCCACTCTTTTTTTTATTTTATTTGTACCTTTGCCCCGCAATAAAAACGAACTGAATTTCTCATCATGATACATTCTTTCCACACCCCTACCGAAGGCATCGCCTTGCCGAAGGCCTTCACTTTTCCCTTCCACTACACTCCTCACCCGCTTACCCGACTGGCGGCGGAAGAGGTGCGCCAGTACCTGCTCACGCGGGACGACTGGCAGGAAGAGCTCCGCCAGGGAAAGATGTTCGGGGTACTGGTCATCCGGGATGGAGAAGGAAAGCTGGGCTACCTGGCTGCTTTCTCGGGTAATCTGGCCGGCAGCAACCACCACGCGTTTTTCGTGCCGCCGGTGTACGACCTCCTGCAACCCGACGGGTTCTTCCGTATCGAGGAGGCGGAGATTTCGGGCATCAACCACCGGATTGCGGCACTGGAGGCCAGCGGGGCTTACCGCTTGGCACAGGCGGCATGGAAGCAGGCGGAGGAAGAGGCTCAGGCCACACTGACCCGTGAAAAACAAAAACTGAAAGAGGAGAAGGCCCGTCGGGAACAACGGCGGAAGGAAGGGGTTTCTTCCGAAGAGGCGGAAGCGATGTCGCGCGAGAGCCAGTTCCAGAAAGCAGAGTTCAAACGGCTGGAACGGCGGTTAAAGGAGAAGGTGCAGGAGGCCGGAGAGGCTTTCCAGGCTCTCGACCAGGAGATTCAGGCCTTACGCCACGAACGGAAGACGCGCTCGGCGGCACTCCAGTTACGGCTGTTTTCCCAGTTCCGGATGCTCAACGCCCGGGGCGAGGTGAAAGATTTGTGCGAGATTTTCCAAAATACCCCGCAGAAGACTCCGCCTGCCGGAGCGGGGGAATGTGCCTTGCCCAAGCTGCTCCAGTATGCGTACCTGCATCACCTCCAGCCTCTGGCCATGGGCGAGTTCTGGTGGGGCATGTCGCCCAAGGACGAGATACGCCGCGAAGGGCATTTCTATCCGTCGTGCAAGGGGAAATGTGAACCGATTCTGAAACACATGCTCGTGGGGCTGGAGGTCGAACCGAATCCGCTGGAGGAAGATGTGCACCGGCAGACGGCCCTGGAGATTCTCTACGAAGACGAGTGGCTGGTGGTGGTACACAAACCGGCGGGCATGCTTTCCGTACCGGGCAAAAACGACCTCGATTCCATCCTCCAGCGGTTGCACAACCTCTACCCGAAAGCCACCGGACCGCTTATCGTGCACCGGCTGGACATGGCGACGTCCGGACTGCTGCTGGCGGCCAAGACGAAGGAGGTGCACAAGGAGCTTCAGGCACTTTTCGAGACGCGCCTCATCCGCAAGCGATATACGGCCATCCTGGAAGGGGAACTGGAAACGGACGAGGGTATCATCGACCTGCCTCTCTGTCCGAATCCGATGGACCGCCCGCGCCAGATGGTAAGCCGGGAATACGGCAAACGGGCGGTCACGTCCTACCGGGTACTGGAGCGCAGGGATGGGATGACAAGGGTGACGTTTTATCCGCATACGGGGCGCACGCATCAGCTCCGGGTACATGCCGCGCATCCCGAGGGACTGAATCATCCGATTGTGGGCGATGACCTCTACGGCCAGCCGTCCGACCGTCTGTATCTGCATGCCGCCGCACTGGAGTTCGTGCATCCGGTGACGGGAGAAAAAATCAGGATTGCAAAAGAGGCTGATTTCTAGCCATTTACAACAACCTTATCTTTGCCCCAAAAACGTAAGTACGTTTTAAACAAAACGCAAGGACGTTTCATCCAAAACGTAAGTGCGTTTGCCTTAAAACGTACTTGCGTTTGAGTCCAAACGCACTTGCGTTTTCCACGCATGGAATTCCCAGCATGAAAGGGTCGTTTTTCGTAAGTAATTTGATGGAAATTCCTATTATCCTTTAAAAAATTCACACCTGACGACTTGTCTTCTTTTCAAATGTTAAAAATCAAAGTTCCCAATAAACCCTGAGAAAGTCTGATTGTCTTAGAGTCGTAAGTGCACTAAAAACAAAATGTTCAACTTAAAAAAATGACAACAATGAAAACAACTCGTTTATTCTCTACATTGATTCTCGCCGTATGTCTGGGATGTGGCAGCATGATGGCGCAAAACGCTCCACAGAAAGATTGCCCGGCAAAAGCTGGAAAAGGGAATTGTGCTAAAATGACACCGGAACAGCGGATGGACATGCAGGCTACCCGAATGGGAAAACAACTGATGCTGGACGACAGCAAACTGGCTCAGTTCACCACCCTCTACAAGGAATATCTGACCGCACTGAAGGATTGCCGTCCGACTCCGGAAGGTGAAAAGGTGAAACCCTGCGAACGTACCGACGCACAGATTCAACAGGAAATTGAAAAGGGCTTCGAAATGCGTCAGAAGGTGCTCGACACACAGAAGAAGTATTACAATTCCTTCAAGAAAATCCTGAATGCCCGCCAGCTGGAGAAAGTGTTCCGCATGGACCGTCCGGGAAAAATGCACAAGCGCATGGGACAGAAGCTCTGCCAGATGATGCACGGCAAGATGGGTCGGCCGGGACAAATGCCGGCTCCGGGATGTCCGAACCAATGTCCGGCAGCTCCTCAGGCTCCTCAAGGTAAATAATCCCAAATTCTATACTTATCATTTAATACGCCGAAGCGCGGAACCCAGGGTATCGGGAGACACCTCAAGTTCCGCGCTTCTTTTATTTCATACCGCCTGAGAGAACGGTCTCAGTTTTTCAGACGTACCATGTGGCGGGCATAGCACCACACCACCACATAACCGACAAAGGGTACCACAAAGGCCCAGTGCATGTCGGCATAGTCGCCTACCAGCCCCATGAGTACGGGACCTACGGCACCGCCCACCGGCGACATCATCAGGAAGGAAGAGGCGCGCTTCGTATGGCTGCCAAGTCTTTTCAGGGAGAGGGCGAAAATGGTGGGGAACATGATGGCTTCGAAGGCATAGCCGCAGAGCAGGGCCACGAACGACACGGAACCCAGGTCGAGAATCACCAGCAGCGTAGTGACGACCGTTCCCGTGGCACACCAGAAGAGCATCTTCTCGGCCCGTACACGGCGCATAATCCAGCTTCCCACGAAACGGCCCACCATGAACAGTCCCAGTCCGCCGAACGACAGAATCAGGGAGGCATCGCGGGCGTTCATCCATCCCACCTCGGTCACGTAGTTGAGGAAGAAGCTGTTGATGGAAATCTCGGCCACCTCGTAGGCAAACAGGGCAATCAGACCGAAGACAAACAGCTTATGTGCCCAGAGGCCGACACGGTTTCCTTCGCTGTCCACTTCCTCCTCGTGAGGTATCTCGGGCAGGCGTACCCGCACAAAAGCCAGGGCGGCCAACAGTACAATCACGCCCATCACGGCGTACGGGAGGGCCACATTGCCGCTGGCCCCTTTGTCCTCGTCGGCAAACAGAAGGATTCCCGTCAGAATGGGAGCAAAGATGCATCCCAGTCCGTTGAACGACTGGGCGAAATTCAAGCGGCTGGCAGCGGTCTCCTTCGCCCCCAGTTCCGTGACATACGGGTTGGCGGCCGTTTCCAGGAAGGTCAGTCCGCATCCGATGACGAACAAGGAGAACAGAAAGAAATTGAACGACATCCAGTGCTGCCCGGGAATGAACAGCAGGGAGCCGACGCCATACAGCAGCAGCCCCAGCACCACACCCCGGCGGTATCCGTAACGGTTGATGAACAGTCCGGCGGGGATGGCCATGATGAAATAACCCATGTACATCGTGGCCTGAATCATGGCCGAGTGGGTACGGGTGATGGTGAGCAGTTCCTGAAAATGCTTGTTCAGCACATCCAGAATGGCATGGGCAAATCCCCACAGGAAAAAGAGTGAGGTAATCAGTACAAAGGGGAACAGGTATTGGCGTTCCACCAAGGCAACTCCGTGTTTCTTCATCCGTGCCCCTCCTTTATACATACGACAGCAATTCCGGCAAATCAGTAATGATGAGGTCCGGAAGGGTTTCGTCTATCTCTTCATTTCCCCAGCCTTCGCCTTTCAGCCAGGCCACCTTGCAGCCCACTTTCTTCGCGGGCACCATGTCCTTCGAGAAGGAATCGCCTACTACCAGCACATTCCCGGCGGGCAGGCCCATGGCTTCCACGCCCAGGCGGTAGATGGCCGGGTCGGGCTTGCGTACGCCCACCACCGACGATTCGATGATGTCGGCAAAGAAATCGAACAGGCCGAAGTCTTTCAGGATGGTCTGGATGTTTCCGTAGAAATTGGACACCAGCACCAGCTTATAGCGTTCGGAAAGGGTCTTCACCACGGGACGGGTACGTTCCAGTACGTCCAGCACGTAGCGGTAGCAGCTGTCGGCCACCTTTTCGGCATAACGCTCACGGCTGGCAGTCGCTTCGTCCAGCTTGCCCTGCTCCACCAGGTATTTCACCTGAATGTCGGTCTTGATGCGCAGCACATCGTGGAAGTCATGCTCCGGCTTCACCAGCGGCACCCGAGCCAGCGTGCGCTCGCCGTGCACGTATGCCTCACGGAAGCTGGCTTTGTCCACCGGCACCTGAAACGCTTCATACTTGCTCCACAACACTTCCGCCCAGTGGCGGCTGTTCGTATCAATCGTACCTCCGTAATCAAAGATTACGCCTTTCACATCTGTCAGTTTATTCATCTTTTGTAGTATTTTGGGTTCCGTTGCCGACTTTCATCAGCAACACTCCGATTACAATCCAAATCAATTCGCGCACACGGGTAATCAGTCCGGTATAGATGCCGAACGCACTCGGGATGGCCAGTCCGCCCACGGCCAGCGCGAATCCCCCCTCACGGGCACCCAGCTGCATGGGCGAGAAGAAGAACAGGTTGGCAAACAGGGAGGTGAAGGCCATAATCAGGATACAGGCCAGGAAACTCACGTGGTCGGTCAGGATGTTCAGGATGAAGAACACCTCGGCACAGCCCACGATGCGGGCCGTGAACTCCAGTCCCAACGATGCGTAGAACGTAGTCTTCCGCTGTTTGTGGAGTTCGGCAATCTGTGCGTCCACCCGTTCCAGCGATTCTTTCTTCTCAGTCAGAAAACGGTGTGCCCAGCGTTTCACGTAAGGCACATGGCCCAACAGCTTGAACGTGCGCACGGCCATTCCGTTGCGGTAGCCTTTCATGAAGAAATAGATGGCCAGCAGACAGAAAAAGACCACCACCGACAGCACGATACCCATTCCCCAGTTCATCGGTTCAAAGATGACATACAGCACTGCTGCCGACAACCAGAAGCAGAAATGGGAGAAGATGTGCATCATCACGTAGAGGATGACCGACGAAGTGGCCTTGCTGGCTCCTACGTATGGGGTCAGCTCCATGATACGGTAGGGCTCCCCTCCCATCAGTCCCACGGGAGTGGCATAGTTCAGGGCAAAGCCGGAAACGGTCAGCTTGTACACCTTCCAGAAAGGTACCTTGGCATGTTTCCCGTCGCGGATAATGACATACCACGACCAGGTGTTCAGGTAGTAGATGAACACCCACAGCAGGATGACTGCCGGAAACCAGATACCGGCTTTCCGCAGGTTCTGCCAGAGTTCCTGATAGTCCATGTCGAACGTGCAGAGCATGACCACGATGGCAAAGATGCCGAAGAACCAGAATATGTTGCGAAATTTCTCTTTCATTATGACTGGGCGTATTTATGGTAAAGGAATGCGCACAAGGCTTCATGACGGTGACGCATGTACACGAACAAAGCGGTCATCACCACAATCTCGAAAATGAAATACAACCAAGGCTCGCCAATCAGCAGGCTGATGTAAAGGGCTATCGCACGGGTGTTGAACGTCAGGATATTGGTGTACTTCATCAGCGGGAGGCTCAGGGCACGGAACTCGTCGCGCAGCGACTGCGGGATGTTGTCGCCGTAACGCTCCTGAACAAAGGCATAGAAACGCTGGAAGTTCGGGGTCATCTGCTCCTGCTTGCGGGTATAGTTACCGTAGAAATACAGGAAAGCCTTCCACCAGAAGTTACCTTTCCAGGGCAGGCTGTGGAAAATCTCACGCTGCTGCTTGAAGTTGTCCAGCTCACTGCCGGCCTTTCCTTTCAGGAAAAACAGGTGTATGTTGCGGTAATAGTCGGCCAGCGTACACTGCTTGCTGTGGCACACCGTACCGGAGAACAGGGCAATCAGCCAGATATAAATGCTCCAGGTCTGTCCGGAAGCCTCCCCGATATGGAAAGGAAGCGGCTGATTCATCAGTCGCAGGCAGATGGCCACATAAATCGTGATAAACCAAAGGTCGCCGGCAAATCCGTCGAGCATACGTCCCCAGCGGGTTTTCTTGCCGGTCATACGCGCCAGCTGCCCGTCGCAGCTGTCATAATGGTTGGCCCACATCAGCAGGAAGATACCAATCAGCGTATGGGTCATGTCGGGATAATAGAACATCACCCCTGCCGCCACTCCAAGGATGATGGACAGGATGGTCACCACATTGGGATGGACGCCGAAACGCTGGAAAAACAAGGCCCATACATAACCGATGGGGCGATTGAAATGGATGTCCAGAAACTCTTCTGTATCCATGGACTTGAAAGAAGCCTCTACTCCTTTTTTCTCCGTACTCATTCTTCTTCTAATTTGTGCATGATGCGGTTATAAATACATTTGGCTATTTCCGGACCGGCTTCCACGCGGCAGCGGGCAAAGCTGGGCCAGTCGTTGAAATCGATGATACGGATTTCGCCCGTGGACGATACCACGCAGTCGCCTCCGTAAATAGGAACGTTCAGCACTTCGGCGGCCTTGTTGGCATAAGCCTGCAGCTGCTTGACATCAAAGGGGAATCCCCTAGTCGCCCCGTTGATGACTTCCAAGCCAAACTTGCTGTGCGATTGTTCCGTGGGATAGAAACTATAGAAGAAATCGGTTCCCTGCACCCCGTAGAACTTCACCAAATCACCTACCAGATGCTCGTTGACCACGGCCACCGGAATGTGTCTTTCCCGGAAATCGGCCATCACCACTTCCGCTTCTTCCCGGCACTCCACATACACCACGTCTTCTTTCACCATGGCATGCGAATTGCCCCGCTTGATCCAGCAAGGAAAAATGGAAGGGGTAAACTTCCCGTCGGTGGGAATAATGAAACTCTTCGGATGAGGTACCCCGTTTGCCATAAGCAGTTCCGTCATCTGCTGACGGACACAGTTGTCGATGCCGTACGCTGAATTCACCACCAGCGCTCCCCCGGCTTCCAGTTCTTTCAAGCGTTCAATGGTGGCTCTGTCGCGCGCCATGTCAAAGATAAACGCTCCCTCTATCTTTTGGGCCACAAACTCCTTTTCCGGATACACAGTGACCTCACACCCCATTTTCTCCAATGCTTCTGCCGCCAGCCGGAGGATGGCAGCATCATTGTCTACATGATTCGGGGAATACTCATTACCACGGCTCACACCGACTACCCGAATCTTCTCTCCTTGTTTATACATTCTGTCTTTTTATTCTAGATTTTTCGCAAAAAATCAGGTTTTATTCTTTTATCTCGTTTGGTATATTTAATCTTGTCCGTTCAAAAAAGCCTCTGCTTTCACGATGTCGCCCGCATGGTCTACATCCAGAATCTTTGAAAAGGGATAAGCCTTGAGCTGCAAACCGTCGGCCACCAGCTGGCGCTGGAAGTTGCGCATGCGCGACATGCCCTGCGCCATGCATTTCTCCAACGTCACAATCGACTTGGGCGACAAGCAATAGATTCCGCCGGAAATGTAGCGGGTGTCGGGTTGCAGACTGTCATAGAACCCGGTGATGCGATTGGACGCATCCGTACCGATGTACAGGGGTTTTTCGTCGTCGATATAATCTGTCACGGCCATCATGCCGTCACCGTCGAAAGCCTTGAAGGCCTCAATGAAACGGGCGAACTCTTCTTCCCGGAAAATGGTGTCAACGGTAGTCAGACAGAAACGGTCGTCCTTCAGGTAACGGCTCAGCTCATAAAAGCTGTGCATGGAACTGGGGGTGGTCTTGACTACTACCCGCAAAGGCACTTCGGATGTCTTTTCCAGTTCATGCAGATGTGCCTTCGTAAGGGGCACCTCGTTGTTGATGATGATAACCACTTCTTCCGCCCCGTTCTGTGCGAAGATATGTATCAGGCGGTCAATCATGGCCACTCCGTTCAGTTGCACCAAAGGCTTGGGCAACTGAACTCCTTCCTGTGACAACCGGGACCCCTCCCCGGCTGATATGATTGCAAACTTCATGTTATTCTTCTTCTATGCTATCTAATTTCAGTTTATCGCTATCGTCACGTTTTTCATAATACTGCTTGCGCAACGGGCGTGCACTGATTTCTTTCTCCCATGCACGGTTGCGGAACACGTCCATGGCCACATACACGGCCTGACGGAACGAATCTTCCGAAGCCACGCCTTTTCCGGCAATGTCGTAGGCCGTGCCGTGAGCCGGCGAGGTGCGTACGATAGGCAGTCCGGCGGTGAAGTTCACGCCTTCGTCCATGGCCAGTGCCTTGAACGGAGCCAGTCCCTGATCGTGATACATGGCCAGGATACCGTCGAAGTGGGTATAGTTACCGGAACCCATGAAACCGTCGGCCGGATAAGGTCCGAAGCACTGCACACCCTTGGCAATCATTTCCTTCATGGCCGGAATGATAATCTCCTCCTCCTCCGTTCCCAGCAGACCGTGGTCACCGGCATGTGGATTCAAGGAGAAAACGGCGATACGCGGATTGTCGATACCGAAATCCTTCTTCAGCGACTGGTGGAAGATTTCCATCTTTTCCATAATCAGTTCCTTGGTCAGCATGCCGGGGATGTCACGCACCGGCACATGTCCCGTGACCAACGCCACGCGGAAGTCACCTTTCAGCAGAATCATGAGAGCCTTCTGTCCGTCGCCCACCCGTTCCTCGATGTATTCCGTGTGTCCGGGAAAATGGAACGTATCCGACTGGATGGTATGCTTGTTGATGGGAGCCGTGACCAGCACATCAAACAAACCGTCCCGATAATCGGCCAGTGCTTTTTCCAGTGCCGTCAATGCCGCCTTTCCCGCTTCGGGAGTTGGTTTGGAAAGTTCCACCTTCAGCTCTTCCTCAATGCAGTTCACCACATTCACCCTTCCGTCCTGGGCATCTTCCGCCGTATTCACGATGCTGAAGTTGGTCGGTATCTCCATGGCCTTGCGATGATAGGCCGCCACCTTGGGCGAACCATAGATGACCGGTGTACACAGTTCCAGCATGGTCGGGTCGGAGAAGGTTTTCAGGATGACCTCATAGCCTACTCCGTTTATATCTCCATGAGTGATTCCCACTCTAATTTTACGATTTTCCATATTTATTGCTTATTCTGTTCAGCTTCTTTGTTCACTTTTTCTTCCGAAATGGCATTGTCTACCGGAATCTCCGAAACTTCCTTTTCCGACGGAAGCTGCAAGGTGTAAAGCGCCGCATTCAGTTTACGAATCTGGTCACGTTTCAGCTTGCCCGGGTTATAGACAAACCCTTCCACCACGATGACGCGAGCATGCTCACGGTCTACACGTACATGCGATACGAACGGACCACCCATGGCATCGTTCTTCATGTCCCACAAACCACGGGCCTCAAACGCATAATCTCCTTTCACAGCAATGTTGCGGGTAGTAAGGAAAATGGAATCGGATGTTTCCATATACATACCTTCCCGCTCACCCGGCAGGTTGACCTTCATCACAGAGTCGCGCTTGTGGATGAAATATTCCTTGGTAAAGGTATCCTTATCGCGGAACGGATAGGAATACATCACAAAGTTCAGGTCGTTCAGGTTGCTGGAAGCCCAGAGGAAATCCTTTCCTACCTTATACGACTCCAGTTCCACCGGCATCCAGATGTCGCAGTCGAACAGACTCTTCACCTTCGTAGAAATCAAATCGCTGTGCTTCTTTTCCAACAGTTTGACCTGACGGTTCATTTCGGCACGGGTGAAGAAATCGATAATCACTTGTCCGTTCTTCGACACATAATCGGCAAATTCCTGCTGGTTGGGTGCCTGGATGGTCATAATCATCTGCGGAGAAGAATAGGCATCACGGGTATATTTGAATTTGGGCTGCGTGTAAATGTCCTGAATGTCCACGATAATGATGTTGCGGAACAGACGGACCGACCGATTAAACGCATCCGGTCGCACACGTGAAATACGAAACGAACGTTCCGGCTGCGGCAATCCCGGCACATCGGTGTCCAACACATGGAAAAGGGCGCTGTCCGGACTCATCCAACATTTGTCGTCGGCTACTACCATCACTTCGTAGGGGCGTCCGCTGGACACTGGAGTGATGATACTCTTTCCGCCGTTCCGGCAGGAAGAGAATGACAGCACTGCCAAGGCTATCCCAAGATAAAATGTTACTCGCTTCATAATATTCTGGTATTAAATGGTTTCACTTTCTTTTTCTTTTTTCTCGGCCTGTTGCTGGGCGGTAGAAAGCATGCCGCAAGCGGCAAAAATATCTTCTCCGCGGGAGGCACGGATAGTGGCAAACAAGCCATGCTGCGTCAGATAATCACGGAACGCAATCATCGACTCCATATCGGCCCCTTCCAAATCCACATTCGGGATGGCATGGAAACGAATCAGGTTCATCCGGCAATCCAGTCCCCGCAACAGCTTGACCAGTTCCTTGGCGTAAATCAGGCTGTCGTTCACTCCCTTGAACACGATATATTCAAAAGACAGGCGGCGCTGCTTGCTGAAATCATATTTACGGAGGATATCCACGATTTCCGTGATGGAGAATGCCTTCTCGGCCGGCATCAGTTCCCGGCGCTGGGCGGGAAACGGCGAATGCAAGCTGATAGCCAGGTGGCAGTCGCTCTCTTCCAGGAAGCGCTCCAACCCTTTCCGCAGACCTACAGACGACACTGTGATACGCTTCGGACTCCATTTGTAGCCATAATCGGCCGTCAGGATTTCCAAGGCACGCAGCACCTCATCGAGGTTATCGAACGGCTCTCCCATTCCCATGAACACCACATTGGTCAGGGTGTCCCGCTCGGGCACCGAATAAATCTGGTTCAGAATCTGGGCAGCCGTCAGGCTGGTGGTGTAGCCCTGCTTTCCAGTCATACAGAACTTACAGTTCATCTTACATCCCACTTGCGAAGACACACAGAGCGTGGCCCGGTCTTCGTCGGGAATATATACGGATTCGATGTAATCACCTTCGGGCGTGCAGAACAAGTACTTCACTGTTCCGTCTACCGAACGCATCGCATGCACCGGTGCACTGGCCCCCACTTCGTAGTTCTCCATCAACCGTTCACGGTTCTTCAACGAAAGGTTGGTCATCTCTTCAATCGACCCCACCTTCTTATCGTACAACCACGAAGCAATCTGTCCGGCTGTAAACTTGGGCATTCCCAAATCCTGCACAATCGCTTTCAATTCGTTCAGTGTTTTCCCCAATAAAGGAGCTTTTGTCATCATAATTCTCTTATATTCTACACATTTAGCGTACAAAGTTAGGGAAAAAATAAGATATATTCCCTATCTTTGTCCGTATAAATGTATTAAATATGAATAATCTAGTGACTTGTTTCCTTCCTTACGAAGGTGATAACCAACAGAATAAGACCATCGAGGGACTGAGCGCCAGTTCCCGGACAGACCAGATATTCCTACTAACTGACCACCCGGAAAACGCAGGTGCCCCTACCGGCAAATGCCGCATTCTCCCGTTTTTCTCTTTCCAGCAGACCGACGGCATCCGGCAGATGCTCGCTCTGACGCATACGCCCTACCTGCTCATCTACACCAAAACGCAGGCGCTTGACATGGGATACATGGCGCTGGAGCGCATGTGCGACTACCTGTGTGCCCTGGAAACGGGCATGGTCTATGCCGACCACTATCAGGTGGCCGACGGGGTGCGGCAGCCTCATCCGGTCATCGACTACCAGCCGGGAAGCGTGCGCGATAATTTCGACTTCGGCTCGGTGCTGCTTTTCAAGACAGCGGCCTTGCAGGAAGCCTTTGAATGTATCACCCACCAACCGGAATACCGCTACTCGGCCCTCTATGCCGTGCGGCTGGCCCTCTCCCAACAGCACGAGCTGACCCACATCCGCGAGTTCCTCTACACGGAAATTGAAGAAGACACCCGCAAGTCGGGCGAGAAACAGTTTGACTACGTGGACCCGCGCAACCGGAGTGTACAACTGGAACGGGAAACGGCCTTTACTTATTATTTAAAGCATATCGGGGCCTTCCTGCCTCCGGTACAACGGGATATCGACCTTACGGAAGGAGAATTTGCCTACGAGGCCTCAGTCATCATCCCCGTACGCAACCGCATCCGCACCATTGCCGATGCCATTGATTCCGTCTTGACCCAAGAGACCGATTTTCCTTTCAACGTGATTGTCATCGACAACCATTCGACCGACGGCACCACGGAGTGCATCGACCGCTATGCCGGCAACGAGAAGGTAATCCACCTCATTCCGGAACGGGACGACCTGGGTATCGGCGGATGCTGGAACCTGGGCGTGCATCATCCGCTCTGCGGACGCTTCGCCGTGCAACTGGACAGTGACGACTTGTACAGCAGTCAGTCTACCCTCCAGACGATTGTCGACAAATTCCGTCGGGAACGCTGCGCCATGGTCATCGGTTCGTACCGCATGACCAATTTCCAGCTGGAGACTTTGCCGCCGGGCGTCATCGACCACAAGGAGTGGACCGACACCAACGGCCACAACAACGCCCTCCGCATCAACGGACTGGGCGCACCCCGCGCTTTCTTCACTCCGCTGCTACGGAAGATACGTGTGCCGAACACCAGCTACGGCGAAGACTATGCCTTGGGACTGGCCTTCTCCCGCGAATACCGCATCGGCCGTATCTATGATGTACTTTATCTTTGCCGCCGATGGGAAGGCAACTCCGACGCAGCCCTGAGCATCGAAAAACAGAATCAGAACAACAGCTATAAGGACAGCCTGCGTACGCTGGAAATACGCAAACGGCAGGCCATGCTCCGCCGTCCGCTTTCCTGGGAAGAAGCATCTCCGGAGATTTCGGCGGAAGCGTTCATCCACCACCAGCTGGACACCTGGCCGCTGGCCCGCAAGAACCATGAGGCCTTGGCCGACGTGCAGACCCGCACACTCCCGCTGGACGGCAACCCCATCACCGTACAGTTCAACCCGGCCCGCGCCGTTTCCACCTGTGCCAAAGTAGACAAGGCTTCCATTGCGGCCCGCCCCTGCTTCCTCTGCCTGAGCCACAAGCCGGAAGAACAACAGAGTCTCCGCATCCTGCTGGACGAAGCCTTCAGCCTGCGGCTGAACCCTTATCCTATCCTGCCGGGACATCTCACGATTTCTACGGAACGGCACCAGTGGCAGACTTTGGCCGACAAGACCGCCCGCCGGTTGCCTGAGCGGCTGGTCGACTGGCTGGAAAAACATTTTGCCGAGGGCTACACCGTATTCTATAACGGAGCCAAATGTGGCGCCTCCGCTCCCGACCATTTCCATTTTCAGGCCGTACACCAGAAAGATGTCCCCCTCATCCGGCAATGGGACAAACTGATGAGCACCGCCGTAGAAAAAGGGTTCGAACCGCTTGCCGACGGAAAATCCTGTATCGCCTACGACATTGAAGGATACATCTGCCCCCTGCGCGCCTTCATCACCCAGGGAGGAATGGGTACCGGCACCCGGCTGATTGACAGCTACCTGCGCAGCCTGCCCTTGCCCGAAGGAGAGATGGAGCCCCGCTACAACCTGTTTGCCTGGGACGACCCCCGCTACGGGTTTGTCACGGTCTACATTCCGCGTACCGCCCACCGTCCGCAATGCTACACCGCCGAGGGGGATGCCCAGCTGCTCGTCAGTCCCGGTGCCCTCGACATGGCCGGCATTCTGGTGACGGCCCGCGAAGAAGATTTCCAGAAACTGAACGCCGACACCCTGCGGCAAATCTATCACGAAGTAACCCATTAAGCCCCATGAAAGAACCCGAAATAAACGTGGGCATCGTCAATGCCCTTGAAATACATTTCACCCTCAATGCCAAGTTCCTGGCCAAAGGGGAAACCGTCTCCGGCAAACAGCATGTATCCTTCGACGAAGGAGGCATTTTCTGGAACGGCAACGTGTACCGCGAACTGACTTTCACCCCACTGGAAGACGATGCTTCCTTCTCGCTCGAAGATGTGACCATCGGTATCAACTTCCACTGGGAGCGACAGGAGACACAGACCTTCCTGGGCACCCTGCGACTGGTGGTGGACGAGGGAAAGATTACGGCCATCAACCAGCTTCCGGCCGAGGACTACCTGACCAGTGTCATTTCGTCGGAGATGAATGCCACCTCTTCCTTGGAGTTCCTGAAAGCCCATGCCGTGATTTCCCGGAGCTGGCTGCTGGCCCAGATTGAGAAACGGAAAGCCCTCAGCAAACAAAGCAGCGGCTTCTTCCCCTTCTTCAAGACCGATACGGAATACATCCGCTGGTACGACCGCGAAGACCATACCATCTTCGACGTCTGTGCCGACGACCATTGCCAGCGCTACCAAGGCATCACCCGCGCATCGAACCAGAGCGTGGTGGAGGCGGTCAAGGAAACCCGCGGCCAGGTGCTCATGTACAAGCACGCCATCTGCGACGCCCGCTTCTCCAAGTGCTGCGGTGGGGTGACCGAAGAATTCAACTACTGCTGGGAGGACAAGAAATATCCCTACCTCAGTGCCGTGCGCGACCTGGACACCGAATCCCCGCTGCCCGACCTGACAAAGGAGGAGGAAGCCGAACGCTGGATCCGCCAACGGCCGGAATCGTTCTGCCACACCACCAACCCGAAAATCCTCTCCCAGATTCTCAACCACTACGACCAGGAGACGCAGGACTTCTACCGCTGGAAAGTGAGATATACGCAGACGGAACTGGCCGGACTGATTGCCACCCACACCAAAAATGACTACGGCGAGATTCTCGACCTTATTCCCGTGGAACGTGGAAAGTCGGGCCGCATCAGCCGCCTGAAGATTGTGGGTACTTTGAAGACGATGATTATCGGAAAAGAACTGGAGATACGACGGACCCTCTCACCCACCCACCTGTTCAGCTCGGCCTTCGTGGTCGACAAGGGACCGGAGGTGAACGGTGTACCGGAATGGTTCGAACTGACCGGCGCCGGATGGGGACACGGCGTGGGACTCTGCCAGATTGGTGCCGCCGTGATGGGCGAGAAAGGCTATGCCTACGACCAGATTCTGCTGCACTACTACCAAGGAGCTGAAATCCGCAAGTTATACTAAATCCTGACGGCCATGCACACACGTTCTCCTTGGTATTGGGTGCCTTCGCTCTACTTTGCCGAAGGCCTTCCCTACGTAGCGGTCATGATTCTCTCGCTGGTGATGTACAAGCGGATGGGCATCTCGAACACGGAGGTAGCCCTCTACACCAGCTGGCTGAACCTGCCTTGGGTCATCAAGCCCCTGTGGAGCCCGTTTGTCGACCTACTCCGCACCAAACGGTGGTGGATTGTCACCACCCAGCTGCTGCTGGGAGCTGGACTGGCCGGCATTGCCTTCACCATCCCTACGAGCCATTTTTTCCAGACCACCCTGGCCGTGTTCTGGCTGGTGGCCTTCAGTTCCGCCACCCACGACATCGCCGCCGACGGGTTCTATATGCTGGGGCTTACCTCCCACCAGCAAGCCTTCTTCGTGGGCATCCGCAGCACCTTCTACCGCTTTGCCACCATTGCCGGACAAGGGCTGCTCATCATGCTGGCCGGAGGGCTGGAAGAAGTGACCGGCCGCACTTCCTACGCCTGGAGCATCACCTTCTTTACCCTGGCAGGCTGTCTGCTGGCCTTGTGGCTTTACCATTCTTTCGTCTTACCGCGGCCCGACCAGGACCGTCCTTCGGCCACGCATCGGAGGAACGCCAAAGGCATTCTGACCGACTTCCTGCTCACTTTCCGTTCCTTCTTCCAGAAAGAGCAGGCCCTCACTGCCATCCTGTTCATGCTGCTCTACCGCCTGCCGGAAGCCCAGCTGGCCAAGATGGGCATCCCCTTCCTGCTCGACCCTGTGGAACAAGGAGGACTCGGCATGACCACCGCCCAAATCGGATTCGCACAAGGTACCCTCGGCATCGTCGGACTGACCCTGGGTGGCATCCTGGGAGGCATTGCGGTGGCACGCCACGGACTCCGCCGCTGGCTCTGGCCCATGGTGTGGGCCATCTCCCTGCCCGACCTGGTTTATGTGTACCTGAGCTACGCCCAGCCCGACAGCCTCGTCCTCATCAACAGCTGCATCTTCGTGGAACAGTTCGGCTACGGATTCGGTTTCACGGCCTACATGCTCTACCTGATTTATTTTGCCAACGGCTCGCACAAGACCTCGCACTATGCCATCTGTACGGCCTTCATGGCCTTGGGCATGATGCTGCCGGGCATGATTGCAGGATGGATGCAGGAAACCCTGGGCTACCAGCTGTTCTTCATCTGGATTATGGTCTGCACCCTGGCCACCTTCGGTGTGACCGCCCTGCTGAAAATCGACCCTGAATTTGGTAAGAAATAAAAAGAAGCGCCCCGTCCGGTCTTTACTTCCCCGCAAGGAAATGCCGGACAAAACGCATGAAATGCAATACGGTATCGGCCTCCTGTCCTTGGGCCGATACAAAACAGAAATGCCGCTTGAACTGCAAGCCTTCAATGTCAATCACCTGAAAGTCGCCGGCTTTCAGTTCCCGCCCCAAGGCGCAGACCGATACAATCCCCATGCAGTCACTGCACCGCAGGAACGACTTGATACCCTCCGTGCTGCCCAGGTGCATCCGCACGTTCAGTGACGAGAGTTTCAACCCCTGCTCAGCCAACACCATCTCAATGGCATCCAGCGTGCCCGAACCCCGTTCACGGAGCACCAGCGGCACACGGGTAAACTCGTCCAATGTCAGTTCCTCCTTTCCGGCCCAGCGTCCGCGCGGACACACCACCGGCACCAGCTCGTCGCACAGGAAAGGTTCATAGCGCAGGTTGGGCAGGCGGAACACACCTTCCACCATCCCCACGTCGATGGTATGCTCCTGCAACGCCTTCTCCACATTGCGCGAGTTGGTATCCATGAGCGACACACTCATCTGGGGATAACGTTCCGTATAAGCAGCCAGTACAGGTGGAAGCACATATTGCGAGATGGTCGTACTCGCTCCCAGTCGCAGTTCCCCCGCATATTCGTTGTTCAGCTGGTGCATGTCGTACTCCAGCTTGCGGTAGTCGGCCAGGATACGTTCGCAATGCTCCATGAGTAGCTTCCCCGCCTCCGTGAGCGAGATGGAGTTCCCCTTACGGTCGAACAGGCGCACCCCGTAAAGACTTTCCAGCTCCCGCACATGCTTGGTCACGGCCGGCTGGCTCACGAACAATTCCTGCGAGGCCTTGGTAAAGCTGAGGTTGCGGGCCACACTGTAGAATGCTTTCAAACGGAAATCAGACATAGGCTACTCCACGGATTAAAGTTCCTCTGCCCGGATGCCCAGCGACTGAAGCACGGCAAACCCGAGCATCTCAAAACGGTAACTGCACTCGTGTGCCGGAGGGTTCATGCCGAACACGGTCACACTCTCCTTGTCTTTCATCTTCTCTGCCAGTTCGGCCACGGCAGAGCCATATTCTCCCTCATCGGGCACCAGCATCACCCGGCGCGCGTCTTTCGACTCCGTGAGCAACTGCAACGATTCACCGAACAAGTCTTCCCGCCGGGCCATTCCCGAAGTCTGGAACGCATACAGTGAGAACTCACCCAGCCGGCTTTGGAAAGCCATGCCGTGAATCTCTTTTTCCAAGTCGGAAGGCGCACAGAAACGCATCCGGCCATGTGCCGCATCGTACACAAAAATCACCTGTATCTCGTGCTGCCCCGGTTCCAGTCCGGCATCCAGCGCCAGACATTCCAACAGCACCGCCAAGTCGGCCTTAGGCAGTTCCCGGCCCACCAGGGGCGCAAAATGAGCCGCCATATCCCCGCCCACGCGGTCCAAGAAAGCAGCATCTATCAAAATCACATCAGAAGCAAAGGGTATTTTCTTTTCCATAAATTAGTTAATGTGTTTCCGTTTATAGTTGTTTCCAGTCGCCGATGGCACCCGTTTCGGAAGAGAACACGGCCCCTATCCTGTACAGCTTGCGGCTGTCCGACTCATACTCGCGGGCATAGCCTTTTTCCTCTATCTGGCGCAAGGCCTCATCGGCCGTCCCGTCCAGCTTGAACTCAAAGATATAGACATACTGCGGCGTCTCCACCACACAATCCACGCGGCCCTGACTCTGCACCTTCTCCGTGTAGACCGTATAGACGCTTATCAACCGCATAATCAGGTAGAACGTATAATGGAAATAACGCTCCCGTTCCCGTTCGTTCTCCTTGCGGCGCATCGTATAAGGTATGCTTGCCAGGAAAGAAGTCAGCCCCGTACGGAAATTGTCCAATTCCCCTTTCCGCAGAAATATGGTCGCCTCCCGCACCCAAGGATAAATCTTATCCCCGTTATCGAAGTATTTGGAAGCCACCATCGACAGAAAACCTTCCTTCACCTCCTTGTTGGGATAATCCAACAGGAACAAGTCAAAATCCCGGTCAAAGTTCTTGATGGTGAGATAACCACTCTGGTAAATCATCGGAAGCGGCTGTTCCACATCTGCCTTGTAGTCGATAAACTCCTTCGGCGCATAATACCGGCCCGTAATTTCGTCCATATTTTCGTTCGTGTGCGAAAGCAGACGAATCAGGTAAGTAGGCGTACCACTCTTGAACCAGTAGTCGGAAATATCAAGTGTGGCAAAAGCATTCAGCAGACTGAACGGGTTATAGATGTCCGTCATATTCTTACTGAAATGATAGCCGTCGTACTGGGCCTTCAGTCGGTTACGCATTTCCTCGTACGTACATCCGTACACCTGCGCCATGCGCTCCATCGGCTCCCGGAAAGTATTCTCCAGTTCCTCCTGCGTGATGCCGCAAAGCGTCTCATACTTGCCGTGCATGCTGATGTCGAAAGGCTGGTTGAAACCACTGAACACGCTCACCTGCGAGAATTTCGTCACGCCCGTCAGGAACACGAACTGCAGATGCTCGTCGGCTCCCTTGAACACGGAATAAAACGCTTTCAGGATGTTGCGGTGCTCTTCTTCCAGATTCTTATCCACATCCAGCACGTCCAATATCGGCTTGTCGTATTCATCCACCAGCACTACCGCACGACGCCCCGTCTGTTCGTGGGCCGCACGAAGCACCTTGATAAAACGGAATCCCACATCCAGCCTGTCACTTTCAGAGGGCAGTCCGTAGCAAGCTTCCCACTCGGATACATAATTATCCAAGCGTTCTTCCAGCACTCCTTTCTGCATGAAATTGGAACCATTGAAATCCAAATGAAATACCGGATACACCTTCCAATCCTTCTCCAGACGGTCTATCTTCAGCCCCTTGAACAGTTCCTTCCGCCCAAGAAAATAATTCTTCAGCGTGGAAACCAGCAGGCTCTTTCCGAAACGCCGCGGACGGCTCAGAAAGTAAATCGAACCTTCCTGAGCAAGCGAATAAACCATATCCGTCTTATCTACGTACACATAACCGTCTTCTATGATGCGGTCAAAACTCTGTATTCCGATTGGGTATTTCATACATGCACAATTAAAAGCCTTCAGACAAAGGTACGAAAAATATCCGAGAGCCCGCATTTTTCTACCGTTATTTCAATGAAGCCAATTTCTTCACCCCTATCGGCCCATCCGGAACCGAGTTCCACACAATCCACTCGTTTACAGCTACTTACGCCTCATCCAAAACACAAGTACGTTTGAGGTAAAACGTAAGTGCGTTTGAAGTAAAACGCAAGTACGTTTTAGAGAAAACGCTTCGACGTTTTAATCCAAACGCAAGTGCGTTTTTCCGACTGACAAAAAGCAGGTCGTAACTGACAGATCTTCAGTATAAAAACCATACAGAATGACAATTCGGCAGGTTTTCCCGACCGACAGGCGTTGGCAAAGAGTTTGCATAAAGGTAAGCGTCGGTGCGCCGCCTGTCACAAGGCGGGAGGCTCCCGGCAAAGAAAAAGAAAAACAACAAGAACGAGAAAGGAGACCATTTATGAACTTTAACAACTTTACAATCAAATCGCAAGAGGCAGTGCAGGAGGCGGTGAATCTGGTACAGAACCGCGGACAGCAGGCCATCGAGCCGGAACATTTGATGGCAGGTTTGCTGAAGGTGGGCGAAAATGTAACCAACTTCATTTTCCAGAAACTCGGCATAAACGGCCAGCAGATAGAAACCGTACTCGACCGGCAGATTGCTTCCTTGCCGAAGGTATCGGGAGGAGAACCCTACCTGAGCCGTGACGCCAACGAAGTGTTGCAGAAGGCCGTGGAGGTATCCAAGGAACTGGGCGACGAATATGTGTCACTCGAAGCCATGCTGCTGGCACTGCTGAACGTGAAAAGCACGGTGGCTACCATGCTGAAGGATGCAGGGCTGACCGACAAGGAGCTGCGGGCTGCCATCCAGGAATTGCGTCAGGGACAGAATGTCACCTCGCAATCTAGTGAAGATACGTATCAATCACTGAATAAATATGCCATCAACCTGATAGAAGCTGCACGAAGCGGAAAGCTCGACCCGGTCATCGGCCGTGACGAGGAAATCCGACGGGTGTTGCAGATTCTGAGCCGGCGTACGAAGAACAACCCGATTCTGATTGGTGAACCGGGTACCGGTAAGACGGCCATCGTAGAGGGACTGGCACAGCGAATCCTTCGGGGCGATGTGCCGGAAAACCTGAAGAACAAACAGCTGTTCTCACTGGATATGGGTGCGCTGGTGGCAGGTGCCAAATACAAAGGTGAATTTGAGGAACGTCTGAAATCGGTCATCAACGAAGTGAAGAAGTCTGATGGAAACATCATCCTCTTCATCGATGAAATCCACACCTTGGTGGGTGCCGGAAAAGGCGAAGGTGCCATGGATGCGGCCAACATCCTGAAACCGGCCTTGGCCCGTGGGGAACTGCGGAGCATCGGTGCCACTACCCTCGACGAATACCAGAAGTATTTCGAGAAGGATAAGGCGTTGGAACGTCGTTTCCAGACCGTCATGGTAGACGAACCGGATACGGCCAGCTCTATCTCCATCTTGCGTGGACTGAAGGAGCGTTACGAAAACCACCATCAGGTACGTATCAAGGATGAGGCCATCATTGCGGCTGTGGAACTGAGCAGCCGGTACATCACCGACCGTTTCTTGCCGGATAAGGCCATCGACCTGATGGATGAGGCGGCTGCCAAGCTGCGTATGGAACGTGACTCTCTACCGGAAGAACTGGATGAGATTGAACGCCGGTTGAAACAGCTCGAAATTGAACGCGAGGCCATCAAGCGGGAAAAGGACGAGGCAAAACTGGCTCAGTTGAACAAGGAGATTGCGGAACTGAAGGAACAGGAGACTTCTTACAAGGCCAAATGGCAGAGTGAGAAGGAACTGGTGAACAAGATTCAGCAGAACAAGAAGGAAATCGAACAACTCAAGTTCGAAGCTGATAAGGCAGAACGTGAAGGCGACTACGGAAAGGTGGCCGAAATCCGTTACGGAAAGCTGCAGGCACTGGAGAACGAAATCAAGTCTATCCAAGAGGACTTGAAGAAGAAACAGGGCGACAACGCCTTGATCAAGGAAGAGGTAACGGCAGAAGACATCGCCGACGTGGTATCCCGCTGGACGGGCATACCGGTAAGCCGTATGTTGCAGAGCGAACGTGAAAAACTGCTCCACCTGGAAGACGAACTGCACAAGCGGGTCATCGGACAGGATGAAGCCATCCAGGCTGTGGCAGATGCCGTACGTCGTAGCCGTGCCGGACTGCAAGACCCGAGACGTCCGATTGGTTCGTTCATCTTCCTGGGTACGACCGGTGTCGGTAAAACCGAACTGGCCAAGGCTTTGGCAGAATACCTGTTCAACGATGAATCGCTGATGACGCGTATCGATATGAGTGAGTATCAGGAAAAGCATACCGTGTCACGTCTGATTGGTGCGCCTCCGGGATACGTTGGTTACGATGAAGGGGGGCAGCTGACCGAAGCCGTTCGCCGGAAACCGTATTCAGTGGTCTTGTTCGATGAAATCGAAAAGGCACATCCGGATGTGTTCAACATCTTGTTGCAGGTACTGGACGACGGACGTCTGACCGACAACAAGGGACGTACGGTGAACTTCAAGAACACCATCATCATCATGACTTCCAACTTGGGCAGCTCGTACATCCAGAGTCAGTTCGAGAAGATTAACGACCAGAACCACGACCAGGTGGTAGACGAGACCAAGAAAGAGGTAATGAACATGCTGAAGAAGACCATCCGTCCGGAGTTCCTGAACCGTATCGATGAGATTATCATGTTCCAGCCGCTGAACAAGCCGCAAATCGAACAGATTGTCCGCTTGCAAATCAAAGGCATCCAGAAGATGCTGGAGGACAACGGTGTAACCTTGCAGATGAGCGACGAAGCCATCGACTTCCTGGCTACTGCCGGCTACGATCCGGAATTCGGTGCACGTCCGGTTAAACGTGCCATCCAGCGCTACTTGCTGAACGATTTGTCAAAGAAACTTCTGTCGCAGGAAGTGAACCGCGAGAAACCGATTATCGTAGAGCGCGAGGGTGATGGATTGAAGTTCCGTAACTAAGTCTGCGGAATTTTTCCCTTATCTTCTATTATATAAAATGAACCCTCCACAGGGATTCCTGAAAAAGGATACCTGCGGAGGGTTTTTTGTTTGTATCTCTCTTGCTATTCCGAAAGGCGTTCCGGAAGTCAGGGAATTGTCATACGCTTCAGTTCGTCGAGTGTGCCGTTGAACACGTTCAAATCCACTTCTTCCCGGATACCCGGCAGACGACCCACATCGGTATGCTGCCAGAACCGCCACTGCCCTTTGTATTCCACTGAATCAACATAGTAGTGGGCAATCCAATAGGGATAGGAGTTGAAGACGGAGTCGTTCAGGTAGCGGGTCTTGAACTTGTAGGATGTATAGAGAATCGGTTTCACCCGATAATAATGTTCGATTTTATCCAGCCAGATTTTCAGGTCGTGGCGGAGCTTCTTCTCGTTCTCTCCCCTCACCTCGATGTCGAGTACCGGAGGCAGGTCGCCCGACTCCAGTTTCACGGAGCGGATAAAGAAATCGGCCTGGCGGGAAGCATCTGTCTTGGGATTGTAAAAATGATAGGCGCCGCGGATGAACCCATGCTTGCGGGCCTCGTCAAAGTTATGAATGAATGCCGTATCACTGAAGTCCCCTCCCTCGGAGGCTTTCATGAACACGAACCGTACGGGAAACGGCGAATTCTGCGTTTTCTGCAATTCTGCCCAGTCAATCTGCCCCTGATGGTGCGACACGTCGAAACCATGCACCTCAAACCCGTATGGCAGGCATACCCCGTAGGCTTTCAGCCCGTAACAAGGTTTCCAGCGGTAGGCGTAGGGACGGATAAAGAAATAATAGAATGCGACGACAAAACAGGCACCTATCCCCCCCAACAACAGGTAATAACACCAGGAAGGCATCTGCCAGTGGCGGATTTTCCTTTTTCCCCGCGGGGTTCTTCCCGACGGCTTGCCGGAAGCGGTCTTTCGTCTGCCCGTGTTTTTCCTGGCCGCAGGACGCTTGCGGGAAGTTTTTTTCTCGGCTTCGTTCACCGCGAGAATGGGTGATTTTTTGGTCATCGTCAATGTGTTTATGAAGAATGTCTAAAGATGTACCGCCCATGCGGTAGAGATTGTATTTCAACAAATAGCGAAGAATCCGGCGCTCGGATGGTCGGCCCGATTCTTCGCTAAAAGATAGGTATCAGCTGAAAATCCCTTGCGGGAGTTCAACCTTCAATTTATTTTGCCTGTTCGTACTGCAGAGTCTTCGTCGGCTGGTCGCAAACTTCTGTCGGACCGAAGTACTGAATCGGACCCGGATATACGTAAGCTGTTTCCTTAGCCCAAGTGTCACGCATAGCAGCGAAAGCCTTGAACGGAGCACCATCCAGTTTCACCAGTGCTTTCTGGATAACCGGCTTCATTTCACCGTGACGGCGTTCCATGTTCATCATCATGGTGATAGGCACACCACCTGCAATCCATTCAGCAGCAGGAGCGGTTGTGTTGCGTACAGAAGACATGTAACCTGTCTTTCCGTTGGCAATCAACATAGAAGCAGTGTAACCCAAAGAGTAGCAGTAGTCGGCATCAAAGTTAGACGGAGCCGCGCAACGTCCTTCGTAACCGAAGAAGTGGTGCTGAGCAGCGAACTTGCCTACGAACTTACCTTCTTCTTTCCATGCAGCCAGCTTGGTAGCTACCATTTCAGACAACAGCTTTTCAGTTTCAATCAAAGAAACCTGTACGTTTCCGTGCGGGTCACGGTCGAGTGACAACTGACGGGCTACACCCTCCGGCAGAGAAGCATAGATAGCTGCGTTTTCAGGAGACAGCTTGCTGATGATATATTCGCGCTGTTTAGAACGCTTGATGCTGTTGAATTCTTCGCCATTGGCAGCCAGGAAGTCGTTCAATTCAGCAATCAGGCGCTTCATGGCCGGGATGAATTCAATCAGACCTTCCGGAATCAATACCGTACCGAAGTTGTTGCCGGCAGCTGCACGGTCTGCTACTACCTGAGCGATGTAAGTCACGATGTCGTCCAAAGACATGTTCTTGGCTTCTACCTCTTCAGAGATGATACAGATGTTCGGCTGAGTCTGCAAAGCACATTCCAGTGCGATGTGAGAAGCAGAACGTCCCATCAGTTTGATGAAGTGCCAGTACTTGCGGGCTGAGTTACAGTCACGTTCGATGTTACCGATTACTTCAGAGTAAGTCTTGCAGGCAGTATCGAAACCGAATGAAGTTTCAATCATTTCGTTCTTCAAGTCACCGTCGATAGTCTTCGGGCAACCGATTACCTGAATGCCATAGTTCTTGGCAGCATAGTATTCAGCCAATACGCAAGCGTTTGTATTTGAGTCGTCACCACCGATGATTACCAGTGCCTTGATGCCCAGTTCTTTCAGAATTTCGTATCCTTTTTCAAACTGGTCTTCCTTTTCCAGTTTTGTACGTCCTGAACCGATGATATCGAAACCACCTGTGTTACGGTATTCGTCGATGATATCGGCTGTCAGTTCCATATATTTGTGGTCTACCAAACCGCCAGGACCCAGGATGAAACCGTAGAGTTTGTTGGCCGGATTCAGTTTCTTGATACCGTCGAACAAACCAGAGATAACGTTGTGGCCACCAGGAGCCTGTCCACCAGACAAGATAACACCGACGTTCATCGGAGCGTATTCCTTTGCTTCACCTTCCACGAACTGAATCAACGGCATGCCGTAAGTGTTCGGGAACAATTTCTTGATTTCTTCCTGATCGGCTACAGACTGAGTCGGTTCGCCTTCCTTAGCTACTACCGCGCCTTTCAATGCTTTCGGCAATTTCGGCTGGTAAGCAGCTCTTGCAATTTGTAATGCACTTTTTGTCATAATTGTTATATTTATAAAGGTGTATTGAAATAATCTTTTTCGTTGCTGTGCAAATTTCGTATTTTTTTCGCAAATATGAAAGAAAGCCGGCAATTTTAGCCCCCATCTAGTTCTTTTTCTCTTCCTCCAGATGGGCCTTGATACGTTCCAGCAAACGCAGACAGCCTTGCAGGCGAGGATTTTCACAGCACACATAGGCCTGCAAGAACAGGCGGCGAACGGTTTCTTTCACATCGGGAATATAGACAGCCTTGTCCAGCTGCATTTCAGCCGGAAGCTCAGCCTGGTCGAACCAGGCCTTGAGCTGGTCCACTTCTTCATGGGTATATACATTCTTGTTCGTACTCATATATAAAGAATTAAAACGGATAACCTACTGCAAAATGAAAGGCGAAGTCGCGCTTGAAGTCGGGAGAGACAATCGGGTAACGGTCGCGCCCGGTGTACATCGGATTGACGGCTTTCATACCGCCGTCGAAACGGATAATCAGGAAGTCCAGGTCGAAGCGAAGCCCCAATCCGTAGGCCACGGCCAGCTGCTTGTAGAAGCGGTTGAACTTGAACAGACCTTCAGGCTGCAACTCCCGGTTGCGGATGGTCCACACATTTCCGGCATCGATGAACGCAGCCCCGTTCAGTTTCCAGAACAGATGGGTGCGGTACTCCAGATTCAGGTCGAGCTTGATGTCGCCCGTGTGGTTCACATAGTCCAGGCTGTTACTGTCGCCCCGGTAACCTCCCGGTCCCAACGAGCGGACACTCCATCCGCGCACGCTGTTGGCCCCGCCAGAGAAGTACAGTTTTTCAAACGGAAGGCTCTTGGAGTTCCCGTAGGGCACGGCCACTCCCACCCCCACATGAAACACCAGTGCGTTGCGGTCGTCAATCATAAAGTTCTTGGCATAGTCGAAGTCCGTCTTCACATATTGGGCAAAGCCGATATTGGCCATCTGATAATTCTCCCCATTCTTCGGCTTCCCGTTAATCGCTTTCGAGAAGAGATACAGCAAGTTGCCCGACTCTTCAATGTTGAAACGAATGGAATAGGAATTCCGGCGCGAAGTCTTCAACGATGTGGCCCCGGAACTGTTGTACGTATAGGTATATCCCATACGCACGATAAACAAGTCTTCGTAACTGTAACGCAACAGGGGATTCCTCTCATCCATCAAATCCAGATACTCACGGAAAGTCTCCGAACGATACGGCATGTAGATATAGTTCAGGTCGAGCACATCGAAACGATGGGTAGCCCGCCGTTTGCTCCAGTGATAGCTCCATCCCGCAGATGCTACCGTACGCTCGAACTCCGGACGAATCTGCCAGTTGTATTTCACCGTCACCTCCGATGTGGCTCGGCTCCGGCGGCGGAAATCAGCCGAAAGGAAAGGAAACATGAATTCCGGGAAATTCAGGCTGGTCTCCACTCCATACTCCATGTAATTGCTGTTGGCATAGCCCTCCAGTCCCGTCACAGCCTCATAGGCCCCACGCACCTTGATGGTGAAAGTTTCAGACCCCTTGAACAGGTTGCGGTGGGTGTATGCCACCGAAGCCGCCGCTCCCAAATCGCCTGCGGAGTTGGTACCTTCAATCTCGAACGAAAGCGACTTGTTCTTGTTACGGGTCAGCATGACATACGCATCCAGGTAAGCCGAATCAGCCCGCAAGTCTTCCCGGAAACGGATATTGGAATATTTCAGGATATTCAGCCGTCCGAGCGCCGAATAGGTGTTCTGCACGTCGCGCACCCGATACAGCTGTCCCGTTCTCAAGTGATTGTTATCTCCAATCACCTGGGGGCGCAGAAACATTTTGTCCTTAAAATAAAACGTCATCCCCCCTGAACGGATGGAATCAATCCCTTGCAGACTTTCGGAAGCAAGATCGGCGAAATCCACATCAAACACAAAATCCACATTCCGGAGATAATACTGACGGTGCGGAGAAGGCGCATCCTCTTTCTTCCGACGGTAAGGATGCAGCTGCATAATCAGGTCCACATTACGTGAATTGCGCATGGTGTCCACCTGATATGTGATGAAATCCTTGTTGAAACGATAATATCCGCGGTTCTGCAGGAACTGCGTGATGCGGTCACGCTCCTGATCCAGCTGGTTGATATCCAGACGGGCTCCTTCCTTGAGGTAAGAACGGGCCGAATCAGCCATCAGGTAATCGTGAATCCGATAATCGGAAATATCATAGGCCACCCGTGAAATCAGGTAGGGGTCGCCGGAATGAATCTGATAATAGACCTTGATTTTCTTTCCCTTTGTCTGGGTGTGCATGCTCACCTGCCCGCTCATGTAGCCCATGTTGCGTACAGCCTGCTCAATTTGCAGACGTGTCTCTTCTGCCAACTCCGGATCATAAATACGGGGAGCATCTCCTATGCGATACAGGAAACGGTTCATCCACTTGGTAGAATCTTTTCCGGCAGCCCCGTAAATGTACATGGGAAGTTTCACCAGACTGAACCACTTGGCATTCGGTGTCTGACGGAGGTAGGCCGTCATCTGAGAAGACTTGATTTCCTTGTTGTCCGACTCCACCTTCACATTGTCCAGCAAATAATGCCCCTCCGGGATAAACTTACTGACCGAACATCCGCTCAGGAAAAGCAGCATCGCACACAGACCTATATAGAAACGGGGGGGTATCTTCATACAAACAAGCAGATATATGCAAAATTACATGCAAAGATAGGCATTAATTAAAAATATCTTCTTAGCTTTGTTCATAAAATATAATTAAAAATCCCCGTCACAATTATGCTGAGCAAAAACACAATCAAATACATCCGGGCACTGGAGATGAAAAAGTACCGAAAAGTTGAAAATGGGTTTCTGGCCGAAGGCAACAAACTGGTAGGCGACCTGCTAGGACATTTTCCCTGCCACCTCCTGATAGCCACCACCTCATGGCTGGAAAAACATCCTCTGCTACTGGCCAAGGAAACCATTGAAGTGACTCCGGAAGAGCTGGCCCGCGCCAGTCTGCTGAAAAATCCGCAGGAAGTGCTGGCCGTATTCGAACTTCCGTCGTACCCTTACGACGACACCCTGCCCGCCCACTCGCTCTGTCTGGCACTCGATGACGTGCAGGACCCTGGCAACCTGGGCACCATCATCCGCATTGCCGACTGGTTCGGCATAGAGGATATCTTCTGTTCCCCCGGCACGGCCGATGCCTTCAATCCCAAAACGGTGCAGGCCACCATGGGTGCCTTGGCCCGCGTCAAGTTGCATTATTGTGACCTGAAAGCCTTTATCCGCCTGCAGATTGAAAGGAAGATTCCGGTGTTCGGTACCTTCCTGGACGGTGACAGCCTCTATTCGCAGGAACTGTCGGCACACGGTGTCATCGTGATGGGAAACGAAGGGAACGGGGTATGCAAGGAAATTGAAGCGATGGTGTCACAGAAACTACTGATACCCAACTACCCGCAGGGACAGGAAACCAGCGAATCACTGAATGTGGCGGTGGCCACTGCCATTGTGTGCGCCGAGTTCCGCCGCCGCATGTCATAAACGCACCAGCCGACTTTTCGACGTAAACTTCATGGCCTGCAAGTCGAATCCCGTCACGTGAAACGCATACAAGGACTCTCCCCCTGTCACCGACTGGGACACTCGCAGGCAGAAATGCGGGAACGGCTCTCCTTCCCTCACCTCCGGCTGACAGGGAGCCAGTACCACCAGCCCTCCCAGCCACTGGGTCTGCCGGACCTCTTCTTCAAGCGGTTCCATGGAAACAAAGTGATGACTGGAAGCCTCCAGCCCTATACGCTGCATGCGGAACAGTCGGTTCTGCCCCGCATGCCAGAGATAATGAGATGCATAATAAATCATGGACTTCAACGCTTCATGAGTTCCGGCCGTTTGATTCTGTTTTGGCGAAGAGAATCCTTCAAAAGCGTGTCGGCAGGCTCTGTAGCCAGTGAATCGGATACTACCGGCAGAAGATGTTCCGGCGTACGGTAACGCATCAGCTGAATGCGGCTGACCAGCACCGAGGTTTCTTCCCCTCCGGTGTAGTACATGAAACCCGTCACATTCTTATATTTGAAAGCAGAATCGGGCGTGATGACCAAGCGTTGCATCCCCGACATGCTCACCACGCGCGTCATGCCTTGCGTACTGTCGTTGCTGAAAGTCAAGTTCACTCCCATCACCACACGGCCCGATGTTTTCCCTTTCGGCAGGAAAGAGAAATCAGCTTCCCATACCAGTCGGTCCTTCTCGTGGAAAGAGGTATCCGCCTTCAAATCAAAAGTCAGCTTGTTGGTCAGGCCGTAAGCCGTGAGCCAGTACAGTGTGCGGTCCTGCCACAAATCCACCGTATCGCCCGACAAGGAGACAGACACCTCCCCGCTGTGACGGATGGTCTGCTTCTTCAACTGCTCCGCCGTGGTCTCCATCCGCTTCTGCAAGTTCTGGTAGATGGTCGTCATCTCGTCGCTGTGACGGGAATACCACACCATGGAAGAATCAAACTCCGCTTCCGTAACATGGTGCTTCTTGAACACATAAGCCAGATATGCCTCCTTCTTGTAATTCTCATTGTATGGCAAATCGGCACTCAACGTCGTGGCCAAGTGATAATCATAAAGCAAATCCTCCATGGCTTGAGGCTGGATGACATCCTTGGGCACCTTCTTGCCGCACCCGAACAGGCCGCACAGCATCAAGGCCGAGACTCCTATAACAGCAATCCGTTTCATTTCTTGGCTTCTTTGGAAGTAGTGGACTCCGCACGGGCACCCGTATTCAGGTAGCGCGAATAAAAAATGAGCAATGCAATGATACCGCAGCTGATAGCCGCATCGGCAAAGTTGAATATCGGACTGAAGAAAATAAAATGGTCACCCCCCACAAAAGGCATCCAGTCGGGCCAGTAGGTATCGATAATCGGGAAATAGAACATGTCCACCACCTTGCCGTGCAGCCAGCTGGAATAACCTTCGCCCAGCGGCACCCACGAAGCAATCTGCGAATGTGTACTCTCACTGAAAATCTCGCCATAGAACACACAGTCGATGATGTTGCCCACCGCACCGGCCAGAATCAGGGAAAGGCACACCAGGTAACCGTTCTTCACCTTGTCCGTGGTCCGCTTCACCAGCTTGGTAATGTATACCGTAATCAACACGGCCGCCACGATGCGGAACAGCGTCAGAAACAGTTTGGCGAAAATCTCAAGCCCGAAAGCCATACCGTTGTTTTCGGTGAAATAAATATAAAACCAGTCAGTCACGTGAATGTTCTCATGCAAAAACATGTTTGTCTTTACCGAGATTTTGATAAGCTGGTCAATAATCAGCACCCCTGCCACTACAAGAGCAGCCAGACGACCCTGAGTGAGAAATTTCTTCATCTTCTTCAAATTACAAATCGATTCAAAAAAATTGAGAACTGAAAATTGAAAATGGCCCACTCTGAAAAAGCAGCGTTTTTTCAACCTTCAATTCCCAACTTCGAGTTAAAAACTAATGTTCGTTACTTCTTTCCATGCTGCTTGGCTTCAATGCTCAATGTGGCATGAGGCACCGCACGAAGACGCTCAGCGGGAATCAACTTTCCTGTTTCACGACAGATTCCGTAGGTTTTGTTCTCGATACGTACCAGTGCCGCGCGCAGGTTTTGAATGAACTTCAGCTGACGGGCAGCCAGACGGGTAGTTTCTTCCTTCGACAATGTGTTGGCTCCTTCTTCCAATACCTTGTATGTAGGAGATGTATCGTCCGTATCGTTCCCATCCGTGTTCATTATACTACTTTTCAGTTTCTCATAGTCGCGTTCCGCGAGCTGAAGTTTTTCCATGATAATGGCGCGGAATTCTTCAAGTTCAGCGTCAGAATACCTCGTTTTTTCAGCCATAGTGCTTAAAGTTTTAAGTTAATAATAGTATCCACCCGGCAGAACCGGGTGGATGAGTTCATATTACAATTTCGTTACATTGACATACAACGAAAAGTCATCAAAACTAATTTCCGTGCCGTTTTCCACTTCATCGGCCAGAACCAATGAGTTAGCCAGCACTTGGTTGCAAATATAAGTATTATATTCATTTATCGCGTCATCGGTATTCGGATTTTTTGACAACACAATCGCAATCTTGTCGGTAATCTCGAACCCGCTGTTCTTTCGGATGTTCTGGATACGGTTCACCAGTTCGCGGGCGATACCTTCGCGCTTCAGTTCATCGGTCACGGTCACTTCCAGCGCCACGGTCAGCTTGCCCTCATTGGCTACCAGCCAGCCCGGGATGTCCTCGCTGAAGATTTCCACATCCGATGCTTCCACTACGGCCTCTCCGCCTTCCAGCTGGAAGGTGTAGCTTCCGTTCTTCTCCAGTTCGGCGATGGCTTCCTGCGACATGCCTGCCACGGCAGCAGCCACGGCCTTCATCTGTTTTCCGAATTTCGGGCCCAGCTTCTTGAAGTCGCATTTCACTTTCTTCACCAGCACTCCTGCCGCACCGTCCACGAACTTGATTTCCTTCACGTTCACCTCGTTCATAATCAGGTCTTTCACTGCCTCGATATGCTGTTTCTGTGCCTCATCTACCACCGGAATCATGATGCACTGCAGCGGCTGACGCACCTTGATGTTCACCTTACGGCGCAAAGCCAGCACCATGGAGGTGACATCCTGTGCCATCTGCATACGGGCCTCCAGTTCCGCATTGATCAGGCTTTCGTCGGCCACCGGGAACTTGGCAAGATGTACAGAAACCACCTGGTCGCGTCCGGTCACGCCAATCAAGTCCATATACAGACGGTCGGCATAGAACGGAGCAATCGGTGCCATCAGTTTGGCCACGGTCTCCAAGCAAGTGTAGAGCGTCTGGTAAGCAGACAGCTTATCGGTCGACATGGCACTGCCCCAGAAACGTTTACGGTTCAGACGCACGTACCAGTTACTCAAGTTATCGTTTACAAAGTCGGTAATCAGACGTCCGGCCTTGGTCGGTTCGTAATCCGTGAAGCAAGCATCCACGTTCTTGATCAGCGTGTTCAGCAACGACAGAATCCAGCGGTCGATTTCCGGACGTTCGTTCATCGGCACGTCCTTTTCAGCGTAGGTAAAGCCATCCACGTTGGCATACAAGGCGAAGAATGAATACGTGTTGTACAAAGTACCGAAGAACTTGCGGCGTACTTCGTCCACCCCTTCCGTATCAAACTTCAGGTTGTCCCACGGAGAAGAGTTGGTAATCATGTACCAGCGCAACGGGTCGGAACCGAATTTCTCGATGGCGCCGAACGGGTCGACGGCATTGCCCAGACGCTTCGACATCTTGTTGCCGTTCTTGTCGAGCACCAGACCATTGGAAATGACGTTCTTGTAAGCCACACTGTCGAACACCATCGTGGCGATGGCATGCAGCGTAAAGAACCATCCACGCGTCTGGTCCACCCCTTCCGCAATGAAGTCAGCCGGATAGTAGCTGCGAGAGTCTATCAGTTCCTTGTTTTCAAACGGATAGTGCAGCTGTGCATACGGCATGGAACCTGAATCGAACCATACGTCAATCAAATCCGACTCACGCTTCATCGGCTTGCCCGAAGCAGATACCAGGATGATATCGTCTACATACGGACGGTGCAAGTCAATCTTGTCGTAGTTCTCCTTATTATATACGCCCGGCTGGAATCCCAGTTTCTTGTACGGATTTTCCGTCATGAAACCGGCAGCCACCGATTTTTCAATTTCGTCATACAGTTCTTTCACTGAACCGATGCAGATTTCCTCGCCCTCTTCGCTTCTCCAGATAGGCAGCGGAGTACCCCAGTAGCGCGAACGGCTCAGGTTCCAGTCGTTCAGGTTTTCCAGCCATTTTCCGAAACGGCCCGAACCCGTAGATTCCGGTTTCCAGTTGATGGTCTTGTTCAGCTCCATCATACGTTCCTTGCAAGCCGTAGAACGGATGAACCAGCTGTCCAGCGGATAATACAACACCGGTTTGTCGGTACGCCAGCAGTGCGGATAGTTGTGCACATGCTTTTCGGTCTTGAACGCCAGTCCCTGCTGTTTCAGCATCATGCAGATATACACGTCGAGTGATTCAGCTGCCTGAGCGGCTTTCTCGTCGTATTTGCCGTCGACGGTAAACTGCGGGTCGTAAGCATTCTTCACCCAGCGGCCTTCGTATTCCTTGTATTTCTCTACATCCACACATTCCTTCACGAACGCCTCACCCAGTTCCTCCATCAGATAGAACTTACCGGTCAGGTCGACCATCGGACGAGTTTCACCCTTTTTGTTGATCATGAACAAAGAAGGAATGCCCGCCGCACGTGCCACATTGGCATCGTCGGCACCGAATGTCGGCGCGATGTGTACGATACCCGTACCGTCTTCCGTAGTCACATAGTCACCCGGAATCACGCGGAACGCTTTGTCGGCAGCCTCTTTCCATGTGCCGTCTTCGGCAGCTTCCACCGGTTTCACCCACGGGATAAGCTGTTCGTATTCCATGCCCACGAGGTCGGTACCCTTGTACTCACCTACCACCTTGAACGGAACCAGCTTGTCGCCCGGCTTGTAGTCTTCCAGTGCCAAGCCTTCCGCCTTCTTGTTGAAGTGCGCATACAGCAACGGTTTAGCCAGCACCACCGTCATTTTCTCGCCATTGTATGAATTGTATGTCTGTACGGCCACGTAGTCAATCTTCGGACCCACGCAGAGAGCCGTATTTGAAGGCAAAGTCCACGGAGTAGTCGTCCATGCGATGAAGTACGGTGTACCCCACTCCGCCATTTCCGGTTTCGGGTTTTTCATCTTGAACTGAGCCACTACGGTCAGGTCTTTCACGTCGCGGTAGCATCCCGGCTGGTTCAGCTCGTGCGAGCTCAATCCCGTACCGGCAGCCGGAGAATACGGCTGGATGGTGTAACCCTTGTAGAGCAAGCCTTTCATGTAAAGCTGCTGCAACAGCCACCACAAGGTTTCAATGTAGCGGTTGTCGTAAGTGATGTACGGGTTGTCCAGGTCTACCCAGTAACCCATCTTATGTGTAAGGTCGGTCCATTCTTTCGTGAACTTCATGACATCCGTGCGGCAGTGCTTGTTGTAGTCTGCCACCGAAATCGTTTTACCGATATCCTCCTTGGTGATGCCCAGTGCCTTTTCCACTCCCAGTTCCACCGGCAGTCCGTGTGTGTCCCATCCGGCTTTACGCTTTACCTGGAAGCCCTTCATGGTCTTGAAACGGCAGAATGTATCCTTAATCGTACGCGCCATCACGTGGTGAATGCCCGGCATACCGTTGGCTGAAGGGGGACCTTCGTAAAACACGAAAGAAGGACATCCCTCACGTTCCGTCATACTTTTGGAAAACACATCGTTCTCATCCCATGTTTTCAGCACCTCCTTGTTGATTTCCGACAAGTTGAGCTGCGAATATTCAGTAAACTTCTTACTCATAATTGTTATGTGATTTTTTATCTATTATCTAGTTTATCAGGAAGAACCCTCCCAAATTTAGGCTGCAAATTTATAAGAAAAAAAAGTTATATAAAAGAAATCGGCGGAAAAACGACAGAGGGAGTGCCGAAGAGAGAGCAACCCACATAAAAACAGTTGAGGAAGCCCCTGAAGAGACTTCCTCAAAAAACGACACAATACCTTATTGTCACAGTTCCCCGTTGGAAATATCGAAAAATCTTTCAAAGAAGGCTTTCAGCTTTTCCAGCACAGTCTTCTTCTTGGTTTCACGACTCTTGTCGAAAATGGACATCGGCGGCAGTATCCGGGCAATTCCAGTTCCGGATTCCTGTATGTTTCCATCCTTGAACGACTGACTGACAAAATGATAGGTTTCTTCCGGCTTCAACTTTTCCTCAGAAATGATTTCATCCAACTGTTTATGTTGTTGTTCTTTTACGAACCGTTTCCATTCCTCGTTCACATGCTTATCAGGAGTCAGCTGATTGATAAAATCCTCTATCAGTTCCTTCTTGTTTCTCAAGTCCGGACTGGCACCGATGGCCTTCTGGATGGATACATGGATTTCCTTGTCGCCTACATTTCCGTCGTGCATCTGTTCAATCAGATACAGAATATAGTCGATATTGATTTCCACCTGCTTGATAAGTTCCATCTCGAACACGATGTCATCGTTCACATTGACCTTATCCCCTCTTACACGACGATACTTCTCATACAAATCAAGATACACGCTGTGATAATCCTGTACATCCCTTTCCGATAGAATCTCTTTTCCGGCAAACTGGTCGAAAGTAGAAAGAATGTTGGTGGCCTTCAAGATAGCGCCATACAAACGGATAAACTTCTTTTCCGCCTCTTCCCCCACGATGCGTTTGTCCAGCGGATAATCCTCCAGCAACGCATTGACCAGTTCCGTGTACCCCTCCTGATGCTTGCCGTTCTTGTCTTCATATCCGTTATAGTACTCCTCAAAAGTTTTGAGCAAGACCAGTCCGCCCGCTTCCTTGTCGCCGAAAAGCGCGATACTTTCATTGGTTGCCTGTTCCAGATTACGGAAACAGACAATGTTTCCAAACGTCTTGACTGAATTGAGAATACGGTTGGTCCGCGAATACGCCTGCAACAGACCGTGCATCCGCAGATTCTTGTCCACCCACAACGTATTGAGCGTGGTGGCATCAAACCCCGTCAGAAACATGTTTACCACGATGAGCAAATCAATCTCCCGGTTCTTCATACGTAGCGACACATCCTTATAATAGTTCTGGAACTTGTCGGCACTGGTATCATAATTGGTCTTAAACAAAGCGTTATAATCTTCAATGGCACTTTCCAGAAAGTCGCGTGAACTCTTGTCCAACGCATCCGTATTTTCTGAATTCTCGTCATCTACACACCCCGTATAATCCTCTTCCGCCTCATTTGCCCCGTAACTGAAAATGGTAGCCACTTTCAGCCTCCGGTCGGGTGGAAGTTCCGCCATCTGCCGCTTGAATTCCAGGTAATAAAGTTTGGCCGCTTCAATGGACGACACGGCAAACAAAGAGTTGAAGCCTTGGATATGCACTTTCTGTTTTTGCTCCTCCACTTCCTCCTTCCCTCTCTTTGCCGAAGCCACTTCCGCAATATTGGTCAATTTATGAAAGGCAAACCACCGGCCGTTCCGTTTGGTTTTCTGGTCGAAATGCTCCAGGATATAGGCCACGATACGGCGGATACGTTCGGGAGCCAGCAAAGCCTTTTCCCGGTCGATGTTGCGTACCTGCTCGTCCTTGATGTTTTCCTGTTCACGCATCGTGCTGATGTAATCCACCCGGAAAGGCAGCACATTTCCATCAGCAATGGCATCCACAATGGTATAGATATGCAGCCGCTTGCCGAATGCCTGTTCGGTGGTCTTTAAATCAAACTTAACACCCGTGCTGGAGTTGTTAGGGAATATCGGTGTTCCTGTAAACCCGAACAGATGGTATTTCTTGAATTTCTTCACAATAGCCGTGTGCATTTCGCCGAACTGGCTGCGGTGACACTCATCGAATATCAGCACCACGTGCTTGCCGTAAACCTCGTGCGTGCGGTTCTTGGCAATGAACACCGACAACTTCTGTATGGTCGTGATAATGATGTGCGCATTGTCATCCTCCAATTGCTTTTTCAGTACCGCCGTGCTGGTGTTGCTGTTGGCGGCCCCCTTCTCAAAGCGGTCATATTCCTTCATGGTCTGATAGTCCAAGTCCTTACGGTCGACCACAAACAGCACCTTGTCGATACCTTCCATCTTGCTGGCCAGCCGGGCCGTTTTAAAGGAAGTAAGCGTCTTACCGCTTCCCGTAGTGTGCCACACAAAACCGCCACCTTCCACCGTGCCATACTTCTTGTAGTTGGTCGATACCCGTATTTGTTGCAGAATACTTTCCGTGGCGGCAATCTGATAAGGACGCATCACCAAGAGCAGTTTTTCGGAAGTAAACACGCAATATTTGGTCAGGATATTCAGCAATGTATGCTTGGCAAAGAACGTGGCCGTGAAGTCCACCAAATCCGGAATAATCTGATTATCCCTTCTGGCCCAGTAACTGGTAAACTCAAAGCTGTTGCTGGTCTGATTCTTGCTTTTCGACTTACTATTTTTGTTCTGTTCCGCAATGTGCGACACACGGGTGGTATTGCTGTAATACTTGGTTTGTGTACCGTTGCTGATTACGAATATCTGCACGTATTCAAACAGCCCGCATCCGACCCAGAAACTTTCCCGGTTGTAGCGCCGTATCTGATTGAAAGCCTCTTTGATGTCCACTCCCCTGCGTTTCAGTTCCACATGCACCAGCGGCAATCCGTTTACCAAGATGGTCACATCGTAACGGTTCTCATGACTGCCTCCTTCGGGCACATACTGATTGATAACCTGCAGACGGTTGTTGTGTATATTGTCCTTGTCGAGCAGATAAATGTTTTTGGTGGAACCATCCTCACGGGTCAGCAACTGGATGTAATCATCCTGTACGATAGCCGTTTTCTCTACGATACCGCTGTTTTGGTTGGCAATCTTTTCCTTAAAGAAAGCCGTCCATTCCTTGTCAGTAAAACGATAGTTGTTCAGCTTTTCCAACTGACGGCGCAGATTCTCTATCAGTTCTTTTTCGGAAGTAATGGGCAGATAGTCATACGCCTGCGTCTGGAGCTGTTCGATAAACTCCTTTTCCATCTCCGCCTCGCTCTGGTATTGCTTGGCGGTGCGGTACCTCGGTTCATAATCCGACACCACAGTACTCTGCGGATTTTCCGCTACCATTTTATATTGCTCTGACATATTTATTCAAATTACAATTTTTTACAAAGCCGATATAGCTGTTTGGGGCTATTAGGTACTTCTTTAATAGTTGGTTCTATAAATCCATTTTCCATCAACGGTAGCAGGATTTTATTACGGATAAACTTAGGACAGCTTGGGACAGACTTAGGACAGCTTGGGACAATTAGTTAATATCCATACTTTCTGATTTATATGATTCAATGCTTTTCTATTCTGCGGAATACCAATAGTTTATTATGGTAATACTCGTATTGCTCCTGCACGACAGCAATTTCTGCCGGAAGTCCTTCGGATAAGTCGTTTACAAAAGGCTCTATAACCCCCTTTTCCATTTCCACCTCGCTCTGGTATTGCTTGGCAGTGCGGTACCTCGGTTCATAATCCGACACCACGGTGCTCTGCGGATTTTCCGCTACCATTTTATATTGCTCTGACATATCTTTTTATTCTGTATATTTTATAGCGTTGACATTTCTTAAAAAAATAGAACGTTTTCTTTCCCATTGAGTTATTTCAAGAGGAGCTAGATTAAAAATCTCTTGGAGAATTTTATACAAATCATTCAATCTACTTGCTGCGTCTTGTGCATTTACTTTAATAGAAATCTTACTTCCATTAACTACGCCTGTTAAGCCCGAGAAATCCATATCACTGGTCAAAATGGAACAAAAGCCAGAACGTAAAACCCACGCAGCTCCCATTTCATTTAGAGACACTGAACTTTTATAATATCTTGGTGAATGAAGAAATATCATAAAAAGATCATGGTTTTCAAAAAGTCCACGTAAAGTTTCAAAAATATCATCACTTAACCCTAAACCATATCCATCAACAGAACTACAAAACAATGTTTCTTTATTTAGTCCAATACTTTCAAGCAAATCAACAAGAGCTTCCGCAAACTCCTTATCCTTTGAAGAATGACTAATAAATACCATTGGACTATTTCCTTTTTTTTGATTATTTTCTGATTCCATATTAACTTTAGACATTAAAAGATTATATTTGGTATAGATTTTATTAAAGTTTGAATATAGAGAATAGCCATTACCTGAATTATCAAGATTTTTAAACTCCTTAAAATCACTATTCATATCAGTATAAAAATCACTAAGATATATCAATGCTTCTTTATGCCATTCTAAATACGCTTCAATTGATTTTCGTGAGTTTCTGTCACCCTTAGAAACTTCTTTATAATCATTCTCTAACTGACGGACTTTTTGTTCTTTTGTAAGAACAACAGGTTTTACTTCCTCGGTTACGGCTTCACTAACACACAAGTCATCCAATTGTTGCATCAACGTATTATCTATGCCTATAACTTGCATATCAAGCCGAAGAGCAGATACGTCAATATTTTTTCTCGTTTCATTGTGATAAAGATACAACAATTCACTTACTAACCATACCAAGGTTTCATTACCTTCTTCAAAAGAAATATTAAGCAAAAGCGTTAATGCATTACCTGCTTCATACTCATCAGAACCTATACCAAAAAATCTATTCTCCTGTTTCGCTTTTGAAAGACATTGCTCCCACATCTTATCTAATTTCACAGAAATAATCCAACGTTTGAATGAAATACTAAGCAAAAAAGAGTCCTCAATGATACATCTTAAATCCTCACGAAGAGGTTCTATTTTTGTGTCTGGTTTTATCATTATATGTTTGATTTAAGTTTTTTACTTATTTTACTAACTCTTTGATTACGGCTACAGCTGGAGAATACACATACCCGGATATGTATTTCCTCGCAGCCTTTGTCGTATAGGTTGTTTCGTTCACGTAGAAATTATATAATTCATCCAGTTTGATTTCTACGTAATTTCCGGTACTTTCCCTCTGAATGGTCAACAGATTACCTTGCACGGAGCACACCTTGTATGGCACTCTGTCTCTTACACTATAAACTACTTTTAGCGAGGCTATGCGCTCCTTAAACATCTGAAAACTCATCATACTTTTAACTCTTCCGTTTAAATGTCAATAGTTTATCACGATAATACTCGTATTGCTCCTGCACGGCAGCAATTTCTGCCGGAAGTCCTTCAGACAAATCGTTTACCAAGGACTCAAATTTGTCGAGAATGGAAACGATGCGTTGCTGCTCGGAAAGTGAGGGATATGCAATAAAAGTTTTAGATAAATTTGTATTATATAGCCGCTTAATCGTACCTCCTTCTACATTCCATTCTATTATTTGATAGTAATAATACAAATATTTATTTAATACTTTGGATTCATCATTTTGAATCCAAACAATATTGGAGTCCTGAAAATATGCATCTTGACCATCGTATATAACAGTACGACCAATCGTTCCTGAAGCCGAAATTAATATTTCCCCTTTTTGGGGAAATGAATATTTATTTTTATATTCATCATATAAATCATAAGAAATGAATGCATCAGCTTCTTTACAAAATGTACCAATTTTAAAGAAAGGAACTTCACCAATATCGCTAGTCTGATGCTTCATGATTCTTTTGCACATACAAATATTACCAATGTCTCCCAACGTCATCCATTTCACTCTCTCATCATTCTCATCAAATGTGAGTAACTTATTCCGATAATACTCATATTGTTCCTTTCTTGCTTGCAGCTCTGTTTGCAGCTCCGCTGCATACGATGTAAAGGCATCAAGAATACGAACTATTTCATTTTGCACTTCAAGGGGAGGAAGAGGAATTTCAAGTTTTCTAACCTCATTAGCATTCATATTAGGGACACTACTAGATTTTACTACAAATGCAACTGTTGATAAATAATAATACAAATATTTTGATATTAGATTATTATCTTTGGGAACCAAAACTTTTAACCTTATTGTTGGGGTAAAATAAGCCCTTCTAAAATATATAGCTCCCGTATTTGCACCTATAGATGATATAACAGTAGCATCTTTATCTATTTTATATGTAGATGAATAACCATAAACGTCTTTACCATTTGCCCAAACTGGATAAGGATGCTCTACATCTTTTGCATTTCCTTTAATTGTATCTTTCGGAGGCTCTCCACCTGTATATATCTCACACACTTCTCCCAACCTCTTAAACTCCACCCCCTCCGGACAAAGTTTCCGTATCAAATCCTGCAACTTACTCATAATTCATCCTCCACAATTTCTGCGTTCTGACCTTTTTCCACCATCCTACGTTACCCATACAATTAATCACCTGCAAACCAAGCAAATATTTTGCAACATCCAATTGCGAACGCAGTGAGTTCGTAATTGGATAAGAACAATAAGACTCAATTATATTTCCCTGCATCTCACTCATGCCTCATCCTCCTCCAATTCTGCCACAATCCGGTCGATTTCTGTACGCAATTCGTTTTCGCGTGCCACAATGCGGCGGATTCGTTCGTTCAGTTCCTTGATGTCGGTCTGTGGACGAGTGTCTTCTGCCTCCACGTAACTGCTGACAGACAGATTATAGTCGTTCTCTGCAATGGCCGCATTGTCTACCAAGGCAGAAAAATGCTGCACTTCCTTGCGGTCGATGTATTCATTCAGGATGTGACTGATATTATCGGGCGAAAGTTTGTTCTTGTTTCCCTCGTGCACAAACTCTGCACTGGCATCGATAAACAGGGTCTTGTTTTCTTTCTTGCTCTTTTTCAGCACAATAATGCAGGTGGCAATCGACACCCCAAAGAACAAATTGGCTGGAAGCTGAATCACCGTATCTACGTAATTGTTATCAATCAAGTACTTGCGAATCTTCTGCTCGGCTCCACCCCGATACAGCACACCCGGGAACTCTACGATGGCCGCCGTGCCGTCGGTAGAAAGCCACGACAGCATGTGCATGGTGAAAGCCAGGTCAGCCTTGGTCTTGGGAGCCAGTACACCCGCAGGTGCAAAACGCGGGTCATTAATCAGTACCGGATTGGAATCACCTGCCCATTTGGTGGAATAAGGCGGGTTGGACACGATGGCATCGAAAGGCTCATCATCCCAATGGTAAGGCTCGGTCAGCGTATCGCCGCAGTGGATGTCGAACTTCTCGTAATTGATGTCGTGCAGAAACATGTTGATGCGGCACAGGTTGTAGGTCGTGATGTTGATTTCCTGTCCGAAGAACCCCGTACGCACATTTTCCTTGCCCAACACCTTGGCAAACTGCAACAGCAAGGAGCCTGAGCCGCAAGCAGGGTCGTACACCTTGTTCACTTCCTTCTTGCCGACCACCGTAATGCGGGCCAGCAACTCGCTCACCTCCTGCGGTGTGAAGAACTCACCGCCCGACTTTCCGGCATTCCCGGCATACATGGTCATCAGAAACTCGTAGGCATCCCCGAAAACATCGATTTGGTTTTCCGAATAATCCCCCTTCAAGTCGAGCCCTCCGATGGTATTCAATATCTTGCAGAGGGTTTCGTTACGCTTGGGCACGGTGTTGCCCAGTTTGTTGCTGTTCACGTCGATGTCGTCGAAAAGCCCTTTCAGGTCGTCTTCGCTGTCCGTTCCTTTGGCCGACGCTTCAATGTGGTCGAACACCGCCTCCAAGGTTTCGTTCAGGTTGGCGTCGTTCTTGGCTTTTGCCCGTACGTTGCAGAACAATTCAGACGGCAAGATGAAAAAGCCCTTTTCCTGCACAATCATTTCCCGCGCATTCTCGGCCTCTTCATCAGGGAAAGTGGTATAGTCGAAATCTTCCATGCCAGCCTCACGCTGCAATTTGTTGATGTAGTTGGTGATGTTTTCCGAGATGAAACGGTAAAACAACATGCCCAGCACATATTGCTTGAAATCCCATCCGTCCACACTGTTCCGCAAATCTTCGGCTGTGGCCCATATTGTCTTGAATAACTCTTGCTTTTGTTGTGTACTTGTTGCCATAATTCTATTTTCAGTCTTTCCAAACTCACAATGAGGTCTATTGAACATTCAACATTCTACAAAGTTACGCTTTTCCCCGAGAAGATGAAAAAACCTCCCGCCGAAGATACCCCATCCTCAAAGAATTTTCTACGTTTCCCGGCAGAGAAACGTACGGTTTTCACGCGGAAAACATACGGCTCCGCCACGGGAAACGTACGTTTCCGGGCAGGGAAACATAAAAAAGTGCCTGAAGTTTCCACAAAAACCTCCAAGCACTTTCCGAACAAGTTCCTAAACTCGTCTCTTACTTCTTGATTTTCCGTTTGTAAAGCTCCGCTCGCGCCAGAATCTCCCGCACGAACTCATACGTATCGCTGCCGCGGAGATAGCCGTTCTTGCAGACGGGGTCCTGATAATATTCCTTGTTGCTTTTGAGCAGCATGTAATGGGCCACGTGGTGCTCCCACAGGTAACGGTTGCAGCCATACTTCTCGGCCAGGGCCATGGCATCGGTCACATGGCCTATCCCGCAGTTGTAGGCAGCGAGGATGAACTTCGCCTGCTCTTCCTTGTCGGTTACCTTACTGAACGTGCGCTGCATGTTGGCGATGTATTTCACGGCGGCCTTGATGCTCTCTTCCGGGTCCTGTTCCTTGCCGGGCGGTACCCCCATCACACGGGAGGTGGCAGGCATGAGCTGCATCAGTCCCTTGGCTCCGGCCCACGACACGACGTTCGGATTGAAGTTCGATTCCGTATAGGCCAGCGAGGCCAGCAGACGCCAGTCCCACCCGATTTCCTTGGCATAACGGCGGAACAGGTCGTCGTAGTGGGAAATCTTACCGTCTTTCACGGAAAGAATGGACCCGTGCGACGGACGCTTGGCCAGTTCGAAATAACGCCGGGCACTGGCCCGGAACTCCGGTGAGTTGATGTTCTCACGGTGCCACTTGTCGGCTGCGGCGGCCAGCTGGGGCGAGGTCTTGCGCACGGCCCACGATGAACGCTGGTCGAAGCTGATGGCCAGCTTGATGTCCAGCACCGGATAATAGGTTCGGTTGATTTTGGCGATTTCGTCGGTGGCCACCGTATAGTCGATACGGCCCTCCGCCACCCACGTAATCAGGTCTTCCGACGAGACACTGTCGGAGGAGACCTCACAGATGTCGATGCCGCCTCCCAGCTCCCGGTTCAGGTTCTCCAGCCGGGTGCGGTATTTTCCGGAATTGACATAGACCTTCTTCCCCACCAGCTCCGTCACGTCTTTCAGGGCTTCCTTTCCGCGCCGCTGCACGATGACCTGGCGGGTGATGTCTTCCTCCCCGCAATAAATCAGACTGTCTTTCAGGGCGTTGGTCATGATGAGGTTATAGGCCACCAGGTCGCCTGCCCCACAGAGCAGACTGTCCACCAGCCCTTCTTCGTCTTTCACCACCTTTACCTTCAGGGTCACACCGAGCGACTTGGCAAACTGCTGGGCCAGTTCGTACTGGAATCCCATAGGTTCGCCGCGGTAGTTGAAGTACGACACGGAACTGTTTACCGTGAGCACCACCAGCTCTTTCTTCTCCAGTATCTGCGGCAAGTCGACCGCCACCTCCTCCGTCTTCTTTTCCGGCTGACAGGAAAAGAGCAGCAGCGCCATCGCCCCTACCAGACATCCGATCCAGGTTTTCATCGGTCCACGATTTTTTCGATGTACATTTTCAGAATCTCAATGGCTTTTTCGTTGTGTCCTCCCTGCGGGACAATCAGGTCGGCAATCCGCTTGGCCGGCTCGATGAACTCCAGGTGCATGGGTTTCAGCACCCGCACGTAACGGTCCATCACGGCCTCCGCCGTACGTCCGCGTTCAATCACATCCCGCTGGATGACACGTATCAGACGTTCGTCGGGGTCGGCATCCACAAAGATGCGCAGGTCCATCTGCTTGCAGAGACGACGGTCGCTCAGGGCCAGAATCCCTTCGATGATGACCACCTTGCGCGGTTCCACGTGAATGGTCTCCTTCTGGCGGGTACAGGTCAGGTAGGAATACACGGGCTGTTCGATGGCCTCGCCCCGGCGCAGCATATCCACGTGCTTCGAAAGCAAATCCCAGTCGAAGGCAGAAGGATGGTCGAAGTTGATGTTCTGCCGCTCTTCCACGGGCACATGGCTGCTGTCCTTGTAATATGAGTCGAGCGGAAGCACTGCCACTTCATTTTCCGACAGACTTTCTACAATCCGTCGCACCACAGTTGTTTTCCCGGAGCCTGTTCCTCCTGCAATTCCAATGATAATCATAACTTGTTTCAATAATTAATTTCTATATTTGCAATACACAAAAATACGAAAATCATAAAAACAAACAAACATGGTCAAACACATTGTTCTATTCAAACTGAAAGAAAGTCTTTCTGCGGCTGAAAAAGCCGACATCATGCACCGTTTCAAAGCGGCTATCGAAGCCCTTCCGGCTACCATTCCTTTTATCCGCGACATCCATGTAGGACTGAACGAGAACCCGGCAGAGACATGGGACATCTGCCTGGACAGCAGTTTCGACACCCTCGACGACGTAAAAGCCTATTCCATCCATCCGGCCCATGTGGCTGCGGCGGGTATCCTGAAAGAGGCCAAGGAAAACCGGGCCTGCGTGGACTATACCCTCTAACCTTCCAACCTCGACGCACATGGAAAAGATTATCAATCCCTGGAAAGGAATAGAAGGCTACTACTGTTTCGGATGTGCTCCCCACAACGAGGACGGACTGAAAATGGAGTTTTACGAGGACGGAGAAGAGATTGTGTGCCTGTGGAAACCGGAGGCCCGCTTCCAGGGCTGGGTGAACACCCTGCACGGGGGCATACAGGCCACGATGCTCGATGAAATCTGTGCCTGGGTCATCGCCCGCAAGATGCAGACTTCGGGGGTGACTTCCCGCATGGAAACGCACTACCTGAAGCCGGTGCATACCACCGACTCGCATCTCACGCTCAGGGCGCGGCTGAAAGAAGTGAAACGGCACTTCGCGTTCATCGAAGCGGGCATCTTCGACGAGCACGACCAGCTTTGCACCAAGGCCGTATGCACCTATTACCTCTTCTCGAAGGAAAAAGCGGAAAAGGAAATGTGCTTCAAGGGCTGCTATACGGAAAAAGAGGTGGAGAATTTATAAAACTGACAGCAAAACCGACTTTTTTCTGATAAATATTTGCTTTTTCAAATCTTATCTTATAATTTTGTCGCAACAAAAGAAAGAAAATATGATTTTAAACACTGTACATCATCGCCATCATCATTTCCTAACGGTTCACACGGTAGGCTGAGAAGGCGTGTAGTTACAGAAAAGAGATAAGATAACAAAGAAGGCTTGCCGTTAGGAATCATCCCGGTAAGCCTTTTTTTATTTGGACACTTTAACCGAAAAACAACATGTTAAGAATTGCCGTACAATCCAAAGGGCGTTTGTTTGAAGACACAATGGCCCTGTTCACAGAAGCCGACATCAAGCTGTCTACTTCCAAACGTACCTTGCTGACACAATCTACCAACTTCCCCGTGGAGGTGCTCTTCCTGCGCGACGACGATATTCCGCAGTGCGTGGCCAACGGCGTGGCCGACCTGGGCATCGTGGGGGAAAACGAGTTCGTGGAACGTGCCGAAGAAGCTGAAATCGTTCACCGGCTGGGATTCAGCAAATGCCGTCTCTCGCTGGCCATCCATAAGGAGACCGAATACGACGGGCTGCAGTGGTTCAACCACAAGAAGATTGCCACTTCCTACCCGCACATCCTGAAGAACTTCCTGAACGAGCAGCAGATTGAGGCGGACATCCATGTCATCACGGGCTCGGTAGAAATATCTCCGGCCATCGGACTGGCGGATGCCATCTTCGATATTGTCAGCTCGGGCTCTACCCTCATCAGCAACAACCTGAAAGAGGTGGAAGTGGTGATGAAGAGTGAGGCTTTGCTTATCGGCAACAAGAACCTGTCGGCAGAAAAAAAGGAAATCCTTCAGGAGCTGTTGTTCCGCATCGATGCCGTGAAGACAGCCGAAGACAAGAAGTATGTGCTGATGAACGTGCCTACCGACAAGGTGAATGACATCGTAGAGGTACTGCCGGGTATCAAGAGTCCCACCATCATGCCGCTGGCCACGGAGGGATGGAGCAGCATCCACACCGTCATCGACCAGAAACGTTTCTGGGAAATCATCGGCAAGCTGAAGGCCATCGGGGCACAGGGTATCCTGGTACTCCCCATCGAGAAAATGATACTTTAACCGTTGAATCATTTCACACCAAATGCTACTATGAACATCATTACTTATCCTGAGAAAAGTACATGGGCCGACTTACTGAAACGGCCTACTCTCCAGACGGAATCGCTGCGGGAGACGGTACTCGAAATATTGAACCGCATCAAGTTTGAAGGCGACAAGGCCGTGCGGGAGTATGAAGAGAAATTCGACAAGGTACGGCTGGACTCCCTGCAGGTGAGCGAGGCGGAAATCACCGAAGCGGAAAAGAAGGTCAGCATCGAACTGAAGGCGGCCATCACACTGGCCTACAAGAACATCCACACGTTCCACGCGGCACAGGTGTTCCAAGGGAAAAAGATTACCACCCTGCCGGGCGTCACTTGCTGGCAGAAGGCGGTGCCCATTGAGAAGGTGGGACTGTACATTCCCGGCGGAACGGCTCCTCTCTTCTCGACCGTGCTGATGCTGGCCACTCCGGCACAGATTGCGGGCTGCAAGGAAATCATTCTCTGTACCCCGCCCGACAAGGAAGGAAAGATTCATCCGGCCATCCTGTATGCGGCCAAACTGGCGGGCATCAACCGTATCTTCAAGGCGGGGGGCGTACAGGCTATCGGGGCCATGGCCTACGGCACGGAAAGCATTCCGAAAGTATATAAGATATTCGGTCCAGGCAACCAGTATGTCACGGCGGCCAAACAGCAGGTTTCCCTGCGCGACGTGGCCATCGACATGCCGGCAGGTCCGTCGGAAGTGGCGGTACTGGCCGATGAAACCGCCAATCCGGTTTTCGTGGCAGCCGACCTGCTTTCACAGGCGGAACACGGAGTAGACAGTCAGGCCATCCTGATTACGACGAGCGAACCGCTGCTGATAGCCGCCATGAAGGAAGTGGAGCGCCAGCTGGCCCAATTGCCGCGGAAGGAAATAGCCAGCCGCTCGCTGGCGGCCAGCAAACTGATTCTGGTGAAGGACATGGACGAGGCGGTGGCCATGGTCAACGAGTATGCGCCGGAACACCTGATTATCGAAACCAAGGACTACCTGGAAGTCAGCGAACGGATTGTCAATGCGGGCTCGGTATTCCTGGGATATTATTCGCCGGAAAGTGCGGGCGACTATGCTTCGGGCACCAACCACACGCTGCCGACCAATGGCTATGCCAAGGCATACAGCGGAGTGAGTCTGGACAGCTTCATCCGCAAAATCACATTCCAGGAAATCACGCCCGAAGGCATCGCCATGATTGGCCCGGCCATTGAGGTGATGGCGGCCAACGAGCAGCTGGACGGCCACAAAAATGCAATCTCCGTACGTTTAAAGAAAGAATCATGAAACCATTGAAAGAACTTACGCGGCCGAACATCTGGGCCTTGAAGCCTTATTCTTCGGCACGCGACGAATATAGCGGGAAAGAGGCATCGGTGTTTCTGGATGCCAACGAGAATCCTTACAACACGCCCAACAACCGGTACCCGGACCCGCTGCAACGGGAACTGAAGGGGCTGATCGGGCGTATCAAGAAGGTGGCGCCCGAGCATATCTTCCTGGGCAACGGCAGCGATGAGGCCATCGACCTTCCTTTCCGGGCGTTCTGCCGTCCGGGCATCGACAACGTGGTGGCCATCGAGCCTACCTACGGCATGTATCAGATCTGTGCCAATGTCAACGACGTGGAGTACCGCAAGGTGCAGCTCGACGCGAATTTCCAGTTCAAGGCTGCCGACCTGCTGGCGGCTGCCGACGAGCACACCAAACTGATTTTCCTCTGCTCGCCCAACAACCCGACGGGCAACAACCTGTGCCGGGAAGAGATTCTGACCCTGCTCCGGCAGTTCGAAGGACTGGTCATCGTGGACGAGGCGTATGCGGATTTCTCCGACCAGCCGTCGTTCCTGTCACAGCTCGACGAGTTCCCGAACCTGATTATCCTGCAGACCTTCTCGAAGGCGTGGGGCTGTGCGGCCATCCGCCTGGGCATGGCGTTCGCTTCCAAGGAAATCATCGACCTGCTGAACAAAATCAAATATCCTTACAATGTGAACCGACTGACACAGCAGGAAGCCATCCGGATGATTGAAAAGCATTATCAGGTGCAGCAATGGGTAGGTTCGTTACTGAAGGAACGTACCCGGCTGATGACCGAATTTGAGAAACTGCCGTGCTGCGAGCACATCTACCCCACCGACGCGAATTTCTTCCTCACCCGGGTGAGCAATGCCAAGAAAATCTACGACTACCTGGTAGACAGAGGCATCATCGTCCGCAACCGGAGCAACGTAGCCCTGTGCCACAACTGCCTGCGCATCACCATCGGTACGCGGCCGGAGAACGATGCGCTGCTGGAGGCCCTGAAAAACTACAAGGAGGAGGAAGCATGAAAAAGAAAGTCTTGTTCATCGACCGCGACGGAACCCTCGTCATCGAACCGCCCGTAGATTACCAGCTGGATGCTTTCGAAAAGCTGGAGTTTTACCCCAAAGTGTTCCGCAACCTGTATTTCATCCGGCAGAAACTGGATTTTGAGCTGGTCATGGTGACCAATCAGGACGGACTGGGCACGCCTTCTTTCCCGGAAGAGACTTTCTGGCCCGTACACAACCTGATGCTCCAGTCGTTCAAGAACGAGGGCATCGAGTTCGACAATATTTTGATTGACCGGAGCTTTCCGGAAGACAATGCACCTACGCGCAAGCCCCGCACGGGCATGCTGACGGCTTACCTGCACAATCCGGACTATGACCTGCCGGGCAGTTTTGTCATCGGTGACCGGGCGACGGATGTACAGCTGGCACAGAACCTAGGCTGCAAGGCCATCCTGCTGCAACCGGATAAAAGTATATTGGCTGGCAGCGAACTGGAGGATACCTGCGTGCTGGCCACTACCGACTGGGACCGCGTGGCGGAGTTCCTCTTTGCCGGCGAACGGACGGCAGAAGTGTGCCGGAAGACCAAGGAGACCGATATCCGCATCCGCCTCAACCTGGACGGCAACGGCACCTGCCACATTGACACGGGACTGGGTTTCTTCGACCACATGCTGGAGCAGATTGGCAAGCATGGCGGCATCGACCTCGATATCCACGTGGACGGTGACTTGCACGTAGACGAGCACCACACCATTGAAGACACGGCCATCGCCTTGGGAGAATGTCTGTATCAGGCCCTTGGAAGCAAGCGGGGCATCGAACGCTACGGCTACTGCCTGCCCATGGACGACTGCCTGTGCATGGTGGCACTCGACTTCGGCGGACGCCCCTGGCTGGTGTGGGACGCCACCTTCACCCGCGAAAAGATTGGCGACATGCCCACCGAGATGTTCCTCCATTTCTTCAAGTCGCTGAGTGACTCGGCCCGCATGAACCTTCACATCAAGGCAGAAGGCACCAACGAACACCACAAGATTGAGGGGATTTTCAAAGCGCTTGCCCGCAGCATCAAGATGGCCGTCCGGCGCGACATCCATCATTTTGAGATTCCCTCCAGCAAGGGATGCATCTGAAAACAAAAAAAGAAGCATGGATTCCGAGAGAAATTCTCTCCGCATCCATGCTTCTTTCCTAAGATATACAAAACAAAATTACTGTTTCTTCAACTCCACTCCCAATTGCAGTCCGTCATACTGGTTCAGCAAAGAGGTAGCTGTGCTTACAGCCGAATTAGACGACTTGCTTGCCACTGCACCGGTAATGGTCTGCGCCAGCGACATCAGCTTGTCGGCCTTGAAGAGCAGACTCATCGTATTGCCTGTCAGTCCTTTGGACACAGTGGCATTCGCCTTCAGTCCCAGACGCGTTTTCATTGTCAGCTCCTTGGTATCGGCATTGTAGCTGTAGGTTCCGCTGACCGTTTTTCCACCTATCACGGAAGTATAGGTACTGTCCTCATTGAAAGTATAAGTCGCTCCTTCCTTGAAGCCCAGTTTTTCCAATACGCCGCTCATCTTTTCCTCCACCTTCTTGGCTGCCACTTCACCACCGGCCTTAGCCAGCAGGTTGTCGCTTTCAAACTTGCAGTCAGGTCCGGAATAAGCCCAGGTTCCGGTCAGCGAACTGCTTTCGCCTGTCACCTTATTGGTCACTGCACCTACCACACCCGAAAGAATCGACTTCAGGTCTTGTGCCATTCCATTGGCTGTTCCGGCCAAACACAATGCCAGCACCAGCACACTTTTCCATAAAACACTTTTTTTCATCACTCTTCTCTATTTTAGTTGATTGTTCTTTTGTTACAAGCAGCAAGCCTCTCTTTCCGTCCGCCTCAACAAGCCTTGAAGCTCATGTCGAGACCTTTCACAGAATGGGTCAATGCACCTACGGAGATGTAGTCCACTCCACATTCCGCATAGTCGCGCAGCGTGTCAAACGTGATACCGCCAGAAGATTCCAGTTCCACACGTCCGCCCACCATTTCCACGGCCTTGCGGGTATTCTCCGGCGTGAAGTTGTCGAGCATGATACGGTCTACTCCACCCAGGTCGAGCACCTGCTGCAGCTCGTCGAAGTTGCGCACCTCGATTTCAATCTTCAGGTCCTTGCCTTTTTCCTTGCAGTATTCCTTGGCCCGCGTGATGGCCTTGTCGATGCCTCCTGCGAAATCCACATGGTTGTCTTTCAGCAGAATCATGTCGAACAGACCGATACGATGGTTCACACCCCCACCGATTTTCACCGCCATCTTCTCCAGGATACGCATGCCCGGAGTCGTCTTACGCGTATCGAGTACACGGGTCTTTGTCCCCTTCAGGCGTTCCACATACTTGTGCGTCATGGTCGCGATACCGCTCATGCGCTGCATGATGTTCAGCATCAGGCGTTCGGTCTGCAGCAAAGACTGCACCTTGCCTTCCACCACCATCGGCACATCCCCCGGTTTCACGTGCGTACCGTCTTGCATGAATACGGTCACCTTCATGTCGGGGTCGAAACGATGGAACACTTCCTTGGCCACTTCAATGCCGGCCAGGATTCCTTCTTCCTTTATGAGCAGTTTCGACTTTCCCATGGCATCTGCCGGGATACACGACAATGTAGTATGGTCCCCGTCGCCTATATCCTCTGCAAAAGAGAGGTCAATCAGACGGTCAATCAAATCCTTTACAATTTTTTCGTCCATTTTGTTCAAAATATTAGGTGATATTTCTGGAAGCAAAGGTAATTATTATTCATATCTTTGCAAAGACAACCCGTTTTAATCAAAGTAAAAAAGATATGAAATTTACCCTACTTGTGGTCGGCCGGACGGTCGAAAAGCATTACATCACAGCCATCAACGACTACGTGGAACGTACCAAGCACTACATTTCGTTCGACATGGAAGTGATTCCCGAACTCAAGAACACCAAGAGCCTCAGCATGGACCAGCAGAAAGAAAAAGAAGGCGAAGCCATCCTGAAAGCCCTTCAGCCGGGCGATGTGGTGGTACTCCTCGACGAGCATGGAAAAGAATTCCGCTCCATCGAGTTTGCCAACTGGGTAGAGCGGAAGATGCATACGGTGAACAAGCGGCTGGTGTTTATCATCGGCGGGCCCTACGGCTTCTCCCCCGCGGTCTACCAGGCGGCCCAGGAAAAGATTTCCCTGTCCAAGATGACCTTCTCACACCAGATGATACGGCTCATCTTCGTGGAACAGCTTTACCGGGCCATGACCATTCTGAACAACGGTCCCTATCACCACGAATAAACCGGTCAGCGCAACCGCAGAATGTCGCCCACCTTCGGAGCCGGAGCATCCGATTCCATCTTATTCAGTTTGTACAGGTTCTTCAAGCGGATGCCGAACTTCTGCGAGATGGAGTACATGGAATCGCCCTGACGCACCACGTAGACAATGTATTCCTTCGTAGCGCGGCGGCGTTTCTTCTCCAGATACACGATTTCACCCCCTGCAAATTCATAATCCTTGGGCAGTTCATTGTAAGTGCGGAGTTTTTTCTTGCTGATGCCCAGCTCATCCGAAAGCGACTTGAACGTATCTCCCCGACGGGCGATGATATACACCATGTCGTTGGCCAGATACGGCTGATGCGGGTTGGGGAACTCCTCGGCCCACTCCAGTCCCTTCTTGCTGTCGTAACGGTCCAGGTCATACAGTTCGATGATATTAATCAGCCGGTCGGCATAACGCGGGTCGGTGGCATAGCCGGCCTTTTTCAGTCCGCGGGCCCATCCCTTGTAGTCCGTAATCTTCAGCCGGAACAGGAAAGCATAACGCGCTCCCGTACGCAGGAACTTGGAATGGTCGCGATAAGAATCCTTGGCATGACGGTAAGCCCGGAAACATTCGTTCGGAGCATCGTCGTCGGCACGCACCGTACGCCCGTCCCAGCTTCGTCCACACTTGATGCCGAAATGGTTATTCGATTTGCGGGCCAGTTCGCTCCGTCCCGCTCCCGACTCCAGCAATCCCTGCGCCAGCGTGATACTGGCCGGGATGTGGTAACGCTTCATCTCTTCCACGGCAATCTTGTGATACTGCCGGATGTAATCCTCGTATGCCTTGTTCCGCCGCTGGGCCGCTCCCAAAGATAGTACCATCCCTGCCAAGCAGCACACCAAGATATATCTTAACGATTTCATGCAGTTCTTCTTTTATGGTTTTGCACAAAGATAAGCGATTCGGTACAGAAGCCTTACGGGTAAATGCTTAAAAATACAGAAAAGCAGGAGGAAAACCGATTTTTTGCGTATATTTGTTTATTACCCAACCACAAAAACAAAAGCCATGAAAGAAATTAAACTGGAAATCTGTATCCACTCTTTGCAATACGAAGAACTTGCCCCGCAAGACCGCGAGCTGATTGACAAGGCCAAAGAGGCCACTTCGCGCAGTTACGCTCCCTACTCCAAATTCTCGGTCGGTGCCGCCGCCCTGCTGAAAAACGGGATTATCGTCACGGGAACGAATCAGGAAAACGCCGCCTATCCTTCCGGCCTGTGCGCCGAACGCACCACACTGTTCTATGCCAATTCCCAGTATCCCGACCAGGCGGTACTGACACTGGCCATTGCTGCCCGCAACGAAGCCGGCTACCTTGACACGCCGATTCCTCCCTGCGGAGCCTGCCGCCAGGTATTGCTGGAAACGGAGCAACGCTACCGTCAGCCCATGCGCATCCTGCTGTATGGCGAGAAAGCGATTTACGAGGTAGACGGTACGAAAGACCTGCTCCCGTTGTCGTTCGGCGGGGAATTTCTGACGAAATAAGAAGATTTTTGAGGACAGAAAAAAACGCAAGTGCGTTTCCACAAAAACGTACTTGCGTTTCAAGTAAAACGTCCTTGCGTTTCGGATAAAACGTACTTACGTTTTCCTCCAAACGCAAAGGCGTTTTTTTGCATCTTATTTATCGCCGTACATACGGGCACGCATCTCCTTGATATGGTCGGATGAGATGTACTCGTCGTAATCCATCATCTTGTCGATGATACCGTTCGGAGTCAGCTCGATGATACGGTTGGCCACGGTTTCGATGAACTCATGGTCGTGTGAAGAGAAGAGCACATTTCCCTTGTAAATCTTCAGGTTGTTATTGAACGCCTGAATGGATTCCAAGTCCAGGTGATTGGTCGGAGTATCCAGAATCAGGCAGTTGGCATTGCGCAGCTGCATGCGGGCAATCATACAACGCATCTTCTCTCCTCCCGACAGCACGCTGACTTTCTTCATCACTTCTTCGCCGGAGAACAGCATGCGTCCCAGGTAGCCTTTCATTTCCACCTCATTTCCCTGACCGTACTGGCTCAGCCAGTCCACCAGGTTCAGGTCGCAGTTGAAATAATCAGTGTTGTCCAATGGCAGGTAAGCCGTGGTGATGGTTACCCCCCAGTTATAATGTCCGGCCTGCGCCTTGCGGTTGCCGTTGATAATCTCGAACAAGGCCGTCATGGCACGCGGGTCGCGGCTCAGGAACACAATCTTGTCGCCCTTCTCCACCGTGAAGTTCACGTCGTTGAAGAGCACCGTACCCTCTTCCGTTTCGGCACGCAGACCCGACACCTCCAGAATCTGGTTGCCCGGTTCGCGGTCCATCGTAAAGATGATGCCCGGATACTTGCGTGACGACGGCTTGATTTCGTCGACCGTCAGTTTCTCCAGCATCTTCTTGCGGCTGGTAGTCTGCTTGGACTTCGCCACATTGGCAGAGAAACGACGGATAAATTCTTCCAGTTCCTTGCGCTTTTCTTCCGCCTTGGCCTTCTGGTTCTGCTGCTGACGGAGAGCCAGCTGGCTGGATTCGTACCAGAAGCTATAGTTACCGGCAAAGAGGTTCACCTTGCCGAAGTCAATATCGACCGTATGCGTACATACCGAGTCGAGGAAGTGACGGTCGTGGCTCACCACCAGCACGGTATGCTCAAAGTTGGAAAGGTATTCTTCGAGCCAGGTCACCGTATCCATGTCCAGATCGTTGGTCGGCTCGTCGAGCAACAGGTTGTCCGGATTTCCGAAAAGCGCCTGTGCCAGCATCACGCGCACCTTTTCCTTACCACTCAAATCACCCATCAGCGTGTTATGCTTGTCTTCCTTGATGCCCAGCCCGCTCAGCAGGATGGCCGCATCGCTCTCGGCATTCCAGCCTTCCAGTTCGGCAAACTTTTCTTCCAGTTCGGCTGCCTTGATACCGTCTTCATCGGTAAAGTCTTCCTTGGCATACAGGGCCTCGCGCTGCTTCATGATGTCCCACAACACGGTGTGTCCCATCAGCACGGTATCGAGCACCGTATGGGCATCAAACTTGAAGTGGTCCTGGCTCAATACCGAAAGACGTTCGCCCGGTCCCAGGGTGACACTTCCCTTGGTGGGGTCCAGCTCGCCCGAAATCACTTTCAGGAACGTAGACTTACCGGCACCGTTGGCTCCGATGATGCCATAAATATTACCATTCGTGAACTTCAGGTTCACGTCGTTATACAACACTCTTTTACCAAATTGAACGGCTACATTTGAAACTGTTATCATCTGTTTTTTCTACCTTTTTTGAATTATGCGGCAAAGATACGGATTTCCACCGAAAAAATAAAGGGAAAAACCACGAAGCGTTTCTCCCTTTCTGTTCAGAACCAGTCCTTCAGTTCCGAAGCCTTGGCCTTGCTGATGATGATTTTCTCGGGCACCGGCACTTTCAAGTTGATGGCCAACCGTCCGTTGAACCACAGACTGATGTCGGATACGGCCTTCCGCGATACGATAAACTGGCGGTTGGCCCGGAAGAAATCGTGCGGGTTGAGCAGTTCGGCCAGCTCGTCGAGCGACTGCGAGAACACAAACTCCTTCCCGTCTCCGTCGACAGCCTTGACCAGCCCGTTGGAAATATAGAAATACTGGATGGAATCGACCGATACCGGCAGGAATTTGTCGCCCTTCACCGGCACCAGAAAATGGGTCTTGTAGCTTTCCTCCTTTTTCAGGCTACGGATAATATCCGACAGGTCGGGCTGTTTCTCCTCCTTCGGCTGTCCGCCCAACAGTTCCAGCTTGTGCATGGCCTCCTGCAAGTCAGTACGGCTGATGGGCTTGAGCAGATAGGCCACGCTGTTCACCTTGAACGCCCGCAATGCATATTCATCGTAGGCCGTGGTAAAGATAATCGGACAGGTGATGTCCACCTGTGCACAAATGTCGAAGGCTGAGCCGTCGGCCAAATGAATGTCCATAAACACCAGCTCCGGCATGGGATGCGTACGAAACCATTCCACTCCGTCGAAAATGCTGTCCACCTCCCCGACGATTTCAAAATCGGTGTCTACTTCCTGCATCACGGCCTTCAGGTTGCGCAAAGCCGCTTTCTCATCTTCTACAATCAGTGTTTTCATTTCAAATCAAAGGCAAAATCACAGTAAAACGGTTGTTCTCTTCCTGTACGGAAACCTCTTTTTTATACAGCAACTGGTAACGTTTGGCCAGATTGGCCAGTCCGATTCCCATTCCGGCCGCCCCACCCCGCTTGGGTTGCAACGGGTTGCTCACCTCCACCGTATCGCCTTCCGCCTTTACCAGCACCGTCAGCGGACGACGGTTACTGATTTCGTTGTGCTTCACGGCATTCTCTATCAGCAGCTGGAGGGCCATGGGAGGCAGCTTGCGGGAAAGCAGCTCCGGCGAAATCCGGATGTCAAACTGCAGGTTTTCTTCGTAACGCACCTGCAGCAGATACATATATGACCTCACATATTCCATCTCCTCCCGCAAGGTCACGGAATGTGACTCATTGTCCTGCAAGGTGTAACGCATCACCTTCGACAGCTCCTCCAGGTAATGACGGGCCTTGTCGGGCGATTCGCGAATGAGCAGATACAAGGTGTTCAGCGAATTGAACAACATGTGCGGATTCAGCTGGCTCTTCAGGGCTTCATACTGGTTGATGATGTTTTCCGTGCGCAACTGCTGGTTTTCGAGCAACATCTTGCGGCTTTTCCGGTTCTGATGAAAAAAATAACAGCTTCCCGTCACAATGCAGGTAATCAGGAAATCCCGTAAAGGATGGAGATAATGGTGAAGCATGGCATCAATGGCCGGAATGTCGAAATGCTGGTGCAAGTAGACGAAAAACTTTCCAAGCAGATTACTCGCAATCCACGTGAGCACAAACGCGCAGAGCATCTTCTTCCACCCGATGGAAACCATGTCACTGTTGAAATGGAACACGGCCTCGTTCAGGAAGAAAAGCAACAACAAGGAAACATACGTAAACAGCACCTCATTGCCCACATCTGCCCAGTGCATACCCGGAAACGAAAGCCCGTCGGCCGAATACGGATTCGACAAGGTAATCAGTTCCGGGAAATGCGTAAGGAATGCCACCATGATGGCGATGGCATTCACTACCAGCAGATATTTATTGTTCACGATTCGCTTCATGCGTCACAATCAAGATTTTTGGGGAGCCTTACGGGCTGATACATACATTCCGGGACGGAAATCTTTCAGCGGATGCAACACACGGGCATACACCTTGATGGAGCGGTTGGTGCTGTCCACCATCTGGTCGATGGAAACCAACACGGCTTCAAAAGTCTTGTTTCCCATGCCGTTCACACGAAACTCAATCTGGTCGCCCACCCTCAAATCGTCCAAATCTTTCTCGTAAGCAGTCAGCTGCAACATCAGTGCCTGCTTGTCAATCACATCACATACAGGTTCACCCACATTGAAATATTTTCCCAGATTGACGTTCATGTTCGTCACATATCCGCTCAGCGGAGCTTTTATCTCCAAATAAGGATGAATGCCCTGCGTCTGCAAATGACGGGTATCCATACCCAGAATCTGCAACTGGGCAGCCGCCGCATCCAGCCGGCTCTTCATGGAGAGATAGTCCGACTTGCTCTGCTGCATCTGTTTCTGTGAAGCGGCCTCGTGCGAAGCCAGGTTCTTCTGGCGGAGATATTCTTTTTCCAGAAATTCCACTTGTGCGGCTGCATCCAGCCAGGTCTGCTGCAAGGCGATGAAGTCCGGATTTTCCAATGTCAGAATTACTTGGTTCTTCTGTACGTAGCTGCCCGGAAGGAAAGCCACGCTGTGTACAGCGCCTCCCATGCTCAAGGTAATGGTGGCATGCTGCTGCGGAGGTACCATCAGGATGCCGTTGAAAGACGGTGCATTGGCCACCTGAGTCGCTCCAGAAACCCCGTCCACTTCCACGCTGTCGGCCGAGGCTGAAAGACTGTCGGCCTGTGCCGACTGTGTGCCGGCTGCTTCATCGGTTGTTTGTTCGGATGCACCTCCCCCGCAAGCCGTGAAAGCCAGTGCACACCATAAGGCTGAGAAAAAAAGTATCTGTTTCATCTTGTTATGCTTTTTATTTTTTATTCAGTGTATAATTCGATTTCCAGTACGGATACGTTATAGGCATATACCGTTTCAATGTAACTCCGGCGGATGTCGCGTGAAGCGTTCAGGCTCTGCACGAAGTCCGTGATATTGATTTCACTTTCCTTGAACTTCAGCAGGGCACTTTCCTGCAAGGCTTCTGCCTCTTTCAGGGCAGCCTTGGAATAATAATCCAGACTCTCCTGCTGCTGGCGGGCACGGCGGAAAAGCTCTTCCACCTGGTTGTTCAACTGTACCCGGTTCTGCTCGGCCTGCCATTCTGCAATCTGCAAGTTCACCTTGGCCTGCTTGCTGCGGCTGCGCTGGGGGAAGAACAGAATGGGGAAAGACACGCCCACCATCCACGAGTTCAATCCGTTCAGCGGGGCGATTTTCTGACGCACATACCCCAGTGAGAACTCCGGGAAAAACTTGCTGCGTTCAATGCGGAGTTCCGATTTCTTTTCCTGTACCTGACTGGCAAAATAGTTCAGATGGGCTGCCGAAAGCGTACGGTCCTGCAAAGAGAGCGGAAGTACGGCCAGCGAACTGTCATTGGGCACTACCGGCGCACCGGCATAGCAGGCCCACGCAAAACGACGGGAAGCCAGCTCCACTTCCTCCCGTGCCTGCAGGCTGCGGGTGTGAAGATCCGCTGCCAGCGTGGCAATCATGTTCCGTTGTGTCTGGTCAATATCTCCCTGCTGATAACGCAGTTCCCCGCTTTCACGCAGCTTCAGGGCCAGCTCCTCCTGCTCTCCATACAAACGATACAAATGGAGAGCATATTGATAGTACACCCACGCCCGTTTCACTTCAGCCACAATTTCTTTCTTCACCATGTCGCGGTAGTTACTGCCGGTGGTCACCTGTGCATTGACCAAGGCATTCTTATAAAAAGGAGTCAGCAAGGAACCGAGCGACTGTTCTACCGACAGTTCGTTATCTTTCCGGTATTCCCCGTTCAACTGCCCCCAGGAGTAGCTGAACGAAGTGTTACCCCCGTCCCACACTTCTCCACGGGCTGCCCGGCTCCGTTCGATTTCCGCATTGGCCATCTTCAACCGTGGGTGATTCTGCAAGGCTATTTCCAAGGCCTCATCCAGCGAAATCGCCTTCTGAGGAGTCGGATTCACGGCGGAAGCAGATACGGCCAGCAATAACAGCAGACAGGTCATTCCGGTTTTTCGGCCCAACCGAGCACGGTGTCTTTTCCGTCCCCACAAATGGGCAATGACATTTACCAGCCGGTAGAACACCGGAATGACAATCAAGGTCAGCACGGTAGATACAATCAGTCCGCCAATCACTACGGTCGCCAGCGGGCGTTGTACTTCGGCTCCGGCCGAGGTAGCTACCGCCATGGGCACAAAGCCCAGTGAAGCCACCAGTCCGGTCAAGAACACCGGTCTCAACAGATGAGGACATCCTTTTGCAATGATTCGATTCGTACACATAGTATAAGTTTTTTCTTTTCGCAAATCATTAAAATGATTGATCATCAAGATACCATTCAGCACGGCCACACCAAACAGGGCGATAAATCCCACACCGGCCGAGATACTGAACGGAAGTCCACGCAACCACAAGGCTACGATACCTCCAATCAGAGACAAAGGTACGGTAGAAAAAACAACTAACGAATAAATTACGCTTCTAAATGCGAAAAACAACAGCAAAAGTATCAGCATCAGGGCAATCGGAATCACAATGCTCAACGTGCGTACGGCATTCTGCAGGTTTTCAAACTGTCCGCCGTATTCCCAGTAATAACCGGGTTTCAGCTTGACATTTTTCTCCAGTGAAGTACGTATCTGTTCCACTACCTGCTGGATGTCGGCATCGCGCACATTGACACCGATGACAATCCGTCGTTTGGTAGCATCGCGGTTAATCTGCAACGGTCCGTTCTCCAGGTCGATGCTGGCCACTTCGCTGACCGGTATCTGAATGCCTTCGCTCGTGCGGACAAACAGTTTGTCGATGTTCAGGTCTTTCACCTTATCCTTGTCCAGACGCAATACGAGGTCGAAACGGCGTTCGTTTTCAAAGACCACTCCGGCAGCCTCTCCGGCATAGGCCGTACGGATAATCATATTCAGTTCCTCTATGTCAATGCCGTAGCGGGCAATCTTGGCACGGTCGTATTTCACCAGCAACTGCGGAAGTCCCATGGCCTGCTCTACCAGCACATCGGAAGCTCCTGGCACCTGTTCCACATACTTGGCTGCCTCTTTGGCCTTGGCATAGAGTTCGGCCATATCTTCTCCATACAGTTTGATGGCGATATCGGCTTTGGCTCCTGTCATCAACTCATTGAAACGCAACTGGATGGGCTGACTGAAATTGAATTCGGCTCCTTTCACCGACTCCAGCGACTTTTTCATCTTCTCCACCATCTCCGCGCGGCTGCTGGCCGAAGTCCATTCACTGAACGGCTTCATCACAATCATCACGTCGGCATCCTCTACGGCCATCGGGTCGGTAGGAACTTCAGCCGTACCGATTTTGGCGACCACGTGCTTGATTTCCGGAAAATCTTCTTTCAGTTTCTTCTCAGCCGCAAGCGATACCTCGATACTGCGGCTCAAGGAACTACCTGCCGGAAGCGTCATCTGCATGGCGAAGTCGCCTTCATCGAGTGTCGGAATAAATTCGGCTCCCAACCGGGTGAACAACAAGAAGGATAATATTAATAAGGTAAAGGCTGAAGCCAAGGTACCCCACACATGAGCCAGACAGAAATTCAAAATCCGATGATACACGCGGTTCAACTTCTCAAAGAAACGGTCGGCCAAGGTCGGCTTGGACGAAACGGTACGTTTCAGGAAAAGCGATGCCATCATCGGCACATAAGTAAGCGACAGCAACAGGGCACCGATGATACAGAACACCAGGGTCTTGGCCATCGGAGTGAAGTACTTGCCTTCAATTCCCGTCAAGGTCAATATCGGGAAGAAGACAATCAGAATAATGAGTACGGCAAACGTCGCACTCCGCACCACATTGCCGGCACCTTTTTCCACTTCTTCATCCATTTCCTGCTTGCTCAGCGTACGGCCCATCCATTTCTTGCCATAGATGTGTGCCAGAATACCTTCCAGTATCACGATGGAACCGTCTACCACAATACCAAAGTCGATGGCCCCCAAACTCATCAGGTTGGCCGACACGCCGAATACCCGCATCAGGATAAAGGCAAAGAGCATGGCCAAGGGAATGACGGAAGCCACAATCAGTCCGGCACGTACATTTCCCAGGAACACAATCAAGACGAGAAACACGATAATGGCTCCTTCCACCAGGTTACGGATGACCGTCGAAATGTTACGGTTCACCAGTTCCGAACGGTTCAGGTAGGGTTCTACGCTGATACCCTCGGGCAGCATCTTCTGTACCTTGGCCACCCGCTTCTCCAGTTCCTGGGTCACCACATTGGCGTTGGCTCCTTTCAGCATCATGGCGATACCTCCCACGCACTCACCTTCTCCATCCTTGGTCATGGCTCCGAAACGCTTGGGGGCGCCATAGCGTACTTTTCCGATGTCACTTACATGCACGGGAATCCCGCCCCGGTTGGTCACGACAATCTGTTCAATGTCTTTCAAATCGGAAATCATACCCTCCGAACGGATGTAATACGCCCGGTTTACCTTTTCTATATAGCTTCCTCCCGTGTTCTGGTTGTTGCGGCTCAGCGCATCGAACACATCACTGATGGTGATGTTCAACGAATACAAGGCATCCGGGTCGACGGCTACCTCATACTGTTTCAGGTAACCTCCGAAGCTGTTGATTTCCACGATACCCGGAATACCCGAAAGCTGGCGTTTCACAATCCAATCCTGGATGGTACGCAGCTCCATGGCATCGTACTTCTTTTCATACCCGGGAGCTACCTTCAGCACATACTGATAGATTTCGCCCAACCCGGTAGTGATAGGCATCATTTCCGGTACCCCCAAATTGGAGGGAATCTCTCCAGCCACGGTCTGTATCTGCTCATTTACCAGCTGACGGGCATCCAGCGTGGGCACGCTTTCCTTGAATACGACCGTCACCACGGAAAGTCCGAAACGGGACACCGAACGGATTTCCTGTACATTCATGATGTTGCTCATGGCCACCTCTATCGGGAACGTAATGAGCTGTTCCACCTCCTGAGGCGCCAACGTGGGCGACACCGTGACAATCTGCACCTGATTATTGGTGATATCGGGCACGGCATCAATGGGCAATGTCAGCATGGAATAGATGCCCCCTATCATTAAAAACAGTGTCGTCAGGGCGACAAACAGTTTTTTGCGAATTGAAAAACGGACTATTTTCTTAAACATTTTCTTGAGTGTTGATTGATGATGGTAGCAAAATTAATTCCTCGCTCTCTCTAAAAGATGCATAAAAGTGTGAAACAGACAAATCAAGGGTTGAAACGACCTTTCGGGAAGATGAAATGGAAAAAGGAAAGGCGGAAGCCGAAACTTATCTTTTTCCATGTCAGTGTGGCAGTTTTTTATTATTTTTGCGGCCAATCCGTACAAAAGCCGGATTGAGGCACAGATTTTGCTAGTGAAAAAGCAAAAACATTCAACTGAAATAAAAACCATTAAGATATGAGTAACAAAAATCAAAACCCAAACGTGGAAGAAGAATTGAAGAACCAACAGCAGAACACTGCCGAAAACGCGCAGACTGCCGCTGAATCTCAAGAAGCGGAAACGCAAGAAACCCAGAAAGAAGGGGAAGAAAAGAAGGAACTCACTGCAGAAGAAAAGCTGGAAAAGGAATTGGAAGAAGCTCAGAAAGTAATCGACGAGCAGAAAGACAAATACCTGCGCCTGTCTGCAGAATTCGATAATTTCCGGAAACGTACCATCAAGGAAAAGGCCGAACTGATCAAGAACGGTGGTGAAAAGGCCATCAATGCCGTGCTGCCGATTCTGGACGATTTGGAACGTGCACTACAGAACATGCAGAAAGCGGAAGACGTAAAGGCCATCTACGACGGGGTGGAACTGATTTACCAGAAGTTCCTGAAAAACCTGCATCAGGAAGGCTTGGAAAAGATGGAACCTGTCGGTCAGGATTTCGACACCGATTTCCACGAAGCTATCGCATTGGTGCCGGCTTCCAGCGAAGACCAGAAAGGAAAGGTTCTGGACTGCGTACAAACAGGATACAAGTTGAACGAGAAAGTCATCCGTCACGCTAAAGTGGTGGTTGCCCAATAATAAACAGGTAGAGTCATGGCGAAAAGAGATTATTATGAAGTGCTTGGAGTTGCCAAAACGGCCACGGCAGATGAAATAAAGAAAGCGTATCGAAAGAAAGCCATCCAGTATCACCCAGACCGCAACCCGGGCGACAAAGAGGCGGAGGAAAAATTCAAGGAAGCAGCAGAAGCCTACGAAGTGTTGAGCAATGCCGACAAACGTGCACGTTATGACCAGTTTGGTTTTGCAGGTGTAGACGGTGCAGCCGGAGGCGGAAGCGGATTCGGCGGATTCAGTGGCCAAGGCATGTCCATGGACGATATCTTCTCTATGTTCGGCGATATTTTCGGCGGACACGGAGGTTTCGGCGGATTCAGCAGCGGATTTGGCGGAAGCGGCCAGCCGCGCCAACGCAAGTTCCGTGGTTCCGACCTGCGGGTGAAAGTCAAACTGACCTTGAAGGAAATCTCTACGGGCGTAGAAAAGAAGTTCAAGCTGAAGAAATACGTGCAGTGCAGCCACTGTCACGGCACGGGTGCCGAAGGCGACGGAGGCACGGAAACCTGTCCTACCTGCCACGGAACAGGTAGCGTGACCCGCACACAACAGAGTATTTTCGGTATGATGCAGACCCAGACCGTATGTCCGCAATGTGGAGGTGAAGGAAAAATCATCAAGAACAAGTGTAAGGAATGTGGCGGCGAAGGCATCGTGTACGGTGAAGAAGTAGTCACCGTGAAGATTCCTGCCGGGGTGGCTGAAGGCATGCAGGTAACCATCAATGGAAAAGGTAATGCCGGGAAACACAACGGAGTGCCGGGCGACCTGCTGGTCTTGATTGAAGAAGAAAAGCATCCGGAACTGATTCGCGACGAAAGCGACCTGATTTACAACCTGCTGCTGAGCGTTCCGACGGCAGCTTTGGGAGGTACGGTAGAAATCCCGACCATCGACGGAAAGGCAAAAATCAAGATAGAGCCGGGCACACAGCCAGGCAAGGTACTCCGCCTGCGGGGCAAAGGCTTGCCGAACATCAACAGCTACGGATACAATACGGGGACAGGCGACTTGCTGGTCAATGTCAGTGTCTACATTCCGGAAACATTGACCAAAGAAGAGCGTCAGGCACTCGAAAAATGGCAGGAAGCCGAGAACTTCAAGCCGAACATGAGCCTGAAAGAAAAAATCTTCAAGAAGTTCAGAAGCCTATTCGACTAACGCAATCTCTTTTTGACAGAAATACAAGGTCATTCCTTTACAGGGATGGCCTTTTTTCATAGGTTCCCTCCCATTTGTCCAAATAATCTTTAAACCAAACCTAAAAAGAGATAATCCTGGGAAATGCAAGGCACTTTTTTTGTATTTTTGAGGCACCTAAAAAACAGAAAGTAATGAAACACTGTATCTTGATAGGAATACTGTTTTGTCCGGTACTCGTCTTTGCACAGACCGAAAACAAAAAGTCTCTTCCAGCCGACTCCGTTTCTGCCGCTCCCCTGCACACGGAGAATCTGTTGCCGCAGGATACCCTCAGTGTACCTCTGCCCGCACCCGTACAATCACATTATCTATATTCTCCCTTCGATATGTATGGCATCACTCCCTTCAGCTATACCACATGGGAGCTGCATAAAGGATTCAATGCCTCCATCGGCATGAACGTCACGTTCAGCCCCAGCAAATATGCGCCTTCCGGCGTAGGATTCGGACAGGATGCAGCCTTCCTGTATGCCGTTCCCCTGAACAAACGCCTCAGCGTGGCAGGCGGACTGTATGCCAACAATTTCAACTGGGGAGGTATCAATTACCGGAACGTGGGCATTGCCGGTATTGCAGCCTTTAAGGTGAACGAACGAATCAGCCTGTATGCGTATGGCAACAAATCACTCATGCCGAAACGTTCGCCCTACTACTACCCGCTGCCCAATTTTGCTCCTGACCGGATTGGCGGAATGATTAACTTCAAATTCAATGAAAGCAGCTCCATCAGCATCGGTGTGGAAGGAATCAAAGCTCCCCAAGGGCCTTATTGGTGGTAAATGAAAGCTAAAAAGATAGGTTATCCTGATAAAAATGATGATATTTGCAGCGGCTTAAAAAACAAGAATCATGAATTATCAGGAAACGCTCACTTATCTATATAACAGTGCCCCTCTGTTTCAGCAAGTTGGCAAGGATGCCTACAAAGAGGGGCTGGACAACACGTATGCACTAGACAATTATTTCGACCACCCTCACCGCCGCTTCCGCACCATCCACGTGGCCGGAACCAACGGAAAGGGTTCTTGCTCGCATACGCTGGCAGCTATCCTGCAGGCTGCAGGCTATAAGACAGGCCTCTACACCTCTCCTCACCTTGTCGATTTCCGCGAACGAATCCGTGTGAACGGCACACCGGTGAGCCAGGAGTTCGTCGTCGATTTCGTAGAAAAACACCGTGCCTTCTTCGAACCGCTGCACCCTTCTTTTTTTGAGTTGACCACCGCCATGGCATTTACATATTTCGCCCAACAGGAAGTGGATGTGGCCGTCATTGAAGTGGGCCTTGGAGGAAGACTGGATTGCACCAACATTATCCAGCCCGACTTGTGCGTCATCACCAACATCAGCTTCGACCATGTGCAGTTTTTGGGAAATACACTGGCAAAAATTGCCTCCGAAAAAGCCGGTATCATCAAAAAAGGCGTTCCGGTAATCATCGGAGAAACCACTCCGGAGACCCGACCGGTCTTTCAGGCCAAGGCAGAAGCCGCAGGTGCCCCCATCGTATTTGCTGAAGACGAACACCTGCTTCTCGATGCCAGACGAAACGAAACCATGCACTATATCTACCAGACGGCAGACTATGCCGACCTGGAAGGTGAACTGGGCGGACTATGCCAGCTGAAAAACACCAACACCTTGCTTTCCGCCCTCCGTCGGCTTCCTGATATCGGTTACCGTATCACAGAAAAAAATGTGCGGGAAGGCTTCCTGCACGTCTGTGAACTGACCGGACTGATGGGACGCTGGCAAAAACTGGGAGAACACCCCACCATCATCTGTGACACCGGACACAACGTGGGCGGCATGCAATACATCACAGAGCAGCTTCGCCGGCAGACGTATCAAACCCTGCACATCGTGATTGGAATGGTAAATGACAAAGATGTGAGCGGTGTACTTTCCATGCTTCCCCAAAAGGCATGTTATTATTTCACCCAAGCCAGTGTGAAACGGGCACTTCCTTGTGACAAAATGAAAGCTTTAGGAGAAAGCTTCGGATTGCACGGTAATGCCTACCCCCATGTGGAAGAAGCCTTCGAGGCTGCCCGGCATCAAGCTCAGCCCGATGATTTCATTTTTGTGGGAGGAAGCAGTTTTATTGTAGCCGATTTACTTTCTTTAAATAAATAAACCGTATTCTTTCTTTGAAAAATGTTTGGGTATGTTGGAGAAAATCTTTTTATTTGCACAACAAAATGATGTGTGAACTAAAAAGATTTTAATAATATGAACAACACATTTTACAAAGAAAATAATTTAAGCGGCTTAAAAAGAGCAGATTTTCAAAAAACAATCGACGGTAAAGAAACTGATTTGTTTATTCTTTCAAATCAAAGTGGCGCTGAAGTTGCCATCACAAACTACGGGGGAGCAATCTTAGCTATAATGGTTCCGGATAAAAACGGGAAACTGGCCAATGTGGTTCAAGGACATGACAGTATTGACCACGTCATTAACAGTCATGAACCTTTCCTCAGTACATTAATCGGACGATACGGCAACCGCATCGCCAAAGGAAGCTTCCTGATGGATGGAAAAGAATACAAGCTGACCATCAATAACGGACCTAACTCCTTGCACGGAGGTCCTACTGGTTTCCATGCTCGTGTATGGGATGCCAAGCAGAAAGAAGCCCACACTGTCAGCCTGCATTACCTTGCCAAAGATGGAGAAGAAGGTTTCCCTGGCAATCTGGATGTCACCGTGACCTATACCCTTACCGGAAACAACGAACTGGTCATTACCTACGTGGCCAACACGGACAAAAAAACCATCATCAATCTGACCAATCATGCCTTCTTCAGCCTGGCTGGTCTGAACAACCCGACACCGACCGTAGACAACAATATCGTCACTATCAACGCAGACTATTATATTCCTATCGACGAAGTATCTATCCCGACGGGGGAAATTTTGAAAGTGGAAGGAACGCCGATGGATTTCCGTACCCCACACACAGTAGGAAGCCGTATCAATGAGCCCTTCCAACAACTCATTAACGGAGCCGGATACGACCACTGCTACGTATTGAACAAACGGGAAACAGACGCTTTGGTATTTGCAGCAAAATGTGTAGAACCGGAAAGCGGACGTACATTGGAAGTCTATACCACCGAGCCAGGTGTGCAAGTCTACACTGCCAACTGGCACAACGGCTTCACCGGATACCATGGAGCCACATTCCCGGCCAGAAGCGCCATCTGCTTTGAAGCACAGCATTTTCCAGATTCACCCAATAAAGGACATTTCCCTTCAGTCGTACTGAAACCGGAAGACACCTATCACCAAGTAACCATCTATAAATTCGGGGTCGAAAAATAATACCTAAAAAATCAATCTAATTTATAACTTAATACACTTTCAATTTAAACCATGGAGCAACAAAAACAAAAAACTAATGTCATCGCAATCATTACGATGTTCTTTCTGTTTGCGATGATTTCATTTGTTACCAATCTGGCTGCACCGTTTGGTACCATCTGGAAAAACCAGTATGCCGGTGCAAACACATTAGGTATGATGGGTAACATGATGAACTTCTTGGCATACCTTTTCATGGGTATTCCTGCCGGTAACATGCTGGTTAGAATCGGATATAAAAAAACATCCTTGATTGCCATGGCAGTCGGCTTTGTCGGTTTGCTGGTACAATACTTGTCAAGTCTTTTCGGAGCAGATGTGGATGTCTTCTCTTTAGGTGAATACGCCATCAAACTGAACTTCATCGTGTATCTGTTGGGTGCCTTTATCTGCGGTTTCAGCGTATGTATGCTGAATACAGTAGTCAACCCGATGCTGAACCTGTTAGGAGGTGGCGGCAACAAAGGTAACCAGCTGATTCAGACGGGTGGTGCATTGAACTCATTGGCTGGTACACTGACACCGCTCTTTGTGGGCGTGCTCATCGGTACAGTGACTCCGAAAACAGCCATGTCTGATGTGGCTCCACTGTTGTTCATCGCCATGGGTGTATTCGCTTTCACTTTCATCGTGATTTCCTTCGTATCTATTCCGGAACCTCACATGAGAAAGAAAGGCGATAATGCAGCTAAAGAAAAATTCTCTCATAGCCCTTGGAGCTTCCGTCATACAGTACTGGGAGTGATTGGTATCTTTATTTATGTAGGTATTGAAATCGGTATTCCGGGTACATTAAACTTCTACCTGGCCGACTCCAGTGAAAAGGGAGCCGGAATCCTGACCAACGGTGCAGCTATCGGCGGCGCCATCGCAGCAATTTACTGGTTGTTGATGCTGGTGGGTCGTCTGACCAGTAGTATCATCAGTGGAAAAGTTTCAACCCGCGCACAGTTGATCACCGTTTCCGCTACTGCCATAATCTTTACAGTCATCGCCATCTTCACGCCCAAGACAGTGGGTTTCAATGTGCCGAAAGTGGTATATGATCCGGCAGCCAAGACCTCTGAAATTTTGACAAACGCCGGTGTTCCAGCCGATCAGATTGCGACATTCGTCAGCAATCCGTCGGAAGAAGCCTTGGCCCCCTATGCAGAGGCACTGAAGGAAATACATTCAACTCCTGCTGAGGTCGTAAAATCAATGGAAACACCCCGTGTACCAGTAAGTGCATTATTCCTCGTCCTTTGCGGTCTGTGTACTTCCGTCATGTGGGGAGGTATCTTTAACTTGGCTGTAGAAGGATTAGGTAAATACACCGCACAGGCTTCCGGAATCTTTATGATGATGGTAGTAGGTGGTGGAATCTTCCCGTTGCTGCAACAAGTCATCTCCGATGCAGTAGGTTATATGGCCAGCTACTGGCTGATTGTAGCCATGCTTGCTTATCTGCTGTTCTACGGTCTGACAGGTTGCAAGAATGTAAATAAAGATATTCCTGTAGAATAAATCCGGCCGTCCGGTCCTGTGTGTCAGGGCCGGATATGCTTTTAATATTAACCCTTAAATTTTTATCATTATGGACATAGAATTTGTAAGAAGCCGCTTTATCAAGCATTTCGACGGTACAACAGGCTCAGTATATACTTCTCCGGGACGTATCAACCTGATTGGTGAACACACAGACTATAACGGAGGATTCGTATTTCCGGGTGCTGTAGACAAAGGAATGGTAGCTGAAATCAAACCGAACGGCAAAGATAAGGTTTGTGCCTACTCCATCGACCTGAAAGACTACGTAGAATTTGGCCTGAACGAGGAAGATGCTCCGAAAGCAAGCTGGGCACGTTATATTTTCGGTGTTTGCCGCGAAATGATCAAACGAGGAGTTGACGTAAAAGGTTTCAACACAGCATTTGCAGGTGATGTACCTCTGGGTGCCGGAATGTCTTCTTCTGCTGCATTGGAATCTACATACGCTTTTGCGTTGAACGATTTGTTTGGCGACAACAAGATTGATAAGTTCGAACTGGCTAAAGTAGGTCAGGCAACTGAACACAACTACTGTGGCGTGAACTGTGGCATCATGGACCAATTCGCTTCTGTATTCGGAAAAGAAGGTCACCTGATTCGTCTGGACTGCCGTTCACTGGAATACCAGTACTTCCCTTTCCGCCCAGATGGATACCGTTTGGTGCTCGTTGACTCAGTTGTAAAACATGAACTGGCTTCTTCTGCTTACAATAAACGCCGCCAGAGCTGCGAAGCTGTAGTGGCTGCCATTAAAAAGAATCATCCGACCGTAGAATTCCTGAGAGACTGTACAATGGACATGCTGAATGAAGTGAAAGCAGAAGCAACCCAAGAAGACTACATGCGCGCAGAATACGTAATCGAAGAAATCCAGCGTGTATTGGATGTATGTGACGCTCTGGAAAAAGGTGATTACGAAACAGTAGGTCAAAAGATGTACGAAACTCACCATGGCATGAGCAAACTCTACGAAGTAAGCTGCGAAGAACTTGACTTCTTGAACGACATCGCTTTTGATTGCGGAGTAACTGGTTCACGTGTAATGGGTGGTGGATTCGGTGGATGTACCATTAACTTGGTAAAAAATGAATTGTATGAAACCTTCATTTCTACCGCAAAAGAACGCTTCAAAGAAAAATTCGGCCGCAGCCCGAAAGTATATGATGTCGTAATCAGCGACGGTTCACACAAGGTTTGCTAATTTCTTACATCATAAAAGAAGATATTCACCAGCAATATTCTAAGAAATAGCTGGAATATAAAAAATGACACCAATAAGCCATTCTAAAATATTTTATGCAAATGAAAATACGGGATTCGAAACAATCCCGTATTTTTTTATTTATATAGAGGAGAAAACATATAATAATTACAACTATTATTTGAAAAATCCAAAAGGAATGCATACCATTTGAAGAAATAGAAAAATCGCCCTATCTTTATCATTCTAACCTTTAATTATTATTTGATATGAAAAAAATCAGTAGAATCTTATGGATGGTTGTGATAGGTCTGTACGGCATATCAATGAATCTTACAGCCAACACATCCTCCAGCAATTCCTCACAAGAAAAAGGAGAAACCGTTGTTTGCCGGGGAGTAGAAGCACACACCTCGGGCCCGATGATTAAAGTAGGAAGAGAAGCTCCCGACTTCCGGGCAGTCAATGCAAAAATGGAAGAAATCAGTTTATCGGACTACAAAGGAAAAAAAGTAATCTTGAACATTTTCCCGAGTTTGGATACACCAACATGCGCATTATCTGTCCGGCAATTTAACGCCAGGGCGGCAGGGCTGACAAACACTGTAGTACTGTGCCTTTCCATGGACCTGCCTTTTGCACAGTCACGCTTCTGCTCTACCGAAGGGCTGAACAATGTAATTCCCCTGTCTGTATTCCGCAGCCATGATTTTATGACCCACTACGGTCTGCAACTGGCCGACGGACCGTTGGAAGGACTGATGGCACGGGCCGTCATCGTGGTGGACGAGAATGGAAAAGTATGCTATACGCAGCTGGTGAAAAACATCTCCCACGAACCGGACTATGAAGCTACACTGAAAGCCGTGCAATAACCAATCTCCAAAGTGAAGGGAACCCCTATTCCCTTCCTTTGGCATTGAAACGGAATCCCACGCCCAGCATCAGGTTGTTGGGGTCCTTGAAATCATGAAGCTGGTAGCCCACATGCAAAAACAGATTCTTGGTAATATCTGTCTTCAAAGCCAAAACCTGATAAAATGCGTCAGTATCAGCTCCCCGGCAAATTACATTCCGACCAAAACCCAAATTAATCGAAAAAATCGGCATCACGATTTCGGCCCGCAACGAAAGTCCGACGGCAAATTGTTCCCGGAAGGGAGGACGATAGAACTTAATGGTCTCTGCATCGGGAGTTGTCACACTGTTGGCGATATGACGGGAAATGTTCGCACTCTCATCGTACTGGGCATCCAATGACACACCGGCCCGGAAATAGCGGCTGAAATTATACATCGGTGTAAAATTCAGCCCCAGAATGCCAAAGGAACCGGGTACCAAAATGGGGGTACCGTCTTCCAGAAACACCCCCTTCTTCCGGGTAGAGCCATACACAATCAAATCGTAACTGAGATAGGGTTTGAAAGCCGGACTCCGGAAGGTACAGGCACATTCCGTTTTCTCACTTCCTCCAAAATAACGGGTAATGCCGATACTGGCTCCCACCGTATTTACCCCCGCATTGGGATAGCCCGTATTCCCGTTCGAGAAATGGGTAGCGGCAATTCCGGCCCGCAAACTAGTACACGCATCCAGCTGCCAGTTCAACAGAAAGCCCAAATGAATATAAGCGTTCACCTTAGATCCCACCACCCGGTTGTAGGGATTCGATTCGGCATCAAACTTTTTCCACCCGAAAGAGGCTCCGAAATTCCATTCATAATCAAAAGACAAACGAGGAGTAATACTCGCAATACGAGAAGTCTGAAACACATAAACAGACCAGGGATTTCCCACCTCGGCTGTGTTGAAAAACGTGTGGTATCCTACCCCGATACCTTGCAGGGCATGGGGATACATCCGACCGAAATATGAATCAGGAGCAAACTTGAATCCGTATTTCAGGTTGACCGACAGGTTTTTCCGGATGGGCGCAAAAGTCGCATTGTTCCCGGCAAAAAACTCATGGGTGGGGAACACATAGGCCGGCTTCAGGTCAAAGCCTACCGCATGCACCGTCTTATGGGAAAGGCTGTCACGGCTGCCTGCATACAACGACAGGGTGCAAGTGCACCAGACTGCACCTACGTACATCCTGACTATGAATCTATTCATCTTCATTGGTAATGTCAAAAGGTATTATCAAATAATCGAATGGAGTTGAACTGGAAAGCGTCCCGGAAAATATCATTTTCTTTCCGGTAAACGAATTGGAGAGATAAACCTTATAAGGTATATTATACATCTTCATTCCAGTAAAGACTTCCAAGCGTACTTTCCTACCGGGTTCCAGTTTCTTTACCACCCCCAGGTTTTTGTCCAGCCCCGCATCCAGCCTTTGCTCCTGAACACAGAAAGGCACCTTCGTGCCATATAATCCCGGCACGCCATTCACCACATCCGGAATCTCAACCTGAGAAAGAGAATCTTCCAACAATTGCTGTACTGCTTCTCTCTCTATATTTCCACTGTTACTCAGCATGTAAAATTCCACTGTACGGGCTGAATTGCGGTAGGGATAAAAACACACTGTCACGGGCTGGGAACTGTTCAGGGTATTCACAACCATTTTGTCTACCGGCTCCAACATATTGTCATAAAAAGAAAACTGACTCCAGTCGTATGCTACACTGTCTACCTGATATTTCCTGGTCGGTGCAAAAGAAATTTGAATCATCTTTTCTTCGTAACGGTTGCCTACCCTGATTGCGGCCTCAAACGGCCAGTCATAAAGATTCTCTCCGGCAATCAGATGCAATTCGCGACTATTGCTTTTTACCACCTGAAAATCCAGAAAAGAATTCCGGCAATGTACAATACCAGTTTCGCCTTCTTCAAGCGGAAGCGATTTTCCGTTCTTCCCTTCCAGGTCGGTGACAAACACTGACAAGTCTTCCCGCAGATTATCCAAACTCACAATTTCCCAATTATCGGTTTCGAAACGGACGGTCACATCGGTTGCATCCTCCGAAAGGGAAACAGTCGGACAATCCGTCAAAAATTCATCAATAAAGACCTCGCTGTTGCATCCGGCCAACACCGACATCAAACTTAGGATACTGCATTGCAGCATACAGAACGTGCTTTTCATCATACCTGTATCATTTCATTCAAACGTGAATCTTTTGCCGACAAACTGACTGACAGCTTCGGTCGCGTAAAATTAGAGTTTTTTTTAATATGACAAATAGATTCTCATAAAAAAGCCCGCCATTGAACTATTTTTAGCAATGACGGGCTCTTACCAATCTTCCTCTTTACCTACATACGATGTTTTCGGCAGACTGTATTCCGGAAAATGCTGACACATCCCTTGAAAGGAGAAAGCAAATTTCCGGCTATGGTATTCGAAGCATGAAGTCCCCGACCCGGCAGACCGAAGTGCAGGTCTTTTTCCGGACAATCGACGGAACGTACCCACGTGTGGCACCAATAATCCCAAATAGCCAGGCGGGAACCGAAGTTGCTATGACAGAACCGGGCCTCGTCACTGTGATGAATCTGGTGCTGATAAGGGCTCATCAACACCACTTCCAGCCACCGCGGGTAACTCAACGGCACGGAGGAATGGCGAAGATTGGCCCCAGCCATGAAGAACAGAAAACTGAACGAATTGACGCCCCAGATTGTGGCCCGGGCCACCAGATGATTGTTGAAATAAAAGAAAAGTCCGGTCACCAACACGAAAGCCGCCATTCCTTGCAGGTTCTGCAACAGAATTTCCACGGGATGCATGCGATAGAGCGTAAACGGATTCATGACCGTGGCCGAATGGTGCACCTTGTGAAACTCCCACAGATAACGGTTGCGGTGCAGATAGTAATGCGTGACAAAGACAAAAAAGTCTTTCACAAGAAACAAAATCACAGGATAGCAGAATGCCACCCACAGACTGGAAGAAGCGTCTGGACGAGGTCCCAGCCAATCGGTCAGCTGCATGGACATCGCGTAGGCCAGCATGGATCCCACCGACAGGTAAGGTACGATGCATACCGCCTTGAAGCACAAACCAATGAAAAACAGTCCGTAGTCCGTACGGGCTGAACCGCTCCACCAGTTACGTTTGGCAAACAATTCCCTCCAGCTTTCCACAAACGATTTTCCATGTACAAAATACAAAAGGCAAAGCCCTATCAGTCCGGACATCAGAAGATAACCGATAAAGACTCTCCGTGCCGGGTCGAACAAATACGCCACTGGCAACCAGACTGCTTCTTTAAATAATTCCATCCAATTCATTTTCTGCGTTGATTTTATAAATGTAATTCCAGGGTCAGCATCATGTTGAACGGAGCCGAGGGAATGATGCCTGGCCCCGGATAGCCTGTAGCCCTGCGGGTCATATAAATCTCGTTCCCGATGTTCTGCAAAGAGAGTACCATCCCCGCATAACGGGTAGCCTGGTAGCTGACACTTGCATCTACCACACAAAAACCGGGAATGGCTCCATAGATACCGTACACTCCGTCGTTGGGGTCCATCGGTTCATTGGAAGCGTCGGTGTACTGGAAAGAGGTACCGCTCACCTGCACGGCTGCCGAGAAGCGCCGGAAACTCAAATTGAGTCCTCCTTTCAGGTTATACAACGGCACAAACTCTATCTGCTTCCGGGACTGCCCCAGGTAACGGGAGCCGGTCACAGCCACACTGGCATAGACTTCCGGCTTCAAGTCTTCGTGAATCACCCGGGCAAAAGAAGACAAATCGACAGAACAGGTACTTTCCACCCCATAACTGATACCGTTCCCCACATTGTCGCGGTAACGGTGGTAGGTGCCCTTCATCTCCGGATTCTCCCGATAGTATTCTCCGATGCGGTTACCGTAGTAGAGGAAAAAAGCACTGACATCATAACTGAGCAAACTCTTCCCGCGGGAACGGACTCCCACATCACTGGAATAGCCCGACTCATCCTTCAAATCGGGATTGACAGCCAGTCCGGGCGACACGGTACGCATGTCATTAAACGTAATGGCCCGGTAATTCCGGGTGGCATTGGCATAGAACTCGGCACGGGGCAACTTGCACGAAGCCGCAATTCCGGCCAAGAGGATGGTTCGGTTCTTATGCACCCGGTCTTTCAGCACATCATTCTGCAGCTGAGGAGTTCCGTCGGTGTACGCCACGCGGTAGTGTGACAACTCACCCAAAATCCCGGTACGGATAATCTCGAAACGCAGGCCCGGCACCACAGTCCACTTCTCTCCCAGACGAAGGGAAGCCTCACTGAAGCAGGCCAGGTTCAGGTTGGGATAACGGTAGAAAGAATGCAGGCCAACCCTGCCGTTCATGTCCGACAAATCTGTAGTCCGCTCCACCGGGGTGAAATCGGGACCTTTTCCCCGGCTGCCCGGAGCCTGTTCCCCCGTATTCCGTCCCTGATAGTATTTCATGCCGACCACCCACGAAGATTTCACCTCCGACCGTGGAAGACGGAATCGCTTCAAGTAGCGGGCCTCCATGCTCCAGTTGACAAAGATGCCGCGCTGCAGGTCCCGCTCCACATTCAGCGGGTCGGGCGACCCCACCCGCTTGGTGTGGTATCCCACCGTAAAGCGGCGGGCATACAAACCGACCGCATGGAAATTCACTTCATCCCCACTCTCCTCAAAGGTTTTCCGATACTTGAACGACAGGATGTTCCAGTCCACCATGAACCAGTTGCGTTCCCGGTTGCTTTGGTAGGGATTCTCTGCAAACATCTTGTCGGTCAGTCCGCCGGGCTGATGTTCCAGATAATGATATTTCAGCACATCCAGTTTGTAGAGTTCATACGTACTGGGCCGGTAGAAAAACTGACCTAACACGCTGTATCCTTTGAAATCGGCATTGGGACGACAGCCGTTTCCCTTCTTGACTGTTCCCGACAGGTAGTAGGCAAATTTGCCCAATGTGCCCGACAGGCGGGTATAGGAACTCAAAAAGCCATAACTGCCATACGACACATGTTGTTTTACCTCTACTTTCTTGTCGGCCGGAGGCTCCGAAAGTTTGAAGTTCACCATCCCCCCAAACTGTGAGCCGTACTGCAAGGCCGAAGCCCCACGAAACACCTGCACCTCCTTGATATCATTGGCATTGGGGGTGTAATAACTTTCCGGATAGCCCAACGGGTCGGCACTGATGTCGTAGCCGTTCTGCCGCATGTTGAAATTGGAAGAACGGTTAGGGTTCAGTCCACGGGTACCGATGTTCAGTTGCAGCCCGCCCTCACTTCCTTCCTGAATCGTGATGCCGGGCACGTTCCGGAACAACTGACGGGTATTGTTGGCCGCTTTGTTAAACAGCATATTTTCCGTCAAAGTCACGTTGCTTTTCTTGCCGGCAAAAATCATGGCCTCCTCCACATCCCGCATAAAACGCTGCCCCTGTTCCTTGCGGGAAGAACTGCCTTTCACCTGCACCTCGCCCAGCATATATTCCTGCGGGCGGAAAGACAGGTCGCACCGCACGGAATCACTCTCCGTCAGCTGCACGTTGACGTAAGCCACCTTGTCGGGCTGTCCGCAGCGACGGAACATCAACGAAAGGAAGGTGTAGTCGGGACGCTTCACGGTAAGTGCATACCCGGTTCCTTTTTCATTGGTCTGCACCTGTACCGACTGATTACCCGCCAGTCCGAAGATTTCCAGACAAACAGGTCCTTTCACTTGCCTTTCTTCCCACTGGATGTCGCCGTAGAGATGCAGCAGCGACTGAGAGAATCCAGGCACAGCCCACCCGATGCTTCCACCACATAAAATGATACACAATAAAATCTTTTTCATCTTTCCTCCGTTTTTAATCGCCCTCTTCGCCGTCGCTGTACGTTACCGTAAGCCCCAACGCCGACACTACTTCCGTTTTCAAGATTCCGACCACTTTTTGCAATTCCGCATACACCCGCTTCAACTTCTCCGTTCCTTCCGGAGTTTCAGCCAACCGGGCCAGATCGGCAGTCTCATCATCCAGCTCGGCATGCAGTGCCGTGAACACCTGTTCCATTTTTTGCAGAATCTCCGTTCTCTTGGAGGGAGGAAGGTACTCTCCCAACATCGTAGCAAAAGAAAGCGCTCCGTTCTTGGCCGACGACGCTCCGTAAGGATAACCGTCGTAGAAACGCTGGAAAGCCTGAACAGACCGAACCAACAGGCGGGTGGAAAGTCCCTCTCCATGGTAATAAGCCTCTACCGTCATCGGCTCCGGCTGATGGATTGAGACTCCATAAATACCCACCGGAATGCCGACCTTGGCCGTCCGGATATTGGCTTCAAAGTTACTCATCAGCAAGTTGAGCACCACGTTCAGGCTGCCGCCCACGGAGAAATCATCGTTGCGCACAAAATTATCGCCACCTTTCTCATAAGACGCATACACCGCCTCAGCCTGCTTCACCAACAACCGGGTCAATACCGGGAAGAAAGACAGATACTCTCTCCCCGTCTCTCCCGTCAAGTCCACACGGTCTGAATACAGTAAATAATCCAGTGCCGCATAGCCCAAGGCATTGGGCGACAACACCCCACGGTCCAACCGTTCCGACAAAACTTCTGCCGAATACCGATTACGCACCGCATCCTCCAATTGTGTTTTATTCACCGGGAAACGGGCCGATACCGTGTACAAGCCATAAAGCTCTCCCACGAAATAAGGCTGGTCGAAAATAATGAGGTCTTGCAAGGACAGGAAAGCGGCCTCATACTGCCGCTTCAGCTCCACCAATTTTTCAGGATATTTCTCCAGTTCTCCAGCCATTTCATCCAAACGCTTCACCTGGGCCAGATAACCGGCATAGGCGGGTAATATCTGCTGCCGATACCAGAAATCCAGGTATTGCGGATCAATCTTGGAATTTCCATTATATCCTTTGATGGGGGTGTACACACACGAGGTAACCCCCACCATGCCACATAGCAAGAAAAGGAAAATCAATACATAATTCTTCATGTCAGGTCAATGCATTTTTTAGTTAAAATACTGATGTACCTTTTCGATGGCTGCGCTGATGGAACCCTCCTGCACCCCGGTGAGACGGTCTTTCTCCCACACGCCGGTCTCACCTTGTGTCAGTCCGCCGTAAAGAGCGACCGCCTGTTCCAACGTAATCCGGGATTTTCCAGCCTCATCCTTCACAAACGGAAGGGCCAGCATAAACCCAAGTGCCTCTCCCATGGAATGGAAGTAACCTTCGCTCGGCACCGAAACCGTCCGTTCCAGAAATGTCTGGCTTTCCCGCAAATAATATACCGTACGCAAGGAAAACAACTTGAGCATCTGCCCACGAATGGAAGCCACCTGCTTCCGCACTTCCTCCAGATTGTTGTCCCCAATGGCCTTCCGTCCCTTGTAAAAAGCCTGATAGACCGACGTATTGATGCCGCTCAGTCCCTGCATGCCCACTGCTTCCTTTTCAATATAGTTGGCCAGGAACAAAGGAGCCAGCCGATTCGGGTCTACGTCCAACGTACCCAAATAACCATAGGCAATGTCCCAGCAATGCGCCATTTCCGTATAGTTCTTACCAGCCACCGGCAATGCATTGTCTGCTTTCAGGGCCTTTTCCAGAAAATAATTGACCTTGTCCAGTGTCAAAGCACCCATCAGGGCTTTCTGGATGACCTGCCCTAATTCCACCCCTTTTTTGTCCAGCATTCGGGATTCTTCATTCGATACGGCCACCGTACCCGGCACGCCTGGCTGCGCTTTTCGACTGACAGCCTCACTGCTCACCAGTGCATACAGCTGGTCTGCCAGTCTGGAAATACGGTCGGCCACCGGCTTTTTGAGCGCTTCATCTGTCGGAGACAAGGCACCCGCAATGACATTCCGATAACTTTCCAGCTGTTTGGAAAAATTACTCTGCGTCTTACTGTTGATGGCATTGTTGAAATGACGGAAAGCCAGAATCATCTCCTTCGACTCCCCAATGTCTACCGTAGAAACTCCGTTTTGAGTAAACTTATATTCCATCAGGAGCTCCTCCTTCTTCTCTTCGGTTGAATCGGTCATTCTTTCCAGTTCTTTTTTCGCACAACCGGAGAGCAGACAGATTACACTCCCCATACAAATCCATAAGGTGATTTTTTTCATTTGATAAATTATTTAAGTTAAGGTAAATACATGGCTTTTGAATAAATCAGGTAGTCCACCCCGTAATCAGTGATATGGAAGGATTCCGCGTTCCGGCTATACTCGTACTGCATGCCGTAGAACGTATCATCGGCATCTCCATTGACATAGAATTCCGAAGAGACATCCACCCTCCCATACGGACTGAGGAACACGGCAAAATAGAAGAGGTCGCCACTTTTCTTTTCAATCGTGTATTTCCGGTCCGCCTGCTTGCCGGAAAAAGACAATACTCCGTTACGTTCCCGGGAAGTAATGCAGTTCTTCCCGTCGTACAACGTATCGACCACCAGCCGATTATCAGTGTCCAAGTACTGAATCACCATAGCCGTCAGATTGGTCGGGTCCTGCCGGTTGTGAATGTCTGCCCGTGCATAGAAATTCAACTCTATTGAATAAGTATTCTTATCCTCCATCTGAAATTCGTCCGACGGAGTAACACCCCAGTCGCCCGGATGCTTCGGGAAACAGTTGAAAGGTACTCCCAGCTCCAACGGCAGCTTGTCTGCTTCCTTCAAGGAGATAAACTTACTATAATCCTCGGGCGGCATCTCCGCCGTTTCTTTCTGACAACCGACCAGCAGCACGGCCATGCCTACCCATACATAATATTTCATACGTTTCTTCATTTATCAATTCAATTAAATTTTATTCGGGCGGTATAAGGCCCTGCCACTCCTTCCCATTCCCGACTTCCTTTCTCTACAAACTCCTGAAACACGACCTCCTCGTTGAACTTCAGTCCGGGCAGGAAAAAGACTCCCTCTTCAGTAGCCATATATCCCGACCCCAACGCCGTGTAATACGTGCTGCCATCGTAGCCTTCCACCGTCTTTTCCGGCTGCTCGTTCTTATAGAACAGCTCATACTGCAAACGGTCGTAACGGGCCACCCGTTCTCCATTCTCCCGCGTATGTCCATAATGATAAGTCATACGGTCGTCCATCAGCGTATAACCAAAATCCATGGTGCTCTGATACACCACTTCTCCAGTTGCCGTCAGCAGAATCTGCAAGACACAAGGACGCCGCGATTTTTGGTTGCCCGTGGCAAAAGAGCGTTTCCGGAACCGTTCTTTCCGGTCAATCCGCCGTTGCATCCGTTCCTTCCATTCCTCCATCGGGAAATCGAGAGGAGTCAGTTCAATCCATTCAGAACCTTCGCCCAGATAGTTCGCCGTACGCAGCACAATCTTGTCTTCCTCCACACGTACCGGAGAGAAACGGTTTTCCACATTGACTTCAAATCCTTTTAGCTGGTCGAGCATGGTAGGCGTCGTCAAAATCAGGTTCAATCCCTCCGCCACCTTTATCTCATAGTTTGCCTCCGTCACCTCCAGATTGAATTCCGGCGCATAATAGGTTTTTCGCTCCATTTCCGTTTGGTCAGCGTCCGACTGCCGATAGGCAATATCCGTCAGCATCTTCAGGGTGCCGTCGGGTTGGAACTTTACAAACAGATTATAGCCTCCCACGCCCAAACGGCGGGATAAGATTTCAGGATACAACGAGTTATAGTTCGTCTTTATATTTTCGGTAATATTCGTATTCAAATAATTATCCACTTGCGGGAAATAACGCACCAGCCATCCGTTTTCCGCTTGGCACAAGCGTTCCCGGAAACCCTTTGCCGCCGACAAGTCCTCAATATTGCTCACCGATACAGGTTCCTGCTTGCTACACCCCATACCTAATCCGCAAGCCATCATTATATAAAAAATCAATTTTTTCATCACATTGTTTTTTGTCACGATGCCGGAGCATCATGTGGTTGTTTATAATGTTTGAGAGAAGCTGAAATGACCCGGGTCAGCTGCGCCTCCCTGCGAATCTTAAAGTTCTCCCATAAAAACTCATCGACAAAAGCCATTTTACGCTGCAATGTCGCCTTGGCTCCTTCACCTCCCAATTCTTGTGCCGTATTTAAACACTCATTGATTTCACTGACAGACAAACATACAAGCATACTCAGTGTCTCGGCAAAATCACAAAGGGATGATTCCATTGCTCCATTGCTGAAGAAACCTTTCTTCCAACTGTAAGGCGTACCATGAAACGGATACTCCCCTTTGGATACATCCGCACTTTTCGACCAGTCATAATAAAAAGACGATGGATTGAGTGCCGCAAACTTGTCGAGTAAGGAAGGTCGTCCTTGTACCAGCCGTTTGGCAAAAGCAAAAGTCGCCATCCGCACATACGGGAAAAGGTTTTCTGCTGTTGCTGCCGAAAAACGATTGACCCCAAACACCGGAAGAACAGCTTCCCCCAAAGAGGTATTAATTTCACCTATCTGCAAGGAATTCAAATTGACATCTCCCCACAGAAGGATTTGTCGGGGAACATATTCCTTCACGAAAGGCGTACCACCGGCCTGTTCAAAAGGTACTATCCACAAAGCCTTCAAGGCCTCCAGCAACGGACGAATTTTCTCCCGATTGGGCGGCAGGTTGTCAGGCCAGTCTGTTTCTCTGTAAGGCGTCCGGGTGTACCCTACCTCTATATTATAGGGGCGAGTAAATTCTTCCGACAGCCATTGGTCCAATTCGGTTTGTGCTCCAGGTTCCGAAACAAAAGGATACTGAACGGGCATCTCTACCTTCTGACATCCACCTCCCAGGCAACCGCCCCCTATCAAGAGCAATAAATAAATCTGTTTTCGCATATCATTATAAGTTTACGGATTAATAAGAGTTACCCCCTCGGGCAAAGAGAGCGTTTTGCGGGAATCCTCCGGCTGCAACACATAACGTGCCTTCTTGGCCTCTCCCACCCGGTTGCGGTCTACACTGATATTGAAACGGCGTAAATCGAACCAGCGGAGTCCTTCGTGAATGAACTGCTGCCGGGCCACCTCACTGACATAGTACAGAATAGCGGCCTGTTCTTGCGTAAGCGGACGATAAAAAGGCTGTATCCGCTCCCGGTCGGCAGGTTTCACATTCTCGATTTCAGTACCAGACAACTCACTCCCGATACCATCCGCAATATGCTTCTGGTTGATGAACGTAATCAAGTCATCTTTGGCCAAATCAGCACGGCCCGTCATGGCGTAGGCTTCAATACGGTGCAGAAAAACTTCTTCGGTGGTCAGCAAGACATTCTGTGTGTACTGTCCGCGACGTTCGTTCAGCAATCCGTCAGCCGACTGAAAATGGGTAAATTTAGGCCAGTAGGCACTGTTCCGATCAAGCCTGTGCACCGCTTTGAAATAACCTTCTATCTGCCGGATACTTTTAGACGAAAAACGCTGGAAAATCTCTTCATACGATACACTTCCCAGTCCATAGCGGTCGGTCTTGTAGTTTTCTTCCCAAAGGCTCTCCACCGTAGTAATCAGCAGGTTACTTGGATTATCCTCCGAGGCATAACCTTCCACCATCTCCTCCACGGATTTCTCCTTATATTCCTGATAAGGCAAAATGGCTTTCTTCACGTCCGAACCCAATACGTAAGTAGCATAATCAATCACCTTTTGCCACTGACCCGTATAGGCAAAAAAACGGACGGCCAGCGCATAAGCCGCCTTTTTATGAAAGTGGTATTTTTTCTTCTGATAATACTCGTCCTTCACCCAAGCCAGCCCATAGGAAAGGTCTCTTTCAATCTTCCGGTAAGTGTCCTGCAAGTTCTCTTGCGGATAAGACACCCATGCATTCTTCTCGGATTTCTCCACATAAGGGATGCCAGGCAACCCTTTGTTGGTTTCCTCATCGGCAAAAGGCGGCGCCCAGATATTGGCCACCATGAAATGCAGGTAAGCACGAACCAGAAACGCCTCGGCATAAAGGGCCTGCAACTGCGGGTCTTCCTTGTCCGGATAAGCGGCCAGCAATTCCAGCGCCTGATTGGCCTGAGCAATTCCCCGGTAACAATCCAACCAATACAGCTTGGGAGAATCCAAATCTTCCTCGTGGTAATCGTTCCAATAAAACATGGCCTCGTTCAACCGTGAAGCCGGCAATTTCGCACTCCGGTCGTCTACATTGTCCGTCCGCAACTCCAGGAAACGGAAATAACTGGCTTCCGGATAAGCAGCCGTCAGCAGCTGGGCAATCTTCTCTTTGGAGTCGACTTCCGTATGGGTATTCGAATCGGGATACTGTTCCAGAAAATCATTGCAGGCAGACAGCACGAGGCAAACCGCTCCCAAAAGGGAGGAAACATATCTATTTATTTTTCTCATATTTTCTATTCATTAAAAACTTAACTGAACCGACATACTGTACGTTCTGGGGGTGGGAGAAGAAACCCCTCCGGAATTGATGAACTCCGGGTCTCTTCCCTGCAGTTTCTTATCCGCATAAATCAAAAAAGGATTGGTCACCTGGGCATACAGACTGAGACCTTTCATCTTCATTTTCTCACAAACCGAGCGAGGGAAAGTATAGCCTAGCGAAAGACTCTTCAAGCGCACGAAACTTCCGTCGGCCACATTCACCTGCGAATAGTTATAGGTGTTGTAAGCCCGCTCCACATTCTCTTTTCCCATCAAACTGTAAATGTCATATCCTGGAATGACGGGAATGTGCTTGGTCTGTTCATCTCCCTTCACCAGCCAGCGGTCGCGATAACGGGTGGTGAACACATTCAGGTCGTTGTATTCCGGGTCAAACGTCGGACTGATCCGCACTTTGTTACCCATCCGGGAAGTCAGAAACACGGAGAGACTCCAACCTTTGTAACGGAAAGTGTTTTCCAAGCTAGTAGTGATAAACGGCTCGAAAGGACCCTCATACAGCAGATAAGACCGGTTATAAGTCGTATCATAGAAGTTGGCCCCCGCAATCTGCGAATAGCCGTTGGATGACAATGGCAGATTGCCAAAATAAAACTGGGGCAATCCTCTATCCGTCAGCCCCCGGAAGTCGAAAGAATACAACCCTCCCCGGGGAAATCCTTCAATATTCCCCCGCCCGTTGCCTGCCACCATATCGAAAGTGGTAGGTTGGTTCAGCAGACGGGTTATCTCCTGGTGATAGAATGAGAAGCCCCAGACTGTATTCCAGCTGAAATCTTTCTGCCGGATGTTCTGCGTATTCAGCAGAAAATCAAGGCCCACGGTCTTCATATCCCCAAAGTTCATCCATTTTTTGTACTCCCCTCCGATACCGGAAGTCTGTACCCAGTCAATCAAATCGAACGAACGGCGCGAATACACATCCAACGAACAGCTGATCCGGTCATTCCAGAAAGACAGGTCGGTTCCCACATTGAACTCATACATTTTTTCCCAAGTGAGGTCACGGTTTTCCAGGTGCTGGATGTAAATGGCATATTCCCTGTCGGAGATATCCTTACGGAAGGTCAGACGACTGTCGTATACCGGCAAGGAATTGATGGCTTCACTGTTCATCTTGGCCACCAACCCGTAACTCATACGCAGGGAAAACTGGTTCCAAAAATTACGGAAAGGTGCAAAAAACGACTCCGCATCCACATTCCATTTCACCCCCACGTTCCAAGTAGGCAACCATCTTACCCGACGACCGATTCCTGCCGCATTGGAACCTTCGTAATTACCTACCAGATTCAGAATATACCGGTTCCGGTAGTCGTAGGTCAAAGAGCCGGAAAAAACGACGTCACGCTCATGGCGGTCGTGCAAGGAAAAATAGTCCTCCCCTTCATTCAGTATCTTTTCAAACACCAGCGGTGAAGTCATGACACTGTTGGCCCGGTTAAAACCGATACCGTATCCCTTGAAAGCATCGGATGACAAGTCGTTCATTTTCACTTCGGCAAAAGAGAACCACTTGATCCGGTGTCCGCCCCATTCGTGAGAATAATCCAATGAGGCACGTCCCAGATAACTGTTCATCGTCTGTGACGATTTCTGGTAAACCCCACCCATGGGCAGAATCACCTGCGGCTCTCCCTTCTCCGGACGGTAAAGGTAAATATTGTGCTGTCTTTCCAACAAGCTCCGGTCGGCCCGGTACGCCCACAGCACATTGGAGTTCTCTCCCAGAAAATGCGCCATTCCCGTCACCGCCATACGGGTATTCAGCAAAAGCGACAGACGCAGTTTCTTGACAGGTTCCCATTCCCCACTTAATGAGAAACGAAAATCGGACACCCGGATACGCATGTAATTTTCCTGATACTCTTGAAGAATATTAAATGGTGCCCAATCGTTCCGGTAATATTCATAATTTCCTGCCTCATCGTAAGGACGCAACGTACGGGACGTATTCAACGCATAATTGAACGGGTTGATGTCAAAATCACGCTTATAAGCTCCTGCCTCCAGATTCCGGATACGTGGAAACGTTCCCGGGGCACGCTGTTCACGGAAGTTGGCCTGCAGATTGGCAGATACCTTCAGACGGGGAGACAGGAAGAAACTCGAATTCAAGAAACCCGTAAAGCGCTTCACCTTCTCGGCTACCGTTTCACCCGGATCATTGTAAAAACTCACGGAGGCATAAGTGGCCGATTTCTCTCCCCCATAACTCAAGGACAAAGAATGATTTTGTGTCAGCGACTGGGTATAGATGTGCTTGAACCAATCGGTATTATACGTGGATGCCTTATGTAAAAACGCCCTTCTGGCTTCCAACGTATTGGGCAAACCGAATCCGCCTTGCTGAAAGGTATCGATAAGCTGATACATTTGGGAATACACCCCTCCCCTTCGCCCATAAAGGGCACGATTCATCGTAAAATAGCCTTTGTTCTCCATCTCATGATAAACTTGCATCGTTTCGGCACTGTTCATCATGTCAAATTGTGTATAAGATGGCCTGAGCCGCAAAGAGGTGGTCAAATTATACGTCACATCGAGTCCTTTCCCGCGTTTGCCGGCCTTGGATTCCACGACGATGACTCCGTTCATCCCCCTGGCCCCATATAAGGAAGTGGCCGAAGCGTCTTTCAACACTTCAATACTTTCAATATCTGCCGGGTTCAATCCGGCCAGTGTAGAACTGACTAGCGTAATGGCATCACCGGAGGCCAGCTGTTCCTCGTTCAATGCCACCATATCCTCCACAACAGCTCCATCCACCACCCACAAAGGCTGCACATTTCCGTGAATGGAACTGCCGCCCCGGATGTTAACTTTCGGAGCCGCCCCGAAAGTGCTGGAAACAGAAGAGATATTCAACCCCGGCGCTTTTCCTTCCAACAGGCGACTGAAATCGGCCTGGGGTGCCGAAAGGAAGTCTTGGGTAGAGACTTTGGTGACAGCCCCTACAAACAGTCGGGAATTCACCTTACTATATCCCGTCACGACCACCTCAGCCAAGGCCTGCACATCGGATTCCAACACGATGCGCAATTTCTTTTCAGACTTGACAACAAACTCATACGGTTTCATCCCAATATAACTGACGGTCCATTTTTCACCCACAGAAGTACGAATTTCAAACTGACCGTTCAAGTCTGTAACAACACCGCTTTTCTTTCGTACATTTTGTACAGCAGCTCCAATTAACGGCTCTCCACCGACATCCGTAACCACACCTCTTACCACGATTTGTGGAGCAGCTTCATAAGCCTCATAAGAAGTGCCTGCATATAAGTAGCTTATATGCAAAAGGAAAGATAGGGCCAACAGGAGCCCTACGTTGTGATTTTTATCCATAAAATAGTTTGGTTAAGGTTTTTTACACAAGTAAAAACTTTCTTTGCAAAAATACGACATGCCTGTTTCATGGAAAATCACCAAAAATGGCTATTTTACCTATTAGCAAACGACAGAATATCCCTACATATAGGGATTGTTTTTCGCGTACGACGAACCCATAATGTCAAGGATTTTATGTACATTTGTCTGAGATTCTATTTTAAACCGCACAAACGTATGAAATATTTTGAAGTGACCTTTACCGCACAGCCGTGCAACGAGACCATCACAGATGTATTATCGGGACTGACCGCCGATATCGGTTTCGAAAGTTTCGTGGAATGTGAAAACGGCATGAAGGCCTATATCCAGCAAAGCCAGTTTGATGAAGCAGCCCTCAAGCAGGTAGTGGAGAATTTCCCGATACCTGATACAGCCATTACCTACTCCATCGCGGAACCGGAAGACAAGAACTGGAACGAAGAATGGGAAAAGAATTTCTTCCAGCCCATCGTCATCGACAACCGCTGTGTGATTCACAGTACCTTCCACAAAGACTACCCGAAGGCTGAATACGACATCGTGATTAATCCGCAGATGGCATTCGGTACAGGACACCATGAAACCACCAGCTCCATCTTGGGAGAACTGCTGGAAGCCGACCTGAAAGGAAAATCCGTACTTGATATGGGATGCGGCACATCCATTCTGGCTATTCTGGCCAGCATGAGAGGAGCTGAAAAAGTGACTGCCATCGATATTGACGACTGGTGCGTGAACAATTCGCGCGACAACATTGCCCTGAACGGTATCTCCAACATCACCGTAGCGCTGGGCGACGCTTCCCTTCTGAAAGGACATGAACCGTTTGATGTCATCATCGCCAACATCAACCGCAACATCCTGCTACAGGATATGCCGGCTTATGCAGCTTGCATGAAAAAAGGCTCTGAACTGTATATCAGCGGATTCTACACGGAAGACATTCCGGTATTGCGTGAAAAAGCGGAAAGTCTGGGTATGGAATACGTACACCACCGCGAAAAACACAATTGGGCAGCCGTAAAATTTAGAATGAAATAAAAACCAAAACAGCAAAGGCTGTCAACGCTTCAATGCCTTGACAGCCTTTTTCATCTCTTCACTTACGCGATAAGATTCGCCGATTTTCTGAAGGGTCTTGCGGAAGGTGAAATCATCCAAGTGACAGTTTTGGAGAAAATCCAAAGTCTTTTCAGGGAATTTTACCAGACAAACCGAAAGAGCCCATGCCACAGCCATACGTACGTAATATCCTTCGTGACGGATACCGTCGAGTAAGGAAAGCAATTCATCCACATGATCCGTATCCAGAAAATAACTCATACCCATCACTACCCCGAAACGGACTTCATACTCACCCGAGGCTTTCATCCATTCTTTCAGGTATTCCCAAAGACGGGCTGAATGACGGCGAATAAACGCCTTCCCGCCTCCAAACTTAAACGTATCGCACACCGACCAGCTGTTGATGTTCCACACAAAGCAGGTGACACGGTGCAGATACACTTCCACATCTTCATCGGGCTGGATGCAGCCCAACACCATTCCCTGCAACATGCGTTCTTCCATGTAATACCCGTCGACTGTTTCAAGGTAATTTTCCCAGTCACCCTTGGCAATCCTTGCAGCCAGTTTCCGCAACGCCGGCAAACGAATGCCCAACACATGTTCCACACCGGGGTGAAGCCCTTCCGTAAACTTGCGGTTCCCATCCGCTGCCAGTATCAGCAGATGTTCTTTGACGGTCAAACCGTCCAGTCTGAATTCCTCCATGACCTTATTATATACGCGATTTTAAAATTTCGGGCAAAGATAGGAAAAAGTAAAAAAATCACGCTCTTTTGTTTGGAAATTTCAAATGAATCGTTACCTTTGCGAACGAAACAATAAAAAAACAAGAAAAATAACATTATGAGACATTCAATGGTAAATACATTCTTCTGGTGGCGCCGCTTACAACTTCACAAGTCGTAAGGGAACTCAGTCGTGCGTATATACCTCAAAAAGATATAATATTACAGAAAGGCTGTCGTAAACTTACGACAGCCTTTTTTGTTTTTTACCCCTAAAATACAAATACACTCATGAAAACTTATCAAGTCAATCAAGAAGGATTTTATGGAGATTTTGGTGGAGCCTACATCCCGGAGATTCTCCATCGCTGTGTGGAAGAATTACGAAACGCCTACCTCAAGGTACTGGCAGACGAAAGTTTCCAGAAAGAATATCAAGCCTTGCTCAAAGACTACGTAGGACGCCCCTCTCCTCTTTACCTCGCCAAACGGTTGTCGGAAAAATACGGATGCAAGATCTACCTGAAACGGGAAGACCTGAACCACACGGGAGCCCATAAAATCAACAATGCCATCGGCCAGGTGCTTTTGGCCCGGAGAATGGGCAAGAAACGCATCATCGCTGAGACAGGAGCCGGACAGCACGGTGTGGCCACAGCCACAGTATGTGCCCTGATGGGAATGGAATGTGTGGTCTACATGGGAAAGACCGATGTGGAACGCCAGCGGGTGAATGTGGAACGCATGCAAATGCTGGGAGCCAGAGTGGAAGCCGTCACCTCCGGCAACATGACCCTGAAGGATGCCACCAACGAAGCCATACGCGACTGGTGCTGCCACCCGGAAGACACGTATTACGTGATTGGTTCTACGGTAGGGCCTCACCCTTATCCGGACATGGTAGCCCGTCTGCAATCGGTTATCAGCGAAGAAATCAAGAAACAGCTGATGGAACACGAAGGACGTGACTATCCGGATTACCTGATGGCCTGTGTAGGGGGCGGAAGCAATGCCGCCGGCACCATCTACCACTACTTGGACGACGACCGGGTGAAAATCATTCTGGCAGAAGCCGGAGGAAAGGGTATCCACAGCGGATTCTCGGCCGCTACCATCCAGTTGGGACGCTTGGGAATCATCCACGGTTCCAAAACCCTGGTGATGCAAAATGAAGACGGACAGATTCTGGAACCCTACTCCGTATCTGCCGGACTGGATTATCCGGGCATAGGCCCCATGCATGCCAATCTGGCCGCACAGAAACGGGCTACCGTACTGGCCATCAACGACGATGAAGCCTTGCGTGCCGCTTTCGAACTGACCCGGCTGGAAGGCATCATTCCGGCATTGGAATCGGCTCATGCCCTGGGAGCCTTGGAAAAAGTCAAATTCCAGCCGTCTGACATCGTAGTCCTGACCGTATCGGGAAGAGGAGACAAAGACATCGAAACTTATTTGAGATACAAAAACCACCCTGAACAATTTTAAACGAGAAAACAATGAAAACTTTTGCTTATACAACCAGCTATAAAACACTCCCCGGTGATTTGCTGACCCCGGTAAGCACGTACCTGAAAGTACGCGACTTGTTCCCGCAGAGCATCTTGCTGGAAAGTTCAGATTATCACGGAGTGGAAAACAACCGCTCCTTTATCGGACTGAATCCCATCGCCAGTTTCTCTGTAAACCACGGAATCGTCACCACCGCTTTTCCGGATAAAAGCCGTGAGGAACGTCCGCTGACACCCGACTTCCAAGTGGAAGATGCCTTCAAGAATTTTTTGGAACGGTTTCAGGTGAAAGGAGAATATGCCCGCTACGCAGGTGTATACGGTTACACCACGTTCAATGCCGTCCGCTACTTTGAGCAAATTCCAGTAAAAGACAGCAGCGACCCGAAAAACGATGCACCGGAAATTCTCTACATCCTCTACAAATACCTGATTGTGTTCAATGATTTCCAAAGCGAAATGGTATTGGTGGAACTGCAGGCAGACGACGAACCGAGCCATATCGATGAAATTGAAAAGGCAGTCCACAACCGAAACTATACGACCTACGACTTCCGGGCGGTAGGTGAAACGACCAGTACCCTGACCGATGAAGAGCACAAAGCCAACATCCGCAAGGGCATTGCCCACTGCAAAAGAGGCGATGTGTTCCAGATTGTACTTTCCCGCCGCTTCATCCAGCGCTATGAGGGAGATGATTTCACCCTCTACCGGGCCTTGAGAAGCATCAATCCTTCTCCTTACTTGTTCTATTTTGATTTCGGAGGATTCCGCATCTTCGGTTCTTCTCCCGAAACACACTGCAAGATTGAAGACCGAAAAGCAACCATCGACCCCATTGCCGGCACTACCCGCAGAAGTGGAGACAAAAAGACAGATGAGGCCCTGACCCAAGCCTTACTGGCCGACCCGAAGGAAAATGCGGAACACGTGATGCTGGTCGACCTGGCCCGCAACGATTTGAGCCGGAACTGCCACCATACGCACGTGGAATTCTACAAGCAGCCGCAATACTACAGCCACGTCATCCATCTGGTAAGCCGGGTTAGCGGTACCTTGGATGAAGGAGCCGACCCCATCAAGACGTTCATAGATACATTTCCAGCCGGTACCCTGAGCGGAGCTCCGAAGGTAAAGGCCATGCAGCTGATCAGCGAAATAGAACCGCACAACCGAGGCGCTTACGGAGGTTGCATCGGGTTCATCGGATTCAACGGCGACTTGAACCAGGCCATCACCATCCGCACCTTTGTAAGCCGAAACAACGAACTCTGGTTCCAGGCTGGAGGCGGCATCGTAGCCAAGAGTAACGAGAACAATGAACTGCAAGAAGTAAACAACAAGCTGGGAGCTTTGAAGAAAGCCATCCTCCTGGCTGAAAAAAGATAACATACCATGAAAATTGTCATCATCGATAACTATGACTCATTTGTATACAACCTGAGTCACCTGCTGAAAGAGCTGGGAGCAGAAGTCACCGTAAAACGCAACGACCAGTTCCAACTGGAAGAACTGGAAGCATTCGACAAGATTCTTCTCTCTCCCGGACCCGGTATCCCGGAAGAAGCCGGACTCCTGCTGGATGTCATCCGTACGTATGCCGGAAAGAAACCGATTCTCGGGGTCTGCCTGGGTGAACAGGCCATTGGCGAAGTGTACGGAGGTAACCTTACCAACCTGGATGAGGTGTTCCACGGCATCCAGAGTACCATTACCTTGACCACACCGGACTATCTGTTTGAAGGACTTCCCTCGCAGATTCAGGTCGGAAGATACCACTCTTGGGTAGTAGACCAGAAAGGGCTTCCGGACTGTCTGGAAGTCACTGCCGTCAGCAAAGAAGGCTATATCATGGCGCTCCGTCACAAAACCCTCGACGTACGCGGCGTGCAGTTCCATCCAGAATCCGTGCTGACCCCCGACGGCAAACAAATGCTGGCCAACTGGATACAGCACCGATAAGTCTCTAAATGAATCCCATTTGATAACTGATAAAACTTTGACATACAATATGAAACAAATACTGAAACGAATCTTCCACCACGAAGAACTGACCCGTGAAGAGGCCTGCTCGCTGATGCACAAAATGACCGGTGGTGAAATGAACGAGGCCCAAACTGCAGCCTTGCTGGCTGCTTTTCAGATGCGGGGTGTCACGGTAGACGAACTGATTGGCTTCCGGGATGCCTTGCTGGAGGCCTGTGTCCCCATCGACCTTCATGAATTTCATCCGATTGACATCGTAGGAACTGGAGGAGACGGAAAAAATACCTTCAACATTTCTACTTGTGCCTGCTTTGTAGTGGCCGGAGCCGGCTACCGGGTAGCCAAGCACGGCAACTACGGAGCCACCTCAGTGAGCGGGGCCAGCAACGTCATGGAACATTACGGAGTGAAATTCACCAATAACCCGGATAAACTGAAACGGTCGATTGAAGAGTGCGGCATGGCTTATTTGCATGCTCCCTTTTTCCATCCGGCCCTGAAAACCGTAGCTCCTGTCCGGAAGGCATTGGGCGTGCGTACCTTGTTCAACTTACTGGGCCCGCTGGTCAATCCCTGTCATCCGGCCTGCCAGCTGCTGGGGGTAGCCGACCTGCAGCAGATGCGGCTTTATACCAATACCCTCCAGAAACTCGGTATCCAGTTTGCCGTGGTCAACAACCTGGACGGATACGATGAAATCTCGCTGACCGATGAATTCAAGGTCATGACCAACCGCTATGAAACCATCTACCGTCCCTCTGAACTGGGCTTCTCGATGGCACGTCAGGAAGAACTCTACGGAGGAAAGACCCCGGAAGAAGCTGCCGCCATTTTCGACCGTGTGCTTCACAATGAAGGCAGCAAAGCACAGACTGATTGCGTACTAATCAATGCTTCCTTTGCCATCCAGGCTTTGGAACCGCAAAAGAAAATAGAAGAATGTGTGGCGTTGGCCAAAGAATCGCTCGAAAGCGGAAAGGCATTGGCCACATTACACAAATTCCTTACTCTTAACCAAGAATAAATTATGACTACTGATATTTTACAGACTATCGTCGCCCATAAACGTACAGAAATTACCCATCAGGAAGAAGCGGTATCCCGCGACTTCCTGATACGGCAATTGGAAACGAATCCTTCCCGTCCGACAAAAAGCCTGAAACAAGCTTTGGCCAGCTCTCCGACAGGCATCATCGCCGAATTCAAGCGACGCTCTCCGTCCAAAGGATGGATAGCTCCAGAGGCAGACCCGGCAATCATTGTTCCGGGTTATGCACAGGCTGGCGCTTCCGGCATCTCAGTATTGACCGACCAGGAGTTCTTTGGAGGAAGCCTGAAAGATTTGCAGACCGTCCGTCCGCTGGTCCAGCTTCCGGTGCTGCGCAAAGATTTCATCATCAGCCCTTACCAGCTTTATCAGGCCAAATTGGCAGGAGCAGATGTGGTTCTCCTCATTGCAGCCTCCTTGACCATCGACGAATGTAAAGACTTGGGCAAACTGGCCCATCAGCTGGAAATGGAGGTGCTGTTGGAGATTCACACGGAAAAAGAGCTCGACTACCTGCATGAATATGTAGACCTGATTGGGGTAAACAACCGCAACCTGGGTACCTTCCATACCGATGTGGAGAATTCCTTCCGCCTGGCCCGGAAACTTCCCAAAGAACTTTTATGGGTATCCGAAAGCGGTATTTCCCAACCCGAGACGCTCAAGCAACTGCGGGAAACCGGATTCAGGGGCTTCCTGATGGGAGAAAGGTTTATGAAAACCCCTTCCCCCGCACAGGCATTGTCGGACTTTCTTCAAGCAGCAGCCCTATGATTGTCAAGGTTTGCGGCATGAGGGACGCTGAAAATATCCGTCAGGTAGAACAAGCCGGGGCCGACTGGATGGGATTCATCGACTACGAACGTTCTCCACGTTATGTAAAAGGAGTACCGGAGTACCTTCCGGTCTCACTACAAAAGGTAGGAGTGTTTGTCAATGCTTCCTTTCCACGCATCCAGAAAAGAATCGCTGACTGGCATTTGGATTTCGTACAGCTTCATGGCAAGGAATCACCCGGATTTTGCCGGCAGCTCCGAACTACAGGAGTGAAAATCATCAAAGCATTCTCCTTGCGTACGCCAGAAGATATGCAGCCAACGGAAGATTATATTCCATATTGTGATTATTTCCTGTTCGATACTCCCTGCCAAGGATATGGAGGTTCCGGAAAGAGTTTTGACTGGGAACTGTTGACCCACTATCAAGGTTCGGTTCCCTTCCTGTTGAGCGGGGGACTGAACCCCACCAGTCTGGAAGCGTTGTCTGCTTTCCATCATCCCCGCTGGGCCGGCATCGACCTGAACAGTGGCTTCGAACAAGCACCAGGCATGAAAGACGCTTCTTCCCTTTCCACTTTTATTCATTCATTCAAACAAGACAAGTACAACTTTTAAAAATTAGCAACTATGAACCGTATTGACCAATTATTCCGCACACACAAAGACCATGTACTTTCCATTTATTTCTGCGCAGGTACTCCCACTTTGGAGGGAACTGCCGAGGTAATCCGCACGCTGGAGCGAAAAGGTGTACAAATGATTGAAGTCGGAATCCCATTCAGCGACCCGATGGCCGACGGACCTGTCATCCAGCATGCAGCCACTCAGGCCCTGCGCAACGGCATGACCCTCCGCACCTTGTTCAGCCAGCTGGAGCATATCCGCCCGGAAGTACAGATGCCACTGGTGCTGATGGGCTACCTGAATCCTATCATGCAGTATGGTTTTGAAAATTTCTGCCAGAAATGTCAGGAGTGCGGCATCGACGGAGTCATCATCCCCGACCTGCCTTTCAAGGATTATATGAACGAATACCGTCCCGTAGCCGACAAATACGGACTCCATGTCATCATGCTGATTACTCCGGAAACCAGTGAAGAACGTATCCGCCAAATCGACGAACACACGAATGGATTCATCTATATGGTCTCTTCGGCTGCCGTCACAGGAGCACAGAAAGAATTCAACGCACAGAAACAAGCCTACTTCCAGCGTATCGAACAGATGCACCTGCGGAATCCACGCATGATTGGCTTCGGCATTTCCAACAAGAATACTTACGAGGCAGCCGCCGCTCATGCAGCCGGATGTATCATTGGAAGCAAATTCGTCAGCCTGCTGGAAGAAGAGAAAAATCCAGAAAAGGCTATCGACCGACTTTTAGAAATGCTGAAAAAGGAGGAATAATTAATCATTCTGTTATTTTTATAGGGGTAATTTATCAGTATAAACATATTTTTGCTATCTTTGTGCCAAACTAAACGAAATAGCAAATGATAAGACCAGATTATCCTTCCGTATTACTCATTTACACAGGAGGAACAATCGGTATGATTGAAAACCCAGAAACCGGTGCACTGGAAGCTTTTAACTTCGACCAACTACAGGAAAACGTACCGGAGCTGAAGCGATTCAACTACCGTATTTCCTCCTATCAGTTTAATCCTCCTATCGATTCTTCCGACATGGAACCTGCTTTATGGGCAAAACTGGTGAAGATTATACAATACAATTACGACAATTTTGACGGTTTCGTCATTCTGCATGGTACCGACACCATGGCCTATACCGCTTCAGCCTTGAGTTTCATGTTGGAAAACCTCAGCAAACCGGTGATTCTTACAGGAAGCCAGTTACCTATTGGAGTATTGCGTACAGACGGAAAGGAAAACCTGATTACCTCCATTGAAATTGCAGCCGCCAAGCATCCCGATGGGACAGCGGTAGTACCAGAGGTTTGCATCTTTTTTGAAAATCTCCTACTCCGCGGCAACCGTACCACCAAGATTAATGCGGAAAACTTCAACGCCTTCCGCTCCTATAACTATCCGCCACTAGCCACCGCAGGAATCCATATCAAATACGAATATGACCGTATCCGAAAGGTAGATCCCAATTTACCCATGCACCCTCATTACGTATTTGATACCAATGTCATCATACTCACTCTTTTCCCTGGCATCCAGGAAAACATGGTACACACGGTCCTTAATACTCCCGGTCTGAAAGCCGTAATACTAAAGACATACGGTTCTGGAAATGCCCCTCAAAAGCCCTGGTTCATCCGTCTGTTGTCAGAGGCTACTGCAAAAGGCATTGTCATAGTCAATATCTCCCAATGCCAGACGGGTATGGTAGAGATGGCACGTTACGAAACCGGACTTCACTTGCTGGATGCCGGTGTCATCAGTGGATACGATGCGACAGTGGAGAGCGTGTTGACCAAACTGATGTTCCTGCTTGGCCACGGACTCAGCCCCAAGGAAATACGCCTTGAAATGAGCCGTTCCATTGCTGGAGAGATTACCAAACCGGTATTGTAACCCAATTGTAACATCTATTTCATAAGGACGAAACAAAAAGAGGTCATCTTTGTAACGAAAACTAAATCATATAGAATTTTGTATTAATCTTAATAGAAAATGCGCATGAACGATTATCGGATTTTAGTCGTAGACGATGAAGAAGACCTGTGCGAGATTCTGAAATTCAATCTCGAAATGGAAGGTTATACGGTAGACACAGCCAACTCTGCCGAAGAAGCGTTGAAACTGGATCTTCCACACTACAATTTGATATTGCTGGACGTGATGATGGGAGAAATCTCCGGCTTCAAAATGGCCAGTATGATGAAAAAGAACAAGGACACCGAAAATATTCCTATCATTTTCATTACGGCCAAAGACACGGAAAACGATACGCTGACCGGATTCAACCTGGGAGCGGATGACTATATATCCAAACCTTTCTCCCTCCGTGAAGTAATCATGAGGGTGAAGGCCGTGTTGCGCCGTACGGCTGGTGTACAGACCCAAGTGCCAGACCAGCTCACTTATAAAGGTCTGGTGGTCAATATACCCAAGAAAAAAGTCACCATTAATAATGAAGAAGTTTCACTGACCAAGAAAGAGTTCGAGATACTTCTGCTGTTGCTTCAAAATCAAGGACGAGTATTCTCGCGCGAAGACATTCTGGCCAAAGTATGGCATGACGAAGTCTATGTGCTCGACCGCACCATCGACGTCAATATCACACGTCTTCGCAAAAAAATCGGTGAATATGGACAATACATTGTAACCCGCCTCGGCTATGGTTACTGTTTTGAATGTGAATAAATGAGGGCTGTATAACCATGACAAAATTTTCTTACCGCATCCTCCCTTTCAGCCAGAGGTTGTTTTTTTCTGTCATATTCCTGTTTCTGGGATATGCAGTATGCTTCATGCTGTTCCAATACAAACGCGAAAAAGCCTATAAAATAGAACTGCTGAACACACAACTACAGAATTACAACAACCAGCTGTGCGATTTCATTTCCGAACACCACGGATTCAACCCGGATTCCATGCAGCGTTATGTGAGCACTCACATGATGCCGAACCTGCGTGTAACCCTTATCGAACCTTCCGGAAAGGTGATTTATGACAACACCAACGCCAATTGGCAGAAATTTGCCAACCATTCCTCCCGCAAGGAAGTACAGGAAGCACTGATGTATGGAAGCGGGTATTCCATCAGCCGACAGTCGGAAAGCATTCAGGGAGAAGAATATTTCTACTCGGCACGTTATTTTCCCCCGTATCGTCTCATCATCCGGGCCGCCCTACCCTACAACCTGAGCCTGGCTGAGCATCTGCAAGCAGACTCCGGCTACCTGTGGTTTGCCCTTGTCATCTGCTTGGTATTGATTTTTATCTTCTACCGCTTCACCCGGAAACTGGGAAAATCTATCACCAAACTGCAGCAGTTCGCGATGAAGGCCGACCGCAATGAGCCGATTGACATGGATATTCTGCAAACTTTCCCTAAAAACGAATTGGGAGAAATCTCTCAGCACATCATCAAGATATACAAACGTCTGCACCGGGCCAAAGAAGCGCTTTACATTGAACGTGAAAAACTGATTTCTCACCTCCAGACCTCACACGAGGGACTGGGTGTTTTCACCAAGGAACGAAAGGAGATTCTGGTCAATAACCTGTTCACACAATACATCAACAACATTTCTGACCGAAACCTGCGTTCCACCAATGAGATTTTCGACATTCCGGAACTGAAACCTATCACGGAATTTCTGAACCGGAATGAAGGCAATCTGAACAAAGAAGAGAAACGCTATTCTCTACATATCAACAAGAATGCGCGCAGCTTCACGCTAGAATGTATCATCTTCCAAGATATGTCGTTTGAGATATCCATCATCGATATCACGCAGGAAGAAGAGCAGGCTCGCCTGAAACGTCAGCTGACCCAAAACATTGCCCATGAACTGAAAACGCCCGTCAGCAGTATTCAGGGATATCTGGAAACCATCATCAACAATCCAAATATTCCTCAGGAGAATGTACGGACTTTCCTGGAAAGAAGCTATGCGCAAAGCAACCGGCTGACCTTCCTGCTACGGGATATCTCCGTCCTGACCCGAATGGATGAAGCCCCGGAAATGGTAGAAAAGGAATCTGTCAACTTAAGCAAGATTGTAGAGAACATTCTGAATGAAGTGACACTGGGACTGGAAGAGAAACACATCACGGTGGTCAACAAGCTCCCGCCGGAAATCATCTTGACCGGAAGCAGTTCGTTGCTCTACTCTATCTTCCGGAACCTTACAGATAATGCAATCGCATACGCAGGAACGAACATACAAATCACCATCAAGTGTTTCCGGGAAGATGAAAAGTTCTACTATTTCAGCTTCTCAGACACAGGCGTGGGAGTTCCGGAAGAGCATCTGAACCGCCTGTTCGAACGTTTCTACCGTGTAGACAAAGGACGGTCGCGGAAACTGGGAGGCACAGGTTTGGGACTGGCCATCGTCAAGAATGCCGTTCTTTTCCACGGAGGTACCATCTTTGCCAAAAACATGCCGACCGGCGGACTGGAGTTTGTATTCACGCTACAGAAAGCAAAACAGGGATAAGGCACTTCAGGCAAGACATTCTGTAATTAAAACTACTACAATTTTTCCAAATACCAGTACTTCCTAAGAAGTACTGGAGTACTCCCCTGAAAGTACTGCAGTACTCCTTTGAAAGTACTGGAGTACTTCCTTGGCAGTACTGAGAAGAGTTTTCCTGATTTAACCAGACTATTTTTCAGTTGATAAACTGAGAATCTTTCGGTGTATTGCCGCCGGGTTCTCCCTTTTTAGTAAAGTATTAATTCTCTTAATCTGAATCTTATAAACGATTCTTTTCGCTTTGACCGGCACCCCTTCCTTTATATTTGCTCATCGTAGAATTAAATGCATAACGTATGGTAAGCCGAACAGCCTGTGAATCACTATAGTTCCATTTGTCAAGTTTCATTTGAGTTCCATAGGTTATCATTGAATTACGGGCCGTTTTGAAGATGTCTGTGGCACTAAGCTGGAAAAACCAGTTACCAATTGTCTTGGCTACACCCAGATTGATTTGCCATGACGGTTTTAGTGTAACCACATCCATATCTCCCGATGAATGATATAGCATATCACCTGTAATGGTGAAACCTTTTCCGACAGATAGGCTGTTGTAGAAATCGATAAACAACAATGGATTGTTCATTCGTAGTTCTGCCCCCATAAATGGTATTTTAAGTTTTTGCCCCATCAGATTAAATTGGAGACGAGGTGACCAGATTGATATTTTAGGGGATAGAGATACCATCGCTGTATATTTTGAGATATGATCATAATTCATATAAGTCATCAGATTTACAGGTTCTCCTTCCTTATATGCTTCCACAATGCCGACTATAGCATCTTTTACATATTGATAGCTTGCTGAAAAGAAAACCCATTTGTAAATACCAGCCAAAGAAACATCGTGATTCATTTCCGGTTTCAATAGAGGATTTCCTGTCTCATAGGTAAAGCGGTCGTCATATTGTATATTGCTGCTCAATTGACTATACAGCGGACGCTTTGTCTTGGCTGTATATGATAGAGTAAACTTAGCTTTTTTAATGGGGAACGTAAAGTCTATATTGGGAAACAGACGGTCATATTTTCGGCTTTGCTCTGATATCAAGAGCCCATTCTCATAGTAATCGGATATAGTATGCTCATACCTTAATCCCCCTGAAAGTTCATAGACTCCTATGGGGAAAGTGGCACTTATGAAACCGGCAATATTATGTTCCTTGATATTGTCATCTGCATCCGGCAAAAAATCATTATAGTTATCATATCGGTCAGTTCTGTTTGTATAGGTGTACTCATAACCGACCTCAAGTGTATTTTTGCCAAAGTCGTATTCCAGGACGGATTTGGAGGCAAACATTGAACTGTGGATGTGATTCAGGCTGCTTATTGTCGATTCTCCTTCCGATAAACTGACTTCATCTATTTCCTGTTCAGCTTTATTGCGGCTTGAATAATAGTCGTTATTTACAGTAAGCGTCCAATCACCATATTCGCCTATATAATACATGTTCAATATGTTTGTCGGCATATCCTTTCTTTTCCAGTATGTATAGTAATCTATTTTATCATCGAGGGTACCATTTAATTCGATTGTTTCATTTGTGGTCCAGTCTGAATGATTGTAAGGTGTACCTTGAAATTCATATTTTGCTCCCAATACATTCTTAGGGTTAATTTGCCAGTTGAGACCTACATTGGCATTATAAGTTGTGCTGACAGGCAATATGATAATGTCAGAATTCAGCTCATACAGATTATGCCCGGTATTAATCATGGTGACATTGTTCTGCTGCTGATATCTTCTTGAATGGTCAAAAGCAAAAGCTCCGAATATGTCAAGATTATTCTTCCTGAAATTGAGAGAAAGGTTGTCCGAATTAGACCAGGAGTGAGCAGTTCGGACAACACCTTGTATTGAGCCGCTTAATCCGTCTCCTTGTTTCTTGATTGTGCGGACTAATAACACCGATTTTACTTCCGCACCATATTTAGCCCCCGGATTACTGATGACTTCCACACTTGCAATATCTTTTGATGACAATCTATATAATTCGCTGTTGTCTGTCAGTTTTCTCCCATTCACATATATGATTGGGGTCCCTTTGCCAAAAACAGTAAATTTGTCATCTTCACGCATCACGCCTGGAAGTTGTCCAATCACATCCATTGCATTCCCGAGCAGGCTCAAAACAGACCCATTTACAGTTGTGATTATGCCACCTTTTGTCAAATGTGGAGAAGGTCGTTGTGCCGTTACTGTAACTTCGTCCAGCAGGATATTGTCTGAAACGAGCACGAGTGTTCCAATATCGTTTTTCTTATCCAGCGTTTTTATAATTGTCTTGTATCCGAGAGCGGAAATTTGTAGAAACTTTGCTTTTGCATAATCGGTAAAAAAATCAAATTTACCGCTTGCGTCTGTTACTGTTCCTGCGATATATACGGAATCAGTACCCATCAAAATAACATTTGCAAACTCTACGGGGGTCTGGTTCTCATCACATACCACACCTTTGATTTGTGCCTTGACAGTAAATGGCACAATCATTAAAACGAAAATAAATAAAAGATTTCTTTTCATACTTGCTTGCATTTTTATGACTCAATGCAAAAGTATGATTTTAGTTATAGGGGCCTTAAAACTATGCATTGCAGATTTATTGCAATGAAGGTTTCCGTGTTTCACTTTTGTTTCAATATTTGTATATTATAATGTATATCAGTCTATTATCTACCGAATATAAATTGATACATCTGAGGGTCAAGCTTTTCTTTAAGTCTGCTTTTTCGGGTTCTGATAGCGTTTTCCGAAGCCCCCATGCACTTGGAAATCGTTGTATTATTTATTTTCAAAAGACAAAAAAGACATAGTGTCAAATCGTCCAGATTGACTCCATTGCCTGCCGCTTTTATATCGATTATCATGTCTGTGAATTCTTCGAATAACTGTTTCCTGAGTCTGTCCCTTTCTGCAGGCGGGAGAAAAGAACCATTGGAATGCTTGTCATTCCCTTCCAATATTTGAAGTTTCTTCATCCATCCATTTCGAATGAAATTGTCTCTGCAAATATCAGCTCTTTTTTTCCAAATCTTAGTCAATTCAGAATCTTGGTCATTTTCAGAATCGATAGATTGTAATTCTATCTGATTGACACGAATCTGGTCCAGTTCTTTTCTTATTTTGATATATCGTTTCTTGTTATTTCTGTCGTATAGGAAGAACAATATTATACCAAAGAATACGATTGACAATATGATGACAATCTTTCTTTGAGTTCTTAGTTGAGATTCATGAATGTGTTTCTGCAATAGTAAGTTGTTGCTTGAAATCTCACTATTCAGAGCTTCCTTTCTTGAAATGACTTGTGAAATTGAATCGTTCCTTGAAATCCCTTCACTTGCAGAAACTTCTTCACCCAAGGTGTATTTTACACATGCATGGAGTATTCTAAGACTGTTGTATGTATTGATTGAATACTTATCAGGGGCGCTACTATATAACGAATCAGCTTTGTCGCAAAAATATTTTGCAATGCCTGTATGCCTGTTGTTTAGATTGAGAAAACCTAAAGTAATCAACCTTCCCAAACTGTTTTCGGGTAATTCCGTTAAATAGCTTTTGGCTTTTTCGTAATTTACGCCTAGTGTATTTGCATAATTCAGCACATAGGTGGTATAATTAGATTCTCCCTTATTTTGTTGTGAAAAATCAATGGCACGGGCGATATAAACCAATGCGGAGTCATTTTCATTGATGAAGCCGTAGCAGGCTCCAATTTGGTGCAAAGCATAGGCCTTTTGTTGTTCTGTCTCCGCATAAGTTAATGCTTTCCTTGCATATAGTATTGCTTTATTGTAATCTTTTTCAGCAGATGGTTCACAATAAATATCTGCCAGTTTCATATACAAAGAATATAGCTGGGTTTTATTTCCCTCACCTATCATGTTGATTGACTGCTGCAAATAATAGAACATTGAATCCTGTTGCCCACGCCACATAGCCTGATAGGCTTTGAGCTGATAGGCTTTGAATAACTCTATGCTGTCACAATTTTGCTTGAAATATGATATACTGTTGTCCAAAAGGCTATCGGAAGCAAAGGCTTTGTTTTGTTGAAGTTTTGCCGTAGCAAGCAATATGCCGCATCGTGCTCTTTGCTGCTGGGTCAATCTTGAATATGGATATAATGTTTCCAGTATCGTTTGGGCAGAATCGGGATGCTCAACGGCCATTGATTCTGCCGTATCCAAAATCCTATCTTTTTGTGTGGAATTGTTACATGCACATAATGCTACTACTAATATAATGACATATAGTATATTTCTCATATTTGTCCCTTTTGATGCAAAAGTATATATTTCTTTTAAGAAACCGCTAAGAAAAAGGATACATCAAACAGAATATTAATTTAGTCATATTGGCATTGAAATAAGATAGCTCCGAGCATCAAGCCGAGAAGAAAGGTAAAATATCGGCTGCTCTTTGAAGAGTAAAACTTGGAAGAATCTTTCGCATAGAGCCGATTGCCGTTTCTGTTCTTTCTCAGCTTTGCTATCCTTGAAGTCCACTGTAGGCTCTACCGCAAGTAATACCCCATGGTCTTCACCTTTCGGATACCATCCCTTTCTGAATTCCTCGTGGGTATATTTTATTTTTCCTTTAGCCGGATCTGAAACCCACACGTGTTTTTTGTCAGTAGCATATACTACAATGAAATGACTTTCTTTCCAATATACTATGGCAGGCTGAGGTACAATGTTTACCACATCGTCTATAGTACATTTTATAGCCAGCGTACGCAATCCTATACTTTCTGCTCTGGTGCTTATGTCAAGCAATGACACTCCTTCCTTGGTTATCCCACATCTGTCCCGAAGATATTGCAGAGAGTAGTATTCCCCGAAGTATTTTGCTATAATCTTAAGCGAAGCAGGTCCGCAATCCTGAGAGTCCATCTGATATTCTACCGGAAACCTATTAAAAAGCATGTTATTTTTCTCCTCTTAGAACCCATAATCCTGCTATACTGCATGTACGACAGATAAAAAGAACTGTATGCCGAACTTATATCACCAAGCATGAGACTGTCAGGCAATGGGTATTCCGAGTCACAGTTCATGTATATGTCCTTAAGTAAGGAATCCACCTTCAGCACAGCCTGTAATCCGCACCACTCACAATATATGCTATCACGTCACCTTTAGACATTTTCTGCCTGTTGTCTGCCAGCAATATCATCCGTCCGTTACTGTTGGCCACCAGTCTCACAGGAGCAGTAGTTCCAGTCATGGAGATTTCCCCATCAACTGTATCAGGATATTTTATCAGGAAGCCAAGTGTCAGTATCAGTCCATAAGACCACCGGTCCCAAGTGCCAACCATTTCACCCAACTCGTAGGCATACGGTCTATTATGGCCTGCACTTCCTCAGAACGTTCACTTATCATTTCTTTATTATCTGTATTATCGCCCATAGTACTGGTTATTTACTATATAATCATTTTACAATAAAAGGAATGTTATATACCATGGCTACGACTTTTCCACCAACTTTTGCCGGCTTTCATTTTGGTATCATGTTTACCGCCCGCAAAGCTTTGTCATCGACTTCTTTGCTCAGACTTTTCTTTATTTCAGTATCACGTTTAGTGCCGTCAAATTCTACAATGATACTTATCAGAGCAATACCCTGTTTACAGTTTGCTGTTCTTTTGTTAGGTTTCTTTTTTATTACAAGCTATTATAAAAGAGTAAAATGTATAACTCCTTATTAGGGAATCATAGACTTAAGGTAATAATTTTATTCTTATCTTTTATTGTTTGATAATAAAGAGTCTTACCATCCGGTGATAAACGCATTTTGTTTAAACGATTCTCTCCATCATTGGTGATTAATTTTACTGACTTGGAGTTGGTTAAATCAACCTTAAATACTCCATTCTTTCCAGCAACAATAAAACAATCTTTATTAGGAGTACTTTCTATCAAATATGGGTCGGTCACAATATTATCAAATTTATATGTGATGTCTTCTTCCTTATTCAGACCATCATAACATAAGATATGAAATTTATCATTACTGGCCTTTTTACATATTGTATAATAAGCATTCCCTTTAGAGTCGATATCAATTGATATTATTATACCTCTCTTTTCATTGGTTTTTGTAATAGAGCTACGCTCAGTTGGAGAAGAGTACATTGTTTCATCCGAACTGAAATATACTCTTTTACCATCAGCAGATGCTTTAACAGAAAAAATGACATCGTCAGGTAATCTGAAGAGATTCTTATATTTCTTATCTGTAAGATTGAATGAAACCATGTTTTTTTCTTTACCGAAAACAATAACATTGTCTGACAGAAAATCCACTCCAGAGGAAGCGTCAAACTCACTATAGTCTTTAAGACTGTTCTTATAAATAGGAGTGACTCTTCCTGTTTCTAAATCTTTAATGAAAACAGTAGAGGTAGCATCGGACGACAATTGTTTATAAACCATCATTTTCCCATCATGAGAAATGTTAAAATCAATGATTACATTGGATTTTACGGTAAAAGGGTTTTGTGCCATTAATGTCGTTGTAAACAAAAATAGTACACACAATGTAGTTTTTAAAGCTTTCATATTAGTTCACAATTTTAATTTGATATCAATTTACAATATTATATGACAATCTCATTAGTGTCCCGTTAAAATCGGGACACTAATGATCTATTATTAATTTATTATTATGGCAATAATACCATCAGACTACAGATATTTGTTTGATGCGAAATTAAGGTAAACGATCCATTAAACCATTGGTAATCCATAGAAATAAGCTTGTAATATAGATTCGTATATATCTGATTATCAAACACTATACAGTATAAATGCTTGTAATATAAGACAAAGCAATTATAAGTCTAGTTTTTCAACTAAAAATAAGATAATATCTCCACCTTCAGGAATATCAATTTTTTTTCTAATATTAGTTTTGTACTTAACGTGAGTTCGAAATAGTAATAAATATATTTCAGTGATAATTAGAAACATAGCGATAAAAGTATTAAATTTATAGTGCTGAATTATAAGATTTAAACGATTACCACTATGTTTCCAGAGTCTAAAGTTACAGAGATTTATTGTATGGCCGATGATTTTTGCAAGGAATTTACATTGCACCAGAAAAAATATATGATTGAGGATAAGAAAACCAGGCATCGTAACAAACCTAACCGTATGAATGATGCTGAGATTATGGTTATTCTAATCCTGTTTCACTCCGGTGGTTTCCGCTGTTTCAAGCATTACTACAAGGAATATGTCTGTAAACATCTGAAACACCTTTTTCCGCGTCAGGTTTCTTATAACCGTTTTGTGGAGCTGGAGAAGGAAGTGCTGCTTCCCATGACCATCTTCATCAAGAAAGTTTTACTGGGAACCTGTACCGGCATCAGTTTTGTCGACTCCACTCCTTTACGTGTCTGCCGTAACCAAAGAATCCTTATTCATAAGACATTTGAAGGACTTGCCGAGCGTGGAAAATGTTCTATGGGATGGTTCTTCGGATTCAAACTACATCTGATAATCAATGATAAAGGGGAAATTCTCAATTTTATGTTTACTCCTAGAAACGTGGATGACCGGGAGCCTTTGAAGCAGGGTAAGTTTCTGAAAAACATCAAAGGAAAACTATGTGCAGACAAGGGATATATTGGCCAGGCTCTGTTCGAGAACCTTTTCCTTAATGGCATTCAGCTTGTCACAAAAGTTAAAAACAATATGAAGAACTCGCTAATGAGCATTGCCGACAAGATTCTGCTCAGAAAAAGGGCCTTGATTGAAACGGTCAATGACGGACAACTGTCTATTTTCTAATTTTATATCGAACTCACGTTACTTTAATAGTTGCCATAACATATACCTTTGCACCTCAATTTTATTCATAAGCCTCGAAAGTCTGATACACGGAAACAAATGGCATATAAAAGGGAGAAGAAAGAAAATAAAACAATGAGGTCTCAAAGTAGAAACATCAGTAGACTTATAGGTTACAATCGAATAAAAGAGGCTGTCTCAAATTGAAATATAATTTGAAACAGCCTCCTCCACAAGTAAATTCTATTTCGAGAAATTTATTTTGCTACACGTTCCAGCCATTTTACCATGAACAGCATGACTCCCATTGAAATGAGACATACAATCATGAAAATAGCCCAGCAATATCCGATAGGAATGGCGTTATACATAAGAGGACCAATCCACAACAGAAGATTACCTACAGCAGTCGCACCCAGCCATAATCCCTGGCAAAGTCCCAGAAGATGCTTTGGAGCTACTTTCGAAACGAATGACAATCCAAGTGGAGAGATAAACAACTCGGCCACGGTAAGCAGGAAGTAAAGAACAATCAACACCCATGCTCCTGCCTTTACCTGCTGGTCAATAGGAAGTTCCCGATATTCTGCAGCTGAAGGATAACCCATAATGAGTGAATATGCAGACAGGAAGAGATAAGCCAGACCTGCAATGAGCATACCGATGGCAATCTTACGCGGAGTAGAAATCTCCTTTCCTCTTCTTGAAAGAGAACCAAAAATCATCATGATAATCGGAGTCAATGTAATCACAAAGAAAGGATTCACTGCCTGCCATATTTCCGGAGCAATGGTAGATGTATCTACGAAGTCTCTCGCAAAGAGTGAAAGTGAAGTACCGTTCTGATGGAATGAGAACCAGAAGAAAATAACCACACCCAGCACTGCAAACAAAGCGTAAAGACGCTGTTTGATTTCCTTCGCCATGGCAGCCTTTTCTTCGGCTGAATAAGTAACAGCAGCTGCGGCTTCTTTCTTTCCCGGATTTGGGAACTGACGCTTGGTCACAAAGAAGATAATCAAAGAAATAAGCATTGCGGCTACAGATGCCAAAAATGAATAATGGATACCTTCATTAAATATCTGCAAATATTGTGCGCAAGAAGCAGCCATATCGGTAGTTGCACCTACGCACTGTGACATCAGCTGATTCAAATTTCCCATAGCCTCAGCCGACATACCGTCTGCACCTTTCGCTATATATTCATGGCACAGAGCAGGAAGGCCTGCATTGTAGACCATATTGTGTGCACTCAGCCACCAGCTTCTCAACAGAGGAGCGATAAACGGAGCGATAAGTCCACCAATATTGATAAATACATAAAATATCTGGAATCCGGAATCTCTCTTGCTCTTGGCTTCAATCAGTTCCTTTTCTCCCTTCTGTGCAGCCTCTGCTTCAAGGTCATCGTACATCTGACCTACAATGGCCTGAAGGTTTCCCTTGAACAGACCATTACCAAATGCGATGAAGAACAAGGCAATACAAGTAAGTGTAAGCAACCATGATGTATTGCCTGCATTGGCAGTAATAGGAATAGATAATGCAATATATCCCACAGCCATGACCACGAGACCGGCCATGATTGTACCTTTATAATTCTGCTTTCTGTCGGCTATCAGACCCCCTACAAGACTTAACAGATAGATACCTGCATAAAAGAATGAATAGATAAGTGTACTTTTTTCCTCACTTATACCAAATTTAGAACAAAGAAACAATACCAGCACGGCATTCATGATGTAGTAGCCGAAACGCTCCCCCATGTTAGAAAGTGCAGCAGGTATCAGACCTTTAGGATGCTTGTTAAACATAAATAATGAAGATTTTAATGATTAATAGTGTTAATACTCGTATATATTCTGTCTCTAGTTCGCAAATATACAATTATTCAGATAAATATGCAAAATAGAGATTCATTTACTCCGCTCCATTCGGAAGCCTTCCACGATAGGCCCGGTTCATAACCCGTTCAAAACTATGAATGATTTCCTGTCCCATGTTGACACGGGTACTGTCGACCTTCCGAATGGCCACAGGTGTCACTGCATCTTTATACTTCGCCTTCCCGATACGTATTTTCATCTTGTCCAGATTTCCGGTAATATTGACACCGGCCTTGAAAGGCAAAGGAGATTTCAACACGGAAATATGATAATTGAAATTCATGTCCAACCCCTGCGTACCTCCTACAGCCGCTTTATAACGGTCTATCTGAAGCAGGAAAGGATACACCGTCACATTTCCATCCTTCACGGTCAGGTTCACCGAAATACTGTCGAACACATTCCGTTTCTTATTCTTGAACATCAACGTCTTGGATATCTCCGCAAAGGTTTCTCCATCCATCAGCACCAGACTGTCTCCCTTGATATGAATGGCTGCTTTTAACGTCGGAATCTTCACGTTCAGATTAGAATCGAGTACCGCTTCGGCAGCCGCATCAAAATCGACCATTCCCTTGAACGAACGCAACATCGGCACAATGGTATCAAGGGAAGGAATGAAATCTACCAGCTTTCCGATATTTACCTGCCTCAACCGGAAATCAAAACCGGCATAGCCGCGCGTCTTCTTACGGGCACGATAAACCAATGTGGTCTCCACATCCGCCTCCAGACCGCGCATGGTCAGCTTCTTCAGATAGACCGCCTGATTACGGATATCCACTTCTCCCTTCACATGCTCAAAGACCATATTGCCGTAGGTCACCTTGTTCAAGTTGGTTTTCAGCTCGAAATCTATCTTCGGCGGAATGACAAACAACTGCAAAGGTTCGGAACTTGACACCGTATCGGTTTCTGCCTGAAGCGTATCCTGCGGGAAATTCAACGCATTGATGAGCTGGTTGCAATCCAGGTTGCGGGACGAAATCTCAAGATTGGCTTTCAAGAGCTTACCCTTCTTCATGGCTGCATACAACCCATATACCGCCCCACTGGCCGTCAGATTGGAACGTCCGATACGCAAACTGGCATTCCTCAAGGTAATATTCCGGTCGCCTACGGTAACCGCAGTCTTGCGCATCCTAATCGGCAAAGCTAGTTCCGGCGTCCGCAATGTCAACCGGTTAAAACCGATAATTCCTTTCGGAAGCCAGAGAGAGTCACGGATTTTCTCAGCCGTCAAGTTAAAACCACCTTTATCCATTCCCATCTTCATCTGCCCCATCCGGCAGAAAAGCGTATCCGTCTCCAAAGCCACTTTCACATTCGGCATGGCAGGATTCCGTTTACCTGGCTGCAAATGCAGTGAAGCCTTTGCCTTTTTCGTAAACACCTTCAATGAATCGCCCATTCCTCCTTTCAGACGGCTCATCTGCAACTTACATTCCACGTCAATCAGACGAGTGGTATCCTGAGGATTCGTTGATTTTACGGTCGCATTCAATTCGTCCAGTTCGGCAGATAAGGAAGAAGCCCGCAGCACGGCCTTCTGTATCGTCACCTTTGCGGCCAGATTATCCTCTCCAATGAAGCGCAAATCGGCATTGCTGGAGAACTCAAAATTCTTTGTCGTATCGCGCACATACATGTCCTGCATATCCAGTTTACCTTTCAGACGCACCCGTCCCCAGTCTTGTTTCTGAATAGACGAAAGACGGCACCGCAACCGGAAATCAGCTCCTACACGTCCACCGATAGACACTCCTTCCTGCAAAGGGAATGTCTTGGCCAATGCAGTCAGGTCAATTTCCGAACGCGTGTGAAATGTGATGTCAGGGTCACCCAGCAAATCCTCCACCTTCCCATCGGCCAGAATGTCCGTATGGGCCCCCTTGAACTGAAAAATCTTCAGATGAGCATACGATGGTTTCTGACGCATCAAATCAACATAACCGTTGAATTCCGCCGTAAGCTCATCCACCCCATAAGGCAAGCCGGCATATTGGGCGGAAGCTTTGTTGATATTCACTTTCAACGTGGCCTCCGGCATGTATTCTTTGCCATAAAGTCCCTTCAAGGTTCCTTCCAGTATCACTTCTCCATTGGCTGTCAGTTTCTGCCGCTTCAACACACTTTCCGGGACCATATTCAGAACCGTTTCCAAAGAAGGAGCATGCAGTTTGTAACCTAAATCTACCCGGGCAGGTCCGCCGACACTATCCCGTCCGAGTGTTCCCGACAAGTCAAGCGCCACTCCGTTCAACGTCAGTCCGGTATCTTTAAAGGTCAGTTTCCGGGACGTACGGTCCAGTTGCATATTGGCATTCAGCCCCACGGCCAGATGATTGACCAGCAGTTGGCCATCCTGCCAAAAAAGCAGATTCTCGTTGTCATAATTTAAAGTCAGGGCCGAATAGTCCTTCTTCAAGGAAGCTTTCAAAGTCAGGTTCAGATTCTGCACCCGGGTATAAACCCTGGTATTACGATCGTCAAACGTCACATTAGACCGTTTCAGTGAGACACGATTGATATCTATTTCCTGGATGGTTGTATCCCTTTGCGACACTGTATCCTCCTCCAGCTGGTCGGACGTACTCTTCACGATATCCCAGTTGCTTTTTCCTTCCTTGTTCGTGAAAGCATATACCGTGGCATCCTCCAAACCCAAGTAACGCAGACTGATTTTATGTTTCCATAAATAATCTACAGGATTCACCACTACCACACATTTCTTGAAAGAAAGCAGGGAATCTGTTTTCTGCCACAACGTATCGTTGATGGCTTTGGATACCAAAACCCCGTCAGTGACCTTCAGCCCGAACCGCGGGAAAGTAGAGAAAAATGTCAGCTCCACCTTTTCCATCTGCAAATGGGCATTCAGCGTACGGTTAGCCACATTCAGCACTACCGGAGTCAACTTCTCCGGCGTAAAAATAAAATTCACCACAATTGCTACGGCCAACAAGAAAACAGCCAGTAACGCACCGAATGAAATAGCTGTCAGCCGAATGGTTTTACGCAACTTCTTGTTCATCTTTTTTCCTTAAAAACAAAATCTTTCTGCATTTGTATTCTCCGTCATGTGTCAACACAGTACGTACAGACAAACTCCGGATGTATCAAATAATGAATCATAAAATGTCGTTTTTCCTTCAGACGGAAAGATTCCCCTCCGAAAGTGCCTGAAAAAGCCAGCGGGAAAGGCTTCACTTTCAGGTGCTCCAAAAAATCCACTTCCCTACAATCCATCACCTTGAACATGGTCTCCTTGGCAGACCAATGCAGCAGCAACTGGTATAATTCCTCCTGAGGCTCCATGCGTTCCCTACCCGGCATTTCATCTTCCCGGACAAAACGAGACGCTACTTTCCGTACTCTTTCCCCATACGTCTCGATATCAATCCCAGGCGAAGCAGTCGCATGCAAGCCTACTGCCACATAATTTTTCGTATGGGAGATGGATATGCGACAAGGTTCATTCCATAGAAAAGGCTTTCCAGAAGGTTCATGTCCAATCCGGACCTCCCTTCCCCGCATTGCTTTCAGCAGTACCCTTACCGCCAGATATTCCAGCTTCCGTGAAGGAGCCTTCAACATCTCCAGTTCCTGAGAAACCGTCGCATCCGACAGACAAGCCCGCAGTTCCTCCGGTGTTTCCGTCACATGCCAGATTCCCCACAGTCCGTTATCTTCGTTCCATATTTTCAGAAGCGGCATAGTTATTTTTTCTCTTTGTCGACTTTGTCCTCCTCTGGCGCAGAAGGCAATATGGTTACTTTGACTTTCAGGATACGCCGTGAATTCATTTCCAGAATTTCAAAACGGTAATTCATATAATTGATGATTTCATGCAATGCCGGAAATTCACCTTTCAGCTCCAGCAGCAACCCCGCCAGCGAATCGGCATCCCCTGAAACTTTGTCGAACACATCTTCACTGTCCTTGATAATCTTATAGAAGTCGGAAAGCAAAGTCTTCCCCTCAAACACATAGACATTCTCCGTCAGCTTCACATAGGAATGTTCCTCCTCATCATACTCATCATTGATTTCTCCCACAATCTCCTCGATAATGTCCTCCATGGTGACAATACCCGAAGTACCGCCAAACTCATCCACTACCACTGCAATATGAATCTTGTTGGCCTGAAAATCACGCAACAAGTCACCTATCATCTTATTCTCTGGAACGAACAAGGCCGGACGAATCAGGTTCTGCCACTTGAAATCATCCCCTCTGTCCAGATAAGGAAGCAAATCCTTGATATACAAAATACCTTTGATACAGTCGCGCGTTTCCTCATATACAGGAATACGTGAATACCCATTTTCATTGATACACTTCAATACCTCCGAAAAAGACGACTCAATGTCCAAATCCACAATATCCAAGCGGGAAGTCATCACCTCCTTGGCCGTTTCTTCCCCAAAGCGGATGATACCTTCCAACATATTGCTTTCTTCCGAAGTATCCTGAATATCGGTCAGTTCCAATGCCTGAGAAAGCTCATTCACCGACAAGTTCCGTGATTTCTTCTGAGAAAAACGATTGATAAAAAAAGAAGAGCGGACCAGCAGGGAAGAAACCGGCCAAAACGCCGTCCGCAGCACCGTAATGACCGGCGCCGCCTTGCGGGCAAAAGGCAGGGTGTGCTGGGCCGAATAAATTTTAGGCATAATCTCCCCAAACAACAGCAGCAAAAATGTCAGCACCACCGTGACAATCAGAAATTCCAGAATTTTTGCCTGACCGAAATCTATCACACTGGCAAACACATAGTTCAACAGCATGATAATCGTCACATTGACAAAGTTATTCGAAATCAGAATGGTAGCCAGCAGACGTTCAGAATCATCCAAAAGCCCCTTGATTTTGGCGTCAGAAGGATGATTTTCCTCTTCAATCTCATTCAAATCGGAAGGGGAAAGCGAAAAAAAAGCGATTTCAGAAGCTGAAACAAAGCCCGATACATACAACAGCACGAGGGCCAGAAACAAAGCAAAAGCTGCCCCTAATGAAAGGGGCATTACGGTTATTCCGTCACATAGCTCCGACAAGCGGAGCAAACACGAGTCAGGATCCATCCTATAATATTCCTATTTTTAATTAAAGTGACCGCCTGAATATCAGAACGGCAAATCATCCGAAGGGTTACTTTCCGGCTGAGCAGAAGCCGTAGCCGCGGGAGCTGCCTGAGACTGCACCGAAGCAGCAGACTGCACACTGCGCGGAGTCAGCATCTCCATATTGTCGCCGAAAATTTCCGTCACATAACGTTTCACCCCGTTCTGGTCGTCGTACGAACGAGAACGGATTTTCCCTTCAATATATAACTTGTCTCCTTTGTGCACATATTTTTCGGCAGTTTCTGCCAGTCCACGCCACAACACGATGTTATGCCATTCCGTACGCTCCGGCACCTGGGTACCATTGGCCAGCGTATAAGCACGGTCTGTAGTAGCCAACGGGAAAGTAGCTACGGCCACACCACTGTCCAAATATCTCACTTCGGGATCTTTTCCCACATTTCCAATCAATTGTACTTTATTCAATGACATGATTCTGTTTTTTATGATTTGGTTTCAAAAGTAACGAAAAAAAACGAGATATCAAGCGCGATACCGGGAAATTATGAAAATCGTCAATTTGAATCCGCTGAAAACCAGGAAGTGTCACATTTTCCTCCGCCAGCACCACTTCATAACACTTGGCATGAATGACCCGATGCGAGAGCACATGCTTGATTTCAGGTGATACCATCCGGAAGGATTGAATGTCATGACCGCCCAGCAGATGATGAAATTCCGGAAGGCCCAGGATTGCTTCCTCCCCCACCTCACCCGGCGTTTCAATCAGTGGAAACTCATACAGATTTTGCCAGATATCGCCCGCTGCCCGCTTCTTTATATAGGTATATACGCCTGCACGCACGTAAATATATGAGAAATAGCGGTCGAGTACCTTTGTTTTCCGTTCTTTCCGTGGAAGCTTGTCTACCAAATTCTTCTGTAAGGCCACACAACTGTCCGCCAGCGGACAAAACAGGCACGAGGGCGATGACGGTACGCACTGCAAGGCTCCGAAATCCATGATGGCCTGATTGTACAAGGCCGGACGTGATTTGTCCATCATCTCATCTGCCAGAGAAGCAAACAACTTCTTGCCAGCACCGGTATCAATCGGGTCTTCAACCCCCATCCAGCGCGACAATACCCGATACACATTGCCGTCAACTACCGAATATGGCAAATCGTATGCAAAAGAACAGATAGCCGCCGCCGTATAATCTCCTACTCCCTTCAAGGCTCTCACCTCTTCATACGTCGTAGGGAAACAACCTTTTTCCGCAATCATTTTGGCCGCCGTATGCAGGTTGCGGGCACGAGAATAATACCCCAGCCCCTGCCAGCATTTCATCACCTCATCTTCCGATGCATGCGCCAACGTGTTCACATCCGGAAAATGTGTCATGAAACGGCAATAGTAATCATATCCCTGCACGACCCGGGTCTGCTGAAGAATGATTTCCGATATCCATATTTTATAAGGGTCTTTTGTGTCCCTCCAAGGCAAATCCCGTTTGTTTTCCTTGTACCAATCTATTATCTTATCTGCAAAAAAACTCATTCGCTGCATATTTGCCTGCAAAAATAATACATTTCCCCGACATACACAGCAAACGGCCCCAGACTGCCTTCAAAAAGGAATAAAACCCTCAAAAAGCACGACTTTTCAAAAAAAATATTCCCGATATATTTCCAAAAGAAACAGAAAAGCTATATATTTGCAGTCCAAAAAATTAAGATAACGTATAACAATAATTATTAGCGAAATGACTAAAGCAGATATTGTAAACGAAATTGCCAAAAACACAGGAATTGACAAGGCAACAGTATTGGCAACCCTTGAGGCGTTCATGGGATCAGTTAAAGAATCTTTGTCGAAAGATGAAAATGTCTATCTCCGCGGTTTCGGTAGTTTCATTGTGAAGAAAAGAGCGCAGAAGACTGCTCGTAACATTTCTAAAAATACAACTATCATCATTCCGGAGCACAACATTCCGGCATTTAAACCTGCAAAAACATTTACTCTATCAGTAAAAAAATAATTAACATTTAGTATTAACCCATAAAATTTTGAAGCTATGCCAAGCGGAAAGAAAAGAAAAAGACATAAAATGTCTACTCACAAACGTAAAAAAAGACTGAGAAAGAACAGACATAAAAGCAAAAAATAATTGTTAGTCTGTCCGACTTCAATAAAGAACAAACTTGCAAAGCTAAACAAAGTCTTTCAGGTTTGTTCTTTGTGTAATTAGCAATCCATTAGAAACAAAAAACCAAGCAAAAAGTGACAAGCGAATTAGTAGTAGACGTACAGCCCAAGGAAATTTCTATCGCCCTCATGGAAGATAAGAACTTGGTAGAATTCCAAAAAGAAGAACGCAACCTTTCGTTCTCTGTCGGCAACATGTACGTAGGGAAAGTCCGGAAACTCATGCCCGGCCTCAACGCCTGTTTCGTAGATGTAGGCTTTGAGAAAGACGCTTTTCTCCACTATTTAGACTTGGGACCACAATTCCATTCTTACCAGAAATACCTCAAGCAAGTCATCAGTGACCGGAAAAAACTTTATCCCATGTCGAAAGCCTCCATGCTTCCCGACATTGACAAGGACGGAACCATTTCCAGTGTACTCCAGCAGGGACAAGAGGTCATCGTGCAGATTGTCAAGGAGCCCATTTCCACAAAAGGGCCGCGCCTGACCTGCGAATTGTCGTTCGCCGGACGCTATCTGGTACTGATTCCTTTCAACGACAAGGTATCCGTCTCACAAAAAATTAAATCCAGCGAGGAAAGAGCTCGCCTCAAACAGCTGCTACAAAGCATCAAGCCCAAAAATTTCGGCGTGATTGTACGTACCGTGGCCGAAGGCAAACGGGTGGCAGAGCTGGATGCGGAACTGAAAGTCTTGCTGAAACATTGGGAAGAAACCATCACGAAAGTACAGAAGGCCACCAAACTGCCCTCATTGGTTTATGAGGAGACAAGCCGCACCGTAGCCATGCTGCGCGACTTGTTCAACCCGTCGTACGAGAACATTTACGTAAACGACGAAACCGTTTATAACGAAGTAAAAGATTATGTGGCGCTCATTGCCCCCGAACGGGCAGGCATCGTAAAACGCTACACCGGCCAGCTTCCTATTTTCGATAATTTCGGTATCACCAAGCAAATCAAGTCCTCTTTCGGAAAGACCGTTTCCTACAAAAGCGGGGCTTACCTGATTATCGAACATACCGAAGCACTCCACGTGGTGGACGTAAACAGTGGAAACCGCTCCAAATCGACCAACGGACAAGAGGCAAACGCACTCGATGTGAACTTGGGCGCAGCCGATGAGTTGGCACGCCAGCTCCGGTTGAGAGATATGGGCGGAATCATTGTGGTGGACTTCATCGATATGAACCTGGCAGAAAACCGGCAAAAACTTTATGAACGCATGTGCCAGAACATGCAGAAAGACCGGGCCAAACACAACATCCTTCCTTTGAGCAAATTCGGACTGATGCAAATCACGCGCCAGCGGGTACGTCCGGCCATGGATGTCACTACCGATGAAGACTGCCCCGTTTGTTTCGGAAAGGGGAAAATCAAACCTTCCATCCTGTTTACCGATACGTTGGAAAGTAAGATTGATTACCTGGTCAACAAGCTGAAAGTGAAGAAATTCACCTTGCATATCCATCCTTACGTAGCTGCCTACGTCAATCAGGGATTCATGTCCCTGAAACGCAAATGGCAGATGAAGTATGGATTCGGCATCAAAATCGTTCCGAACCAGAACCTGGCTTTTTTACAGTATAAATTCTTTGACGTACACAACCAGGAAATGGATATGAAAGAAGAATTTGAAATCAAATAATCAGAAGGCCGTCATCGTGAGAAACGAAGACGGCCTTTTTTGTATCCCTACCTTTCTTCATTCAGAAACTCCAACACGAAATTACCTCATCACGTTCGTGACGAGATCCCCGCACGAACGTGATGAGGTCTCGACTCGTTCGTGATGAGATAATTTTATGCCTGTGCTGTACATTCTTTTCTAAGTCGCCAAGAAGAAAACTCAGGGAGACCTATCATTCTTCAACCATTTTACGAAGAATATCCTTATCCCTTTTTCTCCTTTTTTACTATCTTTGCAAACAAATATCATTTTAATACGAAAACATGAAAATAAGTAACATTTTATTCTTTATCGGGGTTACCTTTTCCCAGCTTGCTTTCGCACAGCAAACCTTACCGCGCGATCCGGATTGCTGCACGAGCATCATGGTGGGAAAACTGGCCTCAACCGACGGTTCGGTCATGACGAGCCACACTTGCGACAGCTGGTACCGTACGTGGGTGAACATTGTACCAGCGGCAGATTTTGCCAACGACACGGTAATGAACATTTACGACGGACGCATGCACACGGAATCGATCAACGACCAGACCAACCTGACCGTCAAAGGGCAGATTCCGCAAGCCAAACATACCTACGCTTTTCTGGATACGGCCTACCCGTGTCTGAACGAGAAACAGCTGGCTATGGGGGAAACCACCATCAGCGGACGGGATACCCTGAGGAACCCTAAAGGAATGTTCATGATTGAAGAGCTGGCCCGCGTGGCATTGCAACGCTGTACCACGGCCCGCGAGGCCATTCAGCTCATGGGCAAGCTGGTAAAGGAATACGGCTATGGTGATTCGGGAGAATGTCTGACCATTGCCGACCCGAAGGAAGTGTGGCACTTTGAAATCTTCGGCGAAGGTCCCGACCAGGTTGGCGGTGTATGGGCTGCCGTCCGTATTCCTGACGATGAAGTAGGAGTTTCGGCCAACATCTCCCGTATCAGCACACTCCACCTGAAAGATACAGACCATTACATGGCCTCAGAAAACGTGTTCAGCGTAGCCAAGAAACTCAAGCTGTGGGACGGAAAGGAACCGTTCAAGTTCTGGAAAGCCTATGGAGGCCCGAACTATTTCGGAAAGATGCAGGCATTCAGCATCCGGGAATTCTTTATCTTAAGTACCCTGGCTCCTTCACTCAAGCTCAGCATGGACGATGAGGAACTGCCCCTGAGCGTGAAGCCGGAAAAGAAAATCAGCAATGCCGACGTAATGGCTTACCTGCGACAGACGTATGAAGGCACAGAATGGAGCGTAACAAAGAATCTGAAAGTAGCTGTCAAGGACCGGAAGACCGGAAAGACCGACACCATCACCAGCCCGCGTGCCAACCCGTGGATGCGTACTGATGAAGTCCAGCTGTACAATGCCCTCCAAAAGGGAAGTGTCACAGCCAACCGGAACGTGGCTGTTCCGCAATGTGCCTACTCCACCGTCATACAGTTGCGCAGCTGGCTCCCGGATGCCGTAGGAGGTGTCTGCTGGTTTGCCATGGACAACCCCGGACAGAGTCCACGCGTGCCCATCTTCTGCGGCACGACCGACCTGCCCGCCATGTTCAAAATTTGCGGCAACCACCGCTACCGTCTGGATGCGGCCCTGTGGCATTACCGTCAGGCCAACAAGCTGGCTACCGTGAGATGGGGAAACGCCCGGAAAATCATGGAAAAGAACCAGATGCACTTTGAACGGAAAGGACTGGAAGAACTGCCGATGGTGGAACAGCGTTATGCGGAACTGGTCAAGAATCAGGGAGAAGACGCTGCCAAGGCCTATCTGACTGATTACACAAAGGATTTCATCGGAGCCACCCTACTCCGCTGGGACGAAATGACTGCCAAATACTGGAACGATTACCGTTTCGGATTCTAATTCATCTAATTCGCTGGAAACGTATAAAAATATGAAAACAATTACATTTATCTCTGCCCTACTGCTCGCCTCGGCCACTCTTCAGGCACAGCCTAAAGCCGAAGGCTACCAATTTACCACCGTCGTCAACCAGAAAGTGACTCCGGTCAAGAACCAGGCGGCCACAGGCACCTGCTGGTGCTTTGCCACCACTTCATTCATCGAAGCCGAACTCCTCCGTCAGGGAAAAGGCGAATTCGATCTCTCGGAAATGTACATCGTCCGTCAGAAGTACATGAACCAGCTGAAAGACAATTACCTGCGTCACGGAAAAGGCAATATCGGTCAGGGGAGCATCTCACCCAGCTGGTTTACAGCTTTCACACAGGTAGGTATCGTGCCGGAAGAAGTGTACAGTGGCATCAACTATCACTCTCCGACCCACAACCACAAGGAGCTGGCCTCCTATATGGAAGTCATTGCTGAAAAGGCCATCCAGCTGCGCCAGCGCAGCCCGGAATACGAAAAACTGATTCAGAGCCTGTTCGACATCTACATGGGCGAACTGCCTGAGAAGTTCACCTACAAAGGCAAGGAATATACTCCGCAATCCTTTGCGCAGAGCCTAGGCATCCATCCGGAAGACTATGTCATGCTGACCAGCTTCACCCACCAGCCCTACTATCAGGCATTTGAACTGGAGATTCCGGACAACTGGGAGCATGCCAAGATGTACAACCTGCCGCTCGACGAGATGATGCAGGCCGCCGACCATGCCTTGGAAAACGGATATACTGTGTGCTGGGACGGCGATGTCAGCGAAAAAGGATTCTCCTTCAAGCACGGAGTGGCCATCAATCCGGAAACAAGAAAGACCGAAGACCTGAAAGATACCGACTTTGCCCGCTGGCAAAGCATGGATGCAAAACAGAGACTCGATGAGGCCTTCAAGTTTGAATACCCATGTCCGGAAGTGAAAGTGACACCCGAAATCCGTCAGAAAGGATACGAGGCCTTTGTCACTACCGACGACCACCTGATGCACCTCACCGGCATTGCCAAAGACCAGAACGGCACAAAATACTATATTACCAAGAATTCCTGGGGCACCGACCGGAACGATTTCGGAGGCTACCTGAACATGTCGGAAAGCTATGTGCGTGCCAAAACCATCTATATTCTTCTGCACAAGGATGCCTTGACCAAGGAACTGAAGAAAAAACTGGGACTGAACGAATAAAACCTGGCTGAAAAACAACCTGGTTGCCAAAATGGATGCTTATCTTTGCAGCAAGTCACAAGATAAGCATCCTTTTTTATGAAAACAGAAGACTATGCCACAATCCTGGAGACAGCCGGCATCCGCCCTACCTCCACCCGACTGCTCATCTATGAGGCCATTGCCTCCCAAACCGACACATTCAGCCTGGGCACGCTGGAAAAACAGCTCGACAGCATCGACAAATCGGTCATCTTCCGCACCCTCGTCCTTTTCCACGAGCATCATCTCATCCACAGCGTGGACGACGGAAGCGGTTCACACAAATACTGCATCTGCCACAACCACGGCCAGTGCAACGAAGACGAAGAGCACTGCCACTTCTACTGTGAGGTATGCCACAATACCTATTGCCTGAACCAGGACCTCATTCCGCACATCAATCTTCCCGAAGGATTCGTTGCCCGAAAAGTCAACTACATCGTGAAAGGAGTATGCGCCCGTTGTGCTGCCAGACATCGGAACTGACCGTTTTTTTGACCTACATCAATAAAACATGCCCTTCCCTTATTTTTATGTTCTAAAGCATATATTCTATACAAAAAAGCCCTATCTTTGCAGCGTAATCAAGAACAGAAGTTCAAAGATTCACCTAGTAGAAAGATTGTTTTTTTAGATTATAAGATTGTTTTCAACCTCGTCGGGAGACGCGTTATTTTAAGATTAAATTGAAAGGTATTAAGGTTTAACTAAAAAAGAAAGGGTAACAACATGAAAACGATGAAAAATTTCATTCAGAAGATCTTCAAGGGAGATCCGATGGTTTGGGGTTACGTAATGCTCAGCTAATGAGCAAGTAACCCCTTTGCTGACCAGGATGTCAGCTTAATGATTGAAAGTTGTAAAGTTTACTGCATATTCTATACCGGATTTTCCGGTATACACCTCAAGATATCCTTCCGAAGTCCTCGGGAGGATATTTTTTATCCCCCTCGTTCTTCTCCGAATCTTTTCCAAATTCTTGCCAGTTCTAAATCTTTTCCCTAACTTTCCTGCAAATTTCTAAAACCAACACAGAAATGTCATTCATCAGAGTCATTCTCTCCATTATTTTTCCGCCCCTTGCCGTCATCGACAAAGGCTGCGGATCGGTACTGATTGTCTTTATTCTCACATTGTGCGGATGGATTCCCGGAGTCATCGGTGCCCTTATTATCCTGAACAAACAAAATTAAATTTTTAATTCGAAATCCTAAATCAAACATCATGAAAGAATTACATGTTCCCGAAATTACCGGACAGTCCCGCGTGGCCGCCCAAGACATCCCGGCCCTGCTCGATGCACATCAGGTAGAATTCCAACCGATTTCCTGCGTGAACTGGAAAGATTTTCCCTACTGTCCGGAAGTCGCGTTTCGCATTGCCCATACAGGCGACTTTATCCTGTTGAACTATCGCGTAAAAGAAGAAAGTGTGCGAGCCATAGCCGCCGAAGATAACGGTAGAGTTTGGGAAGACTCCTGTTGCGAATTCTTCTTCCAGCTTCCGGAAGACCAGGAAGAAAACGTATATTATAACTTTGAATGTAACTGCGGGGGAACCCTCCTTATCGGTGGCGGACAACCGGGTGACAGACCTCATGCCCCCCAAGAGATTCTCCAGCAGGTAGACCGCTGGAGCTCACTCGGAAAAGCTCCGTTTGAAGAGCGTATGGGAGAATGTAGCTGGCAACTGGCTCTCTGCATTCCCAAGGAAGCGTTCTTCCGTCATCAGCTGAAAGGCTTCAAAGGACTGACCGCTTATGCCAACTTCTACAAATGCGGGGACTTGCAGTACACGCCTCACTTCCTGTCATGGAATCCCATTGACTTGCCGAAGCCTTGCTTCCACTGTCCGGAGTTCTTCGGCAAGATTATATTCGAATAATCCCCTTCACCTGATAAACACGCCGGCAGCCTGCCTTCAAACATTGAGTTTTGAAAGCAGGCCGCTAGCCGTATCACTTCCTCGCAATCCACACATAGACCTTTTTCTTTCCTTTAAACAGCCATAAGACACTCAAAGAAATAATCCAAGCCACGGCCAAAAGCACAAAAAGGAATTCCATGAAAGACCCCCACCCATAGTGAGACAGCACGATGCCGGAAAAAGAACCTACCAGACTGGAGCCTGCATAATAGAACAGCCAGTAAATGCTGGTGGCACTGCTTTTCATCTGCCCGGCATGCACCGATACAATCCGGCTGGCCAGCGTATGGGTCCCGAAAAAGGCAAAAGTCATTAATCCCAGTCCCAGCACAATAGCCCAAAGCTGCATCCATAGCAACAAGGCCATCCCGACTCCCATCAGTCCCAACGTACCTTGCAAGAGCATTTCCGGACTATACTTGTCCGAAAGACCTCCGGCCACGACCGAACCGATGATTCCTGCCACATACATGGTGAAAATCAGTGCCACCCAATGATGGGGCAACGAAAAAGGAGGTGCCTCCAACAGGAAAGACAGATAATTGTAGATACTCACAAAAATTCCCATCGAAAGCGCGGCGATGAGATACATCGAAAGAAATGTACTCCGGGTTAAAAGGAAACGCATCTGACGCAATTTCTCCCGAAAAGGCACCGACACCGCGGAGAAGTTTTTCCCAGCAGGAATCTTCCAGCAGAACAATCCGCCCAGCAGCAGACTGACAATGCCGATAAGCCACACGGCCGACTGCCATCCCCCCCATCCGGACATCAGCGTGGCAGCCACTCGCCCCGACATTCCTCCCAGCGTATTGCCGCTCAAATACAGACTGATGGCCAGTCCAATCATGGCTTTGTCCACCTCTTCCGAAAGATAGGCCAACGCTACCGATGACACCCCGGCCAACACCATTCCCTTCAACAGATTCAGAGCCAGCAGAAGGGAATAACTGTCAGTAAAGGCAGACACGATAGTCAACAGGGAAGAAAGTAGCAACGAAGCTCCCATCAGGCGTTCACGTGACACGGAATCGGCCTTGAAAGCCATTATAATCAACCCCAACGCCATACCGGCAGTAGAGGCCGACACCGACAGACTGCTTTCTGCCGGACTGACACCAAAATTCCGGCACATTTCCGAAAGCATGGGTTGAAACAAATACAGTTGGGCAAAAACCGACAATCCGGACAAAAACATGCAGTTACGTATCAGGCGAAACCGTGCGACCGCCTCACGCGAACGATTCATTTCTTTCATTTCCTTTTTCTTTCATGATTATGGAAGCAAAGGTAGACAGCCGGCTCCAATCTCCATCTATCGGAAAAACTCTTTTTCTCAATGAGATTCATCGACAAAAACGATGAATGCAAACAAAAATTTAGCTTATTTTTCTCTTTCACATTCTATATTCCATTCACTTACAAACAGTTAACAGATATAAAGTATAAAAATTACACGCAAATCACTTTTCTGACTGAACAAAACAAAAACAAATTACGTTTAAGAACAAAACGAGCTGCTTTACTAACGACATACACAAAAACAAGCGGGAAAACAACCGATTATTCACCTTTAGGGTAAAATTAGAATAAGGACATTAGTTATAGAAAGATTGCCATACAGAGAAAACAACAACAAAATGAGAAAATTTACATTTATTGCATTTCTATGCACTTTGCTATTGGTTTCTTGCAGTCAGGAGGAGCACTTAGGCACATCTTCCACCGAAAACCAATCTGGGATTGTATTCAAATTACAAAAACAAGGCTATGAAGGAGTCTCTTCCCGTGCCTCGGAAACGGAAACGTCGCTTTATGACGAGCTGCATTACTTCATTGTCGATGAAAACGGCGACAAGGTAAAAAACATCAAAAGCTATTATGAAGCTTCCACCTCCGAGATTTATACCGAAGGTCTTCACAAAGGAGAATACCGGCTGGTTGTATTGGGCATCAAAGGCAACCCAGCCGCAGACCGGGCCACTATCCATAGCCCGGAAAATCTTCAGGAGGAATGGCTCGTTTTTCCTGAAGACCTGCAGCAACCGTTGGAAGCTGAATACTTCTACTCGCAAACTCCCTTCTCCATCGTAGAGAAACAAACGGAAAATGGCATCCAGGAAGTGGCTTCCATCCCACAGGAAGTGACACAGAAACGGATTGTCAGCCGGGTGGATTTTGACTTTGCGTATCAAAACCCCTACGTGGGCTATGCCGTCACAGACAAAAGCCTGGCATTGGGAGACGTACGCTTCTACACCACCCTTTCCGGCAACGGGGAACTGGGAGGGGAAAGCAACGGTACGGTGAAGGCCCTTTCACTGAACCGACAGACTTCCTACCTGTTCATGCCCTTGTGCAAGGGGGCTACGTTTCATGGAGAAATCAACCTTTCTACCCGCAACTACCGGAAAGAAAACAGGAAGCAGGTGTACAGCTTTGAGCAGAAGGAACTGGCTTCCAACCACATTCATCTCGTAGAAACCCAAGTGAACCATCCGGATGACAAGGCGGTGACCATGTTCATCACCCCTGCTGCGTATAATAAAGGTGAGCACAGCTTAATCCTGCAAGACACGGAACGGAAGGAAGTATATACCGACAAGACTGTACGGTGCTTCAATACCGCCCAGCCACTGCAGGTATCCGTCACAGAAGAGGGGAAACTGCATACGCGCTTCTACTCTCCCCGCAAACTGACCGGCGTACTGATTAAGATGCAGCTGCCGCAGGTGAGCGAAGAGTTTTTCGACCTGGCTTATTTTGATTCCATCCCGGCCTTCGGCGATTTTTGGGAAGAGATTCCGCTGATGCAGCGCGCTGCCATGTGCCGCACGGAATCCGGGAAATATATAGAGGTACAAAAGAAAACGGCTTCTGAATTAAGCAACGCTGTGCTCAAGATTGAATCGGCCGACCCTTACTGGAGCAAGCTACAGGAAATCAAGCACGGATGGACCATCTACTGGGGACTCTACGGAGGCGACCCGGAAAAAGAAGACGGGGGTCCGGTGGGCAACTGGATGGGAATCCGCCCGGTACATTGCCGGGAGTCGGTGGCCCTTTTCCTCAATTTCACTTACATGATTGACATGCCGGAGCACGAACAGATTTTAAAGGACAATGCCGACCAGCTTTACGATGACAACAAACAGCCTGTAAAGGTAGAGGAGGTATTGAAAAAAATGAGAGCCAGCAGAACGCTCCAGGTAGGTCTGGTCTATCCCGGGCATGGAATCATCGGATTAGGAGGAGGCAGCACCTTCGGAGCCTACCAGCGAGGATGGTTCGAACATTACTTCAACCGGTATGCATGCAGCGTCATGTTCCACGAACTCGGACACGTCATGGGATACGGACACAGCAGTTCTTTCACCTACGGACCCTGGGCGGAACAGCTGATGAACAACTTCTATGTGGACAACATCGGACAGATGCCGGTCGATTCTCCCAGCTACTTGAACAGCTCGCAAAACCCTTACCAATACAAATAAACGGACGATAACAATAATATCACGAAAAATGATGATGAAATATATACTCGCCTTGGCAAGCGCCAGCCTGTTCTTACTGTGCGGATGCCAGCATGAAGATATCCAGCAAACGCCGCAAAACGGAATGTTTACCGTAAAATTCTCCCGGGCTGGAATGACGAATGGAACAGCCGACGACACGGAATCACAAATCAACACGCTCAATGGTTATCAGTTCGAGAACGGCGTCTTGAAAGAAACGTTCTCCTCGCTGAAAGTGGATGCAGCGGGTGCCTGCCAACTCGATATCAACCCCTCGCAGGGCAGCCTGTATTTCCTGGCCAATGGCGACCAGGCCGTTTCCCCGGAAAACCTGAAAGAAGGGGTCACCACGCTGGAAGAGTTCTTGAAACAGCAGGCTACGGCCGAGAATATGGCTTCCGACTATGTGCTGATGACCGGAAAAGCCGATGTGGACCAAGATGCCACTTCTGCCTCCGTAGCCTTGAAACGGGCTGTAGCCCGCATCGATTTGGAATCGCCTTTCCAAGATGTCCAGGTAAACAGTGCCACCATAAAAGGGGTGTCACTGACGGGCTACCTCTACGAACAGGACGCACTTCAGCCCTCTGAAAAGCAGGAGGCAACCGACCTGACAAAGGATTTCGGTGAACAGCCTTTCCAGAATGGCAAGACTACTCTTTTCTATCTTCCCGAACAATATACCAACGGACATGAGGTAGAAATCATGATGACAGTGCACGGAGGATGGCACCGGCTGAAAACCACACTCCCGGCCCTGAAACGCAACACCATCTATACGCTTAAAGTGTATGGAAACGGAGCCGACTGGAAAGTGGAGGTGCTGACCGATGACTGGGAGGCCGGCTCTTCTTCTGAATCGGGCCTCACGCACAAAGGGCTGGTGGACAAGGAACTCTCACAGCCTTCTGAAGGAGTGACCTTGAATGCACAGGGCGATACCGTGTTCGTGCCATGCTGGAAAAGTGATTTCCAACTGACACTGGCAGCCGAAGCCGGAGCCGAGGTAACCGTGCTGGGACAGGCCGAGGGAGTGACGGTCACTCCTGCCCCGCTTGGCCGCAGCCTTTCCCCGGTGGCACAATTCCACATCGAGAGCAAACAGAAAATGCCGGGAAGCCATTATGAATATATGTATCTGGATGTACATAAAAACGAGATACAGACGGGACGGGTCGTACTGGTATTTGCTCCGAATCCGGTGCAGATGACAGGCGTCCTCCAGTTTGACGACAACGGTCTTTGTGATTTCAACACCTACATTGACGGTGAACTGGCCCGTATCACGCTCCCAGAAGGAAAAAACCTGACATTGAAATTCAATGAAGGAGAAGCCCGGTGGATGAAACTGACAGAAGAAGGCGACCGTACCTACCGGCTGCTGGGAGGATGGAAACCCAATGACCCGAACGCAGACGGACGGGCACAAACCGGTGAACTGGTGATTGCGGATGCCAATGGCGGCCATCCGGAAGTGTACACCATCCGACGCCTCAACTGGGGACTGCCCGTCGTGAAAATCAACGGTGTGTGGTGGTGCAAATATAACCTGAGAGGCAATGTGAAAAGCTTCAGCGACCAGATTCTGGTGAAAGCGGACCCTGCGGCACACGGCAGCCTGGCCGATTATCTGAGAACCTGTTCGGATGATGACTTCCTTCAGGTGCTGGGCGACCAGTATCAGGCGGGAAATCCGGACGGACTGAAACTGACCCACAACGGCAGCCAGTTCTATTATGAAGGGTATAAAAGCCAGGCAGATAACTTCGGCACGATGGCTCCCACCGAGATGGCTCCCGACGGGTACCAGATTCCGGATTATGACGACTACCGCTTCTACACATGGGGCTCAAACTGCAACCTGGCTTATTTTGACCCCGGAGTCTTCAACAACGGACTGGGACAACGCCTCAATTTCAACGTGGTGGAACGCAACGCGACTTTCAAAGGCCTTACCTACGGCCCGATATCGTTCTACGATTTTGAATATGAAGGAAACCATCTGACGCTTTGCGGACTGGGACATCAATGGAATGAAAGCAGCATCTCCAGCATGATGATTCTGTTTGCCACCTACGGCAATTCAGGCAACACGTGGATGATAGAAGGTTATGCCAAAAACACCGGCAAAGGAAACTGGTTCAAGTATGCGGCCAGCAACGCACAGAAGACCCGCACCATCCGATGCATCAAGACTCCTGTAGAATATATCTATGAATAAGAATAGAGCTATAACAAAAAACGCAAGAAAACTCATGTATATGCACTTAAAAAAATATATCCAGCTTTTCGGAATACTCTCAGCCGTATGCCTTGCCTCGGCCTGCAGCAACGAAGACATTCCCAAAAACGAGGACACTCCTAATGATGAGAACGGAAGTGTGCCCGTCAGAACTGTAAATGCCAGCATCAAGGCCTTTCAGATGGAAGGAGAAACCAGTTCTCTTCCTGGTGAAGACAGCATCAGCGACATGCAGGCCTGCCTGTTCGAAGAGGGCGTATTGACTACGGTATATACCGAGTTCTCAAAAAAGGAGAGCCAGTATGTACTCCAGACCGACAAGTCGTCCGGCCATCTTTATCTCGTAGGCAACACGGACGGACAACTGGACCTTCAGGCAATGAAGGAACAGAAGATTACAGAAGAAGACTGGCTGAAGACAACCCTGAATTATACCCACGGTAATGCGCATGCACCGGAATTCTTCTCGGGCATGCTCGACTTGGGCAAAAGCAGTGAAAGCACGCTGCACATGGACCTGGAAAGAGGGTCGGCCCGGTTTGACCTTTCTCTGCCGGCCAACAGTTCCCTCCAAGTAAAGGAAATCGTGTTCACCCACATTGCGCAACAGACCTTCCTGTTCCCTCAGAATCCGGTATCCAGCCCGGGAAATACGACTTGGGAAGATGAAAGCATCGAATTTCCGGAAGCACTGAAAGCATCGACACAAGGAGTGGCCTATCTGTACGAACAAAGCGGTACAGACGTAAAGGCCCAGGTGGGTGTCGTGAAAAACGGAAAAGAAACCACCGTAGAAAGCAGCCTGCCTTCTACCCTGAAACGCAATACGGTCTATACCTTGAGCCTCAGCGAAGACCCTGTCAGTGGCAGCGTGAAACTCCAGGTCATCGAATGGGAAAACGGAGGCGAGCACAACCTCTCTTCCGAAGCGGGTGCCTTGAAGGTAGACACGAAGGCCTCTACCCTGCCGGGAGATGTGACGGTAAACGATGCGAAAAACCGGATTGTATTGCCTTATACGGCTACCGAACTGACACTGGCCATCGACTGTGACGACCAACTGGAGTTCATCCCAGACCCGATGCCGCTGACCGTACAGACACTGGGAGGCAACAGTGCGGAAACCAGAGGCAAAAACCTGTTCCGCATACAGAAAGACAGATGGCGCCTCGGCGTTTCCGGAGAAGAAATCAAGCTGCGCTTCCACCGGAAGGGACTGCAACAGACCTATCCGGACGATTACCTGACACTGGTCCTGACGGAAAACCCGACCCGGATGGAAGGATTGCTCGATTACAACGACAGTTACGAATGCCACTTTGACCGTTATATCGACAATGAACTGGGGGTACTGACCCTGCCGGAATCCAAAAAGCTGACCGTAGAATATGAGAACGGAGAAGGCCACTGGATCAAACTGGCGGCACGGGAAGACAATTCCCACTCCTTCCGTATCCTGGGAGGATGGAAACCCAACGACCCCACGGCCAACGGACGTGTGCAGAAAGCCACGCTGGTGATTTGCAACAACGACGGCACGGAACGCGAAGAATATACGGTGAGCCGACGCAACTGGGGACTCCCGGTGACGTACCTCAACGGCGTGTGGTGGTGCAAGTACAATGCCATGGGCAACTCAAAGGATTTCAATGACCAGATACTTTCTTCGAACGACCCGGCTGCGAAAGCAGGAAAGACTGTTTTCGATTATCTGCGCGACTGCACTCCGGAAGAATTCTTCAAACTCTGGAAATGGCAGTATCAGGGAAAGACCACCCAAGGCATGCAGGTGATAGATGACAACGGAGTAGCCAAGCTGGAGGGATACAGTACCTCAAACGTCCATATCAACAAGCTGGAACCTACAGCCATGGCTCCCGACGGGTACGAAACGCCGTCGGTGGAAGACTTCGACCGAGTATTGAAGATTACGAAAGACTACCTCTGGCTGATGTGGGACGGCGAACACAGCACTGCCTGGAACGGCGGGACTAAAATCCAACGGCGCCAACGGAGAAGAGAGGATGTGACAGTGGGCAATGTCAAGCTGAGCGGGTTGATTACCATCGCCATGTACAGCAACGGCACACCTTCGCAGAACGAACCTCTGGTTTGGTACGGTTCTTCCGCACAATGGAACGACAACGGCATTCTCCATGGACACTATAACAACATGCTGTGGGCTGCCTACTCGCCAGAAAACGGACAAGGCTGGTATTTTACAGGTGCCATGAACGCGTATTATGCCTCCAGGAACGGGGCCGGTTCCAATGATTCCCGCCTTCTGCGGTTCAAAAAATCGGACGTGGAATATATCTATGAGTGACTATGAATAACGTTCCCAAAACGTCTTTGCGTTCGGATGAAAACGTAAGGACGTTTTACTTGAAACGCAAGTGCGTTTGGACAAAAACTCTTTGACGTTTTACTCCAAACGCACTTGCGTTTTTTTACCCCCTTCCAAACACACCCATTTTACCTTTCCACATGGCACATTCCGCCTGTTCGCGCGCAATGAGAGGTGAACTTTTCGGAGGAATCTCCCCTAAAATCCAAGGAGTTTTATTATTTTTGCACCCGATTATACGATAAACATACATAAAAAAGATTATTATAACCATGGAATTAGCAAGTAAGTACAATCCCGCTGACGTGGAGGGAAAATGGTACCAATACTGGTTGGACCACAAACTTTTCAGTTCTAAACCCGACGGACGTGAACCGTACACCGTCGTCATTCCTCCTCCTAACGTGACAGGAGTACTCCACATGGGACACATGCTGAACAATACCATCCAGGATATCCTTGTAAGACGTGCCCGCATGATGGGCAAGAATGCCTGCTGGGTACCGGGTACGGACCACGCCTCCATTGCTACGGAAGCAAAGGTGGTAAACCGTCTGGCACAACAGGGCATCAAAAAGACAGACCTTACCCGCGAAGAGTTCCTGAAACATGCATGGGCTTGGACGGAAGAACACGGAGGCATCATCCTGAAACAGCTCCGCAAGCTGGGTGCATCGTGCGACTGGGACCGCACGGCCTTCACCATGGATGAAACCCGCAGCAAGAGTGTCATCAAGGTATTCGTGGACTTGTATAACAAAGGATTGATTTACCGCGGCGTACGTATGGTGAACTGGGACCCGAAAGCACTCACTGCCCTTTCTGACGAAGAGGTTATCTACAAAGAGGAACACAGCAAGCTGTACTACCTGCGTTATTATATTGCCAACGACGACATGAGCGGCGAGACAGGCGCTGAAGGCGAAGTGGTACACCGCGACGCACAGGGCCGCCGTTATGCCGTGGTCGCCACCACCCGTCCGGAAACCATCATGGGTGATACGGCCATGTGTATCAACCCGGAAGACCCGAAAAACCAGTGGCTGAAAGGCAAAAGAGTCATCGTGCCGCTGGTAGGACGTGAGATTCCGGTGATTGAAGACAGCTATGTAGACATTGAATTCGGTACCGGATGCTTGAAAGTGACTCCGGCACACGACGTGAACGACTACATGCTGGGAGAAAAATACAACCTGCCTTCCATCGACATCTTCAACGACAACGGTACACTGAGTGAAGCTGCCGGCCTGTATGTAGGCATGGACCGCTTCGACGTGCGTGCGCAGATTGAAAAAGACCTGGATGCTGCCGGACTGCTGGAAAAGGTGGAAGCCTATACCAATAAGGTAGGTTTCTCTGAACGTACCAACGTGGCCATCGAACCGAAACTGTCCATGCAGTGGTTCCTGAAGATGCAGCACTTTGCCGACATGGCTTTGCCGCCGGTAATGAACGACGAACTGAAGTTCTACCCTGCCAAATACAAGAACACTTACCGCAACTGGCTGGAAAACATCAAGGACTGGTGTATCAGCCGTCAGCTGTGGTGGGGACACCGTATTCCGGCCTATTACCTGCCGAAAGGCGGCTTCGTGGTAGCCGAAACACCGGAACAGGCACTGGAACTGGCCAAAGAAAAGACGGGCGATGCCAACCTGAAACTGGAAGACCTGCGTCAGGAAGATGACTGCCTCGACACTTGGTTCTCTTCCTGGCTGTGGCCGATTTCGTTGTTCGACGGCATCAACAACCCGGGCAACGAGGAAATCAAATACTACTACCCGACTTCCGACCTGGTAACAGGACCGGACATCATCTTCTTCTGGGTAGCCCGTATGATTATGGCCGGTTACGAATACATGGGCGACATGCCGTTCCGCAACGTATATTTCACCGGTATCGTGCGTGACAAGCTGGGCCGCAAGATGTCCAAATCACTCGGTAACTCTCCCGACCCCTTGGAACTGATTGACCAGTATGGTGCCGACGGAGTACGTATGGGAATGATGCTGGCAGCCCCTGCCGGAAACGACATCCTCTTCGACGAGGCCCTGTGCGAACAAGGACGTAACTTCAACAACAAGATATGGAACGCCTTCCGTCTGGTAAAAGGATGGCAGGTGGCCGACATCGAACAGCCGGAATATGCCCGCCTGGCTACCGAATGGTTCGACTCCATGCTGGCCAAGACTGCAGAAGAAGTGAACGACCTCTTCGGCAAGTACCGTCTGAGCGAGGCCCTGATGGCTGTATACAAACTGTTCTGGGACGAATTCTCCAGCTGGTACCTGGAAATGGTGAAACCGGCTTACGGACAGCCCATCGACAAGACCACTTACGAAAAGACCCTGGCCTTCTTCGAAACATTGCTGAAACTTCTGCATCCGTTCATGCCGTTCATCACGGAAGAATTGTGGCAGCACATTTACGACCGCCAGCCGGGCGAAAGCATCATGACGCAGACCCTCGTAAAAGACATGCCGTACGACGATGCACTGATTGCCCGCTTTGAGGCCGTGAAGGAAGTCATCAGCGGCATCCGTACCATCCGTTTGCAGAAGAATATCGCACAGAAAGAAGCTTTGACACTGGAAGTCATCGGAGAAAATCCGGTAGCCGCGTTCACTTCTGTCATTGCCAAACTCTGCAACCTGTCGGAAATCAAGCAAGTAGCTACCAAGGCAGACGGAGCAGCCGCCTTCATGGTGGGCACCACCGAATATGCCGTACCTCTGGGCAACCTGATTAACGTGGAAGAAGAGCTGAAGAAGCTGGAAGCTGACCTGAAATATCAGGAAGGATTCCTGCAGAGCGTATTGAAAAAGCTGAGCAACGAAAAGTTTGTCAGCAAGGCTCCGGCCAACGTCATCGAAATGGAACGTAAGAAACAGGCTGACGCCGAAACCAAGATTGCAGCCTTGAAAGAAAGCATTGCAGCATTGAAACGCTAACGCGCAGTTTCTATAAAACACACCCCGTCCTGAACAACCGTTACGCAACACAAACCTGGTAACGGTGGCTCAGGACGGGGTTTATTTTTACCGGTTCAGAACAAGACGATGCCTACAGACAACGCACTGAACTCAGGGCCGTAGGTAGAATCGAGCACTTTGCAAGGACTGTATTTCACATAAAAGCCTACGGTCTTATAACCGACGGCTGCCTGAAGGTCGACGGTCACCGGAGTCTGATGGATATTGCTGTCGGTCAGTTTATATTCATTTCCGTCCAGCTTATACCGCGTTTTCAGGCTGGCATGCGTGTTGAAATTGACAATGGCTCCCAGGCTGAAATTGAAATTACGCTTTGTTTTATGAGACAGCATCACCGGAACAGCCCAGCTGAACACTTTGATACGCGAGAACTGAATATCGGCCCCTTTAGGATAGGGTCCCACCGTCATATCTCTTCCCTCCTCTTTTATAAAACGCTGCTTGCCGGTCATCCGGTAATTACGCCAGCTGCAGGCCACTCCAATGGAAAAAGAAGTCTCCGTAGCCCACGGATAATACTCCCATCCTAAGGTAGGAGTGGTAATCTCCCACGACGACCCCATACTGACGTCCATGTTCTCGGGAGCGCCCTGTACACAGGAAAGTCCTATCTTCAGGTTTTTCACCACCAGCTGGTTCTGGTGATGCCTCCGTTCCGACGTCCGCTTTCTGAACGGAATCTGGAAATCCCAGTTGCCGCTGCGTTCCTTTGTCACCGACACGTCTGAAGAAGACATCTCCACCTCACGGACATAACGGAAATTCGGATTATCTTCCTTCCCCTCCACTTCTACTGTGAAACGACTGCCCGATTCGGTAATCTTCACCTGCTCAGGTTTCTGTATACACATCACATTTTCCACTTTCAGCGAATCTCCACCCTCGGCATATCCGCCCATTGCGGTCAGCAAAGTGACCACCAGCAAAATCATTTTTTTCATGTCTCTTATCGTATTTTGTTTATTTTCTCTTACTTGAACATCCGTTTCAACTCTTCCAACGTGATTTTTCCTTCCATATATACCACGGTCACTTCCATCTTCTTACTGCTGCCAGGAGCTACCGCAGCATTCCGATAAAACAGATAGCGGTAATTATCGTCCTGTGCCGGAAAGCAGTAGAAACCGTAGTACAGTCTATTCCCGACCTTGCCCACTTCCTTGTCGACTGCGGTTTGGGCATCCAGCCCTACCAGTGCCTCTATCTCTTCCGCCACAGCCGGTTCATCGGTTATCGTCAGGCTGCGGAAAAGTGTAAGATGATATTTTTTCAATTCCCTTCCTTTGATAAGGACCTCCACGGCCTGTTTATCATGCTTGAAGCGGCTCCCAAACAAGTCTTCCACATGCATCCCCTTCTGTGCACACACGGGCAGCACAGCCAGCAGACACATCCATAACATAATCCATCGTCTTATCATATCGTCTTCTCCTATTATTCAATTTATTTTTTGTCAACTGATTCCGTTCCACCTTCCTCCAGTGTCTGGAATATATCCGACAACTGACTCTGGACTGTTTCTTCGGAGGAGCGGTGACTCACCTTTTCGATTGATTTCAGCGCTTCGGAAAGCACCACTTCCTTGTCGGTACAGCGCTGTCCGTTGATGTAAGCCACACATACATTTGCACTTTCCGTCAGCCGCCAGGCAGTGGTCAGTACGATGAGACCTGCCACTGCTGCCGCCGCATAATACCGCAACCGCATGCCTCGTGTGCGCCGTCTGCCATATAGGACACGTCCGGTAGCTGCATACCCCATCACGGCACGAAGTTCATCGAATTCCTTGCCTTGCGCGGCAGGAGTAGCCAGAAAGCGCACCAGCGCATCCTCCTCGGCCTCAGTTGTTTCAGCCTCGAAATAACGTTTGGCCAGCTCTTTCCATTGTGAGATAGTACGTTCGTATTTTTTCATCGTTCCATCTGTTTTAAATAACATTCTCTGATTTCCTTTCTCGCCCTCGACAGTTGCATACGTACTGCCGGTTCTTGCATACCCAGTATATCGGCTATTTCATTGTATTTTCTCCCTTCATACTCTTTCATCCGCAAAATCTGTTGCTGAAGCGGTGTCAGCCTCTGCGCAATGATACGTTCCACCGCACGGAAACGTTCTTCTTTCTCCAGAATCTCGTCAGCCGAATCAGTAACAGATTCGTCCCGGTGTTCGTCCAGTTCCACCGTAGACAGATGCTCCTTTTTACGCAGGACATCAATGCACAGGTTCTTGACCGTAGCAACCGTAAGAGCTTCTGCCTCTTCGCGCGAGTCAATCCGGTCTGCATGTTTCCACAAGCGGAAGAAAGCCTCCTGCAATGCGTCATCGGCATCCTCTCTATTGGGAAGAAAACGCATTGCCAACCTGAGAAAATTCTTTCTCAAATCAGTGAAGGTCGATGTCAGTGTCTCTTTGCTCATGCTTCTTAAATCGGTCGTACAAGTTGTTTTCAAAAAGGTAAACGTAAAGCTATATCTTTTGTAACAAAAGAAACACAAAATCTTATCTTTTATTTTCAGGACAAGTGAAACCTGACACATCCTCCATCGGGGCATATCCCTCGTCAGACTGCCATTTTCATTATCCCCACACAAAAAAACGCAATTCTGTCAGCTGATACTGACAGGCAAAAACGACAATTTGTCAGTAGCAGTCGGCTTGGTTGATTTACATCAATAAAACATGAGAAAAATAAAATTATATGCTATAAAACATATTTTCCAGAAAAAAGGCATTACCTTTGCAGTGTAATAAAACGAACGAAGGAACCCGAAAGGGTACCGGAGGGAAAGGATAAAAAGATTAAGGATAACAAAAGAACAAACCATAAAGCTTCGAAAGGTCCTCTGCGAAGAGCACCCGGAAAAACTAGACTAGAATTAGATATAGGTACTAACCAAAAAGCAAATGAAAGGATAACAGTTATGAAAAAGGTAACAAAGATTCTAAACAAAATTGCAAATGCAGATCCGATGATCTGGGGGTACGTCATGTTGAGTGAAAACACTCACACGAAGTAACCCGCTGCCGATGACCGGCGGATTTATGTACGACTTGAATAAAACAGACTCATATAGAAAGTCCGGAAATCAGTTTTCTGAATCATTCAGAAAAGTTGGTTTCCGGACTTTTTTTATTATCTGCTCTTTTTATCGTTTTCTTCAAGATTTTCCTCAGCGAAGAGGTTGCAGCTTCACGACCTCCCCCAGTTCGGGAATGATGACAGGCATCCCCCGCTTCCTGGCTTCTGCCGCAAACACATGAGGCGGATCGAACAACGGTTCATCTGAAAGATCGAACGTGCCATAGTGCATGGGAATCGTGACCCGTGCATGCATGTCTGCCGAAGCCGTCAAGGCATCATACGGAGAAATATGGTTCGGCTTCATAAACCAGCGAGGTTTGTAAGCCCCTATTCCAATCATACAATAGTCGATATGCGGAAAGAACCGTGCTATTTCCTCAAAATGACGGGCATATCCTGTATCCCCGCTATTATAGATGGTAATGCCGCCTCCCTGAATCATAAAGGATCCCCACAAGCGCTCTCCCCCATCGCTCACTCCCCGCTTGCTCCAATGCTGGGCGGGCAGAAAAGTGAGGCACAAGTCGCCATCGGTGTACTGTTCATACCAGGCAGCCTCAATCACCTCCAATTCCGGGAACCAACTCTTTATGAGTGCCCCCGTATTCAGTCCGCAGAATAATTTGATTTGAGGATTGCCGGCCACCAGACGGGCTACACTGGGCTTGTCCAGATGGTCAAAATGGTCATGACTGATCAACAGGTAATCAATCTCACGAAAAATAGAAGGGTCGGCCGGAAACTGGCTGCGACGTTTGACAAACGGAATGTTCCCATATACGGGGTCAATCATCAGGCGTTTGCCGCCCAGCTGCAGGAAGAAGGAGTTATGCCCCAGCCAGATTAAAGAATTTCCCACCACTTTTTCCAAAGAAGTGAGATAATGGACTTTTGGATTCCACTTGATGGTCCGTTTCTCCTTCCGCTGGGGATTGGGAGAGAAACGCCATTTCAACACACTCCCCATACCGGGTTTCCAACGATGCTGGCGATTGAAAAATTTCCCATTGACTGTCGGATTCCCTCTCCACTGGGGATGTATGCTCCGTAACCCTTCGTTACGACGGAATGTGATTCGCTCTCCCATTGTATCGGACTTTAACGCTCCAGCAAGTCTTTCAAGAAGGCATCAAGCTCTTCATCGAGCCCCTTCAACAACTCGCCACTCAACAACAAGGTATCTTCCTCGTCCACAATCAGAAGTTCTGCCACAGTCTCCTTTTCATCGTCCACCAGCACAAATGAATAAGGTTTCATCAGGCAGAGTTTATCCAGTCGTCCCGTCTCTTTTAAGGCTTCTAGCTCCTTGCGAAGAATCGGTTCCACTACGGTATAAAAGTCATCGCTTTCATAATCCACCCATTCACTGATAATCGTACGAGACAATTCTTGGTCATCATCATCATAAATGACCAATTCCCCACTGTCTGAATTCGGTTGCAGATGAATATCTGTCACAACAGAATCTTCTCCTCCCGTAACATACCGGCAAAGGGCTTCCTGCAAAGCAGAAGCAATTGCAGCACGTGACTGTTCACTTAATTCCATAGGCTATATTTTTATATGTACTCAAATGTACAAAAAAAATGAATCAGACAAGAATTATTAGTTGAAATTGTTACCAAATCGCCGCATTTGCAGATTCAATTTCTGGAAATCTTTTGTGCGCTCCTGCAAAATGGCTGCATAGAAGGTGGCGGCACGTTCCTCTTCAGAACCTGGAGAAGCACTTTTCCGGGCCTTTTCAATCCAGGAATTGGCTTCATCCATCCGCCCCTGTACCTCACAGGCCAAAGCCATATTAAAGGCAGCACGCGACTTCAGCTTTCCTTTTTTCACCGAATCATACAAATTCTTCCAAATCCGGCCAGCCTCCTGCCAGTCGCCTTCACGCAAGGACACAGCCGCATCGCGCATATCCGGGTTTCCTCCGTCGAAATAAATCCGATCGGCATTTCCCCAATGAGGCACCAGCTGGTTGACCAGCGTGTAGGCCGCATGGTTGGAAGCCTCATTCACCACATTATAGTCCGACAATGCAGGTGTAAAATCCCATAACAGGCTATCCACCTTGGCCAGTGTCATTACCGGCATCAGACGTGAAGGCACATACGCACGCACTACGGGACGGATTTTCAAATCGAAAGCAGACAACGGAACAAACCCCGGATAATAAATTTCCTTCTTGGCAGTCAGCAACTGTATCTGATCTACCGAAAGAATCATATCGGCTCCCAATACCTGGCTCAAGCTGTCTACCACCGCCTGAGGGATCAGTTCTCCTCCGGTTCTTTCCTGAGTAAGTACAGAGTCGGAAATAATCACCTGATTAAAATACCGGCTGTCGGCCAATCCTCCTGCCAAGGTTTCTGCCAGCACTTTTCCATCGCCCTCCAGTTTTCCCAGAGTAAGCAAATTCTTTTTAGGCGAAGGAATGGAAGGAGCATGATTTACCACTGCAATTGTACGCACCTGTTCCGGGAAAGTGACCTCAGCCGGATGAAGCTGATCAAAAGTAAACGTCTGCAAGCCTCCACATGAAACAAGCATCGTTGCCGCCAGAATAATTCCGGCCCACATATATTTCTTCATAATCTGCGACTTTTTTGTTTGGAAACAAAAGTAATAAATAAAAAAGACACGGATTCCATCGTTTTCACAGATTATTCTAAATTAAGAAATAAAAATCTGAAAACGACGGAATCCGTGTCTATCTGAATAAATTTAAATGCTCAATCAGGCATTCTTTCCATGGCAATTCTTGTACTTCAATCCGCTGCCGCAAGGACATGGATCGTTACGTCCCACCGTTTTTTCAGCCCGATAGGGTTCCTGTTTCTGTTCACGGGTATCACGTCCTGCAGCTTCGCTCTGAGCCGGATCATTCAAATCCTGCTTTTCTTCACGATACTGCTGACGAGGAGCCTGAGGTTCCGGAGCAGCTTCACGCACTTGTTCCGGTTCCTGTACCGGAATCTGTCCGCGCATCAATACAGAGATTGTATTGTTGTTAATCTTGTTGACCATGTTATCGAACAAGTTGACAGACTCGAGTTTGAAAATCAACAGCGGGTCTTTCTGTTCGTAGCTTGCATTCTGTACGGAATGTTTCAATTCGTCCAGTTCACGCAAGTTTTCTTTCCAGGCATCATCGATGGTATGCAACAGGATAGCTTTTTCAAAAGCCTTCACAATTTCCTTGGACTCGCTTTCGTAGGCAGCCTTCAGGTTTACAGATATATTATACATCCGCTTGCCATCGGTAATCGGAATCATGATGTTTTCGTACATGTGACCCTGTGCCTCATATACCTGCTTAATCACCGGATTGGCAATCTGGGCCATACGTTCGGTTTTCCGTTTGAAGAGTGCCATCGCTTCCTGGAATGTCTGTTCAGCCAGGTCGTCTTTCTTCTTTGAACGGAAGTCTTCTTCAGAGAACGGAGCTTCCATCGCCAACACATGAAGAATCTCCATCTTGGCATCTTCATAAGTAGGCTGCTGTACGGCATTGTAGCAACGGTCCCAAATCATATCTACAATATCCATTCCGATACGTTCTCCCATCAGTGCATGACGACGTTTCGTATAAACCACTGTACGCTGTTTGTTCATTACGTCATCATATTCCAGCAGACGCTTACGGATACCGAAGTTGTTTTCTTCCACCTTCTTCTGGGCACGTTCGATAGAATTGGAAATCATCTTATGCTCAATCATTTCTCCTTCCTTAAAGCCCAGCTTGTCCATAACGGTTGCAATACGGTCGGAAGAGAACAGACGCATCAAATCATCTTCCAATGAAACAAAGAAAACTGAAGAACCCGGGTCTCCCTGACGTCCGGCACGACCACGCAACTGACGGTCTACACGACGGGATTCGTGACGTTCTGTACCAATAATCGCCAAACCACCTGCGGCTTTCACTTCCGGACTCAGCTTGATATCGGTACCACGACCGGCCATATTGGTCGCAATAGTTACCGTAGAACTCTGACCAGCCTTTGCCACAATTTCAGCCTCCTTCTGGTGCAACTTCGCATTCAATACGTTATGCTCAATCTTACGCATGGTAAGCATCTTACTCAACATTTCAGAAATTTCCACAGATGTTGTACCCACCAGTACCGGACGGCCTGCCTGTACCATCTTTTCAATTTCTTCAATAACCGCCTTATACTTCTCACGTTTCGTTTTGTACACACGGTCGTTCATATCGATACGGGCAATCGGACGATTTGTCGGGATTACCACCACATCCAGTTTATAAATGTCCCAGAACTCTCCTGCCTCTGTTTCAGCCGTACCAGTCATACCTGACAGCTTGTGATACATACGGAAATAATTCTGCAAAGTAATTGTAGCAAAAGTCTGAGTGGCTGCTTCCACTTTCACTCCTTCCTTCGCTTCTACTGCCTGATGCAGACCGTCACTCCAGCGACGACCTTCCATGATACGTCCGGTCTGTTCGTCCACAATCTTCACCTGACCGTCCATTACCACATAATCGGTATCCTTTTCGAACATTGTGTAAGCCTTCAGCAACTGATTGATGGTATGCACACGTTCTGCCTTGATGGCATAATTGGTCATCAACTCATCTTTCTTAGCCAGTCTTTCTTCATCGGAAAGTCCTTTCTGGTTCTCCAGTTCCGACAACTGGGCAGCAATATCCGGCAATACGAACAAGGTCGGGTCTTGCGAGTTACCTGTAATCAAGTCTACGCCCTTATCGGTCAAATCCACACTCTTCAGTTTTTCATCAATCACGAAATACAACGGTTCTACCGCTTCAGGCATACGCTTGTTGTTCTGCTCCATGTAGATTTCTTCCGTCTTCAGCATACCAGCCTTGATACCCGGTTCACTCAAGAACTTAATCAACGGCTTGTTTTTCGGCAATGCCTTATGACTACGGAACAAGGCCAAGAAACCAGCTTCCTGATCTTCCTTCTTATCGGAAGCAATCAACCGTTTTGCATCGGCCAGATACTGGGTTGCCAACTTACGCTGAGCTTCTACCAAGCGTTCTACCAACGGGCGAAGCACTTCGAACAACTGCTGGTCGCCTTTGGGTACCGGACCTGAAATAATCAACGGGGTACGGGCATCATCAATCAATACAGAGTCGACCTCATCGACAATGGCATAATTATGTTTGCGCTGCACCAAATCTCTTGGAGAAACCGCCATATTATCACGCAGATAATCGAAACCAAATTCATTGTTGGTACCAAAGGTAATATCGGCCATATAGGCACGACGACGAGCCTCAGAGTTGGGCTGATGTTTATCAATACAGTCTACGCTCAATCCATGGAACATATACAATGGTCCCATCCACTCAGAGTCACGCTTAGCCAGGTAATCATTGACTGTCACCACGTGTACGCCATTACCGGTCAGTGCATTCAAGAATACCGGAAGAGTCGCTACCAAGGTTTTACCTTCACCCGTAGCCATTTCCGCAATCTTACCCTGATGCAAAACCACACCACCAAACAGCTGTACATCGTAATGAATCATGTTCCAGGTCATTTCATTACCACCAGCCTTCCAATGGTTTTTCCAGATAGCCTTATCTCCTTCAATGCGGACAAAGTCACGTCCCTGAGCTGCCAGTTCACGGTCAAAATCCGTAGCCGTCACTTCCAGTTCCTCATTCTCGGCCAAACGGCGGGCTGTATCTTTTACAATTGCAAAAGCTGTAGGAAGTACCTCATTCAGTGCTTTTTCATATTTCTCCAGCACTTCCTTCTCCAACTTATCAATCTGAGAAAAGATGGCTTCACGCTTTTCCAATTCAGTAGATTCAATCGTAGCCTTCAGTTCCTCTATTTTCTTGTTTTCCTCTACTGCAGAATCCTTGATATATTTCTTCAATTCTTCTGTTTTTGCACGAAGTTCATCATTCGTCAGCTTGGAGATTTCCGGATAAACGGCCTTTACTTTTTCCACCCATGGCTGGATTTCTTTCATGTCACGAGTTGCCTTATTCCCGAACAGCTTGCTTATAAATTCATTAAATCCCATTATATATTTCTTTTTTATTTATTTGCTAATTAATTATTTTATCTCATCGCTGCAAAGATAACCAAATTGTAAATTATCTTCCCGCTCTATTACAATATTTATTTACGAATATTCAGCATTGGAGCTTCGGAACAGGCATTGGGAGCCCGTATGCGCATGAAATGAGCTAATGTAGGAACAATCGTGGTGACCTTAACCGGGGAATACAGTTTTTCCGGCTTTACATCAAATCCCATAAAGACAAGAGGAGCCGTGGCATAGGCTGCCCGCATGACTTCCACCTTCTTGGAGTATTCGTTCACTACAGACCATCCCGGCATGACTTCCACATAGATATCTCCCGAGCAATTCGGATTATACGTGTTACGAATCTTATCGATTTTCGGTGTCCAGGCACCTAACAAAAGACGCTGTGCAGAATACGCATTCTGAACCCCACTCATCTGTACCACAAATTCTGCAGAACGAGACATCACCTCTACCAGATTCAGTTTTCGTTCTTCTATCAGTTTATGATTCAGATAAATCTGGCGGTCATAATAAGTCTCCACGTATTGCCCTTGACCATAAATAGCCATCAGATACATATTCAACAGGGCCGCACAACGCTTGATATGGAATTCTCCTCCTGGAATCTTATATTGTTCAGGATCCACCGGATCCGGATCAGTGTACCCGGTAGACGTGATAAAAAACAATGTATTACGCAGCCCTACCTTACGGTCAATCAAATCCAACAAATCCCCCAAGCTATTGTCCAGACGGACGTACATATCCTGGATTTCCATGGCATATTCCGTGGAGGGCTTATGATCATAATTGCCGGCATAATAAGACAAGGTCAATAAGTCTGGGGCCGCATCCTGCCCTATCTGCGTACTATTCAGGCAAACATTTACCAAACGGTTCACTTCATCGTTCACATAAGGACTCGTCTTAAACTTCTTGTACTTGTCCAAACGTTCATCTGAAAAATTATGTTTAAAATTTAACTGCTTGGTTTCTGTGGTAATGTACTGGTAGGAAGTAACCGGAAGATAAGGAAGCCATTCCAGATTATTAATACGGAAATCAAGTCCTTCCTTGTCATTATAATTGCTAACCCATACCGGACAATCCCCATAATAAGTCGTACCGGACCATTTTCCCGTTTCATCATTTAGCCAGAACGCCCCATCTGCCGCATGCCCTGCAGCTAAAACAGCCATTTCGCGTGTAGGTGCAATAGAATAAACTTCAGCCCGGCCCTGAGTGGCGACTTTCAGCTCATCCGAGAGAGTGGAACACTGCAATCGTTTAGCCGATGAACTTTCTGAAGTATACACTCCCATGAAGTTCTGGTCATCAACCGATTTTATAATCCGAAGGGAGTTACGGTCCATCCATCGGTTGGCAGGTATTCCATTATAATAGGGAGTGGTCCCTGTATAAATGGACGCCGTAGCAGAAGAGCGGTCCACATCGATAAAATCATATTCTGCATTTGTATATATTCGTCCTTCTTTTAAAAGGCGCTTAAACCCTCTCTCTCCATACAATGCCGAAAAAGCCTCGATATAATCTGCACGTAATTGATCAATCGTCAACCCGACCACCAATCTGGGTACGGGTGTGGGAGATTGAGACTGAATGCCGGTAATGACAAATACCGTCAATAAAGATGTCAGTATGCGTTCTTTCATTATTTCTTATTCAAAACTAATACATGGCTTGCAGCATTTACCAGCAAACCGAGTGCCAAAGGTAATACTGTTAAATTAAATTTTTGCGGTAAAAGCAGGAATAACAGCATAAAAAGTGTTAAATAAAGAAGATTCACCAAATGATACAAGTCTTTTTTATGTTTTATATCGCGATAAACCATAAAAGGAAGATAAAACAAAGGAATTGGATTAAACAAAATCAGAAGCCAGTTCGAGCCTACCGTCGGGTGAGATGAAATAAAGAACAAGAAAGCGATGATACACCCCGCAATTCCCTGCGCAGCATACAACACCACATCCCAGCCCCAGAAGATACATTTCTTTTTCCATTGCCAAAAGCCAATCAGCACATTCAAAAGCAAAAACAACACACCTGCTCCCATCGGGGTCAATACAAAAGGCGGTTCCATTTCCGGTGCCACATCCACAATTTTTTCTTCCCTCAAAACAAGTGGACGAGTATTTCCATCTGCCTCTTGAATGTAAGCCCCATCCGCAAAATAACGCATATAAAAAGGCGCAAACATCTGCTTTCTGGCATCAATCGCTTTATCAGCCTCCGCCCCCAGGCACAGGTCAATTCCTAATTCATCCCAAGGAGAATCTACCGTAAATTCATGTACAATTCCACGGAACGTCTTCGTCCAACTCACGGAAGGATATACCACCTTCCCCTGGATACTCTTTTCTATCTGATCGCGCGCACGAGTCGTACAATTATCATAAAAATAATTATAACGATAGATTCTATTTTCCGGAAGATAATTATCCCGAAGCAACCGTAACAGCGTTTGTTTTTCCGAAGGGGTCAGATTCAAGACTTGCTGATATACGGAAGAACCTCGCAAAGCATACTCCGTTTCAAAATAAGGAAAAGGCGTAATACCTAACTGATAATCCGTCTCCCCTTTCACAAAGCGATAGATAAAGTTAGGTGTATTAAAACTGAACATCCCATAATTGAATACCCAATCCACTCCCTGAGAGAAATTCTGGTAACGGATAGCCGTATGACCGAAAAGCGCATAAATTTCATGGCCGGGCGCACATGTCAACAAACTAAATTGAATGCTGTCATTTTGTGAAGGTGTCATCGTACCTGTCCGGACATCGCCATACATTCTCATAGGAGAAGCCAATTGAGCCAGTCCTATGACACATAATAATAAATAGATAAACTTACGCTTCATAACTTTAAATACTTATCCATCAGCCGACAGAATTCCCTGCCAGAATCTGAATAACACATAATATCCTTTTTCCGCATGCAAAAATACATGGAATCTTGCAGACCGACGAAATAAATAATCAGTTTTATTGACGTACATATCCAAATTTTACCTTACTTTGCAACCAAAACAAAGCAGACAAAAGTGAATCTAGTAATTGATATTGGCAATACTGTAGCAAAATTGGCAGTATTCGAGGGTGACAAAGTGGTGGAAGTGTTAAGAGGTTCCAACCATTCGCTGGACTGGCTGTCAATGTTATGCAACAAGTATCCGATTAAAAGAGGTATCATTGCATCAGTCATTACGCTCAGCAATACCATACGACGGCAACTGGCAGGGGTCCCATTCGAAATCATAGAGTTAAACCACCAGACACCCGTCCCTATCCGTAATCTGTATAAAACGCCAGAAACACTGGGAATGGACAGACTGGCCGCCGTAGTAGGCGCAAACTATCAGGCTCCAGGTAAAAATCTGCTGGTAATCGATGCTGGTACCGCCCTTACCTATGAATTTATTGACGCAGAAGGTAATTACCGGGGTGGGAACATCTCACCAGGGCTGTACACACGTTTTAAGACATTAAATGCCTGCTGCGACAAACTTCCTTTAATTGAAAGAAAAGGAGAAACTCCTGAATTCGGTTTCGATACAGAAACTGCTATCCGAGCCGGAGTAATCAGAGGAATTGAATTTGAAATTATCGGCTATATCACTCTTCTGCAAAAGAAATATCCCGACCTTTTGGTTTTTTTAACTGGAGGAGATAAATTTTCTTTTGATACAAATTTAAAAAGTATCATCTTTGCAGATAGATTTTTAGTATTGAAAGGTTTAAACAGAATATTGAATTATAATGTTAAGTAAAAAGATACTTGTTGGTTCATGGTTTATAGCAAGTGCCACTATTGTGAGTGCACAAATAAGCACCAATTCACCTTACACGCGTTATGGGTTAGGCGACATGTTTGATCAAAGCTTCACAAACAACTCGGCAATGGGAGGAGTGGGATATGCACTCAGAACAAATGAACACATAAACGCCATGAATCCAGCATCTTACACAGCTGTAGATTCACTTTCCTTCATTTTCGATGCAGGAATGTCACTAAAAAGCTCAAACTTTCAAGAAGGACAATACAAAACAAATGCAAAAAACTCCAGTTTTGACTATATCGGTATGCAGTTCAGGCTCCATCCCCGATTGGGAATGACCATTGGATATACTCCATTTTCTACCGTAGGATATAACTTTACCAGAACCAAATCGATAGAAAACAGCAGCGATGTCACCATCTCTAATAATTTTTATGGTGACGGAGGCCTGCAACAAATCTTCGGAGGATTAGGTTTCAAGATCTTTGACAAACTGTCAATTGGTGCCAATATCGGTTATTTATATGGTAAACTAAAATACCAGACAACGGCAACACTCAGTAACGGAGGAGACCGGACCATCACATACAACACGGTGTCAATAAGCAGTTATCATGCGAGCTTCGGTCTCCAATACACCCAGCCGATTAACAAGGAAGATGAAATGACACTGGGACTGACCTACAGTTTGGGACACGTACTTAATGGCCATGACACTCAAGGTACCCAGATAACCAATGGAAGCAACTACTCCGTGGTCAGCGAACAACAAATAAATGACTCTTATGGAATACCCCATATCTATGGAGCCGGACTGGCATGGAAACATAAAAAAAATCTGACAGTAGAGGCAGATTACACACTCCAGAAATGGGGCGGAGTAAAATACAACAACCGGACAGATTTATATCAAGACCGCACCAAGGTTGCCGTGGGAGCAGAATTCCTGCCTAAAGAATACGGACGAAATTATTTCAGCCGTGTACGTTACAGACTCGGTGCCTATTATGCAAACTCCAATCTCCAGATACCTGTCGCACAGAGTATGGTGGAAGGACCGAAAGAATATGGAGTAAGTTTTGGATTTGGATTACCTTTGAAGCTCTATCAGCGAAACAGTGTCTTAAGTATTACCGGACAATACATTCATGCCAAACCATCAGCAAGCGACATGCTATCAGAAAATCGCTTCGTCTTGAAAATCGGTTTGACATTCAATGAACACTGGTTCATGAAATGGAGAGTAAATTAATATGAAAAATAAACACAATGAACAACTAATCTTACATACGATGAAAATGAAAATGTTTACAATGCTGTGTGCGTTGTCTTTAAGCGCTACAGCAACTTTCGCTCAAAAAGGAGTGGAAGACGGTTCTCGTTTTGGACACGGAGAAGATAGTCTCCGCTGCTTGCAAAACATCAGTATTTACAGTGAATATGTAAAAACTGACAACTTTGTTGACGCATACAAGCCATGGATGGCTGTATTTACAGAAGCTCCCTTGGCCCAAGTAAGTACTTACACCAATGGTGCCAAAATCCTGCGTGCCCTGATTGCCAGTTCAAAAGATGCCGCACAACAAAAGAAGTATCTGGACGAATTGATGGCTGTACACGATCAGCGAATCAAGTACCTTGATGGCCTGAATCAGCTTGTAAAAACTCCTACCACTAAAGGCTCTATCCTGGGTATGAAAGCACATGACTACATCATGTTCTCTGGATCAAACATCGATGTGAACAAGGCTTATGAAATGACCAAAGAAGCTGTAGACCTGGAAAAAGCCGCTTCCGATTACTTCATGTTCCAGGACCTGATGGATATGTCCTCTCGTAAACTGAAAAGTGACGATGCACACAAAGAACAATTCATCCAAGACTATCTGACAACTTCAGGCTATGCAGAAGAAGCACTGAAAGCTGCCACTAAAGAAAGAGACAAAAAATTACTGAAGACAGCTAAAGACAATGTAGACGCCTACTTCATCAACAGTGGTGCGGCAAGCTGCGAAAATTTGCAGGCTATCTATGGCCCGAAAGTAAGCCAGAACAAGAACAACCTGGAATATTTGAAACAGGTAATCAACGTCATGCAGATGTTGAAGTGTACAGAAGAAGAAGCTTATTTCATCGCCTCTGAAGCTGCTCATGCCATTGAACCGACAGCTGCCACAGCAGCCGGATGTGCCTACATGTATTACAAGAAAGGCGACATGAACAAGAGTGTGGAATACTTTGACCAGGCTATCGAACTCGAACAAGATGCAGACAAGAAAGCTGATTATGCATACAGTGCTGCCGTAGTATTGTTCAGCAAGAAACAGTTGAGCAAAGCAAAACAATATGCAAACAAGGCTCTTTCTTTCAACAGCAAATATGGTAAAGCTTACATCCTGATTGCACAGATGTATGCATCAAGCCCGAACTGGAGTGACGAAGCTGCATTGAACAAATGTACTTATTTCGCCGCTATCGATAAATTGCAGCGTGCAAAGAGCGTAGACCCGAGTGTGGCTGAAGAAGCTCAGAAACTGATTAACACATACGCCGGACATACTCCGAAAGATGAAGACCTCTTCTTCCTGGGCTTGAAGAAAGGTAACTCTGTCACAATCGGCGGATGGATTGGTGAAACCACAACCATCAGATAATATATGTCAGCCAAATTCAAAAAGCACATATATAAACTATTTATAAACATAACAGTTGCCACATGGGCAACTGTTATGTTTCTTTTTGTTCCTGCATGTGGGAAGAAAGAACAATCCACAGCCGCTGCCGTAAAAGAAAGCGACTCCCTGCCCGACATGCGCACTACAGGAGTTACCACACTCATTTCCGACTCCGGAATGATTCGCTATAAAATCATCACGGCAGAATGGCTTATTTACAGTCATAGAAACCCTCCATTCTGGGCTTTCGAAAAAGGAATTTATCTGGAAAAGTTTGACAGTCTTTTTCATATAGATGCCAGCATCAAAGCAGATACAGCATACTACTATGAGCCCAAAAAACTTTGGGAATTACGTGGAAACGTACATATCCAAAGCCAGCGGGGCGACAAATTCGATACCGAACTGATGTTCTGGGATCAAGGCAAAGAAAAGATTTATTCAGACAAATTTATACGCATCGAACAAGTGGACAAGGTACTGACTGGATACGGCTTTGAATCCAACCAGCAGATGACTGAATATCAAATTTATAACAATACAGGTATTTTTACGGTTGAAGACAACGCTGTGCAAGCAGACAGCACACGGACTCCCCAATAAAACCATTTATCATGGGACTTATCATCCAGTTACTTATATCTATGGCATTTTCCGCTTTTTTTTCGGGAATGGAAATTGCCTTCGTATCTTCCAATAAACTACGTTTTGAGATGGAAAAGACGAACAATGTGTCGTCTTACATCCTCTCCGTATTCTATCGACACTCCAATAATTTCATCTCTACCATGCTGGTGGGAAATAACATCGCCCTAGTTATCTACGGTATCTTGATGGCCCAACTTATTGAACACTATATCCTTGCAGATGTCATTTCCAACCAAGCATTACTTGTATCGATAGAAACCATCATCTCTACTCTGATTATTCTTGTGACAGGAGAATTCATTCCCAAAACGTTATTCAAGCTGAATCCCAACGCAACACTAAAGGCATTCAGTCTGCCTGCCTTCATCTGCTATATCCTACTCTACCCCATCAGCCGTTTCTCGTCCGTACTTTCCAGCGGCATCCTGCACCTTGTGGGAGTCAAGACCAATAAGGAAGACCGGGAAAAGGCCTTTACCAAAGTCGATCTGGACTATTTCATACAAAGCAGCATTGAAGAAGGAAAAGAAGGAGAAGAAATTGACAATGAGATCAAAATATTCCGCAATGCACTCGATTTTTCCAATGTAAAGATACGTGACTGCATGATTCCACGTACAGAAATCATTGCCGTAGATTCAGAGACTTCCCTTGCCGAACTGAAAAAAGTATTCATAGAGAACGGTATCAGTAAAATCATCGTGTACAAAGACAATATTGACAACATCATAGGCTACATCCATTCATCCGAAATGTTCAAAGGAACCACAGAATGGCAGAATAACATCCGCAGCATTCCATTCGTTCCGGAAACAATGGCTGCACATAAGTTAATGCGCATCTTCAAGCAGCAGAAACGCTCATTGGCCGTGGTGGTGGACGAATTTGGAGGAGTTTCAGGCATTGTGGCACTGGAAGACCTGATAGAAGAAATTTTAGGTGACATAGAAGACGAACACGATACGACCTCTACGGTAGCCAAACAGATTTCAGAAAACGAATACATCTTTTCCGGAAGAATGGACATAGAAAAAGCCAATGAGACATTCAACCTGAACCTGCCGGAAAGCGAAGATTACCAGACCATAGGCGGACTTATCCTCAATGAATGCCAAAGCATTCCCAAAGTAAACGAAGTCATCGAGACGGAAGGTTTCACTTTCAAAATTATCAAAGTGAGCGCCAATCGAATTGAACTGGTGAAGCTGATTACACAGAAATAAGCATTTTTTTGAGAGAAAATAGCGACTAAACAGTATTTTTTGTATCTTCGTGCGCTAATAGCAGAAATATAAAAACAATAAACAAAAAAATAATAACTTTAAATGGCAACTTTACAAAAAATTCGAAGCAAAGGACCTTTATTGGTCATCGTAATCGGTCTTGCCCTTTTTGCATTCATTGCGGGAGACGCATGGAAAGTGCTCCAGCCGCATCAAGGTAAACAAGACGTAGGAGAAGTGAACGGGGAAGTTCTCAGTGCACAAGATTATCAAAAGATGGTAGATGAGCTCAGCGAAGTCATCAAACTGACAAACGGACTGAATTCCCTCACGGAAGATCAGTTGAACAACGTAAAAGATCAGGTATGGCAGAGCTACGTCAACAACAAACTGATTGCTGAACAGGCAAAGAAACTGGGTCTGAAAGTGACAGATGCCGAAATTCAAGCCATCATCGACCAAGGAACTCACCCGTTGCTGATGCAGACTCCGTTCCGTAATCCGCAGACTGGCATGTTCGATAAAGATATGCTGAAAAAATTCTTGGTAGACTATGCCAATATGGACGCTAGCAAAATGCCGGCACAATATGTAGAATATTATCAGAAAATGGGCGCCTTCTGGAAGTTCGTAGAAAAGACCCTGGCTGAAAGCACGTTGGCCGAAAAATACCAGAATCTGGTTACAAAATCATTGATTTCGAATCCGGTATCTGCAGAAGATGCATTCAAATCTCGTACAGAACAAAGCGATTTGCTGCTGGCTGGTGTTCCCTACAGCTCTATCAGCGATTCAACCATCCAGGTTTCCGACAGCGAAATCAAGGACCGTTACAATGAAAAGAAAGAACAGTTCAAGCAGCTGGTAGAAACACGCGACATCCGCTACATCGATGTGAAAGTCGTTCCGTCGGATGCAGACCGCAAAGCTGTTGAAAAAGAAGTAACAGAATACAGCAGCCAGCTGGCTAACACAACCACTGACTTCGGAACCTTCGTACGTTCTACAGGTTCTTCTGTAAACTATTCAGACGTTCCGGTAAAAAAGACGGTACTCCCTGCCGATGTGGCTGCCCGTCTTGACTCTACAGGCGTAAATGAAATATATGGCCCTTACTACAATCAGACAGACGATTCTTACAATGCCTTCAAGGTGCTGGCCAAAGTTTCTTCTCCTGATTCTATCCAGTTCCGCCAGATTCAGGTATATGCCGACACAGAAGAAAAGACAAAGACGCTGGCCGACAGTATCTACAATGCGTTGAAAGGTGGAGCCGACTTCGCTGCTGTAGCTAAAATCTACGGACAGACAGGTGAAACAACTTGGGTTAATTCACAAAGCTGGGAAGGTGCCGAATTGGATGCCGACAACAGCAAGTTCATCAACACACTGCTCAACCAGCCTGTAAACGAACTGACAAACGTGAACATGGGACAGGCCAACCTGATTCTGCAGGTAATGGACAAAAAAGGTATGCAGACCAAGTATAAAGTTGCTGTAGTAAAACGTCCGGTTGAATTCAGCAAGGAAACCTACAATGCAGCCTACAACAAGTTCAGCCAGTTTGTAGCACAGAACACCACCATCGAATCAATGGTCAAGAATGCAGAAGAAAGTGGTTATACACTGACACCGCGCACCGACCTCTCCAGTGCAGAACACTATGTAGGTGGTGTACGTTCCACTCGCGAAGCCCTGAAATGGATTTTCGCCGCAAAACCGGGTGAAGTTTCTCCGCTGTATGAATGTGGTGAAAACGACCACCTGATGGTAGTAGCTCTCGACAAGATTCATGAAGCTGGTTACCGTGACATCAACTCGGTAGCAGAAATGCTGAAGAATGAAATCCGTCGCGACAAGAAAGCAGACCAGATTATGGCTGAAATGAAGAAATACAACTCTATCGCTCAGGTAAAAGGCATGAAAGATGCAGTGAGTGATTCAGTAAAACACGTTACTTTCAGCGCACCGGCTTATATTTCAGTGACACGCGCCAGCGAACCGGTTATCGGTGCTGTAGCTGCCAAAACCGCAGTCAACAAAGTAAGCGCTCCTGTCAAGGGTAATGCAGGTGTTTATATGATTCAGGTATATGCCAAGGATAAGGGCAATGAGAAATTTGATGCAAAACAGGAAGAAGCCACATTGAGCAACATGGCCGCACGTATCGCAGGAAGCCAGCTCATCAATGACCTGTATCAGAAAGCAAAAGTGGAAGACAAACGTTATCTCTTCTTCTAAACCTCATTCCTACAAAACATAAAAAAGTCCGGAAGTTCTCCGGACTTTTTTTATGCCCCTACTTCCACCCGCAGATAAGCCTGAAACCGGGTATCTTCCCTCACTGGCGTCAGAGGAAGGTAGCCAGATGCCACCTTTCCCTCCTTCCACTCCAAAGGATATCTTTCCACCATCTCCCGATGAAACGAGAGTGCTTCCCCTTCACGCAAGTAATGTTCCACCACATATTCTCCTTCCGACAAAGGATGTACGTACCTGTCATATAAAATCCGGGAAAGTACCCCCATATTCATACGCAGGTTAATCTCCACACAAGGATGTATCCGATACCCGTCTTCCACACGACATACCATCATATCCACCCCTAAATAACCCTGATAAGCTTGCCCCAGCAACTTTTTCAACGACGCTTCCAGGCAAGCCCCGATACACGACAACCGTTCCAACGACACATAACGTGAAAGCCGTTCCTCAATAGCAGTATTACTCAACAGACGGTTTGCTTTATAATTCCCGTGCACATCCGTTTCAAAATAAGAATATCCCACAAACCGGACCTCCCCATTCTCATCTGAGAAAAACTCCATGGCAAAATCAGCCACCTTGTCATAAATGGGCTCTGCCATCAGCCTTCCCTGTACCTTCAAGATACGGGACGCCCATCCCGCCAGCTGTGCATTCCAGCTTGCCGCAGAAACCTTCCAAAGCCCTCTACCACTTCCCGACCAGGGAGCTTTCAAGATAACCTGCCCTCTTTCCCGTATGAACGTATCTACCTCAGTCAACTGCTTACAAGCTTTCATCTCCCCACAGATGCCTTCCCAACCAGCAAATGCCGGCAATATCTCCAGACACCGCTCCCGGGATGAAAGATAACGAATCCGTTGCATTTCCTCTGCGGTAGGAAGGAACTCCTCGTCCACCCCTTCCAAACGTAACCGATGCACCAAAGCAGGGGTCCATCCCCAAGGTACATAACGGGCAGAGGGCCATTGTGCCGTCCAATCTACCGAAGAAAGCAACCCGGACAAAATCTCCCTTCCTTCTCCTTCCGGACAAATTTCACCCAATTGACAACGAAACAGTGCTACCCGCTCCAGACAGTCCACTTTCACTTCACTACCCTCCCCGGCAAACCACACCGGAAGAACCGACAAATCGGCAGCCATCCGCAAGATTTCCGCCGGTGCCTTGTAATAAGGAGTAAAATTGGCCATAGCCATATCATAGTCAGGATTGAACAAATATACTGGTGAATGCATACACATCAGGATTAAAATATGACACAAAAGTACGGAAAAAACAAACTCCACAACCCTGTTTCAACGCCAAAAGCTACCCTCAAAGGGCACGTTTAACGGAAAGCATTTCTGCTGCATTAAACAAATGAAACAAAACAAGGGATAAAATATTTCAATTTAAAACAATAATAGAGGAAAAAAGAAACAAACCGACACCATAAAAAATATAATACAAAAAAGAGAGCTATTTATTGAAATATACGTCTAAAAGGAAGTACATTTGCATATCGAAAAACAAAAAGAAAGGCAAAACAAGAAAATACAATACAAAAAGACAATACAACTAAAGAGGTTATTAACGACAACATTAACTAAAAACACGAAAGCAAATGAAAAGAATGTATCTCACCGGAGTCGCATTGCTCACATTAGCAGGAGCTCCAGCCATCTCGATGGCCCAAGACAAAGTAGAAGCCAGCATTGGTGCTGACCTTGTCAGCGGATATATCTGGCGTGGACAGGACTTAGGAAATGTCAGCATTCAACCTTCTGCCTCCGTGTCCTATAAAGGGTTCTCTCTTTCAGGATGGGGTTCTGTGGGAATAGACAAAGACGACACAAAAGAATTCGACCTGACATTGGGGTATAGCACCGGAGGATTCAGTGTATCAGTCACCGACTACTGGTTCAACAACGGACCGCAGTATTTCCATTACGGCGCACACAACACAGCACATGTATTCGAAGCTCAGGTGGGATACGATTTTGGCGTACTGGCCGTCAACTGGTACACCAACTTTGCAGGGGCCGACGGAGTGAAAGCCAATGGCGACCGGGCCTATTCTTCCTACTTCAGCATCGCCGCTCCCTTCAAGCTGGGAGGTTTGGACTGGTCGGCTGAAATCGGAGCCACTCCTTGGGAAACAAGTTTCTACAACAACGGAGCTAACGGATTTGAGGTTTCCCACATCAGCCTGCAAGCCACGAAAGAAATCAAGTTTACCGACTCTTTCTCACTTCCGGTATTTGCCCAAGCCATTTGGAATCCGGCTACAGAAGGTGCCTATTTTGTTTTTGGACTCAGTTTTTAATATAGAAACATACGATTAGAGCAATTAAAAGAGAGATGACAAGGTATTAGTCAGAATTAAGGCAAAAGATTATACAGGATAACAAAACAATACAATATACAAATATAACGTCATTATGAAGAAAATTGAAGCAATCATCCGTAGAACCAAGTTCGAAGAAGTGAAGGAGGCACTGCTGGCCGCCGACATCGAATGGTTCTCCTACTATGAAGTAAGAGGTATCGGAAAGACCCGTGAAGGACGTATCTATCGTGGGGTGGTATATGACACCAGTTCCATCGAACGTATCCTGATTTCCATTGTGGTGCGCGAGAAGAATGTGGAAAAGACCGTACAGGCCATCCTGAAATCGGCCTACACCGGTGAAATCGGCGACGGCCGTATTTTCATCATCCCCGTGGAAGACTCCATCCGCATCCGTACCGGTGAACGTGGAGATATTTCACTCTACAATGCCGAGCAGGAAAAATAAGCCCGACGGGAGATTATCAACACAGGTATTAATTAAAAAGGTAAAGATTATGAAACTGTTTAAAGAAGGTGTGCATGGCGCATACCGCAAGACCCTCATACCCCTTTTCTTACTTCTTTTTCCATTAATTGCAGCCGCACAGACTTCTCCTGAAGAAGCAGGCACAGTCGACAAAATTTCAGAATTGTCCACCGGTATCAATACCGTATGGATGTTGCTGGCAGCCATGCTGGTATTCTTCATGCAGCCGGGATTCGCCTTGGTAGAAGCCGGGTTCACCCGCAGCAAAAACACCGCCAACATCCTGATGAAGAACCTGGTTGACTTCATGGTAGGTTCCATCCTGTTCTGGTTCATCGGATTCGGACTGATGTTTGGCGTAGGAGATGTATTCGGCACCCCGCATATCTTCGATCTGGACGCCATGGACCGCATCATCCAGAACGGTCTTCCGATTGAAGGCTTCCTTATTTTCCAGACCGTGTTTTGTGCCACATCTGCCACTATCGTATCAGGTGCCATGGCCGAACGTACCAAGTTCTCCATGTATCTGGTCTACACCATAGCCATCAGTGTCCTGATTTATCCTGTATCCGGTCACTGGACCTGGGGAGGAGGATGGCTCACCAACGCTGACCCGAGTTCATTCATGATGTCTTTCTTCGGCTACACCTTCCATGACTTTGCCGGTTCTACAGTGGTACACTCTGTAGGTGGATGGATTGCACTGGTCGGCGCGGCCATCCTCGGTCCCCGCTTAGGGAAATACGGCAAAGACGGAAAGTCAAAAGCCATCCCCGGACACAACCTGACCCTCGCCTGCCTGGGCGTATTCATCCTCTGGTTCGGCTGGTTCGGTTTCAACCCGGGCTCACAGCTTGCCGCTGCCACTTCTGGCGACCAGACAGCCATTTCACACGTGTTCCTTACCACCAACCTGGCAGCTTGTACCGGTGGTATGATGGCCTTGCTGGTTAGCTGGGTTAAATATGGCAAACCTTCCCTCTCACTGACCCTCAACGGTATCCTTGCCGGACTGGTCGGTGTCACAGCCGGATGCGACATGGTATCTCCTGCGGGTGCTGCCATCATCGGAGCTATCTGCGGAACCGTCATGATTTTCTCAGTAGAATTCATCGAACACCGTCTGAAAATCGATGACCCGGTAGGTGCCTCATCTGTACACGGCGTGTGCGGTAGCCTTGGAACCATCCTGACAGGTCTGTTCGCCGTAGACGGAGGTACATTCTACGGAGGCGGTTTCGGATTCCTCGGTGCACAGATTTTCGGTGTCATCATCGTAGGCGGCTGGGCTGCCATCATGGGCTACATCATCTTCAAGGTTCTCGACAAAGTACACGGTTTGCGTGTTCCAGCCAGAATCGAAGAAGAAGGACTGGATATCTACGAACATGGAGAATCAGCCTACAACCATTAAATTAAAATTGAACATTCACTACTAACTAATAAATAACCAATAAAAATTTACAGTAACATGTCAACATTAAGATTCAGAGTAGTAGAAAAGGCCTTCCAGGCAAAACCACTGGAAGTGCCCGCTCCCAAAGAAAGACCGGGAGAATACTTTGGCAAATACGTATTCAACAGAGAAAAAATGTTCAAATACCTTCCTTCTACGGTATTTGCACGGCTCATCGATGCCATGGACAATGGCGCGGCTCTTGACCGCCAGATTGCCGATGCTGTGGCCGAAGGGATGAAAAAATGGGCCAGCGAACTGGGTGCCACCCACTATACTCACTGGTTCCAGCCGCTGACGGAAGGCACTGCTGAGAAGCACGACGCATTTGTAGAACACGACGGAAAGGGTGGCATGATGGAAGAATTCTCCGGAAAACTGCTCGTGCAGCAGGAACCGGATGCTTCTTCTTTCCCGAACGGAGGTATCCGTAACACATTCGAAGCCCGTGGTTACAGTGCATGGGATCCTTCCTCACCTGTGTTCGTGGTAGACGACACCTTGTGTATCCCGACTATCTTCATCGCCTATACCGGTGAATCACTCGACTACAAGGCTCCGTTGCTGAAAGCCCTCCGCGCAGTAAACAAAGCTGCCGTAGATGTATGCCACTATTTCGATCCGAATGTAAAGAAAGTAATGGCTTACCTGGGATGGGAACAGGAATACTTCCTGGTAGACGAAGGCCTGTATGCCGCACGTCCGGACCTGTTGCTGACTGGACGAACTTTGATGGGTCACGAAGCATCTAAAAACCAGCAGCTGGAAGACCACTATTTCGGTGCCATCCCTACCCGTGTGGCAGCCTTCATGAAAGACCTCGAAATCCAGGCTCTTGAACTGGGTATTCCGGTAAAGACACGCCACAATGAGGTAGCTCCGAACCAGTTCGAATTGGCTCCTATCTTCGAAGAATGCAACTTGGCCGTAGACCACAACATGCTGATCATGTCACTGATGCGTAAAGTGGCACGTACACACGGATTCCGCGTACTGTTGCACGAAAAACCGTTCAAAGGTGTCAACGGTTCCGGTAAGCACAACAACTGGTCACTCGGTACAGATACCGGTACGCTGCTGATGGCTCCGGGCAAGACTCCGGAAGAGAACCTGCGCTTCATCACATTTATCGTCAATACCCTGATGGCAGTATACAAACACAACGGACTGCTGAAAGCCTCTATCATGAGTGCCACCAACGCACACCGTCTGGGAGCCAACGAAGCACCTCCCGCCATCATCTCTTCATTCCTGGGAAGCCAGCTGAGCAAAGTGCTCGACCACATGGAAGACAGTGCTACCGACGAACTGATTACCTTGGGTGGCAAACACGGTATGAAGCTCGACATTCCGCAGATTCCGGAACTGTTGATTGACAACACCGACCGTAACCGTACTTCTCCATTCGCCTTCACAGGTAACCGCTTTGAATTCCGTGCCGTAGGCTCAGAAGCCAACTGCGCCAGCGCCATGATTGCCCTGAACACAGCCGTGGCTGAACAGCTCACAGAATTCAAGAAAGAAGTAGACGAACTGATTGAAAAAGGCGAACCGAAGATTTCAGCCATCATTCAGGTAGTACGCAAATACATCAAACTGAGCAAGCCTATCCGCTTCGACGGCAACGGTTACAGCGATGAATGGAAAGCAGAAGCTGCCCGCCGTGGTCTGGACTGCGAAACCAGCTGTCCGGTCATCTTCGACCAGTACCTGACAGAAGACAGTGTACGCATGTTCGAATCAGCAGGCGTCATGACACGCAAGGAACTGGAAGCCCGCAACGAAGTGAAATGGGAAACTTATACGAAGAAAATCCAGATTGAAGCCCGCGTTTTGGGCGACTTGGTAATGAACCACATCGTTCCGGTAGCCATTGAATATCAGAGCAAGCTGATTGACAATGTCTACAAGATGAAACAGATTTTCCCTGCAGAAGAAGCAGAAAAGCTGTCTGCCGAGAACCTGGCTATCATCCGTAAGATTGCTGAACACACTTCTTACATCAAGGAACACGTAGACACAATGGTAGAAGCACGCAAAGTGGCTAACAAGATTACTGACGAACGTGCGAAAGCCGTTGAATATCATGACAAGATAACTCCGATGCTGGAACAGATTCGTTACCACATCGACAAGCTTGAACTGATTGTCGACGACCAGATGTGGACACTTCCTAAATATAGAGAACTGCTGTTCATCAGATAATCCACACCCTAAAGGATTATCTCTTATTTCTTATTGGTTGTTTGAGAAAGAGGCCGCGACCGTGGAGGTTGTGGCCTCTGTTATTTTTCACCGCTACCCAAAACTCTGCCTCCTTTTAATGATTCAGCATGAGCCATTCCCGTTACTCGTCCCTTGATTTGACATCCAGCAAATTATATATTTCCATCTTTTTTTGTTGCGGTTTGCATTTTAAAAGGGCTGCCCTGTAATTATCTCTTTCTTATCGTCTGTGCTTTCCGTCGGGTCATCTCTTCCGCAAAAGCTTTATATCCATTTGCCTGGATGTAACGAATACACGCTGCACGGTCGGAATTGAACAGAAAAGAAAAAATTTTTCCTATCACATTATTATGTGTCTTGCAGGCCTTTACGTCCATATCACAATCAGCACAACTGACGAAACCTTTCGCTTGACAGCATTGTCTGATTTTACACCAAGCTGCCTTGTCATTCTGCCGGCATCCCGGACATTTCCCTTTGAGATACTTGCGGCACGCTCCGCAATATAGCCCGCAAGCGGCAATGCGCTCTACAGAAGCTGTAATTGTTTTTTTATCCATAGTTCCCATGTATTTGTTCCTGAAAATTGGAAGTATATTCATTGCAATTCCAAAAATAGGGAAATATCTTCAATATTTATGGGAGATGTTCAAAAGGTATTCCGATAATTTATTAATACTGTTGAATGCTTTTGGGAAAGCCACCTGAACAGATTATTCAAGAAATACAAGAATATCAGCCCGACAGAATTCCGGAAAACGAACAGGCCATTATAGAATACTGTATCCGTCTGTAAATGAAGAAACTCCCCAACCGATTTCATCATCTGACGAATCATTTTCCATGTTTCTCTGCCCTAAACCGTACGTTTCTCACACGGGAAACATACGGTTCCGGAAGCAGAAACATACGTTTCCCGCGTGAGAGACATAAAAAATTCAAGCATACTTTCTCATTGGTGCCAGCGCGTTTTCAAATCCACACAAGAAGAAAAAATATGGACATCAGAGAATGCACTTGCGCATCACAAAATTCGTCAGCATCAATTTATTGGCTCTGCACTTCTGAGATTTAACCACCTTATACCCCTTTCGCTCAAAAAACGGTCGAGCGGTCAGACTTACTTCCGATGTGATTTCAGTGACTCCATACGCAACGGCCATCTTTTCCACTTCTTCAAGCAACTGAGTAGCAACTCCTTTTCCCTGCATGTCTTTATGCACAAACATCGAATGTAAATACCCTTTCTTATTCATAGAAGAGAATCCTGCCATTCTGTCTTGTTCATCAAATGCTCCGATATAGTAATTTTGCGACAAAAGATCTTTCCAATGTGCTACATCATCACCACAAGATGCCCAGTCCATAACCTCTTCATTCGTATAATCTCTCAAATTCACATTGAGTACGGTAGAACGAAACAATTGCTGCATTTCGGATATATCTTCTTCAACAAGCGGACGAATCTTGTATCTCGGTTTTAACCATCTAATCGCTTTACAGGAACTACACTGACAAGTAAAATTCCGACCAATGTTGGAATGTTGTCCGACTGTGCCCAGCATCCGAGTAAATAGATCTTTCACCATAACAAACTCCTCCTCTGTTTCCTTTATAACCTCAAATCCAAGTTTTAAATACATACGGACAGCGTAATTAGTCTTTTGAACAGAAAGAGAAACACGATGATAACCTTTATTTTCAAGCAGATTCAGCATCTCCTTCATCAACCGGCTGCCCAACCCTCGGTTCCGATATGCTTTGTATAAGGAAATGGAAAGCGAAGGGGTATTCTCATCCACATGACCATAATCCTTCATGATACGTGTCCACACTGCCCCAACCACCTTGCCATCCTGCTCGACCACCAAGCAACAATCATCTTTTTTCTTGCCAAAATCCTCCACATATAGCCTCAACTCGGGCAAATCCACCACATCTATCGACGGAGGTTCAACTCCTTCAGGAATAAAAATCGCTTCATAAAGAAAATCCCTCAGCAAATGGATTTCCTCTGGATACAAAGGACGAATCATATAGTCAGCTACACTTTCCATGGAATCAATTATTCATTTTTTCCCAGTCCTTTTTTGTCAACAAAGTAAAATGTTCTATCCGTACATCACCTAATGGAGAAAGTTTGCACTCTTCTGTATGATGAAACTTAAATCCACATTTATCCATTACTCGACGCGATTTGGTGTTTCCATCATAATAACCACACCACACTCGTCGTATATCCAACTCCTCAAAGCAACGACTCAGTAGACGATTGACAGCCTCAGGAATCAGACCGTTACCCCAATAAGGAACTCCAATCCAATAACCAATTTCTGCATCCCCTTCCTGCATGTCGGCACTATGTATGCCGTCTCCAAACATAATGCCCACACTGCCAACAGGCTCATTAGTTTCCTTCAACACTACCGCATAAGTTTCCGGAGCCGAAAGAATATCACGTATCACTTCCCTACTATTTTCTACAGACCTGTGTGGTGGCCAGCCGGCAATCGGTCCTACAGCTGGGTCCTTGGCATATTTATAGAGCGAAGGTGCATCTCCCTCACGCCATGGCCTGAGAATCAATCTTTCTGTTTCCATAATTATGTATGTTTTTTATACGTCGCAAGATTAGCCATCATCTTTTTCAAGTTGGCTTCATTCTCCTCATCCGAAATGGAAGGGTCTTTCATAAAACGGCTACAAGGTAAATCCGGACATCCTCCACAATTTTCCCGCTTCTTTTCCTTGCAGCATTTCCAGATGGGGCATACGGTATCGCCTGTGTATTGAAGCCAATGCACCTTGCCTTTTATCTTTCTACATCCTTTACATTCTTTCGGAAATGACAGACACTCCACACACCGTGCCCCACACGGGGAAGGATAAAAGAAATCATCTTTCCAGTACCACCATTTGCATTTCTCCCTATCAGGATTTCCCGTATTAACAAAATATTCCAAAGCCCGATACAGATAAAGCTGGCAACGATCTATCGTACACCCACGCAAACGACATTCTTCCTCGTATAAATCCTCCGCTTTCTTTCCTCTCAGCGATTCAACAGAGGTATATCCCATTGCCATCAAATCTTGTTCGGTCTGTGAACCTACGTTGGGGATTTTTCGTAAAGAAGAATTCTCCTGATTTATCATCGTTTGCTTCATCAATACTGCCACCACCTTCAGGGCATTTCTCTTGGCTGTCACAATACTTGGCGTCATTTCATATTCCAGCATATCCAGACAGACTTTCAGTTCATTGGCCAGTTCCGGAACAAAGCGGCACATCTTCGCAGCCAATTTTATCATCATCGAACGGCTGCTGTCTGCTTCCTTCTTATCAACTGCATGGATAAGACAAAAATCAAACAAGTCTGTCCGGAAATTCCTATCAGTCACCAAATCCAGCAAAATAGACAGCACAAGCCCCCGGCGTATTTTCAAATTGGACGCCATTACCCGGTCTGTAATCTCATCATAAAAGGGAGAAAGATAGAGCCTCTTGTCTTCTCCCGACAAATGGGAGAGTATCCATGCCGCATTGGAAGCCGACCGTGCCTCTTCTGCATGCAGCATAAGATGACAAACCTTACAGATGCCTTCCTCGTCATCATGCAGCTCACGGGAGAGAACCATCACCTGCCATTTGGACAGCCTGCTTTGCAATTGTTCCATTTCTTTTTCGTGTTTTTCCTATCAAGGCAAAGCTAAAGAATAAGCATCAGAATAACAAATGAAAGATTTCCCAAATTCCAAAACTTATTTTTTATTCAAAAAATATGCATTCCGGCAAGATTTTTAGTAACTTCGTCCCCGAACTAACTAACCTGACTAACCGATGTCTATTTTCTCACATTCCATAAACCTACTTATACGCTCTTGGGGAGCGTGGGTTCTACTCTTGTGCACGCTTTTCGCATGTACTCCCTCTCAACATGAGACGCCCTCTCCACAGACAGCCGAAACGAATCCTCACACTGACAGTCTGTTGCAGTTCAAGATTTACCTTGAGCAAATCCGCATCAGCCGTTTCAAAGCAGATACCGTGGAAGAGGCACGCACTTTGGGAGCGGCGGAAAGAATGGCCCGGTTCTTGAACGACTCTACCTCGTATGCCGATTTGTGGCAGGAAAAGGCATTGTTCTATTTGCCTAAAAATCCCGAAACCGCAAAAACCTATTTCCGGAAGGCCCTTGCCTGCATGTCCTCCGGAACGACTGCTTCCACCGTGCAGAACGAACTGTATCTTTCGCGTATCTATCTGCAACAGGAGCAGACGGACAGTGCCTTTCATTATATCAACGAGGCCATCCACAAAAATCTGTCGGAAGAACAAACTCCTGTCTTGCATACGCAAAAAGGATACATCTTTGCCTCGCTTCTGAAAGCTGATTCGGCTACACACTATATTTTGCCTTCTTTACTGGGCCTGACCTTGAAACAACGCACGGAGGCCTACCGCCGCCTGTTTGAAATGTATGGAAACCTACGAGATGGGAAACGGGAAAACGCCTACATGCGAAAGTACGTCCTGTCGCACGACTCGCTGAGCACGGAACGGAAGGAAATGGTCATCGGAAAAATACAGGACATGCAGGAATACAAGCTGCAACGTGAACGGGCCAACAAGGCAGAAATGGAAACGGCTCACCACAAGCTGATTTTCTACCGGATGGTGGTGGCATTGGGACTTGTGATTCTGATTCTGTTATTACTGCTCCACCGTATCCGTACGCACAAACAGAAGCTGGCCGAGGAACTCAAGGAAACCCAGTGGATGCGGATGGAAGAAAGCTTGAAACGGAAAGAGGCGGAAGTGGCACTGGCTCACGAGCAGGAACGGCTGAAGCAACAGGAAATCGACCGGCTGCACAAGAGTGTGGAATATTACCGGCAACTGAATGCCATTACCCTTCCCTCGCTCCTGCGGAAAAGAAACTCGCAGGGAGCGCTTCACCTGACGGAAGACGAATGGGACATCATCCAGCAAAACACGGATACCTGCTTTGACGGCTTCACCACCCGGCTGAAGGAACACTGTCCCCAGCTCACGGAAGAGGAACTCCGTTTCTGCTGCCTGGTGAAAATGGATCTTCCACTGTCTCTTCTGTCCGAAATCTACCACATTGCCAAGGGAAGTATCTCGCGCCGGAAAATGCGGTTGAAAGAAAAAATGCGCATCGAAAACAGCAGTTTTGATGAGTTCATTGCGGGCTTTTAAGGGCGATGTACATCAGGTAAATTATCAACACACTGTTTACCAGATATTTAAATACCGCCTGTGTACATCATCATTTGCCATGAATTTCACACATTCCCCCTATCTTTGCCATCGTAAATCTATCAAAACTTGTATAACTAATGAATGTAAAACAACTATTTTGTTGGATGATGTATGGCTTATTGGTTTTCTTCACTGCGGGATGCAGTGAGGAAAACTCCGAAAATCTGCCAGATGCTGTACCTATTTATCAAAAGTATCTGGTTGCATTTTCCGACTCACACCCTACATTGGCCTATGCCCATTTCTCACGGGAAAAGGATACACCTCTGAAAGATATCAGACTTACAGGAGGGTCGTCTGTCATGGCCAACGGCAAGGAAATGGGATTCAACACTTTTGATGGAAATACTATTTTCGGCTATTCCTATTTCATACCACTTGGAAAGACTGAAACGGTGTCATTCGTGTTCCAACGCACTCAGCAAAAGGAAACACGCACACTGGTAAATTATGCTTACAAGAAATGGATTCACCCTATATATATACCTTCCACACGCACCACGGTTTCCAACCAGGAAGTGATAGGATGGACGGGAGAAAAGATAGCTGCCAACGAAGAACTGGAGGCTACGCTGGACAACCCAAACCACCTGGAAGAATATACTGTATATTATGGAACCCTGAACGATAGCCGCGACGGAGTTTCTTTTGAGAAGGTACCCACAGGAAAATACCTGCTCACCTTGAAACGAAGCGTGAAACTGGATACCAAAGACAACGATACTCCTGCCAAAGGAGAAATTGTACTGGTCTTCTACGACAAGAAAGAAGTAACCGTCGAAGAGCAAACGGAATAAAGGAAAAACCCTGGCTATATCCCAAATTCCACAGGTGTATGGACTCCCCACTTCTATGAAGAAAATCACAACTTCCCGTGCGGAGCCTTTATCCTCTCAGCTGAAAACTTCCGTTTCCTTGGGAATGGAAGAAAGCTTGATAATCTCTCTGGGATACACCTTCTCTAACCTTGACCCTTACTCTCTGGCGTCCGGGAAACGGTTTTCGATGGAAAACGACTTAATCTCGGGAAAAAACGCCCATTTTTTCATTCACTCTCGATCGGGATAGGCTGGCGGTTTTAAGAACTGGGTCGGATTAACGTCCGGCCCAGTTTTTTATTCTACTCATGGCTTCCTGGCAGTCTTCGCGTTTACCGAAAGCAGTCAGACGCAAAAAGCCTTCTCCGCTCGGTCCAAAGCCTACGCCTGGAGTACCTACTACATTCACTTCGTGAAGCAGCATATCGAAGAAGCTCCATGAATCCAAGCCTTCGGGCGCTTTCACCCAAATATAAGGAGCATTGACACCACCATAGAGAGTAAATCCGGCACCCTGCAGACCTTCACGCATCAGGCGGGCATTCTCCATATAGTATTCTATGGTTTCCTTGATTTCTGCCTGCCCTTCGGGAGTGTAAATGGCCTCGGCACCCCGCTGGGTAATGTAGCTGGTTCCATTGAACTTCGTACACTGGCGACGGTTCCATAAATGGTTCAGTGCTACCTCTTCGCCAGAGGTGGTCATAGCCTTTACTTCTTCCGGTACCACGGTATAACCGCAACGCACACCCGTAAATCCGGCTGTCTTGGAGAAACTGCGGAACTCTACGGCACACGAACGGGCTCCCTCGATTTCATAAATGGAATGTGGCACATCGGCTTCATGAATGTAAGCCTCATACGCTGCATCATACAAAATCAATGCCTTATGTTCCAAGGCATAATCCACCCACTTCTGCAATTCTTCCTTGGTCAGTGTGGTTCCCGTCGGATTGTTCGGATAGCACAGGTAAATCATGTCTACCGGTTCTGTAGGAAGAGAAGGCACAAAATGGTTTTCGGCTGTGCAAGGCAAATAAGTCAAGCGGTTCCACTGGCCATTGGCTTGCAAGTCACCGGCCCGTCCGGCCATGACGTTGCTGTCAATATATACCGGATACACCGGGTCGGTCACAGCCACCTTGTTGCCTGTGCCGAGAATATCGCCGAAGTTACCTGTATCGCTTTTGGCACCATCGCTCACAAAGATTTCCGTCGGACGCAATTCGATACCTCTTGGCTGATAATCATGAGTCAGGATGGCCTGAATCAGGAAATCATATCCCTGTTCGGGACCGTATCCATGAAAGGTATCCGAACTGGCCATTTCATCCACTGCATGGTGCATGGCCTTGATGGCAGCTGGGGGCAGCGGACGAGTCACGTCGCCAATTCCCAGACGAATCAGTGCGGCCTCCGGATGGGCAGTTTTAAACGCATTTACTTTTTGGGCTACGCTCGAAAACAGATAATTTCCGGGCAGTTTAATGAAGTTTTCGTTAACTTGTATCATCTGATGTTCTGTCTTACTCTTTTAATTCTATTGTTCCGTCGAATACTTTGACTGCAGGGCCGGTCATATACAAATGATTTCCCTCTCCTTTCCAGTCGACTGTCAGTTTACCTCCGTCCATACAGATGGTGGCATGGTTCCCACACCTGCCGGTGAAAGCCGCCGCTACCGCAGTGGCACAGGCCCCTGTGCCACAAGCCTGGGTGATTCCGGAGCCTCTCTCCCACACCCGCATGCGGATGGTTTCCTTGTCCAGCACCTGGGCAAATTCCACATTCACCCGGTCGGGGAACAGCGGATGATGCTCAAGCACCGGTCCCACTGCCGGCAAATCCACCTCTTCCATCTTGTCCACGAAGATGACCAGATGCGGATTTCCCATAGATACAGCGATTCCTTTCTGGTAAGGATATGATTCACCCAAGTCCACCGGATGGATATCGGCTGGAATGCCCATATCTACCCGCACGCTCTCCACTTTTCCTTCATTGACCTGCAGATGCAGTTCCTTGATACCGGAAAGCGTATCCAAAAGGATGTCCGTCTTTGTAGTCAGTCCGTCTTCGTATAAATATTTTCCGATGCAGCGGCTGGCGTTTCCGCACATCATGGCTTCCGAACCATCGGCATTGAATATGCGCATGCTGAAATCGGCTTTGTCTGAAGCCCCAATCAGCACCAGTCCGTCACTACCTATTCCTGTGTGAGGACGGCTCCACTCAATTGAATTTTTTTCAGGGTCAGCCAACGGGTATTTCATCGTATTCACATAGATGTAATCATTACCCAGACCGTGCATCTTTGTAAATTCTATTTTCATATATAATCGCTACTTAGTTTTTGTATCCTTCTTCGTGTACATCGGCCACCGCACGTCCGCTCGGCTCATTGACATTTGCGAAAGCCTTGTCCCATGCCAATGCTTCTGCCGTTGAGCAGGCTACACTCGGCACACTGGGCACACTCTTGGCCGCACTGTCGCTCGGGAAATGTTCCTCGAAGATGGAACGGTAATAATACTCTTCCTTGTTACGCGGCGGATTGATGGGGAAACGTTCGGCAGCATGAGCCATCTGTTCGTCGGATACCTCTTTGGAAGTAAATTCCTTCAGCGTATCAATCCAGCTGTATCCCACTCCGTCACTGAACTGTTCCTTCTGACGCCATGCCACGCTCTCGGGCAGCATGTCGGAAAAGGCCTCGCGCACAATCTTTTTCTCGATGGTCTTGCCCGGACACATCTTAGCTTTTGGATTCAGGCGCATGGCAATATCCAGAAATTCCTTGTCCAAGAAAGGCACACGCCCTTCTACTCCCCAAGCAGCCAATGCCTTGTTGGCCCGCAAACAGTCGTACAGGTAAAGTTTAGACAGTTTGCGCACGGTTTCTTCGTGGAAAGCACGCGCATCGGGAGCCTTGTGGAAATAAAGGTAGCCTCCGAAAATCTCATCGGCTCCTTCCCCACTGAGCACCATCTTGATACCCATACTCTTGATGACACGCGCCAAGAGGTACATCGGAGTAGATGCACGGACAGTTGTCACATCGTAGGTTTCAATGTAATAAATCACATCGCGAAGGGCATCGAGTCCTTCCTGAATGGTATAATGAATTTCGTGGTGTACCGTACCGATGTAATCGGCCACTTCACGTGCCTTCGCCAAGTCGGGCGCTCCTTCCAGACCAATGGCGAATGAATGAAGCTGAGGCCACCAGGCAGCCATCTGTCCGTCGGTTTCCACACGGCGGGCCGCATAGCGCTTGGCAATGGCCGAAATCACTGAACTATCCAAACCTCCTGAAAGCAACACACCGTATGGCACATCGCTCATCAGCTGTCCGCGAACCGCCTTTTCCAGTCCTTCGCGCAGGGCACTTACCGAAGCCGGCGCATCGGCCACTGCCTCATAACTGGTCCAGTCGCGTTTGTACCAACGTACCATCTTTCCTTCCTTGCTGGAATAATAATGTCCCGGCAGGAAAGGTTCATAACGTTCGCAGAATCCTTCCAGCGCTTTCAGTTCGCTGGCGCAATATACCTTTCCGTCGCTGTCATAACCGATGTAAAGTGGAATCACGCCAATCGGGTCGCGGGCAATGAGAAACTCATCCTTTTCTGCATCATAAAGCACGAAGGCAAAAATACCGTTCAGCTCTTCCAAGAAATGGATGCCGTAGTCCCGATACAGCGCCAGAATCACTTCACAGTCACTACCGGTCTGGAACTCGTACTTCCCGGCATATTTCTTACGGATGTCGCGGTGGTTATAAATTTCACCGTTGACAGCCAATATCTGTTTCTTGTCGGGTGAATACAACGGTTGGCCCCCACTTTCCGGATCGACAATCGACAAACGTTCATGAGCCAGGATAGCTGTGCCCCCACAATAAATTCCACTCCAGTCGGGCCCGCGGTGACGAATCTTGCGAGCCATGGCCAAAGCCTTGGTTCGCAATTCAGGAGTCTGTTGTTTAATATTTAAAATAGCTGCAATGCCACACATAGTCGTTCTATTTATATTTTGTATGAAAATCTGTTATTTACGGCTCAGATATGCATCTATATCTGCAGCCGCCTTTCGTCCGCCTGCAATGCATTTCACCACCAGACTGGCTCCGGTAGCGGCATCACCTGCAACGAATACATTGGCCGGGAATTCCGGCTGTTCCGGACGGAGGAAACCCATAGCCAGCAAAACCAAGTCGGCTTTCAGCACTTCCTTCTTGCCGGTAGGTTTCATCACCGGACGTTCTCCTTCTGCTCCCGGAATCCATTCTACTTCTTCCACTTCCACTCCGCAGACTTTACCGTCTTTTTCCAGAAAACGGTTGGAAGTCAGGCTCCAGCGACGCACACAACCTTCTTCATGGCTGCTGCTTGTCTTGAGCACGATGGGCCACTGCGGCCACGGAGTTTTGGGATTATAGCCTACCGGCGGCTTGGGCATGATTTCAATCTGTGTCACGCTAAGCGCTCCCTGACGGTTACTAGTACCGATACAGTCGCTTCCCGTATCACCACCTCCGATAACCAGCACATTCTTTCCTTTGGCAGTAATGCGCTCTTCCTTCGGAATCTGCTGTCCGGCCAGCACACGATTCTGCTGTGCCAGCATTTCCATGGCAAAATGGATGCCTTTCAAATCACGGCCCGGGATATTCAAGTCACGTGCCTGCGGTGTACCCGTACAAACGCAATAAGCATCAAAACCTTCAGGCAGATGAGTGACATCGATATCCGTATTCACTTTGAACGTAATGCCTTCAGCCTCCATCACCGCAATACGACGGTCGATGACTGACTTGCTGAGCTTGAAGTTCGGAATACCGAAACGCAACAGTCCACCCACATATTCCAGTTTCTCGAACACCGTAACGGCGTATCCTTTCTGGTTCAACTGGTTGGCTGCAGCCAGTCCGGCAGGTCCGGAGCCGATGACGGCCACCGATTTCCCGTTCCGCTTGTACTGGCGAGGCTGCACATAACCTTCACGGAAGGCTGCTTCAATCACTGCGGCCTCATCTTCACGGATAGTGACCGGCGCATCCATACTCAGTTTCAATACACAACTTTTTTCGCACAACGCCGGACAGACACGTCCGGTAAACTCCGGAAAGTCATTGGTTTCGGAGAGTATTTCATAAGCTTCCTTCCATTTTCCCTTGTACATGGCATCCTGAAATTCAGGAGGACGATTGCTAACCGGACAAGCCCAGTGGCAGAAAGGCACTCCGCAATCCATACACCGCGATGCCTGCAACTTTCGCTCACTTGTGTTCAACGTCTGTTCCACCTCACTGAAGTCTCTGATACGATCATGTATCGGACGATATCCGGCTTCTTGTCTGGGAACGGTCAGAAATGCTTTTGGATTTCCCATATATCTAGTTTTTTACTGTTCAACAATTAATCAATAATCACGCTGTACTTCTGCAATTTTCTGCTGCAATTTGCGCATCTGCTCTTCGGCCAGTACCTTCTTGTATTCAATCGGAGTCACCTGAATGAATTCTTCCACGTAATGGCCCCAGTTGTCCAGCATCGTACGAGCCAGCTGAGAACCTGTGTACAAATAATGCTGACGAACCAGTTCATGCAGTTCCTTACGGGCAGTGGCATCTTCCAGCAACGACAGTTCCACCATCTCCATGTTGCAGAAATAGTCGAAGTTACGGTCTTTGTCCCACACGTAAGCCACACCGCCACTCATACCTGCGGCGAAGTTGCGTCCGGTCTTGCCCAAGACAACCACACGTCCGCCGGTCATGTATTCACAGCAGTGGTCGCCCACTCCTTCTACCACGGCAATGGCACCGGAATTACGTACGGCAAAACGTTCGCCCACACATCCGTTGATGTACACCTCACCGCTAGTAGCACCATACAACAGCGTATTGCCTGCAATCACATTGTTTTCGGCCAGGAAATTGCTTCTTACCGGAGGCTGTACGGAAATATGTCCTCCACTCAAGCCCTTGCCCAAATAGTCGTTGGCTTCACCTTCCAACTTGAAGCTGACACCGTGTGGCAGGAAGGCACCGAAACTTTGTCCGGCAGAACCCTTGAACTTCACCTGAATGGTTTGTGCAGGTAATCCTGCCTGACCATACTTGGCAGCTACTGCTCCCGAAAGCATGGCTCCCACCGAACGGTCTGTATTGGCTATGGCATATTCCAACGATACCTCCTTGCGGTTCTCCAACGCTTCACGTGCGGCAGCCAACATGCTGACATCTTTCACGTTTTCTATCTCATGACGCTGTTCGGTCACATTATGCAGAGCAGCCCCATTATCTACCTTATGCAACAGTTTGCTGAAATCCAGCAACGAGGCTTTTTCATTGGTTGTCGGACGTATCTCAATCAAGTCTGTACGACCTACAATGTCTTCCAGACGAGAGAATCCCATTTCTGCCAGGTATTCGCGTACTTCCTGTGCCAGGAAGCGGAAGAAGTTGACCACATAGCGGTAATGGCCACGGAAGTGTGCCCGCAACTGCGGATCCTGTGTAGCCACTCCCACCGGACAAGTATTGGCATGACACTTACGCATCATCACACAACCCAATACAATCAGTACAGAGGTTCCGAGTCCGAATTCTTCTGCCCCCAGCAAAGCCATGCTGATGATATCGCGTCCGGTCTTCAACTGTCCGTCGGTCTGCAAACGCACCTGTCCGCGGAGTCCGTTGAGCACCAGTGTCTGCTGTGTCTCGCTCAAACCGATTTCCGGAGAGATACCTGCGTAACGCATAGAAGAGGCAGGAGAAGCTCCCGTACCGCCTTCCGCTCCGGAAATGACAATCAAATCGGCCTTGGCCTTTGCCACACCGGCTGCAATGGTACCGATACCACTCTCGGCCACCAGCTTCACACTGATTTTAGCCTTCGGATTCACGTTCTTCAAATCGAAAATCAGCTGAGCCAAATCTTCGATAGAATAGATATCGTGATGAGGGGGAGGTGAAATCAGTGAGATGCCCGGAATAGAATGACGCGTCTTGGCAATCACCTCGTTTACCTTGAAGCCCGGCAGCTGTCCGCCTTCACCCGGCTTGGCACCCTGAGCTACCTTAATCTGAATTTCCTGGGCATTTACCAAATATTCAGTGGTCACCCCAAAACGTCCGGAAGCCACCTGTTTGGTCTTACTGCACAAGGAGATACCGTCGTAGGTTTCATGGAAACGATCAGAATCCTCCCCTCCTTCACCCGTGTTGCTACGTGTGTTGAGCTTGTTCATGGCCAAGGCCATGGCTTCGTGTGCTTCCTTACTGATAGAACCAAATGACATGGCTCCTGTCACAAAGTGTTTCACGATTTCTTCCACTGGTTCCACATCATCCAATGGAATCGGATTACGACGGAAAGTGAAGAAGTCGCGCAGGAAAATCGGACTTTCCTTCTCGTCTACCCGACGGGTATATTCTTTGAACTTAGCATAGCTTCCCAAGCGAGTAGCCAACTGCAAGGCACTGATGGTTTCCGGATTCCACGCATGTTTCTCACCGTCCTTCCGGTAAGAGAACTGTCCGATGTAAGGCAGCAAATCGCTCACCTCTTCTTCATCGAAACCTGCATCATGGAACGCCTTGTAATCTTTGGCAATGCTTTCCAGTCCCACACCTCCGATTGAAGAGGAAGGTGTACCGAAATAAGTGGAAAGTATTTCACTGCCCAGACCCACAGCCTCGAAAATCTTGGCTCCACGGTAAGAACGTATCGTACTGATACCCATCTTACTCATCACCTTGTAAAGTCCCTTGCAGACAGCCTTGATATAATTCTTTTCTGCCGTTTCATAGTTCAGCTGCACATCACCTTTCTTGACCATATCGTCCAGAATGGCAAATACCATATATGGATTGATGGCACTGGCTCCGTACCCCAGCAACAAGGCCGCATGCATCACCTCACGAATTTCACCACTTTCAACAATCAACGCGGTCTGTACACGTTTCTGTACGGAAATCAGGTGATGATGTACGGCACTCACCGCCAACAGGGAAGGAATGGCCGCATGCTCCTTGTCAATCTCACGGTCGGAAAGGATAACGTAGTTTACACCTTCGTCCACTGCAGCTTCCGCCTTCTTGCATAATTCATTCAATGCCTCACGCAGACCTTCGGCGCCCTTTGCCGCATCAAACAGCATCGGGAGTTTTACGGTCTTGAATCCCTTGTAACGGATGTTACACAAAATATCGAGTTGTGTATTGTTCAGAATAGGGTGTGGCAGACGCACCATCTTACAGTGCGACTCGCTCGGCAACAAAATATTCGTACCCACAGCACCGATGTATTCCGTCAATGACATCACCAGTTCCTCACGTATCGGGTCGATAGGCGGATTAGTGACCTGCGCAAACTGCTGGCGGAAATAATTGAACAAAACCTGAGGTTTATCGGACAATACCGCCAACGGAGTATCGTTACCCATGGAGGCAGTCGGTTCAGCTCCATTGATACACATCGGCGTAAGCGTGCGCTCGATATCTTCACGTGTAAAGCCGAAAGCACGCAAACGGCGTTCATAGTCTGGAACAGAATTGGAAATCTTACGGCCGCTACGCAATGTATCCAGCTCAATCCGGTTGGTAGAAAGCCACTGACGATAAGGTTTGGCTGTCGCCAACTGATCTTTCAATTCGCCATCATAGTAGATACGACCTTCCTGGGTATCGACCAACAGAATCTTACCCGGCTGCAAACGTCCTTTTTCCTTGATGGCTTCCGGTTCAAAATTGATGACACCTGCTTCACTGGCTACCACCATCATATCGTTTTTGGTAATCAGGTAACGGGCCGGACGCAGACCGTTACGATCCAACATACCTCCAGCATAACGCCCGTCACTGAACAACAAGGCAGCCGGACCATCCCACGGTTCCATCAAGATAGAGTGGTATTCATAAAAAGCTTTCAAGTCTTCACTGATAGGATTCTTGTCATTGAACGATTCAGGTACCAGCATGGCCATCGCATGAGGCAGGCTCAATCCTGACATGACGAAGAACTCCAGTACATTATCGAGCGAAGCACTGTCACTCATTCCCGGCTGGATAATCGGACCTATCTTTTTCACATCGCCCAGCAACGGAGTGGAAAGCACACTTTCACGCGCTTCCATCCACCCGCGGTTTCCACGAATAGTATTGATTTCTCCATTGTGTGCCAACAAACGGAACGGCTGCGCCAAACTCCATGTAGGGAATGTATTCGTACTAAAACGAGAATGCACGATTGCCAACCCACTGGTAAAGTAAGGCTGCGTAAGGTCCTGAAAATATTCACGCACCTGCACAGAAGAAAGCATACCTTTATATATAATGTTTTTGCTCGACAAAGAAACGATGTAAAAGTCCTTGTGATGCACACGGCGTTCAATCTTTTTGCGCACGATATATAAGGTACGTTCAAAACTCTCCAAATCGGTAGCTCCCGTAATGAACACCTGCTTGATATCAGGTTCGGTTTCCTGTGCACTTTTGCCCAAGATGGATGAGTTCACCGGAACAGAACGCAAATGCATCAACGACAAACCTTCGCGTTCCACCTCCTCTATCATAATGCTTAAAATAGACTCTTGCTCTTTCAAATCCTTCGGAAGGAACACCAGTCCCGTACCGTATTTTCCCTTCTCCGGAACCGGAATACCTTGAAGCAAAATAAACTCATGCGGAATCTGCAACAAGATACCTGCGCCGTCACCTGTTTTATTATCAGCTCCTTCCGCACCACGATGTTTCATATTCTCCAACACCTTCAAGGCAGCATCCACCAAATCATGCGATTTGTTACCATGGATGTCTACAATCATTCCCACACCGCAAGCATCATGCTCGTACTCCGGATGATAAAGGCCGGAAGAAGCCGGACGACTTTCCGCAACTCCTGCTTTGTCTTTCTTCATAAAATCTCCTGCTATCCTCATTTTGTCTTTCTTATTTAACACCTAGTTCTCTATTTTCATTCTATTTGTCCACAAAAATAAGAATATAACTTCCAATATGACAGGTTTAGATGATTTTTCATGACAATATTTTCACCCCCACTCATACATACTTTTATTTTAAAATAAAAACCACACAAAAAGTTTTAACCTAAAATCATTTATGATTGTTTTTATTACAATTATCACATCAGGGAAGAATAAATCTATTTTTTCAAGTAGACACATTACGCGTTCTAATAATTGTCTGTTATTTTGTAAAAGGAAATCTTTACAAAGTCTGAAACCGAAAATAAATGGAAACATTAAAACATGAATGTGGGGTGGCCCTTATACGGCTTTTAAAACCACTGGAATATTATCAGGAAAAATATGGCACATGGATGTATGGCTTGAATAAGCTGTACTTGTTAATGGAGAAGCAACACAATAGAGGGCAAGAAGCCGCAGGACTGGCCTGCGTGAAACTACAAGCCAATCCCGGCGAAGAATACATGTTCCGTGAAAGAGGACTGGGTGCGGGAGCCATTACTGAAATCTTCAACAATGTGCATCAGCAATATAAAGATTTGACAGAAGAACAACTGCACGATGCCGAATTTGCCAAGAAGTGTCTGCCTTTTGCCGGCGAACTTTACATGGGACACTTACGCTATTCGACCACAGGAAAAAGCGGAATCTCGTATGTACATCCGTTTCTTCGCCGCAACAACTGGCGGGCAAAAAATCTGGCGTTATGCGGTAACTTCAACCTGACTAACGTAGACGAAATATTTGCCGACATCACGGAAGCCGGACAGCACCCCCGCAAATATGCCGATACGTATATCATGCTGGAACAAGTGGGACACCGCTTGGACAGAGAGGTAGAACGCCTCTACAACCAGTGTAAGGAAGAAGGGCTGAAAGGCATGGATATCACTCATGCCATTGAGGACCGGATTGACCTGACCAATGTATTAAAGACATCTTCCCCAAAATGGGACGGCGGATACGTAATCTGTGGAATGACAGGAAGCGGAGAAGCTTTTGCCGTACGCGACCCATGGGGCATCCGCCCGGCATTCTGGTATCAGGATGACGAGATTATGGTGCTGGCCTCTGAACGCCCGGTCATCCAGACCGTTTTGAATATTCCAGCGGAAAGCATCCACGAACTGATGCCGGGACAAGCTTTGTTAGTCAATAAAAAAGGACAACTCCGACTGGCACAAATCAACAAACCGGGTGTTCCCAAACCTTGCTCGTTCGAACGAATCTATTTCAGTCGCGGAAGTGACGTTGACATTTATCGGGAACGAAAGAAACTGGGTGAAATGCTGACAGAACCTATCCTTTCGGCCGTAGACCATGACATAGCCCATACCGTTATCTCCTTTATTCCCAACACAGCGGAAGTCGCCTTCTACGGAATGTTACAGGGATTAGACAATTACCTGAACCGATTAAAAATAAAACAAATCGAAGCTTTAGGACACAAGCCAGACCATCAGGAGCTGGAGAAAATCCTTTCGCAACGCATCCGAAGCGAAAAGGTTGCCATCAAAGATATCAAGCTCCGTACCTTCATTGCCGAAGGCAATACACGAAATGACTTGGCCGCACATGTGTACGACATTACTTATGGTAGCCTTGTGCCCCGCAAAGACAACCTGGTCATCATTGATGACAGCATTGTACGCGGCACGACCCTGAAACAGAGCATCATTGGCATTCTCGACCGTCTGCAACCGAAAAAAATCGTCATTGTCTCTTCTTCTCCTCAGGTCCGCTATCCGGACTATTACGGCATCGACATGGCCAGCATGGAACAATTCATCGCTTTCAAAGCTGCCATTGCCCTACTGGAAGAGCGTGACATGCAGCATGTCATCGAATATGCTTACCGAAAATCAAAAGAACAGCTGACCTTGCCGAAAGAAAAGATGCGCAACTACGTAAAGGAAATCTATGCACCTTTTACCGATGAAGAAATCTCAGAGAAGATTGCAGCGCTGCTGACTCCTGCAGGCACACGGGCGAAGGTTCAAATCGTCTACCAGACATTGGAAGGCTTGCATGAAGCCTGTCCGGCCCATCCGGGAGACTGGTACTTCAGCGGAGACTACCCTACTCCGGGAGGAACCAAACAAGTAAACAAAGCGTTCATTGAATGGGTAGAAGAAAATTACCAATTCTAACGGATTACAAAAACATCCACAAATAAAAACTACAAGCATCCCCGTTTTCATGGCTGGAAAAACAAGGATGCTTGTAGCTTTTTCCTCTCACCTTTTCCCTTAAAATTCCGCTAAAAAAGAACCAAAAAATCTTTCTAGAGGAAATGAATTTTTGTCATCTCCAGTTTGCAATATAATGAAGTATTCGTATCTTTGCAGCGTAGATACAGAATTCATGGAAGCATTTTACAGAACACATAGCTATTTGGTAGAACATACCAATGCCCCTGTACGTCGTGACCTGATGGACGAAATTGACTGGAACGACCGACTGATTGGTATTAAAGGTACAAGAGGGGTAGGAAAAACCACCTTTCTTTTACAATATGCAAAAGAAAAATTCGGGACAGACCGTTCATGCTTGTTCGTAAACATGAATAATTTCTATTTCTCCAAGTATAGTCTGGTAGACTTTGCGGGAGAATTCGTCAAACGAGGAGGAAAAGTACTACTAATTGACCAAGTATTCAAGCTTCCCAACTGGAGCCACGACCTGCGTACGTGTTATGAACGGTATCCACAGCTCAAAATCGTGTTTACCGGCTCTTCTGTCATGCGACTGAAAGATGAAAATCCAGAGTTGAACGGTATCGTTAAATCCTATAATCTGAGAGGGTTCTCATTCCGTGAATTTTTAAATCTACAAACAGGGAATCATTTTTCCTCTTACACCCTCGATGAAGTCTTGCATAACCACGAACATATCGTAAAAACGATTTTACCGCACATCAATCCGCTCAATTATTTCCAGGACTACATCCATCATGGGTTTTACCCTTTCTTTCTAGAAAAAAGGAATTTCTCCGAGAACCTGTTGAAAACCATGAACATGATGATTGAAGTGGACATTCTCCTCATCAAACAAATTGAGCTGAAATATCTGTCTAAAATCAAAAAATTACTATATTTGCTAGCTGTAGATGGACCGGTTGCACCCAATGTGAGCCAACTCGCCAGCGAGATACAAACCTCACGAGCTACGGTCATGAACTACATCAAATATTTGGCAGATTCAAGGCTGATCAACATGGTTTATCCGAAAGGTGAAAGTTTTCCTAAAAAACCGGCTAAAATCATGATGCACAACACGAATCTGATGTACAGTATCTACCCGGTAAAAGTGGAAGAACAGGATGTACTGGAAACATTCTTTGTCAATTCCTTATGGAAAGACCACAAGGTAAACAAGGGCGAAAAAGGGACATCTTTTGTAGTAGACGACAACCTCCATTTCCGGATATGTGGAGAAGGAAGCAAATACAAAAGCAACCCAAACATCTACTATGCGATGCACAAGATGGAAATAGGACACGGAGACCAAATACCCTTGTGGCTATTTGGTTTCTTATACTGATAACAATATGATTGTATTACTCAATATTTAATTAGTAATTGTATGACTAAACAAAAAAAATTCATCACTTGTGATGGTAACGAAGCTGCTGCTCATATTTCGTACATGTTTACGGAAGTAGCTGCTATCTACCCTATCACTCCGTCATCTACTATGGCTGAACATGTAGATGAATGGGCAGCCGCAGGTCGTAAAAACATCTTCGGCGAAACTGTATTGGTTCAGGAAATGCAATCTGAAGGTGGTGCTGCCGGTGCAGTACACGGTTCTCTTCAGGCTGGTGCATTGACAACTACTTATACTGCTTCTCAGGGTCTTCTGTTGATGATCCCTAATATGTACAAAATCGCAGGTGAATTCTTGCCTTGCGTATTCCATGTTTCAGCACGTACACTGGCTTCTCATGCATTGTGTATCTTCGGTGACCATCAGGATGTGATGTCTTGCCGTCAGACGGGCTTCGCTATGCTGTGTGAAGGTTCTGTACAGGAAGTTATGGATTTGGCGGGTGTAGCTCACTTGTCTACAATTAAATCACGTGTACCGTTCGTTAACTTCTTCGACGGTTTCCGTACTTCTCACGAAATCCAGAAGATTGAAAAACTGGACAACGAAGATTTGGCTCCGCTTATCGACCAGAAAGCATTGGCTGAATTCCGCGAACGTGCCCTCAGTCCTAACAAACCGGTTGCACGCGGTATGGCTGAGAACCCGGATCACTTCTTCCAGCACAGAGAATCAGGTAATCCTTACTATGAGGCAGTTCCTGCAATCGTAGAAGAATATATGAACGAAATCAACAAGATCACAGGACGTAACTACGGTCTGTTTGACTACTATGGTGCAGAAGATGCAGAAAACATCATCATCGCCATGGGTTCTGTGACAGAAGCTACTCGCGAAGCTATCGATTACCTGACTGCTCAGGGCAAGAAAGTAGGTTTGGTAGCCGTTCACTTGTATCGTCCGTTCTCTGCTAAGCACTTCTTGGCTAAGGTGCCTAAGACTGTAAAACGTATTGCTGTTCTCGACCGTACAAAAGAACCGGGTGCAAACGGCGAACCGTTGTATCTGGATGTAAAAGACGTATTCTACGGACAGGAAAATGCTCCGTTGATTGTAGGCGGACGTTACGGTCTGGGTTCAAAGGATACTACTCCGGCTCAGATTCTGTCAGTATACGAAAACCTGGAACTCCCGATGCCGAAAGACCACTTCACTATCGGTATTGTGGATGACGTGACTTTCACTTCTCTGCCTCAGAAAGAAGAAATCGCTCTCGGTGCAGAAGGTGTATTCGAAGCTAAGTTCTATGGTTTGGGTGCTGACGGTACAGTTGGTGCCAACAAGAACTCTGTAAAAATCATCGGTGACAACACAGATAAATACTGCCAGGCTTACTTCTCATACGACTCTAAGAAATCTGGTGGTTTCACTTGTTCTCACCTGCGTTTCGGCAATCACCCGATTCACTCTACTTATCTGGTAACCACTCCGAACTTCGTAGCTTGCCACGTTCAGGCTTACTTGCACATGTACGATGTAACCCGTGGTCTGCGCAAGAACGGTACTTTCCTGTTGAACACTATCTGGGAAGGTGAAGAACTGGCTAAGAACCTGCCGAACAAGGTAAAGAAATATTTCGCAGAAAACAACATCACTGTTTACTATATCAACGCCACTCAGATTGCTCAGGAAATTGGTCTGGGTAACCGTACCAACACTATCCTGCAGTCTGCATTCTTCCGTATCACAGGCGTTATTCCTGTAGACTTGGCTGTAGAACAGATGAAGAAGTTCATCGTGAAGTCTTACGGCAAGAAGGGTGAAGACGTAGTCAACAAGAACTACGCAGCCGTTGACCGTGGTGGTGAATACAAACAGCTGACTGTAGACCCAGCTTGGGCTAACCTGGAAGTGGAAGCTGCTGCTGCCAACAACGATCCTGCATTCATCAACGAAGTTGTTCGTCCGATCAATGCGCAGGATGGTGACTTGCTGCCGGTATCTGCATTCAAGGGTATCGAAGACGGTACATGGCATCAGGGAACAGCTAAATACGAAAAACGTGGTGTAGCTGCATTCGTTCCGGAATGGAATCCTGAAAACTGTATCCAGTGTAACAAGTGTGCATACGTTTGTCCTCACGCTGCTATCCGTCCGTTCGTACTCGATGCAGAAGAACAGAAGGGTGCAAACTTCCCGATGCTGAAGGCTGTCGGCAAGCAATTCGACGGTATGACATTCCGCGTACAGGTAGACGTACTCGACTGTCTGGGTTGCGGTAACTGTGCCGATGTATGTCCGGGTAACCCGAAGAAGGGTGGCAAGGCTTTGACTATGAAACATCTGGAAAGCCAGCTGCCTGAAGCTGCCAACTGGACTTACTGCTCAGAGAACGTGAAGTCTAAACAGCACTTGGTAGACATCAAAGCTAACGTGAAGAACTCTCAGTTCGCTACTCCGTTGTTCGAGTTCTCTGGAGCTTGCTCTGGTTGTGGTGAAACTCCGTACGTGAAACTGATTTCTCAGTTGTTCGGTGACCGTGAAATGGTAGCAAACGCTACTGGATGTTCTTCTATCTACTCTGGTTCTGTTCCTTCAACTCCATACACTACCAACGAAAAAGGTCAGGGTCCTGCTTGGGCTAACTCATTGTTCGAAGACTTCTGTGAATTCGGTTTGGGTATGGAATTGGCCAACAAGAAACTGCGTAACCGTTTGGAAGATGCCATGAAAGCTGCTATTGCCGCTGAAGGAACTCCGGCCGAATACAAGGAAGCATTCCAGGAATGGATTGACGGACGCAACGATGCAGACAAGAGCAAAGCTGCTGCTGAAAAGATTATCCCGATGGTAGAAGCTGCAAAAGACAAATGCGAATACTGTGCTACTATCGCTGAGTTCAAAGATTACCTGATCAAACGTTCACAGTGGATTATCGGTGGTGATGGTGCTTCTTATGATATCGGTTACGGAGGTTTGGATCATGTCATCGCTTCTGGCGAAGATGTAAACATCCTCGTACTGGATACTGAAGTTTACTCTAACACAGGTGGTCAGTCTTCTAAGGCTACTCCGCTGGGTGCTATCGCTAAATTTGCTGCTTCTGGTAAACGTGTACGCAAGAAAGACCTGGGTCTGATTGCCACTACTTACGGTTATGTATATGTAGCTCAGATTGCGATGGGTGCTGACCAAGCTCAGACATTGAAAGCTATCCGCGAAGCAGAAGCATATCCTGGACCGTCATTGGTCATCGCATACGCTCCATGTATCAACCACGGTTTGAAAGCTGGTATGGGTAAATCTCAGGCTGAAGAAGCAAAAGCTGTAGAATGCGGCTACTGGCACTTGTGGCGCTTCAACCCGGCTTTGGAAGACGAAGGTAAGAATCCGTTCTCACTCGACTCTAAAGAACCGAACTGGGATAACTTCCAGGATTACCTGAAAGGTGAAGTCCGTTTTGCATCTGTAATGAAACAGTATCCGACGGAAGCTGCCGACTTGTTCGAAGCTTGCGAAAAGATGGCCAAGAAACGTTACGATTCATACAAACGTATGGCTGCAATGGACTGGAGCAACGAAAAAGCTGAATAATTCATTTAGCCCCTCATAATAAGAACGGCTGCCTATATAAGGCGGCCGTTTTTTTATGACAAATACCTGCTTTTTACTAAGTTTGCACCGCTTTAATTAAAACCACACATATATGAAATATTTAATCGTATCAGACATACATGGCTGTCTTCCTGCCTTGGAACAAGTGTTGCAGTTCTACCATACTCATCATTACGACATGCTCCTCATCTTGGGAGATATTCTAAACTATGGCCCCCGAAACGGACTGCCAGAAGGACTCAATCCTAAAGGTATTGCCGAGAAATTAAACGAAATATCCTCAGACATCGTGGCCATACGTGGAAATTGTGATTCTGAGGTAGACCAAATGCTGCTGAACTTTCCCATTTTATCAGACTACACCTTAGTGGTGGATGAAGGAAAAAAGCTATTCCTCACGCACGGTCACATCTACCACGAAGAACAACTACCCTGTAATGGATATGACGCCTTCTTCTACGGACACACTCACCTGTGGAAACTGGAGAAAACGGGACATGGGATTATCTGCAATACAGGCTCCATTACTTTCCCTAAAGGAGGGAACCCTCCTACCTTTGCAAGCTACGAACACGGAAAAATCGCTATCCGCCAACTCAATGGAGAGGTATTAAAAGAACTTTCCTTCTGAAAATCCATAAAAAAGGCTGCCAACCCAATGTAACCCATAGACAATACACATTTACAATTGGGAAGGCAGCCTATACGTATAGCAATAGATAACTTATAATTCAGCAGAAGATTTAGGAGCACCACCCAAAGGGAAAGAAATGCCCAAGAATCCATTTACAGCCTTGGAATTACCACCAAAGAACATATAATCGGTTCCTACAAATAATGCGCCCAATTTCACGGCCAGACCGATTGATTTACCGCCAGCCTGAATCGGAGAGTAGCTGATAGCTGCATTCAACCAACTCTTTGGACGAATCGTAGCCAGAAAGGTCAATTCATTTAAAGCCTTAGGTTGTACGAAGCGAACCGTATACATTGCTCCCACGCTCAATTTGTTATTCAACAAACCATATTCTCCGGCAAGCAGCAAAGTAGAATACAAGCGAGTTTTCGTCTTTACCTTCTCTGGAGAGCCTTCTTTAAAATCAAAACGCTCAAATGACAAGAAATCGCCTCCAATATAATGGTCGTAATTCTCAGACGTAATCGTCACATTCTCACTGCCCGTTACCGTAGCCACCGTGGTCTCACTCTCTTTCCATTTCAAGAAGCCCAAATCCAGCAGAGAAGCAGATACGGTCAGATTGTCCCAGACCTTATAACTTGCACCCAAATCAATGCCGAATCCAGAACCTGCAACACCCAAATCACCTGCCTCCAAGTCGAAATTATCTATTTTTCCATTCTGGTCAAATGTCATACCACCCCCTTTCAAGGTCGTAATTACGTTACCATCTGCCACATAATCATAATGAGCTCCATACCAATCCGAAGGAGAAAGTTCGCCACGAGAAGCATAATCTGAATAACTAGGGTAATTCAAGTTGGGTACATCCAAATTCAAGTCGAACCTGTTCACATTCATTTCAGCACGGGCCAATCCCAACAATATCTTTATGCGTGCCCCTACAGTCAGCTTTTCTGTAATCTGACGAGAATACCCTAATCCCAGTTCGGCATACATCTTCATATTCAACGTCTGATTAGACATATTATAACTCTGGTTGGTACCTGCGATGTTCTCCAGAGAAAAGCCGTTCATTGTACGCATCATGGAGAACATGTCTTTTGCCAATGCCACTCCAACATCCGCACGCAAACCGGCATTCACACTCCAGAAACCCTTTCCTCTATACCAGCCAAAAGATAAAATATCGGTATTCAGATTCACATTCAAACGGTTATCCGTCTTCAAGCGATCAAACAACTTATCATTTGAATACAAATCACTTCCTGAATTTAAGATATCGATGATGTCACTTGTACCCAGTACATTAGAAGAAGCCGACATGTTAAATGAGCCAATGACAGGAACATTGAAATAGCCCTTTGTTGGCTGCAGGCCCGGATTCAACTGCAAACGTGCACTGGTGCCTTCCATAAAATAAGAAGAACGCAGATACTGAGCATGTAGCGTGCCCCCCCATATCAACAGACTTCCCAACAAAAACAAACTTTTGCATCTAACTTTTTTCATACTCAATCTCATTAATAAGTTTTAATGCAAAAATAAAAATATCTTTAATATGGGAAAAAGCACAAACTACGGCTTATGAACCATAGACAACATATCCATTACCAAATACAGTTTTTTTGTCACTAAACTGCAAAAACAAATTCACTACAATTGACAGAAACGTTCCATCATTTCCTTTTTGTATTTCTTTGAAACCTGAAGCTCATCGACCTCATTAAACGGGGGATACATCACACACTGTCCCCCTTGTACCATCAACAAATAATTCATGTTAATGATATACGACTGATGAATCTGCACAAAAGCCGGGTCGTATGCACAAAGATGCTCCGCCCTTGTATTCCGTTTTAAAGGAATAAAAGACCCATTAGCCAAAGCTACCTCCCAGATTTTCCTGTCAGATACATACCGGAAATAACCGATATCAGACACACGCAACACCCGTAAATCACCCATCGGGGTAACTACCATGAAAGACTTCTCCCCTTCCCGGCCATTATTCACCAGAAAATTCGTAGAATTCTTTACACCCGTCTCACGCAAGCGTCCCAAAGCCTTAGCCAGTTCATTCGGATCTACAGGCTTTAAAAGAAAATCGAAAGCATAATTACGCAACGCGTCTATCAGATATTTGTTATACGCCGTATAAAAGATAATATGCATGTCCCAGTTCTGAATCTCATGCACTTTGATAGCCACGTCCATCCCCAGCATATCGGGGAGTTCCACATCCAAGAACAACAAATCCGGATGCTCTTTCTCAATCAGACGGATGCCTGAATTTCCATTATGGGCAATCCCTTCCACTGATACCCATTGATACTTCTTGAGTTCAAAACAAAGATTATCAATGGCCGTTTCTTCGTCATCCACAATGACGGCCTTAATTTTATCATTCATGCCTTTCTAATTTTCTTAAATTGAAAAGAATAGTTCAATGGAACAACAAACCGTACCTCGCATCCCATCTCATTCTCATCTCCTACCACCACGTTATTAATCTTCACCAAAATAGGACGTGGATTATACGCATTCAGCAATTGGATAGTTTGTGTAATCACCTTCATACCTGTTCCCGTACCTCGATTCACACTTACCGGACGATAACCTCCTCCATTGTCACAAACCACAATATCTACTTGCCCATCGTCCAACCGGCTGACTTTAATTATCAACAACCGCTTTCCCTCTTTTAGCCGCAACCCATGCTTGATGGCATTCTCCACAGGTATCTGCAACAACATGGAAGGCACTTTCACTGCCTGCAAATCAATCCGTTCATCAAGTTCCTGCTGAAAATGGAAATCATCTCCCAATGATTCTTTCTCCAAATCTACATACGTATCCACAAATTCCAGCTCATCCGCCAGTGATACAGCCAGACAATCAGTCAGTTCCAAGTTCCTACGTATCAATTTCGTCAGCCCAATCAGGTTCTTGCTTTCCGCCTCACCCTTATGAAGGTTCATTTCACGATTCAACACATTAAAAACAAAATGGGGAGAAATCCGGTTACGCACATTCTCCAGACGCAAAGAAGAAATTGCACTCTGCATACGCCATTGCTCCTTCTCCTGCAAACGCTTGCGATACAATATGATGACAAAAGCCACTGCTATCAACAGAAAACATCCACCTACAATGATATACATCCATTGATGCATCTGAAGTAGCTGATTCTCCTTCTCACGAATAAAAATCTCCTTTTTCATCAGCGTGCTGTCTTGCTCATACTTCAATTCGATTTCAGCCGCACGCATTTTCACCCGCTCATTTCGTATGGAATCGTCCATACGGTGATTTTCCTTCAAATAATGATACGCCTGTTTATAGTCCCCCACCTTTTCATAATACCGCTGCAAATAACGGTTGCGTACATGAATCATATTGGGTTCCACCTGGTCATATTCTTTCGCATGTTTCAGACGTTCTTGAGCCAAGGCTACGTTACCCTGTTTCAACGCCAGCTCCATAAGCTGCGTATCAATACAATACAAAGCTGTGGAATGGTGAATGGAATCAAAAAAGCCCCGACATTTCTGTAAATAATAGGAAGCGGAATCCAAGTTGTTCAACAGCAGAAACACTTCCCCCAAATTAATCATGGTCAGATTCCGCTCAAAATTCATATCCGGATATTGATTGACTACCCCCAACGAACGACGGAAATATTTCAGGGCAGTCTTGTAATCTTGGCGGTAGTAATAGGAATTTCCTCTGTTGTTCAAATAAATATGCTTCTCAAAAGGATGCATCTGGTCATAATAACGGGAAGCCAGATTATAATAATAATCGCACGCGGCAAAATCCCTCAATTCCATATTCACTTGAGCCAGCCCATAATAAGCCGGGAATCTTTGCTTGTCAGACATATTTAATGAATCGGCAATAGACAAAGAACGATTGTACCATAGAGCTCCTAAATCATAGCGCCCCTTTTTTACATAAACATCAGCCAAGTTCAGACAGATATCAGGTAAAGATTCACGATTACCACCGCGAGTGGCATATTCAAAGGACTTCAGATAACACTGGCAAGCGGAATCCGCCTGAGAAGTACGTACACAAATATTCCCTCTCGCGTTGTAAACCATTGCATACAACCGAGCTACTTCCGGACTATCTGCCTGCCTATCGCAAAAAGCCCCAATCTTATCCAGAAAATAAGAGGCAGAATCCAGTCTAAACGAAAGGAAACAGCTCCTTACTTTCAATAACAATAGACGATAATACATCGTGCTATCTTTTACAGACGGAATAATCCGATCGACCATCCGGCTGACATGCTCCGGTGATTCGGCAGAAATTCTCTCCATCTGCTGATAAAATCTTTCAAAGAAATCGACCGGGCTCCTATTCTCCTTCACACCACATCCCATCATCATCCACAAAAAGAAAAGGCCGACCCCTATTCCCACTTTATAATAATGCTTCATAACAAGTCCATACACTCTTTGTTTATAACAAAAATAACAAAAAAGAATCCAAGAGACAAAAAAAGTTTATTTTTTTCATGGAAACCGCAGGTTTGTTTTATGAATAGACAAGGTAATCCGCCAATTACACAAAACTTGTTATTCTTTTCATTTAACAACTCTTCCATAAGATGTTTAATTATTCAATGAATTCTCATGTTTTGCAGGGAAATGTGTACATTTGCAACTATAACCACAAACTGAACGCATCCATGAATGATAAAACCTCTTACAAACTGCCTGATTTGAGTCACTCCATGGGAGCCCATCTAGGTATTCAGTTTCTCGAAATGGAAGAGGGATATGTCAAAGCCCAAATGCCAGTCGATGAAAAGACCTGCCAACCATTTGGCATACTCAATGGCGGAGCCTCGCTGGCTCTCGCGGAAATTGTAGCCGGACACGGCTCCATCCCGTTGTGTAGCCCTGGAGAAATGCCCTGTGGCATTCAAGTCAGTGCCAACCACCTCCGCATGGTTCCCAAGGGAGAATATGTGATTGCTACAGGACGACTGATTCACCGTGGCCGCACCTCTCACTTGTGGAATGTAGACATCACCAACTCTACGGGAAATTTGATTTCTACTGCACGCATCGTCAACCAAATAGTAAAGAAACGTTCATGAAAACTCCGGAAACCATCTATCACCACCTTATCGATTCATTTACGGGGCAAGAAGTGTGCTTTGCGCTATACCGGCTCCCGTGGACAGATGAACCGATCCTGGTTATGCAAGAAGAAGGAAAGCCCATCATTATAAATAGTCTGAAAGAAGTGAATCGGCGAAAAGGGTTTCTTTTATCTCCGTTCCAACTGACCGACACACGCCCCGCAATATTAATTCGTCCGGACATCGTGGCACACGACTGGGAAGAGATTAAACAAGCCTTGCAGGAATGGATGACTCGCCATCCAGCATCCATGCATCCGCTTCAATCTCTCCCTCAAGACAAGGCGGGTACAACGCCACAACCCTCTGAAAAAGAAGAAAAGGAACAATATACCGAAACATTCAGCCACTTTATCCTTCCGCTGAAAGAAAAGCTGTTCCGCAAACTGGTGCTTTCCAGAAGTACGGTCCAGCCACTGCACGAAGCGTTTTCTCCACTGGCTACGTTCATCCAAGCCTGCAACAGTTATCCGCGCATGATGATATCCTTGTGTCACACTCCTTCCACCGGTACGTGGATAGGCAGTACGCCCGAAATCATCCTCAGCGGACACGAGAAGGAATGGCACACTGTGGCCCTGGCAGGCACCATGCCCATGCAGGGAGAAATCATGCCTACGGAATGGAGCAAAAAGAACAGGGAAGAGCAGGCCTTTGTAGGAGAATATATCCGTAAGACCGTCAAGAAATTCGGCAGCAAGCTGATCGAAAAAGGGCCCTATACCGCCCGAGCCGGCCAGCTGGTACATTTAAAGACCGACTTTCACTTTACACTAAAGGACACAGACCATTTGGGCAATGTACTGCAAGAACTGCACCCAACTCCCGCCGTCTGCGGACTCCCAAAGGAAGAAGCCTATCAGTTCATTCTGCAAACAGAGCCGCACGACCGTCTTTTCTATTCCGGCATCATCGGATGGATAGATCCGCAAGGTGATACCACCCTCTATGTCAATCTGCGCTGCATGCACGTGGAAGGAAATACAGCCACCCTTTATGCGGGAGGAGGTATCTTGCCCGACTCCACCGCCGATTCCGAATGGGAAGAAACGCAGCAGAAAATGAATACCATGCGAAATATCCTGTCAATCTAAAACATATAAAAGAATCATGTATACCGACAAAAAAAATATCTTGCAGCTCGTAGCCCTGCTGAAAGCTCACCGCATACAGAAGATTGTGTTATGCCCCGGAAGCCGGAACATTCCCATCGTACAAACCTTGGTCAACATTCCGGAGTTTACTTGCTATCCGGTGACCGATGAACGTAGTGCCGGCTTTTTTGCCTTAGGACTGGCACTGAACGGAGGCCAACCTGCGGCAATCTGCTGCACATCGGGTACGGCCCTGCTGAATATTCACCCAGCCGTGGCCGAAGCCTTCTATCAGCAAGTTCCTCTTGTAGTGATTTCGGCCGACCGCCCTGCAGCATGGATTGGCCAGATGGACGGACAAACGCTTCCGCAGCCGGGGGTGTTTGGCAGCTTGGTCAAAAAATCGGTCAACTTGCCCGAAGTACAGACGGAAGAAGACGAATGGTATTGCAACCGACTTATCAACGAGGCTCTCATGGAACTTGACCACCATGGAAAAGGACCTGTACATATCAATGTTCCCATCAGTGAGCCCTTCTTTAAACTTCCGGTAACGGAACTTCCCGAAGCACGGGTCATTACCCGTTACCAAGGACTGAACGTGTACGACAAGGACTACCAGCCGCTCATCGAACGGCTGAACCGTTACCAACGACGCATGGTGGTGGTGGGACAGATGAACCTGATTTACCTGTTCGACAAGAAATCTAGCAAGATGCTCTACAAGCATTTTGCCTGGTTCACCGAAAACATCAGCAACCAGACCATTCCGGGACAACCCATCCGCAACATCGAGCCGCTGCTCTGCTCCATGGATTTTGAGGCGCAGCAAAAGATGCGTCCGGAACTGCTCATCACATACGGGGGACACATCATCTCCAAACGGCTCAAGAAATTCCTTCGTCGCCATCCGCCGGTAGAACACTGGCACGTAGCTCCCGACGGACAAATAGCCGACCTCTTCGGTTCTCTGACCACCGTCATCGAGATGGACCCGTTTGAGTTTTTGGAAAAGATTGCGCCGATGATGGACACCCGTACGCCGGAATACCCGCGTGCCTGGGAAGCCTTGTCCAAGCAGATTCCGCAAGCCGAATTTCCCTATTCCGAGATGAGTGCCATCGGAAAAGTCATCAGGCACCTGCCGACACCTTGCTCACTCCACCTGGCCAACAGCTCAACGGTACGCTATGCCCAACTGTTCCCGCTCCCTCAGGAAGTGGAAGTTTTGTCCAACCGGGGAACCAACGGCATCGAAGGTTCCTTGTCCACAGCCCTCGGTTACGCCACAGCCTCCGACAAGCTCAATTTCATCTTTATCGGCGACTTAAGTTTCTTCTATGACATGAATGCCCTCTGGAACACCAACTACGGAAGCAACGTACGCATTCTCCTGCTCAACAACGAAGGAGGCGAAATTTTCCATGCACTTCCGGGACTGGAGATGCAGGACAACAGCCGACGTTTCATCACGGCCACACACCGCACCTCGGCCAAAGCATGGGCCGAAGACCGTGGCTTCCACTACCTCTCCGCCCATAACGACGAGGAGCTGGACCAGGCTGTCGAGGCATTCACCCAGCCTTCCATCACTTCACAACCGATGCTGCTGGAAGTATTTACAGAAAAAGACAAGGACATTGAACACCTGAAAACATATTATCACAACTTAAAATAACAAGCATTATGTCACAACCCAGAGAATGGAAAACCATCAAAGAATACCAGGATATTCTGTTTGATTTCTATCATGGTATTGCCAAAATTACCATTAACCGTCCGCGATATAGAAATGCATTCACCCCGACCACTACTTCTGAAATCAGCGATGCCCTGCTCATCTGCCGTGAGTGTCAGGACATCAACGTGGTGGTACTGACAGGCGCCGGCGACAAAGCCTTCTGCTCCGGCGGCGACATGCACGTGAAAGGGCACGGGGGTTATGTAGGCACCGACGGCGTACCCCGTCTGAACGTGCTCGATGTACAGAAACAAATCCGCTCTATCCCGAAGCCGGTCATTGCCATGGTCAACGGATATGCCATCGGGGGCGGACATGTGCTCCACGTGGTCTGCGACCTGACCATCGCTTCCGATAATGCCATCTTCGGACAGACAGGGCCTCGTGTGGGCAGTTTTGATGCCGGATTCGGTTCTTCTTATCTGGCCCGGATTGTGGGACAGAAAAAAGCCCGCGAAATCTGGTTCCTCTGCCGCCAGTATTCTGCCCAAGAAGCACTGGAAATGGGACTGGTGAACAAGGTGGTGCCTTTCGACCAACTGGAAGATGAAGTAGTGGAATGGGCCGAAACCATGATGCAACACAGTCCACTGGCCCTGCGCATGATCAAGGCCGGACTCAATGCGGAATTGGACGGACAGGCTGGTATCCAAGAACTTGCCGGAGACGCCACCATGCTCTATTACATGACCGACGAAGCACAGGAAGGCGGAAAAGCATTCCTCGAAAAACGGAAACCCGACTGGAGCAAGTATCCTAAATTCCCCTGATTGATTCATCCCACAAATTTCTACCGGACAGAAAGCGAAACTTGCTTTTGCTTTCTGTCCGCTTATTGTTTCATCCCTCATAGAATTTATCATGTATTCATTGAAAATATTTCCGCGTACCCTCCATTTCAAACAACCTGCCGGTACATCTCGCGGAGTGTACCACACCCGGAAAGTCTGGTATCTGCTGCTCACCGACACGGAAACCGGACAGTGTGGTGTAGGTGAATGTGCCCCCCTTCCTGCCCTGAGCTGTGATGACTTGCCCGACTACCCTCGTCTGCTGGCTGAAATCTGTGAAAAGACCGCAGTCGATGGTCTCATCGACTACGAAGCACTCCACCCCTATCCGTCCATCCTTTTCGGACTGGAAACGGCCTTTGCCCACCTACAAGCCCATAGCCTGAGATTTTGGGATACGCCCTTCAGCCGAGGCACACAAGGTATTCCCATCAACGGACTCATCTGGATGGGCAATTTTGACGAGATGTACCGCCGCATTGAAGAAAAGATGAAAGCCGGATTCCGGTGTATCAAGGTAAAAATCGGGGCTATCGAATTTGAACGTGAACTGGAACTGCTGGCACACATCCGCCGTCATTTTTCCGCTTCCGACATCGAACTCCGTGTGGATGCCAACGGAGCCTTCCAACCGGAAGATGCCCTGTGGAAACTGACACAACTGAACGAATTCCAGCTACATTCCATCGAACAGCCCATACGGGCCGGACAATGGGAAGCAATGAAGACTTTATGCGCCGCCTCTCCCTTCCCTATCGCATTGGACGAGGAACTGATTGGCGTGAACGAAACCTGCCGGAAAAAAGAATTGCTAGATACCATCCGTCCGCAATACATCATCCTGAAACCGTCGCTCCACGGAGGCATCCGAGGGGCAGAAGAATGGATTTCACTGGCTCAGGAAAGGGGCATCGGCTACTGGGTGACTTCGGCGCTGGAATCGAACATCGGCCTGAACGCCATCGCCCAATGGTGTGCCACACTTCACCCGACCATGCCACAGGGACTCGGTACCGGCCTACTCTTTACCGACAACCTCGACTATCCGCTGCACATCGAGGGCGACTGCCTGTGGTTCCATCCCGAAGAAAAGGCCCCTGATTTTCTAACTTTCCTGAATCGTCCCTGACATGAACAATCCTACATTTATCACCGACATTGCCCGTCAGCACATCCGGATAGAAGGAGTGGACTATTCGGTTGCAGAGGCCCGTGCCCGACAGGAAGGCCAACCCAGTATCCTACAGGAAACCTTCTATGCCCAATACGGAGCGGACAGTTTCCAAGCTTACTTAGCCGATTTCCTAAGTGAATGGTTTGACGACAACGATACTGTACAGGTACACACTTCCGGTTCAACGGGGACACCCAAGCCACTACGGGTAGAAAAACAACGCATGATGCAAAGCGCCATGCTGACGGTCAGCTTTTTGGAATTGACGGCAAACGATACGGCCCTTCTCTGCATGCCATTAAAATATATCGCCGGAAAGATGGTAGTAGTCCGTGCGCTGGTGGCCGGACTGAACCTGCTTCCAGTCACTCCCAGCGGACATCCACTGGCACAGAGAAGTACTGCTCCCGTTTTCGCTGCCATGATTCCCATGCAGGTGTACAACACCTTGCAAGTGGCCGAAGAAAAAGAATGCCTTCGGCAAATCCGTCACCTCATCATCGGCGGAGGAGCCATCGATGCGTCTTTGGGAAAGCAACTGTTGTCATTTCCACACGCCGTATGGAGCACGTATGGCATGACGGAAACCCTGTCGCACATTGCCTTGCGACGCCTCAACGGTCCGGAAGCCTCCGACTGGTACACGCCCTTCCCATACGTCAAGCTATCTCTTTCACCGGAACATACCCTGACCATCCAGGCCCCAGCTGTCTGCCCGGACATCCTGACCACCAATGACATCTGTGAATTTAACACACAAGGACAGTTCCGTATTCTGGGACGAAAAGACAACACGCTCAATACGGGGGGCGTCAAGGTACAGATTGAAGAGGTGGAAAATGCGCTGAAATCCTTTCTGGCAACTCCCTTCCAAATAACTGCCGTCCCCGACCCTAAATTTGGGGAGCGCATCGTACTGCTGCTGGAAGACGAGCACGGCACTTGCCCGGAAACAGCCTTGAGAAAGGCGTTCAATTCCCTTCCTCCCTATTGGCGACCCAAGCAAATCTTCCGCATCCGGCAGTTGCCACAGACCGGAACTGGTAAGCCCGACCGGGCTACTGCCCGCAAGATGGCCGAAGAAATCGCAAGAAAAAAGGAGAAATAAGAAGCAAACCACTTGTTTATGAGCATTTGATTTTTTAACTTTGTTAAATATTCAAATGCTCATTTTTATTGGACAACAAACTATGGAAGAATACACCTTTCTTGCCCCTCTGCTGCTGACCATCGGAGGACTCATTATCGGGGCTATCCTGAAATCCTTGCTCAAGCACAGCCGACTTCCCTACACAGTCGGTCTGTTCGCCATCGGAATCCTTGTCGGCGTACTGAACCGCACTGGAGTGTTCCAATCGATGCCAGAACTGCACAGTGCCGTCAATTCTGTAGCCAACATCAATCCCGACCTGATTCTCTACCTGTTCCTGCCCATCCTGATTTTTGATGCGGCCTACGAACTCAACCTGCATATCTTCAAGAAGACCTTGGCCAACGCCACCCTGCTGGCTGCTCCGGGACTCGTCATCTGCATGCTGCTGACAGGGGCTTTCCTTATGGGTATCGCCACGTTTGTTCCCGGGCTCGAATCATGGACCTGGGCATTTGCCCTCATGTTCGGTGCCTTGATCAGTGCCACCGACCCGGTAGCCGTCGTGGCCCTGCTGCACGAGCTGAAAACCAGTAAACGTTTCTCCACCCTCGTAGATGCGGAATCCCTGCTGAACGACGGAACAGGTATCGTGTGCTTCATGCTCTTCTTCGGAGCCTACGTGTCGGGCGAAGCCAGCCATACCTCTCCTCTCGTCACATTCATTCAGGAAGTGGGCATCAGTACCCTGCTAGGATTCTTTCTGGCACGCATCGTCATCTGGTTCATCACCCGCATCAATTCGGAGGAAATGGTGCAGAACAGTGTCATCATCCTGGCAGCTTATCTCACGTTCATCCTCTCGCAATACTACCTCGGTGTGTCGGGCGTTATTGCCCTCGTAGCCTTCGGGCTGACCGTAACCTACGTAGGGAAACCACGGCTGAAGCCTCAGGTGAACACCTTCATGGAACATTTCTGGGAGCTGCTGACCTACATCGCCAATACGCTGATTTTTATTCTGGTGGGCATCGTCATTGCGGAAAAAGTGGACTTCTCCTGGAGTGCGCTCGGCATACTCCTACTCCTTTATGTCGCCCTCAACCTGATTCGCTTTGCCATGATTATGATGCTCTATCCGGTTATGAAACGGTTGGGATACGGACTTACCAAACGGGAATCGGTCATCCTCACCTGGGGCGGACTGCGCGGGGCACTGGCCATGACGCTGGCCCTGATGGTCTCCTATACCCCGGCTATTCCCGAAGATATCCGGAGTCAGGTATTGTTCTTCACAGCCGGCATTGTGACCCTGACCTTGTGCATCAATGCCACGACCATGCGGGCACTGTTGAACCGATTGGGACTGACACACATCCCCTCGGCTCGTACCATGCTGGAATACCGTATTGAGAAATCGGTTCGCGAAAATTCCGAGAAATACCTAGAAAGCCTGAAGAAGAGAGAAGCCTTGGAAGGTGCCAACTGGAACAAGGTGGAAAGCTACATGACCAACCGCCCGCAAGAACCGGCCAAGAATCCGCAGAACCAAGCCATGCTTCCGGAAATCCGTCTGCGCGTGCTGGACAAGGAAAAAGCTGTCTGCCGGCAGATTTATGAAGAAGGAGTTATCTCGAAAGTGGTCTTCCTGCGACTTATGAACTCACTGGATGAACTGTATGACCACGACGGGAAGTATCCGCTGAACATGCGGCATTCCATCTTCAAGTTCTGCCAACGAACCGATGTGCTGAACAATCTGCGGGGACTTCCTTACCTCCAGAACTGGATGACCTTCTATTTCCGTGAACGCATCACGGTGGTCTATGATCTGGGGCGGGGATTCATCATCTTGCAGAAAGAAAGCCTGAAATTGCTGAACGACCTGACGTCGTCCGAATGGATTACCAGTGAACAGCAACCCGTACTGGAAGTCCTACGCGCAGAGATTAACGACAACATCACCCGTATGGGAACCTTTATCGGCAACCTGGCGGAAAATTTCCCGAAGGCATACGGCCACGCACTGACTGTCAAATCCATCCGTATGCTGCTGAGCAATGAACGCCGTACCGTGCGGCAGATGGTCAACAGCGGTATGTTGTCTGAAAAAGACGCAGAAAGACTGCTGAACGACATTGACGACCGCACGGACGAAATCAACTCCTTCAGCCACACCTTCACCGCATCTTTCCTACGGTGGCTGTTTTTCATCAAGAAAAAGAAAATTTACCGCGTCTAAAAGCAATATGCCTGTGCCCTTCCTTACAGGGCACAGGTTCCTTTTCCGGCATAATCCTCTCCCACTTCTCCCTGATACTCAGGATGCCGTTGCAACCAAATGACGGCATACGAGCAAGTGGCCACCGCCTTCAATCCTTTACAATGGGCATAACCGTAAGCAGCTTTTACCAAGGCCGAGGCTATGCCCCTTCCTCCAATGGCTTCCGGCACAATGGTATGCCGTATGTCCAATCCTCCATCGTGAATCTGATACGCTACATAGGCCCGATGCCCTTCCAGTTCCACATAAAACTCCTGCCGGGATTCATCATGCTTGATTTCCATAGTTGTCTGATTTTTCATACTGGATACAAGATAGAGTTTTTCGGCCTGATGGCCAAACAATCTCAGCAAATTTTGTCAAACACCCTACCTCATATACCTCATCACGTTCGTGTCAATGGCTTATCACGTACGTGCCAAGTGCTCGTCACGAACGTGACGAGGTCTCCGCACGAACGAGTCGAGGGAAAATTTTCCTTTCAAACTACCGTGAGGAAAACAGATTATTTCCTTTATCAGACAATTGTTTTTTAGAAGAAGCTCCGGAAAAAGAAAGGGATACACCAGCCCGATGGAGAAAAGCGATCTTCGAAAGATGGTACCCACAATCCTGAGTGAATTTTCTTACTACCTGCATGCAGATATAATACTTCATGTCACTATCCGAAAAGACAAGCTTGGCGAGAATCCCCCAGGCTTTCATCAGTGGTTTATAATCTGGAAATCCCACTCTCCTGATTCGAATATCGGATGAAAGAATACAATGAAATCCCTAAATACAAAAAAACTGTTCCCCGACTCTCGTCGGAGAACAGCCACAACACAAACACAAAATAAAACACGACAAAACTACTATGCAAAAATACAACTCCCTGCTTGTTCCGAATGGAAGTCAGCTTTCACGATTAGCTATTCACATAGACAACCATTACAAGAGCTGTACATCACATATAACGTTGTAAAACGTATTTAGTTCAGTATTTTTCGATTTATTAAGATTCAATTTTACATAATTCCTTTCTCACGCAAGTGAACCTGCCACTTCCAGGCAGAGCGCAAGGTATCTTCAATAGAAGTTTCAGCTTTCCAGCCCAGCTCTGCGTTTGCATAAGCAGGATCAGCCCAAACCTTCACGATATCACCTGCGCGGCGCGGCGCAATCTGGTAGTTCAACTTCACGCCTGTAGCCTCTTCAAACTTGTGAATCAGTTCCAATACGGAGAGACCACGTCCTGTACCGATGTTGAATACTTCGACTTTGTCTTTCTGCTTGTCACCCAAAATACGGTCCATTGCGATAACGTGTGCTTTAGCCAAGTCTACCACGTAAATATAGTCACGGATACAAGAACCATCAGGTGTATCATAGTCATCACCGAACACGCTCAGTTTTTCACGGATACCCATGGCAGTCTGTGTCAGATACGGAATCAGGTTCTGCGGCACACCATTCGGAAGTTCACCAATCAAAGCAGTAGGATGCGCACCAATCGGGTTGAAGTAACGCAACATGATGGCATGAATCGGAGAACCGGAAGTCACAGTATCACGAATAATCTCTTCGTTAATCTGCTTCGTATTACCGTAAGGAGATTCAGCCTTCTTAATAGGAGCCTCTTCAGTTACCGGTAATTTATCCGGCTGACCGTAAACCGTACAAGAAGAAGAGAAGATAATTCCTTTTACGCCATGCTTTGGCATCAACTCCAGTAGGTTAATCAATGAAACCAAGTTGTTACGATAATATAGCAGCGGTTTCTGAACAGACTCACCTACAGCCTTGCTTGCAGCAAAATGAATAATACCTTCGATACCCGGGTATTTAGTAAACACAGCATCCAAGCCTGCCTGGTCCAAACAGTCTACTTTTTCAAAAGCAGGACGTATGCCTGTGATTTGTTCGATACTATCCACTACATCTGCACGTGAATTAGAAAGGTTGTCCACAATTACTACATCGTAACCGCTATTCTGCAATTCAACCACAGTATGAGAACCTATATATCCGGTTCCACCTGTCACGAGAATTCTTTTTTTCATAACACTAAGGTTTTCTTATATTTAACTCCTTTATTAAAGTCATTTATTATATCTCTACAAAAGTAGAAAAAAAGATTGAAATGTACACCAAGCTGCCATTAAAAAATTAAAAAAGTGTTATCCAAATACACCTTGGATAACACTTTTTATGAGGTTATTCTATTAAAATGACAAAATCAATTCAAACCAAATAACACAGCCAAGCCCTTATCTACTCCAGAGAAGCCCATAAAGGCCATTGCCAGCAAACCTGCCGTAACCAATGCAATAGACATACCACGCATTCCTTTAGGAATATTGACCAGGCTCAGCTGTTCACGGATACCGGCAAACACAATCAATGCCAGCGCAAAGCCCAGTGCAGTAGAGAATGCATAAACCACACCTGTCAGCAAATCATAGTTTTTCTGAATCACCAAGATGGTCACACCCAGAATACAGCAGTTAGTAGTAATCAAAGGCAGAAATACACCCAAAGCCTGATACAAAGAAGGTGAAACTTTTTTCAAAATAATTTCCACCATCTGCACCAATGCGGCAATAACAAGGATAAATGCAATGGTCTGTAGATATCCCAGGCCGAATGCATCCAGCACAAACTTCTGAATGACGTATGTCACGATTGTGGCCAGCGTCAACACGAAAGCTACCGCTGCTCCCATACCCATGGCGGTTTCAACTTTCTTGGAAACTCCCAAGAACGGACAGATACCCAAGAATTGTGACAACACGATGTTGTTCACAAAGATTGCGGTAATAAATATCAATATATATTCCATATTTTTCTATTTTTAAGGGTTATGCTTTTTTCAAGCGGTTTACAATCGCAATAAGATATCCCAATACAATGAACGCACCGGGAGCCAGTACGAATATCAGCATGCCATAATCTTCCGGCATAATTGCGATATTAAATAGCTTACCTGTACCCAAAAACTCACGTACACCGCCCAGCAAGGTCAAGGCAATGGTAAATCCAAGTCCCATACCCAATCCATCAAAGAAGGAAGAAACCGGATTGTTCTTGGCCGCGAAAGCTTCCGCGCGTCCCAGCAAGATACAGTTTACCACAATCAACGGAATGAACAATCCCAGCGTAGCATATAATGCCGGCACGTATGCCTGCATCACCATCTGCAACAAGGTTACAAACGACGCAATGACTACCACGAAAATAGGAATACGTACCATGTCCGGCACCAAGTTCTTAATCAGAGAAATCACCACGTTGGAACAAATCAATACGAACATTGTAGCCAGTCCCATACCCATACCGTTGATGGCAGAAGAAGTTGTACCCAAAGTCGGACACATACCCAAAAGGAGTACAAACGTAGGATTTTCTTTAACAATCCCATTCATTAACACTTTAAAGTTATTCATAGCCTGTCCTCCTATTATTTAACGGGTTCTACATTCGTCGTATCTGCTTTTTCATATTCCTCAGCACCTTTTTTCTGCTGAGAAGCGCCGCTAGCCCCATCTACATGCTGATTCATATAAGCTGCATAGGCATTGTTCACAGCCAGCAGAAAAGCACGTGAAGTAATAGTAGAAGCCGTAATGGCATCCACATCTCCCCCATCTTTGCTGACGGTCAAAGGGGCCTTTCCTGGATTCTTTCCGGTAATGTCGCCTTTGGCGCCTTTCTTAAACCAGTCGGCAGCCTTTGAACCCAGCCCCGGCGTTTCAGAATGACTCAAAAGGGAATAATCAATGATGTTTCCTTCGTTATCGAATCCGACTAATACGGTCAACGTACCGCCAAATCCATTGGAAGCCGATTCTACTGCCGCCCCGATAGGTTGTCCATCCTTGGTCGCCTTATAGATTTTATACGTAGCCCCATTGACTTCTACTGTTTCAGGAGCTTCTGCCGGATTGTTGTCAAAACCAGGAACCACTACAGCAATGGCATCGCTCAACGTCTTGGCGTTAGCCTGTGCAATCGGTTCTGCGGTCACATCGTTCACCCAGCCCAGCAAACCTCCGGCCACTACGGAAAATCCGGTCAGTGCCAGAGCCATATTCTTTAAAGATGATTCTAGTTTTTTCATTTCTTCACTACCTCCCCGAAGCGTTTTGGTTTACAATATGTATTAATCAACGGAGTAAATGCGTTCATGATGAAAATGGCGAACGACATACCTTCCGGATAGGCACCGAAAGTACGGATTACTACGGTCAGGAAACCGATGGCTACCCCATAGATTAGCATGCCCTTGTGGGTCATCGGCGAAGTGACATAGTCGGTTGCCATGAAAATAGCTCCCAGCATCAGACCTCCGGTAAACAGATGGGCAAACGGAGAAGCATATACCGTAGGATTTGCCAAATGCATCAGTCCAGAAAACACAAACACAGTGACCAGAATGGAAACAGGAATATGCCAAGAAATAATCTTCTTCCACAACATATAGATAAGTCCCAGCAACAAGGCCAACGCACTCACCTCACCGATACATCCCGGATTGTTACCCAGGAACAAAGACATCGTATCAGGAAGCTGACTCAAGGCATTGGCATCGCCATGTACGGCCATCTTCATCAATGCCAGCGGAGTAGCTGCCGTTTCCGCATCCGTATAGCTGGTGAGCTGTCCCACTACCGGCCAGGAAGTCATCTGTACAGGGAAAGAAATCAACAGGAAAATACGTCCCACCAAAGCCGGGTTGAACGGATTGCATCCCAAACCACCAAATGTCATCTTTCCCACACCGATAGCTACCAGCGCACCGATGATGATAATCCACAACGGCAGATTGGAAGGCAAGTTGAATGCCAGCAACACTCCAGTCAACGCTGCCGAACCATCGGTAATAGTGGTACGTTCACGCTTCAAGATATATTTGGTGATAGCCCATTCAAAGAACAAGCAGGCTATGACAGAAGTCAGTGTCACCACCACTGCTCCTAAGCCGAACATGTAGAAAGATACAAGCAAAGCCGGTATCAGCGCAATCAGCACGCCATACATGTTTTTCTGTACACTGTCGCCACTATGTACATGCGGCGATAAGGATACTATTAATTTGTTTGCCATAAGATTCTCCAATTATTTTTTTGCATTACGTGCACGGATGATACCGCCCACCTTACCTTTACCTAAACGGATGTAATCCAACATCGGACGATGAGAAGGACACGTAAACTGGCATGAACCGCATTCGATGCACGACATAATCATTTCGTGCTCCACGCGTTCCCAGTCGCCGTGAGCCGAGCAAGTGGCCAGCAAGAAGGGTTCCAAGCCCATCGGACAGGCACTCACACATTTTGCGCAACGGATACACGGCTGCGGCTCTGCACGGCGTGCCTCCTTGTCGTTCATAATCAGTACACCTGAACTACCTTTACAGATAGGTACCTCGGTATTCACCAACGCCTTACCCATCATCGGACCACCGCCGATTACTTTTCCGGTATCTTCCGGCAGGCCACCGGCGGCATCTATCAGCTGGCTCATCGGAGTTCCCATACGAGTCAGAAAGTTAGACGGGTTCTTCAATGACTTACCCGTAACGGTCACTACCCGTTCAAACAAAGGTTTGTTCTTCTGAACGGCTTCATATACCGCATACGCCGTACCTACGTTCTGCACCACAGCCCCTACATTGATAGGGATGGCAGGAGGAGCCGGTACCTGACGCCCGATTATCGCATCAATCAGCTGCTTTTCACCTCCTTGCGGATATTTTACTTTCAATGGAACAACTTCAATGCCCGGATAAGCTGCCGCTTTCTGAGTCATCAGCTGAATAGCATCCGGCTTGTTGTTTTCGATACCGATATAAGCTTTATTTACTTTGGCTGCTTTCATCAGAATTTGTACGCCCACCAGAATCTCGTCGGCCTTCTCCAACATCAGGCGATGGTCGGCAGTCAGATAGGGCTCACACTCCACGGCGTTGATGATAACACATTCAGCCTTGCATCCGGGAGGAGGTGTCAGTTTCACATGCGTCGGGAAGCAGGCACCACCCATGCCCACGATACCGGCATTTTTAATTTTTGCTACAATTTCTTCCGGAGTCAGATTGCATTCCTTGACCAACTCCGTGCTGCGGTCAATCGACTCTTCCCACTCATCACCTTCCACATCGATGAATATGGCAGGTTTACGATAACCACTCGCATCAATCACACTGTCTATCTTGTTTACTTTACCGGAAACGGAAGAGAAGATAGCAGCCGATACAAAGCCACCTGCTTCAGCTATCTTGGTACCGACCTTCACCACATCGCCTTTTTTCACGATGGCAGTAGCAGGCGCACCAATATGCTGAGACAACGGGAACACGGCTTGCTTAGGGAGCGCAAGCGTTTCTATGGCCTTCCCGGCTGACAATTTATTTTCTGCTGGATGAACTCCACCAATTCTAAACGTCTTCACTGTTATGTTATTTAGTATTATACAATTATAAGATTAAGCCTCGGTTTGCTTCGGAGTTCCGGCAGCCGGAGTTACAGTTTCCTTCTTTACAGCTTCCGTATGGGTAGGATTAGCTGCAGGCTTTTCTACCGTTGTCTTTTCAGCAGCAGGTGTTTCAGCCTTCGGTTTACGAGGAGGGAAGTTCACCGCTATAATAGCATGCTGCGGACACTCCATTTCGCACTTGCGACAAGATTTACACTTAGCCGGATCGATATAGGCCAAGTTGTTTTCCAAAGTAATGGCTTCAAACGGACATACCTTTACGCACTTTCCACAACCGATGCAGGCAGCTGCACAAGCTTTACGGGCCACAGCCCCTTTGTCCTTGTTGACACACTGTACGTAAACTCTCCGGTTGTTCTTTCCTTTCGGACGGATTTCAATGATGTTACGCGGACAAGCTTTACTACAAGCTCCACACGCCGTACATTTGGACTCATCTACTTCCGGAAGGCCTGTTTCCGGATTCATGTGAATGGCATCAAACTGGCAAGCCGACACACAATCACCACATCCCAAGCAACCGAAAGTACATCCAGTCTCTCCACCAAAGGTTGAATTGGCTACTACGCAAGAACGTACTCCATCATACTGCGTCAGTTTCGGACGATTGGCGCAGGTTCCGTTACATCTTACGACTGCCACCTTAGGCTCAGAAGCCACAGCCTCCAGTCCCAAGATACTTGCCACCTTATCCATCGTAGGCTGGCCACCCACCGGACACATTTTTCCTTCCAGAGAACCGGCTTTCACGCAAGCTGCGGCAAAACCCGAACATCCCGGAAAACCACATCCACCACAATTGGCCTGAGGAAGCACTTGAGCAACTTGTCCAATCCGCGGATCTTCATACACAGCAAATTTCTTGGAAGCCACATACAAGATAACAGCTGAAATCAAGCCTATGGCACCCAGTGAAATCACTGCAACCAAAATTAAACTCATAATATAAAGTTAGTTTATTAATTATTAATTGATTCCAAAACAAAAACAAAAGTACGTCTAAAATTCTCCCGGCAAACGAAAAGTATCAGATAATAAGGTATAAGCATACATAAAGCAACAAGCGAAGAAACCGCCTCATCCCCTGTAATCCACATGGAAACAAAAAGTGAAACGAGCAACACCACAAAAGGAAAAATAAAAGCCCACATTACTGCTTTCATTCCCAAGGATGCTGCTCCGCTTATCATAACCTGACTTCCAACCTGGCAGTCAAGCCCGTCCTTATTGTACACATCTATCAGTTTTTCTTTAGACTCCGCCGCACTGCAATGCCCTTTTATGCTGCACGAAGAGCAGGCAGAAGTCTGTACAATCCTTACTTTCAGATAAGAACCGTTGATGCTTTCCACAATACCTAGATGTTTTATTGTATTAGTCATTTTTGCAAACCATACATTACAAATGTGTGGCAAATGTACGATAAATATTGTTTTGTTGGTAACGCTAACGGAGAAAATCTGTTTAAAAAAAGTAAATTTACAGGGACAGTCTTGTACCCCAGTAACTGTCCCTCTTCTTTTTTATCGTCAGTCAACGATAGAATAGCCAGCTTCCAGCAACGCATTCCGAATCTGCGCAATATGCTCCGCATTACGTGTTTCCATTACCAAGCGCAGAAAACAAGCTGTCACATTACTGTTATTGTTGTTTCGCTCATGCAAAACAGAAATGATATTTCCGCCCAAGCGAGCTATCACAGCAGCCACTCCCATCAGTTCCCCCGGTCTGTCATGCAAATCAAGCGTTACTGTATAGGAACGTCCGGACATATCCAGTCCGCGGCCAATCACACGGCTCAAAATAGTCACATCAATATTGCCACCTGAAACCACACAAATGGTCTTCTTACCCGCTACCGGAACCTTATTAAACATAGCTGCGGCTACAGAGACTGCACCAGCCCCTTCCGCAATCAATTTCTGCTGCTCCATCAATGCCAATATAGCAGCGCAAATCTCATCCTCCGTTACGGTTACAATACCGTCCACATACTTGCTACATAACTCAAACGTATGTTCACCCGGTTCTTTCACCGCAATGCCATCCGCCACCGTAGAAACAGAAGAAAGGCATTCACGCTTGGCATGTTCTATAGAACGTAACATGCTGGGAGCGCCCAAAGCCTGTACTCCATACACTTTCACGTCGGGTTTCAATGATTTCAATGCATAAGCCACACCCGAAATCAATCCTCCCCCACCGACCGGGACAATCACGACTTCCACATCCGGAAGCTGATTCAGCAATTCCAATCCAATGGTTCCTTGTCCCGCTATGACATATTCATCGTCAAAAGGATGAATGAAGGTATAGCCTTTTTCCTCTTTGAGTTCCAACGCCTTCTGATAAGCATCGTCATACACGCCCGGTACCAGACAAACTTCAGCACCGTAACGCTTCGTAGCCTCCACTTTCGAAATTGGGGCCCCCTCCGGTAAACAAATCAACGATTTTATGCCATGCTTGGTAGCTCCTAAAGCAACTCCCTGTGCATGATTCCCTGCAGAACAGGCAATCACCCCTTTTGCTTTTTCCTCATCCGTCAGACGAGATATTTTATAACATGCCCCACGCAATTTAAAGGAACCGGTATATTGCAGATTCTCCGGTTTAAGATAAATCTGACTTTCAGGATTTATCTGAGGAGCATAAATCAAATCGGTTCTCCGTATTACGTTTTTCAAGGCAAATGAAGCCCGATAAATACAATCCAATGTTAACATAAAGATATCCTTTTATTGTTTTCGTGTGCAAATGTACAAAAAACATTCAACTTTAAAAGAATAATTCTGATAAACAAGAAAAAAAGCATCCAGATAGGAAAAACCATCCAGATACTTTTCTTTATTTACAATTCAATTAAGAACTGTCCGTCAATTCCTCTATCCCTAAATTTCGATTGAATCTTCATCAGAATCTTTTGACACCGTTTAGAACAGGCCGATTTACTGATATGCCGCTTTTCACTTGCTCGTCGGAGACTTATACATAAGTAAAAACGATCCTGAATCAATTCCCGTTCAGGCAAAGTGAGTTCCATTAGCACTTCACGTAATACCTCACAAGCATAATCACACTTACAGAAGTAGCTCCATGGGCGACTTTCATATACCAGATTCAATGGCTCATAGCCGATAAGAATGATGTAAGGTCCTCTCTGCTTCTTACGGTAATAGTCACGTACCATATTCATGGCAATGGTCATTACCCACGCCTTAAAACGCCCTCTTTCATGATAAGATTTATCATAAGCTTCAAGTGCCTTCAACAATATCTCCTGGCGTAAGTTATGGGCATCATCCAAATTATGAATATGCGACTTGACATACATATCCACCATCAATATACATTTCTGAAAAAGTTTCTTTTTTTCTTCTTCATTCAGTTCAGAACGATCAGAGTCCAAAATAGGACGACTTAAATGATTATACTGCCCCATCTCTTTATTTTTTTATACCTCACTGTTTTTATTTTAGCATTCATTTGAATTAAAAAAGTAAGATGGTTAATACTCGTGTTTTTTAATAATAGATTTAACAACAATTTAAAAAAGGTACCTATCGTCAATCATTCTAAAACCTCTTATTTCAGTAACAAAACTAAGCATTTATATTTGTAAATACAACAAACAAGGCAAATAATTTTATAATTTTTTTTGCTGAATGGATAAAAGAAGAAGCGTCAGAAAGACAAAAATTTGTCTTTCTGACGCTTCCATATCACAAATTAACACTTAATCCAGCTTCAGTACTGCCAAAAATGCCTTCTGAGGCACCTCTACAGTACCAATCTGCTTCATCCGTTTTTTCCCTCTTTTCTGCTTTTCCAGCAGCTTACGTTTACGACTCACGTCACCTCCATAACATTTGGCCGTCACATCCTTTCGCACTGCCTTGATGGTTTCGCGCGCAATAATCTTGGCCCCAATGGCTGCCTGGATAGCAATCTCAAACTGTTGGCGTGGAATCAGTTCCTTCAATTTCTCACACATCCGGCGACCCAAATCGTAAGCATTGTCAAAATGAGTCAAGGTAGACAGTGCATCCACCGACTCTCCGTTCAGCAGAATATCCAGTTTTACCAATTTGGAAGGACGGAAACCCGACTGATGGTAGTCGAACGAAGCATATCCCTTGGAAATACTCTTCAGCTTGTCATAGAAATCAATCACAATTTCTCCCAAAGGCATCTTGTAATGCAGTTCCACACGATTTCCGGAAATATAGTCCTGCTTTACCAGCTCACCTCGCTTACCCAAACACAAAGTCATAATCGGACCGATATAATCGGTCGCTGTAATGATGGAGGCGTCAATATAAGGTTCTTCAATGTGATCGATTAAAGTAGGATCTGGCATACCACCCGGATTGTGCACTTCCTGCACTCCCCCCTGCTTATCATATACCATATAAGATACGTTCGGCACCGTCGTAATGACATTCATGTCAAACTCACGGTCCAGACGCTCCTGTACAATTTCCATGTGGAGAAGTCCCAAGAAACCGCATCGGAAACCAAATCCTAACGCCAGAGAAGATTCTGGCTGAAAGGTCAGAGACGCATCGTTCAACTGAAGCTTTTCCAAGGAAGCACGCAAGTTCTCATAATCCTCCGCTTCTATCGGATAAACCCCGGCAAACACCATCGGTTTCACTTCTTCAAATCCGTCAATTGCCTTGTCGCACGGGCGGTCAATATGTGTAATGGTGTCGCCCACCTTCACTTCTCTTGAAGTCTTAATACCCGAAATGATATAACCTACATCACCCGTACGGAGTTCTTTCCGCGGTACCATGTCCATCTTCAACACCCCCACTTCATCTGCCACATATTCTTTCCCGGTGTTGAAGAATTTCACCTTGTCACCGGTACGGATAATTCCGTTCTCCACTTTAAAATAAGCGATAATTCCCCGGAAAGAGTTGAACACAGAGTCAAAAATCAAGGCCTGCAACGGAGCATTCTCATCTCCCTGAGGAGCCGGAATCCGTTCTATCACGGCCTGCAAGATTTCTTCCACTCCCAATCCTGTCTTACCGGAAGCACGGATAATCTCTTCACGTTTGCATCCCAGCAAATCGATTATTTCATCCTCCACTTCTTCCGGCATCGCACTGGCCATGTCACACTTGTTCATCACCGGAATGATTTCCAAATCATGCTCCAATGCCATATACAGGTTCGAAATGGTCTGGGCCTGCACACCCTGCGAAGCATCCACTACCAGCAAAGCACCTTCACATGCCGCTATGGAACGAGACACCTCGTAAGAGAAATCCACATGTCCCGGAGTATCAATCAAATTCAAGATATATTTCTCACCTTTATAATTATACTCCATTTGAATGGCATGACTCTTGATAGTAATTCCACGCTCACGTTCCAAATCCATGTCATCCAGCATCTGTCCTTCCGTAATCTTGATGGTCTGTGTATATTCCAGCAAACGGTCGGCCAAGGTGGACTTCCCGTGGTCAATGTGTGCAATAATGCAAAAGTTTCGGATATTCTTCATATATAATATTACAACTTATCAAAATTATTGTGCAAAGATAGGCAAAAAAAGAGATTTTTGTGTATGTTTGCCACTGAAACTAATCATAAAACATAAATAACACGTATGAAAAAAACATGGATTATTCTCATCGCAGTAGTAGTCATTTTGGTAGTATACTGCGTCAGTTCGTATAACTCTTTGGTCACTCAAGAAGAAACCGTAGGCACGGCATGGAGCAATGTGGAAAACCAGTACCAGCGTCGTTCCGACTTGATTCCAAACCTGGTCAATACCGTCAAAGGCTATGCCGCCCATGAAAAGGAAACTTTCGATGCCGTAGTATCCGCCAGAGCCAAAGCTACTCAGATGAGTATCAACATAGACGACCTGACTCCTGAAAAAATTGCCGCTTACCAAAAAGCACAAGGAGAAGTAGGCAGTGCATTGAGCCGTTTGCTTGCCGTCACGGAAAATTATCCAGACCTGAAAGCCAACGAGAATTTTAAGGAGTTGCAGGCACAACTGGAAGGAACCGAAAACCGCATCAGCGTGGAACGCCGGAAATTCAACGAAACAGCCCGCGAATACAACACCAACATCCGCCGTTTCCCGAAGAACATCATTGCCGGCATGTTCGGATTTGAGAAGCGTCCTTATTTCGAAGCAGAAGAAGGCAGCGAGAAAGCCCCGGAAGTAAAGTTCTAAACCGGACTTCCTCATGAAACGTTATTTTTTACTTGGGCTGTTCTTTTTACTGACTGCATTTTTCTGCCATTTACAAGCAGAAGGATACAAGGTGGAAGACATTCCCATGGTACACTTGCAAAACCGGGCACGGTACGTCAGTAACCCCGATGGTGTACTAAGTGAGGCCGCCGTAGCCGCCATGGATACCACCCTTTTTGCCTTGGAGCAGAAAACCGGCATCCAAACATTGGTTGTGGCAGTCCGCCAGATAGAAGGAGGCGACTGCTTTGACTTTGCTTACCAGTTGGGTGAGAAAAACGGAGTCGGCCAAAAAAAGAAGGACAACGGACTGGTCATCTTGCTGGTCACCGAAGAACGGTGCATCCAGTTTGCTACCGGATACGGTCTGGAAGGCATCCTTCCCGATGCCATTTGTAAACGTATCCAAACCCGCTACATGAATCCTTACCTGAGCAAAGGCAACTGGGATGCCGGTATGATGGCAGGAGTCCAAGCCGTACGTCAGATACTGGACAAGAGTTCCGGTTCCCCCACTCCTCCTGAGGGAGAATCCGACAACCTCCTGCTTTTCATTGTACTGGGATGCTGTTTCATTCTGGTTCCCGCCCTACTCTGGTATTCGGTACGCCAACGAAACAAATGTCCTAACTGCCACAAGCATACCCTGAAACAGGTTTCCGTACGAACGATTTCTCGTACGGGAGGCGTACGTACCGAAGAAGTCACCTACCTCTGCAGCCATTGTGGACATGTACGCCGCACCCAGCGGAAAGTCAATGACGATGATTTCCACCACCGGGGCGGAAACGGAGGCCCTTTCCTGGGCGGACCGTTCTTTGGCGGAGGATTCGGAAGAGGCGGAGGCTTTGGAGGTGGCTTCGGTGGCGGAAGTTTCGGAGGAGGAAGCTTTGGCGGCGGAGGTGCCGGAAGCAAATTCTAATAATAAATACAATTATACTATACAACCATGTACAACAACACTTTTGGAAATATCTTCCGCCTCACCAGCTTTGGTGAGTCACACGGAAAAGCCATAGGCGGTGTCATTGACGGATTTCCCGCAGGCATTGCCATCGATATGGAGTTTGTACAACAGGAACTGGCTCGTCGCCGGCCTGGCCAATCCTCCATCACAACCGCCCGAAAAGAGGCCGATGAAGTAGAATTCCTTTCCGGAATCTATGAAGGTGTATCTACGGGCTGTCCCATTGGATTTGTCGTATGGAACACCAACCAACATTCCAACGACTATGACAACATGAAGGAGGTATTCCGTCCTTCACATGCCGATTTCACCTACACGCAAAAATATGGCGTACGCGACCACCGGGGAGGCGGACGTTCCTCTGCCCGTGAGACCATCGCCCGCGTAGTAGGAGGCGCCCTTGCCAAGTTGGCCCTGAAGCAGTTGGGCATCCGCATCACTGCCTTCACCTCACAGGTGGGAACCTTCAAACTAGACAAAGATTATACCAAGTATGACCTGAGTACCATCGAAAACAATCCCGTACGCTGCCCCGACCAGGAACTGGCCAAGCAAATGGCCGATTACATCTACCAGACCAAAGGGGAAGGTGATACTATCGGCGGGGTCATCAGCTGTGTCATTCAAGGATGCCCCATCGGACTGGGACAGCCAGTCTTCGGCAAGCTTCATGCCGCTTTGGGCAATGCCATGCTCAGCATCAATGCCGTCAAAGGCTTTGAATACGGACAAGGTTTTGGACACATGGAGATGAAAGGTAGCCAGCAGAACGATATCTTCTACCGCGAGAACGACAAGATTGCTTTCCGCACCAACCGCTCCGGAGGTATCCAGGGAGGCATCAGTAACGGACAAGACATTTATTTCCGGGTTGCATTCAAGCCAGTAGCCACCGTACTGATGGAACAGCCCACGGTCGACATCCACGGCAATGAAACCATTTTAAAGGCACGTGGCCGTCACGACCCCTGCGTCCTGCCTCGTGCAGTCCCCATTGTAGAAGCCATGGCAGCCATGACAATACTCGATTATTATTTGCTTAATAAAACTACGCACCTATAAATAATACACACAGCATGGAAATCAGACCCTATATCCAAGCAAACGAAGCTCGGTTCCTCGACGAACTGTTCAGCCTCATCCGTATTCCCAGCATCAGTGCCCTTCCTGTCCACAAGGATGACATGCTGGCCTGCGCCGAACGCTGGCGCCAATTGTTGCTCGAAGCAGGAGCCGACGAGGCCATGGTAATGCCCTCCGATGGACATCCGCTGGTCTATGCCGAAAAACGTGTCAGCCCCGATGCCCCCACCGTACTGGTATATGCACATTATGACGTGATGCCGGCCGAACCGCTGGAACTGTGGAAAAACCCGCCTTTCGAACCAGAAATACGCGACGGACATATCTGGGCCCGCGGAGCCGACGATGATAAAGGACAGTCCATGATTCAAGTCAAGGCTTTTGAATACCTCGTACGGGAAGGATTGCTTCACCATAACGTGAAATTCATTTTTGAGGGAGAAGAAGAAATCGGTTCACCCAGTCTGAATGCTTTCCTGAAAGCCCACAAGGAACTTCTGAAAGCCGATGTTATTCTAGTGTCCGATACCAGCATGCTGGGCGCAGACCTTCCCTCCCTCACCACCGGCCTAAGAGGTCTGGCCTATTGGGAAATCGAAGTGACCGGTCCGAACCGTGATCTCCATTCCGGACATTTCGGCGGAGCCGTAGCCAATCCCATCAACGTGCTCTGCGACTTACTGTCCAAGGTTATCGATACAGACGGTCGCATTACCGTCCCCCATTTCTATGACGATGTGGAAGAAGTGCCGGCTGCCGAACGCGAAATGATTGCCCAGATTCCGTTCGACGAAAAGAAATACATGGAAGCCATCGGCGTGAAAGCCCTGAAAGGCGAAAAAGGCTACTCTACATTGGAACGTAACAGCTGCCGCCCTTCATTCGATGTCTGTGGCATTTGGGGAGGATATACCGGTGAAGGCTCCAAAACAGTTTTGCCCTCCAAAGCCTACGCCAAGGTTTCCAGCCGACTGGTTCCCCACCAGCAACATGAAAAGATTTCCCAGCTGTTTGTAGACTACCTCACCCGGCAGGCCCCCGATTATGTACAAATAAAAGTCACTCCCCTGCATGGCGGCGAAGGCTATGTCTGCCCCATTGACCACCCCGCCTATCAAGCCGCAGAAAAAGGGTTTGAGAAAGCTTTCGGCAAGAAACCGCTGGCCGTACGTCGCGGAGGAAGTATCCCTATTATCAGCGACTTCGAACAAATACTCGGCATTAAGACCATTCTGATGGGATTCGGACTGGAAAGCGATGCCATCCATTCCCCAAATGAAAATTTCTCGCTCGATATTTTCAGGAAAGGAATAGAAGCCGTCGTGGAATTCCACTTACAATACAAATAAAGAAAGGGTGACAAAAGTCACCCTTTCTTTATTTGTATTCTTCCACCTGCAGCTCCAGCAGCACCGGAAGATGGTCACTGTATCCCCCATGATACCGTCTTCCTTTATACGTACGGAAAGGCATCTCCCCTCCATACACATTGTCTTCTTCCAACAAGAAAGGGAAACGCAGGATGGCAGCCTTTTCCTTTGAAGTCCGGGTACGGACATTGGGCTGTAGCAAACCTCCGTTCACCACCATCTGATCAAGTACCCCCCATTCACCTTTATAACGGTAGGTACCCTCCTGCTGGTTCTCCATCAGATTATACAATGCACACACATCCGGTTCATCCGACAAAGTGGAAACCCGCAGACCTTCCTGCAATGACTTTCCATCAGGATAATCATTAAAATCACCCATGATAATAAGACGGGGATTCTGTCTTTTGGCCATGACCGAATCAGCTGCCTGACGGATTCTGCGAGCTACCCACAAACGATATGGATCCGTCTTCTCTGCTCCTCCCACACGCGAGGGAAGATGACACACAAACACATCCAAGGTGTCCCCGCTGACCACACGCCCCGAAGCATACAGGATATCCCGGGTAGGCCGCATTCCCAACGAATCCGACGGAATACGTATTTTCTGCGATATCAACAGACGGAATGAGGCAGGCTGATACAACAGCGCCACATCAATGCCACGCTCATCGGGCGAAGAAGTCATCACATATTTATACCCCGCCTCCCGAAGAGAGGAATAACGGGTCAGACTTTTCAAACAGAAATCATTCTCTACTTCACACAAACCGACCAAATCGGGCACCTGTTCTTTCCCCGCCGCCAGAATCACCTTTCCAATCTTATCCAGCTTGTCCTGAAAACGAGAATATGTCCAGTTCCGCACACTCCCCGGAAGAAACTCTGTATCCTGCTTCAACGAATCGTGACGGCAGTCAAACAAGTTCTCCACATTGTATTCCATCACCCGAAACGAGTGCTGTGCCAGGAGCGGTGTGGCCCACAAGCCACACACTATCCCCAGCAAACTATAAATCATTGTTCTCATACACGAGCCGGAATATGAGCCAACACATCCAGCAGGTGACGCCAGAACTTATCTACCGTAGGAATCAACATACGTTCGTCCGGTGAATGTACACCGCGCAACGTCGGTCCGAAAGAAACCATGTCCAACAACGGGTATTTCTCCAGGAACAAGCCACATTCCAGTCCGGCATGGATAGCCTTCACTTTCGGTTCCACTCCAAACAGACGCTTGTAGCTTTCCACCGCTACCTTCAGGATAGCAGACGACGGATTCGGTTTCCAGCCCGGATAACCGTCCCCAGTGACACAAGTCGCCCCACCCAGCTCAAAAGCCGCACGTACCATCTGCGACATATCCTCGCGAGAAGACAGAATGGAACTGCGCTGACTGGTCACCACAACAATTTTCCCATCACGCATCTTTACCGAAGCCAAGTTGGAAGAAGTTTCCACCAACCCTTCAATGTCCTGGCTCATGGCATATACTCCGTGATGTACGGCATACAATGAAAGCAGGAAGCGCTCCATCGCTCCTTTTTCCATCACTTCCGCACAAGGCGTTTCCGATTCCAGTTCCATAACCAGATTCGGTTCCGTTACAGAGAACTCATTTTCTACATCGGCCAGGAACATATTCAGGGCTACCCGTACATTTTCCTTGTCGGCCATCGGCACCGCACACACGGCATGCGCCTCACGCGGAATGGCATTGTGCAAATTTCCTCCGTCAATCAGAGCCAGACGCAAATCATACTGCTCCATCAGGATAACCAGAAAACGGTCGAGCAACTTGTTGGCATTCGCCCGGTTCTTGTTGATGTCATCCCCAGAATGACCGCCCGTCAGTCCTTTGATAGTCACCCGGAAGAAGAAATAACCTTCCGGAGCCGCCGTCATCGGACACGGGAATTCAGCCGTAGTACCGGCTCCTCCGGCACACCCGATAAACAGTTCCCCTTCATCTTCCGAATCCAAGTTAATCAGGATATCGCCACTCATGAACCCCTCCTTCAAGGCAAAAGCCCCGGTCAGTCCAGTTTCCTCATCCACGGTAAACAAGCATTCCAGCGGACCGTGTTGAATGTCGTTTGCAGCCAGCACCGCAAGTTCGGTAGCCATTCCGATGCCATTGTCCGCTCCCAGCGTAGTACCTTTCGCTCTCAACCATTCCCCGTCGATATACGTTTCAATCGGGTCCGTCTCAAAATTATGTATCGTCTGGTTGTTCTTCTCGCACACCATGTCCATGTGCGACTGCAGCACCACTTTCTTCAAATGCTCCATGCCTGCTGTAGCCGGTTTGCATATCAGCACATTCCCAGCTTCATCCACCTTGTACGCCAGCCCCTGTGCCTGGGCAAAATCGACCAGATACTTCCGAATCTTTTCTTCTTTCTTTGAAGGACGCGGCACACGACAGATTTCCTCAAAATAATGGAACACCGATGCCGGTTGTAAATCTTTCTTTTCCATAAAAGTATTTCTATAAACGATTAAAAATTGCATGCAAACAAAAGTTAAATCCACGTTTTTTCCCTATATAGAAGGCTTTTTTAAAGACAAAACCCTAAGGAATCGTGACAAAAACTATATCTTTGCACCACAAAATTAATAGAAATGCTCAAGACTCTTCTGATAACTTTGTTAATAGTTGCTATCTGCATAGCGCTATTATCAGTAAAGATACTTTTCAAGAAAAACGGACGCTTCCCCAACACCCATGTAAGCGGAAGCAAGGCCATGCGTAAGAGAGGAATCGGATGCGTACAGTCGCAGGACCGTGCCGCCCAGCACCTCAATCCCCATGCCATTCCGGAGAGGCAGTCAGCCCAAGCTGATACTGAATAAAAGGCTAATAATTAACTAAAAACGATTATCGATATCATTATGAAAAAAACGAATGTTTTGAAAGGACTCCTGGCACTTGCCGTAGTATTCCTGTTCGCACAATGTACAGAAAAGAAAGGAACTTCCACTGAAGCATCTGCTCCGGCAGTAGCAGGTACCAATATGAAAATTGCCTATGTAGAAGTAGATTCCCTGCTGACAAAATACCGCTTTTGGAACGATTTGAACGAACTGATGATTCAAAAAGAAGAAAACATCCGTACCACTTTGAACGAAAAAGCAAAAGAGCTGGATGGAGAAATGAGAGAATTTCAGCGTAAATTGGAAAACAACGGATTTGCCAGCCGTGAACGTGCAGAGCAGGAAAATGCCCGTCTGTTGCAGAAACAGCGCGACTTGCAGCAGTTGCAGGAAAAGCTTTACGCTGACCTTCAAGCAGAAAACCAAAAGAACAGCCTGCAGCTCCGCGACTCCATCAATTCATTCTTGAAAGTGTATAACCAGAAAAAAGGCTACAGCCTGATTATCAGCAACACCCAGTTGGACAACCTGCTGTATGCCGACAAATCATTGGATATCACACAGGAAATCGTAGACGGTTTGAACGCACGCTACAATCCGAGCACCAAGAAATAATTTCTTACCGTTTTATCATACTAAAAAGTCCGGCCATTCCGACCGGACTTTTTTTATTGCAACTCATCGCCTTTGATTACATCTCATTCAGTAATGCATTCATTTCTTTCACCATCAAGGCAGGCGATTTCTTGTTCGTCTTTATCCAACCTTCTGGCGTAAACTCCGATAGTTTGTCATTCAGTTTCTTCAGCTTTCCAGTAGCCCCCTTGGCTTTCAGTTCCTTCCGCAGCACATAGATTTTCTCGCAATCCTGCAAGCCCTCTACCAGCCGTTCAAAGCGGATACTGCTACGCGGACCCGGATAGATGCTGTAAGTATCCCCAGCTGCCCATGTACGGAAACGAGAGTCGCGCAACGGATCCATCGGCCAGCTGTTCACGGCCCAACGCAGATACCCGTCATATCCACCTGCCACAGCATGTAACGCTGTCCATGCCGCTTCAGCCGGTGCGGAAAACGTAAAGGTATTCGGGAACGCCTCCGTACAACACGTGTACACCGTACTGATTTGTCCTTTGCGCTCGCGCTCCGCTTTCACTTCTGCCGGAAACTGATTCCCGTAAGGTATACTGAGGTAATACAAATCGCCCTGAATCTCTTCATGGTAATTTCCGGCCAGCGTAATCTTGAACTCCGGATCGGCCTCCTTGATCACCTTGATAGCCTCCCGCATGGCCTCCATCGGGCGCTCATCCATGGAAATAGCCGTCTTTTCAAACCATCCTTTTTCACGCAAGTGACGGGAAAAATCCTTCAGAAACGTACCCCAGTATTCCGCGTAAGCCTCATCCCCCGGTGCCGCCTTGATAAACTGCACCCGATTCGTCGCCTGGTCAAAATAGTCAAAGCTCAACGCCCACGGAATCATCGTATAGCAACTGATCAAATCCTTGATGCCGACCTCGTTCATCATGAACTCCACCCACTTGTCGAACACCGTATAATCGTACACCCACGTACCGTCCAATTTCTTCATCCGGAAAATCATACTGTCATACGCATCCTCCGTCTGTCCGGCCCATGGCTTGTGCATGATACTGGCAGTGATGGCCCGCTGCCCCGCATCGGCCAGCATCTTCATGATGGGACGCATGGCATCAAAATGCGCCTTGCTCCACAACGGTACCTGATAGTATCGCGCCACCGCATACGGATTCTGCCACAAATCCAAATGGAACACCCAGTCCTTGGGAGCCGGTAACGTACGGTTCACAACTTCAATTTCAAACGGCAGTTTCATCGCCTCGAAATTCTTTCCGGAAACCGTCAATGTACCTTTATATTTTCCCGGCCTTGCCTCCGCAGGCACCCACACATTCAGCCACACCGGCTGCGTGCTGCGTGCCTTCACCTCCCGCACCCGTACGATATCAAGCACATCGGCCACCATCGAAGAATCCCATTCCGCCTTATTCTCACGTACACCGCATCCTCCGCTTCCGTCCTTGTTCAGTTCATCGGTCATCACGTAACGCACAAAATGTGTCCGTACCGCCGAAGCCGGAATCACTGAAGAGCCGTTTTTCAACTCACTGACGGTCATTTCCGCTCCTTCCAGGTCTTTCTGTGTCCACAATACCGCCTGCGCGTTCACTCGTTCTCCTTTCCACGCCTTCAGGCGAAGCGTACCGGTCTGCTTCACATCCGGCACATCCAGTTTCTTGTAACGCACATCCGTTGTCCCCCAGCAGAACTGGACCGGAACCGTCATCTTATTCCACACTTCCACCCCGTCGTGAGGCTTCGTGTCCGTCAGTTCCTCATAATCTCCCAAAGGGAATTTCTCTACCTGCTGCGAAAAGCAGGCCGGGCCGCATGCAAGCAGCACCGATAGAATCAGCATTTTTTTCATGTCTTATTATTTAGGTTTAGTATATTTCGAATCCATTTACATAATTCCCAGCTCCTTCGCCACCCGACAAGCCTCTATGGAACTCTTCACCTGAAGCTTCCGCAGGATTTCCTGCCTGTGCCGGCTCACCGTATTGATACTGATGGAAAGCAAGAGGGCAATATCCTTACTCATCATTCCCTTGGCAATGAGCCGGAGAATCTGTGTTTCCCGGTAAGACAGAATCTGTGAGTCATTCCGGCGGCCAAGTTCCATCACCTCGCCCGTGACCGAATTAACCACCACACTCTTTCCCGCAAACATCGGGAACCAAGGTGTGTACACGCACAAAGCCAGCCACAACCCATTCGTCACAGGAGAAGACACATAAAACAACCGATGCAGAACAAACTGATAGTTACCTGCCCCGTCCTTCATACGCAGCTTGCTGGCCAGATAAAAATCGGCCCGCTTCATCTTCGGCTGACGCCTGACAAAATGGAAAAAGCGGAGTTCCTGCAAATATTTCTCGTGCAAATCGTCCGGATGCATCAGCTTCAAAATTCCATCCTCCCAAATCGAATCAATCCGGTTTTCAGCGGAAGGCATACACCTCCAACCCAACGTCTTGGAAAACTGTCCATAATACACATAGCTGACATTGGCATGCATGTCGCTCAACACGGCCACCGCATTTTCCATTTCCGCATAACCGGAAGCTATCTTTTTGTATTTATCCAGCTCCACCGCCGATAGCCCGCCATCCTTTGAAGCCAGACTTTGCGTCAAAAAGCGGCTGTTCAATTCATCTACTATATTCATGAAAATGGTTATTAATCATCATTGTGTATTCGTTGCCCACGCGCTACATTTGCAAAGATAACGAGGAAAAATGATTACCGACAAATGACTCGGGAAACTTTTTACCTATTTAGAAACCTGAATTAATTTCATCCGATATGAAAAAACAACTAATCCTGGGCCTGGCACTCGGTGCATCGCTTCAAGCCGGAATGGCCCAGACACTGGAAAAAATGCAATGGTTCAACGAACCTGAACAATGGAAAATTGAAAATCAAGCCCTGACCATGTTTGTCACCCCGCAGAGTGACTACTGGCGAATTTCACACTATGGCTTTACCGTGGACGACGCTCCGTTCTATTACACCACTTACGGAGGAGAGTTTGAAGTGAAGGTAAAAGTGACCGGCGACTACAAGACCCGTTTCGACCAGGCCGGACTGATGCTGCGCATTGACCATGAAAACTACATCAAGACAGGTATTGAGTTTGTGGACGGCAAGTTCAACCTGAGCACGGTCGTCACCCACAAGACTTCCGACTGGAGCGTCATCACACTGGACAAGCCGGTACCTTACGTATGGATCAAGGCTGTCAGACGGTTGGATGCCGTGGAAATCTTCTATTCCTTCGACGACAAGGAATATGTCATGATGCGCAACGCCTGGTTGCAGGACCACGTCCCTGTCATGGTAGGTCTCATGGCGGCCAGCCCGGACGGAAACGGCTTCAATGCCACCTTTGAGAATTTCAAGGTAAAGCACCTGCCTGACCTCCGCCGACAGGAATGGTTGAAAAAGAATGCAGAATAAGAAATGAAAAGAGGTTGCATTCCCAGTTGAAGCAACCTCTTTTATCATTTATGACGGAATCTTTTATCACAATCCCTACATATATAATTGGCCTTTGAAATCTTTCCGAATATACAATGACTCTTTCATCTTATAATCTGCTTTTACGCTAAGATACTGATATTTAGACAAAAAAAACAAAATTTACCTCTAAATTTTTTCCCTATTTTTTAGGTTAGCTTTTTACCTCCTCATTAATATTCCATAATATTATGATTCCACAGGTTATTTATATAATTATCCTTATCGAAATTTTTATATAAATTATCCACTTCTGTTTGTATTATTTTATCATTTGTACTTTTCAAGTGGTCTGGTAATAAAGATTTTACTTCATCCATATCCATCATCTTACCATCTATGAAATAACGTATGACAAGATTAGACATGAAATCTTTCAAGTTGCATGCAGCTGATTTCAATAATTTTGCGTTCTTATCCAATGCGCGGTCATAATATTCAAGGGCTTTTTGAGGGAAACCTGTCTTTTCATACAGCATACCTGTCAAAAATAACGTGTGGTAAGTGCAGGATTCTTTTTCGCATAATGAAGAAAACAAGTTCAATGATTCTTCTTTTTTCCCTATACGGAACAATATCTCACCTTTCCATAAATAAGAGTATGATATATTCGGATTAATGACTATTGCTCTGTCAATATAAGTGAGAGCTTTTGTCAAGGAATCCACATCGTTCTCATAAAGAAGCACGTAATGTAATGCAGAATTGTACAATGAAGATACTTCAGGAGTTTTCTTCAGTAGCGATAGGTCGTCCGAACTAAAGTTTTGCCCATGTATTCCAATAGAAAACATTATAAAGCAAAATGAAATCAATATATTTTTCATATTTCTTTTTATGCAATTTATCTTTTTATAACTTCTGCTTTGACACTATTATTTTTCCATAATAAGGATCTTTTTCTATTTTTCTCCCTAACTTTGAAACAAAGGTTGATCTTCTATAAAAAACAGCGTCTTCTTTCGCCATTTCAAACCATAATTTAATGTTTGTAATATTCATATCTTAAACTATAAATATGCAGAATCCCAGTGTCAGTATCAACCCTATCAGACTGCCGGTTCCAAATTGTCACCCATAATACCGGTTATTTACTATAAATTATTTTACAATAAAAGGGATGTTACATACCATGGCTACGACCTTTCCACCAACTTTTGCCGGCTTCCATTTTGGCATCATGTTTACCACTCGCAATGCCTCGTCATCGATTTCCTTGCCCAAACTTTTCATTATTTCGGCATCACGTATAGTGCCGTCGTCTTCCACTACGAAGTTCACCAAAACAATACCCGGTTTGCTATTGGCTGGTTTTCTGAAATTTCTACTAACGAACTCAATCATTGCATCGTGTCCTCCCGGATATTCTGCCAGTTCGTCAACCACGTAGTAAACTCCGTCCTCCCGCTTTTGCGGCATAGAAGGTTTTTTCTGGTTCAATGACCGACTACCGTTCTTTATAAATACATCCTTATATTTTTTGAAGGAACCAACCGCATCAAGGAATACTGTGATTGACTTCCTTTGTTCATCTGTGAATGAAGTCGGTATAGCGGATATAACCTCACTGGCCGGTGTGTCTATTCCATAAATACAATATTTCAGGAAATAGCTGTCGAGAAAAGAACCAACGGCAGGATTTTTTTTTCATCTGAATTTCACACGTTTCCAATGCTTTTTTATAAAAAGCCAGAGCTTCTTCCGACTGTCCTTGCTCTTCCAGTGCTTTAGCTTTCAAAAGATAGAATCCATGCTGTTCCGGATTGTATTTTATCGCCTCGTCAAGGGTCTTTATAGCTTTATCATATTCTTCTTCAGACAATAATAAATTTACTTTATTTCCATAAGCTGTAATATAAGATTGATCCAAAGCGATGGCTTTATCTAACAAGTTCAACGCCTCCGCTATTGAGTCTTTATTTGAAAGATTCCGCAACATGATTTCCGTGGCTCTATCATTCAGGTCAATTGCTTCCTGGGAATATTTCTTCTGTTGGGCCGAAACCGAAATAAATGAGAAGAAAAGAGCAGTAATTAAAAGTTGTTTTTTCATAAACTATATCGTCATTAAAGATTCATATTTTACATCTATTTCTTATTTCACTCGCACGATGATTCCTGTAAGGTCTGGACAGAACATGAGTTGAGCATTATATGCTCTGCCGCTTTCTTTATCAAGACTTCATTTATTTCCATCTTATTGAATTCTTATTGTCACTTATATCTGAGAGGTATTGTGTATAAGAAAGGAACGTTCTTTCCCTTGTCTATCGCAGCTTTCCAGCGGGGCATTAGTGATACCACCCTGAGGGCCTCTTTATCCGCTGTTTCATCATAACTTTTATCTATTGTGGATGATTTGATATTGCCGTTTGTGTCTATTACCACCTTTACGGTTATAAAGACGTTTTTACCTGAGTATGATTCAGGCAACTTGAAATTCTTTTTTATGAATTCCAACATTCCGTTTACTCCACCGGGATATTCCGGAAACTGTTCCGCCACAAAATATACTCCGTCCTCCCGTTGAATCTGCATCTTCACTTCTTCAGGTTTATGTGATTTATAGTATAAAGGGAAACGATTGTCTTCAAATATGGCCTTACCATTGGAAAGTATAAATGCCTGCTCCATATAGTTCATTATAACCGGATATTTCTCCTTGAACATTAATTCATAATTCTCTAATTTCCTGTATATTTCCACATTCTCATCAGTACATAGCAGACTGTTGAAAAGGGAATACCAGAAAGGGAAATATGCCGTATAGTATTTCTTGCTGAGACGTTCCATCATCAACTCAGGGTTTTCTTCAAGTTTCCTTGCTATCAAATCCTGAAGACAACCTCCAATATCATCTACTATCCTAGTACCGCCAATGCCAAGAGTTATCAGCCTGTCGTAAAACAAGCTGTCGGGTATCTTATCTAATTTATACAAACCTTCGTACATGTGTTTCTCGAAACTTGATTTAAGATTATCAAACGAAGGTATGTTTCCGTATGTAAGCCAGAGTTCATGCCAGGTTACAGGAAAAGCATCGAAGAATTCACGTTGGGTCTCTGCCGTATATCCCGATTTTACCATTAAAGCGAATGTACGGTTCACCTTTGCTGTATCTACAGGAAAACTGAATACCGCCATAAAACAGAATGACAGCAACGATAATAATGCAAGTCTTTTCATAATATACAATTCTAAATGTTAACATATATTCAATACCATACCATTGTTTCCATATTTGCTTAAGAAATCATTATTTTTTTACTGTTGTAGTACTGCCAGATATTTTATAGTCTCCTTGTATCTATTTCATAAAATCCAGGGCAATAATACCATCAGACTACAGATATTTGTTTGATGCGAAATTAAGGCAAACTATCCATTAAACCATTGGTAATCCATAGAAATAAGCTTGTAAGATAGATTTGTATATATCTGATTATCAAATACTATACAGTATAAATGCTTGTAATATAAGACAAAGCAATTATAAGTCTAGTTTTTCAACTAAAAACAAGACAATATCCCCACCTTCAGGAATACCAATTTTTTTTCTAATATTAGTTTTGTACTTATGTACTGAAAAGACACTATTCATCCAAATGGCAGCAATCTCTTCTGTCTTGAATCCAGAAACAAGCATGCAACACAACTGGACTTCTTTGTCATTCAGCATAGGATATTTCTGCTGAAAACGGTTGATATCCGTTCACCCAAAACGGTGATATCCGTTCACTTTTCATACTCTTTACCTATGGCGATGCAAATTTATTGATTTTCGTCTGTAACGTTGCAGTTTTGATGTCTTTTTTGACGTAAACTGCTGCCTTGTAGCTCGAAGCGCACACTTGTGTGTACCAACCTGTCTAATATTGCATCAGCTGCAGTCGTGTTGCCTTTCATCACATCGTACCAGTTGGCAACCGGCAGTTGTGATATGATGATCGTAGCTTTTTGTCCATGGCGGTCTTCTATAATCTCCATAAAGTCAAGTAACTGTTGTCCGTCAAGAACTTTCATGCCGAAGTCGTCCAGTATAAGCAGGTCAGTCTGTGCCAGCTTGGCGAAGAAACGATGCAGGGTACTGGATATACGGGCAAGGCTTATTTCCTCGAAGAGCCTGTACAGGTTATAATAAGCAACCTTATATCCGTTCATGCAGGCCTGATGACCAAACGCTGTACCCAACCAGCTTTTACCGGTACCGGCAGCACCCGTAATAAGTATGGATACCCCGTTTTTCACATAGTCACAAGTGGCAAGATTAAGTACTTTCTGCTTGTCCACGCCACGCTTGCAGTCATAGATAACTTCACTTATGGAAGCCTGATAACGGAAGTGTGCTTTTTTTATCAGACGGGCATTCCGGCTTTGATTCCGGTTATCCAGTTCAGCCTGTATAAGCAGTTGCAGACCGTCTTTCAAGGAGAGCGACTCTGCCTGTCGCGTCTCCTGCATGGTAGCCCAGTAATGGGCCATTCCAGGCATCTTAAGGTTTCTTAGAGCATTGATAATTTCATCCATCGTTATTTGTTTTGAGTGTTAGAAGTCTGTCATTTGAACTGTGCTTTTCCACGGATATTACAGTGCTGCGGAGGAGCAAAGGAAGATGAAGGTTGCCCCACACCGGCACACTTGCTCTCTACCAGTAAACGGATAAAGCGATAGTTGCATCTGTCTACATTCAGGGCTGCCTCGCAGGCTTTTTGGAAAACGACCGGATCACTGCTCCTTTGCAGGTTTAGAAGCCCGTCGCAGGTCTTGTAATGAGTCTCCGGAGGCATTGTGGAAGAATAAAATATGCGGCGGATTACATCTCCCAGTATGCCGGATGCACGCTCGGCACGCTCTATGTATGATTTTGCACTCATCCCTCTGTATTCCCGGGAATTGCTTGCAAGATGCTCCTTTACGATAGTATACTTTCCCCTGTTGTAATCACGTAGGTGAGTGGCTACAAGCTCACCGTCCACATATACTTTTACCAGTGTGCGTGTATATGCGACATGTGCGGTTTTGGATATATACTGATACGGTACTGTATAATAGTGCTGGTCACGTCCAAGATAGATACAGCAGTTGGTTGACACCTTCAAATCGGTATATGACACAATCTCAAAATCTCTGTCAGGCAGTGGCATAAGATTTGGCTTGTCTACGGCAAGGAACCGTTCCTCACGCGTGTAAGGATGCTTTTGCATGCGTTTCTGGTTGTGCGCTTTCATTTTGAGTGAGGCTGCCCGGTTAAGCTCTTCCAGTGAATGGAAGGTTTCATTGCGGAGTTCGGCAAACACACGCATATAGACAAGCCTCACGGTCCCTTCCACGTTGCTTTTATCTTTAGGGTGTACGGGACGTGCCGGTATGATGACCGTACCGTAATGATTGGCCATATCCTCCATTACACGGTTAAGTGAAGGCTCATATCTGTCGGTCTTGACAACAGCAGCTTTAAGGTTGTCAGGGACAAGCATCTTTGGTACGCCGCCAAGATGTTTCAGGCACTGCGTTATGGCATATACAAAGTCTTCTGTACGCTGTGAACGTACGAAGAGGGTATAACCGTAGTCGCTTGCAGGCAGAGTGGCTACAAAAGCCTGACACTGGACGACCTCACCGGTTTCCATGTCAACGTATCCCATAGTATCACCGGCAAAATCGAGGAAAAGCTTTTCGCCGCCCGTACGCATGTCGGCAAGTATGGTGGATGGCGACTCCTTCCTGGCCTCTGTGTTCTGATTGTAATGAAAACGGAACTGTGTCAGGCTGTAGTGGTCATCCGGATGCTCATTACGGTATTCTTCCCAAAGCAGCTTCAGCGTGACATGCTTGCGCTTCATCTCCTCCTGAAGATATGGAAGAAGGGCTTTGAATGTTTCAAAACGCTTGTCGCTATATGCAGGATTGCCGCCCTTGAGACGGTGCTCAAGAATGGGATCATCCAACCTGATAAGTTCATCAAGGCTCAGACTGTCAGCGTTGACCTTATTCATGTAGTTGTTCACTGTCTCCTTGTTCATGCCGATTATATCAGCAGCCTTGCGGTTGGAGATTCCGCTCTTCTTTAGTAGAAGAAGTTGTTTGATCTGGCTCATATTCTTACTTTTTCCTGCCATAGTCGTATCGTATGAAGATTGTTTTCTGCATACAAGATACGGGAAAAGAGTAGCAAGTGAACGGACATGCTCCGTTTTTTATGCAGGCATTGTCGTTTCTGTGAGAAGGTGAACGGATATACTCCGTTTTCCGTATGTAGACAACTGATTATAGTATTATTACATTCTCATTAGTGAACGGATATACTCCGATTTCTGTAGAGAAAACGGAGATTCTATCGTAATATCCAAACCACTGAACGGATATGCTCCGTTTTTTATGGCGTTTTGTGGCGTTTTTAGCTGAAATGAACGGATATACTCCGTTTTTCAGGCACTTTTCAAGGCCAATTTAGCGGTAAAACTGGATGGATTAAGCCGTTCAGAGTGGGTGGGGATGCTCCGTTTTCGGCAATATTTCTGAATAAGTTTTGAATAGAACCCATCAAAAGATATATCTATATGATTATAAAACTGTTCCCACTGTGTACCGAGCAAATAATTCTCATCTATTATATGATACTTTTTCAAATCCTTAAGAAATCTTGCACTCTGCACTTGCTGTGTTGAGCGCAAAATTGCTATCTTCTTTGCTATCTCAAAATCACGCAAAATAAACTCTTTGACTTCATTTTTTACATTTCTAAGGTTATCCAAAGAATTAATCTGCTGTTGCAAAGCGAGAATCTTATAAACTTGCTTTTTCCGAATCTGTATATATATCACCAAAGATACGCATAATACTAAAAGAAGTCCTACCAGAATGTATTTATAAATGACTATCTGTCTATGAATAGTTTGTTTCTCACAAATATTTGTATAGGCCTGTATCGCCTTATCCAATGATTCTCCATTCAGGCAATCAAATGCCATTTCATATTTCTCCTTTAGCTTGTTAAGGCATTTTATTTGTTCGCCTGCATCATGATTTAACCGAGCAAACTCTGCACACAACGTATAGAATTCTATTTCTGCAAAGGCATTTCCTCCATTTATACTATTCTCTATCGCCAGAAACTTATATTTTTCTGCATTTAACAAGTCCTGTTTACGATAATAACAATATGTCAAAATTGCGAAACATGTGAATTTATGTTCAATGGATGTTTCCTCAACTACAGCTTCTTTCAGCTTTTCTATGCAAGCATCCCAATGTTGCATTTTGTATAAGGCAATTCCCTGCAGACGTTTTATTTCACTTAAAAATATATTCTTCTTACCAAGATGTTTTTCTATTTCATTCAATTTTTCGTATGAGACTTTATATCGATCTAAATATAGAAAGCTTTTGGCAACTTGTATTTGAGTTGATATACTCATATCTTGAAAATTTACATCCTTTATGCATTGATTGGCAAGAGTCTGGTATTTAATAAAATTCAAGGTATTAAATTGCCTGATATACATTTCACCGAGATAGCTGTAAAGATAAAAAAGCCATTCTTGGTCATATTCTTGTCTAGCAATATTTATTGCGGTTTCTATGGTATGGACTTCTTTTGTTATATCATTTTCTTTTTTATAGGTTTCCGCAAGAAGATATAAAGTTTCAAGGTATGGCTGAATCATTTTTTCTTTCTTAAAAATCTGAATGCACCTTTCCAACACACTCTTTGATGGATAATAATTATTATCCGTATAACTGAGTGTGATTGCAGCTAATATAAAATGAACCGCATCTCTTTTATTCTTTACGCAATTCATGTTTATCGTATCTAACTTTAACAAATAGGATTGTGGATCATTTTCTATCTGAAAAATTATATCATCAAAATTTCTACTTTCCGAATATTCAGAATTACAAGAACCAAGCAATAACAAGGAAATACATGCTATTACACCCATATAGTGATTCAGTTTCATATTCATATTATTTTGCATTGTTATATCATGCAACTAAGTGGATTAGATGTTAAAGTCTCATTTTACAACAGACATTTGTCAAAAGACATAGCTGTATTCAACCTGTATATATTAAACTTGCAATTCGCATCATTGTTTGTTACACAGGAAGATGCCCACAAATATATTGATAAATGGCATTGAACAATGATAAAAAAGGGAAAATATACAGATTATATTCTTTTTTTAGCTAGGTTGTCATAACAAAACAGTACGATGGATATGGTAGTGTAAAACAAACTGTGTCACGAGTTATTCCAACATAACAAAATGTCAATTCCCCTCCTTCCTCATTCAAATTTTCTAATTCAGTCGCTCCAACCCCCATGCTTCCCTTTTTCCCAAGGAAAAGTATCTATACAAATCCAAAAAGAAACGGAATTCAAGAAAACAACAAACACCATCACACAAATAAGAAAGAACCCACGCACATCCTCCACAAAACACGAGCAAACACGTACAAAAAGGAACTCCCATTTTCACACTCCAATCCCCCCATTCCACAAAAAAATCTCCTCAAAAGTCTTCACCCACGCCCCCTCTCCAGAAGCCCCCAAAACCATCTTTCCAAAACGCAAGTACATTTGCTCTCAAACGCACTTGCGTTTTCCTTCAAACGTCAAAGAGTTTTTCCTGAAACGCTTCGGAGTTTTCTTCCAAACGCTTCGGTATTTTGACGTCAAATCCGGCTTTTCAGGCCAATTTCCCCGCATTTTCTTCTCCAGATTCATCCGAATACCCGTTTTCAGACAGGAAGCACCCCCTCTACAAGCCTTCTGAGAGAGGGGGATACATGGCCATACACAAAAAATGCGAAATTCCGCCCTTCAAAAAGAAAGCAGAATTTCGCATTTTAAATCTTATACCCAGCAAAAATCAGAAGATAAAAGCAAAGTGATTTTTCCGTTCAATACATCTCCCAGTACTTTTCACACTCGTGAAGGTAGTCCGTTTCCGGGTGGGTACCGAACACCAGCGCATAGAAGGAAGTTCCCCGCAATCGGGCACGATGGATGTCGGCCAACAGCGCGTCATCGGGAGGGGGCATCTCGAAATCGGAAATCAGTACCACATCGGCCCGATGCCAGCCGTGGGTACGCAGCATCATCAGCGCTTCGGCAAAGGCCGGACGCACATCGGTACCGCCGTCGAAACGACGTTGCAGGAAGTCCACCAGCACAGGGAAATCGGTCTTCAAATCGCGCACCAGAAGGGTTTGGATGTCTTCTGAGAAGTTAATGACGTAACATTTCCGCGAGGTGGCTTCCGTCAGTCGGGCAATGGCCAGCACGGCCGACTTGGCCAGGCGTTCGCGGCCTTCGCGCATGGAACCGGAGGTGTCCACACAAATGATGTAGGGGCCCTGGGCACTGACTTTCTTTTTCTCCGGCGAACGGTCGGAACGATCCTCGCGGGAATAGGAGTCGAACTGTTGCAGGCGTTTTTCCACATAGCGCTGCATGAAGAAGGGATAGAGCACCTCGTCCGTGAGGTAGCAATACTCCACGGGCAGCAGGCTGTTGAGGTCGTCGCCCAAGGCCACTCCTTCCACGTCGCTTTGGGCGGCATGACGAATCAGGCTGTCGGCCCGAAGCCCCGACAGGGAGTCGAAACTTTCTTTCCGTCCACCCACGTTCTTTCCCAGGCAGCGCACCAGCTCGCGTATCTGGCGGTTCTGCTCCATGGCTTTCTCATAGGGCACCACTTTCTGATAGAGTTCCGGATGGTTCCGCAACAGCCATTTCACGCGTGAACCCCGGAGGTTGCCTTCCGTTTTCAGGCCGAACGACTTGTCCAGCAGGGCGAACCCCTCGCACAGGCGGAAAAGGTGCTGGTACTGGTAGTCGTATTCCTTCACCGAGAGCAGATGGTGCCACTTGTCCAAGAAGAGTTCCTGCAAGGCCGCACGTTCTTCGCTTCCTTCGGGAAGCCGGGACAGGCGACCGATGTAATAGGACACATCGAGTTCGGCCAAGGTATAACGCTTGCGAAAAGCCGTTTCCATCCGTTGCAGGAAGGTCAGGAAATCGGCTGACGAGAGAGTTTCGTTGGCATAGAAGACTTCCCATTCGGGGGTATAGCGGGAATAGAATTCCTGAAGCGAGGGCACCGTCTTGCGGTAATAGTCCCACACACATTCTTCCAGCTCGCTCTCCAGCACCGTCCGCCCCTGAAGATATTCTTCCATCCTTGCCCGGCTCCGCTCACGAAGTTGCTCCAAATAGGCTGTTTTCAGGTCTTTCAGACGGATATTCCTCGTTCTCTTTCCGGTATGCATGTTTCATTTCCTCCAATCCGTTCCGATAGCGGAACAGGGCTTTCGTCGGCTCGCCCAGTATCCGGCTCATGGCTTCTTTTTCTTTTCGTCCGACAAACAGATGGTTCGCGCAATAGTCGGCTTCTTCTTTCACCCAGTCGCCGCAATGGGCTTCCACGTGGCCGAGCTGCTGCTCCAGCCGACTGAAGCGGGCGGGAAGGTCTTCGTGCGACTGTACTTCCATGGCGGGCAGGGCGGTGCAGTCGGGCGTACACAGCAAGGGGTATTCATAGTCGTTGATGAATACCGAACGGCGGCCCCGACGAAGGGTGTAGACTTTCGAGGGGGATACCTTGCCGCGCATCGAGGGGTCGTATTTCTTCAGCACGTAACAGTCGGTCTTGTACTTGTCCTTATGCAGGTAGAACTGCTTGCCGGTATCGTCCAGCTGCTGGTAGTCGGAAGCGAAGAGGAGCAACCGTCCGGCCAGCCGCACACGCTCCACTTGGTAATAATACGCATCGACCAATTGCAGTCCGGCATCGGCCCGTTCGCGCAGGGCTCCTGCCGAATCGAGTTCTTTCTTCAGGGCTTGCAGGTCGGCTTCAATGCCGGAGAGGTTCAGCACATAGCCGCGCACGCTCTCGCCTACTGCCGTCAGCACGGCATCGCGCACCCAGTCTATCTGTCCGGTCTCGTTCCACAGGCAGTGTACCATCAGCAGGCAGTCGGACAGGCGCACCTCGGTGTTTCCTTGCAGGAAGGCGGAGGCCCGCAGCAGGCGCACGATTTTCTTCCAACGACGGTCGGACACGTACAAGGCGGGCGAAGCGGGCACATCGGCATTTTCCAGCTGACGGTTGTAGTCTTCCAGCTTATCCTTGAGGGAATGAATCACTTCCAGCACGGAATAGTGCAGACCGACGGCCTTCATCTGTTCCTGCCACTGGCGGTATTCTTCGTCGCTCACGGCCAGTTGCTCGTCCACCTCCGGCTCGCTTTCATCGGCGGTCAGAATCATCTGGTCAAATTCGGACAGGTCTTCAATGCCGCCCACCAGCTTGCGCACCAGGAAGCGGTCGTACAGGGCTTCCAGTCCTTGTCCCGAAGCGGGGAGTTCGTTCGAGGCGGCAATCAACCCTTTCATGGGCACCTGTACGGTGAACTGTCCGTTGCGGTAGATTTTCTCGTTGATGACGGTCAGCAGGGCATTCTGAATGGCAGGACCGGCTTTCCAGATTTCATCCAGAAAGACCACGGTGGCGGTGGGCAGATAGCCTTCGGTCATGCGCTCGTAGGTGTCCTCGTTTTTCAGCTTGGCGATGGACACGGGGCCGAAAATCTCGTCAGGGGTACTGAAACGCGACATAAGGTATTCGAACGCGGTACCTCCGCGGAACAGGAGTTTCAGCCGACGGGCTACCATACTCTTGGCCACTCCCGGAGGGCCCAGCAGAAAAATACTCTCTCCAGCCACAGCCGAAAGCAGGGCCAGGGCCATGACTTCTTCCTTGCCATACACCCGCTCGTTGAGGGTGTCCAGCAGTTGCTCGATACGTTTTTTCAGCGTTTCCATTTGACGTAGAGTGAGGGTACAAACTTATGGTGCTGCGACAGCACGTTGAGGGTCTGGAGCACCACCGACAGCACAATCAGTCCCAGGCCCAGATAAAAACTGAAGTTCAGGTCCTTGGCTTCCTGAAAAATAATCATGGCACCGATGATGCTGTATATCGGCTCGAGGTTGTAGCTCAGATTGACCGTAAAGGCGGAAATGACTTTCAGCACCTGAATCTGGAGGATATAGAGTCCGACGGTACAGATTGAAGCCAGACAGAGCAGGTAAATGAAATCCTGCGTTCCGGGCAGAATGGAGGCCACGGGGAAATAATGGAGGTAGAAAGGCAGGATGCACGACAAGCCCAGAAAACCGCCCAGCATCTCGTACATCAGCATGGTGCTGGAGGTATAGTTCACGGCCACTTTCTTGTTGACAATGGTAAACAGCGAAGCCAGGGCCGACGAGATGACGCCCATGCAGATACCGGTCCGGTAGCGGGTGTCGAAATGGAAAATCAGCACGATGCCTCCCACGGCCACCAGGCTGAACAGAATCTCCCGCAAGGAAATGCGGTGACGGTTGATGAGGGGCTCAAAGATGGCGGTAAAGATGCTCATCAGCGACAGGCAGACCACACCGATGGACACGTTGGAGGCCTTGATGCTTCCATAGAAGAAAATCCAGTGGCTGGCCAGCAGCAGCCCCACGGAGGCAATCTTTGCCACATCGCCGAAAGTGACCTTCCGCAACTTCTTCAGGCACGAGAGCAGCAGAAAGAACATCACGGAGGCAAACATCATCCGGTACCACACGAGCAGTCCTTCGTTCAGGGAAATCAGTCTCCCGAACACGCCCGTCCCTCCGGCAATGAGAATGGAAAGATGCAGTTTTATAAATGCTTCCTTCATAATGACAGAATCTAATGTGATAACTATACAAGAAAGCGAAGAACTCCTCGCGCATGACCGGCGGAATTCTTCGCTTCTTATGTGGATTTACTGAATAATCGTCAGCTGATTACAGCGGCATGTTGCCGTGTTTCTTCGGCGGATTGCTCTGGCTCTTGTTCTGAGTCATTTCCAATGCCTGAATCAGTTTGTAACGGGTATCTTTCGGCAGGATGATTTCATCGATGTAACCCTGTTCGGCCGCACGGTAAGGATTGGAGAATTTTTCCTTGTATTCTTCCACTGCCTTGGCTTTCTCTTCCGGAGTAGCCTTGCGGTAGAGGATGTTTACGGCACCGTCGGCACCCATTACGGCGATTTCGGCAGTCGGGTAAGAGAAGTTCACATCGGCACCAATCGGCTTGCTGTTCATCACGATGTAAGCACCTCCGTAAGCCTTACGGGTAATCACGGTAATCTTAGGTACGGTAGCTTCTGCGTAGGCATACACAATCTTCGCTCCGTGACGGATGATACCGTTGTGTTCCTGTGTGCATCCCGGCAGAAAGCCCGGCACGTCTTCGAACGTCACGATAGGAATATTGAAGCAGTCGCAGAAACGGATGAAGCGGGAAGCCTTGTCAGAGGCATCGATGTCGAGCACACCGGCCAGGTAAGCAGGCTGGTTGGCCACGATACCTACGGAACGTCCGCCCAGACGGGCAAATCCGACTACGATGTTCTTGGCAAAGTGAGGCATCACTTCAAAGAAATAATGGTTGTCGACCACCGGCTCGATGATGTTCTTGATATCGTACGGCATGTTCGGGTCGTCCGGAATGACTGTCATCAGCGATTCTTCCGCACGGCGGATATCGTCGGTGCAAGGAATCATCGGCGCATCTTCCATGTTGTTGGAAGGAAGGAAGCTCAACAGTTCGCGGATGCTCATCAGGGTTTCTTCTTCCGTATCGCAAAGGAAGTGTGTCACACCGCTCTTGCTGCTGTGGGTATAAGCACCACCCAGTTCTTCCTTGTCCACTTCTTCGTGGGTCACGGCTTTCACTACGTCCGGACCGGTGATGAACATGTGGCTCTTTTCCTTCACCATGAAAATGAAGTCGGTCAGGGCCGGAGAATAGCAGGCGCCTCCCGCACACGGACCCAAGATGGCCGAAATCTGCGGAATCACACCCGAAGCAATGGTGTTCTGATAGAAGATGGAAGCGTAACCGGAGATACTGCCCACACCTTCCTGGATACGGGCACCACCTGAGTCGTTCAAGGCAATGACCGGAGCACCGTTCTTCAGTGCCAGTTCCTGTACCTTCACGATTTTCTGGGCACCGGTCGCACTCAGCGTACCGCCATACACGGTGAAGTCGTATGCATATACATATACCAGACGACCGTCAATCTTACCGTAACCGCATACGATACCGTCGCCCGGAATGTGTTTCTTATCCATGCCAAAGTCTGTGCAATGGTGGATTACGAATTTGTCGATTTCATTGAACGTACCCTTGTCGAGCAACATGTCGATACGTTCGCGGGCTGTCATGTGACCGTTGGCATGCTGTTTTTCCACGCGTTCTACACCGCCGCCCTGAGAAGCCAGTTTGTCCAGCTCCTCAAATTTCTTATATTGTTCTGCTGTTGTCATTGTTCGTCTTCTTTAATTACATCCAATGTCATTATTACCTGATTGCTGTTGACGGAATCTCCTTCGTTCACAAGGATTTCCTTCACCACGCATTCACTGTTCACTTTGTAGTTGCTCTGCATCTTCATGGCTTCAATCACTACCACGATGTCGCCAGCCTGCAGACGGTCGCCTACCTTTACCGGAATCTTGACCACCTTACCCGGCATCGGAGAAACAATCTTGTCCTGTTGCTTTTCTTCCCCGCCCTTGCGCATGCGCAGGTATTTGGCCTGTGAGTCAATGATGTCGATGTTGTATGACTGGTAATGTGCGTTCACGGTATAGCTTTTTCCGCCTTCCTTACGAATCAGTTCGGCGTTGTACGACTTTCCTTCGTGCAGGATGGAACAGCTTCCGTTTTCGGCCATCACGATGTCTACATCGTAAGGCACTCCGTCGATGGTCAGCTGCACCTTGTTGCCTTCCTTGCTGACCAGTGTCACGTCCGCAACTCTGTCACCTATATGTATTTCCATAATCTTCTACTTTTTAATTAAAACACGCTTAGATTCGCAATACTCCTTTTTTCAGACCGAATTCGCGCCAGCGGCTGATCGGACGGTTATCGCTGGATGCCGACTTGTTTTCTTCCAAGTTCATCAGGTAGTCGATGTAAGCGGCAATCATGGCAATGTTTTCAGTTTCTTCCTCCTTCTGTCCGGCCCATTCACGGAGCATATCCTGGTGTTTCGGGATGAACAAGGTATTGTAATGCCCTTCCACGAAGTCGGGCACGTTCATAATGTGACGCAAGTAACCGATGTTAGTCTTCAGTCCGGTAATCTTGTATTCGTACAACACGCGGCGCATACGTTCGATAGCAAACTCACGGGTGGTAGCCCACACAATCAGCTTACCAATCATCGGGTCATAATAAATAGGAATTTCGTAGCTTTCGTACACGTAGCTGTCGATACGTACGCCGATGCCGTTCGGCTCAATCAGCTGACGGATGACACCCGGAGAAGGCATGAAGTTGTTTTCTGAATCCTCGGCACAGATACGACATTCAATGGCATGTCCGCGCTGCTGCAGGTCTTCCTGCTTGAAGTGGAGCGGCTCGTTGTTGGCCACACGAAGCTGTTCCTTTACCAAGTCCACACCTACCACTTCTTCCGTAATCGGATGTTCTACCTGCAAACGGGTATTCATTTCCAAGAAGTAGAAATTGCGGTGCTTGTCGACTAGGAACTCAATCGTACCGGCTCCTTTGTAATGCACAGCCTTTGCCGCAGCCACAGCTGCCTCACCCATTTTCTGACGCAATTCAGGAGTGACAAAAGGAGAAGGAGTTTCTTCCACGATTTTCTGGTTACGGCGCTGGATAGAACATTCACGTTCAAAAAGATGTACGGCATTTCCGTAATTATCACCCAGAATCTGGAATTCGATATGATGAGGTTCTTCTACAAATTTTTCCAGATAGACGGTATCGTCACCAAAAGAAGACATAGATTCCGAACGGGCTGTGTTATAGGCTTCTTCCACTTCGTCTACATTGTGAATCAAACGCATACCCTTACCTCCACCCCCCATGGAAGCTTTCAACATGACCGGGTAACCGATTTGATTACAGATTTCTTTGGCCTCTTCCACACTCTGCAACGGTTGTTCTGTACCCGGAACGACCGGTACACCGGCTGCAATCATGTGCTTGCGGGCAGAAATCTTGTCACCCATCGCATCCATTGTCTCCGGATCCGGACCGATAAAAATAATACCTTCCTGACGGCAACGACGTGCAAACTCTGAATTTTCAGACAGGAACCCATATCCCGGATGAATAGCATCCACTCCATGACGTTTCGCCGCCATGATAATCTTATCTATGTTCAGATAACTTTCGCGAGACGCAGCAGGGCCAATCAGACAAGCTTCATCCGCATAAAGTACGTGGCGAGCCGTTCTGTCGGCTTCGGAAAAAACTGCCACGGTACGAATGCCCATTTCACGGCAAGAGCGCATCACGCGCACAGCAATTTCACCACGGTTAGCGATCAATACTTTGTGTATCATGCTTTATGTTTTAATTATGATTTCTATGATACCGGATCGTTCTCATACGACCCAATTACCTGATTATCCACGCACTGAAAAATCCATTCGTGCACAGATAACCTAAAAACTGTGCAAAAATAGCAAAAAAAGAGACACCGTTCCAACGAATGCCTCTTTTTTTGCCAAATCGCTACTCTTTCCCTAGAAAATACCTACAAATGAGGAGAAAATTACCTTTCCAGAAACAATAACGCAAAGTCGAGTTTACAAAACAACGGAATACAGAATATGTATTTTTATTCCTAAAATATTTTATAAATTCTCATTTTTCCGGTCGGGGATACATACACAAAACGGTCTATCGGGCCTGGCGGACCGTATAAATTACTTTTCCGTCCTTGTTTATCATGTGCAGACACAATTCTTTCTTATCGGCCGAAACCAAAGAGAAACCGGATTCACCGCTACAGAATTGGGTCCCGTCGACTGTCTTCACCTTACGGCTTAACGAACCGGAAGAGTTTACCACATAATCGATGGCACTTCCCGGCTTGCGGATGTGCTGGAAGTTATGAATATGACCGCACAGGTACATATTTACATTTTTATGCTTGCGCAGAATAGTGTCTACTCTTTTTTCCATGTCCAGACGTTCGGCGTCGCTTTTGTCGGTATCGGCAAAAATCGGATGATGCCCTACTACCAGCACCCAGTCTTCCTTGGCTGCGGTCAGCACAGAATCCATCCATGCCAGCTGCTTGTCCATGTCCTGCCGACAGGCATCCGGATATTTCTCCACATCTTTCCGATATTTGTCCAGCAAGGGAGCGGTATCAATCATGACCAAGCGCACGGTCACATCGTCATTCTCCAACACTTTCGTATAATAACGGGCCGGTATTTCCCAACGGGCACTCACCTGCGCGTAATCCAATACCGCCTGGGTATTGCCACGGTATTCATGGTTTCCCATAACCGGATACCAGGGAATCATCAACTCCGGATGACTGTATATCAGTTCGTAATTGGTCATCCACAATGGGTCGTTCACACTGCGGACACCTTCAAAATGGTGCACATCGCCTGCTGCTACTACAGCTTCGATATCTACATTCTCCGCCAGCTGCCCCATCAGTTCGGCAATAGGCTTCTGGTCGTAATAACCGTTACGTCCCAAGTCATTGGCCAGCAGAAAGTTTACCGGCTTTTCCAACGCCTTCCATGCAGAAGCATCCTGCGCAAACACCACCAATACAGACAAGGACAAACAACAGGTCCAGAAAAATTTCTTCAATGAAATCATAAAACAAACAAATTAAATAAATTGAGATATTCAAAGAATAAGCCCGAAACAGGCTGTCCGGACTTATTCAATTGAGGAAAACGCAGTCACTCTGACTGCCTTAACAAAACCTAGAAAAGGAAATTATCATTTTGCGCCATAGGCACCGAAACGAGCTTCTACTTTCGGAGATGTATATGTCTGGCCGTTTACGCTCAAACCTTCCGTTCCAAAATAAGGAGCCAATGCCGCATCGTTTCCGGCATACGCACCGGTCAATACCGGCGAACCAGCTTCTACCTGGAAATCCCATGCCTCATCGTACACGTAAGCTGTCAAAGCTACGTCGTTAATCGGGAAGTTGACAAATTTCGGGTCATTGGCCGCACATTCTTCAGCAGTCTTTGTAATCACACTGTGTGCATCTACCACGCCTTCATTGTAGTTTTCATGTGCGTATGCATATCCTTCCCAAGAATAAGCCACACCAGATTCTTCCGTAAACACTACATCACTCTTCTGTGTACCGGAAGCATAATAGTTATAATCAATGACAGACTGGTCGTTATAACCTTCATCTACATTATTCGGAATGTCATAATTCGGAGTCATAGCTCTGAACTTGCAGTTCACCATCAGGTTATTGAAGACATTTGCCAACGCATTCTTTTCGACATACACGCAACCGCCTTTTTCACCGTCACGACGCCATCCGGCATTGATAATAGTATTGTTGTAAGCCTGGATTTTGGCCATTGCACGGTCTTCGCTCTGACCGGAACTGGACAGCTTCAAGCCGTTGGTATTCGGACTGAACATCACGTTGTCGGCCACATCGACCACGCAACCGGCTTTTACGTTTACAGCTTCCGCCCCGTCGTATCCGTTGGCAGCGAAAATATTATTGGCAATAATGGCATTTCCTCCCATCAGGTAAATACCATCCGACCAGCCGTTGCGCAGGATGGAATTGGTAATCACATAACGTCCGTTAATGTTGTTAGTAGTAATCTGGGGATACGCATCATCTCCGGCTGTATAGATTTCAGCACTTGCCGCAGGGGAACCTTCAATTACCTGCCCTCCTGTATATTCAATGATGGTGTGGTCAATCAGCATTTCCTCACAAGTAGCACTGGCCACAATTCCACCCCAAAGGCCTTCAAAAATATTTTCATTGGTACGTTCATTCTCTGGAACAGAGAACAAAATCGGTTTTTCAGCAGTTCCTTCACAATACAAATTACCATTGACAGTAAACTCAATCGGTGCGTGATTGGCTCCTACTCCGTCTGAACTTACAATGATTTGTGCTCCTTCCTTTATCACCAGGCTCTTTCCTTCCGGCACAGTGTAATGATCCGTAAGCTTTACGACGGTATCAGCAGGCCAAACAATGACATTGTCATTGGTTTCCTCACTGTTCCCACCATTGTTTTCATCATTTCCATCCGTATTCTCGGTACCGTCACCATTAGCGATAGGATCTTCTTCCGTACAAGCGGCCATAAAAGACAACGCTACCAAAGCTGTACTTGCCAGCAAATAATTTTTCAGTCTCATTACGTAATAAATTTAGTTACTAGTTAATTATTTATATTTGATTATAGTTTATATCTGATTCCCAGCATGAACGATTGTCCGTGCCATTCTTTTCGTTCTATCACATTCCCATCTTTCCGTTCCGAGGTTACATTCGCTGTTTGCGGGCCACTTTGAATGAATCGCAACAAAGGAGTGTCCAGCAGATTGGACACTTTGGCAAAAATACTGATGCCGTTCTTGAAGCTCTTTTCCACAGATGCATCCAGCTGCATGTAGCCGTCTTCCCAAATATCATCATTATACCAGTTGGAAATATCGCTCAAACGTTTTCCAGTATAACTTCCGGCAATCTGTCCTTCCCAGCCATATTTGGTGCTTTTGAAAAGCAACGATAAATTCGCCACATGGGCCGCCTGTCCGAACAAAGGACGTGTCTGCGAAATGCTCTTCACATCGTTGCCGTCCATGATACGCTTCTCGGTCGTAATCGTAGAGTGAGTGTACGTATAATTAGCCTTGATACCGAACCAGTTGAAATATTTCATGATATCCACTTCCACACCCAGGTTGGTTGCATCGCCGAAGTTCATCGGTTTATAGTAGGTATCCTGTCCCTCGTTGAGCAAACCATATTCAATCGGGTTCTGCAACCGTTTGTAGAACATGCCCACCATAAACTGTTCGGACGATTTCGGAAAATATTCATAGCGCAGGTCGATGTTGTCGGCCACAGTATGTTTCAAATCCGGATTACCCTTTTCCTTGTAGTCTTCATTGATGATGCTGTAAGGCACAATCTCAAAGAAGCTGGGGCGGTTGATAGACCGTGCGTACGAGAAACGCAGGTTGGCATTCTTATGCACTCCATATTTTGCATGAAAGCTGGGCAGCACATCCGTATACTTCTGGTTTCCCTCGGGATCTTCATTCTCGGTCGGGAACTTCAATACATATCCTTGATTGGTATGTTCCACACGTACTCCCGCAATGAACTCCCATTTCCGATAGGTATATTTCACCATTCCGTAGCCTGCGCCAATCTTTTCAGAAGCATCGTAGTTCAACGGGTCACTGATGTTACCGTATTTCAAGGGAGTAAACAAAATCTCATCGTAGTTATTCCAGTCTTCCCCCTGATATTGCGGATCTTTCACTCCCGTTGCCGAGTTGAAGGTGTATTCATTGAAAAAGCTGTCACGCTTCTTGTCACGGTACATACCTCCGACAGAGAAATCAAAGACAGAACCACCGTCCAATTTCAGTTTGTACATCAAGTCCACATATCCCGCCTTATCTTTATCTGAATTGTGTTCCCAACGCCGGGTAGCTGCTCCAGAAGTCTGTACGTGTGTGCCTTGCAAGAAAATTTCCGTATTATCCGGAGTCTCACTGTAGGCTTTCGAGATAACTGCCGACCAGTTCAGGCGAAGCGCCCCATCGTCCAAAAAGGAATGTTCGCCTTTCAAGGTAGAATTGATGATATACTGGTGATTCCACTTCATACGTACGGCTCCTTCCTTGTCGTCATGTCCGTCGCGCACTTCTGCTTCACGCATATCCATGTAACCATTATACCAGGTCAACTTATGATGTTCGTTAATGAAATAATCCAGTTTGGCATGCGCCCCGATACGGGTCTGCTGGGAAGAGTAATTACGATACTCAATGCCGTTGTGAGTGGTGCCCGGCTGATAATACAATTGGCTTTCCTTACCACGATAGGTATTCAGGAAACTGCCGGCCAGCATCACGCCCAGCTTGTTCTGAAAGAAACGGTCGCCATAAGAAATCCCGGCAGTCAAATCCGGCAAAGGCTTTTTCCAGCTCATCCGTAAGTTGTCGGTTGTGAAATTATCCATGGTCACCCGGTTGTCTTCCGGCATACCCATCTGTTCATACGGCGACTGTTTGACGATGGCCCCGTGGTTGAACGACTGAAAGTCACGGCCGAAATACATGGCATTGTAACCGGTCGACAAATTCACGGTAAACTGCCGTTCCGTAGGTGCATCCTTCATAATCAGGTTGACCGCTCCTCCGATTCCATCGCCTTCCATATTGGCAGTCAATGATTTGGTTACTTCCAAACGATCGAGCATCTCCGACGGGAAAATATCCAGCGGCACGAAACGGTTCTTGTTGTCCGGACTCGGAATTTTCACCCCATTAATCAAAGTATAATTATAGCGCTTGTCCATACCCCGCAGAATCGCATACTGGCCTTCTCCGCTGCTGTTCCGCTCGATGGTCACGCCCGACATACGCTGAATCACATTCGCTACGGTGATATCCGGTGAAAGCTCGATGGCCTTAGCACTCATCACGTTGACCACATTCATGGCCTGACGTTCAATACCGCGTGCACCAGCTTCCGTTCTTCCCGGATTGGAGGCCACCACCACTACTTCATCCAGTGCCACATCATCGGTTTTCAGTGGAATCACGATTTCTTTCTTGTCTGGAGTGATGGTCACCTCATATTTTTTGTATCCCACATAAGAACAGACCAATGTATATTTATCCCGATTGACAGACAGGTTAAAACTACCGTCCAACCCCGTAACAGCTCCCTTTCCGGGCTCTTCCTTTACCATTACCGATGCACCGATAATTTCCTCTCCTGTCTGTGCATCCTTAATCTTTCCTTTTACCACACTGGCCTGCACACTTGCAGACATCAGTGACAACAACGCCAAAACAATACTTGCTTTCATTTCCTTTTCTTATTTGCCGCAAAAGTATCCCATCCTATTTTCATCCTTATTGCATAGAAATTTCTTTTTTGTTACATTTAGGCAAGAGATACGTGCAAAAAAAAGAGGTACCCCTTTCAAAAAGAAATACCCCTCCTTACAATATGTATAATGCTTCCAAACTACTTTACCTGTACCGGCAGCTGGATGCTCTCCAGCATTTTCGACCAGTAATTCCGAACGTCTTTCCAAGCATAATAGGGAGCCATCTCACTGTGAAGCGGCAGCTTCACCTCGCGTTCGTTCAACAGTACCTTGACCAGCACCTCTTTCACCCCTTTCTTTCGGTAAAATATCAGTTGCACATTTCCACACATCGGAATGATACAATAGGTACGGTACGTATCTGCAATGCGCTGCCAGTCCGCCGTGGAAGCCTGCAAGTCATTGATGCCCATCAGTACCGCCAAAGGAGCCAGGTTCGTGTCATGTCCATAACGCAACGTCACCCCATTCTTTCGGGAAGCAATCACGGTATCGGCTGTTTCGATAAAATTTTTCAACAGATTTTTTTCGAGCTTGTACATGCAGTCGTCACTCAACGGGGAAGCTCCTTTCTCATAGTACCATTCAAAGTTGTTACGCTGCCACAAGTCATACCGTTCCTGCGGAGTGAACAGGAAAGACAAATCGGGCTGACGGTCGCTGCTCTGGCTGATACCGTGCAATTCAAACAAGTCTGTCATCAACTTCACCGGCTGGATATGAGCCTCTACGTAAGAAGAATCACGAAACAGCTGTTTCATCAAGCGTGCCGGATGCACATACACGCTATCTGCCACACGATACACCGAGTCACTGTTCTCCAGATGCTGTGCTTCATACAAAGGATTCTTGTACTTTATATAATAGGCATCTGCCTCACTGGCCTGCGTGGTGATGTGCAGCTTGGGGTTCAACCCCTTCAATTCCACACAACCGGCTGCCATGGAAAGAAAGGCTCGTGTTTTATAGGTAGAGCGTGCATCCACATGCACACCGTCAGCGAACACCTCCGGATAATGCCGGTACATCCGGTCTATCAGCTCCCGATGTTGCCGCGCCCCTTTCGGCGTCAGCTCGCCATAACGTGCTTCGGCTTCCTGAGCCAAAGCAGCCACCACCTTCAATGCCCGCTTTCCGTCTGCGGTCAGCACCCCGGCCTCATCCGCTGCAAGGAGAAGCGACAAAGGCTGAGTATATTTCTTTTCCTTCGTCAGATAACGCGACCCATGACGGGCAAACATCGATATATAAAAAGGAGTATAACCCGCGGGGGCTGAAGTAAGCTGCACATCGGGTACCTCATAGGCATAGTATTTTCCTCCCGCCAGTGCCGGATTCTCATCAATCTCTTCACGTGCCGTCTGCCCCTGCATGCACAAAGGGAAAACCAGAAACGGCAGTATCCATCCTGTTTTTCTCATAAGCTTTTCTTAGTTTGAGGCATAAAAATAGCCGTTTATTCCTCCCAGTCCTTCTCTTCCGACCCGAAAAAGAATCATCCCAAGCTTACTGAAACAAAAATGCAATCCCACTGTCACCCGATTGAGACAACCGGGGCCTACTGAGCACTTTCTCCGTCCAGGCTGACAATTTCCTGCAGGATACTGACTGCATCTTTCACGTTGGTCACCTTGGAGACCACCATACTCCGACGTCCGTTCTGTTCCCGCAAATTGCAGTAACGAGGGTTCTTGGACATATACGCAATAATCTTTCCGAAAGCCATACTCTGATAATACGGACTGTCCAGGTTGCTGACAAAAAAGAGGGTCATACGCTGGGCTTTCAACACCACTTTCTCCACTCCGAGGCGCTTGGCCAGCCGCCTCAACGGCACAATGCGCAGCAACTCTTCTCCTTCGGGAGGAATCTTTCCAAAGCGGTCGAGCAGCCGGGCCCTGAACGCCTCCACATCCTTGTCCAGTTCCAGCTTGTCCAGCTCCCGGTACAACAGCATACGCTCACTGCTGCTCGGAATGTATTCATTCGGGAACAGCAACTCCAGGTCACTTTCCACGGTACATTCATCCACGAACTCTTCACCGCTGATTTTCTCTTCGCCGGCCTTGATTTCATCGGCATACAAATCGGCAAACTCTTCGTTTTTCAGTTCGGTCACTGCCTCGTTCAGAATCTTCTGATAAGTTTCATAACCCAAGTCGGCAATGAATCCGCTCTGTTCGGCTCCCAGCATGTTCCCGGCCCCACGGATGTCCAAATCCTGCATGGCAATGTGAATACCGCTTCCCAAGTCACTGAAATTCTCGATGGCCTGCAAGCGGCGCTTGGCTTCAGGAGTCAAAGACGACAACGGAGGAGCCAGCAAGTAGCAGAAAGCCTTCTTGTTGCTTCGTCCCACACGTCCCCGCATCTGATGCAAGTCGCTCAATCCAAAATTCTGCGCCTGGTTGATGATGATGGTATTGGCATTGGGAATGTCGATACCACTCTCAATGATGGTCGTAGCCAACAGCACGTCGTAGTCGTAGTTGACAAAATCGAAGATAATCTTTTCCAGTTCTTCCGGTTGCATCTGTCCGTGTCCGATACACACCCGACAGTCCGGAATATTCCGCTGAATCATGGCCTTCAGTTCCGCCAGATTCTGAATCCGGTTGTTCACAAAAAAGACCTGTCCGTTACGGCTCATTTCAAAGTTGATGGCCTCGGTAATGATTTCCTCATTAAACGTGTGCACTTCTGTCTGAATCGGATACCGGTTGGGCGGCGGAGTCTGGATAACCGACAAGTCACGGGCTCCCATCAGTGAGAACTGAAGCGTACGCGGAATCGGCGTAGCCGTCATGGTCAATGTATCCACGTTCACCTTTATCTGACGGAGTTTCTCCTTCACGCTCACCCCGAACTTCTGCTCCTCGTCAATAATCAGCAACCCCAAATCCTTGAACTTTACGCTCTTCCCGATAATCTTGTGCGTACCAATGAGTATATTGATGCTTCCTTCGGCCAGTTCCTTCAGAATACGGCTGGTTTCCTTGGCTGTCCGCGCACGGCTTAGGTATTCCACCTTGCAAGGCATTCCCTCCAGACGCTTCTTAAACGTTTGGTAATGCTGGAAAGCCAACACCGTAGTCGGCACCAGTACCGCCACCTGCTTGTTGTCGGCCACTGCCTTGAAAGCCGCCCGGATGGCCACTTCCGTCTTTCCGAAGCCCACGTCTCCACACACCAGACGGTCCATCGGCTTGTCGCTCTCCATGTCCGCCTTCACATCTTGAGTAGCCTTCAGCTGGTCGGGCGTATCCTCATACAAGAAACTGGCTTCCAGTTCATGCTGCAAGAAACTGTCGGGGCTGTATTTAAATCCTTTTTCCTGTTTACGCTGCGAATACAATTTAATCAAATCGCGAGCAATGTCCTTAATCTTGGTCTTCGTCCGTTCCTTGATTTTCTCCCAAGCACCGGTTCCCAGCTTACTGATACGCGGCTGTTCGCCTTCCTTGCCTTTGTATTTCGAAATTTTATGCAGCGAATGAATGGACACAAACACCACATCGTCATTCTGATACACCAGCTTGATGACCTCCTGCGTAGTATTCCCGTTCGGAATGCGCACCAGTCCCGCAAAACGGCCGATACCATGGTCGATATGCACCACATAATCCCCCGGCTCAAACGTATTCAGTTCTTTCAGTGACAAAGCCACCTTTCCACTCCGTGCCTTGTCGCTGCGCAGGTTGTACTTATGAAAACGGTCGAATATCTGATGGTCTGTAAACACACACATCCGAAGCGAATGGTCCACAAAGCCCTCGTGCAGCGTACGGTCCACCGGCTCAAACGTAATCCGGTCTCCTCTTTCCTGAAAGATATCTTTCAATCGCTCCGTCTGTTTGGCACTATCCGAACAGATATACAAACGATAGCCCCGCTGCAGGAAATCGGTAAAGGAGCTCGACACCAATTCAAAATTCTTATGAAAAATAGGCTGTACGGAAGTTTCGAAAGCAAGCCGTGCCTGAGGAGTTCCTATGGCCTTATGCCCGAAATCAATCCGGAAAAACTCCAAGGCACGCACCGTAAACTCTGCCCCGTCAATCAGTTTCCGGGAAAGATTCATCAAGTCCGTCTCCTCCCCTTCATAGGCTTTCAACGCCTGCGGCGATACGGTCTCGTCATGAACCGCCTGAATACGTTCGCGTACCCAAAGCAAATCCTTTACCCAAAGAATCGCATTTTGGGAAACGAAGTCCAAGAAACAGATATCCGAACCTTCCGAGGTAGACAATTCGGGTACGATACTCACCGACTCCTTTTTCTCTTTCGACAGCTGCGTCTCGACTTCAAACGTCCGGATACTGTCAATCTCATCACCGAAGAAGTCGATTCGATAAGGATATTCCGATGCAAAGGAATATACGTCCAGGATACTCCCCCGCAAGGCAAACTGTCCCGGTTCGTACACATAGTCCACGTGTTCAAAGCCATAGCCGGAAAGTTTCTCCATGAGTTTCCCCGTCTCCTCTTTCTGCCCCACCTTCAATGTCAAGGTAGATGCGGAAAGCTGGTTCCGGGATACCACTTTTTCGGCCAAGGCTTCCGGATAAGTGACCACTGCCACCGGCTCCTGCCGTTCCAGACGGCTCAGCACCTCCGTACGGAGAATCTCGTTGGCCGCATCTTTCTGCCCGTATTTGATGGCCCGACGGTAAGAAGAAGGGAAAAACAGGATGTCCGCATCTCCGTTTACCTGTACCATGTCATGGTAAAAATATCCCGCTTCCTCCAGGTCGTTCAAGATAAACACATACACACCCGGCACGGACTTGACCCATGCCGAAGCAAACAAGGAAGCACATGAACCGTGCATACCTTCCAGAAATACATTTTTTACACTCTTATCCTTACACAAAGAAGCCAAACCAGCGATATTAGGATGTTTGGCATAAATATCCTGAAGTTCTTTTATACTCATCGTTCCATCAATAGATGGTGCAAAAATAGCAAATCTCGTTTGAATATACACACAAAAAGACAAAGAATGAGCCAGAATTCACTACTCAAAACTTAAAACTGATGCTCCCGTATGGCAAACAATTACTATGCCAATGCACCGAATAAAAATTCAGGATGTCTTCTTCCGAAGGATTGCCCACCAGATTATAGACTCCCAAGCGAAGTAAGAGCAGTTTTTCGCCCAAGGATTTCCGGTAAGAATACCCCACATCCACCCGATAATTGAGCGGTTCGCGCCTCTTCCGGAACTCCTCCGCAGGCAACAGCTCAAAATCTTCATTCAGTTGCATGACCTTTCCCGAGCGCAACATCCCCCCTACGGAAAATAAGGAATGCTTCGTCAGCTGGTAAGAAACGGCTCCAGCCAACTGATGAGGCACATCATACAAGGAGGGCATCTTTCCTCTTTCCGGCATCTCGCCAAACCATTCCCGGCTCCGGGAATACGCATACGAAAGCTGCAAAGTCCAACGCTTCCACTGCTGGTAGTAATACCCTTTTATCCCATAACTGTCTCCCCTTCCCGCCATCAGATACTGTTGCCACGAACCATCCTCAATCCACGTGTCCGGCCGCAAGGCCAACACATTTCTTCTCGTCTTGTAGTAGGCGGAAAACTCCAGCTGTCCGTCTTTCAGAAAATGCCTCCATCCCACTTCATAATGCTCGGAGGAACGAGGCTTGAAACCGTCAATACTGGGCATCCTGAAATCCGTAGGCAAAGAAAAACTGTCAAAACGGAGGAAATGATAGAATTGCTCCATCTTTGAAAAGTTCACATACAGCAGATTTTTCTCTGAAGGGAAATATTTCAGCGAGAAACGGGGCTGGATGCTATAGTACGAACGGCTGTGCTGCGGGTAATACCCCACTCCATGCACACCTACCTGCACAGACAGTTCGGGCGAGATGCGCAACAAGTTGTCATAATACAAGGAAACCTGATTCACTGGTTCATGACGCACCGTCACCTCTCCCCCTTGCGACACCAGATCGTAAATTTCATACGCATATTTCACTCCCCAGCGGGCATGATACAGATTCTCATAAGCATAACTGAAATCTGTCGCCGCATTCAGCGACTTGATGCCGCTATGCACATAGCTTTCGCCATCATACCCCATTTCCCCCATGTACGCCCGGTTGTTATGAGCGGAATAGAATACGGAAGTCGTATTCCCAAGACTGCCTTTTTGCGTAGTATAGGACAGCTGGTAAACCTGATTGTCCCAGCGTAGTACAGAAGCATTCTCGCCATTCTCCTTAATCGGCAAACGATAGTCATCCCGTGCACCGTAAGCCAGCACATTCAGTGTACTGACGGGAGAAAGGCTATAAGACAATTTCGCATTGTAGTCATACATGGAGTGGTTCAAGCGGTTTTCTTCCGACAACAGTCCATCGAAGAAATCCAGCCAGCTGCGCCGTGCACTCACCATATACGAGAGTTTCTTCTTGAGAATCGGTCCCTCCAGCGTAACCGAAGCAGCCGGCATATCCAGTGTAAGCGTACGCACATGTTCATCTTTGTTTCCTTCTTTCAGATTCACTTCCGTCACGGACGAAATTTTCCCTTCCAGTCTGGTAGGGAAAAAACCTTTATAGAACACCATGTTTTTCACCGCATCTCCATTGAAGACCGGCAACAGGGAATTGAAATGGCCCGGATGGAAAACAGGTACCCCGTCCAGCAACAACTGATTCTCATCGTATCCTCCCCCATCTACCATAAAATTATGCCCTGCCAACGAGGAGGTCACCCCCGGCAGAATCCAAATCTGAGAAAACAAATCGTTCCCGTTAAACGAAAGCAAATTAGAAGGCGTCAGTCCATTCAGCTCATTTTCCCGTTTGCCGGACTCAACCGTCACTTCCTCTATTTCAAAAAGCAACGGCTTCAGATGAGTACGGACAAAGCAGTCTTTTTCCACCCGGACGGCACGGGTCTGCGGAGTATAGCCCATATAGGAAGTCTTCAAGACATACAGCCCTTCCGGCACATACAGACGGAACATCCCGTTTTCGTTCGAGATGGTATTCCATTGCTTTCCACGCCTGTCTTCCAATGTCACGACCGCCCCATACAACCGTTCCTCGCTTTCCTCCTCACACACGGTACCGCTGACATAATAGTTTTCCATCCGGCGTGCCTGAATCACCAGCTTCCGGGGAGGTACAAAAGCCGTCTTTACCTGATAACCTGCCAGAATCTTATCCAACAGCTCCTTTACGGTCATCTTCTCACCCCGTTCTATCCGGCAGACTTTATCCATCTCTATCTGTGCCGCATTATACGACAACACGATGCCTGTGTACTTTTCTATCCAGCCAAACCACTGCGACACGGTAGCGGAAGAGCCAGGAACTTGAATCCACTCTTCCGCTACCGTATGCGCTGATTTGACTTCCTGTCCGCTCACTTGCTGGAATCCGAAACCACTCATCATCCACAACAAGAGAAACAGCCATCTATTTTTCATAAAGCCTGTAATGTTTTCCTTCTACCAATGTCTCACATTTGCACCCACAAAGAAAAGCCAGCTCGCTGGCAATGTCCGGTTCCGACAGACTGATTCGAGTGGTTATCAGGTTCTTCTCCAGCCCTTTTTCCAAATCGATTCGCATTCCTGTCTTCTCGGCTATGACGCTTACCACCTCCGTCACCGGTGTCCGCTCAAAGACCAGCACCTGTTGCTCTTCGCCAAACACATCCTGCGGACGTGAAATCGTGTCAGCCTGCAAGGCCCCGTCCTTCAGCTCCGCCTTCTCGTTGGCTTCAATGACCACTTCCTGACTGGAAGCCTCCACCCGCACTTTACCGGTCTTGACATACACACCCGCCTTTTCCTGCCGTGTCACATCCACCAGAAACGAAGTTCCCAGTACCTCCACATTCAACAAAGCGGTTTCTACCTGAAAAGGTATCCCGTGCATCTTCTTCACCTGGAAAAAAGCCTTACCTCGCAATTGGGCATGCCGCCCCTCCTCCTTACCGGAAAAAGAATAGGCCAGTGTAGCATTCGGATACAGAATCACTTCCGAGCTGTCGGGCAAAAGCACCCGTTGTTCCTTCGTGCCTGTATTCGCATAACGGATGAGCTGTTCTTCCGTACCTGTACGGAAAAGATAGAACGCTCCAATTCCCAATAACAGTAGCAGAGAGGCCGCGGCAGACCAGATAAAAGTCATCTTCCGCCGGAAAGCAACCGTTTTCGGACGTTCCTGTAACCGAGGTTCGATTTTCTGCCAGGCCTTTTCGGCATCAAAGTGAATCTCTTTCGAAACCTTTACCGGTATCTCCATCAGCTTTCGCATTCGTTCAAATTCCTGACCATTCGCCGAAATCCACTCATCCAGTGCACGTTGCTGAACAAGAGTCAACGGCTCATGTGCAAAATAACGGGCCAGCAATTCATTTATATCTTCATTCTTGTTCATACTCATTTACGATTTATAATCATGGATAAAATGGAAACAATGACCGTCACCAGCAGAAAACCATGCTCGGCCACATAGACACGCAGCAACTTGATGGCCTTTGTCATCTGATTCTCCACTGTTTTCTCCGACAAAGCCAGTTTTCCGGCAATTTCACGATACTTCAAGCCCTGAAGCTTGGCCAACAAAAAAATCTCCTTGCATTTGGGAGGCAACGTGGCCAAGGCCGCATGCAGCAGGTCCTCAGGAGAACGTGCTCCTTCCTCTGGCATTTCATCCGGCAGACAGCTGGCAGAAGCCGGATGGTCCTCTATCGACACCGTGTCTTCCCGCCGCTTCCGAAGAAAGGAAATACAACTGTTTTTTACGGAAGTAGTCAGATAGGCTGCGAATTCTTTTTCCGGCATGGCATCAAGCTGCTTGTTCCACACACCGATAAAGAGTTCCTGCACGATGTCTTCCGCATCGTCCGCGTCAGAAACATATCCATAGGCTATATGGCATAGCCTTGAATAATGTTCCTGAAAGCGGGATTTGAATATGTCCTTTCTATTGGCTTTCATTCTCGTGATTCAGTCAATATTCGAATTTAATTAAAACTTCAAGCTAACGCCTGCCGTCACAAAGCCTTTGTGTCCCAGTCCGGCTTCCACAAAACCTCCTATCCGGTCATTACCCACTCGCAAAGCAATCGGATTTACCTGATAAGCAAAAGAAGTGCTCAAATCAGCTTTTTGCACCGCCTTTTTTCCGGCATCGGTCAATGCGCTCTCCTTGTGACGGCTCAAGTTCACACCGGCAGCAGCCGTTCCATACAATTCTACCAGCCCTCTTTTATAGTACACAAATTCCGCAGCCGGGAGTACCAGGAAATTCAGGTTGCTTTCTTTCAGAGAAGGAGTCGTTTCTCCCGCCAAGGTCAGTTTGCTGTTTGATTTAGAGAATCCCAAATCGGCACCTACCTTAAAACGTCCGAAAGAATAACGATAACCCAAGCCGTAGACCAGACTGTAATTTTCGTCTGTACGCTTGCTGCCTGTCACCGCATCCAGCAGTCCCATACCCAACACGTCGACCGTTCCCTGAGTCAAACCGTCACTCACCGAAAGACGGATGTCATGGCGGTTTTCAGAAGGTGTGAAATTCTTACTATGTTCTTGTCCTTTTACCAGATTCGCACTTGCCAACATACACAAAGATAATGCAATAAATTTAAATTTCATAAGTTCTAGTTTTTTAATCATTAAAAATTATGCAATTCTTATTCAATTTCTATCGATGAACAGTCTTGCGTTTAGTTTCTCTGTTGTTTCACTTAGCTAGGTGATTTCGTCTTCATAACGCAGCTTACCGGCAAAACCCCTATCCGCCAACAGAAAAAAAATTCAACTTTTTCTGAGAAAAACCCACAAAAATCGCATAATCACCTCATAATGAGAAGAAAACAATTTTCCATAAAGCATTATTTTTTCTTTTATACAAACACCAAAATCGGAAAAGTAAGAAATAATTATTACTTTTGTCTCCCAAGGAAGGGGGTGGAAAAAGAATCCTCTCCATTATTTTTAGACTTCTGAACAAATATCATGCACAAAGAAATCATTCAACTCTTACACGAGAAAAGACTCAAGGAAGCTTTCTCCAAGATTAAAGAGGCTGCAAACACGCTGAATAACTGGGAGCTGAAGTCGCAGATTGAGACCCAACAGACGACTTATCACTATATGCTTCAATATACGGAAATGGGGACGCAGGACCCCCAACGCGAAACTATCTACAACCAGCTGCTATGCAAGGGATATGAGCTGGCCGACAAAACGTATTTCCTGAAAGACCAGGAAAAGGCCTACGGCTATTTTGCGGATAAATTCAGGAAATTCGCGCAGACACCTCCGCACACCTTCAAGGAAATCGGTTTCATGCTGGAAGCAGCCAAACAACCCTCTCCCCAGACACCTGAGGAAGAGGAGCAGGCCCTTCAAAACTACACCCTCCACCAGAATGCCATCGATGAATTGTTCAACAAGATATGGGTTTCCACACAATGGGGTGAAGAAGACTTCCAGGAAGCCCGCGAACTGTTCCTCAGCTCTTCCATGGCAACCAACGACAAGGCGGTGATGACCAGCGCCGTAACCCTGAGCCTGCTGCAGCTTTTCGACCAGCGGAAATTCCTCTGGCTGTTTTTTGCCTATCAGCAGGGCAGCGAATCCGCAGTCAGCCAACGGGCACTGGCAGGCATCGCACTTGCCACCTATTTCCAGTCGGACCGCATCCGCCTGTATCCGGAGCTGGTGTCCGCATTGAAGCTGATGGAAGATAACCCGTCTCTCCTGAAACAGTTGCACGACATCCAAATCATTTTCCTTCTTTCGCGCGAAACAGAAAAGATTGACAAGAAAATGAGGGAGGAAATCATTCCTCAAATGATGCGTAACCCCCAATTACGCAACCCGGAACTGAAGGCCATCGAAATAGAGGACATCGAGGACCTCAATCCGGAATGGCAGAAAGACATGGAACAGATGAACAAGCAAATGCGCGAATTGGGTGAATTACAGATGGAAGGCGCTGATACGTATATGACTGCTTTCTCCCAGCTGAAAACGTTCTCCTTTTTCCAGGAAGCGGCCCATTGGTTTTATCTGTTCAGCTTGAAAGTGCCCGACCTGTACCGAATTTATAAGGGAAAGACGTTCAGCGAGAAATCCTTGCTCGGACTGATGATCAGCTCCCCGGCATTCTGCGATTCCGACAAATATTCCTTCTGCCTGGCCACGCAGTCACTGCCTCACGACCAGCAGACCTTCATGCGTTCCAAGCTGAACGGAGAAGACCTGATACCCAACGACCTAAATCTGAACGAGAACCTGGAAGAACAGAAACTCAACACCGTCCAACGGCAGTACATCCATAACCTGTACCGGTTCTACAAGCTGTGGCGGTTCAGACAGGAGATGCACGACATTTTCAAAGACAAGCTGGATTTCTGGAACAACAGCTTGCTTCGTCCCCTGATTTTAAAAGGAGAGTATCATGGCCAGATTGCGGGCTACCTCTTCTCCAAGGGGTACATGCAGGAAGCTGCCATACTTTATGAAGCATTGGCTGAAAAAGACCCGGCCCAAGCGGAAATCTGGCAAAAACTGGGATTTGCCTACCAGAAAAACAAGGATTATGAGAAAGCCATCCGGGCCTATCTGCAGGCAGATGCCTTAAAGCCCAACCATTTATGGACGCTCAAGCAACTGGCACAATGCTACAAACAATCCGGAGATTATGCCATGGCTGTCACCTTCTACCGGAAAGTCCTGGAGGCCGACCCTGACAACCTGCACCTCCTGATGCAGACGGGACAATGTCTTACAGCACTCAAGAACTATCCGGAAGCCATCAAGCTGTTCTACAAAGTGGAATTCCTGGAAACACATCCGGAGAAAGCCCGGCGGGCCATCGGCTGGTGCTATTTTATGTCCGGAAAATACGAAGATGCCCTCCGGATATACGAAAAACTGCTTGCGCTGGAGCCTCCTCAGGCAAACGACTGGCTGAACTCCGGGCACGTCTATCTGGCCATGGGGAACATCCCTCAGGCCCTGTCCCATTACCGGAAGGCACAGGCCGGATGCGAACCGGGAGAGGACTTCATCGCCTTGTTCCTGGCCGACAAAGCGGCCTTGGAATCACAAAAGGTGACGGAAAGCCAGATTTACCTGATTGCGGATATTCTGCGAAAAGAATAAGACTAATCCTGACACAGTTCATTTTACACTACCTATTTATCAATTAGTATGATTGAAAAAATTTATAGATATACATCACTTTTTTTAAGGACTTTTTTCTATTATTCGGAATGATGTCAATGTACTATATGTTTACAGAAACTTCAACAAAAAGTATCATCAAGCCTTGTTTGTTTTATGCTTTTACTGTAGCTATTTTTAATCTGATAAGAACCATATTTAAAGATAAAAATAAAAAAAACAAGTAAGCTCCAAACATTATTTTGTTGTAAGCATTCAAGAATGGAAGGAGAATTCTCAACCGTTTTTAGGCTAAGACCGAAACCAGTCCGATAAGGTTCACTCCCTTACCAGACTGGTTTCTATTTTTTTGATATAAGCCAAGGCCGCACCTATGGCTGTCTGATACTCCGCATTCTCCGGAATGATGAAACGTACGTCGTACATCTGCCCGATGGTTTCAAACACCGGACGACACTGGGGAAGCTGCGTCAGGTTGCCTATCAGCACGAAATCGCGGATACCCATCTCCAGAGCCGACAGTACGGCTGCCTGCCCGATGGACTGCAAGACCATGTGCATCAGGCCCAAAGCCACATCCTCGGGAGCCGCATTGTTATCCAGTTTGCCCAGCAACGAAGCCGTCGCATCCAAAGGAAGGCCGGGCAACGAGGTACGGCAAATATCCTGAATCTGCAAGTCCACGTTCCGCAAATCGCCTTTCTCCGCCAGTTCTGATACCCACAGAATGTCCTGCGTATGCAGCAACAGGCGCGACAAGCCCATCAAGGTACCGCCTCCGATACCGATGCCGCCTATGTGACGAATTTCCTCATTCTCCACACGCACAAAGGAGGTGCCCGTACCCATGCTCACCACCATCAGCTTGTCCAGCCCGGTAGCATACTGCGCACTCAATCCGTTGGCAATGAACTCGTCCGTCCGGGCGGTGGGCAAACCGTACAAGGGCTGCTGTATATAGGAACTGCCCACTCCGGTCAGCATCACCTGTTCCACCTCCGAGAGCTGAATGGAATGGTCGTATATATACTTGCCAAAAGCCCCGAACAACGAAGTCACAGGGTCGGTGGCCGTCACAAACATCGGATGACGGATGCGTCCGTCTTCCATGCCTACAATCTTGGTGGTGCTTCCTCCCACATCTATACCTATAATCATAACTTCAGTTTCAAATCTTATTTTACAATACGGGCGCAAGTCTACAAACTTTTTTTGTGAAAGCAGGTACGTCACCTTCTTTTTTTCAAAAAAATTTAGAAGGAAGTACAACCACCCCCTCTGGAGCACCTCAGAAGGCCATTTTCCAGTTCCTTGGCGAAGGCAAAAAAACGCACTTGCGTTTGATTCAAAACGTACTTGCGTTTTACCTGAAACGCACTTACGTTTTACTTGAAACGCACTTGCGCTTTAGGGCAAACGCACTTGCGTTTTTCCGAAGAAAAATAAAGCACTCGAAAAGGAATCCATATTTTATATGTATATTTGCACGACATAATAAAAACACCATGCAGACAAGTGACAGTATTGTGATAATTCCTACTTATAATGAGAAGGAAAATATCGAAAATATCATCCGGGCAGTATTCGGACTGGAAAAATGTTTCCACATTCTGGTCATCGAAGACAATTCTCCCGACGGTACGGCCGACATCGTTCGCCGGCTGCAAAAAGAATTTCCCGAACGCCTGTTCATGATTGAACGGAAAGGCAAGCTCGGACTGGGAACCGCTTATATCACCGGCTTCAAATGGTCTATCGAACACGGATACGACTATGTGTTCGAGATGGATGCCGACTTCAGCCATAACCCCAACGACCTGCCCCGGCTCTACAAGGCCTGCCACGACGACGGGGCCGATGTATCCATCGGTTCACGCTACGTGAGCGGAGTCAATGTGGTCAACTGGCCGATGGGAAGAGTCCTGATGTCGTACTTCGCCTCCAAATACGTGCGGTTCATCACCGGCCTGCCCATTCACGACACCACTGCCGGCTTTGTCTGCTACCGCCGCAAAGTGCTTGAAACCATTCATCTGGACCGTATCCGCTTCAAAGGCTATGCCTTCCAGATTGAAATGAAATTCACGGCCTACAAATGCGGCTTCCACATCACCGAAGTACCTGTCATCTTCATCAACCGCGAGCTGGGTACTTCCAAGATGAACAGCAGCATTTTCGGAGAGGCCGTGTTCGGCGTCATCCAGCTGAAATGGGACAGCTGGTTCAAAAAATACCCCAAGAATTCTAATTGAAAAAAGTGTTTATGAAACGTACGTGGATACATCATGCAATCATTGTAAACGAAGGACGCCGGTTTGCCGGTTCCGTGGTTATTGAAGGAGAGAAAATCCAGGAGATTATCGAAGGAGAAGGAAAACCCGCAGCCGAATGTGACGAACAGATTGACGCACAAGGATGCTTCCTGCTGCCGGGAGTGATAGACGACCATGTACATTTCCGCGATCCGGGACTGACGCAGAAGGCGGATATGGCCACCGAAACGGCTGCGGCTGCGGCAGGTGGAGTCACCTCTTTCATGGATATGCCGAACTGCAACCCGCAGACCACTACCTTGGAAGCACTGGACAACAAATTCCAGGATGCCGCCACCAAATGCATCGTGAACTATTCGTTCTACTTTGGCGCCACAAACAACAACACCCACTTGCTGAAGGAACTGGACAAGAACCGGGTATGCGGCGTGAAGCTTTTCATGGGAGCCAGTACGGGCAACATGCTGGTAGACCGCATGGAGGCACTGAAAAAGATATTTTCGGAAGCGGGTATGCTGATTGCCACGCATTGTGAGGACCAGAATACCATCCGTCAGAATACCGAACGCTACAAACAAGAATATGGAGAGGACCTCGACATTTCTTTCCACCCGCTGATAAGGGATGAGGAGGCTTGCTACCGTTCTTCCTCACTGGCCGTAGCCTTGGCCAAGGAAACCGGAGCCCGCCTGCACATTCTGCACATCAGTACGGCACGCGAACTGGGCCTGCTGGAAGACCGTCCGCTGACTGAAAAGAAAATCACGGCGGAAGCCTGTGTGTCACACCTGATGTTCTGCGACGAGGACTATGCCCGCTTGGGAGCCCGCATCAAATGCAACCCCAGCATCAAGACGAAAGCCGACCGCGATGCCCTGAGAAAGGCACTGACCACGAACCTGATTGACGTGATTGCCACCGACCACGCCCCTCACCTGCTGTCGGAGAAACAAGGCGGTGCGCTGAAGGCGGTATCCGGCATGCCTACCCTGCAGTTCTCGCTGGTGAGCATCTATGAACTGGTGCACGAAGGATTGCTTTCGATGGAACAACTGGTACAGAAAATGTGTCACGCACCTGCCCAGCTCTTCCAAATCAGCCGGAGAGGTTTCATCCGACCGGGATACCAGGCCGACCTGGTGCTGCTGAATCCTCATAAGGAATGGACCGTCACTACCGACTGCATTGAAAGCAAGTGTGGCTGGAGCCCGATGGAAGGACGTACGTTCCACGGGAAAGTAGAGAAAACCTTTGTCAACGGAGCGGTAGTTTATGAGAATGGAAAGGTAGACAAGGCTCACCGCGGACAAGCCCTGAAATTTGAACGATAAAAGAAACCGCATGAAAACAGACATCACCACCGTCCGTTACGACATACACGACCTGGCCGAATACATCAACTGGATTTACTTCTTCCATGCGTGGGGATTCCAGCCTCGTTTCGCCACCATTGCCGACATTCATGGCTGTGATGCCTGCCGGGCCGGCTGGCTGGCTTCTTTCCCGGAAACCGACCGTGCCAAGGCTGCCGAAGCCGTGCAGTTGCATAAGGAAGCTGTACGCATGCTCAACCACATTGACGGGAAATACGGCGTGTATGCCATCTACCGACTTATGGAGGCCAATGCCGACGGAGACAACCTGATTTTGGAGGGGACGTCGTTCCCCTTGCTTCGCCAGCAGACCCGTGTACGACCCGATGACCCGTTTCTTTGCCTGAGTGACTTTGTGCGCCCGCTTTCATCGGGCATCAAGGATACGGTGGGAGGATTTGCCACCACCATCGACCCGGCCATGGAAGAAGAGTTCCTGCACGACGATTACCAGGCCCTGCTCATCAAGACGCTGGGAGAACGCCTGGCAGAAGCAGCTGCCGAAAAGATACACGAAACCGTGCGCAAGGAGGTTTGGGGATATGCCAAAGACGAGCATCTCACCATGAAGCAGCTTCTGAACGAAGATTATCAGGGCATCCGTCCTGCCGTGGGCTATCCCTCCCTGCCGGATATTTCAGTCAGCTTCCTGCTCGACCGCCTCATCGACATGAAACGCATCGGCATCCGCCTCACCGAGAACGGGATGATGCAGCCGCATGCATCGGTGTGCGGACTGATGTTCGCGCATCCGGCTTCCCGCTATTTTGCCGTGGGAAAAATCGATGAAGAACAGCTCATGGATTATGCTGCCCGACGGCAAATGGAGCCCGACGTGTTACGCAAATACCTGGCTGCCAACTTACAATCCTAACCCCATTTAAACCTGCCAATATGATTCTATTAAGAGTATCACTTCTGTTTCTGGCCTTGTTCCTCTTGCCCGACTGGTATATCTGCAAGACCTATCTGTCGCACTGGCACAATAAAAAATGGAAGCAGAGATTTTGGTGGCCGACCCTCGTGCTGCTCTTGATTCTGGTAGTATTCCTTATCGGGCACGACCAATTGCATGAGTATTTCGGAACGTACCTGATTGTGGCCTTGTGTGTCACCATTCCGAAGACCCTCTTCATGCTGACGAGCATCTTGCTGAGACTGCTCCAGAAACTTTTCCGCTGCCACCTGCCTCACGGCAGCATCTCTCTGGTACCCGCGGTACTCATCTTAGGATACATCCTGTTCGGTGCCCTCAAAGGCAAGGAATATTTTCAGGTGAAAGAGGTGACTTTCTGTTCGCCCGACCTTCCACAAGCTTTCGACGGCTACCGCATCCTGCAGCTGTCGGACATCCATTCCGGAAGCTGGAAAGGCAACGGGGAAGCGCTTCGGAAAGCCATTACCCTCTGCAACCAACAAAAAGCTGACCTGGCCGTTTTTACCGGCGACCTGGTCAACAGCCGGGCCGACGAGCTGGTGGAATTCATGCCGATATTCTCCCAACTGAAAGCGCCCGACGGCGTGTATGCCGTGCTAGGGAACCACGATTACGGCACCTACGCGAAATGGGAAAACGAGCATGCCCGTCTGGCCAATGTAGACAGTCTGATTGCTCGCGAGAACCGCATGGGCTGGAAAATGCTACTGAACGATTCGCATATAATATATAAAGGTAAGGACTCACTTGCCCTGGCGGGAGTGGAAAACAGCGGAAAGCCTCCCTTCCCCGACCGGGGAGATTTGTCCAAGGCCCTGAAAGGAACCGACGGCATGTTCACAGTGCTGCTCAGCCACGACCCTACCCACTGGCGGAGAAAAGTGCTTCCGGACACATCCGTACAGCTGACCTTGTCGGGACACACCCACGACATGCAAATCAGTCTGTTCGGCTTTTCCGTATCCAAATTTATCTATCCGGAACACCGGGGATTGTATCTGGAAGGCAATCGTGGCTTGTATGTCAACATCGGACTGGGCTATGTGCTCTTTCCCATGCGGTTGGGAGCCTGGCCGGAGATTACGGTCATCACTTTAAAGAAAGAATAATTCAACTAACCCTCAAAATAACCACATCAAATTATGAGATTCTTATACATCATTTATCAAATCTGTATCGGACTACCCATTTTTCTTGTACTAACCATTCTGACCGCACTGACCACCATGTTGGGATGCTGGCTCGGCAACGGCCATTTCTGGGGATACTATCCCGGCAAAATCTGGTCGCAACTTACTTGTTTTCTGTTTCTGCTCCCGGTGAAGGTGGAAGGGCATCAGCATATAGACCACAAAACCTCATACGTATTTGTGGCCAATCACCAAGGGGCCTTCGACATTTTCCTCATCTACGGATTTCTGGGCCGGAACTTCAAGTGGATGATGAAAAAAAGTTTGCGCAACATTCCTTTTGTAGGAAAGGCTTGCGAATCGGCCGGATTCATCTTCGTCGACAAATCCAGTCCGCGAAAAGTGTACGAAACCATCAAACGGGCTGAGAAAATCTTGCAGGGAGGCACTTCGCTCGTGGTATTTCCGGAAGGAAGAAGAACTTTCACGGGACACATGAACGAGTTCAAGAAAGGCGCTTTCCTTATTGCCGACCAGCTGCAGATGCCCGTAGTACCCATGACCATCAGCGGTTCGTTCGACGTGCTTCCCCGCACAGGCAAACTGCTTTCCTGGCATCCGTTGAAACTGACCATCCATGAACCCATTTACCCACAGGGAAAAGGACAGGAAAACCTGACCCTGCTGATGGAAGAGTCCTATCAGGCCATTGAAAAGGATCTGCCGGAAAAATACAAAGGAAAGAAATAAGAAAAAGAAGAAAAAAATATCGGGTAGCAAGGGAATCTCTTTCTACCCGATTGTTTTTTTAATGAAGAGGGGCATGCGACATATTCTCACGCGCCACCGACACATACTCTTGTATCATGTAATTATTCTTGAAAGAGTCGGGAGCCCCGTCTATAATCTCTTGCATAAGCGGTGTCAAAAACGGATAAGGCAGACTGTTGCCCAACATCAGAAAGACACCCGGACCCAGCACATTCTCATAATTGTCCTGGATGAAAGTCTTTGCCAGCTGGTTCATCTCCTCCGACAGCTGGTCCCGTTTTTTCTGGATTTCCTCATGAACGGTCTGCAAGTCCTTTCCGTCCATAATCATACGGCTTTCTTCATGTTCCACCTCGTAAGCACGATCATCGAGCGAATTTTTCTGCATCACGAAGTCGTTGAAACAATCATTCAGTGGAGTCCCCTTAATCGTAATCCCCGCATTGTCAATCTGTATAGCAATATGTCCGGGTTCTATCACCAAGGGCATAATGCAGTCATCATCCATATACAAAGAGGCCAGTACCGTAGAATCCACTTTTCCCTGCATCTCGAATAAGCCATGAATCACTTCAGCCGAGTCAATGTTGACCAATCTATCACCCACCGGGATTTTTATGAAAAGCATCTTGCCGTCCAACATTGAAACAGATGAAGTACCTTCTATCTTATATTTCTTACTGCAAGAGGTGCAAAGCATTGCACACAACAGAAAAAAATAAAGTTTATACATGCTGAAACCTTTTAAATTTGAGCGCAAAGGTATAATCTTTCAAGGATGAGCCGAAATAAATTATCAAAATTTATACTAAGATAGTGGTTTATTACCTTTTCATTCAGCCACATGAAAATGATGTACGTTTTTTTGCTATTTTTGTGCTCTTGAATTAACAATCATCACAATATGAAAAAACTAAAAGTACTCGCACTCGCACTTATTTGTGCCGTCTTCTCTCCGGCGAAAGCCGATGAAGGGATGTGGTTGCTCCAACTCATGCAGGAGCAGAACCTTGCCGACCGAATGAAAGCGCAAGGCTTGAAAATGGATATCGCGGCTATCTACAACCCGGACCAGATTACCTTGAAGGATGCAGTGGGAATTTTCGGACGTGGATGCACGGGCGAAATCATTTCTCCCAACGGACTGATTCTGACCAACCATCACTGTGGCTACGATGCCATCCAACAGCATAGTTCCGTGGAACATGATTACCTGACCGACGGATTCTGGGCAAAGAGTTACCAGGAAGAACTGCCGACTCCGGGATTGACCTTCAAGTTTGTGGACCGCATCGTAGATGTAACCGATAAGGTAAACGAGGATATCCAAAAAGGAAAGGTCAGTGAAATCGAATCCTTCGGAAGCAAATACCTCAAGAAACTGGCAGATGAAGAGCTGAAGAAAAGCGACCTGAAAGGCAAACCGGGCATTTCCACTCTGGCACTCCCTTTCTATGAAGGAAACAAATTCTACCTGTTCTTTATCAAGACTTACAGCGACGTCCGCATGGTGGCCGCTCCCCCTTCATCCATCGGTAAGTTCGGTGGAGAAACCGACAACTGGATGTGGCCGCGTCACACCGGCGACTTCTCCATGTTCCGTATCTACGCCGACAAAGACGGAAACCCGGCTGAATACAGCAAGGAAAATGTACCCTTGAAAGTGAAGAAACACCTGACGATTTCTTTAAAGGGACTGCAGGAAGGCGACTATGCCATGATCATGGGATTCCCCGGAAGCACCAGCCGCTACCTGACCGAAAGCGAGGTACGTCTGCGCATGGAAGGTACCAACATTCCGCGCATCACGGTGCGTGAAGCCCGTCAGAATATCCTCCGCAAGGAAATGGCTGCCAGCGACAAGGTACGTATCCAGTATGCCAGCAAATTTGCCAGCTCCAGCAACTACTGGAAAAACTCCATCGGTATGAACAAAGCCATCGTGGACAACCATGTATTGGAGACAAAGGCTGAACAGGAAGCAAAATTCGCTGCTTTTGCCAAAGAAAAACAGAATGCGGACTATGAAGCTGTGGTCGGAAAAATTGATGACTACGTAAAACGTGTGACTCCGCTCCGCACCCAGCTGACCTATTTCACTGAAACTTTCAGAGGAGGCATTGAATTTACGCACAGCTCCAAAATGAAAGCTTTGCAGGATCTGGCTGCCGCACTGAAAAAGAACAAGAAAAAAGACATTGACACAGCCATCGCTACTCTGAAGGAAGCCTACGCCGATATCCACAACAAGGATTACGACCATGAAGTAGACCGGAAAGTAGCCAAGGTCTTGTTGCCTCTTTATGCAGAGAAGGTACCGGCTGAAGCCCTGCCCGATTTCTATCAGACCATTCAAAACACGTTCAAAGGCGATTATGATGCCTACGTAGACGCTCTCTACGATAACAGTATCTTCGCTAATGAAAAGAACTTCAATGCCTTCATCGAACATCCGACTGCAGAAGCTATCCAGAACGATTTGTCGGCTGAATATGCCAATGCCGTCAACAAGAAATACAAGGAACTGGCCAACCAGCTGGACAAGGCGAACGGCGACATCAACCTGCTGCACAAAACGTATGTACGCGGTCTTTGCGAGATGTATGCACCGACTCCGAAAGCTCCGGATGCCAACTTCACCATCCGTCTGACTTACGGTAACGTGAAATCTTATGACCCGAAAGACGGAATCCACTACAAATACTACACGACCCTGAAAGGCGTGATGGAAAAGGAAGACCCGAACAATCCGGAATTCGTGGTACCGACCAAGCTGAAAGAACTGTACGCCACCAAGAACTACGGACGTTATGCCTTGCCGAACGGCGAAATGCCGACCTGCTTCCTGACCACCAACGACATTACCGGCGGTAACTCAGGTTCTCCGGTCATGAACGGCAACGGAGAACTGATTGGAGCCGCTTTCGACGGTAACTGGGAATCTCTTTCCGGCGACATCAACTTCGACAACAACCTCCAGCGCTGCATTGCCGTAGACATCCGCTACGTGCTGTTCATCGTAGAAAAGCTGGGAGGCTGCAAGAACCTGATTGACGAAATGACCATCGTAGAATAATGAAACATAAGTTTTTACTCACTTTATTTGCCACATTCACCCTCGCCGCCCATGCGGACGAGGGAATGTGGATGCTGACCGACCTGAAACAGCAGAATGCGGCTGTGATGCAGGACCTGGGACTGGATATCGCCATCGACAAGGTGTACAGCCCGGATAATATCAGCCTGAAAGATGCCGTAGTACACTTTGGAGGAGGATGTACCGGAGAGGTCATTTCTTCCGAAGGACTGGTACTGACCAACCATCACTGTGGATACGGATATATCCAACAACACAGCTCGGTGGAACATGACTACCTGACCGATGGCTTCTGGGCCATGACGCGGGAGCAGGAACTTCCTTGCGAAGGACTGAGCGTGACGTTCATCGACCGGATACTCGACGTAACGGAATACGTACAGAAACAGCTGAAGAAGTCCAAAGATCCGGACGGAACGAATTATCTTTCCCCGTCTTTCCTGGCGGGAGTGGCCGAAAAGTTTGCCAAGAAAGAACACATCCGTACCGATGCGTTTACCACATTGGAGCTGAAACCGTTCTACGGGTCCAACAAATATTACCTGTTTGTCAAGACCTCCTACAAGGACGTACGTATGGTAGGAGCTCCTCCCTCTTCCATCGGGAAATTCGGGGCAGACACCGACAACTGGATGTGGCCACGCCACTGCGGGGATTTCTCTATCTTCCGTATCTATGCCAGCAAAGACGGCAAGCCAGCCGAATACAGTGCGGACAACGTACCTTTGAAAGTCAAGAAACACATCGCCATCAACCTGAAAGGGGTGAAAGAAGGTGACTTCACTTTCGTGATGGGATTTCCGGGACGTAACTGGCGTTACATGATCAGTGACGAAGTGGAAGAACGTATGCAGACTACCAACTTCATGCGCGACACCATCCGCGGCGTACGCTTGCGGGTGTTGGGCGAAGAAATGGCCAAGGACGCGCACACGCGCATCCAGTATGCGGCCAAGTATGCGTCATCGGCCAATTACTGGAAGAATGCCATCGGCATGAACGAAGGACTGGTACGCCTGAAGGTGCTCGACCGCAAGAAACGGGAACAGCAGCAACTGCTGGCCTTCGGCGATTCCATCGGGAACGACAGCTACCGGAAAGCCTACGAAACCATCAAGCAGATTGTGGCACAGCGTCATGAGGCAGTCTATCACCAGCAAGCTATTTACGAGGCTCTGATGCTAGGCACGGAATTCTTCAAGGTGCCTGATACTGAGATGTTGAAAGCCGCACTGGAAAGCCAGAAACAGAAAGACATTGACGAAGCTGTGGCTGACCTGAGAGAAGCCGGAAAGAAGTTCTTCAACAAGGACTACAATCCGGAGGTAGACCGCAAGGTTTCCAAGCAGCTCATTGCCTTGTATGCCCGCCTGATTCCGGCCACACAACGGATTGACATTTTCCAGACCATCGACAAGGACTTCCAGGGAAATACGGATGCTTTTGTAGACGCTTGCTTCACCCGGTCCATTTTCAGAAGCCCGGAAGCATTGGAAGCCTTTCTGGCACATCCGGATGCAGCCCAACTGGAGAACGACCTGATGGTGAAATACGCCGCTTCCGTACGCGACGGTTACCAAGCAACCAGCGAGGCCATGCAGGAAGAGACGAATGCCTACAATGCGGCCCACAAGACTTGGGTGGCAGGTATGCTGCAACTGAAAAAAGCGCACGGACAGCCGATTTATCCGGATGCCAACTCGACCCTGCGTCTGACTTACGGCAAAATCGGTTCCTACGAACCGGCCGACGGAAAAGAATACCTGTATTACACGACCCTGAAAGGGGTGATGGAAAAGGAAGACCCGCACAATCCGGAATTTGTGGTACCGGCCAAACTGAAAGAACTGTATGAAAAGAAAGACTTCGGTCCCTACGCCATGCCCGACGGACGTATGCCGGTCTGCTTTGCCACTGCTACCGACAACACGGGCGGTAACTCAGGCTCTCCGGTCTTCAACGCCCAAGGAGAACTCATCGGTACAGGCTTCGACCGCAACTATGAAGGCTTGACCGGCGACATTGCCTACAATCCTCAGCTGCAACGAGCCGCTTGCGTAGACATCCGCTATACCTTGTTCATCATCGACAAGTTTGCGGGTGCCGGTCACTTGCTCAAGGAAATGACCATTATCCGATAACCCTATCCACTAAAAAAGCCAGACTTCCCGGTCTGGCTTTTTTAGTGCTCAAGCTTGTGCGTCGCTTTCTTCTTCCAAAATCTTCTTGATTTCCGCATCGGCTTTATACAGCTTGTTCTTACAGAACTTTATCAGTTTCTGGGCCTCCTGCAAGTATTCGCCCAACTGGTCAATGTCCAGTTCGTTACTTTCAATACGGGCCACGATTTCCTCCAGGCGCTTCATGGCCTCTGAGTAGGTTTCTTTCTTTGCTGCCATATCATTGTTTCATTTGATTACTTTACTTCTGAATCGCCCCTTTGCCAGACGGGTCTCCACTTCATCTCCCGGTTTCAGCAAGGAAGCATCTGTCACTGCTTTTCCATTCAGCAAGGTAAGACTATACCCTTTCTTCAACAAGACCTCCGGGGAAGCAGAAGACACCCGTTGCGCCAGCAGTTCCAGCCGATGCGTTTCGCGCTGCACCCGGTTCTGCAGGGCAGAAAGTACGCGAGGCATCAGTTGCAAACGGTAATTTTCCTTCAGCAAACGCGACTGCCAGGCCGTCTTTATCCGGTTCTGGAAGCGCTCCTGCCGGAAAGTCTCCCGCTGCAACCGCATCTGCACCTGTCCGGGAATGCGCGTGACAAAACCTTCCAACCGTTGCTTTTCTTGCTGCAACAAGCGGGGAACTTCCTCATAAATAATTTCTTCGTATCCTTCCAATTCCTGTGCCGTCTGCCGTAGGTGATTAATCAGGAACTCGGCGGCAGCCGTCGGAGTCTTCACACGGGTATGGGCTATCAGGTCCAATACGGTATCGTCGCGTTCATGTCCGATTCCGGTAATGATGGGAAGCGGGAACTGGGCACAGTTCGCGGCCAGCTCGTAAGTGTCGAAGCCGGAAAGGTCGGAAGTGGCTCCTCCCCCTCGGATGATGACCACCACATCCCAAAGGTCGCGCGTGGCATTGATACGGTCGAGGGCCTGAATGATGGACTGCTCCACCTGCTCTCCCTGCATGACCGCCTGAAAAAGACAAGGATAAAACACAAAGCCGAAAGCATTATGCTGTAACTGATTGCAGAAATCGCCATACCCCGCAGCTGTAGCCGATGAAATTACGGCAATCCGCTGGGTAAGTAGCGGCAGTTCCAGTTCTTTATTGAGTGTCAGGATACCCTCTTCGTCCAGCTGACGCAAAATTTCCTTCCGCCGACGTACCATATCGCCCAACGTATAAGTAGGGTCGATATTGACTACCGTCAACGAATAACCATACAGTTCATGAAAATCGACTGTGACTTTGACCAGCACTTTCAGTCCGGACACAAAAACCTGTCCGGTTTCCCGTTCAAAATAAGCCCGCAATCTGGTAAATACGTTCGCCCATATAATCCCCCGAGCCTTGGCCAGCAGGGCATTGCCTGTGGCATCTTTCTGCACGAACTCCAGGTAACAATGCCCGGAATAGTTCACGCGCACATCACTCAGTTCCGCCTGCACCCAATATTCATCCGGCAAGCAGGAGGTGATACTCCTCCTGACCAGTGAATTCAGTTCCAGCAAAGACAAAGGTTTATTTTCCATCGTTTCCGCTCTTCAGTTTCAATCCCAGCTGATAGGCTTTCCAGATATCCGTCACTCCATAACCGAAAATATTGTCCGGATAGGCATTACGGTCGCTGGCTTCATGCACAATCTCAATCAACTGACGGACAGTAAGCCAAGGACAAGCCTCCCACAAACAAGCCACCAGTCCGCAGAACGTAGGCGAAGCAAACGACGTACCGTTGGCAAAGGAAGTCCCCCCGTCGATACCCACTACAGCCGAATGAACCCCCACTGCCATGACGTCCGGCTTGACACGCCCGTCGGCCGTATTGCCAATGGAAGAAAATGGGGCATTCACTCCCATATTGTCTATCGCTCCGATGGTCAGAATATCCTCTGCATCTGCCGGAGGCGTTATTTTTTTCCAGGCATCCATACCGGAATTTCCGGCACTGCACACCACCAATAATCCTTTCTTGGCCGCATACGAGGCCGAAGAAGCCATCAGGGAAGTATGCCCATCAAGTTCCCGATAAGTATAATTGTCAATCGGATCGTCAAAAGAGTAATATCCCAGTGAAGTGTTCACGATATCCACTCCCACACTGTCGGCAAATTCAATGGCAGCCGCCCAATTATCCTCTTCCACCGGTTGTTCCGTATCATTATCCTCACTCCGCAACAGCCAATAACTTGCCTCGGGAGCAGTCCCGACCATTACATGGGGCATATTGGCAGCCATGCAGGAAAGCACTTTCATGCCATGATTGTGCTCTCCATAAATATCCGAATCCGGATTTACAAAATCATGTGTACCTAAGATGGAGGTTTTATGAAAAATCTTCATGGCATCCACATTGAAGAAACCGGCATCAATCACGGCAATCTGCATGCCTTGTCCCTTGAAACCCGCCAAATGCAAACTGTCCCCATTATGTATTTTAATCTGTTCGGAAGCCATTCCATAATAATCTTCCTGTTTTTTCCACTGGTTCTTTACCAACTCCTTCCGTCCCGCTCCCCGGGCAGGAATGGAATCCGGAGAAACCCAGACTTTCTTTACGGAACGTACGAAAGGATTGTCCAGAAAACGAAGGGCCACCGACTCATCGGGTACCTCCATCAGTACCGTATTGTTCCATTTGCTGGAAGAAACATATTCTCCCCCCTGCTCCTTCAGACGGTCTATATACACACGGCAGACAGGCAAATCGGTCGAATCGACGGCCAATCCCTGATGCGCCCGACGCGCCAATGCCCGCGACGACAAAAATTCCTCCGGATGTTCCAAAGAATAAACGGTCTTTTTCTTGTCCGTAAGCTGGACCCGATATTTGTACATCGTCTCTGCTGAAGCGCTCCCCAAGCAGGCCAATAGGCAAAGGAATAATCCTACTCTATTCACATTCATCCACATAGCTTTTATTTTTGAAGCGCAAAGATACACAAAGTTTTCCCTGATTCCGGAAAAAGACTTACCTTTGCGCGATTTTTTAGGGAATCTAAAGATTTCTGGATAACAATTAATAAGAAAAAGAATAAGAGAGTATGACGTCACAAAAAGGAACAGCCACCGAGCTGGGAACAGAAAGAATCGGAAAACTATTGATGCAATATGCCATCCCAGCCATCATTGCCATGACTGCCTCCTCCCTCTACAACATGGTAGACAGTATTTTCATCGGACATGGAGTCGGACCATTGGCTATCTCCGGACTGGCCATCACCTTTCCGCTGATGAACCTGGCCGCCGCCTTCGGCTCACTGGTAGGGGTCGGAGCTTCCACACTTATCTCTGTCAAACTGGGACAGAAGGATTATGTTACCGCCCAGCAGATTCTGGGAAATGTAGTATCACTCAACCTGATTATCGGGATACTGTTCACCCTTGTCTGCCTGCTGTTTCTAGACCCGATTCTGTATTTCTTCGGGGCCAGCGATGCTACCCTTCCTTATGCCAGAGACTACATGATTACCATCCTTCTGGGGAATGTCATTACCCACATGTACTTGGGACTGAACTCTGTACTGCGTTCGGCCGGACATCCGCAAAAGGCCATGGCAGCCACTATCCTGACCGTGGTCATCAATACGCTGCTGGACCCACTGTTCATCTATACCTTCCACATGGGAATCCGTGGTGCTGCCATAGCCACGGTACTGGCTCAGGTTATTTCCTTATGCTGGCTTATCAAAATTTTCTGTAACAAGAATGAACTTCTGCATCTGAAAAGAGGGATTTATCGGCTCAAGATGACGCTGGTGGAAAACATCATCGGTATCGGACTGGCTCCCTTCTTCATGAACCTGGCTTCCTGCTTCATCGTCATCCTTATCAACAAGGGACTGAAGCTGTACGACGGGGATTTGGCCATCGGCGCGTTTGGCATTGTCAACCGCATTGTATTTTTATTTGTCATGATTGTGATGGGACTGAACCAAGGCATGCAACCCATTGCCGGCTATAATTTCGGCGCCCAGCACTATCATCGGGTAAACCAAGTCATGAAATATACCGTCATCGCCGCCACCATTGTGACCACCACCGGCTTCCTCGTGGGAGAACTGATGCCGGAACTGGCCGTATCGGCCTTTACAACGGATACACAGCTCATACAGCTGAGCGCAAAAGGATTGCAAGTGGTCGTCCTGTTTTTCCCCATCATCGGTTTTCAGATGGTGACCTCCAACTTCTTCCAGAGTATCGGCATGGCCAAGAAAGCCATCATCCTTTCCCTGAGCCGACAGGTACTGATTCTGATTCCCTGTCTGCTGATTCTTCCTCTCTTTTGGGGAGTAAAAGGCGTGTGGTACAGCATGCCGATTTCGGATATTACAGCCAGTATCATTGCCGGAACCATGCTCTATGCGCAGTTCAAACAATTCAAGCAACAACATGCAGCCCAATCCAATCGCTGACGAAAATAAAAGATAAAAAAGTCGCATTTTTCCGTAGAATGATTTATATTTGCTTTATATCAAACTAAAGAAGTTACACTATGGACGGACATTATGTGATTAATCTCGGACGTCAGCTGGGAAGTGGCGGAAAAGAGATTGGTGAGAAACTGGCGAATGAACTAGGCATTGCTTTTTATGATAAGGAATTGATTAACCTGGCTTCGGAGGAAAGCGGACTCTGCAAGGAATTTTTCGAGAAAGCAGACGAAAAAGCCTCTCAGACGATTTTGGGAGGACTGTTCGGCACGCGGTTCCCGTTCATCACGGAGGGAGCCTATCCCTACAATTCCTACTTGAGCAACGACTCTCTGTTCAAGATTCAGAGTGATGTCATCCGTCAGCTGGCTGAAAAGCAATCGTGCCTGTTTGTCGGACGCTGCGCGGATTATATTCTCCGCGACCACCCGCGATGTGCCAATGTCTTTGTTTCGGCCTCTCCCGAAGCCCGTATCGAACGACTGATGAAACTGCACCACATCAGTGCCGAAGATGCAGAAGACTTGATGGAAAAAGCCGACAAGAAACGTTCGTCTTACTACAATTATTACAGTTACAAGACATGGGGAGCGGCAGCTACTTATCATTTATGTATTGACTCCTCCGTATTGGGTATTGACGGCACCGTAGAGTTCATCAAGAAATTTGTGACCCTGAAGCTTCATCTTTAAAAAGAAAAAAAACATAACCTAAAAAGGAAGGGACCGTTCATTTTCATTTGAATGGTCCCTTCCTTTTTTTCATCAGCCCAACCGCTACTGTTCAGACAGTTGCAAAAGCTGAGTCGATGATATGCCGTCAGCTCAGTACTTCCTTTAAAGTACTGGAGTACTCCCCTGAAAGTACTGCAGTACTTCTTAGGCAGTACTAAAGTACTTCCAAGGAAGTACTGAGAACTACTCTTATCCTAATCTGCGTCCGAACAATTACTGCTTCATCAGGTAAGCCTTGAAAGCCGCAAAATCTTTTGACATCGGTATGCTCTGTTTGGTTCCTTTCATAAAGGCCTGAAGTTTCTCCGGTATTTTTACCTCTACACCGATGATACCTTCTACGGTCTGCAAGAATTTGGCCGGATGAGCGGTCTCCAGGAATACACCCACTTCGCCCTCCTTCAGTTCTTCCGCTAAAGCCCGGTATCCACATGCCCCATGGGGATCCAGCAGATAACCCGTTTCTTCATACACCTTCTGTACCGTTTCCCGAATCTGGTCATCGGTATAGGTTTCTCCACTGATTTCGGAAGCGATGGCCTCATGGCTGCCGTCGTACAAATCCAATACACGGGCAAAGTTACTTGGGTCGCCCACATCCATGGCATTGGCAATCGTAGCCACAGAAGGACGTGGATTATATTTCCCTGTCTTCAGGTACTGATAGAATATGTCATTCCGGTTATTGGCGGCAATGAAACGCTTCACGGGGAGTCCCATGCGCTTGCCAAACAACCCGGCAGTGATATTCCCGAAATTTCCACTCGGTACACAGACTACCAAATTGTCGGCTTTACCGATTTTCTTCATCTGCGCATAGGCATAGAAATAATAAAATGCCTGAGGCAAGAAACGGGCCACATTAATGGAGTTGGCGGAAGTGAGCTGCATGTGTTCGTTCAATTCCTTATCCATGAACGCACTCTTCACCAGTGCCTGGCAATCATCGAACGTACCGTCCACCTCAATGGCCGTAATATTATGTCCGAGGGTAGTAAACTGCTTTTCCTGAATCTCGCTGACTTTTCCCTTCGGGTAGAGCACATATACATGGATACCTTCTACTCCCAGAAAACCGTTTGCCACGGCACTTCCCGTATCACCCGAAGTGGCCACCAGCACATTGACCTGCTTTTTCCCTTCCTTGCGGATAAAATACCCCAGCAGACGCGCCATAAAACGACCGCCTACATCCTTAAACGCCAGCGTCGGTCCATGAAACAGTTCCAAAGAATAAATATTATCTTTCACTTTCACTGCCGGCACATCGAAATTCAAGGTATCATATACAATCTGTTTCAGAGTCTCTGCAGGTACATCTTCTCCAAAGAAGGCATCGGCCACCTTATAAGCTATCTCAGGGAAAGAAAGCGTATCAATCTCGTCAAAAAAAGACTGCGGCAATGCCTTTATCTCGCGAGGCATATACAAGCCCTTATCAGAAGCCAGTCCTCTCACTACAGCCTCTTCCAAAGTAGCGTCCAGCGCTTTTCCGTTTGTACTGTAATACTTCATATTGCAATTTGTTACTGAATGTTCATAAATAAATTCATAAACTCGTCTTTTTCCATCAAGCCGTATCCGCCTTCCTTACAGCTTATTTCATCATAGGTCTGCACGGAATCGGGCACAATACCCGGATAATAAATCAAAAACGGTATAGGCTCATTGGTATGTGTCCGCAACTCACAAGGCGTAGGATGGTCTGGAAGAACCGCCATGGCGACAGGTTCATCCCATTGTTTCACCGCCTCATAGACAGGTCCCACAATCCGACGGTCCAGGTTTTCAATCGTCTGCAACTTCAACGGCACATCTCCTTCATGTCCGGCCTCATCGCTGGCCTCCACATGCAGATACACAAAGTCATCGGTTTTCAAGGCTTCAATGGCTGCCTGGGCCTTTCCTTCATAATTGGTATTATACAAGCCGGTAGCTCCTTCCACTTCAATGCAACGCAATCCGGCGTAACGCCCGATACCCCGAATCAAATCGACTGCCGTAATGACCGCTCCTTTATGAATGGACGGATATTTCTCGGCCAAGGGTTCCATCTGCGGACGGTATCCCGGACTCCACGGCCAGATGCTATTGGCCGGGTCCTTTCCTTCTGCCACCCGTTTCAGATTGACCGGATGAGTGGGCAGCAACTGTTGTGACTTCAAAATCAAATCATTCAACAAATCGGCTGTTTCCTGTGCTTCCGGACACAAAGCCTTCACCAAATTCGGGCGGAAAGGCTGCAAAGGGATATCATGCGGAGGCACACAAGCCAGCCGTTTGTCTCCTCCTTTTATCACCAGCAGATGACGATACTGCACACCGGTATAGAAATGAATACGGTCGGAGCCCAGTTTTTCATCCAGGAAACGAATCAGCTCATCGGCTTCCTCGGTCGTGATATGCCCGGCAGAATGGTTCTTCAAAATATCTCCTTCCACACATACGATGTTACACCGCATGGCCATGTCCCCTTCCTGAAGGTCTACTCCGATACTAGCAGCTTCCAGCACCCCACGGCCTTCGTAAACCTTGGGCAAGTCATATCCCATTACCGACATATTGGCCACCTCACTCCCAGGATGAAATCCGTCGGCTACGGTCTTCAACATACCCGTACGTCCCATGCGTGCCAGTTTGTCCATATAAGGAGTCTGTGCATACTGCAACAGGGTCTTTCCTCCCAGCGACGGAACAGCCCAGTCGGCCATGCCGTCGCCCAATATAATAAGATGTTTCATGACTGTCTGTTTTTAAATATTGGCAATGCTCATAATATCCGCAAATACTCCTGCAGCGGTTACACTGGCACCCGCTCCATAGCCTTGAATCAGCATCGGATATTCATTGTAACGTTCGGTGGTGAGCAGAATAATGTTATTGGTACCCGCCAGATTATAGAACGGATGGTTGCTGTCCACTTCCTGCAACGCCACTTTTCCATGTCCGTTTTCCAGACTGGCAACAAAGCGCCAGCGTTTTCCTTCGCGTTCCACTTCACGGCGACGCTCTTCGAATTCCTTATCCAATTTGGGTATGTTCTTCCAGAAATCATCCAACGTTCCTTCAAAATACTTGTCCGGAATAAACAGGTGGGTTTCCACGTCTTCCTGGTTCAAACGATAACCCGCTTCACGAGCCAGAATCACCAGTTTCCGAATCACATCCTTCCCGCTCAGGTCTACTCGCGGGTCAGGCTCTGAATAACCCTCTTCCTTCGCCTGACGGATGGTCGCACTCAACGGCATGTCGGCGCTGATACGGTTGAAAATATAATTCAACGTACCGCTTACTACCGCTTCAATCTTCAGGATTTTATCTCCACTGTTTATCAGGTCGTTAATGGTATTGATTACCGGTAATCCCGCTCCTACATTCGTTTCAAACAGGAACTTGACTCCCCGCTGACGGGCTATTTTCTTCAATTCCGCATAAATATCATATTCCGAAGAAGCCGCAATCTTGTTGGCTGCCACTACCGATACGTTATGACTCAACAAGTCCTTGTAGAGGGCCGCGATATCCGGACTGGCGGTACAATCCACAAATACCGAATTGAAGATATTCATCCCTACAATCTCATCCCGGAGCACCTGCGGAGATGAAGGAGAACCTTTTTCATCCAATTCCTCCCTGAAATGCTCCAAATCAATTCCTGCACGGGTAAACAAGGCCTTGTGACCGTTGGCTATCCCAACCACATGCAACTTCAATCCACGCTCCTGTTTCAATTTTTCCTGCTGACCATGAATCTGCTCTATCAGGCTGGAACCCACTGTTCCTGTGCCACAAATAAACAAATTCAAGACTTGGTATTCTGACAGAAAGAACGAATCGTGAATCACGTTCAATGTTTTCCGTAAAGAAGTGCCGTCTACCACAAAAGAGATATTGGTTTCCGAAGCTCCCTGCGCACACGCAATGACATTGATGCCGTTTCGTCCCAAGGTACCAAAGAGTTTACCGGCAATACCCGGTGTATGCTTCATGTTCTCACCCACAATGGCTACGGTGGCCAGATTGCCTTCCGCCTTCATCGGTGAGATTTCTCCCATTTCAATTTCTTTGGCAAACTCCTCATTCAATACTTCACAAGCCAAATCCGCATCCTCATTTCTTACTCCGATGGAAGTAGAGTTCTCGGAAGAAGCCTGAGAAACAAGGAACACACTGATACCGTTTTCTGCCAGCGTTTTGAAAATACGATAATTAACTCCAATCACGCCTACCATTCCCAAACCGGTCATGGTAATCAGACAAGTATCATTAATGGATGAAATACCCTTAATGGGTTTGGAAGAATGGTCAGCATCCTGTTTGACAATTGTTCCAGGAGCCTCCGGATTGAAGGTATTCTTAATCAGAATCGGAATATTCTTGTGACACACCGGATAAATGGTCGGCGGATACACCACCTTCGCCCCGAAGTTGCACAACTCCATAGCCTCCACGTAACTCAACTCCTTGATAGGATAAGCCGTGCTGATGACTTTAGGGTCGGCTGTCATAAAGCCGTCCACATCCGTCCAAATTTCCAGAATATCCGCATCCAGCGCAGCCGCAATGATGGAAGCCGTGTAATCCGAACCACCCCGTCCCAGGTTTGTGACCTCACCGGTATTCTTATCCGTAGAAATAAATCCCGGCACGACGGATACTTGCGGTATCTCACTGAAAGTTTCGCGTACCAACTGATTGGTAAGTTCCGAGTCCAGAATATGCTTGTTATGTTTTTTCTCTGTCTTGATAAATGTACGGGAGTCGAACCACATAGCTCCTTGAATCAAGGTAGCCACGATAATGGAAGACAAACGTTCTCCATAGCTCACAATAGTGGCCGAAGTCTTGGGAGAAAAATCCCGAATCAAATAAATCCCCTGAAAAATATCCTTCAATTCACTTAGCAGTTCATTCACCAAATCCAGAAGTAATTCCCTGCCTCTTCCTGCCGGAATGACCGTGTAGACCATTTCTATATGGCGGTTCACGATTTCTTTCATTTCCTTTTCATAAGCATCATCGCCCGAAGCGGCCATTTTTGAAGTACAAATCAATTTGTCGGTAATACCTCCCAATGCAGAAACAACTACAATCACTTTGTCATCTACACCTTCTACAATGCGCTTCACGCTTAACATGCTATTGACGGAGCCTACGGACGTACCGCCGAATTTCAATACTTTCATAGATTATTCTTATTTTTATGCCCGAATTCCTATAATCCGGTCTTATTTCCATAAGAAGAAAGCAGTACAATCCACCTCCCTACGGAAACAAATAAATTAAATTAAAGTTGAATGAATAAAATAACTGAAATGTCTGCATCCGCAGACGTGTATCACGTAGAAACACCAAACATACTATCCTTTACCCCCTAGGGGTCATCCCTGTGGCAGAAGTAATAAAAGGCATATACCCATGCCCCTTCAACAAGATGATATGAAGACAGCGTTCAGTCATAGATTATTGTTTTTCTGCTGGCAAATATAACAACATTTTTCCACAAACCCACATTTAAATGATATTTTTTTGGCAGTATCAGAAATAAACATAAGTTTTCGTACCTTTGTCTGAAATTAGTGTGACAACTATGGCAAAAGAAAAAACAGTATATGTCTGCACGAATTGCGGACAAGAATCCCCGAAATGGGCCGGGAAATGTCCCTCTTGCGGACAGTGGAACACATTTGTAGAAGAGGTGGTCCGGAAAGAAGCCCCCGTGGCCAAGCATGTGGCGCACGGCATCGAATCCGTACGTTCCAAACCTCAGCCTCTCAAAGCTATCGCATCCGACGAGGAGCAACGGATTGATATGCTGGACGAGGAACTCAACCGGGTATTGGGAGGAGGACTTGTGCAAGGCTCTCTGACTCTGATTGGCGGAGAGCCCGGTATCGGCAAATCTACCCTGGTACTTCAGACCGTACTCCGACTTGCCCACAAAAGGATTCTTTATGTATCCGGTGAAGAAAGCGCCCGTCAGCTCAAACTCCGGGCTGTCCGCATCCCCCATCCGGACAATGACAATCTGCTGATAGCCTGTGAGACTTCATTGGAGCAAATCTTCACCCATATCAAAAATGCCGCTCCCGACCTGGTCATTATCGACTCCATTCAGACCATTTCTACCGAAAACATTGATTCCTCTCCCGGCAGCATCGTGCAGGTAAGGGAATGTACCGCCTCTCTCTTGAAGTTTGCCAAAGAAACCGGTACCCCTGTCATCCTTATCGGACACATCAACAAGGAAGGCAGCATCGCCGGACCGAAGGTACTGGAACACATCGTGGATACGGTGCTGCAATTCGAAGGAGACCAGCACTACATGTACCGCATCTTACGCAGCATCAAAAATCGTTTCGGAAGCACCGCTGAACTGGGCATTTATGAGATGCGGCAGGACGGCCTTCGCCAAGTCAGTAATCCTTCGGAACTCCTGCTTACCCAAGACCATGAAGGCATGAGCGGGGTAGCCATTGCCGGAGCCGTGGAAGGCGTACGTCCTTTCCTGATTGAAGTCCAGGCATTGGTCAGCACGGCAGCCTACGGTATGCCGCAACGTTCTGCCACCGGCTTCGACCTCCGACGCATGAACATGCTGCTGGCCGTATTGGAAAAGCGGGTCGGTTTCAAACTGGCACAGAAAGATGTCTTCCTGAACATTGCTGGAGGACTGAAGGTCAACGACCCGGCCATCGACCTGGCCGTCATCAGTGCCATTCTTTCCAGCAACATGGATTCTGAAATCGAAACGGGGTTTTGCATGGCAGGCGAAGTCGGACTGAGCGGAGAAATCCGTCCGGTCAACCGCATCGAACAGCGCATCAGTGAAGCCGAAAAACTGGGATTCCAACGGATGCTGATACCCAAGCACAACCTTTCAGGTATCGACCGCAAGAAAATCAAAATAGAACTTGTTCCTGTACGGAAAGTGGAAGAAGCCTTCCGGGAATTATTCGGATAAGTTCCTTCCGCTTTCAAGATAAGGTTCTTTGTAAAGATGCTCCAATTATGTATGTTTGCAATATCATTATTATCTAACCTAATTAAAATTTATGAAACACCATTTACTACCCTTATTCTGCATGTTTTTAGGTGCCACACCTATTCTGGCCCAGACCGATGCCAGCCTGCTTCAACCCAAAGTGCAGGAATTTAAGCCGAACAAACAGCAACAGACCGTGGCCGTGCCGCAATCTTACCAGCTCATCCTGGGCGAAGGCAGCTGCCCGCATGCCGCTGAAGCCCTGAAACAGCTTCTTCCCAACAAACAGGAAAAAACCGGATTCAAAATCATTCTCGGGAAAAAAGGTGATAAAGCCGTCAAGAAATATGCTAAAAAAGTTCCATCACACAAAGAAGGTTATTATATAGAAGTGAACGACAACAGCATCGTGATTGCCGGTGCGGATGCACGAGGGGCCTTCTACGGCGTGCAGACTTTAGCACAGATGGTACGTCAAGGCGATTTGAGCCTCTGCACCATTGAGGACTATCCCGACATTGACTTCCGCGGTGTGGTGGAGGGGTTCTATGGAACTCCCTGGAGCCACGAAGCCCGTATGCGCCAACTCGAGTTCTACGGTAAAAACAAAATGAATACATATATCTACGGCCCGAAAGACGACCCGTACCACTCCTCCCCCAATTGGCGAAAGCCTTATCCGGAAAAGGAAGCTGCTCAGATTCATGAACTCATCGAGCAGGCTACCCGCCACGAAGTGAACTTCGTATGGGCCATTCATCCGGGAAAGGATATTAAATGGACAGATGCCGACCGCGATGCCCTGATTCAGAAATTCGAAGCCATGTACCAGTTAGGGGTACGCTCCTTTGCCGTGTTCTTCGACGATATTTCAGGCGACGGTACAGACCCCGTACGCCAAGCTGAACTGCTGAACTACATTGACAACCATTTTATCCAGAAAAAACACGATGTGAGCCCTCTGGTGATGTGTCCTACGGAATACAACAAGAGCTGGTCGAACGTGGAAGGCGGTTATCTGACTACCTTGGGGGAAAAACTCAACCCCAGCATCCATGTCATGTGGACCGGAGATCGGGTGATTGCCTGCATCGACAAACCTACTTTGGACTGGATCAACCCGCTCATCCGGCGTAAGGCCTATATCTGGTGGAACTTCCCGGTGAACGACTATGTGCGCGACCATCTGCTCTTAGGGCCGGTATATGGCAATGCCAAAGATATCAAGGACGACATGTCCGGTTTCGTGTCCAATCCGATGGAACATGCGGAATCTTCCAAAATTTCCTTGTACAGCGTGGCCGACTACACCTGGAATCTGGACACTTACGACAGCATCCGGTCATGGAAGCATGCCATCAAAGATTTGTTGCCTCAGAAAGCCGCTTACCTGGAAACCTTTGCCACACACTGTTCGGACTTAGGACCTAACGGACATGGATTCCGCCGCGACGAGAGTGTATTCCTGCAACCTGTGCTGAAAGTACTGGCACAAGATATGCACCAAACCGAGGCACTCGACAGTGTACTCCGGGAATGTATGCTTCTGGAAACTGCCTGCGATGTACTATTGGCCGATAACGAAAATCCGGCCCTCATCCAAGAGATGCGCCCCTGGTTGAAACAGGGCAAACTGCTCGGCGAATATGGCCAGTGTGTACTGCAGATGGTAAAAGCTCTGGACGGAAAAGACGCTGCCTTCAAGACCTACTACGACCGTGCCCGCGCCTTGCAGACTCAGATGTACGAACTGGATATGACCGAAAACCAGAATCCGTACCAGCCAGGGGTAAAAGTGGGAAGCCTCATCCTGTTGCCCACTCTGAATCAGGTATATACCCAGGTAACCAGCGCCTATAATACCCAGTACAATACCCACCTGGAAACTAAGGCTGAATACAATCCTTACACACTGACCAGCGATGTGCCTCAGCTGAAGACCCAGCTGGTACGTGCCCGCCATCAGTACGTGAATGTGTCACCATCCAATGAGGTCATCAAATGGCCGGCTGGAGCCATGCTGCAGATTGCCGTAGACCAACCGATTCGCTTTGAGGCCCTGACCATGGACTTAGGTACCCCGGGAGTAGCTTCACAGTTCACACTGGAAGTGAGCCGTGACGGTCAGGAATGGCAGGTCGTTTCTCTGTCACAAGCAGCCGAAAAAACGGAAATCACTGCCTCCATCCCGACGGATACGTCCTTGAAGTATGTCCGTCTGACGAACAAATCCGACCAGGAGATACAGGTTTATTTCAAGAAGTTTAGCTTGAAAGTACAGAAATAAAACCGAATAATGATTACAAACCGCTGCATCGCATCACTTCGTCAAGAGGTGCCAATGCAGCGATTTGTATTTTTCAAACAATCCAATGTCAGGGCATAAAAAAACCCGTACCAATGAAAGTACGGGTCTTTTTTATATCAAACGAAGGCGGTTAATCACTTCTGCGGTGCTGTTTCATAAGGTACCATTTTCTCCAGATTGGCATTCGCTTTCTCCGGTTCCACACTTGCAGCTTTCTGGAACCATCCTTTTGCATCCTCCGTGTTTCCAGCCAACCAGGCCAATACACCCAGGTTATTATACGCACGCGGATCTTCTTTTGCCTTGTCCATATAAGACGCTGCCTTCTTGAAATCTCCACTGATAATATTGGCCGAAGCCGCATTGATATTGGCAATCACATCTTCAGGATAAGTAGCGGCTGCTATCTCATAAACTTCCTTGTATTCCTTGGTACCCGGCTGATACATTCCAGCCACACGATACATCTCCTGCAAACTCAACAGCTTGGGATTCGTATAAATCAGACGGGCAGCTTCCGAATTCAGCACCTCTCTCACCTCGTAATCTACCGATACACTCAAGCGGCGCAGACGAGGATAATACTGGTTCATCATCGTGCGGTAAGTGGCCGTGCCCAAAGTCGTTTTCAACCGGGCCTCACGCACATCCAGATTATCATACTTTTGAATGACCGCCAACGCTTTATCAGCATACGCAGGGCTATCTTCTTCCAGCATTTTCACCAGACTTTCCCAATCTTCTCCACCAGAAGTCACATGCAACACTTCCTGCGGGAAATTATATCCTCCCTTCAAGTTCAATGCAAATGATTCCGCACGCTGGGAGGCCACTCTGTCATTGGTACGGACTGAACCGTCAGGAGAAGAATATCCACAGACATTAATAGACTTGAATGTCACCAAATCACGGTCCTCCAACGGATCCAGAATATTTTTCAGCTTTTGCAATTCACTACGGTTATTTTTATAGTCCGCATCAAAAGTTGTCTTACCTACCGGAAATTCAATATACAACGTACTCTGTTCAGAACGTACTTTCGGTTCGTCCTTCGGTGTCAGGAATGAAACCATCTCCTTGCAAGGTTCACACACCTCAAACTCTACAGGCAGGGCAGGAGTCTTGACAGCCATATCCGGCTCTATCACTTTGATATTGAGCAAATCCACTTCACAACATTCCTTTCCTTCCTGAAGCAGAATCATGGAAGCATGGTCCATCCACGGCTGATAAGGTACAGAAGCCTTGTAACGCACCACATCTTCCCGGTTATCCTGGCGTCCGTGAATCACCACATACGGATTATCATATCCGAACTGCCGGGCCATTTTCCGCTCCGAACGACGCATCTTATAATCCCCATTCTTACCTGTCACAATGACCGGAGGCATGGCGTAATAATTCTGCCCCTCACGCAACACCGGAGTAAAGGCATAAGTCTGCTCACTATTGACACGTACATCTGCCACATTCATGGAAAATTCCATGGTCAATGTATCGTTCTTCAAAGTCAATGCAGGACGTGTGTACTGAATATCACGTGCCATAGCCGATAAGGACAATACGGCAAGCGATAACATATATACTATTTTTCTCATATTCACTTTTTAAATTTTTCTTTTTATAATGACTGTACTTCTACACATTGATATCTTGTTTTGTGCTTCGGACCAAACGTAAAGTTTATACCCAGATTCACGTTCGCAGAGAAACGGTTGATAGGTATGCAATACTTCGGCGTATATTTCCCCATTGGCACATCGGCAGCTACAAAGAAGTTGAAACCCTTCGGATGGAAATTCAACATCAGTCCTGTGCTGGAACCGAAATTAGAAAGCGCATAGTTCAAAGAGGCCTCGAACCAGGCTAACGGCGACACATTGGCAGAAAGACGTGCCTCTGTCCAGGAATGACGTCCCTGAATACGGGTAGAAGACAAAAGGCCGAATTTCAAACGGTCGTAAACAGGCAAAGTATATTCCGCACCCAAGTTCAAGGTAGCCGCCAGCGCAGTCGTACGCTTCAAGCCTTCCCCTTCCTTCGTGAATTTAGCCATCTGTTTCAAATCATCCGCCACACGGTCACTCTGGTTGTCAATTGAATTCGGGTCGTTATCTCCCAAATCAGACTTCACCGGAATCTCATTGAATCCGTCAAATTCAAAACTGTTGTTCATCGTGGCTTTCACTGTATTTTTCCAACGGATGAATCCCAAATCCAATACGGCAGCCGAGAACGTCCAGTCGTCATTCAGGCGATAAGTCGCACCAAAATCAAAAGCCAAGCCAAAGCCTGTAGGACCCATTTTCTTCGTATCAAAGTCCAAGTCATCATACGAAAGCAGTTGTTCAGAACCAGGTTTCAACTGGTTCGTACGGTTACCGTTGGCATCCAATACATAATCACTCTCCTCATAATTTCCCGTTTCACCACGTGTCGGTGCAATCAGTCCTTTGGCAGAAAGATAAGCCTGCGCACCCGACGGCGTAATTTTCCACGCATCCGGAGTAGCGTCAATGTCCAAACGGTCTATTTTTACCGTAGCTTTTGCCAATCCTACCAGGAATTTCGCTTTTGCTCCCACAGTCCACTGCTCATTTATCTGACGGGCATGTCCGAAGGCGATTTCCGCATAATTAGTCGTAAGAATATTCAAATCATTCACCGTGTAATGGGTACCTTCCGGAGCATCCACCCCATTTTTCATAAACTTAAACAGCTGGTCGGGTGCAAATACATTGGCATTACTCTTGATAGACAAGCCGAAAGTATTAAAACCACCCCACGCATAAAATCCTGTCGACAGGATGTTCTCATTCAGATTGAAACCCATCTTTATCCGGTTGGGCAATCCGTTCAGGAAATCTGCCCGACTTACCCCTTCATGCATGAAAGTCATTAAATCGCCATTCGATTTCACGAACAGAAAATCACCTACACCTGCAGTACCCTGGGCCCCAACAGACAAATTTCCCAGTCCGGGCATACCTACATATCCTCTTTCTCCCATAAATGCCGGATTCAGTTCATGGCGATAAGTGGCTCCCTCCAGGAAATAGGCAGAACGGTTTATCTGAGACTGTGCCACAGCTCCACCTACACAAACAAAAGTCGCAAATCCGGACAGTATTGTAAATAAAATATTCTTCTTCATCTGTTTTAGTTTTTCTCGTTCATTATTAGTTCAAATCTACATTCACCCCACCCGGAACAGTCAATTTCACATTGGTCACTTTCAACCATTGAGTATCTTTCAGAGGCACACCGGCGGCTTCTCCTGTTACAGCTGTAATCTTAAAACAGATTTTATCTATCTTCGACAAGAATCCAGGGTCTTCTGCTGTGCTCAGGTTCAACACCACCTCACTGGTAGCAGGTGTTTCTCCATCCACACTTTCCATGACATATTGTTTATCTTCCTCTATCGTTTTTTCTATGCCTGTCAGTTCCCGACCATACACATCCTTAATCTGCACATTTTCCGGTTTCAGCTGTAATTTCAAAGGAATGGCATTATCGACTGTCAAAATAATATTTGCCTTTTTCAGCGTCACCTTGTCTACATCCTTCAAATCTTTATTCAAATCCTTGATTGAATCACTGTATACGATATTCAGGCCTTGTTCAAAACTCAGCGGCACATCTACATCATAACTGGCCGCCAACTGATAGTCTCGTCCCAGTTCTACCTCATAGTAATCACCGTTGCGGACAACCGGTTTCAAATCTACATCAATATCGTCCGGAATAATTTCCAGCAGATTATTCATATCAGCTACGATGACATTACTTGTCATCCCTTCCACCGTTACATTCTCTGTACGTGAAAGCGCTATCACATTGTTACCCGGTTGCAAGGTCACAGCCGTTTTTCCATAGCCCGCACCGACCTGCACTTCATGGCCTTCAACATTGGCATTGTTCTTCTTGGGGGTCAATAATGCATCCAGTTCTATCGGAGTGTCCAATGGATTATTGGCCTTCAGCACAATCACCGGATTGGTAATGTCCAGACGAGTGGCATCGTCTTTCAAGAAATCAGGCAAGTCATTCAATTCAATTTGGGTTGTTTCTGCATTGATATCGGGTTGAATGACTCCAGTGACAAAATCAGCCGCCATTTCACTCAACGTCACGTGCAAATTCAGACTCAAATTTCCTGTGCCACTAATTCCAGAAGTGACTACTTTTCCTTTCATAGACACCTCTCCTTCAATTGTCAGACTTCTATTTTCATCCGGCTTTACTCCTTCACTGGCTTTGGTACCAAATTGATAACCTACAACTTCCAACTGTTTGGGTGTAAATGCTCCATTCAGAGTAAGTTTATTGCCAGCTTCAACCTGTCCCTCTTTAAACTTCAGGAATTCAGGAAGCTGGATAACCAGATTTTCGGCCTTTACATCGCCGTGCAAAGTTCCTTCCAATCCAAAAGTCAAATCCAGAATGGCAGGATTTTGAGTGCTCAGCGCTCCCAATTCTTTCAACGCCTCATCGATATCATCGGCAGTAGCCGTCAATGTATTAGCGATTTCTATAGACGTCAGAACCGAAGAAGTGCTACCCGAAAAATTCTCTACAATTTTCTGTGTCAAATCCGTTTGAGCACCGGTAATCATTACCTTTTCCACTGTAGTAGGATTTACGTCAATATCATCTGTTTTCGTCAGGTGATATACATGCGTAGCCACATCCGGCTGCAAGATATCCCCTTCTTCCACTTCGATGATTTTACTTAAGAAAGCTGTGTCTGTGCTACCCACAGGAATCGCGAGATGCTCTCCTCCCACGTTGATTGTCATGTCGATGTCCTTGTCCAAGTCGTACTTGCTATCTACACACGACACATTCCACCATGAGAATGACAACAATAATCCCCATAACGGGAACATTCTTTTTACCTTAGATTTCATACTGTTATTTAAATAAAATTCAACAATCATACGTATTAACACCTTATCACCTATAAAAGTTGAGAAAAATCGACCACAAATATAGAAAAATTTACAATACATTATCCACTAAATCTTAATTTAGCCTTAAAACCACCAGTAAAAAGCCGTTGCAGGAACGAAACAGAAGTCCTATCTTTGCAAAAAAGTTACAAAGTATTATGACCCACGAATATCAACTCCGCATTCTGCCCGAACAGGCAGCCAGTGAACAGTCACTCAAACAATACATCAGTCGGGAAAAAGGGCTGGACATCCGCACCATCAACGCTATACGTACTCTGAAACGCAGCATCGATGCCCGCCAGCGTACCATTTACATCAATCTGACTGTCCGCGTTTTCGTCAATGAAACGCCTTCGGAAGAAGAGTTTGAACGTACGAATTATCCCAATGTAGAAGGCCGCCCCGCCGTAATTGTCGTCGGAGCCGGACCGGGAGGATTGTTTGCCGCCCTGAAACTGATAGAACTGGGATTACGCCCCATCGTGGTAGAACGCGGGAAAAACGTACGTGAGCGAAAAGAAGACCTGGCCCGTATCAGCCGGGAACACAAAGTAGATGCCGAGTCTAACTACAGCTTCGGAGAAGGAGGAGCAGGCGCTTACTCCGACGGGAAACTCTATACCCGCAGCAAAAAGCGGGGCAGCGTAGAAAAAATCTTGAATGTGTTCTGCCAGCACGGAGCCAGTCCAACCATCTTGTCGGATGCACACCCCCACATCGGAACCGACAAGCTGCCAAGGGTCATCGAGAATATGCGAAACACCATCCTTGCCTGCGGCGGAGAAGTACACTTCCAAACCCGGATGGAGGCCCTCCTGATTGAAGGACAGAAAGTGAAGGGCATTGAGACCCATAGCGGAAAGACCTTTCTCGGCCCCGTTATCCTGGCTACAGGACATTCTGCCAGAGATGTGTACCGCTGGCTGTATGCCCACGGTGTACAGCTGGAAACCAAAGGGATTGCCGTCGGTGTACGACTGGAACATCCGTCCATGCTGATTGACCAGATACAATATCATAATAAAAACGGGCGTGGGAAATACCTTCCCGCCGCCGAATACAGTTTCGTGCAACAAGTAGACGGACGAGGAGTCTACAGTTTCTGCATGTGTCCGGGAGGATTTGTGGTTCCGGCAGCCAGCGGCCCTCACCAGCTGGTGGTAAACGGCATGAGTCCGAGCAACCGAGGCACAAAGTGGAGCAACTCGGGCATGGTGGTCGAGACACGACCGGAAGACTTGCTGCTTCCGGAAATGCAACTCCAGGCGGACCCTGTTTCCGGTTCTCAGGAAGCCCTCACCGAAGAACTGATACTCCGCGACGGAAAGCTGCCCGATGGCACTGTCCATACACTGGCCATGATGCGTTTTCAGGAAAAGCTGGAGCAAATCTGCTGGCAACAGGGAAACATGCGTCAGACAGCTCCTTCCCAGCGTATGGTAGACTTTACCCGGAAAAAGCTGAGTTACGACCTGCCGGCCACTTCGTACAGCCCGGGGCTGGTATCCTCCCCCCTGCATTTCTGGATACCGCCATTCCTGAGCGAACGCCTCAGCAAGGGATTCCAACTCTTCGGAAAAAGTTCCCGCGGTTTTCTTACCAACGAAGCCGTCATGATTGCGGTAGAAACCCGCACCTCCTCCCCCGTACGTATCGTACGTGACAAGGATACCCTGCAACACCTCACCGTGGAAGGCCTGTTCCCTTGCGGAGAAGGAGCCGGTTATGCCGGAGGAATCGTTTCGGCCGGTATCGACGGCGAACGCTGCGCCGAAGCCGTAGCCCATTACTTGAATCATTAATTCCTACGCCTTATGCACCAGCCTGAAATAGCCATTATCGAGCCCAATACCCTGACAGCCCTCGGACTGCGAACCATTCTGGAAGAACTGATTCCAGAAGCTGTCATCCGTACCTTCTCTTCATTCGAACAGCTGATAGACGACACCCCCGACATGTATGCGCATTATTTCGTTTCAGCCCATGTCTATTTCGAACATACCTCGTTCTTTTTGGAGCGGAAACCCAAATGCATCGTCTTGTCAGCTGGAGAACCTCCCTTGCTGACAGGTATCCCGAGCCTGAACATCCTTCTTCCACAGGAACAGCTGGTGAAAACCATCATGCATACCCGGAAAAAAGGGCACGAGCTGACCCATCATCCCGTACCCACCACACCGGCGGATACGGAACATGAGCTGACAGCCCGTGAAATAGAGGTACTCCGGCTGGTGACCAAAGGACTCATCAACAAGGAAATCGCCGAAAAGCTGCACATCAGTCTGACCACGGTGATTTCACACCGGAAAAACATTACTGAGAAATTAGGCATCAAGTCCGTATCCGGCCTGGCCATCTATGCGGTCATGCACGGATACGTGGAAGCCGACCGGGTGTGATTCAGCGGAACAGCTCGGGCAGCAGATGGTTCAGGTATTTCCGCCAGTTGCGCCATTCATGGCCGCCGTCGGTTTCCATATACTCGTATTTATATCCATGGTTATCCAACAGCTGACGGTATTTCACATTGTCCTGATACAGGAAATCCCCGTTGCCGATGGCAATGAAATACAGCTTGGGAGCCTCTGCAAACTGGGCAGCCAGCTTTTCTTCCAGGTTCTCATAAATATACGCATTCTCGCTTTTTGACTGACGGTTGATGGCGGCAGAAAACAGTCCCACGTAGCCGAACTTATCCGGATAATTGGCCGAGATATACAAGGAATGGAATCCTCCCATTGACAGCCCGGCAATGGCCCGGTGTGCCTTGTCGTTCACCGTGCGGTAATGCGTCTCCACATAGTTCATAATATCCGGAAAGGCCTTTTCAAAAGAACCTTCCATGGTCTTCGGATTCATGAATGAAGGCTTGTACATGCTGTTCGGATATTCCCCGGGCACAGCCTCCTGCCCTCCGTTACCGTTGGGCATCACCACAATCATCGGTTTCGCCTTTCCCTGTGCTATCAGGTTGTCCAGAATCTGCACGGCACGCCCCAACTCACTCCACGCGTTCTCATCGCCACCGGCTCCGTGCAACAGGTAGAGCACCGGATAACTTTCCTCACTGTCTTCATACCCGGCCGGAGTATAGACCGTCATCCGCCGGCGTTCCATCCCCAGCGTAGGACTCGGATACCACACCTTTGAGACGGTGCCATGAGGTACTTCCCGCACCAGATAATTCTGCGACGGCTCCCCGTCGACCAGAAAATAGTTGGTATAGGTGGCAATGTCGCGCAACATATACACATTGTTGGGGTCGAGCATACGCATGCCGTCTACATAGAAACAATAAGTGTGCAATTCCGGGGCAGGTACCGAGGTTGTGTAAGTCCACACTCCGTCTTCGCCTTTCTGCATCGGAATCCTTCCAGCCACTTCCACTTCTCCCAGTGGAGTCTGCTGCCGGGTCTTCTCAAAAAAATCGGCTTCCACAGACACATTCTCTGCTTCCGGAGCCCACAGACGGAATGTGACGGTCTGGTTCTTTACTTCGGGCGAAACCAGATTGCCCGTATTCATAGCCACAGTTTCCTGCGCCCAGACGCCAAGTGCGAATACACACACCGCCGCCAAACTCAAAAATCTTCTCATACCTTTTACCTTATTATATATGGCTTCATTACAAAACACAAAATTAGCAAAATCCTCATTTATTAGGATTGTCCGTCCCCTCAAATTCCACTTACTTTGCACCCGTTAACTAAACTATATTACAGCAGAATGAAAAAAAATACCGCTATCGCTTTTTTATGGGCTGTTTCGGCATCCAGCGTATGGGCTGGGACCTCTCCTGCAGATGCCTTGCCCAAAGACACCACCAAGGTCATCGACATTGAAGAAGTAGTCGTCATTGCCACACCGAAGGAAAACAACCGCCTGCGCCAGCAGGCCGCTTCGTCGACCTCGTTTTCCCAAAGTGCCCTGCGCAACCAGTCGGTTACTTCCGTGAAATCTCTGTCGGCTCTGGTGCCAAACCTGTTCATCCCCGACTATGGATCCAAACTGACCACTTCTGTCTATATCCGCGGTATCGGTTCACGTATCAATACACCGGCAGTAGGTCTCTATGTCGATAACATTCCTTTCATCGATAAGTCGGCTTTCGACTTCAATTACTCGGATATCGAACGTATCGACGTCATGCGCGGACCACAGGGAACGCTCTACGGACGCAACACCATGGGCGGACTTATCCGTGTATTCACCAAATCACCCTTCACTTATCAGGGCACAGACCTTCGCCTGGGAGCGGCCACTTACAACAACTACAACGCCTCGCTCACCCACTACCACCGTATTTCCAGCCAGTTCGCCTTCTCGGTAGGTTTGTTCTACGACCATAAGGGAGGGTTCTTCAAGAATGACTTCAACGGCAAACGGATTGATACCGACAATGAATTCGGCGGACGCATCCGTGCCATCTACCTGCCCACCGACAACCTGAAACTTGATTTCACCGTGAACTATGAATACGCCAACCAGGGAGGTTATCCGTATGAATACACCGGAAAAGTAAGCGGCGAAGAAGACCGGGCACAATACATCGGCCACATCTCCTACGACAATGCCTGCGGCTACAAGCGTAACCTGCTGAACACCGGATTGAATCTGGAATATCAGGCCGACAACTTCATTCTGAGCAGTGTGACCGGCTTCCAATACCTGCGCGACCACATGGATTTGGACCAGGACTTCACGGAACAGAACATCTATACCATGATGCAGAAGCAGAACTCCAAGACACTGAGCGAGGAAATTGTCCTCAAATCCAAACCCGGACGCCGCTGGCAGTGGACTACCGGAGTGAGCGGCTTCTACCAGTGGCTCGACACGGAGGCTCCCGTCACTTTCCAGAAAGACGGAGTAAACTGGCTGAACTCTACCATCAACACCAATGCCAATAAATACATGCCGACCATTTCGGCTGGTCCGATGACCATGAAAATGACTTTCAATGACGTCATCAACGGCGAACAACTGGTCATCCCGGGACAGTTCGGCACGCCTATCCTGAATGCGGCCGTGTTCCATCAGTCCACCTTCAACGACCTTTTCGGTCTGAAAGGTCTTTCACTGACCGCCGGTCTCCGCATGGACTATGAAAGCCTGAAGCTGGATTATTACAGCGGTTGCCAGTTTACCCACACCTATTCGCTGAGTGGCAAACTGACTCCCGGCGACAAAGTCATCCCGATGGTACCGGCACAAGACTTCAACGTGAACAACAGTTACCACGGAAAGCTGTCGCACGACTACATCCAGCTGTTGCCCAAGTTTGCCCTGCAATACGACTTTGATTCACGCAACAACCTCTATGTCAGCGTAAGCAAAGGTTACCGCTCGGGAGGATACAACATCCAGATGTTTTCCGACCTGCTGCAAAACGACATGCAGGCCAGCATGATGAAAAATGTAGCTGATGTAACAATTCCTATTGTCAATAAGGTGTCCATGCTGAGCGACGAACAGAAACAGAAGATTGCGGGCATGCTGAACGGCATGGCACAGACGCCACAAACCGACGTGAAGGCTGCCACGCTCTACAAGCCGGAATATTCATGGAACTATGAAATCGGTTCGCACCTCACCCTGCTGAACGGAAAACTGCAGGCCGACCTTTCTGCCTTCTACATGGATACCCGCGACCAGCAATTGTCGCGCTTCGCCGAAAGCGGACTGGGACGCATCACTGTCAATGCCGGAAAGAGTCGTAGCCTGGGAGCCGAAGCCAGTCTGCGTGCCCAGCTCACCGACAAGTTCAGCCTGAACGGAAACTATGGCTATACCTACGCCACTTTCACCGACTACGTGGTGAGCGAAACTGAAAACTACAACGGAAATTATGTACCGTTTGTACCCAAACATACCTTTACCGTAGGCGGACAGTACATCTTCCCGTTCCGTAAGAATGCCATTCTGGACAACATCACCCTCGATGCCAACTACCGGGCGGCGGGCCGTATCTACTGGACAGAGCAGAACAATGCCAGCCAGGCCCTCTATGGCACACTGAACGGACGCCTCAGCCTGAACAAAGGAAACGGACAAATCGGTATCTGGGTGAACAACGCCTTGAACAAAGATTACCAAGCTTTCTACTTTGAAACGATGAGCCGCGGTTTTGCCCAAAAAGGACGTCCCGTACAAGTAGGTATCGATGTACGCTGCCGCTTTTAAGAAAATATAAACTATTGAATTATAACAATTTAAGAAACACTTAACCACATAAAAAAAACGCTTAGGCGTTTCATCTGAAACGCAAGTGCGTTTAAAACAAAACGCAAGTACATTTGATTCCAAACGTACTTGCGTTTTTTCATGAGTTTTTTATGCCCCTAAAAGTCCTCCAAAATCCTCCAAATTCACTTCCAATCCCCCTTATTTTTTCCGCGGAAGCATCTCAACCGTAGGGGGTTCATAGTTACTGATGGGCAACTTCACTTTTTTCAATTCCTCCAAGGTAAAAACCGGAGGCTCCACCCCTTTAGGATAGGGCTGATTGGAGAATGTACGGAAATATTCCAGACAAGCATCTTTCCACCACACGGCATCGCCAACCTGGATGTCCAGTCGTTCGGCCACCGCCTGATAGCGTTCCGCATCGACATAGGGCTGCATTTCCTTCCATACCTGCTGAAACGCACGCACTTCGTCCACACCTTTCTGATACTTGTAACAGAGTTCATCCCACAATGAACGTCCCGAATGAAGCGAGTGATTCCAGTTCACATGATGAAACCAAAGCAGATATTCTTCCGGACATCGCTCCAGCGAATCGAACACCCGGGCCAACGAATCCGGATACTGCGACACGGCATCACTTCCCGAACGGCTCCGGTCGAATCCCAATCCCTCCTTGTCCGCCTGATGATAATACGAAGGCAGCCAATCGGGTCGTGCTCCAGGCACCTCACACCAAGGTTCAGGACCATAATGATGCCCCCAGGCAAAAATGTGGTGCAAGCCCAGCGGCATCATGTAATCCACTACCGCCTCCCGACTGTCCATCATGACCTGCGTCATAGGTTCCACAAACCGGCGGTCGGTCGTGAAAGTCTGTGCCAGCCATTCACGGGCAATCTCTTCTGCCGACAAAGCCGGATTCCAAGCCAACCGCCCGTAAGCATACCAGTTGGCCTGTGCAAAATCATGTCCGCACCAGTTCACGTTATCGCCTACGTTCACCACACCCGCTACCCCCTTCAAGGAAGAAGGCTGCACATAGCGGTAAAACTCTTTCCACATAGTGGCCAGATAAGCCAGGTGATTGGAATGTCCCAAGTACTCCTGCGTAATTTGAAACTCCACCATCAACGGTGTATGCGGCATGGCTCCAAACAACGGACTGTAAGGTTCCCGCGGCTGAAAGTCAATCGGCCCGTTTTTCACCTGCACCATCACATTGTCCCGAAACCGTCCATCCAGCGGTTGAAATTCCAGGTAAGCCTGCTTGGCCCGGTCTGCATCCGACGGACTGTAGACAAAGGCCCGCCACATCACGATTCCCCCATAGGGTTTCAAAGCCTCCGCCAGCATGTTCGCTCCCTCGGCATGCGTACGCCCGTAATCACACGGGCCGGGCTGTCCTTCCGAATTGGCCTTCACCAGAAAACCGCCAAAATCAGGAATCAATCCATAAATTTCCTGTACTTTCTCTTTCCACCAACGTGCCACCTCCTCGTTCAGCGGGTCGGCCGTAGACAAACCTCCTAACTTCATCGGAGAAGCAAAATTGACCGAAAGATACACCCTGATGCCATAAGGACGAAACACATCGGCCAATTTCCGCACCTTTTGCAGGTAGCCGGCGGATAGAATCTCGGCCGAAGCATTCACATTGTTCAGCACAGTCCCGTTGATACCCACCGAAGCATTGGCACGGGCATATTCCCGATAGCGGGCCGGCACGGAATCGGTCAGTTCCTCCCATTTCCACAAAGAACGTCCCGCATAACCACGTTCCACCGTCCCGTCCAGATTGTCCCAATGATTCAGTACACGGATGTCGAAGGTCGGCTTTTCCCGGATATCCAGCCGGGTACAATCCGCTCCTTCCGCCTGTAACCGCAGCAGATGGTAAGTCGCATACAGCAATCCCTGTTCCGTAGCGGCCTCCAGCACCGTCTTTCCTTCGGAAGTACGTATGGTGTATCCCTCTTTGCCCAACCGACGATGTGTCTCATCGGCACAGAGCTGCAAATCCACTTCCCCTCCCTGCCATAAGGCGGCCAGTTCCTCACGCGCCACAGCAAGCGTAGGGGAAGTGACTAAACAACAGACAGACGCTTGATTCACAGGCGTCTGTCGTAACCAAAGTCTGCTCCCGTCTTCGGCCCACAACGTCAGGGCCAAAGACAGGAAACAGACACTACCCCAAAGTCGTTTATTCATCCGCACTGCCTTTTACAGTTTGAATCTTGCCGTCCTCATCATATTCCAGTTCGACAACCTTCAAGCTGCGAAGCCAAGTCTTTCCATCAGAAGGCACACAGTCGTGATGGAACAGATACCATTTTCCCTTATATTCCGCAATGGAATGGTGCGTGGTCCATCCCACCACGGGTGTCAGAATCACTCCCTGATACACAAACGGACCATAGGGATTGTCACCTACGGCATAACACAGCAAGTGTGTGTCGCCAGTAGAATAAGAGAAATAATATTTCCCTTTGTACTTGTGCATCCAAGAAGCCTCGAAGAAGCGGTGCGGGTCGCCCGCAGTCAGCGGTTTTCCATCGGCCCCCAGTACAACGACCGGACGCGGTTCTTCTGCGAAGCCGAGCATATCTTCCGACAATTTTACCACCCGGCTCGGCAAGGCTGGTTCATCGGCTTCCGGCAGGAACGGATGTTCAATGGCCTTATTGTCACGATAACGCTGTAGCTGTCCGCCCCAGATACCGCCAAAATACATATAATAACTGCCATCCTCATCACGGAACACAGCCGCATCGATGCTGTAACTGCCCCGAATCGGGTCGGGCTGAGGAATGAACGGGCCTTCCGGCCTGTCACCGATGGCTACTCCCATGCGGAAAATGTCGTTCCGGTCTTTCAACGGGAAATACAGGTAATATTTCCCGTCCTTACAAGCAATGTCACAATCCCAAAGCTGGCGCCCGGCCCAAGGAATATCAGCTACTTTCAAAGCCACGCCATGGTCGACAATTTCCCCATGCATCACGTCGTCGGTAGACAGCACATGATAGTCATTCATGTCAAAATGATCGCCGTTGTCATTTTCCGGAATACCGGATTCACGGTCGTGTGAAGGGTAAATGTACAAGCGGCCATTGAATACATGTACCGACGGGTCTGCCATGTAATCGGCAGGAAACAGATATCTTTCTTCCTTTTTCATACTATGTAATTTTATGAGACCATTTGATGTTGGTCTCCAGTTCAACATTTATTTCTTTGCAGAGGTTACGGAATGGGGTGCTTCTTCTATCATTTTCCGTACAAAATCTTTAGGCTGGTAATTCCGGTCGAAAAGCAACGGATAGTCCTTTCTTCCTCGAATCGGGAAATTATTTTTCCAGGAATCCTCATCGGTCACTCCCCAGGCGGTCACTCTTTCCACAATGTCGGCATGCTTTTCAAAAAGCTGAAAGAACTCTTGCATTCTTTTATTCCATGCCTGATTGACAGAATCCGGCAAAGCATCCGGATAGGGATTCAAGGATTTCTTGAAAGCCACCGTATCCGAAATATTGGCACTTCTGCGGGCCGTTGGCAAGGCACTCATTTCCCATTCTGTAATCATCACCTTCACACCGGCTGCCGCAAAGGCAAGCATGCTTTCCTCAAACCGGCGGATGTCCGGATAATCCATTCCCATGTGTCCCTGCATACCCACCGCGTCGATACGCAAGCCCTTTTCTTTCAGCGAACGAACCAGCTTTACCACTCCCTCACGGCGTCCCGGCACATCCATGCCGTAATCATTGTAATATAATTCAGCATCCGGATCGGCTTCGTGCGCATACTGAAAAGCCAATGGGATAAACTCTTCTCCCAAAATCTCGTAGAACTTGCTCTTGCGGTAAGAACCGTCTTCCATAATGGCTTCGTTCACCACATCCCATCCTTTAATCTTGCCTTTGTAGCGTCCGACCACCGTCTGAATATGGGTTTTCATACGCTGTTTCAATACTTCAGGAGAAACATTCTTTCCTTTGTCGTCCACACAAAACCACTCGGGAAGCTGTGAATGCCATATCAAGCAATGTCCTGTCACCGTCATGCCGTTGTCGAGTCCCAACTGAACCAAACGGTCGGCATCCTCAAAATGAAACTCTCCTTCCTTCGGTTGGATTTCCTCACTTTTCATACAGTTCTCTGCCACAATGGCATTGAAATGCCGCTTTACGATTTTCAGTGCGGAAGTGTCCATCCCCGATGACTGGCGGACATTAAGCGCCACTCCCATCAGAAATTTATCCCCAACCACCTCTTTTAATGACTTTTCTGAAACGGTCATTTTGGAAACATTGCTTCCGCATGCCATCAGAAAAAGGCTACATAATGCCATCGATACAATGTGTTTGTTCATTTTTCTGTTTCATTAGTGTCCCGTTAAAATGGGACGAGTTAAACAATTAATCAAAAAGCCCCGGAATCAGGGAATCATTTAGATCTTTGACATCATTGAAATTAGTCTTGTCGAACAGGTCACGCAAGTGGGTTTTGTCAGTCAATGATATACTGAGAATTTGCAAAACTTCATAGGTTGAACGTTTCAACTTCATATCATGTTGGACAATAGCCACAAGACAGTACGTGATAATAGCCACACTGATTTGTATGCGAACAGCGTTCTCTGTTGTGCCCCAGAATTTCTTTATCTTGAGATGCTGCTTGAGCCATTTGAAGAACAGCTCGATTAACCATCTTTTCTTATAAAGATTGGCGACATCCAGTGCAGAAAGTTGTTTTGCATTCGTCAAGAAAGTGAACTCACGGTCATCCTCTTCGTCGTAATATCGGACGAGTCTGAATGACTCAGGATATTTTTTCTCGGAGAGATATCCGGTCAGTTTCACTTCCGCATCTGTCATTATGTTCTTTGGCATTCTTCGCTTCCATTTGACTGTCTTATACTTTAAGTTCGTCTTGGCTCTGACAACAAAGAAAGAGTCTGTAAGATGTATCCTATAGAGTTCTTTAAAGGAGTCATAAGCCCTGTCGAATATATAGTAAGCGTTTGGTTCATAATGGATTGAAGACATTGCTGTGGAATCATGCTTTGATGCAGTGGTTACAGTATAGAAGGCAGGAACTTGTGCTTCAATGTCGTATAAGACATGAGCTTTCACCCCTCCTTTCTTGCTTCGGAACTTTGCCCATGGGAATGTTGCAAGACACAACGGAATCGTTGTTGAATCAAACGCATATTTCTTTCTGGAAATGTCAAGGAGGTTGGTCGTCCGCTTCTCGCAGGCTTCCTTCATCATATAGAATGCAAAGTCTTCGAAGATTCTGTAATCACGGTTCTGGTTCGCTGTCGCAAGAGTTGTCTTGGCTATCGGTTCACGACCTAAACCAAGATGATATTGCTTGGCCCTATGCGCCTCGAAAGCAACGATTAAGTCTCGCAGGCTCTCACGGTTACTCAGTTGTCCAAACATCATCGCGAGCATCTGATTCCAGCAAGTGAAATGTTTCACATATCTGTTGCCATCATACTTGCGAACATAGTTGTTGAACTGAGTCCTGTTCAGAAAAGCGGTTAATTGAGAGAATACGTATTTGTCTTGGAACATAGCAGCCATTTGTATTAGACTGCAAAGTTGCAAAATCAAGTCCGTTTCATTTCAAAAAACCGTGTAATTGACTATATTTCAATAATTTCAAAGAACTATTTATCCACTTTTACGGGACAGTAGTGTTTCTGTTTATTTCCTAATTAATAATCGTTTTTACTTCTGCGTTCGCTCAATTCAGCCTGCATTTTCTCATTATATTCCTTACTGATAGGATAAAAAAACAGAGCGACTACTCCTACCAGAAAGAAAGCGGCAGGAATCAGGCTGGAAGAAAGGATAATGCCTTGCACAGCCGTATCGTTCTGTACGACGCCCGAACCGGAAGCGTAGCCAAATCCCGACAACAAAAATCCCAGCACAGCCCCACCGATACCCAGACCGGCCTTTAAGGCAAAGACTACTCCCGAGAAGATAAATCCCGTCGCGCGACGATAATTGATATACTCCGAGTGGTCGGCCACATCGGCAATCATCGCCCAAAGCAAAGGCACCGTAGGCGCATAGGCCAGACTCTTCAGGAAGTTCAGCACGAACATCATGCCCACATTATCTTTAGCAGGGAAGTAGAACAGGGCTGTAAAGACGGCAGTCAGTGAGAGGCACACAATAAACGTACGCTTCTTGCCGTATTTGTTCGCCAAAAACTCGGATAAGAAAATCACTCCAAAGAACTGCACCAATGCCCCGACCATATTGAAGACACCAAATCCTACTTCGTATGCCTTATCGGGTGATGTCACAATCAATCCAAAGGCATTGAGCACATGATAGCCGACCGAGTTACCAGGTTCTGCTGCCACCAACCCAATATTATCCAGGAAAGCAAACAACGCAGCTTTATCCACGTAATTCTCAAAATAATAGTTCATGGCACTTCCCCACATGGCCAGTGTGATGAAAACAAACAAGGTCAGGATAAACATGGCCCGCCAAGGCACACTGCCCAATACGTCTTTAATATCCTGACGGGTATCATTTTTTTGGTTAGCCGGTGGAGTGATACGTTCCCTTGCCGAGAAAAATACAATCAAAAGAAAAATAAAACCGACTGCCGCAAACAGGGAAATCGTGCAAAGCCACCCATGCGCCTTGTCTCCCCCATCAGAAAATTTGCTCACCAATGGCAAAGTAAGTCCCTGTACCACAAACTGGGCAATGGTAGAAAAGACGAAACGTACGGAAGTGATACTGGTACGTTCCTTAATGTCCGACGACATCACTCCACCCAAAGAAGAATAAGGCGTATTGTTAAAAGAGTACATTGTCATCAACAATGTATAAGAGATGGTTGCATACACCGCTACCAGCCCTTTTTCCTCAATACCCGGATTATAGAAGGCCAACACATAAAATACCATGAACGGGAGAGCCGTCCACAACACCCATGGACGATATTTTCCCCACCGTGTCTGAGTGCGGTCGGACAGAATACCCACAGTAGGGTCTACAAAAGCATCGACAATACGTGCCACCAACATCACGGTACCTGCAATTGCCCCTTCCAGTCCAAACACGTCCGTATAGAATTTGGTCTGGTAAATCATCATCATCTGAAAGACGAGATTCGCAGAACAATCGCCCAGCCCATAACCGACTTTCTCGGCCATGGACACTTTCTGACTTAGAATATTACTCATTTTTCCTTATTTTGTTTTTCATTCTGTATTACTGCTTCCACCAAGCGAGTAGCCGGTGTTTTCTTATCTAGCGGATGAATATCATTCCATTCACCCGTATCACTATTTTTAATCAAGGTTACATAGGGACTTTCCTGTGCCGCTTTTGCCTGCTGCTTTCTCAATTCTGCCCAAGCTGCGCGTCCAGGGTCATTCGGAGCCAGGAAGTCGGCCAATTCCACCACATAGAAAGGTAAGTTTTCATTCTGAAAAAGGGTTCTCCAATCTGCAATCATTGCCGTAAGCAAGGAGGAATATTCCCGCCAGCGACCTACATTCGACTCGCCCTGATACCATACCACCCCTTTGAACACATAATGCTGCAAAGGATGTATCATACCGTTATACAAACCTGTAGGTATATAATGGAAAGCCGTAGAAGAAGGGGAAGGAGGCATCACCGTTCCAATCTTATGTTTCCATGTACCTTCCAAGCTGACTTCCTGATTGCCACACAGCAATTTATACGGTTTTTCTTTTACAAAGGAAGGGCAAGAACCGTAGCTGAACAAACGTACGGTCAGCTGGTTTTTCCCTTCATTCAGGAACTTGGCCGGTACCTGATAAATCCGCGGCGGATACTGATAGGAAACAGACCCCACAAAATGTCCGTTCACATACACAGAATCAGCATCGACCATACAACCTAACCGCAATACTACGTCTTTTCCTGCCCATCCATCGGGCACTACAAACTCTTTTCGGAACCAATGGGTCCCATTCAATGGACGACCGTTACGAAGTGCCCAATTATCTGAAAACATATCTACCCTTTCCCAATCCGTATCATTGTATGACTCGGCATACCAAGGCATTTCACCATGCAGCCCGGCATCCGACCGATACAATTGCTTATTCCATGCCGACTGATGCAGCTGTTCGGTCTCCTTTATTTGAGCCACTAGTGCGGCATCTTCATATAAGGTTTTCTGGTTTACATACTCCGGAAAATCTTTCAACCCTTCCTCGCTAATCCATGCTTCGACCGGTGTACCTCCCCAGCTGGAATTAATAATTCCGACCGGTACTCCTGTCTTTTCCTCCAGCAGTTTAGAAAAGAAATAACAAAGAGCAGAGAAGTTCTGGACGTATTCTTTCGTCATCGGCTGCCATTTGATTGTCCGTACATCCTCCAACGGACGTGAAAAATCATACGCATACGGAACCTTTACATACCGAACAGATGAATTTTCATACGATGCAATCTCTTCAGCATACTTATCCATCACCCGGTTTACCGTCAATTCCATATTCGACTGTCCTGAACACAAGAACACATCCCCAATCAGAATGTCTTTTAATAAAATGTCATTGACAGTCATAGAATAAGGACCTCCTGCTTTCAAAGCAGGCAAAGCAATCATCCAATTTCCAGCTTCATCCGCTACGGCATGATACCGTTTCTTCATGAAAGTCAAATTCACCTCTTCACCCGGACTGGCTGTACCCCAAATCTTCAAAGGAACGTTTCGTTGAAGCACCATTCCATCGGAAATCAACGCAGGTAAAGTGACTTTGGCTGACAATCCAAAACTACAACAAGAAAGCAAAAGAAGAGTCCAAAATACCCTACTAAAATAAGCCTGTGTTTTCATACATTATATCTTGTATTTTTCATCGATTCTTACCACTACAAAAATAGTAAAAGGCCATGGAACAGGCTCTCACACAGGATACCAACCTCATATCTATTGTTACACCATCCTTTCTGTTGTAACAAAAACTTACGGAAATGTTACATCACAAAAGGAAAATCCTCCCCAAAGGCTCTTATATAATTTTCCAGGTAACTTTTACAAGAACTCTCTTACACCCCTTAAAATCTATTTTCAAAAGCAAAAAAATCCCCGTTTTTTTTATTGACAACTAAGAAAAAAGAACTTACTTTGTATCAATTATATAGTATTTTAATTCAAATTTGGCCCTACAAACCACACCAATAATGAGAAATAAGACAGTTATTATAACCGCTATTTTCTGCCTATTGCCCCTCCTCTGTAAAGGGCAATTCTGCAAATTGTATACTACCCATGGAGAAATTTCCAGCAGTATGATCAATAACCTATACCAAGACAGGAAAGGCTATATATGGGTGACAACGGATGATGGACTAAACAAATTCGATGGAGCTAAGTTTACAAACTACCGCTCTCATCGAAATGACTCGACCTCCTTGCTAGGAAATCACATATATAAAGTATTCCAAGATTCCAGAGGCAATCTGTACATTCTTTCTACCAAAGGACTGCAAATCTACGACTATCGGTCGGATACGTTCAAAACCATCAAGAAATCAAGTCCGTCCTATAACAACAAAAGTATCACAGAGCTTCGCAATGGGAATATACTGATTGGGACCAGTGGATATGGAATGAAGACCTTATCGACCGACTCAAAAGGGAACTATCAGATTAAAGACTGGAATCCTTCTCTGAACGGATATACCATCAATGAAATAAAAGAGGACAAAAACGGAAATATCTGGATTTGCACAGAATACCATGGGGTCATCCGGATTGATAAGAATGGGAAAAGATACGATTATTCGCTTGGCACACAAAACGGCAAGCAGTTTATTAATTGCTGTACAGAAGATTCTTACGGCAATGTATATGTAGGTACCACCGGGCGCGGAGTATTCGTTTATCAAAAGGCTGACGATACGTTTCAGCAAATCTTTAAATCCGAGTTTCCCATCAAGGACCTGAAACAAAAAGAACACCTCATGCTGATTGGCATTGACGGAGAAGGTATTGTTTCCTATAATATTCTGGAAAAAAAGATTGCGGATACAGATTTTTATATTGATAATGTCAACATCAAAAAAAGTAAAGTACATTCCCTGCTGATAGACAACAGTACCAACCTTTGGGTAGGTATTTATCAGAAAGGGGTAGCTTTCATTCCTTTACAAGCTAATATGTTCGGCTATATCGGGAATTATTCCTCTCTTCGGAACTACATCGGGAATAACTGCATCACAGCCTTATGCGACTATGATGACGGGAAACTCATTGTCGGAACTGACAACGATGGAATCTACCAGCTAAATAACCATTACAATTTTATCCGGCATTTGACACCCGAAACAAACCCGGACATACCTCCCACGGTGATGTGTCTGTTCAAAGATTCCAACAAAAATGTATGGATAGGCTCTTACCTGAGCGGACTTTCTTTCATGAACGACAAAGGAGATAGATTTACCAAAGTATTTTTGAGAGACAAAAGCGGAAACGAAATCAAACGTGTGTACTGTCTGGCTGAAGATGCCCATAAAAGACTTTGGATTGGCACAATGGGAATGGGACTCTATTACACCGATTTAAAAGCTCCCATTCAGAAAGATATCCACGTATATAGCACCCAAGACATACAAGCGGTCAACCAATGGATTGACGCACTTTACTATTCCTCAAATGGAAGATTATACATTGGTACTTATGACGGCATCAAATGCATAGATACCCAGAATTTAAAAGTTGCCGGCAAAGAAAAAGCATTACTCGGACTAGCTGTCTACTCCATTGTTGAAGATCATAATCACCGTATTTGGGTAGGAACATCCGATGGTATCTCTGTTATGGACAAGGATTTGAACATCATTGAACAATTCACTACTCAACATGGCTTGCCAAACAATTCCATTTCATCTATCGTAGTGGACAAAAACAACGATATTTGGGTCAGTACCAATCAGGGCATTGCCAAATACAACCCGCAGAAAAACTCCTTCATTCCGTTTTATGCTTCCGACGGCTTACACAACAACGAATTCTCCAGAAATGCGTTCTGCCAATACCCCGACGGTAAAATTTTGTTTGGAGGCACCAACGGAATCATTTTCTTCAATCCGGACGACATCAAGATTCAGAAATTCCAGGGCAAAATCAGACTTACAGGATTCTATTTACATGATAAATCCGTAAATGAACTTACAAAATCAGGAAACTACCATGTGATTGACACTGACATATTCAATACAAAAGATATCAACTTGGCACACTACGACAATTCTTTCTATATTGAATTTGCCACTGACAATTTCATGACCCCTCAAGGTTATGTATACTCCATGAACAATGGGACCTGGAACTCTCTGCCCAAAGGAACTTCACGCGTTTCATTCAGCAATCTTCCGGTAGGAAAATACGAGTTTAAAATCAAGGCCGTCAATGGTTCTGCAGAATCAGAAATAAAAACCATATTCATCCATATTCACCCTGCATGGTATAACTCGACTATAGCTTGGATTATCTATCTGGCCATCATTGGCAGCATAGCTGCCGTCTTCATACATCAGGCGAAAGAAAAATACAGAGTAAGACAAGAGATGCTGAAACACAAACACTTGGAAGAAATAAACGAGGCTAAGCTTCAGTTCTTTATCAACATCTCACACGAAATCAGAACCCCGATGTCGCTGATTATAAGTCCGCTGCAAAAGTTAATCTCCACCGACAGCGATACCGAAAGGCAGAAAAGCTACTCCCTGATTGAACGTAATGCACAGCGCATACTGAATCTGATCAATCAGCTGATGGATATCCGTAAAATAGACAAGAACCAAATGAAACTCAGTTTCACGGAAGTGGAGCTCATCGGTTTTATCAATAACATTAAAGACACATTCGCGTATCAGGCTACCAGCAAAAATGCTCAGTTAAACCTGATTACCCAACTGGATAGCCTGAAGGTATGGCTGGACCCGAACAATTTTGACAAGGTCATTTTTAACTTGCTGTCCAATGCACTTAAACATATTCAGAATGAGGGAAAAATCAATATCTACATCAACTCTGTTCACAATAGCGAAGAGGAGGCCCCATTAAACAACTGTGCTGAAATTATCATTGAAGACAATGGTACCGGTATCAAGGAAAGTGAAATGACACGTATTTTTGAACGTTTCTACCAAATCAGTGATGACCGGTCGCGCAGCAAAGGGACGGGTATCGGACTGCATCTGTCCATGTCACTCGTAAAAATGCATCATGGCACCATTACAGTCAAGAACAATGACAATCAGCCGGGATGCAGTTTTATCATACATATTCCCTTAGGCCGTGCACATCTGTCGGCAGAAGACATTGCTCCCGAAACTTCAGAGAATACAGCTCTCACTTCATCGGAAGATAATGCATTTCAACATATTCCATTACACCTTGAAGAAAACGAAGGCGGAGATGACAATGGAAAAAAATTACCACGTAAGAAGCACTCTGTCCTCATTGTGGAAGATGAAGACGACATACGTAATTATCTGCTCACTGAGTTAAGCAATTATTTCCGGGTATTAAGTTGCAGCAATGGAAAGGAAGCACTGGAAATCATTATGTCACACATGCCCAACTTGGTACTCAGCGATATCATGATGCCGGAAATAAACGGTATCACCTTACTCAAAAAACTGAAACAGAACATCAAGACCAATCATATTCCAGTCATTCTTCTAACGGCCAAGAACAGTGAAAAAGACTATATTGAAGGACTCTCACTAGGAGCAGACGCCTACATTGCCAAACCGTTTAACCTGGAAATTCTGATTACAACCATTGAAAACCTGATTCGAAACCGGGAGGTATTGCGCAACAATTTCAGTGGAAAACAGGAACAGGATGGACAGATTGAGGTGGTTCAGCCTCAGTCGGCAGACGAAAAGCTGATGAAAAAAGTAATGAAAGCCATCAACAAAAACCTGAACAATCCAGACCTGAATGCGGAAATGATTGCGGCAGAAGTGGGTATAAGCCGAGTACATCTGTACCGGAAACTTAAGGAAATCACAAATCAGTCCACACGAGATTTCATCCGGAATATCCGACTAAAGCAGGCGGAAATTCTACTGAAATCAGAGAAAAACTACAGTATTTCTGAAATATCCCAGCTGGTAGGATTTAACAACACCACTTATTTCTCGAATGCCTTCAAAGAATTATATGGTGTTTCTCCAAGCAAATACATGGAATATTGCAAAGAGAACAAAGACAAGCTGGAAGAGGAACCCCAAAATGAACAAGATAAAACGGGAAAACAATAAGAAATAACTAAAAAAGTCTGGCCGTTAAATTTCGACCAGACTTTTTAATTTCCATCAGTTATTCTGCATTCAGAATCTGAAGCATCGTAAGCGCATATCTTTTACCCAGCTCACGATATCCGGCCGCACTGAAATGCAGCCTGTCGGAAACAGCCTCACACCCTTCGGATGAAATGACATGCGCAGAAGGTATTGTTTCCGGCAATTTCTGAATCACCGGATTCATAGAGGCACAAGCTCCTCCCTGCCCTTCCGACACAAGTTCACCCACCAACAGAGGCAATGAATTGGGTTTCAAATTGAGATCGGAAAGAATGCTGTCGTACACTTTCTTGACTTTCAACGGCCACTCCGGATCGCCAGTATTTGACTCTCCCTGATGAAACAGAATCCCTTTTATGACTCCACAACGGGAAGCCTGTCTGGCCAATTCAATCAATCTGGCATAAGGATTTCCATCATACTCGGCCACCATGTTTTTCAGCCAGTTCGGAGAAGTCTCTACGTATGAAGTATAATTATCTTTATCAAACAATTCGATTTTACAACCTCCTACGGCCACATCAATCACTCCCACCTGTACATTGGCCGGAAGACTATCTACCATTGTGCGACCGAAATAATCTGCAGGAGTCAATCCGGTGCCACATCTTGCCAAAGGGGGAACCGCCGTGTACCACTCCCCTTTCTTCCGTCCTAAATCCGGACAATCCACAGCTTGAAGCACTTTAAAACGAGGATTCACATCCACCGTATCGCATGCTTCTATTTTTGCATTTCCCTCCATATTCGACTGACCCAAGCACAGATAAATATGAAAATTCTCATCCACCTTGCCTGCTTCTGTATGAACCTGTGCAAAAACAGGTCCAAAAGTCAAAGCCATCAACGACGTCAGCGTTGCAATCATTTTCTTCATTTCCATTATTCACAAATTTAGATTCAACTTTTCATTTTCCTTTTTTCATTCTATCAGAAAGCAACTTCAAGTTCCTCTCCCTTATATACGACCGACTTCTCGGCCACTTCTACCGCCCCATTGGAAGACGAAGCGACTTTCACAATCTTCAGCTTCCGAACAGGCTTCATTCCCGCAAACGTCCCCCTCCGTTTACCTATCACCAACGTAGCGTCTTTCTCATTCCAGGTCAGACGGATACAGGAACAGGCTCCTTTTTCATACTCACAGTCTGTTCCATTATCTTCATACAGCTGATAAGTACCATCCGTTCCGGTATACACCCGAATTTCCCACTCCGATTGCAAAGCCGTATCAGCCTCGTCCGCGTAACCGGAAGCCAAAGGTAAAATCGTACCTGATTTGACAAATACAGGAATGTAATCCGGAGAAACCGAGGTTTGAACCCACCCTGAAGACAAATGCCGGTTGTCATAAAAATCATACCACCCACCTTGAACAGCAGGCAAGTAGGTTTTCCAGATTGCAGTTCCCTCTTCCACAATAGGAGAAACCAACAGAGAACGGCCAAACATATACTGGTATTTCAAAGATAAAGCCAACGTATCCTGTGGAAAATCCATTACCAAAGGACGCAACATTGTTCCATCTTCCAGCGAAACCCATGCAGACTCTGAATAGATATAGGGTAGAAGGCGATAACGCAAGGCCAACGATTTACGGGCCATTTCCGTCACTTTGTCTCCGTAGTTCCAAAACTCTGTATTCGTCATATACCCATGTACACGCATCAAAGGCAGAAAAACCGAAGTCTGAAGCCACCGGGAAAACCGTTCATGAAAATGGACATCCGTATACTGTGCATCTCCCGACCGGAAGAACCCTCCGGCATCGTACGTCCACCAAGGCAGACCACAGACAGAAATTCCCAATCCGGCTACAATCTGACGACGAAACGTATCCCAATCGTTCCCGACATCCCCCGACCAGGTGGCCACTCCATACCGCTGAATCCCCGGAAAGCCGCTACGGGTAAGCAAAACCGTTCGGGGACTGAAGGAACCCTGTTTCTCTCCATTGGCAGAAAGGCTCCGCAAACCTTCATATACCGTTTTATTAACCACCAATGGATAGACATTCCGGAACACCTCTCCGGGACAACTTGAGTGATTTACCCGACGCCCCACCAAATCGTCATTCTCCGGTTCTGTGGCATCCAGCCACCAAGCATCTATTCCTATCGGAAGGACCAAGCTATCCCGAAAATTCTGCCAGTAAAAAGAAGCTGCCTCCGGATTAAAGAAATCAATCCAAGGAGTGCCTGGAATATAATAGGCTTTCTCGGCCATTTTTTTCCCCAGCACTGAGTTCTGGTCCACCTTCGACCAGACCGACAGCATCAGCCTCATATCCATCCGGTGAAGACTGTCGACCATTTCCCGAGGAGAAGGGTAATCTGCCTCATCAAAGCGCATGGCGTTCCAGCCATATTTGCCCCAATACTGCCAGTCCTGCACCATCAAATCGACCGGCAATTTTTCTCTTCGGAACCGGGACGCTGTTTCAAGCAGTTCTTTTTGGGAATGAAAACGTTCCCGGCAATGAATATATCCCAAGGCCCATGACGGCAACATCGGTACCTCTCCTGTCACTGCCCGATAAGAGGCAATCACCTCATCGGCCGTTCCGGCAAAGAAAGTATAATCGATGCCATTAGAAACCGGAGAACGAAAGGTCGTAGTCTGGTCTACTTTCCGGAAAAACAGCTTAGGAGTATCCTCCTTAGTCAATTCCGCCTTCAAACGATGTACCCCCGCTTTCAAGTCAACCAGAACAGAGACCGTAGGCGGCAGCCATAAATTATTCACATCTACCACCGTATGTCCATCAATCTCCAAATTGTGCCTGCGAGCCATGGAACTTCCTACATCCAGCATCAAAGCATATTGCCCGTCGGACTCTATTTGCAGGCTACCTGCAAACACATTACTTTCACGTACCTCTTCCTTACCTCCTTCGGTAGAAGTCACATTCACAGTCACCTTATCACCCGAAGCACCCGTTTTCTGTAGCGCAATCACTGAAGAAGCCGGATTAAAATCCGTCAGGCCATAGTTGTTCCACAAAAGTCCGTATCCCTTATTCGACATCACAAAAGGGATGGCAATCTGCGTATTGACCTGAGTCAACCTCCGCGTCAATCCACGCACATTCAAATACCCATCCTGAAACTGCCCCAGTCCATAAAGATACTCATCGGAAGGAGAATGGAAAGTCTGTGTGGACACATACGTCTGTTCTCCTTGCACAGAAGAAGCCTGAATCTGACTTCCTTCCTCTCCCAATATCACCCTTCCATCAGAAGAAAGGAACGAAATCCGTCCGTCGGATGCCGACACTTTTACACTTACATCCTTTAAAGACAATATATAATCTTCTCCTTCCATTTTAAGCGTATAAACCGGAGCCTTCACCGGAAGATATACCAATTCCGGCAATTCATGAGCAATTCCCTTGCTTCGAACCACCCTTACAGCACTTCCGGTCAGCGGGATAAGCCTTAACCGAGTATCAATCCGACGAAAAACCACCTGATCGGCTCTTTTTTCTTCCAACGTCCATGCCTGTATCTGGCGGTCAGAGGAAAGACCGAGAACATTCCCCGCCAAACAATCCTCTTTCCACCACACACAGACAAAAAAGAATAGTAAAAACAAACAAAACTTCCTCATAACCTCTGTAACTTTATCAATAATTCAGCTTCCAATAATCGAAATAAGCCAAATCTCTCGGAGCTTTTCCCCTAAAAATAAAATACAGGTCGTGTACTCCGGTCACTTGCGGTATCTGTGCTTCCACAACCCGCCAACGGTCGCTTCCACCAGTCCGCGGCACCTTTATCTTTGCCAACACCTGCCCATCCAGTCCGTCAAGACGTACCTCCATCGTAATCTCTGCATTGTGAGTAGTAGACAAACGCGCTGAAAAACGAGACGGAGCCTTTTCACCGAAATCCACAGACCGAACTTTTGTATAAGCTCCATCCGCTAAAGCAGTAATAAAAACCCCAACTTGAGCGTTATATGAACTTTTCATTTTTTCCGACCACGCCATGGTCTCTGCTTCTACCTTCCGGTATGGACAAAGAGGTTTCAAGCTTTCTGTGACTCCCTCTTTCACCATCTTCACACACGGAATCTTCCCATCTGCCTGGAAGTCCAACTCTCTGACACACACAGAACGAGTAAAACCACTTCCACCCGGGAGAGAAGCGTCATGATAAAATAAATAAGTTTTTCCTCTGAAATCGGCAATACCCGGATGATTCGTAAAACTTCCCCCTTCAGTAGCCATCAACGTACCTCCGTAATTCCACGGACCTTCCGGACCTTTTGATGTGGCATAAGCCAGATGTTCAGGCACCGGTCCTCCTGCATAGAAAAGATAGTACATTCCCTGACGCTTATACAACCAAGGAGCCTCTTCATACAATGTAGGACGCTGCGGATCTCCCTCCCTGCTTCCAAAGGCTTCCGGTTTCATCGGTACCGCATGTATGCCTCCTTCATAAGAAATCATATCCTCGTTCAATTTCACATAATAACAATTGGGATTTCCCCAATACAAATAAGCCTGTCCGTCGTCATCGATAAAGACGGTAGGATCGATATTTCCGTATTCAGCCTGCACAAGCGGAGCTCCCAACGGGTCATAAAAAGGTCCATAAGGACTGTTGGACACAGCCACTCCGATGGCAGTCTCCCCCTTCAAATCCGTCACAGGTACATACATATAAAATTTCCCGTTACGTTCCATACACTGAGCCGCCCAGGCATCTCCTCCTGCCCACTCAAATGTTTTAAAAGACAAAGGCATGGGATGTTCCGTCCAATTTACCATATCATCTGTAGAATAAAGTTTCCAGTCATTCATGGTAAACCAAGTAGACCCATCTTCATCGTGACTGGTATAAAGATACAACCGGTCATTATATACCAAAGGAGCAGGATCGGCCGTATAAGAAGTCTGAATAATAGGATTCTGCGCATCCACAGTCAAACTGGATAACAAAGCTACCCCCATAATCAATTTATGCCACCGATTCTTACCATATATCCTATTGGCCTGCATATATCTCTTCAGAATTATTTGACTCATAATTTTATATTAATTTTTTTACCTGTATAATTGATTGTTTTTTCTTTTCCATCTGCCGTTTTCAAGACAAAAGTCCGTTCGTGGAGCATACCTTGATATTCGCCTTTTCTGCTTTCAATCGTAAAGGTACGCTTTTTGTCATTCCATTTCATCCATATTTCCGAATAAGCTCCCTTTTCATAATTATAGTTATCAAATTCATCTTCATACAGACAGAATGTGCCATCCGCGCCAGGATATACATGAATATCAAGCTGTTGCCATGATTTCTGCTGGGCATACTGCACCTCCGGTCCGATAGGAATAATACTTCCCGCCTTTACATACAAAGGCATCACATCCAAAGGAACTTCTTTCTGTACAGACACACCTCCTGCCAGTTTCTCTTCAGTCCAATAATCATACCAGTCTGCTCCCTCCGGCAAATACACTTCAGTAGACTTCACTGACGAAAAATCAGAAACACGCTCTTCATCCTGCATTCTAGTGTACATCGGGTCTGTTACGGGCTTCACCAGAATGGACTTCCCGAACATATACTCATTGTTCATGTCCCACACATTCTTGTCTTTTGGAAAATCCATTACCAGCGCCCTCAAAAAAGTAGACTGACGTGAAGTGACTTCCCAAGAAACAGAATAGATGTACGGCAACAAGGAATAACGAAGATGGATAAACTTCTCAATCGCATCATAATAAGGTTCTCCTTTCTGTCCGAACTGATAAATTTCACGAGGTGCATCCGCACCGTGCGAACGCATCATCGGACAAAAGGTACCAAACTGCAGCCACCTTACATACAGTTCCTTATAATCCGGGTCTGCCAGTTTTTTCGGGTATTCTCCCAAAAAGAATCCCCCTATATCCGTATTCCAGTTCGGAATAGCGGAAAGAGAGAAATTCAATCCAGCCGGAATCTGCCGCTTAAAAGAATCCCATGTTCCTTGAATATCTCCCGTCCATGTATTCGCCCCATATCGCTGTTGTCCGGCAAATGCGGAACGAGTCAGAATAAACACACGTTTATCGGAAGAGGCCTTGCACTGATGGTCGTATACCCCTCCAACCGACATCAACGGATACGCATTACGCACTTTCCGCAAACTTCCCAAGAAAGTCTCTTCATTCAGGTCTTCATCCTTGAAGTTCAGATGGTCAGGTTCCGTAGAATCCATCCACCAGCCATCCATTCCCAAGGCAAACAGTCCTTTGTTCGCATATTTCCAATAGATATCACGGGCTTTTGGATTATAAGCATCGTAAACCCGTACCCCCGACAAATAATCTTCCCGTGGAGGCCACAAATCAGGTCCAGCCAAAGGCCATGTCTGAAAATTGAAAAGCATCCCCTTCTCATCCAGTTCCTTATAAGGCTTTGTCATCGGTCCAAAAGAAGACCAAATAGAGATTATAGCCTTGGCATTCATGGCATGAATATCCTCCATCATTTTTTGAGGATTCCAAAACTCCCCGTTCAGGAATTCCATGGCATTCCACAGATAATTTCCACCCCAATACTGCCAGTCCTGGATGATACCGTCGAGCGGAACCTGCAACTCACGATACTTGCTCACCACTCCTACAATCTCATTCTGACTCTTATACCTTTCCCGACTCTGCCAGAAACCATAAGTCCAAAGAGGGAGCATCGGTACCTGACCTGTCAGTTCACGCATATTGGCTATTACCCCGTCGGCGTTACCACCGGTCATGAAATAATAATCGATGAACTCTCCTACTTCCGATTCAAAAAAGGTTGCCTTTTCATTATCAACAAACCAAGTAGGAGAATAATTGTCCCAAAATACACCATATCCTTTCACAGACTGGAAGAATGTGACCACATCTTCCACGTTTCCTTGAATAAGATACTTATCCTGATTCCGCTGACTGAGTTTTCCACTCTGCATCTGCCCCAAACCATAAATAGGCTCATATTTGTCCAACTTAAAGACCTGTTTGATACGGTAATCGCCCGTATTTACTCCTTCTTTATATTGTATTAACACAGGTTTTTCCTGTTCTTCCAGCAACACGGCTCCATTCTTGGTTTGGAAAGATACATTCCCAGTTTCTTTATCCAGCAACACCATTACTTCGGATGACGTAACGGTATATTTCCCGCCGGCCTCCCCATAAGAAAGGTTACATTTATGAGGAGCCAATACCACTGAAAGATTATTACGCTCTGGTATCGTATCGGAAGAAGAAGGATATTTCACCACCCGGGCTATTTCGGGGGTATAAAATACAATTTCTGTCACCAGCTTATCTTCCTCGATATTCAATTTAAGCCCACGTGCAGTTTTTGTAAGCACATTTCCGGCCAACAGTATTCCAGAAGAAGACAGAACAGAAACAAACGAGAAAATGCCCGTCAAAATAATAGCTTTCATATTCTCATACGATTTATTGTATTTGACCCTTTATTCCACACTCACTTACGTTTGAATTCCCAATAATCCAACTCAAACAAGTCCTTCTTATTCTCACCCTCAAAACTAAAATACAAATCATGGACTCCACTGACCGCATTGACCTCACAGGAATAAAGTTGAGATTTGGACGTTTCGTTTCTCTGCGGTATGGTTACGTTTCCAACAATCTTTCCATCTGGAGCATCCAAACGAATCTTCAGATTTCCTCCCTCAAGAGGCAAGGCGGAAACCTCAAAGCGACGGGCCTTATTCTTTCCAAAATCCACCCCACGTACACAGATGTACTCTCCATTATTCACATCTACCACCGAAAGAGATTTATCCGCATTGGGAACTGTTTTCAATCCATATCCCCAAGCCATCGTTTCAGCCTCTACCTTTCGGAAAGGATTGAAGGTACCCACCTGCTCCAGTTTGGTGTCTGCCCAATAAGGCACTTCCTGAATGGTTCCATCTTCATTATAATGCATCTCAGCGACCGATACCGAACGACGTTCATAATGAGTATCCGTCTCCAGTTTCAACAAGTCATAATTCAAGCCAAAAACATACGATTTCCCTTTATAATCCATAATACCCGGATGGTTTCCACGGCTCCTGACTGTAGGACGCATGATATATCCTCTGGTCGTCCACGGACCTGTAGGACTGTCACTCATGGCATAGCCGATACCTTCCGGACAACAGGTAGAAGCAAAAGCCAGATAGTAGTGTCCATTGCGTTTATAGAACCACGGTCCTTCCTGATAATGCTCCGGAGTTTCCTTCAATTTCACGATATCTCCGGAATACGAAATCATATCCTCATTCAATTTCACATAATAACAATTAGGATTTCCCCAGTACATATAAGCTTGTCCATCCTCATCGATAAAGACAGTTGGATCAATGTCATCCCAGTGTTCTTTCTGCCATACCAGAGGTTTCCCAAGAGGGTCTTTGAACGGTCCGTAAGGACTGTCGGACACCAGTACACCGATGCCATTTCCATGAATCGGGCAATACATATAGAATTTCCCATTGCGTTCAACCACTTGCTCGGCCCAAGCTCCATTGTTACGTTTCACCCAATCAAAACTTTTGAGTGAAGCCACTGCTCCATGGTCGGTCCAGTTTACCATATCCGTAGAAGTGTACAACAACCAATCCTGCATCTTAAATCCTTCCGCATCGTTTTCATCATGAGTCGTATAAAGAAATACCGTATCATTGTATACCATCGGTGCCGGATCGGCTGTATACTTTGTCTGAATAATCGGCCGCTGCGCATTTACATTCAAACAACTCAATAATCCGCAGCTACCACATAACCATAGAATCTTACTAATATTCATAATATTCAAAATTTAAGTCATTCATTAATTCATAACACTTGTCACTCAGACATTCTCCACCAGTCAAAATTGAAAAGCTTACATCCCTTTCTACCTTTAAAACAGAAGTACAAATCATGCACACCCGAAATGGTCTGTCCGTCTTGTTTCACTGAGGTTTCCAAAGTCTTCCACATTTCCCATCCTCCGGTATGAGGAACTTGTACTTCCGCAATCAACGTTCCACCTATACTGTCGGCATGCACTTCAATGGTTCCACCCCTCAACGCACTGGCCACACTGACTTCCAATCTACTGGCCCCCTTCTTTCCTAAATCAACTTCCCTCACCTTCAGGTAATCACCGTTATGGATGTCCGACACATAGATTCCCGTCTGGTCATTTGGTTCCGTCTTCACTCCTTCAGAAAAAGCCATGGTCTCCGCTTCCACTCGTTGATAAGGATTGAAGGTGCCTATCGGTTTTACGCCTTCCTGCGTGGCATTGATAACAGGAAAAGTTCCGTCTGCATTATACTCAAACTCTTCCACAGCGACTGAACGTCCGAATCCACCCCCTCCCGGCAGCTTTCCGGTATGATAAAAGAAATAAGAATTCCCTTTATAATCAATTACCCCGCAATGATTCGTAAATGAATCCGTATCCTGTAAAGGCATGATTTCTCCCATATACTTCCATGGCCCCACAGGCGACTTACTCATGGAATATGCAATGTGTTCCGGAACACCTCCTGCCGCATACAGCAAATAATAATTATCCTTCCGTTTGTAGAACCACGGACCTTCCGTATAGATATCCCTATATTTTTCCCCCTTCACACGCTTTTCCGGATTCGGAGCCCCAAAACTGTCCACAGTCTGGTCCTGCTTTTTTACCTCTCCCTTGATGGATATCATATCCTCATTCAATTCCGCATAATAGATATTTGGATTTCCCCAATACAAGAAAGCCCTTCCATCGTCATCAACATACACGGTAGGATCAATATAATCCCAACTACCGTCACAAAGCGGTTTTCCAATGGCATCCCAGAAAGGTCCCACAGGCGAGTCACCCACTGCGACACCAATGGCCATCGCTCCTGTAAGTTTCGAATGCAGGCAGACATACCAATAGAATTTGCCATGACGTTCTATGCACTGCGCAGCCCACGCACGGTCATCCGCCCATTCAAAAGACTCTATGGCAAGCGGAGAACCATGGTCAGTCCAGTTGACCATATCCTCCGTAGAATATACCCTCCATTCCTGCATCCAGAAAAAATCAGCTTTGTCCTCATCATGTCCTGTATACACATAAAGTCTGCCATCGTGTACCATAGGAGCCGGATCTGTCGTATAACAGGTCTGCACAATCGGATTCTGTGCCAACAGCATGGGAGAAATCAATCCTCCCAATGCTGCCAATATTACTTTATTGCTTATCATAATCTTTTCTTCACAATTATTTCCGAGTAATTACTATACCCCCATTTTTAGGAATAGAAAGGTTCACAACTTGTTTCTTAGTGATAACCTGTTCCTTGACAGAGCCTGCCAGTTTATCATTATCTTCATACACACAGACAACCTCTCCTGCCGCAAACAAGGAAGAAACATCTATCTTCAAATTAACGGTTTCATCCTGTGCATTAATACCTGCCACATACCACTTACCGGCATGTTTACGTGCCATTACGATATATTTTCCAGGATATCCGTCTATAAACTTTACCTCATCCCATGTGGTAGGCACCTTCTTCATGAAATCGACTGCCCAAGCCGGAGCATCCGTCAGATTATTAGGTGCCAATGCAAAATGTTGTACCGGACTCTGAAACAATACTGCCGTAGCCAGTGCAAACACATCAGAAGTGACTCTCATCCGTCCACCCGGCTCATTTTTCGCATTATAATATTTATTCAAAGTACTTCCTCCAAAATCCATGCTCCCAATCGTGTTGCGCACAAACGGATGAATACATGCATTGAATGCTTCCGCATCACAACTTCCCTGCGAGAAGTTCATGTTCTCACTGGCCAATACGGCTTCACTGGCCGCATAATTAGGATACATACGCTCCCATCCACGTGGAATGGTGCATCCATGAAAAATGACCAAGAGTCCACAATCATTTGCATCGGCCAGAATATCTTCGTAAAGCTGCATCGTGACCTGCTTGTCACTACCTACAAAGTCAACCTTGATTCCCTTGATACCAATACGCTGCATCCACTTCATTTCTTTCCGACGGGCGATAATGTTACTCATCTTTCCACGAGGACCTTGAGGCGCATCATTCCAGTATCCATTGGAATTATACCACAAATACAAGCCAACATTCTTCTGCTTGGCATAAGCTGCCAGTTCTTCTATTTTGTCGTAGCCCACCTGCGTGTCCCAGAGCGCATCGACCAGTACCGTACGGTAACCCATCGCTGCACAGAAATCTATGTAACGCTTCTGGTCGTCCATATTCATACTAGCATCTCCCGCTATAATCCAGCTCCAAGTTCCACAACCATATTCAGCCGCATAATCTTTCGATGGTTCATACAAAGGTTCTACCACATCAAACGGTACGGTTGTTTCTACGATAGGAGCCAACGTTGGCCCCAAGGTTATGGTACGCCATGGAGTTTTTCCTGGCAATGCAATGCCCGGAGAAGTCGTACCATTGCCGTTAAATTCACCTTCCTGCGGAAAACCAATGGTATAAAGTCCGTTCTCGTGCCCAATCAGGCGACTGCCACAATAATAGCTGCTCACTCCGGTTTCGGATATTAACACCCAACCTTTGTCAGAATTTTTGAATAGACAAGGGAATGTATATCCTTCCCCCCAACCATTTTTCCCCATCGTATCATCTACTGTATACGGTGTCTCATAGCTGGGAGAAGTTCGGGCAAAACCACCCATCGGACCACTTTGCGGACACAAGAAGGTAGTCGTTCCTTCCGGCAACACAAATCCTGTAGCTTCCTGCTGCACGACACAACACAAGATATCCTTCTTAGGATACACAGTATATCTGAAAGCCACATCATTGTTACTCACCCAGAATTCCACATCAAAAACCTTCTGTCCTTCTTTGGTAAATGGAATGACAGCCGATTCAGCAGCATATTCCACCTTACTTTTTTTGATGTTGGGCAAGCGGTAGTTTTTCCGGATAGAAGCCTCCTTGGTTTCACTTCCCAATGACAAAGAAGACGTAAAATCACCGATAGTGGTCTTCATGCCCAACGGAGACTTCTTGATAAAAGCCACTCCGTCATAGAATACCTGATAAGAAGGCATTCCACCTTCATCTGAAACAACCACTTTCAAACGTCCATCAGGACTTAACACATCTTTTTCACCTGCATATAACCCTGTTATACAAATCATTGCCGCAAAAGACGATAACAATACACGTTTTATCATAGACATTAGTTTTTAATTTAAACTTATATACCTCTACTTAAATTCTTCTAAACGAAATTTATCTATTCCTATTTTTCTTTTTCTTCATCCAAATTCACTCCCAAGGCCTTCAAATCCTTCTCCAATGCTTCAGACAGATAAATATGCTGATAATCATTCGAAATGATTTTTCCATCGCGTCCCACAAGTATATAACGTGGAATGCCATTGAAACTAAATAATTCACGCAAGCGCTGATAGTCGGATGACGGAATGCGATAGACAGCCTCTCCTTTTAAATTCTTTTCTACATATTCTTTATAAGGTTTCTCCGGAGACTCACCTTCACTGGTTATAAATATGAACTGCACATCTTTATGCCCTCTCCATTTCGCTCTCAAGTCTGCACTTCTCTCAATTGCAAACCGACATGGTCCACAACCGGTCGACCAAAAATCAACCAACAAAATCTTCCCTTTATAAGATTCCGTAATTTTTCGAAAAATATCCGTTCCTTCACAAGGGGGTAGTTGGTAAGGTTGCTTCTTGAGATACTCCCGATAAGAGCTTTCTATTGCCTGTGTCAGCACAGGATAAGTAATCATTGCACAGAAAGAATCCTTCAGACACGACATCGTCTGTGTCGTTTTCAAATCCTGCTGAGTCACTTTTTTGTTAGCTTCCGCCTCCAACACTGTACAAATCTTATTGCACAAAACCAACTGCCACAAAAAAGGTATTTCAGTCATATTCAAATACTCCATCAGAATCTCTGTCTGTATTTTATAAGGATAAAACATTCTCTCCGCAGTCTGTAAAGAAGTCACATCAGATGGAATTACCATTCCATAGCATGCTTTGAGTTTTTCATACGCCTGCTTTTGCAACCAATCCATAAACGCAAAACGATTGATAAAGATGGAAGCTTTATTTACAGCCAAAATTTTTTCATCATTAAGCGGCATATCGCGCAAAAAGCTGAAAAACTCCATGGGTAACGGTGCTTTTCCGGTAGTATCATTCGCTAACCCATAAGTATAATCCATCGCGTAATCCAGTAACCAATATGCTCCAGATATCTTTTCATCCAATGGCAACAACTGTCGGACCTTAAGACATACCTGTTGCTTATCCATGTATTGAGACAACTTATCGTGCCATAAACTCACAGCTTCATCCCATTTCTCACGTACCTGCTTTGGAGCCAACTTACTTTCCATTTCTTTCATTTCCAGATAGCCAAGCGTAAACTCCGGTGCTTCGGCAAGTTGTCGGTTTATCTCACCCAACTCATCTCCATACATCAGATTGGACAACGGATAGTTCCAGTCTCTAGCTCTGCTGCGGGCAAGCATATCTTCAAAATCGATATACAGCGACAAAGTCTTTCCTGGTTCAAGATAAATGTTTCTATGCAGTGAATTATTTTCTCCTATCACCATTAAACATCGGGAAGGATGCTCCAAAAATACTTTTCCCTCTAATTTTCCGTCCGGATGAATCTTTATGACTACTGGTCGGTCTTTATCTTCAAGCATATCTTGTACATAAATGATACCGGTATCAAATCCCAATATAGGATCATAATGATCAAGTACCCCAGTCACATAAGTCGTATCCGAGTGAAAGAAATGAGTAAATCCCTCCTCCCTTCCGACTGACGTTCCCGTCTGTGGATTTTGAGCAAGCCATCTTTCTCGTTTTTCAGAAACACCCAACCCTTCTCCATCTTTTGTCAGATCAATGCCGTATGTATTATCTTCTGACGAATCTGGCCGAATCCAGTTCACCATTTTTACCGATTCCGGCAACGGAGGAAAAGTCAAGACCACATCCGTTTCTCCCGAATCCGGCATGAAAAACCGTTCACCAAACTTCATCCCTTCTATCCCTGTTGTTTGGTAACGTAAACCTGTAGACACATCTTCCAAATAAATCGTACTGTCCAGGCAAACCCACCAGTGAGGACGAAATACCACATGTACGAACAATTTAGTATCAGCATCCGTCATTTCCACCTTAGTTATCGTATTGATACTCCCGGTTCTCGCTTTGAAAGAAGGATTTACCACCGTCCTTTCCACCACTTTGTTCACATTTTGAGCAGAAGTGGATAAAGAAAACAAAGCGATAAACAAAGTTTTATGTAACGATATCCCACCATTTTTGTTTTATAAGTTCTTACTTTTTGTTTCAAGTATGAGAACCCGCAATAGGAACAACCCATTGCGGATACTCATTCTTTATAGATTCCTATTGAGAACAATTATTCCGTAAGCAAACGCAGCATGAAAATTCCACCTGCCACATTATTGTCCTTACTTCTAAACATGACTTCAATCTGATTCTTTCCTTTTACCAGAGCTTCGGGCAATTTATATTCCACATCCACAAATTCTTCCTTGTTCCATTTGCCCACGATATTCTCAGTCGCCACAACCGTACCATCGACCACAATTTCAAAATTCCGATTACCTTGTTCATTCCCCCAATAAGTAGCCATGAGGGAAGAAGGCTGCTTGCCGTTAGTAGAAAGTGTATATTTGAAATACCCTCCATTGCGGGCATCCCTCCACTTCTTACCTTTCAATAATCCGGTTTCAGAGTTCTCTTTCAGCATCTTATGATCCACTTCAGGCTGCTGTTCACCGACACTTACCGCATCCAACGTACGCGCATCCAATGCCATCAACCGTTTTTCCTCTTCTTGTGTACGCTTCGTATACGCAGCATATCCATCCGCCGTCATACATAACCAATACATCATGTATCGACAATCATGAATACGGGAGAAGGGTTCCAACACCAGACCGTCAAACTTCGCATCATTGAATATGCCCGACAATTTATAACGTAAAGTCTGACCTTCCATGGGTTTCAGACCATTCAGGTAATTGGTCACCTCTTCTTTACTTCCAATCAAGACCGGAGTTTCACTTAATGGCACCAACTTGCCTGAAGCAATATGCCCCCAACGCCCATCATCAGCAATCAGCCCATCTAAGTTTTCTGTACCTACAGATGCGCTCATCAGGATAGGACCACGCATAATGGCCACAAAATCATCTTCTCCTTGAAGGGATTCCAATCGCATTTTCATGGGCAAGAACACTTCCACCTTATCGCCATCTTTCCATTCACGGTCAATACAAATATAAGAAGAACCGTCTGCCTTCTCCGAAGCCTCCACAACCTTTCCATTGCATCTCACTTCATATCCATCTGTGACCCATTCCGGACGTCTCACCAACAATTTGAAATGACGAGACCTTCCATCCTTCAACCCCACTGTCAACCGAGAGGTCTCCGCATCAGGGAACTGGGTTTCCTGCGTAATCGTGGCTTTCTCCTGTTCCCAGTTCAGTCGTGAAGGAATGAAAAGATTGACAAATAGGGAATCAGAAGCATGCGTATAGATAAACTCCCCATACTTCCCATGATTCTCCATTCCGGTGCCTACACAACACCACATGGCACTGTTAGGTTTCGAGTACACCCGATAGTGTGCCGGACGAGCCGAAGTGAAGTACACGTAACCACCGTGTTCCGGATGCTGTGTTGACAAAATATGATTATACAGGGCTCTCTCATAAAAGTCCGTATATGTAGCCTTTCCTGTCATCCGGAACAAACCTTCCGTCAGTTTCAACATGTTATACGTATTACAGGATTCCGGACCTTCCCGCACTTCTACATGACTTCTGAAATCGTCCATGGCCGAAAAATACTCCCGACGACTGTTCCCGCCCAACGCCAGCGAACGCTTGCAGGCTACAATGTTCCAAAAGAAATCGGCTGCATCCAAGTATTGATTATCTCCACACACTTCTGCTATACGCTGATACCCGATAACTTTCGGAATCTGTGTGTTCGCATGTATATTGTCCAGATTGTCCTTGTGCGCTGCCATACTGTCGAACAACCACCGATGAGAGAAACGCTTGGCCGTAGTCAGATATTTCTGCTCACCCGTAATCTGATAGGCATCGGCAAAGATTTCATCCATTCCCCCAAATTCATTGGCCAACATCTGTTCCATCTGATTGTCTGAAAGTCCTTCTGTGACAGAAATACCCCAGTCACACAATTTCAAGAACATATCCAGTGCGTCCTCGTTTCCCGTATACATCCAGGCATCTCTCAATCCAGCAAAGATTTTATGTACGTTATACCACGGAGCCCAATATTTCCAGATAGACTCTACTTTTCCGTTTTTTATATCCGTCCACAGCACCTTTCCATTAGGAATACCTCCGATATAGCCGTCTCCATTACTCTCCTGGCAACGTTTCAATTCACTCAGCATATATTCCATCCGTTTTTTGCACTCTTCATTGCCTGTAACTGCATAATTCATCGCCATAGCTGATAAATAATGCCCGCCGACATGTCCGTCAAGCCCCGCCCAATTCGGGAATGGCTCTGCTTTCAAAGGCAAGCCTGCTTCTTTAAGGAAGGGAGCCAAAAGCCGATCGACGTCATACTCCATCAACACTTTCAGGTTCAATTCCTGTGCATGCTTAAACGGCCCGTCAAGCAATTCTACATCCCCTAAAGGAAAAGTATTCTTGTACAATCTATCTTGTGCCTGAATATTCGAAGAGATACCATTCCACATCATCAAACACAGGCATCCTGCAATCAAATTCCGTTTCATCATTCCAACCTTCATAAAATTTCAAATCCACAATTACTTCTTAATGTGTTTATAATCGAAGAAATCTATATCCACAAAACCTCCCAGAGTCTTTGTTGCATAATTAAACAAGGCAAATTTGGTTCCCATAAAGAAACGACGATAGTCAAAAATCATTTTGAAATCAGAACCGATTTTCTTCCAGTCCTTATTATCGTAACTATAATAGAAACAGGCCATGTCCTTGTTCAACCTGAAATCTCCATCCAGACGAAGGTATATCACATCCGACGTCAAGTCGACAGTCTGCATCACATTCCGGTCGATACCTGTCACGGCCTTGTCCGTGTCATCCAGCCGGACACTTTCCGTCTTCATGGTCAGGTATTTCCGGTTCCCTTTACAAGTCACGGACAAGATGCCCGCATCTCCATTAAAGGCACTCAGTCCGGCTACATCTCCATCCTTCATGCCTGAAAGGTCCATACAAACAACTCCCGAACATTCCGGCCCTTCCATGCGCTGAGTCAACGTATTGGGAGCCACAAACAAATTATCAACCACCCGTCCGGTTTTCAAACGCAAATATCCTTTGCGTTCAGTCAATGACCAGCAGTCATTCATCGGATTGTGATTCCACTGCCAGTTCAATTTCAACTTGTCTCCACTAAAATCATCGCTGACTACCAGCCCTTCGGAAGAATATCCCTGTACAGGTTTGTTCATCGTCGCCGGCACATGTCCGTTTTCGTCACCCAGCATCGGCCAGCCGTCCACCCAACGGCAAGGCATCACGGTCAACACGCGACCTACCCCATTCCGATCCTGGAAAATAACACCATACCAGTTCCCTTTTCCGTCATCCACAATCGTACCTTGTGCCACATACGGAAAACCTGCAAACGCATCTTCCAATATCACCTTTTTCTCATAAGGTCCGGTTATCTTATCCGCCCGATAGCATACCTGCCGGCGATTGCCTCCCTGAGGCCATGAAATCATCAGCAAATAATACTTTCCATCGTGTTTAATCACCCTACTACCTTCCAGCAAGGCATTTTCCTCCTTATCTCTTTCGAATATCTTCATATCGACCCCACCCGGCATGACACCGCTCAAATCAGGCTTCAACTCACGCAGCTGTCCGGTTCCATAAAAGATATACGCTTTTCCGTCATCATCAAAAAACAACGATGCGTCATGAAAGTGAGGAATTCGCGACAACAAGGTCCATCCCTTTTTCGGATCGGAAGTCGTATATACATATCCTTTGTAAGGAGTATCATTCGGAGAGAAATACGCATAATACATTCCATCATGGTAACGCAAGGAAGTAGCCCACTGTCCTCGTCCGTAAACTGTCCCCTCCTTCAAGTCATAATTAGGTTTGTCATCCAGCCGATCGTACAGGTAACTGACAATCTCCCAATTCACCAGATCCTTTGAATGCATGATGGGCGCTCCGGGAACCAGATGCATGGTCGTACTCACCATGTAGAAGTCATCCCCCACACGTATGACATCCGGGTCGGGCACATCTGCCCAGAATACCGGATTAGAAAACGTTCCATCCCCGTTATCTCCACATTGCGCATTGGCCGGACCGGCCCATATACCTCCCATAGCCATTAACAGACAAGCTAACAAAAAATGTTTTTTCATGATTATATATACTTTTACAAATGATTCGTTCAAATTCTATTTTGCGTAAACTACATACCGCTTTCCCGGCTTCGTCTTCAAATCGTATTCATACACCTTCCTCAATCCAGGTTTTTCCGGTTGTATCAGTTTCTCCGAAATCAGCGGCGCAGAAATTTCTGCCTGCCTCAACAAGTCATTCGGACAATCACCCGAAGCTTCCTTCAAGCCTTTTCCTTTCAGAGGAACATAAGACCGTAAACGAATCACTCCCCCAATTCGGGAATAGACTACCGCCTGCGTGAGATTCGTATTCTTCCAGTCCATATCCACCACGAAGCCTCCTCGGGCCACCAAACCTTTTACACTTCCCTCCTGCCACTCATTGGGTATGGCCGGCAGCAAATGTACAGCCCCGTCATGACTCTGCAAAAGCATCTCAGCCACTCCAGCCGTAAAGCCGAAGTTCCCGTCTATCTGAAAAGGTGGATGCGCATCCAGCATATTCGGATACGTACGTCCCAAAGGATATCTTCCAGCCAGACTGTCGCACGGCAACAAAGAAAGCATATTCCGGATGATTCGATATGCATGATTGCCATCCAGCATGCGCGCCCAGAAATTAATCTTCCAGCCAATACTCCACCCGGTTGCCATATCCCCTCTCTGTATCAAGGTATTTTTGGCAGCCTGGAACAATTCCGGACTTCGATAAGGAGATACCTGATTGCTCGGATACAAACCATACAGATGAGAGATATGCCGATGCTGGTCTTTCGGATCATCCACATCCTCCAACCACTCCTGCAACTGATTGTACTGTCCGATCTGCATTGGAGGCAACTGGTTTATCAAGTGCTGAAGAGAGTCACAATATGCCTGGCTTTCCTCCAATATCCGTGCCGCATGCAGCGTATTGCTCAATGCATCAAAAGCAATCTGGTTGTCCATCGTACATCCTGCCACGATGGATACCCCGTTCGGTCCATGCTCTGGAGAAACAGAAGGAGCCGTCACCATCCAACCATAACGGGGATGCTTGGTCATGAACGACAAAAGAAAATCGGCCGTACCCTTCAACACCGGATAATACTCCCGCAGAAAATTCTTGTCACCGGAATACAGATAATGCTGCCAAAGATGCTGAGCTACCCATGCCCCTCCATTGGGCCACATACCTGCATCTGCAAAATCCACCGGTCCGGCCGCCCTCCAAATATCCGTATTATGGTGAGCTACCCATCCTTTGGCCCCATACAACACACGGGCTGTTTCACTTCCCGTTACAGAAAGGTCACGTGCCATCTCGAAGAAAGGACGATGCGTCTCCGACAGGTTAGTCACTTCTGCCGGCCAGTAGTTCATCTCCGCATTAATATTAATGGTGTACTTGCTGTCCCAAGGTGCATACAAATCCTTGTTCCATATACCCTGTAGATTTGCCGGCTGGCTACCTGGCTGAGAGGACGATATCAACAGATAACGCCCATACTGAAACATCAATGCAGCCAGCGAACAATCTTCTACCTTATTGAAATCATTGATACGTATGTCTGTTTCCCTCTTCGAGAATTCAGAAGAAGGCAAACTCAGGTCCACCCTTCCGAACTGCTCAGAGTAAGTTTCCTTATGTTCCTTATACAATATTTTATTCGGTTTGCCCCAAGCTCCTTCGATGGCACGGCGTGCTTTAGCGTATGCATCTCCCGACACATCCTGATAATTGACGAAATTAGTTGCCGCACTCAATAAGATGGTAGCCGACGATGCATCCTTCACAGAAAGGCTTCCATCCTTGCATACCACTTTTCCATCCGACTTTACACGCATCATCACCACCGCATGAAGCGCAGCCGGAACACCTTCATGTTCCGCACCATTACAATACATGACAAGGTATTCCCCTTCATTTTTCACCTCTGAAGTCAGTGGACAAGCATATCTCAAGTCAACTCCCAAATTCTTACTTACCTCACCCGCAGCCAGTTCAATCACCATGACATTATCGGCAAAGGAAGTAAACACCCGACGGGTATATTCCACTCCACCACAACGGAAACGGACAGAAGCCGTCGCATCCTCCAAATTCAAGTCACGAGAATAAGCATCCACCTCTCCTTCGCAATCAAAATCCATCCGCAGACTACCCAAAGTCAGGTAACGCATTCCATGCTGAGAAGGCATGAACTTTGCATCCAGCAAACTCCTGGCCTCTGAGTTTTTCCCTTCAAAAATCAGTTTTCTCACCTCATTTAAATAAGCGGATGCCCCTTCTCTATTATTATTGTAAGGACCACCTGCCCAAAAGGTTTCTTCATTCAGCTGAATTTCTTCATGTGCAACTCCTCCAAACACCATTCCTCCTATATGAGAATTACCTACAGGCAATGCTTCCCACCAGTTACGTGCCGGAGCCGAATACCATAATTTCAAATCCTCCGTCTCTGCAGCGATTAACCCCAAGACAGAAGCTATCAGAAGCACACATACACACAGAACTTTTCTCATAGATACCTATCGTAACCCGTTATTTATCAAAAGTCCTTGACACAAAAGGCAGACACATATACAAAGCAGAATGCCAATATTCCCAGTCGTGCCCACCGTCTCTAACTCTGAACTGACAGGGGATACCTGCCTTACGCATAGCCTGAAAGAACTCAATATTCCGATCAAGCAAAAAATCATCATCTCCACAGTCAATGAACCATCTCACCGATTTTAATGCCTGAACCGTATTTTCCTCCGCCTCTGCCACACGTTTTATGCAACTGCGGTCTATCACGGCACGGGTTAATATAGCCAGTTTGCTGTTTGGATTTTCAAAACGAGCCGCCCCTTCTTCCGGAATAGACATCAGCGCACTCATGGCATAAACAGAAGCAAACTTATCTGCATGCCACAAGCCATAACCTGTGGCCCCGCCACCGCCCATAGACAACCCGGCTACGGCACGATTTTCCTTATCACCGATTATATTGTATTTACTTTCCACATGAGGCAAGAATTCTTCAAAAAAGAAATCCTCATAAAGCCAACCCGGCATGTTAAAAAAGCCGTTCCAGACTTCCTTGTAAATATCACCACCTGCGTCCGGCATCACAATAATCATCTCACTGGCCTCCTGTGCATAAATCAAACGGTCGGCCACTTCCTGCACATGTCCGCGCCACACCCAATCCTGATTGGTCTGCGACATGCCATGGAAAAGATAAAGTACCGGATATTTCTTTCCCGGAACTTCACCGTATGAAGGAGGCAGATAAATGGAACAGACTCTTTCCGTATTCAATTTATTACTAAAAATCGTATCATTCACTACCCTGCTACGTGAAAACAATGAGACAGGAATCAAGCCTAAAACAGACAAAATAACAATAAAAACATGTTTATTCATAGACATAAATTTTAATCTACACAAAAATACTTCACACATAGAAAAACTACAAGATTTTACGTTACTAGTCTTTTTGTTTATGTTACACACAGCACCTATTCCATTTACAAAGCGTACATTTTACCTATTCTCAGATTACATTTTTCTTTATAATATTTTGTTTTACAGATATTTACAGAAATCACAACCTTATCCTGCAATACCAGCCACATCGTAACATACAATAAGAAATCTGCAACATACCGTCACATCCTCCCCATACAAAACACGTACATTTGCATCCAGAAAGATTACACTTCATTTAACCACACAATCATTCAATTATTTACAATTAATTATTTATCATGAAAAATCAATTTAAACTACTTACACTAGGGACATTAGGTCTTCTGGCCGCCTCCTGTAGTAACAAGGTGACTATGCCTGAACCTGGAGTCCCGGTTTTCGGTCAGTTCACCTACACAGGAAAAGATGCGGTGTACGAAAAAAATCCACTCAACGAAGGCGAATTCTACAATCCGATACTACAGGGCTGCTATCCTGACCCCAGTATCTGCAAAAAAGGTACCGACTATTACCTGGTATGCTCTTCTTTTGCCATCAACCCCGGAGTGCCCATTTTCCACTCCACCGATTTGGTCAACTGGAAGCAGATTGGACATGTGCTCGACCGCCCCTCACAACTCAAAGTAGAAGATTCTGGTATCAGCGCCGGCATTTACGCCCCCACCATACGATACAATCCCTACAACGATACCTTCTATATGATTACGACCCAATTCTCAGGAGGTATGGGAAACATGATTGTAAAGACTAAAGACCCCATGAAAGGATGGGGCGACCCAATCAAGCTGAATTTCGAAGGTATCGATCCGGATATTTTCTTTGATGACAACGGTAAAGCATACGTCACACATAACGATGCACCTGAAAAGCCGTTATACGAAGGACACAGAGTAATCAAAGTGTGGGAGTATGACGTGGAAAAAGACCAGATAATCCCTGGTACAGACAAAGTAGTAGTGAACGGAGGAGTAGATTTATCTCAGAAGCCCATCTGGATAGAAGCTCCCCACCTTTATAAAAAAGACGGGAAATACTACCTCATGTGCGCAGAAGGAGGAACAGGTGGCTGGCACAGCGAAGTCATCTTCATCAGCGACAATCCTCAAGGACCTTTCAAACCGGCTCCTGAAAATCCGATTCTTTCACAGAGACATCTTCCTGCAGAACGCCCATTCAAGGTAGATTGGGCTGGTCATGCCGATTTGGTGGAAGGTCCTGACGGACAATACTACGGTGTTTTCCTGGCTATCCGACCCAATGAAGCCAACCGAGTAAATACCGGACGGGAGACGTTCATGCTGCCTGTCGACTGGAGCGGTACTTTCCCCGTATTTAAAGGTGGCCTGGAGCCTATCCAGCCTAAACTGACTCTGCCCAAAGGTGTGAAAAACGAAACGGGAAAGAACGGATATTTCCCTAATGGAAACTTCACATACACAGAGACATTCACACAGAGTCCACTCGATTATCGCTGGGTAGGAGTAAGAGGAGCTAAAGAAGGATTCATTTCCACCACGGCAGAAGGACTGAAAATAACGCCTTATGAAACCAATATCAAGGCTGTGGCTCCCACTTCCACTCTGTTCTATCGTCAGCAGCACATTAATTTCACCGTCACTACGACTCTGAAATATGTTCCCCGCACTGAAAAAGATCTTGCCGGAATCGCCTGCTACCAAAGTGAGAAGTTCAACTACGTATTCGGGCTAACCAAGAAAGGGGAAGAAAACTACATCGTCCTGCAACGGACTGAAAACGGAAACTCTTCTACTCTTGCCAGCGAAAAGATTGAAAAGGATGCACCTGTCAGCCTGCGGGTAAACGCTGAAGGCGACAACTATACATTCAGCTACTCCGTAAAAGATGACAACTATCAGACCGTAGGAGGAACTGTGTCTGGGGACATCCTCTCGACCAACGTAGCCGGAGGATTTACAGGTGCCATGATTGGATTATATGCCACCTCATCCAATGATGCGGAAGCGCTATAATATACACAATTTAGTAACACGACAGGGTCTAAGGATTTTCACTGCCTTATGACCCATAAAAAAAGAGGCTTTGATAGCCTCTTTTTTTATGGACATCATTTTACATGAATCACAATTCTACGATAACTTGTAAGCTGTGGAACTCCACTATCTGATAATTCGAGAATCAAATGAATATTTTTACCGGAAGCTTCCTTAGGCATGCGCAAACAGCAAATGCCCTGCTCATCCACATTCAATTGTACCTCTCCTTTATAGGAGCTCGGTTCCTTGTAAACAAACCACCTATAGTCTAGCTCATCTCCATCAGGATCATACGAAGAAGTTGCATCAAATACCCCCAAACTCCCTGCTTTAACCACCCGATTAAGGCAATTAAAAGTAGAATCATTCTCTATTACAGCCACAGGATGATGATTTGCCTCCGAGAACTTGTCAGTAGTTGTCCAATTCATTCTGGCAGCGAAATCATTCAAAATATGCTGTCGCCATTTATTAATGGCGGCAATACCTTCTTTCGAACTGGCATGCATAAAATAAGGGTCATACATCCCCTCATTCTTCCCTGATTTTTCAATAAAGTCCATCCCTCTTATGCCGGCTGTACGTTCCGCATTAAACCGGCCTCCCCATCCTCCATAAGTAAGGCTGTCCGGCACATTCAACCCATTGGCATACACATATAAGAAAGAAGGAGAATCACCCTCCGAAGCCCAGATTCTATCCGGATAACACGTTCCAAAAGGTTTCTTGGACTGCACATTTTCTATTATCCATTCGTCAGAAGGTCCCCATCCATAAATCTCTTTGTTCCGTATATAGTAAATCTCAGGAAAAGACTTGGCAATCCACGCACCTGCATCATCCTGCCCCAGCACATCATAAATCCTGATTTTAGCTGTAAATTTTTGGAATTCTTCCGGACTTCTTGTCGCATGGACTTTCCAGATAGCCTGTGCGATTGTATTCATTCCACTCCATGCTGCAAGCCATACAGGCCGGGAATCATCTTTTTTATCCACCGCAGCAACAATCAATTCAGATCCCGGAGAGTCCTTTCCCTCGCCAACTCCCGACATATTCGACTTTTCCTGCCCTCTTTTTACAATCGACCTCAAATAATTTACATCAGGAAATCCCTTTGAATGCCTCTTCAAAGACGGATAAATAGCCGAATAACAATCTATCACTTCCATAATGTCCGAGGTCCGGTCCGGATCATCCACCCAAGCATTCGAACTGATAATACCCTCTAAATCAACCCTGTCGGCACATACCAAAAGATGTATCAGCGACTGTTTGTCATCAGGATCAGCTCCTCCCAAATCCGTCGTGACAATCAAGCGTTGTTTCCCCACATCACTCTGCGAACACAGAGTTCCACAAATTCCCAATAATAAGATAATAAATAAGTATCTCATATAAAATAACTATTTTACTCTCTTGCAGGAAGATTCATTCATATACAAATAAGAGTCCTCATACCCTCCACCATCAATCACAATCTTTTCAAGCACAATTGCCGGATTTAAAGGAGAAAAATCGAGGATAAAAGTGTTTCCATTCGATGCAGGTAATTCCAGAGTCACTTCTTTTTCTACGATACGCCTTGCAACCGTAGGATAAAATTTATCATAAATATTCTCCGGCAACTCATTCAAATCACGATTGAAATTGACCGTTACCTTGTTTCCACCTCTAAAACCCACAGAATACTTATGCCCTTTTACATCCTGAAAAGCAAGGGTCGACTTAACTACCACAATCACACGAACCTGTTTAAGTTGCTTCATTTTCTCTGACAAAGTCATTTTATAAGAAAGTGTAGCCCCCTTCACCGGCTTAGTATAGGGCATTAAAGTTACACCACTCAGCGTGCGCCCCATATCAGGAATGACCTTCCAATCCATCCCTTCAGGCGATTTCTTGTCAAAGAAGTGTTCCGCTTCGATTGCCACGTATCCATCCTTCTCCGTAAAAACATACCCGCCTGCGTTCCTTTCCACAGCCGGCAATCTAAAGATTTCCGGCAACTTATCGGCTGGGAAGTCATCATTCCATGATGTATAACCTATATGCTTCTGGGTCATCATTCCCTCCCATTTCCCTTTGCTCATAATATGATTGTAGTCCTCACTCAAGGCCTTGTCACGAGCAAAACAAGCTTCTACCTTATCTGCCCAGTCATTGGCTTCAGGATTACCGTCTGCATAAAGCTTATGGTTCATGGCTTGCGCATAATACATTTCATATAAATTCGACATAGCTTGTACGGGAAACAACAACAACTGCTTATAGGCATCTCTGTATTCAGGAGACAGAGACAGATATTGGCGCAACGCTTCCGCCTCCAACCGTGCATAATCGTCTGCCACCCGTTTCCATTCTCCTGTTTCCAGATTATAAGTCTTGCAATCCAACATTTCCGCTGTCACGCGTCCATTATATTTACTGTATAAATTCAGTATTCTGGCTGCCTCCTCCGCTTGTGCTTCTCCAAAGACCTGTGCACAAAATTCATGAGGATGCTTCATAAAATTATCTACTGTATAACCTTGAGGATTCCATGCCATATCCATAAACAAAGTGATAGGATATTCCATAGGTTTCAAATCTCCCACATTCAGAATCCAAAGTTTATCCACTCCATACTCATACGTCAAATGAAGCTGTTCCCACATCCCCTGTATCGGTGTCATATTCATCCACTTTGAGTTACGGGGTGCCCCCACATAATCCACATGATAATACATTCCCCAACCTCCGGGATGCTTGCGTTCTTTCTCATCAGGCAAACGGCGTACATTTCCCCAATTGTCGTCACACAAAAGCATAATTACGTCATCAGGTACCCGCATTCCTTTATCATAATAATCCAGCACTTCTTTGTAGAGAGCCCACACCTGAGGAGTCTTATCCGCAGATTTACCAGTCACCTGTTTGATAATCTTACGTTGGTTTTCCACTATCGACTCCATCAACTTCACATTGGTATCTTCACTCATTGCCTCATCTCCATCGCCACGCATACCAATCGTTATCACATCCTCAGTACCTTTGACTCTTTCAATTCCTTCACGAAAAAAATTATCCAACACCTCCTTGTTTGTAGCATAATTCCAGGCACCATATTCTTTACGCTTACGTACCCACTCCTGATGATTGCGTGCCATAGGCTCGTGATGTGACGTGCCAATAATAACCCCCATCTCATCGGCCGTTTTGCTATTTAGTGGGTCATCCGCATAAAAAGCCCATCCCCACATTGCAGGCCACAAAAAATTACCTTTCAAACGGAGAATCAACTCACAAACTTGTGCATAGAAACGATGATCGCCAAAATCCGTTCCAAAATACTGCTTTACCCAGCTTGTCAGACACGGAGCCTCATCATTCAGAAAAATCCCCCGATATTTAACGGCAGGCTCTCCGTCGGTAAACATACCCGGCAACACATAAGCCTCCGTCCGCTTTACTACCGGTACATCCATCCACCAATACCAAGGGGACACCCCTATCTGTTTGGACAACTCATAAATACCATAGATTGTTCCACGACGGTCACTTCCTGCTATCACCAGTGCCTTTTCAATCCCCTCCAGAGGCTTCTCAACCGTAGTGAGAATGTATTTTTCATTTTTACCCTGCAATTCTTTGTCATCCAGTTTCTTCTTTTTGACTAGCTGCTGAATATAACATGAATTCAAGCTACCTATTATAATGCAGTTACCTCCGGAAGCTTCGGTCAGTAAATGTGGTTTAAGTCCAAATACAGCATTAAAATCGTCCTGCAAATTCTCTACCGCAAGACTGATTCCCTTCTGGTCCTTTTCATCAATGAGTATATTCACCGCTGTTTCATTGCATACCAAAGGAAATGAATTATTTTCTTTCTGAAAGGTCACAAACCGGTTTGCAGACAGCACATCCACACACACTGCAAACAATAAACAAATTACACTACATATTTTCATGGCAAATACAACTCGGTTGCCTGTGAGTGGAAATCAACATTGAACCACACAGACAAACCATTTTCATATAAACAGATTTAAAGATGCAACATTAAAAAAAGTTCTCTTATTCCCCATTTTGCCTACAGCAAATACAAGAATAAGAGAACTCTTTATATTTAACTTTGATTATCCTTGTGAATTCATCACTTGATCAAATACTTGATGGTATCTATCACTCACCCTGACTCAATTCTTCAGAAGGTTCTGCCACAACCTTACCGGCCAGACCATTGGCAAATCCGGCATAAGTCGGTTTACGTTTATAGCTACTGTCCCATAAGCCTGTAGGCTCTCCCGGTCTCCATCCAGAATCTGCAGGACTGTCTGTTGCGCACCACTGAGTGATACCATATTGCTGTTCTACAGGAATAATCTCAAAATATTTACTGATAATGAACTGATAGAACTCTGACATCTTCTGTTGCTGTTCATAAGTCACATTCTCAGTCTTGATTGCCGTACCAGATGCCTTGTCTACGATACCCATATCCAATTCTGAGATTTTGACGAGCTTACCGCTCTCCGCCAAAATCTTAAACATATTGACAATCGCATCTTCCTGAGCCTTCTGGTCGGCTTCGTTCAAAATGTAGCTTACATGCATCTGAGTTGCAATACCATCAATCTTGGTCACACCATCAGATTCCCATCTCTTAATCCATTCTACCAAACTTTTCGCCTTCTGGTTTCCATCCCACCAAGACTCCAAGTTGAAGTCGTTAATGAACAGTTTCAATTGAGACGGGTCACCTCCATATTCTTTGAAATACTTACGGGCACTTGATTCCAGAATACGTACATAATCAATATCACCCAAGTAATCTGTCCAATAGAAGTTTGTTGAAGGGTCACCATTGGCAGATGACTGCAAATCATAAATGCCGTCACCGTCATTGTCTGCTCCGGATACTGTTTCATTTGCCAAGTCCCAAGCAGTCACATAACCGCCAGTAGCTTCCATCATACCTTTCACCCAATTTTGCAATGCCCAGGTAAGGGTGTCCTTCTTCTCTTCAGGAGTCATTTCAATTACATTTGTCTTTTCTTCATAATACAAACAAACATCATCAAAATACAAAGTCCCTTCATAATCGCCTACATTAAACAGCAGACGAGTGGCATTATCACCTGTACAAGTGGTGGATACTTTTACTTCCTGCCAATCTGTAGTAACGGCAAAGGCCGGGAAATCACCACAACCTACATATCCGTTAGGATTCTGGAAACCTGCTGTAACAGCCCCATCCTTTGTTCCTTTGACTTTTAATCTCAAGAAATAAGTCTTTCCATTCTCAAACGGAGTCGTCTGTTCATAGCACAACTGTTTTTCCCAGCTCTGAGCGGCAGAAGGATTCTCAATCACACACGCACCATCTACCACTGAGATGCTCAAATCTGCACCCCAACCAGATATGGGTTCTCCATCGGAATAATCATGTTCAATTACAGGCACTTCCTTACCGATAGAAGGTGCTACAGTATGTGTAACTTTCAACCACTTGATTTTCACGTCCCCCTCAAATGTTCCAGGCTGAAAAACCACAAAGCTTGATTCAACCGGACAATTTGCAAATTCCACTGAAACTTCCTGCCACTCTTCATTAAAGGATACAGTCTGTTCCAACAGATTCCCCCAGTTACCAAACTGTGCATTGAGAGAGCCAGGAGCAGAGCCTTGAATACAAACCGTAAGTTTATAATTCTGCCCTACAGCCGTAGGAATCTGGTCGGCAACAAAATACTGATACCATTCACCTGGGTAATGACTTACCATACAACCATCCACAAACTCCGGCGTATATCCCATCACATAGAAGGGATAATCAGTATATGTCGAATAATCGAAATATGCATCCTGCACCTCCTCCATATCTCCCGGATCAAATTCGATTTCCTTATCCGCAATCAATCCGTTCAAATAAGTCATATTCTGCTGTGCATGCCATCCTAAAGTATGACCGTAAATAGTGATTCCAGCAGCTTTTGCCGTCTCTACGAAATTAGATACCGTTGAAAAATTCATTGTACCATCATCGGCCACCACAGAAGCGTACTTCATGGCATTACCAGCTGTCATTTCATCAAAATTAGTCGTCACAGCTTCGTAAACTACGCCTTTCTGGACAAAATCACTTACACTCGCAGCCAATCCCAACTTAAAGTTGGGATTTTTGGCACGATCTACATACGACTTCAACACATCGTAGTTGTTCAAATACTCATATTGAGCAATACTTGTCGGCTTCTCTACGGCAAAAGGCAATATAGCATCATCCACACATGAGCCCATGGTCATTCCCAATGCCAATGCCGGAAGCAGTTTAATATATTGGTTCATGTTCTCCATTTTTTAAGGTTAATTATTATAGGTTACTTCAAACCATTCAGGTTTTACCTGACGGTCACGCATAACCAATGTATCCTTCGTAGCATAAGTTACCGAACCCAAATCTACTACATAATCCAGATACAACACATCACGATCCTTGTTATTAAAAGAATTCTTTTCGCCTTTTTCTACGTATTTTCCAGAACCGGAAACCGTACATCCCTGGGTATCTGTCGAGATTGTACATTCATTGTTGTCATTAAAAGAAAGAATCAAGTTACAATCTTGATTATTAAGCGACAAGGCAAAGTTTGCCTCTTTCAAGGAACGTGTTGTCAATTCACAGACCTCATCATCTTCCACATAACCAGCATGACGAACCACCGTATTTGTAGCACCGGCCTGAGAAACCTGATCCACTCCGCGACGCAAATATACCGCATCCCATGGATTGACATATTTCACCGCATACAGAATATAATCTTTAGGCAGTACATTCCAGTCGTTTTTATTGCAACGGACAGGATTCTCTACCATCGGAGAACCGGAAAGAATGGAATCCGCATTCTGCACATTCGACATCACCAGAGGAATCACATAAGTAGTCTCGATCGATTTAGGGTCTGCAAAGAAAGCATCCGTCAGCTGAACTTCCACTCCGGCACTAATCTCACCCTGCGGAATGACAATCTGATCCGAAGATAATTTATAATAATCGGAAGGCATCGGTTCCACTTTACCTCCAGTGGAGAAAGTCAAGTTATCACACAATGAATTCACCACATTGATATCGACTATAGGGGTAATGTTGTTTTCATACACACCACCCATTGTCGCTTTAATAAGGCATTTATGCTGGTTGTCTCTGGTATTGTCAAATGTCTCATCATTACCCAACACAAGTGTTCTTACCGGATACTGGTACGCAAAATATACAGTTGTTGTTCCATAATCCGGGAAAGACCAATCCTGGTTCTTACAAGAAGAAAAAGCAATCAGCGTAATCAATGAAAACAAATAAAATAGTTTTTTCATTTTTTCAGTCATTAAAGTTATTCAACATAAATCATTTCCAACCCACATTCTGCTCCAAAGCATCAAATTTTATCACCTCACTATAAGGTATCGGGCCGAACCGCATGAAATCATTATATGTACGACTTTCCACATCAAATACCTGATAAGTACCTCCGCTAATACGTACACCTTTTGCAGGTTCATTCAAACTCATATTCCAACGGCGCAAATCCCAGAAACGGAAACCTTCAAAACACAGCTCCAAACGGCGCTCATTCCGAATCAAATCACGCATCTTAGCCTGATTGTTCTTAATGCTTTCCAGATAAGGGTCATTTCCATTTTCATCTTTGATACCGGCACGCTGACGAATCGCCTTGATGACGTCATACGCAGAATATCCATGTTTTCCAGTTCCTGTAGGTCCCCAGGCCTCATTGGCAGCTTCTGCGTAATTCAGATAAATCTCCGTATAACGGATACGAGGACTATAATGCGGCTGGCCAGTGGTAGTAGTAGAACTCAAGTACACATCTTCACGCAAGTGTTTACGCATGTAATAACCAGTACGCGTTGAATAGCCATTCTCACGATTCAAGCCATCGTTGTTGTCGGTATTATCTGCACTTGTGTCAATCGTCTTACCATCAGTACCCATTGTCGTTCCATTCACCACAATATAAAGGTTCAAACGTGGATCACGGTTTGCATAAGGATTCTGCGCATCATATCCAGCTTCAGAACTACTGATAGGATAACCATTCGCCATCGGGAAAGCATCTACCAGATTCTGGGTTGGGTTAATCTGTCCGCTACCATAAAGGCTGGGCGGGAACTGTGCCTGTTCCAAAGAATAGGCTGTAGCATCCTTACCGTTTCGCCATAACATTTCCGGCGGATTGGAACCTCCGGTCAGGCTATTGATCTCATCAGCATTTTTATACCATGTATTGCCATTGGCAGCCAAACCTGATATGCCTCCTATCAAGTCCAAAATCTCACCGTTATAATCGGCAGCTTCTGCCCAAGTGACCTTGCTTCCATCGGCAAAAGCCGGACTCGCTGCCAGAAGTGCGGCCTTGGCACGGAATGCCAATGCAATACGTCCACTCATACGAGTACGGAAATTATTACCGAACACAATGTTATACTGACTGAAGTTGGCACCTTCTGAACGGTAAATTTCCGGAACCTGAGCATCAGAAGAGATATTCTCATAATCAAGCGGCAACAAATCCTCTGCTCTCTGCACATCATCATAAATTGCCTGAATACATTCATCAAATGTATTACGTGGATAGTTGAAATCAGAAGCTTCGTCTTCCACTTCTTCCACAATAGGAACGCCCATCAGACGACCATCAGCCGTATAACCGGCATGTGCTTGCAACATATAGAAATTAAACATCGCACGCAACCCGTATGCTTCTCCTTTCAGACGGTCACAGAACATCATGTTTACAACCGGATCATTTACCCATGAAACCTGATCAACCTGTGTCAGGAACAAATTGATATAATGAATAGCCGCTTTACACGACCCCCATTGATCCATGGGATTATTATTGGAAGTCCAGGAACCGGTAGCCATCTTCAGATAGGTGTTACTGGTCTGGTTAGTTACCGCATCATCGGTTGCCACATCATTAAATGACTGTGAGTTATATGGATTGCGGGTATAAGCATTGGCCAAGACTCCTTCTGCATACAAAGGATCATTAAGCCCATCCGAAAGCTGCTTATTATTCTCTATAGCCGGTGTAAACAAATCATCGCATCCCACCAGCAAAAGAGCCGCGACACAAACTGTCAATATTTTTTTCATAAGAATCTACTTTAATTATATCAATTTAGAAACCTATCTTGAAACCGATGTTGTAGAAACGGGTCTGAGGAGCCGCCCCTGTGTTCAGTTCCAACTTTTCACGCTCTTTTGAGATTGTCAACAAATTGCTCGCATACGCATAAACAGAAAAACTACGTACAAATGAATTGCCTAACCACTGCTGTGGCAAGTCGTAAGTCAACTGCAAACGAGACAAATTGAAACGATCGGTCTTATACATCCAGAAGTCTGAGTTACGATAATTATGGTTATCGGTCTGAGTAGTCAGACGCGGATAAGTAGCCGTTCCAGCCGTTTCAGGCGTCCAACGACCCCGAACAACTTCCGAATATTTTTTATCGCCAAATACCCAGTAATAGTCACTGCTCATGAAAGCCGATGCACCCCAGTAACCCGTACCTAATGCAAACAATGTAAAGTTCTTCCATTTTAATGTCAGATTCAATCCCACAGTTAACGGAGTTCCCTGCGAACCATAACGTTCTCCTAAGTAGACCTCATCCTTTTCATCGATAATCTTATCACCGTTCTGATCGACATACTTCAAATCGCCCGGTTTCAATTCACCGAAAGAAGAGGTAATTCCTGAATTCTGGATTTCTTCCTCACTATTATAGAAACCTTCGGCCTGCAATCCCCACATGCCATCCGTAGGTTTACCCTTACGGTAACGATATTGATCTTCATACAATTCTTCGTCTACCTTCGTATTCTCATTGGTATAATAAGTCGCATTTACACCCAGATTAAAATCAACCTCACCCATTTTCTTATTGAAGTTCAAGGCTACATCAAAGCCGGTACGAGTGCTGTTGTTGTAATTCAAATAAGGAAGCAATGAACTATCTTCAGGCCAATAATAGGATACGAAATAGTTCGGGAAACTATTGGAAGGCTGTACCAACATCCCTTCGAGGCTGTTCTTGAAGAAGGAAGCATCGAATGTCAGCAGCTTATTCCATAATGAGCCACGCAATCCCACGCTGATTTCTTTACGTTTGATAAAAGAAAGGTCCGGATTGTTACTACGTCTAGATTCAGTGGCATGACTTTGGTTACCATCGGCCCAACCCCACCAAGCACCATTAGCCTGGTCATAAGTACTCTCATACATATAATAATCGTCAATGCCTAAATCAGTGTTCAATACAGAACCTGACACACTCAGCATCAAATCATCCAATACGGAAGAATCCGCAAGGAAGTTTTCTTTACTCAAGCGCCAGCCCAAAGTGAGAGATGGTGAGAACGCGTTACGATTGTTTTCCGGAAGACGGGCTGAATGAATCAAAGCCCCTCCAAAACTCAGATAATATTTGCTCAGATAATCATAATCTACCTGCAAACCTAAGTTCACATTACTTGTTTTATGATAGACTGCGCTTTCACCCTGCTGATAACCCGCAGCAACCAACATGGCAGAAACTGTATGGTCATCTGCAAATTTGTTATTATAGTTCAACTGGGCAGAAAAAGCCATCGTCTGACGGTTCCAGCTATCGGCAACATGCTGGATTCCATCGTGTACATCGTCGCCATATTTCGTCAAGCCAACAATCAAATCCTCACCATTGACATTAGACCACTGAGGTTCGAAAGTGGCATAAGTATCACTGTAATAACGATTGTAAGTAGTAGAATAATCAATGGCAAAACGTGTCTGGAATGAAAGTCCTTTCAAAAGCATGGAAAGGTCTACATCCACTCCCATATCGAACTGATACTGACGGCTTGTATAAGTATTGACACCTGCCGCATAAAGGTTTGCAATTTCATTGGTCTGATCCACCTGCGTACCTCCCAGCAAATATTTTCCGTCAATCAGGTAACGGCTGTTATTCACCAGATTCCAAGCATCCGTATTATTCTGCATAATATAATCGACTGGAATCAGCGGAGAAATACGGTTCGGTCTCAACGAAGCAGCTGCTCCCCAGAAATCACCTCGTGCACTTCGTCCATCATAGAAAGTGGCATTGGCATTCACATAGGTTTTTACATACTGTCCTAAATTGACATCAATATTACCTCGTACGCTAAAGCGGGTAGTACGGTCATCTTTCGCATTGCCGACTTTCAACAGAGACCCTGTATTATACAAATTGATATTGGTATAAAAACGTGCTCTTTCGGAACCTCCTGAGATTTCAGCCGTCACATCCGACTGGTTGTAAGCTTTCTTCAGATAATCGTCTGAATAAAGATTCACATCCGGATAACGATAAGGATTGCTTCCAGAACCATAATTATAAATGTCCGCCTCACTGTACAATGGGTCCATACCATCATTCACACGAGCTTCATTATAAAGAGTCATGTATTCGGCCGATCCCAGGTACTTCGGATAGCTTTTCGGCACGAAGAAACCCGTATTACCGCGTACGTCAATGCGAGTATCACCAACTTGTCCACGTTTGGTCGTAATGTATATGACTCCCTTAGCCGCACGACTACCATAAAGAACAACAGCCGAAGCACCTTTCATGAAAGTGATATCCTTGATTTCGGAAGGCATCACGTTATTTGCATCGCGTGGCACTCCATCCACCAACACCAAATAGGAATCCATTCCCCATAAGCTACTTCCATTCCAGCCGCTGACCATGTTTTCCATGCCATCCAGACTGTAGGTAAAATAATCCTTCTTCATGAGTTCTTCTACGTTCACAGAAGAAACTCCTCCTAAAAGATCGTTCTTATTGACCTTTCTATATGCTACTTGTACTAACTCCTCTTCAGCAACCGACAGTGAATCAGAACCGGCACCCCGCAAATCTGACGGCAAATTCTGAGCACCGACATACAATGAAGGAGTTGCAAGTGCTATACATAAAACAGACTTTATTCGTATGTTTTTCATTTTAATTCCTTTTTAATTATAGCATTCAAAATTCTCAAGAACATTACCAACCGGGATTCTGAGTAAATTCCGGATAGATATTCACATCTGAAACCTTTAAGGGTAACCAGTAATGTTTCTCAGAGAAATTACGGGTTACAATAACTTCTTCTCTGAAATTGGCGACACGGCTCTGAGTAGGATCTTCCTTGTTCAATTCCACGCGGTCAAATTCCTGTGAAGTCTTGATAGTATAAGGATACTCTGTCAACAGCAACCAGCGGCGCAAGTCATTGAAACGATGTCCTTCGTATGCCAATTCTACGGCACGTTCACGTCGCAGCTCACTCATGAACCCACTTAAAGTGCCGGCATATTTACTTGCCATATCATCTACCCCTGCACGTTCGCGGATTTTATTCACTGCATCAAGTGCAGTCAACTGGCACTGTCCAGCCTTGGATGTCGGACTTCCATATCCATTCGCAACCGATTCGGCATACATCAGATATATATCGGACAAACGCATCCAACTTACCTGAATGGTCAAGGCATCACCGTAATCACGCAGACCTTCGTCAAAACCATTCACTACAAGCGGAGTAAACTTGTGCAATAAATATCCTGTACGACTTTCATTCTTGACGTCACGATAATTACCGCCTGTATAAAGATTGGCATACTGAATCTGCTTTTCACGCTGGTCTGCGCTGAATTTGGCCGTATTCTCAATGACCTGCAAGCCATCATAAGTAATGTCAGCATAGAAACGTGGGTCACGGTCCTTCCAAGGATGCTCTTTATCAAAACCAGAATCCGAGTCATTCAACGGAAGTCCATTGGCCATACCGTAATAGTTCACATAGTTGGCTGTGGGTGAAAATACGACCCCATTGGTTTCGTTGGCCAGAATAGAAGGAACATATTGTGGACCCAGACACCATCCGGAACCCATCCACCAGTCATACATGGGTGTCTGGAAAATAGCCTCAGTGGAACCCGGATTCTTGCTATTCTGTTTAAATGAATAGAAGATATCCGTATAATGTTCAAAATCAACCAAAGCATATTGAGTCTGACCACCTTCAACTAAAGTCAACAATTCAGCAAATGCATCTGCCGCTTTCTTGCAATAATCCGCATTATACGTTCTACTGCCCTGAGATTCATAATTCATCAGCGGACTGCCGGCCCACAAATAATTCTTACCCAAATAGCCCAAAGCCATAATCTTATTGATGCGCTGCTGGTTATTTCCGAACGTGGCCTTACCCGTAGTGGTATCATCCCAGTTTATAGGTAACAAGTCTGCCGCACGACGAAAATCTTCCGCAGCCCGATCAGCACATTCCTGATAACTCAAACGCGGATTACGCAGCGGTTCGGTAGAAGAAGGTACTGAATCAATATAAGGCAAACCGCCAAAATATTGCATCAGTTCAAAGTGGAACCATCCGCGGAAGAAATAAAGCTGTCCCAAAATCAGGTTACGCTGTTCCTCCGTACCTTCCACCATTTTATCTATATTTTCAATACCCAGATTGCATTTACGAATGCCATACCATGCCAAAGGCCACAAGGATTTCTGGAAACGGTCGGTAGAATTAGCTACCGTATTGCTGCGGTCCATCCAGCCACACTGCCAGCCATCATAACTTGACTGCCATCCCCAGAAGTCTCCCATGTCAATCTTATATCCCATGTGATAATCAATACTAAAGGAGATAAGTTCATCTTCTCCCCAGTTGAATGAGTTGTTCCAATAACCATGGGCAAAATCAGGAATACAATAATACAATTCCTCCGTGAATCCCTGGAAATTTCGGAAATTCTTGAATGCGTCCTCTGGATTCACACTACTTTCGGGGGCCTTGTCAAGATAATCCTCACAAGAGCTCATTCCTACGCAGCACAGTGAAAGAAGTCCGCCATAGAATAATGTACGTATATATTTTCTTTTCATTTGACTTATCATTTTATAATGTGAATTTTAAACCGAAGTTAATACGTTTCACCGTAGGATAAGCACCTTGTGAAGCCCAACCGGTACCTGCAAAGTTTGATTCACGGTCATCAGGCATACGAGTCCATACCCAAAGGTTATTACCATTAACATATAGTTTCAAATTAGAAAGTCCCAAACTCTTAATCCAGCCGCTAGTAAAGGTATAAGACAACTCAACATTCTTCAAACGAATATATGAACCGTCATAGAAGTAACGGGCTGCATCATAATAACTATTGGTGGTAGAGCCAAAACGAGGCATCGGCACATCCGGATTTGCGTTATACTTACTCCAGCGTGAACCTTCATCGTAGGCAATCAACTGTTTCTGACCGAATGTAGAGAACACCACCTGACGGGTTACATTATTAACTCCGTAGAACTGGATGAAGAAACTCCATCCTTTATAATCGAATCCGAGAGAAGCACTGTATGTGTTCTGAGGACTGCCTGAATATCCGTAAGGAATCTGGTCGTAAGAGTTAATCACACCATCACCGTTGTAATCGAGAATATAGTAAGTACCAGGCAGTTTCTGGTCATCGTTTGATTCAAAAGCCGTACTTCCGTATACGTCATCCATCGTTTGTGTGTAACCATGGTCTACATAAGTATGGGTCTGGCCGATGGCCTTTCCTGCATCTTTCTGATAATCAGGAAGCAATTCTGGATCGTCTGCTTCAATCACCTCATTGACCGCATGCGTCATGTTCATATTGGCCCACAAATGCAAGCTGTTTCTCAAAGTCTTGTTGAAACGAAGTTCCAGCTCATAACCGCGATTCTTAACCTTACCCATATTTACCCAAGGTGCACTGACAATACCGCCGAAGTAAGAAGGCATGGCACGATCGGAACCGCTGATAAGAATGTCGGAACGTCTGTCTCTAAAGATTTCCACATTACCGGCAAACAAACCTCCCAAGAATGAATAATCGATACCAAAATTGAACTTACGAACCACTTCCCAGTGAATGTCCGTATTACCTACCGTTTTCTGGCGATAGAAAGTGTAAGGGCTGGCCACATTATACAAACCGGTCGCAATATTGCCTCCAGTTTCCCACTGATCCATATACAACCAGCGGCGAGTAGTATCCCATTCGTCACCGATTACGTCATTACCGATTTCACCGTAAGAAGCTCTCAGCTTCAACATATCAAGGAACTTGATTTTCTTCATGAATTTTTCTTCACTAACCATCCAACCAAGAGCACCAGAGTTGAAGAATACGAAACGGTTATCAGCACTGAACTTATCAGAACCGTTATACGCACCATTATATTCCAAGAAGTACTTGTTGGCATAGTTATAAGTCACACGGAAAGCCCAGTCTTCGCGATAGTTCGGAACAATACTACCTTTCGCACGTTCCTGGCGGCTGAACAATCCCATGGCACCTACCGTATGTTTACCGAATGTATTGTTATAATCAATCTGAGCAGAATAATATAGATGACGTTCCGTAGCATTGTCATCGATGGCACCTCCTTCAGCCACCCAGTTGATTTGTTCATGGAAATCAAAATTATGACTACCCTGACTGGGGTTATAGCTGACAGCTCCTGTTTCCGGATTAATGTATTTATACAAAGCCTGGTCTGTTGAGCTTACACCACGGTTCTGTTCATAGAAAACGTTATCCCAGGAGATAGAAGCTTTGGCACTCAAACCCTTTACGATGAAATCCAGTTTCTGCTCCAATGTGAAGTCTGTGGTCAGACGGGTGGTAGTACGTGTATTCTGCCCAGCCAAAGCCAGTCCGGCTACCGAGTTATTGGCATTGTTAATCGGGTCATATCCCCAAGTTCCATCTTCATAACGGGGATAAAATACATTAGGAGGAGTTGTATAGGCACTTCCCCAGATGTTATATTCATAATCCGTACGAGGTCCTTGCTTCACGCCATGAGAACCGGAAAGATTGGTTTTCAATAAGGTAGTCTTAGTCAGCTGGAAGTCAAGGTTACTACGCATGTTCACACGGTTATATCCATACGCTGTCTGATAACCACGACCGTTATCATATTCCTTGAACAAGTCACCTTCATGCTGGTAGTCAATGGCAGCATAATACTTCACGAACTGTGTACCACCACTCACACTGACGTTTGCATTTTCAGAGAATGCATAATCCTTAAACATCCAGTCTGCCCAGTCAATATTAGGATAGCGTTCCGCTTCTGCCTGATTGGCCGGATTACGATACTTATTCATCTGTTCTTGCGACATCATGTACATCCATGAATCGGGTGTCAAACCCAATTCATATTCCACTGCATCATTACGCAATTGGAACGCATCGTATGAATCCAGTTTGTTAGGCAATTTGGAAGGCATCTTCAATGCCATACTACCACCCACATTAATGGTAGCCTTACCTTCTTTACCACGCTTTGTTGTAATCAAGATTACACCGTTTGCACCTTTTACACCATACACTGCTGTGGCTGACGCATCTTTCAATACGGAAATAGATTCCACTGAATTGACATCAATTCCCGACATCGGACGTTCAATACCATCCACCAGAATCAAAGGAGAGCTATTGTTCCATGAACTTGCTCCACGAATTACAATCTGCGGATCCTCTTCACCCGGCATACCGGTAGAAGCCGTAGTAATGACACCTGGCAAGTTACCTGTCAATGCAGAACCCAAATCGGAAACACCACCCGCGCGTTCCAACACTTTAGAAGATGTCTGTGTAATCGCTCCCACAACTGAGGCCTTTTTCTGTTGTCCATAACCGACAACCACCACTTCATCCAGCACTTCACTGTCCTCGCGCAATACAACCACAATCATTGTTTTTCCATTTACCTTCACATCTTGTGGAGTCATTCCCAGATAAGAAACCGTCAGCACAGAATTCTGACTGGGGACTTGAAGTGAAAAATTACCGTCCAAGTCGGCGACCGTTCCCACATTTGTATTACCTTTTAATACAATAGCCGCACCAATCAAGGGCTCATCGTTTGCGTCAAGCACCTTTCCTTTCACCAGAATACCATTCTGCGCCATCAACGAAACGCTACAGAATAGAAATAACAAAAAGAAAATGTGGCTTCGCATGAGAAATATCTTCTGCCTGGAAGAATTATTCTCGAGAAACTTTTGTCTTATGTTTTTCATTATACCAATAATTAAAAATAAAAAATTACAAAGAGTTACCTAATAACATTACTTTCGTTATCCTCCGTCTTTTCCCTTAGTATCCATTACGCATTTCATTTAAGATTACACAATTATAGTTCATTTAACACATCACAAATATATTTTTTATTTGACTCATGCAAGTTATTTAGCATTACCAACAACTGCATGCCGTGTTACATAACCACTGAAAATGTTACATTTTTATTATCTCAGGATACATTTAGGTTGTACAACATAAAAAAGAGGGATTTCAAACCCCTCTCCACTAAAAAGTCTTGTCAAATCAGTTATTGTATGAAAGGATTAGTTCAAAAGCGTCTAGTTTCATCTTATATTTTTTTAAAACAATAATACTTTACAAAAGTAAAACATCGAGAAAAAACAGAGCCATAGAAACAAGAAAAAATTGACCTAAATTCAAAAAAAGACTCATCAAAAAAACGCAAGTACGTTTTACTTAAAACGCAAGTGCATTTAAAACAAAACGCAAGTGCGTTTTCGAGCAAACGTACTTGCGTTTTTCACGAGGACTCATATCTCCTCCAATGTATTCAAAAATCCTCAAAATCCAGGGAAATATTCTCTCAGTGCTTCCACATATTCTGCCATGGCCTCCCTGCCTTTTGCAGTCATCCGGCAAACGGTACGAGGTTTCTTGCCCGCAAAACTCTTCTCAATCTCGATGTAGCCGGCCTCATTCAGTTTGTCGAGCTGAACACTGAGATTACCCGCCGTTGCCTGGGTCTGCTCTTTCAGGTATACGAACTCGGCTTCCTCCACCGACAAAAGAATGGACATCACCGCCAGCCGCAACTGGGAATGGAGCAACGGATTTAATTCCTTCAACATACCTGACGGGCTTTACGGTTCAAATAATGGCCGGGCAAAACCATCATCACCAGAAACGACAATCCGAAATACAGATTCCAGTCGACCGTGGAAGACTGGTGGATGGTGTAGGCCATCAGCATATAGATGGCAAAGCAGAAAGCCACCAGCGGACACCACGTCACCAGACGGCTGCGGATAACCACACCGGTAATGGAAACACCGATGCCGCAATAAAGCAAGGAAAGAGGAAGCATCAGTGAAAAATCCACTCTTCCATAATAAAAGGTCAGCAAGCACATGATAAGCACCGTCAGCACAAACAGACTTCCTATCACTTTCCAGACCTGCGTAATGGCACGGTCTGTATAAGTAATCACCTCCGCGACCTGCCGACGCTGTTCCCAAAGCATGAAGCCCCAGAACAAAAACATAGTGAACCAACCAAAATTCCAGCGGGAATCACCCGTGTAGTACACCAACAAAAACAACAATACTGAAAGGGCGGTAGTAAAATAGCCCCAGTAAAGAAACTGGTTGCCACTGCCCACTTCCAGATTTTTCCGTGTGGAATGAATCATCTGTGAAATCAGTTCCAGACTTTCCCGTTCTGATAATCTCTTTTCTTCCATAAGGCACTCATTTGTTTTTAGTTTTTCAAAAATAATGTAGTTTATCAAATAAACCAAATTTTCACTTAAATTCTCGGGCCACCATACCAGTGACAAAACTTCTCAATAACAAGCATAAACTCCACAAACGTTTCATTATTTTTCCTCCTTATCCGTGTAATACCATGAAATGATTTCCATGGAAAGACTCAGGCCCCAGCCCAAGGCCACCCATCCTACCCACCAGCAGTGCGGGGAGGTTGCATAATTCAACATTGCCAGGAAAAGATTCATCACCACATATCGCATAATTTTTAGCTTTAAATGTGCAGGCCACCGGCGACAACACCGCCCCCAATTTTTAATCGTTTCCATCATTCCTCCTTTTGATTAAACAAAATAGTTTATATTATAAACCATAAACTGATAAATAAAAGCAAGGAGGCGCGCTTCTCTCTTGCTTTCACTGCAAATATAAATAAGTTTATTTTATAAACCAAACAAAAGCGGAAAAAATAAATAAAAAAACCGTTCCAGCTTGAATGACTGAAACGGTTCTTATTATATAATAGGTATACTCTTATTTCTGCAAATTCACATTCGTCAACAATTTACCTTGATACTCACCCGTCAGCGTCTGCAAGAAAGCAACAATCTGCTTCACTTCCTGCTGCGACAAATCTACACCGACTTCATATTTTCCCATGGCTCTGACAGCATCTTCCAGTGTAGCCTGAGTGGCGTCATGGAAATAAGGCGCAGTCAGTGCCACATTGCGTAAGCCGGGCACTTTGAAGCGGTGACGGTCTCTTTCGTTCTTTGTTTCCTTGAAACGACCGTTGTCTTCCACGGTCAGTTCCGTACCACGGTCGGCAAAATAGTCCTGCTTGATACCCATCAGTTCGTACGACTGTCCGCCCATGTTCTCGCCTACATGGCAAGTGGCGCAATTGTATTTCTTGAACAAATCATATCCGGCCAGTTCTTCGGTTGTCAACGCTGCCATATCCCCTTTCAGGTATTTGTCGAAACGCGAATTCGGCGTGAGCAGAGTTTTTTCAAACTCCTGAATGGCATTCGTGATGTTGGCTTCGTTAATGCCGTCGGGATATACTTCCGTAAATGCCTTGCTGAATGCCGCATCTGCTTTAAGCTTATCACAGATTTCATCGAACGACTTGCAAGCCATTTCTACCGGGTTCAAAGGAGGTCCGGCTGCCTGGTCGGCCAATGTAGCGGCACGTCCGTCCCAGAACTGCACAAAATTATACAACGCATTGAAGACCGTCGGTGCGTTCACACCTCCATGCTGTCCGCCTACACCTTCCGAAAACGGCTTGTTGTCTACTCCACCCGTATTCAATCCGTGACAAGAGGAGCATGACACGGTATTGTCGGCCGACAAACGTACGTCGTGGAACAGCAGGTTACCCAATATCACCTTACGCATATCCACCGGCACGGAATCCTGCACCGGACGGATGGTTTCATTGCTCCACTGGGCATCTGCCAACTGATTGGGATAGAACGCGGCCCGCTGCGACTTCACCCAAGAAAGCGCCATCTGCTTTTCGGTGTCATTTAAAGAAGCCCCCCAATGCACCAGATAATATTTAGCCATCGGCATGGTACCGTCCAGAATCACCTTTTCCACTTTAGCCAAATCAACTTCGCTGATTTTCTCCCCTTTCTTCAAAGCTTCCAGCATCGGAGACATGTCGAATGAACGATAAGCCAGACGGACATCTTCTTTCACCAACTTGCCAGCCACCGGAAGTCCGGCGTAGAAAGGCAGTTCCGGATTGGCTGTATGACAGGCCATACAACCACTGCTCGCAATGATTTCCTCCATTTGAGCACTACTTTCCAGACTGGCTGAAGGCGGACGGTTTACCACCCGATAGGTTCCGGCAAGCACCGCAGCCACAACCAGCACAGAAAACACAATCTTTGTTCTTTTTTTCATAAGAATACGATTAAAATTAATAACTTGATAAATATCTCACACAATGAAAATGCTAAGAACGGTTATACAAATGCACACTCTGCCGAGCCGCTGGAAGGTAGTTTACTCCATACCAGCACATCTGAAGCGACAGAAAAGAAACAATTAATATCCAGTACAGCATGCGGGAAGCATTCCTACGGAACAGTCGGAGGTGTACATACAACAAATAGCCCGTCCACGTCACTGCGGCCCAGGTCTCTTTCGGATCCCAGCTCCAATAATGTCCCCAGGCTGCCTTGGCCCAGATAGCCCCTGTAAGCATACCGACGGTAAGAAAAGCCAACCCTGCATAAACCAGTTTGTCGGCTGCTTCAAGATAGTTCGCACGATGCTTAAAGAGTCCCATGCACGACAAGATAAAGGCGCATCCCAGCACAGAGTAAGAAAACATGTAAATTGTGACATGGGGAATGAACCACGGACTCTGCAAGGCAGGCATGAGAGACTGGTCATGAATTTCGGGTTTCAGGATATTGATAAGAGCAAATACCGCACCTACCACCGTAGAAAAGGACAATATCCAAGGATATTTCCAGCGGATATAGGTCAGCAGTCCGGAAACTCCCATAAAAAAGGAATACCACAACCGGGTCTCACCCATGGTGCGCAAAGGAGGACGCTGCAAGTATATCCAGAAACCGGCAATAAACACCCCAAAGACCAGGATGCCCGACAATGTCAGCAGGATGGCCCACCGGTTACGCTCTCTGGAAAACAACGCAACACCTGCCCCACTGCCCCACAAGGCTATGGCCGAAAGGGCAAACCAATGAAAATTATTCCACGTAATCATGTATGCAAAGTATTCGTTTTAATAAAGTCTAGTCATCAATATTTCTTAATATGAAGTCATTCTCCGCCTGTCAGGGCCAGCCAAAAACAGCAGGCCACTTCCACACAACATCATCACGATGCCCAGCCACATGAGGTGTTTCAAGGGTTCACGCACAATCTGGACCACGCAATACCGAGGCTGCGGCGACTGCACATCATAAGATGTCAGATAATAATCTTCGGCCCAGTTTGCCGCATAAGGATGATTTACCTCCAGATGAACCGGCTGTCCGTCTACCGAAACTTCCGCAGAAAAATGACGCGGGTTTCCATTGGGATAATAGTCCACGGCAAAATCAGTAAGCTGTAATGCTTTTGGCAGATAAACCTTGGTTCCTTGTTCCGAATAAGCCTCATTGCTAGGGGAATCCCGAAACACCGGGATACGCAGCGTCTGTTCTTCGGCGCTTCCTATCACTCCGGCAAAAAGGGCCAGCCACAATCCGGCATGGTTGAGTACAAAACGCCACCGGTTACGCCCCGGAAGAAATCCTCTCTTCAAGGTAATCATCCCCAAATGGGTGAGCAAAGCGAACAGACCTGTCACAAAAATCCAGGAAGACATGAAATTGTAGCATCCCAAGCGGGAAAAGATACCCGATTTCTCCGCAGTTTCCTGTACAGAAAGTTGAGGAAACAAACCGATAACCAGACAACCGGCCAGGAACCAGCCTAATGTCCAGTAAGTACATTGAGAAGAAAACCATAGCCTGACGGCTTGGGAAGAACGCTTCTCCTTATACATATATACCATTCCTCCTATCCAAAGCAAGGCTAGGAGAACATCCAACGGAAAAGCGAAAAAGGCAAACGGAAAATTGCCAAAAACACATTGCACTACTATGGAAAGCAGCAACAATGCAATGAATAGTAAGTTAGTCTTTAAGTTCATTCATCATAAGTTGGTGAAATATCTGCAAAGATAAGAACTTAATTGAATATTACAACAAACTTGTAAATATAACAAACCCATTTTCCTTTAAAAACTGGAAAAATGGGTTTGTTGGCTCTTATTTTTCCCGGCGCATCCGGTGGCCATAGACTATAATGACCAGAAAACAAATTAGCGGAAGTACGAACGACACATTTACAGCCGGCATACCCAACAGGGTCTTGCAATCTATCAGAGAAGCCTGCAAGGGAGGGAGTACCGAACCTCCAAGAATGGCCATAATCAATCCGGCGGCACCAAACTTCGCATCGTCGCCCATTCCTTTTAACGCAATACCATAGATGGTGGGAAACATCAGTGACATACAGGCGGAAACTCCCACCAGACAATATATGCCATAGATATTCTGCAAGAATATCACACCGAGCACACACAGGGAAGCTGCAATGGCAAGCACTTTCAACAATTGGCCCGGATTGACATATTTCAACATCAGGGTACAAACAAAACGGCTGATACAGAAAATGACCATGGCGATAATGTTGTATTTCTGTGACAAAACTTCAGCCGCCTGCTCTTCCATGCCTTGTGACATAAATAAACGGGTGCCATACTGAATGATGAAAGTCCAGCACATGATCTGCGCTCCGACATAAAAGAACTGCGCCACTACCCCATAACGATACCGCTTCACGGCATACAAGCGTTTCAAAGTAGGAATAAAGTTGATGGCATGAGACTGGTCAGCATTTTTAGGCATCTTTGTCAGACGAATGACCAGCAGCATAATCAAAATCAACACACCAATGGCCAGATAAGGAGTGATGAGGATACTCAAGTCCGAATCACGGATAGCCTCAAATTCGGTCTGGCTGAGCTGGGCACGCTCGGCGGTATCCAGCGGATGGAGCTGATTCTGGATGAAATTCATGGCGACAAACATTCCCATCAAGGAACCTATGGGATTGAATGCCTGTGCCAGATTCAGGCGGCGGGTAGCGGTTTCTTCTGTTCCCATCGACAGAATATAAGGATTACAACTGGTTTCCAGAAAAGACAATCCGCACGTCATAATGAAATAGGCCAGCAAAAAGGGATAATAGTTTCCGGTTAACTTGGCTGGGAAAAAAGACAGGGCTCCCAAGGCATACAGTCCCAGGCCCAACATAACGCCTGCCTTGTAGGAATACTTGCGGATAAACATCGCAGCCGGAAAAGCCATGGCAAAGTATCCGCCGTAAAATGCGACTTGCACCAAGGTTCCGTCGGTCACGCTCATCCTGAATATTTTGGAGAAAGCCTTGACCATGGGATTGGTAATGTCATTGGCAAATCCCCACAAGGCAAAACAAAAAGTAATCAGAATAAAGGGAATCAGAAAATTCACCCCATCCTTTTTCAATATGGATTGGTTATTTGACGTTTTATTCATGGTATCAGATTTTTAATAAGGACAGTAGATTTTTTTATCCTGTCACTTGATTTGTTGCATGATATTTCCGATGGCAGTGGCCTCAACCGGTCCTTCTACTACGGGAATTCCAATGGCTTCTTCTGTCAGCCGATTCAAATATTTGTTCTGACTTCCTCCGCCTATGACATACAGTTTTGCGACAGGTTCCGGCAAAAGACGGTTCAGGGCCTCCAAGCCCGTTTTATAACGCAAGGCCAGCGAACGAAGCACACATTTCACAAATTCTCCTTGAGTGACAGGCGGTTTCTGCCCCTGAGCCACACAATAAGCGGCAATCGCATCTGCCATACGCACCGGGCACTGGAAATCGGCCTCATCCACATCAATCAACGCCTCGGTTTCCGCACATTCCGCAGCCGGCAACAAGGTAGTGTAGGCCACATCCTTTCCCTCGTCTTTCCATTCCTGCATCAGTTTCTGCAGAATCCACAATCCGGTGATGTTCTGCAAAAAACAAATCTGTCCTTCTCTTCCTCCTTCATTGGTGAATCCAGCCAAACGGGCTTCTTCTGTCAAAATCGGTTCAGGGTTCATGACTCCCAGCAAAGACCAGGTGCCTGAACTCAAAAAAGCCACTTTCTTTCCATCCACAGACGAAGGAACCACACTGGCTGCACTAGCGGTGTCATGCGAAGCCACCGCTATCACTTCCACTTCATAGTCTATTCCTATCTGTTCCTTGATTTCCTGCTTCAAGAATCCACGTGAAGTACCCGGCATGACAATTTCTCCAAAAAGATGCGTTGGAAGTCCCAATTCACGAATCAGTTTGAAATTCCAGGTGCGTGCCTTGGCATCCAGCAGTTCGGAAGTAGAAGCAATACTATATTCATTGTTGGCGACTCCTGTCAGATAATAGCTGAACAAATCGGGCATGAACAACAATTTGTCGGCGATCTTCAACAATGTATTGTTTTCCTTTTGCATAGCATATAGTTGAAACAGAGTATTGATTGCCATGACCTGTGTACCCGATTCCGCATAATGTGCCGCTACATTCACCTTCGAAAAAAACTCCTCGGGCATACCCTCCGTACGACTGTCGCGATAACAGACTGGATTCCCCAGTAAATTTCCCTGTGCATCAATCAAACCGAAATCCACGCCCCAAGTATCTATTCCAATACTTTTCAAAAAATATCCCTTTTCTACCGCCATACGGATACCGACTTTCATCTCTTCAAACAAAGAAAGAAAATCCCAATAAATATGTCCTCCCATCCGCACCTGACGATTGGAAAAACGATGTACCGTATCCAGCTGAAGTTCGTCACCGGAAAGGTAGCCGGCAATTACTCTGCCGCTACCTCCTCCAAAATCTATCGCTAAATATGCTTCTTTCATTTCGTCTTTTTTCCTAAAATATATGTGTCGAGATCATCAATCTCTTCCGCTGTCAACGTCTTGTATTTACCTCCGGAAAGCACAATGATACGGCACGCCATTTCAAAAAACATCGCTCTTTCGAAAGCCTGGTCAAAGTCTTTTCCGCAAACCACCTGCCCATGCTTTTGAAGCAATACGGAATTATGCGACTTCATAGCTGCAATCACAGCCTCAGCCAATTCTTTGGAACCCGGACGGAAATACGGAATGACCGGAATCTCTGCTCCCACATGGCAAGGCACTTCTGCTGTCACATTAAAATCTTTGGGGGTATTTTCCATGCACGACACCACAGTAGCATAGGGTGACTGGAAATGAAGCACCACATTTACATCGGGACGCTCTCTCAACACTCCCAAATGAAAAACACTTTCCATGGAGGGTTTTACTCCATTCAACACCTCTCCGTTTTCCAGCCGGCAAACCGCCACTTTATCTTTTGTCAGGGAAGGAACCCACGAGCCTGTGCCAGACACCAGCACTTCATCGCCCACACGCCATGAAAGATTACCACTGCTGCACACGGTCAATCCGGCATCACCTACCCGATGAGCCTGCTTCAAAAATTCTTCAATCTGTTCGTTTGTAATCATAATCTTATCAAGAATGGATATATAGCCGGAACAAACGGGTTCTCCCATCCGTTCCGGCAAAATTAAATGAGTTATTTATAAATAGGACCGTAATTCTGACATGCCCGGTAATCAGCTCCTTCTTTATCCATACCAAATGCATTCCATGCGGCGGGACGGAAAATCTTGTCATCTTCCACATTGTGCATGCAAACCGGAATACGCAGAATAGAAGCCAGCGTAATCAAATCTTGACCAATGTGCCCGTAACTGATGGCTCCATGATTAGCTCCCCAATTATTCATGACAGAATAAACATCCTTGAAAGCCGGTTTGTCGCACAAGCGGGGTACAAACCAAGTAGTCGGCCATGTACGGTCGGTACGTTCATCCAGCAGCTTATGGATTTCCGGATCGATTTCCACTGTCCATCCTTCTGCAATCTGGAGAACCGGACCCAGTCCTTTAATCAAGTTCAAACGGCTCATGGTGACAGGCATGCCCCCCTTTGACAAGAAGTTAGAAGAGAAACCACCTCCACGGAAATAGTCTCTGTTGGCCGGATACCAAGTAGTTGCTTCCAAGCATTTTTCCACTTCGCTCTCCGTAATTTCCCAAGACGGCTTCATCGCCGGATTGCCATTGGCATCGGTCTGCTGTCCTGTACCATCCAATGTGGTAGCTCCGGAATTAATCAAATGAATAATGCCATTCTGTGCCAGTCCGGTCAGTTCCTTACCTGTCACACGTTTCACGGCTTCCGGACTCCAGTAGGTACGTACATCAGAGAAAATCTGTGCACGGTTGGTCAACAAATGGCCGAAGAGCATGGCTACTCCATTGCAAGCATCATTTTCTGTTGCTACCACGTAAGCCTCACGAATGCCGTTCCAATCAAAAGACGTATTCAGCAATGCTTCCGAGAAATCCCCATTGGGATAAAAGTCTGTCCACTGGCGCTGACCCTGGAAACCGGCTGCAATGGCATTATGTCCCAATGCCTCTTCCTTGAAACCCAATTCCTTGAGTTTCGGATTTCCAGTCATCAAATCGCGCATGATAATCGTCATTTTCACGATAAACTCCCAGTCGGCATCTTTTTCAGCACGTGTCTTGACCTTTGCTTCCACGTTGAAATCCTTTCCTTCATTCTTTTTACAATACTTTTCAGTCCATGCCATCGCCTTGGCATATTCCTCCTTATCGTAAATTCCTTCGGTCATACGGCGGATAATCTCGGTCAAATCCACTGATTCACAACGCATACCCAAATATTCCTGGAAGAAATCCGGATTTACAATCGAACCGGCAATTCCCATGGACACGCTACCCATCGAAAGATAGGACTTTCCTCTCATGGTTGCCACTGCCTGAGCTGCACGGGCAAAGCGCAGAATCTTTTCGGCTACATCAGCCGGAATAGTGTTGTCTTCTATATCTTGCACATCATGACCGTAAATGCCAAATGCCGGCAATCCTTTCTGTGCATGTCCGGCCAACACCGCTGCCAAATACACCGCTCCCGGTCTTTCCGTTCCATTGAATCCCCACACAGCCTTCGGATAATAAGGATTCATGTCCATTGTTTCAGCCCCGTAACACCAGCAGGAAGTGACAGTAATAGTAGCTCCCACCCCTTCACGTTCAAATTTTTCGGCACAAGCTGCACTTTCAGCTACTCGCCCGATGGTAGAATCTGCAATTACACATTCCACGGGACTTCCATCACCGTTTCTCAGATTGGAAGAAATCAATTCGGCTACGGCTTTAGCCAGATTCATAGTCTTTTCTTCAAGGCTTTCACGAACGCCACCCTGACGCCCGTCAATGGTGGGACGAATCCCAATTTTCGGATAATTTTTCATGTTTCGATTTTTTACAAAGTTAAACTTCTATTATATTGTCTTGTTCATTTATCCATACTGGCCGTGCTGAAGCTGAGACACAGCATACGCACTTTTCATTTTTATCAAACAGAACATCGAAGATGCACTTCCGTAGGAAGAAATTCCTGTACGCCTTCACCTGTCAAAATAAAATGCGCCGCTTTTCTTCCCATTTCTTCCCAGTTAATGCTAAGTGCCGTAATTCCCTCATCTATCACTTCATAAGCTGGCGTATCGTTATAGGCAATCAATCCAAAATCAACCCCACACTTCAATCCTCTCTCCCTACTCCGCTTAATGACGTTCACCACGTCTGTTTGCCGGATAACAACGTACACAACCCCCTTTTCTATTTCCTGAATCTCTTCATCTTGTATCACATCCGCCCCAAAATGATTGTCACGGCAATAAGCTTCAAAACTCTGTATGGAAGAATGGGGATGCTTAGATTCTTGAGGAAGCTGGAACACAATTTTACGATAACGCTTCAAACGTGCGGACAATTCTGACAGCGCTTTATAAAAAGCCTCATCGAAATTCTGGCAAATGTAAGAATGGCTTCCTTTCTCAAACTTGCCAAAGTCGAGTAGTAAAAGTCTGGAAGAGGGAATCTTATCGAACAAAGGAGAAAACCTTTCATTGTCAAAATTCATGACCACATAATAATTGTATCTCCCGATAGCTTCCCGCAAGATGGTGTCGAATATATGTTCATTATACTGATGAAACCAAAGATCTACCTTATACAAGGTAGAAAGTTTCTTGACAAAACTATTATATAAGGTATTCTTAAAAGGTGAATATTCATCCAGCAACAGAAAAATCTTCTCTTGCCGGTTAATGACGTAATATCCCTTGCCGGGAGTAGAATCAATCAAACGCCTTTCACGCAAGTCGGCAAAAGCTTTAAATACCGTATCACGCGACACATGGTAGGTTCTGCTCAACACATTGATAGAAGGCAAACTCGTATCCGTCCGATACTTTCCCATCAAGATGTCCTGTTCAATCCAATCCGACAGTTGCTTTACCTTAGTGGACTGTTTTCCAAATTGTATACTCTTATCCATATCAATGCATTATCTGTGCTGAACTATGCTGACACAAAGGAAAAGATTTTATGTAAGACCACAAAAGAATGCTTTATGTTTAAAAACAGATAAAGGAAAAATTGGAAACAAAAAAAATGGTTTCAGGGAAAATCCCTAAAACCATCCTTCGTACACCCTCAGGGATTCGAACCCTGGACCCACTGATTAAGAGTCAGTTGCTCTACCAACTGAGCTAAGAGTGCATCTTGTTGTCTGGAGGTTCCTGGCGGATTCGAACCGCCGTGCACGGTTTTGCAGACCGCTGACTAAGCCACTCATCCAAGGAACCGATGTTCTCTCTTTCCAATTTGCGAGGTTCCTGGCGGATTCGAACCGCCGTGCACGGTTTTGCAGACCGCTGACTAAGCCACTCATCCAAGGAACCAGAATGTTCGCCGCACTTGTTTTTCTCAAATGCGTTGCAAAGGTACAACTATTTTTGAAACTTACAATACCTGGAGAAAGGAATTTGTATTTTTCTTTACAAAAAGTATCCCATACAGCCTTTCTACCTTAATGATAATAGGCAGAAACTTTGAGTTCTCACAAAAAACTTTTTTCTTTGCAGCAAACTAATTAAAATCATTCAACCATGAAAGGTATTGTTCTTGCAGGAGGGTCGGGCACTCGACTCTACCCTATAACCAAAGGGGTCTCCAAACAACTTCTTCCAGTTTTTGACAAACCCATGATTTATTACCCGATATCTGTGCTGATGCTGGCAGGGATACGTGATATTCTGATTATTTCTACTCCTTACGACCTTCCCGGATTCCGCCGGCTGCTAGGAGACGGAAGCGATTTCGGCGTACATTTTGAATATGCAGAACAGCCTTCCCCCGACGGACTGGCACAAGCATTCCTGATTGGAGAAGAATTTATAGGAAAGGATGCAGTCTGCCTGGTACTGGGTGACAATATTTTCCATGGGAACAGCTTCACGGTGATGCTGAAAGAAGCGGTCCGTATGGCCGAAGAAGAAGGAAAAGCGACCGTTTTCGGCTATTGGGTGAGCGACCCGGAACGTTATGGAGTGGCTGAATTCGACAAGGAAGGAAATTGCCTGTCCATTGAAGAAAAGCCTCGGCACCCCAAGTCCAACTATGCCGTGACAGGCCTTTATTTCTATCCGAACAAAGTGGTGGAAGTGGCCAAACAAATCAAACCTTCCGCCCGCGGTGAACTGGAAATCACTTCGGTGAACCAGCGTTTCCTGGCCGACGGAGAACTGAAAGTCCAGACTTTGGGAAGAGGATTCGCCTGGCTGGACACCGGCACACACGACTCGCTGGCAGAGGCATCCACCTACATCGAGGTAATTGAAAAACGACAAGGACTGAAAGTTGCCTGCCTGGAAGGAATAGCCCTGCGACAAGGCTGGATTACCCCCGAAAAGATGAGAGAACTGGCCCAGCCCATGCTGAAAAACCAATACGGCCAGTATTTACTGAAGGTCATCGACGAATTGCAAAAGAACAACCGATAAATGATATTAATCATTCACACATGGAAGTAATAAATACAGAGATTGAAGGGGTGGTCATTATCGAACCCCGCCTGTTCAAAGATGAGAGAGGATATTTTTTTGAATCTTTTTCACAAAGAGATTTCGACAAGCAAGTACGCACCATCCATTTCGTACAAGACAACGAGAGTAAATCCAGTTACGGGGTATTACGCGGACTGCATTTTCAGAAACCACCGTTTGCTCAAAGCAAGCTGGTAAGAGTCATCAAGGGTTCTGTACTCGACGTGGCGGTGGACATCCGAAAGGGTTCTCCCACTTTCGGACAACATGTAGCTGTGGAACTGACCGAAGACAATCACCGCCAGTTCTTCATTCCACGAGGCTTTGCCCACGGATTCAGCGTACTGAGCGATGAAGTCATCTTCCAGTACAAGTGCGACAATTTCTATGCCCCCCAAAGTGAAGGAGCCATTGCCTGGAACGACCCGGCTTTGAAGATTGACTGGAAGATACCTGCCGAAAAAGTCATCCTTTCGGAGAAAGACAAACACCATCCGCTACTGGCAGAAGCCAACTGGCTGTTCGACTACCACGAAGACCTTTACAAAGAATAAGACACAAAAATCCCCGGATAACGAGATTGCCATCCGGGGATTTTTTATCAATTATTTTCCTGTGCGTTCTTTTTCATACGCAATTCATACAAATCATTCCGGCGGTCACGCAGGTTACGCACACTACCATAGGTGTGAAGTTCATTCAATAAGTCCAAATCCACATCGGAAACCAGAATCATTTCCGTATTCGGAGTAGCTTCCGCACGTTTTCCGTCGGTCGGGAAAGCAAAGTCACACGGCGTAAAGACTCCCGACTGGGCATACTGGATATCCATGTTATGCACACGAGGCAGGTTGCCCACACTTCCGGCAATCACCACGAAACATTCATTTTCAATGGCACGTGCCTGTGCGCAGACCCGTACACGTGAATAACCGTTCTGCGTATCGGTCAGGAACGGCACAAACAGAATCTGCATGCCCTGATCGGCCATCAGTCGGGAAAGTTCCGGGAATTCCACATCGTAGCAAATCAGCACACCGATTTTGGCACAGTCGGTGTCAAAGGTCTGTACTTTCTTACCGCCGCTCAACCCCCAGCTCTTCACTTCATCGGGGGTTACATGAATCTTCTCATACATTTCGTAAGTTCCATCACGACGGCAAAGGAATCCCACATTATAGAGTCCGCCGTCCTCTTTCACGTAAGGCATACTACCTGTAATGATATTGATGTTATGCTTGATAGCCAGGTTGATGAAACGGTCTCTGATATCTTCCGTATATTGAGCCAAAGCACGGATAGACTGGGCCTCTCCCATATTGTTGAATTTGGCCATCAACGGAGCATTGAAATATTCCGGGAAAAGTACAAAGTCACTCTTGTATCCGGCTACCGCATCGATGAAGAACTCCACTTGCTCAAACACGTCATCCAATGTCTGATAGGAACGCATCTGCCACTGTACCAACCCAACTCTGACTGTGGTCTTCTTGTCAATGTACGAATCCGTAGGCGGCTGATAGTAAATATTATCCCACTGCAACAACGTAGCGCAATGCTTGGATTCCTCGTCGTTCGGCAGGTAATTACGCATCACACGACGTACGTGGAAATCATTCGAAAGCTGGAAGGTCAGCACCGGATCGTAGATTTCGCGCGAACGGACCTTCTCGATGTATTCCTTCGGACGCATCTGGTCGGCATATTTGTAATAGTTCGGAATACGTCCACCGAACATGATGGCTTTCAGATTCAACTTTTCACACAATTCCTTACGATATTCATACATTCGGCGGGCCAGACGCAATCCCCGGTATTCGGGATGGATAAACACTTCAATACCATAAAGGATATTTCCTTTCGGGTTGTGCGTACTGAAAGTCTCATCTCCTGTCACCTTCGCATACGTATGGTCTCCCTTGACCAAATCATAATCCACGATGATAGAAAGTGCGCATCCCACAATCTTGTCATCCACGACGGTCACAATCTGTCCTTCGGGGAAAATACGAATCAGTTTTTCTATTTGTGCATGTGTCCAGAACACATCCTTGTCTGCATAAACGCGAGTAAACGACTGGGCAAGCTGTGCATAGTCTTCAATCTGCAAATTTCGAAGCTCTACCTTGTTAATCTTCTTTTGAGTCGGTTCCATAATTTAACTAATTTTGTCCGTTATTTTTCTCGGGCACAAAAGTAATCATTTCCTCAGGTAGGGTGTATCGCTTATTCAGGATTATTATACTATCTTTGTGACAAAAACTAAGCCCCATGAAAAAAATTAAACTAGGACTCCTTGCCCGCATCATCCTAGCTATCGCTTTGGGTATTGGTGCAGGTACAGTTTCACCGGCACTTCCGGTACGCATTTTTGTGACATTCAATGCGCTTTTCAGCCAGTTTCTGAACTTCATCATCCCCCTGATTATTGTAGGACTGGTTACCCCGGCCATTGCCGACATCGGGAAAGGAGCCGGGAAAATGCTGGTAGCCACCGTATTGCTGGCTTACGGAGCCACCCTGTTTTCCGGATTTCTTTCATTCGGCGTGGGAGAAACCTTCTTCCCCAGCCTCATCACCCGAAACATTCCACTATCGGAAATCAGTGAGGCACAAGGAACCACCCCGTTCTTCACCGTGGCCATACCCGAACCGCTCAACGTTATGACCGCACTCGTCATGGCCTTCACCCTCGGACTCGGACTGGCTCACTTGGATACCACCTACCTGAAAAATGTCTGCAACGATTTCAAGGAAATTATCGTCAAGACCATACAAGCCGTAATCCTTCCCCTGTTGCCGATTTATATCTTCGGCATTTTCTTCAACATGACTCACTCCGGACAAGTGTTTCACGTACTGGCAGTGTTTATTAAGATTATCGGTATCATCTTCCTGCTGCACATCTTCCTGCTAATATTCCAATACTGCATCGCGGGACTGTTTGTACGCAAGAATCCATTCCGTCTGCTGGCAAGAATGATGCCGGCCTATTTCACCGCCTTAGGAACCCAGTCGTCTGCCGCCACCATTCCTGTGACCCTGAAACAGACCATACAAAACGGTGTACACGAAGGAGTTGCCGGATTTGTCATCCCCTTGTGTGCCACCATCCACCTGTCGGGAAGTACCATGAAGATTGTGGCCTGCGCCCTGGCCCTGATGATGATGCAGGATATTCCCTACAATTTTCAGATGTTTGCCGGATTTATCTTTATGTTGGGAATCACCATGGTAGCCGCCCCGGGTGTACCGGGAGGAGCCATTATGGCCTCGCTCGGCATCTTGTCGTCCATGCTGGGATTTGACGAAAACGCGCAAGCCCTGATGATTGCCCTCTACATTGCCATGGACAGTTTCGGTACGGCCTGCAACGTAACGGGCGACGGAGCCTTGGCACTGCTCATTGACAAGTGGTTCGGCCCGTCGAAGGCGGATACGCCTCCCTCGTCCAACTGCTGATTAGGCCCCATTCCTTCACGGCTCCAAAAGCGTAAGCCACAAAATATTTTTGTCATGCCATCAAAAAAAATAGCCGGACTCCTCCTGTTTCAAAATTATTTTCCGTAAGTTTGCTATCCGCTCAAGCTAAAAAACATACTTATGAAAAAGAATCCTTACAAAGAGGCTCCGGCCAGTTTTTCCATCTGCTTACATACTGACTGTACCTGCGCTTCCAATTGCCTACGCCAGCTGGCTTATCCGATATTGCTGGAACGGGAGACATTCCTGCACCTGGCCAATCCTGCACGATGCACCAAAGACACTTCATGCCCGTACTACCGCGATGCCACTCCGGTGACCTACATGCGCGGTTTCAGCCAAATGAAAAAGCAAATGTACCCCGACCAATACCAGAAATTCATGAATATCCTGATTGCCCGCTTCGGACGAAACCCTTATTTTGAAAGAAGAAGAGGGGAAAGAAAACTGCCTCCCAAGGAACAGGAAATCATCCGCAATGCCCTGAAGCAGGCTGGTGTTACAGACAACCTGGAATTCGACCTGAAGGAAGACGAACTCAACTGGTACGATTAGCCAGTACTTCCCCGAAAGTACTGCAGTACTGCCTAAGAAGTACTACAGTACTGCCAAGGAAGTACTGCGGTACTTCTTAGGCAGTACTCGCAAAGCATAATAATCTATTTATCAATTTCATAAAAAGATACAAGAGAGGCCTGCCAGCGTAAATGAACGTGACAGGCCTCTCTTGTATTTATTTCATACCCCGCGCCTTGAAAATCCGCTCTTTCGCATCATTGATGCGCTGGAGCTTTTCTTCGGCAGCTTTCCGGATGTCTTCCCCCAACGTAGCCACGCGGTCAGGATGATGCTTCAACACGAGACTGCGATAAGCCTTGCGTACTTCTTCGTCCGAAGCGGTAGGTTCGATTTCCAGCACCTTGTAAGCATCCTCCAGTGAATCGCCCTTCAGGTTCAGCATGGAATCCACTTCCTGTAAAGACAACTGCATGGACTGAGCCACTTCCTTCAGGGCGTCAATCTCTGCCTGACACACATTGCCGTCACTCTGGGCAATCTTTACCAAGAAATCGAGCAACTGCAGACGCTGTTCATAGGTCAAATTGGCAGCAATCTGCGCCCCACATTCCCGGATGGTACGACGAAACGCAGAAGGGTCATTCCGTTCCATCTGCTTGCGCTGTTCAAACAGGTTCAGCAAAATACGTTCACCCTCGTCCACTGCATTGGCACCAAAATTAACCCGCAGGAACTGACGTACAAATTCCATCTCACTGTGCATGATGCGACCGTCTGCACGAATAATATACGAAGCCATGACCAGCATGGAGAACAAGAAACTGTTGCGCTGTCCGGCATAAATATCCTCCTGCGTATAAGTTCCGGAAGTCTCCCCCATTTCATTCTGTGCAGCCACACTTTTGTCAAACAAAGAACCGATGGCAAATCCCGCCAAGGCCCCCAGAGGTCCCATGGTCATGAATCCCATGATTCCCCCAATCCATTTTCCGTATCCCATAAACGATTAATTCTATTATTCTACTATCTTAAAACAATGTACACACTTCTGCCTGGCTCACTTTAATCAAATCGGCCGGAGCCAGCTTCACCTGCAACCCTCTCACTCCTGCACTGACGTAGATATAAGGAAAATCATTGCAAGTGTGATGGATGTAAGTGGGGAAATGTTTCTTCATCCCGATGGGAGAGCATCCCCCACGGATGTAACCCGTAAGCGGAAGCAGTTCTTTCATGGGTATCAAGTCGCATTTCTTGTTTCCGGAAATCTTGGCCGCCATTTTCAGGTCGATTTCATGTTCCCCCGGAACCACACAAACAAAATATCCCGATTTATCTCCCTGCAAAACCAGTGTTTTGAACACCTGTTCGATATTCTCTCCCAACGTGGCAGCCACATGCACACAACTCAAGTCGTTCTCGTCGACCTCGTATGGAACCAGTTCGTATTTCACCTTGTCCCGATCCAACAGACGGGCTGCATTGGTCTTTGCAATCTTATCTTTTGCCATCTTTAATCACTCCTTTCAATTCTTCCTTCAAAAATCCTGATGTATATCCTTTACCCGATTCGGCCACCTCTTCCGGAGTACCGCAAACCAGCAACTGGCCTCCTCCCTTTCCGCCTTCGGGTCCCATATCAATAATATAGTCTGCCATTTTAATGACATCCAAGTTATGCTCTATCACGATAACCGTATTTCCTTTGTCCACCAAACGGTTCAACACATTCATCAACACCCGAATATCTTCAAAGTGCAATCCGGTGGTAGGTTCATCCAGAATGTATACGGTCTTTCCTGTGTCCCTTTTCGACAATTCCGTAGCCAGTTTCACGCGCTGGCTTTCCCCTCCCGACAAGGTCGTGGAAGGTTGCCCCAACTTGATATAACCGAGTCCTACTTCCTGCAACACCTTGATTTTATTCAAAATCTGCGGTACATTCTCGAAAAATTCCACCGCACGGTTGATGGTCATATCCAACACATCGGCAATGGACTTTCCCTTGTAGCGCACTTCCAGCGTCTCACGGTTGTAGCGCTTGCCGTGACACACCTCACACGGCACCAGCACATCCGGCAGGAAATTCATCTCGATAGTCTTGTAACCGTTTCCGCCACAAGCCTCACATCGTCCGCCCGACACATTAAACGAGAAACGCCCGGCCTTATAGCCACGGATCTTCGCCTCCGGAAGGCCGACAAACAGATTACGGATATCGGAAAACACGCCCGTATATGTTGCCGGATTGGAACGGGGCGTTCTTCCCAGCGGAGACTGGTCCACATTCACCACTTTGTCAATGTATTCCAAACCCTCAATGCGGTCATACGGCAAGGGGTCTTGCAACGAACGGTAGAAATGCTGGGAGAGAATCGGCTGCAACGTATCGTTCACCAATGTAGACTTTCCACTACCGGAAACGCCCGTCACGCAAATCAGCTTGCCCAACGGGAACTCCACATCATCCCCTTTCAGGTTGTTACCACGGGCTCCCCGTAGAATCAAAGAATACCCATTGCCCTTTCTCCGTTCCGCCGGCACTTCAATGCTCATCTTCCCGTTCAAATATTGTGAGGTCAGCGTATTGGTTTTCAGCATTTCTGCCGGAGTACCGGAAAAGACTACCTCTCCTCCCAACCGACCGGCTTTCGGCCCCATGTCTACAATGTAGTCTGCGGCCAGCATCATATCCTTGTCATGCTCCACCACTATCACAGTATTTCCCAAATCCCGCAGTTCTTTCAAGGAATTGATTAACCGGATATTGTCACGCTGATGCAACCCGATACTGGGCTCATCCAAGATATACAGCACATTGACCAACTGGGAACCAATCTGAGTGGCCAGACGGATACGCTGACTCTCTCCGCCCGACAAAGTGACCGAAGAACGGTTCAGAGAAAGATAATCCAGCCCCACATCCAGCAAGAACTTCAAGCGGGTACGTATTTCCTTTAAAATTTCCGTCGCAATCAAACGTTGCTTTTCTTCCAGGAAATCCTCCACATGACACACCCAGTCATACAGTTCACTGATATCCATGGTGGCCAGCTCGTAAATATTCTTGTCATGAATCCGAAAATGCAAGGCTTCCTTGTTCAGACGTGCCCCCTTGCATTCCGGGCACACATCCGTCTTGGCAAACTGTTCCGCCCATTTCTGTGCGGTAGCCGAAGCCTCCTTTTCCTGCATCATCTGGATATACTTGACAATACCTTCATACACCACGAAATAATCGGAAGTGGTATGAATCAATGTACTTTTAATTTTCAGACGCTCATCGCATCCGTACAAGATTTCATTGATGGCATCTTCCGGCAATTCACTTACCGGAGTTTTCAGCGTGGCCTCATAACGTTCCAACAAGGCTTCCAGCTGCCAGAAAATCATCACATTCTTGTATTTTCCCAACGGGGCGACTGCTCCTTCATAGACAGACAACGAACGGTCGGGAATCACCTTGTCCTCGTCAATCAAATTGACATACCCCAATCCCTTACAACGCGGACATGCTCCCTGTGGCGAATTGAACGAAAAATTATGCGGTGCGGGTTCTTTATAGGACAGCCCGGTCACCGGACACATCAGTCGCTTACTATAGTGGCGTACACTCTCGGTCTGTGCATCCAATATCATGAGGAGGCCGTCGCCCTGCTGCATGGCCGTAGACACACTTTGCTTCAACCGGCTGTCTTCCTTGTCCGTCACCACCGTTTTATCAATCACCACCTCAATGTCATGGTTCTTGTAACGGTCCAATTTCATGCCATGGACAATCTCCTTGATTTCCCCGTCTACCCGGACATAAAGGTAACCCTTCTTGCGCACCTGCTCGAACAACTCCTTATAATGTCCTTTACGTGTCCGGACCAAAGGAGCCAGAATAAAAATTCGTTTTCCCTTATAATCCCGGTGAATCAAATCCAGAATCTGCTCTTCGGTGTACTTCACCATCTTCTCTCCCGACAGATACGAATAAGCCGTGCCTGCCCGCGCGAACAACAAACGCAGATAATCATATATTTCCGTAGTGGTTCCTACCGTAGAACGTGGATTCTTATTGGTTGTCTTCTGCTCGATGGAAATCACCGGACTCAGTCCCGTAATCTTATCCACATCCGGACGTTCCATTCCCCCCAGGAAATTACGGGCATACGCCGAAAAGGTCTCTATGTAACGCCGCTGTCCTTCCACAAACAAGGTGTCGAAGGCCAAGGACGATTTTCCACTTCCACTTAATCCGGTTATCACCGTCAAACTATCACGGGGAATTTCTACATCTATATTTTTCAAGTTGTGTACCCGGGCTCCCTGCACACAAATCGTTTCAGTTCCTTCAGTCATATAATCCTTCAATGATATCTTTGCAAAGATAGAGATATTTACTTTTCCATTTTCATCCTACAATGCAATTTTTTTTGTACTTTTGCCACTCAACAAATCATATAAATGACCATGAGATTCTTTCAAATAGCGTGTCTTGTACTGGCATTCACCATTGGAAGTGCCATAACGGCCCTTCACGCACAAAACGGGAACAATAATTATTTTCTACATACAGTAAGTAAGGGACAAAGCCTTTATTCCATAGCAAGCATGTATCATGTGACGGTGGACGACATTGTACGCCTGAATCCGGGAAGCGACAAACAAATCCGGGCAGGTGAATCTCTGAAGATACCACAGGCAAACCCCACTTCTTCCGGCGAAAACGGCACTTTTCATACCATACAAGCGGGAGAAACGTTGTATCAGCTGACCGTAAAGTACAATGTCAGTGCACAGGCCATCTGTGATGCCAACCCGGGACTGAGCGCCAGCAATTTCCGAATCGGACAAGTCATTTCCATCCCGACAGGAAACCACACAACACCAGTCTCCAAGCCAGCCGAAACTCACCCCACTGTCACTCCGGCCACATCCCAGAAGGATTGGAAAGAGATGCACAAGGTAGAACGGAAAGAAACGATTTACAGCATCTGCCTAGAGTATGGAATAACCCGAGAAGACCTTCTGGCCCTGAATCCAGAACTGAAAAACGGGAAACTGAAGAAAGGGATGTTCCTCTTTATTCCTTATCCGAAAAACAGTCGGCCCAACAAACAAACAGTTGCGACGCCTGTCACCACCCCGTCTAACGAAGAACTATTCAGTCAAAGCAAAACAGCACCCAGGAATTTAAGAACAATCCAGGCCGCTGTCATGCTTCCGTTTACAGCTGCCAACAATGCCAAAGCCGAAGAGCAAAGCCGGATGATAGAATATTACGAAGGATTTCTACTGGCTGTAGACAGCCTGAAACGGCAGGGAGTATCCATCAATCTGTACACTTACGACACCAAAGGAAGCGGAAACGCCATTTCCGGTATCTTGAACAAACCGGAGATGCAAGACATGGATATTATTTTCGGTCCTGTCCATACGAACCAAATAGGACAGTTATCCGACTTTGCCAAACGTCACAAAATACGTCTGGTTATTCCTTTTGCGCCAAAAGTGGATCAGGTCTTCACCAACCCGATGATTTACCAGATTAACACTCCTCAGTCTTACTTCTATTCAGAAGTCTATGAACACTTCTTGCGAAAATTCAGCCAGTCGAACATTATTTTCATAGACATCGCTAATGGAGATAAAGAAAAAGCAGAATTTGTCAACGGACTGAAAAACGAATTGAAAGACAACCGTGTGAAGTTCAAACAAATTCAATTGGGAGCCACCCTCACTCCGGAAAAAGTGATTGCAGCCATGGATACACTTCGGGAAAACATCTTCATTCCGACATCCGGACGCAGCAGTGCCTTGACCAGAATCATTCCACAACTGAGCAATGTGTTGCGGGCTCACCCTGCTTTCAACATGCATTTGTTCGGTTATCCGGAATGGCAGACCTACACACAAGAACATTTGGCCAGCTTCTATGAACTGGACACCTATTTTTATTCCTCTTTCTATACCAACAATCTGTTCCCGGAAGCGGTGCGCTTTGCCCAAAACTACCGCCGCTGGTATAGTAAAGATATGGCCAACATCTTCCCCAAATACGGTATGTTGGGCTTTGATACGGGATATTTCTTCCTGAAAGGCCTCGCACAGCAGGGTAACAAACTGGAAGAGAATTTGGATAAGGTCCATGTCACCCCTATCCAGACCGGATTCAAGTTTGAAAGAGTCAACAACTGGGGAGGATTCATCAACCAGAAAGTCTTTTTTGTGCACCTGACCAAAAACTACGAACTGATTAAACTTGATTTTGAATAAGATGAAAAGATACCGACGAATCCTATTTATATGCAGTCTGCTCTGCTTGCTTCCGCAATTCATCCATGCCCAGCTACAAGACGAGCGGCATAATCTTGCGGTAGGAATCAACGGAGGAGTAAACCTGAACTCTGTCAGTTTCTCTCCCAGCATCAAGCAGACAAGCTTCATAGCCCCGGAATTCGGACTTACCGTCCGTTATATTTCCGAAAAATACTTCAAGATGATTTGTGGCATACAAGGCGAAATCAATTTCTCCCAACGAGGATGGAAAGAAGTCATTGAAGACGGCAGCGACAACACTTACCACCGTGCCATGAATTATGTGGAAGTTCCTCTGTTGGCCCATCTTGCCTTCGGGAAGGACCAGGGTAACGGTGCCCGATTTATCATCAACCTCGGCCCGCAAATCGGTTTTCTGATAAGTGAAAAAGAATTCTATAGCGACCTTTCCACATGGAATACCTCCAACCGCCCACAAGGGACCGACGCGCAATATGGAAAATTCGCCGACAAGAAGTTCGACTATGGCATTGTAGGAGGCGGAGGTGTCGAGATACGTACCGGAATCGGCCATTTCCTGCTGGAAGCCCGCTATTATTTCGGGCTAAGCGACTTTTATAACAACAGTAAAAAAGACTATTTTTCACGTTCCGCACATTCTTATATCGGCGGACGTCTCACCTATTTATTTGACTTGAAAAAATAACCTGTATGATCAAACTGATATCTTGGAACGTAAACGGACTGCGTGCCTGCTGCGACAAAGGTTTCCGCGATGTATTCAACCAGCTTGATGCCGATTTCTTCTGCCTGCAAGAAACTAAAATGCAGGAAGGACAGCTTGACCTTTCTTTCGAAGGCTACACTTCCTACTGGAACTATGCCGAAAAGAAAGGCTATTCCGGCACGGCTATTTTTACCCGTCACCAACCCCTACAAGTGACTTATGGTCTGGGAATTGACGAGCACGACCATGAAGGGCGTGTCATTACGTTGGAAATGGAAAAATTTTTCCTGGTAACGGTCTATACCCCCAATTCGCAGGACGGGCTGAAACGCCTGGACTACCGCATGACTTGGGACGATGACTTCCGGGCATATTTACAAAAGCTCGACCAAATAAAACCGGTACTGGTATGCGGCGACTTGAATGTGGCTCATAAGGAAATTGACCTGAAGAATCCCAAAACCAACCGGATGAACGCCGGATTTACCGACCAGGAACGCGATAAATTCCAGCAGCTGCTGGATGCCGGATTCGTCGATACCTTCCGTCATTTCTATCCCGACCAGACCAACATCTACTCTTGGTGGTCTTACCGTTTTAAGGCACGCGAGAAGAATGCCGGGTGGCGTATCGATTATTTTCTGGCCTCAGCCAGCCTTTCCGACAAATTGAAGGGAGCTAAAATACATACCGAAATATTCGGTTCTGACCACTGCCCTGTGGAAGTCACTGTCGAAATTTAAGTTTTATGAGATGAAGAACGAAGGATTCACTTTACGAAAACGGTTGCGGAGCTTTAAGTTTGCCGGCAACGGTATCCGTCTGCTCATTGCCCATGAACACAATGCGTGGATTCATTGTTTTGCCGCTGTATGTGTCACGATAGCCGGATGGCTCATCGGGCTATCATCCATCGAATGGATTGCCATTGTATTCGCCATCGCCATGGTATTGGCGGCAGAAGCCGTCAATTCTTCCATCGAGGCACTGGCCGACTTGGTTTCTCCCGGTTACAACGAAGCCATCAAACGTACCAAAGACCTGGCTGCCGGAGCCGTATTGATTCTGGCTATCGGTGCTGCTATCGTCGGGCTCATCATCTTCGTTCCTAAAATTCTTCTTTTGTTATGAAACAGCTTATACTTTTCCTGACGGCTCTCTGTCTCACTGTATCCCTTCATGCCCAACAGCTCGAAATCAGTGAATCACGAAAAGCAGTCCGTACTTCCGGCGATATAGGAGCCGTTCTGCTTCCTGTGGCCGGACTAACCGCCATTCTAATACAAAAGGATTGGAAAGGATTGCAGCAAGGAGCCTTGGCCGGAATCACCACCCTGGGAGTGACCTACGCACTGAAATATGCGGTCAAGAAGGAACGGCCCGACCATAGCGACAACCATTCGTTCCCCTCCATGCACACATCCGTTTCTTTTACCGCCGCTTCCTTTATCCAGCGACGCTACGGATGGAAATGGGGCTTGCCGGCTTATGTCGTATCTACGTATGTAGGCTGGAGCCGGGTGTACGGAAAAAAACATGACTGGTGGGATGTGGCTGCAGGAGCTGCCATCGGTGTAGGAAGTTCCTATATTTTTACCCGTCCGTTCGCCCAGAAACATGATTTGGCAATCAGTCCCATGGCAGGCGACGGATATTGCGGATTCTATGCTTCACTGAAATTTTAAACAAAAAAAAGAGGCTGTCTCAAAATGAATTGAGATGGCCTCTGTCGTTTCATATCAGACTGAAGTCGTTTGGATTTTTCTCAAAAAAAGGAATTTACAAGTTTCTTTCTACAGATTTCATCGCTTTAAACGGTTTTTTCTTGGTCAGAAGCCTCCTAAGAGGCTACTTTTGCAAGATTATGCGCTATGGCCAGCAGGCCAAATTCAATTTCCACCTTCTTCAGTCCACGGAGATGGAACCTCTTGAAGTGCTTGTTGTTCTTGAGGTTTCCAAATACGGCTTCCACATCCTGCGGCCGCTGGCTCCGGTATTTAAGACCTTCCGCAGAAAGGAGTTTCTCACGTTCCCTTTCCTTGATTTTCCTCAGCCTGTGGTTTACCTGCACAATCCTTTCCGACCGGCTTCTGTGACACCGGCATCTTAACGGGCAGCCCTTGCAGTTCCGGGCCCTGTACCTTGAGATGGTCTGTACAAAACCGTTGTCCGTCGTCCGCTTTACATCGGAGAGTCTTTTCATCCTCTGTCCCATCGGACAGTACATCCCGTCGGTTTCTTCATTATAGTAAAAGTTGGCAGACAGGAACGGGTCATTCCTGAAGCTCCTTTTCTGTTCCTTGTGGAAATAGCTGTACTTTATGAAGGTTTCAATGCCATGCCTGAAGGCGTACAGGTAGTTCTCCTCGCTTCCGTATCCGGCGTCACAGACGGACACGTCAGGATATCTGCCGTACAGGGAATGGAAGTCTTCCATGTGCAGGGGATAGGTGGAGGTGTCACCGGCACACTGGTGGAGGGTATAGTTCAGGATGAACTGTCTGTTGGTACTGACCTGCGGGTTGTATCCGGGCTTGAGCTGCCCGTTCCTCATGTGGTCCTCCTTCATCCGCATGAACGTGGCGTCGGGGTCTGTCTTGGAGTAGCTGTTGCGCCCATCGAGAATCTTTCCCTGGGATTCATATTTCTTCAGCTGTTCGGGCCATGCCTTCCTCACGCGCCGAACCTTGGCCTTCACTTTCCGGTCCGCATCCGTTCCCTCCAAGGCTTCATGTATCTGCTCCAGCGCCCTTTCCACCTTCTCGGGGGTGATGTCCTGGTAAGTGACGGGAGCGGAGTCGCGCAACTCCTGCTTGGTGACGGACTCGGCGTACCGCCATATTTCCTCAAGCTGTTCCGCGATTCTGGAGATGCGGGTGTGGATGGACTTGCCCCAGACGAACGTATAACGGTTGGCGTTTGCTTCCATCTTCGTCCCGTCGGTGCAGGCCACGTCCAGACTTACAAAGCCCTCCGCCACGAGGAACTTCACGATGGTGGCGAAGACGGTCTTGAGCACATCCTTCAGCCGACTGCTGCGGAAACGGTTGATGGTGTTGTGGTCAGGAGTCACATTGCCGGTCAGCCACATGAAGCGGATGTCATTGCGGCAAAACTCTTCGATGCGGCGGCTGGAATAGATGTTGCGCAGATAGGCATATACCAGAATCTGCAGCATCATGCGGGGATGGTAGGCCGGACAGCCTTTGACGGAGTACTTGCGGTAAAGTTCTTCCAGGCTGATCTGTTCAATGATACGGTGAACAACCCGGACCGGGTCGTTCTGGGGAATAAAATCGCCTAAACACGGAGGTAAAAGCAGATTATCGTTGGAGGTATAGTTTTTAAACATTATCTTTGGGATATATTGCTTGATTCCCTAAGATACAAAAAATTAGGGAGACGGGCAAGTCCTGACTGAGCGAAGTTGGGGCTTGCCCGATTTTTTTTGCAGACACAAAAAAGGCCATCTCAAATTATATTTCAATTTGAGACAGCCTCCAATATCTTTCCTTTAATAAGGTATTAATTGAAATAGTACAAGAAAGTAGCAATACCTTCCAGTGCTTTTTTCTTCTGGTCCTTGATTTCGATAGAGAACTTGATTTCGGCCTTTGCTACTCCACGCAGATTGACCAATGAATGCAAAGTGGCAACCAAACGCACACTTTGTCCGGACAATACCGCCTGTCCGAATTTCATCTTGTCCATCCCATAGTTCACCATCATCTTCAGGTTGTTCACCTCAATAATCTGGTTCCACAGATAAGGAAGCAATGAAAGGGTCAGGTAACCATGTACAATCGTACTCTTGTAAGGACTTTCTACCTTTGCACGCTCCGTGTCTACATGAATCCACTGATGATCCAGTGTAGCATCAGCAAACTGATTGATACGTTCCTGTGGAATTTCCAGCCAATCGGATACACCAATCTGTTGGCCTACCAATTTCTCAAATTCTTCGTAAGAGTTAATAATTACTTTGTCCATACTTATCGTTATTCTTTAAAATGCATAAAATATAGACAAAGATAAGTATATTTTCTTATTTCTCCCGTTTTCTTCTCAAAATAAACTAGACTATACTTCACGATAAATAGATTATTTCTCCGATTTCACAGGACAGAAAAACGAACCACACGGTGCTCAATACCTCACCATTCGCTTCGGAGAGCCATGCCATGAACAACCTAAGCAAAATACTTCATCCAAATTAAAGCCTTCAAGCGATTCACCTTCTTTCTTCGGAATCACCTCTCCTTCTGAAGTCACATATACCAACCTGCGCTCTTCTGCCGCATTCTTCACATACATTGCCGCTATCTTACACTGCGGACATACCAATTTCTTCATTTCTTTTCTCTTTTGATTAACTACAAAAATAATGTTTCCCAGTCAAATCACCCGAAGTCTTGCCAAATTTTTCGCCTCTCCCTGCAACCGGGTTGTTATTATTACACACAGAGTACAAGATAGGAGAAAAGCACTTAACTTCGCATCTGAAAATAAAAACAATTAACTTATGTCACATGTTCATTCACACGCCCACGCACATCATCACGCCATAGAATCCGTGAGCACCACACTCATTGCCTGCATTCTGCTAAACCTGCTGTTCGTCATCGTAGAGGCAGGTATAGGATTTACCTATCATTCACTGGGGCTGCTTTCCGACGCCGGCCACAACCTGAGCGATGTATTCAGCCTCCTACTTTCCCTCTTCGCCATCCGGATGGCCACCCGGAAAGCAAACAGCCACTTCACCTACGGATACAAAAAAAGCACCGTACTGGTCTCGCTGGTCAATGCCGTCATCCTACTGATTGCCGTAGGAGGAATCCTGATTGAAAGCATCTACAAACTGAAAAGTACGATCCCTATCTCCGGCGAAGCCATTTCCTGGACAGCCGGTGTGGGTATCTTAATCAATGGAACCACCGCTCTGCTGCTGATGAAAGGTCAGAAAAACGACTTGAACATCAAAGGTGCCTTCCTGCACATGGCCATGGACACGCTGGTCTCCGTAGGAGTAGTCGTATCGGGTATCCTCATCAGTTTCACACAATGTTATCTTATTGATGCCTTTATTGGTATGGCTATTGCCCTTATTATTCTGGTGTCCACATGGAAACTGCTAAAGGAAAGTCTTTATCTGTGTCTGGATGCCGTACCCGAACAAGTCCAGCTGGACAAACTGGAGACAGCCATCGGGCAGACTCCTGGCGTAGCAAGCTGGCATCACCTGCATGTCTGGGCCGTCAGTACCACTGAAAACGCAGCCACTCTCCATGTGGTAATCCGCAACCTTGCGGAAATGGAAGACACCAAACGGCAGCTGAAGCAACTGCTATCCACTTACGGAATCACACATTCCACCATCGAATTTGAAACCTCCGAAACTCACTGCTGTGACGCCTCTGAAGGATGCTACAGACAGACCAGACGATAAAATAAAAATGCGCCGAAAGGATTCTCCCCTCGGCGCATTTTTATTTTTGAAAGAATTATTTCAGTTTTACAAACAATTCCCCATCCACTTCACTTGTTTCAATTTTATCTTCTCTCAGCAACCAGCCTAATCCAAGGAACAAATCCTTGTCTGCCTTCAATTTTGCTTCCTTTTTCAGTTGCTTCTGAGTTTTGCCTTCTGTTTCATTCAGTGCCTCCCAGATTTGTCCGGCAATGACACCCGCTTTTTCTTTTAACATAATCTTTTTGCTTTTATAATTAAACATCTAATATTGACGTTTTCTATTTGGCAGCAAATTTAACAAAAAACAAGATAAATGCATAAAGAAAAACCGGAAACTTTCATTTTAGATTTGAGAAAACGGCTTCTTATTACAATTTTCCTTCATTTTCCAAAAAATCGCCCCAAATTCTCGCCGCAGTTTCCACCATGTGAGCACACGGGCGCTTGGCATAATACTGCGGGGTACGGGCTTCCGGAGTGGAAACAATGGGTTCCGTCTTGGAAAGTCCCAACAAATCGGCGCAACGAAGTGCCCCACATTCTTCCTTAAACTTTCCAGCCAGTTCCTGCACCAGCTTATAGTTGGCCGCTTTCCCTTCACGGTCGGCTCCGTCCTTGGCACATCGTTCCAGCCCTGCCAACAAAAACATACCGCAAGCCGCTCCACAAGTTTCACGCATTCTGCCGATACCTCCACCAAATGAAGCTGAAATATGTATCGCCTGCTCAAATGTAAACCCATACAAATCGGCGTATGCTCCCACCACCGACTGTGAACAGTTATATCCTTCCTTAAACAGGCTGACTGCCTTTTCTATACGTTCTTCCTTTGTCATACGTCGTTCCATTTTATTTTGATACCACATTCACCGGACGACCTTCCATGAAAGCCTTCAGGTTGTTTACTGCAAGATTCATCAGACGGACACGTGCCTCACTGGTGGCCCAGGCCTGATGAGGAGTTATGTAACAATTACGTGCCTTCAGCAACGGGTTGTCGGCACGGGGCGGTTCGGAAGAAAGCACATCCAGACCGGCAGCCGCAATCTTCCCGCCGTTCAAGGCATCTGCCAAATCCTGCTCGTTGACCAGTCCGCCACGGCCTGTATTAATCAGAATGGCGGTCGGCTTCATCAGGCCCAGCTCTGTCTCTTATACAC